>CAWFNX010000005.1:0-1786349 GCA_963817335.1 uncultured Verrucomicrobiae bacterium | reverse complement strand
TAGGTTTCTTGCCTGGCTAGTTTGGGCATTGCTATTGAGGGGCCCTCCAATCTTTTAAAATATCGAATAGCCCGAGGGCTGTTCGCCGCGCGGGAGGATAAACACACATGAAGCCCGCCCCAATCAAGAAGCCAGCAGAGCCACAAATCAAAAGCTCAAGTGCCGGATGCAACCTCGGGACCAGGCGATGAACAAGGAAGGTCGTGCCGCAAACTACTCCCCATACCGGCAAGTAGGTGAAAAATCGACTCCATAAGTCCCCTGTTGTTACCGGACCCCGACGTCCTGCAATATAATAAGCAAGGGGCAATGCAATCAGAAGACAAAAAGCTGAGTAACTGACGGCGACCCCGACTGGCCCGAAGGGTAAACCGACCAGGAAAGACACTACTGCCAGGAAAGAGCCGATCGAGCTTTGAACCAGAAAATCTTTGCCTCGACCTTGACTCATTAGCAGCCATCCCGCAACACTGGCAACTGGCGTATAAAGGGCGACCAGGGTAAAGCCGGCGAAGATGGGCGCCGCGCTGTCCCATTTCGGACCGAGGAGCAAACGAATTAAAGGATGGGCCAGCGGAAGTAGCAAGCCGGTGCACAGAAAGCTCATCATCGCAATAGCCTCGTAGGCCTGAAGGGCAATCCGACGGTATCGTTCCGGCTGGCCCTGGAGCCGCGACAAAGTTGGGACAAAGACCCCTTCCAAAGGAGTCATAAACTGATCAACGGGTCGGGAAAGTAACGCGCCGCCCCTCGAATAAAAACCCAGTGAGCCCGACCCATAGAACTTGCCGATTAATAGTCCGTCACATCCCCGGGCGAAAGACCAAATGAAATTGCTTACACTTAGGTTCGCGCCAAAACCTAGTAGAGACAACGTGCCACTGCGACGTTTGGGCAACTGCGGACGCCAGTGAGAAGCCGTCCACGTCAACACAAGTGCAGTCAACGCTGAAGAGAGTTGGAGTCCAACAAGCGACCAGTAACCCAAGTGTAACCAGGCCATACCGATTCCTACGATAACACCAACAGCAACTGCCGTAATTTGGATTACTGCAATCATCTTAAAACGCATTTGTCGTTTCAGAATGGCCCAGTGCTGGGCGGCCGGACTGGTCAACAGAAAGGTGAAACAAACAACCAAAGTGATCCCGACCACCCTGGGCTCTCGATAGAACCATGCGATGGCCGGCGCACAAACTGCGAGCAGCAAAGTGGCTAGTCCGCCGAACATCACATTTGTCCAGAAAAGATTGGAGACCTGGGTATGCGTAATTCCTTCACGCTGCACGGTCGCGGTGCCGAGACCGGCATCATGAAAGATCCGCAAGAAACCGGTAACAGTCAGGACCATCGCCACCAGGCCGAAATCTTCGGGCAGGAGTAAATGCGCCAGCACTATTGTGGAAGTCAGGTTCAACCCGAATTGAACGACTTGCGCCGCCCCGGAGACAAAACCTCCCGAAACCGTCCGTCCTTTAAGATTTAGTAGTAAATGGTCGGTCGCAAAATGCCGGTCGACAATGTCCGTTCCAGGCGAAAGGTTGTCGCTCAATCCGTTAATCGTTGCCACCGAAGTAGAATCAGCAGTTGGAGGTTTGTCGGCCCCGTAATCGTTAGGAGTCATTACCTGAGTCTCGCGAACCAGTGAGAAGACAATGCAGCACTTACCCTCGGCCGAACACTCGGGCGATCCGCCAGTAAACCTCGTAGGCCAACTGTGTTAGAAACCCAAAATCAGGAGGGTAACCTCGGAAAATCCTGGGTAACTGTCGAAGTCTCTTCGCAATCCGAATGTGGTGATGGGGCAAAAACTCTCGGCCGCTCACAAACATCGTTCCGTCATATCCGGCAAAAAAATAGGCGATTGATGAGAGGTCTTCGCGCAGAGCGCGTGGGTCGTTATTAGCGATGCCCAACAATGAGAAGTACCGGGAGTGAACAAAAATTGCGGTATTATGGGTGGCGCAAACCAACTCGTAGCCTTTAGCTTTGGCCAATCTTGTCAGGGCGATCAGACTTGCCCCCTCCTTTACCTTAGGATCCGCTTGCTGAACAAAGTCAATCTCGTTCGGAATCGACGGGTTATAGGCGATCAACACGATTTTCGGTTCGTAGGAGGAGACTGAATCCCAAACGTGATAATCGTTTCCTTCGATGTCGATCGAGAGCAGATCAAAATCTTTCGGAATTGGTAGATCGGAGAGAATATGGCTCAAATTATCCTCTCGCGAAAACCCGACAAACCTGCTCAAAGAAATTACGTTTGAATTGGATCCGTGGCGTTTCCGGAGTTGCGCAAATTTTTTCTGATCCGGTTCAATCAAGACCGCGCGGTAACCATCTCTTTCAATGAGATGACACGTATTGCTCAAGAACTCCCCGTCCCAGGCGCCAAACTCCACGCACCACCTGTCTGTTGCTGGCAGCACCTCGAGTATTTTTGCAATGATCCCATCTTCGCCATTTTGCGAGTAAACGTTGGCAGCGTAGTCCAAAAGTCTCATGCTTTTCGATCTGGACGGGACGACCCGCTCAGAGATTTCACCGGATTTAAAAGCGCCCAAGACTGCCTGGCTACCTGATTCTGACATCAGTCATTTTCTGATTCGAACGCTGCCTACGAATGATAAGCAGCCTCTTTAGACATCGATTCTGCGTTGGCGACCGTCAAGGTCCGTATTTTGTTAAGAATACTTGCCAAAGGGCCATCCCGACAAATAACAACCCAACCTCGTCTAGCTCCGGTTTCCTCGCTTGGATCAAGCGAAGGAAAAAAAGATTTTAGATTCAAGTGCCTAAATGGTTCCAGGCATTCCAAACTCAGCGTCCTTCCCGGTCCCCAATCGTCAAAGCTATAGTTGGTCCCCGGCACCTGGAAATCATCAATCATGACAACAGGCTCGGTCCAGTTGGAAAAGATTATCTCCAGCTCCTCAACTAATGGTGCCTTATGATACCTGCTCGAGTCTTGAACGTGCGCATCCAAGTAGAAAAATACTTTCGATTTTGGAAAGTCAGGATTCCTTGCCAGGGTCTGCAAGAACTCAGGACTATTGCCGAGACACAGGTGAACCTGTTGTCTTCGACGAAAGAAACGCAGCGCGGCGTAAGCGTATGCTCGCTCGTCCAGTTCGACGCTGTAGACGGGCAAACCCGATCGCGCAAAAAATTCCGTGCTTGTCCCGCGAAAGGTGCCGGTCTCGACAATGGCTCGGAATTTAATTTTGGCCATGATATCGTGATAGACACTTTGTCGAAAAGCCTGGCCATTGAGCGGCCCCCACGCCGTTCTTGACTTACGTCTTAATAAATAGTCCAAACGGCCCGCATTTTTCTCGCCGACTAACCTCAGCAAAGCGGATTTAATCATGCTAAGAGGTTTCTTCGACAGGTCGATACCTCAGTAGCTTGGCCGGGGCCCCGATTACGATCGCGTATGGCTCGACGTCTTTGGTTACGACCGATCCCGCCCCAACCACGGCGCCTTTTCCGACAGTGATGCCCCGCATGATAACGCAGTGCCCACCAATCCATACATCGTCCTCGATTAAGATCTCTGTCGAAAGCAGTGTGTTTTTCATGTTCCTCTCGCGGTAGTCGTGCGTAAGCGTGCTGATCGCGCAATGCGATCCAATCATGACCCGATTGCCAATCCGAATGCCACCCTGTCCCCATATGTGGACGAACGGTGCCATCGCAACATCATCGCCTATGACAACATTCTCAGCTCCCTCGATAACGACAGGCATATACAGCGAAGGATTCTTCCCACACGACTTCAGTGTTCTGATCAGACGAGCACGCTCCGCGTTCTGCAGGATGACGCGCAGCCTGTTCGCCACGGCATACGCCATGGGGCGAAAAAACTCTTTTATCCCACTTCGAGGAGCTTGCACAATTTGGTCGGACAAGAACGCAGGATACGACACTACATTGGCCCAGTCACGAACCGTTTGATCTGGTGACGGCGGGATCACAACAGAGGTTACATTTTTCGCCATGGCTAAAGCGTTCTGCTTCGAGTTGGTTCTGGGGCGCGCCAAGTCTTTGTTTCCAATTCCTGCTGAATATAATCGAGGTCAAGCAGCACCGTCTTCAACTCGTCGTCGGTCAGACGGTGGGTGTTCGCGGAGGTGTATTCTTCGACGGCCGCAACTTTCTTTTCTCCTTTTTCAAAGAAAAGCGAATAGTTCAAGTCGCGAGTATCAGAGCTGACACGGTAGTAACGGTCCAAATCTTCGGCTCGGACCATCTCTTCCCGATTGAGGAGGCTTTCATGTTTTTTCTCTCCGTGCCGGGTGCCGATAATCTGGATCTCGGCACCCGAGTTAAAGAGTTCCTTCAAGACCCGCGCCAGTTGGCCGATGGTGGCAGCCGGCGCTTTCTGGACAAAAGTGTCTCCGCCCTTCCCTTGCTTATATGCGAACAAAACTAGATCGACCGAGTCTTCTAGCGACATCATGAACCGAGTCATCTCGGGATCGGTAATCGTGATCGGTTTGTTAGCCTTGATCTGGGTAACAAATAATGGGATTACAGATCCACGCGAGCCCATTACATTGCCATAGCGAGTAACACAAATGGTTGTCTTGCCCGGCTCCAAACCACGAGCCTTCGCGATCGCTACCTTTTCCATGAGCGCCTTCGACATACCCATCGCATTGATTGGATGAACGGCTTTGTCTGTGCTGAGCACGATGACGTTCTTGACTCCGTTAACGACCGCCGCGTTCAAGGTGTTATCGGTGCCGACAATGTTGGTGGCTACGGCTTCCATTGGATAAAATTCGCACGAGGGAACTTGCTTGAGAGCAGCAGCGTTGAACGCGTAATCGACGCCGCGCATCGCGTCGTTAATGCTGTTGAAATTGCGCACATCGCCAATGTAAAACTTGAGCTTCGAGCTGCGCATCTCGAGCCGCATGTCTTCCTGCTTCTTCTCGTCCCGGCTGAAAATCCGGATCTCAGCGATATCGGTGTGGAGAAAACGGCGGACGATCGCGTTTCCGAAAGAACCGGTGCCGCCGGTAACCAGCAAAATTTTATCTTTGAACATACTATCGGTGATTCGTTGCTTCCGACCCTCAACTCTCAACCGCTCAACTTTTCAATTGGTGTCTTATGCCAGACGTTGCGGTTGACGTAATCGACATAACTCATTACGATGCGCACCACCTTTTTGGAGACATTGGTAACGTCATAGTCTGCCACCTGTCGAAAAGTTTGGCCTGATTCATCCCATTGTGAGGTCACAGTTTTGATCGCCTCAATCACCGCAGCAGGCCGCAGGCCAGCCATGATCAACACTCCTTCGTCCATGCCCTCGGGCCGCTCATGAGCCTGCCGGATCATTACCGCCGGAAAGTTTAAAATAGACGACTCTTCCGTAATGGTTCCACTGTCGGAGACGACACAAAAGGCGTGTATTTGAAGTTTGACATAGTCAAGGAACCCGAGCGGCTTAAGAAATTCAACGCGCTTGTCCGTAAAGTCGAAACCGCGCTTCTCCAGGCGTTTACGGGTTCGCGGATGAGTCGAGACGATGATGCGCCGGCCGAACTCTTTGGCCATCCCTGTCAGGCTCTCGACCAAGTCGTTCAAATTATCGGGCGAATCCACGTTCTCTTCCCGATGGGCGCTTACCACGAAATAGTCCCGCGGCTTTAGACCCAGCCGCGATAATACATCCGAGCCGTCGATCTTGTCGCGATAATAGGTCAGAATCTCTTTCATCGGAGATCCGATCTTAATAACCGTTTCCGGTCGCAAACCTTCAGCCAAAAGGTATCGTCGTGCGTGTTCGGTCAGGGGCATATTGATGTCACTGAGGTGGTCCACGATCTTCCGATTTATTTCCTCCGGCACCCGTTGGTCGAAACAACGGTTCCCGGCCTCGAAATGAAAGATCGGTATCTTGCGACGCTTGGCCGCGATGACTGAGAGGCAGCTGTTTGTATCACCATAAAGAAGGACCGCATCGGGCTGCTCAGTTTCGAGGATCGGATCGATCCGCGCTATGATCTGCCCGATCGTTTCGGCAGCGGTCTCGCCCGCGGCATTGAGAAAATGGTCGGGACGGCGAATCTCCAGATCGGTGAAGAACACCTCGTTCAATTCGTAGTCATAGTTTTGACCGGTATGGACAAAGACGAGTTTATGGTAGCGTTCGACCTCAAATAAGATGCGACTGAGCTTGATGATTTCCGGCCTGGTGCCAACAATCGCCATGATCTTCATATGACGCGTCTCTTCAGCGAGTCTCTACTAATGCTTCCTTCAAGGTCTCCGAAATATAGCGCACCTGCTCTTCGGCAAGACCAACCCAAGTGGGCAGGCAGATTCCCCTATCGAAGCATTCGAGCGAATGTCGGAATCCACTGTCATTATAGCCAAGCTTCGCGTAGCACGGTTGCCGGTGTAACGGATAGAACATTGAGCGCGGCTCAATGCCGCGCTCCTTCATGTAATCCATGACCGCGACCGCATTTGGAACGAAGACGACTACCCGAAATGGAATGTAGGTAAAATCATCCCTGATTACGAGATAATCCACGGCATCACCTAAAAAGGAATGGTAGCGCTCGTGTATCTCCTGCTTTCGCGCACTGATATATTCTAGCTTGGATAGTTGAGACAGGCCGAGACAAGCCAAAATGTTGTTCATGCGAAAGTTGTACCCGATTTCCGGATGGACGAAGGTTCCGCTGGATTTACGCCCTTGATTGCGAAGATAAACCATCCGTTCGTAGACTTCCTTTTCTTTGGTCACAACCATCCCGCCTTCAGCTGTCGTAATCGTCTTGTCCGCATAGAATGAAAATGTTCCGACCTCACCAAAGACGCCGCAGTGTGTGCCTTGCCTATCCTTGATCCCGAGAGCTTGAGCAGCGTCCTCCACCAAGAGGAGGCCGCGGTCGGCGCAGTAACTTCGGATTTCTTCAATGTTACTACAAGCCGTGCCAAACAAATGACAAACCATTAATGCCTTCGTTCGTGGTGTCAGTTCGAGCCGCTCCAAGTCCAGAGTCAAATCGTTGAATCCTTTGACATCTGCAAAGCGAGGCGTCGCTCCAGTCATATGAACGGCGTTGGCTGAAGCGATGAAAGTTATGTTTTGAACAATTACTTCATCTCCTGGACCGATCCCGAGCGCCTTAAGCGCGAGATAAAGCGCTACTGTTCCATTCGAAGCGAGGCAGCCGTAGGGTGCACCGATGATTTGCAGGAGCTGACTTTGAAATTCCTGGGCAAATCGCCCTTCCGCAATATAACGTTCCTCAAAAACGCGACGCAGGTACTCGTAATCGGTCAGGTCCACGTACGAGCGAAATTGGGGAATTACTTCCATTAGATTCTTGTAGGTTAGACGTCAGTTAGCCGCGATCGTAAAATTCACTATCAGCGGCGAGCTCCGCAATCATTTCTTTCCAACTCGGAACGGTTAATCCGGTCGCTGCAGAAAACTTAGAAGATTGCAGCGTGCGATCGCAATGGAACGTTTCATCTGGAACAATATCAACTTTGAGACCAAAAGCATCCCGCAGACTGCAAAGTAGATCGTACTTGGTGATAGCCGGACCTGCGACCTGATACTTCCCGCAAAGCTGTGGATAGTCATAGATTAGTCGGGGAAGCAGCTTTGCCATCGCGACGGTTGTCAGGCCCGAGTAGCGCGCGTTCTTGTAGCCCGTTATCCGCTTCCCGTTTTGTCCAAGAAACCATTCCAGAAGTTCGGTGCGGCCGGTGAGCTCTCGACCGATCATGGATGTGCGAATGGTGAGGCAATGATCGTAATCGAGCTCACCAAAATACTTGGTTTGACCATACAAATCAGATGCTGTCATGACGCTTCGTTCGGTATAGTTCCCGTCGGCGCCGTCGAAGACACAATCGGTGCTGAAGTGAATGACGCGGGCCGCATTGCCGACGGCCCAGCGAGCGAGATGGTGTGGAAAACGCGCGTTGACCATGAACATCTTTTCAACCTCGTTCGCTTCCGGTTTTCGCTTTGTTATTCCAATACAATTGACGATGAGCGCGGGCCGCACCTTATCGAGAAGCTTAGTAACGTCGTTAAGATCCGCTGCTTCGAACTGTTCAACGACTCTGTCATCAAAAAGCTGATAGCGCTCCAAAGCATCCCGCCGGCCATGCAATGTGCCAAAGAGATCTTCGTTTTGTCGCGCTAGGGTCTGCCAGATCTTGTGCCCGATCATGCCCGATATCCCGCAAATGAGAATGCGCATACTTGTGATGGTTAGGCATGCTCACGAGCTAATCGCCGGTATGAGCAACCGATAGCGTGACGCAACCTTAATCTCTTTCACGACATCGCGAAATTCATTCAGCGCGGGACTGGAACGGGTATGCCGCTGCAAGCTTTCAACGCTGTCCCATTTTTCACAGAGCACGACCGTATCAGGGCGGACCTCATTGTCGAACCGTGAATCAGTTGAGTCGCGGTAAATGTCGTAATCGATACAGCCCTCTTCCAAGCGGACCCGGGGCGCCAGGGCCGCAAAAGCGGCCACATAATCATTAACTCTTCCTGGAAGCGTGGTTACGGTGACAATTAATTGAACCATGAGAACTCTCGCAGAAAATTACTTCTAAGCAGCCAGCCCTTTTGCTTCTTCCAAGAGTCGATTAAGACCTTTTGAAACCGCCTCAGGACCGTAGATCGCGATCGCAGCTTCTTGGGCCGTGCGTTCGTACAATCTCGCCTCTATTATGTCTTTGAGGCTTCTTGCAATCGCTTCCGGACTATTGTCAAGGACGTAGCTGATTCCCGCTTCCAACTCCGGTTCGAGGACGCCCCTCGGTGTTGTGACGACATGAAGTCCAGCGGCAAGATACTCGATGATCTTAAAAGCGAACACATTGCCGGGGGTTTTGGTAAGATCTTGCGGATTCATTCCGATCTTCGCTTTGCATAATAGACGTGCGTTCGCTTCTCTATCTAGAACTCCGTGAAACACAATGCTGGGGTCACCCTCCGCAAGTTGTCGCAGCACTTCTGTGATCGGCCCTCGCCCCGCGATGTGAAGCTCCCAGCTCGGCAGCGCTAATATTCGCCATGCTTTTATCAGTTGTTCGAGCCCCTGTGTTCCTTCGTGCGTGCCGGAAAAGACCACCCAGTTGTTTCGGGAAACCATTGGCTGGTGGTTGGAATCGATGATGGCTTTGCTTACCACGCCGCGAAGCAGAAGTTTTGGAACATCCGATGGAACTTGCCTCAGAAGATAGGGTGATACTGCCATGCATCCCGAGACCCGGTTTAACATTTTGGTATATACGCTTCGATGATACTTAGCTAACAACCCGGTCGGCATTTCGCCGCGGACGTTTACAAACAGGTCATCCTCGTATTCTAAAATAACGGGTAGCCCCAGTCGGCCGATTGCGTAATTCGCGCAGGTTAAGTGACCAGGCTTCATGTTATGTATGATCACCAGATCAAAAGAGGACAAGCTGTGTCGGGCCTTAAATAACCGGAGCGTGCGATTGCCCGACCAAAGTCCATTGACAAATCTGATCGGGACCGCCGAAGCATAATAAATTGGTATGGCCGAATCGAACCGGTCTGTCTCCTCCAGAAACGGATAGAAACGGCACTCGTATCTATCGACTGCGCCCTGACATATTATTTCCACTTCATGTGAACTTTGCCGCAACAGCTCCGCGATCAATTCCACCTTCATTTTGACCGCCAGACTCAAGTTGTGAAGGCTAGGGCGCGTCCGTACCAAGGTGGGTCCTTGATAATGTGCGATGTAAGCAATCCTCATTGATTCAGAGATCAGATGGTGGAGCTCAGACCCCAGCGGTCAGGTTCCTAGAAGCTTCGAATAAACTGCTGTTGTTATCGCGGCCACCTTATCCCATGAGTAGCGCTCGTTAGCATACTCTTTAATCGCCGCCCGGTGACTCTCAAGCTTGCTGAACAGTTCGCTGTCGAAGTATCCCCCGATGACTCTAGCCAGATCAGCCGAATCCTGCGATTTGAAGACGAACCCAGTCTTGCCTTCGACAATTTCGTCTCGCAGGGAACCCACGTCCGCCGCAATCGCGGGCAGACCAAAGCTGTACCCCAGGAAGAGAACACCGCTCTGGAAAATATGAGTGTAGGGAAGAACCAACAGATCCGCGGCCTTAAAGTATAACTCTGTCTCCTCGTCAGGAATGTACTCTATTTTCTGAATGACCCGATCGCCAATACCATGACGCGCGATCTCTTGCTGAATCTGTCTCCAATAAGCGTCGCCCCCTTTCGGTCTGCCAGCGATAATCAGTCGGTAATTCCTGTCCTTGTTTACAGTCTCGGCAAAAGCGGAGATCAAGCATTCAAGGCCTTTGTAAGGTGTAATATTTCCAAAAAAGAGAAGCGCTTTATCGTTGCGACTAAGACCAAGTCGTTGTTTTGCTTCGGCGGGTGTCAAGCCGGTATTGGGAACGGTGTTGTTAATTCCAAATGGAACAATCTTCACCTTGCTTTCTTCAACCCCAAAGTCTGTAAGCAGTTCTCGCTTCATTTGTTCGGTGTGGACCAGAACTTGGTCGCTCAGCCGATACTGGATTCGGAGAGAGAGACGGTTTAACAGAGAGTCATTTCGGTCCCGTTTTCGAGCATTGACGTTGTGCGCCGTAAACACGACGCGCTTTCCCATGGCCTTGTAATAGAGCATCAGCAGAGTGCGATCAAAGAATTCCAACTTATTATTCCATAGAATGTGAAATATCTTTGGTTTTGCTTTGGGAACGTAGCCGACGATGCGCGCGTAGTAGGCCAATATCCTTCGCATCTTCGCTATGCGTCCCACCCCTGAACGCTGGTTGCGCAGGTTTAGAAATCGAATATGGGGATTGTCGAGCAATTCAGGTACCTTCAGATGATCGCTACCAATGAACTCAATCCATACACCTTTGGACGTTAGCGCCGCCGACAGCCCGAGAGCGTAAGGTTTGTCTCCGCCACCGCTGAGGAGCGCGACGGTGTACGATCGTTGAGAGTTGAGAGTTGAGAGTTGAGAGTGAGCCGCTTTCGTAGAACTTTGGCGCGAGTAATCACTAATAATCGATTGGTGAGAGCTGCCGACCGCACCTGCGAGCCTCAGATCTCCGACGTCCGACTTCTGATCTCTGACCTCTGTTCTTTCGATCATTTGGCGTTAACGGTATTAGCCGCCGCAGTTTCCAGCTGAGACATCACGGCGCTAAAAACCTCATCAACGTCGATAGCGTTCGTTGCCCGCTCATCGTATCCGCGCTTGTAAAAGAATTCTTCAAGACGAGGTGAGACGAGCTTGGTTTGAACCCCATAATCGTAAATCTCCCAGGGACTGGTGCAGGTGAAAAGAGTAACGCATCGCGTCTTCGTTCCCAAGGCGAAGTGCATCGGGAGACTGTCACCTCCAACGAGACACATGTGATTGCGAACGTCGGCTAGATGCTCGAGAAGGGATAGCCTTTTCGGTAGCACATTCACGACTAGTCCCTGACATTCTAGCCGTTGCTTTAGTTCGTCGTAAAATGCCCACTTCTTCATCGGCCAGACCGCACCAGCTTCGGCCGCGATGGCAACATCGCCTGACAGTGCTGTCTCGATCGCCTCTGGTAATGAGTAGGTCTCGCCGGAAAAACGCCCCCCTAGCCCTTCAAATATAAGCTCTTGATAAGTGCGCCGATTCCGGAATTTCAGCTTGTCAGCGTTCAACCTTCCGTGAGCACTAATGAGGCTCAAATCAAACCAGCGCTTGGAATCGTCAGTGTAGTGCAGTTTATTTTCCGAGTCGACATATGCGCCGAATAGCTGCTTAAACTCCAGTCCCCTAAGATACAATCCTGTCTCAAGGCTATCCTCTAGATTTATGATCAGATCGTAGGTTGTCTCGGGAAGCGACTCCCGCTGGTCCCAGGACGCGCAGCGGAGGTTGTCAGTCAATCCTTCAAGCAGGGGAACATTTTTAGACTCCGTAAGCCATGTGATCTCGCCGTCCAATCGCTTTAATAACGGAGTCGTACGCACGACATCGCCGGTCGCGCCAAGCTTGATAATTAGTATGTTCACGCGCTAGCTAAAAGCTATATTGCAGCTGTCAGCTTCAAGCTCCGTTAGGTCCCGCAGACTTGACGAACTCTGATTGCTAGTCCTTCCGTACCTCGTGCCAGAACGCTCTGATTTTCTTTAACGGAATCTTCACCTGGCTGGGCAAAGCGCTCTTCCAACCACGATGCAACCCCAACTTCAAAGCGATTTTGCCCCTTCGGGTCAAGGGAATGTAATAACGGGGTACCTTTCTTTCTTGGAAGCCAGAGTGACGCTTAAAATCGACCAGCGAGTTTGTGTCCCAATATCCGTAAACCAAGTAAGGCAATTGTCGCTTCACACACGTCCGCACGGTCTCGGCAATCAATGCATTGTTGATCGCCTTATCGCGCAATCGAAGCTTCGAAATAAACTGGCCTAGGAGTCCGTAGTTTCCGGCGTTCGCCAACATTACGAATCCGACCAATTCTCTATCACAATAGGCGCCGATGAGATCTTCCCGAAACAGATATCTCGAAAATTGACGCTTGATCGTCGCAAAATCCTTTCCGTAATGCCAGAACTGCCGTCCCTGGCGCACGGGGCTTTCATTAAAGATCTCCGTCATTCCCTGAACAAAATCGTCGTCATAGGAGCATTCCCGAACTTCCACTCCCGCCTTTTGACTTTTTCGAATCATATTTCGCGTCGTACCCTTGACCTGCTTACTCCACCAATAGTCAAAGTCTTTGATTTCAAGGACCGCAAGCGATTCAAACTCTGTGAGATAGTCGTACTTTGGCTCGGCCGCCGGTAACCGTTGCCAAAACGTGAAAATGTCCGGCAGGGAGTCGGAATTACTCTTTAAAGCTGCGATAACGGATTCTGGGTTGACCACATCCTCATACCATTCTTCTTCCAGGCTGATGGTTGTCACCGGACCCCGCGTAAGGGAATACGTTTGTCCGCCAATTTCAACACACTCAAGATCGCATGGCTGGCCACGGACCAGCGTCTCTTTGCGGAAAACCTCAAAGGTTTGCCTCGCCTCGGGCATTGTTGTCTCAAGCATAATTACCGACGTTAGATCATCGCCCTTGATTCATAAGGGAACGATCGTTGCATCGCCGAACACTAAAACTGGAAGTAAATAAACGGGGTCGCGTCGGTCGCACCGAAGCAGACAAGCAGAAACAGCAGTGTTCCGTAAGCAAACGCGCGAACCGGAAGTGGTCGCTTTGGCGCATCGCTTAGCCAGTCGAAATCCTTTGACACGAGTAAGTGCGTGACAAGAACGGCGGTGATGATCCGCAGTTGGGCAATTAGCACTGCCGCACTAACCGCGACTCTTAAAATGTCGTTACGAATCAGCCTACGTCGTATCCGAATCTGGGGGCCTCACTCTCTACTGAGGCATAACTTTGAGATTTTTCGGAGGGGCAGGCCCGCCGATCAACGGATGCGGATACTGTAGAGGAGTGTAGCCCGGCTTCGCAACGTTATCGTAGTAATCGCGATTGGCTTTGACATAGTTGCCGGTTGCGGCCGATTGCACCCCAGCAAGAGGAGCGTGGTTCGTGCCAACGACGTTATTCCATTGATAAACGGGGTCGAGAGCCTCGTATTCGCTCGCGGCATATCCCGTTACCTTGAGGGGCCAGTTGCCTGGATTGCCGGCAGGAAACGAGCCCCGGCCGGGTTGATCTAATAGCGGGTAGCCCTGATCAGGGTTTCCCGAATGAACAGAGTTTCCGTCAACGCCAGCCAAGCCAGTAGCTGCGCTTCCGAGTGCGGCAATTGCGCCGACACCGTTTAATATTGAACCCCAAGCGGCTGAAGGCGCGTAAGCTTGCGGTCTAACATAGACGTGATCTGCGGCGTAGACTAGAAAACCGATGAATGCGTTTCCGTTTGCGCCTCCCCAATTTGCATCAAATGTGTTCCCCCAAACAACCCCAGTACCACCGCGCCAAACAATGTTGTTTCCAACTTGCCCGTTGTTGAACGTAAAGGTGTTTTGGTAAACCTCGAATAGCCTTGCCGACCTGTTGCATGAATCATAACCGTGCCATCCGATGAAGGTATTCGAGACAGTGTTATGTCTAAATACCACCTTCTGCCCCGGGTAAGCGTCGAACGCGCCGTCGTTTCTAGCGAAAGCGTTAAAAGTGCAATCCTCGATACAAACGTTGTTAGTATCGCCGTAAGACTGTGGAGTGTGGTAAGTGTTCACACTAGACATGGAGTTATCTCGGTTGACGGTTATCATCTGACCGCCCTGGCTATTAGTAGAGAGAAACGTGCAATGATCGATTAAGCCGTAGACTCCGCCAGTCATAATACCTCTAGCGCCCTGTGCACTTCCACCATTGCTAGGGGTGTGATTGAACTTGCAGTTCGTAATGCGGAATCTGTTCGGTGGATAACCATCAGCAATACCTGTTGATCCCACATCAAGAATGCCGTTCACCGGATTGTTCACCGTCAGGAACGTAAATCCAGAGATGGTTACAAAGTCAGTCGAGCGAAGGGAAACGTTTAGAGCGATTGTTGCGTCAGAGGCCGTATTTCGAGTGATCGTGGTCTTGTCTATCCCCGCGCCTTGCAAGGTAATGGACTTACTCGCTATACTGACTTGAAACGCCCATGTTGCTGAACCGGCTGGAATAACCACCGTATCGCCATTGGAGGCGCTATTGATGGCGGCTTGAACGTCGATCGCTGAAGGGGAAGCGGCGGTAACGGTCGCGGCAAGACTTGAGCTGGAACCGCCCAGAAGTGCCGCTAGTAAACAGAGCAGAATGAGGCGATTACGCGTAGTCGACATAAAAGGACAATAATTCCCAGAATTGCTAGCAACTTGTATGCCCGGACGCCACGGAATTGATCGGAAAGGGGGCGGAACAGGCCTTGCTTTCAGCAACGGCCAGTTCATTCGGTGCCCGACATTTCTAGTTCAGCGCCCGAACTGACAAGAACCTCTCCGTCGCGATATTCGTTCGCGTAAACTGCTCCATTGGCGAGTAACCCATAGGAGAGAGCCAAGAGCCATAGAAGTAGGCCCATCGTGTTTGATCGAAAGAATGTCACTTCAGAATAATTATAAAAAAGGCCACTCAAAAACAGGGCAATGAAAAGCCGTCCACAGACAGTGCCGCTTTTCAAGTGCCTGGTCGCATTCCGACCGGCAGTGAAAAGGGCAGCGAACAAGAGACAAACCCCAATCCAGCCGCTATTCAAGTACGTCTCGAGGTATCCATTGTGTGAATGGGCAAGCCCCCCCCACTCCCAAACCAAACCCGCCCCTTTCTGGGTTAGCCAAACGCTCGAAAATCCGGCTCCGACCAACGGATTGGTACCCAGTTGGAGCGCTTTCTCCCAGATTTCAGTTCTCTCCGTCAGGGTCGCGTTCCGACCTAACATTCCGGTTACTACCTCGCGAAAACTAGGGCTCATGGTCATCGTCAACATCACTGCGACTGCGCCAAACAAATACCAGCCAACCTTCCCGAAATTCCTTTCGATCAATCGGAATCGCGCCGCGAAGAAGCTTGCCGTCCCAATAATGAAACAAGAAGTGGCGGTCGCGCTTTGCGCCGTCCAGAGGATCCACAAGCACATCATGAAAACCAACAAGTCGGGCACCAGGGGACGTAATGCGAGCTTTTTGCCAAAGCGTTTACAGACGTCCGCGACTTTGTAGACATCGACCATGTGCCAGAGCAGAAATATCCCGCTCAACATCGCCAACAAGCCGAGTTCGTTTTTGTTGAGAGTGATTCCAGAAATACCCTGAGTATAGGTCCATCTATGCTCGTACCTCCCAATGGTGGGATAGTACTTAAAGAAAAGAATAGATAGTGGGATAAACACATAAGCGCACCGAAGAAAAATCCCGCGAATGGCCTCAACTGGATCTTGCTCGGTTAAGATGACCAGAACCATGACGATATCCCCGACATCTTTGAACCATCTCTTGAACGAAACAAAGATGTCGGGAGCCCAGACCACGCTAAGTAAGAGGTATCCATACAGGATCCATAGCCATCGGGTGCCCGAGAAAACATTTGTCCAATCAATCTGTTTTCTTCGGCAAAGAATAACAACCCCAATCGCCATCAGGGCCAGATACACATTTCGATCGATAAAACTGCCTTCGGAGGGATCGCGCGCTTCGGCTGCCGCAGTTCCGCTTACAAACCAGTAGGCTAACGGACGTGAGGAATTAATCATGATCCAAATCAAAGGCACCCATAGGGTCGGAGACAACGGGGCACCTTCTCTCTTCGAATAGTTGCGAAGAGCCCACAGAATGAAGGCAACAAATATGCAGGCTGCTAGAGGAGGAGGCATTTTAGC
This sequence comes from uncultured Verrucomicrobiae bacterium, assembly GCA_963817335.1. Taxonomy (GTDB): domain Bacteria; phylum Verrucomicrobiota; class Verrucomicrobiia; order Chthoniobacterales; family UBA10450; genus AV40. The sequence continues at coordinate 1,769,965 of CAWFNX010000005.1, read as the reverse complement.
TCTGGATAGCTAATTCTTTCTTATTGGCAGTTCCGCGCGCGACAGGATGATTACTGCAACCTAGGGACTCAAAGTCAGCCTTAAGAGATGCTGACGGCAACTGCTGGAATATATCATCCATTATCTGGCAGGTGAGGACGATATCCCGGTACGAGATCGGCACGGCCCGATCGTTAGCGATTGAGTTATAAAATTCGTTGATCAGATTTCTCAACCCGGCTTTCATGTGAAAATCCCGTCTCAAGAAAAGATTGAGGCTGCGAGCAAAATTGGAGAGATATTGCCTCGCATAACCAACCGGTGGAATAAATTTCTCGGCATAACTTTTATATCTCCGGCCTCGCAACTTGATAACGCATTGCTGGTCATCATCGAGCATAAGCGCGTTTTGAGGACCATAGATTCTAAACTGATGTAGCGACGGACGCATTTGCGATGAGAACGTAAAATACGCAGTCAGGCGATCGTCGTCGGCCAGGATGACACGTAACTCGTCAATGATCTCACGCTCGCCTAGCTTTCGAAGAGTTGGGCTGGTCGATCCGTAGGCGAGAAGCTTTGGCCGATCGGACCGAACGAATTCTGCGATTCTCACTACGCCGTGGCTAATGATATTATGCAAGAGCTTCCCGGGTAAAGTACGGACCCAGTGGCGCCGATCGCCCAACAGCGCCCGCGCATAAGCATCTTCCAGCTCATAGCAATAGTAACTCTCCAGGTGGACAGGATCGCCCCCGAGATAGCCATCCTGGACAAGCCGCCGAAAATATTGGGCCGCTGGGGTAAAGAGAGGATCATTGCCAACGGTCAGCTTTAGCTTTCTCTTTTCAGCGAGCCGGACAAGTTCCCGTGCTTCCGTGGCGTTAACTGTAAATGGCTTTTCAACGTAGATGTGACAGCCGTGTTCGAGACAAAGCTGGCCCAGTTGGAAGTGGCTTTGCGGAGGCGTAGTGATGTGAACGACATCAGGTCGCGCCTTTGTTAGCAGCTCCTCAGCATTACTAAAAAAGGCTTTAACAGGAAAGCGCTCATAGAGCTGTTTGGCCATCAGCTCCTCCTGATCGCAAACTCCAACCATTTGGCAGCCCTGAACATGCTGTAACTGCTCGGCATGCGCATCCGCGATTTTGCCGCAGCCAATGATCGCAACTTTAAGCATGGCAAGTTTGCTCGCGGCAGCTTTCGAAGAATTGATTCAACCCATCGGAGGTAGCCACTTTTTGCTGCCAGCCCAGAAGCGTTTTTAGTTTACGGTTGGTGTAATTACTTCCCTTCCAGTAGGCATGCCAGGCTCGCCGATTGAATGCAGGTGGAAGCTGGCCTTTCGACCAGACGGCGTATTTTTCCCACAACGAACAAAGCAGATAACTTAGTGGTCGGGGAATTGAGATCGATTGGAAGTGCCTGACATGAGCTTTGTATAACCGTAGGAACTCTGCGCTGGTGGGTAAGTGATCGTCAATAACATTAAAGATTTCACCGTCAATTCCACTTACCAATCCCGAAAGCACAATTGCGTCCGCGCAATTATCGACGAACGTCAGCGGGACGGCGTTGCGTCCTCCCAGATGAAGAAATACTCCAAAAGTCCCGATGCCCACGCGACCATTGATTGAGGTTTTCCCCGGTCCGTAAACAACCCCTGGTCGAACCAAAACGTACGGGATTTCATTTTTCCTCCCGTATTGCTGAACAAGCTCATCCTGTCGTGACTTGGCGTAACAATATGCCTCGCCACGGAGATGCGGATTTTCTTCCAACGGACACGATTCATCCAAGACTCCCTCATTCGGTCCATTTCGATTCGAATAAACCGCTAACGAGCTTACGTTCACAAAGCGTTTCAGTTTCCTATTCAACAGGCATGCCTCGAGCAGGTTGCGAGTCGTTACAACTGATCCCATGAACGCATCCGGGAACGATTTTTGCCCCGTGCCGGCAGCGAGGTGAAAAATGACGGCAATATCCTTTGTAGCGGACAGACAATCCTCCTGCGAAAGTAAATTTCCTTTCAGGACCCGAAGATTACTCGCTAGCTCGTGATTTTGAAGAATCCCCTCCAGGGGGCGAAGGTCACTCGAAGGTCTCACTAAAACGCGAACTTCCCGAAATTGGCGGTCGAGAAGCGCTTTAACGACCTTGCTTCCAATAAACCCAGAAGCTCCAGTCACTAGAACCGGACTATCAGGTCCAATGATCATTTCTCGTTTCATGACTGCGCTGTTGAAGAGCCTTGGACCTCCATTGTCGTCAGGGTGCGCCTCGAAGCTTTCCGAGCGCCTCCAGCAAAAAAACGCAGTAACCGCCGAATTTGATCCCGCCTTTGGAATCTCATAATCTCATTGGTGATGGGTCGTCTTACTTTGCGAAGGGTGGCGGAAAAGTATCCCAGAAAAACGGCGCAGCCCCCCGTAAGGTAGGGAGGCTTGGTCGTCTGATAAATCGACCGAAAAACTTCCCACAGAGGGTGAAACCCGAGGTTGTAATCCTTCTCGCCGAGTTTAAAGCAGGCGACCACTCTGTCTTTGTGTTTGGCAGAGCCCATTAGCCTGTGGTGCTCGCAAGTTTTCTCCGTGAACGTGCGGGTGCGCCATCCTTTTAATCGAGCCGTTAGAACGGCAATCACATCAATCCCACCGCCTTTTACCGGAACATATCCCCCGATGGTTTCAAAGCATTCGCGGCGAAACAATTGGCACGCTCCCGAAACATGATCAGTGCTGCTAAACCGGTAGTCGTAGGTCGCGCCTCCTTCGCTGAAAGGCGTACCCCCGATCCCTAACTGAGGATCTTCGGCAAACTTCTCGAGGAGAAATTCAAAATAATCTTTCGCGAAGGAGATATCCGCATCCAAGCTGCCAATAATATCGAACTCCAGACGTTCCAATTTCGCGTAGCCGGTGTTTATGCAATCCGCTTTACCTGCGAAATCTCGTTCGGTGCGCTCCGGCATTTTGAGTAACTCGATCCAATCGTGCTCCGCGGCATAATGGCTAACGATTTCATCAGTGCGGTCCCTCGAGCCATCACTAACGATGAGCCATTTCCGTGGGCGGACCGTCTGTTGAATCACCGATTGAATCGTGAGCTCGATGAAAGCCTGCTCGTTTCGCGCCGGCGTGATGAGAACGTACTTTAGGGAATCCCTGTTCACTGATTGCTATTTACGTTTGTGAAACCGTGAGTTATTCGACCGCTCGCTTCGCCTTATCCGAGAAGAGATTGAACGGCACTCGGAACCGCCGCGGCTCATGAGTTCGCTCTCCTCCGGAAAACACTTCAATCTTATCTACAACCCACCTAATCATCTCGTCCGTTATTTCCGGATAGATCGGTAGCGATAGGATCCGGGATTGATTGGCATAAGCCACTGGGAAATCTTCCGGGACGTGGCCGAGGTAGGCGTAGGCCGGATAAAATGGCAACGCCTTGGGATAGTTAATAACCGTCGAAATTCCTGCATCACTAAGGCGTTTCCTTAATTCGTCCCGCTTTTCGGTACGAATGACGTACAGGTGGTAAACATGATCACGATTGGGCGCTACTTTCGGGGTAACAATATCACCGATACCATCAAGAAGCTCGTTGTAACGTGCGGCAACACGACGACGAGCCTCGGTCCAAGCGGGCAAATGCGGCAATTTCGCGTTTAGAATTGCCCCTTGCAGCCCATCCATCCGGCTATTGATCCCCTCCATCACGTGCTCGCCTTTGCCGCCATGGCGGGCAAAGATCGTCATCCACTCGGCAAGATCGTCATTGTTAGTCACGATACATCCGGCATCACCGTAGGCCCCCAGGTTTTTTCCAGGATAAAAAGAAAACGTAGCAATGTCGCCAAAGGTTCCGGCAAGTTGCCCATTGCACCGGGCCAGGTGGGCTTGGGCGCAATCTTCAATCACCCAAAGATTATGCTTTCGCGCAATCGCCATGATTGCTCTCATATCGGCCGGCTGCCCGTAGAGATGAACCGGGATGATGCCGACGGTTGCCGAAGTAATCTTGGCTTCAATTAACGCGGGATCGATCGTGAAGGTGTCGTAATCCGTATCGCAAAAGACAACTCGGCCGCCAGCTTGCGTAATTGTTTCCGAGGACGCGATCCAGGAATGAGCGCTGGTGATAACTTCGTCGCCCGGTTTTACGCGCAGAGCGCGCATGGCGATGTAAAGCGCATCCGTCCCGTTAGCACAGGAAACGCAATGTTTTACACCGAGCGTCGTTGCCCAGTTCTCTTCAAACGTATCGACATGCGCTCCTCGGATGAATGCCGACTGAGCGATCACATCGCTAATCGCGGCATCGATTTCCGGCTTAATGCTCAGATATTGAGCGTGCAGATCGACGAACGGGATCTTCATGGACTGGAAGTCAGCAGTCGGAAGTCAGAGGTCAGAGTCAAAAACGCCGAAGAAGGCGAGCTGGGTTGCCGGCGTAGACACCGGATTCAGTGATATCTTTAGTTACAACGGCGCCGGCTCCAATAACTACGTCGTCACAGATTTTTACTGGAAGGATAGTTGCGTTGGTTCCGATACTTACACGATTGCCGATTATCGTAGAGCGCCAAAGCTCAGGTTTGCCGGCCGGGCCTCCGCTATTGAAGGTATCGTTGATGAACATAGCGCCATGCGAAACGAAGCAATCGTCGCCAATAGTCACCAGTTCGCAGATAAATGCGTGGGACTGAACGCGGCACCGCCGACCGATATTCGCGCTTTTTTGTATCTCAACAAAGGGCCCGATAAAAGTTTCATCTCCAATGCTACACCCATAGAGATTGACCGGCTCTACCACCGTGACGTTTTCGCCGAACTTAACATCGACAATTCCGACCTTTCGAAGTTTCGGGGATGTCACAACCTTTGGATGAAAGCCTTTCTGACTTAAAATCACTGCCCGTTCAAGCTAAAGGGGCGCGCGCGCTCAAGGATTGAGACGACGGTTCGCGCATGGCTCAATCCGGTGACAGGCGCCTCTGAATTGAGAATGCAGTCGCGGAAATGTTCAGCTTCTACTCGAAGCGGTTCGGTGAATTTAACTTCCGGGTAGAGAATGTCGCCGCTGCGATAATTGAATTGCAGACGCTGTGGATGATCAAAATCCATATTTTGACCCAGGACAGCTTTACGATCGATGCCTTTGTCATAGATAGCGATCTTGTTTTCCGCAATGTCGTCATAGATTACCATTTTGCGCGAGCCGACGATGATCATTTTGCGGACCTTCTGCGGATCGAGCCAGCTGACGTGAATGTTGGCAATGATCTTTCCGGGATAGGCAAGGTTAAGAAAAACAACGTCATCGATTCCCTCCTGCATATAAGCCATGCCTTGCCTGGAAACGGAAAGCGGCTCGGGATTTCCAAGCCAGTATTGGATAATGCTGATATCATGCGGGGCGAAGTTCCACAGCGCATCGATATCGGCGCGGATACGACCCAGGTTGAGTCGCTGGCTGTAGATGTAGCGGATTTCTCCTAATTTACCTTCATCGATCAACTCTTTTACATAACGGACGGCAGCGTTGTAGATGAAAGTGTGTCCGGCCATGATAACGAGGCTTCGTTCGGCGGCGCATTTGCCCAGTTCATCCACTTCGGTCGCCTTGGTGGCCAACGGCTTCTCGACAAAAACGTGTTTGCCGGCATCCAGCACCTGTTTGGCCAAGCTAAAGTGAGTTTCAGCTGGAGTCGCGATGATTACTCCATCGATTTCAGGATCATCCAAAACCTCTTTACTTGACTCAACCGCTCGCGTACGCGGGAAGTTTCTCTCAACAAAGGCCCTTCGTTCTGGGCTCTTATCGACGACGTATTTCATCGAGCAATTTGGCAACGCAGAAAAATTCCGGAGCAGATTCGGGCCCCAGTAACCGCAGCCGAATTGTGCCAATACCAACGTCTTGTCCATAATCAAACTAACCTGACGCTAGATCGCGATCACAAGTTCTTCGGAATGATTCAGGTTTACCTCAGCGAAATCCGAGCACGGATACTCGCGTCCGGAAAAATACGGCTGATTGGGCAAAGGTTTGTTGACCCTGATTCTCAATTCAGGCAACGCGGCCTCTTTATCACTCATTGAGACCTTCACGCGAATTGTGTTGCCATCGCGAGTGACACTCTCGATTTTGGCGGAACGGCGCTTCCTAAACCACGATACCGCTTGAGTGGCTGTTGGGAACCACGGCTCTCTCTTCTTTAACTCGTCCAATAATTTCACGTAGACGTCGCCCCATAATCTTTCCGGAGCGATACTGCGGTCATGCCAGTTGATAGTTAAGACGCCGCCGAAGCGACTGGCCTTGTTTATCAAATCGCCGGCCACAGCTATACCTTGTTTCGGAGATAAGTTCATGTATCCCGAATAAAACAGCGCCGTATCCATTAGGTGCATTGGTAACTCCAGCAGTCGAGCCGCGCCAAGCGGTTTGAAGACTTGGGTTGTGCCGGCCCGGAAACCGACCGTTTCATTATAACCAACCGTTGAATCGTAGGAGAATCCCGCTTCCTCCAGTTTAGCAGGCGAGTTTTCGTCGAAGAAAAGCCAATGCATCCGCACTCCTGTTTCCGATTCACCGGTCAGCTGCCGAATAGTCTCGCGCTCGGCGCGGCCTTTAGCGACGTCGCGCCATGCATCAATCCCGTGGAGAGCTATTTCCCGTCCGGCAGAGAGCAGCCGTTGGATCTGACCCTTAATTTCTGTAGCGTCATAGCGTGCGGCCCGTCTCATTGGCGCGACGCCGCCGGCGTTCTGCCCAGGATCTCCCTTCTTCGGTATAACATAGAACGTCGAATTAAGGCCCGCCTCAAGATCGATGTAGCGATCGAATCGATTCCAAAAATCTTTGATAATGCCCAAGTAGACAAAAGGTAGAGAAAAAGCCGCCGTCCAGTTGGTAGCTAGATACCGGACCGATCTCCGGCCCACACAGAAATTGATTAACGAACCGACGGTAGCCCGATAGAGAAATCCAAACATCGTGTGATCCCATTTGTGATTTCGAAGTCCAGCGTGATCGACGTCATGGGTCAGGCAAACAATGAAGTTGTAGCCAGGCGGGACTGGCGGGATTTCAACAAGAGGGATCGAATAACTAACAATTAGATCGCGGAGGGCCGCGACGTGCATCTCTAGCGTCGGAATTTGAGCGTAAGCCACGGATTGACCATGTGTCAGTAAATGACGGATCTCCTGGAACAAATCGAAGCCAATACGAACCAAAGTCTGCCCGGGAGCAGCAAATTCCAGCAGGGCCGGTTGACCCGTAGGTTCATGAACAAAGGCACCCGCCCCTTTTCCCTTGAACGTGACACAGTCTCGATAAATCGGAATTCGATCTCCTTTATAGAGTAGGACTGTGTCGGAAAATCGTGAATGTAGTTCAATCCCATTTTCTTGATCAAAAGTTGGTTGGTCCGCCCCATAAACTAAAACGAGTTCTGCGGAACCCTTCCGGAACGATCCATTCGAACAAATCAGAACATCGTAGTGCGAATTGCTCTGATAGAATTCCCAAGGAGTTTTGAATAGCTCGAAGAACTCGCCGATGACTGAGTATTCGGCCTCGTTCGCTAGAACGCCTATCATCCCGAAAAGAGGCCCAGCGAGTAATCCATGGCACATGTCACGCGCTCGACTCTTTGAATTCTGGCTGGCAGTGGTTCGGGAAGCTCAGTCGCCGAAAGACGAGTAGAGCGTGATGACAGCTTTTCGAAAAGGAGCGCCAACGCTTTGAACATCGTCGCCTGTCCCCAATGCAGCATTGGCGTCTTTGCTTTTAGCGCTGGGTATTGCCGATAATAAAAGTAACCCTGCCTACCCTGCATGTTTTGAATGGTCCAAGCTGCTACCTTTACAGCCAGATCCAAGCATTCCGGATCATCTTTAGAAAGGCCGGCGAACGTATCGATTGCTTGCGCAGCGCATTGGATATCTACCGGATAAGTCCGGTTGTGATAGTACTTTGGACGCCCGCTCTTTTCAAAGAAATGCTGTTTGAAGAAGGCCAGACCTTTCCGCAGGTTCGGTTGAAAGTCAGTTTCTCCAGTCGCGTCAATATATGATTTAAGGCTTTCTAAATTATAGCCCGTGTGAAAATTGTCGATCCACTGGAATTTCGGGTCTTCGGCATACCACCACGAGCCATCGGTGCGCTGCCTCGAGCAACTGTATTCCATCGCGGATCGCGCGACCGCCCTGTATCGCTCGTTGCCGGTGTGTGCTGCTGTCCGAGCCAACATTGCTGCGCCAAGCATGTTCGAGTTGTGGATCGAACTCTGAACTTGAGGCAGATAGCTGATGCAGGCGCCTTGATTGGTTTGTTCGCGCGGCAAGTCCATGATCCAATCGCACACGCTCTCGGCAATCTTTAAGAACCAATCCCGCCCTGTAATTTCAAACGCTTCGACGTAGGCCTGACCAATTAAACTTGTCCAGACGATGATCGGGTCCTCGCTGGTGTAACGTCCGCCCCGCGAGACAAAATCGAAATGGTTACTCCAGCAATGATGCTGGAATCGAGCCACCTTGTGTTTATCGAGCCAAACCAGGCATTGGTCCGCCTTGTCCAGATATTCCTGCCGGTTGGTTGCTTGAAAAAGTATCAGGTAGCCGCGCGCCATGTAACCGCGGCCCTTGGTCGAGGGTTTGGGGCTTACCCCCATAATTGGGCGCAGGTTAAGTGGCGATTGCCGGATTAACTGCATGAGTAGCCGTTCGAACAGCAGATTTCCAAAAGCCAGCGGACGAGCCCATGAAGACAGGCCGTCAAAGGGCTCGTAACCCTGATAATCACGGGCCTCGACCCATTCTTGAACCCGATCCAGACTCTGCTTGACGTCCTGAATAGTGACGGTTCGGTTATTGTCCATAATGCGAGGTTCAGATCGAATAGCAGGCAGCGCTCAAATAAGTGCCGAGACCGAATTCAAGAGTTTAGATTTTTCCCGGCTCCAACGGTGGGCAAGGTAAACCCGCTGTCCTTGTTCTACAATTTGTCGAGCCCGATCGGGGTTGGAAAAAACAAATTCAATTTTTCGGGCGAGGTCACTCGCATCTCCGACATCAAAGAAAATGAGCTCGTTGTCCGTGAAGTAATCCTGAATTCCTCGGGTTCGAGGCGCAATTACCGGCCTGCCTAGGGCAAGATACTCGAAAATGCGAGTAGGTGTATTTATCTCGGTAAACAAGTTGCGATGATTCGGGATGACGCCCAGATCGCATCCGTTAATTGCATCTACGACCTCTCGGCGATTTTTCACTCCCAGATACTCAACGTTTCCTTGTAATCCTCGCTTCGAGACCGATTCCATCACTTCTTCGAAGAACGCGCTTCTCTCGCCGCAAACCAAAAGTCTCACCGCCGGAATCGATTCTCTCGCCTTTTCGAGTGCGTCGACCGCCAAATCAAATCCATTCCGGCGGACCAGAGAACCGTGATACAGAATTACAAACGGCTTGACCGCCGGTTTCTCGCCGTTAGGACCTGGCAAAACCGGCGGTCGAAATTGAAATATATCGTCCTCCGGCGAGTTGAGGACAACCGTGATTTTCCCGGGCGAGCAACTGCGCGCTGTGTAAATTTCCTTGCAAGCCCGATTTACCGTTAGCACCAAATCGGCGAATCGAATACTCCATTTCTCGAGTCGCTTCAAAAGACGAACGCTAATGCTCTTTTCTGGCAGTCCGAAAATAGTCTGCATTAGTTCCGGCACCGGGTCGTGAAGATCCAGGATAACTTTCGCTCCCAATGCTTTGGGGACCAATGCACTAAAGACCAAGACGTCAGGCATATTGTGGACGTGGACGAGATCGTACTTGTGGATCATGGACCGGAACGTCAGGTACCAGAATGATCGGATGATAAACGCAGAATACTGACCGATATACCTGGCCATACCGCCGCGTTCTCGTTTCAGCGGAATGCGGAAAACGTTCACCCCATTTACGATTTCGCGCCGCGGCTCCTCCTGGTTACTCCGGAGGCAGATCAGATCGACCGTGACACCTTCCATCGCGAGGGCTTCGGCCGCGCGGCGAGGTCGAGGATCGGCAGGGTAGTAGGAAAAGAGAAGAACAGCCGCGCGTTTTCCTCGTAAGCGCCATTTGTTGTCGGCAGGAGTGTATTCCTGCTTAATGGAGTTCGAGCCTTCGGTTGCTCCATTGACCAAGACCATCTCGGGTTGGGCAGGCGGCCGAGCTTTCGCGCGGGGGGACATGATACGTTCGGTGTAGGCGGCAATTTCCTTGGGCAGAGCAAACCAGTATTCGCCGGAATATCTGTCGCGGATGTGCTGCAGAAACTGCTGGTAAAGTTCGATAGGATAGCCTCCATCTTTTCCATCCGATCCGCTCAAGGTCATATAGTCGGGATGAGTGAGGATCAACGCCATACCGCCGTGCCGCGCGATCCAATCGAGTTTGCGCACCCAAATGGCGGGTGTCGTTTCCCGCAAAAGAACGTACAGAGTAGAATCTTGTGGCAGCGTGTAAGGGAGCTCTACGTATCCACCACGCGAAGAATCGAACCGACAACAGTCCGAGTTTTGAGCGGCCGCAGGAGAGAAAGGTATCCAAAGCGGGAAAATAGTGTGCTGTCCCTCTGGCTGAGGCTCGAAAGGGTCGGCATCGAAGGTCGATGCATCATAGCGGATATTCAGCTCGTGCAGCCAATCGAGCTCACGTAACATGAATGCCGATCGGAACCCTACCGCTCCCCATTCTGCAAGGTAACGGTTAATCCGCTTAGCCCGCCGGCTGAATTCCCGGCGGGACTGATAAAGTCGGCCATCATGTTTGAGGTCGTGAATTCCAACTTCAAAGCCGTTTTGGGCCAACTCTTCCCTGAGCTTCGCCGGCACTTTGTAGTCGCCTTCGGGAACGAAATTAAACGACGAACGAAATCCCATTTCCATCTCAAGTCGCATTAGTTCACGGCAGTTACGCAAACCGACTGCACCTTCGACATCATGGGTCAGAACAAGAGCGAATTTCTTGTTCTCAGGCCAACCAGGCCAATCTTCAGGCGGGCGTTCCGAACCAGGCATGATTGGCCAGATATCATTGGCGCTAGCTCGCAATCGCAAGGCGCGTTTTCGCCGGACCGCTCTCCGAAGAGATTGTGGGACAAACGGCTTAATGCTGTAATAAATGCTATTGCGTAACATTGAGATATACCCTAATAGCGATCGAGTCCCGGACGAACATCGGCCGGGACCCAAAAAGCTCTTAAAGCCAAGTTCCTAGCTGCGCTAGGTGGCGGGGCCAGTTAGGCAGAGATCTAAAGCAATGTGGTCGAGAGCATCCCCGCCCCCGATATCAACCGAGGAAAGTCGAAAGATTGTTAGGTGTCGCCATCGACCCATTTCGGGACGTAACGACGGGCTTTATTCAAGACCACGGAGACATTATTTCGAATATTCACGAGCGCTGAATAGCCCCGTCGGACGGTCTCACGGTTATTCTGCTCGGCATCCACAACAAGAAGGAACTTGTCCATAAAGCCCGCCATTCCAACCGTTGGGCTAGTCTGACCCAGAGGCGGCATATCGAAAATGATATAATCAAAGTCACTTGCCTTCAGGTTCGGCATCAGTTCAAAGAATTTCTTAAGGCCGAGTTGCGCCGGGCCCGCATTCGACGACTGGACGGTGGCCAGGTAGAGATTGTCAGCGACAGAATCAATTCTGCCCGCCGACTGGAGCGCGGCCTGAAGGGAGTAGGCGGGCATACCCCGAAAGAATGCGTGGACATGCTCGGGCCCCAAGTTGGCGTCCACCAGGAGGACTTTCCCATCGCCTGTTTCAGACAAGGCCGCGGCCAGACCAGCAGCGAGAGTGGACGTTCCCGCCGCCCTAGAAAAGCCGGCGACCCCAACGAGTTTTGGTTTGTGGGTCAACTGATTAAGCTCGAAGTACAAAGTAAGCCGGTCCCGGACTGCCTCACAATAAGGGCGGATAAAGTGCTCCGTATCCCACGGTGCGAGATTCTGCCGCGAACCCTGCCTTTGCGCCACGGCATTACCCTGCCCGTTTGGCTTGGAAGCACGAACGATACGATGTTTCGAGCACCAGGGGATCGACATCAGCGGATTTACTCCAACGGATCGCTCGATTTCAACTGGTCGCTTTATCGTACGGTTCAATACCAGTTCCTTGAGAAGGGCGAGCGCGACTCCAAGTGCCAACCCTCCCCCTGCTAATCCCATAGCTATCTTATTGCGTTTGCCAGTGACAAGGATGGGAGGAGAAGGCCGCTGCACAGTGCTAATATTTGGAATCTTGGAGGGATCAAGCGCCTCGTCCACGCGGGCTTTTTCAAGAGTTCCCTCGAAGTATTTATAATTGGCTTCCTCTAGCTGTTTCTGCCGCTCGAGATCTGCAATCTGTGGTCCGAGTTGCGATAACTGCTGAATCCGTTCCCGAATATCGCGTAGCTGAGAGGTTAAGGCCTCCTTCTTGGCCTGCAGGCCAGCCAGACGTGCGTTTTCAGAACCAGCATCGAGGTGCTGACCTTGGTATGATCCAATTGGTCCAACCTTCATAGGTAGGTCGGGATACTTTTTTTCCAGATTGCGACGCTCCTTTTCGACCTCATCTATCTCCGCCTGATTTGCTATTACCATCAGGTTCTGTGGTGTGTACTTGGCGAGCAAATCCAGTTTTGCTTGGCGCAGTTGCGGCAGTCGCGAAACCAGCACCTGATACTGCTGAACGGCTTCACTAGGCGCCTCCTGCGTAGGAGAAACTGCGGGTGCGGGCGTCCCGTTACTGGCATTTTTCCGCGTCGGATCTAGCGCGGCGGCTGACGGATCCACCGGCAAGGCCCGGCGGACCACAGGCGTTTCCACGACCACGCCACCCATTTGCCGGACACGCGCTTGTTGCTCCGCCAAGTCCGCCTCCGCTGCATGCAACTGATCTTCCGTTCGCGCAGCCTCAGTGCTCAAGGCGACATTACTGTCACTTAGCGAAACAATTCCTGCCTTCTCCTTGATCTCTTTCAGCGCGTCTTCGGTCTGATTCAGCCGAGCGCGGACCTGGTCAGTTTGCTGAGTAACAAAATCGAACGCGCCCGCTGAGCGGTGAACTTCAAGGTGCTTGTTAAAGTAGCGGTTTACTAATTCGGTCAGCACCAGTGTAGTCAGTTCTGGATTCTGATTTTTGTAGGACACGAAAAGAATATTGCTTCCCGGATAAGTCTTCACCTCTATTCCTGAAGAAACTACGCCCGCTGCGGCCTCCTTCGGTGATGTCTCCTTGGAATTCGGGAGCAAACGCTTAGGACCCACGGCTTCCGCAACTTGAACAGCCAAATCCCAGCTGTTAAGAATTTCAGCTTCAGAACCGAGAACGTTCGTCTGTCCGGTCCGCGTCAAACTGCCGGCGTTGGCTGCATTGTCGAGACTATCAACAGAGCTTCTCTCCACCAGATAGCGCACCAGCAGCTTGGCTTGCGACTGATAGACCGAAGGATACAGAAAGTAAACAGCAGCTCCCGCTATCAAACCGGCAACCGTGCAGGCGATGATCTTCCGCTTATGCTTGAATAGAGCAAAGAGGATATCATTTCGATTCAAGTTTGAATCCTGTCGTGTCGGCCCTGGCCGTGGCGCAAGGTCCTTCGAAACAGCAAAGCCCTGTCTCTTAACGACCGCTTTTGACGGGACTTCTGGCATACCTGATGGGATCTGGGGTTGCATTCGTCTAATCGAGATGCGGATAAACTAAGGCTCCCGCGAGGCGATTAACTCGTAATGGTAGTCTGCGAAAAAGCCCGTTAGAGACGTGGTGCGCGTTGCGGCAGTTACTCACCCACACATTGGGTCCAAGAGCAAATTTAAAATATTCGATAATCGATTCGTCAGTTCCCCAGGAGAGCTTGAATCTGCGTAAGCCGTTGTCATTGACTGCTGTCCGGCCGAAATCAAGGTTCTTCACGCCGTTGCTGATCAGTCGCTTAATACCCTCCCACATCACGAGGTTGTTCCCGCGCGATGCCTGATCCCTTTCATCGGAGGCTCCAAACTTGTAGAGACCCGCTTGCTTTGAGAAGAAAAAAACGGCTCCCGCGGTTGATTTGGTCGCTCTTTGGGCGAGCACAACGAAACCTAACCCGGCCTTAATAATCCTCTCGTGAATGTTGAGGAAGAAAGATAATGGCTGAGGCGGAACTCCATGCCGTCTTCGCGTTCGGACATGAAGCTGGTAAAAATTCAACATCGCTTGTCGAGTGTCGGTCGCTTCAACCACTAGCCCGCTTTTTTCACCCTTGCGGATTGCGCGCCGGACGGGGCTGCGAAACCGAGTGAAAAGTTGTTCGGCTCCAAGGGTTAGATCCAGTCTGTGTCCGTAGTATCTCTCGGAGGCCGTGACGGATGGCGGCAACATTTCCTTTCCTCCTCGTAACTCAAAGTAGCGCCACTTCCGATCGCGACCAAGTTCCATGAGCACGTCTGTTAAGGACATTTGTCCCCATTTACCGAACGTGAGTGGTTGGCAGAAGTCGCTAAACGGAAGGCAAACACCACGTCTCCCCGTGAAAGAGCTTGCCACTTCCATAAGCGGCATCAGAGTCACAGATCCGTCGCCCTGAGATATCTTGAGATATAGCGATCGATGCCCGTAGGTCTGGCAGAGTACTTTGGCCCACGCAGATGTGTGAAACAACGTGCAATCGGGATGGGCAAATACAATCTTGTCCCATTGCGAATCGCAAATTGGATCGACAATCGTTACTTTTTCCTTGCCTCTAAGAAAGGGTAACTCTTTTGGGCCAACCTTGTCTGTATCTGGACTCTTAACAGCCTCCACCACTGTCTGTAAGTTGGCACCGCGCAAATTGCCCTTCGGGCCAGAGCTAGATTCCCCTGGCTGCGCAGACACTGTTCAGACTAGCACGCTATTCGCTACAGCCTCTTTGACGCAGAGGGCGACCGTTTCGATTTGCGCTGAAGTCAATTCCGGAAACATCGGTAACGAGATACATTCCTTGGCGATCTGCTCCGAAGTAGGGAAGGCTCCCATCCCGTACCCAAGGCTTCCGTAAGCTTTCTGCAAATGGACTGGCACGGGGTAATGCACGCCACACTGAATACCCTTTTCTTTTAGCAACCACATGACTTCGTTCCTTTGCTGGACGCAGATCGGGTAGACGTGATAGACGTGTCGAGAATAGGAGGCCTCGAGCGGCGTCCTTACCTCTTCGAGTCCAACGAAGGCATTATTATATTGCAACGCGTGAGCACGTCGCAAGGAATTCCAGCGCTCCAAATACGCCAGCTTTACCGACAAGACGGCAGCCTGTATTCCGTCCATCCGGCAATTCCAGCCCACCATTCCGTGATGATACTTGCGGACTTGACCGTGATCCCGGAGGATGCGGATCTTCTCTTGCAATTCGAAGCTGTTGGTTGTGACGGCACCTGCCTCACCGAAAGCACCTAGGTTCTTTCCGGGATAAAAGCTGAAGCAACCGACGTCACCCAGTGAGCCAACTTTCCGGGTTTTGTACTCGGCACCATGGGCCTGGCATGCATCCTCAATCACAGCTAGTCCGTGATCATGTGCAAAGCGAAGAACCGGGTCCAAGTCTGCCGGTTGCCCAAAGAGGTGAACGGGAATAATAGCTCTCGTGCGTGAGCTGACTGCTTCTTCGAGCCCAGCCGGGTCCATCGTGTAAGTGCACTCATCGACATCGACAAACACCGGCCGGGCTCCTGAATACGTGATGGCTTCGGCGGTCGCCATAAACGTGCTCGGCACGGTTATGACTTCATCTCCTTGCCCTATTCCTAAAGCTAGCAGTCCCAGCCAAAGCGCCTCGGTTCCACTGCCCACCCCAACGGCATACTGGCAGCCACAATAAGCAGCAAACTCCCGCTCGAATTTTTCAACAAACGGTCCGCCGGCAAAGGCGCCGCTGTCGATCACCTCGGCAATGGCTTCATCCAGCTCAGCCCGAATCGGCGCGTGATGAGCGCTTAGATCGACAAAAGGCACTCTATTTCCGAAAGGAGACTGATCCATTGCTAAACTTGATGCGAGCTAGCTGGCAAACGCGGCTGCATTCCCGGGATCGGTAGCTGCGTGCTTACCGAATGCGAGGTGATCGACCGGCGGCACAAAGTTGATCGGTGCACCGTTTGCTTTCAAAGAAGCAGACGCCGCCTCTAACACTCGAACGAGCTCAAAGCCTGATCGGCCGCTCGTTATCGGAGTTGCACCAGTTTCGATGCACTCTAAAAAGTGCTGGCAAACTGCCTTGAGCGGTTCTTCCTGATGCAGATGCGGGATGTAGCTGTCGCCATAATGATAAGAGTACTGGAACTCGGCGAAGGTATCATAATGAGGTGGTCGCTCCACTCGCACATCATAAACTTTTATCTTCTCATGGGTTTGTAAGTCGTCATAAACAATCATGCGACGACTACCGACAATCGTCATCTCACGGATCTTGCGGGGTTCTAGCCAGCTACTTTGAATGGTCGCGAAGCGTTTGTGGCGAAACATTAACGACATGTTGGTGACGTCTTCAACCTGGGCGGCCACGTGGGCGTTCCCCTGGCAGTTCACTGACACCGGAAATTCACCCAAGACATGAAGAATGATCGAGATATCATGTGGGGCCAAATCCCATGTCACATTGATGTCCTTTTGGAATAGCCCCAAGTTGAGTCGGCGCGAATTAATGTAGCGAATGTCGCCAATATCACCGGCGTCGACAATCTCGACGATCTTTCGGACGGCAGCAGAATATAAAAAGGTGTGATCAACCATGAGAGTTACGCCGCGGCTTTCCGACAGACTGATCAACTCCTCACACTCGACGGACGAAGCTGCCATTGGCTTCTCAATAAAGGTGTGTTTACCGGCGAGCAGGCTCGCCTTAGCCAGCGGGTAATGCCATTTTACCGGCGTCGCAATAACAATCGCGTCCAAGTCGAAGTCTGCAAACAATCTGTCGTAATCAGTGACACACGGAATGGACGGGTAAAGAGCTCGAACGTGTTTTAACCTGGCTTCGCTGGCATCACAAACCACTCGAACACTACAATCAGGCAGATTGACAAAGTTGCGGAGGAGCAGTGGTCCCCAATACCCGCAACCTACGATCCCGATTGAAATATTTCGTTTTGTCATTTGGGGGGTGCACCGTTCCGGCTTGATTGGTGTGCGCCGTTGTGGCTAGAAATCGCTGGAATCGATTGCGGAATGCTGCGCACCGAGTGAGAAGTGTGGCGGGAGCGATATCGCTTTAAAGCTTCGATAGTTTCGAAAAGTAAGACGGGGATCGTCTTCAAAATGACACCGAGATCGAACCAGATCGACATTTTGTCGATATAAAACAAATCCATGAACATCATCTGATTAAAAGTCGTCTCATTCTTGCCATTGACCTGCCAGTAGCCGGTCAGCCCAGGAGGCGCATTAACCCGCCTTTGCTGCCACTGCTCGTAACGATTAAATTCGCACGGTAGACAAGGACGTGGTCCAACCAGACTCATGTCCCCCCGAAGAACGTTGAAAATCTGGGGTAGCTCATCGAGCCCGCTCGCCCGAAGAAAGCGCGCTCCCGGAATGAGACGAGGATCTCCGGCCGCATCAAGTTTGGTCATCGGAGCCTCGGAGCGCATCAAGCTGGCGAAATAATCTTCGTGGGTTCGGGTCTCCGCATTTACCCGCATCGTTCTGAATTTGAAGATGAGGAAGCAGGCTCCGCGAAAGCCGATCCGTTGTTGACGGTAAAAAACCGGACCACGAGACACAGCCTTAACCCACAAAGTGATGCACGTCATGAGTGGTAACCAAATCGGCAAAGTGAGAAGAATAAGCGTAATATCTAACGCCCTCTTCCAGAACGGAAATCCGCCGACCTCTTCAGTGACAGCAAGTCGAGAATGGTGGCGTTTTGATCGATGCTCGTAACCGACCCCTCGGCTAACCGCAATTCTTGCCGAGGCTGCTGCCGCCGCCTTTAGAGATGCAGCAAAAGCGGGTTGTTGAAACCTTTTCAAAATAGAATTCGCCCTATTGTTCCGACTGCGATAGTGCTCCTGCCAAACGAAAATCCTGGCAGGAGTAGAAATGCTTCCGATTAAGGCAAGCTGCCGCCCTTGGTCGCGTCCCTTTATTTCAGGCCTTGCTTCACTCAATTTTTCTGCTCGAGGCGTTTTTGCCACGCCCCGAACTCCCTAACACCAACTCCCGTTATGGGCTCGATCCACCGAATCTTTCAAATCTTCCTAGTACATTTAAACGAACATAGTCACTCGACTTGCAGCGGAGCGGCAAATCTTTGAAGTCGCCCAAAAAGACACCGGGTCGCGTCTGCCCAATTCGTTCGTTACAAGTGCGCATTCGGGGGATCGTAATCACTCCGGTACCATTCATCCGCCGGCCCAAGCCCGGCGCGGCAATTGATGGCGCCCAAGACTTTTATTCTAGAGGTTGGAGGAAGGAGACTTTCCTCACGCATTGACTTAAGTTGTGCACGCATGCGCTCGTTCCGTTAATCATGAAAACTCCGGGTCATCAATGCCTGGCCCAGCGCATTTGCTCCCGGGGGGAGCGGTCGCCCTAATCGACGCGTTCGCACAGTCTAGGCGTATTATAATTTACAGTAGTTAGACAAGACAATTCTTCCGGTGAAGGTGTTATTAGGGTGAGGCGGCGGCGGGCAGTGCAGGCACAAAAAGCCCCCGGGGGCACCAAGCCTGATCGTCGTATCCCCTTGTGCCGATGCAGATTAGGAGTTCACGCTCGAACGGGCTGAATTGGGCTAACCCAGAGCTGCGCAACTCTGGCCAGTCGCAGAAATTGAAGGAGCCTCCCGATTTAAACGAAAGGCTTTCCAACCCCAACACCTCCATTTTCGTCTACAAAAGCTGCCACTGGCTTCGCGGTAACCCGGACGAACAGAAATCCGCCGTTTTGAATATTGACTGCGTTAAGAGCCTTCCGGTTGGGAAGGCGAAAACTTAAATTCGTTTTCGTGGAAATTTGATTTGTTATATGTTGATAGCTTGTCCACGCAGCCCGCGATAACGGAAATCAATCCAAACTTGATGGCAATTGATCGGGCGCCCAGCCGGCTGCTGAGCGTCCTTTTCGCATTGCTCCTCGGCATCTTGTGGTTCGTTTGTTGCCGTCATTTGAGTGCGGAATGGAGTTTCAACGAACAATATAATTACGGGTGGTTCGTTCCGTTTTTCGCGGCCTATTTGTTTTGGCTGCGGTGGGAGGATCGACCGAAACCGACGCCTCCAGTTTGGAAATTTGCCGCCGGACTTCTCATGGTTTGCGCGGCACTAATCCTGTTGCCGTTGCGCGTGTTTGAAATCGGTAGCGCCGATTGGCGGCCGCTGGGCTGGGCGCATATGGGAGCTGTCGCGACGATTACTTTGTCGCTCATTTACCTCATCGGAGGCGGCTCCTGGCTCCGCCATTTTAGTTTTCCGGTTCTTTTTTTCTTTGTTGCCGTGCCATGGATCACGCCGATCGAAGGACCAATTGTGCAAAACCTCATGCGCGTGATCGCGGCAAGCGCGGCGGAAACGCTCGGGCTTTTCGGAGTCCCAGCCCAGGTGGAGGGCAACCTGATCCGCCTTCCGCGCGGGCTAGTGGGAGTAAACGAGGCGTGCAGCGGTGTGCGTTCGCTGCAGACATCGCTGATGATTGGCTTACTATTTGGCGAGTTAAGGCGGCTGAAACTTGTTCCCCGACTGGTGCTCATCGCCGGCGCACTTGCGATTGCCCTTGTCGCAAATTTCCTGAGGGCCACTCTTTTGGTCTGGATTGGATCGTTTCGTGACCTAGCAGCGATCAGTCACTGGCACGACCTGGCGGGTTACGGGGTTGTCGTTTTGGTTTTTATCGGCACGATGTGGATTGCGTCGGGCTGGAAAACAGCACGAAACGAAGAAGCCAGGAGTCCGAAATCTGGCGATTTCCCAATTCTCCCTTCTATCTTATATCTCCCGGTTGTTGCGTTACTCCTTTGGGTCATCGCAGTCGAGATTGGCGCCGAGTGTTGGTATCGGATTCATGAACGAAATCTGATCGCTCGAGCCGGGTGGTCCGTGCGTTGGCCGGAAAGCGCGCCAGGCTATCGAGAGATCAAGATCGACAACGAAGTGCGTCAGCAGCTGCGGTTTGATTCCGGCCGCGAAGTGATGTGGACGTTTGCTCAAAATGGCCAGCCTGGGTTGCGTCCCGGCGCTGCTTATCTTTTCTTTTTCCGTTGGAACCCAGGAAGCGGCACGATTTTGCGGGCCCGCGCCCATCGCCCGGACATTTGTTTGCCTGCGGCCGGCTGGACCCAAATGGGCTCCGGTCAGCTTGAGACTTACGCCATCAACTCCAATAGGTCGCTGCCTTTTCAGCGCTTTGATTTCGTCAAACAAAACAGCAATGGACAGCCGCTTCGTGCCCACGCGTTCTTTACCCTGCACGAAGACGTAGCGCATGAAACAGAAACCGGTGCTGCCGCTAACGCTGGTTTGTATTCAAATTGGGACTTAGCGGACCGCTGGCGTGTTGTCCGGAACGGAATCCGCAATCGTGGCCAGCAAGTCCTCGAAATCATCATCGTGCCCCCGCCCCAGGCTGACGACGCCAAGGTAGAGCAGGAATTTGCCGAGCTGGTTCCAAAATTGATCGCGCCAGCAAATTAGCGGGATGAAAGTCGGAGACGCTTAGGCAAGAAATGTCAGAAGCCGATTTTCTGCTTACCCCAGAGGAGCTGCTCCTTCGGCGCCGCGGGCGTCGCCGCATCCTGATCATCGCCTTGGCAGTCTTACTTTTGCTTGTGGCCGGCGTCCTGACCATTAAACCGGCGCGTAATGCCATTCGCGGTTTGCAGGCGCGGCGTCACGCTCGACAGGCTTTCGTTTTTATCGATCAACAGAAGTGGAGTCAGGCACGAGACGAAGCTACCGCGGCCTATCAACTTCGACCGGATGAGCCACAGGCCATTCGGGCGGTAGCGCTTCTTCTTTCTCGCGCCGGACAAGGCGATGCGCTCACTTTTTGGAAGGACCTCGCCTCCAAAACTTCCCTTACTCGAGAAGACTTGCGGGAAGAAGCCGACGTTGCGCTTCAGGCGAATGACACTCCCGCAGCCCAAGAAGCGGTTCGAAAATTGCTTGGCACGCCCGATGGGAAACCGACGCCAACCGATCTCCTTCTCGCGGCCGAAGTGGCGACGCGCCAACGAGAGTTTGATAAAGTGAGTAAGTTTGCCGAGCAAGTGTTGGCCGATCCGGGGACAACGCGTCAGGATCAATTGCGAGCCACCATTGCTCTGGACAACGTTCTCCAAAATGGAGGAGCAAGTTTGGTCGGCGATCCCAAGCAGGTTGGCGCGCGGCTCGTAGAAATTGCTCAAGGTGACGACGATGTCGCACTGAAAGCGCTCGTCGTTTTGGCGCAACGCGTCTTGACTCCCTCGCCCGGCGCAAAAGATTCGCCTCCGCCGCTGCCGGCTGGGGAACTTGTGGCCAGGATTAACAATCACCCGCTGGCCACGCCGGCGCATAAGTTACTGGCGGTGGACGTGGAGATTTCGCAGCATCCCGACCAGCGCGAGCAAATCGAGCAGCGCACGATTGATCGCTGGAAGAACGGCAGCAACGAGGAACTTTTGGCGCTCGCCGCTTGGCTCTATCGAAATGGTAAATACCAACGCGCGCTTGACGTCCTTCCCCTTGAGCGCGCTACCCAAACACGCGAACTATTTCTTCAGCACGTCGATGCTCTGGGTGCGCTCAATCGCTGGGACAGTATCCGGAAAATTTTGGAGAACGAGCGGTTCCCGCTAGATCCCGTGATTCAACATATGTACCTGGCTCGTTGTTATGCCCAGCAGGGCCAGCAACAGGGCGCCGATAACAATTGGCAGCGCGCGATCCAAGACGCGGCCGGCGACCTGAGTAAACTGCTCACCCTCGGGAACTACGCCGAGAAGAATGGCGTTCATCAAGTAGCTGCGACTGCCTACGAGGCGGCCGTGGCGGTGTCGCCCAAATTGCGGGCGGCGCAGCTGGGCCGATTGCGCGCAGTTTATGGGCTTGGCGACACGAAACGGGCCCACGCCATCCTGACCGAGCTTTTGAAGCTGTGGCCTAACGACACTGCATTGCAAAACGACGAAGCCTACGCCCGATTACTGCTTTTGCCGCCTGACACCAAACCCGATTCCAACGAGCTAAAATCCATCGAATCGCTTGCCGAAACCCTGGTGCGGCAGGAGCCGGCCAGTCTGCCGCATCGAACTTTGCTCGCGCTCGCGCTGCTCAAACAGAATCGTCCCCACGACGCGCTGGCGCTCTACACCAATCTGACCGTGCCACCCAACGCCCTGAGCGCCTCGAGCGTAGCGGTGCACGTAGCGGTGCTGGCAGCATCGGGTCAAACGGCAGACGCAAAGCAAGAATTCAAGCTCATTCCCATTGACAAACTTCTTCCCGAAGAGCGCGCCCTTATCGTCGATTTGTAGGCGGCGTTTTCTCACTCCCCTTCGGTTGAGGCATAACAATCGCTCTAATCCTTTGGATCTTCGATCAGGCCTCTAATCTGTGAAGTTGCCCCAAACCCGCCATATAACTTTTACCGGACCCTCACTTGTGCTAAACTTTTGGATTGCGACATTGTTGTAGTCGTATGCTCGCAAATGTTTGACGCGTTCGCAAAACTCGATCCTCTGCTTCAAGTGCTCGCGATCATTGCTATCACGGCATTCGTCGTGGTCGGAGCTCTTCGTCTCCGCCTGTATCTGCGAAAACGCCGGATGCGTAAACGCTCGAAAGGCTGGGTCACATTTTAGTCAGAAGTGAGTAATCTGAAGTAAACTTTTCATAGTGCGTACAATCATTGTAACGGGATCGGCCGGATTGATTGGCTCGGAAACAGTCAGGCGTTTTGCGAGGGAAGGAAGCCGTGTTGTCGGGATTGATAACGACATGCGGAGCAAATTTTTCGGTAGCGAAGCTTCCACAAAGAAGACGCGTGACGATTTGATTTCGAACGCTCCTGGTTACCAGCATCACGATCTCGACATCCGCAATGCCGATGCGATCAGCGACTTGCTAAAGGCCCATAGTGGTCAGATCGCCGCCGTCGTGCACACCGCGTCTCAGCCGTCGCACGATTGGGCAGCGCGCGATCCGCAAACGGATTTTTCGGTCAATGCCAATGGAACACTCAACCTGCTCGAAGCCGCCCGAAATTTCTGTCCAGAAGCGCCGTTTGTATTTTTATCGACGAACAAAGTCTATGGCGACACCCCCAATCGATTGCCTCTACGTGAGCTGCCTAAACGGTGGGAGATCGAACCCGGACACGAGTTCGAACCAGGAATCTCTGAATCCATGAGTATCGATCAAACGAAGCACTCGCTTTTCGGCAGCTCCAAAGCTGCGGCGGATCTAATGGTGCAGGAATACGGCCGCTATTTTGGAATGCCGACGGTTGCATTTCGCGGGGGTTGTTTGACCGGGCCCGCGCATGCCGGCACGGAGCTACATGGATTTCTCTCCTACTTGATGATATGCGCTGTTACTCGACAACCCTATCGGATTTTTGGTTATAAAGGCAAACAGGTCCGTGACAACATCCACAGCTTTGACCTTGTTGAAGCAATCATTCAGTTCATTGATTCGCCTCGGGCTGGCGAAGTTTACAATATTGGTGGAAGTCGCCATTCCAACTGCTCGATCCTGGAAGCGATTGAGTTATGCGAAGAGATTAGCGGCCGAAATTTGAAGTGGCACTATGAAGAAACGAATCGCACTGGCGACCATATCTGGTGGATCAGTGATGTTCGAAAATTCCAGGCCCACTATCCAGCGTGGAAAATGCGTTTCGACTTGCGAGAAATTCTCACTGACATTTACTGCGCGTTGGTGAATCGATAGCAAAACCCTCACGGGCCATAGGAGAATTTTTCCGCCTTTCTCCGGCTGGTTAATATATTATTTAGAGGCAATGCTTCGCTGCGCGCTCGTTACAGTTATTGCCATTGTCGTTTTGACCGGACCGAGTCGCGCGGTCATTTTGTACGGGTCGACACGACCGCCGATCCCAGCGCAAACACGACCGCGCCGACCGGCCCGCTCGCTAACAGCGGATGGCAATACGAGGGGCAGTTCGGAAGTTTCCTGGGAACGGCGATCGCGTCGAACTATTTCGTCACGGCCAAACACATCGGTGGCAGCAGTCGGCCAAACGTTCACCTTGAACGGAACTAGTTACACCACGACCGCGGTTTTTCCTGATCCGTCGAGTGATCTCCAGGTCTGGCAGGTTGCCGGGACGTTTCCGATTCACGCCCCGCTTTACTCGAGCGCTCCCGGAAGTGAAGTGAATTTGAATCTGGTTGTATTCGGTCGTGGGACTCAGCGTGGCAATTCCGTTTTCGTCGGGACCGATTCGCATCTTGGAGGTTGGCTTTGGGGCGGAAGCGACGAAGTGGAGCGCTGGGGCACAAACGCGGTGGAATCGATTTATGCGGATCCAAGTTCCGGAAGACTCGTCCGCGCGACCTTCGACAACAGTGCGGGGCCAAATGAAGCGCATCTCTCCGCGGGCGATTCCGGCGGCGCTGTATTCGTTTTCAATTCAACGACCAACCGTTGGGAACTGGCGGGAATCAATCTCGGGGTAGATGGACCGTTTAGCACTTCAAACAGTGGGACAAATCCTTTCGACGCCGCAATGTTCGACACCACTGGTTTATTCGTGGACCGCGGTGACGGGACTTGGGTAGCTGCGCCAAACCCGAGCGCATTCTACTCCACCGAGATCGCAGCCCATCGACGATTCATCGAGTCGATCGTGATGCAGTTGATGAGTGTCGTATCGCGAAAAATTCACGGGAACGCCGGAACGTTCGACGTGATTCTTCCATCGAGCGGATCGCCCGGCATTGAGTGCCGTTCCGGCGGCGCCACGAATGATTACACGATCGTGTTCACGTTTACCAACAACGTGTCGGTGCGAAACGCAACGGTCACTGCCGGCACGGGCAGCGTCACAAACTTCACCGTGGTCGGAAATGTTGTTACCGGTAAATCTCACCGGCATCACCAATGTTCAGACGATCACTGTGACGTTGAGCAGTGTCAGTGACGGGACGAACATCAGCGACGTCGAGACCGCGATGAGCGTGTTGATCGGCGACACCAACGCCGACGGCTTTGTGGACGCTGTCGACACGAGTCAGACCAAATCGCAATCCGGCAACGCCGTCAGCGCGTCGAACTACCGTGAAGATGTCAATGTCGACGGTTTCATCGACGCGGTGGACGTCTCGCTCGTAAAATCGAAGTCGGGGAGCGCACTGCCCGTGTCATCGCCGGCCCCAGCGACGCCGCCGCGAGGGAACATCACACCGTTAAATGTTCAGACTGGCGCGCGAAATAAGATCGACCGTGGTCCTGAGAGAAAACGGGGAAGCCGAATTACCGACTGATCCCCTGGCCACCGATCACCTGCGAAGTTTACGGGCTTGCCTGAGTTAGCTGAACGCCGTCGCTCAGGGTGATTTTATTTCCAATAATCTCACCTCTCTTTTCCGAAAAAATTCGTGTCGATTCGTGTTCATTCGTGGTGAGAATTCGGTTTCTGTGTCCTCGGTGGTGAATGAATGTGAATAACTTGTCAGGTTTCGTCCGGTTTTTTCATTGACTCTTTTGCACTTGATTGATCTCATCGCTCTTCGGCGATGGGGCACCGGGACGCCAGTTGTTAATAACTTTTATCCTGTATTTTTTTGCCACCCTTGCCCACGTCCACTCCTCCGTTTTCTAATTTCTAATTTCACCTTTAACCACCAATGAACACTAATAAAAACGAAGGGGCTTGGGGATTTCTGCACTCGTCACTCGTCACTCGTCACTCGTCACTTTTGTTAGCCTTCTTACTTGTCGTCGCATCAGCGATGACAATGCACGCGCAATCGCTTGCCGGCAGCAGCAGTCTCAGCGGCAGCACATCCGCCAAACCCAAACCGAAACCCAAGCCCACTCCGACCCCGACGCCGTCGCCAAAGAGCGATGGGGAAAGCGATTGGAAGAATGCCGGCGGTACTGACTTGGAATACGGCCGGCAACTGGACAGCCGTCACAGGCAGTGCACCTCCGGCGGCGGGCGACGTAGCGTGGTTCACATCTGCCTTCTCGTCCGGGCAGCCGAACCTGACGACAGCAGTCTCAATCGCCGGGCTTAATTTTTCCACAACAGGTTCCTCTGGATACGCTATAACACGAACGAGTCCTGGGGCATTCACGCTCACGGGATTTGCGACAAGCATCGGCGCCGAAACCAGTGATGCGAGTGCCGTCGCAATTGCCGATCAAAACACCTCAGGTACCAACAAGTTTACCGTGCCTATTGCTCTAGCGCCATCGTCCGGCACTACTTCGACGTTCTTTCAGGCCGCCGGGGGAACATTAGACTTATCTAGCACCACTACGGTGATCTCCGGTGCCACCACTTTATTGAATCTGACTGGTACTGGAACAATCTCATTGGGGGCCATTAATACCTACGGGGGTGGCACCAAGATCGCTGGTCCAACCATCGTTAACGCTGGCACAGGTGCAATCCTCGGCACGGGTACAGTGGAGTTGAACAGCGGTACCTATGAAAGTAGCAGCGGAACGACCCGCACGCTCGCGAACGTCTTGAGCGTCACCGGTGACTTTACATTTGATTCACTTTCGACTGGCCCCAACGTTTTCACCGGAGGCGGCAGCACTACGGGCGACAGGATTCTCACGGTCAATACTGTCACAACCAGCTTTACTACGTCGGCGTTTACTCTGGGAGGAAATCTTACAAGCACTGGCACAGGTGGACTCACTCTAAGCGGCGGCCTCACCCTCGGCGCCTCTAGCAGGACGCTGACCGGAAATGCGGCGAACACGAACATTTCTGGAGCACTGACCGCGACTAGCGCAGGGGAGACTCTTACTTTAGCCGGGACTAAAGTAACCGTTGGTACCGTGACAGCCACCGCGAACAATCCTGGCTTCATCGTCAATGACGGCGGCGCGGGCACTGGAACTTACATTTTTAACGGTGCGAGCACATACGCTGGGAATACGACGATTACGTCAGGGACGTGTACAACTTGGTAGTAGCTCCGTGGCCGCAACGAGTGGCCCTCTTGGTCTTGGCGGTACGGTTTCTCTTAATGGTGGCAAGGTAAGTTCAAATGGTGGCACCGCTCGCACGTTGCTGAACCCAATCACACTGGACGCGGATTCGCAGGTGGGAGACGCGACAAATACCGGCACCTTAAATCTGAACGGCAGCTCATTTACCCTCGACGGAAGTCATAGCCTGACGGTCAATAGCACCACGAACATCACTGGAGTAATTTCGGGAAGTCCATCATCGAGTACTTTCACTAAGCTGGGCACCGGCACTCTAACGTTCGGAGGTGGCTGCGGGAGATACGAGTGCAAACACATATACGGGTCTCACAACAGTCAGCAATGGTAACCTCGCCTTAAACAAAGCGGCGGGCACGACTTCTATAGCAGGAAATCTGACGGTTGATGGAACCGGTACCGTTTCCCTCTCAGCGAACGAGCAAATTGCTAATACTTCAACTGTAACAATAAGCAGCAGCAGTGGCGCTGCTTTCAGTGTGGGCAGTAGGACAGAAACCATCGCAAATCTCACGATAAATGGAGTAACTGGCGTTAATGCAGTAACAGGCGCCACGGGAACGCTCATCGTAGCCGGATCGGGAACCATCAGTGATAATACCGGGAATATAACGGTTCAAAATCTTACTACCGGAACTGGCGGACTCAGCATGGGAAGCGGAGTGACTGTATCTAGTAACACAACGCTCAATGGCGATGTCACGTTCAACGGAGCTTCGACGGGCGCGACGTTCGGAGCGGGGGCGATCACTCTGAACGGCAACCGCAATTTTACTGTGGCAGATGCGACCGCCGCCACGGATCTGACAGTATCGGGCGCTATCAGCGACGGCAGCGCCGCAGGCAGCGGTGTTACGAAGCTTGGTGCCGGTACATTGGCACTTACCGTGGCGAACACCTACACCGGCACGACGACAGTTAGCGCGGGCACATTGTTGGTAAACGGGTCGACAGCTGCCGCTTCGGCTGTCACTGTGAACAGCGGTGGCACGCTTGGAGGCTCCGGCACCGTTAACGGCACGGTGCTCATAAATAACGGTGGTATTCTTTCGCCGGGCGCATCCGTAGGCACACTCAACACCGGCGCGCTCACTCTAAATGATACCAGCAGCCTGGTGTTCGAACTCGGAACGAGTTCAGACTTAGTCGCTGTCATAGGAAATCTAACCCTGGACGGCAAGCTCACCGTGACCGATTCAGGAGGGTTCGGCGCGTCTTCACAGTATGAGCTCTTTAGTTATACCGGCACGCTTACGGACAACACTCTGGACGTTGTTTCCGCACCGAGCGGCTTCAGTTATATGATCGACACCGGTACCGCCGGCTTTGTCTTCCTTGACGTCACGGCCGTTCCCGAACCGGGAACGTACTTCGCGGCGGCGTTGGCGCTCGGCGGACTCATCATCACGCAGCGCAAACGCATTACGGCGTTGCGCTCGCGCACCTAACGCGCGAAGCGGGCAAGAGCCAAGGGGTAAGGGCCAACAGGCTCACGGCTAAGAGACAAGAGCCAAGAATTCCGCTCCGCTCTTACCGCTTACCACTTTGCCAGCAGCGCTCGCCGCATTCGACGCCGGCTGCGGGCGTTATTGGTTAACAGTTAATCAATAGCAGGCGACACGCCTGCCACCATCGATGCGGACGAGATGTCCGGGGTCAATTGGGTAAAATTATACTTGCTATTAACCCCATCATATCCAAACAATCGCGGACATGATCCGACACCCCCGTTCGGCCCCGTCTGGTGCTGAACCGAGGCGGTCGATCTTGAACTGAAAGAAACCCACTTGAAAGGAACCTTATTTATGAAAATGAAACGATTCATCCTTCATTGTCTTGCGGCCAGTTTGCTGGCGGCTGCAATGATCTTACTAACCACTTCGGCATTAGCCGGAGATCAGGTGCCATTTAAAGGTATCGTATCGGGATCGGTTATCTCGGTTACGCCTCTGGACCCGTGCCATCAGCTTGCTGAAGCCGTCAACGGCGGAACCGCCACGCAGTTGGGACGCTTCACCGGAACCGCAGAATTCGTCCTCGATGTCTGTGACCTGACCTACGTCGGCAGCTTCGCTTTTACAGCAGCTAACGGCGACACTATCTCGGGCCCGTTCACCGGGACCTTGACCCCAACGAATGTCCCGGGCGTATTCGACAACAACGAACCCGCCTTTATAACCGCCGGTACGGGACGCTTTGCAAAGGCGACTGGCACCTTCATTCTCGGCGGACAAATCGACCTCAACACAGGAACGTTCTCTCTGCCCTGGGAAAAGGGGACTATCTCGAACGGGGGCTCGCGCCGTTAAGCGTGAGCTGATCCGGTCTGTTGATCGTTGCGCTGGGTGAAGGCTAGTTTAGACGTTGAGTTGTTGAGCAGTTGAGGCGTCGAACTCTACAGCGAAGCCAGCGCGCGGCGGCGGCGAAATCGTTCCAACGGCCGTTCCCGAGCCGAGCACGTGATTCCGGCGGCGTTGGCGCTCGGCGGACTCATCGTCACGCAGCGCAAACGCATTGAAGCGTTGCGCTCGCGCGCCTAACGCGCGAAGCGGGCAAGAGACAAGCAGCTAAGCGGTAAGAGCCAAGGGTAAGGGCTTACCACTTTGCCAGCAGCGCTCGGTCCGGCTACCGGATCTTCCTCGTGAAATTTGTAAACCATTTAACCACATCTTGAGCCAGGAATTTGTTCGCAAAGCTGGTGAGATGCTTATCATCACTGTAGAGCAAATGCTTACCCTTTGAATCGGGGAAGGCATCTGTCACCGGCCAAAAACCTAGCCTTGATTGACTTAACAGATTTGGATAGGTGCCAAGGCTAAAGTTAGCCACCTGCCGTATATCTGCTAAATAATCCCCGGATAGATGAATATCTATTTGAAGGCCAGGCCATCTTGTCGCCAAATTGGCTAGGATGCCAGCCTGCATATCGGCCAAAGCATTATCCATTAGGTTTAATTGTGAGGGATCTCCAGCCGCCGCCAATTGTAAGATAGGATCGAAAGCGGCATTTGGGGTTGTCTGTAAGCCCAAGATGAGTTTACGCATTCCCATCGAATACAAATTATCAATGTTTTGCGTGAACGCAGCGACATACTGCTGGTTCGTCGGTCCTATTGCACCAATTGCGCCGAAGGCCGCGATGTCATAGTATCTTAATAAGATATCATTCCCACCGATAGAGTAGTAGAAAACGATATCATTGGGACCGATTCTTGGGACCTTAGGCGAATTAGCCAGCAAATGGGAGAGTCTTGCGACTTGGGAAATATACGAACCAAGCTGTGGGTCATTTGGTGGCGGCGTGGCACAACTTCCGAGGTCGATGGCACCCGCCGCTGCAAACTTGAGATAGGTATTACGGTCCTGATCAGCACCGGAGAGACTAAAGTTTACAAAATTTCCAACCGAATTAGTTAATGACGTTACCTCGGATCCCTTAAGGTAATTCATATCTAATTTATCGGCCACACCCGCCACAAAATTACCGCCATCACCCGACACTCCATCAGGGGTGTATCTTATCTGTAAAACCCCGACCCCCGTAAAAAAAGGGTAAATGGGTATATTCGGATAATCCCTCACTTTTGAAATGTGATTCAACGGGCAAGGTTCAAAGGGCATATTGCCCGGATCAGAAGTGGAGTCTCCAAGGACAAAAATGTTGATTTGTGAAAAGTCGGTGGCTCCAGGTGCATCGATCGCTTTGAACTGCTGCGCGGACAACGCAACCGAGATTGGTATCGCAGCCAAGGCGGCGATGGCCGTGAGCAACATCAGCGCCTTGCACTTCGTGCGGTTCGCGCTCCGCACATTACTTGGTCGAATTACGCGAAATAATTGGATGTTCATAGTAGGTTTCTTTCAAAACCGAAGGGGGAAGTCATTTCAGCGGATGAACCGCTGCAACCTTGCGCCGGAACGGCTCGCCTTATCGGATTAGGCCGTGATGCTAGGCAAGCAGCCTAGCAAAAAGCAAGCAAAAAGGGCTCCTGTGGCTACGGGAAACAGGAATAGCTTAAAAAAATCACGCCGCCTCCCGAAAGCCATGCGGGGGTCAATTCGAGAGACGGCGTTTTAGTTCCCCCCAGAACTGATTTCAGAGTAAACTGACCTTCCCGAATGGGTAAAGAAGTTAATGTCGTTTTCCAATGTCTACGACGACAAAGCGAGAGCGGAAGCATACGCGACGCTCGATTTTCCGGGAACTTACTATCTAGCGTACCGTGATTTGCCCGTGCTCATTGCCGAGCACGTGGTTGGGAAGGAAGCGCTCGATTTCGGGTGCGGTGCAGGCCGTTCGACCAGATTCTTAAAGAAACTCGGTTTCAATGCGGTTGGTATCGACATATCGAGCAGCATGATTCAAGCGGCTCAAAACACTGATCCGCAGGGAACGTATCTCCTCGTCAATGATGGCGACTTTAGTGCCTTCGAGCCCAATCGATTCGACCTCATCTTTTCTTCGTTTGCCTTCGACAACATTCCGAGCGTCGGAAAGCGGTGCGATCTATTATTTGGGCTCAAAGGCCTTCTGAAGGAGACGGGGCGAATTATTTTGCTCGCTTCGACTCCAGAAATCTACACCCACGAGTGGGCATCATTTACTACAAAGGACTTTCCAGAAAACAGGGATGCCAAGAGCGGCGACACTGTCCAAATCGTGATGAAGGATGTCTCAGACAATCGCCCCGTGACGGATGTTATCTGGTTCGAGCAGGACTACTTGAATCTCTTCGCCGCCTCCGGTCTCGATCTGGTTGGTCGTCACACCGCCCTTGGGCGAGAAGGCGAGCCGTTCGAGTGGGTCAGCGAAACATCGATAGCGCCTTGGGTAATTTACATTTTGGCGGCCCGTTCACGTTGAAACAGAGACGCAAACGGCAACCGAAAGAACAAACGTTTCACCATAACGTGTACGTGATCTTGCTCAATGACGCGGTCGCCAGACATCCTTCTATTCTCCGGCTCAATCCAAAACGTGACCCACTCAAACCTTGTGTTTATGTGGGGATGACCGGCATTCCCGTAGAGCACCGATTTGAAAATCACAAGAACGGATACAAATCAGCTTGGGTTGTGCGGAAATATGGCGCCCGATTGATGCCGGAGTTGTACGAACATTTAAACCCAATGCCGTTTGAAGCAGCGGCACAAATGGAAAAGGAACTGGCCGACGATTTAAGAGCCGAAGGTTACACGGTCACGGGTGGAACGTGACAACAACAAGACCACGGTTGCTCAGTCTGCTACTGCCGTACGGTGATCTGAAAGATGACGTCCGAAACAAAAGGGTCGCCGTTGGGAGGGGTAAAAAAGCCTTCAGAATGGGCGTGAATTGTGTGGGTTCCCGGTGCTAACGGTCCCACCATAATATAGATACCGTCTGCCACGGCGTGATAGATATTTCCGTCCACATGGATCGGCTCGCCGTGTGGGCTCGTCCAGCAAGTCAGCCCCTCTCCTCCCTCTCCTTGAGGAGAAGAGAGAACACTGTTCATACCCGGGATCATGTAACTGAATCCTTTTGGCGATGGAGTTTGCACGCGATAATCACTGTTCGCGGCGTCGGAAAGGCCGGGTACCGAGAAGCCGTCGATCTCCATCCTCACGTCGTGCACGACATCAATGTAAGCTTGAACAAGGCTTCTCAGATCGGCAACAGAAGCCCCATCTGAAATTCTCTGCATCCCGTCGCAGTCGGTATTGTCGTATACCTCCGTTTCCATCGGAAAGAAGAGCAGTGTGCCCTTTGGAACCGTGACCGTCCGAATTAGCCCGTTATCATTTGCGGGGCTAGCTAGGTACCAGACTTTGCCGTGTTGGCCGGTGCTCGGATCAACCTGGTCGTTATAAGCGGGATTGCGGTCGAGCGGCAGTGAGAAGGTCCACTGCCAAAAACTTTCCGACCATTCGGCATAGGTGTGCCCTTCGATTTTCGCCGGTTCGACCGGACTTACTACCTGAGCAGCGACATCAATGCAGGCCAGACTAACGAGCACGACCGGCAGGAAAAGTGCCGCTTTAATCAGTGAGTTGGCTATTGAGATTGGTTTCATAGGCGGGTTGATCTTAATGATCGAATTTCTTGTACGTTGGCTTCTTTGGTTTAGCCCGAAGGGAAAAGTCATTTCAGCAGATGACCCGCTGCAACCTTGCGCCGGAACGGCTCGCCGATTCGGATTAGGCGCTGTTCCTACTAAGTTGCCTAACAAATGTCGAGCCATTTGACATGTAGGATATAGCCTCATGTAGATTACAACCCTTTTGTCCGGGCCCCTGCTGTGTTCAAAAAACGGTTGCTCGACACGCGATCGTTGCAGTCGCAGCGTTTGGCCTAACGAATCTTGCTCGCGCACAAAATACGCACACAAAAAATCTTATTTTTAGTGATGTCTCGGCTTTAGGCCGCAGGCCCATTCACGGCGGAACGCAGTTCCGCAACGTCGAAAGGTTTCTCCATTACGACCTGCACACCCATCTGTTCGTAAGCGTCTCGAATTTCTGCTGAAAGGTGGGCTGACAAAACGAGAATCTTGCCCGTGATGCCTCGTTCTTTGATTCTCTGCACCAGTTCCACCCCGTTCAATCGTGGCATTTTTTGATCGACGATAATCACATCGTACCCATTCGGGTTTGCCTCCAATTTTGCCAGCGCGTCATCGCCGTCAGTTGCGCTGGTTACCTCATAAAATGGGGCACCAAAAATAAACGGCATCGAAGTTGCAATCGACGGATTATCATCCACTGCCAAAATTCTGAACGCTGGTTCCATGCGGGAGGCAGCATTACATCAAGCACCGTCCGTGCCGTTGAGTGGACTGACGCTCACGTAAAACGGATGCGCTAACCGATCGAAGACGGGCATCAACGACTACATGCCGGGCCGGAATTATTAAGGTAGCCAGTTTACCGTTTGCCGGGGATTTATTGGGACGAAGTTTCAAAAAGCGGGAAGATCGCCGCCTGCCCGAAAATCCCTGAAACGGGAATCTCTCTTGAGAGACGGCGTCGTTGTTTTTCCCCACAAACAAATACGACGGTCGGAATCCTAATTCGCCGATGCCTCGATTTGTAATCAAATAGTGTAGGGCAGCACCTTGCTTCGCTTCTAGCGAAAATAGTCTTGCCTAACGAGTGACGGTATGCGCAGTATTGGCCATCCGAATCGGCCAGCCGTTCCGGCGCAGGGTTGCAGCGGGTCAATCGCTGAAATGATTTCCCCTTCGGTTCCAAAGAAAGGAACATGCAATGAATCTTAGATTTAACTATAGGAACAAGTCATCGGTCTTAAACATCGCTCGCAAGACAATCCTGCCGTGCCTCGTTACCTTTGTCTTGTTTAGCGTTGCGTCCGTGCAGGCCACAATTTACGTCACGGCGGATAACGGTACGACAAACCTCTTCGGCACCCTCGACATCACGACGGGCCAATTCACGGAAATCAACACTACGTCGCCGCTTTTCTATGCAATGACGACGGGGCCAGGCGGCCAAATCTATGGCGCTGATGCAAACTCTGGCGGTCTGTTTACGATTAGTCCTTCCGGAGTGACGACGCCATTTGGCACTGTGACGGCTCCGGACGTTTTCCAAGGCTTGGCTTACTCGGCTGCAAGCACCAATTTCTTCGCTGACAATGTCGGTATGACGAGCGTCGATCTGTATTCCATCGCAGGCAACGGAAATAGCAGCAGCTCGTTTACCCCGGGAACACTGAGCCCTATCCCAGGAATTTTTCCGACCGGCAACCTCGCCTTCGGCCCGGATGGCAAATTGTATTACAATTTCTCGGCTGACCAGGGGAATGCGACCAACTCCCAGCTCTACACGGTTGATACTTCGACCGGAGCCTTGACCGCCGTTGGGACCGGACTCGGCACGACGATTCTTACCATGTTTTCTGATGGTAAGAATCTCTACGGAATAGATACTTTCGACACTTCAGGGCTTGGTATTTTCAGCATCAATACCACGAACGGCGTTGCCACCCAGATATCCATCGTCACTGGCCTTCCCTCGAGCAATGACTATTTTTTGGATACGGCTACCTTCTCTGCGCCGGACACAGGATCAAGCCTCGAACTACTCTCATTTGCTCTGATCGTGCTTTTGATCGGGAAGGCTTTCCGGCGGTCGAGCTGGCCTCGTGCTCAGCCCTGAGGTTTGTCCGTCGCCAACCGCTCGAAGACGGGCATCAACGACTCCGATCGACCGCGCTGCGGGCCGTATCTCAAGGACGTAAAGGCTGCGCTCACGTTCCAGTGGATTACGCTCCCGCTAGCTTGCCAAGCCGTAGCCTTGGCGAAGGCCGGTGCATCAAAAGTATTCCCTGAATATGGATCGCCGAGATTCCCAATTTCGGCGCCCGGCCTCCCTCCCGAGCATGTCCCCGTCCAGCCGTAAAGTTGGCTCCCAGCCAACGCTGCAAAGCGGCATGATTCAACATTTCCCGCGCTACGGCTCCGTTACGCGCTCGTCCGGCTTCAGATTCGTAAACAGGTTCCGTTTCGGGTCGAACTCGCCTAACGAGACAGAGATAAGCCCCGGCAGGGTGTCGTGGCAAACACGATTGCGATCATTCGCTCAGGGGACGTTGGCTTCATCGATTGGTTAGGCGTTGCGTCTTCGCTATTGCTGGTAGCGCGACATCGGTTATAGACAGTCTAGGTGCAGACGCCTCCGTTAGCGCCCTCGTTTAAAAATCCCTCTGGTTTGGACGCCAGACCAGATCCGCGTGACCGTGGCACTTTGCTCATCCGGCTTGAGCGCGAGCGTCCACGCGACCGCGTTCGTCGGTCCGGTTCGCCACGAAAGTAGCTTGCCATCGTAGGTTAATGGACGAGTCCAAACCCCGGCTTGCGAGGTCTGCGCCACTGATCTCCCGTCCGTATTAATAACAAGCCTAACATCAGTATCTGCAAATTTGTCTATGGTGATTCTTCCGGTCCAGATACCTGCGAATCGGGCTGCTCCGCCCGGCTTTGATTTTGACTTAGAGGAAGATTTTGCCGGCTTCGCCGGCGCCACTGTAGGACCAGGCGTTGGACTTTGAGGAAGTTCTTGGATCGGCGCGGGCAAGCGGTGCGCAGTCGTCACGAGGACCGCAAATGCGATAAAGCAGGCAAGTGTTCGCATACGCCTAACGAGACGGAGCTGAGCCAGCGCTAGCGAGAGCGAGGCTCCGCTTTGAATTTCTACTTTCTAATTTCACCTTTGTAATTTTCTAATCGGCCAGCGGTTGACTCCAGCGCTTGGTTAGGCATTTGGTGGGGGTCACGGTGATTTTTCAATCTTTCGGTCAACTAACACAAGTTTGTCGTTCTCTATTTTGTAGATTTCCCAAACCACCACATTCGCATTCTCTAAGTTCCGAAACCCGAGGTTAGTTTTAACCTGAAGTTCTCCTGTCTTTGTCCATCCGTGGGCAAGAACCAAGAGCTTCCTGAACTGATCGAATGTCAGCTCAGGGTAAACCGCTGTCACCCGATGGACGACTTCTTCTGCGTACTTCCTGTATATGTCCCCGGCGTGCTGGGGCGGCGCGTCTACAGGCTTCTTGATCGCGCGACCATCACGTAAGCGAAACACCCAAAGATAATCGCCGCTGTTGCCGCGGCTATTATCGACGGCGACATACCTGCCATCGGGACTCCAAAACGCGTCAATCAAAGCTCCTTCTGTTGGATATTTGGCAACATACTGCTTGCCGGTGCGCACTGCGATGGTGAACAAGCCGTCGGACGCGGTATCAAAACCTGGCAACGCGCTGCGCAGGATTTTGATCGAATATCGCTGATCGGGTGAATACAGCTCCTCCGGCAGTTTCTCTTGCGCGATGCTATTTACGGCGGGTGCGAGAACTGCCAGCCCGATCGCGGTCAATATATGGAGGGGGGGCATAGGCCTAACGAGAATAAGCTGAGCCACCGCTGGCGGCGTCGAGCGTGGCAGATTCTAAGCGCTGTTTCATCAAATCAAATGTGCGCATCGCGACGACCAGCGGTTGGCTCCAGCGATTGGTTAGGTCTTTCGGGACAATTCTCTCTCACGGCTCGCTAAGTCCGCCTTGGCGGCCAGCCAGAGGCGATATTTCTGCATGAGCTTCTCTGAATTCTTTTCGTCCAAGGCTTTGAGCATGTCCCCTTCGATTTCAGCCACTCGGAGCCGGACGTAGTAATCGAGTGTTTCTTTCAGATGGGCTAAAACAATCTTTCCCGTAAGGATGGGATGATTGTTGGTGACATTCGCATCCGAAAAAGCCAAGCCGTGCTCCAACTCGACCTCCAATCCATCCCGAAAATTCTCCGATGAGATAGCAAGGGCTTCCCCCCCGATCAGCTTTTGAATTACAGCAGCCTCCTCGATTTTCACCTTCGCCTCTGTCAGCGCGGTCCAATCCCGGATCCCTATGACCGAGCATACACGCCGCACTTCCTCTTCGGTTATGTATTTTGGAGTATTCATTCGTGCATTAATGGCTCGCAGTTCTTCTTTGGCTATGTGATAGGACCTAACGAGAATTAGGCGTAAGAACTTGTAAATGCATTTGTATTTGTAAAAGGGGAAGGCCGTTCATCGTCTATTTGCACCATTTTAATGCGCTACCCACCATGTCCGCAACTGGCGCATTACCTCACTCTTGCTCGCCACTGGTAGCTTTTCGCCCCTGGCTGAAACCACACTCGCCAGGGGAAACCTGCATCGTTTGGTTAGGCGACGCTGCATGTGCACATAGAGCTGTTCGAAATAGCGTCAACAATTCAGAAACAATGACTCAGCGCGATTCGGAGCTCATCCGAATAAATTTATGACAACTCACGCAGCTAAACGTAATCTGAACGTAAGCAAGCGTTGCAGCGTCCAGGTTCTTCTGCTCGCTCGCGCTTACCAAGTCCTGCGCATTGCGGCGGAATTCGTTGAGGAATAGTTCATATTCAGGTACCTGCCGCGAATACCAGTTCGTTTTATTGCTGAGTTCCACGAGCTTCTTCGCGTTCTTCGCAATCCGATCGTAGTCTGCCAACGTGATCCCAACCAGCGCCTCCTGCGAACAAATCAGCTTTTGTCGCATAGCCTCCTTCGCGGAAAATTTCTTGTCTGCTTGCGAAAAACTGGACTTATTTCCGCCAGACAGGAGCGCGAGAATCAATAACACGAGAAGACGGCGCGAATTCATCACTCACATCTACCAGAATGGGAAAAAACTAACAACAACACCCATTCGTAATGGTACAAGGAATTTTCTGGGGTCGTATCTCAAGGACGTAAAGGCTGCGCCCACGTTCCAGTGGATTACGCTCCCGCTAGCTTGCCAAGCCGTAGCCTCGGCGAAGCCTGGTGCATCCAGAATGTTGACTCGCGATCTCCCGGTTCGCTCGGTCGCTGCGCCAAGCGACCAATGCAGTCGATCCACCGGCTTCCCAGCATGGCGTATTCCCTGGATATAGATTGCCGAAATTCCCAATTTCGGGCCCGGCCTCCCTCCCGAGCATGTCCCCGTCCAGCCGTAAAGTTGGCTCCCAGCCAACGCTGCAGAGCGGCATGATTCAAGATTTGCCGACACTAAGGCGCGCTGAAACGAGCAAAGTCGTTGGCGAATACAGATCCCGGTCGAAGAAGGGACCAAAAAGCAGCGGCGCGCGCCTGCCACTACAGCTTTAAACAGAAGATAACAAAGGAAACCAAGTCTTCGTTGTCTTTGCGACCTTCTGTTAACTGCTTCACGGCTCGGTCACCCGCTCGTCCGGCTTCAGATTCGTAAACAGGTTCCGCTTCGGATCGAACTCGAATTCGCCTAACCACGCGATGGAGCGAACCGCTGACCGGCGCGAAAACTGATTTTTCGATGACGAAAACTGCACACTGCGAAGCGAATCGCGCTGTCGTCAGCGGTCGCTCATCTTTTTCTCGTTAGACGTCATAAGCACATGGCCGTAAGTACCTGCTCATGACATGCGCTGAAAAAGTCTTTTGGGGAGCGTGAGCAATGGCCTACCGCTTGTATCGAAGAGACCCTGTACTAAAGGGGGATTGGTATTACGCCCTTAAGTGCAAAGGCTGTGGCGAACTCATACATGTGCTCGACGACACATCTCGCGGTGCAAATCCGGTCCGGATGGCGGGCGACGGCGACCTAAGCGTTCCGTGCAGACGGTGCGCCCACGATGATCTGTATTCCGTAGATGATCTGCACATTGTGCAAGCGGCAGAATCGTTTCCTTCAACGTATCCGGAAAGAGAACCCATCTCCGGGGCGTCGAGAAAGCCACTCACTAAGTCGTTCCCAAATGCAAAGGCCACAGTGGGGGTCGGTTACATCGAGGATCGCCCGAAGGCTGCTTCGCTTGTGGGGCGCATAGTTACCTCGTGGGCCGATATCGAAATTCAGGTTACTAGGCTGCTAGCTGAACTCATGGGAGCAAACATCCCTCAGGTTGCTGCGGTATTCGGTTCGTTGCGAAATAGTCGCTCACAATCTGATGCGCTTATCGCAGCCGCAGAAGCCATGCTTAATGAGCAGGACTTATTGCTGTTCCGGGCCTATATCGCTAGAAAGGCTTCACTTGAGAAGGAGCGGAACGATTTGGCGCATGGTTGTTTCGGGGTATCTGTGAGCATCCCTGACCACATAGTGTGGGTGGCGCAATCAGACTTCCTTGCATTCACTGCGGCACATAAGGCGAATCAAAAAACCTTCGATATCAAAGAGAGACAGTTCGTATACGAGCTTGGAACCCTAGAACGCATCGCCCAAGAGATCGTGGAGTTCTACAACCAGCTGGGCTTCTTAACTGGCTATCTAACCGCTCGCCACGACGGCCCGCGTGGAGAGGCCTTTCGTGCACAAAGGTATCCCGAACTGTGCGCCCAACCCCATATCAACGAAGCTTTTTTGGCGACCAAAGCCAAGATGCAGCGGGGGAGAACAAAATGACGCCTATCGACTGACACCCTTCACTTACATTCCTTTCAGTGGCATTTTCCGTCACTCGCCACGTTTCACGGAAGGTTCAATAACCTCTTTCCATGTCTTAAAGTTCGCTTCGCCGAGCAATACAGCCAGTTCCGCATCTCTTTCGTCAACCAATGCCTGCATTTTTTCACGAATTTGAGAACGGTCTCCGCCACCGGCCATCAAATCATCTCTCACTCTATCTATATTGCGATAGTACTTGGAAAATACAGAATCGATTTGGGCGAACTTTGCCTTGTCTAACTTAAAAGCACTCTCCATCTTTTGGTGAACTGCTGCCACTCTTTCTTCAACCGTCCGACGCGTGAAGTTCTCGCCGCCACCACCCTGGACATTAGCTGCGATTGTTCCGGCTAACAGTGTAACTGCAAATAAGAGTCTGGTTTTCATATAATCAACTTCTGGATTGAGTTAAGAAATTAAGGTGGCTGTTGTTAATTTTTGCCTTTTCAGTGCGACGATGGAGAGAGAATAGGGGTCAGTCGGCGAGAAACGAGATAAAAAGGAAGCCGATCCACAGCTTTAGCGGCATCTCCAGGACGCGACTGGCAACAAGATC
This sequence comes from uncultured Verrucomicrobiae bacterium, assembly GCA_963817335.1. GTDB lineage: Bacteria > Verrucomicrobiota > Verrucomicrobiia > Chthoniobacterales > UBA10450 > AV40. The sequence continues at coordinate 1,729,256 of CAWFNX010000005.1, read as the reverse complement.
GGAAGAGCTGGAGCAGAAATTCCGCTTGGGCCAACGTGGTGCAACCCGCACTACCGTGTTCGGTTGGACCAACGCAAAACTCCCGTTCAAGATCCAATCGAACAAAGTGTTCAAGTTCCAGCCGCACGTTATCACTGTGACCGGCAAGGCGTTCTTCGACGTCGATCACGCACCAGCTAATCACGCGAACCGAAACACGACTCACAAGAACACGGCAGCGTGGGAAATCCATCCAGTTCGAGCACTGCGAGTTATTCAGTGAAGCGAGTGAACCGGGAGATCGGAACGCGAAAACCATTGCGTCAAGCCTGCGAAATCTTGAATCTTGAGATCCGACGCCGTTGTTAGTCGTGGCCTCCTAGCAGGAGTCTGTGGACGCGATGAGTGTCCTTTCTTTCGCGCGGAAGGCATGATTGCCTTGCCCGGCGCAATCGCTTATAAACAGCAACTGAATGCCAGAGCCCCCGAACAAGGAATCAGCTGAGCATAAAGGGAAACGAAAGAAAAGATCGAGTCCTGATGCGAATGACTTGAGCTGGCATCAGCATCGGCGCATCGTCGAGGACTTGTCTGATTCGCTTGCGAGGAACTGGAAGTTTAAGCTGCAGGTGTGTGGGATTGTGATCGTAGTGTCGGCGACGGTCATTAGCTTGGTGACGTTGGTAATCGGCGGACGGATTATCGATTCGCAGATCGCAATTGCAGAATCGGGTCTCACCAATCGGATTACTAACTTATCGAATAGCGTCGAAACGAAGTTAAAGAATGTTGACGCGCAGGTTGATGAAGTTCGGGGCCATGTGGAAGCTAGGATTAACAAAGAATTCGAGCAGGCACAAATTAAGTCGACCTTGGCGCGTTTTCGAAACGAACTGGACGTTCTTAAGAAGCGGAACGAACTGACTCGACTAACGGATCAAGCGATCGGCGAGCGAAGTCTTCCGGCATATCAGAAACTTTCTAAAATGCTGGATAGTGAGATCGACGAAAAGCGTGCGAAGCGCAGAAATGGCTGAAAAATACCGCGTTTTCCAAGCGTACAGTGTCTTTGCTCCATCGCGTGCGCTCGCTGCAACCTTTAATGTTCCAAATATAAACCCCTTGAAGAAAGAAGAGGCCGATTTGAGTACAGACGAATTGCTCGAACAACTGCGTTCGTCTGACGGGATTGCTCGTGCGCGCGCGGCGATTATTCTGGCGAACAAGCCCATGACTTTCCAGATCGTCGAGGCAACTGCTACGGCGATTGAGAAGGAAAAGGACCTAGAGGCTCTGCGTTTTGAGAAAGCACTCTTAGGTCGCGCTCCTGGTGCCGCCCAGCTTAAAGGCGACCTAGATGGGAACGCCGATACGAAGTGGTACAAAGAAAATAGGGATCGTTTGCAAAAAGAAATGCCGCCGAAGTAGCTGCAATGCCGAGAGCGAATCTTTCTCTCTGAGAATGATTACGTGCGGTTCCAGCTGAACGGCTTTACGGATTTGAAGCGTGCAACATTGCGATTTGGTTACTGAGGCAACGGGGCGCCCTGACGCTGCGAGAGATCGGGCAGCTCTTCGGAGGCATGGATTACGCGGCGGTCAGCCAGCGAATCCGCCGAGTAAATCAGGAAATTGCCAAAGACAATCCACTCCGCACGACATGCGAAATGTTGAATGCTCGGTTTTGACCAAAACCGAGTCGCCGGCTTCCCTAAGCTGACGTGCAAAGCTCGCAGCCTCCCGCCGTAAGGTTTGCGCCCTGCAAACCGCTAGATACGCCCGTTTGGCTAGTGGTCGCCGTCGGGTTTGGTGGTCGAGGATTTGTCGGTCGAGCTGGTCGTCGCTCCGTCTTGATCCTTCTTCCGAGTATCCACCGAGGTTGTAGCCGCGGTCGCCTTGGATGACGTTTTCGATTCGCTCGTTGTCGCGTCGGCTTGCGCGAGGGTGTCCGCCAGCATTGCGGTGGTAGAGAGGCTTGAAAAGGTGGATTGGCTTTCGGCAGGCTCGGTCGAAGCGTCCGGCTCTTTCTCAACTGGCGCGGGTTGTTTCTCCGCGGTGGACTCTTTTTCAATCGTCGCGGCCTGTTGCTTCACAGCGGCTGCCTGCTTTTCCGTTTCCGTAGGAGCATTACGCAATTTCGATTCGTCCAACTTCGGTACCCCGGAGTCGATCCCGATATTCATAAGGCTTCCCCCAAAGGTCGAATCCTTGACGGTCTTGCTTTTCAACTCGGCGGCACTGATCTGGGCTTTTTTCTCGCCCTTGCCGTATTTCACCGGCCCGGGCGCGAGCGAATTCGCAAGATCCACCGCATCATTTTGGCTTTGTCCCAGCGTCGTGTTGTTCAGGACCGCCTGCCCCCAGGCCAACGGCGCAGCAATTACAGTCGCGAAAAAGACAAAAGTAAGGACGGGTTTCATATTTTTCAGGCGCGCGCCATGGCTGAAGTGATAGTCAAAAGAGGAACGATCGCGAAATGTTCGTCGCCATTATCGCTGTAATTCACAAGCTAACGATGTTTTTCGCGCCGAAAAAGCAAACAAAATCGCGATGCGGAACTTCGAATATCCGCCCGACCGCGGTCTCGATGCGAAATGGTTTGTTTTTTTCGATCAAATCCTGGATCAGTTTGGCTTCCATAGGGGGTGGTAATTAATACCTAATTTTTGCGTTCTATGCAAAAATTTCCTAGCGCCAGCATATCCATCTGGGTGCGTAGGAAGCAATCCAGCGCTTCCTCCGGGTAGCATACTACAGGTTCGTTTTCGTTGAAGGAGGTGTTCAGCACCAGAGGGATTCCGGTTAGCTCGCGGAAATGCTCGATCAGCCGGTGATAGCGCGGATTTGTCTCCTTATGAACGGTTTGCAGGCGCCCGGTGCCATCGACGTGGGTCACGGCCGGGATCATTTCCCGGTATTTCGGGCGAATCTGGAAGACCTGCATCATGAACGGAACGTCGTCGTCGGTCTCAAACCATTCGGCGACTTCTTCGCGCAAAATGGACGGGGCAAACGGCCGGAACGATTCGCGCCGTTTGATCTTGGCATTTAGCACATCCTTGATCGACGCGCTGCGGGGATCGGCCAGGATCGACCGGTTCCCCAACGCGCGCGGGCCCCATTCCATTCGACCCTGGAACCAGCCGACGATTTTTCCGTCGGCAATCGCCTGGGCAGTTCGTTTCAACAGTTCTTCCTCGTCGCCGATGAATGAAATCGCGCAGCCGGCGTCCGCGATTTCCTTCTTCTTCCACTCGACCAGCGCGAGAGTTTCCTTTTCGGTCGCTTCAGGACCAAGATACGCCGTCATCAACGGCGTATTAGTTGAGAGTTGATCGTTGAGAGTTGAGAGAACAAGGGCCGCTGCGCCGATGGCGCCACCGGCGTCGCCGGCCGCGGCGGGCAAATACATTTTCTTGAACGGCGTCCGCCGATAAACTTTTCCGTTGGCAACCGAGTTCATGGCGCAACCGCCGGAGAGAGCGAGATTATCGCTCGGATGTTTTTTGTGGAGCGCCTGAAGCAAGGCGAAGAATGCTTTCTCGTAGGTGGCCTGGACCGAGCGCGCGAGGTCCTTGTGCTTTTGCTCGATCGGGTCGTCGGGTTTGCGCGGCGAGCCCAGGAGATCGATCAACGGCTGGCGATAAAGGGTGCCGACCTCCGGGGCGCAATCTTTCCAGGTGTAGGAAACATTGCCGATATGGTGCCGGAAAAACTTCAAGTTCAACCGAAAGGTCCCATCGGGACGGATCCGAACGACTTCGCGCAAAGCATCGAGATAATTTGGTTCGCCGTAGGGAGCGAGTCCCATCACTTTGTATTCGTCGCCGTAATTGGGGAAGCCGAGAAATTGAGTGAGCGCGGAGTAAAAAATGCCTAACGAGTGCGGGAAATAAACGCGGTTGTCGATTTTCAGCTCGGTCCCCTGCCCGACTCCGAATGCGGTGCTGGCGAAATCGCCGAAACCATCGATGGAAATGCAGGCGGCTTCACTAAATCCGGCGACCAGAAACGCGGAAGCCAGGTGCGCGAGGTGATGTTCGACGTGATGCACGTCGGCTTTGATCTCGATCCCATAACTCTCCTGGAGCGCATCTTTGATCGACGCCGCGCTGCGGATGTTTTTGATTTTTTGCGCCATCAATTTCGGATGGGGCCAATGAGTGAGCACAAACCCGAGCCGGCGCAGATTGTTCACGCCGGGTTTGCGATTAATGGCGATGTGGTCGATCTCCTCCAGTCCGCGGAGTTTTCCTTCTTCGAGGCAGTAATTGATCGCCTGGGTGGGCAGACCAGCCCAATGCTTGATCCGACGAAAACGTTCCTCTTCCGCCGCGGCGATCAGTTTACCGTCAATGAACAGGCAAGCGGCGGAATCGCCGTGGTATGCGTTTAAGCCCAAGATTTTCATTCCAAATCCTGAAATACTGAAAAGCTGAAAAACTGAAATCGAATCACGAGTCGCGCCTTCTTGTTCGATTAACGATAGTCACGAAAATTGACATTAACTCATCTGTTTCAGCGACCAAGCCATTCAATTCTTCTGTTCTAATTCCGCAATCGTCCCGAAGCAGTTCCAGCCAGAGCGCGGACTCGTCGGCTTCCTGCAATGCGGCATCCGGCTTCGAGCAAAATTCCGCGTCAGAGCGAGCACGCGAAGCCTCGCGGACGTGGGCGGCGACTGACGTGCCTGATCGAAGCAATTGATGACCGAGAACTTGAATCTCCTTACGTGCAGCCGGTAAGCTGACATAAAGTCGAACCACTGCAGAAGCGTATTCTTTCGTTCTTTGTCGCAACTCATCAGCAAGTCGCATAATGTTTGTTTGCAGCCATTCGCGGCTTTCAGCTTTTCAGAATTTCAGCTTTTCAGCTTTTCGCAAGGGGCGGCAACTTCTCGCGATAGCGAAAAATGAGCCCCGGCAATTTGAATGCGCTCACGTACCGCGGACCGAAAACGCGCGGCTGACGAAGCAAACGCAGCAGCCAACCGAGATAAAACCGGTCGGCCCACATTGGGATCGGTGGCTGGTCGCCGGTGAGAAAGGCCAGAGCCGCGCCGATGCAGTGAATCGCCGGGCGCGCCCGCAGATTTTCCTTCAAGAAAAGGCCAAGCTTTTCCTGAACGCCGCCGCCGATTCCCACCACGATGTGCACCGGCGGATGACTGTCTATCTTTGCCAACAGCACATCGTCGCGCACTTCGGTTGCATAACGCGGCGCGACGTAAAAATCTGCCGTGCCGGTGAGATTGACCCGCCGCAGCCAGTTGATCGTTTTTTCGTGGGCGGCTTCGGTGGGAACAATCCAGAGCACTCGTTCGTTAGGCCGGGAACCGAGTCGAACGATCAGATGTTTGAGAAATTTTAAGCCGGAAATGCGCTCGACCCGTCGACCGGTCAGAATTTTCCAAAGTAAAACCATCGCCCCGCTGTCGGCGATCGCCATGTCCGCCGAAACCAAAGCGCGCCGATAGACTTCATCGCTTTGCAATTTGACCAGGGCCGGAGCTGCCGGCACCACCAGCAATCCGCCGTTGGCCGACATCGTCTCAACGGCCTTGTCCACTGTGCCGTTGAAGAATCGCACACCGAGAATGGTTTCCGTGTGGTCCATGCAGGTAACGCCAAGGCTCAATCCCCGGCGGATAACGTTCAATCAAATTTGGCGATCGCTAATCAAAGTTGTTCACAAGTTGTTAGGCGCTCTTCATCGCCTACAACGGTGTAAGAATTCTCCTAGTTTTGCTTAACATCCCTCAGCTGTTCTCCATCGCGCGAAGCATGAATGCCTAGCGAATATGCTGCGCGAAAATGTTGTTCCCAACGATTCAGGAAGCGCCTCATATCGCGAGGCTGTCGCCAAGACCTTTAACGAAGATTGGCCACGAGTGTCTGCTCGCCGTATTTGAATTGCACCATGCCGTCGCTAATCCTGACGACGCGAACGGCCGCAATCCCGTTGTTGGTTTGGATATTAACGATTCCCTCCACACCAACGGGAACGCCATTGATAATAGCTGCCGGGGTTTTTCCCAACGCAATCGAGCTCACTTTGAGCATGTCCGCCGAAATTGGGACCAATACATTCGGATCGACCGGTGGCGCCGGCAGGCCAACGACTGCCCTTGCGATCCCAGCCTGGCGGTGAAGTTCGCGGATCAAGTAACCGGAGCCGCCCACCACGGTCGCGGTGCCCAGCGCAACGGCGGCCATCAAACCCAGATGACCAAAACTGACGAACGCGCGCCGGTTCATCCGGCGGAAACCGCGGAAGCCAAGGAGAAGCATGCCGTAGCATTGAGCCTATCGCGTGCCACGTCGCGAAACGCTGAAAAACTGAAATGCTGAAACGCTGAAATTTCAGATTTTCAGTTTTCAGTTTTCAGTTTTCAGCATTTGAAGAAGCTCACTTTGATTCGCTTCTACCCGAAGGTCACGTGCTACCCTCGCCGCCATGACCGTCCATCTCGCCGCGTCGTCGAACTCGACTCTGCCTGGCTGAAATCCGCAAAAAACGCTCCAAGGGCTGAACCGGAATACGGCGGCGCTGATGATAAACGGTGGCTAGCAGTGCCAGAGTTGACGCGGCGTAAGTCGATGCCTCTGGCAGCGCGGTCACGGAGAGATTGATTTCACCGCCGTTGCCCGCGTCGTAATTAAAGTTGTAGGCCCATGCCTGGTTATTGATGGTCCAGCCGCCTTCCGTTCCGGGATTGGCGCCGATTCCGGTAATGAGTCCGGTGTAGCTCGATCCGGCGGTGACGCCGAGATCGATAATGTTGAATATTTGCGCGGACTGAAACGAGATCGTCCCACCGACAATCGCGAGAGTTGAATGCGCGCTTGATGCCCCGAGCGCGAGCATAATGATAGAACCGGAACTCATGGTGACCGCGCCTTTCAAGGTCAATGTCTGACCGGTCGATCCGGTTCCTCCTTCCAGGATCGCGCCACTTGAAGCGATTGAAACCGATCCGTTGATCGTGCCGGTGCCGCCGAGAACACTACCACTGTTGTTAACGGTGACTGCGCTGGGGGAAGCAAGTTGAACCGTTCACGAATAATCGTTCCAGCGTTAACTGTGGTCGAGCCGGTGTAAGTGTTCAGGCCGGAAAGAGTCCATGTGCCTGACCCGTTTTTGGTGAGAGTGCCACCGGCCGTTCCGATAACGCTAGAGATCGTGCCGCTACCCGAACCGGTAAGGGTAAGTCCAAAGCCTGGTCCGGTGATGCTCCCGGTATTGGTCAGATTAAGCGTACCGTTGTCAGACGAAATCGTTGCCGCCGCGCCAAGTGTGAGCAAACCGCCATAGTTGTTCGTTCCGCTCACGTTGACGAGTGCGCCGTTCTGGCCGCTCGCGCCAGTGCCGCTGATGGTGAGCCCTTCCGCGCCGACGCTGATTCCGTTTTGAAGTTGCAAGGTTGCGCCGCTGGAAACGGTCGTGCCGGACGCGGTGGTGCCAAGCGCGCTTGAATTTTGAATATTCAAGACTCCGGCGCTGACGGTAGTCGTTCCCGTGTAGGCATTCGTGCCGGTGAGCGCAAGTGTTCCGGTGCCGGCTTTGGTCAGGCTGTTGGCCGTGGTTCCATTGGAAATGACGCCGCCTTCGGTAAGAGTACTGCCGTTGACGGTGATGGTGCGCGTCGTACCCGAGGTGGTGCCTAACGAGATCGCGCCCGTGCCCATGTTCAGGCTGCGCGTGCCGGTAAATGTGAAATTGCCATTCCAGGTTTGCGCATTGTTGTTGGTGAGCGTGATGGAAGCTCCTGTCGTGTTGTCGATCGTGCCGCCATTAATCGTAAATGTTCCGGTGCCGAGCGCAGCCGCGTTGTTGATTCTCAAAGTCGTGCCACTGGCCAGCGCGGTGCCGCCGCTGTAAGTGTTCACGCCGGCGAGCGTGATAATACCTGCACCAGCCAAACTGAGTGTGACGCTGTTGGTGCTGGAAATAACTCCGTTAACGATCAGCGTGCCGCCACTCGCTTGGGTGAATGTTTGAGTCGAACCGGCGGCCGCGCCGAGAACGATTGGAGCGTCAATCGTATTGGTGCCGCTAGTGTTTGCCGCGTTGATCGCGCTGGACCCTCCCGTGCCGGTGTTGGTCAGCGTCAGTTTGATGCTCGTAGTTGAGCTGGTGAGATCGTATCCGGAAGATGAAGTTGTCGAGAAATTCAATTCCTGAATGGTGAGCGACGCGCTCATATTCGGCTGCTTCGAGGCTGCGGTGCTGAAAACAGCGACGTCGTTAATGCCCGGAAGGCCCCCACCCCAATTGCCCGCGGTATTGAAATCCGTGCCGGTATTGCTCCAGGTTCTGTTCGCCGCCTGAGCCCGTTGGTCGAAAACCGTCAGAGCGAGAAAGCCCAGAAGGCAGCCGATTAAACATGAAGTGCGAGATCGGCCGGCTTCGAGGGAAAAGCGCAGCCATCTCCCAGGGCTCAGGAGAGGCATCCCGCCTAATTAAGCCAATCGCGTGCCCTTCATCGTCGAAACTACGCATAATTTCGGGCCGATGAGGCACTTACGCGTAGGGGGTGATTAAATCCGCAGAACCAAGCTGAAATTGCTATGGGCTCACAACCGGGCACGGGACGATCTGAGCGGCACCCCGCAAAGCTACCCGGTTGGCAACGACCGCGCCGTAGGCAATGGATTGCCCACGCATTTTTACGGTGCGCAGGCTTGCCGTCAGTGTCCCATAGAGCTGGGCCTTTCCGCTTAGCGATGCGGCGCCGCCAGGTCCGAGCACGTTGAAGAAAACGTGGTCCCATCGCACGCTGCCGGACAAAACAATCTGGGAGTTCCCGGACAAGGAAAATTGTTTTGTCACATTGATGACAAACGTGGTGGTGGCCGTTCCCTGAAGGGTAAAGGTGGAGTGATCAGCGAGAGCAAAATTTCGAAGGTCCAATGTAACCGTCTCACCGGGAGCCCCGGAAATAGTAGTGTCGTGGTGTCCTCCAAGATTGATGTTCCTGTACGAACTGAAGGCGCTCAATGCCGAAGTGTGGGTTGGAAGGCTAAGATCAACAGTCGAGCTGCTGAATGGCGCGTTCTCGTTCCAAGTATCCTCGATTGAATCTTCGCCGGCGTTCCAATTCACGTTATTGCCGCCATTAGTCCAGTCGTAGATCGCGGCCTGGCTTGAAATTGCCGCGAATCCCAAGCAGAAAACCGCTGAGCCGCGAAGGAGTTGAGATATCATACGTCGTGCAGAGAGCGCTTCGCGTGCCAGGTGGCTGAAACGCTGAAAGCTGAGTCATGCCGCTATGCGGCAAACAATAAACAAGGGAACAAAGTCGACGAACTAGCGGGAGCGTAAATCCTGAGACGCTGAAATTTCAGTTTTCAGTTTTCAGCGTTTGAACAAGATCACTTCTGCGCCACAGTGCCGCCTATGCCTTACAAAGACATTGCCCCGCCTAACGGCGAAAAAATTACTCGCGATCAACAACTCAAGGTTCCCGATAATCCGATCATTCCGTTTATTCGCGGGGACGGCACCGGGCCCGATATCTGGGCGGCGAGCGTGCGGGTCATGGATGCAGCGGTGAAAAAAGCTTACGGCGGCAAAAAGAAAATTTCGTGGTTCGAAGTGTTCGCTGGCCAGTCGGCCAAGGACAAGTTCGACAACTGGTTACCGGACGACACGGTCGAAGCGTTTCGCGAATATCTGGTCGGCATTAAAGGCCCGCTGACCACGCCGGTCGGCGGCGGGATTCGATCGCTCAACGTCGCGCTGCGGCAAATGCTCGATCTCTATGTTTGTCTGCGACCGGTGCAGTATTTTTCCGGCGTCCCCTCCCCCGTGAAACATCCGGAGAAGGTGAATATGGTGATCTTCCGCGAAAACACGGAAGACATCTACGCGGGAATCGAATACGCCGCCGGCACACCGGAATCGCAAAAGATCCTCGATTTTTTCGCGAAAGAATTTCCAAAAGAGTTCGACAAGATTCGGTTCGGCACCAAAGAAAAAGCGGCCGAGTTTTGGAAACGAGTCGGCGCTCCGGAAAAAACCGACGTGATGGTTGGCCTCGGATTAAAACCGGTGAGCCGCTCGGGCAGCGTTCGATTGATCCACAGCGCGATCAGTTACGCGATCATGAACCAGCGCAAGAGTGTGACCCTCGTTCACAAGGGCAACATCATGAAGTTCACCGAAGGCGCGTTTCGGGATTGGGGTTACGAGATCGCGAAGAGTTATTTCGGAGCGGAAGAAATCGATGGTGGTCCGTGGTGCAAAATTCCAATGGGCAAACCGGGTGGTGGAATTGTGATCAAAGACGCGATCGCCGACATCACGCTCCAGCAAGTTCTAACCAGGCCGGAAGATTTCGACGTGATCGCGACGTTGAATCTGAATGGCGATTACTTGAGCGACGCGCTCGCCGCGCAGGTCGGCGGAATCGGCATCGCGCCCGGAGGCAATATTAATTACATCACCGGTCACGCCGTGTTCGAAGCCACCCACGGAACGGCGCCGAAATATGCGAACCAGGACAAAGTAAATCCCGGGTCGGTGATTCTTTCCGGCGAAATGATGTTCCGCTACATGGGTTGGACCGAAGCGGCCGATCTTATTATAAAGGGGTTAAAAGGCGCGATCGCCAGCAAGCGCGTGACCTACGACTTCGCGCGGTTAATGGAAGGCGCGACCGAGATCAAATGTTCGCAGTTCGGCGACAATATGATCGAGCACATGTAACCGCGCCGCCGGTCGGCTAGGGCGGTCTAGCCTAACCACGCGTGCTAGCTGCGCTGTTGGTAATGTTAGCGCCTCTGTTGCCACCGCCCATGACTCGCGCGATTGCATTGACGACCTGCCTCACATCCACCGGTTTCACGAACGATTCGGCAAAGCCGGCCCGCTGATATTCTTCCCGGTCCTTGGCCGTTCCGAATCCCGAGATCGCTATTCCTGGAATACCCATCGTCGAGACGTGCCGCATCAGGTCGCGGCCGTCGCCGTCCGGCAGCGCGATGTCGGAAACCAAGAAATCGCCCACCTGAACGGAAGCCATCGCTTCTGACAAGGTGCTGGCTTCTTGAACTTCGAAACCCTCGCGCCGCAACATTCTGGCAAAGGTGCGCAAGGTATCGGCGTGATCTTCAACCAACAACAATCGACGCGGTCGCGCCGCTCCATTGGGGTGAGGAAGAACCTCCAAGACAGGACCTGGGATTTCCAATTGATCGATCAGATTGTTCACCAGGAGAGCCTCGCGCTGAATGTTTTTTCTCAGCACTTCGATGCAGTTCCTGATTTCCGGGTCTGAGGAAGAACCGAGACGTTGTTCCAGTTCGGTCAAACAGGCCAACAACGGCGCGAGCGGAGTGCGGAGCTCGTGACTGACTCTGGCCAGTAGCTTGTCCCGTTCTTCAGCGCGCGCTTCGGCCAGAAACAAGTCTTTATGCACGGCGAGCCACTCGGTCCGACTCGGAATTTCCAGAATGTTCGGAACCAACGCTCGCAAGATCAGTAAGGTGGCGACCGCGAGAAGAGCGCTGCCGACGTGGGTTAGAACCAGGCACCAAATTATAATTGGTCCATGGAACCAAATGTTCAGCAGACCGAAGAACGCGCTGATACCAAGAAGGAACAAAAAGCCGGCAATACAAAGAACCACTCCTCCGAACGGCACATCGGCGCGTTGCCTAACGATTCGGAAAAGGGAAAAAGGCATTACGCAAAAAACTACTGCAACGCACAAGCTGGCGATCAGACTAAGCCAGGTCAGGAATTGAGGCGGGGTATAGGCCCGAGAGTGTTGCAACAAGAGCGAAAAAATCTCCGCACCGAAGAACCACAGCACAAAGACAACAGCCCAAAATACTAGGAGGAATCCTGCGTAACGACGCGCGACAGCCTCTAGCTCGAATTTCATAGAAATGGCGACTGTTTCCGGGGCGGATTGTATCACCGATCCCCGAATCATCAAAGACTGAACGAGCATTGACCGAGCCAATCGGCGGTCCGCAAAATTGTGTTTGGCAAAGGCGAATCATTCGAGCGGACGCGATCGTTATAACGTTCGGCTTGGCAGCCTGACGCCGCCAATCTATTAAGATATCTATGCGCATAGTTTTCGCGTTCGCACTCGTCTTCGTTCTAAGCCTGGCAAGTTCGTTCGGCCAAAAGCGGAACATTACTGAAAAGGATCTGTGGGATTTTGTCTGGATCGGCGACCCGCAAGTCTCGCCGGACGGGTCCCGGGTTGCATTTGTGCGGGTCACCGTAAACGAGAAAAAAGAAGGCTACGCCACGTCGATCTGGTCGGTGCCGATGTCGGGGAGCGAAGAACCGCATCAGCTGACCAAGGGCGATCACGATTCAACTCCCCGATGGTCGCCCGACGGAAAGTTCCTGGTTTTCTTGCGAGCAGCCGAGAAAGACGGCAAACCCGAATCACCGCAGTTGTCCATCCTGCCCATGGCCGGCGGTGATTCGTTCGCGTTCACAGATCTTCCGAAGGGGGCGAGTAATCCGGCGTGGTCGCCGGATGGAAAAACGATTGCATTCACCAGCGAGACGAATCCAGAAGATCTGGCCAAGCAGGATAGAAAGAAGAAGAAGGAAGAGGAATTAAAGAAAGCCCTGAGCGCTACTTCGCCCGCTGCCTCGCCTGAGGGAGCAAAAAGCCCAACCGATAAGAGCTCAAAGGGCAAAACGGAGGGCGACCAAGCAGTGAAAAAAGCGGAAGCCGAATCCGAGCATGAGAGCGACGTTCGAGTTATCACCCGGGCGGTTTACCGCGAGGACAATGAAGGTTACGCGGATCCAAAACATCCGTCGCACATTTGGGCAATTTCTGCGCCGCATAACGCCGACGAAAAAGTGCAGCCAAAGCAACTCACCTTCGGCCGCTTCGACGAGGGCGGCATTACCTGGTCGAAGGATGGCAGCCAACTTTACTTCGTTTCGCTGCACGTGGATGAGCCATACTACGAACGTCCGCGAAGCGAGCTCTATTCAATCAGCGCGAATGGCGGCAACCCGACCAAGATCAACACGATCGAGATGGGCATCGGCGGCTTGTCGCTGAGCCCGGATGGCAAACGGCTCGCGTTTGTGGCCGAAGTGACGCAACCCGTTAGTTCCTACACTCAGCCCGATCTCTGGACCGTTGAGCTTACTCCCAACGCGAAGCCAAAAAATCTGACGGAGAAATTCGACTTCGACATTCGCAATTCGTTGATTGGCGATTCCGAAACACCCCGCGCCGGCGGTCGAAACGCCACGATCTGGACACCAGATGGCCGGTCGTTGATCCAAATTTACTCGAAAGAAGGCAAGGCAAACATCGCGTCGTTCGATGCCGAATCCGGGGCGCCGACAGATTTAACGTCCGGCAATCAATCGGTAATCAGCCTGCGGGCAACCCAGGACAGATCAAAACTGGTCTACACCGTTTCGACCCCGACGCGCCTTAGCGATTTATTCGTGGCTGACCAAAACGGCGGCAATCCAAAGCAGCTCACTCATTTCAACGATGCGCTGTTGTCGAAGTTAAATCTCACCGAGCCGGAGGAAATCCATTACAAAAGTTTCGATGGAAAGAATATCGAAGCCTGGTTGCAAAAGCCGCCGGACTTCAGCCCCGCCAAAAAGTATCCGCTGATTTTGAATATTCACGGCGGGCCCCACACGGCCTACGGATATGTTTTCTTCCACGAATTCCAATGGATGGCCGCCAAGGGTTACGTCGTGTTGTTCCCGAATCCGCGCGGCAGCACAACTTACGGTCAGGAGTTCGGAAACGTGATCCAGTACCATTATCCCGGCGACGATTTCAAAGATCTGATGGCTGGGGTCGATGAAGCGGTCAAACGCGGTTACATCGACGGCAAGAAACTGGGGGTAACAGGCGGAAGCGGCGGCGGCCTGCTCACGAACTGGGTGGTGGGTCACACTGATCGATTCGCCGCCGCGGTGGCGCAGAGAGACATCGCGAGCTGGGCCCACTGGTGGTACACGGCCGACTTCACTTTGTTTCAACCAAACTGGTTCAAAGGCCCGCCATTCGACCAGGAGGAAGATTTCAAAGCGCGATCGCCGATCACTTATATTAAGAACGTCAAAACGCCGATGATGTTTATTCTGGGTGAAGCCGATTACCGGACACCGCCGGGCGCGGGCGGCGAAGAAATGTTCCGAGCGCTGAAGTTTCGGAAAATTCCAACCGTAATGGTGCGTTTCCCGAATGAATCGCACGAACTATCCCGCTCCGGCCAGCCCTGGCACCGGGTCGAGCGATTGCAGAACATTGTCGGCTGGTTCGATCATTGGCTGATGGGCATGCCCAAGCCGGAATACGAAGTCGCGCCAAAAGAAGAAGTGCCAGTCAAGAAGGAGCCGGGCGCAGCAAAACCGCCGACAACAAAGTGACAAGTGACGTGTGACATGTGACATGTAAGAAGATGATGAATTGGCGTCGATCAATGAAACCTCGTCACTCGTCACCCGTCACTCGTCACTGATTTATGGCCTCTTCGTCGCTTTGGCAGCGATTCCAGCAATACTTTCTGCGCTACGAAGATCTCGGTTTTTCGATCGACATCAGTCGAATGAAGTTTCCGGACGATTTCTTCGGTCAGATGCGACCGAAGATGGACAAAGCCTTCGCCGCCATGCGCGACTTGGAAGCCGGCGGAATCGCAAATCCGGACGAGAACCGAATGGTTGGACACTACTGGCTTCGAAAACCGTCACTCGCGCCGAACGCCGAACTGCGATCTGAGATCGAAAATACCAACGCGCGGATAAAACAGTTCGCCGCCGATGTGCACAGCGGCAAAATCAAAAACGCTCGAGGCGAAAAGTTTCAACACATCTTATCGATCGGAATCGGCGGATCCGCGCTCGGCCCGGAATTCATCGCTGACGCCCTCGGAACCGCCGCAGATCCGATGGACATTTATTTTTTCGACAACACCGATCCGGATGGGTTTGATCGCGTTTTCGACAGGATCGGCAAGGAGCTTGCGACAACCATCGTCGTTGTCATTTCCAAATCCGGTGGAACCAAGGAAACGCGCAACGGGATGCTCGAAGCTGAGGCCCGGTTCAAAGCGGCCGGCCTGGATTTCCCGAAAAGCGCGATCGCGATAACGGGCAACGGAAGTGATTTAGACAAATACGCAGAGGAAAATGGCTGGCTGGTCCGTTTCCCGATGTGGGACTGGGTAGGTGGACGGACCTCAGTAATGAGCGCAGTGGGTCTCGTGCCGATGGCGCTTCAGGGTCTCGATACCGACAAATTTCTGGCCGGCGCCGCGGCGATGGACGAAAGAACCCGCGACAACGATTTTCTTCAGAATGCCGCAATGCTCCTGGCCTTGATGTGGTTTTACATTGGGAACGGCCGCGGCGAAAAAGACATGGTGGTGCTGCCTTACAAAGACCGTCTCCTTCTTTTCAGTCGTTATCTGCAGCAATTGGTGATGGAGTCGTTAGGCAAAGAGAAGGATCTAAACGGCAACGTCGTGAACCAGGGCATCGCCGTTTACGGAAACAAAGGATCGACCGATCAACATGCTTACGTTCAGCAATTGCGTGACGGCGTTTTGAATTTCTTCGTCACGTTTATCGAAGTGGCCAAGGATCGAGACAAACCGGCGTTTGAAGTCGATCCCGGCGTGACCAGCGGCGATTATCTCCACGGGTTCCTGCGCGGGACGCGCTCGGCGCTTTACGAAAAGAACCGCCAATCGATAACGGTTAGCATTCCGGACGCGAACGCTTTCAGCATCGGCGCCTTAATCGCGCTCTACGAACGCGCGGTTGGATTCTATGGCTCGCTCGTGAACATCAACGCCTACCATCAACCGGGGGTTGAAGCCGGAAAGAAAGCCGCCACTCGCCTGCTTCAAGTGCAAAGCGCAGCGCAGGAAAAACTTTCGCGAGGAGACGGAAAAACGGCCGAGGAAATCGCGCGGACGATCGATGCCGATCCGGAGGACGTTTTTCATGCACTGCAACACCTTGCGAGCAACGATCCGAATGTGCAGACTTCAAAAGGTGAAGGACCGTCAGACGACAAATTTTCCCTCAGGGAATAGCGATTGCTCGGTCTCAGTTTGACTTATGAGCACCGAGAAACCACAGAGCGACTCGCCGAGTGTTTCCTGGCCGGACATCGTGAAGTTTATTCGCCAACTCGGTCACGATATTCGGAACAATGTGAACGCAGTCGAGCTTCAGTCGGCTTATCTCGCCGAGCTGGCCGACAACCCGGAATTGAAAGGCGAAGTCAAGCGCCTGCGGGAAATGGTTTCCGAGATTGGAATCGGTCTGCAAAAACTGAGCGCCGCCCTCGGGCAGACCACTCCAAGTTTGATAACATATTTGGCCGCCGATTTCATGGACGACGTAAAACAGAAACTGGCCAAGAATTTGCCGATCGAAGCGACCAAGGTGACTTGGGACGTGCAGCTCAAGGATGAAAAACTGCTGATCGA
This sequence comes from uncultured Verrucomicrobiae bacterium, assembly GCA_963817335.1. Classification (GTDB taxonomy): domain Bacteria; phylum Verrucomicrobiota; class Verrucomicrobiia; order Chthoniobacterales; family UBA10450; genus AV40. The sequence goes on along the minus strand of CAWFNX010000005.1, from coordinate 1,712,814 downwards.
TCCATTCCTCGCGCAGGAAATGTTACTCGAGCTTTTCGCAAACGCGTTTCATCACGAGCGAAACACCAAGGGCGTTACCGCGAAAGCCCACATCGATAAGGATCATTTTGTCTTTGAACTCCACGAACCGAAGGCAAAGTTCGACCTGTCGACCACAAATTGGGGACGCGAGCCGCTTCACCACATAAGTCACGGTCACTACGGCCTCGGGCTCAACCGGGTTCGCATCATTGCCGAAGCGCACGGCGGTAAATTTGAGGCGAACTACGAACGTTCGACATCCATACTCGTGACCAAAATCACTTTGCCACTTTCCAAGTAGAAAGATCGTGAAAGAAACCCGTCGGATTCTCATCATCGACGACGAGCGTCCGATTCTGCTCACTCTGGAGGCGCTGCTGGGCCGGCACGGATTTGAAACGGAAACTGCGGCCACTGCTGCCGCCGGTCTCAAAGCGTTGAAAAACAAATCGGCGTCGCTCGTTTTACTCGATCTGCAATTGCCGGACGTCCAGGGATTGGAAATTCTCGACAAAATAAAAGCGGAATGGCCCGAGATGCCGGTCATCGTCCTGACGGCGCACGATACCCTCAACAACGCAATCGAATCGATTAAGCGTGGCGCGTATCATTTCGTAAGCAAGCCCTACGCGCCGGAAGAACTTCTGAGCCTCGTGGAAAAGGCGCTCGAAAAACAATCGCTTCTCCGCGAGACCCAAAAATTGCGCGCCCGGACCGAGGAGCTCGAAAAGCGCCTGGAAATCGCGGAGACGCGCTCGAATCCAATATTCCAAAGCAAATCGATGCAGGAGATCGAGGAGTTGATCAACTCAATGGCCCCGTCCGAAGCCAACGTGTTGATCACTGGCGAAAGCGGCGTGGGCAAAGAAGTGATCGCCAATTTGATCCATCACCGCAGCCGGCGCTCTGAACGACCGATGGTGAAACTGAATTGCGCGGCGTTTCCCCAGACCATGATCGAAGGCGAACTGTTCGGCTACGTGAAAGGCGCATTCACCGGAGCAACGAACGATTTCCCTGGAATGATCGCCGAGGCGGACGGCAGCACATTGTTCCTCGACGAAATTTCCGACATGCCGGCGGACCTGCAGACGAGATTTCTGCGGGTGCTTCAGGAACGCGAATATCGGCCGCTCGGCAGCACCCGGACGCTCAAGGCAGATTTTCGGGTGATCGCCGCAACCAATCGCCCGATTGCCAGAGCGCTTGCCGAAAATCGGCTGCGATCGGATCTGTATTACCGGATCAACACTTTTCAGATCGACCTGCCGCCGTTACGCGATCGAAAACAGGATATTCCGCCGCTGGTCGCATTTTTCGTAAAGCAATTCGCCCAGCAGCTCGGCAAATCCGAGCCGGAGATCGCGCCGGAAGCTTTCCAGAAGCTCCTCGACTATTCGTGGCCGGGTAACGTGCGCGAATTACAGAACTCGATCGAGTATGCGGTCGTCCTGGCCAGGCAAAACATAATCGGAACAAAGGAATTGCCGCGCGAAGTGCAACTGCCGCCGGCGCTGCAGCAAATTGGCGTCAACGTTCCGGCGCAAGGAGTTCAAAGCCTGGACGACATGGAGCGGGTCACGATCCTTCAAGCTCTGGCGCAGTGTCACGGAAACAAAAAGAAAGCGGCCGAGCTTCTCGGGATTCAACGCCCCACCCTCTACAACAAACTCAAACGCTACGCGATCGAACTGTAGCGCCGCTTCGAAGGTCAGATCGGAAATTGTAGGACAAGCGTTCCCTGCGCACGCCGTCTCGTCACTCTAAAGCTTCAGCGGCGGCGGAAGCCTCCAGCGAAGGCGGCCGCTTGCCGGTCGCATCTCAAATGTTGAATGTTTAGATACGACCCCAGTTGGATTTTGGCCGTTCAATCCTAGATTCCCGGTGCACTAAGATTGACAATGCCGAATTCGCGACACCTGGAAAAAGTGCTGGCCCACGCTGAGGACCAGCTGGCCGATGCGGGAAAGCGCCGGCCGACCGAGGTCCTCGCGACTTACAAAAAATTTCTCAAACTCGAGGAACATCGGCTGCGTTTGAAACATCAGGCCGGCGGCGGTGGTCGAGAAATTTGCGCGCGCCGCGGCGAGTTGGTGGATGTGATTCTCCGGCATGTGTTCGCCGCGGCGGCAAATACACTCGGCACACCAACAACTCAGCTGGCGCTGATCGCTCTTGGCGGGTATGGCCGCGGCGAACTGAACCCATTCAGCGACGTGGACGTGATGCTTCTCCACGGCAACGGGGCCGGCAAGATCTCGCCTTATATCGCGCAAATGGCGGAGCAAATTCTGTATTTGCTGTGGGACATCGGTTTCAAAGTGGGACACTCCACCCGTTCCATCAAGCAAGCGCTCGATCAGGCAAACAACGACATGCTCACCAAGACCGCGATGCTCGAATCGCGTTTTTTGGCCGGCGATCGCGTTCTCGCCAGTGAGTTTCGAAATCAATTCCGGGCCAAATGCGTAGTCGGTTCGGAGCGCGAATACGTCGAGCTGCGCATGCGCGATCAGGCGGCTCGCCACACCAAATTCGGTGACAGCGTTTACATGCAGGAACCGAACATCAAAGGTGGCTGCGGCGGTCTACGGGATTATCAGAATCTTCTCTGGATGTCGTACTTCAAGGAAGGCGCGCTAACCACAACGCATCTGGTTGGCGAAGATTGGTTAAGCGAATCGGACCAGAGAAGGATTGAGTCGGCTTATGATTTCCTTCTGCGTTTGCGAACAGATCTCCATTATCTGTCCGGCCGAGCGGCGGACGTTCTCTACCTGAACATTCAACCCGAACTGGCCAAGCGTTTGAGTTATCACGACCAGGAAGGCCGGCGCGCCAGTGAAGCCTTGATGCGAGATTACTATGGGCACACCCGCAATATTTTTCGAGTCACCGAACGAATCACCGAACAATTCGCGAGCGGTTACGCCACCAATCGCACCCGGTCGCTGTTTAGCTTTTTGCCGTTGCGACGAGGGGGACAAGTCCGGCTTGGCTCGTTCTTCATTCGACAAGGCCAACTGCACAGCGAGCGTCGAGATCTTTTCAAGTCGGACCCGGTCGAGATGATGCGGGCGTTTCAACTGGCCCAGGAACACAACGTCGATCTCAGCCCGGAGCTTGAAGATTTATTGAGTCGTTCGCTCAAAGAAGTGACCCGAACCTATCAGTATGCCAAGGCGCCGCGCGAAATATTCAGAGCAATGCTGACCCGGAAGGGCGAAGTCGGACGCGCGCTGCGCCTGATGCATCGAGTTGATTTTCTTGGGCGCTACATTCCGGAATTTGGGCAGCTCACTTGTCTGGTGCAGCACGAATTCTTTCATCGCTACACCGCCGACGAGCACACTTTACTCTGCATCGACAAACTGGACGCGCTGATCAACACGACGAATCCGAAGTTGATCGCTTATCGCCCGTTGTTCGAGAACCTCGAAGATCCGTTCGTTCTTTATCTGGCTCTGCTTCTGCACGACACCGGCCGGGCGGTCGGCGCTCGTCCCCACTCCGAAGCGAGCGCGTTCTTCGCCCAAAGCGTTGCCAAACGCCTGCAATTGTCGCCTGAACAAAGGAAGTCGCTGATCCTGCTGGTGGACCACCACGTCACCCTCTCCAATACCGCACAACAGCGAAACCTGGACGATCCGGCGACGATCCTGGAGTTCGCCAACATCATTCGCACTCAGAAGAATCTGCACGCCCTGATGTTATTGACACTGGCCGACGGTCAGGGCACAAGCGGACAAAGCTGGTCCGACTGGAAAGAGTCGCTGGTGTGGCAGCTGTTTCACGCGACCTCACAGTACCTTACCGACCAGAAGTCTTACCTCGAGCAAACGAAGATCGAGCGTGACACTTTGCAGGCGTCGGTAGCGGCGGAGTTGCCGTCCGATTTCCAAGATGAAATCGACGCCCAGTTCGACTTCATGTCGGACAATTATTTTCGCGCGTTCGACGTTTCCGAGATCGTGAAACATCTGCATCTTTTCCGCTCTTTCTTCGAAAACACCTCAGCCGATCCAGACCGCGCTTTGCAACCGGCGATTGAATGGGAGGCATTTCCGCAGCTTGGCCACAGTGTTGTTTCCTTTTGCACCTGGGACCGCAACGATCTGTTGGCGAAAATCGCCGGCTCGTTCTCGGTTGTTCCGCTCAATATTTTGAGCGCGGACATCTTTCCACGAGGAGACCAGGCCGTGCTCGGCATTTTCCGCGTCTGCGACCTGAAAGAACGACCTGTTACAGAAAAGCGCGATCGCGATTTGGTGGAAAAGACTCTCGGCCACGCTCTTGAAGTCGAGACGTTTGAGTTTGGTCCGCTGCTCGAACAGGCCCGGCGCAATATCCAACACAAACGATCACACGAATTGGAATTCCCGACCGGGATTGCAATCGATAACAAGGCGCATCCGACCTACACGTTGATCCAAATCGAGACGCCGGATCGAATCGGCCTCCTTTACGACTTACTGACCGCGCTCGGACACGAAGGGGTGAACATTGCCCTGTCCCGAATCAGCACTCAAAAGGGCGCGGCCATCGATACGTTCTACGTTTGCGACAATAACAATCGCGGCAAGATCACGGAGTCCAGCCGAATTGCCGGCATTCAGCACCGCTTGCGCGCTGCGATCGCCATCGGCGCAGCGCCAGATAATCTCCGCGAATAACTGGCGCACCTGACTTGTCCGTTTATTGTCCAAAATTCGAAATGAATGCGCTTATTCTCGCGGCCGGATACGCGACACGGCTTTATCCGCTAACATTAAACAAGGCGAAGCCATTGCTGGAAGTCGGCGGGAAACCAATCATTGAACGGCTTCTCGACAATCTGCGCACTGTTCCGCGACTACAAATCACTTATATCGTAACGAACGCTAAATTCGCCGACGATTTTCAGAATTGGGCGAAGACGTACCAAGACCGTTATCCTGAAACGCAAATCAAAATCGTCAACGACCGGTCGACTAACGATCACGATAAACTGGGCGCGATTGGAGACATCGATCTGGTTTTGACCCGCGAGGACCTGGCCAACGACGATTTACTCGTAATCGCGGGTGATAATCTCTTCGAACAGCCACTGGGCGATTTTGTAAACGCAGCCAAAAATTCGGCAGCGATGGTGGCAGTGCACGACGTCGGTGATCTCGAAGCAATGAAAAAATATGGAACCGTCGCTGTGGACAGCAAAGGGGTGATCACCAGTTTCGAAGAGAAACCGGAAAAGCCGAAGAGCACTCTGGCGTCGATCGCGCTCTATTATTATTCGCGGGAAATATTGCCCTTGTTCACGACTTATCTCGCGGCCGGGAATAATCCAGATCAACCGGGTCGCTTCCTGCAATGGCTCTACACCCGCAAACCGGTAAATACGTTCAAGATCAACGGACGCTGGCTCGATATTGGAAGCAAAGAAACGCTCGAGATAGCCGATAAAGTCTTTTCAGGTAGGGGCGATTGACCCCAATCGTCCGTGGCGATTCGGTGAATCGCCGCTACCTATTTCAATCTGCCTTCGTCGAATTCGATCAGATCGAAGTAGGTGCGAATATCTTTTCGACCCGCGCCGCCGGATTGTTTAAGGAAATGAGTGAACCGCGCTTTTTTGGCAGCGGTGTCCGGGTGCCGTGAAATCATGGCCTGGTTCCAATGTTCCACGTCCTCGAGTGAATGTTTGACCCCGTTTTCCTGGACCCATTTCAGGACGGCGTCGTCTTTTTCCAAACGGTGGACCGCGTCTTCAAAAGCGTCGCCGTCGATCTTCAAGAAACTGAGCAGATGTTTGTCAAAGCCTACGGTCTTGTAGTTGTAGCCGTCGAGCAGGCCCTTGCGATGAAGTCGCGCCTTATCGATCAAGCGTGGCAGGTGAACGTATCCGCCGAGCTTTTCGTAGGGACTGCGCGGATGCAGTCTACGCATTGGAAGAATCAGGTGGCGTGGGCTGTCTGAGTTGCGCCCATCGGGACGTCGGATTCTTTCTTCGCTTCGGCCGGCTTGGTTTCAGGTAAAAGTTCGCCCTGGGTCAGGCTCGCCTGACCAATTACGAGCTGGCCTGAAAACATTCCGCCTTTCTCAATAGCGATCGATTTTGCGGTAACATTTCCATCCAGCGAGCCGGTTTTGTGAATCGTCACCGAGCCGGCGGCCACGATTTCACCCGACATGCGACCGCGGATCTCGATGTTGGTTACAGTAACCCGTCGAAAACACTGAATATCGGATTTTCTTTCGACGACGATACTTTGAGCGGCAATTCGGCCAGGAATTTTTCCGACCAGCTCGATCGTCATCGCATCTTCGCAGTGAAGATTCCCGCGCAATTTACCTTCGATGACAGCCGAATGACAAATCACACTGGTGCTGCTGAGATCGCCCTTGTTGGTCAGATGAATGTCGCCACGGGTGCGGATGGTTCGACTGAAGCTGGTCGTAATTTTGTAATCACGCAGATCGATGTGCGCGCTGCACCCCGGACAGTTCGTAGACGTCGCCTGGTCGCTAACTTCGTGTTTTCGTTTGCATTCAAAGCACGACACAACGCGGTTGCGCTGGCGGCCCCAAATGTTTTCGAGCTTGCGATGCAGCGGGACTTCTCCGGCCGGCGCATGTTCATCGCCCACCTTGGCGACCGGTTTCGGGGCCATGGGCGAGAAAGAGCGCCCACACTGCCGACAAATCGTCGTCTTCGCCGCCACATATTCCATCTGCTTAAAGCCACAGTGCGGACATTCCACACTGGCCTTAGCAGGCGACGACTTGATCACTAGTTCAGAAGGCGAAGGTCAAACTTCAGGCGCGCGCGAAGGCAGGCTTGGCTGACTCTTCGTGACGAACAACTTCTGGCTTGGCTGACGCCGCTTTAACGCTCATCCCGCTGGAAACTTCCGACTTTCCGATGAAGGTCGCGCCTTCCTCGATAATGAGACGGGCCGCCTTCAAATCTCCCTGAAGCGTGCATTTGGATTTCAATTCACAACGCTCGCTGACGGTAACGTTTCCCTGCACCTTGCCGTAAATCGTGATCGACTTGGTCTTGATCTCGGCGCGAATGTCCGCATTCTCGCCCACGGTCAGAACACCGTCGGAATTAATTTCGCCTTCGACTTTGCCATCGATCAAAAGCTCCTTTTGGAACTTGATCGTGCCTTTGATTTCAACGTCGCTGGAAAGGACGTCTTTGCCGGAATGTTCAGCCATAAACTTTTTGTAATCGTTAGTTGATGATTTTGGTTGGTCGCCGTAGGCGAATCGGTTGGAATCTTCACCCACCGAGCTCAACGAACCTTCTCCGATCGATGAGATCGTTTTCTGCGGGATGAATTTCTTCAACACGCGTTATTATTGTAATGGTTATTCACATTGTCAACGGGTTCCCTGTGGAAAAGCTGAGTTTTTTACAATTTATCTGCAAATCGGAATAACTTGGCGGTCCTATTTTGGCCCGAGAGAACGAGATAAGCCGGCGCCGAAGACGGCGTTTGATCCAAGATTCGACCCAGCGCACGTTCGGAAGGACTGGCGCCCAGCAAACCGGCTGAATTTTGGGCCACCCGGCCCCAATCGTAGGCCACCACCCACTCGACCTGCCGCCGGCTGAGAATTTCGCGAGCTAATCGTGGGTCTTCACTAACAAAGAACCGGGAGGTATCCACCGTTCCGTCCAGGGCCTCATGCGAACTGCCAGCCACGCCCGGCTGGCCTGACCAATAGGAAATTGACGGCGACAACCACCACGGCGCCAAAAAAGCGCGGGTTTGATCTGATCGAATCATCATCGCCAATTCTCGCAGGTCGCGAGACTCATTTCGACGCTCGATCCGCGCCGAAAGTTCCGCTTCGTTAGGCCAAATCCGCGCATCCCAAAATTCAAAGACCGGCAGAAGCGCTAACGCGAATGCAATCCAGACGGCGGGGCGCGGTTTTATCGCTTCCAACAATTTCGGCAATGAAATTGCGAAAAGCGACAGAAAGAAATATCCCCAGCGTGCCTGCCAAATCGTCAAACAGTACGCCGCAACCAGCAAAGTCAGAATTGAAATCGGAGGCGCTGATCGCTTGCGAATGCCTAACCAAATCAGAATCGGTGCAACGACGATCATGTAGCCAGCCCAGGCGAACCAAATCCGGTTGATTGGGGAGATGTGCGCCAGTTCTCCGATCGAGCGAGACCAGTTTTGGAAAAGCGGATCCCCGTGAAAAGTGGACCACGATACTGGGATCCGTCGCTCGACCAGAAAGCCGATTAAAATGATTGCTCCGAAAACTGCCCAGCCGATTCGGCGATCTGATCCCACAATTGCAGATCGATCTTTGGTTAGGCCGGAAACGAAAAGAATGGCGAGCACGATTAGGGGCTCATATAGGGAGACCCAGAGCGCGACGCCCCACGCGATGCCGCTCACGATGCTCCAATTGCGTGAACGCCCAAGTCTCAAGCTCCACTCCGCGCAAACCCCAACGGTAATCAACAACATTAACAATGATTGGTGATCGGGACGCCCGAGCTCCGTGCCATGAACGAGGATCGGACTGATTCCGTAAAGGATCAGCAGGATCCATCGGTAACGGAAATTCATCCAACGCGACCACCACCAAAGAAACCACCCGCCGATCAGGGCAAAAAGTGGCGAGATGAATGCACCCGCCAGGTCGAGCGATTGGAGCGTTAATGGTTTTAGCAACGATGCCAATCCCACAATCAGATAATCAAGCGGCGCGGTCGTGTGCGGCGTTGTTCCTTGCGGAAAATTTTCGAAGTTATGATGGCGAACAATTGTTCCAGGATGCTCAGCGCAAATTCGAACTCGCGTCATTCGGGCATAGCAATCGGCGTCCGTGAAATAAATATTCCGATCGACAAAAACGTCCTGATAATTCGCGCAGCGTGTCGCCAGCACGAGTGCGCTTAGGATAAGGATTTCAAATAGGAGAAGGGCCCTGCGGAACATCAGATTTAGAAATGGCGCCGAGCGAATTCTCGCCCCGACCCGCTTTTCAAAGACCGTTCAAACGCCTGTGCCTTCTTTTCAGAATTAAATGCGATGGCAGTTTCCATCCTCCAAGGCCGATGGACAGAAGTATTCCGGCATTTCTCTCTATTGTGTTCAAGCAATCGCTGTCGAAGATCCCGTGCAATGCCGGTGTAGCGAATAGTCTCATCTGCTTCGCTGACTAGAATGTAAACGTAGAAGAATTTTTCCATTGGCCGGTCTGCCAAGCAGTAATCTTTGGGGGGCTGAGACAAAAGAGCAAAACGGTCCGCCTTCACGAGGTTACGGCGTGACAGCCTCCGCTTTTTCGGTGCGGTTTATCATCCGCAGCTTCTGGCTGGCCTGCCAAGCCGTAGCCTTTTTCGAGTAGCGAAGAAGCGGAGGCTGGGCCCGCCTGGATTCGAACCAGGGACCAAGGGATTATGAGTCCCCTGCTCTAACCGCTGAGCTACAGGCCCGTTTCACGCGCTTTTGCGCCGCCGAATATCTGTGATAATGGGAGCGTTTTCACTACCGGAGGCGCCCCCCGAACCCAAAAGTTCGCTTTTGCCTTTCACACGAGGCGAGCGAAGGCGACAATTGCGCAATCATTTCAAATTTGTTTTACTCGAATCGCCAAGCGTGTACCAAGACCTGGTGACCACATTTCAAAAAAATTGAGAGGATCAATAGAATCAAAAGATTTTTGCAGTCGATCATCCTGGCTCCCCTAATCTTGGCCACAACATTTGTCCAGGCTCAGACTTGGACCACTCTCACAAACAGTCCCCCAAATGGTGTCGGGCTCTGCATGCTGCTAACCGACGGCGGCGTAATGTGCTATACGGGGCCTGGCTGGTGCAAACTCACTCCTGATTTGAACGGTAGTTACTTAAATGGCACCTGGTCGACGCTGGCCAGTTTGCCATCGGGATACAATCCGGAGGATTTTGCATCTGCGGTGCTGGCTGACGGGCGAGTGGTGGTCGAGGGAGGTGAATATCTCGGCGGCAGTTTTGCCCTAACGAACAAGGGAGCGATCTACGATCCAGTCGCAAATACGTGGACCATGCTCACTCCGCCGACATCCGGTGGTTCGCCGAATATATATCAGTGCATTGGCGATGCGCCAGCAACTGTTCTCGCCGACGGACGCTTCCTCGTTGGCACCAAACTGAATCAGAGCCTGACGATTCTTGATCCAACAACCCTGACGTGGTCCGCGGTTTCGGCCACGGGCAAGATCGACGGCTTCAATTCGGAAGAAGGTTGGACGCTTTTGCCCGATGGGAGCGTGTTCACTTTAGATGTAAGGAACGCGCCCTATTCGGAACGATTTCTCCTGAGCGGCTCGACCACCGGAACGTGGGCCAGCTCGGGTACGACGCCACAGGATCTGCACACGTCAGGTGGTGGAAGCAAGAACGCGCAAGGTTGTCCGACCTACAATCCGCCTGGTGAAGTCGGGCCCACGTTGTTACTTCCGAATGGAAAGGTCTTCGCGATTGGAGCGGACGGCCTAACCGGTATCTACACACCGCCAGCTGCCGGATCGACTGCTACCGGCTCGTGGGTGAAAGGCCCCGCGTTGCCTTCTGGTTCAACAGTCGCGGACGGTCCGGGGGTTGTATTGCCAAGCGGCCACGTGTTGTTCGGCGCCTCTGGACTTAAGTATTTTGAGTTCGATGGAACGAATCTGATCAGTGTGCCCGCGCCGCCGAAGGGTTCGGGCGATCAAACCTACCGCACCAGTCTGCTTCTTTTACCGACGGGGCAAGCGATGTTTGTTGACGGTTCAAACAATACACCGCAGCTCTACGCGCCCGCAGCCTCGCCGTCGTATCAACCCGCGTGGGCGCCCACGATCACCAGTGTTCCTTCAACCTTGAATAACGGGACAACGTATCTAATTGGTGGAACGCAGTTCAACGGATTGAACCAAGGCTGTGCTTTTGGCGACGAACAGCAAAACGCGACCAATTATCCGTTGGTGCGGATTACCAATAATGCGACCGGGCATGTCTTTTATGCACGGACGCACAATCACAGCACGATGGGCGTCGCCACTGGATCGGCCACGGTTTACACGTACTTCGATGTGCCCATCAACATCGAGAACGGACCGAGTATTATCCAAGTTGTAGCTAACGCTATTCCGTCCGCGCCCGCGGCGGTGACGGTCACAGGTTCGAATACCGCCACCACCACGCAGCTAAGTTGTTCGCCGAATCCGTCGATCGTTGGTCAATTGGTCACCTGCACGTCGACAACGACTTCGAGCGCGGGAGCACCCGCGGGTTCGGTAACGTTTACGGAAGGTTCCAACGTCTTGGCGTCGAATGTGACCGTTGACAGCTCGGGGCATGCCTCGTTTGGAACTACCGGTTTTAACGGCGGCAGCCACACTATCTTGGCGACATTCACCGGAGCCACCGGATGGACGAATAGCAGCGGTAGTGCGACCGCGAACGTGAGCGATTTCGCCATCACGCCTCACAGTTCCACCGTTTCAACGAAGCAAGGACAGAGTAGTCAGGTACAGATCACGGTGACGGCGCTCAACGGCTTCACCGGCAACGTCACCCTCAGTGTTGCAGGAGTGCCGACCGGTCTAAGCGCTAGCTTCAATCCCACGTCGATCACAGGTCAGGGGAACTCCAATCTGACGCTGACGCCTAACGGCACATCGGCTGGGACCTATCCGATTACGGTGACCGGGACGAGTGGTGGCGTCAGTCATTCCACGACCGTGAATCTCACGGTGACGCCGGGCGGAAATATTTCCATGACCGCTAATCCCACAACGGTAAAGGTAAGCCGATCGACAAACCCGAGCAGCACGACGCTTATCACGATTACGTCGTCCAGCGGGTTCGCCGGCAACGTTGCTCTCACTGCGAGTGGTTTACCCAACGGCGCGAATGTGAGTTTCAGTCCGAGTGGCGTAAGCGTGTCTTCGGGCAATCCTGGAACCTCAACCATGACGCTTTCAGTGAGCGCCGGCACAAGTATCGGAAATTCCAACGTCAACATCACGGCGAACAGCGGTAGCGGCGGTCCCCAGACACAAACGAAGGTAACCCTGCAGGTCGCTAATTAGTTCACCCCAAAACCGACGTCCAAAGAAATCAATGATAGCGTCGCTTACCGCTCGGTTCGTGACGCTTTTTTCTCAGTTCAAGCAAGATTGCGGATAAACAGCAAGCCGCGATCGACAGAACCGAACCGGATTCTGGAACGATGTCATAGGTTATTGGCCCGAGGGCTATTCCTTGCTGACCCAAATGCGAATCGTTGTTGGACCAAAAAAACGAAAACCCCGTGATCGGCCCGCCAAACGTGATGTTAATCGTGCCCTGATTTGTGGTGTCGCCTGTTGAGTTCCGGCCGCAACCACGCCCGCAAGGTGTCGGAGTTGGCGTGGGATTTGAGTTAGCCGTTGGCGTCGGGGTAGGCGAAGCAATTGGCGTCGCGGTTGGAGTGGGCGTTGGGCTGGTGATTGGGGTCGGAGTCGGCGTGGGCGATGCGATTGGCGTGCTGGTCGGGGTCGGCTTGTTTTATTTTCCAGTGCACTTCTTAAGCTCTTCTTTCAATTCGCGCATCTCTCTGTTTAACACAAATTCTTCTGACTGCCGAGCGGTGTTGCGTATACCAGCGTATTTTAGGTCGAATGCGAACTGTCGGATTCTAAACTGAATCCAGCGTTGGCGCAGGATCGCCCGACAATCGGTTCCATCGGAGTGATACTCCCCCGCAAGCTCTACAAAATGTTTCCACTGAGCCTTCAGCTCTTCAAGGCTCCGTTGACAGCCTCCACTCTCATGGTTTCCACGGGCGAAGTTCGCGCAGTTCGAGTTCCAATTCATTGATTGTCTTTGCAAGTCAGTCGCCCATTGGTCTAAGCGATCAAAAACTGGGTCACCGGTCGGAGTCGCGGGGGCAGCGGAGATCGGAAAGAGCGAGGTAAACAGAAGGGTGAGAGCAACGAGGGGTTTCTTCACGGGTACAAAAGCAAACCCAGCGCGATTCCCCAATTTCGAAAATGTTCGCGTCTGCCACGCTTCGCAAGCCACTGAAGTCTTTGGATCGCGCAGGGGTTTATCATCCCGCGCGATCCTGATCCGAAGCGGTTCTAGCAGCCGCCGTTCGGTGCGCCTTAGTACGGGGTGTAAGGGCTTCCGCAATTACCACAGATGAATACCTGCCCTGGGTACGCGTTTCCCACAAACCGGACTGAGCCACAATTCCAACACCGAACCCAACCGCCTCCGCCCCCGACCCCGACCCCTACACGCCAGAACGGTCCGCCGCCGTGGCACCAGTGGCCGTGTTGATGCCAATGGCCTTCCACTTCCCCTTCGGCCGCAGGCGGAGCTGCCTGATCTTTTGTTGTTTTGGCTTTGTCCACCGAGCCTTCCGGCTTTTTGGTGCCCCATACATCAATTGTTACCTTTTTCTCTTCTTCTGCCATAATCTTTATTTCTTTCTATTTTTGCTGGGTTTTTCGTCTTTCCTGTTTTTTGCCGGGCCGCTGCACCGGGCAAAATCGTTTTTTTCGTTCTGCCGAAAATTGCTCATAATCGCCTTCCGTTTATGAGAGATACGATCCTCGTGCTCGTACTTGCAAACTTATTTTACTAGACCCGCGCAATATAGGATGCAATTTCCTTGGTTTTCGGTCCCATTGCGGCCATATAAAGCTGATAAAGCAAACCGTCGTGGGAGAGCAGTTCTTTCGCAGTCCCTTGTTCGACAACGCTGCCGTCGTCGAGAACGACGAAGTAATCGCAAAACTGTAGCAGCCAGTTAACGTCGTGATCGACAACCATGACTGTCTTGCCGCGTGTGCCTTCCCGGAGCATTTTGCGAATCTCGAATTTCTCCTCGTTATCCATGCCGACAGTCGGTTCATCTAGAAAGAGGAAAGTAGGGTCCCGCAACAAACAACGTGTGAGCGCGAGTAGTTTTCGCTCACCGCCAGAGAGCGTTTTACCCGCAGCCAGGTTCGCGTCTAAAATCGAATCCGTGTCCGAGGGCGGAAGCTTTTGGTTTAAAATTTTCCAAACTCCGGTGCGTTCGCAGATGCTTTGAAGTTCATCATCGTTCGCAGCGGGTTTGGCCATCCGCAGATTTTCCCGCACTGTATCAAAGAAGAACGCCGGAAATTGCGACATCATCGCGATACGCTGCCGCAACATATCAGGCGTGTAATCGGTTGTCGGCCGCCCGCCCACCAGGATTTGCCCTTGCTGTGGATCATAAAATCTGAGCGCCAGCTTGAAAAAAGTCGTTTTGCCCTGGCCCATTTTTGCCACGAAGCCGGTCGTCTTTTCCGGTGGAAGAGTGAAGGAAAGGCCGGTAAAAATCTGCTGTGATCCCGGCCGATACGAAAAACTAACGTCTCGCGCCTCGATTGTAGGCCCTCTCAATTGGGTATCCGCTGCGCCTGGCTGGTCTTCCGTTTTTCTGCGGGATTCCAAGATATTGATGATCTTCTCGATGTTTGGCCATGAAGTTGAAGCCATCACCAAGTAACCTGATAGGGTTTGGATGGGGGACATTAGCATTGGTGCAAGAAGAAGAACTGCTACTACGTCGCCCGGTCGTGCGTTTCCACCTGGCTTGAGCACGAGGCACACGGCGAATCCCAACAAAGCGATCTGAATCAGCAAACTAGGCAATCCATTAACGAAATTCACAGTCTCAACTGCCATCGTTTGCTGCAATTGCGCGTGGAGCGACTTCTCCAAACTTGCATTGTGTTTGTCGCTAAAGATACGTTCTGCTTCCATTGCTTGGATCTCTTCCGGCGACTGCGTGGCGCTCGTGACAAGGCTCGACAATGTCAACATACAGGTTTGAACCGCCTTTGATGCGGTGCGAATACGGGCGCCAATCTTGCTGATGACATAAGGCGAGAACAGCGCCAGGCCGACGATGATCGGCGGGATTGCACCTGAGGGAAGCTGGGCGCCGAAAATAGCGAGAGGTTCTTTGTGCAGCTGGATGAAATTGTAACTTAACAGGCCTGTCGTCCCAGCGAGGACAACAAATTGCAGTAATGGTTCGACAATGATTTGGCGAACAACCACCTCCGTCTGTACCGTCATTTGGTTGATGATTGCGTTTAATTGGCCGGGATCGTTCTCATGAAAAAATTCAGGCGACTGTTTGAGGACGCGATCGAACAGATTCGTCCGTAATCGGTTTGAAAGTAGTGCATCCAATTTCGTCGTTAGCCATTTTAGGGGAATGGAAAAGCCAACACCGCAAATCGCGAGAGCAACCCAGCCGAGATAAGCTCCGATGAGGCCACGACGCGAAGAGTTGTTTTCAGGCGAAAGGCGTGCTGCCGGCGGCGCGACGGACTTTTGTTCCGTAGCTGTGAGATGGCCAGATGACGCCTCGGGAGTATGTACGTGGATGGGGCTGCTAATACTAACTTGGTTAGTTAGGAACCCGAAGAGTTGGACTACACCTAGACCTATTGCATCCTGGGTTAGCGACAAGATCGCACATAACACTACTAAACCGCGGCAGATGCCGATGAGCTTCCAACCAAAGCTAAAAAGGGTCTTCCATTTTAGATCGGAGATAGGTTCGTCAGATATTCGCTGCATCTTGCCTGCAATTTGTCCACTGGCGGTCGAAGCGCTGGGGACCTGAGGCACCGTGGGTCGTGGAGCGAGTTTTGTTGCAGGAAGCAGCGGCTGGCGTTGGGTGGTCACGTCTTATCGTCGGAGGCCGCACCGATGTTTCGCCTCACCACTTGGACCGTCAAGACATTATATTACTCACAATATAGGCGAGAAGCTTGCGCCGCTGCTATCCACGCAGGTTCCTTCTTGGGTCGTAACATTTTGGCCGAAAAGTCAAGAGTTGGCGCGCGTTTCACCACAAGATCTATTTGAGGCGCAGCGCGATTGATGCTCGCGGCCGGATCTGCCCCGAACCAATGCTAACAAAGATGCAGGTTATGGTTCTGCTGTGGATCTGGTTCTTTCCCGGCGCTTGATTTCGTCTGCCAGTGCAGCGATCCAGTCGGGACGGAAATCGACCAGCCGCACCACTTCCGCCCGTTCCTCAGGCGTGGCTTTGCCGCTGGCGAATTTTCGGAACAGCACGAGGCCATCCTGGTCAGGCACATCGCTCCCGCGCCCTTTAACCTCGACGCCGGAGCGGGCAAGAAACTTCGTGATGATTTCGAGATCAGTTTGCATCAACTATTTAATAAAGGAACGTGGAATCGGCGAGAACTTGCGAAATTAGTCGCTCAACTCCTGATTTATTGTGTCGCACAACTGCATAATTTCAGGCCAGTCCCAGCCAGTCGAAGGGTCTAGAGTCTTGATCTCATGCAACGTGTCGGCGTGGATTTGTTTGAGTGTGCCATCCAGCCATCGGCTAATCGTCGATTCGTTGCAGCCATAAATGTTGGCCAACTCCTTCTGTTTGATTCCATGAAGATAGACAAGGCAAAGCAATAAAAGCCGCTCGCGATTGGAACCGGCGAGAGCTTTTTTGAGTGAAGTTTGAAGGAGCAAAACAACGTCGGAATCGGCCAGCAGCCCGTCGGCAGCCGGAATTTTATCCATTGGATCAGGCGATGATGTCTCCTTGTCGCCATACAGATCGTGGCGAAATCTCTTGCGACGAGCAAGATCGATGAGGCGATGGAGACCGACAGTGATCAGCCAGGCACGCAACGGTCCAGCACCTTTGAATCTCTTCAACAACGCAGGTTTTGTATTCGTTGCTCCGAAACAGTCGGACCACAAGTCTCCCACGCATTCTTCTACCTCCGATCGTGTGAGTTGCATAGCCGTACCGCGATTCATCAATGCCGCTAACACCGAAGTATGATGTTTCCGATGTAATTGTAATGCGGCGTCAGAATCTCCGAGCAGGGCGTCGCGCACGGTCTCAAGTTCGTTTGCCATCCCTGGCCGGTACTGTGCCAAGCCTTAAGATATACTGTCAAGCCGCCTCCTCGGTCGATCTGTCGTTGAAACCGACAGAGGTGGTCGGCTAATTTCCGTAATTTATTCTTAAGATTCCGCAGCGGAGAACATTGCCGTAGAATTCCTAGATCTGCTCAATAACCGACTGATTAGGCTTACACGTTCGGGGTGTTAACTTCTTTGCGCCAAGGAATTGCTAGCCGATGCAAAAGCGCCTTGGCCTCCAGTGGCGGTAAGTTCGGAAAGACCGAAATCAGTCGAGCGAGCAGGCCAGTTAAGACGGGCGCCGCAAAACTACTGCCTGTAACTTCCCTCGTTAAATGGTGATTCCAAGGGAGAGTTACATTGACACCACGAGCGAGGAACTCCACCAGATGACCCGATTTGTAGAAGAAAGTGTCCTCATCATCGAGCTCAGCCATGTTGACAGTGATGACGCTCGGGAAGTAGCCAGGCCACTCCGGTTGACGGAAATCAAGATTGTTGCAGGCAGAAACGATATGTATCCCCTTAAGGTATGCTTCGTCGATCCATTCCTTATATTGAAAGATGTGTTCTGGTACTCGACAGCCGAAACTGCAATTTAAAATGCGGTAGCCTCGGTCAATTGCCTGCCGAATTCCTTCGCGGATGATCACGGTGCGCGACACCAGGCTCTCACCAAGGACACGAATGCTGCCGATCTCTGCGTCAGGTGCGATGCGACGAATCACTCCTGCGATCGCGGTGCCGTGACCAAAGATGTCGGTACCGTCCCCTGACTTCACCTCGATCTGAATTCCGCTGTCAACGACGTGCAAATCGTCCGTTAGCTTTAGATTGACTAGCTCGGGGTGATCAATTTCGATCCCCGAATCCAGAACGGCGATTCGCACGCCTTTACCCGTGCCGTTAGTCAACGCTCTGCGCGCTTCCTCGAGTTTTAACGGAGATGAATCCATCTCAGCGTCGATACCACCCAACGGCAGTCGAGAGCAGTCGATAGTCGATTAGATCTTTGAGTACGGCGGACGCCGTTTGAATTGTAGCGAGATGCTGTGGCTTAAAACCCGGCGGAGTTTTTCCAGCCGGCACGGGCTCTCCATGCTGCAGGAGAACATCGAGAAGCTGCACACAGGAAATAACCCCACGCACTTGGTTAAGAAAATACAGCGGTACGGCGATCATCGCATAGGTGGTGTTGTGTAGTTTTTCGTCAAGGACAGCGCTGTAATTCGAGTTTTTGTACACGTTGCTGTCGATAAACGCCCGCTCACTGGCGACAACCAAGCTTATGATGCCTTTACTAAGCGGTTGTTTAAACCCAACGATCTTGTCGGCGTTCGCGCCGCTGCTGAAGGCAACGACAAGATGTTGCTTTTCTTCGTCGAGCAGCCAGATGCTGCCCGCGTCGGCAGATACCCGCTCAAAAGTGTCGGTTAAGAACTTCATCAACATTCGGTCACAGATGCTCAGGAAGTTACGGGGCGATACGGCGTCGCCGATTTTTGCGAGATGTTCTTGCAGGGCAGGTCGCAGTGGAATAAATCGCTGCTCTGGAAGAAAGTTCGCGCGAACCGAAGCAGTCATTTTGGTGATTCTCTTAAAATTCTTATCTCCTTACGCGCACAGGAATCAGGTCAGGCTGTTCAAGAAGCCCGATTAGTTCGCGTAGCTCTTCGTTAGTGCACCAACCAGCGGCCAATTTTGCCAGCTTTTTTTTAATCCCAGGAGAGATCGGGCGATCTGGGCGGCCAGACACCTCCTTCGTCCTATTCTCAATCAGTCGAAAAAGTGGCGCGAAATCGTCGATCATGCGTTCGCGAAACGTTTAAATTTTCCGAGAAATCCGACAATGTTTCCCATGGGTGCCCAGACCGCGCGCCCAGTCTTTGCGAGCATTCCTCGCAGGCGCCGCCCAGAAAAGCGCGTCTTCCAGAAATAATTTCGTGGCGTTGACCGCGCAAAGTTTCACGGTTGTTTTCTACGATCTGATGATTTTTTGCTGCAAAACTGCGCAATTCGGCGAAACCCGGCGCAAACCAGACTCGTTAGGGCTACCCATGAAAAACCCGCTGCGCAACCGCATGAAAAACTGCGCAAAAAACTCGTTAGGCAATTATGAGTTCCCCTGCTCCAACCGCTGAGCTACAGGCCCTTGTCGCCGCCGCGAATTCAACACATCAAATCCTTCATGACCAACCCGGAAACGTTTCCGGAATTTTAGAGAATTTTGGTCGAAACCCGGCAAACCGGTCGACGCACGTGAGGTTTTTCTTTCCTGCCGGAGTTTTACCGAATGTGGTAAAATTAAGCGGTTGCGGTCAATCTGCCTTCGAGCAACTCGGCAATCGTCTTTTCCAAAACCGTGGGGGAAACCGGCTTCTTTAAATAGGCATCGCCGCAGACTGACAGAGCAGCTTCCTGTTCTTCGTCGCTCGCGTAAGCGGAATAATAAAGCACCGGACTGTGTGGCTGCAGCCCGTTGACTTTTTGGCAGAGCTCAATGCCGTTCCCATCGGGGAGACGCACATCCAGGATAAAAAGATCGAACTTTACTCTTTTCGCCAACTCCAGCCCTTCCGCCACGGTGCCCGCCGTTGCTACAACGTAACCGAAGTCATGGAGCGAAGCTGCAATCAGCAACCGGATGTCCGGGTCGTCGTCGACATGAAGGATCTGGGCGCTCATTGCCGGGTCTTTTCAGCAGTCCTTAGACCAGAACCGGCCTTCTTGAGCTAAAAATCAGGCCCTCGACGGCAAAATCGTTCCGGTGACTTCGCCAAAACCGACTCGATAGCCATTGCCCTGGCACCAACCAGCGATCGAAAGCGTATCGCCATCTTCGAGCCATTTTCGCTCTTCGCCATCGGCCAGTTTCAGCGGGTTCGCGCCGCGCCAGGTCAATTCCAGCATGCAGCCACGGGAATCTTCGGTCGCGCCGCTGATTGTTCCGCTCGCCAGCAGGTCGCCCGGTTGGAGGTTGCAGCCAGTGACCGTATGATGGGCGAGCTGCTGCGAGACACTCCAGTAAAGGTTTTGAAAATTCGTGCGCGTGATTGTTTGCGGCGTTTTCATTTTGGTCGTTTGAAGCTTCGCTTCCAATTGAATGTCGAAGGTAAAATCGTTTTTGGCGCGAAGATAAGGCAATGGTTCCGGGTCCTGTTTCGGCAGCGGGCTGCGGAAGGGCTCGAGCGCATCCATGGTCACGACCCACGGCGATATGCTGGTGCAGAAATTCTTCGCCAAAAATGGCCCGAGCGGCTGGTATTCCCACGCCTGAATGTCGCGCGCGCTCCAATCGTTCATTAGGACAAAGCCAAAAATGTGATCGCCGGCCTGGTCGATCGGCACCGGTTGACCTAACGAATTGCCGGGTCCGACAAAAAACGCCATTTCCAGCTCATAATCCAAACTTTTGGTGGGGCCGAATAATGGAGCCGGCGCATCTGGCGGTTTAATTTGGCCCTTTGGCCGTCTCACTTCGGTGCCGCTCACGACCACTGAACTGGCGCGACCATGATACGCGACCGGCAGCCATTTCCAATTTGGCATCAGCGCGTTCTCCGGACCGCGCAACATGGTTCCAACATTGTGCGCGTGATGATAGGAAGAATAGAAATCTGTATAATTTGCGATCCTGGCCGGTAACTGCATCGCCACGTCGGATTGCCGGTGAAAAACGCGTTCACGCAATTTCCCATCGTCACGCAACGTCGCCGTACTGGCATCGAGCAATTTCTGCAGGATCTCGCGCGCTTTTTTCCAAGCCGGTCTGCCGAGCGCCAGAAAATCGTTCAGCGAATCGCGCGCGAATAATTGCCGGTCTTGTAAATCTTTGAAATGCCCGGCCGCTTCCAGCGCGGCGAGATCGACCACCTGATCGCCGAGCGCGACACCGACCCGGGCGACACCGTCCCGTGGTTTAAAAACGCCGAAGGGAAGATTCTCCAATGGAAAATGGGAATCAGCCGAGACGTCGATAAATGATTTGAGTGACATTGGTAGGGGCGATTGACCTCAATCGCCCGCGGGCGGTTCGGTGAACCGCCCCTACCTTACAACAAATCCAATGCGCGCAAATCTTCCCGTGGGTCGTCAAAACTGCAGCTGCCGAACGAGGTAATGAATTTTCGGCGCGCCTTGATCCGATCGAGGGTGACTTCCCAGTCACGCCAGGCAAACACGGTATCGTGAAATTCGAACGACTTTGCGGTTTGGTCTTCCAGCATGTCGACCGTCTGGGCTTCGTCCCAATGATGCTCAGCGGAAAGAACGCCGGCGCCGAGCACATTGAGAAACCCGTACATCTCGGTTTTTACCTCGTCGCGAAACTGCCGGACCGGATGATGAAGTCCGGCGGTGAATTTGATCGGAACATGATGTTTCGTTGACGCGAGAATCGCGCGCGCAATCTGGACCGAGCTTGGGAAAGCGTCAGCAATCACGCCGCCGGTTCGCAACTTGTAGCCAACCGCCGGTTGCTTCGCACGCGCCAGCAGCGCAATCGTTTGTTCAGCCGATTCGGCGGGAGTCTCCCAAAAAGTTTGCATCTTCAAATCGGCCACGAGCGCCGCCGCTTCATTCAACTTCGCAAGATCGGCATCGGCCGGCAGAACCATCTCCAGTTGGGCGACCGAAACGAGATCCGCATGTTGGTTCTGAAACGAGCGAATCGCGTCGGCGGCGTTTTTCAGTTCAGTTAGGAAATCTTTCGCGTTTTCAGTCTTCGGCCCGAGCGTAGAAACGCGCAAGGGATGGTGTTTGTCGAATTGCGAGACCAGTGCAGTGGCGTCAGCAAATTTCGCGATCGGCAACACAAACGCTGACAGCATCCAGGAATCCGGCGACCGCGCATACTCGGCTTGATTCTTCAACGCCGGCGCCAATTCGAGGCTGCACGGCGGAAACATGCCGGCGTAATCAATTGAGCGTGCCAGTAGAGCACGAAGCGAAGCTGCGGCGGGCATTTGTTTAACTGAACAGTTAATTCAGACGCTTCGTCAATTAGTTTGCGCGAGAACATTCTGAGCGCCTCGTATTCAGGGGGCGAGGTTCTGGGACAGGTCAATTTGTTCGATGTTCTACCTGGTCTCAAAATGAGGCCGCGATTGGCTCGACTTTTGTCCGGCAATCTCATATAAACGCCAGATTGAAATGGGCGAGACCCAATCACTCTCGTGCGACGAGCTCATCGTTTGCGTCTGCAGAGGGACCGATTACAGAGTCGGCGACGTTGTTGATGCAACCGTTTTTCGTGGTGAACTCGAGCCGATTTGGACCGGATTTTTGGCGGGCACCACAGCGGACGAGCAAGCCGCGACGCTGGATTTGGAGTTCGATGACGACGCCATCGACGCCGCTGCAGAATCGTTCCGTTATGAACATGATCTGATTACTGCGGAGGAAACGGAACAGTGGTTGGCCGCACGGGCGCTGACTCTGGAAGACTTCACCAATTATTTTGCCAGGCAGCAGTGGCGCTCATCGATCGCTGACAAAATTGAACTCGTAAATATAGATTTTGCTTCCGCCTCGCCCGAGCTGCGGCAACTTTTTGCGGCGGAGCTAATTTTTTCGGGCGAGCTCGATCGCCTGACGACACGGCTGGCATGGCGATTGGCCGCTCTCGCCGAATCTGGCGAAATCGACGCCGATCCGCAAAGAAACAAAAACGAGCGAGAGGCTTTTCTCGATCGAGCCAGGGTGACAGAAGCAGATCTGGACGACTGGCTCGAACAAATCGGACGTGACCGGAAGTGGCTGGATAAAATGGTGGCGATGGAAACGGCCTACAAAGCGCTGCGCGAAAAAGTGCTGACGCCGGAAGCGAGACAGAGGCAGCTGGCGACCATGCGCATGGCACTGACTCAATTTGAAGCCGAAGTAGTTGAGCTGGAATCGCTCGATGCTGCCAAAGAAGCGATGCTTTGCATTCGGCAAGATGGCATGTCGATGAAAGAAGTGGCCACGGAAGGACGATATCCTTATCGAGAGCTCAGGTTTCTACACGAACAAGTGCCAGAGGAATTCAAACAGAAATTCTGGAGCGCGACTCCTGGCGAGATTCTCGCCCCGCTACCGCACGCGGATGGCTTTGAGCTCTATCGCATCGTCAAAAAGCTGGAGCCGAAGCCGGATGACCCGAATGTTCAACAGCGGATCGACGCCCGTTTGCTGGAACGACAATTTTCTGCGCTGACCAGCAAGCACGTGGGAATGCGATTGGTTACGGTTTTAACTGAATGAAAAAATCAGACACGGGAATCATCCGGCGCTCATCAGCTTTCCGTTTTCTTTCGGACGAACACTTCGCCGCCCTTGAACCACTGTTGCAGGAAGAACATTACGACTTCGGCGATATCATCGTCCGGCAGGACGATGCGGCGGATGCATTTTACATTCTAACTCACGGGCGCGCCCGCGCCGTGAAAATCAAACCGGACGGCGAGGAAATTCCGCTCGGAGTGTTGAAGCCGGGCGACAGTTTTGGCGAAGCCGCGCTGGCAGAAGGTGGGAAACGAGCAGCAACGGTGCGTTGCAGTACCGGGGTCGACGTCTTGCGTTTAGACCGGAATGATTTCCTTCAACTTGTCGCCCAGGCTCCCGAGCTCAGGCACTACATCGAAATGATCGGGCGGAACCGCGCGGTGCAGAGTTTCCTTTATCAATTCAGCAACTTCGGCCGCCTCCCGGCCCCGGCCTTGCGGAGCATGATCGATAACTTGGTTCCGGTCGGTTTTGCCAAGGGGAACCTGATCATTCGAGAAGGGGACGCGGCCGGCCCGCTCTACGTGATCGAGAAAGGGCGCGCCCGTGCTTTCGTCGGTGACGGAAATGGACACGAACGCAACGTGGCATTTTATCGCGAGGGCGATTTTTTCGGGGAACTCTCGATCTTAAATAATGCGCCGCGGGCTGCATCAGTCGAAGCATTCACGAATTGCCAGCTGCTAGCACTCGAGCCGAAAGCGGTCCTCGAACTGCGTAGCCGATTCCCAGAATTCGACAAACTATTGGCCGAACGACTCGCCATGTACGAGGCGAAAACCGAAGCTCGCATTCCACTCGATTTCTCTGAGGAACTTCTCCCCGCCGAAACTCGCCGGGCGGACAAGACTGAGCTCGACGCCGAGGACGCCGGGGTTGAAAGCGAAAACAAAGAAGAACTATTCGAAGACAAGCACGGGTATTTCCGAAAGCGAACAAAACCGATCCGCAAGATCGAGCACATCCAGCAAATCGATGAGATGGATTGTGGCGCGGCGAGTCTCGGAATGATTTGTCGGCACTTTGGTCGCAAGGTAAGCCTGGCGCGGATACGCCAGCTTTGCCACACCGCGACCGACGGCACGAGTTTGAAAGCGCTCGTCCGCGCAGCTACCGAACTTGGATTGGCCGCGCGCGCCCTCAAAATTTCGCTCCGAAACCTGCCAATGATGCCGTTGCCGGCGATTGTCCATTGGGAAGGCAATCACTGGATCGTGCTTTACGATGTCGATCCGGAATTTGTCCGTGTGGCCGATCCCGCTCTCGGTCTGCGCAAACTTTCGCGGACTGAGTTTGAAGCGAAGTGGACCGGTTACGCCGCGCTCTTTGATTATACGACGGCATTCGACCAGGCGCCGGAAGGCAAACCGGCATTGGCCTGGTTGGTTCCTTTTCTTGCGCGGTTCAAGGTCGTGTTACTCCAAGTGCTTGGTCTCGCCCTCGCAGTCAGCGTTTTGCAGCTGATTTTTCCGGTCTTCACTCAAATGGTCGTCGACAAAGTCATTGTCGAAAATGATCTCGGTTTGCTGCGAACAATTTTGATTGGAATGCTCGCGGCCATTGTTTTTGTGCAGGTATCAACGCTGGCTCAAGAATACCTGCTCGCGTTTGCGGCAGTGCGGCTGGACACTGCTGTGCTCGATTTCCTGAGCCGAAAGCTGCTGTCGTTGCCGATGACTTACTTCACCAGCCGACGAACGGGCGATATTCAGCGTCGCCTGGATGGAGCGCGACAAGTCCGCCAATTTGCCGTGCAACAAGGCATCGGCGCGTTGCTCGCAGTCGTTTATCTGCTCGGCGCGATTTCCTTGATGGCGATCTATAGCCCACTGCTCACCCTGGCGTTTCTCGCCAGCACTCCGCTCTATGCAGGATTGATGATTTTTTCGGTGAAAGTGTTGAGGCCGTTGTTTGCTGGAGTGGAAGAAAGTCAGGGCAAGTACAGCTCGCATCAGATCGACGCGATTAAAGGAATTGAAGCGGTAAAAGCCGCCTCGGCCGAAAGCGCGTTCCGCGACGCGATGCTGAGCGAGTTTCTTTCCGTCTCAAAGCAGATGTTTCGCGCCAGTTTCATCGTGATGTCTTACGACAGTGTCTTGCAAAGCATCGGTCTGCTCTCGACCGCGATTTTTCTCTGGGTTGGCGCCACCCAAGTAATCTACGGACATCTTAGCGTTGGCGGGTTCGTCGCCTTCAGCTCGCTGACCGCGATGGCGTATTCGGGAATTCTTCGAACCCTCGGGGTCTGGGACAACATGCAATTCGCCTCCGTTTTGGTGAATCGACTAAACGACATCTTTGAGCAAGAGCCGGAACAAGGGCACGATCGATCGCGATTGGTGCCCGTGCACAGTTTGGAGGGTCGAATCCAGTTTCGTGGAGTTTGTTTCAAGTACGGTGGGCCGGAAGCGCCCAACATTCTGCACGACATCAATCTCGACATTAGTCCCGGAAAAATGGTGGCGTTTGCCGGCCGCAGCGGATCGGGAAAAACAACTCTAATTAAACTAATCGCCGGCCTGCTTGAGCCGACCGAAGGCATGATCTCCTTCGATAACATCGACCTTCGAACCCTGAACTACCGCGATGTGCGGCGACATATTGGGATGGTGTTACAGGAAAATCACATCTTCAACGACACGATCGCCCGCAACATCGCCTTCGGAGATATTGAGCCAGACGTCGATCGGGTATTGGCCGCCGCGCAGGCCGCGGCGGCGCACGATTTCATCATGCGGCTGCCGCTCGGTTACGAAACAAAAATCGGCGAGTCCGGTCTGGCGTTGTCCGGCGGCCAGAAACAGCGGATCGCGATTGCTCGCGCGATTTATAACAATCCGCCCGTGCTGATTTTCGACGAAGCCACCAGCTCGCTCGATGCCGAATCGGAGCGCGCGATTCAGGACAACCTTGGTCGCCTGATGGCGGGGCGAACCACAATTGTCATCGCGCACCGGCTTAGCACGATTCGCGAGGCTGATGCGATCGTGGTTTTGGAACAAGGAAGCGTGGCCGAAATCGGAAGCCACGATGAACTGATGAATCAGCGCGGGCTTTATTATTACCTGTCCAGCCAGCAACTGGGCGTCTGATGAACCATCGACCATGAGCGTGAATGCACCAAAACGCGGTTCCATCGAACTCGAATCCGAGATGTTGCCGCAAGATCCACCGCCATGGATAATTCGGCGGACCGCCTGGGTTCTAATCGGCGCATTCCTCACCGCTCTCTTGCTTACCATCGTCGTGCGACTGCCCGAGACGGTGCGCTGTCCATTCATTTTGGTGCCGGCAACGGGCGCAGATCCCATTCAAGCGGCACATCAAGGCATCATTAGCCGGGTTTCGGTTACGGAAGGCCAAACGGTGAACAAAGGCGACGAGCTCTTTGTGCTTCGATCGGATGAAATACACGCCCTCGATACAGAACGGCGAACATTGAGCGAGGATCTGCGGACGAAAGAAGAAAGTCTGCAACGAAGCGACACTGCTTACAAAGCTCAGCTCAATATTAAGTTGGCTGAAATCGATCAAGCCAGGAGTGAAGTAAATTTCCGGGAGAACCACGTCAAGACGAGTCGCGACTTGCTCGCGCGCATGGAGAAATTAGCCAAGGAAGGCGGGATCTCGGAAATCGATCTGATCAAAGCGCGACTCGATCTGGCCGGATCCGAAAAGGATTTCAGCGTCGCTCAACGAACCTTGCAGCAAACCGATCTCGACCGCGAACGCATGGAAACCGAGCACGCCAAGCTGCGGGGCGAACAAACCTCGGAGATTCAAAAACTGAACCTGCGTGTCGCTGCCCTAAAGGGCGATCTGGAAAACGTGCAGCAAAATTTGCTCACGGTGCGCAGCCCTTACGCCGGCGTGGTTATTTCGCTCGACCAGCGAACCGTCGGCAGTGTGATTCAGCAGGGTCAGATGCTTTGCCAACTCGCTCAACAAAACACCGAACTGCGGGCGCGCTTGCTCCTGGGTGAAGCTGGATTTCCCAAACTCGCTGTTGCGCAAAAGGTCCGGTATTTCTTCGAAGCATTTCCATATCAGCGTTACGGCGCGGTCACCGGAAAGCTCGATTGGATCAGCCCATCGGTTGTTACCTCAAGTGATGGGGCACGATTCGTGGGCTTGGGCTCGCTCGAAAGGACCGCCATGCCAGTCGGGCACGGCCAATCTTTGCCGTTGCGGGTCGGAATGAAGGGCGAAGCCCATATCATCGTCGGCAGACGAACGATGATCGAGTACGCGTTCGAACCGATCCGACAACTCAGTGAGAACATGAAGCAATGACCTGATCAATGCACGAGACTCTTTCACGGCTGAAAGTTCAGGACCTGATAACGGGCAACGCCGCCATGGCGCGTTGTTTGCGGCTGGCGCTTTTGGCCGCGAAATCCGACGTTCCAGTCGTTCTTTTGGGCGAGACCGGAACGGGGAAGACTCTGCTGGCCCACGCCATCCACAATTCTTCAACCCGCGCCCAGGGGAGGTTCATTTCCTTCAACGCATCGGCCATGAGCGATACCCTGCTCGAAAGCCAGCTCTTTGGTCACGAGAAAGGCGCATTCACCGGCGCGCAACAAAGCGTTAAGGGAAAATTCGAACTCGCCGATGGGGGCACTATTTTTCTCGATGAAATTTCGGAGATGAGCCCGCTCGCCCAAGTAAAGATTTTGCGGGTGCTTGAGTACGGAGAGTTCGAGCGACTCGGATCGGAGCGAATGCTCAAATCCAACGCGCGAATTCTATGCGCCTCGAATTGTTCGCTTCAGCAGCGAGTCCGGCAGGGTAAGTTCCGGGAAGATCTTTATCAGCGCCTCAACGGTTTAACCCTACTCATTCCCCCACTTCGTCAGCGGCTCGAG
This sequence comes from uncultured Verrucomicrobiae bacterium, assembly GCA_963817335.1. GTDB lineage: Bacteria > Verrucomicrobiota > Verrucomicrobiia > Chthoniobacterales > UBA10450 > AV40. The sequence continues at coordinate 1,684,740 of CAWFNX010000005.1, read as the reverse complement.
GAGCTGCCAGCTTTGATCGCGGCCGAGTTAAAAATTGCCGCGGTCCAAGAAGGCAAAACCATCACCGCCATCCATCCCGAAGCAATGGAGAAACTTGTTCACCACGAATGGCGCGGTAATCTGCGCGAACTGAACCACACCGTGCGCACCATGACATTATTTTGCGACGGCCCAGTGATTCTTCCCCAGCACGTTATCTTTCCACCCGACCTCGAACCGACTCATCACGAAGCGAACCGCCACGTTTCGGGATCGCTTCCCGACAGCGTTAATGAACAACCCGAGGACATGGATCTCACTCTGGCCGGTGCGGTGAAGCGACACGTCCATTTTGTCTACGAGCAGGCTAATCGCAATCAGCGGCGGACCGCCAAGCTGCTTGGGATTTCGAGAGCCACCCTCGCCCGCCATCTCCGGAATGCGGTGCAAAATCGAAACAACCATCGGACTCATCATTAAACAGGCGTGGCCTCATTCTTAGGCCATCTTGCCGCGGAGGATTTTACACGATTACTAAATCTGCAATGCATAAGTTGTTGTTGTTCAACACAAATGCGCGCAATGCTCCCGCTCGGACCATTGAGTTGGCATGAATGCTGGTAATAGGACGCTCGAAGTGAGTGCACCGAAAAACAAAAAAAATGCGATGGGCGGAGATCCAAAGCATCCTACCGCCAAACGTAGAAAGGAAAAATTGATCCGCCTCGATGATCTGATCCCAAAACAGAACGTCGCTGGCGGCGGTCAATTTCTGTTCGGCGTCACTGGCGGAATCCAAACAACAAAAACAACCAACAACCCAAAACAAGAAAGCTGATATGTCGAAATCAAAAAAGAAAAACATCAAAGTTCGTGACCTCAACCCGAAGAAAGACGCCAAAGGCGGCTTCCAGCAACAGGGCTCACCCGTGCAAGGCTCGCCCGTGCAGGGCGCACCTGTGCAAGGCTCGTCCGTGCAGGGTACGCTCAAGCAACAAGGCACCGGTCAAGGCAACCGTTGATGTGAGCGTCCGCGCCGGAGGTTCCACCCCTCGGAGCGGATCCAAAAACACCAAGCACACAACCAGAGCAAAAAAGCCAATGAAAAAATCAAAGAAGAAAATCAAAGTTCGTGACATGAAGCCGAAGAAAAATCCTAAAGCCGGCCGCATTGGCGGGAAAGCAGTGCAAGGCATCGGCAAGCAGTCTCTAAACTAGGCCACTCGGCAGTCGCGCCGCGCCGTGGTTAACTCCGCGGCGCGGCTTCTTTTTGTACTTCCGCCTTTATTACGGGAATAGACCGCGGATTTTCTTGGCCCTCATTACCCTTTCGACGCCGATGGCCATGGCAGCGGTCCGGTGCGCAATCTTGTGGGCTTTGGCTCGCTTGATAACCTGGGTGAAAGAATACTCCAGAATTCGGAACAGCTTGTCGGTGACTTCCGTCTCAGACCACATGAAGGCCTGTTTGCCCTGGACCCATTCAAAATAGGAAACAATCACGCCGCCGGCGTTGCACAAGATGTCCGGGATCACAAAAACCTCGTCCCAGCGTTTCTCCAAAAGCAGATCCGCTTCGGGCGTGGTTGGACCGTTTGCGCCTTCGGCCAGGATCCGGCACTTCAGCTTATCGGCGTTTCCGGCATTGACCACACGATCGACCGCGCACGGCGCGAGAATGTCGCACGGCATAGTCAAAAGTTCTTTCGGATCGACATGATCAGCTTCGTGGAAGGAGCGCAGGTTACCCTTTTTCAAAACGTGCTGTTCCGCCGCCTCAACGTCGATCCCTTTTGGATTATAAACGGCGGCGTAAGCGTCACTGATTCCGACAACCTTGACCCCGCTTTTGTAAGCGAGAGAGAGCGCGGCGACCGACCCAACGTTTCCGAATCCCTGCACGATCGCGGTGCACTTTTCCGGATCCATCTTCAAGATATTCATCGCGCGCTCGATGAGATAAACGACGCCGCGTCCGGTAGATTCACGACGACCTTCCGTTCCTCCAATCGAAACCGGTTTTCCGGTGACGATCTCGTTTACGGCGTAGCCATGATAAACCGAATAGGTGTCCATGAACCACGCCATGACCTGCTCGTTGGTTCCCATGTCCGGTCCCATCACGTCGGTTTGCGGCCCGACGAACGGAATCATTTCCTGCATATAACGCCGCGAGACCGCTTCCAGCTCGGTGCGGGATAATTTCGTCACGTCGCAGGTCACGCCGCCTTTTGCCCCGCCGTACGGCAAATTGGCGAGCGCGCATTTCCAACTCATCCACATCGCGAGCGCGGCGGTCTCGCCCATGGAGAGCGACGGCGCAAACCGGGTGCCGCCCTTGGTCGGCCCGAGAGTCAAATGATGTTGAACGCGGTAACCTTGGAACGTTTTCGTACTGCCGTCGTCCATATGGACTGGCAGAGTCACCGCGACCGAGCGTTTCGGATACATCAACCGTTCACGGTCGTTCTTGTCGATACTGAGGTAATCGGCGATGACCTGAAATTGGTCGCACGCCATTTTGAAAACTTCGTCGTCGTAAATCGTCATGAAGCAAAAACGGAATTCAGAACATCCGCCAAGAAAACGCAGATGCTATTTGCCTCGAAAACTCGTCGCGTCAACTCTAAAGCCGCAAGATCGACAATCTCTTCGGAATTCGTAACGTCTTCGGCGACATGAAAATCGAGACTCTCGCCGTGCATGCCGGCCAACGGATCGATCCTGCGACCGGTGCAGTTTCGCCGCCCATTCAGCTTTCTACGACGTTCGAGCGCGACGTCGAAGGCACCTATTCGCGGGGGTTCATGTACACTCGCAATAACAACCCCAATCGCCAGGCGTTGGAGGAAGGAGTAAGCGCGTTGGAAGGCGGAGTGGCGGCGGCGGCATTCGGTTCCGGGACCGGCGCCACTGGAGCGATTTTCCAAGCGCTTGCACCCGGCGATCATGTTCTTGCCCACGTCGACGCCTATTACGGAACGTCTCGTTTGCTTCGCGAAATTTTTGTTCGTTGGGGACTCCAAGCCGACTTTGTCGACATGAGTGATCTCGCTGCAGTGAAGAAAGGACTGCGCCCGAATACGAAGCTCGCCTGGATGGAAACGCCTTCCAATCCTCTGCTGAAAATTGTCGATCTGGCCGCTGCGGCAAAGGTCATTCACGACGCCGGCGCGCTTTGCGTTTGCGATAACACCTGGGCCCCGGTACTTCAGCGGCCGTTTGATCTTGGCGCAGATTTCATTTTGCATTCCACCACGAAATACTTCGGCGGACATTGTGATGTCCTCGGCGGAATCATCGTCGCGAAAAAGGAGAACGATTTGTTTCAACGCATTCGCGGCATTCAATACGAAGGCGGCGCGGTCCCCTCTCCCTTCGATTGCTGGCTAATTCTCCGTGGGATGCGAACCCTCCCATGGCGAATCCGCGCCCACTCTGAAAATGCGGCGAAAGTCGCCCAGTTTTTGTCTCAGCATCCGAAAGCGGAGCGCGTTCACTATCCTGGGCTGGCTCAACATCCAGGCCACGAGATCGCCAAGAAACAGATGTCGATGTTCGGCGGCATGCTTTCGTTCGAAGTGAAAGGCGGTCGCGATGCTGCGATGAAAGTCAGCACCAGCACCAAAATTTTCACGCGCGCGACCAGTTTGGGCGGAGTGGAAAGTCTAATCGAGCATCGCGCTTCGATTGAAGGGCCGGGTACAACGTCACCCGAAGGTCTGCTCCGGTTATCGATCGGCCTCGAAAACGCGGACGACCTGATCGAAGACCTGGACCAAGCACTTAGGTAGCGGCGGCTCACCGAGCCGCCACGGTGGCGATTGGGGTCAATCGCCGCTACCTACGCAATTTTCGGCGCACCAGATCAACCACGTCTCGCACTTCATCGACTCGAAACAGAAACGCGCTCCCAAAGAAGACTACGGCGGCCACGCAAATCGTCAGAAGGACGCCAAAAATCTTTTGCCATTCCGGCAAGTGCGCGCCCTGTTGGAAAACCGTTCCCAACGCCAGCCAACAGATTCCGGCGAGCAGGGCCAACGGAATTGCCATCTTTCCTAGCAATCCAAACAGAGTCCGCGTCTCCAGCGGTCCGGCATATTTTCGCATCATTATATATAAGAGCAGGAAGTTGGTGAGAGCGACGATGCTGGTGGAAAGGGCCAGGCCTCGATGACCCAGTCCGACTTTGAACATGAAAAACCAGTTCAGGACGAAATTCACCGCGATCGAAAACATGCTGACCATCATTGGCAGATAGCGTCGGTCGATCGCATAGAATGCTGGCGCGAGGACTTTGACCGCTGAGTAAGCGGCCAAACCGATGGCATAGAATTGTAACGCCGCGGCGGTTTGTCGGGTGGCTTCGGCGGTGAAGCGACCGTGTTGGTAAATCACGCTGATGATTGGTTCCGCGAGCAGAATCAATCCAACCGCCGCAGGAATTGTGAGCAACGTGACCAGACGAACGGCATGCGCCAACGCCGAACGAAACCCCGCCATGTCGCCGACGGCCGCGGTCCGCGAAACCAGCGGCAGTGTCACTGTTCCGACTGCGACGCCGAAAATTCCGAGCGGCAATTGCATCAAACGAAATGCGATATTTAACCAGCTGACCGGACCATCGATCACGTGACCGGCAGCATCGGTCACTCGCGCGGCGAACGCGCTATTTACCAGGACATTCACCTGCACTGCGCTTGCAGCAATTACTGCGGGGCCCATTAGGACGAGCACGGTTCGGACACCCTGATCACGCCAGTTAAAATCTGGCCGATATTTGTAGCCGACCCGCCGCAGTGACGGAAACTGCGCGCTTAACTGCCAAAGTCCTCCCATCAAGGTGCCAATCGATAATCCAATCAAAGAACGCGTGCCGAAATGCGGATCCAGCCAGTAGCCAAACACCACCCCACCGATGATTGACCCAAGATTGAAATAACTGGACGCCATCGCCGGCGGACCGAACACATTTTTCGCGTTGAGCATTCCCATCACCAGCGCGGCCAGGGAAACGAGCAAAATGAACGGCCACATGATCCGGGTGAGCAAAATCGTCGTCGCGGTTTTTTCCGCTGACCAGCCGCCGAAGCCCGTCATCACGTAGATAATTTGGGGCGCGAAAATGATCCCGAGCAGGGTGATCACGCTCATGAAAATCGCGGTGAGCGTTGCCACTTTGTTGCCGAGTCGCCAGGCCGATTCATCGCCTTCGGTTGCGATCCGCTTTGAAAACGTCGTAATGAATGCGGTTGAGAGCGCCCCTTCAGCGAACAAATCGCGCAGCAAATTCGGAACGCGAAACGCGATCAGGAATGCATCGAGGTTTTTACCGGCGCCAAAAAGACCGGCGAACACCTGCTCGCGAATCAATCCGAGCACCCTCGAGCAAAGGACCGCGATGCCAACCACGCCGGTTGCGCGAGTGCTTACACGCTGGGGCTGTTCAGCCATCGGCGAACAAAGAACAACGTTCGCGGATTAACGAAAGCAAAAATTTCCGCGAGACGATCACATCTTGGTCCGAGGCAGAAGAAATCGCTGGTAAACGAAGAAGGCGACAATCGCGATTATCGCCACGGCGATGAAGGCCGCGATCCGGTAATCTTCCATCACGGCAGGGATGATTGACCTTTACAATCCAGTTGGACAACTCAGAAATTCCCAAGGCGGGCCGAATCGCTGGGACAAATGCGCGGCGAACGCCTTGACCCCGAACGTTTCGGTCGCGTAATGGCCGCCGAGGATAAGATTCATTCCCAATTCTTCCGCGGCCACCGCGGCCCAGTGCGGCGCTTCACCGGTAACGAACGTGTCGATACCAGCCTCGGCGACGCGATAAATTTCGGAGCCCGCTGCGCCGCTGACGATTCCGATTCGCCGCGATTGCTTGGGCCCGAAATTAAAACCTTTCACCGGACCGCGGAGGACGGCCTTAAGTTTGCGCGTCAACACCTCGCGCGAAATCGACGCCTTTGCTTTCAAGCCGACGGATTCGCCTTTTTCTTTCAGGAATCGTTTGGTCGATTTCAATCCCAAGGAGGCGGCGAGCTGAGCGTTGTTGCCAACTTTCGGATGCACGTCGAGCGGGAGATGCGCGCTGTAAAGCGCAATGTCGTTTTCGAAAGCGACCTTTAATTGGCGCCGCAATGAACCAGTCACGGTTTGCAATCCCGGCCAAAACAAACCGTGATGCACAATCAGGAGATCGATATTCTTCTTCGCGGCCACGTTTAACACCCGCGTCGAGACATCGACGGCTGCGCCAATCTTTGTGACCTTACCCGAATTTTCGATTTGCAGGCCGTTCAGCGCGTTTGGCCAATCCTCAATTTCCTCAACGCGTAGGTAACCATTCGCGTAATCAATGATTTCTGAAAGCGAAGCCATTCGCGCGAAATCGTAGCGGAGCCGGGGCCGTATCTAAAGATTCAATATTTCGCCCACGCGCCATTGTTCGTTTCCTTTCAGAGGGACCGTAGGGTTTACTCATCGGCTTTGCCGATTTCCGGTTCTCGACTCAACTTCTCAACCACTCAACGTCTCAACTTCTAAATGTTGAATGTTTAGATACGACCCCATTTCGGTTCTTGACGAAAAAAGCAGCTCTTGTGACGTTGGAGGGCGATTGAGTTGAGTATGGAATACACCGACGCCCCGACCCAAACCGAAGAGATTAGCTGGGACACCAAGCAATGCCCGTATTGCGGGACAACGTTGCCGAAAAACGCGACCTCGTGCACGAATTGCGATTGGACGCTCGAAGCGACCAAGCCAGCCGAACCGAAAGCCAGCGACGCAATGGCGATCCTGCTCAGCATCATTCCGGGACTCGGTCACATTTACAAAGGCCATCGTGTTATGGGAGCGTTGATCCTTTTTCTAATCACGCCAGTCGCGATCTGCTTCGCAATCCTGGCCGCAGTCGCTTCGGCCGGCTGGGGAATCCTGATGCTGATTCCCTACTGGGGTGCGGTGATGCTGCACGTCTGGGCAATCGACGATCGGGTTGAGCCGACTCCCGATACCGGCGAGCAATACTGAAGAAGTTGAGGCGTTGAGATGTTGAGTCGTTGAGGCGACGCGCCTACTCGCCCAAAATCCAGGTTACTTTGCCTGCAGTTGGATTTACGCGCGAGGCTGGAAATTTTGGATCGCCTTTGATCACGCGATCGATCAAATCCGCGTTCTTAGCCGCGTTTACCAAAAAACAAACGTGCCGCGCGTGATTGATTAGCGGAAAAGTGAAGGTCAGCCGCCACGAATTAAACTTCGGCACGAAGTTGGCCACGACGCGCCGAGTCATTTCGTTTAACGCCGCCGTTTCCGGAAATAGCGACGCGGTGTGACCGTCGTCCCCTAGTCCGAGCAAGATCAGATCGTGACGATAAATCTGTTCGCCGCGCTGAGTCGCCAGGAGATCGAGGTCGTCCTGATATTCCTGCGCGGCAATTTGTGGCTCGATTTCGCCGCGCATTCGCAGAATCGATCTCTCCGGAATTGCCCCCGGCACGAACAACGATTCGCGCGCCATCCGAAAATTGCTTTGCTCGTCGTCCGGTGGAACGCAGCGTTCGTCACCAAACGTGATCAGAATCCGGTCCCAGGGCAGCTCCGCGCCGGTCCGAGCGATCTCGGAGTACACGGGACGCGGGGTGTTTCCGCCGGAAAGCGCGATCCGGAACTCGTTTCGTTCGGCCAGCGCCTTGTGCGCGAGATCGACAATAAAGTTGGCGGCGTCCCGAGCGAAGTTCCGCGTGCGAATGACCTGCGGATCACGGTTCATTGTGTCAACTATTAGCCGTGATCAATGAAGTGATCCGTAAAACAATCTAACGATTTCGGGCCGATCACTGGTCACAGGTCATTTGGTCACTCGTCACTGTCTTCAGATCGCGCAGTGAGATTGGCCGCGCTTCGCCAAGTATTGTTGATGATACTCTTCAGCCGGCCAGAATTTCGGGGCCGGCTCAATCTGAGTCACGATTGGCCGATTGAATTTGCCGCTGCCAGCGAGTTTTTGTTTCGACGCTTCGGCCGCGGCTTTTTGTTCGGGTGAATGATAAAAAATCACGGACCGATATTGCGTTCCAACGTCCGGGCCCTGCCGGTTCATCGTCATCGGATTGTGGTTCGACCAAAAAACATCGAGGAGCTGATCGTAAGTAATCTGGGAAGGATCAAACTCGAGCTGCACCACTTCGGCGTGGCCGGTTTCGTCACTACAAACATCTTCGTAACTGGGGTTGTCCTTGGTTCCGCCGGCGTAACCGACCGCGGTCGAAGTCACGCCTTTCAATTTACGAAAAGTTTCCTCTACGCCCCAGAAACAACCTGCCCCAAAAGTCGCTTTCTCCGTCGTCATACGGAAAGATCGAACGAGTGCGCAGCAGGCGCAACCATACTTGCACTTGCCTTTGCCGCCGGGCGCAAACAACATGTTTGGAGCATGGCTTCTCCAATGACCATTGACGAAACTAACGCGCCGTTGGTGATCCGGCTGTTGAACAAATGCGGCGTCGCAATCGAAAAGGCAGGTCTCAGATCAAAACGTGTGACCGCGGCGACGCTGATTGAAAAAGCGAAGCAGAGCTCCCAACTGGACGACTTCGGCGAGCCGGATTTTTTCGAACCTCTCTCGCGATTATTGGAATCGTGCCACCGCGAGGCGCGACTGAACGTGATCGGAAAACTCGCGTTCAAAAATGACGTTGTCCGCATTCTTTGCAACCGGCTCTTCCTCGTGCGCGACCGACAGCGTTATCCGGAGATCGCCAAACAAGAAATCCGCGAGCCCGTATTCATCCTTGGTCTTCCCCGAAGCGGCACAACGCTTCTCCACACCTTGCTGGCAGCGGACCCGGCGCACCGGGTTCCGTTGACCTGGGAGATCATGTCGCCCTCGCCGTCGGACGCTCAAGATCGACAAAAGCGCATTCGCAGCGCGAATCGCGACCTGAAAATGTTGCGCTGGCTGGCGCCAACTTTCGAAAGCGTTCACGCAACCGGCGCCGACCTGCCGCAGGAATGCGTTTCCCTGATCAGCCCGACGTTCCTGAGCGACCAATTCGATACGATGTATAACATTCCGTCATATCGGGCTTGGTTTTTCCGGCAGGACCTTCGGCCCGGCTACCAATTCCATCGCCGTTTTCTGCAACATCTGCAATTCCGTCGATCCGCTGAGCGCTGGATTTTAAAGGCGCCCGCCCACATGTTCTTCGCTCCGGCACTTCTGTCGATTTATCCCGACGCAAAATTCGTGCAGCTGCACCGAGACCCGATCGACGCGGTCGCATCGGTTTCAAGTTTGGTCACGATCCTGCGGCGCGTCTTCAGCGATTCGGTCGATCCGATTCAGGTTGGACAAGATGCGATGGTTTATTGGGCGGACGCGCTGAAGACTTTTCTGCAGATGCGCGATCAGTTACCGGCAGACCGGGTGTGCGATGTGTACTACGACGACGTTCGACGCGATCCGATTGTTGCCACCCAGCGCATTTACGAGCATTTCGGCTGGAAACTCCGACCTCAAGTCGAACAAGCAATGTGCACGACCTTGGCCGAACAAAATTCGCGGAGCAACGGCGTGCATCGTTACAATGCTGCCTATTTTCAATTGAAGGGCACCAACGGCTTTGCCAATTACTGCGAGCGATTCGGTTTTGAGCCGTCGACAGCCAGTCGGTCGACGCAGCGCGCGGAAGCGGCTGCCTGAGATTCGATCGCTTTTTTCGCGCGGGACCAAAATCTCGACGAGACTCTGGCTGCGCAATGAAACTTGCGCCGGCTGAGACTAGCAATTAAACGTCCGCTGAGACTTCCGGATGCAGCTTTCGCTCAAGGAATTCAAAGACCGGCGGATGTACCGAACTGCCGTCGGATACGGCGTCGCGGCCTGGCTCACCCTGCAAGTGTCGTCACTTGTTCTTTCCTCGTTGGAGGCGCCCCGATGGATAATGAAAGCGCTCATCGGGACGATCTTTCTTGGTTTTGTTGTAGCGCTGCTTGTCGGATGGAAGCAGGAACGCTCGCTGGTAGCGGGCGGCCCGGTCAGCGAATCCCAAAGGCGACGGTTTGTTCTTGCCGCGATAGCTCTGCTTCCAGCGATCGCCGTCGCCCTCGGATTTCTTATTTTCTATCATCCCTCGGGGCGCGTTGCCCCTTCTGGTGAGAATGCAAAAGCGCCCGAAAAAAGTATCGCCGTGCTTCCATTCGCGAATTTGAGCAAGGAAGAAGAGAACGCGTTTTTCGCAGACGGGATGCAGGATGAGATTCTTACCGACCTGGCGAAGATCGCAGATCTCAAGGTGATCAGCCGGACCAGCGTGCAGCAATACCGCGCTAATGCATCCCGAAACATCCGCGAGATTGCAAAAGCTCTCGGTGTTGCGCACATCCTGGAAGGCAGCGTGCAACGCGCCGGGAGCAAAGTTCGCGTTACCGCGCAGTTAATCGATGCCCGTAACGACACCCATTTGTGGGCTGAACACTTCGACGGCGAACTGACCGACGTTTTCGGAATTCAAACTCGAATCGCGCAGGCGATTGCCGATCAACTCAAGGTTCGACTTTCCCCTGCGGAAAAGGCGGCAATCGGGCGCGCACCAACTCAGAACCTTGCGGCGCATGATCTTTACCTTCGCGGAAATAAACTCCTTGCCGAAGTCGTGGCCGACTACAGCCATGCGAAAGAAAAATTGACGGAAGCCTTGGACTTATTCGAGAAAGCGACTGCGCTGGATCCGAATTTTCTTCTAGCATACTGCCGGGCCAGTCAAGCCCACGTCGTGCTTTATTGGTTGGAGATCGATCACACATCCGAGCGTCTGGCGCTGGCCGATGCTGCAATTCAAAAAGCCGAACTGATTCAGCCGGATTCAGACGATGTCCATTTTGCGCGCGGCCTTTATTTGTTCCAGGGCCTGCGGGACTACGATCGCGCCCGCCGGGAGCTCCAGCTCGCTCAACGTAGTTTGCCCAACGATGCGAACATTTTCAGTCTCGCCGGCTCGATCGACCGCCGGCAGGGACGATGGCAACGATCAACCGAAGAACTTCAACGCGCAGTCGACCTTGATCCAAGCAATCTCTTTCATTTGCAACAATTGGCGGCCAGCTACCACGTGTTGCGGCGTTATTCCAAAGAACGAACGATCTACGATCGCGCCATGATCGTCGCGCCCGAGGACAAGAGTATTCCAGTATCTCGCGCCCGGATCGACCTGGATGAAAGCGCCGATACGCACAATCTGCGGGAAACGATTGGCCGACTGTTGAAGCAAGATCCCAAAACAGCCGATGAGTTTCCAGCGGGTCTTTTCGATCAGGCGCTATGCGATCGTAACCGCGCGGCCGCGGAACGCGCCATCACTGCAATCACGCCCGGCGAGTTAATCTTCTTCTTCGCCACGCCACCGGGATTTACCGAAGGCCTGGTTGCGCGGTGCTTCGGGGACAAAGCGCGCGCAGAAGCTGCGTTTGATCGGGCCCGAATCGAACAGGAAAAAATCGTGCACCAACAACCGGATTACGCGGCCGGTCTTGGCGTTCTTGGGTTAATCGACGCCGCCCTTGGCCGTAAAAACGAGGCGATCCGCGAAGGCGAGCGCGCCTGCCAGCTAACGCCGCTAAAGCAGGACGTAGTTGACGGCGCGGAATTGATGGTCAATCTCGCGTTGATCTACGCCTGGGCCGGGGAAAAAGATCGCGCAATCGAACAACTGACAAAGGTTGCGCGAATCCCAAGCAACCTGAGTTACGGCCTGTTAAAGTTGCATCCGGAATGGGACTCGTTGCGCGGCGATCCGCGCTTTGATTCTTTGGTCGCGCGCATGACCACTGAGCCGGACCAATAATGAGTTGAATTGTAGCGGCGCTCTCCGAGCGCCGACGGACCAAACGATTCGACGGTCAGAGACCGCCGCTACAGAGACCTCACATCACCATTCCACCGTCGACGCACAAGACCTGACCGGTGATGTAATTGGCTTCGGCCGACGCCAGAAATGCGACTGCGTTCGCCACATCCTCGGACGTTCCCGTTTTGCCGAGTGGAATCTGTGACTGAATTGTCTTTTTGATTTCGTCGGACAACCCGGCGGTCATATCGGTCGTGATAAATCCGGGCGCGACTGCGTTGACCGTAATACTGCGGCTGGCCAGCTCGCGCGCTAGAGATTTTGTGAAACCGATAAGGCCGGCCTTGCTCGCGGCATAATTTGTTTGTCCGGCATTGCCGATCAAACCAATCACCGACGCGATGTTAATAATACGGCCGCTTCGCTGCTTGATCATCGCGCGAATAATCGATTGGGTGAAACTGAACGCGCCGCGCAAGTTCGTGTTGATCACGGCATCCCAATCTTCAACCGACATCCGCATTGCGAGGCCGTCACGGGTTACGCCCGCGTTGTTCACCAAAACATCGATCTTGGTGAAATCCTGTAGGATTTGAGCGCCGACTTCTTGGACGGCAGCGTGGTCAGCAACGTCCACCGCATAATGCTTCGCGGAATCGGCGCGCAGAACGTTTAATTCGTCGGCAGTGCGTTTCGCATTTTCCTCGCTTCGGCTGATACAAGCGACGCGCGCGCCTTCAGCGGCAAGCCGGACTGCGATGGCGTGCCCAATGCCCCGCCCGGCGCCGGTCACGATCGCATTCTGATTCTCAAATCTCATCGTTAAGCTGCAATCCTCCGCGGCCGTGGAAAACTGTCAACGCAGGATCACGAACCAAACACTTCCAGAAACGCGACTTCAAAGGCGAGCGCTTCCTGAATGTTCCGGCCGAGATTGTCGCGCAATCCCTCCAAACGCTGGATCCGGCGCAAGACGTCGGACACAGTAAAACGTTCCGCCAACGACGCGGTTTCCTTTTTCGCGGTCGACAGATTGCGGCGTTCGACATTGGTGCAGGCGCGAAGAACGTCTGACCAAAATTCGAGAAGGACTTCAATCAACGTCGCGCGACGCTGGATGTAGAGACTTTCGGTCAACGCCTTGTAGTATTCCTCGCGGTCTTCCAACCAGGCGCCGTCGGTCGCGTTGCGATATCGCGCTTCCTCGCTTTCCAATGCTTTCTCGTTCTCGCTCTTAATTTGCTCGCGAATTTTGCCGAGCAGCGCATGTAGGCCCTGCTGCAATCGATAAGCTTGTTGAATGCCCCAGGGTTTTTCACGGGCCGCCCCGCGGAGAAGTTCTACCAGTTCGCGTCGTTCCGGCAATTCAACTTCCTGACCATTGGATGCCAGCGGAATCGAAATGCAACGAGACACGATCGTGTCCGGCAAAGCTTCCGGGAGCGCGCTTAACAAAAGCAGAAGCGAATTTGCCGGCGGTTCCTCCAGTGTTTTCAGGAACGCGTTGGCGGCTTGCGGTTGCAAACGATCGGCCTCGGCAATGATCGCGACTTTTCGGCGACCTTCACCGCTGCGCATTTGCAAGCCGTGCTCCAGCTCGCGGATCTGCTCGATCAAAATTCTTCGCGACTTCGATTCCGGCTCCGCCACAAAAATTTCACGCGCCCCGGAAGAAAATACCGCCGCGACTTCGGTTCCATTGACCGCGCTCGCCACATTCGCCGCGACTTCGCGTTTGCCGCTGCCGACCGGTCCGGAAATCAGATAGGCGTGCCCGAGTCGATTATTCTCGTGGGCGCGTCGCAAGAATCCGATCGCTGTTTTCTTGGAAAAGGCCATCTCAGATGTTTGATGTTCGATGTTTGAGGTTCGATTTCACCGCGAGGTCAGGAAAACGCGACGTGATCGTTTTCCAAATCTCGCTCTCTATCTCGTCCGGAGTTTGCGATCCGTCGATTCGCACAAACCGCTTCGGTTCGTTCCTCGCGAGCTCGCGATAACCGTCGATCACTCGTTCATAAAAGTCGTCTGGTTGCATCTCCATTCGATCGGGCCGACGCGGACCTTTCATGCGCGCACGGGCGGTTTTTAAATCGACATCGAGGAAAAAAGTAATGTCCGGCATGCAATCACCGACGGCAAAGGCGTTCAGCTCCCTGATCATTTTCACGTCCAGCTTGCGAGCCACGCCTTGATATACCGTGGTCGAATCGAAGAAACGATCGGCGATGACGCAGATTCCGCTTTTCAACGCTGGCTTGATCACTTCTCGGACCAGTTGAGCGCGGCTGGCTTCGAAGAGAAGCACCTCGGTCTCAGGCGTCATGCTCGCGCTTTGAGGCGCAAATTGTAAAAGTTCGCGGATCGATTCGCCAATCGCGGTGCCACCGGGTTCGCGGGTAATCAGACACCGCACGCCTGCCTTCTCGAGCCGGGCGGTCAAGCGTTTCACCTGGGTCGATTTCCCACAGCCTTCCGATCCTTCAAAGGTGATGAATGGTAGAGGTGCCACGACGTCGATCTTCAAACAAAGATCGACAATTGTCGAATGGTGGAACGCGATCTCCGAGCGCGTTAATGGATAGATGTGGGCCACGCATCCAATTTGCCATCGAGCTCGGAGAGCTCGATCCACCTTGATTGCGATCAGAATTCGTTAGGTTGTCGCCTGATGAAATCGTACTGGCTGGTGAAACAGGAACCCTCCGATTACTCGTGGACTGACTTTGTCGGAGACGGCGGCACAAGTTGGACTGGAGTGCGCAATTTTGCCGCGCGGAATAATTTGCGTCGCATGTCGAAAGGCGATCACGTTCTTTTTTATCACAGCGGGGAGGACAAAGCCGTCGTGGGAAAAGCGAAAGTGACTCGGACCGCATACAAGGATCCGACCGCGAAAGACGAAGATTGGAGCGCGGTTGACCTCGCCCCCGTCAAAAAATTGCCGCGGCCGGTCACCCTGGCCGAGATCAAAGCCAAGCCGCAGCTCAAAAATATCGCGCTGGTTCGACAATCCCGGTTGTCGGTAATGCCGCTGACCGAATCCGCGTTTCGGTTAATCCTAAAAATGGGTGGATCGTAGCCTGTAGGGGACGCTGTTAGCGTCCCATTCTTAATTAAAAAGGGAAGCAAACTGCTTCCCCTACAGACCACCGCCCCGGAGCGGCCAACCTTTGCCCTTGTTGAAAGGCGTGACGGGGTCGAAAATTTGCTCCAATGACCTCGGTTGCGGCCACGCAGTTTTTGCCCGTCGTCGCGACAGCCAGCGCGACCAAAGATTTCCTGATCGTTTCAATTCACGACGTCGCGCCGGCGACACAGTCGATCGTCAGCAAGATCCTTTCGGAGCTCGCGCAAAAAGGCGTTCACCATTGCTCACTTCTTGTGGTACCCGATTACCATCATCGAGGCGCGTCGATGCAGGATCGGGAATTTGTTTCCTGGCTGCGTCAGTTAGAGGGTGGCGGTCACGAAATCGTCATTCATGGATATTTTCATGAGCGACCGAAAGCGGCTCGCGAAACTGTCGCTGACAAGTTTATTACGCAGTTTTACACCCAGGGCGAAGGCGAATTCTACGATCTCGATTACGACGAAGCTTTTAGACGAATCACCAACGCTCGCGGCGAATTTCTCGCAGCGGGGTTTAAACCGCGCGGGTTTGTCGCGCCGGCCTGGTTGTTGAGCGATCAAGGACTGCGCGCGGCCCGCGACGCCGAAATGGAATACACCACTCATCTGCGCAATGTCGTCGATCTGCGCTCGGGCAATGTTTTTCCGGCCCGGTCACTGGTTTACAGCGTTCGAAATGGGTGGCGTCGAGCGACCAGCCTGGCTTGGAACGCAGCCCTGAGCCAGGCGTTGAGAGACAAATCGCTGATGCGTTTAGGCATTCATCCTCCAGATTATTCGCATCCGGCCATTTGGCGCCAGATTGTCGATCTTGTAAATGCGATGGCTCCTGTTCGAACACCGATCACCTATCAGGACTGGATCGCCGAGCAACGGATCAAGCGGTCGCTCTAGATATATATGAGCAAATGTGACCTTCACATTCATTCCCGCTTCAGTGCGCGCTCAGAGGAATGGCTTTTCCGGCGCCTGGACTTTCCGGACAGCTACTCCGATCCGCGCGAGCTACATCGACAACTGGTCGAGCACGGGATGGACTTCGTCACCATCACCGACCACGACACAATCGACGGCTGCCTGCAGATTCGCGACCTGCCCAACACTTTCATTAGCGAGCAAGTCACGACCCATTTTCCGCAGGACCCCTGCAAGATTCACCTTCTGGTTTGGGGAATCACCGAACAACAGCACGCGGATATCGTTATAGTCCGCGACAACATTTTTTCTCTGCAACGCTATCTGGCCGGAGCAAACATCGCCCACGCCGTCGCCCATCCCCTCTACAGCATCAATGGCAAGTTGGAAGCGACCCATCTCGAGCGACTGATTTTGCTCTTCAAACATTTTGAGGGAATCAACGGTTTGCGCGATGCGCTCCTGAGCGAGCTCGCTCAACAGCTTTTTGGATCGCTGACCCCGCAAAAAATCGACGAGCTTGCGCAACGGCATAACCTGGCCCCGACTCACCGCGAACCGTGGCGGAAGATTTTTATCGCTGGATCCGACGATCACGGCGGTCGGTTTATCGCTTCGGCCTACAGCGAGACGCCGCGGGCGAATTCGGTAGAAAAATTCCTGGATCACATTCGGGCCGGCAATTGCAAGGTCCACGGCCACGGCGGAACTCCCCTCGCCCTTTCCCACGGATTCTACAACACGCTCGGCTGTTTTATTCAGGACCGGTTCCATGAAAAGCTCGGACCGAGTGCGGCCTTGGTGGAGCAAATGTTTTCGCGCTTCATGGAAGGTCGAGATCCGACCGAACTGACGCTGAAGGACAAGGCGACGGTTTTCGCGCAAGGCGTCGTGTCCGGAAAACTTTTCGATCTGATGAAGCCGGCGAACATGTCGCTGTGGAAAGAATTATCGAGTCAGTTCCAGGATGCGCAGGCAAAAGCGAAGGATGCGGCCGAACAAGAGGGAGGCGTTGAACCAGAGCGACGCACATTCATGATGGCAAACATGGTCGCGGAGCAGCTGGCCTTTCGGTTTTTCCAAAAGTTCATTCAACAACTCACCGCCGGAAACATGCTCGAAAGCATGCAGGCATTGACCGCGATCGCGCCGATCCTTGTCGTGCTCGCGCCATACATCTACGGGTTTCACAGCCAGGCGCCGTCCCGGAAGTGGTTGCGTAGCGTTTTTCGGGAACTAACCGGCAAAATTCCGGAGGCGTTGCAAAACAACAAGCGCGCCTGGTTCACCGATACGCTCGAAGACGTCAACGGCGTCGCGACTACGATTCGCAAGATGACCGCGGCCGGGGCCGCTGCCGGAAAAGAATTAATCGTGGTCACTTCACGTGCCGAACTCAGCGTCGACGATATTCCAATCAAGAATTTCAAACCGATCGGCGAGTTCGAATTGCCCGAGTATGAGCTACAGAAACTGAGTTTCCCACCGATTTTGCAAATGCTCGACTACATCCAACGCGAGCGATTCAGCGAAGTCATCATCAGCACGCCCGGGCCGATCGGATTGACCGCGCTGCTTGCGGCCAAGATGCTCAACCTTCAGACCAGCGGAATTTATCACACCGATTTTCCGCAATACGTCCGGATCCTGACCGAAGACAGTTTCCTGGAGAGCGTAACCTGGCGGTTCATGCACTGGTTTTACGGCCAGCTCGACACCGTGTTCGTCAACTCGGAGGAATACCGCCAGAGCTGGATCAAGCGCGGTCTCGATCCCGGGAAGTTAAAAATTCTTCCACGCGGCCTCGACACCGAACTGTTTCATCCAACCCGGCGCAATCCGGCGTTCTTCGAAAAGTTTGGCGCCACCAACGGGCAAGTCAGATTGCTCTACGTCGGGCGGGTGTCGCGAGAAAAAGATCTCGATCTGTTGGTCGAAGCTTATCGGCGTTTACGCAAAGAAGGATTGTCGATCCAACTATTCATCGTTGGCCATGGACCGTACTCTGAAGCGCTCCACGAATCTTTGCCGGAAGCGTTTTTTACCGGTTATCTCACTGGAAAAGAACTCGCCGCGGCTTATGCCTCGGCCGACATTTTCGTTTTCCCGAGCACGACCGACACATTCGGCAATGTCATCATTGAAGCGCAGGCGTCAGGGGTTCCGGTTGTGGTGTCGGATTCCGGCGGACCAAAGGAGCTCGTTGAGGAGAATCAAAACGGTTTGATCACAAAATCCCACGACGCCGACGATCTCACCCGCGCCATTCGCGAACTGGTTTTGGATTCAGATCGGCGCAAGCGAATGGGCGGCCACGCTCGCGAGAGCGTGATCAACCGGACCTGGCCCAGCGCATTCCGAAAATTCTGGGCGTCGACCGAGCTGTAAAAATTAACTCGGGAGCGGCGGCGGTGTCGGCGAAACAACCGGCGGCGGTTCGACGTTTCCGGCCCAAACATCGTAGTCCGGTCCGAATTGCCGGATAAAACAAAGCCCGAATGCGCGTAGGACAACAAAGATCGGCAGCATGATTACCGTCCCGATGTATGGAAGCAGCGCGATACAACAAGTCGATACGATCACGAGACACGAAGCCATACCCGCTCCTATGGTCAGCGCGATCCAAAACAAACAATAAAGCGTGATCTCGCCGGGGTAATTGCAGATGAGTGACAGCGCAGCCCGAAAGCCTTCACGGGCCAAACAACGGCGCCGATACATGATCGCGATCATGAAATGGGAGATTAACGACCATGCTATAACCAATAACGCCAACCCCGCCGCCCATAGTGCGATCATGCAGATCAGATAGACGTCGTGCAAATGCGGTCGTGCACCGCGGCGAATAATGGGCCATAGGAACGGCAGTGCCGTTGCTGTGAGAACGATTGTCATCATCACACCCACGAGCAATGCGAATAAAAAGTAGCTGTTCCCTTGCCGTCGAAATTCGCGCCACGGCTGTTTGATTACCCCGCGATTTTTCACGACGCAATCAACAAACATAAATCGGCCACGCGCTCGCAACCAGGCAAACAGGAGAATCAGCACCAGAATCAGGGCGATAAACGCAACGACGCCGAAAATCAAAAGCGAATGTGGAATTTGGTTGATCGTTTCCCGGAGGTCTCGAGCGCCAGGAAAGTCTTTCCAATCATTGCCTCGAAGATTGAAATTGTAATTACTGCCGCTACCCAAGTTTGAAAGCCACGCCGCAAACCCGATCACGAACCACTTTTTCGCGTCGAAGGGCTGAAACAGAATCTTCTTCATCATCTCGAACCCTTCCTCAAACGATTTGACGATCTCGATTCTCGGGCCGTCGCCGTTCATGTTTCGATTTGAATCCGTCGCCTCCGCACAATCAAGCGTTCTCTTCCGTCGCCAGTTCGGTCCGGATGATATGTTGCTTTAAACCGCACTCGCGTGTTGCGTGGAAATTGGCGGCAATGCGAAGTGAAACGAACCGGCAGGATGTTGAAACGCGAAATACACAAGTGAAATCGAAACGTCGTTACCCGATTGGTGCGGAGTTGGTCGGCGCCAATGAGACCCATTTTCGCCTGTGGGCGCCTAAGGCCAACACGGTGGATCTGGTTTTGGAAGAGAGCGCCGAGCGAAACGCGAAGCGATCTTTTCAGCCACTTGAACGCGAGGACGACGGCTATTTTTCAGGAAGCGCGAATGTCGGTGCGGGCGCGCTTTATCGTTTCCAGGTAAACCAAGCAGAACATTTCCATCCCGACCCCGCGTCACGCTTCCAACCCTATGGACCGCACGGATCGTCCTGCGTTGTCGATCCGACCCAATTCAAATGGACGGATTCAGGCTGGCCTGGCGTAAAAATGAAAGGCCAGGTGATTTACGAGATGCATATCGGCACTTTCACAAAGGAGGGAACATGGCGAGCCGCGGCCGAACAACTCGCCGAACTGGCGCGGGTCGGAATTACCGTTGTTGAAATGATGCCGATCGCAGATTTTCCCGGAAATTTCGGATGGGGCTACGATGGGGTCGATCTTTTTGCGCCGTCCCATTTGTACGGAACCCCGGACGATTTGCGGCAGTTTATCGATAAAGCGCATTCGTTAGGCCTGGCCGTAATTCTCGATGTCGTCTACAACCACTTCGGGCCGGACGGGAATTATCTTGCTGCTTACTCGAATGATTATCTGATTCGCGAAAAGGAGACCGACTGGGGCGATTCAATTAACTTCGATGGACCTAACTCGGCGCCGGTCCGGGAATTTTACGTCACCAACGGCCGTTACTGGATCGACGAATTCCATTTCGATGGTTTTCGTTTCGATGCCACCGACGCGATTCATGATAAGTCCGACGAATACATCATCGGCGCGGTTGGCCGCGCCGCTCGCGAAGCCGCTTCGCCGCGATCGATTATTTTGATCGCGGAAAACGAGCGGCAGGTCATCAAACTCGTACGGCCGCGTAGCGAAGGCGGTGACGATCTCGATGCGGTTTGGAACGACGATTTCCATCATAGCGCCGCGGTCGCGCTCACCGGGAGGCGGGAAGCCTACTACACCGATTATCTTGGCACTCCGCAGGAATTTATTTCCGCGGCCAAGTACGGCTATTTGTTTCAAGGACAACCTTATTTTTGGCAGGAAGCTCCACGGGGCAGCACCACATTCGGTTCACCCCCGTACGCATTTGTCGCCTTTATTGAGAACCATGATCAAGTTTCGAACACCGCAACTGGCGAACGGCTCCGGTTTCAAAGCTCACCCGGCCGCTACCGCGCGATGACTGCACTGCTTGTGCTCGGTCCGTGGACGCCGCTGCTTTTCCAAGGCGAGGAATTTGGCGCTTCCACCCCGTTCGTGTTTTTCACTGACGTCGGGGATGGCCCCATGCGCGAAGCGATTCGCAAAGGACGTTTCGCTTTTCTGTCGCAATTTCCCTCTTTGGCCACCAAAGAAGTGCAGGAACGCCTGCCGGTCCCTTCCGACCCAATCTCATTCGTCAGTTGCAAGCTCGATTTCTCCGAACGCCAAAAAAATCAGGAGCTTTATGATTTGCATATCGATCTCTTGCGATTGCGCCGCGAAGATTCGCGTTTTCGCGAACAGAAACCGAATGGTGTGGATGGCGCGGTGCTGGGACCATCGAGTTTTATTCTCCGTTTTTTCAGTGACGGCCAGAAAGATGATCGACTGCTGGTGGTTAACTTTGGCGAACTCCGCAAACTCAATCCAATTCCCGAGCCCCTGCTCGCACCGCCACTTGGTTTGGAATGGGAGATTCTTTGGTCGAGCGAATCCGCGCGCTACGGCGGATCTGGGACCGCCGCCGTCGCAACCCAGGACAACTGGACATTACCAGCGGAAGCGACTGTAGCTCTCCGATTGGTGCCAGAGAAAGAGCCGAGGAAGCAGCCCAAGTGGAGAAAATGGGGCTGATCCGATTTGCAATCGATGAACAAACAATTTGAAACGCATCAGCCGATCGTCCGCGCGATGCCGTGGGATGGAAAGAAGATGTCCCGCGAGGTTTTGCTAACTCGGGAATGGTTGGTAACCAATGGACTCGGCGGTTATGCATCCGGCACTGTTTCCGGCGCAGTCACGCGTCGCTACCATGGATTGCTCATCGCCGCTTTGCCGGCGCCTCTCGGTCGGATCGTAATGTGGAATCACGTATCGGAATTTCTCCGCTTCAGTGACGATGACGTTATTTCGCTCGGCGCGGAGGAGCGCGCCGGCGGCCAGCTCGATTTGAAAAGCGCGGATTATTTAGCGGAGTTCCGAATGGAGGATGGACTCCCCGTCTGGACTTATCACGTTCGCGACGTCGTGGTTGAGAAACGCGTACTGCTGCCTCACTTGCAGAACACAGTTCATGTCAGCTACCAGGTCCTCTCAAAAGGAAAGCCGCCGCGACTTGAATTGCGCCCTGCTTTTCATTTTCGGCATCATGAAGCCCCGGTCGATTCGGACCTGGCCGCGCCTTACAAACTCACCGCCATTGATGGTCGTTACGAAATCGCGGCCGCGCGCCGCAAACTGCCACCGCTTCGGATGCGACTGCACGGCCGGGAAGCTGCGTTCACGATTGCTCCCACGAAAATTCCTCAAGTCGTTTATCGAATTGAGCAGCAACGCGGCTATTCTTTCGAAGGCGAACTCTGGAGCCCTGGATACTTTCGCGTCGATTTGACCGAGCAAAGCACGGCGACGTTAGTCGCTTCCACCGAGCCGTGGGAAATCATCGATGTATTGGGCCCGGAAGACGTTCTGGCGGCGGAGCGCCAGCGCCGCGCTCGCTTGCTTCACGGCGCGAGCCCAAAGGTGCGCCAGAGTTTTCCGGCGGAACTGGTTTTTGCGGCGGACCAATTCGTGATTACTCCCGAGGGGCGATTCGAAGAAGCGGCCCGCGCGCATGCTGCTGGCGACGAAGTCCGTACCGTTATCGCCGGCTATCACTGGTTCACTGACTGGGGCCGCGACACGATGATCAGTCTCGAAGGCCTGACCTTGATCACGGGCCGATTGCTCGAGGCCGGTTACATTCTGCGCACCTTCGCGCGTTATGTTCGTGATGGTTTGATTCCGAACATGTTTCCCGATGGCGCCAAGGAAGGTGTCTATCACACTGCCGATGCGACGCTGTGGTTTTTTCACGCGCTCGGGCGCTACCTCCAATACACAAGAGATTTCAACACCCTGAAATTTCTATTGCCGACGTTGATCGACATTGCGGAACATCATTTGCGCGGAACCCGATTCAACATTCACGTTGATCCCAGCGATGGCCTGCTCGCGCAAGGTCAGGAAGGTTATCAACTCACCTGGATGGACGCGAAGATGGGTGATTGGGTTGTCACTCCGCGGAGGGGCAAAGCAGTGGAGATCAACGCACTTTGGTACAACGCTCTCTGTCTGCTGGCGAATTGGTTGCGCGAGAATGGCGACGAAGCTTCTGCGAAAACCTACAACACCCATGCTGAGCGGGCGCGCATTTCATTTAACAATCGATTTTGGGATTCAAAGGCCGGTTATCTTTACGACGTTGTCGATTGTGACGGTAAACCTGACACTTTCGACGCGTCATGCCGGCCAAACCAATTGTTCGCCATCTCGCTCGATCATCCGGTCCTCGATGCAGTGCATTGGAAATCCGTTGTGGAAGTCGTGGAGAAAGAATTGGTCACGTCGGTCGGTTTGCGCACGCTTTCGCCTGAGAGTCCCGATTACAAACCGATCTACGCCGGCGACCTTCGGTCCCGCGACGGCGCATATCATCAGGGCACAGTTTGGGCGTGGTTGATTGGACCTTTCGTAGATTCCTGGCTCAAAGTGCATCCGCACGATCGCTCCGCCGCGCGCAAATTTCTTGAAACCTTTCCGGTGCATTTGGGTGACAACGGCATTGGCACGATCAGCGAAGTCTTCGATGCGCGCGAACCGCACCACGCCGGCGGTTGCATCGCCCAGGCATGGAGTGTCGCCGAAGTCTTGCGCGCCTGGCTGGAAACGGCCTGACGAAGAAACTGTAGTGGCGGCCGTGCCGGCTGCAGCGCGCTAGCAAATGCAGCCGGCATGGCTGCCTCTACAGCATCTACGTGAGATCGACGCGCAAGACTGTCTCCGCGTGCGATTTAATATTGATGCCAGAGGCAGAAACCGCACACGAAATTGAGCGACGCCCTGAAGTTAAAAAAGAACTTCGGAGAACCGGTGAGAAAGAGCCGGCCAAAAAAGTAAAAGCTGCGGCGACCGACAAATTTTGGTTCGTCACTCATGCGCTTTTTCTAATTGGTTGCGCTGTCTTCTACTACCTGGTCGGATCAAAGTTCATACCGCTGCCCGAAACGGAGGTCGAGTTGGCTTATCGCTTCATTCGAGGGGCAGCCCTAGTTATTATAGTACTGGCGGCCGCCAAAGCTGTTCGTGTTTACGCAATCGGACGTCTCGACGATACGGTCACGCGCTACACCCTTCGCCGGATCGTTCTTTTAGTCTCGGGAGTGTTGATCGCTGTCATCGCCGTCTCGGTCGTCTTTGTGAATTGGTACGGCGCCCTCACCGCGCTCGGAATCGGATCCATTATCGTCGGTCTGGCGGTGCAAACGCCGGCCAAAAGTTTTATCGCGTGGATTTACATTTTAGTACGACAACCATTTCGGGTCGGTGATCGCATAAAAATCGGCGACGCAACTGGGGACGTGATCGATGTCGGTTATCTCGACACGACTTTGTGGGAATTTGGCGGGCAATACATCTCCGGAGATCACCCGAGTGGCCGCGTAATTCGTTTTCCGAACGAGAAAGTTCTCGACGAAATCGTCTGGAATTATTCCTGGCCGCTTTTTCCTTATATCTGGAATGAAATAAAATTTCAGATTGCCTATCAAAGTGATTTAAAATTTGTCAGCGAAACGATGCAACGCGTTGTGACCGAAGAAATCGGACAGGAAATGATCAAGCGCATTAGCGTGTACCGTGATTTGCTGGCGCGAACGCCAGTAGACGAACTCGAGGTGCGCGAACATCCGCGGGTCATTTTTCGCGTGGACGAAGTGACCTGGATCGATGCGATTGTCCGCTATCTGGTTTCTCCGCGCGAAGCGGGCACCATCAAGTCGCGGTTAATTCCAAAACTTCTCGCCGCGCTCAACGCCGCACCGGAGAAGGTGATGTTCCCCAAAGGCGACGCGCGATGAGCGCCACGTTACGACAGTAACCCCGCACTACTTCAGTGCTGGGTTTATTGTTTTAATAACGCCAGAAGTGCCGCAAGGGACGGCAGAACGCTTCTTTCGTCCGGCCGGACTTCGACGTCGCTTTCCCTTTAAAACCCCAGCGTTGAAACGCTGGGCTACTTTCGAAACACGGCCTACACCTACAACTTCGTTCGACCCGACATCGCTTGCTGCAAGGTGAGATCGTCCGCAGATTCCAACGCTGCGCCCGCCGGCAGGCCGCGGGCGATCCGCGTCAGTGCGATCCCCTTGTTCTTCAAAAGATCGACCAGATAGTTTGTCGTCGCCTCGCCTTCAACGTCAGCCGCCAGCGCAAAAATGATTTCGCTGAATCTTTCCTTCTCGATCCGCTCAAGGAGCTCTTTGATTCGCAAATCTTCCGGTCCGATGTGATCGAGCGGCGAAATCCGGCCGCCTAACGAGTGATATCGGCCCCGGAAAGCGCCGGTTTTTTCCAATGGCAAAATGTCGGTCGGTTGCTCGACCACGCAAAGGAGCTCAACTGCACGCGACGAATCCGAGCAGATATCGCAGAGTTCGTTGGTAGTAAAGTAACCGCAGAGCTTGCAGGGATGGATTCCCTTTCGGGTTTCGGAAATAGCGCGTGCGATTTGCTCGGGCTGATCGCCACGCGCTTGCACCATCCAGAGGGCAATCCGTTCCGCCGAGCGCGGACCGACCCCGGGCATTTGTCGAAGTTGCGCGACTAAATCGCGCAGCGCCGGTGGATATTCCGTTTTTCTCATATCGCCAGGGTGAAGGCTCGTGCGACTCGCACCTTGGGCGCCGTCGACTGCTACACTGGCCGCATCGGCACTTCAGCGAGATGAAGCGCGAGCGGCTCCAGCCGGCGGAGATACAATTGCAACGGCGCGTCTTCTTCCTCGTTAGGCCCGCGCGCCTTTTGAAATTCCGAGTAAGCCTCGGCCCAGCGCTTCTCTCGATAGAACACCACGCCGTTCCAGAAACAGTCGCGCCGGGCGAGTTGTTCCGGCTTTGCTTCCGCCGCCGGCCAGAGCGGTTCGTAAATCTCGTGTCGCTCGCGCGAATTCACCCCGCTCAGAAAATCGATAGGCCGAGCGACAATGTACCGGCTCGCAAGTTCGAATGTTCGTGGCCCAATCAGGACACGTGAACCATAGAACCGGTTCGCCACGCAAAAACGCCGGGCGAGTTCGACCGGCTCGCCGCTGGTGATTAATCCCGGACGATCGCCGTTTTGAAGCGGCGCCACGACCATCGTCCCGGAGCTGACCCCGACGTGCACATCACATTTCGCGTTGCCATTGGTGAGACGGGCCTGACGAAATTGATCGATCACATCCAGCGCGACGCGCACCGCTTTGTCTCCATGGTGGGCATCGATTTCGGGAAAACCAAACAGCGCGACTACGCCTTCGGCATCGGCGGTCTGAATGTAAGCGCCGGCGTTGGTGAAAATATCCGTCGCGCGGCAGATAAATTCTTCGGTGAGTCTACCGAATTCTGGCGGCTCACAGTCGTCTGCCAGATCGTATTTGTTCGCGACGTCGCAAACCACCACCGTGGTTTCGTAAGTCTTCGCTTCCGGATCAAACGGGATGTCGCCCGAAATGACCCGCTGAAGCTGTTCCCTCGACAACCGATCGGTAAAAAACGCGCGCGCAGTTACAGATCGACCCCGCTGCGTAATTGCCATGTAACGATCCGCCGCGACATAGGCAAGCGCGACCGCGAACATCGATGGAAATGGTTGGAAAAAGACCCGGTAAAGTCCGCAAATCCACGTGACTGCGACGAGTTCAACCAAGAGTCCGACCACAAGCAATCCGATTCGGCCTCGACGCAGGGTCGTTACCGTCAATGCCGCCATCCCGAAAGCCAGGATCGCCATAAACACGTATTGCCACTGCTTCGGCACGACTCGACTAGCGGAGGCGTAGGAGGAGATGCCGTCCGCGGCCCGCGATTCGAATTGCGCGACCTGCGGAACCAGTTGCAAAACGCTCACCGCCACCACTACAAAAATTCCAATGGCCAAAGTCGCTATCAGCGGGCGTTTCATGAAATGGAATCAGGGTTTTACCATTGAGGGCGAACCGGGATAGTACGATTGCACAACCAATTCACTCAAGCATCTGTCTGGCGCGTCCACCGCCTCCGCCCCCAGGCTGAATTTGGAGCGCCCGGTGTTCTTTTTCACCAGGTTCAAACCAAACTGGTAATCCTTGAATAGATGGGAGCAGAGATCGCTCATGGTCATTCGCTCGCTGTGGGCGCGTTCCACCAAACGCCGTACTGCGGAATCGTCAAAAACAATTTCGATACCGTGGTCCCTGCCAAAGGCCGTAGCCCACTGTCGGACCGTGTCCTCCAGCACTTTAGCTTCGTGCTTTTCGCCTTCGGCCATCAGTCGATCCAGCACCCGCTTCGGCTCCCGCACCAGCTCAGCCGTCACTCGCAACTGACTCAAACCCGAACCCGCCAGATGGTATTTGTAATCGCGAAAAAGCTTCTCAAAAACGGTGAGCAATCCGCGAGCACCGGTCTTTTCCACCGCGGCCGCTTCGGCGATCAGGCGCAGCGCTTCATCATCGAAACTGATGCCGATTCCGTAGGCCTGGAAGGCGCGCTCGTACTGGCGTAGCAGACTGCCCTCGGAAAATTTCATGATCTTGAACAGATCTTCCGCGTCGAGATCGAGACAGACCACCCGCACTGGCAAACGCCCAATGAACTCGGGTTCGAAGCCGTACTCGACAAAATCGTTCGTGGTGACGTACTGGAACAGCTCGTTATCCATCACCTGCACCGGATCCGCCCGGAACCCGATCTGTCCCTGACGCACCCGCCGCGCCACTTGCTCTTTCAATTTTCCAAACGCGCCGCTAACGACAAAAAGAATGTGCCGGGTGTTGATGGTCTCGCGCTTCGCCTTGCCTTTGCGCTGAAATTCGAACGCGGCCTGCAATTGCGCTTGAAGATCGTTCATGCTGCGGACCGGCACCTCGGTTTCTTCCATTAATTTGAGCAGAGTCGTTTGCACGCCGCGTCCGCTCACATCGCGGCCAATCAGATTTCCGGCGGACGCAATTTTGTCGATCTCATCAATGTAAATGATTCCGAACTGCGCGAGGTTCAGATCGCCGTTGGCTTTGTGGACCAGTTCGCGCACCAGATCTTCCACATCGCCGCCAACGTAGCCGGTTTCGCTGAACTTCGTCGCGTCCGCTTTCACGAACGGCACTTTGATCAAATCCGCGATGTGTTTGATCAGATAAGTTTTTCCTACGCCGGTCGGACCGACCAGAATCACGTTTTGTTTGGTGTACTCGAGTTGTTCGGCGGCCTTTGGGTTTTCTTTCTCGAGCTGGCGCAAATATTTCGCGTGGTTGTAATGATCGCAGACCGCGATCGAGAGCACCTTCTTGGCTTCGTCCTGCTTGATCACGAACCGATCGAGATGCGATTTGATATCGCGCGGCAAAAAATTGAACTCAAATTTCTGTGCGGTAGCTGCGGGATCGGGTTTTTCTTCCGTCTCAGCCTCCGCCGGTTCCGGGGCAGGAAACGCCGCAACCGAAACGTGATCGCCGAAGTTCTGTTTCATGAACTCGGTGATCTTCGTCTTCAGTTCCTCAGGGGAAGGAAACGTGGGTGGCGGTGGATTTTGCTCCATTTGGCGGCTTCTGTAGCGGCAGTTTCTGACCGTCGGCACAGGGCGCTCGTTCAAAAGCGGCGACGAAACCTACCATTGCGCGCCGCGGTGTAAAATTACCGTTAGAAACAGAAGGAACCGTTTGACAGGCTGCATCCGTCCATGATCTACTTTCCCCGCCCTACACGTAATTGCTATCCAGGTGATGCGTGCAATTCACTTAACCTCTCCTGCCTAAAGAATATCGATGTTTACCCCCAGTTCAAAGCCGGGCCCTGACCGATCCAATCGCGTTTCCGAAAAAGGTTTTCTCTACCTCCGCCTCTCGTCTGCCCTGGCTCTCTGCTCACTTGCCGCATTTATGGCAATCGTGGCGTCTTATGCCCAAATGGGTCCGAAAAATTCGATGGTGGCTAGCGCCAGTCTGTCGAGTCAACCAACGCCGGCAACGGCACCGAACACTTGGTCAGTCGTTTCATCTCCGAATATAGACACGCAACCCCTCGATAATTTTTTCTCCGCTGTGTCGTGTGTGTCGTCGTCCAATTGTTGGGCGGTTGGCCACTATACTCCATATAGCTATAAGACGTTGATTCAACATTGGGATGGTAACTCTTGGACGATCACAGACGCGCCCGATTTGGATTCTGGGGTGCTCACAGGGGTGAACTGTGTTTCGAGCTCAGACTGCTGGGCTGTCGGTTATGCTTTTAGTCCAGGCACTGATTATCAAACCCTGACCGAGCATTGGGACGGAAGCTCTTGGGTAGTCGTCGGTTCGCCAAATACGAATGCCGACGAAGACAATGTGCTGTCCAGCGTCACGTGCGTTTCAACGTCGCAGTGTTGGGCGGTTGGTTACCACGGCAGCGGGCAGACTTTGATTGAATTCTGGAACGGCGCGTCGTGGACAATTGTTAATTCTCCAAACACGACGTCATTCAACAACCAATTAACCGGAGTTAGTTGTGCGTCGGCCTCGGAATGCTTCGCGGTCGGTTACTATGACGATCAAACATTCAGCCATTATCAAACGTTGATTGAGCAATGGAATGGAACGACCTGGTCGATTGTTTCATCACCGAACACGAGCACCTCAACCAACAATTACTTCAGCGGAGTAACTTGCACCTCTACGGTCGATTGTTGGGCGGTCGGCTATTTCGCCGATAACAGCAACACGGCTCAGCCACTCATTGCCCACTGGAACGGCACGGACTGGGCAAATGCAAACGCTCCAAGCGTAGGCACTAACAATTCCAATTCTCTTAGTGCGGTTAGTTGTGTCTCATCCACGAATTGTTGGGCGGTCGGAACACAGGGTTTAGAGCTAATCGAACATTGGGATGGAAATTCCTGGACGATTATCCCTCCGCCTCTCGGATTGGACGGGAAGTCAAAAGCCCTTTCCGGAGTTTCTTGCGTCGCCTCGGGACAGTGTATGGCCGCCGGATGGATTGTGTCGCTCCCTGGAAACTTCCAAACCCTGGCGGAATATTGGGACGGAAATTCCTGGCAGCATCCCGCTACTCCTAATTTCGATAACGGTGCCCAGCCAAATAATCTTTTCGGCATTGCATGCAATTCCTCAGCGGATTGTTGGGCCGTAGGGTCATACTCGAACCCGATCACTGGCTACGTCCAAAATCTAATCGAGCACTGGGACGCAAACACCTGGTCCATCGCCGATTCACCGGATGGCTCCCAAACTCGGGATCAGCTCAATGCTGTTACGTGCACTTCCACGTCAAATTGCTGGGCTGTCGGATCCTCATTGGGCAACACATTAATCGAGCAATGGAACGGCACTTCGTGGTCGATAATATCGTCGCCAAACACTCCCGGCATGCAGGGTGATTCGCTGCGGAGTGTAACTTGTATTTCGCCCAGTGATTGTTGGGCGGTCGGAAGGTACGCGGCAAACTCCGCGGCAGGAACTCTCACTGAGCACTGGAACGGACTCTCATGGTCCGTTATCACGTCACCAAGCGTAAACACAAATGGATCTGATATTCTCAATAACATAAGTTGTGCGGCTTCGATGGACTGTTGGGCGGTCGGAAGTGCCGGTAACATTTCGAACACTACACAACCGTTAATCGAGCATTGGAACGGCACGGCGTGGTCGATTGTCTCGCAAACGGGTTCTAACCCTAATCTCGCAACCTACCTTATGGGGGTAACATGCAATTCAACATCAGATTGTTGGGCCGTGGGTTACTCATTCGATTCCAGTTCTGGCGGATACAGTTCCCTAATTGAACACTGGGATGGCAGTGCTTGGGCCGGTGTTCCTCCGCCTTCAACGACTAAGACGAGTCCTATTCTTGACAGCCTAACCTGCTCTACTGCGTCCGATTGTTGGGCAGTAGGTTATTTTAGGCCGTTTGGACCGGTGACCACGCAGGTTCTGCACTGGAATGGATCCGCTTGGAGTGTGGTCGATTCTCCTAATGTCAGTGCGGTAACCAACATCCTGAACAGCGTCACATGCACCGGCGGAGAAAATTGCTGGGCGGTAGGAACGTTCTCCACCAAGGCCGTAAATCAAGGAGATGTAACTCAGACTTTAATTGAAGCATACAATTTATCGTCGCCATCTCCGACTCCCACTCCGACACCTACCCCAACGCCAACCCCTACTCCTACCCCGACACCGACACCTACCCCAACACCTACTCCGTGTGGACGCGGTGGCTGCGGTCCGAGCCCGACGCCTACGCCGGTAGGTAGTCCGACTCCAACACCTACTCCGACCGCAACCATCGCTCCGACTCCTACTCCGACACCAACAGTTGCACCCAGCCCGACGCCTACACCGACTGCCACTCCGATAGCGAGTCCCTCGCCAACGCCAACTCCTACGCCCACACCGACTGCAGTTGCCAGCCCGACTCCAACGCCCACGCCAACTCCTTGTGGCAGGTCAGGCTGTGGTCCAAGCCCAACTCCTACACCAACCGCTACCCCGGTAGCGAGTCCAACTCCAACCCCCACAATTGCGCCAAGCCCGACTCCGACGCCGACGGTGGCTCCGAGTCCTACTCCGACACCTACGATTGCCGCCAGCCCGACACCAACACCTACTCCCACTCCGATAGCGAGTCCTTCACCAACGCCCACGCCGACACCGACTCCTACGCCAACTCCGACTGCGGCTGCCAGCCCGACTCCGATGCCCACGCCCACTCCTTGTGGCAGGTCAGGGTGCGGTCCAAGCCCAACTCCTACGCCTACGGCAACGCCGGTAGTTAGCCCAACGCCAACTCCCACCCCGACTCCAACCGCGACGGTCGCTCCGAGTCCAACCCCTACGCCAACTGCTACCGCGGCACCAAGTTCGACTCCGACACCTACCGCAACAGCGGCGGCTAGCCCGACGCCGACCCCGACTCCTACTCCTCCTCACCGGGGGCCGTAGCCAGTCACGGGGTCGTATCTAAACATTACGCTCCTGCTAGTGCATCGATAGTGTGCCCGATTACGGATTGCCGCAGGGCGGCATGATTCAACATTTGGCGGCTCGCAGGAGGTCGAGGATGGGACCTGACTGAATCAGACTGGAGCAATCGATTCCCGTCCGTGACGCAGGACCTTCGACATCCAGATGAGTTCGTTTAAGAACCCGTCGACGCGCCGGACGAAGTTTTCATCAAGCAACTGACCGCGCTCGTCGAACAGAGTGCCAATCCGGCCGAAGTTCATGTCCTCGAAGATCGTGACGAGGCCGAGCTCGCGCATCACCGGAAGCAGAGACTCGATCACGCGAGCCCCGCCGATGACGCCGGCCGAAACGCCGCAAATCCCGACGGCCTTATGGATGTATTCCTTCAGGCACATGTCGAGCGCGTGTTTCAGCAGCCCCGGGAAACTGTGATTGTATTCGGGAGTCACAATGATCAGTCCGTCACAACGTTCGATGGTGGCCGCGAACTTTGGGTCCTTCATTTGTTCCCCGGCGTCATCGAGCTTCATCGGCAGGGTGCGGACATCGATGAATTCCGTTTCAACTCCCGCGCGGGCCTTGGTCCGTTCGAACACAAACTTGGCCGCGTGCTCGCTTTCGCGACCCTGGCGCGCAGTCCCAAGAATCAACGGAATGAAAAGCGGTCGGTCGGTAGCCATTTCAACGTCTCAGCATTTCGGTGTTTCAGCTTTTCGCCTGGGAGTGCCGATGGCCGGACTCGAACCGGCACGGGCCGTTTAAAGCCCAACGGATTTTAAGTCCGTTGCGTCTGCCATTTCGCCACATCGGCATTTTCGGGCACTTTACCCTCGTAATTAGCCATACCAAGGCCTTTCCTCACGAGCCGTTCGCGCCTCGGACTTGGCAAATACTTGGCAAATACCGAGCCGTTTTTGGACCGCCCACCACATCCTTGGCCAGTGCCCCTTCCCCGGTGCGGCACACCCAAACCGGATGTTTTGCGCCGATTCGGACATTTCCGCAACGGGTATGAGAACCACTGCGACCAAAATAAGAGAGATCATAATAGAGGGAAATACATTCTATGAGGTTCAGTGGCCGAAATTTCCCAAAGGGCGCAATCGCCAAGCCTTCCGGCAGAAAACCGAAGCTGAGACATTTCTAAAGCAAAAACTGGCCGAACAGCGGAATTACGGCATCACAGGCAGTTCCTTCAACCTAAGGGAACGGGCCGAGTATTTGGAGTGTGTCGACAGGCTTGCCCCGTTCAAGGCCAGCCTGCGCGATGCTGTGAACTTTTACCTTCCGCATCTTCTCGCTACCAATCGTTCTTGCACCGCTCAGCAGCTTGTCGATGAAATGATCAGTGCAAAAACAGCGGACGGAGCGAGCACCCGCTATATTAAAGACCTCAAAAACCGGCTACATCATTTCGCAGTCGCGTTCGATGCTAAACCGGTCGCGAAGATTACGACTGCGGACATTGACCAGTGGCTGCGTAGTCTCACGATTCGCCAAGGCAAAGTGGTAGCGCCGACAACCCGGAACAATTTCAGACGGCTCTTAATTGTCGCGTTCAACTTCGCCCTCAATCGCGGCTACTGCACTGCCAATCCTGTGGTCAAAAGCGCCAAAGCGAAGGTTGTCGAGACGGCTGTGGGAATCCTGACCGTAGACGAAACCACCCGTTTACTCCGGAACGCTCCCGAAGAACTCGTGCCTTATATCGCCATCGGTGCCTTCGCCGGGCTCCGGCGCGCAGAACTTGAGCGTCTCGATTGGAAGGAAATCGACTTGGCCTCGCGCCTAATTGAAGTAACCGCCTGCAAGGCAAAGAGTGCCCGCAGGCGCTTCGTAAAAATCAAACCGAATCTCCTACTATGGCTGCGGCCTTATAAGAAGACGAGTGGTCGTGTCACACCACGCAATTACCGCGAGTTGTTGGATAAAGCGCGAAAATCTGCCGCTATTGAAGATTGGCCGAATAACGCACTCCGGCACAGCTTCGCCAGTTACTACGCTTGCGCACTTCAAAAAGGCTGGCGTTGCGGAACTCGCTTTGGAAATGGGACACACAAGTGCGCATCTCGTCTTTCAACATTATCGCGAGTTAGTGAAACCTAAAGACGCCAAGGCATACTGGAACATTGTGCCTGAGAATCGCGCTGCAAAGATCGTTCCTTTTGCGAACGCAGCATAGGCAAGCAACGCAGTTGTTTTGCGGTCCAATGGCTTGGGATTTCTCTAGTCGATCTCTCGGTGTTCCGGTCCAAGGACTTCTAACTGATCGCTGAGTTAGATGTAAGCGGTTCTTCCGCAGGCGGTTGCCGCTGGCATAGCCTTCTAACCATTTTTTCAGAAATCCCCACCCTGTATATAATAATTAAATTTCAAAATTCTGTATTCGCTTCAATAATGGGCAAAGTTAGGGTTAGGCGGTTATTTTTCAATGCGGGGGCTGAAAATGAGGAACTTACAACTAACCGGGAGCGTCGGTTAGGTCGCGGCGGTTGGTTCTGATCTTGCGCTGTTTCCCTGCACCGCTGCTTCACTGACCCTTTCTGACCTCGACTCTCTTGATGCCAGAGGAAGCATCCGGCGCTTCCCTGACTCCCTGCTGCCGGGGAATCAGGGAATCCAATGCTCCCTGACCCGTTCTGACCGGATTTGGGCTACCGTAAAAACAGTGAAAAAGCGATACAGGGCGGCAGGGTGGCAAATCTGCTTCCTGTGGGCCCTCCTACTGCCTTTTTACGCGGACTCGCATACTGCCCTTTCCACTTGCCGAATTACGGCCTGCTACGCGCTTCCCTGCTTGCTTCACCCACTTTGATCGGGCTCCTTGCCTTTCGCCCGTTCGTGCGCGCGAAACATTTTCAGAACTTCTTGCGGCGAACCGCAAGGAGTCTGCGTCCGCGGATCTATCAATGTTTTACCGAGGATATGGTCCGCAATTCTTCCCATCGTCCGGCTCCCCGTGCATTCAGACACGAGTAGTTTTTCCACACCCATTTTTTCTACGAATTCGACTTTGTAAGGCAGATCGCATTGGCAGATGGCTAGTTCTGGAGTCCTTCCTGTCCTGTCTTTCAAATCGCTAGCAAATTCGAGCGCTTCCTTTTGCGCGTATAGCCCCGAGTAAATAATGATTTGCCCGACCACCGATGAAAAAATCTCCAGATCATCAAGCGTTCCCTTGCGAACGGCGCGCATGATTTCTTGAGCCTGGCAATAAGACGCCGCCTCGGCGGCGTGCCCGCCACGCGTCACTCTATTTTCTCCTGCGACGACAATCAATGTGCCCTCGTAAATCCCTGTCTCATACCCAACGATGGGCCGGTAGCTCACGAGTAAAGCAATTTCTCGCTTCGCATTGTTTCTATAGCCTGTTAGCCGGTTCACCGTCATCTCTCATCAACTTCCTTGCTGTGCGTTAGAGCTGTGTTTTTGTGAATGATGTTGGTGTGCAAAAGCGCGCCGTCCCCCCGGGCTTCGTCGAAGGTTTCAAAGACGACCCCGTCTTTATATGATTTAACCGTGAGACAAGTGCGCGGCGGTGCGTTCTTTCTTTCTTTGGGGCGCGATTGACCGGCTTCCTTTAACCACTCCTGCGCGCCGCGTTTGGTCAGGGGCTTTCCCTTTTCTTTCCCTGCACCGATCGCTTCCAGGATGGCGACGTCGAGTAGTTTCTCCCAAAGCTTCTGGAACAGCTTGGTCGACCCATAAATGTCGGCACTGTTGCGTTGGCCGTTGACGTAGAAGGCGTAGCCAAGAATGTCGCCCGAGTTTTCCGGGATTTTTCGCAGTTTATTTTCAAAGTCGCTCTTTCTCTTTTTTAGATCGAGGTCCTCGACGCTCAGCTGGTAACTGGTGGGGGAAGGCGCGGCCCGAAGCACTTTGTTTAGCGCGTGACCGAGCGTCACCTGACTATGTGAGACACCCTCCCAGACGGCGGCTTGATCGTGCGCCATTTTGGCGGCGAGCCGCATGCTTTTGAGATGAATGGAATGGGTCGAACCGCTAAAATGGGCAGCATCTTCCCTCCCACGCCGGTGCCACCGACCGCTCTCCACGCAAAAAGCCGGGATCGGGAGACGACCCGATCTGGCCGGGATAATGAAGTCGATCCCGATCGTGCGATCCTGGCGGCCGCCTTTGAGGACGTCTCCGGCCTGCACAAAAATGTCGAACTTTTCCGAAAGGTTTTCGGCTTCCAACTGACCGACTGTGCCCGTCTCGTAGACGCGGACCTGTTCCCTCGCGAAGGCTTCGCCCATAGAAATGTAGCGCTCGCCGTCAATTTTTTCCGGTCCATGGAAGAAAAACATGGTCAGGTTTTCGTGGCAGTATGGGCCGGACAGAATAAGATTTGTGGTCATAATCGCACTCTACTATTTTTGGTAAGACATCCGTTGTCCGAGATGAATTGGGAAACATCTCCGGCGGCCCCGTGGGAATCCAGGTTGTCGAAAACTTGTCGCAGTTTCAACACGCGCTCCATCTGAGCAAGATCGGGTGCGGCTGAACCCAATGGCGTTGACTGTTCAGGTGCATTCGGTTTTTCACTCATAAACAGAATTTTCGGCCAGTAACATTGCTGTCGGTTCGTTCGTGAACAATTTCTGGATAAGTGCCAACAGGTTTTGCATTTCAAACGGTTTGGGAACGAAGACACTGCCGGGAAACTGTCTGGCCATCGCCACCCGACCATCGCTGGGTTCGCCCGAAAAGAAGATGATTTTGGTATTCTGCAACGAGCCTTGCGCCAATGCGCCAGCAACTACCTCAAATCCGGTCGTGTCCGGCAAATCAATGTCCACCACGACCAAACGGAATTCTTGCTCTTCAAGCAATCGTGAGGCGTCCCGGCCCAGATGGGCCACCGTGGGTTGGAATCCCCACATTTCAAACATCAAACGGACCAACTCCGCCAACTCCACATTGTCCTCCAGCAACAACACCTGTAGCATCGGCGGGATTGCAGCCTTGGATTCCTTGGCGTCCGTGGAGTTGCCGGCTAAATCGGTAGATGGTGGTGGCACGCAAGTCTGTGTATTGTTCTTTGAGTTCATGATTGTTTCCTTCACTGAACTCAGAAACGTTCGCCGCTGCCTGTGACGAACTATTTTAGCTTTTCTACCGATTGTTTGCGTCAATCTGAAAACGCATTCAGAAGGAACTGGATTTCCTGTTCGACTTCCGCCGGATCGCACGTTTTTAGAATCTCCTGACGGAGCAATTTTTGATAGTATTCACGAAGGCGCTTTGCTGCTTGCCGCGTAGCCTCTTCACTCAGTTTCAATCGGTTGGCAGCGTCTCCATAACTAAAGTCGGCCCGGTCGACCATGAGGCTAGGTTTTAATTCCTCAAACAGCTCGCCCTTCCCTTTGGCCTGCATTTCCTCGCCTAGTAGCTCTAGGACTTGCTCCAGCAGCGTGACGGCCCAAGCCCGGTCATACATTTTCTCCGGCGTCTCCGCTGCCATAAGAGATTGAAATTTTTCATCGGCAGTCGCCCAGTCCAACGGAAGATGGTCCGCGCCGCCTCCGCGTTTCTGGCAACAAGTCCGCTTCCATTCATTGCGCGAATAATTTTTGAAACACGCGAGCAAGAAGGCCCGGAACCGTCCCTTCTTACTGTTCAGGTCCCGCAGAAAATTCGTCTGCAGAAACTGGCTGCTGAAGAAGCCTTGAACCAAATCCTTGGCATCGGCGTCCGCGTTGCCGCGATGGCGCGCGTAGGCGAATAAAGGAAACCAATAACGAGAGCAAAGTTCATTCAACGCACTTTCGGCCCGGGACGATTGAGAATTTCCCGCATTAATTACGAGGCTCCAATGTGTGGTGGGGAAATAGTCCCGAGAAAACGACGCGGTCATGCGGCCCTTCGATAGGTTTCAGGCATATCTCGGAAACGATTTTGACCCGTGGCCAAGATCACCCCAGCACAGCGCCGCTACCACGGCCCGTTTGAATTCGCGCATGTCCTGATAGCGACGCGCCACATCGTATGCGAGTGCTCTGAACAACACCGCATCCCACGACGAGTCAACTTTAGCCGTTTGAGAAGGCGGCGGCGGAAATAGACCCAACGGTCGTCCGCCGGTCAGCATTTCATATAAAACCACGCCGGCCGAATAAATGTCGGCCCGGTAATCGACTGCTTTCGGTTCCTCGACCTGTTCTGGAGCCATGTAATTCGGCGTGCCCATTCGCCAACTGTCCAAGGTTTGCCACTTAGTGGATGCACCCCCGCCATTCAGCTTAGCAAGGCCAAAGTCGACAATCTTTAAAACGCCTTCTTTATCCACCAATAAGTTCTCCGGCTTAATGTCCCGATGGATGACGCCACTCTGAT
Organism: uncultured Verrucomicrobiae bacterium; assembly: GCA_963817335.1. Taxonomy (GTDB): domain Bacteria; phylum Verrucomicrobiota; class Verrucomicrobiia; order Chthoniobacterales; family UBA10450; genus AV40. The sequence goes on along the minus strand of CAWFNX010000005.1, from coordinate 1,646,704 downwards.
GGGCGTAGCGCAATCCATTGCACAATTGCAGAAAAAGTGTGAAGGCGTAAGAGGGACTCAATGGCCTGGATTTGTTCAGCATCTCGCGCAAGGTTCGGCCATCGACAAGATCCATTGTGAAATAGACGAAATCACCCGCTAATTCGAAATCGTGGACGGTAACTACATTCGGATGACTCAATTGTTTCAGCAATCGCGCCTCACGTTTAAAACGGTGAAAACGCTGGTTGATGGTGCCACCATCGGCGGCCGTCGGCGGCATGACTTTCAACGCAACGAAGCGGTTTGGATTCCATTGCCACGCTTTATAGACCGCTCCCATTCCTCCTTGGCCAATTAATTTGATTGGTTCGACTCCATTTCCGTGCGTCGCTTTGGCAAGTAATTCAACCGAAGGCGGCCATAAAGTTTCGGTGTCCTCCGCCGGTCGCCCTTTCAATGCTTGTTTCAACAGACACTTTGGACACAAATCGGACACAACCACCGCGCCTCCAAAAACAAACCCGCATTGCGGACACTTTTTTGGGTTCACGTTTACTTCCATATATAGCGCCCTTCGCCCATTGGTTAGGCCGCCGGTGCGGATGCAAGATAAGAGGCTACCGTTTGGCGGCTGAGACCGAGCTTGCGGGCGGCCTGCAAAGCTGAGCCAACCCTTTCGACAACGGCACACACATATGCGCGTTTGACTTCGGCAGCTGTTTCAATGACGCCAGCTGTGAGCTGGGTGAACGGGTTCTTTTCAGCTTTCACTCTGCCCTTCCAACGTCGCAAATGCTCGCTCAGGAGCTGCGGTGAAAATGGCTTTTGCAGAAAGCAGTCTGCGCCCGCCGCCATCGAATCGCCACGAGGGTCCAAGAACTGTTCACCACTGATCACTACAACCGGCAGAAGCGAATCGACTTCGTGGCAGGTCTGAAGAATTTTGAGGCCGGTGGATGGATCTTCCGGGGACGACTGGACTTTGTGGAGATCCCAATCCAGGACCACGAGTGAAACCTTGTGTTCGCGAATCAATGCACAGGCCTGCGAACTCGAGTTTGCTTCGACGATTTGAAATCCAGCATCGCGCAAATACTCCGCGAGCTGTCTGCGAAATGTGTCGTCGTCGTCAACGAGAAGGACGGTAAAATTAGTTGAAGGATCGCTAGCCGTTTTCATCTTCATCTCTGGTTAATTTCTTAGACATTTTAGCAACCTGCGTGCCAAGAAATGCAACACATGTGCCAAGTGCTGCAGCCGTAGTTAACACCCCCGAGAGCTAATGTTGGGAAAACAGACAAACGGCCCGCCGGGTTCCATTTGCCATCCGGCAGTAGAATAACCCCGCAGTCGTTGATTCAGTGCCTCAGTGCGGTCCGATCAATCGCGTGCGAGCGCGTGGCGGCAAATCACGGTTCCGCTAACCCCCCCTGTGACTTGGGCTGCTGTGGGCTCCGGGAGACAGGGGGAAGGGTGGTAATCGCTGCCCGGCTACACGCTTTTTTTCCTTCCATACTAAGTGTAGCCTTTCTCACGCAATTTGCGGTCGTGGCGTTGCCCTTGGAATGTTTTTGGGGTTGTTGTGAGGGGTTGTGACAGACGAACCAAATAAAAACATGAAACAGATACTGATTGTTTTAGCCCTGCTGGGGCTGGTCAGAAGTGGATTCGGGCAAGAGATGAAGATGGTAAAGGTGGAGGACTTGGTCTGGAAAGAGCATCCGGTGTTTAAGGGTGCCCAGACGGTAATCTTAGTCGGAGACCCGATGAAGGCTGAGACGATAGTGCAGCGGACGAAGTTTCCGCCGCACTACAGGGTGCCTCCGCACACGCATCCGTATACGGAAGTGGTGACGGTGTTAAGCGGGAATTACTGGAATTCTTTTGGGCAGAGCTTTGATAAAAGTAAAGGGGTCGAGCTGCGTCCGGGGAGTGTGTTCGTGCTTCCGGCTGGGCACGCGCATTATACGTGGACGGAAGATACGGAGGTTATTGTTCAAGTGACTTTTACTGGCCCCGGGGGAGTGACCTTCATTAATCCTGCTGACGATCCCCGGAAAAAGAAGGCAGAACCTTAGCAGTGGCACAGAGAACACGATTCCCTTCCCGCCATTCTCCCATCCCGTGCCGCATTGCTACGCTGCTACAATGCTACCGGGCTTTCGGAAAGCGAGGTCCGGCGCGCCACCGGAGCGGAAGCGCTGAAAGGCGCCGCGGGCGAACTCCTCTTGCAGCTCAGCTTTAAGATTGCAGTTTTACCAAGGCAATTCGTTAGGCAACGTTCTACCGGTGGGATACATTTTAAGTCCGTTGCGTCTACCATTCCGCCACATCGGCATTTTCGGGCACTTTACCCTCGTAATTGGGGTCACCAAGGCTTTTCCTCAGGCCATTTTCCCGACGCCTACTTGGCAAGTGTCAGCATAGTTTCGGGATCCGGTCACCCTGATCTCCGGCGCCGGTCAACTCGAGTTCGGCCCCCTAGAGAATGTCCATTTGGCGGCCGCTTTCCCGCATCTCACCGATAGCGGACCACCAAAACATCGGACATTTCCTAACCTAGGGCACAATGACGAAGCGTATTGAAAAACTGGCTAAGGCGATTGAAAACGAGCATAACTGCAACGCCAAGCACTCTGGAAGTGTTTACGTCACCGTAACGGATGGACTCCACAGCGATTCCCCCAGGGAATTCGCATGAATCCGCTGCGCGAGCCGCGATCGCAAAGGCGAAGTAAAAGTCAGGCCGGCATACCTTTCCGGCGCGCGATTTCCCGCCTATGACCGGTCGTAGACTGCGATGCTTTTAACTTTTTTGCCTTTTGAATTTGTTGACCAACTGGTGACCGCGCGAGTCTTTTCATCGGCAGCAACGACTATCCGCCCACTCGCTACAACCTTGCCAGCTTTCTTGACCGTGAAGTCCAACGTGTTGTCGTTGACTTTGGTGTAGGAACGACTGTCCGACGCCGGATCGCCACTCACGGGACGTTCTTTGCCGTCGAATCTCCCCTCCCACACACTGTGGAAAGCATGACCGTTGGCATCAACGCCATCGATCAGGACCTTTGTCCTTAAGCCAGGGAACTCAAATTCGTAGTTAACCACGTTGTTTCTTCCCGTGTCTTTGCCAAGCCTCGATTTGGCCGCGTCCAATTTCCATGTCCCCTTAAACGCATCGGCGAAGCACGCGCCAACGCTGAAAAAGCAAACCGCCAAAATCAGTCCAAAAGTTTTTGTTCTCATTGCACCGATGAAGCCGAATTTTTGATCTGGCGTCAATATATTTCAGACCCCGCCAGAATCGACCTCGAGCGGATTAAACGTAAAAACTACTGAGTGAAAATCGCGCAATGTTTCATTAGGCCACGTCGTGAAACTAGTTGCCTAACGAATCGCTCTTTCCATGCGATAAACATTTCTGTAATACAGAGAGCAGCCCGGAGTCTTCGAGGTCGGGTCCCCTTTCTTGTCATTTGAGACTTTTCTTCAGCCGAAACGAAATGGAAACCAGTGATTTTCCCTAGCTGGATTTTGACAGTGGGTCGAAGTACAGTGTACTCGATTAGAAGATCCGTGGCCGAAGCTGCACCGGTTTCGCCGCGAGCGCCGGATCGCAACGAGCAGGTCGTTGGGTCCAGCCACGCTATCTGTAGATATGAATGCGAATCATCGCCTCCCCGCTTACGGATTATGTGTCGTGCTTTGTCTCTCTGGCTTGGCGACGCAGGCACAAGAGCCTAAGCGCAATGCCAATACCCTTCATCGCGTGGGCGGCGGAGAAGGCGTTGATGAATTAATTGCGAAAGGCGACGAATTCGACAAACGGCTCCTGGCCAAAGAAGCGCTGGAAGACTATTTGCCCGCGAACAAGCTCCAACCGGACAATGTGGATCTTCTCGTCCGTATCGCGCGGCAGTACCGCCATTTGATGGCCGACGCGTCATCGAAACAAGAAAAGCTTCGCCTCGGGGCGGTGTCGCTTGAGTTCGCCAATCGCGCCGCGAGCCTCGCTCCGAAGAATGCTGAGGCACAACTCTCGCCCGCCATCAGCTATGGAAAAATGCTTCCGTTCATGGGCAGCAAAGATCAGGTGAATGCCGCGCCTCGGATCAAGGCGGCGGTGGATCGCGCTCTCGAGCTGGACCCGACCAACGATAACGCGTGGCATATTCTTGGGCGGTGGAACCGCGTGCTGGCGGATGTCAACGGGGTGAAACGGGCTCTGGCCAAAGCGCTTTATGGCGGCTTGCCGGTAACGACTAACGAAGCGGCGGAGAAATGTCTGTTAAAGGCGATCGAAATTAATCCTAACCGTCTCATTCATTATATCGAACTGGGGCACGTCTACGTCCAGATGGGACGGAAAGAGGACGCGCGTAAATACATTAAAAAAGGGCTGGCCATACCTGACAAAGAAAAGGATGACCCGGAGATGAGAGAGGTCGGAGTGCAGCTGCTGCAGAAGCTGTGAGCTTACGAGAATCGATCGATCGGTCTGGCTAAACCGAAAGCACCGTATCGGCAGCCACCGGCCTGGCGAAGCCGGACCACACGGGCATGTCGGCCAAACCACCACCCATGAACTGATGATGCCAGAGCTGGGTGGCGACGACCGCCGCGAGACCCAATTCCACCGAAAGCCGAGGGAGTGATCCGGCCCGCAGCTCCCGAAAACCTTTCCGCCAGCGGGCGACCTCGTGGAGATCAAAGTAACCGGTTCGGCGCAGCGAATCTTCGCTGAGAAGCTGCGCGATGTATGGCGGTTCCGGGTCCTTGTGAAAACTGTCGAGAGGCGCGCGAAAGATGACCTTGCCTCGTCGAGCGATGGATTTCGGAATCCAGCGCTCCGCCAGCAAACGGAGCAGGTACTTATCGTGGAATCCGCGCAGTTTCCAGCGTGGGTGCAGTTTGGCGGTAAAATCAAAGACCTCCTCGTCCAGGAACGGATAACGAACTTCGACCGAGGAATGCATGGCCACGCGGTCACCTTTGGCTTGCAAGAGATGGCCGGCCAATAGCACGCGCGCAGCGACCCAAATTCCGCGGTTGAGCGGTGCCCAGCGCTTCGCTTTTTCGAGCGGAAATCCCAGTTCGCCCCACGGGTGGCTGTCATTCATCATTTCGCGCATCTGCTCGGAATAGAAGCGCAACTTCGAAATCGCGAGTAACCCGTAGGAATCGATCCAGGCGTTTGGCCCGCCGACGGAAGCTTCCACGCGCTCGCGCCATGCCCGAGAAAAATGCGGTACTTTATTCAGACGCAGGTAAGCGCTCTTTGCCCAGAAGCTCAGATTCAATCCCGGCACGACATCGAGAAATCCGAAGATCTTGGCCGCTTTGTACCAGGGATAACCGACGAGCCACTCGTCGGCGCCTTCGCCGGTCAGAACGACTTTCTGGCCATTGGCATGAACGCGTTCGGCCAACTTGAGCAAGGCACCGCAGGAGGTGTCGATCACCGGAGCTTCAGCGGCTTCAATCAGGCGGGGATAACTCTCAAGCGCTTCGCGATCGCCGTATTCCTGTACGATGGGCGGCTTCGCCCCGATGTGCCGGGCCGAAAGGCTGGCGGCGCTCAGTTCATCAAGCTCCGGCTCATTCACTCGCACTGTGTAAGTGTTGATCATGGGGCCTTTGAGACGGCAGGCCAGGGCCAGGATCATGCTCGAATCGACACCACCAGAAAGGTACGAGCCTACCGGCACGTCCGCGCGCAGCCGTTCTTCGACGGCGTGCAGGAGCAATCCCTCGAATTCATCCACCAGCGCATTCGGATTGTTTCCCCATTCTTCTTCACCCTGCGCTGGGAAATCCATTTCCCAGTAGGCGCGTTCGGCAATTAGTGCACTTGTGCTCGAACTTCCCGGCGTAATGCGCGAACAATGCCCGGGCGGCAACAGTTGAACTCCTTCGAAGCAAGTCCTCGGTCCCGGCATGGCGGCAAGGGTGAACAGGTGATCGAGCCCCTTGCGGTCGGGTCGCGGTGGAACCATTCCTGAAGCGAGGAGGCCTTTTATCTCGGACGCGAAAAGCAACCAGTCACCCTGGCGGCTCCAAAAAAGCGGCGCGATGCCAAACCGATCGCGTCCGAGATGGAGTTGTCGCTGCCGCTGGTCCCACAAGGCGATGGCAAATTGGCCGCGCAGCCGCTCCCACATCCCTTCGTGAAAATCTTCCCAAAGGTGCGGAATGATTTCGGTATCGCAATGGGTACGAAAACGATGGCCCTGCCTAACGAGTTCTTCGCGCCGTTCGACGTAGTCGAATAATTCGCCATTGAAGACGACGAACACACTGCGGTCTTCGTTCGTCATCGGCTGCTGGCCATCGGCCAGATCGACAATACTCAGCCGTCGAGAAGCGAGTGAGATCCCCGGTTGTTCGAGAAAACCTTCTTCATCTGGACCGCGATGAAAGAGCGCGCGTGCCATTCGCTGCACCGCACCCTCCGGCGCCGGACGCTGCCCAACCAAGTCGATTATTCCCGCGATGCCGCACATGATTTCGTTCGTTTAGATTAACGGTTCTGCCTGCTTATTAGGGGGGGCCTTTGGGCGAGATTGACGCGAGGTAAAAATTCCCTGAAAAGCATCATGCTGTTAGCATCGCAGAGGATACCGAAGAAAAAAGTTGTGAATGAGCGCCTAGCCAACACAGTCAAACAAAGCCAGCGGCCAGAAAAAGAGGTGAAGCAACGTCTGCTGGGCATGTTAAAAACGAATTGATGTTACACACGAGAATGTCTTACCGTCCATTGACGTCATGACCCCGCGCCAGGACGGTAGCTGCCTTGACTTGCTCACAGGCAGCGCTAATCAGTCCGCCCTGCAGAGCAACTCACGACCATGCAAAAAGAACGTATTGCGATTATTGGAGTCGGTTGCCGGTTTCCCGGCGGCGTGAGTTCCAAGGAATCCCTTTGGAAGCTTCTCATCGAGGCTCGCGAGGGAGTCGTCGAAGTGCCGCCGGATCGCTGGAACGTGAAGCGGTATTATGATGCTGAGCCGGGCGTGGCTGGAAAATCCATAGCCTTGCGTGGCGGGTTTATTGACGCCATCGATCAATTTGATCCGCAATTCTTTGGTATTTCGCCGCGGGAAGCTCCTTACATAGATCCGCAACATCGACTTCTGCTCGAGACTGCCTGGGAAGCGATCGAAGATGCCGGACTCGTCCTCGATTTCGAGCGCGGAACCGACCTTGGCGTTTTCGTCGGTATATCGCATAACGATTACCAGGGACTTCAAAGCACCAGTTTTGATCATTTCAGCATCGGCCCTCATACGCCGACAGGGAGCGCGCATAGTATTGCCGCAAATCGAATTTCGTACTGCTTGAATCTACGCGGCCCGAGTGTCGCGATGGACACGGCGTGCTCGTCTGCGCTCACCGCTGTCCATGCCGCATGTGAGCACATCTGGGCCGGGCGCGGAGACGCCGCTTTGGCGGGCGGCGTAACCGTCATGATTTCGCCCGGCGGATTTATTGGATTCTCGCAGGCTGCGATGCTCTCGCCCGAGGGCCGGTGTTCGGCCTTCGACGCGTCCGCCAGCGGATTTGTGCGAGGCGAAGGCGCCGGCATGGTACTGCTCAAGCGGCTTTCGCGGGCGATCGCGGATGGCGATCCAGTTCAGGGTGTGATTCTAGGGACGTCGATCAATCAAGATGGACACACCAACGGCATGATGGTTCCCAGCCCGGAGGCGCAAACACGACTGGTGCAAGATGCTTGCAGAGATGCCGGGATCGCGCCCGAGGAGATCGGATTCGTCGAAGCCCACGGGACTGGGACAGCGGTTGGGGATCCGATCGAAGCGCATGCTCTCGCAGAAGCTCTGTGCGGCAATCGATCAGCCGATGCACCGCTGCCCATCGGCTCCATAAAAACCAATCTTGGCCATTTGGAAACCGCTGCGGGCGTTGCGGGGCTGCTCAAAGCGATGCTCATTCTTAAACACGGGCAGATTCCACCGAGCCTCCATTTTTCGAAGCCGAGTCCGCACATTGATTTTGAGAAACTAAAGTTGCGCGTGCCCACCCAGCTCGAGCCTTTTCCGAATGGGACGGCGGAGCGCATTGCGGGCGTCAACTCATTCGGATTCGGAGGGGCGAACGCCCACGTCATTCTGGCTGAACCTCCGCCGCATCACCCAGACAAATCTCTGTCCATCCCAGGTTGTCGGCCGTGGCCGCTAATGCTTTCTGCGCGTTCGGAAAAATCACTTCGGGGTTCAGCGGCCAACTTAAGCGCATGGGTTAAGCAGCACACCAATGCCAATGGCAGTTCGCCTGTTCTGCCGGATCTCACTTACACATTGGGCGCCCGGCGGAATCATCACCCGCATCGGCTAACACTGGTCACTTCCAATTGGGCCGAACTGATAGAGGAACTCGACGCGTTTTCGACGAAAGAAGAAGGCCCGAAAATCCGCACGGCTTTCACAGCCCGCAGAGAGCAAGCACCGCGCATCGGCTTCATCATGAGCGGCCAGGGCCCGCAATGGTGGGGAATGGGTCGCGATTTGATGCAAAATGAGCCGGTATTTCGCGAGACGATAGAACGATGTGACGCCGCGCTCTCTCCCTGGGCCAGTTTCTCCCTTCTCGAAGAACTCGGCCGCTCGGAAGAAACGTCGCAGATGTCACGGACGGAGATTGGGCAGCCGTCCATTTTTGCGATGCAGGTAGCGCTCGCGGCGCTCTGGAAATCCTGGGGCGTTCAACCGGCAGCCATCGTCGGCCACAGTGTGGGCGAGATTGCTGCCGCGTGCATCGCCGAAATCGTTCCACTTGAAGAAGCGGCGCGGATTGTGGCTTTGCGAGCACGTCTAATGGAATCATGCGGCCGCGGAGAAGGGACGATGCTCGCGGTTGGATTGCCTGAGGATGAAGCCCTGGCGCTGATCGCGCGACACGATCCAACCGTGACGATCTCCGCCTTCAACGGGCCGCGCTCCATCACGCTCTCGGGTCCGCGCGTTTCGCTCGAGGCGATGGCGGCCGAACTGGAGTCGCAAGACGCGTTCGCGCGACTCGTTAGGGTGGATCATCCGTTCCATCATCCGCTCATGCGGCCGGCGTCGGAGGCGCTGGAGGCTGCGCTGGCCGATCTCAAACCGCAGCCAGGCGAAATTCCTTTTTTCAGCACCGTGACGGGCGATCGCTGTGCTGGCGAGTCGTGCGATGCGGCTTACTGGGCACGGGGCATTCGCGAGCCGGTGCGTTTTGCCCCGGCCGTCGGCGCTCTGGCCGACTTTGGCGTAGACGTGTGGCTGGAACTCAACGCGCACCCCGCCCTTGCCCATTCGACCCAAGAATGTCTTGCGGCACGCGGCGCCAAAGGCACTGTCATCTCTTCCGCCCGATGCGAGCGCGAGTTTGAATCGATGCTGGAGGCGGCAATGGATCTGCACCGCGCGGGTATTCCGCTCGATTTCTCGGCCATGACGCCTTCCCGTCATCTTCTTTCGCTGCCGGCTTACGCGTGGGAAAAGACGCGCTGGTGGAACGAAGCAAGCGATGCCCGTGATGGCCGGCTCGCACCCGGTGGACGCGGCCTCTTCGATGTCCGGCTTCCACGCGCGATGCCAACCTGGATCGTCAGGCTGGACTCCCGGCACATGGCTTTTCTGAAAGACCACAAGGTTGAAAATCGCGTGATTTTCCCGGCGGCGGCGTTTGTCGAGATGGCGCTTGAAGCAGGTCTGCAGTTGTTCGAGGGACACCCCTTCGTTGTTGAGGACTTCGAGATTCGCAAGCCACTTATCCTGCCCGACCTGCCATCTGGCGCGCAAATCGAGTTCTCTTACTCGCCTAACGAGCGCACTTTTGCGATTCAAAGTCGTTTCGAACAGAGCGTTAGCTGGTCACTCCACGTAGTAGGTTCGCTGCGCGGCGAACGCTGGGAATCTGTCTTTGGCTCCTCAGAATGGGCGCAACCTCACGACGTTCAATCTGTCGCGGTCGACGGGTTCTACCGTCACTTGAGCGATCTTGGCTTGCGCTACGGCGAGGAGTTTCGACCGATTCGCGAACTCTCAGCCGGCGCGGGGCAATCTGCTGGCTATGTGGCCTTGTCCGAACGGGTCGCTCTCCGCGCAGATGAATATGCCGTGCACCCCGTTCTCTTCGACGGAGCGCTTCAAGTGTTCTCCGCCGGTGCGGCGACGGTTGAAGAACGTCACGCCCAAATGAAGCTACCGGTCGGTTTCCGCCGGATTCTCTTTCTCGCCTCGCCGGGCGCGTCTACTCGCGTTTGTGCAAAGGTGAGCAAATTCGGCGAAGACTTCATCGAAGGGGACATCTCTCTATATAATGAGGGAGGCAAACCTTGCCTGCTGGTGGATGGTTTCAGGGCCATTAGCCTTTCCGGCGCGGGCCGTTCTGCCGCGCCCGGCAGCATCCGCGATCTGACGTATCATGTGGCCTGGCAACGGGTGCCTGAAGAATCACCCAAATCCGCCCTTCCGCCGCTGTCGCTCAGTCAATTGAAGAGTGCGGCACAAGAGGCCTTGGACCGCGTCGTTGCTGTTCGCGGCCTTCCCGAACTGGAGGCGGCGCTTTGCGCTCTTGACGATCTCGCCGCCGCACAACTGGTGCGCGGGCTGCAGGAAATGGGTGTGGCTGCAAATATTCCGTTTGATGAAGCGACGCTTCAGGTAGCAACAGCGATGCAACCTGTCTTTGAGCGGTTAATGACCGGTCTCGTTAGGCGCGGCTTGCTCCGGAGAAAAGAAATGGGATTCGAGGCGGCGCCAGATTTTGCGCAGGCGGCAGACTCCGCCGGGAAAGTTCTGCGCAACTATATCGAGAAGCATCCCGGACATCTTCCTGAGGCGCTCCTATGCGAAGGGAATTGTGGTGAGTTGGGATCGATTTTGCGCGGTGAAAAGGACGCGGTGCAGGTCTTGTTCTCGGGGATTGGTGCGGAGTTACTCGATCACTTCTATGGCGATGGGCTCTTTACCAGCCATTGGCTCGCTGCCATCGCTGGGGCGGTGGACACCGCAGCGCGAAGTCTGCCCGAAGGACGCGGCCTGCGCATCCTGGAGATCGGAGCAGGGACGGGGGGATTGGCGTCGCAGGTTCTACCACTTTTGGAGCGCGGCTTGCATTCCTACACATTCAGTGATGTCTCCGCCGCATTTTTCTCCGGCGCCGCGCAGAAACTGGCGGCGTTTTCGGAGGTGGAGTTTAAGATTTTCGATCTCGAAAAACCGGGCGTGGAGCAGGAACTCAATGCGGCCACATTCGACTTCATCATTGGGACCAACGTGCTGCACGCTGTCCGCGATGTGCGTGCCGCATTGCGTAATTTGCATGGGCTGCTGGCACCCGGAGGTAGCCTGATTTTCATGGACACGGCTACGCCGCAACTTTGGACCGAAACCGTTTTCGGACTAACGAGCGGCTGGTGGCGGTTCACTGATCGCGATCTGCGCCCAGAACAACCGTTGCTAAAGAGAACACAATGGGAAACGGTGCTGCAGGAAACAGGTTTCGTTGAAACGGCTTCGTTGCCCGGTCTGATCGGCCCAACTGGAGGCGAAGGTCAGATCGGCCTGCTGGCACGCAAGGCTTACGAGGAAGCTGCGGTGTCGGGTCAGATCCCGTTGCAAGCGCTGGAGGAGAAGTCATGGCTTGTTTTCGCCGATGCCTCGGGAGTGGGTGAAGTGTTGATTTCCCGGCTGCGCGCACTCGGCGCCCGGTGTCGCGTCGCCAGGCGGGGAGACGAGTTCGAGTCCGATGGCAATGACGCCTTTACGTTGCGACCGGGAACGCTGGAAGATTGGCAACAGCTCGTCAAGAGTTGTCAGGGCTCCTCGCCGGAGCGCATCGTCTACCTTTGGAATCTCGATACACGTGTCAATGGAGCCGACATGGCGACCAATCTGGACGCACTGCTCCATCTTACAAAGGCGCTCGAATCTGCTGCGCCCGCGGCGAAGTTGCGCGTGGACTTGGTAACGCGAAACGCTCAGCCCGCCGGCAGCGATCCTCGACCGACAGCGGTGGCCCAAGCGCCAAGCATCGGATTGATGCGCGTCATTTTGAACGAATATTCCAACCTTGTCTGGCGTGCCATCGATCTTCCCCCGGAGGCGTCCTCGGCGGATACGACATTGATTTGGAGCGAGCTATCTCGCAAAGACTGGGAACGCGAGATCGCCCTGCGAGGTGAAGCACGCTATGTTCGACGACTCGACCGCGGCCGCTTGTCCCGTGAGCAGTGGCTCGATCCAATCCAGCCGTTGCGTTTGGAATCCCGCGAACGCGGTCGTCTCGACACGCTGCGTTTTGCTCCGTTCGAATTGCCGCTTTGTGGCCCGAGTCAGGTGTTGATTGAAGTGAAAGCGGCCGGAATGAATTTCCGCGACGTCCTCAAATCACTGGCACTTTATCCAGGCGACGCTCCGGATGCGCGCATTTTTGGCGACGAAGTTAGCGGCACTATTAAAGCGGTGGGCTCTGACGTTATGCACCTGGCACCAGGAGATCGTGTGTTCGGACTCGCTGTCTTTGGAATTGCCACCCATGCGATCGCGCGTGCGGGAGACGTCCGACGGATGCCGGCAGATCTGACATTTGAGGCGGCATCTACGTTACCTGTCGTTTTCATGACCGCGTGGTATTCGCTGCGAAACGTGGCGCGATTACGCGAGCGCGAGCGCATCCTTGTTCACGCGGGCGCGGGTGGCGTCGGAATGGCCGCCATCCAGATCGCGCTCCATCTTGGAGCGGAGGTGATCGCTACCGCCGGCAGCCCAAGCAAACGCACCCTGCTCAAAACGCTGGGAGTGAAACACGTGATCGACTCGCGACGCGGCGATTTTGCCGAGGCGGTGATGAAGATTACAGAGGACAAAGGAGTGGACGTCGTTTTGAACGCACTCGCCGGCGACGCGATCCCGATGGGTCTCTCCTGTCTCGCCGAATTCGGCCGCTTCATAGAGATCGGCAAGCGCGATATTTACCAAAACACGCGCATTCCCCTTCGGCCTCTCCGCAACAATGCGTCATTCCATGTGGTCGCTATGGATGCGGTTTTCCATGGTAACGAAAAACTTACCCGGCAGCTGCTGGAGGAGATTTCTGACCTGGTCGAAACGGGAGCGTTACGGCCGCTTCCTTTCCGGGCCTTTCCTGCCTCCCGCATTGATTCAGCGTTTCGGTTCATGGCTGGTGGAAAACACATCGGCAAAGTGGTGGTCGCATTTCCGGCGCCCTTTGTCCCGCGGCGTGGTGAATTGCCCGCTCCGGGATTTGAGGTCAAGCCGGACGGATATTACCTCATCACCGGCGCTTTCGGCGGCTACGGCAAAGTGCTGGCTCGATGGCTGGTTGAGTGTGGTGCGCGTCATCTTGTGCTCACGAGCCGGAACGGCGCTTCCAGTGCGGAGGCTGCCAAATTTGTTGAGGACCTGCAGGAGCGCGGTGTAGAAGTGCGCGTTGTATCTGCGGACGTCGGCGCGCCCGATGACGTGCGGCGGCTTTTTGCGGAGATCAAGTGTGGTGCGCGGCCGCTGCGCGGTCTCTTTCATCTCGCGATGGTAATCGACGACGCCCCGCTCGCGGCGCTCACGCCCGAGCGCATGCGAACCGTCCTCGGACCAAAGGCGGACGGCGCATGGCTTCTCCACCAGGCAACCCTCGAAATGAAACTGGATTGCTTTGTCATGTTCTCTTCTGTGTCGAGCATTTTTGGTAATCCGGCTCAGGGAAATTACAGCGCGGCGAACGCCTTTCTCGATAGCCTGGCGCACCATCGTCAGGCGCTTGGCCTTCCCGCGCTTAGCGTAAATTGGGGCGTGCTCGGCGGCGAAGGCTTTGTCGCGCGTAACGAGCGTGTCGCCGATTTCCTTGCCCGGCAGGGCACAACGGAGATTTCGCCCGGCGAAGCGACGGCCCTACTTGAGTCGTTCCTGCGCGCTGGAAGTGCACAAGCAATTTCGATTCGGGTCGATTGGGGGAAATGGCGTCAATTCTTTCGAAGCATGCAAGAAAATCCCGTTCTGGAGCGGATTTTCGCCACCCTTGAAAGTCAGGAATCAGTCAGTGCGACCAGTGATTGGCGAAGCCGGATCGACGCAGCCTCGCCGGCGGAAAAACAGGCCGTCATCTGCCAGGCCGTGCGGGAAGCCGTTGGTTCCGTTCTGCGAGTAAAGGCTGACAGCCTGCGCGACGATCAACCGCTCACGGATCTTGGATTGGATTCGTTAATGGGTGTCGAAATTGAGACTTCTCTGGAAGCGGCTGTCGGCGTGGCCTTGCCCCCAACGAGTCTGATGCGGGCGCGAACCATTGGTCAGATCGCCGGGTTAATCGCCGGTCACCTCGGTGGCGCGGCCAGTGTCGTGGAATCCGCGCCCGTGGCGGTGCCGGCGGAGACGGCCAGTGCCGTCGATCTCGATGCAATTTCGGACGAAGATATCGAACGCCTGCTCGGAGGCGCGTCGGACTCCGAGGAAACCGAGACGATCGAAGACGCCAAGCGTTAGGCTCCGGCCTCGTGCAACCGCGATGCTATGGCAATCGATCAACGCGTTCGTCTCAAGCAATGGCTTGATAGTGGTGAAGCGCAGCTTCATCCGCTGACTTTTCCGCAACGGGAGCTTGCGGAAGTCTCCCCGGTATCGATCGGGGACAATGCGAACCACATCTGCTGTCTCATCGAAGTGCATGGGCTCCTGACGGAACGCGAGTGTCGCGCCGCGATCCAGCGAGTGGTCGATCGCCAGGAAGTTCTGCGCCTTTCGATTCTTCCGGGCAAGGAGCGTCCTCTCCAGATGATCCGCCGGAATTGCGGGATCAATTTTGATTTTCGTGAAGCTGCATCGAGCGATGCTGGACCAGAGGGGATCGAAGAATTGGCCGCAGAGATTTTTCGCGCGCCCTTCGATCTGGTGCAGGGGCCGCTCTATCGCGCGGCAGACCTGCGCCGCGCGCCGGACAACCATGTCCTGGTCTTCGCGATTCATCATGCCATCGCCGACGGCTGGAGCCTGGGAGTTTTGGTGCAGGACCTCTTTGCGGCGTACCTCGAGGTTGTGATGGGATCATCGGCGGCTTTGCCCCCGGTCGCACAAACCTATTCAGCGTGGGGCGCAGCCGAGCGCGCTTTCTGGAAGCCGGAGATATTGGAGCCGCGTATCGAGTTTTGGCGAACCACGTTGGCCAGTCCGCGTCGAATGTGGAACCCACCGATTGCCCAGGGGCCGCCGACGCGATGGCTATCCGCAATTCCGTCGGGTTTGACTAACGAGATCCGCGAACTCGCCCGTTGCACCGGCGTGACATTTTTCAGCGCACTGTTCGGGGCTTTCCAAATTGCCTTCTCCGAATGGAGCGGATTTGATGATCTGGTCGTTGGAACGCCGGTCGCCAATCGACCTCGTCAATCAACGCACGAAACAATGGGATACTACGCCGGCGTGGTGCCTTTGCGGGGGGTGATCGATCGCTCGCGCGTTGTTTCTGATCATTTACGAGCAGGACATCAGGTAACGATCGACTCCTTTGCCAACGCCATTCCTTTCGTCGAGCTGGTGCGTGCGCTCGGCGAGAAATCGGAAGCCGGCTACAATCCGCTTTTCGAAGTGCGCTTTGCCTTGCAGAATCATCCCATGCCGGAAATTTCGCTGCCGAATCTTTCCGCGCAGCTTAGCATGCGCTCCACAGGCACGCCGCGTTTCCAACTCGGGTGCGAAATCACCGAAGAGAGCGAAGCCCTGGAGATTGCATGGCTTTTTCGCGAGAATCTGTTTTCCCAGCGTGACATTGAAAGACTCGATGGCATATTTCAACGAGTTCTGGCGGGGATCTGCCGCTCGCCCGAGAGCCGCATCTCTGAAGTGTTGAACCAACCCCAATGAACGCAGGATCCATCGCTGAAGATTTTAGTAAGATGCATGAGCCGCATTGGGTCTTGCGGGGTGCGTTCCAGCTTCTCGTTTTGGGTTTGGTTTTCACTGAAGCGATGCTCGCGATGGCGGTTTATCGCGGCTGGATCTGGCTAGCGGTGCCACTGGTGCTCGTGGTCAGCCATTTGATGCACGGCCTCCTCATCGGCCTGCACGAGGCAGCTCACGGGCTTCTCCGAAAAAATCGTCGCTTCAATGAGTTCGATGGGGTGGTGATTGGCACCCTGAGCCTGATGAGCTTCAGTCTCTACCGCGTTATTCATCAAACGCATCATGCCTATCTCGCGACCGAACGTGATTGGGAATTTTGGCCGTTTTCCCATACGAACATTCCACGGTGGAAGAGATGTTTGGCCGCATTTTTTGAGCTGAATTTCGGATTGTTTTATGGCCCGTTTGTTTTCCTGCGGGCCTTTCTCGGTTCGTCGACTCCGGTTCGAAGCAAGCGCATTCGTCGCCGGATTTGGGCTGAATTGGCGCTGACTGCTGTGACTTGGGCTCTGATCCTTTGGACTGTGGCAGCATTCGGTTTGTGGAAATATTTCCTCTGGATGCATCTCGTGCCCTCATTTGTGGCGGCTAATTTGCAGAGTTGGCGCAAGTACATCGAACACGTGGGAATGACGGGCGACACGGTCAACGGTTCAACCCGGAGCATCGTGGCGAAGAGCTGGCTGGGACGGGTGGTTGCTTTCACCCTCCTGCACGAACCGTTTCATGGCGTGCATCATCATCGGGCCGGGTTGCCTCATGCCTTCTTGCCGCAGCACGTGGAAAAATTGCAGCCGACCAAGCCGGGCGAGCGGATGCCGTACCCAAGTTATCGTAACGCATTAGTGGACGTGATACGCTGCCTGGCCGATCCACGCGTCGGGCCGCAATGGCGGACCATTTGATAAGGAGCAATTAGAAGAGCAGGTTCGTTCGTTCTCCATTACGCCGGCGCATTTTGCGGTCGGCCTAACAAGCGCAATCAAGTGATCCAGCCCGCTCCCAGCAACGCCGCTCTTCTCGAGGCCAGATCCCTCACCCGCGAATTTGACGAAGGGCACGTCAAAGCCCTGCGCGGAGTCGATTTTTCCATCAGAGAGGGCGATTTCGTCGCCATTACGGGACCAAGTGGATGCGGTAAATCGACCTTGCTGCAATTACTCGGGGCTTTGGACCGACCGACGTCCGGAACCCTTCTCTACCGCGGAAGCTCATTGCCGGATTATCCCAATCCCTCAGTCTATCGCGCTCGCGAGATCGGATTTATTTTTCAAGCCTTTCACCTTCTGCCAACTTTCACCGCGTCTGAGAACGTGCAGATTCCGATGTTCGAAAGCGATCGGTCGGCTTCCGAGCGAAGCGAGCACGCTTTCGAGTTGCTGAAGTTGGTTGGCCTCGAGCATCGGCTGGATCATTTTCCTTCCAAACTTTCGGGGGGCGAGCGTCAGCGGGTGGCTATCGCCCGCAGTCTGGCGAACGGACCGTCTCTGCTTCTGGCGGACGAACCAACTGGCAATCTTGACAGCGAAAATGCGCATGCTGTGCTCGACCTCATTATCCGTCTGCAACAGGAGCAAGGCCGCACCATGGTGCTCGTCACTCACGATCCCACGATTGCCGAGCGGGCGGGAAGAATTCTTCGCATGATGGACGGTCGAATTGTATCGGACGCCAAAACATGACCTTCTTTACCGTTGTCATTCGCGGCCTCTGGCGCCGGCCTTTGCGCACGGGATTGACCCTCGCGGGAATTTCCATTGGCATCGCTGCGGTCGTGGCCCTGGTTGGAATGTCGCGCGGCTTTGAGAAAAGCTGGCAGGTAGGATTGAAGGCGCGCGGAACCGACATCGTCGTTAGTAACAAGAGCGGTTCGCTCACTCCGAAACCTTTTGATGCCTCCGTTCGCGATCGTATCGCCAGCCTTCCGCGCATCGCTGCGACCTGCAATCAGCTCGTGGAGGTGACCAGTGTTGAAGACTCCGATCTAATGATTCTTTCCGCCCGGGAGTGGGGAGGATTTACCTGGAACAATCTTGAAATTGTCTCCGGACGCATGCCGCACGATGCCACCGAAGAGGCAGTCGTTTTGGGCCAGACCGCAGCGGAGATCCTCAAGAAAAAAGTCGGTGACCCAATCCAAATTGAGACCAAGGAACTCAAGGTCGTGGGAATCGTAAAGGGTGGCGCACTCGTCGAAGACGGGTCAGTTATTCTTTCTCTGCCGCTTTTGCAGGGAATTCTTGGCTCTCCCAACCAAATCAATGCAATCGACGTTCGCGTGACTCCTTCGACTACCGAGCAACAGATTCGGGAACTTACCCAACAAATCCAGCAACTGGTTCCACAGGTCCGTGCCGTGACCGTGAGTGAACACTTGAGTCACTTTGAGGGGTTTCGCATAGTCCGGGCCATGAGTTGGGGCACTTCCCTTCTGGCGGTCCTTGTCGGTGTCCTCGGCGTGATGAACACCATGCTCATGACCGTTTTCGAGCGCACTCATGAAATTTGCGTGCTGCTCGCGGTTGGTTGGCGGCGCCGGCGCATCATGCGAATGATTCTTTACGAGTCTGCCTTGCTCGGCCTTTTCGGCGGCGCCATTGGCGTGGCGATCGGTGCGGTTGGCGTCCGGGTGCTGGGTGCCACGCCGGCTATTCGGGGGCTGTTGCAGCCGGATCTCAGCCTTCCGCTCCTTGGACTTTCCGTCGTGATCGCAGTCGCGGTTGGAATAATTAGCGGCCTTTATCCAGCCTGGCGCAGCTCGCGACTGATGCCGAGCCTGGCGTTGCAAGCCGGATGAGGCACCTTAGTCCGTGAAAGCTTTCTTCGCCTTGGCCTTTGCTTCTGCGTTCCTCAGCACGATGTCCGTTGGCGCTGAAGAGCCCGCGCCGCCCGCGCTATCCGCCGCAGAACTGGCCGATCGGATAGAGACTGCCAGCCAGGGAAGCGCGCTGATCCGCACCAAACTCGAAGTGCAATCACCCGGAGGCGCCGATCGCGTCCTGCAACTGCAAATCAAGCAACGCCGCACGAAAACGGCCACCGATCTTGTTTATCAGGTGCTTTGGCCTAACGAGCACAAAGGTGAAGCCGTCATTCTGCATCAGGCTCAAGGAAAGGCGTCAGGCTCGATTATCGTTCCGCTACAGCCGGTTCGCGCGATCAAGCCCTCCCAAATGAGCGAGGGATTGTTCGACAGCGATCTCTCATATCAGGATGCAGTGGAGAATTTCTTCGCTTGGAAAAAGCAGATGCTTGTCGGCGCGGAGGCAATCAACGGAGTGAACTGCCAAATTCTCGAGTCCAAGCCGGACAATAGTTCCATGTCCATCTACGCCAGGGTGCGGAGCTGGATTGATACCCGGCGTTTCGTACCGCTGCGGATCGAGAAATATTCTTCCTCCGGCGAGCTGATCCGTCGCATCGATATCACGCGCGTCGCGCCTGATGAAAAACACAATCCCATCCCAGCCAGTCTGACCGTGCATGGCCCTCGAAAAAATAGCGTGACGCAATTCAATGGCGCGCGCATTGACCAGGACGTGAACTTTACCGACTCCGACTTTACCACGGCGAGTGCTTCGCACTGATCGAGGCAAGTTTCGCCTAACGAGTTTTTACCGCGTCTTCCACCAGCCGCCCCGCATTAAGAAGGCCCGCTTCGGACATTGACGGCCCGATCAATTGCAGGCTTGTGACTGGGACTTTCGCCCTGTGCAGGGGAACGGGGACTGCCAGCGCCGGGTTGCCGGCGAAATTGACTGCCGCCGTGTTTTGCAACGGAAGCATCTCCGCTTCGCGAATTCCTACTCTCAAGTTGAGTAATGGAAGTTCCGGCGGCAGTTTTTGAAGGGTTGGTAACGCGATGAAGTCCACCTTCTCGAAAACTTTGCGTAGCGCCTTCTGCCACGCCTCTCGTCTGGCCAATGCGCCGCGGTAACTCGTGGCATAGTTTATTTGACCGAGTCGAAGGACAGACTGGGTTCGGGCTGTGCAAGTGAGCTGAAATTTTCCGTCGCTGATCCACGCCCCCGCTGAGGCTACGGTGGTGCCGTCCTTCTCCGCTTGCTCGAATTGTTCGGTCACGGTTTTGTCCAGCTCGACCATTTGAAACCCTGTTTTGGCGAGCGCACCGTCAATAGCTTGATCGATTCTTCGATCAGTCCCGTTCAGTTTGAGACGTCCGACCCGGATGCTTCGCGCGGTAGGCTTCGCTGCCTTGGCCGATGCGTACTTCGCGGCAAAGCCTTCCTGAAGAAGTTCCATGCCTTGGACTGTATGATCGATGTCTCTACCCATTGGGCCTACAGTGTCGAGGTGCTTTTCAACCGGATAAACGCCTTCGATCGGAATTAGGCCAAACGTCGTCTTCAGACCGACGACACCGCAACAGGCGGCAGGCACACGGACCGAGCCGGCCGTATCGGTGCCGAAAGCCACGTCCGCCATTCCAGACGCCAACGCGACCGCGTTTCCAGACGAAGATCCCCCCGGAATCAGGCGGTGATTCAACGGATTCACGGGCGTCCCGAAATATTCATTCATGCCGGAGGGCGAGACGGCGAATTCGCTCATGTTGGTTTTGCCGATTATCTGCGCGTGACGCTCGCGCGCGATCGCCAGACACGGGGCATCCTCTTTCGCGGGCTTATGGGTTAGGAAAAAGATTTCCGAACCGGCGGTCGTAGTCACGCCCTTCACGTCGATGTTATCCTTAACTGCGAGCCTTAGGCCCTTGCCGTTTGGATTCGGTGGCCAGTAGTCAATGAAGGCACGATTGCCGGACAATTTGCTGGGGCGAGGCAAAAACGCGCACCCGCTGCACAGAACAAGCGAAGCCAGCGTAACCGGCAACCATTTAAAACCAGCGCGGCCGGATTGTCTCATGCGCGAAACGCTGGATGGCTGCATGGTTTTTGCAAGCACAACTGGCAAAAAGCAATGGTCGGCACGGATTCCTAACCAGCAAGACGCCTGCCGAATCGGCCGCCAGGCGCGATCTCCGAGCGTTATCGTTGATAAGCGAGCGCGTTTTTCAACGGATCATAAGGTACGTCACCGTTGCGCGTTGTCGCATAGACGAAGCCGTAGCGGTCCTTTTTAATGTCCACTGGCTCGAGAAGTAAGTGTTTGTTACTCGCCTTCTCCGTGTATTCCTTCAGCACTCTGGCGGTTCCGTTGAAGCCCCACATCAGAAATCCCGTCCCGAAAAGTCCGCCGTTGGGGAAGAGCTCGTCCAGACCGGCCATGGCATGAAAGCAACTGATAGCGACCTTGTCCTTTCGATAAAGACGGTCGTCGGCGCGATACTTGATCGTTCCTCCGTCGAGCAGTTTTTTGCGCTTCACTCCGAGATCAAACGCTGCCTGTTTGATCTCATAAGGCCCCCACATCGCCACCGCATTTTTTTGATCCACCGCCAGCTTGATCGTTTCTTGGAGAGTAACGTTTCGGCCGGGCAATACGGGACATTTATTGTTCTGTGGAACAAGGCGGCTGCCCACGCCGTCAAAGACGCACAGATTGGGATTGGTCATGAAATCCCGCGGCAGCCAGCTGATGGTGAAAGCTTCAAATTCCCGATTCCTGTACTTTCCCGTTTTGAAGCCGGGCGTCGGTTTGGGCTGCTTGTTGTCCGCAAACACCCGGATGACAGAGAGAAACGAGTGTGAATGCTCCGGGTGATTCCCGCGATCTTGGTAGGCAAAAGGAATGATGAAATAGCGATCGCGCGGATTATCCCCCTCGCCAAGACGGGCCGAGATTTTGGCTTTGATATGATTTACGATCTGGGTGTAAAGCGGCACGTCGTAGTTTGAAAAATCGACACCCTGCGGGGGCGAGCCTGCCTGCGCGACTATCGGGAATGCCAGAAGTAAGACGAAGATTCGGAAAGACATACGGGTCAATTACCAGCGAACGGGCTTAATTGGAAGGCCGTTAGTGTGTGAATCCCGTTTTCAGGGGGACAGAACATCCAAGCGCAAGTCTAACCTCTGAGTTCGAATTCGGGCTTGCCGCCATCGAAGAAAAAATCTTGAGGCAAGGCGCGAACTTCAGTCGGCAAAGACCGGATTGATCGGTGGAGCACCGCTCGACCAGCCTTCGCCGAGGCTACGACTTGGCACGCGCTGCGGCTGTTTGCCCCCACTTTAGGGGCGGCACAGGCTCATGTGCCGCTCCGTTTTCTCAGGCGTTGCAATTCGGCTTACCGGAGGAATCTGCGCCAACCGAAGCATTAACCACGTCCAGGGAAACCTCCGCAATGCGTAGTACTATATAGACAGGCGCACCGATCGGTGTTTCTCAGATCAACTCAAACAACCGCAAATGGAGGATTTATGGCTCGCAAGTTAGAAGGAAAAAAGGTGGCCATTTTGGTGGCCGATGGTTTCGAACAAGTGGAAATGACAAAACCGCGTCAGGCGCTGGATGAGGCGGGCGCCGAAACGAAAATTGTGTCGATGAAGTCGGGAGAGATCCAGGGAATGAATCACGCCGAAAAGGGCGACAAGTTTGAGGTCGATCTCACCCTGGATGAAGCGCGCCCCGAGGAATTCGACGCGCTGATGATTCCGGGCGGTTTGATGAATCCGGACGAATTGCGCGGGACACCCGAAGCGCTCGAATTCACGCGACATTTTTTTGAGAACGGCAAGCCTGTTGCCGTGATTTGTCACGGACCGTGGGTGCTGATCGATGCGGGCGTCGTTCGCGGGCGCACACTCACGTCATGGCCAAACATTAAAACCGACGTGCAAAACGCGGGCGGCAAATGGGTGAATCAAGAAGTGGTGGTCGACAACGGCTTGGTCACCAGTCGCAAACCGGATGACCTCCCGGCGTTCAACAAGAAGATGATCGAGGAATTTTGCGAAGGAAAACATCCACAGACGAAGGCAATGGCCGGCGCAACCCTGGAGACGTAGGCAATTCGACGCAGCTTGTAGGGTGTCAGACGCCAGGATTGGCGTTTCACCGAAACGCCCTACAATATTCTTGCGATGACTACCGCCAATAAAATCACTGTCGCGCGGATCCTCATGATCCCGGCTTTCGTGACGATGGCGATTTATTATGGTCAAAGCATCCAGCATCACGAGCCGCAGGAGTGGATGCGCTTTGCCGCAATCATCATCTTTCTCGTGGCGGCGGTGAGCGACGGGCTGGATGGCTACGTCGCGCGCCGTTACAAACAGCGCAGTTCGTTGGGCGTTATTCTTGATCCAATAGCAGACAAAGGCTTGCTCTTAAGCGGCATCATTACCCTTAGCATCAGCAACTGGAGCGAAAGCGATCCGGACTACGGAAAATTTCCAATCTGGTTTCCAGTCCTTGTCATTACCCGCGACGCAGTGATTCTGGTCGGCGCCGCGATTCTGCACTTCTTTATTGGCAACAAAATGAAAGTGAAACCGAGTTGGACCGGAAAAGTGGCGACCGTTTGCCAAATGTGCGCGATCGCCTGGGTGATGTTGCAGCTTCGTTTCCTTCCGCTCATTTTCGTTGTGGCCGTGGCCGGCGTTTTCACGGTTGTGTCCGGCTTCATTTACGTGATGGCAGGCGTGCGTCAGTTGCAAGCCGAGGGACACGCTCACGCAACGCGGTGACCTGTTGAAAGATTAAATCGTTACATCCGGCTGACGATCCACCATTCCGGAGTTACGTTCACGACTCATGAACGTGGCAATCATCGGACGGCCGAATGTCGGCAAGTCGGCGCTCTTCAATCGCCTGGTCGGTCGAAAGATTGCGATCGTTCACGATCAGCCGGGAATTACCCGCGACCGAATCTCGGCAATCTGCGAGCGGGGGGCGCGACCATTCACGGTTTGGGACACCGCCGGAATTTTCGGTGCTGGCGAAACCGAATTGACTGCTCAAGTTCGTGGCGCGGTCCAGGATGCGTTGCGCGAGAGCGATTTGGTTCTGTTTATTGTCGACGCCAAGGACGGCCTCACCCCAGTTGACGAAGAGCTCGCCCGCATGCTGCGCAGATCGCGCAAGCCTGTGCTGCTGACAGTTAATAAAATCGACCACGACAAGCACGAACCGCTGGCCGCCGATTTTGATTCGTTAGGCTTCGACACCAGCGTTTCGATAAGCGCCGAACACAACCGCGGCATTACGGACTTGCTTGATGAAGTCGAGAAACTTCTACCCGCAATCAGCGGTCAGCAATCAGATGTCACCGATCAGACGTCGTCGGCTTCGGTCTCTCAACTCCCAGCTCTCAACTCTCAACCAATCGCGATCGCGATCATCGGGCGTCCCAACGTCGGCAAATCGTCGTTGATCAACGCGATCGTCCAAAGCGAGCGCGCAATCGTCAGTGAATTGCCCGGAACGACTCGTGATTCGGTCGACATCGCCTACCAGCGCGATGGTCGCCAGTTTCGTTTCATCGACACCGCTGGAATGCGCAGGCGCGGCAAGCTTTCCAGTTCGGTTGAAGTTTTCAGCGTGATGCGCGCGGAGAAAAGCATTCAACGCGCGGACCTCTGCGTGTTAACCGTCGATCTAACGAGCGGAGTGACAGCGCAGGACAAACGAATCGCCGGTTTGATTCAGGAAGCGCGCAAAGGCGCACTGATGGTCTTGAACAAATGGGACCTCGTGAAGCCGAAGCGCGGCCGGGATCAGACGATCCGCGAACTTGCCGATGAAGCGCGGGACCGAATTTTCTTTCTCAGTTATGCCCCGGTCGTAATCGCATCTGCCTCGACAGGGGAAAATGTCGAGCGGATCTTCGGGATGATCGACAAGATTGAACGCGCATCGACGGCGCGCCTCGGAACCGGCGTTCTTAATCGATTGATCCGCGCAGCATTCGCGGAAAGCCCGCCGCCGATGGTCAAAGGCAAGCGACTAAAGCTTTTTTACGCCACCCAATCGAGCGGGTCGAAGGCCAAGAGGCTTCAGCCGCCTGAATTCGTATTGTTTGTTAACGACCCGCGATTACTCGCCCGGACCTATGCCCGCTATCTCGAAGCTCGAATCCGCGAGCGAATACCCTACCCTGGGCTCCCGATCCTTTTGACTTTGCGCCCGCGCAGCCAAAAGGTGTAGCCACGGCCCTGCTCGCCACGCCGTAGTCCCGCGACTGCGGGACGAAGGCGGGTGGGCCGTCAGCCGCGCCCGAGGTGGGCGGGTTCCGGCGCGATTCGAACATTTCGCGCCCGCACTTGTCAGAATTTGTCTGTAAAAATACATGAAATCTACGCAGGAAATTACTCTTGAAGTTCAGGAGCTGGGCCGCTGGATCCCCCCGCTCCGGGAACAAGTTTCACACGTCGTCATTGGCCAGAAATACCTGGTCGACCGCCTTTTGCTGGGGCTCCTCGCCAATGGACACATTTTGCTCGAGGGCGTGCCTGGCCTGGCCAAAACCCTCACCGTCAAAACGATGGCCTCCGCGATCCAGACGGGCTTTCAACGATTGCAATTTACCCCGGACCTGTTGCCGGCCGATTTAATCGGCACTTTGATTTACAATCCGCGCACGGGCGAGTTCTCCACCAAGCTCGGGCCGATTTTTTCGAACCTGATTCTGGCCGACGAAATCAATCGGGCGCCGGCCAAAGTCCAAAGCGCGCTGCTGGAAGCGATGCAGGAGCGTCAGGTCACAATTGGCGAACAGACTTATCCCCTGCCCGATCCGTTTCTTGTTCTCGCGACCCAAAATCCGATCGAGCAGGAGGGAACGTATCAACTTCCCGAAGCCCAGCTCGACCGATTCATGTTCAAGTTGAACGTCGGTTATCCGCAAAAATCCGAGGAGCGAACGATTTTGGATTTAATGGCGACGTCCGCGCCGGATCTGCGCGTCCAGGGGATTGTTGATCCGAAACAAATCATTGCCGCGCGTGCGCTGGTGAACCAGATCTACATCGACGACCGGGTGAAGGATTACATCGTGGATGTTGTCTGGGCTACGCGCGAACCCGCCACTTACAATCTGGCGCTGGAAGGTTTGATTCGCTACGGCGCTTCGCCGCGGGCCACGATCTATCTCGCCCTTGGCGCGCGGGCCCACGCGTTCCTGAACGGGCGCGGTTACGTCACGCCCCAGGATGTCAAAAGCATCGGCCCGGATGTGTTGCGACATCGAATCATCGTCAGTTACGAGGCGGAAGCCGAAGCGGTCACCAGCGAAACAATTATCGAGCAAATTTTTGCGGGTCTTCCCGTCCCGTGACGATGAACGGTTTGCAGAAAAGAACGGCGGAGATTCTCAAAAAGATCCGCACGCTCGAAATTAAAACTCGCGGGCTCGTCGAAACGGTTTTCGCGGGCAATTACCACAGCGTCTTCAAAGGTCGCGGAATGAACTTCGAAGACGTGCGCGAGTATCAACCGGGCGATGAAATCCGCGCCATCGATTGGAATGTGACCGCACGACTTGGAACTGCGTTCGTCAAAAAATTTACCGAAGAACGCGAGCTCACCGTCATGTTGATCGTCGACGTCAGCGCCTCCGGAAGTTTCGGCAGTTCAACCCAATCAAAGCGCGAGCTCGCCGCAGAGGTCGCCTGCCTTCTCGCTTTCAGCGCGATTAGAAATAATGACAAAGTGGGTCTTCTTCTGTTCACCGATCGAGTTGAGCTGTTCATTCCGCCGAAGAAAGGCCGGTCGCACACCTTGCGATTGATTCGCGAGATCCTGTTTTTTGAGCCGGCCGGTCGCGGAACCGACCCGGCGCTAGCGCTCGATTATCTGAATCGGATCGTGACTCGACGAGCGGTCGTGTTCTTCATTTCCGATTTCCAAGCGCCTGACTTCTCGCATGCGCTCGCGGTCAGCGGTCGTCGACACGATTTTATTGCCGTCCGAATTCAAGACGAACGCGAAACTGTTCTGCCGAACGTCGGCATTATCACGCTGGAAGACGCGGAGACCGGTGAGCAGATTGAAATTAATACCGCCGACCGAAACACCCGAACCCGCTTTAACGATCTTGCCGAACAAAACGCGCGCGACCTCGCCCGGACGCTCCGTCGCAATAACATCGACGCCATCACCCTTCGAACGAGCGAGGATTATCTGCCGGCCCTGCGCTCGTTCTTTAAAACCCGCGTGCACCGAGTCGCTCTTCGATAACTCAAATGTTGCCCTTGCGCCAAACACCTTTGTTGAACATAGCCCAGCGTTTTAACGCTGGGTCTGTGGGCGCAAGTATCGAACAAGTCCCGACAGGGACGAAAGGACGATTCTACCGTCCCGATCGGGACTTGACTTGGATTTGGTCGCGTTACCCAGCGCTGAAGCGCTGGGCTATTGTCAGCGCTTTCAGCCTTTTGGGGTTGGTAACGCCTGCGTCTGGAGCCGCCCAAAACTTTCACGAGATCGCGCCGCCGGTCGATTATTCATTCGTCCCGACGTGGATGATTTTTGTGGCGAGCTTCCTCGGGCTCTCGCTGATCGGCCTGGTCGTTTGGTGGTTTAAACGAAAACCGAAGACCTCGGTGCCCCCGAAATTGCCCCGCGAGATCGCGTTGGAAGAACTTGACCAGATGAACGGTGAAATTGAAACGATGGATCCGTATCTGTTCAGCATTCGTGTCTCGGACATTTTGCGGCGTTATGTTACGAACCATTACGCTCTGCCGCTCACCCGCCAGACGTCCGTCGAATTTCTTACCGCGCTGGCGAAGTCGTCTTCCTTCTCGGCTAACGACAAGTCGTTGCTCGAGGATTTTTTGAATCGATGCGACTTAATCAAGTTCGCACGTTACGAAGCCACCCTCGCGGACAGCCGGCTCTTGCTCGAAGAAGCAACTCGGTTTGTGAAAGGAGAACAACTTGCATTTGCTTGATTGGTGGCCGGCAAATACCGCGCTGACATTCGCGCGTCCGTGGCTGCTCCTTCTTTTGCTGACGGTTCCGCTCCTCGCCTACTTGCGGGGAAAACGCGGGACCGCCGCAGCGCTCACCTTTTCATCGACCGCGGCGCTCCACGCGATCGGCAAACAAAGCGCTGCGCGAGTGGGCAAGATTTTGCGGGCAATGATTTTTGCGACACTGGCAATTTTTGTTATCGGCCTCGCCCGTCCCCAGCTTGGCAAGAGCTTGAGCCAGGTGGAAGCCAGCGGAATCGACATCATGCTCGTGCTTGACGTGTCGGGCTCCATGCTGACGAAAGATTTCACCATCGGTGGTGACGAGGCCACTCGCGTCGACGCAATTCGCGAAGTCACCCGCAAGTTCATTGAAGGCCGGCCTAACGACCGCATCGGCATGATTGCTTTCGCGGGCCGGCCCTACGTCGTGAGCCCGATGACTCTGGATCACGATTGGCTTATGCAAAATCTCGATCGCGTCCGCATCGGACTGGTCGAAGATGGAACCGCGATCGGCTCGGCCATCGCGGCGGCCGCGAACAGGTTGAATGACAAACATTCGAAGAGCCGGGTCATCGTTTTGTTGACTGACGGCGAAAATAACGCTGGAAAGATTTCACCGAACACCGCCGCTGAGGCCGTTAAGGCGCTGAAAATCCACTTCTATGCGATCGGTGCCGGGATTAACGGCATCGCGCCGGCGCCTATTTATACTTCACGCGGCCCGATGACTGACGCGCTCGGCAACATTTTTTATCAAAATCAGCGGGTAGAATTCAACGAGGCCGGATTGAAACAGGTCACGCAAATTGCCGACGGCAAATTCTATCGCGCGACGGACACCAAATCGCTCGAGCAAATTTATAGCGATATCGACAAACTCGAAAAATCAACGGTGGCGGTGAAAAAATATCAGCAGTATCGCGACCTGTTTCCCCTTTGCATAATGAGCGGCTGCGGTTTGTTGGTCGCCCAGCTTATGTTGTCACAAACCATCTGGAAAAAGTTGCCATGACATTCGGCGCGCCAGTTTGGTTTTGGGGGTTGCTCGCGATTCCGATCCTCGCGCTGTTGTTTGCCCGCGCAGAACAACGTGGCGTCGCGCGATTGCGCAAATTTGTTTCGACGCGATTGCTCCCGCAATTATCCGCGACGGTGAACCGGCCACGTCGGGTAGTGCGATTCGGATTTCTCATGCTCGGCCTCGCCTTCGCGATCGTCAGTCTGGCTCAGCCTCGCTGGGGCTATGTCTATGAGGACGTAAAACGCAAAGGCCTTGATCTCCTGTTCGCGATCGACACATCGCGGAGCATGCTTTCGAACGACGTCCAGCCGAACCGGCTCGAGCGGGTCAAGCTCGCCGCCCAGGACCTGGTCAACCAATTGCAAGGAGACCGCGTCGGACTCATCGCCTTTGCCGGGCGCGCGTTTTTGCAAGCGCCACTGACGATTGATTACGATGCAGCGATCGAATCGATCAACGATTTGGACACTAAAACAATCCCGGAAGGCGGAACGAACATTTCTGAAGCGATCAATCTCGCGACTAACACGTTCGGAAAAAGCGCCGCCGGGAATCGCGCGCTCATTATTTTCACTGACGGCGAAGAGCTGAGCGGCGATGCAGCGAAAGTGGCCAAGACCGCAGCTGACGCCGGCATGAAAATCTTCACCGTTGGCGTGGGAACTCCGCAAGGCTCATTGATTCCAATCCCTGCCGATGATGGAAACACCGCATTCGTGAAAGATTCGGCCGGACAAGTCGTGAAATCGAAACTTGATGAAAAGCGATTGCAGCAGATCGCGGAAGCGGCCGGCGGTTTCTATCTTAATCTTGGCGACGGCCTTCAAACCATGTCGCAACTTTACCAGCGGGGCCTGGCCAACATGAAAGCGGCAGAGATTGACGCGCGTTTGTCCCGGCGACCGATTGAGCGATACGAATGGCCCCTTGGAGCCGCGCTGATCGCGCTGGCCATTTCCGTTCTGATTGGCGAACGCAAACAAGTGCGCGTGCGTTCCCGTTTCCAGCGTTGGACGAAAATCGCCGTGCCAGCCGCGGCCACGATTTTGGTTTTGGCGGGGCCGGCCTTTGCGAGCGCGCCTGGCTTAAATCTGTATCAAGACGGAAAATACCAGGATGCATATCAACACTTTCAGGAAGATCTAAAAGCTCATCCGGATTCTTCCGAGAAGGACAAGATCGAGTTCGATTCCGGAACGGCTGCGTTCAAAATGGGCGATTACAATAAAGCGCTTCAGTCATTCAGCGACGCGTTGCTATCGTCCGACAAGCGCCTCCAGGAAAACAGTCACTTCAATCTCGGCCGGACGTTGGAGGAACGCGCCGACATGGATGAGACGAACGACACAACGTTGAAGGATCTGAATAACGCTGCATCCCATTACGAAGCAGCGTTGCAGATCAATCCCAACAATGAAGCAGCCAAAGCGAACCTGGAAGAGGTCAAAAAGAAAATTGAGCGATTGAAGCAACATCCAAAGAAGAAACCGACTCCGCCGCCTCAATCGCAACAACAGAACAAAAAAGATCAGCAGCAAAACGGCGGCGGACAAAATCAAGACCAGAACCAACAGCAATCTCAATCTCAGAGCAGTTCGGGCGGAAAAGATCAAAATCAGCAGCAACAGCAAAACCAGCAGGCCCAATCACAGGACAAATCGAAGAGCAACCAAGATCAGAATTCACAGGACCAGTCGAACCAGCAAATGGCGAAAAACGACCCGCAAAAGAATCAGCAGCAGGCAAAGCCCGGCGAAAGTCCAAGTCCGTCAGAGGGTAAGGACCAGAAGCAATCCAACCAATCGTCGTCATCGCCGTCTCCGGGAAAAGGAGATAACAAATCGGCTCAAGCCGGCAAACAGGAACAGCCCGACCAATCCCCCACTCCGGGCGACGGCGAGGATCAGGCGCCTTCGCCATCTCCCGGCGAAGGAGAGGGTGAAGATCAAAACGCGACGCCGTCAGCTACGCCAACGGGTTCGCCCCAGAAAAAATTAGCCGGCGAAATCAAAGGCGCCAATGGCCAAAATCAGCCACAGTCACCGCAACAAGGGACTGCCTTCGCCGAATCCGAGCCGGAAAAAGAGGGACAGATGAGCGAGAAACAAGCGGAGCTGCTTTTGCAATCGATGAAAGATGAAGAAGCGCGAGTCCAGCTTGATGAACGCAAGGTAAGACGCCGTGTCTATAATGACTGGTAACCCGGAAAAGTTGATAGTTGAGAGTTGATGGAAATGTCGATCCACGCACGTTGCTTGAGGATTTCGGTAACGCTATTCGCGTTGATTGTTGCGAGTAGTGTTGCTCGCGCCGCTTCACCGAGCGTGACCGCGGTGTTGAGTAACTCCGAACCTGGCGTCGGCGAAACCGTCCAGCTAGAAATCAAAGTAAGCGGCGCGCAGAGCGCAAATGTTCCGCAGGAAATTTCGGTCGACGGACTCGAGATTCATCAGACCGGCACCTCGCGCCAATTCGAAATGCACAATTTCGATGTCAGCAGCAGCGTTACCTATAATTACACCATCCTGCCATTGCGCGGGGGCAAGTTTAAAATTCCGTCGCAAACAGTTCGAGTTGGAAGCGAATCGCTTCACACACCGGAACTCACCCTCAATGTGGAGAGCGGACCGAATAATTCCGCCGCTGCGCCACGCGGTCGTCAATCGACGACCGGCATGGGCAAAATTGCCTTCGCGGAACTGGTTATCGCGAAAAAAGACGCCTATGTCGGTGAAGTAATACCGGCTGAAATTAGGCTCGCGTTCGACCCTCGCGCCCGGGGCCGGCTTGAAGAAGGACCGGAACTTTCCGGACAAGGCTTCACCAGTCAGAAGTTGCAGCAGCCGCGCGAGGCGACCGAGACGGTCGGCGGTCGCACCTACCAAGTCTATGCTTTCAAGACGGCGATCTCTCCGGCGCGCGCCGGGAAACTTGAAATTGGACCGGTCCAGGCAAAAGCGGTTGTTGTGCTGCCAAGAAAGCCGAGCGCCCCCCGGACCACTCGGCCACGTTCGCCGTTCGATCTCTTTAATTTAGACGATCCGTTCTCCGATCCATTCTTTGCCGATCCGTTTGGCAGCATGGGCGAACGCACTGAACTGCCGATCCGAAGCGAGTCCGTGACGCTCGACGTCAAACCATTGCCGCCGAATACGCCCCCAAGTTTTTCCGGCGCGGTAGGCAATTTCACAATGGCCGTGGACGCAAAGCCGAAAAGCCTGCAGGTCGGCGACCCAATTACCGTCACCGCAACGATTTCGGGACGCGGCAATTTTGATCGAATGAACGGGCCGAGCTTGGAAGATGAGCATGGCTGGCACAAATATCCGCCGTCATCGAAGTTCAAACAGGACGACGACGTCGGGATCAGCGGCGAGAAAACCTTTGAGACCGTCATCGCGCCTAACGAAAACAAAACGGCCATCCCGCCTCTCACGTTCGCTTATTTCGATCCGATCAAAGAAAATTACGTGACCCTGCAAAGCGATCCGATTCCAATCACCGTGCAAGTAGGCGCTGCGCCGGCACCCAGTATCGCCAGTGCTCCAGCCGCGCCAACCCAAGCGGCGCCGAGCGCAGGCCCGGCCTCGCCGGCCACAACAAAACCCGCGGACATTTTGTATCAGCTCACTGACATCGGTCAGACCCGATCGTTTGCACCCCTTTACCTGCGATCGGCATTTTGGATTGCCCAACTCGTACCGCTGATCGTGCTTTTGGGATTCGCCGGCTGGAAAATTCGCCGCGCAAACGTTGGCAATCGCGAAGCACGACGAGTAGCGGCATTGCAGCACGAAACCGCCGACCTTTTGCGCAAATTGCGACGAGACGAACTATCGCCGCAGGAATATTTCTCGAATGCATCGCGGGTCGCCCGCGTAAAAACGGCGCTGGCCAGGAATATCGATCCAAACACGGTGGATGCCGAAACAATCGAAAGAGTTTTTAATTTGAACGAGACCGAGCGCGCCCGACTGCGAACGCTTTTCGAGCGGACTGATGAATTGCGTTACAGCGGGACTGGAAATGGGGAGAAGAATGTTCCTCATCAAGATCGAGAGGAAGTGCTGCAATTACTCGAAAGCTTGCGCGCATGAGAGTTCGAATTTTTCTCTTACTCTTTCTGGCGGGGGCATCGATTGCGTCGGCCCAAACGAATACCCAGTTCGTGAAGGCCAACCAGGAATATGCAGCCGGCGATTTCGATGCCGCAACCAGGGATTACGAAGAACTCGTGCGTTCCGGCCAGGACGCCCCAAATCTCTTTTATAATCTGGGCAATGCGTATTTCCGAACGAAAGATTTCGGTCGTGCGATCTTGAATTACGAACGCGCCCTCGCCTTGGATCCGCATCATCCCGAGGCCCAGGCCAATTTGCGAATTGCGCGCGATGAAGCTCGAGCGCTGGAATTGATTCCGGCAAAACCGGAGCGCGCGCTCGCCGTCGTCGCTCAAAATCAATACACGATGACGGCCGCAATCGCGTTTTGGGTCTTCGCCTTCGGCCTTGTCACCTTCATTTTTACTGCTCGCCGGCGTCGTGGTCTCGCCGCCTTGTCAATTTTGTCGTTGGCCATCTTCGCCTTCGCCGCTTTTGCAACCTGGGAGCGAGAACACGGAAAACAGGGCGCCGGTCTGGCGGTCGTCACCGCAGAGAACGCCGACGCTCGACTGGCCACAGCAGATACTGCCAATCGGGTTTTGACCCTTCCGGCCGGAAGCGAGATTCAAATTTTGAGTCAACGCGGCGACTGGATTTACGCAGCATTGCCGAACGATCTGCGAGGTTGGTTGCCGGCAAAAAGCGTCGAGCAAGTCAGAATGTAAGTTGTAGCTGCCGAGATCTCCTGCAGCGGATAGGCAGCTAGAGCCCGTCGCTCATTCCTCTTGTTTGAGAACATCTCAAGCAAGAGCAAGAGTAAGAGCAAGAGGCAGAGAAAGATTTTCTTATGAAGGCGGAAATGGACGTCGAGACAAACCGAAAGGCGCTCCAGATCAATGTCGACGCGCAAAAATACGGAACCTTTGCCGAAATCGGCGCGGGACAAGAGGTGGCCCGTCGTTTTTTTCTCGTGGGCGGCGCCGCCGGGACGATTGCGAAGACAATGTCGGCCTACGACATGACCTTCAGCGATGCGATTTACGGCCCAGCCGATCGCTACGTCAGCCGCGTGCGTTTAAACACAATGCTCGATCACGAATACGATCTCCTCGTAGAAAGGCTCGACAAAAAACTGGGGAGCGAGCGCACATTTTTCGTTTTCGCCGACACGGTGGCGGCGCGCAGCTTCAAACAGCACAATGAATCGCACGGTTGGCTGGGCGTTCGATTTCAAACCCAGCCTCGCGGAGAACCGAGTGAGATCATTATTCATGTTCGAATGCTCGACGAAGGAAACGCCGAGCAACAGGAAGCGCTCGGGGTCATCGGAGTAAATCTGCTGTACGCCGCGTTCTATGAATCGCTACCGGAACGGTTGATCTCTTCTTTGCACGAAAATCTGGCGCCGGGCCGAATGCAGGTCGACCTCATCAAGTTTTCCGGGCCAGCCTTCGCCAAGATCGACAATCGCCTGATGAATCTGCAATTGGTGAGTCAGGGGCTGACCGACGCCGTGATGTTCACGGCCAACGGAGAAATGGTGCAGGCATCGGAAATTCTGCACAAGAAAGCGATCCTGATTGAGCGCGGCAGCTTTCGGCCGGTGACTTACGCAACGAACGACATGCTGGAAGGCGCGCGCCGCCAGTTCGTGAAAGAAACGGGTTGCTCGGAACAAGATTTGGTCGTGCTGATGGAAATGACGCTTGAGAACCTGCTTGCGGAAGGTCAGCTCAATCACGCGGATTTTCTGCAGCGCGTCGATATTTTGGGCGCGCTCGGCCGGACGGTCCTGATTTCAAAGTTCGGCGAGTATTATCGGCTGGCTGGCTATCTCTCGCGCTACACCACAAAAATGATCGGCCTGGTGATGGGAGTGCCGAGTTTGCACGAGATTTTTGACGAAAAATATTATCTAAACCTCGAAGGCGGAATTTTGGAAGCTCTCGGCCGGATGTTTAAACACGGGCTGAAGCTTTACGTCTATCCGATGATTGATGAAAAAAGCGGCAAGATCGTCACCGCTAATCAAACCCAGGTCGCTCCAAATCTGCGGTCGCTGTTTCAATATCTGATCGACAATCGCTACATCGCGGAGATCACCGATTACGAGAAGGCTTTTCTAAGGATTTACCCCGCGGCCGTCCTCGCGAAATTGAAAGCCGGGGACAAAACCTGGGAGGAAATGGTCCCGCCGGAGGTCGCGCAGATCATCAAAGAGCGCGAATTCTTCGGGTATCGCGCGGCGGTGGCGGCGTGACCCGAATATTCGGCGCATCAACGCGCCGGCGCCCTGCGTAAACTGCCCGCCAAAAAGCGCCTTCGCGGGGCACGTTTCCCGCTACAGGGGTTACAGCAGCATCATGGCCAAACGCGCAGATTCTGTTGTTGGCATCGACTTGGGCAAACACATGCTCAAGGGCGTCGCCCTTCGACGAAAGAACGACACCCGGTTCGTTTTGACGAGCTTCGCCTCGCGACCCGTGCCGGAAGAATTTGCGTCAGCCGACGATCTCGCCCGGGAACTGAAACAACTACTGCGTGAGCTCGGCGGCGCGAAGGCCTGCGCTTTCGCCGTCTCCGATCCCAGCGCGATTTTGCGGATCATCGAGCAGCCGGACACACCCGTCCACCTGCTCCGCAACGCATTGCGCTTGAATGGCCTCACCGTCTTAAATCAAGACTGCAAGGAATTTATCCTCGATGTCGCCCCAGTCGTCCATCAAAACGGAATGTCCGCAACCGACAAGCCAAGCGCGGGCTCCAACGTTGCGACCCAAACCGGCGTCCTCACTCAAACCAAATATCTGGTTGGCGGAATGTTGCGCAGCCAGATCAAACAAATTATCAGCGCGGCCGCCAAGGTGCGCGTCTCGGCTGAGCTGCTTCAACTCGCGCCAGTCTGTTCGTTCAACGCTTTCGAATTCGCCTACCCTGACGTTTTCGCAAACGATGCATTCTTGCTTCTCGACATGGGCCATCTCGAAAGCACGGTGCTGATCGGCAGTCGAAGTGAACTCGTCCTCGTTCGCAGCATCGACTACGGCGGAAAAGCGTTAATGCAGGCGCTTACCGCCGAAGACGCCCTCGATGCCGACGCCGCCTGGCTGATGATTCAACAAGGCGATGAGGGAATGACCGAAATTTGCCGGAACTCGCTTGCCCGACTGGCCATGGAAGTGCGCAATTCCATCGGCTTCTTCGAAGGCCAGCGCGAGGAAGGCATCGGTCGAATTTTCGTTTCCGGCGGCCTGGCCCGCGCGGAAACCGTTTTGCAGACGTTGAGCGACGAACTGAGTTTGCCCTGCGAAATTTGGGACCCGCTGGAGACCTGCGAAGTCGCTCTTCCGGCAGCCAAGCGACAGAGTTTGCCTAACGAATTTGTATCTCTCAACGTGGCTTGCGGAGCCGCCTTCGAATATTTGAAACGATAACCAGCTCCATGGCCCTGCACCTCAATCTCCTGCACGAAGAAATCCTCGAGCAGCGCCAACGCCAGCGCGACCCGCTCAAGATTGGAATGCTTGTGCTCGCAAGTTGCGGTGCGGTACTCTTTCTTTATTACGCCTGGAACGCATATCGCACCATCGAGATCAAGAGCCGGCTCAATCACATCACCGCTGATTGGAAGAAGATCGAGCCAGAAGTGACTAAAGCTCAGAAACGTGCTGCCGAACTGACCAGCATCATAAGCACGACCCGAATTCTCGATGATTACATCGACAACCGGTTCTTTTGGGGGCCGCTCCTGGAAAGATTGTCACGCTGCGTTCCGCCAAATGCGCAGCTGACCAGTTTGGAAGGACAGGTCGCGGAGGACGAAAAAGGAGGAGCCATTTCCGTCACGATTGAAGGAATGGCCGCGGCCCGGGAACCGCGTTCCGCTGCCGAAGACTTACGACAAATGTTGCTCGAACAACTCGGCAAGACTTATCACGACGTAAAAGTAGAGTTCAAAACGCTTGAGGACGTGGATACGGTTGCAAACCTCGGCGGCACGAATGTTCCCATGTCACGCTTCGTCCTGGCTATCACTTTCAACCCGGCCGCCAAAGCAAAACCGGCCGCTACCCCTGTTCCAACTCACGCCAAACGCTAAGCCAACGATGAATCTTCCTAAACTGTCCTCAGACCAGATCAAGAA
The DNA here is from genome assembly GCA_963817335.1 of uncultured Verrucomicrobiae bacterium. Classification (GTDB taxonomy): domain Bacteria; phylum Verrucomicrobiota; class Verrucomicrobiia; order Chthoniobacterales; family UBA10450; genus AV40. The sequence goes on along the minus strand of CAWFNX010000005.1, from coordinate 1,609,700 downwards.
GCTCGTTCTGAGCGCGATGGGCTTTATCTTTCTGCTCTACGTCTATTTCACTTTCTTTCTCGGGCCGCTGCAGACATCTCGCGACAGCACCTTGAAGCAGATCGACGAGTTGCAGAAAAAAATCGACGGGTCAAAAGACGAATTGGCCAAAGCGGCCAATCTCGAGCGTCAGGCCAAGGACGCGACGACTCGTTTCGCTGCCCTCAAGGAGCTTACCCCTGACGGGGCGCCGATCGCCTGGTTTCCGCCGCACATGAAAACGTTTTTTGCCAACCAGCAAATCGACAAAGCTGTCGCCCGCCTGGAGAGTAACACCAATTTCAAGCAGGCCGAATTGTCCGCCTGGAGCAAATACAACTGGCTCATCGAGCTGCCTCAGGCCGATTTTGCCGCGCTTGGCAAATCAATCGCCGATCTTGAAAACACCGAGCCGCTGCTCTCGATTACCAAACTCAGCATTCACGTCATGCCTAACGAGTCGCAATTTCAACAGGTCGGGATTGCCGCGACGACCGTGATCGAAAAACGATGAGAGCATTTCTGTTATCGATTTGCTTTTCAATGTCGCTGGTGACCGCGGTGTTTGCCGCCGGAGAGAAACCCGCGCCGGCTTCTCCGAAGCCGAAGCCCACGGAAGATGCGCCGCCCACTGACGTTAGTAACAAACCGTCCGGCGATTCGAAGCCAATCGACGTCAAAAACAAATCCTCGTTTCAGATGGATGCCGGAACCCGAAATCCATTCTGGCCGATCGGCTGGAAGCCAATCGCCCGTGTTGCGGGCGGGAGCGGGAGTGCTCAGGGCGAAGTTCCGCCCGGTGCTTTTCTCGTCACCAGCATCACGCTCGACGGAGCGACCCGTTTTGCCATCATCAACGGCAAGACAATGGGCGAGGGCCAACAATTCGGCCTGCAGGTTGGCACTCAAATCTATCAGGTAACCGTGAAGGCAATTGAAGACGGCCGGGTAATTATTGGCCACGGCGAGGAAGAGCTCGCCGTTCCATTGCGCCGCAAAGAAGCATCCGAGCGACCCCCCGAGGGCGCTTCCCGAGCCCCTTCGCCACATCCTTAAACTGCACGCATTCTAGCGTGCTTCCTGCTGCATAAATCGCTCTGTTTCGGCGATTCCCATTGAATTTTTCCGTAGAAATCGGCAATGTTTTTCCCGCTCCTCACCCCGTCTAAGCTCTCAACCTTGAACAAATGAAATCAGCATCCGCGTTGTTCCTCGCTCTCTGTTTCACCGGCTTTAGTCGCACCGAGGCCCAGACCTTCCGTGAGGCCTTTGGCCCGTTTATCAATGCGGCCCCAACCGCCCCAGCCGGCAGCCCAAAGAACGCTGTCGATTCTATCCATCGCTGGAATCAAATCGCGATCGACGCCAGCGGGCTTGATCACACACCGGTCGCACCCGGCGAACTTCGCACTTTCGGTGAGCAACTCGGGCCAGGCCGCGCCAGTCGCGCCATGGCCATCGTTCACATCGCGATGTTCGATTCGGTGAACGCAGTCCTCGGCGGTTACCGGAGCTATTCCGGGATCCCAACGGCGAAAGGACCTATCTCGCTCGACGCCGCAGTCGCTCAAGCCGCGCACGACACATTGTCCGCGCTTTATCCGTCGCAGGCGGCGAAATTCGACTCATTCCTTGCCGATGATCTCGCGGTTGTTCACAGCAAGCCTGAACGTAATGGCGGTGTCTCGTTAGGCCGCAGCGCGGCAATGGCGGTTCAGGAGCTCCGTAATAGTGACGGCTCGCAAATTGGCGAGCCGACCCTCGGCACGACATGGTTCACCAGTGATCAACCCGGCCACTGGCGTCAGGATCCGATCGGTCAGCAGTCTATCGCGCTCGGCGCCCATTGGGGTGCATGCCGGCCCTTCGTGTTGCAATCCGGCAGTCAGTTTCGAGTTCCGCCGCCGCCCGCGATGAACAGTCAGGAATACACCGATGCCTACAACGAAGTCATGTCCGTCGGTGGCGACGGCGTTCACACGCTGACGTCGCGCACCCCCGAGCAAAGTTTCATCGGAATTTTCTGGGCTTATGACGGAACCCCAAGTCTGTGCGCTCCGCCGCGACTTTACAATCAGATCACGGTTCATATCGCCGACCAGATGCATCTCGGCACCGCCGATCTCGCGCGGCTTTTAGCTTTGGTTAACACCGCAATGGCTGACACCGGGATCGCGGTTTGGGAATCAAAATACTTTTACGATTTTTGGCGACCGATCACCGGTATTCGCGAATCCGATCCCGGCTTTGGTCCAACCGGTCTCGGCGACGGCAACCCTTCCACCATTGAGAATTCGACCTTCGTACCAATGGGCGCCCCAGCCAGTAATCTCACTGGTCCGAACTTCACTCCACCGTTTCCGAGTTATCCGTCCGGGCACGGCGGTTTTGGTGGCGCCGTTTTCCAGACGCTGCGCAGATTTTTCGGCACCGATAACGTCGCATTCACTTTTGTTTCCGACGAGTTCAATGGCGTGACCAAAGACAACTCCGGCAATGTGCGTCCGCTCATGCCACGCAGCTTCGTCAATTTCTCGCAGGCCGAAGAGGAAAACGGTCAAAGCCGGATTTATCTCGGCATCCACTGGTCATTCGACAAGACCCAAGCCATCGCCCAGGGCCGCAACGTCGCCAACTACGTCTTCGACCACTCCTTCACGCCCGTGAAAAAGAAATAACTTGGGCCTGGCGGCCTTCTTCCTCTTCCTCTTCCTCTTTTGCGATAAACACCGACGCTTCCGAACTGCAGGGCAAGCGCTCCGCTTGCCGTTCTTTTCAATTGCAGGGCGGACGCTCCGCCTGCCATCATTAATTCATGGCGCATCCCCCGCGCGTTCCCGTTTGGCTGCGGGATAAACAATCGGTTATTTATTTCGTAACGATCTGCGTTGCCAATCGAGAACGCGTGCTCGCCAATGATTGTAACTGGCAGGCGGAGCGCCTGCCCTACAATTCTTTAGTGCGCCAGTTCCGCGCTGGAGATCGGCACAAACTCACTTTCACATAGCACGACTGGTCTCGTCCCGCGAATCAGCTGCCACCACTGACTTGCTGAGCCGACCACGATCAGAAACACGAACAGCATGAAAAATCCGGCAACGATCGCGTCGAATTGCCAGACGTGGGCCTGCCGCAATAGTTCCTGCGCTTTGGTTGGATCGCTGCTCGCCTGAGTCGCCAGCGATTGTGCGCCGCTCAAAAATCCAAGCTTGGGGTCCGCCGAAAAGATTTTCAGGTAACCGGCCGAGAAGGTCACCGCGCCCATAAAGCACAGCGGGGCGAGCGTGATGAACATATATCGCGTCTTCTGCATTTTGATCAGGATCGTCGTGCATAAACAAAGCGCGATCACGGAAAGAAGCTGGTTCGCCAAACCAAACAACGGCCAGAGCGTATTCACGCCGCCGAGTGGATCGACCACGCCCTGATACAAAAACCACCCCCAGGCTGCCACCAGCAGGACGCTGGCTAGAAAATTGGCGCTCCACGAGCGCGTGTTGCCGAGCGGTCGCCACACGTTGCCTAACAAATCCTGTAATAAAAATCGCCCAACTCGCGTGCCGGCGTCGATCGTCGTCAAAATAAAGAGCGCCTCGAACATGATTGCGAAGTGATACCAGAGCGCGAGCGCCGTTGGGCTCGATGAAACTCGCGCAAACATGTGGGCCATGCCGACTGCAAACGTCGGCGCGCCACCGGCGCGATTGAACATTGTTTCCTCGCCCAAATTCTGCGCCAGAGTCGACATCTCACTTTCCGTCACCGGAAATCCCGCCGTCGAGACTTTCTCGACGACTTCAGTCGGCGTTCCTTTGGTGTTGATCGCGAAATATTCGCCGGGCTGAAGGACGCACGCGGCGATCAACGCCATCAGCGCAACCATCATCTCAGTGATCATTGCGCCGTACCCAATGTCGCGAATGCGGGACTCGCGGGACAGCATCTTCGGCGTTGTGCCCGATGCGATTAGCGAATGAAACCCCGACACCGCGCCACAGGCGATCGTAATAAAGACAAATGGAAACACTGGCCCTGCGAACACGAGACCAGTGCCGTCAATGAATTTTGTCAGCGAGGGCATTTGCAGCGTCGGATGAATCAAGATCACCGCGACCGCGAGTGCCGCGACCGTTCCAAGCTTTAGGAACGTGCTCAGATAATCGCGCGGCGTCAGCAGCATCCACACCGGCAGAATCGACGCCGCCAATCCGTAAATCATGATCGCCCATGCGATCCAGATCGCGTCATGCCGAAACCAGGCTTCGATCGTCGGAAAATTCGCCAGGAATTGTCCGCCCCAAACTCCGAATGCGAGACCGAGCAAACCAAAAATCGTTATCGCGGTCACGTTCACCTTTCCGCTGCGCAAACCAAAGCCCATGATCAACGCAGTCGGAATCGTCATTGCGATCGTAAAAACGCCCCACGGACTTTTCGCCAGCGCCTGTACCACGACGAGCGCGAGCACGGCGAGCAAAATGATCATGATCGCGAGGACGCTGATCAGTGCGAGCACGCCCACGCCGGGGCCGATTTCGTCCTTCACCATTTGCCCGAGGGTTTTCCCGCCGCGTCGCACCGACGCGAACAGCATGATCATGTCGTGGACCGCGCCGCCGAGCGTCGCCCCAATCAAAATCCAGAGTGTTCCCGGCAAAAACCCAAACTGCGCGGCGAGCACCGGGCCAACCAAGGGTCCTGGTCCCGCGATCGCCGCAAAATGATGACCGAACACCATCCATCGATTCGTCGGCACAAAATCTTTGCCGTCATTTTTGACCATTGCCGGCGTTGCCCGCTCGTCATTGAGCACGAGAATTGTCGCCGCGATCCATTTGCTGTAGAACCGGTAACTGATCGCCGCCGCGCAAAATCCCGCGGTAACGATCCAAAGCGCGCTGATTTGTTCGCCGCGAGAAAGCGCCAAGACCGCCAGCGACGCCAACCCGAGCAACGTTACCGCGATCCACAGCAGCTTTTTCCAGAGCGACATCGCTTGAAGTTTAGCTGAAACGCCTACGATGTGCCAGCAGGCGAGACGCCTGCCACCACAACAAATCAATTTCTTCTGTGGAGGCAGCCGTCCTCGGCTGCAATTCCCAAGATTACAACTTCTCTCTCGCTTGCCTGAGCTTTGCTAACTGCTCAGTAAAACTTTTCTGCCGCTGCCGATTCAGTTCCACCACATCGCGCGGCGCGCGATCGACGAAGGATTTGTTCGATAGCTTCGATTCGACGATCCGAAGATCGGCTTCGACTTTCGCGATCTCCTTGTCGAGCCGTTCGCGCTCGGCTGACAGGTCGACATCAACGATGAGAAGAATTTCACCGAGCGTAGTTGTCGCGATCGGCGTTCCTGCGCCAGCTTGGAAATGCGGATCGATGGCCAACTCGGAAGCATTCAAGAGGCGCCCGATTGTTTCCCGTTCGTTCGCCAACCCGTTCTGCTTCGAGTGCAGCGCAAACTTCGCTTTCTGGTTCGACGGAATGCGCGCCTGCGCCCGCAAATTGCGCCCGGCCTGGACGGTCTCGTAAATCGCCGCGACCAGTTCGCGCTTCTTAAGATCGATATCTTTCAGTGCCATCTTCTTTGGTGGCGACGCAAATTGGATCGAACCCGCGCCTAATCCGAGCAACGACCAGAGTTCCTCAGTAATGTGCGGCATGAATGGGTGCAGCATCCGCACGATCGCCGACAGCACAAAGTCCATCACCGCGAGGGCGGACCTCTTTCTTGATTCGTCCTCACTGAAAATTTCCGTCTTGGCTGCTTCCACAAACCAGTCGCAGTAATCGCTCCAGATGAAATCGTAGAGCCGCTGCGCAATCGTGTTGAACTCGTATTTGCGATAACCTTTTTCGATTCCGTCGATCGTTTCGTTCAATCGCGCCAAAAGTTCGATCGCGTAGATCGACAGGTTCTCGAGCTTCGGGTCGGCCGAGCTTGGTCCATGCATTTGGCGAAAGCGCGCGACGTTCCAAAGTTTGGTGGCGAAATTCCGGCCTTCTTCGATTTGCTTTTCGTCGAACCGAATGTCCTGACCACTTGGCGCAATCCGCATCAGGCCAAAACGCAGTCCGTCGGCGCCATATTTGTCGATCAAGTCGAGCGGATCGGGCGAATTGCCCAGCGACTTCGACATTTTCCGGCCCTGCTTGTCGCGAATGATGCTGGTGAAGAAAACGTCGTGGAACGGAATATTGTCTTCGGTCTTCTTCGTCTTGCCAGGTTTGAACTCGAGCCCGGCGAAAATCATTCGCGCGACCCAAAAGAAAATAATGTCCGGCCCGGTCACCAGCGCGCTGGTCGGATAAAATTTCTTTCGCGTCTTCAGATCCATCGTTTCGTAAGCCCACAGCCACGACGAAAACCAGGTGTCGAGGGTATCGTTGTCCTGGATCCAATTCTCCGGGTCCTTAGGCGGCTTCAATCCGACATAAATTTCTGACCTCCCGCCTTCGCCGAGGCTACGGCGGGCAGGCTGACCTCTGACTTCTGACTTTTGATTCCGGCGGTACCACGCCGGAATCCGGTGTCCCCACCAAACCTGGCGGCTGATGCACCAATCCTGAATGTTCTTGATCCACTGCTCGTAAACTTTTTCCCAGTGCCGCGGGAAGAAGCGGATCAGATGTTTCTTCACCACCGCGAGCACTTCTTTGGTTTTTGGATATCTTAAAAACCATTGCTCGCTTAATCGCGGCTCGATCGGCACGTCGCTGCGATCGCTGAAACCAACGTTGTTTTGGTAGGGCTCTGCTTTGGCGAGGAGTCCCCTAGCCTCCAGTAATTCAGCCGCTTTTTTACGCGCTTCAAAACGATCCAGCCCGTCTAATTCCGGGACCGCTGGGCAATTTATTTTTCCGTCCGGAGTCAGAACGTCGATCACCGCCATTTTGTGGCGCTGACCGATTTCGAAATCGAGTTTGTCGTGCGCGGGAGTGACTTTGAGAATCCCAGTGCCAAATTCGGGATCGATTGCCTCATCCGAGACGATTGGAATTTTTTCGCGAGGCATCGGCCGCCACACATCTTTTCCGACGAGTTTGGCGTACCGCTTGTCTTTTGGATGAACGGCCACCCCAGTGTCGGCCATGATCGTTTCCGGCCGCGTGGTCGCGACTTCCAGAAACTCTCCGGGCTGATCGACGATTTCATAGCGGACGAAATACAAATTCCCGCTCTGCGGTTTGTTGACGACTTCCTCGTCTGACAACGCAGTTTGGGCGGCGGGGTCCCAGTTGATCATTCGCCGGCCGCGATAAATCAGTTTCTTTTTATAAAGATCGACAAAAACTTCGGCGACGGCGCGGGCGTAAGATTCGTCCATCGTGTAGCGCTGACGCGACCAATCACACGAGCAGCCTAACCTCTTCAATTGTTGAATGATGATCCCGCCGTGTTTGTCCTGCCATTCGAGCACGCGCTGGAGAAATTTTTCGCGGCCAAGATCGTGTCGCGTCACGCCTTCGTTTTTGCGCAGCCATTTTTCGACCGCAGTTTGGGTTCCAATTCCGGCGTGATCCATTCCCGGCAGCCACAACACTTCGAAACCTTGCATTCGGGCACGACGGGCAAGAATGTCCTGAATCGAGTTATTCAAAACGTGGCCTAGAGTCAGAACACCGGTGATGTTCGGCGGCGGCATGACGATCGAGAACGGCTTCTTCTTCGAACCCGCGTCGGCCTCGAAATCGTTGTTATCGATCCAGCGTTGATACCATTTCGGTTCAACGGTTCGCGGATCGTAGGTTTTGGAAAGCTCAGCCATCGCGATGAATCATCCGAGAGCCAACGTGGATTGCAAGAGGTAGAGGTTATTGACCTCAATCGCCTATTGGCGGTTCGATGAACCCCCGCTACCTTTCGCGCTGCATGAGTGACGAGCGACCCATCGGCGTTTTCGATTCGGGCATTGGCGGCCTGACCGTGGTCAAGGCCCTGCGCGATCTGCTTCCGAACGAAAACATTTCCTATCTCGGCGACACCGCTCGCGTCCCCTATGGCCCCAAAAGTCCCGAAACGGTCCAGCGCTACGCTATCGAGCTCGCGGAAATGCTAACGAAAGAAAAGGCGAAGGCGCTGGTCGTGGCATGCAACACAGTTTCATCAGTCGCGCTTCCGGCGTTAACCCAGAGATTTCCCGTACCTGTAATCGGCGTGATCGAGCCCGGCGCGCGAGCGGCGCTGGCGGCGAGCCGTAACCGCCGCATCGGCGTAATCGGAACGCGCGCGACCATTCGAAGCGGGGCCTACGAAAAAGCATTGCAAGCGGAGGACCCAAACGTGCATGTCATAAGCCGGGCTTGTCCGTTGCTGGTTCCGTTGATTGAAGAAGGGTTGCTCCGCGATGACGTAACGGAACAAATTATCCTGCGCTATCTCGACCCACTGCTTGAAGACGAAATCGACACCTTGGTGCTCGGTTGCACGCACTATCCGCTGTTGACCGGCGCAATTGCGCGTGTGCTCAGACGTCAGATCATGATTGTCGATTCTGCGCAGAATTGCGCGCGCGCGGTCGAACAAATGTTGGATCAGGAATCACTCCGGGCAGCGCCGCTCAACAACGGCAAGCTGAACGTTGCGCTCACGGATTCCGCCGACAACTTTCTGAACGTCGCGCGCGACGCGCTCCAGCTTCAGTTCGGCGATATCGAAATCCGCGCCCTGTCGTAAATGGAAGCGATAAGTCCGCGATCGCGCTCCACCGGCGGATTCGGCCAGTTGGTTGTCGACCTGATTCTTTGGCTGGTCCTCGTGCTTTTGTTTCTAGGCTTTCGAGTCACATTGTTTTCGATTTTCCATGGCGAATTATCGCAACCGCCGACCGCACTAGCGCTTACTCGCTGTCTGAATACCGGTCTCAGCTCGGATGCAACAGCGGCGACCTGGGCTCTTCTTCCGTCGTTAACACTGACCCTCTTCGGATTCTTTTATCCGCTGGGAATCTGGCAACGCCGGCTCCGTCAGCTAACGATGGTCATTGTTCTCACTGCTTGCGCGTTCATCTTCGTCGCCGACGTCGGGTATTTCGTCGAGTACGACAATCAGTTCGATCATTGGATTTTTGGACTGATTTACGACGATCGCGCGGCGATTTTCAGCACGATTTGGAAGAGCTACCACGTCGTCCTGATCATCATTTTGATCATGGCGAGCGTGATCATCGGCACCTGGCTGCTGAACAAGCTTTGCCGGAAAGCAGAGTCTGCTGAAGGTCCGAATTTTCTCGGCAGCAGGATCGCGCGACTGATCGCGATCCTGTTGATTGTCGCTTGGGCGTTTGTCGGAGCGCGAGTTTGGCTGGGCCACAATCTGGCCGGGCTGAAAAAAGCGGAATCAACCGGCGATGTTTTCCTCAACAAGATCGTGCTGAATCCGTTTTTCGCTCTGCGCTACGCGATCTGGCAAGAACACGTAATGCAAAAATCGGCCGGTTTGCGAAGGATTTTGCCGACCGGCGACATTCGCGGTGCTGCCGCTGCAATCTTTCCCAGCGCACTAAACGCCGCGAATCTCGACGATTGCCTGAAACGAATGGCGCCCGGTAGTTTGGGCCAAAAGCCGACCCACATCTTCATCATTGTAATGGAAAGCTACGACGCATGGGCGATGCAGCCGGAATACGCGGGACTTCATCTTACCGATCGGCTCAAGCAGCTCGGCCAAACCGGCATTCAAGCTCAAGGTTTCATTTCGTCGGGAACCAGCACAATCGAAACTCTCGGCGTGATCATTACCGGTCTGCCGTTCGCGCGTGCCTTCGTGAATTTTCAACCGGTCGTCCGTCGTGGATTACCGACTGCGTCGGCGCCAATATTCAAACAGCTGGGGTACAAGCCACGCTTTTTTTACGGCGGATATCTGAGCTGGCAACGCATCGGGGAATTCTGTCGCGAGCAGGGATTTGAAGAAGTTTACGGCGGCGATCAGATGGCTCCGCAAGCTCGTCAGAAGGAATGGGGCGTGGATGACGAACATTTGTTTCAATACATCGCCGAACACACAGGCCCCGAGCCGACCTTCAACCTGATCATGACCACTTCTTATCATCCGCCCTATAGCGTGAACTTGGAGAGGAACGGGTTTGATCCGAACGTGGTGAAATCAGATCCGCTGGGCGCGCGACTTTCCGACGAGCAGATTCGGGTCCTCGGTCACCTCTGGTATTCGGACAAATGCGTCGGCGATTTTGTTTCCGAAGTCGAAGCGAAACTGGACCGGCCGATTGTCGCGGTCACTGGCGATCATTATTCGCGCAAGCAATACGTTTCGGCGCGACCGACCCACACCTTGTACGAAAGTCTCGCCGTGCCGCTGGTCATTCACGGACCGAAAGCGCTCGAACAAGTCCCGCAAACGGCCGGATTGGCCGGCAGTCATCTCGATATCGTACCGACTTTTATCAATCTCGCCGCCCCTGCTGGTTTTGAATATCACTCGTTCGGTCGCGATTTGTTCGACCAATCGCAACCTCAAGCCGGTTTTGGCGGCAATGCGGTAATTGGTCCCAATTACATTTTAAAAATCAACGAGCCGACTCACGTCGAAGATTTGCACGGTCAACCGGTCACGAACGTCGACGGCGAAGCGCTGGCTCTCCGATATCAACAGTTGCACGGCCTCGGCTGGTGGCGCGCGATGAAGGGCAGTGAATGGCCGGCCAGGTAGCGGCGATTGACCTCAATCGCCATGGCGGTTCGGTGAACCGCCGCTACCTGAACGTGCTTTCTTCACCACCAGGTCGTAGGAATGATCGATCATCGTCCGGATCTCCACGTCCGGAATCCCACTTTCGATCTCGACCGTGTTCCAATGCTTTTTGTTCATGTGATACCCGGGACGGACTTGCTCGTAACGATCGCGCAGTTCGAGCGCGAGGTCGGGATCGCATTTTAGATTCGCCCGCGCCGGAATTTCATCGAGCGACGTGATGGCAAAAATTTTGCCGCCGACTTTGAATACGAGCGTGTCCGGCCCGAACGGCGTGCTTTCAGTAACGTCTGACTTGCCTAAACAGTAGTCGCGCAATTCTTCGATATTCATCTTTTGTTGTAGCGGCGGTCTGTGACCGCCGGACAAGTAATGCGGCGCTCATAGAGCGCCGCTACAGAAATCAGCGAATTCGTGAAACGAGAAGGTTGGGCAGATCCGTAATCGCGACGCGTTCCTGTTTCATCGAATCGCGTTCACGCAGCGTGACGGTGTCCCGTAGCGCGGCATCCTTTTCGCCAAGCGTCTCGAAGTCGACCGTGATCCCAAACGGCGTGCCGATTTCGTCCTGGCGACGATAACGCCGGCCGATCGCACCTGATTCGTCGTAGAAAACGAACATGTGCGGTCGAAGACGATCGACAACTTCTTTGGCTTTGGCGACGAGCGGCTCCTTGTTTTTCAACAACGGGAACACCGCGCACTTGACCGGCGCAACCCGCGGATGAAATCGAAGCACGGTGCGCGTTTCCATCTTTCCTTTTTCGTCCGGCGCCTGATCTTCCGAATACGCTTCACAGATCAGGGCCAACACCGTGCGATCGACTCCCGCGCTCGGCTCGATCACGTGCGGCATAAATTTCTGTTTGGTCTCTTCGTCGAAATATTCCAGCGACTTGCCGCTGGCCTTTTGATGCTGCGCCAAGTCGTAATCGGTCCGGTAGGCAACGCCTTCGAGCTCCTGCCGGCCAAACGGGAATTCGTATTCGATGTCGTAAGTCCCTTTGGAATAAAAGGCGCGCTCTTCGGCCGGCACATCGAGGACATGCAACTTTTCGCGCGAAATTCCGATGTTCTCGTAAAACTTGAGCCGCTCCTTTTTCCAATACTCCAGCAGCTTCATCCCCTCTTCGGGGCGACAAAAATATTCGAGCTCCATCTGTTCGAACTCGCGCGAGCGGAACGTGAAATTGCGCGGATTAATTTCATTCCGGAACGCCTTGCCGATCTGCGCGATGCCGAACGGCAATTTCTTACGCGAGACATCGAGCACGTTTTTGAACTGAACGAAGATGGCCTGGGCTGTTTCCGGGCGAAGATAAGTCACACTCGATTCGTCCTCCGTCGCGCCGACGTAGGTTTTGAACATCAAATTGAACGCGCGCGCCTCGGTCAGATCCTTGCCGCCGCAATTCGGACATTGTTTGCCTTTGCCCTTGTCAATCACCTGATCGGCGCGGAGTCGCGCCTTGCAGGTGCGACAATCGACCATCGGATCGCTGAAAGTGTCTTCGTGGCCGCTCGCTTTCCACACCGCGCGGTTCATCAGAATCGATCCGTCCATTCCGACAACGTCGTCGCGCTCGTGCACCATGACGCGCCACCAATAATCTTTCAGATTGCGCTTTAATTCGACGCCAAGCGGTCCGTAATCCCAGAGTCCGTTCAAGCCGCCGTAGATCTCGCTCGACTGGAAAATGAAACCGCGCCGCTTGCACAAGCTGACGATCTTTTCCATCCGTTGCGAATCAGGCGTGCTCATTTTGTGCTCAGAGATTAACGCAGATTAACCAGATCGAAAGCCGTTGTAGAGGCGCTCGCCGCGGCGAGCGACTATTTATTTAGTTCGGTGCTTGAGAACAAGCACCGCTACAACTTCTTGTTTACTTCTCGACTGTCACTTCGGTCTTCACCGAGTTGGCAATGAAACATTGTTCATGCGCCAGGTGATGCATCTTGTCGAGTTCTTCGGCGCTCGGGGTTTTGTCGCCGGACCAGGTCAGCTTCGGCTTTAACATCACTTTCGTGATCGCGAGCCTGCCTTCGGCATTTTTCTCCATGTGACCGACCGCGTCATCGACATATTCGTCGAGCACGAACTTCTGTTTGCACGCGATCGCGAGAAATGTGAGCATGTGACAGGCGGAAAGCGAGGCGACGAATGCCTCTTCGGGATCAACCTGTTTCGGATCGCCGAGATATGCGGGCGCGGCGGAGGCGGTCATTTCATGGCCGCCGTCAAATTTCCAGGTGTGATTGCGGGGGTATTTCTGATACTCGAACGGCGCGTCACCGCGTTTCCAGCTGAGGGTCATTTTGTGTTCGGACATATTTCTAAATAGAACACGTCTTCCAAAGCGCAAGCGGCTTGACTGGTGACTGATCACTGGTCACTTATCACTTCCAAAGGCGCGATTAGCTCAGTGGTAGAGCACTTGCTTCACACGCAAGGGGTCGCTGGTTCGATACCAGCATCGCGCACCACTCCTCAGTGTTTTTGGGCGTGCGCCCCGGCAAAGTTTCTGCGCATCCTCCGCGGGTCATGTCCGACAATTCCGTATTCGTTAAGCATCCGCCCGGATTTCGCCGACGCCGCGGACTCAACTGGGCGTTCGTCGGGTTGCTTTACACGTCGTTTTACATGTGTCGCTACAATTTGCCGCTGGCGAACAGCGCGATCAGTAGCGAGTTCGGGTTCACCAAGGCGCAGATGGGAAACATCATTACCACGGCGTTGCTCGCTTATGCATTTGGTCAAATCATCAACGGGCTTTTGACCGACCGTCTCGGCGGCAAACGGGCGATGCTCATTGGCGCCGCCGGAACGATCGTGATGAATGTTGTATTCGGCGTCGCTTCGTTCTGGGGTTTGCTTTGGCTTTTCGTCGTCATTCGCGGAATCGACGGTTACATGCAGTCCTTTGGCGCGCCGGGAATGGTGAAAATCAATGCCGCCTGGTTTCGTCCGACCGAACGCGGAAGTTTCGCGGGCATCTTTGGTTTCATGATCAACCTCGGCCGGTTCGGCATTAACAACCTCGGTGCCGCATTGTTGGGTGGCTTCTTATTTTTGGGAATGATCCGGATTCCGCCGTTGCACTGGCGCTGGCTGTTTTGGGTCCCGGCTGGAATTGCGCTCGTCATTGGCACGTGCATGGCGCTGATTGTGAAAGACGCACCCGAAGGCGCCGGATTTCCTTCGGTTAATCCACAAGAAGAAACCGGCGGTCAGGTGCAAGCCCGGGTGTGGGACGTTTTCAAGATTATTGTCACCAATCCGGTGGTCTGGATTATCGCGTGCGCCTATGCCTGCACCGGAGCTGTACGGCAGGGCATCGACCAATGGTTTCCGCGCTTCATGCTGGAAGTACATCACGTCGATTTTCAATCCACGGAATTCCAACTACTCGGTGCGGCTATCCCCATAGTCGCCTCTGCCGGTTCGCTTATTTCGGGCGTTATCTCGGACAAAGTTTTCCGCGGTCGCAGAGCGCCGGTCGCATCCGCACTGTATTTGATCGAAACAGTGATCATCCTTGCCGCAGCGCAGTTCCATTCGGCTAACGCGGCGATCTTTTTTCTTGTTCTGATTTCACTCACCGCAAATTCGACCCACTCGATTCTCGGCACGGCCGCGGCGATGGATATCGGAGGCGCGAAGATGGCCGGATTTGCTTCCGGCGTGATCGATTCGTTTCAATACTTTGGCGGAAGCCTTGCCGGATTATTGCTCGGCCACCTGCTCGATCGGAGCTGGGACTGGTATTTTTATTTCATGGCCCCGTTCGGATTAATCGGCGGCTCGCTGATGCTGTCGATCCTGGGAAAAGTTTCGCTGGCGAAAAGGTAGGGACGCCGCGCTGCGGCGTCCGCGGACAGCGCAGCGCGTTGTCCCTACCATAAATTCATCTGCTCGTTAGGCCGGCAAAACGCGGCCGTGGAAAGTTTTGGTCGTTCGCCGAAACCAGCGCGGCGGCAGGCGACTTCGAACATGTTTCCAATTTGTTCCGCGAAAGCTCCTTCGCCGATCTGTCGTTTGCGCCAGCGCGAATCGTAAAGCTTTCCACCCCGACTGGCCCGAAGCCGATCAAGGACCTTGGCTTTCCGTTCCGGAAAATGTTCGTCCAACCAATGTTCAAACAGCGGCGCGACCGCCCATGGCAGCCGCAACAGCACATGCCCTGCGAATTGCGCGCCCGCCTTTGCACACGCTGCGACGATGCCCGGAATCTCGTGATCGTTAATCCCGGGAATCACCGGCGCGACCATCACGCCGACCGGAATTCCGGCTGCGCGCAATTGCGAAACGGCATCTAAACGCGCGGCCGGCGCGGAAGTTCGGGGCTCGAGAATTTGCTGCAATTTTGGATCGAGCGAGGTCACCGAAAGATTCACAACAGCGCAACGATCACGCGCCAGATCGGACAGAATGTCGATGTCGCGGGTGACGAGCCGGTTCTTGGTCAGAATACCAACCGGATTCCGGAACTTTGCCAGAACTTCCAAACATCCGCGGGTGATTTTCAATTTCCGCTCGATCGGCTGATAACAGTCGGTCACGCCGCTCATCATCAGGAACTGCGGCTTCCACTTCGGCGATAAGAGCTCGGCTTCGAGCAAGCGCGGCGCGTCGGGTTTCACCATGATCCGCGACTCGAAATCGAGCCCGGCGGAAAATCCGAGATACTCATGGGTCGGCCGCGCAAAACAATAAATGCAACCGTGCTCGCAACCGCGATACGGATTGATACTTACTTCGAAACCAACGTCGGGACTCTGATTGCGGGCGACGATCGTTTTAGTCGCGTCGCGGAAATATTGCGTTTCTCGCCGAGGCTTCTCTCTTGCCGCGCCGAAGCCGAGCGAAGGCGGGTCCGCGTCCGGATCGTCGTCAACAACATCGGTATCGGTCAGATCGACATGAAACTTTTCGAACCGGTTCGCCGGGCTCCAGGAAGCGCCGCGGCCATGAATTGCCTCGCGACTCTGAGGCGTTTCCTCAATCACCGGGACGAATTTCCGCTTCGCCATGCGAGAATGTTCATCTGAACATGTATAATGTCGAGCACATTCTCTCTGTAGCGGCGGTCTGATTGGAGAGTCGGCGCTCGCAAAGCGCCGCTACAGTTGCCACTGGCCGAAGCGATGGCAGACTTGTCACTCGTCACCGGTCACGCGTCACTTTCTTGGAGGGGTGGCAGAGCGGTTGAATGCGCCGGTCTTGAAAACCGGAAGACCGAAAGGTCTCGTGAGTTCGAATCTCACCCCCTCCGCGCTGCCCATCGTGTTGAGGTAAGCTTTGTTCGACAAAGGCTTTTCGCCTGAGCAAAATGAAGATTCGAACGCCGTTCGACTGGCGGGACGCGACAGCGCAGGGTCAAAAGCGAAGCTCTCGCTCCAGAGCCAAAGCGCAGCGTTGGATAATCCCACCCCCTCCGCCACACTCTTGCTCTTGCTCTTGCTCTTACTCTGTTTTGCGGAAACTTTGCGCCTCGCGAAACTTGGAAAGCAGGTTGATTGGGCACAGGTAGAGGCGATTGACCTCAATCGGTCCGAGCCGGACTGGCATTTTGGCGGTTCGGTGAACCGCCGCTACCTAGTTTCGCCTCGCGACCGGTCTCTCGAGACGCGGTTCGATAAGTTTCGCTACGACAATTGCGCTCACGATTCCGAGCACCGCTGCGCACACCACATCCGATAAATAATGCGCGCCGAGATAGATCCGCGAAAAACCGATGACGATCGGGATCGCGAGACAAGGCAGACCGATGCGCCAGCTTGCCAGTAAAAGGATGGCAAAGAATCCAAGCGACGCATCCACATGCCCGGATGGAAATGAATGATATTTCGAATCACTCCATCGCGGACCGTTCCACATTTGCTCAGATTTGACCGACGGACGCGCGCGACCGGTCGTGACCTTAATCGCGCGCCCAGCCAATCCGGCAATCGAGAGCGCGATCAACATCGACAGAAAAATCCGCACCCATTTTTTGTCGCGCCGCCAGCGGGCGATCGAAACAAGAGCGAGACCGACCAGAAAATGCTCAGGCCAATCGCCGAACCGGCTCACATTGCGCATCAAATTCCGTAGTCCAGGGCTTTGATGGTTCGCCATGAACGCGACAACCGATTGGTCCCAATAAAATGACAATGCGATCGCGACCGCCGCGATTACAATGCCAAGCGTCCAATAGAAAAGAGCGCGTTGCTTCACAGATTGCAGAATGAGAAAGTAATAGCTGGTAAAACGCCACGTGAACAGTGATCAGTGAACCCTGAAACGTATGGATGCGGCAAACCGCCCGCTCGTCACTGGTCGCTCGTCACTGGTCACTCTCCTTTTCTTTTTCGCCTGCGTTGCATTTCACCTCATCGGGACGTGGAGCGTTCCGTTGATCGATCGCGACGAGCCGCGCTTTGCTGAAGCGTCGCGGGAAATGATTGAGCGCGGCGATTACATCGTTCCCCATTTCAACAACCAGCTGCGACTCGACAAGCCGCCCCTCACCTACTGGGCCCAAATCGCGAGCTACAAGGTTTTCGGCGAGAATGATTTCGCAGCGCGTTTTCCGTCCGCGATCGCCGCCGCACTGGTCGCGGTGTCGATTCTCGCTTGGGGACGACAAATCGGCGGCGAACGCGCTGGTTGGTGGCCCGCCTGCATCGCTATGCGGAGCATTGCGGGCAGGGCGGCGATTATTTTCACGTTGTCGCTGCAAACTTTTCTTCACGCGAAAGCCGCCGTCGCGGACATGTGGCTGGTTTTGTTTATGACATCAGCGCATTGGGCGGGATGGGAGCTGCTGCAAGAGAAGAATACGACCGACGCCCAACGTCCAACGTCCAACACTCAATGGGTTTGGTGGCTGACGTTCTATTTGTCGTTGGCGCTAGGTTTTCTCGCAAAAGGACCGATCGCGTGGACGCCGCTATTGACTGTTGCTGCGATGAAATATTTTGACCGCGACATTGAAATCGCGTCGCGATTCAAATTTGTCCGCGGGATTTTGCTGATGCTGGCGATCGTCGCGCTTTGGGGAATTCCGGCGCTCATCCAAACGCACGGGGAATTTTTGCGGATTGGAATCGGACGGCACGTCATTGGCCGATCTTTCGCGGCAATGGAAGGGCATGGCGGCAACTCGTTAATCGCTATCTTTCTCTTGCCGTTTTATTTCGTGACGGTCTTTGTCAGTTTCTTTCCTTGGTCGATCAAATTGCCGTCAGCGTTGAAAAATGTTTGGCGAAATCATGATAAGATCGACGTCTACCTTCTGACCGGCGCATTAATCATTTTTTTGATTTTCACGATCGTTAAAACCAAGCTGCCGCATTACACCTTGCCGGCATTTCCATTGCTCGCATTGCTCATCGCTCGGCACGTTGCAAGCGAAGGCTTTCTGAAAACCGCCGCAATCGTAATGGGCTGTGTTTATCTCGCGCTCGCATTAATCGCGGCGCCCTTCGCCGCTCGATTCTTTCCGGCAGCGCAACTTTATCGGCAGGCGCGCGTCGATTTGAAACCGGAGATGGAATTCGGGGCGATTGAATTCCAGGAACCAAGTTTGGTTTGGTATTTTCGGTCGAGCGTCCACGGCTGGATGACGCCGTTGAAGTCAAAAGGCGCAGCCGGATTTATGCAAAAGGATGGTGCGCGGTTCGTGATTTTGCCGAGTGAGATGGCGGAAGACGCATTTCCCAATCCGCCACAAGCTTGGAAAAGGTTTTCTACTTCTGGATTTAATATCCCTAAAGGTAAACGCGTAGATCTGACGCTGTTGCTGAAAAGTGAATGATTCGTTCGCTAAATCACTAAATCGTTGAATCGTTAAATCCAAAGATGATTACTTTTTTAGATGGCAAACTGGTAGCCGCACTACCCACCCAGGCGACGGTCGACGTGAACGGCGTCGGCTACGAGGTTTTCATTCCACTTTCCAGTTACGACAAACTTCCCGCGGTTGGCCAACCCATCCGGATCCTGACTCATCTCAACGTTCGGGAAGACGCTCACATTCTTTACGGTTTCATGACCGCCCCGGAGCGGGATTTGTTTCGACTGCTCGTGAACAACGTCAGCGGGATCGGTCCGAAGCTCGCGCTCGCGGTGTTGAGCGGAATGAGCGTGACGAACTTCAAAACTGCGGTGGTGAATTCTGATATCGGAGCGATCTCGAAGATCAGCGGCCTTGGGAAAAAGACAGCCGAGCGAATCGTTCTCGAATTAAAAGACAAACTCGGCGTCGCGGCCGCGTGGGAAGCGGCGACGGCCGCGCATGCGCCGACCGCCGAAGAGGAACAAGCCAACGAAGCGGTGCTGGCCTTGATCGCGCTTGGTTACAAACAGGTCGACGCCCATAAAGCAGTTCGCGATGTCCAAGGCCAGGCAAAATCGGCGGAGGACCTGGTGAAATTGGCGCTGAAACGCATAGCCGCGGGCAGGTAATTGTAGGGCGGCTGTGTCAGCCGCCAAGCCGGCGTCTCACAGAGACGCCCCACAATTCGGTGTTGGACGTTGAGCGTTGGACGTTGGACGTTTGCTTCTGGTGCTTGCGCAAGACGATAAACTCGAAACAATCCGCGGGTCATTCCCGAAGGAAGGCCTCTTTGCCGAAAAGGATTGGCTGCTTTCGCCGGACGCGTTTCCGATCGACAAGAAATTTCTGACCGACCTCGAGCAGCTTGGTCATCGGCTGTTCGTTTTTCAGCGCGCCTGCAATCAGCTTTATCAACTCAGCGTTAAAGGAAAACAGCCGGAATGGGTGGCGCGTTATCTCGACGCCGGCAAACCAAAGGAGCTGATCGAATTTTCTCGCCGCAAAGAGATTCGTGACGATCTTCCACGAGTCATTCGCCCGGATCTCATTCTCACCGACGAGGGTTACATCATCGCGGAAGTTGATTCGGTCCCCGGCGGGATCGGTCTGACCGGCTGGCTGAACCAAACTTACTCGAAATTCGATAGTGAAGTCATCGGCGGTCCAGAGGGAATGCTGGACGGCTTTCAAAGCGTGCTGCCGAACGGCGGCGACATCGTAATTTCGCAGGAAGCCGCAACTTATCGCCCGGAGATGGAATGGGTCGCCGCAAAATTAAACCAACGCTCAACTCTCAACTCTCAACCCTCAACTTCAAGTTGGCGAGTAGCTCCCGCGGAGAACTACGAGCCACAACCCGGCCGCGCCGTTTATCGGTTCTTCGAGCTGTTCGATCTGCCGAACATTCCCGAAATCGAAAATCTGCTGCGCGCGAATGCCGAAGGCCAGGTCACGATCACGCCGCCGATCAAACCGTTTCTCGAAGAGAAAATGTGGTTCGCACTGTTCTGGCTCAAGCCGCTTCATGAATTTTGGCGGCGCGAGCTCGGTGAAAAATATTTTGTGCAGCTCCAAAAAGTGATTCCCTACTCCTGGCTGCTTGATCCAACCCCGTTGCCGCAGCACGCGGTCATTCCGCGTTTGGAAATTCACGATTGGCACGAAGCGGCCAAGTTCAGCCAAAGAGATCGCGATCTGCTCTTGAAAGTGAGCGGATTCTCGCCTCTCGGCTGGGGCAGCCGCGGAGTTTCACTCGGGTCCGATCTCGCCCATGCTGAATGGGAAAAGCGAATCGATAACGCGCTGACCACTTTCGATTCGTCGCCGACAATCATGCAGCGTTTTCACAAAGGCCGTTTACTTGAACATCGCTACTGGGATTCCGATTCGAGCGAATTGAAAACAATGAAAGGCCGGGTCCGGCTTTGCCCGTATTATTTTGTCGAGCAGGACAAAGTGAAACTGCGCGGCGCGCTGGCCACGATCGTTCCCGCCGACAAAAAATTCGTCCACGGCATGCGCGACGCGATTCTGGCGCCGTCGAGAGCAGACGAAACTAAATCCTAACGACAAAGAGATACGCGCCGCCCGCGGCCGCGCCGAGCACTAACCCAGCCGCGACATCTGCTGCCACGTGTCGACCCAGGACAAGACGCGACCATACCACCGCGGCCGTCACGAGAGCTCCTGCAATAACCGCGAGTTTTATCGGCCACAGAAAGGCGGTGGCGAATGCGGCAAACGCCACGTGAAGGGACACCTTTACCCATCTAGCAATGAGCAGCGCTACGAGAGCAAGCGTTCCGGACAATCCCAACCCGAGCCACATGTAGAGTCGGTGCGTTAAAAACCATACCAGCACCGCGGCGAGAAAACACAATACTACCAAGAACACATTCAGCGATTTGCGCTCAGTTCGAGCACTCGCGTCAATATGTGACCACCGACCCGATCGCACCTGGAACCAGCTGAATCCGAGCACGACGACGCCGAACGCCGCCAATCCTCCACCGACAAACCATAGCTGCCGGATCGAGGCTCCTCGTGTTGACGCCGCAACCACGACCGCGACGAAAAGGATTACGACCGGATGTCCAGCAATCGAGATCGCACGAGCAACCGCAACACGCATTATCCTCGCCTAACGAGACAAAGCTGAACGACCGCGGGCTTTGCAAAACTCTCAACTATCATCTCTCAACCCTCAACTTTTCACTAAAGCATTAGTTAGCGGGAACTCGGCAGGTTTCCAACCGGGAAAGGTGGTAATCTCACCCATGACTGCTTTGCGAACCGGACGCTTCTGCGCTCGCAGGACGCGAGAGAAGGGTCGGTCGCCCCAGCGCTGCAACAAACCGAACAGGGTGGCATAATTCATAATTTTTACTTTCGTCCTTGCCGCGCAGCGGCTCGCGGTTGGCCGCAGCGCTTGGTTAGGCGAATTCAATTTTCCGAAGCATAACGACGGATTCTTTGTCGCCGACCTCGCGCTCATATATCGCCCATCCATTCTTTTCATAAACTGGAGCGGTCACAGCGAGACAGTCGATGAAAAGGCCTTTGATGCGTGCTCGTCCAGCGATCGAAGCGGCTTCACGGAGGATCATCGAGGCAATCCCTCGGCGGCGAAAGTCCGGCCTGACGTAAACTGCAGCGACCCAGGGCGCATATTGGGGGCGATGAATGCAGTCGTTTTCGATGACGCAGCAACTTCCAACTGGTTCGCCCTCGGCCAGAGCGATCACGCTATACGGCACAGTATCCAGTTTCGTGTGGCTCCGGAGCCAGTTGACAACAACCTCGGGCGAGTCGCATCGCTTGCTCCACCACTCTTGGTAGATCCAGCGCCCAACGGTCTCGAGGTGCTCTGGGCACTCCGATAGCTGCTTAAGGGCGATCGTCATTCGGCGGGACATTATCGCCTAACGAGAACGAGATAAGCGACTGCGAGCGAGGGCGAGCTCACTTTTCAGTTTTCTACTTTCTAATTTCACCTTTGTAATTTTCTTCTCGGCTCGCGGTTGGCTCGAGCGCCTGGTTAGGCATTAGTAATCTGGAGAAATTCGATTGGCGCTCCGGCTTCTTCAATGAAAGCGACCAAAATCCCTGGCCCCGGCTCGTTTGGCTCGATAATGACCTTCTTTCCTCGTATCGCTTCGCGAAGATCATCGACCTGAAAGGCGACATGAGGCACTCGCTTCACGAGTTCTGGTAATGTGCAGTCCTCGTCAAATCGCATCCATTGTATGCCGTACGGCGTCGCAAGGTGATCTGAAACGTGCACCTTTAGGTGCGGGAGATAAGTCGCTCCGGCAAAATCCTCCGTCGTGGGAATCCCAAGGTGGTGATATCTAAACTGCGTGCTCAAAGTATCGTTCTGTTGGGCGCGCTTTAACGACAATCATAGCCCCGTTAGTCTACATTATTGCTGCGTAATCCGTAACGAGTAATGGTTGGCAACCAACCGCCAGTGCCCTTGCTGCTTTACCCACACCCTGGTAAAGCGAGTGTCACGAGGAACAGTTTTGCCTTTGTCTTGCCCAATCATTGTCGAGAGGCCCGTTTCCACAGCCGTGTCTCCATAGACGCGCACTTGAACGTCATCGGTGGTGATAGATTGAAATTTCAAATCACCCGACGTGAAATCTAAAATCACCTGCGGCTTGGTTCTCACTGTGCCACTTGGGCCTACCCCTATGAAATCAGCAGCGTAGATGCGATCAAGGGCCGTCGCATCAGCATGAATCTGTGCTTGAATGCGTTCGTTATCCAGTTTTCTAATGGTCTCGTCGACACTTGCTCTGTGACTGCCCCTCGCGCTCTGCTCTTGCCCTACGCCCATAGGGGCCACTGCAAGGACGAGGACAGCTATAAAGAGTACTGGTCTCATGTAGAGTTCTCCATAAGCCTAACGAGAGAGAGATAAGCCACGGTAGGCGAAACCGAGCTCCGCTTCTATTTTATACTTCATAATTTTTGCTTTCTACTTGCCGCGCAGCGGCCGGCCGTTGGTTCATCAATTGGTTAGGCCTTTCGGCCGGCGAGCGCCCGCCACTCGCTCAGCGGTCGGTATAGGAAATCTGGACGTGGCGCATCGCTTAAGTCGGCGATGAGTTCGAGTAAATGCCCATCGGGATCTTTAAAGAAGACGGCTGCCGCCGGCATCCATCCGTGCACGATGGGTTCGTCAACTGTTCCCTGTATTGGAGCGTGAGGCGGATGGAAGGGCTCGATTCCACGCGCACGCAGCCAAGTCACCATGGTGTCTGCTTGCGCCTCGGCCACGCGAAAAGAAATATGATAATCGGCAGGGCTGCGATGGATCACGGTGTCGACTCGAAAAAGCCCCAGCATCCAGCGGCTGCCCTCATCGTCGTAAACGAGGAGAGCGCTCGAGCCGCCAGGCGTGCCCCAACCTAGTTCGAAGCCAAGCTTTGAAGTGTAAAAGTCAACGGAACGTTGAAGGTCCGTGACCGGCAGGTGCACCTCGTACAGTCCGTGATGAAAATGCTGTGTCGGGTTGCCAGCAGTGAACGCGTTCAAGGCCTAACGAGAACAAGCTGAGCCACCGTCGGCGGCGGCGAGCTTTTGCCTCTCCTTTCTACTTTCTAATTTCACCTTTGTAATTTCTAACCGGTCAGCGGTTGGCTTCATCGATTGGTTAGGCCGGGCCGGGTCCATTTCGCCGGTAGCGACCGAGGATGAGTTCCGGAATGCAGGTTAGGGCGATGCCCCCAATAACTGTTACGGCGCAAATCCATTTCCATCCGGACGGCCCAAGCGGCAAAAGCCCAACCCCGTATCCGAGGGAAACAATAGCACCAAGGATGAAAAACGGGCCGGTGAAGCGGCAGTGGACCCGGCCGCATCGGGAAGCATTGAGCAGACATAGTGCCCCCATGAAACCCAGGGACACGGTCCATAAAACGGTTCTCCAGACGTGCGATACAGCCCAGCCAAGAGCGAACGCAAACCACGGCAGACACCAGAAAAGAAAGCCGCTCAGCCCGTTGCATAGCAGGTCCCGCTGCGAACCGCCGAGGCCAAGTGTATTTCTCATTGTTGTTCAACGGCCTAACGAAAACAAGCTCAGCCACCGCCGACGAGAGCGCAAGTTTTCATCTCAACAGCTAAACGACTCAACATCTCAACCTCTTTTCCCGCCGGTCAGCGGTCGGCTCCAGCGATTGGTTAGGCGACCAGTCGAGCATGCTTTGGCGTTCCGGTTCGCACCACACGCTCATTCGACTAAGAGCTCACCGCCCCAGTCGCCTGGGTCTGAGTCGAAGATCGTCTCCGATAGTGTCCACGGATGTCCCCATGGGTCGAGAAACGAGCATTGGCGCTCGCCGTACACGTGGTCGGCTGGTTCAGCGAGAACGCGAGCCCCAGCTGCTTCGGCGCGTTCAAACATTAGGTCGATTCCCGTGACGCGAAGCGTGATGGAGTGCGCGCCGGGATTCTGCAATGTCGAAGGAGCGGCGTCGGCGTGTGCGCCAGGTATGGTGACTACGATGGCGCCGTTGCCATGCACGAGCTGACGCCGATCGACGGCGTTGCGGAGGCGTTCGGTGAATGGCAAGGCCGTCGTGAGCCACGCGACTGCTTCGGGCACATCGGGGTAATACAGCACGGGTATTACAGCGGCATTCGGCGCTGAGCGGTTCGTCTTCAACATGGGTTCAGAGGCTCTTAGTGGTTTTCTGGTCGCCTAACGAGAAAGAGATAAGCCACGGGCGGGGTCGGTGGCAAACACGCTGAGGTTATCTCGCCAAGGGGCCGTTGGCTTCGTCGGCTGGTTGGTCTGTAAGCCACGATACTATTGATTTTACGGTATTTATGGTTGACAGCGTAACCGGTTTTTGCTTAACCTGCCCATGTTAAAGGGGGGAAAGAAAAAATGATCGAGTTCATTTGCCACTTGATTGTCCCGAAGCCGGTCGTTCACGTTCCGGATGCCGGCACCACATTGGCACTATTAAGCATTGCCATTGGAAGCATAGCTTTTATTCGCGCGAAGCTGAAGTGAGTGGGGTTGCTTCAGTGGACGTAGCGATACCCTGACTCGAGCGATTACTCGCAAGAGTTTTCTCACGTAATGCGGGGCCTAACGAAAAAGAGATAAGCCACGCGAGGGTGTCGTGGCAAACTCACTGAGGTTTTCTTGCAAAGGGCGCGTTGGCTTCATCGATTGGTTAGATGACTTCAAAGTCAGTAAGGTCGTTCGAGTGCCGCACCAGCCATCCTTGAGCGTACGCCACTCATGATAAAATTGACCGGTATTTGGACGGCTTTAGAAGCGCTTGGCTTGAATCGCCACTGCTGAAGAGCCGAAACCGCGGCTTTGTCGAGTATGTCGTAGCCGGTGGTTTTCACAACGTTAACTGACGCCACAGTACCATCGGGACGAAGATTGCAGGCAAAGATTCCGCTCCCGCGCAAACCATGTTGGTGAGCGGCGCTGGGATATTGAGGTTTAGGTGCATAGATCGCCACGGGATGACCGCTAAGTTGCGCGTTCGTAATCGCGCTGACGCTCAGGAAGCTGAACATAGTCAGAGTGCGCCTCAAAATTAATTGCGGACGAGTCATCTAACGAGAACAAGCTCAGCCACCGCTGGCGAGAGCGAGCGCGGCAAACATCAGGAACTGTTTCATAAATCAAATGTTGACTTCACAGCGGCCAGCGGTTGGCTGGAGCGATTGGTTAGGTCGGTTCGATGGGATATTATTTGGTCACGGATCGCGAACCTTGGTGCCTTTAACTGTAAATGCTGTCCATTTCGCTCCATCTTGTTCTACCTCCTGTGAACCTGAAACTGACTTTCGATCCCTAGTAAATGTGAAGTCGACACGCCATTTTTGCCGTTTTCCATCGGAGGTAATTGTTGTGCCCATTTCGATACATTCGAGGTCGTCAAAGGTTACGGATGCAGTCCAAGTAGAGCCATCGGAAGCAAAGCCATATGAAGAAGGGAGTTTTTTAACCGGATCGTACGACAGAATCTCTAAGGCACGTGCTTCAGGTCCGGAGCCTTGCCAGATTTGGTCAACTTGAATAAAAGCACCGCCAAGAATTCGAGTTTCGTGAAGCCTCCATGTCACCTTGTACTCCGGCATCGATGGATCATCTTTTGCCGTTCCAACCAATATCCAATCACCAAGCCAGACATCCCAGTTCTTCATGACGGAGGTGCGGGAAGGTTCAGGGGATTGAGAAAATGCATTGAATGAAGGAGAAAGAAACAAAAGTGTTAAGACTAAGCGAAGGGATTTCATTTTGTTCTCCTCAAGGAACTCACGTGTCATAGACCTAACGAGAAAGAGATAAGCCACGGTTCATCGCAGAGCAAAACTTCATCTCAACTACTCAACGTCTCAACACCTCAACCGACGCTTCGCGCCCTCAGCCATTGGCTTCATCGTTTGGTTAGGCATCCTTAGGCGGCTCAGGCAAATTGTGCTGCCGCTCGCTCTTGTCCGACGGCTCCGCAACAGAAATGCGATTAACCTGTAACATGATGGCCGCACCGAGAAAGAAAATCACATACCAGCGCGGATGGAAATGTCGGTGAATGGCGTAGAAAACAAAAGCTATGCACAAAATGGCGACGAACCAACGGAAGCTTATGTCGAAGCGTAGCGGTGTGCCACATGATGGGCACGGCCAGCGTTCCCAAATCCAAGGTCGGGCGTAAAGACGCCACCAACTCACGCGATGCCCACAAACGGGGCAAGAGTGATGATGGAATTTCGGCTTCACGTGTGACGGAGGCCTAACGAGAACAAGCTGAGCGACCGCCGACGAGAGCGAGCCGCGCTTCGATTGAAACTGTTTTGATCATTTGAAATCTGAACACGCGCCAGGTGGCGGTTCGCTCCAGCGCTTGGTTAGGTCACGGGCTTCACGTCGCATACAAAATCATAAACAAAACGACGCACAATAGGAACGCTGCGTAACCGCAATAAAACCACAGCAACAGCCACTTTCCGCGCTCAGTGAGAATCTTACGCGGCGGCAAACCTATGCCTCCTCTCGGATACAGCTCGGACATTTGATCAAGTTCTCGCACTTTGTCCGGATCAATGTGGTACCTGATACGGAATTGCAGGAAAAATGCGATTACAAATCCGACCAATCCAAAAGCGAATGGCCAAGGCAACTCCCTTATCGGAACGCGTGTCATTTAAGACCTAACGAGACCAAGCTGAGCGACCGCCGACGAGAGCGCAAGTTTTCATCTCAACAGCTAAACGACTCAACATCTCAACTTCTTTTCACGCCGGGTGGCGGTTCGCTCCAGCGTTTGGTTAGGCGGGTAGTTTTGCTGCAAGCACGTCAACTTTCTGAATCGACGGCGGCTCGGAGAACAACTCACTGGCCTTGGCCATCAGTGCCGCTGCCACCTTGCCGGAGAGATGCGCTTGCCGGCCCGCTTCATCCGGGAAGGCATCAAAGATTCCGAAGCTGCTTGGCCCAAGGCGAATGCCAAACCAAGCAGTGGTGGCGGGCTCCTCCATAACAAGAGGAAGACCGCCCATCAGGAAGCTCTCAACCTCTTTCTCTCTTCCTGGTTTCGCTTCCAAGCGAACGAATAATGCAACTTTGACCATAACATGTCCTTTCTTAACTGCGTTTTTGTTGACCGCGAAAGTTCAAAGCGCCTAACGAGAAAGAGATAAGCCACAGGCGGGGTTCATGGCAAACGCGATGACGTTGCTTCGCAATTGGGCCGTTGGCTTCATCGATTGGTTAGACGCGAGGTGTGGAAGTGGGACCGCGCTCACGAAGAAAAGAGATCAACGAGAACATGATAAGCATGAAAAACATTATCAGCGAAATGGGATCGCCGAAGTATATCCAACAGACCCGAGAGAGTTGCGGATAACCGTAGCCTTGAATGGCCGTCAATGCGAAGAGGCTGATCTGAGTGACAATGAGGCAGGAAAAAGCCCACACCAGCAGCGCGAATGCGCGACTACCACGGAGACGATAAATCCGAATGGCCAACAGAAGGCCGACAATCTCCAAGATAAAGCGTACGTCGAGCAGCCAACCGGAAACAGAATGAGGCGGAGCTGAAAGAGCGGCCATGATCGCGTCTAACGAGATAGAGATAAGCGAATCGCTGGGGGAGAGCGAGGCTGAACTCAAACTGGATCTTGTTGTCATGCCAAAACTGGTTTCGCGTCGGCAGCGATTCGCTTCATCGCTTGGTTAGGCGGGGCGACGCCGCCGACGCTGCTTGGCCGATGCCGAACGAATGACCACCGACCCGCGGCCGGTGCGCGCGAACGGCACGCGATTGCGAGCGATGGCCTCGTCGATCAGGCGCGCGACCGCCGGACGAGCGAGTGTGGACGCGCCCTCCACGTGAATCCAGCGCGTCTGGTTGCCGGACCCCTGCAACAATTTCTCAGGATCCGGCAATTCCTTACCACGATTGAAGTACAGCCTAACGCCGTTCGCGCTCGCGCGGATTGCAAGAACGCCCTCGTACCCGCGCTCGTTCGGTGAATAGCTGATGACGAAGCAGTCGCGATATTCATACACCACCTCATGGGCGGTGGGCAGACGCTTTCGCAGCCACCGTCGCATTGCGCCTATGAGCCGTAGATGCGCGGGCGCGAACTTGGCGATAAGCGTACGCAACTGGGCTTCTGCCGATCGTCGCGCCGCCGCAGACTGGGTGCTCAGCTGTGAAGTGCTCATGACTTGAAGATCCGCCTAACGAGAATAAGCTGAGCCACGGCTGACGAGAGCGAACTCTGCCGTGGAAGTGAGTGTTGAAGTCGTCATGTGGAAATTTTAACGCCGGTCAGGCGTTGGCTCGAGCGATTGGTTAGACCGCTTGCCAAACAACTCGCTGACGGGCGGTAAAAACATCATAGCAGTGACTGCACCGTAGAAGCCATGTTGCAGCAGAGCTATCGTGCTAAAGAAGAACGGCAGGTGAACGTCGAGATGAATATGGCTTCTACGAAAGCTGATCAAAACAGCGATCACAAGGATGACGATGAAAACAACTCGCGCCCATCGCTGATAAAACCACAAGCCGATCAACGGCACTAAGAACAGAGCCCAAACGGCGATCACCATTCCGACGACGAAGTAACGTATATGGCTATTCAGTGCGTCAGCCTGAGGGAGCGCCAGAATGAGAATAAGAAGCTGAAACACGGCCAGCGAGAAGAGCAATCCGCGGAATACGATCGGCGCGCGCATGCGGCCTAACGAGACCAAGCTCAGCGACCGACGACGAAAACGCGCTTTGCTGTGGATTTTAATGTTGGAATTTTCATTTAGGGATTTTCTCGCCGGTCGGCGGTTCGCTGGAGCGCATGGTTAGGTCTATTGGTGTTCAATCAAAAATGATTCGCTCCGGTGCCGCGCACTGGACGACTTTCCACCCGCCCTTAGTTCGCTGGACATCAAGAGAGCCCTGCTCGCCATACTTATCAGTAGGACCAAGATACACTTCAACTTTTGTCCCTGTGATCACATGCACGCGGCGCGCGCTCAGTGAAGGCGCTTTACTCTTCAAACAGGCACGAGCGGCCGAAACGATCCCCCGAAAGTCGGCATCCGATATAAGATGATCGTTTCCGTCGAGCGCAGGATCGCCAGATCGAAGCGCGACCGGCGATGCTGCGACCGAAATCGCCAAGAACAGCAGGCAGATCAGGGGAACTTCACGCGTCATAGACCTAACGAGAATAAGCTCAGCCACCGCTGGCGGGAGCGAGCTTTGCTAGTGAGTTGAGTGTTGAAGTCATTTGAAAGTTAGACATCGCGACGGCCAGCGGTTGGCTGCAGCGATTGGTTAGGCGTATTGGGTGGCTTCATCTCATGCGCTGAAAGTACGTAATCTCTTTGATGGCGCGATCCCACAAATCTCCCCAGCCTTCACGGTGTCGACGATAGCTGAATGTGCCGACGACGCGAACGGTGTGGCCGCGCAGTTGATCAACGTCTGCCACGTTCGGCGGGCGGTGCGGGTGTACACGTGGATCCCAAATGTCCGGCTCAAGCCAGATGCAGTTGTTGTGCGTGTTGGCCTGGCGAGCTGCTGCCGAGCTGACAAACAAGCTGCTGTCTTCAAGGCTCGCGCGATAGTAGCCGGTAACGTCCACTTGCTTTCCGTGGAATTTCCGCGGTGTCGCGACCAGTTGCTGCACGGTGACGTGCAATGGCTGGTCTGCAACAGCGGATGCCACGGCAGCCGCAAGGAAAGCGAAGCTATAGGCGAGGCGCGTCATACGCCTAACGAGAAAGAGATAAGCGAATCGCTACCGAGAGCGAGGCTGATCTGGGTTGCAGATGTGTAATCAGGAAAAACAAATTTCTTAATGGGTAGCGATTCGCTTCATCGCTTGGTTAGACCTGATTTGTAATCTAGTTCCGGCTGGGCGTAATGCCGCTTCCAATCCTCGAAATTCTTTTTCGGCTTGTCCTCAAGCATGCCGATGATGTTAGTACCGCGAAATGTCCCTTCGACTGCTTCGGAATCAGCGAATAGCACAAGCTCATCTCGTCCAATTCGAAAGAGCAGGCCAATCTTAATGGGTAGCGGCTCTTCTAGCGCGATCGTGAATAAGCCGTGCCACCAATTGTCATAGTTTCCGAGCAGGGACGCGATCGACTCCCTAGCGTCGCGAGGGAGCAATCGCAGATGTGCATCATCACGCTTCGGCTTATGCGGATCTGTGACTGGAAAAACATAAACTGCTTCGGAGTTCCGGACGAAGCGCAGCACCTCAGGCAAATTATCGATGCCCTCATTGGCATGGGCCGCATGAATTGCTATTACCAGCAGAACGATGCCCAGCAAACGAGCGTGCATGAGGTCTAACGAGAAAGAAGTGAGCGACCGCCACCGGAGGCGAGCGTCGCGCGCAGTGAAAGGATTCTGGTCATGACAAGCGTGGATGCACGGCGGGTGGCGGTTCGCTCCACTGACTGGTTAGACCTTTGGGTGTCCATCGCACTGTACGTCGAATGATAGACCACATGATGGGCAAGATGTGAATGAGTCCGGTATGGCGACGCGGACACCGAAGCCCCACCACTGAAGAAGAAGAGTCCTGCATCGCGGACAACGGGCAGCGAACGTATGATAGTATGCGATCCCGAAGAGAATGATGGCAATGACAAGCGCGGAATAGCTAATGGCATGATGAGTAGAAGCCAAAACGCTGATAAGACCGAACGGCGCGGCGCTCCAGCAAAAAATGGTGGCTAGCCGAATGTGCTGGTTTAAGTAGTCGCGAACGGTCACGAGAGTCTTTAGGTCTAACGAGAACAAGATGAGCGACCGCCGCCGACAGCGAGCTCACTTTTCAGTTTTCTACTTTCTAATTTCACCTTTGTAATTTTCTTTGCGGGCGGCGGTTCGCTCCAGCGCTTGGTTAGGTCTGTTTATGTTCAATCAAGAATGATTCGTTCCGGGGCCGCGCATTCGACGACTTTCCATCCACCCTTAGTGCGTTGCACATCGAGAGATCCCTGCTCGCCGAATTTATCGGTGGGGCCGAGAAAAACTTCAACCTTTGTCGCTGTGATCACATGGACACGCCGCGCGTTCAACGCAGGCGCCTTGCTCTTCAGACACGCACGAGCGGCCGAAACGATCGCGCGAAAGTCCTGCTCCGAAATCAAATAATCTTTGCCGTCGAGCGCAGGATCCCCAGGTCGAAGCGCGACCGGCGATGCTGCGACCGAAACCACCAACGACATCATGAGCAATAGGGGAACAGAGCGCGCCATAGACCTAACGAGACCAAGCTGAGCGACCGGCGCCGGGGCCCGAGCGTCGCTGTGACTGAAACTGTTTTAATCATCTGAAATGTGAACACGCGCCGGGGCGGCGGTTCGCTCGAGCGCATGGTTAGGTCTGCTCATTCCACTCCAACAGATCATCGTGCAGACCTTCCGCAAACTGTCTGATCTCTGCATCGCGCGAATGACGAAACGGCTCCAGCAACTGTAGCACTCTTTTGCGCGGCCACTGAGCGAGCAAAAAAGTGTAGCCAATCTCGGTCAGCTCAGTGTGATGTATCTTCGTGTCCGCGAAAATCTCTGGCACGATGACTTCCGGCAAGTGGTGTCGAGCGAACTCTTTAAAGTGCTCTGAAACTCGCGGACTACCGAAGCCGAGCTGCGGGTTCCACCAAGATTCCCGCAACGGCAGCCACAGCGGACGAAGAGCTGGCCGCGGCTCCCACGACTCAAAAAGTGTACCTGGTCTCCAGCGAGCGAAGTGACGGCCAGCAGCAGCAAACTCGCGACGACGCGCATAGACCTAACGAGACAGAGATAAGCCACGGCAGGGTGTCGTGGCAAGTTCACGGTAGTTGTTCCGATCGGGGGCCGTTGGTTTCATCGATTGGTTAGATGGTGTCGTGATAACGAGCAAATCGCTTTCGAATGACCAAACTGTAGGCAAAAGCAGCTACGCCAAACGCAAGGCTGGATGCGGCGGCGAGAAAACGAATTGGGGCAGGAGCGTGCGGTGTGGCGCTCAACCATTCCAGCACCACGCCACTAAAACAGAGCGCGAAGAGCATAAAGACCAACCATGCCCAGCGAGAGCGCCGGATGTACAACACGATGAAGGCTAGAACCAGTGGTGTGCTGATGACGCCACTCCACGTGAGATGATGTGTAGTGATAATAATGTAAGCGTCCTGGGCGACTACCACAGGGGCGGAAAATATAAGCCAGGCGAGGAACTTGTCTTTCCGCTTCATTAGCGTCGCAAGCGCGAGCGCGAGCAAAAGCAGCGGAAATATGACTGGCGTAGCAGGTCGCGTCACGCTTGCGGCGTTGTCATCTAACGAGAACAAGCTGAGCTACGGCCGCCGAGAGCGAGCGTCAAATACGGTGAAAAGGAAGTAGCCATCGAAAAGGTGAACACGGTACGGGCGGCCGTTAGCTCCAGCGCATGGTTAGACCTCCGCTACATACCAGCGAGCGTATCGAGAAAGGATCCATAGTAGCCGATAAACACATCTTCCGTGGAGCGGCCTCTGATGGCCAGACCGAAAGTGTCTCGCTGCTCGTCGTAAACGATCCTGTACCCATCGTGAGAGTCAGGCTCTTCTTCGAGGACAAGCCACAACGAAAGATATTCTCCCTTGCGAAAGGAATCTTCGAAGCGCTGCTTTGTCGGGGCAAGCAAGCATCGGTGTAGATCGACTCCGTGCGGATTAGGGCTATTTGGCGTGCTGGCGATCTCACGCTCTATGCGCGCCCGAACGTCATCAGAGGTCATGCACACAAGGTCTAACGAGACAGAGATAAGCCACGGCAGGGTGTCGTGGCAAAAACCCTGAAGTTGCATCGCAATGGGGCGGTTGGCTTCATCGATTGGTTAGGTCTTTGTCGCCCTCAAGTATTATCTGCGCCATCAAGTCTTTTCGGTGCTTCAGCGCCCATTCGCGTGCTTCACGCTTGCACTCCGGGCAGACGTACGCGGTCGCTTTTTTTGGCTCCTTAGGAGGCATGCAACTGTTCCCGCCCACGTAGGCGATCCAGTGTGGAAACGAAGCGCTTGCTGCGACGTATTGTTCATCATACGCCCAAGGCGCACCGTACGACTTGTCGACAACCTGCCGCGTCATTCGGATATGATGCACCTCACAGGTCTTTTCGGTCAGACTCGGCAACTGCGCGCAAGCAGCACAACTCATCGCGAAAACGATGTACAGGCCGCGCCGCATAGACCTAACGAGAATTAGATGAGCGACCGCTGACGAGCGCGGGCTTCGCTTCGGAGCGTGAAGTTTTAGTCATCGAGAATGAGTTTTCGCGCCGGTCAGTGGTTCGCTCCATCGCCTGGTTAGGCGATGTCATTCCGCGATGCCTCCAACTTGCCGTACCGAAACATCAAGATCAGCTTGACTGGCAACTGGTGCGAAACGTCCATCTGGCTCCCTTCTGAGAAAGAGCAGATAAGGTCGATGATCCTTCTTCGGGCCGAAAGTAAACAGAGTCGGCCCGTTAGCGAAGGCAACGCCAGACGGCAAGGGCGCCTCCCGGTAATGGTGAACTACGAACCGCTCTTGCTTGGCGCCCTTTAAGACGAGCAGCGTCTGGAACTGCGTGATGACCCCGATGACTGGCACGTTGCCCAGCAGAACGCTGCGCTCCTGAATGTCGTGAGTGGCAGAAGTAGGCCTTGCGATTACGACAAAATCCGCCTTGGCAAACAGTTCTTTAAATGTCGCCTCTTCAATGAAACGCGCAGACGCCGGGTGCCCTATGAATATCGCCAGCAAAATGGCTGTGATACTAGCAGCGTGCTTCATCGCCTAACGAGAATAAGCTCAGCCACCGCTGACGGCAGCGAACTTTGCTACGAATTTGAGTGTTGAATTTTTCATTTGGCAATTTTGTTGCCGGTCAGCGGTTGGCTGGAGCGCATGGTTAGGCCTTGGCGGAATCATGGCTTCCTCTTGGCGACAATAATGGAGACCTGCTTTAGTCCTCCACCCGGCCTGCCCATGTAAAATGTTTGCGTGAGCGTTGTCGCGGATGTGACATGAAAAACTTTCTTCCATGCAATGGATATTCCTACGTTCTCGTACTCACCGGTCATCTCGATATCGCGACCACGCGTCATCTTAAACGGAGTGCAGCCTTGGTCATTGAAGTCCGCGCACCAAATACCGCGTACCTCCTTCGCTTTGCTGTCCCACCAAACCGCGGCGTACTCGGTCCATTTCTCTTTATTTGGTTTGGTTGAGTGAAACTCATCGGTGAGCGGCGTTCCGTCGGTTCCGCCTTGCCATACTTCTTCTCCAGTCCTGTCGAGATGATCGGACGTTTCATGTATCGACCACCTTCCGGAAAGAGCACTTATGATCTCGCGAAAGGTACCGTCCCCCTGCCCGTCCGCGGACAAGCTAACAGCGGCGCAGATCAATGCTGCGGTAAATGAATATAATAGGAGACGCCTCACGCCTAACGAAACGGAGCTGAGCTACCGCCACCGAGGGCGAGCAGGGCTCGAAGTGAACGTGATTTAGGCATCTGAAATGTGGACGCACATCGGGTGGCGGTTAGCTCGAGCGATTGGTTAGATCTACTTGTCATCGGGAAGTATTCGGCAGCTTTAGCTGATTACTGAGCTTGAGGAGCGCTTTCATGTCGGGCCAAAGGTCCCCCGGAGTCCTCGGGTGCGCTTTGATGTTGTTGCAATGAAAACACACCTCAACCCACGCCACTGCTTTCTGATGAGCGTCGTAAAACACAAAGGCATGATGAGGGTCGAAACATTGCGTGAGGTCAAAGGTCTTCTGCGGCTTCTTTGTGATTGCTCGAATCAAGAGATCTGTCTGCGCGGCGCTCAGAAGTGTGCCTGACTTGGCGATGACGCTATTCGTGAGTTTGCCGTCATGCCGGATGGGTCCGCCATTCTCGGAAGCATAACCGCGTACTTCGGTATATGCAGCGCCAGGCCAAGACGATGCTAGGCAGGTCGAGGCAAAGAGGACGAGTATGGCTAATGCGCGCACAAGATCTAACGAGACAGAAGTGAGCGACCGCCACCGGAGGCGAGCGTCCCTCGAAGTGAAAGGATTCTAGTCATGGCAAGCGTGGATGCACGGCGGGTGGCGGTTCGCTCCACTGACTGGTTAGATCTGAACGTGATCACGGCACTCGGGGATAACCCCATATGATAACAGGCTCCAGATCGTATGCGCGCTTGATGATGCGCCAGCTTCCGTTCTTCTTCTCCAAGACGCAAAAGCCAAATTGTTCTCGTCTTTGACCGTTAGGGAAACCCGTAAGGGCGACAATATCACCGTGTTCTTCCTTCTTTGGCTTCTCGAGAATCAGCACGGGTTGGTGCCACGAGTCCGCCATAAGGTGAGCGATCTGGTCTAGATCAGATCGCGGCAACCGACGGACTTCAGGCGCGAGATAAGGCCGCGAAGCATTCCACCGATATCGCTCGGCCGCACTTTGGCATCCGACGACAAGCGCAGCAACGATAATCACGAGGCAACCGCGCTTAATCCCGCTCACAAGATCTAACGAGAACAAGCTCAGCCACCGCTGACGGAAGCGAGCTGTGCTACATAGTTTTGTGTTGAAGTCATAGAAGATCTACTCATCGGAACGGTCAGCGGTTGGCTGGGGCGCATGGTTAGACCTCCGCGTGTGACTTGCACTCGCATCACGCTGCATAAACCGGAGCCCCAAGATAGAAAAACAGAGAAAGACGATGACGGCGAACGCATCCACATAATAAAGCCAGTGATAAGCCATGATCCGTCGAAACACGAATAGCATCACTCCAGAGAAGCTGAATGTCGCGACATGTGTGACTGCGAGAATGAGAAAGCCGCACTGTAGCAGCCAAAGTGGTTTGCTCGGCTGATGCCGATATACGCGCATGGCGAATACGGCGGCTATCACTTCGAGGATCAATCTCAAATCTGACAACAATTCACCCAATGGGTTGGCTGGCGTAACAAGAGCGATCATGAGGTCTAACGAGACGGAGATGAGCGACCGCTGACGAAACCGAGCGGTGATGCGGATTTAAATGTGGAAGTTTTCACAAAAATAATTCCTCGCCGGTCAGCGGTTCGCTCCATCGATTGGTTAGGTCTTCGGTGCACCACGACCCCGGATAGTGCGGATGGAGCGCATGATCCCAATGGTACAACCAAGTAATGCTCCCCCCGGACCACTCATGAAGATGCCGAACAGGGGACCCTGCGGTGACTCAGGGCCGATGTACAGCGGCCCAATAAAACCGGCGATAAAGCAAATGCCGCCAATCGCAACGCCCCAGAACAATATGGGCTCGAAATCACTTCCTTTGCGCCCGCCGGATCCATAAACCATTACCGCGCCAATAATGATTCCAGCAATCAACGCTACTACCGTCGGTAAGAAGTAGATGAATGGCATGAGACCTAACGAGAATAAGCTGAGCGACCGCTGACGACAGCGAGCGGTGCTTCGAGTTTTAGTGTTGCAGTCATCAAAAGTAAATTTCTCGCCGGTCAGCGGTTCGCTCCAGCGCTTGGTTAGATTTCCGGGCCATTTAGAAATGGCTTCGCCAGGATCTCCGCCAACTTCTGCGGCTTGCGAAATAAGTATAGGCCAACAATAAAGTGGGCAGCCTCCCTAAAATAGTACATCAGAAGATTAATATCTGTACGACCTGTCTAACCAATCTCGTGAAAAAGGATGACCGCCGTGGCCGAAACTGGATCTTATCCAGTAGCCGGGCAGCGTCGAGGAGCGCGATAACACCGTACATTAGGAGATTAAATCCGAGAAAGCGCACGAGGAGAATTGCCACTTGCTTAACAGTCAATCGGTCCATGACGTTTTTGGGAATCTAACGAGAAGTAGACGAAAATTTTCGTGTAACTCGGCGGGAGGAGATCATTCGGGGTCGGGGTGGTTATCCAGCGGGCTACGGATGCCCAGGCCGGGTTTATTGAGCGCGTGCGTGTAGATCATTGTTGTCGATACGTCTCGGTGTCCAAGCAATTCCTGCACGTTGCGAATGTCACATCCAGTTTCTAACAAATGGGTCGCGAAACTGTGACGAAACGTATGGCAGCTGGCATTTTTGGCAACTCCCGCACGCTCGATCGCTCGTTTCACAGCGTTTTGCAGGTTCTTCTCGCCAACATGGTGGCGCCGGAGCTCGCCCGATCGTGGATCGAACGAAAGTTTGTCGGCCGGGAAAACGTATTGCCACGGCCATGACCGATTAGCGTTGCGATATTTGCGATCGAGCGCATAGGGCAGATAAACGCGACCGCCTCCATTGGCGAGATCGGCGCGGTGAATCGCCATTACTTTTTCCAAATGCAACCGAAGTCGTTTTTTTAGACCCACCGGCAAAACGGTCACGCGATCGCGGAGGCCTTTCCCGTCGCGGACGGTAATCTGACTGTATCCGAAATCGACATCTTTGACGCGGAGCCGAACACACTCCATCAGGCGGAGTCCAGCTCCGTAAAGCAGATCGGCCATCAGGCGATGATCACCATGGAGTTGAGCGAGAACTTTGTGAGCTTCGACCCGGGTGAAGACAACCGGGACTTTGGCCGGGCGTTTGACGCGTTCGATAGTGTCAAGAAACGGAAGTTTACGGTCAAGGACCGCCTGGTAAAGAAAGAGTAAGGCGCTAAGGGCTTGGTTTTGGGTGGAAGCCGACACCTTGCGGTTGATTGCAAGGTGATTGAGGAACGCACTGATTTCGTCTTCGCCCATCTCGCCGGGATGACGTTTATTGTGAAACAAGATAAAACGGCGCGTCCAATCGACGTAAGCCTGCTCGGTCCGGATCGAGTAGTGCTTAGCCCGCAACAACCAGCGGACGCGGTCGAGCAATTTTGGCGAAGACGCAACGATGGCGTTCGAGGGGGACACCGGCGCGATTTTCGCCGGAGACGGTGCGTTGGCAAGATCAAATCGCATCGGCCGGTAAAGACTGAGGTCAGAGGTCAGAGGTCAGAGATCAGAGATCACAGGTCAGCGGTTCGCAGGGCGCGAACTTTACGGCGGCAGGCCGCGAGCTCTTTGCGAATCGGCCTAGGGAAGCCGGCGACCGGTTTCGGTGAAAACCGAGCAGTCAGCAGCACCGCTCCGGGAACGATTCGACGCGGCCGCATTTGTAGCGCAAGATCGAAATCGTTAATCGTGGCCGAAGTAACCAAACAGACCGCGCCGATCCCCGCCGAAGAAATCGTTCCGCCGACGACGCCGGGCGGCTTTGGCGGCTTCATTGCTAAGTTCACCGTGCTTGGCAGCGCGAAGCGCGAGCTTTGGCTCACGTTCCTGATCAAGCTGCTGATCTACACCGCCTACTCGATCACCAACAAAACGATGGTGTTGTGGTTGTCGAAAGATCTCGGCTTCAGCGATCAGGCAGCCGGCGCGCTGGTCGGCTGGATTTGGGCGCCGGCGATGACGGTGTTCACGTTGCTGGCCGGTTCGCTCACCGACGCGATCGGCTTGCGCCGAACATTCTTTCTCGGGGTCACGATCTGTACGTTTGCGCGCAGCGTGATGGTCCTGACCAAAAACCCAGGGTTGGCGCTCGTGGCCGGCCTGATCCCGCTGGCGGTCGGTGAAGCGCTCGGCACGCCGGTTTTGTTGGCGGCGACGCGAGTTTATTCCACGACCGCTCAGCGTTCGATCGCGTTTTCGATCATCTACGCCTTGATGAACGTCGGTTATCTCATCGCCGGTTACGTTTTTGATTTCATTCGCGGACTCGATCTCCATTTGAACGATCGGAAGACTTCCAGCCGACGCCGCACGAACAGCTCTTCGCGGTAAGTCTCGCCCTGGAGATCCTGCTTTTCCCAGTGATTTATTTTCTGCGGAGCCGGGTTCCGAGCCGGACTGGCAGCATTACGGACGCAAACGTTCAGGCGCCCGATCGCTCCGGATTTTGGACAGAGATCACGCGGACCGCGCGGAAAGGCGCTACCGACACCATCACCTTGTTCCATCGCCTGATCGGCCAATCCGCATTCTACCGGTTGCTGGTGTTTTTCCTCTTCGTCGGATTCCTGAAAGCGATCTTTCTCCAATTGGATTATGTCTTTCCGAAGTTTGGCGATCGCGAGATGGGATTGCATGCGCCGGTCGGCAAACTGGCCGGTATCAACGCCATTCTGATCATTATTCTCGCGCCTGTGGTCGGCGCCCTCACCCAGCGGATCGCGTCGTATCGCGTAGTGATTATCGGCAGCATTATTTGCGCGGCGGGAGTTTTCATCATGGCGTTGCCGTCAGATTGGTTCGTTCCGGCGGCAAACAGCATGATCGGCGGCGCGCTCGGCCACGGTTATCTGCGGCTCACTGGCGCGATTCATCCGTACTATATTATGTCGGCGCTGTACTTGACTGTGTTCTCCGTCGGCGAAGCGTTTTATTCGCCGCGGGTTTACGAATATGCCGCGTCCATCGCCCCACCCGGTCAGGAAGCTTCTTACGGCGCGCTTGCTTACCTTCCGTTTCTGGTCGGCAAACTTTTGATCGGGACCAGCGGCTGGGTGTTGGCTGCGTTCTGTCCGGAACACGGTGAATGTCGCCCCGCGATGATGTGGCTGATTTTTGCGCTGGCCGCCACGATGGCTCCGGTTGGTTTGCTGGTTTTCCGCCGTTACATCCAGGTCCCGGAAGCAGGAAGGGCGGACACGAATAACACGAATGGACACGAATCACAGGACAAGACGTTCCCATTCGAGTTTGCGGTGCTTAAAATTCAAAATTACTCCGACCCGCAGTTTGGTAATGCGTAAGTAATTCGACATTAGTCCGCGCTCGTGCTCCGTGATTCGGTCGATCACTTTGGCGTCTACGACAATCGCGTCAAAAGCAATTAGATCGGGAACAAACAAGCCGACTTTTGTCTCTTTGTAGAACAGGTCGAACGGGGGCTGCTGCCGAAAAGGAATTTTCCGGATCCGAAACTCCACAACGAGTGCGTTTTCATACGGCTTTTCGACCATTCCATGACCAATGGCATTGAGAACCTCGATCGCGCATCCGACGATTTGAAAGACTTCTTCTCTGAACCGCAACTTTGGTTGGCCTGTGTCCATTGGGGGGGCTGCTCGCGGACCTACAGCAACGAGCGAGCGGATGTTAGTCGCGAAGGAATACAAATCGACAGGAATTTCTGCCCTATAACATCGATCTTGGGTCTCCGAATTCGTGTATATTGGTGTCCATTCGTGGTTAGATTTTCTCGGGGATCTGGTCCTGGTAATTCGGAGTAACCACGAATTTACACTAATGGACACTAATGACGGGAACATTTTGGAACGAACGGGAGATTGTTCTAATCCTTCGAGATACGCCGAACGTTCTGATGTGAGACGCCCTTCCTGTGGATCGATCTGCCAGTCCCCAAATTCGTGTATATTCGTGTCCATTCGTGGTTAACTGCCGGCAGAATTAAACGAACGCCCTAAATCGCTGTCTAATTCCACTGATCATGATCCGGTTACCAGAGCGCCCGCCGCCTTCGTCGCGGGGAATGCTGATTGTTTGCGCCACGGTGTTAGTCGCCCTGCTCGGCGTCATCCTTTTTCTCAACCGCGCGCGGGGCCAGGCCCCAAGCGCATCCCCTGCCCAATCGACCTCTATGACAACGCAATCATCCACTAATCAAACCTCGGACAAACCCTCCGCCGACGAGTTGAAAAAGAAGCTGACGCCCGAACAATTCCGGGTCACCCAGCAATGCGGGACCGAGCCAGCGTTTCGAAATGAATATTGGGACAATCATAAACCCGGAATTTATGTCGACGTGGTCAGCGGCGAGCCGCTGTTTACTTCGCTGGACAAATTCGATAGCGGAAGTGGGTGGCCGAGCTTCACCAAACCGATCGAGAACGGACACGTCACCGAAAAAACCGACAAGGCGTTCGGCATGGAGCGAACGGAGGCCCGCAGCAGCAAGAGCGAGTCACATCTTGGCCACGTGTTCGACGACGGACCCAGCGATAAGGGCGGCATGCGTTATTGCATCAACTCGGCCGCGCTGCGATTCGTCCCGGTCGAGAAGTTGAAAGAAGAAGGTTACGAACGGTTTCTTCCCCTTTTCGAAAAGAAAAAGTAAAGCGCGCGGCAATCAGGTGTCAGCGAAAATAGCCCAGCGCTTCAGCGCTGAATCCGTAATACATTTTGGTCGCAAGGCTTGCCTCGGAATACGGAATCATTCTTTCGTCCTAACGGACTTGGCGTTTGGCGTGATTATCATCCCCAGCGTTAAAACGCTGGGCTATTTTCAAAATCGCTCCGTCATTTGCCTTCCATCAACCTGAGCGTTACCGCCGGACGATTTTCAAAGTCCCTCCGCCGTTTGCTTTTCCATCAACCCCCTGCGTTAAAACGCCGGACTATTTTCAAATCCGCCGGTAATTTGCTTCCCGGGAATAGCCCAGCGCTTTAGCGCTGGGAGACATCGCCCAATTCACAACCAAGTCCGGAGAGGGACGGAAGATTACGCCGGGTCTCGCAGCGTTCGAAAAAAAGGGTTACTTTCCAGTCGCTTTTCTGGTTCACTGTTTGGTCGAGGCGTAGATGAACGGCGGCCGAATCACGAGCAACGACACGTCCCGCATAAGCATTACCATCGGGATCATTGTCGCGGTCGTGGCAATTGCCATTGTCCTTTACTTCACCCTCTTTGCCCACACCGTGAAGGAGCAAATGACCGGATTTGATCCGAACCGCCCGGTTCCGGACGACGCGACTTTGCGCAAACGTTTGACCACGGACCAGTACCACGTCGTCCGTGAGAGCGGCACCGAGACCGCATTCAAAAACAAACTGTGGAACAATTTTCTTCCCGGAATCTATGTCGACATTATCACCCGCGAGCCGCTCTTTTCGTCCGCAGATAAATTTGACGGCCAAACCGGCCGGCCGACGTTCAGCAAACCGATCTCGAACGACGCGGTCGTTACCCGCGAGGACAAGTCTTACGACATGACGCGCACCGAGGTGCGCGCGAAGCGAAGCGATGCTCATCTCGGGCATCTGATTCAAGATCCATCTTCGCCCACGGGACAACGTTACGCCGTGAATTCAGCCGCGTTGTACTTCGTTCCGGCCGAGGACATGGACCGGGAAGGTTACGGAGCTTACAAACAGTTCGTGCCGCAAGCCGCGCAGAAATAGTTGTAGCGGCGGCGCTATGCGTCGTCTGTAATCAGGCACAGGCGCTTGACCTCAAGCCATGCCGCCCAGCGGCAAAACTAAAATCGGGCCCATTATTGGCGCACTAGCAGGATGCGTAATCGCCATTGGCGGTTCGGTGAACCGCCGCTACCTATTTGGATGCCGGTTCTGAGCAAATGGTCCGCGCGAGCGCCCGAAAAATTCGGCCTTGCCGCGGGCATCGCCGCGTTTGCAACCTGGGGCCTCATACCCGGTTACTGGAAGTTCCTCCAAAGGGTCCCCCCGCCCGAGATTCTCGCCCATCGGTTTGTGTGGACGAGCCTGTTCCTGATCGGCGTCCTTTCGTTCCAAAAACGCTGGCCGGAAGTTGCGCACATTTTTCGATCACGCCGCGCGACATTCTTCTGCGTGACTGCCGGGATCGCGGTCGCAACGAACTGGTTCTTTTTCATCTACTCCGTCGTCATCGGCCGCGTGCTCGAGACAAGTCTGGGCTACTTCATGACCCCACTGGTCAATGTCTTGTTCGGCGCGGTCTTTTTGCGAGAAAGATTAACGCGACTGCAATTCGCATCCGTAATTCTCGCCACCGTCGCGGTGTTGTACCTGAGTCTGGGTTACGGACATTTCCCCTGGATCGCACTCACCTTGTGCAGCTCTTTCGGACTGTACGGATTACTTCGGAAAAAATCGGGCACCGCTGCCATTCCAGGCCTCTTCATTGAAACCATCATGCTGACACCGATCGCCCTTACCTATCTTCTTTTTCTCAATCAAAGTGCCAGCGTCGCATTTGGCCCGTCGAAAATATCCTTGTCGATCCTACTCATCAGCACTGGCGTCGTGACCGCGGTCCCGCTCTTTTGGTTTGGGTACGCCGCTCACCACTTGCCTTTGACGACCCTGGGTTTTATCCAGTACCTGGCGCCGACATGTTCCTTTTTTCTAGGTGTTTTCGTTTACCACGAACCGTTCACCCGCGGACATCTGGTCACATTTGTCTTGATCTGGATCGCCCTCGCGATTTTTACCGCAGAAGCAGTCCTGCGCTGGCGCTCGGCGCGCGTCCGCGCGATCGACAGCTGCGCCTTTGAAGCATCGGCGCTGGACTAGGTAGCGGCGGATCACTGAGCCGCCACTGGCGATTGAGGTCAATCGCCGCTACCTTGCCGTCGAGATGAAGGAGGACGATTTTCAATACGCAATTGAAAATACCCAGGTAATCCTTGCTCCCGAGCACAAGATCGCCACCTTCGGCACCACCAGTTTTCGTTTTTATCTGATATCGGAACTGATGGATCGGGTGAATGAAGTCCGGGTTCGCGACGGAAAAATTCACGCCGATCGTCCGCAGATTCTTACTCCCGATCATTTCAGCCGGCTGTTGCTCGAAGGTTTTGGCGAAAAGGCGGAGCGTTACGCGGAGCAACTGCGCGAGCGCGCCCAGAATTTCGCAGTGCTCCGCTACGGGTTTCAGTTTCGCAAGACCGACGTCACCGAACAAATGTTTCGCGATCCGATCAAATCGGTGATCGAGCGAACAAAATCCCATGTGCAGCATCAAGACGACCACCTCAGCGCGGTGATTCAGGGCGTGGACGAGGCGTGGGAAGTTTGTCTCCTCAAATTCACGATCGACATGATCGAGCGTTCGAGCGGCGGCAACATCGGCGACTTCCGCAAGCGCGGACTGATTTGATGCTGTAGCGGCAGCCGTGCCGGCTGCAAACCGGCGGGCGACACGCCCGCCACTGCAGCGTCCTATCGCGCGGGCGATTGAGGGCAGCCATGCCGCTTTGTGGCAAACTAAAATCGGGAACATTATTGGCGCACTAGCAGGGTGCGTAATCGCCCCTACCTTTTTCCGAGCACCCGACCGGATTTTCGGCTTTCGTCGCATCGCGCGCCTTGCCATCCTGACCCGCCCGGATGCTGAATTATCTACGCCTGAATCTGAGTTTGCTTTACTGGGTGTTCGTCGCCCCTTTCAGGGGAGAATTTTTCAAAATATCGCCGATTTTCCGGCAAATGGTGGCGATCGGGACCCGCGCGACGCCGATGGTCG
Source organism: uncultured Verrucomicrobiae bacterium (assembly GCA_963817335.1). Classification (GTDB taxonomy): domain Bacteria; phylum Verrucomicrobiota; class Verrucomicrobiia; order Chthoniobacterales; family UBA10450; genus AV40. The sequence goes on along the minus strand of CAWFNX010000005.1, from coordinate 1,564,899 downwards.
CGCTGACCGCGTTCAGCATTGGCGTCACCCTTGCATTGCAAGCCGCGCACTCGCTTCAACAGATGGGCGCCGAGATCTACGTCCCGGATCTGGTGATGTTATCAATGCTACGCGAATTGGGTCCGGTTTTGATCGCCGTGATCGTGATCGGCCGAAGCTGCTCGGCCGTCGCGGCGGAGCTCGGCACCATGAAAGTCTCGGAAGAAATCGAGGCGTTGGAAGTAATGGCGATCAATCCGGTCCAATACCTGGTCGTGCCGCGTTTTCTTGCGATGATGATCATGCTTCCGACGTTGACGATTTTCGGAAACTATATCGGGATGGTCGGTGGCTGGGCTGTTTGTAAATTCGCGCTTAACTTCAATACGGCCGGTTTCATCATCCGCGCGGTCGAAAGCGCGGACACCTGGGATTTACACTCGGGCATCATCAAGAGCGTGGTATTTGCGTGGATCGTGATCACCATCGCTTGCAATGCGGGGCTGACCGTTGAAGGCGGCGCCGAAGGCGTCGGCCAGGCAACGACCACAGCTGTCGTTCAAGCCCTGCTCGCAATGCTCGTGACGAACGCGATTCTCACTGGCATTTTCTTCTTCGGATCGTAGCGCATGAACGGCTCGCCTCTCATAGAAGTTTCCAACCTGATGCGCCAATTCGGCGATCGCACGGTGCTGAAAGACATTACCTTCAGCGTCGATCGCGGCGAAACGCTTGTGATCATGGGGGGCAGCGGTTGCGGCAAAAGCACGCTGCTACGCCACATCATCGGCTCAATGAAGCCGACTTCCGGCTCGGTGAAAATTTTCGGTCAGGAAATCACCACCATGAGCGAGCGCGAAATCGAGAGTGTCAGAAAGCGTTTTGGAATGTTATTTCAGTCGGGCGCGTTGCTGGCGTCGCTTACGGTGGGCGAAAATGTGGCCCTGCCTCTGGAGCAACACACCAACAAGGCACCGGAGGAGATCGCAGAGATTGTGGAGCAAAAACTTCTAACGGTTGGATTGAGCGGATTCGAACATCTCAAGCCAGCCGAGATCAGTGGCGGAATGAAAAAGCGGGTCGGCCTCGCCCGCGCGCTCGCCCTCAATCCGGAATTGCTCTTTAGCGATGAACCGACTTCGGGCCTGGATCCAATCATGACCGCCGTGGTCGATCAGTTGACCCAAAAACTTACTCGTGGCGAACACATGACCGCAGTGGTCGTTACCCACGACATGACGAGCGCATTTCGAATCGCGACCCGCATGATCATGCTTGGTCACGGCTCAATTGTCGCGCAAGGCACGCCCAACGAGATTCGCAATAGCCCAAACCCCGAGGTGCAACAATTCATCAATGGCGAAGCAGACGGACCGGTTCCGCTAAACCTTTCCCAGGAAGAACACGAGGATCACCAGCAGGTGAAGCCGCGGCCGTTTGTCAGCGCCCGCTATCGATTCCATCGCAAAACAGCATGAAGAAGAATCTGTCAGACTATTTGATAGCTCTCTCCGTGATCCTCTGCAGCGTCGTGCTTTTCGCTGCGCTTACCTTTGCGCTGTCCGGTTATCGTTTGAAAAAGCCGACCCGAACATTGCAGATTCGTTACGAAGACGTAACCGGAATTAAGATCCACTCCGAAGTCCGCTACGCAGGCGCGCCGGCCGGCCGGGTGATTGCCGTGCGCCCCCTCAGTCCCGCCGAGCGCGCGAAACTTCCAAATCACAAAGACGCGGTCGTTGTAACCATAGAAATCGATGAGGACGTTCCGCCAATCCCGGCGGACGTGACTGCAACGTTGAGTTCGGATACAATGCTGTCGCCGAAGTTTGTCGCATTATCAGCCGGCACACCTGGCGGCAAAACGCTCGCTAACAACGAATCGCTCGAAGGGCATCCGGCTTACGGTATCGAACAGATCACCGCCGCCGCCGGACCTCTTTTCGATAACGCCAATAAACTGATCGATAATCTCAACCTCACCGTAACCGACCTGCACACCGATCTTGGCGGATTCATGCCGAAACTCGGTCCCATCGCCGATTCTGCGAAGATTGACGTCGACGACCTTCAAAACGTGATCAAAAACCTCGACGCTCTCTCCAAGGACGCGGATCAATTTATCGGAACCGCCAAAACGTTCGTTGGTTCAACCGATAAGTCGATTCAGGACCAGATGAAGGAGCTGCACGTAACGCTTTTGAATCTGAAAGTGATCACGACCCATGCGAAAGCGTTGATCGATTCGCTGGCCGAAAAACCGAACCGCGTAATTTTCAGCGGCAAAGCGCCGAAGCTCACGCCGGAAGACGAGATCATTAAGAGCAACAAGCCGGTACCGGGGAAGAAGCCGTGAGTTTTCTGTAGAGGCAGCCGTGTCGGCTGCGAAGCGGGCGACACGCCCGCCGCTACAGCTTTTTATAGCGCCGCATCAGTTTGAAGAACCGGATGGTGTCGCGCACCGGATGAATGCTGCTGACCTCATCCGAGTAAACGGTGCTGATCGGCGCTGAGCCAATTCGAAAACCTTTCCGGCTGGCAATGATGAGCATCTCCGTTTCGTAATCGAATCGCGCCGCGCCACCGAGAAGTTCAGGAATCAGCTGTCGATGCAATAGACGATAACCGCATTGCGTGTCCGGAATCTCCTGCCCGCAAAGCGCGCTGATTTGCTGACTCATCCAGCGATTCACGATCCGCCGGACCAGCGGCATCGTCGAGACATCCTTCATTCGATTACCAACGACCAATCTCGGCGCGTCCGGTGAAAGCGCCGCCGCCACAAAACCATCGATCTCTTCGGGACGATGCTGGCCGTCGGCGTCGAGAATGATCACGAAATCGAATTGTCGCTCGAGCCAGTGACGCAATCCGGTTTTGATCGTCTCGCCCTTGCCCTGATTCTGTTCGTGAACGATCACTTGCGCGCCGGCTTCGCGAGCATTGTTCGCGGTCTTATCCGCGGATCCGTCATCAACAACGAGAACGTCGTCGAGCTTCTGTCGTGTCCGGCGGACGACGTCGCCAATATGTTTCTCCTCGTTGTAAGCGGGAATGACCGCCGCGACTTTCGCTTTGTCCATTGAACTCGTTCGTCTCCCGACTCTCTCGCCGCTACCCTTGCGGCCTTGCCGTCCATGTCGCTCGTCCCACTCGCTCCATTATCAGCGGACTACCGGATGAAAGTCGGCCGCGTGATAGGAGCTGCGGACAAGCGGACCGGACGCGACATGTTCGAATCCTTTTTTGCGCGCGATCTCGCCGTAAAGATCGAACTGCTGCGGGGTGACGAACTCAACCACCGGTAAATGGTTCGGCGTCGGCCGCAGATATTGTCCCATGGTCAAAACCTGGCAACCCGCTTCGCGCAGATCGTCCATCGTCTGGAAAATTTCCGACTCGGTTTCACCGAGACCGAGCATGATGCCGCTCTTCGTCACGCTGCTCGGCGAAAGTTCCTTCGCGCGCCGGAGCACTTGCAACGAAGTCCGATACTTCGCCCGCGAACGGACGAGCGGCGTCAATCGTTCCACCGTCTCCATGTTGTGATTGTAGATCTCCGGCCCTGCGTCGAGCACAACCTGAATGGAGGAATCGTCCGCATGAAAATCCGGGACCAGCACCTCGATAATGATCGAAGGGTCGGCAGCGCGGATCGCGCGAATCACCCGGGCAAAATGATTCGCGCCGCCGTCTTGTAAATCATCACGCGCGACCGCCGTAATCACCACGTGTTTCAATTTCATTCGCTGGACTGCTTCGGCGACGCGCTGCGGTTCGTCTTCCTCAAGCGCGAATGGCTTGGCCGTCGTCACCGCGCAAAATCCGCAGGCCCGGGTGCAACGATCACCCGCAATCATGAATGTGGCCGTGCCCTGGCTCCAGCATTCCCAGCGATTCGGGCATTGCGCGCTCTCACAAACGGTGTGCAGTCGCAAATCCGATATGAGCGCCTTGGTCGAAAAGAAAACCGGGTTCGACGGCAACCGCACCTTGATCCAGGACGGCTTGTGCGGCTGGTGCAGCGCCGGATCGATCTTCACGCAGGACATTGGATTCAAATTAACCTACCCGCGTCAGATTGGAAAGTTCAACTCCTACAACCTGATATTCGTTATGGCTCTTTCTCCACGCCGACCGAATTAGTGGGTTTCAATCGTTACCCCGGAGTTTATCGTAAACTTTACAACCTCGGCGATTCCGCCGTTGAGATAGAGATCGACCCTGTATTTGCCGACTGGCCAACTCCGGTTGCCTGGCCGTGAAAGCGAGAACGCTCCCTGTTCATCTTCTTGTTTGTCAACCTTGAGTTCGGCCCGGCGAATTTCAGTATCTTTGGGCGAGGCAGCGCCAATGTCTTCTGCGATCCAAACGGCGCGAACCGTGTCGCCAAGAGCCAAGCCTTCGCCTTTCCAAAACACCCAAATCACCGGCGCATCGGCAGTAAACGTGGTGGTTCGTTCACTCCCCTTCTCTGCAGCGAGAAAAGCATGAACTGATTTTGCAACTGGCTGTGCGCCTGTTTCGCGTGCGCCGATCCCGACCAGCAAAGAAACGATTGTTGCGCAAACCAACCGCGATCTCTTCAACGGTATCACCGGCAGTGTTTTTTCCCCTCTTGCCGCCATTCAAAGCCCGGAGTCCCGAAAACGCAACTTCCGCGGTTTGGACCCAGTCTCGGATTGACTTCGCTACTTCGATTTGTAGGAGACAACCCGCAGGACGCGGATGTTTTTCGGTTTTCCGTCGTACTGAATCGTCCGCTTGTCGATCACGAACTCGATCGTAGAATCGGTGGTCAGTGAGCCGCCGCCGTTCTCCTGATACTCAACTGTGTAGGTGTTTCCCTTCAATCCGAGCACGCGATAACGCATGAAACCGCCGTCCTCTTTAGTCGGGGCGCGGGTCCATTCCCCATCCGGCTTCACGTCGTCCATGTCGAATTGGTTCCCGTTCGTCTCGACCGCGTCGAGGTTGAACTCGGTCACAACCGGACTTTGCGAATCGGATAACCAGCAATCGATCATATTGAAAATCTTTGGATGAAGCTTCAACGGCGGCGCCGATCCAGCTTTCGCGCCGCCCTTGATCGGGTGGAGCGAAGTCACGATCTTCGAAAAGTCGGCGACGGTCATTTTCGTGCCGGTAAATCCGTGGAATCGGCCAAGGACGGCATGCGCGTTTGGATCACTGCCTACTTCCGCCTGCATGTTCGCGTCTTCGACCCAATTCGAAAGGATCTCCTTCTTCACCCCGGCGTCGCCCTTTCCCTTCGGGGTGTAGATCAGGTAAACGCGGCCGAAGAGCGGCGATTGAAACTCCGTCTCTTCGCTGTCTTCGGTCTCCATGATATTCCGGTCGCCAATTCCCTCCCAGGCGGATTCAATCGAGAACGCGGCGCCATTCGGACCGGACCATTCGATCGCATAGGTGGGGACCTTTTGACCTGCATGCTCCTCGTTCGGGTTATCTTCGTCAAGGATCTGTGCGCTCTTGAACTTGAAACCGTTCGGCAAGTACGACGGAACGAAACAGATAATGTCGAGTTTCTTCAAATCATCCAGCGAAGCGTTTTTTGTTTCGTCTGGTCGCGCCAGGCGAGCGCCGAAAAAAATCGATAAACTGATCGCCAGCAAGGTGATGCGGTTCATTGAGACGTAGGTTCAATAAACTATTCGTTTTGTCGATCTTTCTCTTTCACGAGAAATCTCATAAGTTAGCCGACTTCTATGGGTGATCTGACCAATCGCGCTCTGGCAATTCTCCACGACTGGGTGAAATCGGAGAGCTTGCGCAAGCATTGCTACGCCGTGTCCGACTCGATGAAATATTTCGCCCAACAACGCGGCGAAGATGTCGATCTCTGGGAAGCAGTTGGCCTTCTCCATGACATGGATTACGAGAAGCATCCTAACCTTGAACACAGCGCAACCGAGGGTCATCCATCGGTGGGAGTCAAATGGTTGCGCGATAATGGCTGGAGCGAAGAAGTCTGCCGCGCAATTCTGTCGCACGCGGATTATTCCGGAGTCGCGCCCGAATCTAATCTCGAGAAAACCCTGCGCGCGGTCGACGAACTGAGCGGCTTCGTCGTTGCGGTTGCGCTGGTTAGGCCCACCAAGAGCATTCACGACGTCGATCTCAAATCGGTGAAAAAGAAAATGAAGGACAAAGCATTCGCCCGCGCAGTGAATCGAGAAGAAATCGTCCACGGCGCCGAACAACTTGGAATGCCCTTGGACGAAGTCATCACCAACGTGATCGCCGCGCTCAAAGCCGACGCCGACCGTCTCGGTCTCGCGGGGATTTAGAATAGCCCACCTTTTTAACGCTGGGATTCGATCAGATCAACGCGCCGTTCCGGAAAGCAGCTTGTGCTGTTGAAACGAGGCGAGGTGCTTTTGATAGTCGCGCTTTTCGTCCTCACGGACTTTTGTTGCGCCCACCGCCTGTTGTTCATGCTTGACCGCCGCATCAAAATTTCCATTGGCAGCTTCAGCTGTTGCGAGAGTGTCGATCAATTCGCCGTCCGACCAGGCCATAAGCTTGCACGCCGTCGTCGCGTCCGAAAGGGCCTTTTGCGGATTTCCAATCGATGAATCAGGACAATACAGGCGTAACAGGGCGCGCATATTGTAGGCTCGGGCGAGCGCGTCTTGCCGTGGCTGAATCGTGATGCAGTGATCAACCTCTTTCATGCTCGCGGCATAACGGTGGAGAAAGAAATTTGCTTTTGCTCGCAGCAACGCGGCTTCAACCATGCTGGAGTCCTGCTTAAGTATTCGCTCGCAGTCTTGAAGCGCCGCTTCGTAGTTATGTTGCTCGATGAAAACTTCCGCTCGGATGTACAACGCGGGCCAGTAACTCGGGTCGGCTTGAAGTGCAGCGTCCAAACTTTTGCGCGCACCGTTTAGATCACCCTTTTTGAAAAGCTGATCTTGGGCCTGGTCAACCAGTTTGACCGCATTAAAATTCCGGCCGCGCCCGACTACTATTTCGACCGGGCGCGCGAATGTCATCGCGCCCGCAAAGAAGATAACGACGAAAAAAGCGAGGAGAACAAATCGCATCTCGTCCGTCTTAGCACACGCTCGACGAATTCTGCAAGATTCGCGTTTATCTAGCCGCGCAGCGCCTGGGTAAATCGAATCAGCTCGTCCGTGACCTGTTCGATACGGGCGACGACTTTCTTGTCGGTAATTTTGTCGCCATCAAATGCGTCGCTGGTGGCGTAGACGAACCGCGGAAGAATGACGGTCCGAAAATCGAGCATGAGGCTGTTGGCGTAAGCCATTACCGCCATGTAACTGCTGTTTCCGCCAGCTGCACAAAGAAAGCCAACGACTTTTTCTTCCCACGAGCTGCCGGTCAACTCGATCATGTTCTTGGCGGCGGCGGCGACGTCATAATTATATACCGGGGCCGCGATCAAAATCCCATCGGCCGATTGAATCGCCTTGTTCAACTTTTGCGAACCGGCAATGCCGTAACACTTGTCGGCATCGCACAACGGCAGATCGAGGTCCTTAATATCGAGCCAGTCGCAGTCGACCTTTCGTTTTTGCAAATGCGCGAAGGCGACCTGTCCCATCCGGCGACTATTGCTGTCGGGATTACCACTGGTGCTAACGACGAGATATTTCGGCATGAATGCCGCCAAGGTAGCGCGCGCCCGGAAATTTCCAATTCCGGGATTTTTCTTGACGTAACCCGCTGTGCGCGGAGGTCATAATGTGGGCGCAGTTATTCAGGGAGAGAGGTCTGACTCCCAGGCGTTTCGAAAGCTCAAGTTCTGGGTTTGGTTCCAGGAACATACCCAGCCGACCGATCTCCAGATCACTTTGTTTTGGGCCGGTGTAATCGGATTTTGCGGCGGGCTGTCGTCGATCGCGTTCCGCACGGCCACCGCCGCAATGCACAAACTTCTAACTGGGAGTTCAGAGCCGGGATTGGTCGAAACCTTCGAGGCGCTTGCTCCCTGGCGACGCGTTGCCGTCCCGGCGATCGGCGGATTGATCGCGGGACTGATTCTTTATTTCGGCACGCGACTGCGCGGCCGTGTCACCACCAGCGATTACATGGAAGCGGTCGTTCTCGGAGACGGCAAAATTTCTACCCGCCGGACGCTGGCGAAGTCGCTCTCCGCGCTCTTCACCGTTGCTTCGGGTGGATCAATCGGTCGCGAAGGTCCGTTGGTCCAGCTCGCGTGCGTGATCGCGTCAGGTCTCGGTCGATTGCAAAAATGGTCGACCCCACGATTACGATTACTGGTCGGTTGCGGCGCGGCCGCGGGAATAGCGTCGGCTTACAACGCCCCGATCGCGGGCGCGATCTTCGTGGCTGAGATCGTTCTGGGGTCGATGGCGATGGAAATGCTCGGCCCGCTGATTTTCTCGAGCGTCATCGCGACTCTGACCGTGCGCGGTTTTCTCGGGCCAGATCCGTTGTATAAAATTCCGCCGTTCCAGCTCAATCGAAACTGGGAGATTGTGCCTTACCTTTTGCTCGGTCTGACCGCCGGCGTCGTCGCGCCCTGGTTCATTCGATTGCTCAATGCGGTCGAGGATTGGGTCGGACGGCTCACCGCTCCGGTTTATCTTAAGATGCTCGTCGGCGGACTGATCGTTGGCGGGTTTGCAATCTGGCATCCGGAAGTTTGCGGTAACGGCTCCAGCACGGTCAGCGGAATCCTTCGCGGGGAATGGTTGTGGCAAGCCCTGGCGATCATTTTGATCCTGAAAATCCTCGCAACAACTGTTACGTTCGGCTCCGGCGCGGTCGGCGGCGTATTTACGCCAACCCTTTTCATCGGGGCGAGTCTGGGCTTTTTGTTTGGCACCGGTGCACAGAAAGTCACCAACTTGCCGATAAATCCGAGCGCGTTTGCGTTGGTCGGGATGGGCGCATTTCTCGCCGCCGCAACCCACGCGCCGATTATGGCCATCGTCATGATTTTTGAGATGACCCTCGATTACCAAATCATTCTCCCACTCATGCTCGCCTGCGTGGTCGCCTATTATACCTCAGTCAGCATCGACAAACGCTCGATTTACGCTGAAGCCCTGAAGCGCAAGGGCGCCGGCGATTACCGGAAACAACTGACTGAGCTGCACGTCCGCGATTTGATGAAGCCGCAGCCGTTAACAATTTCGCCCACTGCCGGTTTCGCGGAGATCGGCCAAAAATTCATCGCCACCCGTTTCAATTATCTTTATGTAACCGATCGCGACCGATTTCTGGGCGCGATATCGTTGCACGACATCAAAAACTTTCTGAACACGCCGGAGTTGGCGAAGGTGGTCATTGCCGGCGACATCCTGCGCGATCATTTTCCGTTCGTTTCGCCGGACGCCTCCCTCACTGAAGCGCTTGAACGATTTAGTCAGCACGACGGCGAACGTCTTCCGGTGGTCACTCGCGCCAATGGTCAACGTCTGATTGGCAGTGTTTCCAAAACCGACGTCATTCTCGCGCTAGCGGGGAGCACAATTCGATCGACCATCCTACCGGAGCCTCAAGGTAGCTAATCAATCTCAGCTGCTTCTCGAGCTGTGCTCTTTGCTCCTTGCTCTCTTCAGGGCGTGAGAAAAACTTTACCGGTGTAAGGATCCTTTACCGGCGTGCCGGGCGAAAAACCGCGAACATCGATGTAGCCGCTGCTGGGAGAGAATGGGCTGGTGACAAATCCTTGCTTGCCCGGGACCGGTGTTCCGTAGGGCAAATCTTCGCCTTTTTTCGTGACAGCCCGGCTTGTGCTTCTGGTGTTTTTCTCGTTAGGCGCCTGGTTAGTAGTGCCAGTGGCCGTGTTCGCGTTCGATTCGTCAACGCTCGCCGTCGGATTTGCCGTATTGGGACTTTGTTTGTGAGTGCTGTGGTGCGTTGTCGATCTGTGCGGCGTCGGTTCACTGAATGCGTGCCGCAAGGACCGAAAGAATTTTTCGAACGGACCGGGCTCTTTCGTTTCCGCCGACACTATTCCGACGCCGGTGATCAAGATCGACATGATCAGTAGTGCCAACCCGCGTCGCTTCAGGATTTTCATTCAGCCCAGTCGTTGTTCAACAACTCTAATGTTTCTTGGACGGCTACGCGCCAGATTTTCATCATCTCTTCGTCGCTTCTTTGATACACGCCGCCCCAATTTCCATCCTTCAAATACGCGCGCAAGGCTTTCGGATCGAGCTGGCGGAGATGGTTCATATCGACGTCCGGTTTCTGTTCCGACGGCATGTTGATTTTCTCCAGACGCGTCCACGGAAAATTCTCCATCCACGAGGCGTGCGAAGCGACCGGATCAATCGCGGTGACTAGAGCCCATGTTTTGGGCGCGTTCCACCAGTTGTGAAATTTGATCCGGATGCCGGGATGATCCGCGAGCCATTCGCCGACCAGATTTTGCGCCGGCGCGTTGCCGCCGTGGCCGTTTACAATCAGGATTCGTTTGAACCCCTGCTCGCGGAGCCCATCAAGGATGTCTCGCACGATCGATAGAAACGTCTGCATCCGCAGGGTGATCGTCCCCGGAAACGCGCGGAAGTACGGGGTGATCCCGTAGGGTTGGACCGGAAACACTGGAACTTTCGCCAATTCGCCAGCCTCTGTGGCAAGCCGCTCGGCCAAAATGCTATCCACGCTCAGACTCAGATAGGCGTGTTGTTCCGTGCTTCCGAGTGGCAACACGCATCGGTCGTCGCGCTTCAGATATTCTTCCACCATCATCCAGTTCATCTCGCTGATGCGCATGAGCTGAGTGTACTCGAAAATGTTGGCGTATCGATTTCTTAATTCTTCCTTCGGGTCCGCGATTTGATAATCATGAGCCATGAAAATCGCTACCATTATTGTGAGAATTTTTCTCGGGCTGGTATTCGTTTTTTTCGGATCAAACTTCTTCTTTCATTTCATTCCTACTCCGCCCCCGCCACCGGGTTTGGTCGGCGATTACATCAAAGTGTTTGTGGCCAGCGGTCAGGCTAGCGCCGTTGGCGCCATGCAGGTGCTCTGCGGCTTGTTGTTGCTGATCGGCCGATTCGTACCTCTTGCCCTAACGATTCTGGGCGGCATCATCTTCAACATTCTGGTCTTCCACATTCTCATGGACCCGAGAGGTATCGGACCTGGAATCGTAGTTACATTACTCTGGCTGTTTCTGGTTTGGCATTACCGGGAAAGATTCGCAGGGATCTTGAGGCCATAAGGCAGGTAGCGGCGGTTCACCGAACCGCCATCCTAATTCCGGGGAAAATGGCGATTGGGGTCAATCGCCGCTACCTAACCGAAGCGCGGTTACAAATTCCAGGGAGCTAAGACGGAAGCGAGAAAGAAACAGTCTCGTTCGTAGCGCGATGGTTTGACCAAAAATTCTTGCCGTCGAACGTTAAGGAGCGAGCGGCAAAAGGAATCTTCGCGACATCGACTACCTCGGGATTCTTGTCTCGCGGATCGAGTCGCGAAATCCACCACTGTTCCTCGCCTTCCTTTGCTCCGCTTTTGAATCGCTCCGGGGTCGGTTTGCCTCCGGCGTATTGCGGTCTCGGCACGTTTTCCGTCCCGCGTAACACATAGAGCGCGCCATTAGCAAAGGTGTGACCACAGATTTCCGCACCGATGTTGATAGTGCCGGCAACGTTTCCTTTTTTATCCAACTTCAAAATGCGTTGCTCGTACCACTGGCTGAGATAAAGGTTCTCCCCGTCGAAACTCAGATAGGAACCGGTAAAATCCGGACACGCGAACAACCGGGTGAAACCATCTTTGTCGTTGTAACGGTAAACATAGCGATCGTCGTTCGTTCCTTTGCCAATGGTGACATGCATCGAGCCATTTGTACCGACCGCCGCCCAGACAACTCCCGGCGGATCGATTTCGTCGGCAACTTTCGACCCGTCCGCATTCAGTTTGTAGAGGAAGCCAAGGTCGCGTGAGCTGATCCAAAGTTGTTTGCCGTCCCAGGCCAGCGCCTGTGGCGTAACCGTCGGCGATAGAAACCGTTTCTGTTCTTTGATCATTGGAAGGTTCATTGTTAGAAACGTATCATCGCCAGCGCTCACGTAAACTATGCTCAAACATAACCGGAGGACCTTGAACTCTACGCTCCGATTTGCGACTTCTGATCTGTGATATCTGACGTGTGACCTCTCGCTATATGCGCGTCTTCATTCTCACTCTTGCTGCGATGATCGCCTTCGCCAGCAATTCGCTACTCTGCCGCGCCGCGCTCAAGCAGACGACAATTGACCCGGCGAGCTTTACCTTCGTTCGGATTTTTTCTGGAGCGGTTGTGCTGTGGTTAATCGTCCAGACTCGAAGAAAGTTGATAGTTGATCGAACGGCTCCGCCTTTAATTGATAGTTCTTCTTCCGGCTTGCCCGCCACGCCGAAGCCAAGCGAAGGCGGGTCACTCGTCACCCGTCATTCATCACTTGAAAGTGGCAATTGGCCTTCCGCCATCGCGCTCTTTGTTTACGCGGCGGGTTTTTCCTTTGCTTACGTCGGCCTCTCAGCCGGGACTGGAGCGCTCCTTCTCTTCGGCGCGGTCCAGACGACCATGATTCTTTGGGGATTTCGGAAGGGTGAACAATTGGACGCAACCGAGGTCGCCGGAATTGCAATCGCACTTATCGGACTCGTTATTCTGGTGTTCCCTGGAATTTCTGCGCCGCCGTTAGTCGAATCGATTTTCATGCTGGGAGCAGGTGCAGCCTGGGGCGTTTACTCTTTGCGCGGCAGAACCGCGACCAACGCGGCTGCGGCGACGGCCGGAAATTTTTTGCGCGCCGTGCCTTTCGCGCTGCTGATTAATCTGATCATGCTGCCGAAAATGCGTTTCGACTCGTTAGGCGTTATTTACGCCGCAATCTCGGGCGCAATTACCTCTGGGCTTGGTTACGTAATTTGGTATGCAGCGTTGTCAGGATTGAAAGCGGCCAGCGCAGCGACGGTCCAACTCAGCGTGCCGGTCCTTGCCGCCACCGGCGGAATTCTCCTGCTCCACGAACCGATCACTTTGCGATACGTGATTGCGTCCATTGCCGTGCTTGGCGGCATTTTGTTGGTCTTCGTTGAGAAGCAAAGAACATCGTTACCAGCACGGACCGCGTCAGGGAGCGAAGATTAGCAATAGGAAAACGGCAAAGAGCAACAGATGGATGCATCCTTGCAAAATGTTCGTTTTGCCGCTGCCAAATGTGACAATGCTGACTCCTAAAGTCAGGACAAGCAGCGGAAGATTCCCGCCTTCCACTCCGAGCGCCACCGGCCGGTCAGTTATCATGCCAATAATCAACACCGCCGGAATGGTGAGTCCGATCGTTGCCAGCACCGACCCGTGCAAAAGATTTACCGACCGTTGCAATTGATTTCGTTGGGCCGCTTTAATAGCGCTCATCGCCTCAGGCGCCAGGACAAGTCCGGCTACAATCGCACCCCCGAAGGCTTGCGGCATGCCGAAGCGTTCGATGAAGTTATCGAGCGGAATCGCGAACTTCTTGGCAAGGACGATGACGACGATCAAATACAGAAGCAACATCACGGTATGAAAACCGGCTGAACCCAACTGAAGAGACGGATGATGATCGTTCGATTCTGCTGCAGGTCCGGCATCGTTGAAGTATTTCCGGTGTCGGCCGGTCTGAATGATGAGAAAAATCCCGTAGAGGATCACCGTGACTGCGATAAGAAATATTTCCTGAATGGTGGTAAATCGTGGACCCGAGAACGAGGTTGTGAAGTTCGGCAGCACCAGTCCGAGAACCACCAGCACCATAATCGTATTGAGATACGCGCCTGCTCCTTGGAGATTATAATTTTGTTCGCGGTGTCGCAGTCCGCCTAACAAAAGAGAGAATCCGACCAGACCATTAAGCGCGATCATGACCACCGCGAACATCGTGTCGCGCGCAAGCGTCGGGTTGTTTGCGCCGTGAAGCATCGCGGCAGAAATCATCATGACCTCGATACTGATCACTGACAGAGTGAGAATCAGGGTTCCGTAGGGTTCGCCACACTTTACCGCCAGACAATCGGCGTGATGCACCGCCGAAATTGCCGACCAAAGAACCGCGCCAAGTAAGATCACTAAGATCCCCACCAGCACCAACGGGCGCCCAACGTTTTCCAGGATCTCGCTGCCCAGCGCCAGAAAGACCCCCGCGGTTGCCAGTCCGACAAAAAACGGATATTCGGATCGAAGGAACTGGACCAATCCGGACTTGTTCGTGCTGCCGGAACTCATCGAGCGAGTCTATACAAAGTCCACTGGACCGCGCAACGTCAGGCAAATATCAGGCCGCCTTCTTCATGCTGAATTCGTGTTGAATCCAACCACAACGCCACGCCATCATCAGCCAATGAAGGTTGTTGTTGACTCATGAAACGTTTGCTTTGGATCGACATTTCCAAAGCGCTGGCGATCTCCTTCGTCGTTTACTTTCATTTCTTTCGGACGGTGTTCGAACATTACGAACCGCCGCCGCCGGACTGGAGTGGCATCATCACGGGAACAGTTTCATTTCTGCGCGCCGCGTGGTGGGAAATCTCCGGGCTCGGTTTTCATGCGGTGGGCGCGTTCATCATCCTGAGCGGATGGACTCTGATGCAATCAACCATGGCCCGGGAAGAATCGGGTCGTGTGGAATGGGGCAAATGGTACGGTGCGCGATTCATCCGGCTCTATCCGATGTATTGGGTCGCGCACATCGTTTATCTGGTTTCGCCCTTTGTCGCGAAACTCGAACCAGTCGATGGGCGAATCGTGCTCAGTTTGCTCGGCCTTCGCTTCATCAACATCGAGATGAACTTCATGTATCTGAACGCGGCGTGGTGGTACTTCGCCATGCTCATTCAATTTTATTTGATGTTTCCCCTGCTCTTTTGGGCGGCGCGAAAATTTGGCGCGTTAATTTTCCTGATCGCGGCCTGCGCCCTCGGTTTTTTTGTGCGTTATCTCTTTCTCGGGCCCTGGCCGCAGAATGGTTTGTGGGTCCTCGGGGGCTTCGCGGTCTGCCGGTTGCCCGAGTTTGCGCTGGGAATGGCGCTGGGAATGTGGCATGCAAAGCCTGTCCTGAGCGAGCGCAGCGAGTCGAACGGATCGGCGTCGCGCCCGGAGTGGTTTCTTCTACGCGGACCCGCTCTTGTCGCCGGCGTGGCTCTCTATCCGGCTGCGCTTTGGCTTTACGACTACAGCTACGTCTATGTCGATTTCGCCACTGGCACATGTTGCTTCCTCGTAATCGTCGGGCTCGCCGGATTTATCTCGCGCGCAACTGGTCTCGCCAAACTGCTGAGTCTGGTAGGTGCTTATTCCTACGGCCTTTATCTAATTCATCAGCCTTACGTCATCTGGCTTGGACTCCGTATTCGGCCGCAAACGGTTCTGAGTTTTTTCGTAATTTTCCTGATCACGCTGGCAATCCTCAGCGCGTGGGGAATTTTGCTGGAGAAGACAACGAACAGTATAATGAATAGACTTCTGCCACGACGAAAGGCTGTGGCCAGTTAGCGATTTAGCGATTCAATGATTTAACGATGACTCGCCCCGTGGTGAGCTCAGACCTCAACACCTCAACGTCTCAACTGCCGTCCGCTCGGACCTCAACCCCTCAACCTTCTTATGACCGACATCGAACTCAACGCAGTGGAAGATCACGATGGAATCCTTACCATCCGGGGCGGTGGCAAGCGCCGGAACTGGAACGGTATTCATTACAAACAGGGCATGTCGTCGAAAAACGTCGGCACCACGAAGTTGTCGGCCAACATTGCAACCATTCCGCCGGGAGGCGTCGCGTATGCCCACATTCATGTCGATTTCGAGGTAATCCTTTACATTATCGAAGGAAAAGTCCGTCACGAGTTCGGCGCCGGCTGCAAGCAATCGCTTGAAAACGAGGCCGGCGATTTCATCTATATCAAACCGGGAGTGCCCCACGAAGTCTTCAACATGAGCGACACCGAACCAGTGGTCGCCTTCGTCGCGCGATCTTCAGCCGAAGAATGGGATAATATTATACCCTACGACCGCAAGCAGCCGAATTGAAATTCGCCAAAACGAGGTCGACGGTAAACATATGATTAACCCAATCAAACGCATTATGAACAAATCCAATTCGAACACCAATAGATCGAATCTAAAGAACAAACCCGAACTGCTTCGCCGGCGCGACGCTCCACTCGAAACGCGCACCGATCTGAAACCAGCCGCAACGCGCGACATATCCGCAGCGATGAATGGCATCCTCGCCGACGTCTTCGCTCTTTACGTGAAGACGAAAAATTTCCACTGGCACATGAGCGGACCGCATTTTCGCGATTATCACCTGCTGCTCGACGAACACGCCGACCAGCTTTTTGCGATGACCGACCCGGTGGCAGAACGCGTGCGAAAGATTGGCGGGCTAACGCTGAGATCGATCGGCCAAATTGCACGCAATCAGCGCGTACTCGATAACGATGCGGAATATGTCGAGCCGCTCGACATGTTGGCTGAGTTGGCGGACGACAACAAAAACCTGACCGCGCGCCTTCGGCAGACCCACAACGTTTGCGACAAGCACCGCGACGTCGCGACCGCGAGCCTGATCGAAGTCTGGATCGATGAGACCGAGCGCCGCACGTGGTTTCTGTTCGAAGCGACGCGACGGCGGAACTGATCCAGCAATTCGCTTCATTCACCGACGAACGTCGCACAACTGTAACGTTGACGGTGCCCGCCTAGCGGGTCGAACGTTCGTTAGGGCCGATTCTGCCGCGGGTGGCACGTCGGCTTAGTGCAACCTCAACCGGAAGGAACTCATCATGCCATACGTCACTGTCGGAAAAGAAAACGGAGAGAACATCGACATCTATTATAAAGACTGGGGCAGCGGGCAGCCGATTGTCTTCAGTCACGGCTGGCCGCTGTCAGCGGATGATTGGGATCCGCAGATGCTTTTTTTCCTCAGCAAGGGCTATCGCGTCATTGCGACTGATCGCCGCGGACATGGTCGCTCGACCCAAACCGGCGACGGACATGACATGGACCACTATGCCGATGATCTGAAGGCCGTCACCGATCATCTCAACTTGAAGGATGCTATTCACGTCGGCCATTCAACCGGCGGCGGCCAGGTAGTGCACTATCTCGCGCGTCATGGCGACAAGAATGTGGCGAAAGCGGCGATCATTAGCGCGGTGCCGCCGCTCATGGTAAAGACCCCGGCCAATCCGCTGGGCCTGCCCAAATCGGTGTTCGACGATCTCCAGGTCCAGCTCGCCGCCAACCGGGCGAAATTCTATTACGATCTGCCAGCCGGCCCGTTCTACGGCTTCAATCGTCCGGGCGTGAAAACAATCGAGCCTCTCATTTGGAATTGGTGGCGCCAAGGCATGATGGGCGGCGCAAAGGCAGGTTACGACGGCATCGTCGCCTTCTCGCAGACCGACTTCACAGAAGATCTGAAGAAGATCTCGATTCCGGTTTTGGTGATGCATAGCGAGGACGACCAGATTGTGCCCTATCAGGCGGCCGGTCCACTCTCAGCCAAGCTCCTCAAGAACGGCACGCTGAAGACATACAAGGATTACCCGCACGGCATGATTACAACGCAAGCCGACGTGATCAACGCCGATCTGCTCGCGTTCATCAAAAGCTGACTCAAATAAGAACATGAAGATTGTGGTAATTGGCGGCACGGGGTTGATCGGAACAAAGCTAGTAAGTAACCTTCGTCAGCGTGGCCATGAAGTAGTAGCGGCATCCCCAAAATCGGGCGTCAACACGTTTACTGGTGAAGGGTTAGCTGAAGCGCTCAAAGGCGCTCAAGTGGTCGTCGATGTGGCGAATGCGCCACAGTGGGACGACAAGGCCGTGCTGGAGTTTTTCGAAACAGCCGGACGCAACTTACTTGCTGCCGAAGCAGTCGCCGGCGTCCGACACCACGTAGCGTTGTCGATCGTGGGCGCCGATCGATCTCCCGATAGTGGTTACCTTCGCGCGAAAGTCGCCCAAGAAAATCTGATCAAAGCATCAAAGATTCCATTCACCATCGTCCGTTCGACGCAGTTCTTCGAGTTCGTGAAGGGCATCGCGCAATCGGCCACCGAAGATCAAACAGTTCGGTTATCACCGGGTATGATGCAGCCGATCGCTGCGGATGATGTCGCCGCCGCACTGACCGACGTTGCAATCGCCGAGCCGATAAACGGCATTATCGAGATTGCCGGCCCCGAGCCGATCCGAATGGACGAATTCGTCCGGCGTTTCCTGAGCGCAACCCGAGATCCACGGAAGGTGATCACGGATGTTCACGCCCGCTACTTCGGCGCCGAGTTGAACGATCAAAGCCTTGTCCCAGGATCCGAAAATAAACCGCGCCTCGGCCCGACGCGCTTCAACGACTGGCTTAGCCGCTCTGCAGCTTAACAGAAACTCGGCACGTCTGCCGTTCCGCGATGAAAACAAATCGGCTTGAGGCGTTCAGCGATGGTGTCCTCGCCATCATCATCACGATCATGGTGCTGGAATTGAAGGTACCGCATGCGGTTGAACTTGCGGCGTTGAAATCGGTGATGCCGGTATTCTTGAGCTACGTGCTGAGTTTCATTTACGTCGGCATCTATTGGAACAATCATCACCACTTATTCCAAGCGACTGAGCAAGTCAGCGGCGGGATTCTCTGGGCCAACCTTCATCTCCTGTTCTGGTTGTCGCTCTTTCCATTCACTACGGCGTGGATGGGTGAAAATTACCTTGCTGCGATCCCGACCGCTATTTACGGCTTCGTGTTGTTGATGGCTGCGATTGCGTACTTGGTTCTCCAGCGCGCCATCATCGCCAAACAAGGCCACGAATCGCTTCTGGCGCTGGCTGTGGGCAAAGATTGGAAAGGCAAACTCTCTCCCGCACTCTACCTCGCTGCGATTCCGCTCGCCTTTGTCAGTCGATGGCTCGCAAGCGGACTGTACGTGTTCGTCGCTCTCCTTTGGTTGATCCCCGATCCCCGAATTGAGCGGAAACTGAAGAAACGCGAGGGTTAACAGAGAAAGAATCTACTTCCCATCGTAAATCGCAACAGTCACGATCAATGAACACTCGCGGGCACGATAACAATTCTATGATCAACCGCCGATCATTCACGATCGTAGCGTTTGGCGCTGCGATAGCCATTATGCTTTTTGCTGCGTGCTCGCGCAAAGCGCCGCAAGCTGGTCCGGCCGCGCCCGAAGTTGAGGTGACAACGGTGCAACCGCGCGATGTGCCGCGGGTATTGGAACGCGTTGCGACGCTGGACGGGTTCATCAACGCCAACATTAACGCGCAGGTGCAGGGCTACATCGTCTCTCGCGATTACAAGGAAGGCAGCCTCGTGAAAAAGGGCGACCTGCTTTTTCAAATCGATCCTCGGCCGTTCCAGGCTGCGCTCGCTCAGGCCAAGGGAACTGAGGCGAAGGATCAGGCCAATTGGGCAAAGGCCGATGCGGATCAAAAGCGCGCGATCGATCTGTTCAACAAAAAGGTAATCAGCGATCAGGAGCGAGATACCGCCATCGCCGCCGCCGGCTCCAGTAAAGCAAACGTCGAAGCGGACGAAGCAGCCGTGAAACAGGCGGACCTGAATCTTGGCTACACAAAAATCATTTCGCCGATCGATGGGCTTGCCGGATTCGCGAATAATCAAGTCGGCGATCTGGTGGGTCCGGCGGCAACCAGTCCGCTCACGACCGTGTCGCAGATCGATCCGATCAAAGCCATCGTAACTGCTGGCGAGAGCTCATTTACCGACTTCTTTGCCCGCTATCCCGATGCAAGCCAACGCGAAGCCCTGCTCAAAAGCATCGATTTCGATTTGATTCTCGGTGACGGGAAGCTCTATCCGCGAAAAGGAAAGTTTTATGCGCTGGATCGAAACCTCGATCCCAAAACAGGTTCGATTCACTACTACGTAACGTTTCCAAATCCGGACGCCACGTTGCGGCCAGGGCAATATGGCAAAATCCGATTCGTACCTGACACGGTTAAGAATGCGTTGGTTGTTCCGCAGGAAGCGGTGACCGAATTACAGGGCAATTTCCAGGTCGCAGTAGTCGATCAAGACAACAAGGTGAATATTCGCCCGGTAAAAACGGGCGAGAAGATCGGCGCCATGTGGCAAATCACTGACGGATTGAAGCCCGGAGACAAAGTCGTTGTCGAAGGCGTCCAAAAGGCGCGCCAAGGGTCAACCGTGAAGGTGAAAGAGTGGACGCCGCCGGCCCAGTCCCCTGCCCCGATCCAATCGGCGAGCCCGCAGAAACCCTGATCCGCCATGTCCGAGTTTTTCGTCCGGCGGCCGATCGTCGCGATTGTCATCGCGATTCTCATGACGCTGATCGGCGGCGTTTGCATTCTCGCCCTGCCGATCGCGCAATATCCGCAAATCGCGCCGCCAGAAATTCAAGTGCAAACGCACTACACCGGCGCCGACGCGCTCACGATTGAGCAATCGGTCGCAGCGCCGATCGAGCAACAGATGAGCGGCGTGGACAACATGAATTACATGTACTCGATCAATTCGAATAGCGGCGACATTCGATTGATCGTCAATTTCGACGTCGCGACCGATCCGAACATCGATCAAGTCCTGACCCAGCTGCGGGTGGCGCAAGCGCAATCGCAATTGCCGGCCGACGTGAACAACTATGGCGTGACGGTTAAGAAATCGACAACCGCGCCACTGATGCTGGTTTCGCTCTATTCGCCCAAAGGAACCTACAACAACATTTTTCTCGCAAACTACGGCTACATTAATTTGTTCGATCAACTCACGCGCCTGCCGGGAATCGGCAATGTTCAGATTTTCGGCGCTGGTCAATACGCGATGCGCTTGTGGGTGAAGCCCGATCAACTCGCGAAGCTTGGCATTACGGTTCCGGACATCATCACCGCGGTGCAGAAGCAGAACAATGTGAATCCTGCGGGCCAGGTAGGAGGCGAACCAATTCCGAGCGGACAGAAATTCACTTATACCGTCCGCGCGCAGGGTCGATTGCAAACGCCGGAGGAATTCGGCGAAATCGTTGTCCGTGCGAATCCGGACGGTTCGTTCGTTAGGGTGAAGGACATCGCGCGGATCGACCTCGGGGCACAAACTTACAACTTGAGAGGCCGGATGAACGGACAGCCGGCCGCCATTCTCGCTTTGTATCAATTGCCGGGAACCAACGCTGTCAAAGCCGCGCAATCAGTGCGCAAGCTAATGACAGAAGCGAAGCAGCGGTTTCCCGCCGACATGGATTACGTTGTCTCGCTCGATCAAACGCTCTCGGTCACGGAAGGCATCAGTGAAATTTTGAAAACGCTCCTCGAGGCGCTCGCGCTCGTTGCGCTCGTGGTTTTCATTTTCCTTCAAGGCTGGCGGGCCACCCTGATTCCGCTTTGCGCGGTGCCGGTCTCGCTAATCGGAACGTTTGTGTTGTTCCCGTTGTTTGGATTCTCGATCAACACGCTTTCACTTTTCGGACTGGTGCTCGCGATCGGTCTGGTGGTCGATGATGCGATCGTGGTTGTCGAAGCAGTCGAGCGTCACATCGAAGAAGGAATGAGCCCACGCGAGGCAACATTGCAGGCGATGCGCGAAGTGTCGGCGCCGGTGATCGGCATCGCACTCGTGCTTTCAGCGGTGTTTATTCCCACGGCGTTTCTGCCAGGCATCACCGGCCGGCTCTATCAGCAGTTCGCGCTCACGATCGCCATCTCAGTTATCTTCTCCGCGTTCAACGCGCTCTCACTCAGTCCCGCGCTTTCGGCGCTGTTGCTGCGTCCGCGCAAGAAAACTCGCGGCCCGCTCGGTTGGTTTTATGATCGATTCAATCGCATTTTCGGCAGCGCCACCCGCGGATATGTAAACTGGTCGCAGGCAGCGATTCGAAAAGCTGTGCTCAGTTTCGCCCTGCTGCTCGTTCTTGCGATTGGAGCGGGGTTTTTTGGGAAAAGGTTGCCCAGCGGCTTTTTGCCGGAGGAAGATCAGGGCTACGTTTTTCTCGCCCTTCAATTACCCGACGCATCATCGCTCGAGCGCACCGATCAAGCGTGCCACAAGATCGAAGATTTCCTGAGCCAAACGCCCGGGGTCCAGTACACGACCAGCGTCATCGGGTTCAGTCTGCTAAGTTTGGTGCAAAATACCTACAGCGCATTTTTCTTCGTGACTTTTAAGCCTTGGAGCGAGCGAACGAAACCGGAAGAACAGTACGCCGCAATCAAGGCGCGAATAAATCAATACCTCAGCAGTCTTAGCGAAGGTATCGCGTTCGCGTTTCCGCCACCGGCGATTCCCGGCGTCGGCACATCTGGTGGATTCACGTTTATGCTTGAAGACCGTGCGGGTAAAGACGTCCCGTTTCTCGCCAAAAACGTAAAGACATTCTTAGATGCAGCGCACAAACGGCCGGAGCTTGGCACGTTGATTCCGACGTTTTTGCCCAATGTGCCGCAGGTTTTCGTCAAGGTCGATCGCGACAAAGTCGTCAAGCAGGGTATCGATCTCACTTCGGTTTATCAAACGCTGCAGACATTCATGGGTGGATTTTTCGTGAATTACTTCAATCGGTTTGGCCGAACCTGGCAGGTATACATAGAGGCGGAAGGCGAATATCGAACCGACGCGAAGAACGTCGGCCAGTTTTTTGTCCGCAACTCGACTGGTACGCCGGTGCCGCTCGATGCGATATCCACGATCGAGGACGTTGCCGGTCCTGAATTCACGGTGCGTTACAACGAGTACCGCGCTGCTCAAATCAACGGTTCGGCCGCACCAGGCTACAGCTCGTACCAGGCAATGAATGCTCTCGAGGAGACTTTTCGACAAACCATGTCTAACGATATGGGCTACGACTACCTTGGCCTGTCGTATCAGGAAAAGAAAGCGCAACAAGGCGTCTCGCCCACTTTGGTCTTTGGAATGTCGCTCTTGTTCGTGTTTCTGATCCTCGCTGCTTTATATGAAAGCTGGTCGCTGCCGTTCAGCGTGTTGCTCGGAACGCCAGTCGCAGTGTTTGGTGCGTTTGTCACCCTCTGGTGGCGTGGAATGGAAAACAATATTTATGCGCAGATCGGTTTGATCATGCTCATCGGCTTGGCTGCGAAGAACGCGATCCTGATTGTCGAGTTCGCGAAAGACGAATACGAAAAAGGTAAACCGCTGCTCGATGCCGCTCTCGAAGGCGCGCGTTTGCGTCTGCGTCCGATCCTGATGACGTCGTTCGCGTTCATCTTCGGATGTTTGCCGCTGTGGTTTGCCAGTGGCTCCGGCGCGGTCGCGCGTCGGGTGCTCGGATCGACAGTCATCGGCGGAATGATTGCCGCATCTGGTATCGCGATCTTTTTGATTCCGGTGACGTTTTACGTGATCGAGCGATTCTTCGCCGGCCACGAATCGTCCGCCGCCACGACAACAGAAGGAGTCACAAAATGATCCAGGCCCTAACTGTCATTCACACCCTGATCAGTTTGGTTGCAATCGTCACAGGCGTTGTTGTTGTGTTCGCAATGCTGGCCGGAAATCGGGCTGATAGTTGGACGAAATGGTTTCTGATTACCGCAGTCGCCACGACAGTGACCGGATTTTTCTTTCCATTTCACGGATTCACCCCGGCGATCGGTCTCGGGATTGTCTCCCTACCCTTTCTCGTCGTGACAATTTTCGCGCGTTATGGAAGACAACTCGTCGGAGCATGGCGCTGGATTTACGTGATCGGCGCAGCGATCTGTCTCTATTTCAATCTTTTCGTCCTGGTTGTTCAATCGTTCGAAAAGATCCCGGCCTTGCACTCGCTCGCGCCCACTCAGACCGAATCGCCATTCAAACTCACCCAGCTCTTCGTTTTGGCCGCCTCGGCGTTGCTTTGCATCATCGCGGTGATTCGATTTCGTCCCGATCCATCTCGCGCGAATTGAGACTGCAACCGGATTTCATTCACGAATTTGTGCGCGGAAAATCGGGCCGCACTCTTTTGCTCTTGCACGGCACCGGTGGGAACGAGCGCGATCTGATTCCGCTCGGTGAGCAGTTGGATCCCGAGGCATCTTTGCTCAGTCCGCGCGGCAAAGTTTTGGAAAGCGGCAGGCCGCGGTTCTTTCGGCGCCTGGCCGAAGGCGTCTTCGATCTCGAGGACTTGCGAAAGCGAACGAACGAGCTCGCGGATTTCGTAGCCTCGGCCGCGAAGCATTACGAAATCAACTACGAGAGAATTGCCGCGGTCGGATATTCAAACGGCGCCAACATTGCCGCGAGCATGTTGCTGCTTCGGCCGGAGATTTTGTCGGACGCGATCTTATTTCGCGCCATGGTGCCTTTGGTTCCGGAAACCAAACCGGATTTGAAATCGAAGCGCATTTGGATTGGGGCCGGCTCTCATGACCCGATCGTCCCCGCATCGAATACGAAGCAGCTGGCCGAACTGCTGCGTGCCGCCGGCGCGGATGTTACGATTCGCTTTTTTCAAAGCGGACACGAACTTAGCGGTGGCGATGTTGATCTTGCGCGGGAATGGTTGACAAAGATCGTAGATTAAAACATGGCGACCACTACACCAGAACAGGACGAGCAGTTTTATCGCGACACAGAAGCTATCGCCTTCCCGAAGCTGGACGATCATCAGCTGTCATTGCTCGAACCGATCGGGCAGCGGCGGAATCTAAAACGCGGTGACTTCATTTTTAAGGCCGGTCAGCGCGACCTTGGTTTGACGATTGTTTTGCGCGGTGAATTGGAAGCGGTCGAGCTTCGCGATGGCACAGAGCAGATTTTGGCGACCGCGCGCGAACGCGATTTTGTGGGAGACGTGTCGATGTTACAAGGCACGTCTGCTCTTGCGACCACTCGCGTAACATCGGATGAAGCGGAAATTCTTCACGTCCCGGCGGCGGAGCTTCGTCGGGCGTTGGCCGAAATACCGGCTGTGAGCACAACCATCGTCAATGCGTTAATCATGCGGCGACGCCGCTTGAACCGCGACCGGGAATTTGCCGGCTTTCGCGTTCTGGCTGCGGGCGATGATCGCGCCGGCCATGAGGTCGACAATTTTCTTGATAAAAATCACATTCCGCATCGACTCATCGAATTCGACAGCGAACAGGGACAGGAGCTGAGCAAGCGTTTTCATCTCGCAACGCGGCATTTGCCAACTTTGATTACGCCGAGCGGCTCGCCGTTGCGGCGGCCGTCCTTGCGCGAGGTTGCTCAGGCCGCAGGATTACTACGTGCGCTTGCGTCGGAGAATGAAACCGAGATTTTCTCCGACGTTACAATTGTCGGCGCCGGTCCGGCCGGACTGGCCGCCGCAGTTTATGCCGCTTCGGAAGGATTGAAGACCGTTGTTCTGGAAAGTTACGCGCCTGGTGGTCAGGCCGGATCGTCGTCGTTGATTGAAAACTTCTTCGGATTTCCAACCGGCGTCAGCGGCGGAGATCTGACCTGGCTCGCACAACTTCAGGCCTACCGATTCGGCGCGAAGTTTTCCACGCCCTCGCAAGTCCTTAATTTTCGCTACAATCCGGACGACGAATATGTCGCGTGCATCGAGAGCGAAGGTTGTCCGGCAATTTTGCGGGCAAAAACTGTCCTGATTGCCACGGGCGCGGACTATGGCCGGCTCGATGCGGAGAACCGGGAGCGCTTCGAAGGCGTCGGCGTTTATTACGCGGCGACTGCTTTGGAGGGCCAGATCTGTCGAAACGAAACCGTGATCGTCACTGGCAGCGGAAATTCCGCGGGTCAGGCCGCGATGTTTCTTTCTGACGGCGCGAAGAAAGTATTGCTCGTTGTTCGCGGCAACGACATCACAAGCAAAATGTCCGATTACTTATCTCGCCGTGTGCAAGCGCAAAAGAACATCGACATCCTCTACCGCACCGAGATTCGGCGAATGTCCGGCAATCAAAAGCTCGAAGAAGTCGAACTGGAAAATACGAAAACGGGCGAACGCCAGGTCGTTCGCACACCCGCGGTTTTTTCAATGATCGGCGCAAAGCCTTGCACAGAATGGTTGCCCGAAGAAATCGCTCGCGATGGTAAAGGTTTCATCAAGACCGGAACTGCGGTCGCCGATGAGCCGGCGTGGCAGGCCAGCAAACATAAACCGAGCCCGATGGAAACCAGTCTTCCCGGAATTTTTGCCGCCGGTGACGTGCGGTCTGGATCAGTGAAGCGCTGCGCCGCCGCGGTCGGCGAAGGCGGTATGGCAGTTGCCGGAGTTCACCTTCGATTAGCAAGTTCAAACAACAGCCGGTAAAAATGCCTGATCGTCCATGTTCTCATCTCAACGCTGTCGAATCGGTGAAACAGCCCGAAGTGCGCGAATGCGTCGAATGTGTAAAGATCGGCGCAAAGTGGGTTCATCTCCGAACCTGTCAGCAATGCGGCGTCACATTGTGCTGCGACAGTTCGCCCAATAAGCATGCTAGCAAACACGCGCACTCTTCGGGACATCCGGTGATTGCTTCCGCGCAGCCGGCTGAGCGTTGGTTGTATTGCTACTCGGACGACGCGTTTTGCGAATACTAGATTATGTGGGCGATCTTTCGGGATCCCTGCGATGAAAATGTAATTCGTTCCCGAGGTGCGGCCGCGGGGATTGCAAAATCGCGAGGCCGTTGGATCCTCGCCGCCACCATCCTCGCCTCCAGCATGGCGTTTATCGACGGCACCGTCGTGAACGTCGCGTTGCCGGCGTTGCAAACAAACCTCAACGCCACCGCGGTCGATGTGCAATGGGTAATTGAAGCCTACTCGCTTCTTTTATCGGCGCTCCTTCTGGTCGGTGGGTCGTTAGGCGATCATTACGGACGTCGAAAAATCTTTCTGATTGGCGTTGGTGTTTTTGCGCTGGCGTCGACGGCGTGCGGATTTGCTGCGAACATTCAGCAACTGATCATTGCCCGCACGATCCAGGGATTTGGGGCGGCGCTTTTGGTCCCGGGCAGCCTCGCCATTATCAGCAATTCGTTTTCCGAAAACGAACGCGGTCGCGCAATCGGGACCTGGTCTGGATTCAGTGCAATCACCACCGGCGCCGGACCTGTACTCGGCGGTTGGTTAATCGAACACGTTTCGTGGCGCGCAGTCTTCTTTATCAACGTTCCGATCGCTGTCGCTGTTCTTCTAATTTCGCTCCGGCACGTCGGGGAAAGTTCCAATGAAGAGAAAACAAAAGTCGATTGGATTGGCGCGGCGTTGGCTGCGGTCGGACTGGGTGCGCTCGTTTACGGATTGATTGAGTCGTCGCAGGTCGGCTTCGGCGATCGAACAGTGATTATTTTTCTAGTCGCGGCCGCTGTGGTCCTCATCGTTTTCGGAGCTTTCGAAGCGCGCGTCTCTGACCCAATGTTGCCACTCACGCTTTTTCGCTCTCGCGTGTTCACTGGAACGAATCTTCTGACGTTTCTGCTTTATGCTGCGCTCGGCGGAACACTTTTCTTTCTGCCGCTGAATTTGATTCAAATTCAGCGCTACGGTGCAACCGCTGCCGGCGCAGCGTTGCTGCCGTTTATTCTGCTCATGTTTGCGCTTTCTCGCTGGTCCGGCGGTTTGGTCGCACGATACGGCCCGCGCATTCCGTTAATCGTAGGACCACTGGTCGCGGCATGTGGTTTCGGACTCTTCTTGCGACCGGGAATCGGCGGAAATTATTGGATGGATTTCTTTCCGCCGGTCGCGGTGCTCGGCCTGGGGATGGCCATCAGCGTTGCGCCGCTCACGACTGTGGTGATGAGTTCTGTTTCCCAGGCGCACGCCGGCGTCGCATCTGGAGTTAACAATGCAGTCGCGCGCACGGCCGGGCTGGTTGCAATCGCTGTGTTCGGGATCGTTATGCTGCACGTATTCAAGGATCGATTGAATGAACGAACTACAAATTTTCCGAGCGAAGTTGTGCAATCGGTGCGGGCGCAAAGCAATAAACTCGCGGCGATCAAAATTACTGAGAATCAAGATCCAAATACCCAACAGTTGCTCAGAGGTGCGGTTGATGAATCGTTCGTCTCAGGTTTCAGAGCAGTCATGCTGGCCGGCGCGTTATTGGCCGTCGCCAGCGCACTGACCTCGGTCGTTTTGATCAAAACACCGGCTCGAACGTGAAATTATTCTGGACGTGCCAGCGTTTTATCGCCGGAATTTGGGCGAACATGAAACACTTTTTGCTGGCCTGCGCGTTTCCGGCATTATTAACAGCTCAGAACATGGATCTAACCGAACAGCTTGGTAAAACCGTTCTCTACGGCGACGTCGCCCTCTCACCTGATGGAAGTCGCGTCGCGTGGGTGCAATCGACCGCCGCCACCACTTCGAAACAAACCTGCGTTTCCAAAACCGCACCCGGATCTTCGGCTACGAACATCGAGATTGGGAACGGCGACAACCGGGTTGATGCCGAACCGGCGTGGTCGCCCGACTCGAAAATGCTAGCGTTTTTCTCCAACGCCGGCGAAGGCGATCAAAAGCAGCTTTGGACGGTTAATGCGGATGGTTCGGCGGCCAGAAACCTAACCAAACTCAGCGGGTACGCCGCCCGACCGCGCTGGTCCCATGACGGGAAGCAAATTGCCTTCTTATATATAGAGGGGGCTGGCGGAGGCGGACCGTTGATGGCAGCACCAACCCCCACCGGCGTCATCGACAAGGCAATTCATAACCAGCGCATCGCCATTGCCAACGTTGCCACCGGCCAAGTCAAACAGACTTCGCCCGCGGACCTGCACATTTATGACTTCGATTGGTCGCCGGACGATAAAACATTCGTGGCCACGGCGGCTCCAGGTCCCGGCGACAACAATTGGTGGATCGCCCAGATCTACAAAATCGATATTGCAGGCGGGAAAGCGACATCGATTTATAAACCGTCGTTTCAACTTGCAGTGCCGCGCTGGTCGCCCGACGGAAGGCAAGTCGCCTTTATCGAGGGCCTGATGAGCGACGAAGGATTTCACGGCGGCGATTTATTCACGATTTCGGCAAACGGCGGCGCGCCAACGAATCGCACGCCGGGACGGAAAGCGTCCGCCAGCTCGCTGTTCTGGCTCGCGCCAGATCGAATTCTCTTGACCGAGTATGCCGGCGGCGGGAGCGCTATCTCCGAATTGTCATTATCCGGCAATTCGGTGCGGACCGCTTGGAAAGGCACGGAAGGCATTCACGCGTTTGGAAATTTTCCGAACTTCGCGCTTTCGCCGGACGGCAAGTTCGCGGCGGCTGTTCTGGCCGGTTACAACACCCCGCCTGAAGTCTGGGCGGGGCCACTCGGCGAATGGCGACAGATTACAAATAACAACGCGGCATTACCGATGACTTGGGGCAAAGCCGAAAGCATCGAGTGGACGAACGACGGATTTCACATTCAAGGCTGGCTGGTTCCGCCGGTGAAAATCGAATCCGGTAAAAAATATCCGATGGTTGTCCTGGTTCACGGCGGTCCTTCGAGCGTCACGACATCGGAGTGGCCGGCTGGCGCAGGAATGGCGCGCGCGATCATAGCCGCGCTTTCCTCGCGCGGTTACTACGTGCTCTTGCCAAATCCGCGAGGGAGTTACGGTCAGGGCGAAGATTTCACTCGCGCAAATGTGAAGGATTTCGGTCACGGCGATCTCCGAGATGATCTAGCCGGCATCGATGCCGCGATCAAAAAATATCCAATCGATCCGCAACGACTCGGTGTAACTGGTTGGAGTTACGGCGGATTCATGACGATGTGGACCGTAACCCAAACCGACCGCTTCAAGGCCGCTGTCCCGGGCGCAGGTATTGCCAACTGGCAGAGTTATTACGGCCAGAACTTGATCGACCAGTGGATGATTCCGTTTTTCGGCGCATCGGTCTACGACGATCCTGCCGTTTACGAAAAGAGTTCGCCGATCAAGTTCATCAAGAATGTGAAAACGCCGACCCTCATTATCGTCGGCGAACGCGACGCGGAATGTCCCTCAGCGCAGTCTTACGAATTCTGGCACGCACTTCGAACGCTAGGAATCCCCACCCAGCTCATTATTTATCCCGGTGAAGGCCATCTTTTTCTGAAACCGGAAAATCAGGCAGACCGACTGAATCAGACGATTGCCTGGTTCGACAAGTATCTGAAGTAGCCAGGTTCAGGGCGATTCCACGCCGCTGAGAACTCCGCCCAGATGACCGGTGGCCGTGATCATTAAAAGACCGAGCCCCATCAGGGCGAAGTAAACCGCGCCGGGTTGCCCGCCGTTCGATCGGAGACGAAACCGTCTCCAGTAAAGAACGAGAATGATCGTCCCAGTAATGAGCGCGCCAATGAGATGCAGACGAAGATTGCCCTTGATCGTCGCTCCTTCGAGTTGCCATTGCCACGCCGCCAGTCCGGTAGCGATCGTGAATGGGATACTTATTGCAGCACAAAGAAGATTGTAGTAGGCCACCGTCGCAAAGAGTGGCTGCTTTCGCCAGACTGCGAGCATCTCGAAGATTGCGCTCATGATAAACAGCGCAATGGGGAAATGGACAATGACCGGATGCTGCGCGTGTCGCGCGAGAAGCGCGGCCTTAAGATCGAATGGATTCAAGGCCGCTGCCAGAAACTGATCGGCGATTGTCCTCATTTTTCCACCAGGATGGTTCCAGTCATCTTTGGATGGACGGAGCAGAAATAGGTGTAGGTCCCCGGGGTACCGGCGGTGATCGTAAATTTGTCGCCGGTATCCAAAGCAGAGGACTTCTGAAACTGCTTTCCGACGCTGACCACAGTGTGCGGCTCCTCGTCACGATTGATCCAGGTGATCGGCTCTCCGGGCTTTACCGTCAGAACCGAAGGGTTAAACGCGAAGTCTTTGATCTCGATCGTATTCTTGCTCGAACCGCTCGCCGCATTATCTCCCCAGGCGGCGAGACAGAGATTGAGAACAATTAGAACGATTAACAGGACCGTCTTTTTATTTTTCCGAACAAACGTAATCATAACTTGGGTCTCCTTAACCGAGAGTTGAGTCGACAACCGCGAGCGCGGTGTTGCCTTGTTTGTATTGCACACTCGTTAGGCCGAGCATGCTGCGCAGCTTTTCCGCCGGCACTTTCATTGGGCCAGGCGAGGCCGCAGCTCCAGGGGCCGGCTGAGGGAAGGCCGTCGACATCGCCGTGTGAAACGTCACGTTGCCTTCGACCTTCTGAAGCACCTGATGGATGTGGCCGTTTAACACTGTTACCGAGCCAAAACGCTTGAGATATCCAAGCGCGCGTTCGCTGTCACTCGTCCCCCAGCCCCATTCCGGATAAACCGTCCAAAGCGGAATGTGGGCGAACACGACAATCGGGGCGTCGGTTGCGCGTCCTTTCAGATCGCCCTCAAGCCATTCCAGTTGTTCGTCACCGAGCTGCCCAAGGCCGCCCGCCTGAAGATTGAGAACGTTCACCAATCCGATAAAATGAACGCCGTTCTTGTCGAAGCTGTACCAGCCCGCACCTTTTGCGTCGACTTTCTTCAAGTAACGCTCCCGATACAACTTTCCACCGTCGTTCAAGACATCGTGCTCGCCGGGGACATAGAAAACATCGCGGGTCCGGCAGTTCTTGAGGAGCTCGTCAAACGTGTCGAACTCATCCGGCTTGGATAATTGCGTAATGTCGCCGGTATGAATCAAGAAAGATGGCGGCGTCGGCATCGCATTGATCCGATCGAGCGCGATCTTAAACGTCTCGGTAACATCTTTGTTCGCATCCTTGCTGAAGCCGATGTGACTGTCACTGATCTGGAGAAAACTCAGATCCGTGGCTGCGGGAAGCGAGCCGGACTTCGCAATTTGCGCCAATGTTTTGGATATGAGGACGCCGCCGCTAACGGTCCAAAGTACCCCCGTTCCGGCCCAGGCCATGCATTTCAAGAACCCGCGGCGGTCGATGCCGTCGGCTTCCACGTTGTGAAGAATGTGATTGTGATCGTTCATAATTGCCTTTCTGTTCTGACCGCGATGACTACCCGGCCCGGGGCGTTATTCCCGATTTCGAAGAAATTCGGATTTCGGGAATAAAATTCAGGCTCGCGCAGTCTTTGTTCTTATGATTGAAGGCAACAACACGTGTTCCGACTGACCGCATCTCCGCGCCTGAGCGATTTCGAGAGGAAAGTGCTTCTCCACCTCGACGCGGCTTACAACCTTGCCCGATTTCTAATGCGCAACGATCAGGACGCGGAAGACGTTGTCCAGGAAGCGTCGCTCCGGGCGTTTCGGTTTTTCGAAAATCTTCGTGGCGAGAACAGTCGCGCCTGGTTTCTGCAAATTGTCCGCAACACGTCATTCACCGCCTTGAAGAAACGTCGACCTGAGGAAATGAGCATTACTTTTGATGAAGAGCTCCATGGCCCGGTCGCTCCGGCCGCCGAACCCGGCGCGGCGCTTGATCTGGCAAAAGATCAACAAACGGTCCGAGGAGCGATCGAACAATTGCCGCCGGAATTTCGCGAGACGATTGTGTTGCGGGAGTTGGAAGGTCTTTCCTACAAGGAAATTGCCGACGTCGCCGGCGCTCCAATCGGTACCATCATGTCGCGTCTCGCTCGCGGCCGACACCAACTGCAACTGATCCTTTCCAAATCAAAATGAGCCACGACGAAATTCGAGAACTTTTGGATGCCTACGTTGATGACGAGCTCGATCTGATCAGCGCGCGCGAGATCGAACAACATTTGCGCGACTGTGACGGTTGTCGAAGCATGCAGCAACAAGTCCGCGGCCTTCGCGAAGCGCTCGCCACCGCCGCTCCCGCCTATCATGCCCCCGCCCATTTGCGCAGAAGTATTCGAGCGGCATTACCGCAGGAGGCAAACACTGCCGAAAGCGTTTTCCCGCCCTGGCTGACCTTCGCGACTGGCGCCGTTTGCGCAGCGCTTTTATTGGCGTTCTTATTCTTTCAATTTACACGCACCTCGCGCGGCAACGCGATTGCCGATGAAGTTGTGGCAAATCATGTACGCTCATTGCTCGCGACGCATTTGGTCGACGTCGCCTCTTCCGATCAACACACCGTTAAACCATGGTTCGATGGGAAAGTAGATTTTGCTCCGGACGTCCACGACTTCTCCATGAGCGGTTTTCCACTGGTCGGTGGCCGGCTGGATTATCTCGAGGGCAAGACAGTGGTCGCGTTGGTTTATCAACGGAACAAGCACCCGATAAATGTATTCATTGTTCCCGGATCAGCCGGAAACGACACCTCTCCCCTTCTCTCCACCCGCCGAGGCTACAATGTTCTAACCTGGACCCATCGTGAGATGAAGTATTGGGCGGTCTCCGATCTCAACCAAACGGAACTCCGAGAGTTGGTTGCATTGCTAATGCGATAAACATTCGCACAATCGAAAGAAGATTTGCCCTCGAAGAACACCCGGCTGGCTTGTTTCGTGCTGTTTCTTCGCCGCGTTCGGTATGGTTCGATTGGAGACAGGTTTCAAGCCACGCTGGTTTGAACGAAATTTGATTCGACAAACAAAAGACGACGTTCTCCGGCGATTGAAAGGTCACCACCTCGGGTTTCTTCGAATCGTCCTGAAGAAGCGTAACGGCCGGGTTGCCTTTGAATTCTTCGGCGACGCGAGCAGTGTAGAAAAAGCCAAGAACCTCCTCGGCATCTGTTGATCCAATCGAGATTTACTTATTAGTGGCCGTGCCGGCCAGGTGGCGGAATCAGGTTTGCTGGAACACCGGCCGCTTGAAGCATTGCCAAACCATTCGTTGGATCGCGCCACATGACTTCGCGACTGATCCGCTGAAGGGCGTTCGTGCGCGCCGTGGAATCTGCAATGTTGTTCGCCCAGGAGATGGCATCCTGCGGATCGGTGGCTGCCATGGAAAAAGCCAACGCGGCGGCGGCGGCATCGTACGAACTACCCGGCGGTAATGAATTTACCCAATTGATCGCCGAATTGAGATCATCGCGGGCCCACTCCCGCATCACCTGCGACATTGTGCGAGCTTCGGCCTGAGGATC
Source organism: uncultured Verrucomicrobiae bacterium (assembly GCA_963817335.1). Taxonomy (GTDB): domain Bacteria; phylum Verrucomicrobiota; class Verrucomicrobiia; order Chthoniobacterales; family UBA10450; genus AV40. The sequence goes on along the minus strand of CAWFNX010000005.1, from coordinate 1,530,967 downwards.
GGTCAATGAAAGCGCCCAGTTGGCGGCGGACATCGGATCATCTGCCGCCCAGGTTCGCGCGACTTGAGCAAGCGGCGATTGCCAGCCGCTGCCGACCATTCCGCTCTGCATGGCTTGCAATGCCGCGGCTTGCGGGTCAACCGAGGCCCATTGCCGGTAAATCACACTGGTTAGCGATTCATTTCCGGGAAAATCCCCTAACGACTGGGCAATCGTCAGCGCGGTGGCGGGGTCGTTCTCGGCCATGAAACTGAGGACTCCCCGCAACGCCATGTAGCGAAGGTTCGGTTCCGGGATCCCTTTGGCCCGATCGAGGGCGGATTGTAAATCCACACTGGCGAGCGATTCAAAAACATCGTCCGCCACGTATTCGTAGCCGTGGTTCGAGTTCGCGAAATTGAGCGCAGCTTCGGGATCGTCCTGCACCCATCGCGCAATCAACAATCGCGAGGCGAGCTCGCGTTCGTTGCTGCTTGGAATGCGCTGGACCCGCTTCAAGACATCAGCAAAGTCGGAACGGTTTAAACCGTTAACGAATGCCTGCAAATCTTTCGCCCTCTGACGCGGATCGTGCTCTGCCAGAATCGTGTTCAAAGATTTCGCACGCTCGGCCGTTTTACCCGCCTCCGGCTTCTTTTCCGGTGCAATCTTTGCCGGTTCGGCCGAAGGAGGCGCTGATTTCGGCGTAACCGCTCGGGACTCGGAGACGTCGGAGCTCTCCCTCGGTAACAGATTCGCTCCGTGATTGAGCGCGCGGTCGATTGTCACGCCGGCGACAATCGCCACAACACCGATCAAAATGTGCGATAGACTTATCTTCGTCAGCATCATCGATATCTTCCGAAAAATGCGCCCTCTGCGCTAGCCTAAACCGCAGCTAATGTGCCTTTTCTCACAACTAATAATGCAATCGCAACAGTTGTGGCTTTGCCTGTAGGGTGACGACCAACAAATTGGTATAATCGTCGTCCGGAATTTGGAGCGGCGTGTCGACGCCGAGCGCCTTGATGATCTCCGGAATTGTGTCTCCATGTCCGACCACCAGCGCGGCTCCCTCTACCTGACGCAGCTTCGAAATCAAAGTCGGATAATCCTTCGCAGACACAATGGAGGGAACAACGCCGGTTGATTTCGATAACGGCGCGGCCGTTTCCTGCGTCCGTTTGAACTCCGTAGTGAAAATTGCAGTAATGTGCGCATCCTTCAATATTCGCACAAGTGCCTCGGCCCTCTTTTGTCCGTCAGGAGACAAATCCGGATCCTTCGGATCGTTGGCTGCCTTTTCTGCGTGACGCACGATAACGACGATGGGCTCCGCGGATGCGATCGAGACGGCAATGATTGTTAGCAGCAGCAAAACGAACGATTTCATGAGCTACGTTAGCCTGAAACTCGGCCGGCCAAAATCTCGAGTTCTCCTGGAGATCGCATGTTGAAAGTTGAAAGTTTCCGTGTCTCGTCACTTAGCCTGCCCGCCGTGGCGGGTCATATGTCACTCGCCACTCTTTACATTGAAGCCTGCGAGGAAATCTGGCCGCTCAAGGAAACGTTTCGGATTTCACGCGGTAGCCGGACTGAAGCACGTGTGATCGTTGCGACGATCAGCGACGGCCAACACATCGGGCACGGTGAAGGAGTGCCAGTGCGTCGTTACAATCAGACGTCCGATTCTGTGCTGGCCCAAATCGAATCGATCAAACGGGATAACAACCTGAATCGAGAGACGCTGCAAAGTCTTTTACCTTCCGGTGCGGCCCGAAATGCGGTCGATTGCGCGTTATGGGATTTGGAGGCAAAACGTTCCGGCAAACGGGTCTGGGACCTGGAGAACATTACCGTCACTTCCGAAGTTGAGACGTCTTTCACGATCAGTCTCAATACGCCGGAAAAGATGGGTCTCGCGGCAAAATCCCATTCCACGGCACCAATTCTCAAACTCAAACTTGGTGGAGACGAGTTCGATCTCGCGCGCGTCAACGCGGTTCGGCAAGCAGCATCGAACACGCGCCTTTTGATCGATGCCAACGAATCGTGGTCCTCGGAACATTATCGAAGCGTCGCGCCAAAGTTGAAAGAGCTTGGCGTCGAACTGATCGAACAACCTTTTCCAGCCAATGCCGATGAAGTTTTAGAACAACTCGACCATCCGGTACCCGTCTGCGCGGACGAAAGTTGCCACACGACAACGGACCTTCCGGGGTTAAAAAATCGCTACGAGATGATCAACGTGAAACTCGATAAGACGGGCGGGTTTACCGAAGCGCTGATTTTGTGCGAACGCGCGCGTGAAAGTGGATTTAAATTACTCATCGGGTGCATGGTTTGCACTTCCCTGTCGATAGCCCCAGCTCGACTGCTCGCGAGCAGCGCCGACTATGTCGACCTCGACGGCGCGCTATTGCTCGCGCGCGATCGCGATCACGGGCTTGGTTACAGCAAGGGCAGGCTCGGCTTGCCGCCGCGAGAACTCTGGGGCTAGCAATGGGTGCGTTTTGGGCACCCGAGACCTTATGCGACAAATTGCGAAGGGTTGACATCGCTTTTGCTGCTAGGTAAAAATGAGCGAGAGACTCCACAACCACTTCAAATTAAACACGAAATGTATGAATACACGCATTATAACATTACTCGCCTGCCTCGGTTTCATTAGCGCCAGCAGCTTCGCAGCCGAAAACTCTTTTGTCGGCAAATGGAAGTTCAATCCCGACAAGAGTCAGATGACCGGCTTGCAGTACAAAATTGAAGATGCCGGCGGTGGCAAATACCAGTTCACGTTCGGGGACGATGTCGAGACCATGACGCTTGACGGAAAAGGTCACGTCACCAAATACGGCGAGACCTGGTCGATTAAGACTACCGGTCCCAATAGCTGGGAGTCCGTCACCAAACGAGACGGCAAAGTGACCGACAAGTCGAAGTGGAGCATCTCGGATGACGGGCAAACGTTCAGTTCGACCAGTGAAAATCCGCGCCCGGATGGATCAACCGGCAAAAGCGAAGCGATCTTGAAGCGTACGGGCGGAACTTCCGGCCTGGCCGGAACGTGGGAAAGCAGTTCGGTTAAGGTTCTGTCACCAACGACAATCGAATTGGCCAAATGGCAAAAGGACGGCTATTCGCTCATCAATCCGACTTATAAAGAACGAACCAACTTCAAGTTTGACGGCAAAGCTTATACGCCTACGGGTCCGCGGGTCGCAAAAGGGATCACCGTCACCGCCAAGAAAATCGACGATCAAAACATCGAACTTACCTATAAGCTGAAAGACAAGACCACCGAGACCGACAAATGGGAACTGTCGGCGGATGGCAAAACGTTGACCGACACTGTCACCTACTCGGGTCAGAGCAAACCGGAAGTCGACGTTCACGACCGGCAATAGGTTGCGACTCCCCCGGATTACTCGCAGCGGAGCGCCACCATTGGATCGACTTTCGTTCCACGGCGCGCCGGCAAATAACAAGCGAGCAGCGCGACCCCGATGAAAAGGACGATGGCAACGCCAAAGCTCATCGGGTCCAGTGGCCTGATGCCGTAAAGAATACCGGCCATTAAACTTGAAACCAACAGCGCGCAGATCAGACCGACAGTGGCCCCAGTGATCGCGAGTCCGAAGCCGTAACGCAGCAGCATTTGCATAATTGTCCGTCGCTCTGCGCCGAGCGCGAGTCGGATCCCAATTTCATGGGTGCGTTCGTTGACCAGATAGGAGAGCACTCCGTAGATTCCGATCGCCGCCAAAAGCAACGCCGTCAGAGCAAACAAACCCACGATCTCCAATGAAAAGCGCCGTTGGTCGAGCGATGCCGACACTGTTTCGGTCAGCATTTCCGCGCTGAAGACCGGAAGTGTCGGATCGACCGACTGCACTTGCTTGCGCACTTGTTCGGGAATTGCGGCGGCATCCAAATGTCCGCGTAGAAAGATGGCGAGGTGTCTTGCGCCTCTTTGATACAGGTTGGTATAAATTTGCGGAACGTTGACGTTTTCCAACGATTCTGTCCGCGCATTCGCGACAATACCGACGATGGTCGTCCACACTGCCGTGCGTCGCGAGAGCTTTACATGCTTACCGATGGGATCTTCGTTAGGCCAAAGGGTCTGCGCCATCGATTCATTAATCAGGGCGACAGCCTCGACGTCATCCTTGTCCAGATCGTTGAACATGCGTCCACGGCGTAGAGTCATGCCCATTAAATAAAAATAGTCCGGCGAAACGATCGATTCATCGACCAGGGGCGCTTCGCTGCTTTGGGTCTGCCTCCCTTCGATGATCATAGGAAGAGGAGGATTTTGATTGTTCCGGTCGTGCCCCAAAGGCAAAGCGCCTAGGTCCCCAATCGCTGCTTCCTCTACGCCTTCTAGTTGTTTGCAGCGGCGGAGAACTTCCCGGAAAAACGGCGCCTGTTTTGCAGCCGTCGAATAAACATCGTTTGCTGGGTCGTTTGGATACGGCATCCTCGTCTTGATCGTCATGACGTTTTGGGGATTGAACCCAAGCTGCGCATTGAGCAGGTCCCAAAAACTGTGAAGCAGCAGACCAGCCGCAATCAAAAGTACCAGAGACATGGCGAATTCCGTTATCACCAATGCGCGTCTAGTGCGCCCCTGTTCGCGCGATCCAGTCGAGCCACGCCCTTCCTGCTTTAGCGCGTGGGTGAGCTCGAGATGGCGAACGGACAATGTTGGAGCAAGGCCAAAGACGATGCCGGAAAGAACGGACGCTCCCAATGCAAAGAGCAACACGGTCCAGCTGATCGATATTTCATCCAATCTCGGCAGACTTTCCGGGACGAGATGAATCAGAAAGTCTTTCGCGACGACAAGGACGGCTAATCCAAGCGCACCGCCCAGCAACGCGAGAAGCAAACTTTCAGTCAACAATTGGCGGGTCAGCCGTGTTTGTCCGGCTCCGAGCGCGCGTCGAATTGCCAGCTCGTGAGATCTGACGCTGCCGCGCGCGAGCAGGAGATTTGCCACATTCACACAAGCGATGAGGAGAACCAAGCCGACCGCGACGACCAGCATGATCAGGGTCTGACGCACATTACCGACCACGCTCTCTTTCAATGGGACCAATCGAATTCGCCATCCCATTTGGACTGGATAATCGCCCGAATATTCTTTCTTCAATGATGCGACCAGCGCGTCGATGCGACTTTGGGCTGCGTCAATCGTTAGGCCGGACTTTAGTCGCGCGATGACCGTGGGCAGATTACGGCCGCTTCGCGGTGGATGATCGGACAATGGCTGACCATAAAAACTCGTCGCCGCCCAAACTTCAATGTTTCGCTCTCGAGGTGACGTTCCGGGATCGTGAAAGCTCGCCGGCATGACGCCAACAATGCGATACAGATCGGTATCCATCCGGATTTGTTTCCCAAGAATGGCCGGATCGGAACCGAACATTCGCTTCCACAAGCTGTCGCTAATCACGACTTCACCAATGAATCCCGGTGAGTGATCAGATGCCGGAAAGGTGCGGCCGAGCTCGGGTTTTACGCCCAGCACAGCGAAATAATTTGGCGCTTCGATCAAAAGACTCACCCGCGCAGGTTCCGCTCCGCCTGTCAGATTGTTATCGTCGTACCACGTCGGAGAACTGTTTTCGAAAATCCCCGAGTGCTGGAGGTCCTGCCACTCGGGCTCCGACATTCCAACGTCGTGCGCGCCGATTCCCTCAAGTTCGTCCACAACTCTGACAAGTTGGTCGGAGTCCGGATACGGGAGCGGATGCAAGAGCGTTGCGTCGACCACTGTGAAAATCGCTGTCGTCGCGCCAATGCCCAGCGCGATCGTCAAAACTACGACTGCCGTAAAGCCCGGCGATTTTCGCAGCATGCGAATGCTAAACCGCAAGTCTTGAAGAAGGATGTCGATGAAATTTCCGGCGATCGCTTCGCGACATTCCTCCTTAAACCGTTCCGGGCTGCCGAATTCGAGTCGGGCGCGGCGTTCGGCTTCTTTTCGGGTCAGGCCAAAACGCTGCAGCTCATCTGCGCGCATTTGGATGTGTGACCGCAATTCATCTTCCAGCTCAAGCTCTGTTTGAGATCGGTGAAGGAACCTAGCCTTCAAAGATTTGAGATAAGCCAGGATCATTTGTCGATTGCCCGGCCGGTCATCGCTGGTTGCGCTTGCTCATGCCTGTTGTGGTTTGGCGGCGAGGACGGACGTGATAGCGGCGACCAGGCGATTCCATCCGTCAGTTTCTTCGCGCAAGCGCCGTCGACCCGCAGGGGTGAGCTCATAAAATTTCGCGCGCCGATTGTTTTCCGACTTGCCCCACTTCGTTTTCAAAAGTCCCTGCCGAACCAATCGAAATAACGCCGGATAAAGTGCCCCCTGCTCGACAAACAATGCTCTTCCGGAAATTTGTTCAATACGTGAAAGAACGGCGTAGCCGTGCAGCGGTCCGAGCGAAACCGCTTTTAAAATGAGAAGATCGAGTGTCCCCGGCAAAAGTTCGGCTTCGTCACTCATGCTACTCTCCTAAATTAATTAGGAGTCTATTAACCTTCCCCTAAGCTGTCAAGGAGAGTATTTTCGATTGTACACCGGAACCCCACCCGGCTGCAGGTCAGACATCGTCGGACAGAAAACTCCGGCGAAAGTTATCGAGAAGGAGTCGGAGTCGGCGCGGTCTTGCCCCAACGCCCTTGCAAGGTTCCGTCCGGGGCATTCGCCACCACGATTCCGCCTCTGCTCTGGTCTTCTGGAACGACCGGATGCGCGCGGTCCTCAGCCACACGATGGAAGTACCACGCGCCGACCGCAACCAGCGAAGCAGATATCAGGAAGTTCTTCACGCGGAGCAGTTACGGAGCACAGGACGAGCCATTTCCACTTAGCTTTCCGGCACAACCGTCCCATTCCACGTCGCAAGCGCGGGCCTGGCGCTGTCGCTTTCGGACAGTGCCGGTCCAAGCGCCTTACCGGTGATTCTGGCGCGGAGACGATTAATTGGTTGTTCGATCAGACACCACGAAACGGCAGCGACAGCCAGCGTCGCCATCCCAAACACCATCAAACGCAAAGACGGCGTTGTGATCAGGAACCTGAGCGACAATGGCAGCCAGCGATTAAAGATCATCGCAACCAGAGCATGATAAATGTAAAGGCCGTAGCTGATTCTGCCGGCAAAGACCAAACCTGGCAGCGAAAGAAACCGCGCCGCCAAGCCGTCAAATCCCACCGCGGTGCGAGCAACCAAAATGGCAAACGCGCCGGCCTCGAGCGGCTCGACCAACACCGATTTCAACTGGGTTGGATCGCTGACTCGCAATACCGCGGCGAGGCTTAACATTGACAAACAAATCAGGGCGAGCAGCCAGCCGGCCCGAGTTGCCCGCAATCGGCTCCCACACCACCCCAGTGCTGCGCCCGCCGCCAGAGAATCGAGACTACCGAACGGCAGCACCCACCGCGCAATCATCGGCATCGAAAACATTACGCACCCGACGCGAAAGGCGATTCCGGTTAACGCGACAGAGAGGATGGCAGGCAGTATCAATCGTCGTGGCAACAGCAAGATCAGCAGTGGCCAAAACAGATAAAACTGTTCCTGGACGCAGACCGACCAAAGATGCGAAATCGTAAGCGGCCAGCGATTTGTCGCCGCGATCAGCCAGTTCACGGTGCCGGTGAACACCCATGGCCAATTGTGGCGAATTCCACCAAGACCGAGGATTAACGCGACGCCGGTAAACACAAAATACGCGGGCGCGATTCGAAGATAACGGCGCCAGTAAAATGCGCCGATTGTTTTCCCGAACGATAGATTCGCCGTGTCCATGCGATCGCGGGCGCGCCGAAGCGATGCCGTAATGAAGTAACCGCTCAGGACGAGAAAGAGTCGCACCCCGGTTGCGCCCAGATGGATCCAGTCCGGCAAGGGAAAATTCGGAACGTCGGCGCTGAAATGATCCACCATGACGGTGAGCACGGCCAGCGCACGCAATCCGTCGAACTGCGGTTGATAACATGCCGACACCCCGTTTCCAATCAAGGAGTTATCCGACGCCTGAGCCTTTGACCTGGCTGCCTGGCTCCCCCAGTCCACATACGAAATCCCTGCCATTATCTAATCTGACGGATTTCGCGAGGTTTCGTTACAAATTTTTTTCGCTGACCCGCAACAAACTGCCCACATTTTCGAGATGAGATTCGATTTTAGACGCAAATTTTTCCCAGAACAGTTTGCAATTCCTGGAAATTAATCGGCTTGGTGAGATGATGATCGAATCCTGCTTCAAGACTGCGCCGCACGTCCTCATCCATGCCGAGTCCCGACAGCGCGATTCCCCTTAGCCGTTGGCATTGCTTTGCTTGGCGGATTAATTCGTAGCCGCTGGTTTCCGGCAAACCGATATCGCTGATTAGCGCATCAAACTGGTGCCCCCCGAGAATTTCCAACGCCTTGCGCGCAGAATCGGCCGTGGTGACGTCATGACCGCTTTTAACCAGCAGCCGCGAAAGAACAGTGCGCGTGTCGGCGTGATCATCCACCAATAAAAGCCGTAGGTTTCTGGCCGGCGTGACCAGTCCGTTTGTTCCTTCGCCTCGAACCGGCACCGGCTCTCGAAGTAAATCGAGGAGAATTCGAAACGTGGTGCCTTTGTTTTGGCCAGCGCTTTCCACCGTAATGGTGCCGCCATGTAAATCGAGAAGCGTTTTCGAAATCGTCAGGCCGAGACCAAGACCACCGAATCGGCGCGTGATTGAACGCTCGCCCTGATGGAACGGTTCGAAAATGCTGGCCTGTCGCTCGGGTTCGATCCCGATTCCGGTATCGCTGATCTCAAAGGCGAACTGGTTCTCTTTATTATATGAGTGAACGCGGATGCGGCCGTTTTTCGGCGTGAACTTGACCGCGTTGTTCATCAGATTCCAAAAGACCTGCTGAATTCGGACCGGGTCTGCCCAGATATGATGGTGCGCCGCCCTGAGATCGATCATGAAGTCAATCGCCTTCTTCGTGATGTCGCCCTTGACGATTTGCACCGCGTTTTCCAATAACCGGTGCACGTCGACCACTTCGTGGTGCACTTCAATCTTGCCTCGCGTGATTCGAGTGACATCGAGAAGGTCGTCGATCAACTGTGCTTCCAGTTGAACGTTGCGAAAAATGGCCATGACGTCCTCGCGCAATTCCGGCGCGAGCTTCTCATTCTCGGAAAGACAGCTCGCTGCCATCATCGCCGGCATGAGCGGCGTGCGCAGCTCATGGCTCAGAGACGCCAGAAAGTCATCCTTCGCCTGGTTCGCTTGTTCGGCTGCGACCTTCGCCGATTCCAAATTTTCTTCAGCGCGTTTGCGTTCGGTAATGTCTCGAAAACTCCAGACCCGGCCGACGGGTTTGTTGTCGAGCAGTTGGACCTGCGAATAGCGCTCAAGAATCGTTCCATCCTTCCACTCCATGACCTCGAAAGTTTCCGCCGGAGCGGTCCGATAGATCTCCATCACGCGCGACACGAATCCCTCGGGGTCCTTGAACCTCTGGCTGAATTTGATCCGTAATTTGTGAACATCCGCCCGCTTCAATTCTTCGAGGGTCACGCCCATCATCAACGCGTATTTCTCGTTGAAATTGCGCACGTTTCCGGACATGTCCGTTACCACAATCGCGTCCGTCGTTGAATCAAGCGTCGCCTGCATCATCGAAAGCGAGAGCGCCAATTCCGCCGTCTTCCGTTCGAGCGCCTCCTTGGCCTGAAGAAGCTCTGAATCGGAAACGTGTTTGCTCGACCCGGCAACAATTTGCCGCTGTTTCTTGTTTGCGGACGAGCGCCGCTTCGTCGCTTTCGGGCGTTTCACTTGGCGGCCAATGATAGTTCGATTCGGCCGAACTGTCACTGAATTGCTGGACCGCCAGGGTGCGCGTTTCTTCCGTTTTCTGAGGGCGATTTGCTCTTTTACCCGGCTCTCGAAGCCCTCGACTGGTCATCGGCGATTTGTCGAAGCAAATTGCCACATGGCCTTTACTAATCTCGAGCGACTTCCCTTTGAGGGGATGTCTTACGAACTTCACGGCGACAAGAACGGGACTCCGATCTCCGCCTATATTGTGAACGCGCCTCCCGGAAAAGGGCCGCCCTTACACACCCATCCCTACGTCGAAACCATTTTCATGATCGAAGGTTGCGCCCTGGTAACGATCGGCGACGAAACCCGGGAGGCGAAAGCCGGCGACATCGCCATTATTCCGGCAAACACACCGCACCGATTCATGAACTGTGGTGACACGGTGCTTCGGCAGATCGACATCCACGCGTCGCCTAAATTCATCCAGACAAATCTGGAATAGCGGCCGGCCTGTCACCGGTGTGGCTCTTCTGCGGAAATTATTCACCGCGTCCAATGTTGCCCTCCTCTCTCCTGAACCAATGACGCCACTGACCTTCAGGCGGGTCACGGAGACCTGTGGATTATTGGCGTGGGAGTTGGAGTCGGAGCCGTAGTCGGGGTTGGTGTGGGCGACGTTGGAGGCGTTGGTGTCGGGGTCAAAGTAGGCGTTGGAGTCGGTGTCGGGCTCGGACCGCATCCACGTCCACACGGAGTGGGAGTCGGTGTTGGACTCAGCAACGGCGTTGGCGTCGGAGTTGGACTCAGCAACGGGGTAGACGTTGGAGTCGGTGTCGGGCTTGGACCGCATCCACGTCCACACGGAGTGGGTGTCGGCGTCGGTGTGGGAGTTGGCGTTGGTGTGGGAGTTGGCGTTGGTGTCGGAGTCGGCGTTGGTGTCGGAGTTGGCGTTGGTGTTGGTGTCGGTGTCGGTGTCGGTGTCGGTGTTGGTGTTGGTGTGGGTGTGGGTGTGGGTGTCGGTGTTGGCGTAGGCGTCGGCGTGGGCGAAGCTGTGGGAGTCGGCGAAGGTGCCGTAAACGTGTGCGAATGCGCCGCCAACTGCAAAACTGATATATTTAGAGTGGCGGAACCTGCGCTTTCGCCCAATAACGACAGTTCGGGAGAATCATAGTGAGCCGCTGTTATCGTCTTAAGATTTGGTATCGCGAAGGTGCTCTGGCCATCGCCGCCGTAGGTTGTTCCAATCAGATTGAAAAGGGTGTCGTTCTCGGAGATTGGTAAGATGGTGCCGTAAAGAGCATCCCATGCATCCGCAGACAATCCGTCGGCGGTGTTGCCGGCGATGATTCGGATTTCCCCTATCAACGGCTGGTCAGTGGCGTCAGGGGACGGAGACTCGGCAAGGAATGGAGCATCCCGTGAAGGGAAAATGCCAAAGAGCGAAATCAGCCACCGCATGACCGTCGAAGATTGATAATTGTTTGCCGTGTTCCCGGTCCCGCCAGTCGAACCGGTGTTGCCGCTAGAAAGGGTATGGGTGTGAGCCGGAATGTCTGAGACACTCAATAGCAGATTGTCAGTGCCATAATTCAGTCCAACCGGAAACGAGACGCCATTGTCGTCACCGATCAGGACTCGGCCACGCGTGTCAGGAAGGCCCACGGTGGTTGTACCGTCACCGCCGTAAATTGTCCCGATGTTGCTAAACAGATAATTATAATCAGGCAATGGTAACAGCCTACCATCGGAATGCGCCCAACCGGTCGGTTCAACATTCCACGGCGCGATCATTATTTCGCCGTTGGACGCGATCAAAAAATTCAAGGCCAGAGCGGGCTGCCGATTATCGAACGCGATCCCACTGCCGGTGGCATCGGTATTACCGCCGCTGGGAAGAGAATGGGTATGACTGGGAAGGTTGTCGACTGACAGAGAAGGAAACGACGTCCCGACTTTGGTCCCGAGCGGACAGCCGGCGCTGGCCCCGACCGGCACGCGACCACGCAAATCCGGTAAAGCAAAGTTCGTGACGCCATTGCCACCGTAAGTCGCGCCGATCAGAGTCCAAAGAGCAATGTTTTGATTGATCGGCAGGAGTTGACCTTCACACAGCGTCCAACCTTTGGGCGCGAAATTGAATGAGACCGTCCTGATTTCGCCAAGAAAGGGGGTGGTCCGGTCGGGTGGCGATGTTTGGTTCGGTGTTCCAGGCGTTCCGCCGTCGTCCGGGAAAATGCCTTGGAGCGCAATGATATAAGTGAGAGCCAGTGTGGGCTGGCGATTTTCAACGGCCTGACCGCTGCCGGTCACGCCTGTGGTATCCGCCAGGATGAGAAAGATTCCGAGCCCGAAAACCGCGATCACTATCGAAGCGGCTCGGCGCCCGACATTATTTGGGGAACGAGTTCTTATAACCCGATGTTTGGTTCATCCTGTAGAAAAGCACGTTTCCAGACAAGAAAAAAGGCGCGCCCCCCGTAGGAGCGCGCCCGATTAATTTTAACCGCGTTTTATTCGCAGTAAACTACGCCGTCCGGATAATTGCAGCTTGGATCAAACCCGTAGGCCGGATACCAGCAGCCATTGTCCGCCAGATAGTAATTGCAACCATCCATCACCACGATGGAGTAGGTTCTTAGCCACCAATCACGCGGATGCGTTCCGATGCTGAAGTGCACGTCGCTTCGTTCGCGGAAGCCGCGATGCAAAGCGAGACTCTCATGCGTTTCCGTTCCGTTGCGAAACACCGTCGTGCTGTGTGACACGCCGCCTTTTTCGTCAACTCGCGCGCTGGAATGTCGCTCGTCACCGCGAATTTTCTCTTCGCTGTTGACGCGCGTCCGCTCCGGTTTGTTTACGTCAGTTTTAACGTCCGTCTTTGTCCGCTCACGTTCAGTCGGCTGAACGCTCTGCTTGGTCTGACTCGGCTGAACGTTTTCTTCGGTCTTCGTTGTTTTCGCCTTTTGCTGAGGCTGCTGTTGCTGTTCGTCCGTCGTCGTCTGCGCGCCGACAGATACAGCGATGGCAAGCCCCATCGCTATTAATAATGATTTCATCTTCCTGTTGTTCCCTTTCTCTATATCTATCGTTGGACGCGCCGGCCGCGGATTCTATTTTAACTTCAACAAAGTCACTCGCCCAGCCCAACAACCGAACGGAAGGGATTCCATCCAACAAATTCCGCTCGTGGCCTCAGAAAAAACCTGAGGATGCGAAGTTCGGGTGGCCTGTCGGGCCGTAGGCTGCGAACGCGGACAACAATCTGATTTATTACTTCGAGATGTACGCTTCCCGCCGGCGCCGATGAATCATTCGGGACACCCGCAAAATTGGAAGGAGCAGAATATAAATTAGTGGGCTCCACTTTCTGACCGGTGGAACCAGGGCCAGAGCGGCAGCGACTAAACCGAACCCGACAAGCGTCATTAATCGGAACATAACATAGCGAGTGTCGGACTTTTCGAGGTCGTTGAGCTCGAGCGCATCACGCAAACGCCAGGCGTGCAGATAGAGCAGTGTGATTGCGCCGTAAACCGCGGCGAAGCCGAGGCCGTAAATCACGAACAGCGTTGAAAGTTGTGAGCCAGTCATCGACACCGCCGAACCAGCGCCAAAAAGCAGCCCGGTGATGCTGAGATTGAACAGAAACTTGAGTGGATAGACGTAAAACAGGACGACGAAAAGCATCAAGCAGGTCAGAAAACGCGCGACGCCGTCATCGAGACCGTAACGGCGACAAAACTTGTAATGACTGTTCCAAATTATCGCCAGCAGCAGAAAGCAGATCGCGAACGCCGGAAAACCGCGCATCGTGCCCACCAAATCGTCGAACGATTTCGGCACGTCGAGCGAAACCACCAGTAAGGTGAGGGCAAAGCCAAAGACCGCGTCGCTGAAAGACTCCAGCCGCGTCACTTCGTTACCGCGCAATCGAAATCCGGCAAAATCGCGATCTCGTGGCTCGATTGGACCTACCATGGGACGGTTTTTAGCTTGTCAGCCGTCACTTGTCACTGATCACTTCTAAATGTGGCCTCGGTTATTTTCCTACGCGGCATCAATGTTGGCGGAGCTAATCTCTGCAAACCCGCCCAACTTGCGAAGCAACTCAAGCAATTTGACATCGTCAACATCGGCGCCGTAGGCACCTTCGTCGCGCGCGGAAAAATCAACCAGTCGGCGCTTCGCCAAAAGATCGCCGCGCAACTCAACAAGACTTTCAAAATTAAATGCGAAATCATGATCGCTCCCGCGGGCGATCTTGTAAGGCTTAGTTTGAGAGATCCATTCGGAGATCAACTTTCCGGTCCCGAATTCACCCGGTTCCTGAGCGTTCTGCACAAATCGCCAAAAAATCCGCCGCAAGTTCCACTCTTTCTTCCATCCGCCGACAATTGGCTCCTAAAAATCATCGCGATCGAGAATCAATTCGTTCTCGGCGTCTATCGCCGCGAAATGAAAGCGATTGGTTACCTGGGAAAAATCGAAAAAATCCTGGGCGTTCCAGCTACGACCCGGAGCTGGAGCACGATCGAAAAAGTCATCAAGATCCTTTCATGAAAACCAATCGACTCGAAGCGCTTAGCGACGGCGTGATTGCGATCCTTATCGACCTTTGGACTTCAGAGTTTCCTCTTTCAGCTTTCCAGTCTTCCGCATTTCCGCTTTTCATTAGGTGATGAAAAAGCATTTGGGTCGACTGGTCGTTACAAGTGTCGCACTGGCGCTTCTTTTACCGTTGATCGCTCAGGCAGGCTCGAGATCATCCAGGGCAATGACCGAAGACGTCGCGCTGAACCTGCTTCTGCGCACGCTCAAGCACGATAATGCTTATGCGAAACGTATTTCGTTCGATTGCGTCACTTTCGAGACCGAGGAAACTACCAGAATCTACGTCGAATTTGCTCTCCGCGAAAAGCACAACGCGAAATGCGGCGGCGATCCCGACACCAATCCGGTCATCGATCGTTATCGCGTTAATCGCGCGTCGGGAAAGATCGAATGGTATGACCCGACTGCAGACAACTGGCAGAGCTATGATCCGGCAAAAGTCCGGTAAGAAAGTCCTGAAATTCTGAATGCTGACCCGCTGCAATAACTTCTATTTCAGCTTTTCTCGCTTCAGCTTCTCAACACCTCAACACCTCAACATCTCAACCGCTCAACCGCTCAACCTCTCAACCTCTCAACCTCTCAACCGCCGGGAGCGCTCCCTGCCCTGCCGACGTCGAACGAGCCGTAGTCTTTACCATCCTCGGACGCGAGCAACTTCTTGGTGGCCCGGGCGGAAGGATCCGATCAACGCCGGGGCGAAGCTGTCGGCGATTGTTTCGGCCGGACGCCTGTCTCTACAATCGGAGCAGATTTTGGCTTGGGCGACTGCGGCGGCGGTGTCGTTGGTCGCGGCGATTCAGCGGCTGTTTGGGCTGGTCGCACCTCAGTTACCGGCGGCGGCGCACTAATCGGCGATCCGACGTTGACCCCGATTGCGAGTAACTTCCACTGTCCTTGCACCGGGAAGAATTGCAGATCGAAATAAACCTGCATCGGCACGGACGGAAAAAAACCGCCCATTCGCATCACTCCGTTTTCATACACCTCCGGCAGAATCGTGAATTGAGGCTCGAGCACAACTACGCCTGAAAAATCGAAACCTTTGCTGCGGAGATTGCCGAAAATCTGGGCGAGGCGCTCGGGTGAGTTCGCATTTTGAAACCCAGGGGCACTGATTCCATAGAGCACGCTGTAATTGCCGGTTTGATTCGCCTGTTGCAGGGCGACCAGGGTGGTGCGGACGAGAATCAGCGCGCTGTTGCGGTCGATTTGAGCCGGCTGCGGCGGTGCCATCATTTTAACTGCAGGCGGGGGCGTCGCGCCCGGCGCGAGTGCAGGATTGGGGGAAGCCGCGTTCGCGACTTGCGCGAACGCGGTGAAAAGTCCGATTAACAGTGCGAGGCTCGCGGCCAGGCCGGGAACTCGCTCGCTCAATTCAAGGTGATGCTCAGACCCGCGCCACCACCCCAGTCGCCATGGGAACTGCCGCCCGCGGTAATATTCCCCCGGACGCGCGCATTAGGCGAAGTGAAACCAATGCCAATCGCTCCGCCACCTGCATCTTCAAATGCGCCGCCTCCTACTCCGACCGATATCTTGCCCGGCTGATCGTCGTAACGGATCTGCCCCGTTGCTATTGCCAACGCCACGCCGCCGCGCTCTTCATTGCGCACATTGTTAACGCGAGCGTCAACCGAATTGATACGGTTGTTAAGCGCGATAAAGCTGCTCGGTCCGAAGCCACTTGTGGCAAGATTGCCCGCAGCGTCGGAAGTTACGAAGTTTGTCGGACCAGCTTGCGCTGCGGCGCTCGCGGCGGAAGTAATGCCCGGCATTGTGTAAGTGCTGGTAGCGGTGCCGAAAACCTGTTGGTTGGCACGAGTTGCCGTCGCGCCCACACCGAATGCCGCAGAATTTGCAAAAGCCGCAGTGGAACCGGCGCCTATCGCGATGGCACTTGCACCACTTGCCACGTTGCCGGCGCCAATGGCAACGCTGTTCACACCGCTCGCCGTGTTGCCCTCGCCCACCGCTGTGCTGTTCGTGCCGCTAACACCTGCACCGAAGTTGTTGAAGGCACCGATCGCAGTACTGTCAGCGCCAGTTACGGTATTGTTATCGCCGACAGCAGTTGCGCCAACTCCGCTCGACTGGTTGCCGTTACCGACCGCGGTATCAAAACCCCCACTCGCAATGCTTGGGCGAGTAGCGACTCCTGTACCGCCGATCGAGACCGAGGAAAGACCTGATGCCGTGCTGCTCAAACCCATAGCGATCGAGCTGGTACCTGAAGCAATTGCACCCGTGCCGCCGACGCCGTCGCCGCCGCCGATCGCTACACTGAAGTTACCCGACGAATTCGCAGCGCTACCAAAGCCAGCGCCCGCGCCCATTGCCGTGCTGTAATTGCCTGCCACTAGTCCGTTGACGAAGGTGCCAACGCTGGTCACGCCTGGGGTCGCCGCATTAGTGCCGGCACTGAAGCCCAACGTCGTTGCGTTCAAACCTTTGGCGAAAGAAAAGTTACCGACCGTTGTGGAGTTCACGCCCGAGGCAATCGCAAGGCCGCCGATCGCGGTGGAATTGGTGCCCGCGCTCGCGTCAGCACCAACGCCGAATGCGGCTTGGTCAACAGACGTGGCTTTGCCCTGCGCAGGCTGAACAATAGCTCCGGCTGCGTAGGTACCGCCGGTCGCACCTTGGGCGCGCGCGTGCTGCGGAGTTAGAAAAACAGACACAGCAAGGAGGGTGACTAGTAAGAGAACTTGTGAACGTTTGACCGCATACAGGTAAGGCATGGAGTTCATAAGGGCACTGAAATATCCGGTCGGGCCTTAGGCGTCAAGCATGTTTGTTAGACCCCTCGTAAAATTATTTTAGGCCCCCTTTGGGGCCCCCCAGCAGCTTGAAACGCCCCTAACGTTGAGCGCGGAATACCCGGTCGGATCGATGAATTGTCGAACCTCTCCACGGGCCCTACCCTTCCGACTGGGCCTTGGCTTTTCCCTGTCCCCGGTCTTCGCGGAACCCCGTCCAACTCCTCTCTACCTTCCCCCCAAGGGGTTGCTCTTATATATAGAGGGATGATTCTGCGAACCCTCTCTCCGGGGACCCCTTACCGGCATTCCCATTTTGGGCTGCTTGAAGGTCGCAATCCCTGTGATCCTCGCATCGAGCGTTAGCCCGCCCATCTTCGCCGAATATTTAAGCCCTGAGGACACTGCGGTTATTTTTAAAGGCCAGCCCGCTGGAACCCTCCCGATAACGATCGCCAAGGACTCTTCGGGAAGCCAGAACCGATTTAACTCTTTTTCCCGCTCTGCTGCGTTCCTGAGAGGTACTCTCGATCGCCGACGTGTTCCATCCACTCGACCACTTTGCCATCGAGTGCCTCTTGCACTGCGATGTGCGTCATCGCGGTAGCCGGCGTAGCGCCGTGCCAATGTTTTTCGTTAGGCGAAAACCAAACCACGTCGCCCGATCGAATTTCCTCGATTGGTCCGCCGTGCCGCTGCGCCCAGCCCAGACCCGCCGTGACGATCAGGGTTTGGCCTAACGGATGGGTATGCCAGGCGGTACGAGCACCCGGCTCAAATGTCACCCTTGCACCGCGCGCCCGAGCGGGATCCGGCGCTTCAAACAATGGATCGATTCTAACATCTCCGGTAAACCAATCCGATGGACCTTTGTTCGATGTTTGGGTGCCTGCTCGTTTAATCTCCATCCCCCAACCCTCCGCTCAACTTCTCAACGACTCAACGACTCAACTTCTCTTGTCCTTCTCCGGATCATATTCATACAGCCGCGTTGGATCGCCAAAGACCGCGCCAATCACCCGCTCGGGCCAGATTTCAAAATAAGTCAAAAGTAGCGCTATGAGCGGAACGATAAAAATGGCGAAGCCGATCATCATGAACATCGAAATCCCGCGCAGCATTAGCAGATAAACATCCCAGCGGACACGCTGTTTCAATTGATCGTCCGGCATCACGTCATAGCCACATCGGAACGCTTTCCAGAAATGACTGATGGCAATCGATCCAAAAGCGAACCAGAGCCCCGGCGAATGTGCCAGCTGATGCCGGAGATTTTCCCCAAACAACAGGCTCTGCAGCGGAAGTAGCACGATCCAATAGGGCAATCCGATAATGCCAACCAAAAAAATCCAGGTGAAGACGCCGCGCACGATCGTGATTGCCAGGCCGGCGGACTTCGGTTGCGTTTCGCGTAGCGCGCGCGGAACCAATGCGGCGGTGATCGCCGCCAGCGCGGTGAATCCGTCGAACCAATAATTGAACACGGTAAGCCCGGCGGACCAGCCGAAGCCGTAAATGCCGACGACCGGAATGAGATTGCGCGCGAGCACAACCCAGTCGTGAGGTCGGGACGCAAACTCGCGTAGGTGCTGCGAGAGCGGCGGCGGCGCGATCTGTCGCGGCGCAGCGGAGGCGGCTTTCTCCAGAGGTTTCATGCTCGGCACTCGTCAGTTTCTTTACTGTTTAAAACTGATTCCCGACGGAGTTGGACAGTTACGTGTCTCTGTCGTCGTGCCGGGAGTCAATCCGCCAGCCCGCAGCGTCCAGCACTCCCCGAGCGTGGAGGAATAGCAGATCTCAACCGACACGCGTGCACGATCCTTGTTCAACTCAACCCAAAGGGGATTGGATTTGTCGAACGGGATCGGCTTTTGGGCTTCATCGTGCGGAGTGAAAACTTTGATCGATTCACCCGCCGCGAACACCCGACCGCTCATGTCGGCTTCCTCGCCCGGATGATATCCGGGCCCAAGAATTTTTTCCAGCACCTCGGCCCAATTCTTCACCGGTTGACCATCCACTTTCACAATTACGTGTTTAATGATCGCTGGTCCGACGCCTTTGTTGGCCAGGGTGAATTGAATTGGCCCATTGCTGGTATCGAATTCGAGAATGGGCCAAACCGCCCCGCGCACCTGTTGGCGTTGCATGTAGGCGGTGTAACCCGAAACACACAACGCCAAAAATCCAACCAGGGTCGCAATGACCGCGTCGTATCGAGTAGCGCTACGGAACTCCTTTTCCTCCGCCATGTCCTCGACATGGTATCGGCGCCGAAATTACAGGGCAAGCGTGTCTGCTAGAGGTCATCCTCGCGGATCGCGATGATGAGATCGACCCGCGAACCTCTGATCTCTGCTCTCCGATATCTGACCTCTGGATTCCGGTCACCGTTTCCACAGCGACGTGAAAAGAGAAAAAATTCCGAACGAGCAAATAATAATCCCCGAGACACGGTTCAACAGACTCATCAGCTCAGGGTAACCTTGGAACGAAAGAAAGCGGCACCGCTGCTAAGTAACAACCACCAAAGAGCCGAACCGGCAAACACGCCGCCAACCAAAGCAGTAGCGTTAATGTAGTTCGGCGACTTTCCGAGTCCGAGTGCGGCAAAGATCGCAACGAACGAGAGAATGGTCATTGGATTGGTAATGGTGAGAAAGAATGTCGAGAGGAAAGCTGAAAATAGTCCGCGGCTGCGAGCGTCCACCGGTTCCTCAACCGGCCGGCTGACAAAAGTGCGGATACCGAGATAGCACAGAAACAAGCCGCCAAGAAAACCGAGCCAGAATTTCTGGCCGATCAAAAAGTTGGAAACCGCGGTGAGTCCAAATCCCGCAACACAACCATAAACAGCGTCTGCGCCGGCTGCGCCCAAACCCGTCGCAAGTCCGCTCTTGCCGCCGTTCGCAATCGAGCGACGAATACACAGCACTCCGATCGGACCCACCGGCGCCGCGATCGAGAAACCAATCAAAATGCCTTTGAGCAAAAAGCTCAGCATCATGATTTCACCGATAACTGTTCCAACGCTCCGCGCACTTTTTTCTCAATCAGATCGCGCACCTGATTAAACTCATCCGGCGGAAGATTTTTCGGATCGGGAATTTGCCACTCTTCGCGTTGCTTGGCCCGCACAAACGGACAGGCGTCGCCGCACCCCATTGTCGCTACGAAATCGTATTCGATTTCCGGAATCTCATCGAGCGACTTCGATTTGTGCTTCGAGAGGTCGTAACCGATTTCGCGCATCGCCGCGATCGCCTTCGGATTTATCACGCCCGATGGCCGTGAGCCCGCGCTGTACGCCTCAATCTTGTCGCCGCCGTGAATTCGCGCGAACGCTTCCGCGATTTGGCTTCGGTTTGAATTCTCAACGCAAACGAACAGAAGTTTTTTCTTCGGCACAGTTTCATCATCCCATCTGGAGCGGATTTGTCAGATAGTCATTAAAGAGTGATGATGCCAACCGTGCCGACCGAAGAGCGCAAACTCGCCGCTATTATGTTCACCGACATGGTGGGCTACAGCGCGCTCGCCCAACGCGATGACAAAGTTGCTCTTGAGCTATTGGAGGAACATCGCCGGTTGTTGCGCGAAATTTTCCCAAAGTTTCACGGCACCGAGATCAAAACCATCGGCGACGCTTTCCTGGTCGAGTTCGGGAGCGCGCTGGAAGCGGCCCAGTGCGCCATCGAAATCCAGCGCACCCTGGGCAAGCGAAATCACGACGTCACCCCCGACCGGCGCATCGAACTCAAGATTGGCATTCACATCGGCGATGTGATGCATCGCGGCGGCGATGTTTACGGCGACGGGGTGAACATCGCTTCGCGAATCGAAGCGCTGGCCGGCGCGGGCGGGATTTGCGTCTCGATGGATGTGGAACGGCAGATTCGCAATGCGCTCGAGGCGCGATTTGAAAAGTTTGGTACGGCGGATTTGAAGAACATCAAACTGCCGATGGATTTGTTCCGGATCGTGCTGCCGTGGGAGAAAGGCACTGAATCTTCCGCGCCACGATCTTCAAAGAAATCGCCCGTCCTCATTGCAGTGGCCGTTCTCGTGACGATCGCGCTCATTGTTGGCGGGTGGTGGTGGTCCGAGCGCCCAAGCAAACACCAGCAGTCGGCTGCGGCTCAGCCAGCGCCGGTCGCTCCGTCAAATCCGCCCGATCAGAAATCTGTTGCCGTCCTGCCGTTCGTTAACCTCAGCGACGACAAAGGGAGCGAATATTTCTCCGACGGCGTCAGCGAAGAACTCTTGACTGTGCTGCAAAAAATTCCGGGGATGCACGTGGCCGCGCGGACCTCGGCATTTTCGTTCAAAGGCAAAAACGCGACCGCCCAGGAGATCGGACAGAAACTCGGCGTGGCTTATCTGGTAGATGGAAGCGTGCGAAAAGCCGGTGAGGCGGTTCGGATCGCGGCCCGACTTACCCGCGCTGACAGCGGTCAGGAACTCTGGTCCGAAAATTTTACACGCAATTTAAAAGACGTGTTCGCGGTCCAGAGCGAACTGGCGGAGACGATCGTGGCCCAAGTGCGCGGTCAGCTGACCGGCGGCGCCGCTGCTCCAGCCGACAAAGAAAAGATTCAAGCTGAAGTGCAGGCGGCTGAAAAAGGCGGAACAAAAAACGTCGAGGCGCACGAGTATTATCTCCAGGGCCGCTTTTATGAGAACCGCCACTCCGAAAAAAGCGCGCGTGAAGGTCTGGCTGCTTATGAACACGCGGTCGCCTTGGACCCTGGGTTCGCTCTGGCGTGGGCCGGCGTCGCGTCAACGCATCTCTGGCTTGCCGGCTTTTCAACCCAGGGAGGACAAAAAGAGCTCGACGCGAATCTGGCCGCCTCACGCGACGCCATCGCTCGGGCCCTGTCAATCGAGCCTAACTTGCCGGACGCATTGCTCGATCGCGCGTGGATCGAGACCAATTTCGATTTTAATTGGAGCGCGGCGACTCAGACTGTGCGCAAAGCGATGGCGTTGGCTCCGGCCGATCCGAACATGCTAATCGCCGCGGGTAACCTCGAGACGGCAATAGGAAACACGGATCGAGGAATCGAACTCTATCGCAAAGCAGTCGAGCTGGACCCGGTCAATGTGCAAGCCCGCTCATTTCTCGCGTTTGGCCTAGCGGCCACGAAGCAATCGGCCGAAGCGCACGCCGAATACGCGCGGGTGGTAGAACTAAATTCGTCTGCCCCGTGGGCGCACGCCGGCCTCGGTTTAGCGTACCTGCTGGAAAATAAATTCGAGGAGGCCGCGACCGAGGCCCAAGCTGATGCCGGTGAGTGGGCACAGCTGCTCATCGTGAGTTGCGCGCGCTGGGGTCAAAAGCGCGTCCAGGAATCCGACGCGGCACTCAACGAGTTAATCAAAAATGATGCCGAAACAGCCGCGTATCAAATCGCCGAGGCTTACGCGTATCGCGGCGAAAAGGATAAAGCTTTCGAATGGCTAGAACGCGCGCGCCGGCAACGCGACCCAGGTTTGCAGGGTTTGCGTAAAGATCCGCTCCTAACGAATCTCCACGCCGACCCACGCTGGAACGCATTCCTGCACACCATGGGCCTGGCCGACGATCAATTAAAGACAGGCGGAGTCTAGACTCACACCGTCACTCAAGAGAGCGGTCGTCCCAAAACTACGTCTGACTTTGTCCAACGGTGGACCGATCCGCAATGCGCGCAGGTGAACTTCTGTTTTCTTACCTTCGCCTTTGGCCATCGCTCTTCTTCAACCGTCTGGCCCGTATCGGTCAGCTTGGATGTCGATGGACAACGCACCAGCAAACTTTTCAGGTTTGCCTTTGTCTTTGACTTCGCCCGGGGTGGATCAAAGAGGAATCGTGTTGTCATAAATTAGAGTGGATAAACGATCCTCGTCTTGTCCGTGTGGTAATAAGAAATTTCCATTTTACGCGGTCGCCAATGGCCAGCCTAATGAATCGTTTCCGCATCTTTCCGGAGATGTGCTCTAGAATGAGATGCTGATTCGCCAGCGCCACCGGGGCTCCGGTTTCGTGAAAATCGGGCTAATTCTGTCTCGTTTGTCTGTTATCTCCGAAAACCGGAGAAGCCCCGCCGGTCGCCGCCGCCGGAGGGACGTGGACGATCTTCTCGCGGACGAGCTTCGTTCACGTTTAGGGCGCGGCCGTTCAATTCGTGGCCGTTCAGAGCATTTTTCGCCGCGCCGGCCTGGGTGTCGTCATTCATGGTGATGAAGGCGAAGCCTCGCGATTTACCCGTCATTTTATCCATCATCAGATGGACTTCGTTGACGGTGCCGTGTTTTTCGAACAAATCCTGAAGATCGTTCTCGGTGGTCTCAAAAGAGAGATTACCTACGTACAGTTTCATTGTGTTTTGAGATTGGAAAAACTAGGAGCTACAGAGCCGTTCCCGGGAATCGGGTTTCAAACCACCAATGAGCGACGCCCACCTGACGATCTACCGTGCAGTGAAGTTAAACAGAGTGATCCAATATGTGCGCGACTATCGCCCGGATGGAGCCGCAACACAAACACTCATTCCCGACCTCTGACTTCCGACCTCTGACTTTTGACCTCTGACCTGTGATCTCTGATCTCTTACCGCCTTTACGCGCGATCAAAGTTGAACGACATTAACCGAACATGTTTGGATCAAGAAGAGAAGACTCGCCCACGCCCGCGCCATCACCGCAATTGCCGCCCACCAAAACTGAACGACCAGCCGACGGGCCAAGAACGCCGATGGCTCGAGGTTTCCTTTCCAGCGAAGTCTCGATCGAAGGTGATTTAAGCTTTAGCAACGAGCTCCTGATCGACGGCAAAGTGAACGGCAAGATCAACGCCACTGGCACGCTGATTGTGGGCAAGAACGCACGGGTCCGCGGCGAGGTCAGAGTTAAGTCGGTGACGATCCAAGGCACGATTGAAGGAAATGTATTCGCGTCAGAGCGGTGTGTTCTCGAATCGGGCGCAACCCTGCATGGCGACATCGATTCGCCACGTTTGGCTCTCGATGAAAACGCCTCGTTTCTCGGCCGGGCCAAGGTCAGCACAAACCGCAGCTAATCTTCGCGCAAAAAAACCCACAGGATTTCCTGTTCAGCGTTTCAGCTTTCAGCTGTCAGCTTTTCTGTTCAACCTGTTTGCGCTCCTTGCTCCCGGCTTCCAAACTGTGAACTATCTTTTCGCCTTTGCCATCGGGATAGGAATCGTCGCAGGCCTCCGTTCGTTGACCGCCCCGGCTGTCCTGGCCTGGGCCGCTCATCTTGGTTGGTTGAATCTCAACAATTCACCACTGGCCTTCATGGGAACGATAATCACCGCGGTTATTTTTTCGATCCTCGCTCTGTTCGAGTTATTTATCGATCTGCAGCCTCAGACCCCGAAACGAACAGCCCCCTTCCCATTGACGGCGCGAATCCTGACCGGCGGTCTTTGCGGCGCCTGCCTTTGCGCGGCAAATAATCAATCGTTGATCATCGGTGCGGCTCTGGGCGCGGTTGGCGGAGTAATCGGAGCATTTACCGGTTACGAAATCCGGAGGCGTTTGGTCGCGGCGTTGAACATCAGAGATCTTTTCATCGGCCTGCTGGAAGACTTGGTCACGATCGGACTCGCCTGTTTCTTTGTCTCGCGCTGAGAACGCGCAGATCGCGTTTGAAAATTATCGCGCGCGTTGGAACCGCGTGTTCGACGTCGGCGGCGACCATATTTACAACCCGGCCTAACCGCTGCTGTTACCTCTTCGCCCTTGCCTGTCTGCTTCTGCCCGTTCTCAACAACTCAACCCTCAACGTCTCAACTTCTTGAAATGTTGAATATTTAGATACGACCCCAGCTTGCAATTTGGCTCGCGCTTAGTGCTTGGAAGGCTTTGCTTCTTCCAACAACAGCGTTTTCACATCTGCCAGAACAAGGCGCGGATCCAGCGTGCCCGAGCTGTAGATGTTCCGAATCCGGCCGTCACGATCGATCAGGAAAACGCGCAGGATGTGATAAAGAGGACCTTGTGGATCAGCCGCGTCTTGTCGTTTGTCCACGGTTTGACCATAACCGTTGAGAATTGGCTCCAGCTCCGCGCGCGATTTGGCCGTGGCGAAGCGCCATTCGCAGCCCGCCTTTTCGTCGCGCATCGACTCGGCGTAGTCGGCGAGATGTCGCGGCGTGTCGTACTCCGGATCGAAACTCAGGCTGACAAGACGCATGTTAGTTGCCAACGTCTTGTCCTCGAGACTAAGGCGATGAAGCTGGCTCATAACACTCGTCGCGTACGGGCAGGCGTTTGGTGCAGCGCAACGTGTATAGATAAAACTTAAAACCGTGACGCGACCGCGCGTTAATTCACGCAAACGTAACGATTTGCCGTTCGAATCGAGCAAAACGCCGTCGGGCGCAATCTTTACGATCGGCAAATTGTAACTGCCTGGCGCCGGCGCGTCGTAATCGTGATCACGGTCGCGTGGAAAAGCATTGTCGGCCTTGGTCGGCAAAAGCATCGCCAGTAAGAGGCCGAGTGTAAAAGCCCCGAGTCGCTGACAACATCGCTCGAGCGACCCTTGTTGGATCATCAGCGTCATCCGCGTAATCCGTGGTTCTGAGTTTAACCTATTTGCTCGCGACCACGCGGTTCGGCCCAAGCTTGCTTGAGCCAAACAGCATTTGGTGAGCGCGACCGAGTTTTAGCGCAGTGAAATCGAGATCAAACTGCGGGTTCAACTCTTTGCCGTCCCAGGAATACGCGCGAAGAAACTGCTCGTTGTCGGCGCCTTTCTTGTCCCAATTAGCCAGAAGCGAGCTGGTGAAATAAAGCCGTTTCCCGTCCCAGCTCTCCGAGACCATGTTCACCTGCTTGCCGATCTGTTTCTCATAGATCTGCTTTGGCTTCATCGGATCCGAAACATCGAACACCCGACATTTTCCATCGAGAAAACTGCCAACGAATAATGTTTTGTCATCGGCGCTCAAACTGATATCGACCGGTAGCACGCCGCCCTTCACGTCACCGACCGGCGCAACATCTTTGGCCTGCCATTCGCCCTTGTCGTCTGCATAAACGCACCAAAGTTTTGAAGTGAGCGCCGTCGCGGTGAAGGCATAGTTATGCTTAGGATCCCAGGCCCAACGGATTTCCAGCGGCGCGCCCGGGACCTGAAAAATCTTTTTCGGCTGACGAGTATGAAAATCCCACATCACCATGGTCGAACCAAAATGTTTCATCGCTTCGGCATCGGCCATCAGTTGGCCAAGGTCCCTCATGTAATTGTTCCAACCGGTGAACGACGAAGTGAGTAGTGCGTTCTTCCGCGGCAAAACCCGCGCATCGTAACCGTAACCGTCGGCCAGATTCGCGTTGGCCGCGCCGCGCGCATCGTCCTTCGTCGGCAACCAGTGAGTGGCGATGTAGTTGCCGTCGTTGTTGAACTCAACCAGCGCGGTCCGCCCGCCCTTGTCTTTCGCGTTCGACAGACATGGAATCAGCATCCGGCCAGGCAACGGATACGCGCCATGCGGTCCGATTGCGCCGCCAGTTGTCTTTTCGAAATTGTCGATCGTCTTCACATATTTCGGCTTCGCCGGATCGGTGTAGACGTCGAAAATGAAAACGCGACTGGTATCAAGTCCGGCCAGCCAGAGTTGTCTTCGGTCGTCCGTGAATCCGGCGTGATGGGCCTCGTTGCGACCCTCCACCGAAAAACTGCTCACCACTTTACCGTAGGTCGGCGATTCCGGTTTTACATCGACCGTGACCAGCTTATCCATTCCGTCGCCGAGGCCTTCGACGCCAAGCGTCCAGACGTATACAAACTCTTCCTGACCATCGATCCGGGCGAGATACGGTGAAGAGCAAGTTTCATCGGCGCGGACCAAACTGAGAGTGAAACTAAACGCGAACGCAGCCGCCAGAAACAGCTGCGGAATTAATTTAGAGATGTTCATTTGGAGCGAGATTGATTGAGTGTAAGACTAAACCTTATGCACCCAATGTGTTGTCCGCAAACGTTTTAGCCGCTTGCTCTTCCGCTGTCCGTTGTCAGCGGTTCAGCTTTCAGTTTCCCCTCAACATCTAAACCACTCAACAACTCGATTGCTTCTTCTCCTAGTTCTTAGCGTCTCAGCCGTGAATTCCTGAATCCAACGCCTCGGATTGCATCGTTATTATTTAGGGGAGTCGTTTATGGCACGCGTTGCCGGATTGGAGCGAAAACAGGCGCCGTGGCATCTGCGCTGGTTCTACCGAGCCTTGCGCAAAATGTTCGGCAAAGAATTCACGCCGGTCAAAATCCAGGCGCGAGTTCCAGGCATTGTTTGGGGCGGCATCCTCATGGAGATGGCTCTTGGCCGAAAACGGCTGGTTTCGTTGCGCTATATTCAGCTCGGAAAAGTCCGCACCGCCACGCGAATCGGTTGCCCATTCTGAATAGACATCAATTCTGCCGTGGGCAGAAAAGCCGGCCTGACCGATGACAAACTGCGCGCGGTCTTGGGGAATGATCTCTCGATCTTCAACGACACCGAGCGAGTCGTGATTGAGCTCGCCGACGCCATGGTCACCGCGCCTTCCAATATCTCAGACGATCTCTATGCGCGCTTGCGACAAAAATTTTCGGAAGAACAACTCATGCAATTGAGTGCGCAGATCGCGTTCGAAAATTATCGCGCGCGTTGGAATCGCGTGTTCGATGTCGGCAGCGATCAGATTTACAAACCGGGCTAACCGGTGCTGTTACCTGTTCGCTCTTGCCTCATGCCCATACAGCCGAGCCCGACTGCCGAAACTTCCAAGGGGCTGCTCTTCCCAAGTTTGCGCTTGGTCATATTAAAATAAAAGATCGCAACTCACGCTGCCAATCCGCTTACGATTACGCGTGGCCAGCTCGCTGCTCAGCTCTCCTCAACCACTCAACCCTCAACGACTCAACTTCTCAAAATGTTGAATGTTTAGATACGACCCCGATTTGGCTCACGGCAACTTTCCCCACAAGATAGTACCTGTTAACTCGCTATCCGATCCCGCTGCTCAAAATCCGAATATCGCGTGCACAGCGCCCAAGGTGCCCTGGTACAACCCAGCTATGAAGAAGTGGCTCTGTCAGGTGCCGACCGGTTTCAAATCCAGTCTCGGACTGTAAATTTTTACCGCGGATATCAAGAAGCGGCGGTCTCCCGTCCGCCGTATCAACAAAGGCGCAGCACCCAGAGATCCTGCTCAACAAAAGTCAACGAAGGAAACCAAGCGTAAGAAGCTTCCACCTTCTGGCCGCGGACCGCTGACTTCTTTCCTCTGTCTGGTCACTCGTCACTTGCAGATCAGGGTTTGTACTTCCTAATTCTTACTTCCTCCTTCTAACTTTCCTTCGTCATGCACCGCGATCATCAACGTTGGTATTCAAATCGGCTCAGCCGCGACATGGGCGTCTCCATTTACGGCAATTACGGCGCACCCCTTCTCGCCTTCCCCACCAGCATGGGCGACGAGCACGAACAGGAAGGTCAGGGAATGATTAAGACTCTCAGTCCTTACATCGAGGCGGGGCGCATCCGCATCTTCTGCATCAATGGCGTGCAAAGCGATTCGTTCTCAAACAAGGGCGCGCATCCGTTTCATCGCAGTTGGATGCAGGCGCAATACGATTCGTATGTGGCGAGCGAAGTGTTCCCGTTCATCGATTCCCAATGTCAAACGCCCGGCATCGGGATTGCCACGTTAGGCGCATCGCTCGGCGCTTATCACGCGGCCAACACATTGTTCAAACATCCCGACCACGTGAAACGCTGTTACGCGCTGTCCGGCATTTATGATATGCGCGACTCTATGGACGGGATGTATGATGACAATTTCTATTTCAATAACCCGGTCGACTACATGGCGAACCAGAGCGATCCCTGGTATCTCCAACACTACGCGAGTTGCGACATCCGACTCGTGACCGGCTCTGGTCCGTGGGAGAACAGCGGACCGACCTATCGAATGTCCGAGGTGTTAAAGAACCGTGGCATTGCTCATCATCTGGACGATTGGGGCCCGGAAGGCGGCCACGACTGGCCCTACTGGCATCACCAAATGTGGGAGTACGTGGGCCAACATTATTGATAAGGGAAGTGATCAGTGATCAGTGACCAGTGACCAGTGACCAGCAAGCGCTCTGCAGGTTTTTCAGCGTTTCAGCTTTTCTACTCAACAACTCAGTATCTCAACGCCTCAACATCTCAACGCCTCAACCTCTTCTTCACCGATGCCTTCGATAAGATCGGCGCGGCGGACGGTTGTTCGATGAAGCATTCCGGAAACGCCACCCGATATGTCCGCGCGGGGCCTCGCCGCTTCCACGCGGAGAATTTCCTGGTAGTCGCGGCTCCATTTTCGGCGGCGACTGCCGGCGTTCTCCCCTTCCCCTTTCATCGCGTGGCGGCGCAGCCTGGTTGTAGTCGAAACCTTCCGCCCGTTTCCGGACGATCCCGCGCCCGATGAAACGCTCGAGCGAACGCAACGGCCCGTGATCTTCCGGCGTAATAAAGCTGATCGCATCACCGATGGCATGGGCCCGGCCGGTGCGTCCGATGCGATGAACATAGTCCTCTGAGTGCATCGGAAAATCGTAGTTCACCACGTGCGAGATCCCATCCACGTCGATGCCGCGGGCGGCGATGTCGGTGGCGACGAGGACACGGACGGCCCCCGATTTGAAATCCTTCAACGCTCGGAGGCGCTGGTTTTGCGAGCGATTGGAATGAATGGTTCCCGTTTTGATTCCGCTGCTTTCGAGACGGCGCGCGATCTTGTCGGCGCCGCGCTTGGTCCGGGCAAAAACAAGAACCGTGTCGAACTTTGGGTCGCCTAACAAGTGGAGCAGCAGGGCGGCTTTCAAATGTGGGCGAACTTCGTAGGCAAACTGGGTGACTGTGTCGGCCGGGTTCGCGCGCCGGCCAATCTCCACGATCTTGGGCGAATGTTGAAACTGGTGAGTCAGCTGCTCGATCTCTCTCGAGAGCGAAGCGGAGAACATCAGGGTCTGCCGTTTTTGCGGCAACGCTTTCACGATCCGGCGAATCGGCGGAAGAAAACCCATGTCGAGCATTCGATCCGCCTCGTCGAGCACGAGAAACTCGATGCCGGAAAGATTGGCTACTCGTTGGTCCATTAGATCGATCAACCGTCCCGGCGTAGCTACGACTAGATCGACCCCGGAACGCAACGCCGCGATCTGCGGACGCTCGCTCACTCCGCCGTAAACCGTGGCCATCCGCAACGGAACGTGCTTCGCATACGCGCGAACGTTCTCTTCGATCTGCACCACCAGCTCACGAGTCGGCGCAACCACCAGCGCGCGCGTCCCGCGCCTGTGACCGTTCTTCGTCGACTCCGCCAGTTTCATTAGAATCGGAAGAACGAACGCGGCCGTCTTTCCCGTGCCCGTCTGCGCGATCCCGATGACGTCGTGTCCCGCGAGAATAAGCGGGATGGCTGCGATCTGAATCGGAGTCGGCTCCGTGTAGCCCGCATCTTGCACGGCCTGTAACATTTGGGGGGAGAGATTGAGTGCGCGGAATGACATAAGTAACGGTACTATCGTCTGTTAGGCGCATAAAGCACCTGTTCTTCTCACATTTGTCATTCGTGATCGTCAGTTCGTTAGCCTGCCTTCCGCAAAAAACGCTCATTGTTTCGCAAGTCCGGCTGAGTGTCCTCTTCCCACCTGGGCAACGTTGTGCATCAAAGAAGCGACAAACTATGGAGACAAACACGGCAACCTTGACCTCAACCTTAACTGCAACTCAACCAGGCAACCTCCCCAATCCACATGTGGTGGTGCACGGCAGCGGACGTAATTTCGTTCAGGAAATCAACGCTGGTAACCACCAGTTCCAGGCGGATGAACCAGTCAGTTTTGGCGGCACGGACGTCGCCCCCGATCCACACGATTATCTGATGGCCTCGCTCGGCGCCTGCACGTCGATGATGGTGGGACTACAGGCCCGCAAGAGGAAATGGCCGCTGGAAAATATTCGTGTCTCGCTAAGTCATTCGCGGATCCACCCCAACGATTGTGAAGAATGCGTGACTAAAGATGGGATGATCGATCGGATCGACGTTGCAGTCGAGCTGATGGGTCCGCTCACCGCCGAACAACGAAGCGAGCTAATGAAGACTGCTGCTACCTGTCCTATTCACCGCGCCCTGAAAGGCGAGATCAACGTCCGGCTTCGCGCCGTAAACGGTGACGGCATCTAGTCGCTCGATTCAACGCCTCAACTTTCTTTTCACTTTTCACTTTTCACTTTTCACTTTCCGCTTTCCGCTTTGCCCTTTGCCCTTTGCTCGCAGCGGCGCCGAAACCAATTGACTTACCGGTAGGGTGGACTATTAGGCTCTAACGCCCAGCAAGCGAGCATCCGGTTATCTCAACCGGTTCGGCGACAATAGCATCGACCGTTGTCCGTCGCGGTCAAAACAATGGGCCCGGTCCACTCAAAACGCACGGGTATTCCTCGTGATTAGAAGAAAAAGATTCAATGAAAACAAAAACAATTGGTTTAACGCTGGCGCTTTCGGTCGCGGCAGCCGCAATGTGTTTCGCGAACAACCCGACATTGGGCACGTGGAAACTGAACGAAAGCAAATCCACCTTCGGCGACGGCGCCGGTAAAACCACCCTCGTAGTGTGGGAAAAGGTTGGCGACCAGAACAAATGCACGGTCGACGGAACCGACGCTGACGGTAACAAAACTCACAGCGTCTGGACCGGGAAAATGGACGGCAAATTCTATCCGATCACCGGCGATCCGCAGGCCGATCAACGCTCGTTCAAAATGAACGGCAAAGACACTATCGACATGGTGACCCAAAAGGATGGCAAAACTGTTGGTGACGGCACGATCGTCGTGGCCACCGATCGAAAGAGCCGCACGGTTACAAGCACGATGACCAACGCCAAAGGCGCGAAAGTCACGAGCAAGTTGGCTTACGACAAGTCGTAGCCTGTGATTCGGCCGTAGACGTCTGCGTCTTCTGCCAACGATACATTTAGTCAACAGCGGCCGAACGTGAAAACGTTCGGCCGTTTTTTCTAACAAACGATTGGCCGCGCTGCCTCCCCTCGATGATCAGACGATTCGGGACGGGAAAAAGGTAACTTAAGTTACCTTGACCTCGAACGGGCGTTTCCTTTCGTAAAGTACACCAATTAAAAAACAGAAAACAAAAACCCTATGAGCACAATTACAACGAAAGATGGTAGGCAAATCTATTATAAGGATTGGGGTAAAGGCCCGGTCGTGACGTTCTCGCACGGCTGGCCTTTAAACGCCGACGCTTGGGATGGCCAAATGCTATTCCTCGCGCAACGCGGTTTTCGAGCTGTCGCCCATGACCGCCGTGGCCATGGACGATCGACTCAAACCTCAGTCGGAAATGACATGAATGGCTATGCCGACGACCTCGCAGCCGTCATCGAAGCACTCGGCCTCAAAGACGTAACGCTAGTGGGTCACTCGACCGGCGGTGGAGAAGTCGCGCGCTATATCGGACGCTACGGGACGAAGCGGGTCGCGAAAGCGGTCCTCATTTCCGCGGTCCCGCCGCTCTTGGTTAAGACTGCCGCCAATCCCGACGGTCTCCCAATTGAAGTGTTCGACAAACTCCGGGTGGATCTCCTTAAGGATCCTTCGCAATTCTGGAAAAATTTCGCCGTACCTTTCTACGGCGCGAATCGGGCCGGGGCAAAAGTCTCGCAGGGAATGCTCGATCAGTTCTGGCTGTGGAGCATGCAGGCCGGCCTGCTGAACGCCTACGAAAGCATCAAGGCGTTTTCGGAAACGGATCAAACGGAGGATTTGAAAAAGTTCGACGTGCCAACCCTCGTTATGCACGGGGAAGACGATCAGATCGTTCCAATCAAAGATTCGGCGAAGAGAGCGGCGAAGCTGATCAAAGGCTCGCAGGAAATCTACTATCCGGGCGCCCCGCATGGCATAACCGCAACCCATGCCGATTGGGTGAATTCGCACTTGCTCGAGTTTTTGCACGGTCAGGAGCTGGCGCGAAAGGCAGCGTAAACTTAGACGCGGCGGCAGATCGCATGATACGCAGCGGTCTGCCGCGCGTCACAATCCCCCAAAGCAGAAAGAGAAAAAGACATGAATAAGAAAATGAAAATCGTGGTCATCGGAGGCACTGGCCTCATCGGAACAAAGCTCGTGAACAATCTTCGTCAGCGCGGGCACGAGGTGTTGGCAGCGTCACCCAAATCGGGCGTCAACACCTTTACTGGTGACGGAGTGGCTCAAGCACTTAAGGGCGCCCAGGTCGTTGTTGATGTCGCGAATGCGCCATCGTGGGACGACAAGGCGGTAATGGAATTCTTCCAGACCGCAGGGCGCAACTTGCTTGCTGCGGAAAAGGCCGCCGGCGTACGGCACCATGTAGCATTGTCAATCGTCGGCGACGACCGGCTTCCCGCGAGCGGTTATTTGCGCGCGAAGGTGGTTCAGGAAAATCTGATCAAGGCATCAGGGATTTCATTCACCATCGTTCGCTCGACCCAGTTCTTCGAGTTCGCGAAGGGCATCGTCCAATCGGCCACTGAAGGGCAAAGCGTTCGGTTATCACCAGCCCTCTTTCAGCCCATCGCGGCGGATGACGTCGCCGCCGCCCTGACTGACGTGGCACTCGCCGAGCCATTAAACAGTACAATCGAGATTGCCGGTCCTGAACCAATCCGAATGGATGAATTCGCCCGGCGTTTCTTGAGCGCAACGCGAGACCCACGGAAAGTGAACGCGGACGCCCACGCCCAGTACTTCGGCACAGAGCTGAACGATCAAAGCCTTACTCCCGGCGACAACGCGCGCCTCGGCCCGACACATTTCGAGGAGTGGCTCAGCCGCTCCACGGCGCAAAAGGCAGCGTGAACTTAGGACGCGACGGCAGATCGCATGACAGTCAGCGGTCTGCCGCGCATCATGAGAACATGACAATGAAGCGAATCCCAACCTCAAGACCAGTCGGGATGCCGCGCTTTATCTACGCACTTATTGTTTGCGCGCTCATCGTCGGCACCGTCGGCGTGGGCTCAGAGATAGCCGCTGACAAGAATGCAAAGGTGACGCTGGTTTACGAACACGCCCTGCCAAATGTGCCGGGCAAAAGTATCAAGGGTGTGTTGGTCGAATACGGTCCCGGCGGTGCGTCGCCGGCCCACACTCATCCCAAGTCTGCTTTCATCTACGCGACTGTTCTCGAAGGAGCGATCCGAAGCTCGGTCAACGATGGGCCGGTCGTTACCTATCGCACCGGGCAGAGCTTCTCCGAGATGCCCGGCGACCGGCACAGCGTTAGTGCGAACGCGAGCAAGACCCAACCCGCGAAGCTGCTGGCCGTGTTCGTAGTCGATACGGACGAGAAGGAACTGACTACGCCGTACGAAAAATGAGACGACCACTCGCAAATGAATACACCAATCCGTATTCTCGGTATCGCTGGCAGCTTGCGACTCGGATCCTACAATCGCGCGGCGCTGCGGGCTGCAACTGAACTTGCTCCGAAAGGCGCAACTGTCGAAACGTTCGAGCTTGATAGCATTCCTCCGTTTAATCAGGACGAGGAGCAGAATCCGCCGGCCAAAGTCACCGAGCTGAAAAGACGCATACGCGAGGCGAATGCGATTCTGCTTGTTACGCCGGAGTACAATTGGTCGGTGTCCGGCGTATTGAAAAATGCAATTGATTGGGCTTCGCGTCCCCACGGCGACAGCGCCTGGAATGGCAAACCGGCCGCGATCATGGGTGCATCCACAGGAGCCATCGGCACCGCGCGCGCGCAAAATCATCTGCGGCAGATTCTCGTGTATCTCAACATGTTCCCAATCAACCAGCCCGAGGTGCTGATCAGCCACGCCATGGACCGCTTCGATCAGGAAGGAAATTTAACAGACGTGCCTACGAGGGAACATATCATCGGACTTCTACAGAATCTGGTGGACTGGACCCGGCGCATCGGACCGAAATGAAACAGGCAGAGCGATTCCAATTTAAAAGTACTGATGACGTTGCCATCCCGGGGCTTTTCTTCCGGGATTTGTCGCGTGTTAGGATAACGGCATGCATAACCATCCTCACGTTAGACGTCCTAAGGAATTACTTCGGGAAGCCAAAGACAGGAGACGCCGCGAGCATAGGCTCCTCTATTACAACGACATCGTGTTAGAGTGGATTACCAACCACGTACTGGCATCAGTGATCCTTTTTGACATCGCCTTGATTGTGCCTCTGCTCACGCTGAACGCGCCGGACACAGTCAAAATCACTCTTGGTGTTATTTCTGGCAGTTGGATTCAGTGGTGGGCTTTGCCGGCACTACAACGCAGCCAAAACAAGACCCAGGCTCAAAATGAAGCCAAGGCGCAAGTTGACCACGAGACGCTCACTTACCTTGCCAAATTGCAGGATGAACAGATGACCGAACTTAAAGGAATTACCGAAATTCTGCGCGCTTTGAAGGATAAATAGGACCAGCGAAGCATGAAGCGATACTTCGCCGGGCTCTCGAGGAATTCATTCCTGCTCGCCGCGGCGAGTCTCTTTGCTGACACCTCTACGGAAATGCTCTACCCCGTATTGCCCGTATTTCTGACTCAAACCCTGAAAGCGAGCGGCAGCATTGTTGGACTGGTGGACGGCTTTGCCCAGGCAGCTCAGAACATTGTGCAAGGCTTCTCGGGCACACTTTCCGACAAGTTGCAAAAGAGGAAACCTATTGCGCTGGCTGGTTATCTTGCAGCGGCAATAGCCAAGCCTTTGATAGGTATTTCAACGACGTGGCAGGGCGTCTTTGGTGCGCGCTTGCTCGATCGAGTAGGCGCTGGAACGCGGTCGGCTCCGCGCGATGCACTCATTGCATCTTCGGTGGACGAACACCTGCGGGGAAAAGCCTTTGGGCTTGAAGGTATTGGCGATAATACCGGCGCTTTCATTGGGCCGTTGTTCGCAATTTTCCTTCTGTATTCATTGCATGTTGGAATGCGCACAATTTTCTACTTGGCGCTCATTCCCGGCTTGCTTGCCCTTGTTATGGTGCTGCTTGTTAAAGAGCGCCAAGGGGCAGTGGCGGCCAAATTCAAGCTGGATGTGAGCCCACGCCAGTTCCCAAGCAAATTTTGGAGATACCTTGCGGAGATCGCTCTTTTCGGACTCGGCAATTCCAACAATTCGTTTTTGATTTTGCGGACACGAGATGTTGGCGCACTCCTCTCGAGCTGACGATCTTCATGTATGCTCTGTTCAATCTTGCCGCTGCCATTATTTCCTATCCTGCGGGATCTTTCTCCGAAACTAGAGAAACGATTCACCGCTGTTTTGCAAAAGAGTCCGGCGAAAGGCGGCTGGACTTATGTGAACATGAAAGATTCCGCGAAATTCTTCGGGACCCCCGGACTTGTCAAAGTGTGCGGCACGATGGATGGCAAGCTGTTCAGAAGTTCTTTCATAGCGTTGGGTGACGGCACTCACAAGCGTCCGGTGAACGCCAAAATCCGCCAGGCGATTGGAAAGAAACCCGGCCAGCGCATTACTGTTCGAACTCCGCGAGCGACTTACTAACGCTTTCTCCGTCACTCAACTCTCAGCTAACGACTATCAACCTTCCAGCTCGTCACAGGTCACTTGTCACTTCTCCGTGATCTTGCCTTCCCGCACGGCTTGCAAATCGGAGGCGACTCCTTGCAGACGGGAAATAATTGCGTCCAGATTGCCAGCAGATTCTCCGGACGGACCTTCAGCCGCGTCACGGGCCGCAAGCGCATCTTTCAATTCCCGCAGATCCCTTTGCAGCTCGATGTTTGCGATCACCAGCCGACTTAAAATCTCCAACGCTCTCCTCTGAGTGTCAGTCAGCGCATGAGGTTGGCGGTCCATTACGCACAGTGTGCCCAACAGATGCCCGTCGCGCGCCGCCAAAGGCGCCCCCGCATAAAAGCGAATGTGCGCTTCACCCGTCACGAACGGATTCTTTGAGAAACGTTCGTCTTTCGCCGCATCTGAAACCACAAACATTTCCGGCTGCATGATTGCATGAGTGCAAAATGCCTGTGCCCGGGGCGTCTCTTGTAAATCGAGCCCGAACCGGGACTTGAACCACTGCCGATCGGTGTCAATTAGACTGATCAGCGAAATCGGCGCATCACAAATGAGCGCCGCTAGCTGAGTCAGTTCATCGAATCGTTCTTCCGGTTTGGTATCGAGAATCCGGTACGAGCGCAGCGTGCGCAATCGCTCGGCCTCATTGGTCGGCACCGGATACGTCATACCTTCTAACTTGCAGACGTTGCCTCAACTTCTCAACTGCTCAGCGCCTCAACGTTCTTCGAATCTTGAATCTTGAGATACGACCCCTTTTTTTCCCGGCCATCACGCAGAGCGTACTGCCCTCAACTTCTTGTTACTCCAAGCTCCGTGCTCCTAGCTGTTAGCGGCGACTTCTGTTTTTCGGTCGCCTCAACCACTCGAACCCGACTATCATCAGACAGGCTGCGGCCGTGCTGAGGACTGAGCCGCTCTCGGGAACCGCGTCGTAAGTGAGCGGGCCGAGCGCTATTCCTTGCTGACCAAGTTTCGGATCATTGTTGGACCAATCGAACGAAAACTGTGTGATCGGTCCGTTAAACACGATGTTGATCGAGCCCTGATTTGTGGTGTCGTTCGCGGCCGCGGTACCAATCACAACCGTGCTCAGCCCCGAACCTGTAATTGTATTGAAACCGGGCGTGACACTTGTCACGGAGTCGGGGCCAACCGTAACACCACCGACCGCCAGGGCCTGAATATTATAGATTTTGTCAGCAAACTGGTTGGATTTAAAATCCACGTCCCAAATCTGGAACGATAAGTTCGCGACGGGTGTGGCAAAGCTGACTGTGGTTCGAATGTAGGTTCCTACAGCGTCAGAGTTACTCACTATTAATTGGAGACCGTTGACACCGGTGAACCCGCCCGTGAATTGGTCCGTGTTAATGGAAGGGCATTGGGGGATGAAGTTCATGCCTTGAGGACCGGCGCCGCTGTTGTTAATACTCACGGTAATGTCGTTCGGGTTGACGCTGGTGAAACTCGCGGTGGCGGTTTGCCCTGCTGACGGCGTACCCGCGCTCCAGGGGGTGGCGCTGGTGGGCCAGAGGAACGTCATGCTGGCTGTCGCCGAGGTTCCTGGAATCAAAAACAGAACAACGCACAACGATCTCGCTAAACGCAGCAATTCGCCGCTCCTAACTGAAAGGAGAAGTCTCATAGGCGCTGCTACTTAAGCTAGGATCGGGCCAATTCCCGATCATAGCGGGTTTTCGTTAGGTGGCTTTCTTGCCGGTCACGGTCCACTTGTCACCGATCACTTCTTCGTGTCAGCGTTTCAGTTCTTAATCGCCCCCTTCCTCCAATCTCCCAGTTCCTTGCGGTTAGCGCCAAGATTCGTGAAGCCATTGGCAAGAAAGCCGGACAACGTATCACTGTTGAACTTCGCGAGCGTCTGAATTAATTGGACCAGCGCATTACGGAGCTTTCGATATGTCACGAGAATACTCTTTTGTTTTGGATGAAGCTGAGATCGTGCGTTACCGCGCCATGGCCGCCGGAGCGGCTGAAGCGGAAGCCGACCTCTGGGATCTCGCCGGCATTCGCGCGGGAGCTCGCGTTGTCGATCTTGGCTGTGGTCCCGGTATTTTGCTCCCCGTGCTCGTCGAGCGAACCAGCCCCGGCGGTTCGGTTATTGCGGTCGAGCGTTCGGACGATGCGCTCAAGGCGGCTCGCGCCTTGTTGCGCGCGGCTCGTCTCGAGGACGCCGTGCGAATCGTTCAGGCCGATGCCACTGCGACCGGTTTGCCGCCGGGAACCGTCGATGTTGTCATGATCCGGAATGTCCTGATGCATAACGGACCACGCCTCGACCAAATTTTTGCGCACGTTCGCGATCTCCTCGCACCGGGGGGCGCGCTTTTGTCGGTCGAAGCGACTGAAGACGACATTCGTTTTTCCGAACCCACCGTCGAGGAAAAGGAACTCGAAGACAGTTGGATCAAGATGATGCGGTCGCAGGGCAATGACCCGAACATCGGTCGCGCGCTCGTCGATCTTGTGGGCGCACACGGTTTTTCTGTCATCGCCACTCGCACCCACATCGATCAGGTCACGGTCGAGCGTTCCCCGGCCTGGACCGCGCGTGACATGATCGTGGAAAAAGGATTCGCCACCGGCGAAGACGTGCGCCGCTGGGGCGCGTCAATCGACCAGCGCTTACAAACCGCCGGACCGCTGCGCGCGGAGGTGCCGTTTACAGTTGTTGTCGCGCGTCCAGAAAAGTAGTGCAGCTTATCCGCCGCACCGTTCGGTCTCCCAAGCCGAGTCGCCGGCTTACGCTCCCGCTAGCCCATCGATTTTGTTCCCTCTTTTGGTTTGCCGCAGAGCGGCATGATTCTCTAGGCTGATTGAAACTCGTTTGTTGCCGCACTCACTCGCTCCTACTCTCGTCACTATTTGCCAGTCCGGCTCGGACCCTTCTATGTCGCGCGTCCCACGCGCTCCATTCATAAAATGCTCACAGCGTCCCGCCGCTTGAGATTCCCTCAACTCTCAACTATCAACACTCAACTATCACATGACCGCTTCCACCGTGGCCCAATACCTCGCCGCCCTCCCCGCGGATCGCCGCGCCGCGCTGAACGCCGTGCGCAAGGTGATCAATGAGAACCTGCCGGACGGATATGAGGAGGGTATGCAGTTCGGCATGATC
Source organism: uncultured Verrucomicrobiae bacterium (assembly GCA_963817335.1). GTDB lineage: Bacteria > Verrucomicrobiota > Verrucomicrobiia > Chthoniobacterales > UBA10450 > AV40. The sequence goes on along the minus strand of CAWFNX010000005.1, from coordinate 1,491,026 downwards.
GGTTGGTACGTCCCGCTGTCCCTGTATCCGGCGGGCTATGGCGAAAATCCCAAAGTCCCGCTGTCGTTTGTTGCACTCGGATCGCAGAAGTCCGGCATGGTGCTGCATTTCCTGTGCTTCTACGGTCATCCCGCTCTCTCAACCTGGTTCGCCAGCGAATACAAGAAGAGCGGCAAGAAACTCGACATGGGTAAAGGTTGCGTCCGCTTCAAAAAGTTGGAGGACCTAGCTCTCGACGTAGTCGGCCGCACCGTTGCGCGCGTATCTGTGGACGAGCACATGGCCAATTACCGCGCGGCGAGGGCGCTCATGGGCAAGGGAAAGAGCATCGGAAAGAAGTCCGCAGTGAAGAAAGCGAAACCGAAGAAGTGACCCTGTCTGACTTCTGACGTCTGACGTCTGACTTCTGACTTCCGCTCCCAGCTTCCGTCCGCTTTCAGTTTTCAGTGTTTCCGCGTTTCAGCTTTTCTGTTCACCCTTCGCATTTCGCACTTCGCACTTTGCGCTTTGCGCTCAACGCGCAATATGGAGCATGCGAACGCTGGATTCCTCCGGGCAGAGACAGAGCGGCGTGCTGGTCTTGCTCGGTGTGTTGTTCACGATCATTCTTGCCGGTCTCGACAACACGATCGTCAGCACGGTCATGCCAGTGGCGTTGCCTGAGCTTGGCGGTGCACACCTCTACGCGTGGACATTTGCGGCTTACATGCTCGCCGCGGCGGTATCGATGCCGATCTGGGGACCGGGGTCCGATCGCTGGGGACGCCGACGCACCTATCTCGTCGGCATTGTTGCGTTCACGGTCGGGAGCGGACTCTGCGCCATCGCGCGTACGATGATGGAGTTCATCGGCGCTCGCGCCATCCAGGGCATCGGAGCGGGAGCCGTTGCCACGCTTCCGTTTGTTCTGCTCGGAGTTGTATATCCGCCTAACAAACGCGGCCGGGCGCTGGGCGCGGCCAGCAGCGCGTGGGCGATCGCGAGTGTTGCCGGACCACTCCTGGGGACGCTGATCGTGACCCACGTTTCATGGCGCTGGGCTTTCCTGATCAACGTGCCGATTGCCATTGTGGCTGGTTTCCTCGTGATCGCCGGAATGCACGAGAGCATCGGACATAGCGTCGGCCGATTCGATTTTGCCGGTGCGCTTCTCGCCGGCGCCGGCGGCAGTTGCCTGATGTGGGCGTTTGTCGATCTCGGTGAGAAACAAATCGGACTGATGCAGGCCGCGCTCGTTGGCGCCGGAATCATTCTGCTTGCCATCTTTGTTTGGCATGAGGGACGAACGCCGCATCCCATTCTGCCGTTGACTTTCTTTCATCATGCCGGCTACGCGTCGTCGATTTCTTCGTCATTCCTCGCCTTCTTCAGCGGCTTCGGTCTGAGCGCTTATCTGCCGCTCGCAACCAACGCCGCTTTTCATGACAACCGCGCGTACGTAGGCCTGGTGGTTGGCGCGTTCACCATTGGATGGAGCACGTTCGCCTTCGGCGCGGGACGATTGGTCCATAGAATCGGCGAACGACTTCCGAGTGTGATCGGAATTGTTGTGCATATTCTGGGGCTACTTTTTTTCATGGTCGCATTCGAACACGGACTCAGGTGGGTCATCGCTGCGGCGCTCATCTCAGGCGCAGGAATGGGACTGCTCTCGCCCGCACTCACTGTCGTGGTGCAGAATAGTGTCCCGGTTGCCCGCATGGGTAGCGCGACTACCAGCCAGCAATTTATCCGGCAGATCGGTGCTGCGCTCGGCGTCAGCGCGTTTGTCCTGGCCGCAACCGTAGGTGGATTTCGGTTAGGCTTGCTGTTGATGATTGCAGTGAGCGCCGGAACATTTGCGTGCGTGCTCGCGCTGCCCGCGCACAGTCTGCACGAAACCCACGAAGTTGACGCTGCATGATTTCAGATTTGAGCCTTTCCCTCAACTCTCAACAATCAACAATCAACCTCCCAAATGTGGGCTTTCTATTGATGATCGCAGTAAGCGCCGGAACATTTGCCTGTGTGCTCGCGCTGCCCGCGCACAGTCTCCGCGAAGCACACCAGTTGATCCTGCATGATTTCATATTTCAGCTTTCCCTCAACTTCTCAACCTCGCAACGTCTCAACGTCTCAACTTCCCAAATGTGGGCCTGCTGTTGATCGGTTCTTTAGAATAAGAGAACTGTCAGAAAACGAAGTTCACTCGTCTACCCGTCACTGCCGCAAGGCCGCGTGGCGCAGCAGTGTAGAACGCAGCGGGCTTTTACGCGGTCACTCGTCACTCGCAGCTCGATAGCGAAGATAAATTCATCTCCCCAGCGTCCGTCTATCAACAATCAACTATCAACCCTTCCGCCGCCCCGTCGCGCGCTCGTGCCTTCAGGCTATTGTTTTTTCCACACCACACCGTCGGTCCACTTGATCTGTGTCCCGTCAGCGGAGAGCTTTCCGTTTTGGGTGGCAAAGTCTTGCGCAAAGACTTTATCGCCTTCCACGCGTCCTCTCGACTTGGCTGTCTTACCCCCGACATTCTCGATCGACAGAGTCCCACCGGTTTGTTTGATCGCCCAAACATATTCCGATTTACTTCCGTCCTCGTAATAGCCAATCCACTTTCCGCTGAGATCGGCCGCGCTCGCTACTTTTTTCCAAACCACGCCATCGGACCACTTGATCTTCATGCCGTCGTCGGACAGTTTTCCGTTTTGGGTGGCAAAATCTTGCGCAAAAACTTTATCGCCTTCAATCCGTCCCTTCGACTTGGCTGTTTTACCGCCGACATTTTCGATCGAAAGAGTCGAACCGGTTTGGCGGATTGACCAAACGTATTCCGATTTAGTGCCGTCTTCGTAATAGCCAATCCACCTTCCGCTGAGATCTCCCGCATCAGCATCGAGGGTATGGGCGGTTAAAAGCGCCGGGAAATAACAGAGACCGGTTGCAAACAACGTCACGAACGTTTGACACATGATTTTTTTCATTTCTTCTCCTGGGTATTAGCTAGCACAGCAACCGTTGTGGTTTCCGAAGGCCAGAACAAGCCTTTTCTGCACGCGAACTGCGAAAACCCTTTGGAAATCCTGGCAACTGCCTTCAGCGAAAAAGTGAGCATGACAAGGCTTCGCCAGAAACTCGTCACTGGTCACGGTCACATGTCACTTCTTCTTCAGCGTTTCCGCTTTCTCCGTTTTCCGCTCTCAACATCTCAACATCTCAACCATCAACTTTCTTCGGTCGCACACGGGACCAGTGGTGCCGGATGACGACAACCTGCGTATAGACGATCCAAGCCAGCATCAGCGTCGATAGCATCGCCACCATGTTGAATACGAACAGCAGCCGCGACTCTCGCTTGTCGAGCCGGGCCTGCAGCGTGTCCACGTCCGTGCGCACCGACTGAACATTCGTCTGCACCTCGCCCAGTCTGGTGTCGATGCGCTGCGTGAGCGCTTTGAGTGCGGCAACGGTCTCAGGGCTGACCTCTCTCTTCTGCTCTACGACCAATGCCCGCAACGTGCTGCGCAGTTGCGTCGCGTCCGCGGACATTTCTTCCAGTCGATTAAGAGTTTCGTCCAGCGCCGCAAGCCGCGGCGCGCGCTCGGCCATCATCGGCAACGCGCTCACCAGGCTCACCGCATTGCTCACCTTCCCCACCGCATCCCGCACCGGCGCAAGCGTCTGCCGCATCTGCGCGATGCGCGGTGCCAGACTCGTCTCCAGGCGCTCATTGAGCGCATTGAGCACGGGACTGTTCGAGACCGCTTGTGCGCCAACAGTGTTGATGGTCTCGGCGGCCTGCCGCAATTCCGTTCGGCTCGTCGCGATGAGGTCGTCGATACGCCCCACTCCAGCATCCACCGCCCCGACGCCGATTTCGATAACGCCAAATCCTTTCAGCGCGACGTCGCTCGCCTTGCGACTAACGAACCACGCGCTGAAAATGCCGACGAGGCTCAGGCCAATGAACAACATCGCTAGCGCAACGGCGGCAAAGCGAGTTGTCTTTTCGAGGATTCGCATGCTGGGTCTCGACGTTTCTTTTCAGACCATGGTCTGCCCGCAACTATCCACTATCAACCATCAACTCTTTTTTGAGAATGCTTGGACGTAGCGGATGCTTTACGTCCTTTAGATACGACCCCAATTTTCTTTTTCGGTCGTACGACAAAGGTCTTAGTTATCGCGCCTGACAGTCACTCTATGTTGAGTCTGCCAGTGTCGCCTACCGACATTGTTATTCACCTACCAACAATCAATTAGAAATCTGAAATTATGCGTCTAAGAACAAAAACTTTACTTTGTGCCACAGCGATCTTTTCCGCTGTCAGCCTTTTCACTCTAGCGTTTGCCGAGACAAGTCCATTTTCAAAAGCTCAGGTGGGCGACCGCATCCGCAAAGTGGAAAACGGAGTGGATGAATTCGAGAAGTATCTCAACAACCGCGGCGAAAACGCCCAGGATCAGGCCGGATCGGCGAAGAGCGGCGGATCAGGAAGACGCGGACAGAATGCAAACCCCGAGAATAAAGCGGCCCGGAAGGAACAAGCCAGCGGAACCAAAGACGATCTCCAGAACGCCATGGACGATCTGAATCGCACCACCAACCGTCTGCGGCGCAAATTCGATGCAACGGCGAATTATCTGGAGACCAAAGTACAAATGGAGCAGGTCCTGGATAGCGCGCGCCGCGTCAATCAAACGATGACAAAGGGGAACAATGGCACGCAGGCCGGACGCTACTGGACTCCTTTGCGCGCGGGTATCAACGACCTGGCGCGCTGCTACAACCTGACCCCCATGGGCGGATAGGCCACGGCACACGTCGTGCCCGCCATGGCGGGTCACTCATCACTTCGTAAATGTTGAATGTTTAGATACGACCCCGCGTCTTCGATTTAACGATTCAACGAATCACTTCAGCATTCAGCGTTTCCGCTTTTAGTTGTCAGTCTTTCTGTTCAACCTCTCAACTGTTCAACATCTCAACTTCTCGAAATCTTGAATCTTGAGACACGACCCCATCGCCTTTTCCTCTCAACAATCAACCCTCAACCTCCTAAATGTAGGCTTGCTGTTGATGATTGCAGTGAGCGCCGGAACATCTGCGTGTGTGCTCGCGCTGCCCGCGCATAGTTCCACGATGCACACCAGGTTGATGTGAAGTAACCGTAAGCGTTATGCCCGACGACACTGACAAGCTATTCAGCGGATCGATTCCGCAGCTTTACGAACAGTATTTGGTGCCATTGATTTTCCAGCCGTATGCGGCGGACATGGCGGGTCGAGTCGCTCAACGCCAGCCGTCGGCGGTGCTCGAGATTGCAGCTGGCACAGGCGTGGTGACTCGCGAGCTGGCGAAGAGGCTCGCGCCCGAAGCGCGGATCACCGCCACCGACTTGAACGAGCCGATGCTGGCGCAAGCTGCCGCTGCTGGCACGGCGCGCGCGGTCGAATGGCGCCAGGCGGATGCGATGCAGTTGCCTTTCGGCGATGGAATGTTCGACATCGTCGTCTGCCAGTTCGGCGCCATGTTTTTTCCGCAGAAGCCGGCAGCATTCTCAGAAGTGCGGCGTGTGCTGCGCCATGGCGGGGCATTCCTGTTCAACGTATGGGACCGCATCGAGGAAAACGAATTCGCCGATGTCGTGACGCAAACACTCGCCGACATGTTCCCGCAAGATCCGCCGCGTTTCCTGGCCCGGACTCCGCACGGCTATCACCAACTGCAAGATATCGTGGCCGACCTCGCCGCCGCCGGCTTCAAAGAACAACCGATAATCTCGACGCTTGCGATGCGCAGCCGCGCAGAGTCGCCTCGCGTGCCGGCGGTCGCCTACTGTCAGGGAACGCCGCTGCGCGGTGAAATCGAAGCGCGTGATGCATCGCGCCTCGCCGAAGCAACCGATCTCGCTGCCCACGCGATCGCCGCCCGCTTCGGCCCGGGCGAAGTGGACGGCAAAATCCAGGCGCACGTGGTCGCCGTACCGCGATGATCAGAAAGTTGGCACAGAGGAAAATGCTGCATTTCCTGCGCTTTTAGAACCCATCTCAGAATAGGAAATGATTGCGCGAAGGTCTGACGGGCGAAGGGCCTCTTTGATAGACCGACGCAGTCGCAGGTACTATTAAAGACATGACCGCGCAGCAAATCATCGAGGAAATCAAGCGCCTGGATCCGATTTGCGTACAAGCTCGACGCTGAACGCCAACTTAGCGGCCAGGAACTGTCGAAGCTGGCGGCGCGCATGACCGAGACAGATGACGCGGTTGAAGCGGCACGAATCCGCGAAACCATCGTCCACGGCTTTTACGGCGCGAAAAAGTAATGCCGAAGATCCGGCGGCAACATCGTTTAGATACGACTCCGATGCCTTTCCCCTCAACTGTGCTGGTCACTTCCCAATCACTCCGCGCGGAGGGCAATCATCGGCTCAACGCGACTGGCTCTGCGCGCCGGGATCCAGCAAGCGAGAAGTGCGATGCTCAATAATGCTAGCGCGACGCACGTGAAGGTGATCGGATCGGAAGCGCTGACGCCGTAGAGCAAGCTCTTCATCAGGCGCGCGCCGCCGAAAGCGATCAGCAGTCCGCTTAAGGATCCGATCGCGGCCAGAATCATGCCTTGTTTCAAAATGAGCTTCTGCACGTCGGAAAGCTGCGCGCCGAGCGCCATTCGCAGTCCAATCTCGCGCGTCCGTCCCGCAACCACGTGCGACATCACACCGTAAATCCCGACGGCCGCCAGAATCAGAGCGAGCACGCCAAAACTACCGAGCGCGATTGCGGCCATCCGCGCAGGGAAAAGTGATGTTCCCAGGTGTTCCTGAAGCGTCTTCGAGGCGTAAACGGAGATCGTCGGATCGAGCTCTTGCACTACCCCGCGCAGCGCGGCGAGTAGGTGCCGCGGATCGCCTTGGGTCCGGGCAATGAGCGTAACTGTTCCACTGTAATCCTGATAGAGCGGCGTGTAGACCGCTGGCTTGGGATCCTCGCCTAACGAGTTGTATTTTCCGTCAGGGACGACACCGACAATTTCGTAGAACGGGTTTTCAGGGCCGCGAAAGTTGAACCGCCGGCCGATCGCGTCCTGCCCGTTGAAGAATTTTTTCGCGAACGTCTCGTTCACGATCGCGAAGCGGCTTTCCTTTTTATTTTCGTCGTCACGAAAATCGCGGCCACGCAGTGGAATGCCCATTACATCGAAATAACCGGGGCTGCTCTCGATCGGGATCACAATCGGCAACGTGCTGCGGCCTTTGAACTCAGTCCCTTCTATATAAACCGTGCTGTCGTTGTAGTTCAGACCGAGCGGCAGGTAATCAGTTAGCGCCGCGCCTTCGATTTGCGGCAACGCCTGCGCGCGCTCGAGCACCTGTTTCTGAAACGCGCGGCCCCGTTCCTCATTATAGCCTTGCAAGCTGACGTCGAACGAAATCGCGACGGCATTCTCTGGATTAAAACCGGGCCGCATCTTTTGAGCGGCTTGCAGGCTGCGCACAATGAGGCCGGCGCTGATGAGCAAAATTAACGAGAGGCTCACTTGCACGACAACGAGGAAGTTACGCAAACGCGACCGATGGAAGCCAGCCATCGATGATTCGTCTTTCAATGCCGGGACAAGCTGCGGCTTCGATGATTGCAGCGCCGGAATCAGGCTGAAAAGAATTCCCGTCGCGATCGAAAGCAGGAGGGCGAACGTAAGCACGCGCCAGTCCGTTCGCAGATCGAACAGCAAAGTGACATCGCTCGGCAGACGAATGCCACGCACTGCGTTATTGATCGCCGCCGCGAGGAAAATGCCGGCCGCGCCACCGCTGAGTGAAATCAGAAGGCTCTCCGTCAGCAATTGCCTAACGAGTCGTTGCCGGCTGGCGCCGACCGCGAGCCGCACCGCAATTTCTCTTCGCCGTTCCGTCGCTCGCGCGAGAAGCAGACTGGCCAGATTCACACACGCTAGCAAAATCACGAGCGCACCCACCGCCGCGAGCACTCCAGTAAAGGCGAAAACAGAATTCGCAATATCGGGAATGAACAATCCCGGTCTACCGAGTCGGATGCCGCGGCCGACGTTCTCCTGATAGTCTTTTGCCAATTGCGCGGTCAAAGTCTCCAATTCCGCCTTTGCCTGCGCGAACGATACGCCAGGCTTCAAACGGCCGACCGTGAAGAGATTGGTCGAGTCGCGTCGGTCGAGCCATCTGCTTCCGGGTTCGATCGCCTTCGCCATCGTTACCGGAACAAACATCTCCGGATCGTAGGCGACTTCGGTGCCGATAAATCCTTTTGGCGCGACGCCGATGATCGTGAATGCGCGGCTGTTAAACTCAACTGTCTTGCCCACGATCGCCTGATCGCCGCCGAAGCGCCGCTGCCAGCAATTGTAACTAATCACCGCCACCGGATGAGCATCGGGAGTCTCATCTTCTTCGGGCAAAAACGCGCGGCCGAGCATCGGTTTCACCCCGAGAACATCGAAGTAATTTCCGGAAACGAGATATCCCCATACCCGCTGACTGGAATTGTTGACCGTGAGACTGGCGACAGTGACGCGATAAACAAACAAACCAGAGAAGACGGTGTTCCGGTCGCGGTAGTCTCTATAATTCGGATACGATTGGAGCGACCAATCTGCGCCGTTGTGCAGCGTGCCGTAAAGCTCGACCAACTGCGAAGGCTCCTTTACTGCGAGCGGCCGCAGTAAAGCCGTGTCGATTAAACTGAAGATCGAAGTGTTCGCCCCGATGCCGAGCGCCATGGAAATGATGGCCAGCGCGGCAAAGCCGGGTTTTTTCATGAGTTGGCGAAAACCGAACCGGATATCCTGCAGAAGTGTTTCCATAAGGCGCGCGAGGTTCTGCATGGTGAGATGCAACGGAGGCGCGCTTTGGATTCAGGAAATTTTAGGGATTTTCAGCATTTCAGTTTTCAGCGTTTCAATAGGAGAATCTTGAATCTTTAGATATGACCCTGTTGCCCTTTCCCCTCAACATCTCAACCGCTCAACACCTCAACTTCCGATTGATGCACTAACGGGAACGTAATCTTGAGATACGACCCCAATTCCCCTATGGGAGGACCTGACAAGAATAAGAATGTGTCCCTTATTATTGCTCTTCCCCGCCCCAGGTGGTAGAGCTGCTCAGAGCTGGCGCAAGTATGTGTGAACCAGGTTGAGTTCTTCAGGCCCGTCAGAGGCAAAAGATCAATGAAAAGTCTCCGCATCGCGACGGTCGCAAGCTGCGCGCTCGCCTTCTCTTTCGTTGTCCCCGGCTGCAATAAAAATGCGCCGGTTGATGAAGCGAAAGCCGCCGGCCTAACGACGACCGACTTCCCACAGATTACAGCAGATGTGTTCAAGCCGATGGATGGTGGCATCGAACTTTCGCAAGAAGAGATTATGGGCCGCAATGCTTGGAATTTATGGAGCGCAGGAAACGATCATTTTTGGAATCGCGTGGCAATGGATAGCTACGGATCAATGGACCTCTTGAAGACTCTCGACAACCGCAAATACCCCCGAGGCGAGCGCTTCAAGATGTTGGGACTCATAAACCAACCCGGCTTTCGCGCGCGCGATCCGTCCAAGCCGGACAAATTCGGTTTGTGCCTGGATGAACAGATGGGGCCCGAGCCTCCTGGCATTGATGAGAGAATTTACGGCAAACCTTCCGGGGTCCTCGGTTTTCGGCTCTTTCCGAATCCCGATTTCGACGAAAAAGCGCGCACCAAGTGGGACGGCAAGCGTTTCATGGAAGACGAGCACTATTACAACAACAACAAACTGGTGCGCCCGTACCGCGTCGGCGTTGCGTGCGGTGCGTGTCACATCTCCCACAACCCCGTGCATCCGCCAGCGGATCCAGAAAATCCGCGTTGGGAAGATCTCGCCTCAGCAATTGGCAACCAGTACCTCCGTGAGGGCAAAGTCTTCGCCTGCCACCTCACAAAGGGCGGCTTCATTTACGAACAACTCAACGCCCAGCCGCCAGGGACCTCGGACACATCGCGCATTGCGACCGATCACATTAACAATCCGAGTGCGATCAACGCGATCTTTCTCCTCGCCGAGCGAGAACGGATCGCAAGGCCGGAAAAGATGGGTAGCGCCAGCCTTGCCTTGCCCGATATGAAAGAGGAAATGCGAGTTGCGCACATTCTCAAAGACGGCGCCGACTCGATAGGCCTCCCCGGAGCAATGCTCCGCGTTTACGTAAATATCGGCATGTTTTCCGAATATTGGCTAACCCGCCATAACCGGCTGATCGGTCTGTTCCCTCAGAAACCGTTCGAGATCTCGTATGCACGCGAGCATTCAGTTTCTTGGCTCGCGACTGAAGAACGACTCGCCAACATCGGGGCTTTTTTCCGCAAGTTGAAGCCGTTGCACCTTGCGGATGCTCCGGGAGGTAGCGAGTACATCACACAGGATGAAACGGTCATGACACGCGGCAAACAAGTATTCGCCGAAAGTTGCGCCGGCTGTCACTCGAGCAAACAACCGCCGGCCGGGATCGATCCGCAATCCGGTCAAGCCAAAGCGTGGTTTCGCGCGGAGGTAATCAAGCCGGATTTCTTAGAAGACAATTTTCTTTCTAACGAACGGCGTTATCCAGTAACAGAGATCAAGACCAACTCAGCGCGGGCTTTCGCGACGAACGCCAAATCTGGACACGTCTGGGATAATTTTTCGTCTCAAACCTACAAGAACATCACGCCCCTGGACGAAATGGATTTTTACAATCCTTTCGATGAAGCGCATCCGATCCACTTTAACCCGAGGGACAAGAACACTGGACCTGGGTACTATCGCGTCCCATCGTTGGTGAGTTTGTGGAGCTCGGCGCCATTTCTCCACAATAACGCCCTCGGAAAGTTCACGGGCGACCCTTCCGTGGCAGGCCGTCTCGAAGCGTTCAGTGATGCAGCGGAAAAACTGCTCTGGCCAAGCAAACGTCTGGCCAAAGCCTCGATTTGGCGGACGCAAGATGAATGCTCACTATACCTGCCTAAAGAATTCGTTCCCAAACCGCTCTGGAGATTTGCCGACAGCGATGGCTATCTCAAGATTGGCCCGATTCCGAAACGGACTCCAATCAATTTGATTGCTAACCTCGAACCAAACGCAAAACAACTGCTCAGGCTTGCCAAAGTGGACGAGGCGCTACTCAGAATTAAGGCATCAAGTCTTCCTCCCGATGCGGCCACAGCGGAACTGCTCAAAATGGTTCCGGAACTGATCGCGGCGAATAAGTGTCCGGATTTTGTTGAAGACGAAGGTCATTATTTCGGAACTGACTTGGCCGACGCCGACAAGCACGCGTTGATCGAGTATCTGAAAACGTTCTAACCCCTCCCTCTGAGCCGAGCGCTCAACAATAATGCCTGTCCTGATAGCGACCGCCAAAGACCCCGTCAGGTTCCTGGTTCTGATGCTTTGCCTATTGGCCTCATGCGCCAGTCCTAGAACCACTATCAAGGACTCGAGCCCGTTTCTAAAGATGTCTGACGAACAACTCGATGAACTGTTTCGCAAGAGTCGCGCCGGCAATATTCCCAACGGCGAGGGCCAAGGGACAGCAATCATCAAACCAGGCTCTCCGATCTCAGGCGATCTCGCTAGGTTTGTTCGTGGATTTGTCTGGAAGGGCAAGGTGTTCGACGCCGCGAAAGGCGAATTGCGTAACAAGATCCTACCGCTCGGTCACAAGGCGATCGTGGCGAAAGTTTACAAAGACAGGAGCTGGCTGGATCAAAAAGAATGTATTGTGCTCGACTATTCCAAGACCTCGCTTGTCGCCCATTCGGTTCGAGACGAAATCCGCCGAGTCGGGCCGGGTGTTTATCTCGGGATTATTTACTGGGGCAAGAAGAAGCTCAGAATCCATTTTGCCCTGAGGTTCCCCGCACTCGTCACGTCGTAGCTTCAGCGGCGGCCGTAATGTCAACAGGGGCGGATCACTTCTGTAGTGGCGGGCGTCTCGCCTGCAATCGCTCAATCAATCGCTCAATCACTGACTCGCTAAATGTTGAATCATGCCGCTCTGCAGCGTTGGCTGGGAGCCAGCTTTACGGCTGGACGGGGAACATGCTTGGGCGGGAGGCCGTGCACCGAAATTGGGAATTTCGGCAATCTACATCCAGGGAACATTATTGATGCACTAGCGGGAGCGTAATCTTTAGATATGACCCCGTTGCCCTTTCCCCTCAACATCTCAACCGCTCAACACCTCAACTTCCGATTGATGCACTAGCGGGAGCGTAATCTTTAGATACGACCCCACCGCCTTTTTCCCTGCGCCCTCGTCTCAACCGCTCAACTTCTCAACACCTCAACGCTGCTTTCAGCAGCTGAATCTTGAATCTTGAGATACGACCCCATGCCTTTTTCTCGTCACTGCTTCAACCGCTCAACAACTCAACCGCTCAACAACTCAACGTCTCAACAACTCAACGTCTCAACCCGCTCGCCCCGTTGTTTTTCACTAGGTTTCGATGATCAGGAACAACAAAACGCTGACGACGATGATCGGAATCACGCAGATCATCAGCACGAGATTATTGCGCGGGCCGCGCTCTACAGGGACGAGTTTGTCGCTCTGAATCGTGCGCTCAATCCGCTTCAGATGTCGCGCCACGTAGATAAACGAAAAAATCACCGCCGCCAAAGCAACGCTGGCCAAGATTCGAATCGGTAAGAGCTGCTCCGACGCAGCGAAGATCAAACCGGCAGTCATAAATGCTCACTAAGAGATCGCAACTCGCGGTGAGTTTTGGCTTACGATTAACGACGAACGGATAACAAATAACGCGTTCGACCCCTGCTTCTCTCAACGCCTCAACGCGCTCAACGGCTCAACTTCCTCTTCAGCGTTTCAGCTTTCCGCTGTCAGCTTTTTGCTTTCGTCTCCTCAACGCCTCAACCGCTCAACTTCTCAACAACTCAACGCCTCAACATCTATTTCGGCCAAGCCGCACGCAGCTTTGCTGCGACGTCTTTGTACTCCGCGTCCGAAAGCTTCCTTCTCGGCGCGGGAGTTCCGGGCGCTTTCCCTCCATACGAAGGTATTACGTGAAAATGCGGATGGTAAACGGTTTGGCTGCTGCTGAGTCCGTTATTTGACTGCACTCTGAAACCGGTCGCTCCCAGTCCTTTTTTTTGTGCGATCCCCGCTTTTTGAACCGCAGCGAGCAGGGCACACATCTCGTCCGGCTTGAGGTCCAACAAATTTCGCGCGCCCATTCGTTTCGGGACCACCAGCACGTGGCCTGGGGCGACCACCTCTTCCTCCGGCAGCGGCATGAAGACGAGCACATGTTCATCTTCGAAAATCTTCGACGCAGCCGATTCACTACTCTTATCGCGGATCAGTTGCGCGATTCCATTTTGCGGATCGTATTTGCCCTCGAGCCCGGTATCAGTCCCGGGCGGCGGAAGGTCGCTCGCGGGAATTTGTTGCCCGACGAGCGGCTTGGTTTGCGTAAGCAGGAGCGTACTCAATCCGATTAACAACGTGCCGAATTTCAGATTCATGACCGACTATGGTTCCGGTCATCAAAATGATCAAGCGCTGGGACGAAGGCGGTCCGTTTCGGTCTCTCAACTTCTCAACCGCTCACCTGTCGCGCCGTCTCGTCCGTCGTAGCTTTAGCGAAGACGGAAGCTTCAGCGAAGGAGGAACGCGTCAACCTCTTATTGCCCCCGGCTCCCTGCTCCAAGCTTAGCAGCAGCTCAACGCCGGCTTGTCGTAGCGGGTCTAGTTAGCCAACTGTGTTGGACGATGATCTTACCTGTCGAATCCTCAGAATGCCTTCCTGGGTCACGAAGTCCTTCGAGTTCTGTATGACTCGCTCGATTTCGCCGTCGCCCATGTAGTGATAGCGCAATTCTTCTTTCAGTAGTTCGACATCAAACTTGCGAATTGTTCGGTCTTCTACCTTTTTGATTTCAAATCCATCAACTGTGCACGAATCTTCACCACGGGCATCAAGAATTCTTCGAACCTTTCTTCGCTGTTCCTCGTATTCAGCTTCACTTGTATTCAATTGAGCCTTTTGAGCGAGGAGCGTCCGTACTTCGCGAATCAAGGTCTCTTCTTCCGTCATAAATTTGCTGTCCGCTTAGAGCGCCAGCCATCCGCGGCCGCGCGATTTCCCTAAACATCTCCGGTCTTGTCTTTCGTGCAAGACTGGATGCTGATGAATTTCCCTCCAGAGATAACTTGATGTTTGGGGCGTGACCCCAATTGTCTTTCTCCACGAGAATCTCTCACGCCCTAGTCGAACCAGCCGCGCAAGATCGACATCAACCCATTTTGATGATGTTGGAGCGAGTGAGTTCCTCGTTTAGTTCGTGTAATGCTGCTCGCACAGCATCGACGTATTTCCCGAAAATGACGGTACGGCGGCGGCGACCAGTAAGCTTTCGAAAATCACCGCAGAAAAATCGCCGCCTTTGTCGTCTCGTGATTTCAAGCTGAACTCCACGGCGACTCCTACAACGGTTGCAAATGTTGCAAGGATGTGTGCCAACTAGACTGCGCGGCGTTTCATCAGGAACTGTAAATCCAGCTCGTCGTAAGAAATCACCGATATGCTGTCTATGTTGAATATCGCGGCCACCTAGATATGTGGCGGCAAAATCCGCTTCGCATTCCCCATGAATCGCTAGGGCTATGCGATGTTGCTGAAGAAATTTAATCGCCTGTGGCTCATCAAAACAATGGCTCTTGATGTGCAAATTCCAATTGTCAGCCCTCTGCTTACCCTCAAAAAGATACCAGGAGAAATCCTCGCCTGCGATTTCCATCACAAGCTCTGAAACCCCAGGTTCGATCCCGCCACCATGCGGCGAAAACACACAGATTTTCGAACGCATGGATGATTTCGAAATCTTGAAGTCCTTGCCGATCCTGTGATCGTTCACCAGCTCGCGATACGAAGTGTATTCGGATGACATAGGCCGACTAACTGCGGTCACAACGCACCATTGTTGCTAGTTTTTGCACGCATCCGACTGGATCTCTTTGCAGGGAACACTCCCAAATTCTAACGACTTTCCAGTTTCGCTGACGCAGGGCTTGGCGAATCCTCTGATCTCGACATTCGGTCGCGCGAAACTTCGCTTTCCAGTGCGCAGCGTTTTTTCTCGGCGTAAGATTTCGTCCGCAGTCGTGACCATGCCAAAAGCACCCATCCACAAAGACTGCAAGACGCGCAGATGGAAAAACAAAATCCGGCTTTCCAATTAGCGGATAATTCCTACGCCAGCCGCCAATCTTATGCGCGCGGAGTAGGCGAAGTAGCCTTAATTCCGTTGTGACGTTGCCGGCGCTTCGGACTCGCGACATTAACTGCGATCTCGTGAGTTTTCCGAACGTTGTTTTTGCCTGCCGTGTGTGCTTTGGCCAACGACTCATCTTGCTTCAACAGTGTGTCGTGAATCGCCGTGCCGGCAACTTCCGCGAACCGTGGCGGGACAGCATTTCCGATTAATCCGCAAACAGCTTCCATTTCATCAGTAGCAAAATCATAATCCTCGGGAAATCCTTGGATCACGGCGGCCTCGCGAACAGAGATTGTTGTTCGCCGTTTACTCGGATGCCCGAAGCGGCCTTTGCACGGCGTTGTGCAACCTGCGGTCATTGTAACTGGGGTTTGTTTCCAAGACATTCGCCCATAAACGTTCGTGAATCCTTCATAGTCCCCTCGGTGACATTTCGGGCGAACTCTCTTATCGACGCCCAACCAAGTTTTGCCGGGTACCGCTGCCGCCAGACGTTTTACAACCTGAGGTTGCAGGTTACTAACGACATGCCAGTTGTGCGAACGCGGTCCTCCGCTCGCTTTCGCCTTCTTAAAGGAGATCGGCGCGCGTCGTTCACCGATTGTTTGCTTCAACGTGAGCCAAGGCTGTAGTCCCAAATCTTTGTCCGGGCGCTTCGCGTGCGTTGCCTCTGGAAACGGAATTTCAAACCCGCGGCCAACGAGCAAAACGAATCGTCGGCGAGATTGGCCGATTCCGTAGTCGGCCATTTGAACGATTCGCCAACCTTGGCGGGCGGGATAGCCTAGCGCTTCGAGTTCATTAATGAAACGCTCGAAGATTTCGGCACCGCGAGTAATAATCCCCGGAACGTTCTCCATCATGACCGCGCGAGGTTTGAGCTCAGCTATTAACTCAGCCATTCGCAAAACCAGAACGTTTCTTGGATCAGTTTTGGCTTTGTGTTTCGCAGTCAAGGAACAGAACCCTTGGCACGGTGCGCAACCAGCCAATAAGTCAATTTCTTCGTTGCCACATGCAGTACGTAAATCGTCGGCGCTAACATCCAATGCGTCTTTGAAAAGCGGAATGCCCGGCAAGTTGGCGGTATACGTATTACGAGCAATACCGTCGATCTCTACGGCGGCACGAATGTCGAATCCGGCGCGTTTAAGCCCAAGAGACAATCCGCCGCAACCCGAAAAAAGATCGATCGCCGTGAAATTACTTTTTGCCATTGCCCTTCTGCTTCTTCCGGCGAGCTTTCGTATATTCAGGCGCGATTTTCTCCAGCTGTCGCTCAACCACATTGTAATACTCGCGCGCGCGGTGATGCAGATCCCGATAGGTCTCGACGCGAATGTCGTCTCCAGCGAGTCTGGCTTGCTTCGTTTGTATGTCGCCCGCTTTGCTCAATTCACCGACAACTAATAGCCCATGAATGTACTTAGGCGAATCCGGACCGGTACCGCTGAATTGATTACGCGCCCAATCGACATATTTCTCAATTTGTTCAAGATCATCGCGCGTGAGCGTGCGCTTCGGGCGCTTCAGTTCGACAACGATAAGACCACCACCGTATCGAATGCCAAGAATATCGATGCGCCTATCCACATCCTTATAATACTTGGGTTCCACGCAGTGCTTACGAAGCTGCTGGGTGTAAGTCGTTTGACCATCAACTTCAGCCCACGCTGAATCAATGAGCCATGGGTGCTGTTCGAATAATGGCTGCATCTGCTGCACCTCAAGCGCACCTTCATCAATGTATGATTTCAGCTGATCGATCGCTTCAAGTCTGCCGTCAGCGAGCTTCAAATGTTCCCGCGCTTCAATGACGCGCCACTCATCAAATAAATGAAGTAGCGTTTTGATTGAAATTCCATGTTCTTCAATCGAATCGACCAAATCACGAAACGCGACCGCCTCGACGCTGCTTTTTACAATCTCAAATAGCGGCGCCGCCGAGCTAGGCTCAATCTCAGGGTCGTCAATAATCGTGCGCGCGATTTTCGTAGCGACGCGCTGTTCTCTTTCCGGCCGAGTTGCTAGCCACTTATCAAAGCCAGTTGACGAAACGACTTCCTTTTCTTTGATCACTCGGCGCGCTTCGACCCACTGGTCAAACGCCCATCGCAACGCCTTTTGGCCCCAATCTTGAAATGCCAGCCCAACCGAAGACTCCCATACGACTGAGTTTCGGGCCGTCGCAATCAAATCTTCTTCCGCGTCCAAAAAATCGGCATGAATCTCGCCAACAAGATAGGCTCGTGCCCATTGAGCATGCGTACTTGAAAAGCGAAAGTACGAGCCAAGTTCGGCGGCTTTGCCGTTTGCAAAAATGTCCACACCTCGTGTCGTCTGCGAACTCGTCGGCAAAAAACCAATCCAGCCGGTTACGATTTCCCCGGTAGACAATTTGCCGCCGTCTGGGAGGTCCTTAGCCAACCATGATAATCCGGACGAACATTGCGAGCGTTTCACGCGATCACCCGGGCCGGGCTCTTTGCCGTTGACGGTTACGCGAAACTTTGAGCCAATAACATTGAGCCGGCGGGCTAGACCTTGTCGTATGTCGTCCGCATTAATCGCTCGAGTTCGATGCAACTTTCGAAGTCGAACTTCGCCACCATTCTTCTCTTTTGTAGGACCGCTCCTTTCCGCGACGAATTGAGGCTCGTACGGGGTCTGGCCATGTTTCTCTGCCCATGCTCTCAGGTCATCGTAGTTTAGCCGCAAACAAACAGCGGTACCATCTTTGACGAACCGCACTTCCATTTCAGTCGCGACTCCGAACGCTGACAGTTTGCCGAGACCTTTGCGGCCAGTTATTCGTACTTTGCCATTCTTCGACATCACTTGGTCGCCCTTTTTGCCGCGGCGTTTTCGACCGATTGGCAAGAACTCAGCTTGGATTTCATCGGCCTCCAAGCCGTGCCCGAAGTCTTGGACGACGACTTCAGAGGTTGGAGTGATCGACCCTGTTGGAAGTGTCACGTTAGCGACGGCTGATTCAGCGTCGTAAGCGTTGGATACTAGTTCGGTGATCACCGGCGGAAGCGTGCTGTATAGCCTCAGCCCGAGGTCGTCGACCGTAGCCGGTTCAAACGGCATTGTGAATTTGGGGGGCGTGCTCATGCCATCATTCTATTGAGCAATCTCTTACGACTACGAGTAAATTTCGGCGCCGGCCGCCAACTTGGAGAGCGTCGCGTTCGGAAATTTGCTGCTGAGCAGCAAATTTGCGGACATCCTCGGTAATCTTCATGCTGCAGAAATGAGGCCCACACATTGGAGCATCAGCCTTTGGTAAAATTACGGCCTGACAGGGAAGTGCGCGAAGAAAAGTCATGGGCTTAACGGAACGCCTCATGACAATGACGGGTTCGCTGCCTTCGCACAACTCGTATTACCGCGTAAAAGGTGAAGATTGGCCCTAAATGATCGTCCATCTCGTTGACGGTACTTACGAACTCTTCCGTCACTTCTACGGGCTTGCGCCGGTTTACCAAAGGCAAGGACCGCCCTTACGGCGCCGTCGTCGGCGTACTGCAGACCGTTCTCCAAATAGTTGAAAACGAGAACGGCGCCACGTATCTCGGCGTCGCCACCGATCACGTGATCGAGTCGTTTCGCAATCGGCTTTGGGCGGACTACAAGACCGGCGCCGGCATCGAGCCCGCGCTGCTCGCGCAATTCCATCCGCTCGAGGAGGCGCTCGCGGCGATGGGCGTTGTCGTCTGGCCGATGATCGAGCTCGAAGCCGATGATGCGCTCGCTTCGGCCGCGCATCTCGCGTCGAAGGACAAGAAGGTCGACAAGGTCGCGATCTGGACGCCCGATAAGGATCTGGCGCAATGCGTGCGAGGTACGCGCGTGGTAACGGTTTGCAGGGCGCGAACTTTACGGCGGGAGGCTGCGAGGTCGCCGTCGCGACCGAGTCGGTCTAGGGAAGCCGGTGCCTCGGTCTTGGGGAAGAGCGAGATCGACGGCCGGCGCAAAACGATTCGCGATGCGGCTGGGATACGCGAAAAGTTCGGCGTCATCCCGCGCTCATTCCGGACCTGCTCGCGCTCGTGGGCGATGCGGCCGACGGCTACCCCGGCATCCCTGGGATCGGCGCCAGGACCGCCGCCACGCTATTGAACCGCTACGGTCAGATCGAAAAGTTTCCGTCGAACATTCTCGGCAAACAGCGCGCTCTCGCGCTGCTCTTCAAGAAACTCGCGACCCTGCGCACCGATGCGCCGCTCTTCAAGAAGGTCGAGACACTGCGCTGGCGCGGTCCGACGCCGGCATTCGCAGCCTGGGCGGATCGGATCAAAGCGCCGCGGCTGCTGGAGCGTTGCCAAAAGGCTGCTCCAGTGCAGCTCCGCCGAAGCCGAAGACCTAACCACGAATGAACACCAATGGACACTAATGAGGGCAAAGATTTTTAACCGCGGATTCGCCTACGCGTGAAGCTACGGCGCGACAGGTTACGAGGATTGTCGCTGATGAGGGATCAGCGACGGAGGAACGAGGCCGGAGTTTTTCTTCCTTAACGGCGGATTACACGGATTCTTAAACCTTCAGACGTAAAACAATTGCTCTTACGGGACAGCGGGGATCAGTCATTCGTGTCAATTCGTGTCCATTCGTGGTTAGAATTCTGGTGAACTAAAGGTTATCCACCGGGAATATGGGGATCATACTTAAGAGCCACAACACCAACAAGGCGAAGATTATCGAAACAATAATTCCAGCAGGATGATAATGCGCCTCGGGTCTTGGACGGTCAAACAGGTGCGTTATAAATCCACCGAAAATTGAGCCGACGAGACCGAGCACGATCGTCCAGAGAAGTGTCATGTGCATGTGCATGACCGATTTGGCAACGAACCCGGCGATCAAGCCAACGATGATGTACCAAATCAGATGAAGCATGATGATGCTTCCTTCGAAAAAAAGAGCGTATCAGCGCAATAGGTCCATAAGCGATAGCAAAATCAGGGAGACAGCAGTCGTGAAAATCTGCGTAATCCGCGGTTAGAATTCTGCGAAATGGGGAAATGGGGTCGAAATGGGGAAATGGGGTCGTATCTCAAGATTCAAGATTTCACTTGCGGGTCATTGACGTAATTCTTTGTGGTCGGTCGACCCAATCAGGTTACTCCTTCTTGGTGTAACCGAAAAAGCCGCGCTGGCGGATCAACTCCGCCGCTTGGGGCGGTGCCATTTCATTCCAGCTTTCGTCGGCGCCGGCGATGCGCTTGAGCACGTCGCGGGAAAAGGATAAATCACCTGAGATTTTTACCGACCGGCGAGGGTTTGATTAGCTCGATTGTCCGCGGGCAAGATCGACAATTCTTTTACCAACATCAATTCGCACGCGCCGTTCCCCGTGTCGGTGCGACTGAGCGAGCTCCGCCAGGTACCGTAATTTGGTGCGGTTGCTTCGACAAGGTCGCCATTCAGATGCACGAGCGCGCCGGTGCGCAGAGATTTGCATTGCGCTGCGATCGCCGCCGTTGCCGGAATGATGTGGACGTTCGTGCTGTGCGAAATGATTTCCTCCTTCGAAATCGGCGGCGCCGTTTTGTATTCGAACCAATAAAAGCGCATGCTTTGCGTGATGCTGAGGCAATCCAGAACGCTCTGATCCGACATCGGACCCCAACCCAGGGCTAGATCGACCGGGACAAGCGCGGACTGTCTGTCCCAGCGATAAACTTTTCGATGCAACACGCGCGCATCGATCGCGAAATGCGCGAGCGGTTTTAATTGAAACCCGCCGCGCGTGATGGGTTCGTCTGCCGTCGCTGTTTGTTCCGGTTCCTCTGGAATCAAAATACCCGGCGGGTATTCGATCGGCCGATGGAGATAATTCCACCCGACAATGCCGGCGAGGATCGCGAGAAAGACGCAATATGATTTCATGAATGCTGTTGCCGACCGAGGGAGTGAGCAGATTTGATGCTCTGGCCGCGCTCGCTGAGCGCCGTAATCAAGAAAAGTGGGACGCGACGGAGCGCGTCCCTCCATCATCTTTCGACGGTCATCCGCCTTCGTGGCCTACCGATCAAACGAGCTTTGACAGTGGCGGCGCCGCTTGGTGAGAGATTTCGTCGCTGATCTTGTCGATTACGGCTTTCAATTCAGCCCAGTTCACTGGTTTCGTGATGTGATACGAGAAGCCCGCTTGCATGCTTCCATCGACATCTTCTTTCATGCCATGGCCGCTGATAACGATTCCGCGAATCGGATACCGTTGAGCCAGGTTTCGCATAAGTTCGCGGCCGCTACCATCCGGCAAATCCAAATCGCTGATTAGAATGTCGAATGCGCAGGCGCGATTTTGGCCCGGGGCGACCGACGCGCAGGTTTCCGCTTCCTTGATGCTTCCAGCGCAGACGACTTCGTGTCCCGCGCGTCTCAGCAGTCTGGCAAATTGCTCCGCCGTGTCGGGATGATCTTCTACAACAAGAACCCGCATTGATCGTCTGGCGACTGCATCAGATACCGCGGCTACCGGCCGATCTGTCTCCGCCGTCACCACCGGTTTTACGCAATGCAATCGGACAGTAAAGGTCGCGCCTTTGCCTTTCCCTT
Organism: uncultured Verrucomicrobiae bacterium; assembly: GCA_963817335.1. Lineage (GTDB taxonomy): Bacteria > Verrucomicrobiota > Verrucomicrobiia > Chthoniobacterales > UBA10450 > AV40. The sequence continues at coordinate 1,469,188 of CAWFNX010000005.1, read as the reverse complement.
CACTAGCCGCGCTGATCGATCCGTCATGAAGTTCGATAATCGCCCGACTGATGGCCAGCCCGAGACCGAGTCCACCAAAACCCTGACCTCGCGACCGCTCGCCTTGTTCGAAAGCGTTGAAAATCTTCGGCAAAGTTTCCGGACTGATTCCCATCCCGGTGTCCGAGACTTCAACAACGAGTTGGCCCAGTCGATCCTTGTCACCGTTGGCTGATATGACCTTGGGCGACCGACGCCGGCGATCTTCGTTGTAAACGCGAACATCGATCGATCCCCCGGTGGAAGTAAACTTGCAGGCGTTTTGGAGAAGGTTCCAGAACACCTGAGTCATTCGCGAGCTGTCGACCAGAACGTGGGATTGGGCCGCCGTTATTTTCATCGAGACGCGAATTTGTTTTTTTGCGGCGGCGTCGAGACAATAGTTCTGCATCGCGTGCTCGAGGAGAGAGCGAACATCGACAACCTGACGGCGCAGTTCCAACTTGCCACGGACAATCCGAGTGATGTCGAGAAGGTCGTCGATCAATCGCGCCTCCACTTCGATGTTGCGACGGATCACGGATAAGTCTTTTCGCATTTGCGGTGAAATCGTTTTGTCGCCTTCGAGCATCGCCGCGGCGGCCAGCGCTGGCGTCAGCGGAGTGCGAAGCTCATGACTGACAATGGCCAGGAATTGATCTTTCTCTCTGTTGGCCGCTTCAGCTCCTTGCAGTGCCAATCTCAACCGCTCTTCGCTCGCAGTGAGCGCCGCGTTGCTTTCGCCGAGTCGCGCGAGCATTTGGTTGAACGAGTCGGTGAGGTACCCGATCTCGTCGGCGCCGTGTTTGGCGGCCCGCACCGAATAGTCATTACGATCCGACACCGCCGTCGCTACTTTGGCCAGTTCAAGAATTGGCGATGAAATATTGTGTTGAAGCGCGGCGGACAATGCCATGGCGCCAAGAAACGAACAGACGCCGACAACTAAGAGTAGAATGCCATAGACCGAGAGGCGCCGATACATCTGGCCAAGATCGGCCTGGAGATAAATCGTCCCAAGCCGTGCGCCTTCCTGGAAGATCGGCTGGACCATGACGAGTTGAAATCGGTCAAATCGATGACCGTCCGGGCCGGGCGCCGGCGGTAATTGCGCCGGCGTGATCGATTCCGGAAAGCTGGCGAACAATCGGCCGTTTCGATCATAGATTGCGGCGGCAGTGATCTGGTTTTCGGCGGCAACCGCCCTCAGAATCTCGTTGGCGTTTTGCCGGTCGTCGAAAGCGAGCGCAGCCGTGCTATTGGAGCCGATGATTTGGGCCAAGACTTCGATATTGTTGGTCAGCGCGCTTCGAAATGTGACTAGCTCGTAGGTGATGAGCGCACTGCCCATCAGGAGAATGGCAAATCCACTGGTCAGCAGAATGACCACCATCAATTTGCGCTTGATGGGAATGTTGCGCAGCGCGAACGCCATATCAGTGCTTCACTTCGGCGACACGAAGCAGTTTTGAGCTCACTTTCAGGTTCGCAGCTTTTACTGCTTCCAGGTTGATTCGCATCCGAATCTTATTGTTCTCGGTGAAGAGTTCGATCATTCCGCCCAAATCGGCAAAGCCGTCGATGTCGCTGACTGTCAGCACGCTGCGGCCTCTCAAGTTCGAAACAATCTGAGCAGCTCGCTCGCGCTCGGACTGACTGATGAACAGGATATTGCAGGTCCGCGGGTCGCGCCCACGACGGAAACGCTGGGTAGTTAGCGAACGATTGTTCACCTTCTCACCGCGCACTGTTTCATCCAAATAAGAGTCGAACGGGTCGTCGCCCACAATTCCAATCACAAAAGGAGTGTCCGAAGGTTGAGGGGACGGCCAACTGACGAATTGAGCGAAATTGAACAGGAACAAAGCTTTGACCTGATATTCCGGTCCGTGCAGATCTTCGACGCTGAGTCTTTTCAGATCTCCCGGCGATTGATACGCGTAGCCATCCTGGGATCGGGCCTGAACCGCCGTGATCAGCAATGCGACTGTCACCGCGCAAAGGCGTCGAAAGTTAAACTGCGAACTCGATAAGCCTGGAATGCGCACTTTGTAAGGCACCCGATGTTAATACAGGAGCACGTCTAATACGAGCATACATTTGAATGCGGGACGCGGCCGAACGCCACGTTATTCACGTACTGCGCCGTTACTTTGCGTTAACCGGCTTTTTTGCCTCCTCGACGAGTTTATCAAATCGCGGATCGTCCCGAATTGCGTCCCACCACGGACTCAAACGTAACTGTCCATACGTTATGGGACCCGGCCCCTGCAAAGCAGCAGCGACTTGATCCAGGGCCAGTTCTTTCTCTCCGGTCCAAGCGTAAATGAGCGCGAGGTTTCGCACTAACTCCGGACCAGTCATCACATCTTTCGTTACCGGCAATAATTCAACAGCCCGGCGCCCCTCGCGTATTGCGTCTTGCTTCCTGCCAAGGGCGGCATCGATCATCCCGAGGACAGACATCGCCTCGGCATAATCGGGCTGTTTCTGCAGCACCGTTTCCATTTCTTCACGAGCGTCTGCGAATGCACCCATCGCCGCCTGGTTGTCCCCGGACATGCGAGCGGTTAAGCCTTCGCAAAAGCTGCGCGGGGTCCGGACATTAGCGCCCCAAGTTATTCCTTCCTGCAGCATCGAATCCAAAGCGCGTTTTGCATCCTTCGCATCACGAGCGCAGAGAGCGATGTTAAACCATCGATCGACGATTTTTACACCGTCGGCCGGGTTGTTCGCGAGCACTTGCTGAACTGCGGCTTGCCCCGGCTCAACAGTTGCGTTCGAATCCAGTTCGGCCAATCCCCTGGCGACGCGAGCAACAGCATCGTTAGGCGTGACCGTCAGGGCCCGGTCAAATGTCGCCACTAGATTATTGTAACGGCGCAGCACCTGATAGGTACCGGCCTCCTGGTGAAGGATAAAAACATTACGCGGATCAAGCTCGAGAGCCCGGTTCATATTGTGCAAGTGGTCCTGCCACCGGCCCTGCCGCCGATCGATCCAGCCGAGGGTCGCATAGACCAACGGTTCGTTAGAGAGAAGACGGCGAGCAATCGCCAGTTCGGAGCGGGCCCGGTCGTAATCGCGATAACAGTAATAGTACAACAATCCCGCAGCCAGATGCGGTTCGCCACGGTCCGGGCCAAGCCGAAGTGCAGCCTCCACCGCTTCATTTGCCCGGGCTAATCGCAGCGGAGTGTGGTCGTAGCCATTGAAATAGAGTCCTTGGTGCACAAATCCGAGGCGGCAATAGGCCAGCAGAAATTTTGGATCTTGAGCTACGGCAAGCTCAAGCAGATGCACTGCCTGGTATCGAAGGTCTGCAGAACGCGCATCTAAGGCGATACCGTCGAGAAGAATTCCCGCGCGAATATAGCGCTCATACGCCAGGGGCTTATCGGTGGGTTTTTCCTCAATTGTCTCTTTTTCCACTGCCGAGAGCCTGGCCCCAAGCTCATCTGCGATGGCTTTGGCGATTTTGCTTTCAATCGCAAATCCGTCGTCGAGCGCACCGTCATAACTTTTTCGCCAAATGCGAGTGCCTGTCCTCGCATTGATCAGTTGGACACGGACCTGGACGCGGTCGGCCGTGCGTTGAACGCCGCCCTCGACCGCATAAGCAACTCCAAGAGCGCCCGCGATCTCGCCAAGATTGCGTTTAACCTCCGGCCGATATTGCATCACCGAGTTCCGGCTGATCACTTTCAGATCGGCGATCTTGGCCAGGTCGCTCTGGATTTGATCTTGAACGCCCACGGCGCGAAACGCTTCCTCTGGATCGGCGCTCAGACTTTCGAAGGGCAAAACGGCAACGCTCCTTTCTGCAACTCCTCCAACGCGCGCGTTATTCCCAAACCAAACCCCAAAACCAATGGCAATTGCCGCAAACAGGACGCCGGCGGCTATGAAGGAAACATTAACCGTCCGTTTCAGTTGAATTTCCCGCGCCGTTGGTTCCTCAACTATTTTGATTTGTCCCGGCATAGAGCGAGGCGGCTAACAGATTACGTCTTCGCGTAAACTTCAGCACCGCTCTCCGTAAACTCGGTGGCCTTTTGCTCCATGCCTTTCTGCAAAGCATCGTGTTCCGACATGCCGTGCTCAGCTGCGTACTTGCGGACATCTTCGGTAATTTTCATGGAGCAAAAATGGGGTCCACACATACTGCAAAAATGAGCCGATTTAGCGCCTTCTTGCGGCAGAGTCTCATCGTGGAATTCGCGGGCGGTTTCGGGATCGAGCGCGAGATTGAATTGATCTTCCCAGCGAAATTCGAAGCGCGCTTTGCTGATGGCGTTATCTCTATATTGCGCGCCGGGATGGCCTTTGGCTAAGTCGGCGGCGTGGGCGGCGATCTTGTAGGCGATGACGCCGTCTTTGACGTCTTTCTTGTTCGGCAAACCGAGATGTTCCTTCGGCGTAACGTAACAAAGCATGGCGCAACCGTACCAGCCGATCATCGCCGCGCCGATCGCGCTGGTGATGTGATCGTAGCCGGGCGCGACGTCGGTTGTTAACGGACCCAAAGTGTAGAACGGAGCTTCTTCGCACCACTCGAGTTGTTTCTCCATGTTCTCTTTGATCATGTGCATGGGGATGTGACCCGGGCCTTCGTTCATCACTTGGACGTGCTGTTTCCAGGCGCGCTGAGTCAGCTCGCCTTGGGTGTAAAGTTCGGCGAACTGGGCTTCGTCGTTCGCATCCGCGATTGAACCCGGCCTCAGACCGTCGCCGATGGAAAAGCTGACGTCGTAGGCGGCCATGATCTCGCAGATTTCGTCCCAATGGGTGTAGAGAAAACTCTCCTGATGATGGGCGAGGCACCACTTGGCCATGATCGAGCCCCCGCGTGAGACGATGCCGGTGGCACGGCGGGCTGTCATCGGGATGTATCTTAATAGTACCCCGGCGTGGACGGTGAAATAATCGACCCCCTGCTCCGCCTGTTCGATGAGGGTGTCTCTATATATAGACCAGGTCAGTTCCTCAGCCCGGCCGCCGACTTTTTCGAGCGCCTGATAAATCGGCACCGTGCCGATGGGGACCGGCGAGTTGCGAATGATCCATTCCCGGGTGGCGTGAATGTTCTTGCCGGTGGAAAGGTCCATCACCGTGTCGGCGCCCCATTTGGTGGCCCAACGCATCTTCTCGACTTCCTCCTCGATCGACGAAGCGACCGCGCTGTTGCCGATGTTGGCGTTGATCTTCACCAGGAAATTGCGGCCGATGATCATCGGCTCGGATTCGGGGTGATTGATGTTGGCGGGAACGATCGCTCGTCCCTTCGCCACCTCACTTCTTACAAATTCCGGGGTGATTTCATTGGGAATTGAGGCGCCGAATGATTCGCCGGGATGTTGTTGGCGAAGATCGTTGCGAGCGATTGCGAATTGCGGATTGCGGATTGCGGATTGCGGCGCTCGTCCATTGCTTCGCGATTCGCGATTCGCATTTCGCATTTCATCGCGTCCGAGATTCTCTCGGATTGCGATGTATTCCATTTCCGGCGTAATCACGCCCTGGCGCGCGTACCATAATTGCGTAACCGCTTGATCGGACTTCGCCCGTAAAGGGTTTCGCAAAGTTGATGGTTGATAGTTGAGTGTTGAGAGTTTTCCGTTTGTAGGTGGAACGCGATCTCCGAGCGCGTTGGGAAGCGCCTTCGGAGAAGTCGCTCCACCTAAACGCCGATGCGTCTCAGACAAGAATCCATCATCTTGTGGCTTAACGACTCGCCCATTAACCTGCTCGACGTCACCGCGCTTCAAAATCCAGTCTCGCCGCAAGGGCGGCAGCCCTTGTTCGACATCGCCGTCGAAACCGGCGTCGCCCCAGGGGCCGCTGGTGTCGCAAACCCGGACCGGCTCGTTGACTTCGATTTCGCCGGACATGGTTTTGGTCGGCGCGAGAGAAATTTCGCGGAACGGAACCCGGATGTCGGGATGCAAAACGCCGGCAACGTACGTACGGCGACTCTTCGGGAAATTGTAATCGGCCTGCTTGGATTCCTTCACGTCACCATTGCCGGCGGGTTGATGGTTGGTCCGAGCCGGACTGGCATTTGTTGAGAGTTGAGAGCCAGACGGGCGATTGGGGTCAATCGCCCCTACCAGCGCATTCTCTTTGTCGCTGTTCTTCGTGTCCATTCGTGTCCTTCGTGGTGAAAATTGAAGAGCACGGCTGACCTCCCTGCGTCGGCATTACCCGCATCAGGTTCAAGGGGTCGTCCTTTTTGCTTTATCTCTGCGCCAACACTCACCCACGCTCGGCCTAATCGCCTCGCTTATTAGTGCTGAACGTTTCAACAATCGCAAACGTCGGACCTCTCAGCCATCCGGCTCCCCCGCACTACGCCGCTACGCTAAGGCAAAATTAAGAAGGAGAAAGGAAAAATTAAGCAGATGCAGGCGAGACGCCTGCCACCACAAAAACGGAAATCAGAGGTCAGCGATCACCGGTCAGCGATCTCGATATTCGCCCTTGCCTCTTTGCCCTTGGCTCTTCGCCCTTGCCTCTTTGCCCTCGCTCCCTGCTCCGAGCTACTTCGCGACCGCTGCTTCGGCTTTGACGTTAGTGTGAAAAATCGCCATCCACTGACCGCTCTCCTGTTTCCAGACCGAGCCGCAATTGTAGGTGCCGGTCATGTCCTGCCCGTCATACGTCCCTTCGAGTTTCACCGTGTAGGTGGTCACGATCACGTCCTTCTCGTCGGAAAACGATGTGAAATCGCCGATGGTGAACGATTTCATGTCCCACTTGCTCATGTCGGACACTTCTTTCGCCATGTCTGACATCCCTTCGGCGTAAACGCCTTTGAAATCTTTATCGACAACCTTCTTGAAATCGTCGGCCTTCTTGTCCTTAAACGCCTGCCAGGCGGCGGTCTCTTTCGCTTTGATTGCGTCCGTGTCCGGTGTCTTTGCAAACGAAACGGTGATTCCTGCCAACAGTAAAACGACGATATAACTCAGGGATTTTTTCATAGTGGAATGATTTGTTAGGCGCAACCTAAGCTCGTCCGCCGACAAGGCAATGGTAAAAGCGTTGTAGAGGCGCTCGCCGCGGCGAGCGCCTGTTTATTAGTTTCGGTTCCCGCCGCGGCGGCACCGCTACAACTTGATCTTCGTGGTTAACTCGAAAGCGATTTGCGGCCGACACGGCCGCCTCTACAGTTATTAATGAAGAAATCGATTCTCGCTTCGCTTTTGACTCTCGCGACAGCGTTTGCGCTCTCCGCACAGACGGAACCGGATAAGACTCCGCCGACCAAGAACGCCAAGAGCCACGGACAAAGCGCGAAGTCGGTGAAAAATCCCGGGCCGATGCCGACGGGAGGAGCAAAGGGGGAAGCGGGAAGCGCAAAGGACGAGAATGCGAAGCCAATCGACCAGTCGAACTTCGACACTTCAGTAAAGCCGTCCGACGATTTTTTTCTTTACGCGAACGGCGGTTGGATCAAACGCACGGAAATTCCGCCGGACCAGACGCGCTGGGGAAGTTTTAACATGCTGATCGAGCACAACAACGACGCGCTCCACGCGATCGCGGAAAAAGCAGCGACCGCGAAGAGCGCGGACCCTGACACGAAAAAGGTCGGCGATTATTACGCCAGCGGGATGGACGAAAAAGCGATCGAAGCGATGAAGACGAAGCCGTTGCAGGATGAATTGGCGAAGATCGACGCCCTCAAGGATCGCAATGACGTGCTGAAGGAGATTGCGCACCTGCACATGGATGGGGTCAACGCGTTCTTCCACTTCGTGTCCAGCCAGGATGACAAAGACAGTACGCGAGAGATCGCGCACGCGATCCAGGGCGGACTCGGAATGCCGGACCGCGATTATTATACGAAGACGGACGACGCTTCGAAAAAATTGCGGGAGGCTTACGTCGCCCACGTGACCAAGATGTTGACTCTGCTGGGCGAACCGGCAGCGAAAGCAGGCGAGGATGCAGGGAAAATCATGGCGTTGGAAACTTCGCTGGCTCAGGCGTCGCGCACCCGGGTGGAATTGCGGGATCCGCAAAAGAATTACAACAAAATGACTCAGGACGAGCTGCAAAAGCTCACCCCGGATTGGAATTGGGGCGATTATCTCAACGGAATCGGTCTAACGAATCCCGGCGACATCGACGTTCACCAGCCGGATTTCTTCAAGGCAATGAACACGGCGTTTACGTCAACATCGATCGACGACTGGAAAACTTATCTGCGCTGGCACCTGATCAACGCCGCGGCCTCGGCCCTCTCCAATGATTTCGTGAACGAAGATTTCAATTTCAATGAAAAGACTTTGCGCGGAACAGAGAAAATGAAGCCGCGGTGGAAGCGCGTGATCACTTCCGAGGACGGCGAGATTGGGGAAGCGCTGGGCAAACTTTACGTAAACGATTATTTCCCGCCGGCGGCCAAAGCGCGCGCGCTGGAGCTCATTAACAATTTGAAGGAAGCGCTGAGTGACCGGATCAAGACGCTTGAATGGATGGACGAGCCGACCAAGCAGAAGGCGCTCGACAAGCTGGCGGCGTTCCAGGTGAAGATCGGTTACCCGGAAAAGTGGCGCGATTATTCGACATTAATGATCGATCGCGGTCCATTCGTATTGAACGAGCTGCGCTCGGAGACGTTTGAGGCGAAACGCGAGCTGAACAAAATCGGTAAACCGGTCGATCGCACCGAATGGGGCATGACGACGCCAACGGTGAACGCGTATTACAACCCGAAGATGAACGAGATTGTTTTCCCGGCGGGTATTTTGCAACCGCCGTTCTTCTTCGCAAACGCGGATGACGCGGTGAATTACGGTGGAATCGGTTGCGTGATTGGTCATGAGATGACGCACGGTTTCGACGACCAAGGGCGCCAATATGACAAGGTCGGAAATCTGACCGACTGGTGGACGCCGCAATCAGCAGACGAATTCAAGAAACGCGCTCAGGCGGTGGTCGATCAATACAATGAGTACGAGCCGTTGCAGGGTCTGCACGTCAATGGCCAGTTGACCCAGGGCGAAAACATTGCCGACATCGGCGGAGTAAAGCTCGCCTACGCCGCCTTGCAGAAGGCGCTCGATAAACATCCCGAAGATCGGGACAAGAAAATCGACGGCTTCACGCCGGAACAACGTTTCTTTCTCGCGTTTGCCGGAATCTGGCGACAAAAAATCCGTGACGAAGATCAAAAACTTCGGCTGAACACCGATCCGCATTCACCCGGACATTTTCGAGTGAACGGTCCGCTGTCCGATCTGCCGGAGTTTCAGAAAGCGTTCAACATTCCGGACGGAGCGCCGATGGTGCGGGCCGCGGACAAACGCGTGAACATTTGGTAAGAGCAGGGAGCAGGGAACGCGGAGGTAGGGGCGGTTCACCGAACCGCCATGGCGATTGAGGTCAATCGCCGCTACCTGATTTTGCGGTATCGCGCGCAGAGTTCGGTGGCAGCATCGAGCCAGTAGGGAAATTGAAATTTGAAACCCTGCTGAAGAAGTCGCGCAGGAACCACCCGACGGCTTTTCAGAACCAGTTCGCTCTCAGTCCGCATTAAGAACGCGCCGATTTCCAACATCCATCTTGTCGTCGGAAAGGCGATCCTGGTCCCCCACGCCCGGCGCAACTCCCGCATGAATTCCGAGTTCGGCAACGGATTGGGCGAGCAGATATTGACGACACCGCTCAGCTCTTCGTTGTCGATCAAGAATCTTACTGCACGAACGAAATCGGTTTCGTGAATCCAGGAGACGAATTGACGGCCGCCGGCGGTCGGTCCACCGATGCCGAATCGGACTACTCCGAGCAGGTGGGCGAAAATTCCGCCGCGATCCGGGCTCATAGTCATCGCCGACCGCATGATCACGCTTCGGGTGTTGGGCAATGGACCAGACTCGGTCGCCGCTGCTTCCCACGCTTTCGCGACATCGATGCTGAAACGCCAGGTGTCTGGCGCGTTGGGCTCGTCTCCGCCAATTATCCCGGTGAGTTCGTCATTTGCTGCGTCAAATCGGTGCACGTAAATCGTCGCGGTCGCTGCCTGGAGCCAAACCCGCGGCGGTTGTTTTGCTTCTTCGAGGGCGCAGCGAATCGCACGAACTGAATCAACCCGCGATTCCAGAATTTCGCGACGGTTTTCTTTGCCATAACGGCAATTCACACTTTTGCCCGCGAGATTAATGACAACGTCGGCCCCTTCGAGTTCGCGAGTCCAATCGCACAGAGTCTTTCCATCCCATTGCACGCATCGACATATCGAGTAGGCCCTTGGATTTCGGGTGAGCACGACAACTTCGTCGCCGGCAGCGAAAAAATGACGACAAAGAATCGCCCCGATCTGACCAGTCCCGCCGGCGATGACGATTTTCATGACAAGGTGCAGGTATTCGACCAGGTAGCTCTGTGCCGGGGATAATGCTCGCTGAGTAAACGCGCCGTGCGTTGCGGTTCCTGTCGGAACAGAGCGTCGGACAAATAGAACCGATTTCGTGACAGTAACTCGCAGGCGATCTGCGCGAATGGCATCAGGACCGGGTTCGCCATTCGTTGCGCGTGTTCACGGTAGTTTTGCAGCGCCCACAAACACATAATCCAGGCGCAGGCTCCGCGATAAACCGCACCGTCACTGGAAATGACGAGAAGTTGTTCGCTCGGCTTGAGCGCGACGATTCCCGGAAAGCACTTTCGCACCTCGTCGGATTGGAGAGCAATGAAGACAAGCGGCACGAACGCCGCTTGTTTCATCAACCAATTACGACAACGAACGCAGAGTTCGCATTGGGAATCGTATAGAACGTAAAGACATTTCATTGCACTGCGACCGGGACATAAGCTTGGGACGAGACTGGCGGAGGCGCAGCGTGCAAAAGAGCGCGCCGGCGCATTTTCGAAAACACGAGGATGTTGAAAAAGTGCATGCCGCCGAGCACCAGCATGACCACGCCGATCTTCCGGCTGATTGTTTCGAGCACTTCGCGCAAATCAGCTGGCGCGACGGCCTCTTTCAAAGCAAGCGCGACGTATCCGATGTTTATCAGATAGAAGCCGACCACCAGGAGATGGTTCACTGAATCGGCCAGTTGCTCGTTGCCCTTGAACGAGTCGACCAGAAACACGCGGCCGTTCTTGTGGAGGGTGTGAGCGACCCAGATGGTGAGTGGAATGCTCAGTGCGATGTAAGCGATGTAAGTCCAAACTATGGGAGTCATGGCATTTTCCTTTCTGTTTTGTTGTTTGTCGGGAAAGTCTTCATTTCAGGAACTTGAGGGCCCATGGAACCATCTTGCTTTGCTCCGATTGAGAGAGCTTGGTGATCACGCTGTCGGCGAGCTCGAGAAAATCGCTCAATGCCTTCAGTTGTTTGTTGAAGGCCGTTGCTTCATTGCCTCTCAGGCCTTTGGTCCGTTCGGTGCAGTCTTTGAGAACGGCAAGGGCCGGCCGTAGCTCGCGCCGCCGCCGTTCGCGAATGACAATGCAAAACATTCGCCAGACATTCTTCTCGGCCTCGAAAAACTCTTTTCGCTCTCCTTTTCGAACTACGCTTCGAACCAATCCCCAGCTCACCAGGTCGCGAAGATTGGTGTGGGCATTGCCGCGACTGATTTTGAGCTCGGCCATGACTTCGTCGGTACTGAGCGGGGCGGGCGCGGTGATGAGGAGGGCATGGATTTGAGCCATGGTCCGGTTGATCCCCCAGGCGCTCCCGATGGCGCCCCATTGACTGACGAACTCGTCTCGCGCCTCCTGAAGCGGATTGACTGACTTATTCTCTTTCACGACTTTCAGTAAATCCTGAAAGTTCAGTTCGTCAAGACAATTTCATGAAAATTTCTTGTTGGAATTTGGGGCCTGGAACCTGGGACTTAATTGCGCTCAAGGCGCGATTTTGCCGCCCCAGGAAATGATTTTCGCTTTGGTACCGGCGGCTTCGGCTTCCGCGATGTTGCCGGCTCGATTGTAAAACAACGAGAGACTGGTCCAGCCGATTTGATCGTTAGGCTTTAGCTCCACCGCTTTTTTGCCGGCATCGATCGCTTCATTGAAACGGCCGACTTTCATCAGGGCCATCCCGAGGGCGTGCCAGCCGTCGAAAAAGCTCGGATCGAGCTCCACACATCGACGGTATTTTTCCACAGCGCTCTCGAGCTCACCGATCGCGAGATCGCCGTTGGCGTCATCGAAAATCTCGTCGCGGGTCGGCATAAATCTCAAAATCCCAAATCCCAATAACCAAATCCCAGGGAAATCCCAATCACCAATCTTCAAACAACCCGCGAAACTTTGGGGTTTGGAGCTTGGGTCTTCCGCCGGCGGGCAGGATCGGGCGGTTTAGCCTTTCGCGGATCCGAGGCCGGCGTCGCGTTGGCGATCCCGCAGCCATTCGTTGAACACGTATTCGCGCGCGGTCTTGAGATAACGCTCCTCAAATTTGGCTTTCGTTTCCTGGTACTTCGCCGGATCGGGCGGGTCGCGTTTTTCCAGGAGCACTATGAGGCCACCGTCGATCCAAGGCGAAAAATCGCTGACTTCGCCGGGCTGAAGCTGGCCGGCAACATTCTTAATGACCATCATGTCGGTCACCTCGCTTTTTTTGTCGGGGGGTTTCGCGTCCATATCGTCGGCCAAAGTAAAAGGTTCGACCTTTTCCGCTTTCAAGCCCCCGGCCTGCTGCAAAGCTGCCTGCAGCGGCTGGCCCGACTTCAATGCAGTGCGCAATGTCTCGGCCGCTTTTCGGCCGTTGGTCATTGCCATCTCGCGAGCGCGTTCGTTCTTGATTGCATCGACGATCTTTTGTTTTGCCTCTTCGAGATTCAGCGGCTGGGCCTCGGTCAGGCTGACCAAATGCACAATGACAAAACCATCAGCGGTTTGGATCGGATCACTGGTCGGTTCCTGCTTGGTGAGGTTGAAGGCAGCCTGATTGAGCTGTGCATCCGTTTTCAATTTCGGATCGGGCGCGGAACCCGTGAACTCGCCGGTGGTCTCAACCGGCAACTGAAATTTCGCGGCGACCTGATGGAACTCGCCTTTGTCGAGCAAGGCCTGGGAAACATCATTCGCGCGATCGGCCAATTTCTGAAGCGCGTCGATCCGTTCCTTGTCTTTCAATTTTTTCTGGTCGTCGGTTAGCGACAGGCGGACAAACTCCACTTTTCGTTTCGGCTCGGTCTTTAGCTCCGACTTGTGCGTTTCGTAATATTTTTTGATGTCGTCGTCGCTGACTTTGATGTCCTTAAGCAGGTCGTTGGTTTTTATTCTGATAACGCTGGCGAAGTTTTTGCCGTAAAGCTCCTCGTAATTGGATTTGGACTCGCTTTCGGGGAGCGACACCGACGAGCCGACCAGGTCTCTGATTTTTTTCAGGCAAAGCTCGTCGTGCGCGAGTTCGCGCAATTGTTCGTCACTAAAACCGAGCGACGGAAGAAGGGTTCGCTCCACCTGATCGTATTTCGCCGGATCGAATCCCGAAGAACCTTGAAGCGCCGGAAACTTTTTTACCGCATCGACAATCTCCGATTCGGCCGGCTCCATACCTAATCGGTCGATTTCATGGCGTAAGATGGTGAGGTTGATAATGAACGAGGGCGCTTTCTGGGCAAACTCTCCGCTTCCAGGCGCGAGAGTATCTGTCAGATCGGAAACGCCCAGTAAAGTCGCTAGCTGGTAGAGGTTGGCATCGCGCTGGGCCTCAATGTGAGTGATTTTTCTGCCGTACATTTGGGCAAAGGTGTCGGAGCGAATCAGGCTGGTATCGCTCTTGACGAAATAAAGACAGAACGGCAGGGCCAGGACCGCGATTACGATCATGAGCCAATTGCGATGTTTGCGGAGAATTTTGATCATGGGTGGGCGGCCAATTTACGGATTCGCGTCCGCCCGCCAAGTGATTTCTGATAGGTAGAGGCGATTGACCTCAATCGCCATGGGGGTTCGGTGAACCGCCACTACCTTCAGCGGTTTCCTGAATCAATTCCCACGTCCGTCGGACGTGATCTTCGGTTGTCAGAACATTCCCCAGACCGATCCGCATCACCGTGCGGCCGCGCAACTTTGTCTGGGTGATGTAGACGCGGCCCGATGCGTTGATTCGCTCAACGATTTGGGAATTCAACGCATCCAGCGCACTGAGGTCCGCCTTCGCGATGGTAGGGACATCGCGCTGCGATGTCCGCGGACGGCCCGGCGGTCCGTCCCTACCCACAAACCTAAAACAGACCACCGGCATCACGACCGGCGCCGCGAGCTCGAATCGTTTATCGCTTCCAACCCACCCGGCAAATAGTTTTGCCAGACGAAGGTGCTCTCTGATTGTCGCCGCCATTCCTTCGCGACCGAATGAACGCCAGACGACCCACGCCTTCAACGCGCGGAAACGGCGGCCGAGCTGGACGCCGTAATCCATATAATTAATTTCGGCGCCGACAGGATCGCGCAAATGCAAATACTCCGGCACCAGCGCGAAGAGTCTGCGCAATTCTCCGATATCGCGCAGGTAAAGCGCGCTGAAATCCAGCGGAACAAAAAGCATCTTGTGCGGATTTACCACAATTGAATCCGCTTCGCTCCATCCCGCGGTCACCCACTTGCATTCTGGCAGCACCGCCAGTCCGGCGCCGTATGCGCCGTCAATGTGCAGCCACATTTTCTCGTCGTGACAAACTCTCGCGATGTCCGGAACGGGATCGACGCTCGCCGTTGACGTGGTCCCGACCGTGGCGACGACCGCCATCGGCTGGAAATGTTGTTGCCGATCCTGAGCAATTCCTTCGCGTAATGCGGAGATGTCCATCCGAAATTCCGAATCTGTCGGCACCCGTTTCACATTTTCTTCGCCAATCCCGAGAGCGATTGCTCCTTTTTCGATCGAGCTATGCGCCTGGTCGGAAGCATAAATTCGAAAACGCGGCAGATTGCGCCCCGTCATTCCGATTCTTCGAGTATCCGGAGCGATTCGTTCACGCGCCGTCGCCAACGCGTGCATGGTTGACGTCGAAGCCGTGTCATAGACCACACCCGCGAATTCGTCAGGCAACCATAACCATTGTCGCAACCAGTCGAGCACGAGCGTTTCCAATTCGGTCGCGGCGGGAGCCGTGCGCCAAGTCATCGCGTTGACATTCAGCGCCCCGGTAATCGCCTCTGCGAGGATGCCAGGGTTCGTGGTCGTGCATCCGAAGTAGCTCATGAATTGTGGATGAGCCCAGTGGGTGATGCCGGGAACGATCACTCGGTCAATGTCAGCAAAAATCTTTTCGAAATCGACGCCCTTCTCCGGCGCATCGCGGTCGAGTTGGGAAAGAATTTCGCCCGGCTGGATCTGCCTGGAAATGGGACGCTCGCCAATTTTCTCGCGAAAATCGGCAATCCAGTCCGCGACCTCGCGGAGTTGCCGGCGGAAAACTTCAGGCGGCGTATCGCCCGGTGGTTGTCGATCTGGTTCTTGTCGTTCCATTCTCTAGAAAACCGAAATGTGCCCGCGAATGACGCTAATCACACGGATAATTTCTCAGAAATCGGAGGGAAACTTTATTGGCGTTAATTCGCGCGATTGGCGGGTTCCGTTAAAACGCAAAGCCAAAGTGAAGTGTTGCCCCGACCGCGGCGCTTCGCTATGAAAGCGGTGTGGACTCAGTCCGAAAGCAAGGGATGAGCTTTTTCGCAACCACGGCGGCGTGGTTAGTATTGTTTTGCGTGGCACCAGCAGTCGCGTCGGCTGCTTCGCTTTATCTACAGGTTCCCGGCATCGTGGGCGAACAATCGACGCCCGGTTATCCCGGCTCGATGGAAATTCAATCATTGCAAATTACGCCCAATCATTTTGCGATCACGAAAAGTATCGACTTGGCTTCGCCACAAATCACTAACGCGGTAGCCAAGGGAACGGTCTTTCCTTCCGCCTCGGCATTGCTCTATGACTCGAATCCGATGGGACCGCCAGACTCGGCGTTAGTCTTTCAGAATGTCGTGGCCAGCAGTTATCAAATCCAAGGAGGCGGCACCACCGAGCTTGACGGCTTTGTGGCGACAAACCCAATCTCGATGTTTCTGGAACTGCCGGGGATCATCGGCGCGAGCTCGACTCCTGGCCATCCAGGGGTGATGCAGCTCAGTTCATTTTCATTAACCGCCAACCAATTTTCGATAACCAAAGCGCTCGATTCCGCTTCGCCGCAACTTGTCCTGGCCGTTGCCGATGGAACAGAATTCGACACAGCTAGCGCACTCTTTTACAACACCGCTGTTCCGCCCGGCGCACCGGACGGCATTTTCGGTTTTGAAAGGGTGGTCGCCAGCGCCTATCAAATCGTGCAGGGTGGCGAACAAGTAACATTCAACTTTGTCCACGTCCCCGAGCCTGCGATTTCGACGTTGTTCGGGTGCGGAGCACTATTTTGGTTGGCGGCCGGGCGTAGATTGATTCAAAACGCAAAGCCGAAACTAAAGTGAAACGCGCCGAAATCTTCGCCCGGTTGGCGGTCGGGATTCCATCCGTAATCGAGCCGAATTGGACCGATCGGCAATTTATAGCGCAACCCCAGTCCGAGCGCGTAACGCATCTCGTCAAGGCCCGGTTCTTCGGAGGTCGGCAAAAGATTTCCGGCGTCGAAAAATGTCGCGCCCTGGAGCTCGCCATAAATCGGAAAGGTGTACTCGACATTGAAGATCGTATAAAACTCCCCGCCAATCGGATTCCCTTTTGGATCGTGCGGCCCGAGATCGCGCTCGCCGAAACTACGCACGCTGGTGGCGCCGCCATTAAAAAACCGCTCGTCGATAGGCAAGGTGGTCGGTTCGTCGGGACCAGAATTATTGAGTGAGTGAACGATCCCAATCCGCGCGCCAAAAGCGAGCGATGATTGCTGAAACCAGCGCTTCAATGCCGGCCCGGTTGGATCCTCGACCACTCCGGGCGTCAACGACTTCGGACCGAACGGCAAAAAGTAAGCAGCGCGCCCGGTGCCGCGAATCAGTTGGACTTCGCTGCCGAACGCGGTCGACGCGACGTCCAGAGTGTTGTTGAAAAGGAATCCGCGCGGCGCGACCAGCGGACTTTCGCGCAAGTCGAGGGTCTGGGTGAAACCGAGTGAATTTACGAAATAAGAAGTGTCGCCCAGAAAACGATTGGCAATCGTCGTGCTGGTGATTTCGACGTGGCGGGGGGCAAAAACCAAACCGACTTCGTATTGCTTGGTGAGCTTTCGGCTCAGCTCCATCCGGTCGCCGATTTCGAACTTGGAGTAACCGTCGTATTCGAAAGTGAACGCAGCAGCGCGATTTCTAAAATAGAAATCGGTATCGAACAGAAACGGATCTTCGTAAATGAACTCGCCTTTGTAACTGCGTTGCGAAACTTCCACCGCCATCGTGATGGGTCGCCCGTATCCAAACAAATCGCGCTCGCGAAATTGCGCGCCAACAATTCCGCCTTCAAACGTCCCGTAGCCAAGAGAGAACCCAACTTCCTTGCTCTTGGCTTCCTCGGCCGAAATATTCAACAGCAGCTGTTCTTCATCGGCGATTGGCGTCGGTTCAATTTTAAGGACGCTGAACAGGCCCGTTTTCATCAGGGCGCGAAATCTGTCGTCGAGAGCCTCCGGACTATAGACCTTGCCTTTCAGCCTGGTGAAACGTTTCTGAACGAAACTCGGATTCAATCGAGTCAGACCGCTTACGAAAACTTCACCGCTAAAATGATAAAGCTGGCCCGGTGAAACCGCGACCTGGACCGGGATCTTGGCCCCGCTCTTTCGCTCCGGTTCCGCGGTAGCCTCGATTTTCACTTCATAATAACCGCGGGACTTGAAATAAGCCTGGAGCCGCCGTGGAATGTCAGCCACGCGAGCATCGGTAAAAGGTTGGTTCAACAAATCCTCGAGCTGTCCCCGCAACGCGTCCGCGCCGTAGATGGTCTCGCCGCGGAACGTCACATCGCCGAAAAAATATTGGCGGCCTTCGCGGATCGGAATTGTGACGTCCACCCGGTTAGCTTCGTTATTAAACGTGTAGCGCGGTGGATCGACCGTGGAGTCGAGAAAGCCTTCCGCAATGTAGAGACGATGGACAAGGTCGGCGCCTTCCTGAATGTCGGAGGCGACGAAAGGCAACGTGCGCTGCAATTTGGAATAACGCTGCCGGGTCGGACCAACCACGAACTCAAACAACTTCTTGGCCGGTTCGTGTTCGTTGCCTTGAAAGGTGATGGTGCCGAGCGACATCAACGCGCCTTCGTTGATCTCCAATCGCAGGCGATCGCGACTTTCGATTTTGTAACGCACTGTGGCCTTGGTGTAACCGTGCTTGTGATAAAAAACCTCGATGAAAAATGCGAGATCGTCGGCGCGAGCCGAAGTCAGACCGAACTGATCAAGCGTGGTCAATTGTTCTTTAACAGCCGAGCGCAGATCCTTTTCACTGAACGCCTGCTGACCCGTGAACTCTACGTTCGTGCTCGACTGCGCGCGTTTTTCCTGCGCTTTCGCGATCGCGTTCTGCTGTTTTTGCTTTTCCTCCGCTCGCGGAACGTCGACTGCGCCTTGGGCCAGCAACTGAAACGCGGCAACGAAGTTGCAAAAGAAAATGAAACAGAATCGACGCATTACCGGAATCGAATCAGATATTTGACCATGCCACGATAATCGCCGCCAACGCCGAGATCTCCGAGGAGCACGAACTGGTCGTTGATCTTGAAGCGCGCAGTTGCCTGCTGCTGCCCAGTTCGAGGATCCACCGTTCCCACATCCAAATCCAATCGATCGAAGACTGAGCTGCTCTGCGTCCCCTGCCCTTTCTTAAAAACTTTTCGATAGAGCTGTTGGACGAGCAACATGGCTGCGCGTCCGGCCAGCACGTTATTATTTCCACTTAATTCCTCCCGGGTCGTGCCTGTTGCAAGCAGAGAAATGATTTCTTCCTGCGGAAGCGGCGGTTCGCTGCTGAAAATCGCCTGCGGCGCGAGCGTCGTTCCGTAAATGTAAACGTTTATCGTGTAATCGCGGATGACTGATCGACCGTGCATGTCCATCTTCGGGTTCAACGGATCGGACGGATCGAAGTAAAGAAAGCCGGACGAAATTTCGAGCCGGCTGAATGGTAATGTAGCGTCGACATTGTCCAACCGCACATAACCGTCCAAGGCCGGGTGCAGGCCCGTTCCGGTCAGGTGCAGATCACTGATCGCTTTTCCATTCGCGAGGTTCCCGCGAAGAAGGACTGGGTCCTTTGTCTTGATTGTCACGTCGAGCTTCCAATCGCGAAGCGGCGGCTGTGGAATGGAAAAGTCCGGACGCGACGACGGCGGTTTCGGCGCAGGCCGGCCGGGCAATCCAATCGGCATCAAATCCAGATTCTTGAGAACCTGACTGTTCGTGATCGCGATCGTGCCGTTGACTTGCGCGGCGGTTAAGGGTCCGACAATTTTGATGTCGGCATCAGCCCGCGCGGTGAGCGTCTCGTTTCGCGCGATCAGCGCGCTGTCTGCCTTCAACGCCAAATTCAATTCCACATTTCGTAACGTCGGGAAAGTTACGCCGCCGGTCACGGTGAAATGCCCGCCGGAAAGTTCGCCCCGGCATTGCTCGACGGTCAGAGCGTTGTTCGCAAAATTGAGGCGAGCCTTGAAATTTTGCACCGCCGGCAGCGTCGGATCGGTCATGCGCGCGACATTAATTGTCATATCGCCGCTTCCAGTCAGGACTGGTTTCCCAACAGTTCCGCGAATATCGACATCAAGCGCCGCGTCTCCGTCCAGTTCTTGCACGCCGGGAACGAACTGCCTCAAGAAATTCACCGAACTGCGCGGCAATCGCAGTTTGGCGTTCATCGGCGTGTCGTCCGGCAATTTTCCCTGATCCGCGATTTTCGGAACATCGAACGGGAAATTCGCAATCAGCTCCAGCGGCTGAATTTTCGCCTGCTGCAATTTTCCACTGATCGTTAATGCCTTGCCTTTAGTTTGCGCGGTCAGATCGAGGGACGCCGGCTCGAACTTTTCCAGGCTGAGGCTCCGCAAATCGCGCATCTGGACGTCGAGTCGCGCATTCAAATCCGCCAAGGTTCCGCTGGCGTCGAATTTCACATTCAACGAACCGGACGCGGCCGGCTTGAGCCCGACGTCCTGAAAAAGTTTTTTAATGTCGAGGTTCTCGGATTGAAATGTCGCCGTCACCTTTCCGTCAGACGGAAGCAGTGGCGAATCCGTGCCAAGATTTTTCCAAACGAATGGAATCGAAATGTAACCGCCGGCATATTTCGCCTGGCCCTGGTCGAGCTCGACTTTGCTGATCTCGAGTCGGTCGCCCCGGGCGCGGGCGATCGCCTGGAAATACATTTTGTCGCTGCGCAGAAGAATCGTCGGAATATCGAGGTCTTCCGCGGAATAGGTCGCGTCCGCGTGGGCCTGCAAGGAACGGGCGTTGCCGTAGCGGCCATTGTCCAGCGCTAACTTTAATTGCCCCGATTTCTTGAACGCGACGGCGTCACCGCTGCCTTCCCAAGCCACGACGAGGGAACCGCCGAGCTCATTTTGATTTCCGAATGTCCGCAGAAGCGGGCGGAGCTTTGACAGATCCGAAATGTTTGCCTGCCATTTGCCGCTGTAGCGATGGGAGCGGCCCAAATCGAAAATTGCATTGCCGGTGACGAAATCCTGCTCGTTTAATTTCGCGCTGACGTCGTTCAAATAAACGACGCTGTTCCAAATCTCGCATTGCACGTTTAGTTGCGGAAAGACCAGGTCGCGCAGGCGAAGGTTCGCGCCGAAGATCGATAACCGCCCGTTGGCGACCCCATCTTTCCATTCGATCTGGCCACTTCCCTGGACAGGTCCGGTTATTTTGTCCGGCGAATTCGCGACCCAATAGTCGGCCAGTTCCGGAGCGCTCAACGAAATATCCAGCTTGGCCGGTTGCTCCGAGGCCTTGGCCAGATCTTTCGGCAAACGATAATCACCGCTGAAGGCGAATTGGTTTTGTTTTCGGGTAACGGCCAAACGATCGCACGTGACCAGATCGTCCTTAATGTGAAGCGACCCTTCCATCGAATCGGCGACGAAATCCCGAAACCGAATGTCGGAAGCAGCGAGCGTGACATCGGAAACGATATTGTCGAACCATGGCTTGTCCGAGTTAGCTGGCGAAAGCTTCTTCGAAAAATTCACCGTCGCTTTTAGATTTGCCGAGCCTCCATTGGAAAATTCTACTCTTGGCGAGGTCAACGCGAGATCGCCATTCACGATCGCATTCTTGATATTAAGCTTTCCGCTAACTTCGGCTGAACCGGTGATTTTTTGCGGAAGCGCTGCCGAGATTTGCCCCAAATCGGGAAGACTTGCACCGAGAAAAAAAACGGTCGGGGCGCGGTTAAGATCATCAATATCTCGCGGCAATTCACTCGAACCTCGGAGATGAATTTGATTTTTGGCCTGCTGAATGTCGGCCGATTGCAAAGTGGCGACCCCGTTTTTCGCCGAGAACTTAAAAACTCCGTGGTCGAACGATGATTGCTCCTGGCGAAAGTTGCTCACCTCCGCGTTTGCACTTCCGCTCCAAGTCACCGGCGAACTCAGCAATCCGCGAAGATCGACATCTAAATTTTGGAAGCTCCCGCTCATCCAACCTTCGGGCAATGCTGCGAATTTGTTGATTGCATTGAGCGGAATATTCGCTCCCCGAAGGCTGACTTTCGTATCGAGCGAAGCTTGCGCCTCGCGCAAAACCATCGCCCCGGATAGATGTCCGTCTGCGATCGCGTAATCAAAATTGATCGCTAACTTTCGGTCACTTATTTGCGAGGCATCGAAATTGATCGACCGAAATCGCTCATTGTCCGCAAGGATGATATCGTGCACGACGAGATTGCGGTTCGAGTAGGTCGCGGGCGCCGACAGATTTAACCAGGTTTGATCGCCCACCAGTTGGAGCTTTGCGACTTTAATTTGACCGGAGCGTTTCGGGCCCAAATCAACGTCAATATGTTCAGCGATAAAATCGTGGGGCCGATTGCGGACGACAATGGTCGCGTCGGAAATGTGGACGCGTTCCGGAAAAATGTCCGGCAACTCGATTTTCTTCTCGGGATTCGGCGGGCGCGGTCGCAATGGCACCTTCGCTGGATTCAATACGATGCGCGCCGAACGCACTTCGACATTTCCGAGCGCATTCGAAATTCCATGTCGCAACAGGGTGAATAGTCCGTAATCAACGCGGGCAAAGTCGGCGTCGACTGATTCCACGTCGCTAGGCCCGGTCGGCGCGGCGTGCAAATTTCTTACAGTCAGGTTTGTGAAAACGCTTCCTTCGAGGCGGAACTCGATCTTCAAGTGCTCCTTGGCCGCGTAGTGGAGGGCGATTTTGCGACCAATATATAATAAGAGGGGTCGGTGCAGGATCAGGAGCAAAACGCAAAAAATCCCAAGCGCGATTAACGCGCGACGACGCCAACCCCCTGCGTGGATCCTCCCTTGACCATATTTGCCCACGACGGATTTACTCGACCTCACGAGGGGAAAGCGCAAATCGGGCCACCTTTCGCCCATTTCCGGGCGACTTCCCGATTGCGCGCCGAGAGGTGTCGCGGCACCCTGTCCGAGGCAAAAGATGAACCCGGACAAGCTATTCGATTATCTGGACGGCAAATTGTCACCTAACGAACGCGCCGAATTGGAAGAGCGCTTCATGTCCGATCCGGAAGCGCGACGGGAACTGGCGGTGGCGCGGCAAATTCACGCCCAGATGGGCGATTCGCGCGAGATTGTTGGGACCGCTGATGCGGAACCGATCTCGGAACGCGGCGCCGTCCTGGCCCGAAGGATCATGAGCGTTTTTATCGTGCTCGTGGGCCTCAACGTCGCTTTCGGCATTTACGCGATCTTCTTCATGAAGAACAAACAGCACGCGCGAGAACGGACCGAACAAAACCGAACCGAGCTCGCGCAAAGTCTGTCCCAGACGGCAGCGATTGCCTTGCCAACACCACGTTTGGATGTCGAAGAAATTAAAATGATTGCGCCGGCTTCCGACCAACAGAAACTCGCGAACAGAGTTATCGATGAATCAAAGGCAGTCGGTGGTTCCGCCGCCAAGGGCCTGGACAATGACCAAGGCATCCTGATTTTCGCAGAGATACCCTCCAGCCGGGTGAACGATTTTCGTGAAGCACTTTCCCGTCTCGGTGGAACTGAGCCGCCACCACCACCGACAACCGGCGAAAAAATGATTCTCCAGGTGCGCATTTCCAGCGCGCAATGATCGCGATCACGTTCGCGCTTCCGACCGAAAGCTCGGATCTTCGCCGTCACCTCCGCGAAGCTCGAGACGAAGGCGGTTTCATTTTGGGGAAGATCGACCGTCACACCGTTGCTATTGCGCACACTGGAGTCGGGGCACAGAACTGTAGCGATCGACTCGAGGCGTTGCTCCACAAAGCCCGACCACGAATGGTCATCACCTCCGGTTTTGCCGGCGCGGTTGCCGATGAATTGAAAGTTGGCGACCTGATTCTCGCGGAGAATTTTTCAGATCGCGAACTGCGGATGGCCGCTCAGCGGATCTTAAGCGATCGAAAACCGCGCGACGTGAAACTTTTCACGTCGACATCGATCGTCGATTCGCTGGCCCACCGAAATGAAATCGCGCGGGCGTCCGGCGCTGCGGCGGTGGACATGGAAACCGGATCGATTTTCGAAATTTGCAAAGCCCATGGCATTCCATTGTTGTCGGTTCGGGCAATTAGCGACACCCAATCTGAACCATTTCCAGCACCGCCAAGCGTGTTGTTCGACGTCGAACGCCAACGAACAAGTTATCGCCGGCTGTTTGCATATCTATTAAGACATCCAGGTTCAATCGGACCGCTCTTCCAGTTTTCCGGGAGAATCGCGCGCGTTCGCTCTAATTTAACCGATGCGATTGTCGAGTTGGTTCAGAATTTGTAGGGGAAGCAGTTTGCTTCCCATTCTAGAAACGGGACGCTAACAGCGTCCCCCTACAGATTTTCTGCGGGTTCGACGTGAACCAGGACGTCGGCAGTCCGCCGGTCACTTTCCTGGATCGCCCGTTTCACTTCGTGCGCGATATGATGGCCTTCGCGCACGGAAATATCGCCGTTCACTTTTACGTGAAGATCGACATAAAAACTCAAGCCCATTTTGCGAATAAATAGCTTCTCGACTTCGACTACGCCCGGCACCGATCGCGCAGCGTCGCGCACGACATCGACAATTTCGCCGCGTGGCGCGGTGTCGAGAATCTCGTAAAGCGCGGGACGAAGAAGACGATAGCCGTTTGCAGCGATTAACGCGCACGCGAAAAGCGCCGCCCAGTCATCCGCGCTTTGCCAGGCATCACCGCCAATCAAAGCGACCGAAATGCCGATAAAGGCAGCGATCGAAGTCATGGCGTCGGTCCGATGATGCCACGCGTCGGTCTGAATCGCCGTGCTTTCGGCGTTTCGCCCGATTCGGACAACGTACCGGAACATGATTTCCTTCGTCACAACAGCTGCGATAAGAACAACAAGTGTGAACGGAGCCGGCGCGTGACGAGGAAGAAAGAGTTCGCGCACACTGGAAATAGCCAGGCCGAGCGCAGCCGCAATTACGAGGATCGAGACGACCATGGCTGCGAATGGTTCCGCTTTCCCGTGGCCGTAAGGATGGGTCGCGTCCGGCGGACGCGCGGCAAATTTCAACGCGCCCCAAATGATGACTGAACCGCCGACGTCCAACGCCGATTCGATTCCATCCGCGATAAGGACATAAGCGTTGCCGAACAAACCGGCGGCGATTTTAATCGTGGCCAACGCGATGTTGATGAGAAGTCCGACCAACGCAACCCGCGCGCCTGTTTGCAGACTTCCCGTAACCGGCTGAGGATGCGGCGCCGAATTCATCGATGAACAAAACTATAAAGGTTGTTGTTTACGAAACACACGGAAAACCGGCAGACGTTTTGCAAATCAAGACGGAGCCGTGGCCGAAGCCGGCAGCCGACGAAGCAGTCGTCGCAATGCGCGCAGCGCCGGTAAATCCCGCGGACATCAACGCGATCGAAGGAAAATATCCGGCCCGGCGCGAAGTTCCGGCGATTCCCGGATTTGAGGGCTCGGGAATCGTCGTCGAGGTCGGCGCCAATGTTTCAACGATCACGAAAGGCACGCTGGTCATTTTGCCCCACAACATTGGCACATGGCGCGAAGCAGTCGCCGTGAAAGCGAGCGACCTCGTGGCCGTTCCGCCAGAAATCGATCCGGTTCATGCTGCGATGTTGAAAATTAACCCGATAACTGCGTGGCGATTGCTGCACGGTTATGTGGATCTCGCTCGCGGCGACTGGGTGATTCAAAACGCAGCGAATTCGGCGGTTGGCCGGGCCGTGATTCAGATCGCGCACGAGCTCGGCTTCAAAACGATCAACATCGTGCGACGCCCGGAATTGATCGATGAGCTCCGCGCTGAGGGCGGCGACATTGTCTTGGTCGATCATGAAAAACTTCGGGACGAGGTGAAAGCCGCGACGAGCGCCGCGCCGATTCGTTTGGGATTGAATTCAGTGGGCGGCGACAGCGCATTGCATCTGGCCAACTGTCTGGCTTTCAGCGGGACTTTGATCAGCTTCGGCGCGATGAGTATGCAACCACTAAAAATCCCAACTGGGCTTTTGATTTTCAAAGACCTCCGGTTTCGCGGAATCTGGATCAACCATTGGTACGACCACGCCACGCCGGCCGAACGGATGGCCGCGTTTAATCCGCTTTTCGATATGGCGAAGCGCGGCTTGTTGAAAACGAAAGTCGAAAAATCGTATTCAATCGATCAAGCCAAAGAAGCCGCAACCCACGCGATGCGGGACAAACGCAGCGGCAAGATCGTATTCCAGTTTGCCGCCTAACCGCAGGCGTGAGAATCTAACCGGTGCTTCAATCGCGTCTGGCCCGAGTATTCGTTGCGCTATTCATAATTAGTGTTGGGATTGTTCGAGGCGCATCCGTTCCGACACCGGGAGATTTGCGCGGAACCGGAAAAGTCGATTTCCCGGTGAGCTGCACAACAGCAGCGCAACCCGAGTTCACTCGCGGTATCGCACTTCTTCATTCGTTTTTTTACGAAGAAGCCCGACGCGCTTTTACTTCCGTGGCCGAGCAAGACTCTAAATGTGCGATGGCGCAGTGGGGAATTGCAATGACCTGGTGGCATCCAATCTGGGCGCCGCCCATTCCCGACGAAATGACCGCGGGCAAAGCCGCGATTGACCAGGCGATGAAAATCGGAGCGAAGACGGACCGCGAACGCGGATTCATCAACGCTCTGCATGTTTATTACAACACTCCAGACAGTTCGGCGCCTTCCGAAGTTGGGCAATCGTGTCACGGACCGGTCGGACCGCGTGACCGCGTCGTGGCCTACGAAAAGGCAATGCGACAGCTCTACGAGAAGTTTCCGAACGATTTCGAAGTTGAAACGTTTTACGCCTTCGCGGTGCTGGCGGTTGGTTATGCGACGCCGACCGACACCACACTTTCCAAACAACTCGAAGCGGCAACGTTGCTGGAGAAGTTGTGGAAAGAGAATCCAAATCATCCGGGGGTCGTTCATTACTTGATTCACTGCTACGATTATCCGGCGCTCGCAAAACGCGGCTTGGCTGCTGCGCAAAGCTACGGCTCGATCGCGCCTTGGGTTCCGCACGCGCTGCACATGCCCTCGCACATCTTCACGCGCCTGGGAATGTGGGATGAATCGGTCGCGTCGAATCGGGCTGCAGCGGACGCCGCGCGCGCCTACGCAGTGATGCGACATCGCGAAGCGACCGAATCGGAAGAATTGCACGCCCGGGACTACCTGGCTTACTCCTATTTGCAGCAGGCAGAGGACGGAAAAGCGAAAGAGATCGTCGATTGGGCGGGAAAAGTCCGAAAGACGAATCCGGAATTGGAATTCACCGCGGCTTATGCGCTCGCATCAATTCCCGCGCGCTACGCCCTGGAGCGCAAGGATTGGCGCAGCGCGGCGGCATTGGAAATTCCGAAAGTGCCTCATTGGGCATCGTTTCCATTCATGGAAGGATTGATTGAATACGCTCACGCGCTCGGTCGAGCGCATACGGGCGATTTGGATGGTGCGCGCAAAGCTATTGCCCGGATGCAGCAACTCCGTGACGCCACAAAGGAAGCGAAGTTTGATTACTTCAAGCGACACCTGGAATTGCAAATCAAGGCCGCCTCGGCATGGGTCGCTTACGGTGAAGGCAAAAAGGACGAAGCGATTGAGATGCTGCGTCAGGCTGCCGATTCGGAAGATAGTCTGGGTAAACATCCCGTGTCGCCCGGCGCGCTGGTTCCAATCCGCGAGCAACTCGGGGATCTGTTGCTGGAACGCGGCCGACCGGCCGAAGCGACGGAAGCATTTCAAGCCGCCCTCAAGATTTATCCTGGTCGATTCAGAGGATTGTACGGCGCGGCGCTGGCCGCGGAACAAACTGGCGATAAAGGACGCGCGCAGGAATATTATACGAAATTAGCCGCGCAAACTGCCAAATCGGACGCGTCGCGCGAGGAATTGAAGCGGATTCGGCAGTATCGGACAGCGGCCGCGAAGACCGTAAACTCCAAGCTGCTCGCGACTAATCGTTGAAGATAATCGTCGTCGGAGCTGGGATTAGCGGTGTCACCGCGGCGATCGAGTTAAAAAATCGCGGACACGCAGTTATTCTGGTCGATCCGGGCCCCATCCCCTATCCGCTGGCTGCTTCCACCGATATCAGCAAAGCGGTCCGGGCTGCCTACGGTCCGGACGAGGATTACACCGCGCTGGCCGAACGCAGCATCCCGATCTGGCGCGAGTGGAACAGAAAATTCGGGACCGAGCTCTACCATGAAACCGGAGTGTTGTTCGTTTGCCAGCAACCGATGCGTCCGGGCGATTTCGAATACGAAAGCGCGCGGGTGCTGGAAAAGCATCGACATCCATTCGAGCGGTTCGAGGCGACGCAGTTTCATCGACGTTTCCCGGCGTTTGCCCAGGAAAGATTTCATGACGGCTTTTTCGATCCGGAGGCCGGTTTTGCGGAAAGCGGTCGCGTGGTCGCGACGTTGGTTGATTACGCAAAATCGATCGGCGTCGAATTGCGCGAGCACGCGAACGTCATCGGGATCGACGACGGCGACAATTGCGCCAGAGGAGTCATAGTCGAGAATTCTGTAGGGGACGCTGTTAGCGTCCTGCGGGAAGCCAACGGCTTCCCCTACAAAATCAGGGCAGACGCCGTTGTGATCGCCGCCGGAGCGTGGACGCCGTACTTGCTGGAAGATACGAAGCCGTTTTTCCGGGCGACCGGACATCCCGTTTTTCATTTGAAACCGCCGAGGCCGGAACTTTTTCTACCCGAGCGATTCCCATTTTTTGGTGCGGACATCTCGACGACGGGGTTCTACGGATTTCCATTGAATCAGGGTGTCGTGAAAATCGCCAACCACGGAGGTGGACGCGAAATGTCGCCGGATTCAGCCGAGCGCGTGGTCACCACTGACGAAGAAAAGGGCCTGCGCACATTTTTACGATCGACCATTCCCTCGCTCGCGGACGCGCCGATCGTTTACACCCGGATTTGCATGTATTGCGATACCAACGATGGCGATCTTTGGATCGCGCCGGACCCGAAGCGGCCGAACCTGGTCATTTCGACCGGCGATTGCGGTCACGGATTTAAGTTTGCGCCCGTCCTCGGTGAAATCACAGCCGATGCCGTCGAGGGAAAACCGAACCCGATTTTGAAAAAGTTTCGCTGGCGACCGGAAGTGAAAGCCGGCGTGATAAAGGAAGCCGCGCGTTTCGAAGGCTAGGTGAACATTTCGGCGCGCGACGATAATAGCCCAGCGTTTTAGCGCTGGGCTATTTTCATGACGAAAGCCGCGCGCTCTAAGGCTAGGCGGAACGGTTCCTGAACGCGTTTGATTGCGCTGGACAGCGCGAGCCCCCTTATTCTTTGCTGGCGGGCTGTTTCTCCGACGGTTCGTTCTTGGACTGGCGCTTCAACAGGGTGATCTGTTTGATCCGCGCCGAATCCGACGGGCTCCAGGTGGCAATGTCCGGATCGTCCTTGAACGCGTTGTGGACGATGCGGCGCTCGTACGAGTTCATCGGTTCCAATTGCAGCGATCGTCCGGTGGCGCGGACGCGTTCGGCCAAGCCCCGAACGCGCTGCACAATTCGGTCTTCGCGCATTGAACGGTACATCTCGCAATCGACCACAACCTTTGGCGCGTCCTTGTCCCTCGTTTGAAGCAACCGATTTAGCAAAAACTGGATCGCTTCCAGGGTTTCGCCGTCGCGCCCGATCAATCGCCGGCTTTCCTCGGTGTAAACCTGCAATACCAGATTGCCGGCCTCGTTTTGCGATTCCTCAATCTCAACCACGAAGCCGAGAAAACCGAGAATGGTGTCGAGTAATTCTTTCGGCGTCATCATTTGCGTTTCCCGGCCGGCTGCACTTTCTCCAGCGTCGGCACCGGTTGTCGTTTGTTGTAATAGAATTGCACGATACTGAAAAGATTCTGTGTGGTGTAATACAATGCCAGAGCCGCGGCAAAATTGTAGCAGATAAACAAAAAGATCAGCGGGGTAAACATCATCACTCTGCGCTGGGTGGGATCGCCCGTCTTCGGCGTCATCGCCATCAACCAGATCTGGCTCGCGGCCATGCACAGCGGAATGACGTTGATCGGGACGTTGAACAAATGCGCCACGGTGTCCGGTTGCGACAAATCCTTCACCCACAAAAACGACGAGTTTCGCAGCTCAACCGCCTGGCCGAGCATTTTGAACAGACCGAAGAAGATCGGGATTTGAATCATCATCGGCAAACAGCCGCCCACCGGATTGATTCCGTAATCCTTGTAGAGCTTCATCACTTCCTGGTTCATCCGGGTCGGGTCGTCTTTGTATTTGTCCCGCAATTCCTGGACTTTCGGATTCAACAGCGCCATCCGCCGCATCGACTTGTTCGCTTTACCCTGCAACGGCCAGAGCACGATTTTCACAACGGCGGTAAGTGCGAGAATGGACCAGCCGTAGGAGCCGAGAAAACCGTGGAGCCAGTTCAGGAAGTTCAGCAGGAACTGACTCACGATCTTGAATATTCCGAAGTCCATGATCTCGCCTTCGTTGTGATCGAGGCGGGCGAGGCGGTGGTAGATTTTCGGTCCGGCCCAAATTTCAAAGCGAGCGTTGTAGGTCTGGCCGGGCGGCAATTGGAACGCCGGCATGCGCAAAGCGCCGGTGAGTCCAAACATTTTTTGTTCAGGCGAAATATCGAAGCGCCGTCCCCACACTCCATTTGCTTTCGCAGTTAGAGACGCAATCAGGGTAGTGAAGAACTGATCGCTGACCGCGGCCCAATCGGCGTTGGCAAGGTCCTGTTGATAAAACGGCTGCGCTGCCCGCGCACCAATCCCTAAAACGCCGCCGCCGCCGCCGAACCAATTTACGTCAACGCCTTTGGCCTTGCCATCCAGGCACCAAACCAATCGGGTATAATAAGAGTAGTCCCTGGGATGAATGGGCGCCGCGGAGCCAAGCGACACAAAATAGCCGGGATTCGAATAAGGCTGGGCCCCGCCGTTCACCACATCGACGTCCATCTCGGCCAGAAAATTATCTTTCTTCTCCTTGCTCGGCGGAAAGAAGAACTTTTTACGAATGATAACGTTGTCGGCTGACCGTTCGCATTTGATTCCGCCGTCCGGTTCGCGGCTCATATTAAATTCTTCGAAACGCGGCGTGTTCGGCTGCTCGACCAACGCGCCGATCGGCGGTTGATCTTTTGAATTGATAACGACTCTTTGATCGTCCTGGGCGATGTGATTCAACAAAACAGCGTCGCGGATCCCGCCCCCACGGTTCGTCAGGTGAAGTTCAACATCATCATTGCGTAGCGTCTCGGTTTTCTCTGCGAATTCGGGAGTTGGTTGCGCTGCCGGGGTTGCGCTCGCAGCCGGAGCCGCCACGGGCGACGATGTCGGAGCCGCTAATCCGCTAGTTGCAACGGATGGTGTGGGCGAAGCGGTGACCGCAAGTTGTTGCTGCTGTTGCTGCTGTTGCTGCTGTTGCTGCTGTTGCTGCTTCAACTGCTGGCTTTGCTTGCCGATATACAGATACCAGCCGATCAAGCCAAGTGTGCAAAGGGTAACAGCGATCCATGCGGTTCGGTCCATAAAACTTCTGGTGACTTAGAATCACGCGCAACGGTTAGCCTGCCTTCCCAGCGGAACCGGATCTTCACCGGAGCCGCCCCAGGGATGACATCGAGCGATTCGTTTCAGTCCCAAAAAAATTCCGCGCACGGCCCCGTGCGAGTCAACTGCCTGCAGAAAATATTCCGAGCAAGTTGGGTGAAACCGGCACCCCGAACCGGGCCCGCCAAGGGCGACCAGGACCGGCGAAAGGGTGACTTGGTAAGCTCGGATAAAAATGCGAATCAGGGTGCGCATCAAGCGGCTAGGATAGAAGCGCGCCCAGCCAGACGCAACCATTCAGCTTCCAACTCCGGGTGGGTTGCGTTTGCCGCGGATGCGCGAGCGATCGTAACAATCCAGAACCCATCCGCGATCTCGTTCTGATGCTTGCGCACGATCTCGCGCAACCGGCGCCGCACTCGATTACGGGCAACGGCCCGCCCCACCGCGCGCGAAGTAACAAAGCCGGCCCGAAATCCAGAGTTATCGACCCAGAGCACGCTGAGCACCAGAAAGTGTCCCCGATGAGCGTCGCCGGCTCGCTTCACTCGGTCGAATTCCGCAACCCGGGTTAATCGCCGGCGCTTGGGAAATGTCAGGCGTTTTGCGGGACTTCCCTTTGTCATGTCGAGCGAAGTCGAGACATCTCTAAATATTTCTGGTCAAACCAAGGCCAGGCAATAGTAAGAGATTCCTCCACTTCGGTCGGAATGACAATTGCCGTACAGCAAAAGTCTTTCGCCCACCGAAATGGAGCGAAAGACTTTGCGAATTAGAACGACGTACCCTGCGTTACGGAGAAGGGGACGTAGTGACGTTAATGTCGGTTTTTGTTTCGGTCTTGGTCGAAGGCGCCGGCGATTCTTTGACGATCGTCGTGTTGCTCTCCTTTTTCTCACCCGGCGGATTCGTGACAGTTGTTTCCTTTTGCTCACAAGCCGCCAGGAGCGCGGCCCCCATTAAAAGACAGATGTATTTGTTCATGTAAGGCTTTGACGGACGCGAGTGTTAATTATTTAAGGAGTTGACGCCGGGGACGGAGACTCCGTTGTCGTTGTTGTTGTGGTGGTGGTCGTTGACTCGGGCGAAGCGGCCGGCGACGCCGGTGTCACAGTTTCCGTTTTTTGTTCGCAAGCCGCGAGCAACGCTACGCTGGCAAGTACGCAAATATATTTTTTCATAGGCACGTTTGGTTAATTGATGAATCGAAGCGCGGGGTCTCCGCGGTTGGGACAATAACACTAAAAAGGCGCTTCGTATTTTAAACTGTGCGCTTCCGCAACCGCCTGGCAGGTGAGCTTGCCGTCGAGGGTGTTAATCCCTCCAGCGAGCGAGGGCTGTTTCAGGCACGCTTCCTTCAAACCGCAATCAGCCAATAATTGCACATAACGCAAAGTCACATTGGTGAGGGCCTGGGTTGAGGTGCGAGCATATGCAGCCGGCATATTCGCCACACAATAGTGCGTCACCCCTTCCTCGACATAAACCGGATCGACGTGAGTAGTCGGCCGCGACGTTTCTGCGCAGCCGCCCTGGTCGATGGAAATGTCCACGAACACGCTCCCCGGTTTCATTTTTCGCAACATCGCGCGGGTGATCAATTTCGGCGCCTTGGCTCCAGGCAACAGCACCGCCCCGATCAGCAGATCGCAATCCGGCATGAGATAATTAAGGTTTGCTTCGCTGGAATAGAGAGTGTGCAAATCTTCCATCGCCAGGTCGAGAAAGCGCAGCCGTTCGACATCTATATCCAGAATCGTGACATCCGCGCCGAGACCTTTGGCCATGCGCAACGCGTTTACTCCCGAGGTTCCGCCGCCGATGACAACGGCGCGTCCCGGCAACACGCCGGGCACGCCCCCGAGCAACACCCCGCTGCCGCCATTGTGTTTGGCCAAAAAGTTCGCGCCCATCACCACTGACATCCGGCCGGCGACCTCGCTCATCGGTTCAAGCAGCGGAAGGCGACCGTTCACCTGGATCGTTTCGTAGGCGATCCCCGTGACTCCGGATTTCAACAATGCTTCGGTCAACGGCTTGCTCGCGGCCAGATGCAGATAGGTGAAAAGAATCTGGCCTTTTCGTAATAGTGGAAATTCCGCCGGCAACGGCTCTTTCACTTTAACAATCATCTCCGCCCGCTTAAAAACTTCCTCGGCCGAGTCGACGATTTCAGCGCCCGCCTTTTTGTATTCGTCATCCAAATAACCCGAACCGACCCCGGCATTCTTTTGCACGATGACGGAATGGCCGCGCCGTTTCAGTTGGTCTGCCGCCGAAGGCAGTAAGGCGACCCGCTGCTCTTGCTCTTTAATTTCCCTGGGAACGCCAATGATCATCTAAAGAAGTGACCAGTGTTGAGTGACCAGTGACAAGTTAAAAATGCAATTGCATCTGCTTTTTCTGATCACTGGTCACTGGCCACTGATCACTTAATTTAGCGACGGATCGTCGGGGGCCGCGGCCAGCATCCGGTACCACGGGCCGAGTTTGTTCATGATGTCGAACCAGAGCCGGGACAACCGTTCGAATTTCAAGGTGGCGCGGTTCGGCCGTTGAACGATCCATGCTTTTTGTTTCATCTCGGCCTCGAGCTGGCCGGCGCTCCAACCCGCGTAACCCAAAAACGCGCGAACTGACGGCGCATCGTCCGCTGCCTCAGGAACGGCACTGATTGTGTGATGATTCATCTTCAGCCCTTTGCCGGTGTGCCATTCAAACGCGGCCAGCATGAGTTGATTGTTACCAACCGGCCCGCCAAAAAAAACCGGGACATCGGCCAGGTTTTGGGGCGGCACTTCGGTGACGAGATCGGCCACATTCTTGTCCAGTGGCCTATTAATAATGACGCCGATCGCCCCGTCTTCGGGATCGTGCGCGGAAATGAAAAGTACCGTGCGCCGAAAATTAGGATCCAGCATGCTCGGATGCGCCACCAGCAGCGATCCCGTGAGACACCGCGGTTTTTTCGAACCCAAATCCCGCATATAAAACTAAACCGCGCATCGGCGGCCTCCGCAAGTATGGCGCGGTTCAGGGCAGGAACGGTCGCTTTTTTCTTTTTTTAACCCCGCCCCAAGGCGCCACTTGCCTTAGGAGCCAAAAGTGCTGATAATTCTTGGAAATTTTTGTTGCGGCATACCGGAAGCTCGGCTACTAGCACCACAGCTTTATAAATTGTTCTGGGGGGAACAGCCGCCCTTCACGCCCATCGGGCGTGGGGGGCGGTACTTTTTTGGGGATTGAAGAAAACGTCGAACTCCCAACGTCCAACACCCAATGTCGAATTCCGAAGAATCCGCTAAGTTTTCCTGGCCGGCGGCGGTGACGATCGTTGTCTTAATTTTGGCCGCCGGGGCGGTATTCGTTTTCCTGCGATTGGAAACGTGGCCTGCCCGTACCATCGGCCAGGGCACCGAAGATATCGAACGTCTCGGAAGAGATTTGCGTTCGGCCTTTATCGATGTCGCCAATCTGCAGCCGAGAATCACGATCAATAATCGAACCGTCGTCAACGGAACGTCTTCGCCCGCCGCGGAGCTCGCAACCCTGACCAAGCAATTGAAAGTGAAACGCGAATTCGCGCACACCTGGGCCGGCAGCTCCAAGCGAATCAAGTTGAGCGGAACGTTTACGGTCAAAGCCGGCTTTGATTTGCGCCAGGACGTAACGGTCGATGTGCGACCGGACGAAATCGCGATCCAGCTGCCGCACGCCCAAATTGTCGGCGTCGAAGAAGATCGGGTCGACGTGCTCGCGCTGGAGAATGGTCTTTGGAACCACATCTCAGGTGCCGATTTGGAAAACGAGCTGGCGCAGCTGCCGGAAATGGCGCGGAAGGAGGCGATCGAGATCGGTTTGCCGGCGGAGGCCGAGCAGGAATTACAAAGCCAGCTCAACAAACGGATCCACGCGCGGCAGCCGATTCACTTGGTGTTTACCAGTCCGATGCCGGCCGAATCGCCGACCCCGATCGCACCCAAATAAACCGGCTTTGCGCGCTGGGCGTTTGCGATTAAAGCAATGACCACGCGATGCCACGAAAACGTCTGCTACTGATCGCCATCATTGTGCTGGCCGCGCTAGCCGGCGTCGCGCTGTCCCCCGCCCTGACCTCCGCCTCGATTCGGGGTTGGCTTTACTGGCAGGCGCGGCGCCAACATCTGAAAATCGAGATCGGAAAAATCGAAGCACCGCTATTGCGGCCGGTTTCGATCGATCGCATCCGCGTCACCAACGAGGCGGCGGTGGCCACTCAAATCGATTTCAATGCCGAGCATGTGACGCTTCATCTGAAGTTGGCCAGACTTATCCCCGGCAAATCCGATGGCGTTCACGCGTTGTCGATCCAAAATGGCCGGGCCGAAATCCGTCGTGATTTTTCCGGCGGTCAACGCCCGCTCGATTTCAACTGGCGCGCATTGCAGGCGTTGCTACCCGCAAATTTCCAGATCGACCGGCTTGATCTGCGAGTCGAGAACGGTCCGTCGATCGTGCTGATCCGTAACGCCTCCATTTCAGGAAACCAAATTGAGGCCGGTCGCTTTTCGGCCGGCGAAGTCGCGATCACGTCGCCGATGTTTCGCCAAACTTTTTCCCAATTGCGAGGCGCGACCAAGTGGCAGGAAAAACGGCTCACCATCGGCGGCCTCAATCTCGCGCGCGGGCTCGACCTTCAATCGCTGCTGATCGATCTTTCGCGGCTCGATGACGAACGAGCCGACCTTCAATTCGATCTCGATGTGCTGGGCGGAAAAATTCGCGCCAGCATTTCCAACGAATGGGCTGGACAACATTCAATTTGGAACCTGGCCGGCACCGCCACCGGAATTTCCCTTGCCCAAACATCCGAAGCGCTTGGCTTCACCGATCGACTCGGCGGGTCGCTTCGCGCCTGTTATTTTACGTTCCGCGGCGATCCGCGCGATCCGCTGGCCGGGACCGCGTCGATTTGGACCGAACTCAATGAACTGAGCTGGCACAATCGGTCCGCCGACCTGATCATGCTCGGCGCGGTCTTTTACAATCGCCAGATCCAGTTGCAGCAGCTCTACATCAAGCAACGTCAAAACCAGCTGACCATGAACGGCGATGGCGCCTTGCCTTCGAAGTCTTCCGACTGGCTGAACCCGGATTTTCGCGGCCAAATTTCAGGATCGATCAACGATCTTGGCCAGTTTGCGGAATTGTTTGGCGCGAGCCGCGGCGATTTTGCGGGCGCAGTTACGATTGAAGGGACGGTGAGCGCGCGTGAGCGAAAATTCGGAGGCCATCTCATCGCCAGCGGAAGTTCTCTATCCCTATTCAAACGACAGATCGATCATTTAAGCGCCAAACTAAATTTGAAAGGGAGCGAGCTCGAGCTCGAGCAATTCGAAGTCATGCGCAAAAAAGATTTGGTTCGCGCCCAGGGCAGGATCGATATCTCGCACGAGCAGGATTATTCCGGCACGATCGAGGCGAAAGTTCGCGATGCTGGCGAATACTTTCTGCTCGGCCGGCCCGCTTCCGGGGCTGCCATTCCCATTCAACTTGAGGCGAAGATTTCTTCCGGTGAGTGGGATGCGCATGGCAGTTTCACCTTGCCCGGTTCAAGTCAGGTGGAAGTAAACGCGAAGTTTCCGTTGAAACTGGGCGAAGATTGGAAAGCATTTCTTGCTTCGCCATTGGACGCGCAGATCAGCTTTCCTACCGTTGTCCTGACCAGCGCGCCGCAATTTTTTCACCCGCCGATTTTCGATGAAGGCATCGTGAGCGGGGCGATTTCCTGGAACCAAACCCTTCAACATCCCCACATTTCCGGCGACGTGCAGCTGGTGAATGCGAAACTGCAAAATGGCCCGCTGGATTTCACTCAGGCCAGCGCGCGGATAACTTTCGATGGCGAGCACGGCCAAATCGAATTCCTTAACGCCGCCACAAACGACGTCGACGTCTCGCTCCGCGGCAGCATCGATTTTCACGACCTGGCTGAAACGAAGATCGATATTTTCCCGAGCGTCCCGGTTTTTGCCATGACCACGCCTCCAAGTTCGTGCGTCGATCGAGTCAATCTTCAACCAGTCGGAATCACCCTCGCACCAATGATCAATCAAATCGAGTTGCGTGGCAGCATGTTCGACGGCGGATGGACAATGACTTCGCGACAGGCTGCAATCACCGCCGAAGGCCAACCGATCCCGTCCGACGCGACCAAAGTCCCATTATGCTTCGGCGAGAAACCGGCGCAGCAATCGTTCACCTTCGGTCTACATCCGAAACCGACGCCGGCCCCCGAAAAGCCGCGCAAAAAAACCAAGCGCCGCTAAGACCGAAGCCGACCCGGCGTCTGCGCTGCTCCCAGACCTCACTCCCCCGTCAACTTGAATGCATTAAGCATTTCAATTATGAAGGAGTGCGATTGATCTCGAATGCAATATGCATTCAAGATTAATTGGTGTTCAGGAAACCTGAATGCAAAAAGCATTCAAGTTCATTTGAGCCCGCGGCGGGGCTGCGCCGAATGACATTTAATCGGGGACGAAAGTTTACCGGGAAATGTGAAACGCCAGACCTAAAGCGTATCGCCGCGGCGTTCGGATTTCGTCGTCACGAGCCAGCGCATCAGCTTTTGTTCGAGCTCGTGGGTAAGATCGACCCGCAAGTCGGGGCCGGCATCGACCCGTAACGGTTCGGCATTGGGGCGATCGAACAAAAGCTGAACCCGCCGTTGACCGGGCGAGCTGGCAAGAAGCTCGCGCACCTCGCGCAACTCTTCGGTTGTGGTCGCGGGCGAAAACTGCAGGAGCACCGCAGTTTCATCAATCGAGTTGCGGTTGCCGTTTCCATTTGAGGCGCCATTGGTTTTGCTGGCGATCGGAACTCTGACTTTTTGCGCGGTGGCGCGAAGCGAATCGCCCCGGGTGTCGATCGTGCCGCGGAGCTCTAACACGCGGCCAGGCTCGAGAAGTTCCGAGACCGTCACGAAGACATCGTTCCAAACTACGATCTCAAGGGCGCCGGTGCGGTCCTCCAGCCAGATCACCGCGAACGGCTTTCCGTCTTTGCGGGTGAATTTTTTCTCTACCTGAACGATCACCCCCGCGATTTTAAATTGGGAACGGTCTTCCAAATCGCCTAACGACGTGATCGGCTGATAATTCTTGCCCAAGAAAAGATCGGCATAGGAATCGAGGGGGTGCCCGCTGACATAAAATCCGAGGAGCTCTTTCTCGTAGGAAAGTTTTTCATGGTCGCTCCAGGGCGGGACCACTCGCTTCCGCGTGGTCGCAGCATGGGTTTCTTCGTCGAACAGCGAAACCTGTCCAACCGTCCGGTCGCGTTGCGCGGCAGCAGCGCAGGAAAGCGATTCGTCAATGCAGGCATAAAGTTCGGCGCGATCCCGACCCAGAAAATCGAAGGCGCCGGACTTGATCAAACTTTCCAGCATTTTGCGATTGGCGATTCGCGTTCCAATACGCCCGCAAAAATCCTCCAACGAAGTGTAACCCCCCGCCCGCTCGCGCTCGTCGATCGACATTTGCATCGCCGATTCGCCCACGTTCTTGATCGCAGCCAAACCATAACGGATCGCCATTTGGCCGTCGTGCGATTCGGGAGTGAATTTCAAACTGCTCTTGTTGATGTCCGGTGGCAGAATCGAAACGCCCATCCGTTTGCACTCACCGACGAAGATCGAAATTTTGTCGGTATTGTTGATTTCGTTGCTCAGCAAACCGGCCATGAACTCGACCGGATAATGCGATTTCAAATATGCGGTTTGATAACTGATGACGCCGTAGGCCGCGCTGTGACTCTTGTTGAATCCGTAGCCGGCGAACTTTTCCAGCAAATCGAAGATCGCGTTCGCCTTTTTCTCCGGAATCTTGTTCGTGCGAGCGCAACCTTCGATGAAGTTCTTGCGCTCTTTCGCCATTTTCTCGCGATCTTTCTTGCCCATCGCCCGGCGGAGCAAATCCGCTTGGGAAAGTGAGTAGCCGGCAAGTTTGCTCGCCGCCGCCATCACCTGCTCCTGGTAAATCATGATCCCGTAGGTGTCGGAGCAGATTTCCTCCAGCAACGGATGCAAATATTTGATCGGGGTGATCCCCTTCTTCGCTTTCACGTAATCGGGAATCAGCTCCATCGGCCCCGGCCGATAAAGCGCGATCAACGCGATAATGTCGTCGAGCTTTTTGACCTCGAACTGCTTCGACAAGTTCGTCATTCCCCCCGATTCCATTTGGAACAGGCCGATCGTTTCGCCGCGGTTGTAAAGATCGAACGCAGCCTTGTCGTTCAACGGAATATTTTTTGGCGAAAATTCCGGCTCGCGTTTGCGAATCAACACGGTGGTGTCCTCAATCACCGTCAACGTTTTCAGCCCGAGGAAATCCATCTTGAGCAACCCGAGATCGTTCAGCGGCCCCATCGGGTACTGACTGATCACGTCGTTGCCCTTAACGTCGCGACAGAGCGGAATGTAATCGGAGAGATCGCGATCGGCGATAACCACGCCGGCGGCATGCACCCCCGCGTTGCGAGAAAGTCCCTCGAGAATCTTCGCGTATTCGAACAACTGCTTCGTTTGCGCCTCGGTCGCGATCGCTCGTTTCAATTCCGAATTTTTTTCCGCAGCCGAATCGAGGGTGATTCCCAACTCGTTCGGAATCATTCGCGCAATCCGATCGGCGTCGCGATACGGCAATCCCATTACCCGCCCAACATCGCGCACCACGCTTTTCGCCTTTAGTTTTCCAAAGGTTATGATCTGGGCGACCCGGCGGTCGCCGTATTTTTGCCGGACGTATTCCAATACCTCGCCTCGACGCGCTTCGCAGAAATCGACGTCGATATCAGGCGGCGACACGCGGTCCGGATTTAAAAAGCGCTCGAAAATCAATCCGAATTGCAGCGGGTCGATGTCGGTAATCCCCAAGACGTAAGCGACGAGCGATCCAGCAGCCGAACCGCGTCCCGGGCCGACCGGAATCCCGCGACCCTTGGCAAAGTGGATAAAATCCCAGACGATCAGGATGTAGCTGATAAAACCAGTGCGCTCGAGCACGCCGAGTTCATAAGCGAGTCGCTCGCGAAGTTGCGTGTCAGACTTCGCGCGCTCGCCATACCGTTCCCCGAGTCCCTTGTCGCACAGCTCGCGCAAATACGCTTCCCGCGTCTGTCCCGACGGCACCGTGTACTCGGGATATTTAGAGCGCCCAAACTCAATGGTAACGTCGCAGCGTTCGCCGATTCTCAGCGTATTCGTGATCGCGTCCGGATGCTCCTTGAACAATTCGCGCATTTCCGCGGGCGATTTGAAATAAAGCTCCGGCGCATAACGCATCCGCGCTTCGTCCTGGACCATTTTCCCCGTGCCAATGCACAGCATCACATC
Source organism: uncultured Verrucomicrobiae bacterium (assembly GCA_963817335.1). GTDB lineage: Bacteria > Verrucomicrobiota > Verrucomicrobiia > Chthoniobacterales > UBA10450 > AV40. The sequence goes on along the minus strand of CAWFNX010000005.1, from coordinate 1,428,579 downwards.
GTGCGCGTCATGATCGTCGCGGCGCAGAAAATGGACGTCGTTGGCCGCGACCAGGCCAACCCCGAGGTCCTTCGCAATTTTTGGCAACACCGCGTTGCACCACTTTTGTTCCTCCAGGCCGTGATCGTGCAGCTCGACGAAGAAGTTCTCTTTGCCGAGGATGTCGCGATATTCGGCCGCTGCGGCCGTTGCTTTTTGAACATTGTTCGCCTGAAGCGCTGAATTTACTTCGCTAGCCAGACACCCGCTCAGTCCGATTAGTCCGGCCGAATGTTGCGCCAGCAGCTCTTTGTCGATCCGTGGCCGGTAATGAAACCCGTCCAGGTGCGCGGTGGTGATCAGCTTAACCAGGTTGCGATACCCGATTTCATTTTCGGCCAGCAAAGTGAAGTGATAGGCCGCTTCCCGAATCGAATTGGCCTTCTCCTTATGCGAACGCGGCGCAATGTAAGCCTCGCATCCGATGATCGGTTTGATGCCGGCGCGCTGCGCTTCCTGGTAAAATTCAATCGCGCCGAAGAGATTTCCATGATCGGTCATGGCCACGGCGGGCATGTCATATTCGGCCGCTTTGCGCATCAGCTCGCGCATTCGGATCGCACCATCGAGCAGCGAATATTCGGTGTGAAGATGGAGATGAACGAACGAATCAGGCATTACCAGCGTGCGCCTCCGGAGATTGTTCGGCCGCGAATTTCTGAAAGGGGGGGAACGAATCGAGCGGCATCGTAGATATAAATGCAGTCAACCGTGTCTCGTCAAATTTGCCAAGCATTCGTGCTCGCAAATTTTTTTCTGTCGTCTCGAACGAACTGTGCGGGTCCTGCAGAAATTGATAATAGCCCAGCGCCTCAGCGCTGGGATGAACGTTCCCATGACGTTCCAAGTCCCGTCAGGGACGACAGAAGCTGTCTTTCGTCCTGCCGGACTCGATTCGCTTTATCTATTACGCGCCCAGCGTTAAAACGCTGGGCTATTATCATTCTCAAAGAGCAGCAGTGACAAAGGCACACAGAAGAAATTTCTTGTTTGCAATCGCACGAACGCGTTGTTAAGGAAGCGCGTGCCGCGGGTCAGCCCCTGATGTGAATAACTGCGCGGCGAGGCCAAATGAAAAAACTGGAAGCGATCATCAAGCCGTTCAAACTCGAGGAGGTCAAGGAAGCCCTGGCCGAGCTCGGGATCGAAGGCATGACCGTGACCGAAGTAAAAGGCTTCGGCCGCCAGAAAGGCCACACTGAAATCTATCGCGGCAGCGAATACACCGTCGATTTCCTGCCGAAAGTGAAAGTCGAAGTCGTGATGGCCGACGACATGGTCGACAAAGCCGTCAGCGGCAGTCGTCGGCGCGGCCAAAACCGGCAAAATCGGCGACGGAAAAGTTTTCGTGCTTCCAGTAGAACACGCAATCCGCATTCGCACGGAAGAGATCGGCGAAAAAGCAGTTTGATGACGCAAAACCGAATTAACCCATCAATCGATGGGTTGGCTCGGCTCCATTTATTTTCGCTCCCTTTTGTGAATAACCGACCCGGTTGTTCACATTGTTTTTCACAACTCAACCACTCAACACCTCAACTCCTCAACCCGTAATGGCTTCTAAAGACAAAACTCCATCCGACGTCAGCAAAATGATCAAAGACCACGACGTGAAATTGTAGACTTCAAGTTCACCGACCTGCTCGGGACGTGGCAGCATTTCACCACCACGCTCACCGAATACGATGAGGAAATTTTCAAAGATGGGCTCGGCTTCGACGGGTCGAGCATCCGCGGCTGGAGAGTCATCAACGCCTCCGACATGCTCGTCATTCCCGATCCGGCGACGGCTTGGATCGATATCTTCAACGCCGAACCGACGCTCGTCCTGATCTGCACGATCGTCGATCCGATCACGCGCGAGCCGTACGATCGCGACCCGCGCGGGGTTGCCGAAAAAGCCGAAGCATATTTGCAGAGCACCGGCATCGCCGACACCGCGTTCTTCGGGCCGGAAGCGGAGTTCTTCATCTTCGACGACGTGCGATTCAGTTATCAAGGCAACGCCTCGATGCATTTTGTCGACAGCGTCGAAGGCCATTGGAACAGCGCGACGAGAAGAGTTTCCAAACCTCGGCTACAAAATTCGCCCGAAGGAAGGCTATTTCCCGGTCGCGCCGATGGATTCGTTGCAGGACATTCGCAACGAGATGTGTCTGGAGCTGGAGAAAGCCGGCATCCCGATCGAGCGCCAGCACCACGAAGTCGCCACCGCCGGCCAGGCTGAGATCGATATTCGTTTCGCGCCGCTCAAACGCATGGGCGACTGCCTGCAGTATTACAAATACATCGTTCGCAACGTCGCCAAGCGGCACAACAAGACCGTGACCTTCATGCCGAAACCGCTCTTCGGCGACAACGGCTCGGGCATGCACACCCACATGTCGCTTTGGAACGGACGACAAGCCGCTCTTTGCCGGCAACGGTTACGCCGGGTTGAGCGACATGGCGCTCTTTTTCATCGGCGGAATTTTGAAACACGCGCCCGCGCTTACCTGCATTACGAATCCGACAACCAACAGTTACAAGCGACTCGTTCCCGGATTCGAAGCGCCGGTCAATCTTGCCTACTCCGCGCGCAATCGTTCGGCCGCGATCCGCATTCCGACTTATTCGGCGAATCCGAAAGCGAAGCGAATCGAGTTCCGCACGCCCGATCGCGGCGGCGAACCCGTATCTCGCGTTCAGCGCGCTTCTGCTTGCCGGTCTCGATGGAATCCAGAACCGGATCGATCCTGGCGATCCGCTCGACAAAAATCTTTACGAACTTCCGCCGGAAGAACTGGCGCAGATCGCAAGCGTGCCCGATTCACTCCGGGGCGCGATCGAAGCGCTCCAGGCCGACCACCATTCCTCCTCCGCGGCGACGTGTTCAATGCCGACTTCATCGCCAACTGGATCGACATGAAACAAAAAGAATACGACGCGCTGCGGCTACGGCCGCACCCGTACGAATTCCCGATGTACTACGACGTATAGTCCTAGGCGTTTTCTATTAAGCGATTACGTTTTCAACGGCATTGAAAATAGCCCAGCGCTTCAGCGCTGGGAAAAAAGATCCGTTAACGGACAAGTCCCGACAGGGACGAAAGAATCCTAATCCAGGATCGATCCATCAAAATCGAACCCGTGCTTGCGTAGCATTGTTTGAAATTCCTCGCTAAACGTTCACTTACGATGGTGGTCACGAATGTACGCCGCCGTTGCATCGGTTGCCGAGATACCGATGCTGAACGGGCCACAACCTTCCTGCCATTCAAACGAGCGCATTTCGGGAAACGTTTCGCGAATCCATTTGGATGAATTGCCCTTGAGAAGTTGAATGGCTTTCGCCACAGAAATCGTCGCCGGCAGTGAAACGAGCATATGCACATGATCCACCGCTCCGCCGATTGCGAGTGCCTTGATCTTATTTTCGCGCGCGATGCCGCCTAAGTACGGCCACAAGCGCTCACGAAGTTTGGGATGCAGTGACACCTCACGCTTTTTCGTACTCCAAACGCAATGAACGAGAACGCTTGTGAAAGAATGCATGGGGGAACTCCTTTCGTCCCTATCGGGACTTTGCCGGTTTATATCACACCGTTACCCAGCCTTAAAAGGCTGGGCTATTTTCAAAAATTGGAAAATTCACATCGAAATTATCGTAGTCTCCTGCTTTCCTGATTCAAAATTGGCATGACCCGGCAAAGCACTGTTAAAACGAATTTGTTCGGCGCGAACCGAAGATTCACCACAGAGAGCACAGAGAATTGTCTTGGTTTTGACTCCGTGACCTCCGTGGTCTCTGCGGTCTCTGCGGTAGAAGGAATAATTCCTTGGTGTGCTTCGTGGTGAAGTCCGCGATTAACGCTCGGATTTCAAAAGCGGTCGCGCAAACGTGTGAGGAGCTTTCGGATCCGTATTCTTCCAGGCAACGTCAGGGCTGATGCCGCGCTTGTACCATTCCTGCCAGTAAATATCGTCGGCGTCCCGAAACGCCCTGGCCTCCTTCGGGAGCTGGTTCTTCCACTTTTGGAATCCGTCGTCAGCGACTGCCATTGATGCCAATGCTATTAGCACGGAAATTATTATCCGCATCAGTTCCAGGGGGTTGTTATTCATTTTGTAATACCGCACCGGACGTATCAAGCTCGCAAATAGCGAAGATTTCGGGGCGTTGAAAACAAAGGCGCGAAATGTCGACCGAACCTGTCTTATCATCGAAGAAAATGAAGATCGGTGAGCGAGCTCCCAACTATGTGATCTGCGTCTTCGTGTTGGCGGTCCTGCAAGCGTTAACTATTCCAGCTCAGGGAAAGCCAACCGTCACTTTTACGTCCCCGTGCGAATGCATCGGAAACCACGGCGTCTCGCGATGGGCAGCCAAGACCGATTTGCAGGAGCCGCCCGCCAACGCGGACATTAAAAAAATCACGCCCGCGCACATTCTTGCATGGCCGGGTCCGGGTGGCAGGATCGATCAACGAACCGATCGAATTCCGGCCGAGCATCAATGGTACGCCGTGACCGGACGCATCGAGAAGGTCCGAGTCGAAGATGACGGCGACGTTCACATCGAAATGAAAGACATTGGCGCCGACGCTAGCATCGTGGTGGAATTGCCGCTGGGCCCGCGCTGGTGCGAGATGCGCAAGACCGTTTTCTCATGGACCAACGCGACCTTTCCGCTCACAGGAAAGTTCAAGCTCCTTCAGCATCCGGTTGTCACTGTTGTTGGAAAAGCTTTCTATGACATCGACCATTCCGGAAAAACCACTCAGACCAATCGACGAAACTACGATGACTCGCTGGCGGTTTGGGAGATTCATCCCGTGATGAACATGACAGTTGGGGCAGCGGATTCGCCCTCAACTGCCGCAACTTCATCGGCGCCCAAAACTTCCGCGCCACCGCCAATCGCGACTCCGCCGCCGCAGCCGGCCGGCGCATCCGGACAATTCGTCACCCTTACCAAGCCCGTTCCTGTTCAAATTCCGTACGGCTCAACGATTCTGCCGCCAGGGACGAAGTTGCAGGTCCTTTCGCGGGATGCGCAAACGGTCGACGTCCGTTATCTCGACTCTCGCTATACGATCCCAATTTCGTCCACCGACTTGAAGTAACGTAGGGACGCCGCGCTGCGGCGTCCGCGGACGGCGCAGCGCATTGTCCCTACCGCTGTTTCGGGCGCAATTTTCCGCTAAAAAATCGCAATTAACCGGCAGCGAGCTGGCTGGCGCTATGTTAATTTTAGATCGTGAACGGGACTGTTTCGCACCCGGTGGAAAAGCCGTGGCGGATTTTTTTGGGCGCCGGAATTTCGATCGCTGCCCTCGCGGTGATCGCAATCCTGATCTGGCAGGGAATTTTTGCGCAAGGCGCGCCTGATCCGACCCAACCGAACACGAGCAAGACAGTCGCCGCCCTCGATATCGGCGTCCTCGTTTTCCGCGAAGGACTCGAGTGCATTCTGGTCTTGGCGGCGATCACCGCCAGCATGACCGGCCAAAAACGCGCGCATCGAAAGCCGGTCGCGATGGGAGCAGGCGTCGCGTTCATCGCGACCCTGATCACGTGGTTTATCGCGGTGCGGATCGTCGATTCGCTGAGCGACAACATGCGCGCGCTCGATCTGCAGGCCGCCACCGGGTTGCTCGCTGTGGTCGTGCTGCTGGTGATCATGAACTGGTTCTTCCACAAAATTTACTGGGGCGGTTGGATCCGCGCCCACAACCGGCGTCGCAAACATTTGCTGGAAAACGGCCACGGGAGCGAAATCGCAAAGCGATCGTTGCTTTGGGGATTGATTCTGCTCGGATTTACTTCGCTTTACCGCGAAGGATTCGAAGTCGTTCTGTTTTTGCAGACGTATCATTTGCGATTTGGCGGTGGGGTTGTTCTCCAAGGCGCGCTGCTCGGAATTGCGCTCTCCGCCATCGTCGCCGTTCTGACCTTCGTGCTTCAGCAGAAGTTGCCTTACCGGAAAATGTTGATCACGACCGGGATTCTTCTCGGAGGCGTGCTGCTGGTGATGGTGGGCGAGCAAGCGCAGGAGATGCAGCTAGCGCATTGGATTTCGACGACGCCGATTTCGTCGCTTGTGCCGTTGATTCCAACGTGGGCCGGGCTCTGGTTTTCGATTTTCCCAACTTACGAAACGTTGATCGCGCAAGGAATCGCGGCGGTCTTGGTGGTTGGTTCGTATTACGCCGCGCGAAAATTTGGCGGGGTAGCGCCCGTCAGCGAACAACCGGTTCGAGAAGCGAAGGCGGAAGCGCGCGAGGCGCTCGCGGAAGAACTTCAGCCAATCCACTAAAGCCGCTCGCCCTCCGCCCAGACCACTGCATTGGCGAATTCATTTTCGCTGCCGCAACGCAATTCCGCGCTAAAAAAGAGCAGGTTACCGGCAGCAACTGCGCGCTAAAAATTAGCAAGCCGTCGGCAGCGGAAGTTTGGCGAGAACGTTAGGCTCGACTCGTGATTCAGAGGAGTTTTATCAGACACTTCGCGGTGCCAATCCTTTTATTGGCGTCCTGGCCGGCAACGGCAACTCTCGCGGGGGTGCGTCATTTCACCTTTCTCTACGAAGCGCCAACTTCAGCGCCGGGCGGCGTCGAATTGGAAAACACCGTGACGTGGGCGCACGGCTCGAATGGAAACGGCAACGACGTTTTCATTCGCGAAGAGCTTGAAATCGGAATTACTGACCATTTTCAACTCGGCCTGTATCCGCTCGATTGGTCGCATCAGAGTAATGACGGCTTTCAATACGACGGTGGCGCGGTCGAGCTGATCTATAACTTGTCGAACCCGGTCATCGATCCGGTTGGCATTTCGCTCTACGAAGAAATCAGCGCGGCGCGCCAGCATTTCGAATTGGAATCGAAATTGATCGCGCAGAAAAATAGCGGGCGCTGGATCTTCGATTACAACGCAACGCTCGAAGCAGAATGGGAAGAGCGACATCTCGAAGAACAGGAGGGCGAGTTCCAACAGGCCCTTGGCGCGAGTTACGAAATTTCGCCGAGGCTATCGATGGGCCTGGAATTTTTGCATGAATTCGTCTTCCCCGAATGGCGCGACGCCGAGAAAATTCGAAATGTTTTCGTTGGACCGAATGTTTCGTATCGGCGCAATCAATGGTTCGTCACCGTGACCGCGCTGGCCCAAGCCACCGACACCGAGGACGAACCGAATTTTCAACTACGCACGATTTTCGGGATCGGCTTTTGAGATGAAAGAATTTACGATCTCTTTGGCGTTAATCTGCCTCTTTCTCGGCTGCGAAACGAGTAATTACATCCCGCCGGTCACGTCAGCGATGACGGGAACTGGATCGCGGGCGAAGCAAGGTGCTAACTCCGCGACTCTGGAACGCGGAAGAACGTTATTCGCGCATCGCTGCATTGAATGTCATACCCTCCCCCCGATCTGGAAATATTCGCGGGAGGATTGGCCCCAGATTGTGAACGACATGTCGCACCGAGCGAGCCTAAAGCCCGAAGAACGCGAAGCCGTGATTGCTTACATTTTGGCGGTGCGGAAACGGATGTAGCTGTGGCGGCAGGCGTCTCGCCTGCAAATCTTTCTAGTCTCCTGCAGCCGAGGACGGCTGCCACCATAATACAGAAGACCAGAGCAACGCGATTCTAGTTGAACGCTGCTTCGCCCTTTTCACCTTAGTCGGATGATCAATTCGACCCTGCGTCTGCTTTTCTCCGCTGCGCTTGTTTTCCTTTGCTTTAATTCGTTTGCGATCAGTCCCACACCACGCGAAGGCGGGCCGACGCCGTCACCGAAAGCTTCGCCCACAGCATCCACCAAACCGCTGCCACCTGGCGCAATCGATGAAAAACTCTTCAATGGAATGCAATGGCGACAGGTCGGGCCGTTTCGCGGCGGTCGCGCCCTGGCGATTCAGGGCGTCCCGGGCGAACCAGACACCTGGTACTTCGGCGGAGTCGCAGGCGGCGTTTGGAAAACAACCGATGCCGGACAGAATTGGAAACCGTTATTCGACAAGGAAAACATCGCGTCGATCGGCGCAATCGCAGTCGCGCCATCCGACCACAACGTCGTTTACGTTGGTACCGGTGAAGCGGCGATCCGCGGAAACACGACCTACGGGACCGGCGTTTATAAATCGATCGACGCCGGCAACACCTGGAAAAATGTTGGGCTGAAAGACACCCACCAGATCGGCGCGGTCATTATCGATCCAAGAAATGAAAACATCGCGCTGGTAGCGGCCCTTGGACATGCCTTCGGTCCAAACAAAGAGCGCGGAATTTTTCGCACGGCCGACGGCGGCAAAACGTGGGCGAATGTGTTGTTCAAAGACGAAAACACCGGCGGGATCGACATCGTGTTCGATCCGCACAATCCAAATATTGTGTTCGCAGCCCTATGGCAGGCGCGCCGGCAGCCGTGGTTCTTCTCGAGCGGCGGAGCCGGCAGCGGGCTTTACCGGTCGGAAGACAACGGAGTGACCTGGAAACAACTTCAAGGCAACGGTCTCCCGGAAGGAATTCTCGGACGCATCGGTGTTTCCGTTTCCGGCGCGGATTCGAATCGGATCTACGCGATCATCGAAGCGAAAGATGGCGGGATTTATCGCTCGGATGACGCCGGAGAGAAGTGGTCGCGAATCAACGAAGATGGTCGATTCCGTCAACGGGCATGGTATTTCAGTAAAATCTACGCGGACCCGAAATCGCCGGACACGGTTTATGTTTTAAACACCGGCGCGTTCAAATCAGTCGACGGCGGAAAGACATTCAATCTCCTTCCCGCGCGTCACGGCGATCATCACGGTCTGTGGATTGATCCGAAGAATCCCGAGCGCATCGGCAACGCGAATGACGGTGGCGTTGCCATTTCGATCGACGGCGGCAAAACGTGGACCACCCAAAACAATCAGCCGACCGCGCAGTTTTATCACGTCGCGGTCGATAACGCATTTCCATATCACATCTACGGCGCACAGCAGGACAACTCGAATGTTTGCATCGCGAGTCGCACCGACTCGGGCGTGATCGGGCCGCAGGATTGGTATCCGGCCGGGGACGGCGAATGCGGATTTGTGATTCCCGATCCGCGCGACTGGCACGTTATTTATTCAAACAGCGAGGGCTACGCCGTTCGGTACGACAAGAGCAAGGAAGAGGTCCAAGACATCAGCCCGGTTCCGATCGATAATTCCGGACACGGCGCGGTCGATCTTGCCCACCGGTTTCAATGGGTCTCGCCGCTGTTGCTTTCGCCGCACAACCCGGACGTGATTTACACCGCCGCGGAGTGCGTTTTTAGATCGACCGATCACGGTCAGAGCTGGACCCAGATTAGCCAGGACCTTACCCGCAACGACAAATCGAAGCAGCAGCCGAGCGGCGGGCCGCTGACTAACGACATCACGTCGGTTGAATATTACGACACGGTTTTCGCGTTGGCCGAATCGCCGGTCGACAAAGGCACGCTCTGGGCCGGGTCGGATGACGGGTTGATTCACGTGACCACGGATGACGGGGCGCATTGGAGCAACGTCAGTCCGAAAATGCCGGAGTGGAGCACCGTCGATCTGATTGAAGCTTCGCCGAGCGATGGCAAAACGGCCTACGCGGCTGTGGACCGACATAAACTCGACGATTTCAAGCCCTACATTTTCAAAACGACTGACCTCGGCAAAACCTGGACCTCAATCGGGAATGGAATTCCGGACGGCGCGTATGTCCACGCCGTGCGCGAAGATCCAAAGAAGAAAGAGATCCTTTATGCCGGCACCGAGCTCGGCGTTTACGTTTCGTTCGATAGCGGCGCACACTGGCAACCCTTGCAATTGAATCTGCCTCAATCACCCATCCACGATCTCGTGGTTAAAGACGACGACCTTGTCGTTGCGACGCATGGCCGATCGTTTTGGGTGCTCGATAACATCACCCCGTTGCGTCAGGTGAACGCTCAATCTGCAAACACAGACTTCGTTTTGTATCATCCCGAAGTCGCGCTGCGTTTGCATTATCCGGAGGAGTTCGACAAACGGCAGCCGGTCGGCGACAACCCGCCCGCGGGCGCAATGATCGATTATTATTTGAAGACGGCGCCAAAAGACGAAGCGACGATGGATATTTTGGACGGGCAGGGAAAAGTCATTCGCCATCTTTCGAACAAAGAGAAAAAGGAAGGCGAGCAACCGCCGGAATGGCCGGATCGAGTTGAGCGCGTGAAAACAATTCCCGCGAAAGAAGGAATGAACCGGTTCGCCTGGGACCTTCGCTACAATGATCCCGTCCAAATTCCGGGAGCATTTTATTCGGGCACCGGTCCAAAAGGCCCGCTCGCGTTGCCGGGTGATTACCAGGTGAAAATGACCGTCGCGGGCAAATCGCAAACCGTGCCGCTGAAGGTGGTGATTGATCCGCGGAGCAAAGGCGCGGAACCAGCGTTGCAAAAGCAATTCACGTTGTCGACGCAAGTAAACGATCGCATTTCGCAACTGCACCAGGCGGTCAACGAGATCCGCGACATCAAAGCGCAGATCAAAACCCTGCATTATCGGTTCGGCGAAGACGAAAAACTCAAAGCCGCGCTCACTTCCGCGGATGATCTCGACAAAAAAATGTCAGACGTCGAGAAGGAGCTAATCCAGGTGAACATGAAAGGGTCGGAAGCGAATCTGGCTTTCCCGAGCATGCTCAACGAACGCTTCGACGCCTTCAGTCATTTCATCGACTCGGGCGACACCAATCCACCAACCAAGTCACAACTCGAAGTGTTTCAGAAATTGAGCGGCCAACTCGACGAACAGCTGAAAAAATGGACCCAGATCAAAGCTGACGATTTGCCAAAAGTAAGCGGCATGATTAAGCAGCTCGATTTGCCGGCCCTGATCGTGCCACCGGACAAAACTGCCACACCAAAAGCCGCGAAGTCGTCCTAGTTCTTGTCGACGCTGTACTTGCCGGGACCGATGAAAAGCAAACTCAAGAGCAGGATCGACATCTCGAAGGCTGGCAGTCGCACAAAAAAATCGCCGCGATTGTGAATCACTGACAACAGGTGAACAACGGTAACTGCCAGAGCGAAAAGAACGCCCAAGCGAAAGAACAACCCCAAGATCATTAGAATTCCGCCCGCGCATCCAAGAATCGCGCCGACGAATCCCCAGAATTCGTAATGCGAATGAAAATCGAGATTGCGCACCGCAGACCCGAAATGCTCCCAACTCTCATGCCCACTCCACAAAATCGGCGCGATGAGAATAATGAAAACCAATCCGATACTGGCGCGAAACAGCAGCAAACCGGTCTCGCGGTATTTGCTCAGGAATTGCAACGCAGCCATTCGCGCGAACTGTGGTTGAGTCGCGCGGGAATTTCAATTGAAACAAATCTTACGTCGCGCCGCCCTTTCGGCCATGCTCGACCAATACGATCGCGTTTTCATTTCCTCTCCCATTGGGAGAGGATTAAGTTGAGGGCGCGAAAGATGAGTGTCCCCCGAGCGCGCAGTTTTCGAAAGAAGCCAACGGAAGCAGAAAGGCGCCTTTGGTCCGAATTGCGCAACCGTGAGCTCGTCGTTTTCAAGTTTCGGAGACAACACCCGTTAGGAAAACGGATAGTCGACTTCTATTGCGAGGAAGCCAAGCTAGCCATCGAACTAGATGGCTCCGGACACTCCAATGACTTGAAGCTGGAGGACGATTTAGACCGAGAAATTGAGCTTTACGAAAAAGGCGTTCGCATTCTGCAATTCACTAATACTGATGTCTTCGAGAACCTGGATGGCGTCTTGAATTTTATCATATACACAATCGATCCGGAGAAATCGCTTTGGGCCGAGCCATCCGTTCCGAAACCCTCACCTCAATCCTCTCCCTGAGGGAGAGGAGGCTCCCGATGTCGCGTGGTTTTATTTATGAGGAAGATTGACAAAGCAGTGTTGCTGGCGGCGGGTCGCGGCACGCGGATGCGCGAGATGACCGCCGAGCTTCCCAAGCCGATGCTCGAAGTGCGGGGCAAGCCCGTGCTCCAACACATCGTCGAGGGATTGCGCGATGCCGGCATCACAAATTTCCTGATCGTCGTCGGTTACCGGGCCGAAGCGGTGCAGAATTTCTTTGGCGATGGTTCGCGCTACAAGGTAGCGATCCAATACACGACCCAGACGGTCCAGGACGGAACCGGCCGCGTTGTCGAGCTCGCGAAAAACTTCGCGGCCGACACGCCGTTTGTTCTGGGCTACGGCGACATTCTTGTCGCCCCGGAGAATTACAAACGGATCGTCGAGCTTGCCAAAGAAGTTGAAGCAATGATCAGCGTGACGCGTGGTGAGGACGTGAGCAAAGGCGGCGCGGTTTTTGTGAACGAAGAGAGGGACCTGGTCGATCTTCGAGAGAAGCCAAAGCCGGGCGAACCAACCAGTCCGTGGTACAACGCAGGCCTTTACGCGTTTCGGCCGAGCATTTTCGATTTCACGGCGAAATTGAAACCGTCGTCCCGCGGCGAATATGAATTAACCGATGCGATTCGCGAGCTCGCCCAATCCGGAAAAAAAGTCCAGGCGCTCGAGCTCACCGGCAACTGGGCCGATGTGCGTGATCCGGAAGTGTTAGCGAAACTAAATGCGTTGTAGGGCAACTGCTACGAAGTCTGCTCGGTCGGTTCGTCTCCGCTTTCCTCGCCGATCTCTTCCTCGATCTCGCGCCGCCATTCATGCGACAGCCACGGACGAAGGAAACCGTACAACAAATAGGCCAGGAACAGGACAGCAGGCATCCACTGATAATTCATCGCTGTGAAAATCAGCACGAGGAAAATAATCAAAAACCGCGGGATAGACTTCTTAGTTTTCCAATTGATCGCCTTGAAACTCGGGTACTGGAACCGGCTGAACATCATGAACGAAAGAAAAATCAGGAGCGGCGGCATAACGAATCTCCATCGGCCAAGCTGGTGTTCGCCTTCGGCCAGCCAGAGCAGGAACAAGGTGATCGATGCGATCAACCCGGCGGCCGCGGGAATTGGAAATCCGGTAAAGTTTTTGCCGGTATGGTTCGTCGGTCGTTTTTCCTGGTTGGCCGCAGCGGTATTGAACCGGGCGAGACGCAGCGCTCCGCAGCAGAGATAAACCAGGGCGATGATCCAACATGCCGTTCTAAATTCCTGAAGCACGATGCGATAAACCAGCAGCGCCGGGGCCACGCCGAACGAAACAATGTCGGCCAGCGAATCGAATTCGCGACCGAAGGCGCTGTCGTGTCCACCCAGTCGCGCCAGCCGGCCATCCAGGAAATCGAAAACGAACGCGCCGAGAATGAACCAGATCGCTTCGTGAAAAAGCTCTGAAGCCGCGTCTGCATTCGCGCTTTGCAAAAGCGCGCCTTCCAGAATCTTCAGGGTGGCAGTAAAGCCGCAGAAAAGATTGCCGGCCGTCATCAAATTCGGCAGGAGATAAATTTTCGACGACTGTTCGTTCATGACTCAGGGAGACGTGCGATAATTGTCGAACCGCCGGCAACGTGCTCGCCTACTTTTACCAGCACGGTGGCGGCGAGAGGCAAGTATACTTCCGTTCGCGAACCGAAGCGAATCATTCCGAAACGTTCCCCTTTCTTGACCTCGTCGCCCACATCAGACCAGGCGATGATTCGCCGGGCAATCGCCCCAGTCAGCTGACGAACAACGAGCGTTGCCCGCGGATTTTCAAACGCCCAGACCATCGCTTCATTCTTGTCCGAGCACTCCGGACGGCGCGCGTCGACGCACAAACCTTCGCGATGTTGGCGGAAAATGATGCGGCTATCAATCGGCGCCCGGTTGGTGTGCACATCGAAGATCGACAGGAAAATTCCGACCCGGCGCGTTTTTGTTTTTAAAACTTCAATCTCATCGACCTCGACGATGTCGGTGATCGTGCCGTCCGCCGCCGCGACGACCGCGTTTGGATCCGCTGGAACGCTGCGCTCCGGATCCCTGAAGAAATACAAGGTATAAGCAATCAGGACGGCAAAAAGGAGGAACAACCAAGCGGTAAAAAGTAGACTAACGAGCGCCAGAACGGCCAAAATCGCAAAGATCCAACGGGCTTCGACAAGGGTTTGGAGACGCATGGAAGAGGGCAATTTTCGGAGCACAAAAGGGGCTGGTCAAGGTGACAAAAAACAATGTGAATAACTCGATTGGCCCAACCACAATATCGTGGGCTTTGGCGGGTCCCAGCCTCCAACCGGTAGCGGAAATAAGCCCTTGGAAACCACGAGATTAATTGTTGTTTTTCGGTCGCTTCTCGCTACGTTCTTTTGATGCCAGCCCGAGCCGCCGCCGTCCGGATTCCAGACGACGAAAATTCCGACGAGAAAAATCGTCCGCGCCCCTCTTCCGGCGTTAACAAATCACAGAAATACGACGCGGCCCAGATCGACAAACTCGAGGGCTTGGAAGCCGTCCGGAAACGCCCCGGAATGTACATCGGCGACCCGGACGAGCGCGGTTTGCACCATCTGGTTTTCGAAGTTCTCGACAATTCGATCGACGAACATCTCGCCGGGTATTGCGACAAAATCGATGTCGATATTCACGTCGATGGAAGCGTGTCCGTTCGCGACAACGGGCGCGGCATTCCGGTTGATATTCACCCGAAATGGAAGATGCCAGCGGTCGAGCTCGTGCTGACCAACCTGCACGCCGGCGGAAAATTTGGGCAAGGTGCCTACAAATACTCCGGCGGTCTTCACGGCGTCGGCGCGAAATGCACCAACGCGCTTTCCGAATGGTTCAAGGTCGAGGTCTCGCGTGACGGCAAGGTTTATCACATGGCCTTCGCCAAAGGTAAGACGACGCAAAAACTCGAGGTCATCGGTGAAGTCAAAGGTAAAAAGGCGACCGGCACTCTGATCACATTCCTCCCCGACCCGACGATTTTCACGATTACGACCGAATTTAAATTTGAGCGCCTGGCGACCCGACTACGTGAACTGGCGTTTCTCAACCCCGGAATCGAAATCAATCTCACCGACGAACGCACCGAGTCCCCGAAGAAAGAAACGTTTCTTTACAAGAACGGCATCGAGGAGTTCGTAAAGCAGCTGGGCGAAAACAAATCGGTGCTGCATCCGAAGCCAATCGTGATTGAGCGGCAGCGCGACGATGTCTTTGTCGACGTCGTGTTGCAATACAACGACAGCTACAACGATCAGATCCTGCCGTTCGCGAACTCGATTCCAAATCCGGACGGCGGCACTCACCTCACCGGGTTCCGCACCGCCCTTACCCGCGCGATCAACCAATACGCGCGCGCCAACAATCTCACGAAGGAAAAGGATCCATCGATCTCGGGCGACGACGTGCGCGAAGGATTGATCGCCGTTCTGAGCATCAAACTGCCGAATCCGCGGTTCGAATCGCAAACCAAGGTCAAGCTCGTGAACACCGAGATCGACGGCATTGTGAACTCGGCGGTTTACGAAGGGTTGATGACGTTCTTCGACAAGACACCGCCGATCGCGCGACGCATCTTCGACAAAGTGCTGACCGCCGCGCGCGCGCGCGAGGCTGCCCGCAAAGCGCGCGAGACGATCCGCAAAGGCGCGCTAACGGGCGGCGGGTTGCCGGGCAAACTGGCCGATTGCTCCGAGCGCGATCCCGAATTGACCGAACTTTACATCGTCGAGGGCGATTCAGCCGGCGGATCGGCCAAACAAGGACGCGATCGCCGTTATCAAGCGATCCTGCCGATTCGCGGAAAACTCATTAACGTCGAGAAAGCGCGCGAGGATCAGTTTCTCAAGAACACCGAGATCCAATCGATGATCACGGCAATCGGCACCGGCATTGGTAAAGCGCGTGAAGATGTGGCCGACGGCAACGGCAAACAGGAAGAAGGCCGCTTCGACATATCGAAGTTGCGTTACGGCCGCATCATCATCATGACAGACGCCGATGTTGACGGCTCCCACATTCGCACGCTGCTGCTCACTTTTTTCTTCCGGCAAATGACGGATCTGGTTCGCGCTGGCAAAATTTACATCGCCCAACCGCCGCTCTATCAAATCAAACGCAAGAAGCGCGAAGAGTACGTCGATGACGATGTTCAGCTAAACAAGATTTTGATCTCGCTCGGCGCCGAGGACGTGAAGCTGAGAAATCTGTCCGACAAAAAGGAGATCACCGCCGCGCAGTTGAAAGATATTCTCGAATCGCTCGAGAAGCTGGCGAAGCTCAGTGAAGTCGTGCGCCGGCATGGCGGGGACTTCGAAGCCTATTTGGAAGAGCGCAACGCTAAGACCGGCAAGTTGCCCACCTATCTGGTCAAAGTTCGCGAGGGCAACGACGAGACGGTCCATTATTTCCACGAGGAAAAGGCAGTCCGAAAATTCCACGAATCCAATCCGGACCTTAATTTGTTCGATACCCAGATAGAGCAGGAACTGCTGCCGCTCGGCGACACCCTAGCGCCGACGGCAAAAACGAATGGCATCCGTCGTCGAGCTAAATTGGTTGAGCTGCACGAATCGGCCGCAGTCCAGAAAATCATCGCCGAATTAGCCCGCAAAGGATTGAAAGTTGATCACTACGCCGCGAGCGATAAGCCGATTTTCGAGTTGATCGAAGGCGAGGGAGAAAAAGCAACGACCCATCCCTTGTTCTCGATTCCGGAGATTCTTCACAAGATTCTGGAGATTGGACGGCGTGGCGTGCAGATCAAGCGGTTCAAAGGTCTCGGCGAAATGAACGCCAAGGAATTGTTCGAGACCACGATGAATCCGGAGAAGCGCAAGCTCCTCAAAGTCGATTTAAACGACGACAACGCGGTCGACGCCGACAAAATGTTTACCATCCTGATGGGCGACGTAGTCGAGCCGCGCCGGCAATTCATCGAGGACAACGCGTTAAACGTCCGAAACCTGGACGTTTAATCATTTAGTGAATTAACGATTTAGCGATTTAGCGAAAACGCAGCGAAGCAATGTACTCGGCGAACGAAAAAGTTGATCCAATAAATGTGGCCGAAGAGGTGTCGAGGTCGTTCCTCGATTACTCGATGTCGGTCATCATTTCGCGCGCGCTGCCCGATGCGCGCGACGGATTGAAGCCGTCGCAGCGCAGAATTCTGTATGCGATGCACGATTTGTCGCTCTTTCCGGGCCGGCAACATCGTAAATGCGCGAAAATTTGCGGTGACACCAGCGGTAACTATCACCCGCACGGCGAAGCCGTAATCTACCCCACCCTCGTCCACATGGCGCAACCGTGGGCAATGCGCGAACGACTGGTCGATGGTCAGGGAAATTTCGGATCGGTCGAAGGCGATCCGCCGGCGGCGATGCGTTACACCGAAGCGCGGATGACCCACCTCGGGGCGGCATTGATGGTCGACATGGACAAGGACACCGTCGACTTCGTTCCTAACTACGACGAAACACGGACCGAACCGACGGTTTTCCCGGCAGCGTTTCCAAATCTTCTCGTTAATGGCGGAACCGGCATCGCGGTTGGAATGGCGACAAACATTCCGCCACACAATTTAGGCGAAGTCATCGACGGCATTTGCGCGCAGATCGACGACCCCGACATCACGCTCGAGGAATTGATGAAGCACGTGAAAGGGCCGGATTTCCCGACAGGGTGCGCGATCTGCGGTCTCGCTGGCGTAAAGCAATATCTCACGGGCGGCCGCGGCAGCATGAAAGTGCGCGGCAAAGCAGGCGTGGAAGAAATCAAGGGCGGCAAGGAACAGATCGTCATCACCGAAATTCCCTACGGGGTGAATCGCGCCACGCTGGTGGAGCGAGTCGCGGAGCTAGTGAACGAAAAAGTTCTCGGAGACATTTCGGCGATTCGTGACGAGTCCGATGAGAACACGCGCGTCGTCATTGAGTTGAAGCGGGACGGCAATCCGAAAGTCGTCATCAACAATCTCTACAAGCACACTGCGCTCGAAAGTTCATTCGCCGCGTCGATGCTCGCGATCGATCACGGCCGACCGAAGCTGCTCAATCTCAAAGACGCGAACGTCGCTTACATCGAGCACCGTCGCGAAGTTGTTCTCCGCCGGACGCGGTTCGAGTTAAGGAAAGCCGAAGAACGCGCCGAGACGCTCGAAGGTTATCTCATTGCGCTGGCGAATCTGGACGAATTCATCCGGATCATTCGCGGATCGTCCAATCGCGAGGAAGCGCGAATCAAATTGCTGGCGTTCGATTTCACCAAGAGACAGGTCGAACAGATTGGAATTCTGATTCGCAATCCCGCCCGACTGACCGAAGGCCGCTACGCGTTTAGCGAACATCAGGCCAACCAGATTCTCGATCTTCGCTTGTATCAATTGACCGGGCTCGAGCGGGACAAGATCCAGAACGAATACAAGGAACTGATCCAGACCATTCAGGATTTGCGGGACATTCTGGCCAAGGAGCAACGCGTTTTCACCATCATCAAAAAGGAACTGCGCGAACTTCGCGATAAACATGGCTCGCCGCGATTGACCCAATTCATCGCCGATGAGGGCGACATCAACATGGAGGACCTCATCGCCAACGAAGGATGCATTATCAGCATCACCCACGGCGGATTTATCAAGCGCACCGCGGTCAGCGCGTTCCGAGCCCAACGTCGCGGCGGCAAAGGCGTAATCGGAATGACGACGCGCGAAGGCGCAACCGAGGAAGAAGAAGGCGATTTTATCGAGCATCTGTTTACCGCAACGACCCACGACTATTTGATGTTCTTTACCGAGGCGGGCCGCGCCTATGTCGAAAAAGTTTACGAGATCCCGGAAATGGGCCGCGCGGCCAAAGGTCGCTCGATCGCCAATATTCTGCAGCTAAAACCCGACGAGAAAATCGCAGCCACGATTCGAGTTCAATCCAAGAAATCCGGAACCGGTCCCTCGGCGGTCGATCAAACGTGGGATGAGAACTTTCACATCGTGTTTGTGACCCAGTCCGGCATCGTCAAGAAATCGAACCTTTCCGATTATCGAAACGTTCGCAAAGGCGGGATTATCGCGATCCAGATCGAAAAAGGTGATCGCCTGATCGATGCCAAGCTAACCAATGGAAACAACGAGCTTGTTCTGATCACGAAAGAAGGAATGAGCCTGCGCTTTCACGAAGAACAGTTGCGCGATCAGGGCCGCAACACCGTCGGCGTTTGGGGAATCCGGCCGGACAAAAAAGATCGCGTTATCGCAATCGCGATTATTGATTCGAACGCGATGCTCCTTGTCGCCGGAGAAAATGGGATCGGCAAACGGACAGCGTTCGATGATTACCGCAAACAAAATCGCGGCGGCAAAGGCATTATCACCATGAAGACCGGCACCAAGACCGGCGATGTCGTCGGCGCGCTCACCGTGCGCGATTCGGACGAGTTGATGTTGATAACGACCAAGGGCCAAATGGTGCGCACGCGGGTGAAAGAAATCCGCGAAACCGGCCGCAACACGATGGGCGTGAAATTAATGGATTTGCGCAGCGGCGAAAAACTTCAAGCTATCGCGCCCGTGGTCAGCCAGGCTGCGGAAGAAGAAGCGCAGAGCGCCGAAGCGCCAGCGGAGCCTGACGAGTCAGCAAAGCCCGGTAAGCCGAAAAAGTCTTAAAGAAAAGGGCACGCTTTGAGCGTGCCCTTTCTCCTCGCTGGAGGGGGAATTAATAACGCGTTGTTGTCGTTTGTTGGGTCGCTGTCGGCTGCGTGACCGTTGTCTGTCGGGTCGTTGTCGTAGTCGTTTGGGTGGCTGGCTCGCTTTCGCAGGAGCTCATGAACACTGCGACCAACAACGAAAACAGCGGAAATAGAAGTTTTTTCATAGTGTAATTGTTCTTACATAATCAGTTCGCGCCTAGCGGGTTCGGCAGATGTGACGAAATTGCATTTTCCTCGGACTGATGCTGCCGGGCGGAATTCCCGTTGCCTTCGTCGAAAATAAACTCGGCAATACGGATTTAATCGTCGACCCGGTTGCGCAATTTTTTCAAGGCGCTGCGTTTCCGTTTCGATTCCAAGATTCTTCTCTTCAACGTTGCCGGTCGCTGCGATTTGCGGCGGCGTTCTTTTTCGCGTGCCGCGATCTGCGCCCGCCGCGCTGCCCGTTGTCGATTCTCAATCGCATCGATTAGACGTTCGCGCGCCAGCTTGCGATTCATCGACTGTGATCGCGAATCCTGGACCGTAACACTGATTCCGCTGGGTCGATGACGCAGCGTCACCGCGGTCGACACTTTATTTACATTCTGGCCGCCCGGGCCACCGGAACGCGCAAACGTCTCATCCAGGTCGACATCCCGTATGCCCAATTTGAGCATGCGCTCCGTTGCGGAATCCTTCATGTGCTCGCCAGAATAGACGAGCCCGGCCCGACACGCTATTCCGCAGCGGCAACGCGCGTCGGAGGTTTTCCGGCGAAAATTGCGTCCAAGTCCGCCAGGACCTGTTGCGGTCCTCGATATTGCGAGCCCACGTAACTACTCGAGATCAAATTCCCGGTCGAATCGAACAGGACCAGGGATGGGATTCCCGGCCCGGCATTCTTGGCCAACCCTTGGTTGTCCTTCAGCTTCGAGAAATCGATCGCAAGCCACGGCATGTTCGTCTCGCGCATGTAAGTTTCGAAGTCGGCCGCGGTGCGATCACGGCTGTAAAAAACGATCTCAAATTCCGGATGTTGCGAGGCGACCCGGTTGTAATATTCGACGAGCTGCGGCGTGAATTTGCGACACGGTCCGCACCAGTGGGCGGAAAAATAGACCGCAATCAATTTCTTGTTCGCGAGCACGGAATTGTCGACGTGAACAGTGCTGCCGTTCCGATATTGAACGAGGTCGCCTTTCAAAAAATCCGGCGACGCTCCGCCCACCGACTCCACCTGCGGGGATTTGGCAGATCTTTCGCGCGCGACTTGCGCCTGATAACGAGCGTTTGATTTGCGGGCGATTTCCGTCTGAACCTGCCGACGCTCGTCGGCTGCGGCCATTTGCTCGAGCACTGCCGCGGTTTTGTCGGCCGAAAGTGAATACATCCCGCTCTTGAGCGCGGCGATCAATTCCGCGGAAGCGCCGGCATTAACCAGAGTTTTTTCCTTGGCTTGGTCGACGACGTCTACGCAACGTCGGGCTGATAATTCGCTCATCAGAGTGCCACTCGAATAACCGGCGCGTAGCATCAGACTGATCTCGCTAACGGTCAGTGGCAGTTGCCCGGCCTGGGTTGCCAATACCGAAAGGGCGCAAAGCAAAAGAATTGAGCGACGCATTCATTCGTCAATCAGCAAGAGATGAGCCAGAATATCGGCTCGAAGCAGGACACAACCTATCGCTCCTAAACAGCTTAAAGCCCGAGCAAGGCGATTTGAGCGCGATATTCGGGCTTCGAATTCGCCGCCGCTTCCGCCAATTGGCGGGCAGCTTCCGGCTGATTCGTTGCGCTTGCGTAAACGGCGCAAAGCCATTGCCGGTCCGCGGCATCAGCCGCGTTTGGCTGAATGAACGAACTTGAAATCGTGAGAAGCGCTGTCGCCGGCAACCTCGTCCACGGAACTCGCGCCACGCCGTAAGGCATTTTCAGGGCGAGGGATTGATTATCGGCCCCGGCGACGCCGGTGTATTCCGCGCCGCCCGAGTCGGTGAACGTGCCGGAGAATTGTTTGTGATTTAAATCGTCGATCAGCCTCTTCTTCCATGCCGCGAGCCATTGCGTTTTCTTTTGTGAAGCCTGAGCCATTTCGTTCTGAGTCAGCGCCCGCGCTGGTTGTGGGGGCGGTGAAGACTCAATTGGAGTTGAGGCCGGTCTTCGCTGGCCCGTGATTTCATCGGAAATTGCGCTGCGAGTTTTTAAATGTTTTTTAATCTCCGCCGGGGACCCGACGCTTCTGGGATCGGCTTTCCAGGCAAGATAAACCCGGCAATCGTCCAAATACTTTTGACCGATCGGTTTCAATTCTGTGATCCAGGCGGATTTTCCAACCGGCTGCGCCTTTACGAATTCATCAAGCAAGGCGGCTGCATTTTGCACGTCGAACTGGTTGATATCCTTCAGAGCGAACGGCAGCAGTGCGAACGCGTTGAAAGACTGAACGTCCTTCGGAGCATCGGTTGCGGGGATTGAGCGCGATTCCAATATCTTTTTCGATGTTGCGACTAAGAAATTCGCAAGCTCAGTATCGTCTGTCGCGAAACCTTTCGTTCCGGCCTTTTCAACCGCCTGAAACGCGTCGCGCGCCTCACCGTCATCGCGAGCGATCATCGCGGCCAGCCCCTGCTGCAGCCGCATCCAATCGTATAGTGGCTGCCGGTCACGGGCCTCGGTAGCGATGCGGGCGAAGGCAGCGCCCGCGACATTGTAATGATTGAGAACCAGTTGGTGGCGAGCATCGCCGGCCTGTTTTTCAAGTTCCGCAACCGGAATCAGGTTCGAGGAAACTGCGATTTGTCGTTCGGTTTTGCGCACATAAAAGAAAACGCCGATCGCGACGAGTAACAGCACGGCAGCAGCCGCAGCGATAATTCGCCGAGTTTTCCGTTTCGCGGTTGCGACGTCGATAACATCGCGGCCGGTCAATTTTTTGTATGCCCGCTCAAGCTCGGCGACTAATTCGTCGTAGGAAGAGAAACGTTGCGCCGGTTCGGGCGCGATCATTCGTTGCAAAACCCGCGCGGTATCGGGTGAAACCTCCGGCGCGACGACCGATAGCAGCAATGGCTGGCGCTTCAGCGTCAGAAGTTCGCTGGCCGAATTCGTTTCGCCTTCGATCGGCGCCGTCCCGGCCAGTGCGTGAAACAGGGTCGCGCCAAGACTGTAGATGTCGCTTCGAAAATCTTCGGATTGATGATTCAACCGTTCGGGCGCGACATAGAAGGGCGTCCCCCAAATCTCGCCCCGCGCTTCGGCAGTAACTCCCGCCAGACCGAAATCTCCGATTTTCGCAAGGTGATCGTCGGCGAAGAGAATGTTGGCGGGCTTAACGTCGCGATGAACCAGCCCTTTCGAATAAGCAGCGCGCAGTCCCTTGGCTGCCTGGATGCCTGCTTCCAAAACCTGTTCCTCGGGCAATCGCTTCCGCTGTTCGATAAAATCGTCGAGACTGCCATGCTCCACCAGTTCCATGACCAGATAGAATTGGCCGTGAGCGATGCCGGAAGAAAAAACCTGCACGATGTTTGGGTGGTTCACCGCCGCGGCGGCGCGCGCTTCGTGTCGCAATTCGGCAGTGGAATCGAGTCCACCTTCAAGGTTCTTTCGCAAAAGCTTCAAGGCCACGAACCGGTCGAGCAAAGTGTCGCGCGCTTTATAGACCGTGCCCATCCCGCCAATCCCGACCGTTTCCAAGATCACGAAATTGTCGAACACCTTTTCAGCATGAACGGTCTCGCCACACGACGGACAAGCGATCCGCTCAAGCGGTTCGGCATTGGTCGTGTCGATAGATGCGCCGCATGCCGGACAAATCTGCGAGGTTGAGGCGGTTTGATCGACAGCCATCGATCTGATTGTAACATCGGCGTTTTCTGGAGCAATGTTGTCTGTTCATGCAACAGCCGGAGCCAATTCGATTGACTGTGCCCGAGCAAAGCACCCGCCTTCGCCTCGACCAGTTTCTCGCCCGCGCGTTGCCAAAGTTTTCGCGGGCGCGGCTGCAAACTCTGATCCGAAATGAAAACGTCACTCTAAATGGGTCCCCTGTCCGCCCTCGTGACCTCGTCCGCGCGGGAGACCAGGTGGAAGTGAATGAGCCGCCGCCGGAAAAGATCGACAATCTGCCGGAAGCGATCCCGCTGGATGTTCTTTTCGAGGACGATGATTTGATTGTGATCAACAAACCGGCGGGAATGGTCGTCCATCCTGGCGCAGGCCAACCTGAACACACCCTGGTAAACGCGCTTCTCTATCGTTTTCCCAAACTTTCCGGGATCGGCGGAAAGGAGAGACCTGGAATCGTGCATCGACTCGACAAGGACACGAGCGGATGTCTCGTCGTCGCCAGGACGGACGAAGCACATCGGTCGTTATCGGCGCAATTCGCCGACCGCGCTGTTAAAAAAATCTATCTGTCGTTGGTCGCGGGCAAATTGCGCAAGGGCGCCGGAACGATTGAGGAAAAGATCGGCCGTCATCCGGTTCACCGACAACGGATGTCGACCACCGCACGGAATGGCCGCGCGGCGAAGACGGATTATCGTGTTCTCAGCTCATCGGATGAAATGAGTTTGGTGGAATGCAGATTGCACAGCGGTCGGACCCACCAAATCCGGGTCCATCTCCATCACCTCGGGCATCCGGTGTTGGGTGACAAGGTTTACGGCGGCCGGTTCGCCAAATCGTTTCCGCGGCAAATGCTGCACGCGTGGAAGTTAGCTTTTCATCATCCCCGGACCAAGAAATGGAAAGAATTCGAGGCACCAGCGCCCCGGGACTTTCGGGACGCGATCAGGTCGCTTCAACCGCCGTTCGATTTTTAGCGGCGAGCATGATCAAGGAAGCGAAAACGGGCGCGATAATCAACGCCCGCATCCAGGGCTCGGCGTGCCAGGGCAAGGCGAAGAGGCGCTCATCCCAAAACAGGTAGTAAGCGAAGATGGTAATGGACAAGACGTGCCAACCATAAGCGCGTCGCCACACCGCAAGCGGCAAGATCCACGTGCAATACCACGGATAAAGAATCGGGCTAAGCACCAGCACAACGGCGAGCGCCCAAAGCATCCCCCGCTTCCAATTGCGAATGAAAAGCAACGAGACCGCGACCACGCAAACTATCATGATCGGCACGTAGTGAAAACTGCGCTGGTGCGGATTTGGCCAAACCGTGTCTTCGATCAACCACCAAAAAAGGTCGTTTAGCCGGGATAGATATTTGATTTGGCCTAACGAACTCCACATTCGAACGCTTGGATAACCGAACGAAAAACTGAGCAACAGAGGAATGAGCGCGCTCAGCGCCAAAACGAATGCGCGCCACCGGAGCGCAAAAACGAAGAACAAAAAGAGCGACGCAGCGACGATGTTAAGCGAAATCGCAATTCCGAAACAAGCCGCCGCCGCAACTGCCCAGATCCACTGCGATGAAGGATCGCCAAAAGTTGCCGATCCGTTCGGCTGTGGATCGGGAGAAGCTTTGGTCAGCGCGACGATTCCGCCGACCAGCGCAAGAATCATCAGGCTGTCGAAGTGGGCAGCCCCGGCGAAACTATAAACTACGAGCGGATTCCAGGCGTACCAGGCCGCAGCCCGGTAACGCTCACCATTTCCGACTAATCGTAGCAGCAACGCCGCAATCGCCAGATCGCCAATTGCGAAAATGATTTTGTAGAAAAGCGGTCGATCGCTAATGGCAGCGAGGAATCGGAAGAGCAACTCCGCCCCTGGCGCATCGAAGGCAGGCAATTCGGGATGATTGATTTTCGCGGCTTCCGGAAAGTCGCGTCGCAAATCGTCGAGTTGCGAATCGGACGGCGAAATCAGATACGGATTGAATCCGGCCCGTTGAACCTTCCCTTCCCATTGATAGCGGACCAGCTCGTCCGATGGCGCCAGCGGCAGCGCGACCAAGCGCAAAAGTATCGCGACGCCCCAAAAGATGATCGCTTGTCGCCTAAGATCGAGCGGAGAAAAATGCGACATTGCCGCAAGAAAAACGATGCCGGCCGCGAACGCCGTTCCCACGAACCGAACCGGCATTTGTTGAAGCGTCCAGTCGTCGAAAAAATTCAGGGCCGCGCAAAAGAAAACCTCCGCGGCGACGAGGATCGCGAATCGAACCAGAAGCCCGCCGTTCATGTTCGCGCCGCGGGATCCGCCTGCATCGCGTCCAGCCCTTGAGCAAACGCCGCCGGCGGCACAACCAGGCCGCGTCGAGTCATGCGCTGGAGACCAGCGCGGTGCGCGGCCAGGTCGACAAGCTCAGCAACCCGGGCTTTCAACGCCCGAGCGCGCGAAGCCAGAAAAATTAGAAAGAGCGAGTAAGGAATGAGCGACCAAAGATCGAGATGTGAAATGTGCAGTTGCCGATAAATCACCATGCTCAGAGCCAAAAGGCTGAAGATCACCGTGCTGGTCACAAATCGATTTCGAAGTCGGACCCGGGTCAGTCGTTTTCCGCCGCCGTGGTCCTCAGTCACGGTTTGGAGGACAATGCTCCACCAAAAGTTCCCGTAAATTTGGATGTCCCACTCTTTCCAACCGGTATCGATCGAGTACCGCCAGCCTTCCTCCTCCAGCAGTTGGAAAATTGCGCCGAGCAAATGATGTCGATCGCGGCCTTCTTCGCTCCAAAAAACGCGACGCCGGAGGCCCCGCCCCACCGCGCCGGGCGGCAATTGTTCATGGGTGCTAATTACGCCTCGCGGTGTCCGTTTGAAATGAAGCCAAGTGAAATATCGGGAAAATCCGCGCACCAAGGGTTGAACGAACGCCAGGCACATCACCAGCAAACGCGCCGGCACGGTGTCGAATTTCGGCTCAATTCGCGCCCGTACCATATAGGAGAGCGCCACCGTGAGCGTTCCGCCAAGCATGAGATAAGGGACAATGCGTAACGCCGGCAGAAAAACGCCCAGTCCAAAAAGAAACAGGGTCAACGCGAACCATTCGATGCTGCTCAAATACGCCGCGACGTCGGATTGCGGCGTCGCGTACATCGACTGAAAAAATCCTTCGCCGAAAATTCCGTGGTAAATGACCGGCCGATCAATGAACCAGCTGAAACGCGGCGCGCCGTAAATTTGGCCGCGCCATTTCGCGGTGCCGGTCGGTCCGAAAAAGATCAGATGCTTGAAACGCAGAAGCGATTCGGCTTCGCCGTAGCCTTCCTGTTGCTTCAAGAATTCTCGCAACGTGAAACGTCGATGGTGCCAGACAATTGCGGTTGGACTAAATGCGATGACGCACCCGGATTGTTGCAGTCGCCAGCAAAAATCGACATCGTCGCCGGCTTTTCGGTATTCGGGATCGAACCCGCCGATGTTTTCGAACGCCCAACGGTAAAATGCCATGTTACAGCCGGGAATGTGTTCGGCCACGGTATCGGTCAGCAAAACGTGGCTTGGCCCCCCGGGCGCGGCAGCGACAACGGCCTGGACTGCGTTTCTCGCCGGCGGACTCACATTCGGCCCGCCGACGCCGGCGTAATCGGCACTGGTGAGAGTTCCTATCAAATAATAAAGCCAATCGGGATCAGCCATACAATCTGAGTCGGTGTAAGCGAAAACGTCGCCTTCGGCCGCGGCAGCGCCGGTGTTACGCGCATGACTTAAACCATGATTTGTCTGGTGAATGTAACGAACCCTTGGGAATTGCGCGGCGATCTCCGAAGTGTTGTCGGTCGAGCCATCATCGACCAGGATCACTTCGTAATTCGGATAATTGATTTTGCCTAACGACTCGAGGCAGCGAGGAAGGGTGCGACCACCATTGTAAGAACAAACGATCACCGAAACAAACGGCGCTTCGGCGAGGGCGCGATGGGGGAGTGTGGAATTGTCCTGACCAAATTTGTCCCGTAACGCGTAAAAAGATTTTTTCGGCTGACGGTCGCGAGTGACAATGCCGAATGCCCAATCGGGAACTTCCTGTCCGCCGGTGAACCATTCGTCAGTCCAGGAAAACAAAATTGTCCCGGCCAGCCCGCACTTGGCGACACTCTCGATGTGCCAGCCAAGCATCTCGGCCTGTTCCTCCTGAGAATGGCGGATCGTGTCCATGCCGAACTCGCCCAGGATAAGCGGCCGTTCCTCAGTCAGGTTTTGCAGCCGCAACAGATAACGCTCGAAGTCGCGTTGATTGTGCAGATAAACGTTGAAACAGAAGAAGTCGACGTTTTGCGGCAATAAATATTCTGTCGGCGGAAACGTCGCGTAGGAAAACAAAACGCCGGGATCAACGGCACGGCCAATACGAATGAGATGTTCGACGAACTCGATCACCCGCCGAACCCCAAGCCATCGGGCCATCGTGCTCGAGATTTCGTTGCCGACCAAGTAACCCAGCACCGCCGGATTGCCCGCGTAGCGTTTCGCCGTCGTTCGCACCATCCGCGCGATTTCGTCGCGGACTTTTCTCGCGCGTAGAAACTCAATGTGCTTCTCCCATGCCAGAGTAATGAGCACGCGCACGCCGGCCGTGGCGCACTTCTCGAGAAACCACTCCGGAGGCGGATGATATATGCGGACCACGTTCAATCCGATCTCGCGCATCAGTCGAAGATCCATCTCCACCTGTTCCGGCCGGCCGAGGTAATCCCCGTTCGGGTCAGGCTTGAATGGACCGTAGGTCACGCCCTTGATGAAAAACTTGCGATCGCCTTCGAAAAAGAATTTCGAAGCGACTCGGATTCGCGTGGTAATCGAATTCGTCATCAGGAACGGAGGACCTCAGCCACGATCTCAGCGGTGCGCGAAATGTCTTCCGGAGTGTGGGCGGTCGAGATGAATCCGGTTTCGAATTGGGACGGCGCGAAATAAACGCCGCGACCGAGACAAGCGTGGAAAAACTTCGCGAATCGATTCAGATCGCTCCGTTTCGCGCCGGCGAGATCGACTATTGGACCGGAAGCGAAGAAGGCACAAAACATCGATCCGATTCGATGAAAGGTGATTTCTGTCTTCGCGTTCTCAATGGCCGCGCGAGTGAGTTGTTCGAATTGCGCTCCCAGATTTTCGAGAAGCTTCCAACCATCGATTCGCTCGAGCTCGTGCAATTGGGCGAGTCCCGCGGCCATCGCCAACGGATTACCCGAAAGTGTTCCCGCCTGGTAGACCGGACCGTCGGGTGAAAGTTGATCCATAATTTCTGCGCGTCCGCCAAACGCGCCGACCGGCAATCCGCCGCCGATCACTTTTCCAAGCACAGTCAGGTCCGGCTTCACTTCAAAAATCTCCTGAGCGCCGCCGCGCGCGACCCGGAAGCCGGTCATCACTTCGTCAAAAATCAAAACCGCGCCATGTTTTGCGCATTCATCGCGCAAATTCGACAGAAAATTTCCCTTTGGAAAATAAAGTCCGGCATTGGCGGGGATCGGCTCGAGAATTACTGCGGCGATCTCGTTTTTATTTTCGGCAAATGTTTTTCGGACAAGGTCGATATCGTTAAACGGCAGCGACACGGTCAGATCGGCAAATGCCTTTGGGACGCCGGCGCTGTCAGGCCGGCCGTGGGTGAGCGCACCGCTCCCAGCCTGCACCAAAAGCGAGTCGGCATGCCCGTGATAGCAGCCATCGAATTTAATTATTTTGTCGCGACCAGTGAATCCGCGGGCCAGCCGCAGGCACGACATCGCCGCCTCGGTCCCGCTGTTGACCATTCGAACTTTTTCGATCGATGGCATCCATCGGCAGATCAATTCCGCAAGCTCGACTTCGAGCGGATTTGGAATTCCAAAACTCAATCCGCATTCAGCGACAGAACGAACCGCATCAACAACCACCTTGGGAGCGTGCCCAAGAATCGCCGGGCCCCAACTCCCCACGTAATCGATGTATTCTCGTCCGTCGACATCCCAAATCTTCGCGCCGGCCGCGCGTTGCACAAAAAAGGGTTCGCCTCCGACATTGCGAAGCGCCCGGACCGGCGAATTAACGCCGCCAGGAATACGCTTTTGGGCGGCGGCAAAAAGTTTCGACGAATGGCCAGTCACGCGCCGAAGATAATCATTAAATCGCTAAATCGCTAAATCGTTAAATGAATGAGGCGGGGGCGGGAATCGAACCCGCGAATAGCGGTTTTGCAGACCGCAGCCTTACCACTTGGCTACCCCGCCCTAAGCGGAAGTGGAGCGTAACGCGCGACTACAGAGTGTCAACGTCGACACCCAGCGAATGCCCTTGAGAGAAACCTTACCTGCGCGCTGAAAAAATCAGCGCCCTCATTCGCCTTCTACCGCGAACTTACTTTGGCGATTTTCCGGTGGTCTGCGATTTTGCGTCATCGCCAACGACGATGAAATGCCCCTGATAAGGGGGCATCGGTTTCGTCGGATAAGGCGGACGAATGATCGCGAATCCTTGCCCACCGAGGGCGAGGCTCAACAGAACGCCAAGGGCGTACGTTTTCATATTGCTGTTTCTCTCTGCATCATTTGTGCCATGGAAAATCCAAATGGGGACGCGTTCAGCGATTGGAGCACCAAGGGGGCGGGAGACACGCGGGTGATTTCGAGACAACACGTGCGGCAAAATGGAAAGCATCAGCAGTCCGCAGCATGTTCACTCCGCTAACGGAGCGGAAAATAGCAGTCGCCACCCGCTTGTCCATGCTTTTTATACAACCAAACCAGCCACGACTTTCGATTTTAGATTTCCGCAGTGATTTTGGGTTGTCCGGTGAGCGTGGACTTTGTCCCGAGGCAGGGCGTAGCGGAATTTTCTATTTCGGCTTAATCTCTCGCTCCATGCCACAGTTCTCGTATCACGCGCCCGCCTTCGCCGAGCCTACGGCGTGGCAAGATTCCTCATTCAAAGTAATCTTCTAATCAATGCCACAATTTACGTATCGCGCGCGTGACGCGCAGGGCGCTTTAGTCGAAGGCGTATTGGATTGTGCAGATCGCGCCATCGCTATTCGACAGATTGAGCAGAAGCGTTGCATCCCGATCAAGATCGAGGTGGTCGATGCGAAACCTGAATCGACCGAAAAAACTAAAACGGCAAAAACTTCGGCACCGGAAGTGTCCATTCAGAGCCTGAAAATTCCGCACGGCCAGCTACTAATTTTCACCGAGCAACTCGGCCATCTTCTCCAGGCGGGAATGACATTGGATGAAGGATTGTCGATCCTGGACAAACGGTTGAAACAGCCACGCGTTCAGCAAATGACGCGAAATCTGCATCAGGCCCTGATTGACGGGCGGAGCTTCTCCCAAGCGCTTCGCGAAATGCCGAGAATTTTTCCGCCACTGTATGTGAACTTGGTCGCAGCCGGCGAAGCGAGCGGCGCGCTGCCGGAAATTTTGCATCGGCTGGTCAAGCATCTGATGCAGGCAAAAAATCTGCGCGACCGGGTCCAGCAGGCGTTGATCTATCCTGCTTTCCTCGCCGTGGCCGGCGCTGGGCTGATTACGATTTTCATTACTTACATGGTGCCGCAGTTGACCGGTTTCATGGCCCAAATTGGAGGCGCTCTTCCGTTGCCCACGCGCATTTTGATGCAAATCAACCATGTGATCGTGACGTATTGGTGGTTAGCGGTGCTGATTGCTGTCGGAATCAGCGTCGGATTTCGCGCTTTCGTCCGGACCGATGAAGGCCGCCTGACTTGGGACCGTTTTCGATTGAAAATTCCCGGTTATGGCCGGGTGATTCGGCACCGCTACTACGCGCAATTTTCCAGGACGCTTGGAACATTGATACAAAATGGAATTCCCCTGCTCCGCGCGCTCGACTTAGTGAGTGAGATTGCCGGCAACCGGTATTTGGAACTGAAACTGGTTGAGGCGCGCCGCGCGGTTATCGACGGCGCAACGCTGTCGGCGGCGCTGGGGTCACAGCGCATTTTCCCAGACTTGTTTACCGACATGATGGCGGTGGGCGAGCAAACCGGGCGCTTCGGTGAGACAATGCAAACGATCGCCGATGTTTACGAACGCGAGCTCGACCGCAATGTTGCGATTATCTCCCAGTTAATTCCGCCGGTGATCATCGTGTTTATCGCGCTTATCGTAGGGCTTGTTGTCTACAGTATTCTCTCGGCAGTTTTTGAAGCGACACACAGCTTGCAGTTTCGACCACACTGAGTTACGGTTCGCGGCGAAATGGTGCTTCGCTTCGCTGCGCTGATTTGGTTGATTGGCGCATCTTCGTCGGCACTCGCGCAGGAAGCCATCAACAACGGCCTGCCGCTAAACGGAGAAGCCGAAACCGGTCCGCCCTCGGACAGCGCTTGGATTGATTTGCGCCAGCAATCTTCGGCGAATTCGCATCCCCAAAGCGCGCCCGATTGGGTGGAAGGCGTAAACATGACCTCGGACGGCGCCGGCAAAACGATCTTTCGGATGCGGGTATCGGCTCCTTCTACCGATGTTCAAATGATGTTCGTGCGTCTTTTCTTCGACGACAATGACAAGGCGCGGCCCGAAATCGTGGCGTGGGACGAATCGGGGACGCAGGTGATTCGCTCCGGCGCGCTTGGATCCGGCATCGGTCTGCCGAGCTCGGATTCGGTTATCATTCCAATGAAAGGTATTTCTTCAGTGGATATCGAAGTTGCCGGCGACGGCAAAAATGTCCGGGCTGCCTACCTCGATTGGATGACGAGCAGTGAGGTGGTGCATCCCGCCAACGCTGAACATCGAGACGTGATTCCTGAACCATTCTCGTCGATGCCGCCGCTGCATTCGCCCGATCAGGACAAGGAGAATTTCGGAACGGTGACGGCAACGCTGGCAAGTGAAGCCGTGTCGATGGGCCCTGATTTTGAACATGGAGCGACATTTCAATTTGGGATAGAGTCAGCACCGCTGATGGCATTGCTTACGTTTGAGGTTGCGAGTCCCTGGGTCGATTCGCCTCCGGAAGTTTTCGTCAACGGCGACGATATCGGGCCGGCTACTCTGACCCTTCCTGAATTGGCCGATCCAGCTTACCGAGGTGAAATGGAATCGCTGATGAAGGAAATGCACTTTCAATATACCGGGTGGTTGAGAGCGCAAAAACTGATTCCAGTCAGCAGCTTGAAAGTCGGCACAAACGATGTGATGGTCGTGGCCGGTCCGGGAACGTCGGCATCGGCGATTCGCGGGACGCAAGTCCAACTGAAGTATATTTGGGAAAAATCGGATTATCTGCTGAAAACCAGCCATTGACTCCGAAAAATTTTCGCGAGTTGAATTGAACCACGACCGGCCGCCCCCTGTCTGAGCTATCACAAAATGAGAAAACAAGATAAGCGGTCGGGCTTTACCCTACTCGAGATCATGATCGTGGTGAGCATCATCGTGATCCTGCTCGGTCTCGCGATCTCTAAAATGGGAAATCCGACGGGATTCGCCAAGACCACCGCTGTGCGGGCTGACGTTCAATCGATCGGCACACAATTAATGCAATACGAGGCGATGAACGGTTTTTATCCGACTACGGAGCAGGGATTACAAGCACTGGTTACCCAGGCCGATACTGAGCCGCGACCGCAACGTTGGTACCAATTCTTTAAGGAAGTGCCGAAAGATCCCTGGGGCACGACTTACGTTTATCGTTGTCCCGGCATTAAGAATCCTGACAAGTACGATCTGTATTCGGCAGGGCCCGACCGCCAACCCGATACGGCGGATGACGATTGGGGCCAATAGTCGTCGCCTACCAGCGATAACGATCTAATCCTCAGCCGAGTTATTGGGCGTCGCCGCCTGAGGGTTTCGCTGAATCACTCCGCGCACATGCGGGGCTGGCGTTGGAAGTCCGACCGGTCTGGTAAATCCGGACGGCTGCTGCGGGATTGGCATTTGCGGAACGCCTGGTCGGATCGGCGCCGGCTTCGATATTTCCGCCTGATTGAAGGTCAGCGTCGCGTACTGGCCGTCTTTGCTAATCGTCACCTTCGTTTCGCCAATTTTGTCGGACCATTCAATGCTCGAAACAGCATAACCATCCACCGGCGTCCTGGTGGTCACATATTTTTTAAAGTCCTTGTCGGTCATCGACGCGATCGTGACCATGTCGCCGTCCGGAGATTTAGCGGCGTTCGCAACGTAAAGATCCTTGGCAAAGTTTGGCGTGGCCGCGGGGGCGACGACAGCCGTGGCCACAGCGAAGGGCGAGTGCTCAAGTATTCCCCGATAACGGTCGAAGCTGAATTTAGTGGGCAAATCATCGGACCGCGCACCGGCGACGAGGCCAAGAAGGAAGATTGAGACGCTAGTTCGCAGTTTCATATTATCCCTTCTTGCGTTGAACCGGCGCAAACCAGCGCGCGATCTTAAGTTTTCCGCGCATCATCGTCGCGTCATTGTTATCAACCGCAAGATTCACATTTTCAAAGACAACAAAAGCGTCCGGTTGTTGAACGTCATAGAGAAAATGAACGAGGTCGGGCCAATGGCTGCTCGTTTCAATTGAAGCGAAAACGGTTTGATGCGTGGGCGTGGTTTCGCCGGCGCCGATCGCAGGATTTTCAACCAAAACGTTATATTTGCCGGCAACTTGCTTAAGTTGGTCGAGCAGATTCGAAGCTTCCTCCGCGCCTTTCATCGAAGGCTGAGTTTTCTCGATCCATTGCTCGCGTTTCGCCCATAAGTCCTTTTCTTTCATGTAAACGACCTGCTCCGTCCGAGTTGATTTGCGCGCGGCCAGGTCGCGTCGTGAATTGCTGATGCTTCCCAAAACCAGTCGCCAGGCGAAGAGGTTGATCAACAGGAACAAGATTGCCGCGATGACCAAAGTCAGCGTGCGCTCGCGCTGATTCATCCGCAGATAAGCGGCGGTCAGTTTTTCCATCATCGCGGTGTCCCTTCCAAACGAAATTGAGCGTGATTGTTCGGCAAGATTCGCGGGGCGGCCATGTCGAACCGGAAATTCTGTAACCCGCCGTCTTTTTTCACTTTTTCGGCAAATTGGTAGGCCAACGCCGCGGTATTGGACTCCCCATCTACAGAAATCTGACGCGCCGATTGGTTGTAGGCGGTGATGCGAACATCAGGCGACGGCAAATCCTGGGAAAGATGGAGAAGAATTTCTACCGGGTAGTAGCGGGAATCGATCGCCGGGGCCAGTGACTTCCAATTTGCTTCCGTTTCACGAATGAACTGCGTCTGCGGAGCGTCCCGCGCAATTAATCGATCGAGCTGGGCAACGGCGACCCGGGCATAAACAAGATACAGGAGGAAAAGCAGAAACAGTCCACCGTATGCCGCGCCGGCCAAAGTGAGCCGTTTTTGCCATTCACCTCGTTTCGCCAACTGGCTCCGGCGTAGCCGCCAGCTTTCTGGAAGCAAATTCAGTTTTACCGAGGCTGGCGGTTTTTCAATTCCAACGAGTTCGGTGGGGCTGGATAGAATTTTTCGAACGGTGTCGCGCAGTTCGTAGCATGATTCATCGAGCAGCACGTTCGGAAACGACGCCTTCATCCCTTGTAATTCCGCGCTCAATGCAATTTGCGGCAGCTCCGTTTGCAATTGCTCGGCCCCGACTCCATCCAGGGTTCGGGTCAGACTTACCTTGCCGTTTTCGGTCACAGCTGAGACCAACGTTTCGCCTTCCGGATAAATTAGAAGCGCCCTCCCTTCCGGCGCATGAGTCGTCGCACGTTGGGCCGCGTAAACCGTGACTTGTTGGGGTATCACCCCTTTGTCGAGCAACGGCGCCGCGATTTCCGCTAATCGCTCGTTCCTCACCGCTACCGCGGAAATCACACTCTCGTTTTCATTTTGCTCGATCAATTCGAAATCTGCGGTCACTTCCTCCGGCGAAAATGGAAGAGCTTTTTCGATTTGAATCCTGACCATTTCCGGAAATTCGGCCGGATCGATCGTGGGCAATCGAAAGCGCTGCGCCAGAACCGCATCGACCGGCAAACTCAGCACGATGTCGTCCTGGGCGGAAACCAGCGGCGCCACTTCGTTAAGCGTGGCAAGAAGGCGGACATCCCAAGCGCCATTTTCATCACGCGCGCGCAACAAGTTCCAACCGTGCGCGGTCGGCGTGATAAAAACTCGAGTCGGTGTTAGGGCCTTGGTGTCGATCACTAAAATTCCCTCCAGGTAATCACTTGCGGCACAACGCCGACTCGCCGGAACACCATTTGCACAGTACGGGTTGCTTTGCCCGCAGTTCCAACGCTCGTAACTCGGAACACTGGATCGTTAAACGAAAGAAGACCTTTTTGGGTGAGTTGAGTAGCTTGCAGCGGACCCAATCCGGCAGCAGTTAAGGCTTCCTGAACTCCGGTGAATTGCCCATCGTCATCGGTGCCATCGACACCGTCTGGTCCTTGTCGTAGCTGGAGAAATCGGTCCGCGATTTCCGGGGTGAAGCCCGGCAAACAAGCCAGAACGTCACCGGACGCCCACGCCAGATCGATGGGCCCACTGCTGTTAAGAGTAAAATCATTGTCCCAACCTGGCACGGCGGTGAAGTCGCCCCAACCAGCAACTTTTTTCAACTCGTCAATCCGAGTGAGCAATGCGTGCGCCGGGTGGTAATCGTCGCTTTCCGCCGGAGCATTCAGGTGATGCACACCGACGCTTGGTTCGACCCAATCGAGGAGGGAATCGATCATCGTATCGCGTTCATTCAGGTCGATGCCTTTATTCTGCAGGTATTGACGCAAAATTTCCAACCGATCCGGATTTTCGCCAGCCACGAGCCAATTAATGTTTAGTCGCCCACCCTCACCAGTCAGCAACGCTTTGTAGGTCGCGCCGTTGTTCAGTTGCCCTCTCAAGTTCGGCGAGCTGGGCTTGGTCGTCGGATTCAACGCCACTTCGGCTCCGGAACATGCGACCGCTTCCGCTTTCAACATTCGAGTGCCTTCGCTGGAAACTGCCAGACGCGAATTGATATCGAGCGCCCACGAAATTACCAGCCCGCTCAACAGGAACAACGCCCACAGCGCCAGCAGGATCGCCGCGCCCGACGATTTGCTTCTCTGACCGCCAACTTCTGACCGCTGTTGTCTTGAGATTCTCATAGCGGTGTTCGGCCAAGCGGGATAACCGCTTCCCAGGGGACAGACGCATCGCCGCGACCGACGGTTACTTTAACCAGGCGCGGCAGTATGCCGGTGTCGGTCCATCGTTCCACCCATACATTCAAACGCGTGTCGAAATAGCGAATTTGCAAACTGGTCACGTTCTCGATCAGCGGGACCCAGCTTTCGTTTACATCCGAAACCGCCGAATCATTTTTCGGTTTGCGCAGAAACCCAAGATCGTAGCGATTGCTGTTCTTCTCCGATTGCAACCGCAGACTGACAATGTAATCGCCACCGGCGTAGCGCGTCATCAATCCCGGGCCGGCGCCGCAGATCCAGCGGATCTCGTCGCGCGACCGGTCATCCAACTTAAACGTGTCGCCCAGCAGCGCTCCCTTTCCCGGCGGCAAACTCTGCCACTGTCCGATCAAGACTTCGCGCAAACCGTCGTAGCGCGCATCCGCGGCAATTGCCTCTGACGAAACCCGGATTGCGACCAGGTTCGATTGGACGAAGCGATAAATCGCCATTGCCATCGTCGCCAGGATCGCCACGGCGATGATGATCTCGAGCAGGGTGAACCCGCGATGACGATTAGCTCGGCCGGTAGACATAAAACTCAATCTGTTCCGATTGGTCCGCACCGGCCCGCGTCCATTTCGCAGTGAGAATTACGCGATGAAGACCGGAAAGCTGTGCGCCATTGTCATCCTGCAATCCCGATTCCACGCGTTGCTGAATTAGTTTCACTTTTCCATAGCCGGTATCGATCGTGAATTCTTTTGCGGCGTCCGGAAGGCCAGGCGCAGTTTGAACTTCCGCCATCCGGTTCGACAAAATCAGGCGAATCCGATTTTCCTCCGCGTTCAACGTGCTCGCGTTTAAACAATTCTCGACCGCGCGACCGAGGGCCAGCACGCCGAAGGCAAAAATCGCCACGCCCATCAAGACTTCATAAAGGGCAAAACCAATCTGACCCCTGCTTGCCGCGCCGTAGCTTAGCGAAGGCGGGCCCGCTGATCTCTGACCTCTGGCCTTACTTCGCTGCATAATTGGTCAGGTCACCGTGCGCGGTCAGCGGCGAGTAGTTTGCTGTCCACGTCCCTGCGCTTCCGACAAAATGAACAATGGCCGGCTCGCAGGTGCCGGTTGGCCAGAAAATCCATTCGCCTCGTTGTTTTTTTGAAAGCGCTGCCGGTAGACTCAAAGTCAGAGCAGTTCCGCGCTCGAGTTCGAAAGTTGCCGCCGGTTTTTGATCTTCGCCTTTTGTGAAAGCCTCCGGTTGCACAAACACGCTTTTGTCAGTCCAAACAATCAGGTAAGAGCGATGCTCTGAAACGCTGCGTTCCTGCGCCTGACGCACCAGGTTGTTAAATGTATCCAGCGACGCGCGTAATCGGCGGTCGGCCAGCACGCCTTGCAAACTGGGCACCGCCATCAAAAGCATGGTGGCCATAATCGCCACTGCGATAATGATCTCCACCAGAGTGAACGCTCGAGACCGGCGCATCATCAAAGTTACGCTCGGCGCGCGAAATCACAACACGCGCGAGCGGGAGCCGGGCGGGTAGGTGGTAACGCAAAAGTTGAGTGTTGAGCGTTGAGTGGAATCAGAAATTATTTACAGAAGAAGTGTGCCCCCGAATTTACGAGGCGGCAGACAAGCAGAGCCGGATGCTTAGCGGTTTACGTCGGTCACTGATGAAGCAGTAGACCACCCTATACCCTCAACTCTCAACCCTCATCACTCAACCGTAGTGCCGCAGCCGCGAAATGGCTTGCATCCCCGGCATGTGAGACGGATGTTCGGCCTGACAAATGAGCATCCTGGCCAGTTTCATGAACTTAGGCGGACCGGATTTGTTGGTCATTCTCCTCATCATTCTGGTCCTGTTCGGGGCAAAGAAACTGCCGGAACTCGCCCGCGGGCTCGGCCAGGCCATTAAGGAATTCCAAAAAGCCAAGGACGAATTCACCGACGAGCTGCACAAGGCGGGTAACGACACCACGGCAAAGACGACCCCGCCGCAATCGACCGTTCCGCAAAATCCGCCGACAACCGCACAACCCGATCCCAACCAGGGAACCAATCCCGGCCGGCAAGCGGACAAGGTTTAAAGGTTTTGTGCGCGTCAGGACACGCGCGCCGCTAACCCTTGTCGATCTTGGTTGACCCCGCCCGAACTTTGCGACAATTTCGCGCCGCCTTAACCCTATGTCCGACCCAGACCTGCGATCGCAGATCAAGGAGATGCTGGTCAAAAACCTGATGCTCCAGGTGACGCCGGACCAAATCGGCGACGATTTACCCCTTTTTGGGCCTGGTGGCCTCGGACTGGACTCGATCGATGCCCTGGAGCTTGTGGTCAGTATGGAAAAAACCTTCGGCGTAGGGGTGCCAAACTCAGAGGTGGCCGGAAGGGTCCTTCGCTCGGTAAATACGATCCATGATTATATTCTCGAAAAACGCCGAGAAAGTGTTCACACTCAGGGAAAGGTCGATCATCCGGCGTGAATTTACTTCATCTCGAGAGCAGTGGCAGTTGGGGCGGACAGGAATATCGCACCTGTCTCGAAATCAATTGGCTCAACGCCAACGGTCATCGGGCCTGGCTGATTTGCGATCCGACGAGCGAAGTGATGACCAAGGCCCGCGAGCTCGGGACTCCAGTGATTCCGATGTCGTTGAAGCACCGGATCAATCCACTGATTTCATTTCGCATCTGGCTTTTTTGTCGCCGCAATCGGGTCGATCTGATCAAGAGCTATAGCTCCAAAGATCACTGGCTGTGTCTGCCACTTTTTCTTTGCGGCTGGCCGGTGACCCGCGCCCGTTGCATCACCGATCCTCTTGGAAAGAAACAGCGCGCCTTCATTTATAAACACGGCTGCGCAAAAATCGTCGCCGACGCGCGAGTCATTAAGAACGAGTTCATCGAACAATACGGCATCGCGCCGGACAAAATCGAAGTCATCGGGTCAGCGGTCGATCTCGATAAATTCTCGCCCAGCCGCGACCGGATGAAGTTCCGGCGCGAAGTTGGCCTGTCCGCCGAAACACCGATCATCGCGAACATCGGCATGATTCGCCCCGACAAAGGGCAGTTCAATTTGGTCGAAGCGGCCCGGGTCGTTCTTCATCAACGCCCGGACGCGCGCTTCGTTTTCGTCGGCGAAGCCACCGGCGGTCGCAGCCGGGAAAAATGGGTCCGCAAAGCAATCGATCGCGCCGGACTGAACGGCAACGTGTTGATGATGGGATATCGCTGGGACATTCCCGATATTCTGGCGGCGGCGAACATGGTCGTGATCGCGTCGCGTCACACGGAAGCGTCGCCAATTGTTTTGCGTGAAGCCTTCGCCAGTGGTCGACCGGTCGTGGCCACACGGGTTGGCGATGTGCCCGAAATCATTGTTCACGGCGAAAGCGGATTGATCGTGCAGCCGAACGACAGCAACGCCTTGGCCACCGCGATCCTGCTATTTTTGTCCGATCCAAACCTGGCCGAGCGTTGCGCGGCCAACGGCCTTCGCTTCGCCCGCGAACATTTCTGTTTTGATCGCATGATGCGAGCCAAGCTCGATGTCGATCTTGCCCTGGTCCAAGCGAACCGAAAATATCGGGTGCCGGCCAAAGAACGCGTCGAATCGGCGCCGCTGGCGCCAATCGCAGATCCGCAGCCCATTCTACGCGACTGAAGCGAGATTGATCGCGTCGATCAGTTGCCGAAGTCGGCCGAAATTGTTACGGTGAGGCATCAGGATCAGTCGCGGCAGATCCCAAATCGCCGGCTCGTTTTTTTCCGGCCGTAGCGCGCTGCCCTGAACGATTTGCCCTTCGCGAAGCAAATCCGAAAAGCTTTTGTTCAGCTCTCCGACGGCGTCGTTGGACAAGCGCTGGGAGATTCGGATCACCAGTTGTTCGCCGACCCATCGAGTCGAGTGATAAACGTTGTAAAACTGCAGGATCTCCTGCACTGCGGCGTCCAAGTCGGGTGCGATTTTGAAAAACGAAAAATCTTCCGATGAAACCAGCCCTAGCTTGTGGAGATACTCGGTCAGAAACTTCATCCAGGTTTGCCAATAATCTCCACCCGGTCGATCCAGCATGACTACCGGAATGATTCGCCCCTTGCCGGTCTGCATTAGGGTGAGGACCTCGAACGTTTCGTCCATCGTTCCGAATCCTCCCGGGAAAAGGGCAAATGCGTGCGATTCCTTCACGAAGTTCAGTTTGCGATCAAAAAAGTAATTGAAATTGATTAGTTTCGGGTCGCCCTCGATCACTTCGTTGGCATGTTGCTCGAACGGCAAACGGATATTCAGACCAAAACTGTGCTCGCGCCCGGCTCCCTTTTGGGCCGCGCCCATGATCCCCTCCCCACCCCCGGTAATGACCATGTATTTGTTCTCCGCCATCCTCCGCGCAAATTCTTCCGCGACTTTCGATTCCGGCGCGTCGGGCGGAATTCGGGCCGAACCAAACACCACCACTTTTCGAAAATGGGCATACGGCGCAAAAATCTTCGCGGCGTACCGCATTTCTTTGAGCGAGCGATTCATCAACTTTAAGTCCGCCACGCCCATCTCATCCCGCGCCATTTTTAGCGCGGTTACGATCATTTCCTCGATGAGCTCAGGCGTCTTGGTTGCGCCCCAGTCTCGAACCAAAGCGCGCACGCGTTCGTCGAATGGCGCTTCCAATGTCCAGAGCCGCCGCGCGGGCTGGTCCTGAATTGTTCCGGTAAAATCTTCCACGTCGAACTGTAGAGGCGGCTGTGTCAGCCGCAAATTCTCCTGACATCGGCCGTTATACTCCGATCAAATCCTCCAAAATTTCGCGCATGTGCCGAATCGGCAGCGAAAAATGGCCTTCGTTGTCGATGTAACGAGCCACGCAGTTCGGCAATCGTTTTGCCGTTTCTTCAGCGACCCGGAATGAAAACGCGCGGTCTTTCTTCCCGTGCCACAACCGAACCGGCACCGCGACATCTTCCAATCGGAAGCCCCAAGATCTTCCGTAAATCTCCGCGTCCGTCATCACGCCATCCGCGCCCGAGCCGCGCCAGGCTCGACGCTGACTTTCGAAACAGATGTCAAACGCGGCACCGTCTCGAAGCGCTTCCGCATCGGGCTCCGGCAACATATGCAGAAACCTTCGCGCCAGCCGCAGCGACGTTCGCCAGGAAACAATTGGTCGCGCCAGGTAAAATAACGTCCGAAGCAAGCGTGGTTGATTTCGATAAAACCACATCATCCAGCGATATAACGGGAGCAGACCGCCGTGATCCCTCAGGTCGGCAAATGGCACTACTCCGCTGACAATCGCAATTGCCCGCACCCGGGCGGGCAATTTCAAACCGGCCGCATAGGCATAGGGAGCGCCACCCGAAAAAGCCAGCAAATGAAATCGTTCAATCTCGAGATGATCGGCAAATTGTTGCAGGAGGTCTGCCCAATCGAGCAACTGCCGATTGGGTTGAAAACTTGAATCACAGATTCCCGGCCGATCGGCCGAAATGATTCGCAGGTTGAGTTCGCGGGCCGCGGAATCGGTTAGCTCCGCCATGGTCCGCGAACTGGGCCA
This sequence comes from uncultured Verrucomicrobiae bacterium, assembly GCA_963817335.1. Lineage (GTDB taxonomy): Bacteria > Verrucomicrobiota > Verrucomicrobiia > Chthoniobacterales > UBA10450 > AV40. The sequence continues at coordinate 1,386,372 of CAWFNX010000005.1, read as the reverse complement.
GCCGTGAAAAAAGAAAATCGGCTCGCCACTGGCTGCTCCGTATTCCACAAAGGCAAGCCGTCCGCCATTTTTTAGGGACAAAAATCTGGGATCGTCCATCGATTTCCAATTATCGGCCGAATACGGACGACAGGAAAATCCTCTTTGCCGGTTGCAATTCGCGCTGTAACTTTTTGCACGTAAGCGGGATTCAGTTTTCGAAACTCAAGTGTATGAAGGAACAGAAACCGATAAGTGGAAAAATCGAGCTCCATGGCAACGGCATGGGCGTTGCCTCACCTGAAGACATCGAGCGTCGCGCCCGCGAGATTGCGATGATCGACGAACGCAATCCCAACGAATTTACCGATGCCGATTGGAGCCAGGCTCGCCAGGAATTGATGGGCGTTGAAAATAATGATCCGCCCGAAGAAAACGACCAGAACATCAAACTCGAACACGAGTGGGAAGTGACCCCGGATAACCGTGGACACCGTGTTCCGCGTCCTGGAGTCGAGGAGGACGAGGAAACACTTGGCGAACATCTTGTAACTGACGGCCGCGAAGAGGCGGCTCGCGATCAAATGCTCGAGGCGCGTCGGGAGGAACTCGAACAGGAGGGCGAAATTACTTGATCCAGGCCGCGGTCGCTAAAGAAAATCGGATAGCGACCGCGTCAACGCGCTCGCGCGAAAAGTCTTCGACAAGAGAAGATCTTCTCGCCCGATTCCACGACGTTCGGAAGTTCACCGGGAAACTTTCCGACCGGCTTGCGCCCGAAGATTGTGTCGTGCAATCGATGCCGGACGTCAGCCCGGCCAAATGGCATCTCGCCCATACCACCTGGTTCTTCGAAACCTTCATTTTAAAAAAGTGGGTGCCCGGATATCGCGACGCCGTCCCGCAGTACGCTTACCTTTTCAATTCTTATTACAACGCCGCCGGCACGATGCATCGACGAGATCTGCGGGGCCTGATTTCCCGCCCGACCGTTGAGGAAACGAAAAAGTATCGCGCATCGATCGATGCGGACATTGACGCATTGATCGCAAATGCCGACGAAGAATTGTTCGGCGAGATCGAGCCAATCCTCACGCTCGGGATTCATCACGAGCAACAACATCAGGAGTTGCTCATCACCGACATCAAACACGTTTTTGCGCAAAATCCGCTCTATCCAGTTTTTCAAGGTAGGGACGCTGCGCTGCGACGTCCGGACGGCGAAGCGCACCGCCCCTACCAGTTCGTCGAGTTTGATGAAGCCACGATCGAAATTGGTCACGACGGTAAAGGATTCTCCTACGACAACGAAGGTCCACGCCATCGGGCGCTAGTTCTGCCGTTTTCGCTCGCCGATCGGCTCGTGACAAATCGCGAATATCTCGAATTCATGGCCGACAACGGTTATTCGCGCCCGGAGTTCTGGCTTTCGTTAGGCTGGATGACTGTGAATGAGCAAAACTGGCGCGCCCCGTTTTATTGGATCCAACGCGACGGCGAATGGTCGAATTTTACCCTGTCAGGTTTGCGCAAAGTCGATCCGAGCGAACCGGTCGCCCATTTGAGCTACTTCGAGGCCGACGCTTACGCCAATTGGGCCGGTGCGCGGTTGCCGACGGAATTCGAATGGGAGCGCGCGGCCGCAGAAATCGATATCGAAGGCAACTTTGTGGAAACTGAACGATTCCATCCGGCGCCGCTGAATCGCGCCCCAAAAAGCGGCGAGTTGGCCCAAATGTTCGGCGACGTTTGGGAATGGACTCGCAGCTCGTACTCGCCTTATCCCGGTTATCACGCCGGACCGGGCGCGCTGGGCGAGTACAACGGCAAATTCATGTGCAATCAGTATGTTCTTCGCGGAGGCTCGTGCGCCACTTCGCGAACGCACATTCGTAAAACCTATCGGAATTTCTTTCAACCCGAGAAACGGTGGCAATTCATGGGAATCCGTTTGGCGCGCGATCTCTCGTGAACCAGAACGACGCTAGCGCGACCGAAGTCGCGAGGAAGATTTTTCGCGACGAAGTTTTGGCCGGTTTGTCGATGCCTGCGCGGCAATTGTCGTGCAAATTCTTTTATGACGAGCAGGGCGCGCATTTGTTTCGGCAAATCTGCGAGCTGCCCGAATATTACGTCACTCGTACCGAAATCGAGATCCTGCGATTGCATGGCACTGAGATAGCTGCAGCTCTTGGACCGCAAATCGAGTTGATTGGGCTGGGCACCGGCGCCGGAACTAAAACCAAAATCCTGCTCGAAGAGTTGGATCGTCCCGCAGTTTACGTCCCAATCGACATCTCGAAGGAGCAGCTGGAGAAATCGTCGGAGCGTTTTCGCAAAATGTTTCCGAACCTGCAGATCCTCCCTGTCGCCGCCGATTATCTCGAGCCGTTCGAGTTGCCGTTGCCGCGCCACCTCTCATCGCGCAGCGTGGTTTATTTTCCAGGATCGACCATTGGCAATTTCGAGCCGGATGCGGCGAGTGAATTCCTGTCGCGCCTGGTCGACCTGGTCGGCGAAGGCGGCGGTTTGCTGATCGGCCTCGACCTTCAGAAGGATCGCCATGTTATCGAGGCCGCCTACAACGATAGCGCCGGCGTAACCGCCAAGTTCAACAAAAACCTGCTCGCCAGAATTAATCGAGAACTGGGGGCTGATTTCGATTTAGGTCGCTGGCAGCATTACGCCATCTACAATCCGGCCGAAGGACGCATCGAAATTTATCTGATGAGCGAAACCGATCAGACTGTGCGGATCGGCGATCACACTTTTCAATTTCGGGCCGGCGAGAAAATTCTGACCGAATATTCCTACAAACACACCATCGGCGGGTTCATTACCTTGGCCCGCCAGGCCGGCTTCGAATTCCAGCAAGTCTGGACGGATGACCAGCGCTGGTTTGGCGTTTTCTATTTCACGGTACTGTAGCGGCGGTCTATGACCGCCGACCCACTGGTTCAGCTCATCGGCGTTTCGAAAGCATTCGGCGACGCCGCTGCCGTCCATGAAATCGATCTCTCAATCGAGAGCGGCAAAACAACGGTCCTGATCGGGCCCAGCGGCTGCGGAAAATCGACATTGCTTCGCCTTATCATCGGCTTGGTGGAACCTGACAGCGGCGAAATTCAATTCGATGGAGCGCAGCTTCTCGCTGACAACTCTGCCCGTCGGAGCCTTGGCGAAGGCGGGATCGATATGATTCGACGCCGCATCGGCTACGTCATTCAGGAAGGCGGCCTGTTTCCGCATTTGACCGCGCGCGGAAACGTTTTGCTCATGGCGCGTCATCTCGGTCGCGCTGAAAACGAAATGCTTTCACGGTTGTCCGAACTGTGTTCCCTGACCCGGTTTCCGGAGAATCTGCTCGATCGATATCCGCTCGAGCTGTCCGGCGGTCAGCGTCAACGGGTGAGTTTGATGCGCGCGCTGATGCTTTCGCCGGAATTGTTGTTGCTCGATGAACCGCTTGGCGCGCTCGATCCGCTGGTCCGCGCGGCATTGCAAAAGGACTTGAAGGAAATCTTCGGGCGTCTAAATCAAACCGCGCTTTTGGTCACTCACGACCTGGCCGAGGCTGCTTATCTGGGAAACCAAATCGTTCTGATGAACGAAGGCCGGATTGTTCAGCAAGGTTCGCTCAAAGATCTTCAACAAAATCCGGCGAATGCTTTTGTTACCGATTTCATTAACGCGCAACGGAGTCTTGCCGTCATATGAGACTAATTCGGAATCCAGGAATCCAGGAATGGGTTTGTCGAATCCTGATTTTATCCTGGTTTCCTGGTTTCCTAATTTTGTCCGCTTCTGGTGAGCCGGTGCGGATCGGCTCAAAAAAATTCACCGAATCCTACGTCCTCGGCGAAATTGCGAAGCGAACGTTGACCGAAGCTGACATTCCGGCCGAGCACCGGCAAGGAATGGGCGGCACGATCATTCTTTGGCAGGCACTCCGAGGCGGACAGATCGATGCTTATCCGGAATACACCGGGACAATCGTCCAGGAGATTTTGAAACGAAGTGATCCGATGCGCGCCGATTTCATAGGCGACGAGCTGCGCAAAATGGGGATCGGAATGACCAAATCGCTCGGCTTCAACAACACCTACGCGTTGGTGATGCTGCGGAAACGCGCCAGCGATCTCGGTATCCAAACGGTTAGCGATCTTCAAAAGCATCCTGAGCTCAAGTTTGGACTGACCCACGAATTTCTGGATCGCCAAGACGGATGGTCGCCGTTGGCCGGCGCATATCGATTGAGTCCGCCAAACGTCGCCGGAATCGATCACGCGATTGGCTATGACGCGCTAAGAAACGGTCAAATTGATGTTAAGGACGCTTATTCAACCGACGCCAAGATTGCCCAATACGATCTGGTCGTGCTCGCAGACGACCAAAAATTCTTTCCGCGTTACGACGCGGTGTTCTTATATCGCTTGTCGCTCGACGAGAAAGTCGTCACGGCGTTACGCAGTCTCGAAGGGAAAATTGACGAAGCCACCATGACTCGGCTGAACGCTGAGGCCGAGCGCACAAAAGATTATGCCCAGGCCGCGAATTTATTTTTCACTTCAAACTCACCGTCGGGCAAAAACTCGACCGATTTTATCGGTCAAGTTTCAGGCCGCGTTTTCGGCGAAAGTTTTGCTCACAAGTTGACCCGCTGGACCTTGCGTCATCTCGAGCTCGCGGGATTTTCGCTATTGCTGTCGATAATTGTTGGCGTGCCGCTGGGAATTTGGGCAAGTCGTGGCGGTGCCATCGGCCATTTGATTCTTGGATTCGCCGGCATCGTGCAAACGATTCCCTCACTGGCATTGCTGGCGCTGCTGGTGCCGCTTCCGTTTTTCGGTATCAGCGTACGAACTGCAATTGTGGCACTTTTTCTTTACGGGTTACTTCCGATCGTTCGCAACACTGCTACCGGTTTGCAGGACATTCCTCGAGCTTTACGCGAATCCGCGATCGCTCTTGGCTTAAGTTCAACCGCGCGACTCTGGCAAATCTATCTGCCGATGGCGTCACGTTCAATTCTCGCGGGAATCAAAACGAGCGCAGTGATTAACATTGGAACCGCAACTTTGGCCGCGTTGATTGGGGCCGGTGGCCTGGGCGAACCGATCCTGAGCGGGCTCAGCCTAAACGATCACGCCACGATCTTGCAGGGCGCAATTCCGGCAGCTGTCCTCGCGCTGCTGGTGCAATGGATGTTCGATCTGCTCGATCGCGTTTTGATTCCAAAAGGCTTGCGGCTGTAGCGGCGCTCTCTGAGCGTCGATCTTGATTGCGAGCAGAAAAATTATGCGACGGTCGGAGACCGCCGCTACAGTAATTGTATGGCAATCGCGTCGATTAATCCGGCCACCGGCGAAAAGCTGAAGGAATTCCAACCTCACAACGACGTCGAAATTGAAAAAGCGCTGCGACAAGCCGTGGCTGCATTCGAAAAACATCGCCGCGAGCCGTTTCCAAGCCGCGCGCAATTGATGACCGCCGTCGCGGGACTCCTCGAGCAGGAAAAAAAGGACCTCGCGCGCACCATCACCCTCGAAATGGGAAAATTATTTCGCGACAGCGTCGCCGAGATCGAAAAATGCGCGCTTGGTTGCCGCTATTACTCAGAAAACGCCGAGCGCTTTCTCGAAGACGAGGCCGCGCAGACCGCCGCCCGCCGTTCCTACCTTCATTACGAACCGATGGGGCCTGTGCTCGCGATCATGCCGTGGAATTTTCCGTTCTGGCAGGTATTTCGTTTCGCGGCGCCGGCATTGATGGCCGGCAACGTCGGGATTCTCAAACACGCCGCCAACGTTCCGCAATGCGCGCTGGCGATCGAACAACTTTTCTGTCGCGCCGGATTCGACGACGGAATCTTTCAAACCTTGCTGATCGAAGCCGAACAGGCAGAAAGACTGATTGTCGATCCACGAATCAAGGCCGTGACGCTGACCGGCAGTGAAAGAGCCGGTAGCGCCGTGAGCAGCGTTGCAGCGCGCGAGATTAAGAAAAGCGTGCTGGAACTCGGCGGCAGTGATCCGTTCATCGTCATGACGAGCGCCGATTTCGAACTCGCGGTCAAAACAGCGGTCAAAGCGCGGACGCAGAACACCGGCCAATCGTGCATTGCGGCAAAGCGATTTTTTGTCGTGGACAAGATTTACGACAAGTTTGTCGATCAGTTCGTCGAGCAAATGCGATCGCTCAAAGTTGGCGATCCCTTCGATGAAACAACCGAGATCGGTCCGCTGGCCAACGACCACATTCTGAAAGGCGTTCATGACCAGGTCCAGAAATCGATCGCGATGGGCGCGAAATGCGTGACCGGCGGAAATCGAATCGCTGGTCCCGGATTCTTTTATGAGCCGACCGTGCTGGTCGATGTCCCGCGCGAAGCGCCGGCATTTCGGGAAGAAGTTTTCGGCCCGGTCGCCGCGGTTCTTCGAGTTCGTAACGCCGAGGAAGCGATCGAGCTAGCTAATGACAGCACGTTTGGCCTCGGAGCGAGCGCGTGGACGAACGAGCCGACCGAACAGGAACTTTTCGCGTCAGAACTTCAAAGCGGAATGGTGTTCATCAATTCCATGGTCGCGTCCGATCCGCGATTGCCGTTTGGCGGGATCAAACGTTCCGGCTTCGGCCGCGAGCTCGGCGCCGCAGGCATCCGCGAATTCATGAACGCTAAAACAATCTGGATCGCGTAGTTGTCCGCAATGGGACCGTTAGCTTCACCATTTGGCTGGGTCTAGTCGCGCTCAATCGTTGATGAAGTAACTCCTCTGCTGGTTCCAGCGACTTCCCCAGTACACAGCTACGATAATACCACCGACCGTAGCGGCGATAGCACCGACCCAGCCATACGGCTGACGAATAAGACCGATCCACGCTCCCGCTATGAACGCTGCTGCGCTAGCAATGACGCCTACCCAACCGAGTGTCCATGCGAGCGGTAAGCGTCGGTAGACGACGTAAAACATCGTTCCGTACAATGCAGCATAAAGGAGCGGGAGCAGGCGCCAGTAGCCATGCCAAGATGTGACAGACCTAATAACTGTTCCGTTCCTTGAGCTCCAGGAAAATGACTGCACACCGGTGACTGCGGATGCAACACCGAGAATGCACCCGAGGACTAGGTAAAACATTAGTCGTCTCATAGACCTAACGAGGACTCTACGAAATTTTTCGCCCTAATTCCATTATAGAGCCAAACGTTTGGTCATGGCTTGCTACGGATTGGTTGATTTGACTGGTACGCAGCGATGTTTTTTTCAAGATCCGAGATTAAACCTTCATTGTCGGTTGCTCGCGCAATTTCGATACGCTTGTTGGGCGGCTGCGATCGCGTCATTGAAGCGGCCAACTTCGCGTACGTCGCGGCCAATGTCCGGAGCACGATCGCGTTCGGATGACCCGCTCGGCTGGCGACGTCTTCGGCGAGCTGGACTGCGCGGGCGCCGTTGCGCAGTGAATCGTCGGACGAAGTCGCGAGGACCCAGGCCAAATTTACCTCCGCATTCATCAGACCGGGATCGATTTTCAGAGCCTTTTCCAAATGCGCGGCCGCGCCTTTCGTATCTCCCATCTGCAACAGCGCCAGACCAAGATTATTTTGCGCGTTGGCGTCGTACGGACGAATTCGTAACGCTTCCTGCGAATGTTCGATTGCTTCATTGACCCGACCGCGACGCATCAAGAGATCGGCCAAGCTCGCGTGCGCAAAATAATTGTCCTTGGTCACTGAGATCGTGTGTGTCCAAAGAGTTTCGCTGTCGCGCCAACAAGAAACCTGCGCGCGAGCCGTCAATGCGAATGCAATGAGGATTGCAACAGAGCAAACGCCCAACGCCCAACCCGCCTTCGCCAAGGCTACGGCGGGCAGGCGCCCAACATTACGTCTCGAGCCGACAAAATCCGCGATTAGCCACGTTACCGCGATACATAAACCGATGGTTGGCAGATACGTGTAACGATCGGCGTGAGCCTGAAGATTGATCTGAACAATGCCGATGACCGGCAACAACATCACGACGTCCCAAAGCCAGCCAACCAGCAGATACGGCTTTGAATGTCGCAAGGCAAAGACCGCGACTGTAATCGCGAGTAAGAGCGTAGCGGCGAAAATCGGTTGCCAGATTGGTAAAGCCGTCTTGCGGAAACGGATAAAAGACTCCGAGCTTGGCCGGCCAAATCATTTGCCAGATGTAAACTGACGTAACTCACGAGCGCGTTGCCGACGCGGGCGAATAACGGCAGTTGATCGGCGGCGCTGTGGGCCGGAGCGATTCCCCGCGAACTGAAAAATGCGATGATCGCTGCGATCACGAACAGCGGAATTTTCTCCACGATAAGATTTGGCCAGCTGGTTTCGTTTTCTGACGTCCGACTTCCGACCTCTGACCTCCGCGCCCTGCGCAGCGGCCAGTAATCCAACAACAACAGAACCACCGGCGTTGTCACCAGCATCGGTTTGGAAAGCAATCCGGCAGCAAGCAGGACCGACGTTGCGAGATACCGCGCGATCGACGGTTTCCTTGTGTAGTGAATATACGCGGCCAGGGTCAGCATGAAGAACACGCCGCTTAGAACATCTTTGCGTTCCTCGATCCAAACGACGGATTCTGCGCGCAACGGATGAATCGCAAAGATCGCGGCGACAAAAGCCGCGCGCCAGATCGCTCCCGTCATGCGCGAGAGCAAGAGAAAGAGCAAGAGCACAGACACTGTGTGAAGAACAACATTTGTGATGTGAAATGCGCCGGGATTTAGGCCGAACAACGCAAACTCGATCATGTGCGAGATGTTCTTGAGCGGGAACCAGTTCGTGGACGGCCAATGAGTGAACGCCCAGGCGACATTATGAAGGGTCAGGCCGCTATTGATCTCGGGAACTTCGTAAACGTATTCGGGATCGTCGAAGTTGATGAACGGAAACCGAACGGTTTGGCCAAAAACAAACCAAACCAGCGCGACAAGACCGGCGCAGATGCCGGCAACGGTCCAGTGATTATTGCGCATTCGGCAAAGTGGGATCGCGAAACGGAAGATGTTGCCGGTATCGATCAGTTTCTTCCTCAATCTTTCCGGCGAGCTCGTGCTGCCCCTGAGCATGTGCGAGGCCGGAAGCGGTTTGGCCGACCTCAATCGCTTTTTCGAACTGGCCCGCTTCTGCATAGGCTGCGGCCAGAGTTCGAATGAAGAATGGATTGCCGTCGTGCGTGACTTGATTCAAGTGGAGCGCCAGTTCCACGGCGGCAGCGCCGTCTCTCACTGAATCGTCGGGAGCCGCTGAAAGGACCCAGGCAAGATTATTGAGTGGTAACTGCGAATCTGGTTCCGATTGCAACGTGACTTGATAATGAGCCACCGCTTCGCGGAACAAACCTTTTTGAACTAGCGCGTTTGCCAGACTCGTATTTGTGCCGGGATCGTTGGGATGAAGTGACAGGGTGGTTCGCCATTGAGCAATGGCGCCGTCAAGATCGCCCTTTCGAAACAAAACCATACCGAGATTGTAATGGGCGTCGGGAAAATCAGGCCGGAGATCGACGGCTTGCCTGAAATGATCGAGCGCTTCGTCCACTCGCCCGATGCGCGCGAGAACATTGCCGATCGTGTCGTGAATGATTGCGAGACTGAGATTGTAATGTTGATCTTTGCTCCCGGAACGGATTGCCAGGGCGCGTTGCAAGTACGATAACGCCTCATCCAGTTGACCACGGTCCAAAAACGCATTCCCCAAATTCGTTAGGGCGACGTCATTGTTCTCGGTAACAGCGAGAGTGTGCGTCCAGAGCGAGTCGCTGTTTTTCCAATAGGTGGTTTGCTTCCAGGCGCAGGTCGCGAAAACGATGACCACCGTGACAGCGGCCGTTCCAACAACTTGCTTCGGCACCCGAATCGCGATTGAAACATCCGCGATGAGCCAGGTTAAAGCGATGCAAAGACCTATATGCGGCAAATAAGTGTAGCGATCGGCATGACCCTGAAGCCCGACTTCGATGATTCCGATCACCGGCAAGAGCATGATCAAATACCAAAGCCAGCCGACGAGAAGATACGGGTAGCGTCTGCGAACGGCGAAGACCGTCCAGGTCACCGCGACTAAGAACAGCGCGGCGAGTCCCACTTGCCAAAAGGCAAGACGATCGTCCGGATGCGGATAAAACACCGCGAGATTAGTCGGCCAAAAGATTTGCCAGATATAAGTGACACAAGTCACCAGCGCGTTCTGGAGACGCCAGCTAAGCGGCAGTTGCCCGACCGATTCCTCGGTGCGGATCTGCAAGATGAACGTGACCGCCGAACACGCGATCGACAGCGCGATCAGGGGCAGCTTTTCAATGGTCAAACGCCACAACGATTTCAGATCGCGGATGCGATCAAGCGGCCAGTAATCCAGAAGCAACAAAATCGCCGGCGTAGTGACAAGCATCACTTTCGACATCAGTCCGCAGAGGAACAGGGCCGCCACCGCGGCATAGCGCCCTAACGAAGCTGTCCGCACGTAGCGCGCATACGCAATGAGCGTCAGGAAAAAGAAAACCGCGCTTAGAACATCTTTGCGCTCCGCGATCCAGGCGACCGATTCCACTCGAAGCGGATGGATTGCAAAGATTGCGCTGACAAACGCCGCACACCAAAAGCGTCCGGCCGCTCTTGCTAAAAACAGAAACAGCAGCAGCACCGCAACCGTGTGAAACAAGACATTGGTGAAGTGGTGGCCGCCGGCTTTGAGACCGAAAATCTGACAATCGATCATGTGCGAAATGATCGTGAGCGGGTGCCAATTCTTTGTGTAGGTGTCGACGAAAGCCTGACCAATTCCATGGACGGTCAGACCCGAGCTAACTAACGAGTTTCCATAAACATAAGTCTTGTCGTCGTAGTTGACGAAGTCATGAGTCAGGGTTTGACCAAAGACGATCCAGATCAGGGCGACAATCGCCCCGCAAACGGCACCCCGGGTCAGATTGGATTCAGTTGGGGGGCGATTCACGATAAGGTTTTTGCGCCTGATAAAGTTCAAGCTCGTGCCGCAGCGTTTCGACCAGTGAAGTGTTCCCCTGCTCCCTCGCCCTGTCGATCGCTCGCTGCGACGTAGTTATCGCTTGTGGAAAATCGCCATTCTCCGCGTACGACGCGGCCAAAGTCCGAAGAACGATCGGCAGGTCGCCGCCGGGAAGCATCGTCGCCGATTCCGCCAGTTGGACAGCCCGCGGTCCGTTCCGGATCGAGTCATCCGGATAAGTAGCCAGGATCCAGGCGAGATTGTTTAACGCGTTCCCATCGTTTGGGTCAATTTGTAAGCTCGCCTCCCATTGGGAAATTGCGCCGTGCACATCTCCGGCTTGGACGAGCAACGCTCCCAAACTATCGCGCGCAGCGATGTTGAAAGGGAAATCTTTCACCGACTCTTCGGTGTGAATTATATTTCCGGTACGGGACTGAACCCGGGCTTCCGCGGTGTCTCCGCGGGCCCACAAAGCCGCTGCCAAGTTTTGATGCGCAACCTGATTTTGGGAAGTGACTGCTATCGCGTGCCTCCAAAGCGAGACATTGTCGCGCCAGTAGGTTGTCTGTTTCCACGCACAAATCGCGAACGCAATCACCACGCACATCGCCGTCGAGGCCAGAATGGGAATTCGATAACGCCACCGCGGCGCCAAGTCGGCTATCGTCCATGTCACTGCAATGGTTATTCCGATGTGCGGAAGATAAGTGAAACGATCGGCGCGGCTTTGCAGACCCGATTGAAAAAATCCGAGCACCGGAAAAAGCAGTATCAGATACCAAAACCAGCCGACGAAGAGATAAGGACGCTTCTGCAAGAGCAAAACTGCGACCAAAGTGATTGCCACGATCAGAAACACCGAGCCCAGTACGATCCAAATGTCTATATGATTGCGTGGGTGCGGATAAAAAACCGCGAGGTCGGACGGCCAAAGCATCTGGCGCAGATAAGCGATGATGCTAACGACGGCGTTTTTGGCGCGTGGGAGCAGCGGCAATTGTTGCAGCGACGCCATCGTTGCCGTTTGGACTAAAACCGTCACGCCCGAGGCGGCAAGTGAAAGCGCAACCAGGGGAATTTTTTCAACAACCAGCCTTGTCCAGACTCTCGCAGTTTTCTGATCTCCGATCTCCGACCTCTGGTAAGAAGTTGAGACGACTCCTTGCTCCGCGCTCCCTGTTCGCCGATGGACGAACTCGCCGTGGCGAGCTCCTTGCCATCTTCGGAGCGGCCAGTAATCCAACAAGAGCAACACCAGCGGGACCGTGACGAACGTCGCCTTCGACATTAATCCGCACACCAGGAAGATGGACACCGCAATGTAGCGCCAAATCCCGGGGCTTCTCGCGTAACGCGTGTATGCGCCGAGGGTCAGCGCGAAAAATACGCCACTAAGCACATCCTTGCGTTCTGCCACCCAGGCCACGGATTCGACTCGCATCGGGTGGATCGCAAAAATGGCCGCGACAAATGCGCTTCGCCAAACAGAGCCAGTCATCCGACTCAGGGCGAGAAACAGCAGCAAGGATCCGACGGTGTGCAGGACCACATTTGTGAAATGATGACCGCCGGGCCGTAATCCATAAATCTGGCAGTCCGTCATGTGAGTTAGGGTGGTGAGCGGATGCCACAGCCGCGCGTGAGCGTGGGTTAAGAACCATTTGAGTCCTTCGACAGTCAGGCCCCGACTGACCTCGGCATTTTGATACACGTAGCGATCGTCATCGAAGTTGATGAACTCGTGATTCAGGGTTTGCCCGAACACCAGCCAGATCGCGACGGTCAGGAAAACGCAGACGCCGATTCCGACTCGCCGATCTTCTCGGTGATTTGGCAGCTCCGGTGCTGTCGGCATCGTTACACCGGCGGCGAAGCCAATCGCCATCGCGCCAGGCGAAACCGCAAAGCGGTTCCCAAACAGCCGAGACCATAGCGCACGCTTCGACGAAAATTAATCGAGGACATTTCGGGCATATATTTGGCCGGGCATGTGACTTCGCCGATCTTGCACTTGAGCCAGACGATTTGAGTCAGCATTTGATTGTCGAAGACGAAATCGTTCGAGTTTTTTTCGATTGGCACGCGCTCCAACAGGCTTCGGGCAAACGCACGATAACCCGTGTGATATTCCGAGAGCTTGGCGCCGATCATGAAATTTTCGGCGGCAGTGAGGAAGCGATTGGAAATGTATTTCCACCACGGCATGCCCCCTTCGAGCGCGCCACCACCCAGAATACGTGACCCAAGCACACACGGATAAAGTCCACTCGCCACCAGTGATGCCATCGCGGGTAGAAGTTGCGGCGTGTACTGATAGTCAGGATGAATCATGACCACGATGTCGGCGTTGGCTTCGAGCGCGAGGCGGTAACAGGTTTTTTGGTTTCCACCATACCCGCGATTCTCCGGATGCACTTCCAGCTGCACGTTCGGCAACGTGCGCGCGATGGTCGCGGTTTCGTCATGGCTGGCGTCGTCCACCACAATGACCAGATCGACGATCCCCTGCTGCATCACTTCATCGTAAGTTTTTTGCAGGGTGCGCGCGGCGTTGTAAGCCGGCATCACGACGACAATCTTCTGGCCGTATAACATAGAGAGCGATTAGACCGAACGAGGCGCACCATCCGCATTCAGCTTCCGTTCATCAAGTCCGAATCACACCAAACGAAAACCGCCGCCAAGGTTTCCCAAGGCGGCGGATCAAGTTTTCGACTGAATACTCCGTCAATCGCCGAACAATCGCATATTCGCGATGATAGTCGTGGTCGGAGGGACAGGAGCAGTTTGGTTTACGCACCTAGTCTGGACGTGGACATTCAAGCGAATCGTCATCTGGCTGTGGAAGAGATTATCCACCAGCTGTTGTGAAAGGCCGCTTTCCACCAAGAAGCGTTTGGTGATGCCAAGATTACCGGCGCGGGTGTAATTGAGATGTTGTCGCTCCCGGTCACCTGGATTCATCGAGCGATCTTCACGCATCCGATTGTCACCGAACTGGAACTGAAGTTGCCCGCCGCACGGATCACCGGTGTTGGGATCGGTGCAGCTTGGAGTGTTCAATACCGTGCTCTCGATGGTTATGTCGGCAGTGTATTGAAAGAAAACGCTGTCTTGCGGTGAGCCGCTGGTATTTTCCAAAGTGACATCGTGGAAGAAATTCAACACCGGATAAATGATGTCTTTGGTGCTGTCTTTCGGTAACACGATCGCTGCAACGTTGAACGCATCGAAGCTGTCGCTCCCGGGACATGGTTGGGTCGTGAAACACTGAGTGCCGTTGTTGTTTGGCGCGGGCGAAGGAGTCGGCGTTGGACTGGTCGCGGGACAGTTGTTTACATAAATGAAGCCGCTACTTACGCCGAGATAATTGGCAGCGTGCTTAAATGAATCCGGATCGCCCACATCATTTTCAGTTGGCGGCCCAGCTTTGAGCCAGCCGGCAAGGGCCAGACTGAATACTCCCACAAGAAGCAACTTCGACATTCCGTTTTTCATTTTGATTCCTTTCGTGTTTATGGACATGAAGCAATTTGGCAGCAACTTCCGTGCGCCGGATGCGATCCGGCAAACGTCCGATGCGACCTGTCAATTCCAATCGCCATTCGACACCAAGATGTTACAAAGCACGCCAGCGTGATCATTTTTCACGATCCATACTGCGTCGAATATTCCGCCCCGGGGCATCCGGAACGGCCGGCCCGAATCGCACGCACTCTTCCCGTGCTAAAGGCCCATCATCCGAGATGGAAGTGGCAGGAACCTCGAGCAACTTCCGATCACGAGTTACTCCGCGCGCATTCGCCGGAGCACATCGAGCGCATCAAAAATCCAGTGGGCGATTTTGATGCGGACACGCCTGCATATCCGGACATCGACCGTTACGCTCGAGAATCCGCCGGCGCCGCGCTTGAAACGGCACGAGCGGCCTTGAAAGGCGAACCCGCCTTTAGCCTCATGCGACCGCCTGGACATCATGCCACCCGCAATCAGGCGATGGGCTTCTGTTATTTCAGCAACATCGCGATCGCAGCCCTCGATGCGCTCGAGAACGGCGCCAGCCGCGTTGCGATTTGGGACTTCGACGCACATCATGGAAATGGAACTGAAGACATTGTCGAGCACCACGACCGGGTCCGATTCGCTTCGATTCATCAATTTCCCGCCTACCCGGGAAGTGGGGCGAAATCTTTCGCCAACGTCGACAATTATCCAGTCGCGCCCCTGACGCCCCGGCGAGAACACGTTAACGTTTGTAAACAGGCACTCGACAAACTTGTCGAGTTCAACCCCGATTTGATTCTCGTGTCCGCCGGATTCGATGCCTACGCGCGAGATCCGTTAGTCCAAATGACGCTCGAGAGCGAAGATTTCGCGGCGTTCGGCAAGTGGTTGCGTAATATCGACGTCCCGGCAGCCGCTATTCTTGAGGGCGGTTACAGCGACGACCTCCCCGAATTAGTCGACGCCTTTTTGAGCGCGTGGGACGATTGATCGATTATTTCCAGCAATTTCGCCGCGGCGGACTCAATTTCATGATAACCGAATTCTCGCGCCCGGCTTTTGATCGCAAGCAATCCACATCGGTGGACATTCCGAAAATCACCGAACGGAAATTTGCATCGCGCTTTGCTGTTCGGTGCGTGGACGTCATCCACGACGAGGAACCACTTCGAATATTCCTGAAAACCGTTATTTCGGATAAAATCGTTTTCTTGTAATCGGCTCGGACGATCTCTGCGCCAGGCGCCTTTTTTGTCCGCGACGAAACGGCCCTGCGCGATTAGCGTCCTCGCCCAATCAAGCGCTTCGAGGTTGATCTTTGCTCCTCCATTCCGGGCCGGATCTCCGTAGGCCGGTAGACAGATCGCCATGATGGCGAATGGCAGCAGGAGGGCTCGGAAATGGACCATGTTCTGGGGAGGAGCAGATTGTGCCAGGTTTGCCCGCAAATTCCTATAACGAAGCGGTGGCGGTATTCGCCGGTTTGGTGAATAGTTCCGGCTCCAAATCGGGCTGTAGTTCAGCTTGGTAGAACGCTTGAATGGGGTTCAAGAGGTCGTGGGTTCAAATCCCGCCAGCCCGAGTGATGTTGTAGCGGCGCTCTATGAGCGTCGCATTATTATTTTCCGGCGGTCACAGACCGCCGCTACAGAAGAAGAATATGCTTAGCGCAGGAATTGTTGGACTACCCAACGTCGGAAAATCGACGTTGTTCAATGCCGTTACCCGGACCCACAACGCGCCCGCGGAAAATTATCCATTTTGCACGATCGATCCCAACGTCGGCGTCGTGACGGTGCCCGATCCGCGATTGGACAAGCTTACCGAGATCTCGAAATCGAAAAAAGTCACGCCCACGGCCATCCAGTTCGTCGACATCGCCGGCCTGGTGAAAGGGGCGAGCGCGGGCGAAGGGCTCGGAAATCAGTTCCTCAGTCACATCCGCGAGGTGGACGCGATTATTCAGGTTGTGCGTTGTTTTGCCGATCCGGACGTTCACCACGTGAACGCGACGATTGATCCGATTCGCGACATCGAAGTCATCAACACCGAACTCGTGCTGGCCGATCTCGCGGCCCTGCAAAAACGGCACGATCGATTGCAAAAGGAAGTTCGCGCCGGCGAAAAAAGCGCCAAGATCGAAAGCGCGATCATCGAAAAGCTGCTTCCGCATTTGGATTCGGGTAAGCCGGCGATCACAGCGCCACTTGATCCAGAAGAAAAGGCGATCGCGCGCAACTTCTTTCTCCTTACTTCAAAACCGACGTTGTTCGCCTGCAACGTCGCTGAAACGGACCTGGGCGCTGTCGCGAAGGGCGACAAAACCAATGCCGCGGCAAAATATGTCGATCTTGTTCGGGATTATGCGCAACACCATTTCGGCACCGAAGCGTTTGTGATCAGCGCGCAGATCGAAAGCGAGCTGGTCGATCTTAGCGAAAGCGAAGCCCTGGAATATTTGCAAGGCTTGGGCGTGCAGGACAGCGGCGTTCACGGATTAATTCGGGCGGCTTATCACTTGCTTGGATTGCGCACCTATTTTACGACCGGCGAAAAAGAAACGCGCGCCTGGACCATTCACGCCGGCGACAAAGCGCCCGCCGCAGCGGGGGCAATCCACTCCGATTTCGAGCGCGGCTTTATCGCGGCCGAAACAACTGCCTACGACGATTTGATTGCGCTCGGCTCGTTCGCCAAAGCGCGCGAATCGGGAAAACTTCGGCTCGAAGGAAAAGATTACGAAGTTCGCGATGGAGACGTGATTACGTTTCGGTTCAACGTCTGAGCTTCCTCTTACTCTTGCTCTTGCTCTTGCTCCATCGGATTAGAGTATGAGAAAGAGTAAGAGCAAGAGTAAGATCAGACAAAGCTACGCCGGGACATACAGAATCCGGCCACACTGCTCGCAGTTGACAATTTCTTTGCCGCTTTCGGCCCCTTTTACGGTCGCAATCGTCAATTTCATGTGACACCCAGTGCAAACCCCGTGCTCGATTGCAACAATTGCTGAGTCGCCTTTGCTCGCGAACAAACGCTCGAAACGACCCAACACATCTTCGTCCATTTTATCGGCGAGTTCCTTTCGCTCTTTCTCCAACTCCTGAAGCCGCGATTCGAGCGCTTTTGATTTTTCGCCCAGGTCGTTCACTTGCCGGCTAATCGAACCCTTGGTCGCGCCGGCTTTCTTTTCCTCGGCCGCAACTTCGACTTTCAATTTGTCCGCCTGGTCCATCAGTTCCAGTTCCTGGTCCTCCAGTTTTCGAATTTCGTCTTCGTATCGCTGGATTTCGTTACCCATTGCCTGGAATTCGTCGTTTTTGCGGGTCTGATACTGCTGGGTTTTCAAACGGTTGATGCTTTCGGTGCGAGTGCCTACATCGAGCTCCAGCCGTTTGCGATCGATCTCAACTTGCTGCGCCTTGTGCTTGATCGCATCCAAACTGGCCGCGCTATCTGCCAGCTGCGAGTCGAGATGTTTTCGCTGTAGCGGCAGACTTTTTATTTCGTTTTCGATCTGCCGGATCTTCTGTTGCCGATCTTGTAGGATGAGAAGTTGTTCTAATTCAGCACGCACGGGCCGATGAAGGTATTAAGTCCATCGCGCGTCGTCAATCGCGTCGGTTACTTCGCCGCGTCGATCGCCGTCAATGCCTGCCCCGGCCGCGCCCGGACTGCGATGTTTTCGGTCAAATTGACCCAGCGAACGGTCCCCCCGGCATCGACGTAAAACTCCGCCGGGCGCGCGATGTCGTTACCTTTCGGTCCGGCGCCGCGATGCAGAACGTCATAACGCTTAATGACCGCCGCATCCGAATCGGAGAGAAGTGGAAATGTGTATCCCATCTTCTTCGCGTGTCCCCGGCTAATCTCACTGGGATCCACGCTGATAGCGGCAATTTGCACTCCACGCGATTTGAAATCGGCTAAACGTTTCTGAAAACTCCGTAACTCGGAGTTACAAAGTGGTCACCAGTAACCGCGATAAAAAATCAGCACGGCGCCATTTGGCGAAACCAAATCCGAAAGGGCGACCTGTTTTCCATCCTGGTCAGGCAAAGAGAAATTTGGAGCTTTCTCTCCAATGCGGGGCGCTTGCGCGGAAAGCGGAACCTGGCGCAAAACATAAAAGATTTCGTAGCTGAAGAACGCGAATAAAAGCAACGCAATCGCGGCAAGAATCGAACCGAAAACTTTGCCGCGATAAAGTTGGGGCCTCCCAAACGCTCGAAACAAACCAATCAGCATCAGCACGGCGCCGATGGCGAAAAGCAAAAGATTCGCCCAGGGGAAATCGCGTGTGATCGGAAACCGAACGAAATACTCGTAGCTAAACAATCCGCCGACCGCGACGATAAATCCGACCCAGATGGGCCAGTTAAAGGTTCGCTTCATATCGATCTTGCCGACGTCATTCGCAACACCCACCGATAAAGAATAAAAGCCATCGCAGCAAACGTGACGCCGCCGAGGATGATTCCGGCGGTTTCAAAGCCCGGACCGACCAACGCGAGTGGCGCGGGTTTACTGGACAAGGATTTGATCACCGAAATCACGACCTGAATTATTCCTTCGCCAACGATCAAACCCGATGCAAGCAACACCCCAAGCTGTTTCGCGGCTTCGGGCCTGGAAGTGCGATCAGCTCGCCTGTCGTAGAACCAACCGGCAACGGCTCCAACAACAATCATCAGGGTGGCCGAAGTCGGCAGATAAATTCCGAGACCGACCGCGAGCGGCGGGACGCGCGTCTGTTTAGTCGTGCGAGCAAGAATTTCATCCAGCAAAATGATTCCGGCACCGATCATGCCGCCGATTCGAATGAGACTCCAATCGATGTCCCCCGAGATCACCCCTTTGGCGAGAGAGGAAATCAGACCCGCTTGCGGCGCGGGCAGCGCGCGAAGCGGATCCGCGCCCGGCGCGCCAGCAAAACCGTAGGTGTGATTCATAAGATCCAGAACCGGCGGAATAACTAATGCCCCCGCCAGCACACCAATCACCAGCGCGACTTGTTGCTTCCACGGCGTCGCATCCACCAACTGTCCGGTCTTCAGGTCCTGAAGGTTGTTGTTCGCAATCGCAGCGACGTTGAAAACTACCGCTGTAGTAAAAAGGGCGAACGCAATCATTGCTTTGCCCGCGTCAGGGCCGACATACGGTTTAACGCCAATCACCAGTAGCAGCGCAGCGCCGATTACCACCAGAATTCCAATTCCTGACAGCGGGCTGTTGGAGGAGCCGATCAGCCCCGCCATGTAACCGCACACGGCCGAAACGAAAAAGCTCATCAACACGATGTAAACCACGCCGCCAATGATTAGGGTGGGCAAATGCGCGCCGAGTCCGCTTTGACTTCCGAAAATTCCGAGCAGCCATCCGATCGGCAGCATGCAGAGCAAGGTCACGACGCCGACAATGCCGATCGGCATGTCTCGTTCGGTAATCGGCAACGTATCGGCTTTGCCCGTTTTGCGAGCGCGCGACGCAGCCATCGCGCTTGCCAGACCACTGATCAGCGGCTTTGCCAGCTTCACCAAAGTCCAAATCGCAGAAACGCCGATCGCGCCCGCGCCAATGTATCTGACTTTGCCGCTCCAGGCGCTGCGAGCGAGCGCAGCCACCGGCGTGGTCAAGTCATGGGCCAGAGCCGAATAATGCGGCACTCCCCAGCCCCAACCGATCAGCAAGCCGACCAGCATCGCTATACCGACCGAGAGACCGACAAGGTGCCCAATTCCGAGCAACAAAAACGATAATGAGAAATCGTAGCCGCTGACCCCACCTTTCTTTCCGATTCGAAAATTTTGCGCCACATCGGAGGCGAACAGCTGTGTCTCGATGACTAACGCAAAAGCGGCGGACACGATTGATCCCCACAGAACCGCGAGGAGACCCGCGCGACCATGCTCAACATCTTGAGCCGACGCGGTCTCGCCGCCGCTCCCGACCTTCAATACCTCCGCGCACGCGACTCCTTCCGGATACGGCAAATCGGAATTCGTCACCAACGCGCGACGCAACGGGATCGAATACATCACACCGAGAATTCCGCCGAGCGCGCAAATCCAAAACGAGGTCCAGAACGGAAAGTCCGTCCAGTAACCGATCATGATCAGTCCGGGCAAAACGAAAATAATCGAGGAGAGTGTGCCCGCAGCCGACGCGACGGTTTGCACGATATTGTTTTCCTGGATGGTGGCGTCTTTAAAGCCGCGCAAGATCGCCATCGAAATCACGGCCGCCGGGATCGAAGTTGAAAAAGTGAGCGCCGCTTTAAGCCCGGCGTAAACATTCGCCGCGGTGAATACCAGCGTGATGATGACTCCGATGATTATTCCGCGGATGGTGAGCTCGGCGCGATTGTTCATGCGGATATCGATCCTTGAAGAGCGGAGGATAGGCGGGATCCGCCCGACGGGTCAAGGCAGGGTCGTGATTGAACTGTTGGGCAAGCGCTCCGCTTGCTGATTAGCCGCCAACAGCTCAACACCTCATCGACTCCAACTGCTCAACCTCTTTCAAATGTTGAATGTTTAGATACGACCCCGTTTGGTCAGAAATTCGTCGTTTTGACGACGCGGTCCTTTTGCTCGACGCCCCGCTCAAAATAACTCACCGTGCGTCGGACCAATCGATTTCCTTCGACAAAATATTCCACTTCGTAATTGGTCGCGCCTTCGCCGCCAGTGAAACGAATTTTGAGGTTCCCATTTCCCTGACCGGTAATACTCGTCGTTTGCAAAAGCGGATTGGCAAGATCGACAAACGCCTGCTTGGGAAATGCGATTCGCGCGTTATCGGTCTTGACGATAACACCCGAAACAACCGCGCGCGGCGATTCTGTCGCACCAAAATATTCACCGCCGTCCTGTTTCGGTGAATCGGAATCGACCGTCACCACAAACGCGCCACCTTCCTTCAAAGTGCCTTCCAGCGTCACCTTGTCCACGTTGACCACCTGCCATTGATCGGCCAGCGCGGTCATCGCGAGCATCACAAAAGAAATTGCGACTGATCTCATCGCAATTGCTTCGCTGCGCAGCAGCTCAATAGATGTCAGTAAATTTCGACCTTGGGGTCGTGTCTAAACATTCAACATTCAGTAAGTCTCCACCGGTGAACGTTTGCCATCTTCGGCGCTGCGTTGCTTGGCGCGTTCCTCGCCGAGAGTCGCGACGCGCAGGTTCCAGATCTCATTGTCGATCTTGCGAAAGGCGGCTTCGGAAAACTCGTGCGGCGGTTTCAGCGTTTTCTTGAACTTTGCCACGCTCGTCAGCGCGCGATCGATTTCCTGGCGCGGCAACGTTTCTAAAATCTTGCGAACGTTTTCAATCTCTGGAATCCGATGACAAATCATGACCAGATCGTTTCCGGCGCCGATCGCAAGTCGGATCGTCTGCTCAAGTCCATAGCCGTTCAAGATCGCGCCCATGTCGAGATCGTCGGTCATAATCAGACCGTCGAACCCAAATTCGTTGCGAAGCAGCTCGGTAATGATGCGGCGGGACAGACTCGCCGGTGTTTTTTCCTTTTCGAGACACGGATACCAGCCGTGACAGATCATCATGCTGTCGACGGTGTGGTAGGGACGGCGCGCTGCGCCGTCCGGACGCCGCAGCGCGGCGTCCCTACCTGTGAAATGTCTAAACACGGCGAGCTCGTTCTGGTCCAGCTCTTCTCGAGTCCTATCGATCCGCGGCAACTCGAAATGCGCGTCCGATTTCGCGCAGGTGTATCCGGGAAAATGTTTACCGCAGCTCGCGATCCCCTCATTGCGCATCGCATCATTGAACGCGCCGGCGTTGCGCACCACTTGCTCGACCGTCTTGCCGTAGCAACGCCCACGCAGCGAATTGTCGGCGTTATCGTCGAACGAAATGTCGAGCACCGGGCAAAGATCGAGATTAAATCCAAAAACGCGTAACAAACGTCCGGTGATGTCGCCGTGGCGCCGGATCAGGTTGATGTCATCCTTGTCCCGCAATTGCTGCGCGTTCGGTGGCTCGCTTCCGATTAATCTTAAACGCGAAACGCGGCCGCCTTCCTGATCGATGGTGATGATCGGCTCGACTTCGCTCAGATTGCGCAGGTCATCGATCAACTTTCTCAATTGCAGCGCGCTTTCGATGTTGCGTCCGAACAAAATGAAGCCGCCCGGCTGGACGCGTCGAAACATCTCGGCGCTCGCAGCATCGAGCTCTTTCCCGGGAACACCGCATAAAATCAGCTGACCAAGTGGATCGGCGCTCATGATTTTGAACAGCCGTTAACTATCGCGCTCGGAGAGCGCGATCCACCTTTCAGTTGCCGTAGCGGGTCGGCGTTATTCATTACAGAAGAAATTAACCACGAATCGACACCAATAAACATGAATGAACGCTAGTGATAGAAATATTCGTGTTAATTCCGTGTGCATTCGTGATTGAAGCATCAATAATAAGATAGCTTGAAGAAAATCGGCATCTACGGCGGCACGTTCGACCCGATTCATCACGGGCATTTGATCTTGAGCCGGCAAGCCTGCGAAGAGCACGGATTCGATCAGCTAATCTTTGTCCCCGCCGCGCTCTCGCCATTCAAGAAGAAAGCCGCACAAGCGAGCGGCGAATTGCGTCTGGAGATGTTGCGCGCCGCCATTCGAGGCCAGGAAGATTTTGTCGCGGACGATTGCGAACTGAAGCGACCGCCGCCGTCCTACAGCATCGACACCGTCCTTCAAATTCGTGAACGCGATCCAAATGCCGAGCTCTTTTGGTTAATCGGCGCCGACAATGTCCACAGCCTCGGCAAATGGCACCGATTCGATGCGCTGGAGAAACTCGTTCAATTCATCGTGCTTGATCGCGGCCGAGCGGCGGAAAAGATGGACCACCCCCACCCCGTTGTACGTCGCAACATCGATATTTCTGCCACCGAAATTCGAAACCGGGTTGCGTCGGGACGCTCCATCCGTTATCTCGTACCGCAAGCCGTGGAAGAGATTATTCGACGGGAAAAACTTTACCGGGAGTCTGCGACATAACCGCGAAACAGTTAGCCACGACCTGCGCCGAGCTCGCCTCAAATAAAAAGGCCGAAGACATCGTCGTGCTGGATCTGGCCGGCATCTCCAGCTTCACCGATTTCTTTGTCATTTGCTCGGCCAGTTCCGAGCCACAGCTCAAGGCCATTGCCAATGAGATCGAAACGCGGTTGCGCGACGACCACAATCGTCGCCCTGCCGCGGTCGACGGCTTTCCGGCAAGCCAATGGATCGTCCTCGATTATCTCGAAGTGGTAATCCACATCTTCCACCGCGATAAACGGGCGTTTTACAGCCTGGAAGATCTGTGGGGCGACGCGCCGCGAGTAGCCTGGGAAACGGCCGCCAGCGCGCGTTGAGATTTGTTAGTCGACTATTTCGCCGACGGCGCTGGTGCGGGCGAGCCGCCTGGAACCGTACTGCCCGCTGGTTGCACGTTCATTAGTTCCACTTCGAAAATCAGAAGTGAGCTAGCCGGAATCTGCGGGGTCGGCGAGTGTTCGCCGTAAGCGAGATTTGGCGGAATAAATAACTGATACTTCGAACCGACCTTCATCAGTTGAAGGGCTTCGGTCCAACCTTTGATCACTCCACCGACTGGAAATGTTGCCGGCTGCCCGCGCTTGTAGGAACTGTCGAACTCGGTTCCGTCCATCAACGTCCCCCGATAATTTACGGTCACGGTGTCGCTGCTCTTGGGCTGGGGGCCGCTGCCTTCTTTGAGCACTTTGTATTGCAGGCCACTGGCGGTCGTCTTCACGCCGTCTTTCTTTTTATTGTCGGCCAGAAATTTGTCCGCGTCGGCCGAGTTCTTTTTGCCCGCTTCAACCTCTTTTTGTTGCATATCTTTTTCGAACGTCGTCATCGTATCCCGGATTTGCTCCATGGTCATTTTGGGCGAGCCCGCGATTCCGTCTTTCAATCCGGCGAGGACGACATCCGGACTGACATCGATGTTTTGGCGTTTGAAATTCATGCCAATGTTGAGGCCAACGGCATAACTAAACTTGTCTTTTTGGTCTTTAAATGGAGCGGGTTTGTCTTCGCCGAACGCGGCGACCGCGAATGATAAAGCAATAGCTGTAAGAATAAGGGATTTCATAAATGGGTTTGCGAATCTGATTGCGCTTTACCTTGGAACAGCGCAGAAAGTTGCAACGCTAGTGGAGAAACCGCGCTCGTCAACCCACCATCGCGCTTGCTGCCTTTGGGCAGTTTGGCTGCTTTTTCCGGGTCTGGTGCAGGCCCTGAATGCCGCGGCTCCAATCCACATCTCGAAGGCCGACGGGCTGCAAATTGGGAAACGAATCTGGCAAAATGAATGCAACGGCAGCATTGCCGGCCTTACTTCGTGGAATTCCGGCGAAGACTTCGCGTCGCTTGGCATCGGACATTTCATTTGGTATCCCCAGGGCATGCGCGGCCCTTTTAACGAAAGTTTTCCAAAATTCCTGGAATTTGCCCAGGAGCGCAACGTCACCGTCCCGGTCTGGCTGAATCAAGCGACGGCGTGCCCGTGGAGATCGCGGTCCGAGTTCTCCAGCTCGCAAAATTCACCTCAAATGCGCGACTTACGACAATTCCTTGCCCACACGATCGATCTTCAGGCCCAGTTTCTTATTGCCCGTTTAGAGCAGTCTCTCGCCAAAATGCTTGATGAAGCGGCGGCAGGCGAGCGCGATAACGTCCAGCGTCAATTCACGCGCATTGCCAGCACGCCGCACGGCTGCTATGCATTGGCCGATTACGTGAATTTCAAAGGCGAAGGCGTGTTACACAGCGAACGTTACCACGGCGAAGGCTGGGGATTATTGCAAGTGCTCGAACAAATGCACGGGACTGAATCAGGCGCCGCCGCTACGCGAGAATTTGCAAATTCTGCGGGTGCAATTTTGCGCCGGCGTGTGCAGAATTCGCCACCGGAACGGCATGAGGCCCGTTGGCTGCCCGGATGGCTGAACCGAGTTCGCACTTACAACTGAAATTCATGAAACGCTTTCGCCTTATCCAATTGGGCATCGCGGCCGTGGCCATCGCGCTGGTTGGGCTTGCGCAGGCGCAGTTGTTTGGCCCGAAGATGAAGAAGCCGAACGAGATGATTTCAAAGCAGGCCCCATTGAAAGTGAACCAACAATTGCTTGCCCAGGCGACCGCGGACAACACCCACATCGTGGTCTCAATTCCCAAACAACGCGCCTACCTGATGATCGGCGAACAGATCGTCGCGGATGGGCCGATTTCGTCGGGCAAACGCGGACACGAAACGCCTCGAGGGCATTTTAACGTTATGGAGAAAGACCCGAACCATCATTCGAGCATTTATGGCGATTTCGTCGATGGTCGGGGCCGAGTAGTGCGCGCGGGTGTCAGCGCCCACATCGATTCGGCGCCGAGCGGAACCCATTTTGCCGGCGCGGCGATGAAGTGGTTCCTGCGCCTTACCGGAGAGGGCGTTGGGATGCACATCGGCATCCTGCCGGGCTATCCGGCGTCGCATGGTTGCGTCCGCGAATCAGTCGATGGCGCAAAATTGTTTTACGATCACGCCAAAGTCGGCACGCCGGTGGATGTCGGCGATTTTTAGGTCAGCTTTCGACGCAACATTTCGAACGCAACCTGGGCGACGAGTTGCTTGAAGGTTTCACGGTCGCTAGGGAAAAATAATTTTTTGACCTTGGTCCCGTTCTCGTCCGCCAGGGCAACATAAACCGTTCCCACCGGCTTTTCCTCCGAACCACCGTCCGGGCCGGCGATCCCTGTCGTTGCCAGCGCATAGGTCGACTTAGCGCGCTTTCTCGCGCCCTGCCCCATCGCTCGAGCCACTTCTTCACTGACCGCGCCGTGTCTCTCGATCAATTTCGGATCGACTCCGAGGATGTCGATCTTCGCCTCGTTTGCGTAACAAACGTAACCGGCGAGCAGGGCCAACGAAGCGCCCGCCACATTAGTAATTCGATTTGCGAGCAAACCACCGGTGCACGATTCAGCAGTTACCAGTGTTTGTTTTTTAGCTGCCAACAATCGTACCAACACTTCCTCGAGTGTCCTGTCATCGTCGGTGAAAATTACGTGACCGAGATCGGCGCGAACAATCTTGTCGGCCTCCTCAACCGCCGCATGCGGACCAATGATGCGCAGGTCCACTTCGCCCGGACGCGCGCAATAACCCAACTCAACACTTGAAATCGCCAGGATTTTTTGTCCGACTTTTTCCTCGACCACCGATTCGCCCATGGCTGCGATTTTGTAGAAGCGCCGTTCGACTGGAGCCGGCACTCTCACGATCGAGCGCAGAATCGGCATCACCGATTGGCCAAACATCGGTTGCAACTCTCGGGGCGGACCCGGAAGAAGAAAAATGTGCGCCGATTCGATCTTCGGATTGATGTTCGCCTTCAAATACAATCCCGAGGCGCTACCGTTTTCGTTTGGAAGAATCTGCGCGCCGGACGGCACTTGAGCTTGTCGGGCAATGCTTGGAACCCACTTGATCCCGCGGACTCTCAATCGCCGCTTCAACGAGTCGAGCAGCTCCGCATTTTCTTGCAGCTCCAATCCGAGCAGGTCAGCGGTAACGTCGCGAGTGATATCGTCGCTGGTTGGACCAAGACCGCCCGTGACGAATATTATCTCTCCTCTGGAAAATAATTCGCGAAGCGTTTCGCCAATCACCGCGCCGTCGCCGACCGTCCGGCGTTCCTCAATCCGCAGCCCGAGCGAAAAAATCTCGCGCGCAATAAATGCGAGATGTGTGTCGTGGACATCCCCGGCAAGAAGCTCGGTGCCGGTGTTAAGGAGGACAGCCCTCATCGAGTTGAGAAGTTCAACGCGAATGAAGCAAACGTCCAACGCGGACGAGTCAATTTAACGATTTAGCGAGTCAGCGAGTCAGCGATTTAACGATTGGACCGTTAAGCCGCGTCTTTGTCCTGCTTCTTTCGAATCAGGGGCAGCTTTTTGCCTTCCACCACCGCGCGATTGATCGTCACCTCGGCGATATCTTCGCGACTCGGCACATCGTACATAATGTCGAGCATGATGCGCTCGAGCATGGAACGCAGCGCGCGAGCGCCCGTCCCCTTGGTGACCGATTGCCCCGCAAGAGCGCGCAACGCGTCTTTCGTGACCGTCAGGCGCACACCCTCCATCCAGAAAAGCTTCGTGTATTGCTTGATCATCGCATTCTTGGTCTCGGTCAGAATCGCGACCATCTCTTCTTCCGTCAGCGCATCCAGCGAAGCGAGAACTGGCAAACGACCGATGAATTCGGGGATCATTCCGAACGCGAGCAGATCCTCGGGCTCGACGTGACGGACCGCTTCCTTGCGGGTGGCTTCTTCAACTTCAAGCGTCGGGCCTCCAAAGCCCATCACTTTTTGGCCAATTCGTTTCTGGATGATCTTATCGAGGCCGATGAAGGCACCGCCGCAGATGAACAAAATCTTCTCGGTGTTGACCTGAATGTATTCCTGATGCGGATGCTTTCGCCCGCCCTGCGGCGGAACATTGCAGGTCGATCCTTCGAGAATTTTCAGCAGCGCCTGTTGGACGCCTTCGCCCGAAACATCCCGAGTGATCGAAACGTTGTCGGTCTTGCGACCAATCTTGTCGATCTCGTCAATGTAAACGATTCCGATTTCCGCCCGCTTGACATCGTAGTCGGCATTTTGAAGTAATCGCAAAATGATGTTCTCAACGTCTTCGCCGACATAGCCGGCTTCGGTCAGAGTGGTTGCGTCGGCGATACAAAACGGAACATCGAGAATCCGCGCCAGCGTTTTGGCCAGAAGAGTTTTGCCGGAGCCGGTCGGGCCGATCAAGAGAATGTTGCTCTTCTCGATTTCAACATCCGCCAACGGATCAGGTTGAAACGCGGCCGAGGAATCACTGACCGGCGTCGCGTGTTGCAGCACGCGCTTGTAGTGATTGTGCACCGCGACCGATAAAGTTTTTTTGGCGACTTCCTGCCCGATCACGTATTGATCGAGAGAGCGCCGGATCTCCGCCGGCTTCGGCACTCGAATGTTCGACGATTGCCGCCGCGCATCCTCGTTGAGCTCCTTGTCGAGAATGCTTTTGCAAACGTTGATGCAGCTGTCACAGATGTAAACGCCCGGACCGGCAATGAGCTTGCGGACCTCGGCGTGGCTCTTGCCACAGAACGAGCACATCGTGAGGTTGGTCGCGCGCGCCATATTTGCCCTTTTGGGGGAGCAGCTTCTATTCCTCCGACTTCCTGCTTTCCGGGTGGGCGCCGTCGAGCCCTTTTACTTCCTTGCGAGACTTAATCACTTCATCCACCAGCCCATAGGACTTCGCCTCCATCGCCGACATGTAATAATCGCGGTCCGAATCCAGCCGAACCTGGTCTTCAGGTTTGCCGGTATGCTGCGAAATGATCCTAATAATCCGCTTCTTCAGCTTGAACATGTAATCGACCTGGCGCTCCACATCGCTGGCCTGGCCCTGCGCGCCGCCTGAAACCTGGTGGATCATGATGTCCGAATTCGGCAAAGCGAACCGTTTGCCCTTCGTCCCGGAGCACAACAGAACGGCAGCCATGCTCGCGGCCATTCCGAGGCAGTAAGTGGTCACGTCACACGTCAAAAATTGCATCGTGTCGTAGATCGCCAGACCGGCAGTCACAACGCCCCCGCCGGAATTGATGTAGATGCTGATATCTTTCTTGGAATCTTCCATCTGGAGAAAGAGCAACTGCGCGATCACCAAATTCGCGACGTGATCATCAATCGCAGTTCCGATGAAAACGATCCGATCCTTCAACAAACGCGAATAGATGTCGTAACTGCGCTCGCCGCGGCCGGTTTGTTCGACCACCATCGGAATCAGGATCGATTGTGATCTATTTTCTTTCTCTTCGTTCATTTCTTCGGTTCTTCCGAAACCGGTTGGACGCTAACATTCGCCTTTAGGAAATCAAGAGTCTTACCCAACAGTATCTGTTCCGCCAGCGAGTTAAGTCCGTCGTGTTCTTCGAGTTCCTTACGCATTTTGTCGCTGGAAATGTTGTAGTGCTCAGCCTCGTGACGAATCCGATGATCGACATCTTCCCGTGTCACCTCGATTTTCTCCTGCTCGGCAATTCGCTCTAAAATGAAATTCGTTTTCAAACGATGATAAGCGACGCTCGCCGCCGTCTCGATTAGTTCCTTCTCCTTTTCCTTCAACATCTCATCTGGAATTCCGCGCGCCCGGTTACGTTGAACCAGCTCGGTCAGTGCGCGCTTTGTTTCGTTGCGCAACAAAGGCGGCGGGACATCGAACTTCGTTTTCTCGTGCAGATATTTGACGATCTGCTCTTCCTTCGCGTGTTCGACCTGATGTTCCTTTTCGTGCTCGAGATCGTGCTCGATCGTGTGCCTTAGATCAGCCAGCGTTTTCCCCGGCAGTAATTTCGCCGCGAATTCATCATTCACTTCCGGCAAAACCTTTTCCTTAATCTCGCTCAGCGTGACGTTGTAACTCCCCTGTTTGCCGGCCAGCTCTTTGACCAGAAAGTCTGCGGCAAAATCGACGGTCACTGTTCGCGTCTCCTGTTTTTTCTGCCCGACGATTTGCTCGCAGAATTTTGGCAGGAAATTCTCCGGAGCGAGATGCAGCCAGAATTTTTTGCCGCCCTGCAAATTCTTGCTCGCGGCCGGCGCGATTTCGCTCACCGGTTTGCCCTCCACCGTTCCTTCAAAATCGACGACCACGAAGTCTTGCATCTGCGCCGCTCGATCCGGGGCGTCGACGAAATCCGCCGTTTGATCGCGGAGACGTTCGACCGTTGCGTCGATCTCGGTCTCCGTCACCTTCGTGTCCGGTAACTCAACCTTGATACCCTTGTAATCCGGTAATTTGAATTCCGGCGCGGTCACCACCGTCGCTTGAAATTTCATCGACTTGTCTTCGCCGAACTGGACGTCTTCCAGGTTCGTCAACGACGCCACCCGCAATTTCTTTTGTTCGATCGCTTCCCGATAACTTTTGGAAACGAGTTTCTTGGTGACTTCGTCCTGAATCTCTTTGCGGAAGCGCTTGTCGATCACCGCGCGCGGAGCCTTGCCCGGTCGATAACCTGGGATTTTCGCGAACCGGACGAAACTGTTCGCGATCACGTCCCATTCCTTCGAAACCTCGTCCGGCGGCAACTCGATCTTCAGCGTCGATACCGATTCCGGCTTTTTCTCTATCTGAACCTTCATTCGAACAGCCACGCTACGCCGCGGGCGGAACAACGGCAACCGGCGCGACCTTCAGGTAGGGGCGATTGACCCCAATCGCCCGCGGGCGGTTCGGTGAACCGCCCCTACCTAAATCTTACGCGCTGCCCCTTCACGTAAACCGAATGCATCTGCGGAATTCCGAACCAATACGCCAGCTCGCGGCAGTCCTCGCAATCGAACACCGCGACGTTTGCCGCCTTGCCGGGTTCCAATGACCCGATCTTGTCGCCGCAATTTAACGAATACGCCGAGTTAATTGTCGTCGCCGTCAGAGCCTCCGCGGGCGACACTTTCATTTGGGTGCAGGCAAGCGAAAGCACCATTGGCATGGACGGCGTTGGCGAAGAGCCGGGATTGAAATCGCTGGCGAGCACAATGGCTAGACCGGCACCGATCATTTCCCGCGCGCGCGGATACGTCGTTGATCCAAGTGCGTAAACCGAGCCTGGCAAGAGGACCGGCTGCACAGTCGCGGATTTTAGCGCCGCGATCCCCTGCTCATCCGTCTTTTCCAGATGGTCGGCGGTGGTGGCCCCAAGCTCCGCCATCAACTTCGCACCGCCGGAATTCGAAAGCTGATCGACGTGACCCCGCAATTTCAGTCGGAGCATTTTTGCCGCGGTTAAAATCTTTCGCGATTGCTCGAGATCGAAATAACCGCGCTCGCAAAACACGTCGCAGAACTCCGCCAGTTTTCCCTTCGCAACTCGCGGCAGCATTTCGTTGATCACCAGATCGACGTATTTCTCGGCAGAGGTATCGCGCGGAACGGCATGAGCTCCAAGAAACGTCGGCACGATCTCCAACTTCGTTTCGTCGTTCAGCCTGCGAATGACCCGCAGAATCTTGAGCTCGTCTTCGAGCGTCAGCCCGTAACCCGATTTCGCTTCAATCGTTGTTGTGCCGCATCTCAAAAACCAATCGACGCGTTTCTTCGCTATCGCGAAAAGTTCGTCTTCACTGGCAGCGCGCGTTTTCTGAACCGTCGACCAAATTCCGCCGCCCGCTTTGGCGATTTGCTCGTAAGTTTCACCTTTCGTGCGCCGTTCAAAGTCGTCCAACCGATTTCCACCGAAAACCAAATGGGTGTGGGCGTCGACAAATCCTGGAAACGCAATCCGCCCGCCGAGATCGACAACTTCAGGCTCACTTGGGGCTTCCGAAACTTGACCGATTTTATCGGTCAAGTTTCGCTCCGCATCTTCGCTCGAGCCGATGAAGACAATCTTGCCGTCGCGGATCAGGATCCCGCCGTCGCGAATAATCCCGAGCTCGGACAATTCCTTGCCAACGCGGGGGCGCTTTGGTCCTGCAAGCGTGACCAGTTGCGACGCGTGAAGAAGAGCGAGCATGTCCATTCGGCCAACATCTCACAACGTTTCTTCTAGAATGACAATAGCCCAGCGTTTTAACGCTGGGTAACAGCCCAAATAACAACAAGCCCCGTCAGGGGCGGCAGAAATTTCTTTCGTCCCTAACGGGACTGGATTTTTGTAAATTATTCGATCCCAGCGCTGAAGCGCTGGGCAATTTTCAAGCGATCTTGCTCTGCACGAGCTGATCGATTTTCTTGAAGTGCGACTCCGAATCGGCCTGAACCTTTCGGACTCTCTCCTGAAGTTCCGTTTTGAATTTCTCGTCCTTCAACTGGCCCAAATTGATTCGAACATTCAACGCCGCACCATCGATGCACGCGCGGGTTGCGCCCGCGCCGACCCCGACGTCCGAAACCGATGCGGGATTTCCTTTTCCCGCCATTTCGGCGAGCAATTCATAAGATTTCGCCGCGGTCTCCATCACCTTCAGCGGAATTTCCGCCGCGTATTTCGTGGCCGACTCGATCGCGGCCGCCCTTGCCTTCTTTTCTTGGTCCGATCCTTTGGGCAGACCGAATGCATCCATCACTTTGTTGAAGGCGTTGGTGTCTTCATCGACAAGAGACAGAAGTTCGTCTTTGAGCTTCTGCGCTTTCACTGCCCAATCGCTGAAATACTCAAGCTTGTCGTCCCAGCCGCGTTTGCCGGCAGAAAGATTCGCGACCATTCCGCCAAGCGACGCCCCGAGCGCGCCCATCAATGCGGCCACCGATCCGCCGCCGGGAGCGGGCGAATCGCTCAGGGTTTCGTTGCAAAATTCACGCAGGTTCATTTTCGACAGCGATTTGGAATCGCTTTGGATCTTCAACTCAATCACTTTTTCCTTCGGATCGAAAGGCTTGAGTTCGCTCAAACCCATCGAGCGAATCGCGATATCAATCAGCTCCTCCTCCGACGCGCCCTCTGACCATTTTTGTTTCCGCAAAAAATAACGGCCGGCATCAGTCAGAGATTTCTTCGGGAGCATTCCGACAATTTCGGACCCGGTGACGCGTAGCCCACGTTTAATCGCCGATTCAACACAAGCCTCGAACGCAACGTGCAGCGGGGTTTCATCAATGTTCGTCAGATTCATCGAGACCTGCGCGATTCCGTACTCTTTCACGAACCAACCGATTGCTTTGACGTGCTTCAACATTCCCGGTTCGCGAACGGGCTCACCTTTCTCATCGAGAATCTTCTTGCCGGTCGGAGTGCCGTCGTCAGTTTTGAATCGACCCTGCTCGCGAACATCGAACGCAACCGAGTTCGCGCGCCTTACGGATTTCGTATTTAGATTCACGTTGTAGGCGACGAGAAACTCGCGGGCACCAATAACCGTCGCGCCCGCTTTGTCGTTGAACTTTGCCGGCCCAAAATCCGGTTTCCATTCTGGCTTTTTGATTTTCTCAGTAAAACCTTCGTATTCGCCGGCCCGAATGACCGCAAGATTGCCTCGTGATTTTTCCCTGGCGGCTTTTTCGTAGAGATAAACCGGAATCGCGAGCTCTTCGCCGACCCGCTTACCCAGTTTGTTCGCGCATTCGATCGCTTCTTCCCAGCTGACATTGCTCACCGGGATGAACGGACAAACATCGGTCGCGCCCATGCGGGGGTGCGCGCCTTTCTGTTTGCGCATGTCGATCAGTTCCGCGGCTTTTTTAATTCCACGAAACGCCGCTTCCATCGCGGCATCCGGGCTTCCGACGAAAGTCACGACGGTTCGGTTCGTGGTCGCGCCGGGATCGACGTCCAACAATGAAACACCATCAGTCGACTTAATCGCGTCCGCGATTTGACGAATAACGTTTTCGTCGCGCCCTTCCGAAAAATTCGGCACGCATTCGATTAGTTTTTGCATGCCTAATCGCGCGGTTTGGGCTGCATTGGGATGTCGATCTTGCTTTTCGCGGCGAAATCGATCGCGCGCGAGTAACCGGCGTCGGCGTGACGAAGCACACCCATTCCGGGATCGCTGGTAAGGACGCGCTCCAATCGACGTTTCGAGTCTTCGCTGCCGTCGGCAACGACAACCATGCCGGCGTGCTGCGAGTAACCGATCCCGACGCCGCCGCCGTTATGAATTGAGATCCAGGAGGCGCCGGCGGCGGTGTTCACGAGGGCGTTGAGTAGCGGCCAATCGGCGATCGCGTCACTGCCGTCGATCATTCCTTCTGTCTCACGATTCGGCGAAGCAACCGAACCCGCGTCAAGATGATCGCGACCGATCACAATCGGCGCTTTGATCTCGCCGCGTTTTACCAGCTCGTTCATCGCGACGCCGAATTCGGCCCGTTCGCCGTAACCGAGCCAGCAAATTCTCGCGGGCAAACCTTGAAAATGAATTCGTTCCTTCGCGAGCTTCATCCAGCGCGACAGGGTTTTGTTTTCCGGAAACAATTCGAGAGCCAGTTTATCGGTGCGCGCGATGTCGTCCGGTTCTCCGCTCAATGCGACCCAACGGAACGGACCGCGGCCTTCGCAAAACAACGGACGAATATATTCGGGAACGAATCCCGGAATATCGAAAGCGTTTTTCACCCCGGCTTTCTGGGCCTGAGCACGAATGTTGTTGCCGTAATCGAACGTGATCGCGCCGCGTTGTTGCAACGCCAGCATCGCTTCGACATGTGTTGCCATCGCTTGCATCGACCGCTCGACGTATTCGTCGGGATTTTTTTGGCGCAGCGCCAACGCGTCTTCCAGCGACATTCCGTTTGGGACGTAACCGTTCAATGCGTCGTGCGCGCTGGTCTGGTCGGTCAAAATATCAGGAACGACGCCGCGCTTCACCATTTCCGGCAAAATGTCCGCGCAATTCCCGACGAGCCCAACCGACAGCGCTTGCCGATCTTTGCGCGCTTTTTCGATTAACTTCAGCGCTTCGTCGAGCGAATGGGCGATCTTGTCGCAATAACCGCTCTTCAAACGTTTCTCGATCCGGCCGGGATCGACTTCGATACCGAGAAAGACCGCGCCGTTCATTGTCGCGGCAAGTGGCTGGGCGCCGCCCATACCGCCCAGTCCACCGGTCAAAACAAACTTTCCTTCCAGCGAACCGCCGAAATGTTTTCGGCCGGCGGCGGCGAAGGTTTCGAACGTTCCCTGCACGATTCCCTGGCTACCGATGTAAATCCATGAACCGGCCGTCATCTGGCCATACATGGTGAGGCCAAGTCGTTCGAGGCGATTGAACTCAGAGTAATTGTTCCACTGCCCAACGAGATTCGAATTCGCAATTAACACGCGCGGTGCTTCATCATGGGTCCGGAATTTTCCGACCGGTTTGCCGGATTGAACCAGGAGCGATTCATCATTCTCCAGTTCGCGCAATGAGCGAACGATTGCGTCAAACGCTTCCCAACTACGCGCGGCGCGGCCGGTGCCGCCGTAAATTATCAGTTGATCGGGATTCTCGGCGACGTCCGGATCGAGATTATTCATCAGCATCCGCATGGCGGCTTCTTGATGCCAGCCTTTACAGCTCAGTTGAGTGCCTCGAGGAGCGCGAATTGTCCGTTTACCGCTCATAACTGATCGAATCTACCCGAACGAATTTGTTCGGCCACGCGCGCGATGTCAGGAGACAGGGACCGATCGCTCGTCAACGCGGGCGCGATTTGCCTAACGAGTTGAAAAGCGTGCTCAACGCCCTTTCCGCCTTTCAACGGTCGGCGATGTTCGAGCGCTTCGGAGGCGGCGAGCAATTCAATCGCGAACAGATTTTCGGCCAGATCGACAATCGAGCGAAGCTTCAGGGCGCTGGTCATTCCCATCGAAACGTGGTCCTCTTTTCCGCCGGACGTCGTCACATTGTCGCTGCTGGCTGGATGGGCAAGGACCCGCGCCTCATTTACCAGCGACGCGGCGGCCACCTGTGCAACCATAAACCCGGACTCAACGCCGGGTTTACGCGCCAGAAATGCAGGCAACCCTTCGCTTTTGTCCGGATTGGTCAGCCGATCGATCCGGCGCTCGCCGATGTTCATCAGATCGGTCAACGCGATTGCCGCGTAATCAAAAGCCATCGCCAGCGGCGCGCCGTGAAAATTTCCGCCGGAAATTACATCCTTCGTTTCGGAGAAGACCAGAGGATTGTCAGTTGCCGACGCGGACTCGATTTCCAAGATCTGGGCGCAGTGCGCGAAAACGTCGCGGACCGCGCCATGGACCTGCGGCATGCAGCGAATGCTGTAGGCGTCCTGGACCCGCGTATCATTCTTGCGGTGCGATTCGCGGATCTGGCTGCTTTTCAAAAGCGAACGCAAATGAGCAGCAACAGCTTTTTGTCCGGGATGTGGCCGCGCTTCGTGCAATCGCGGATCGAAAGCCGCAGGGGTATCGCGCAAACCTTCCAGGGTCATTGCACCCGAGATATCGGCAACTTTCGCCAGGCGCTGGGCGCGCAAAACCGACAGCCCGCCCACCGCGTGCATTGCTTGAGTACCGTTAAGCAAGGCAAGGCCTTCCTTCGCTTGCAATTCAATAGGCGCCATTCCAGCGGCTTTTAATGCTTTGGCGCCGGACACATGCCGACCTTCAGCGTAGACTTCTCCTTCGCCGATCAGGGTGGCCGCCAAATGCGCCAGCGGAGCGAGATCGCCGCTGGCGCCGACCGAACCCTTCTCAGGAATGACCGGGTGCAGGCGATGGTTCAGCATTTTGCAAAGCAGCTCGACGACCTCTGGCCGGATACCACTCAAACCAAGGGCGAGAACATTCGCGCGGAGCAACATTATCGCGCGCACTTCCGGTTCGGAGAGTGGATTGCCAATTCCGCAGGCATGACTCCGAACAAGATTTAGTTGGAGCGCTTCAATTTGTTCGTGCGGAATCCGGACATCAGCCAGTTTTCCAAAGCCTGTGGTGACGCCGTAAACGACGCTGTCGCGATCGACGATGTCATCGATCACTTTTCGGGACGCAGCCATTCGTTTTCGGGCTGCAGCGGCGATTTGAACGCGGGTATCGCCAAATGCAACGCGCGCAATGTCGGACAATGACAACGCCTGGCCGTTTAATTCCATCGCTTCGATCTTAGCGGCAACTCCGGCAAATGAAAGGCGGTGACGCGTCGATCAATTCCCGGCTTGCCTGGGTGATTTGCGCTTGCGTTGTTGCGGCTTTGCCGGCGCCGGGACCGGCTGAAGCGACGCGGTTCCCTGCAGGTCCTCTTTCCAGGCAGTAATTCCGGTCCGGGCGTGGCCTCCCAAATGACCCAGGAAACCGTGGCGTCCAGCTTCGTACTCTGCATCATCTCTAACGTGGACCCAAAATAAACGGCCGCCCCGGCGCCAACCGTCCAAAACGATTCCATCGTAGAACGATTGATTTCTGGCGGTGATGATGACTGCGTTGTTTTCGTCCGATTCTTTTTCCCACGCAGTGCCCCAGTGAAGTACCAGCGTCTTGAATCGAAGTTCTCGCAAACGCGCGCCGATGTCGTGAGTGTAATCAGCGCAGATTCCCCGTTTTTTGACCCCAATGTGAATCAGATAATTGTGAACGGCCGGATCACCGGTTACGCCGTATTCTTTCGCGAGCTGGCGAGACGTGCGATGAGCCGTTTCGGACAACAACGCAGCTTCGTTTGGATCGACCGTACCCGGCGACAGCGCGATCAGGGCGTTGCGTAAATCGCCAATCGACTTTTCGTCTCGGGCCCAAACTGAATAAGCCGCACAAAACGTCCCCAGCATAATCGCGAATACGATGTGGGACCTCACCCTTAGGATTGTATTTAGGCTGACGCATCTTGCAGCCGAAAATAAAAAAGGCCAGGCCGCCTAAGCGACCCGGCCTTTTTGTCCAAGCTGCCGCATGCGACAACTCGAACGAAGGATTTATTTGCCGTAGTGTGTGCTTGCAGTCGTTGTGGTGGCAGCAGCCTCCTTGTGTTGAGCGCAGGCCCCCAAACTTAAGGCACCGGCCAAAACGGCCATAAACATAATCGCTTTTAATAGTTTCAATCTAATTTCGCCTCCTTTCCGTGCAGGTTGCTCCGACGTTCTAGGCGATGAACATATTTGACGCAACGCCTTTTTTGAAAGGCGCTTGCTACACCTTATTCGCGGATGACCACCGGCGTGGTCTCATCAACTAGCTCAAACAAATCGACCACGTCGCTATTTCGCATGCGAATACAGCCGTGACTGGCCGGGGTCCCGATCTTGTCCTCATGTTTCGTTCCGTGGATGTAAATAAAGCGGTCGCGAGTGTTGATATTATGGTCCTCCAACCCATCCAACCAAAGGATCCGGGACATGACCAAATCCTCGGTTGAGGGCAGCGGATCTTCCGGCCCCAGCGGGACGCGACTCCGAAAAATGGTTCCACTGGGCATATCGCCGCCGATCTTTTGAGCAATGCGGAAATTGCCAGTGGGCGTCTTGAAACTGCCTTCTTCGGTTCCAATGCCAAAGCGCGAGCTGGATATCGGATACGACCGGACGGTTTCGCCGTCACGGGTCACGGTCAGCTGTTGGTCGCTAATCGAGATATCGATCCTGGTTCGTGGACTTTGCATGAGTTCAGACCGGCCTTACAATTCGGGCGTCCTTGAAAAAAGAATATCACATCGCAATCGCCGGCGCGACTGGGGCTGTAGGTGCCGAGCTCTTAAGAGTTTTAGAGCGCAGAAATTTTCCGGTGGCAACGGTCCGCGCCCTTGCCTCCGGGAGATCAGCCGGGAAAAATGTTTTGTTCCGTGGTCGACCGATTCCAGTCGAAGAACTCACTGAAAATTCATTCGCCAAGATCGACATCGCTTTTTTTAGCGCTGGGGGAGAAAGATCGCGAAAGTTTGCGCCCCTGGCGCGCGACGCGGGCGCGGTCGTCATTGATAACTCATCCACCTTCCGAATGGACCCGGATGTTCCGCTGGTAATTCCAGAGATTAATCCACAAGACGTAAGACAGCACCGCGGCCTCATCGCCAATCCAAATTGCACCACCGCCGTTGCGTTGATGGCCGTGTATCCCTTGCATCGCGCTTTCGGAGTTCGGCGCGTCTTCGCTGCCAGTTATCAGGCAGTCTCCGGAAGCGGGGCGCGCGCAATCGCCGAGCTAACAGAGCAGGTGAAAGCCACCGGCGAAAATCGCCAATCGCCGCCCCAAGTTTATCCGCATCCGATCGCATTCAACGTGTTGCCGCACGTCGATGTTTTTCTTGAGAGCGGTTACACCAAAGAAGAGATGAAAATGCAGGACGAAGGCCGGAAGATCATGCATCTGCCGGAGTTTCGGGCTTCCGTCACCTGCGTGCGCGTTCCCGTCTACCGCGCTCATTCCGTTGCAGTCTGCGCTGAGTTTGAGAATCCGGTGTCAGTCGAACAGGCGCACGAGGTCTTGGCGAAAGCGCCGGGATTGGAGTTGGTCGACGAGCCAAAGAAGAATCGTTATCCAATGCCGGTGGACGTGGCCGGCAAAGACAACTGCCAGGTCGGACGCGTCCGACGGGATTGTGCGCTTGAAAACGGCTTAGCCTTTTGGGTTTCAGGAGATCAGTTGCTGAAAGGCGCCGCGCTCAACGCGGTTCAGATCGCTGAGTTGTTGTAGCCACGGCGCTATGCGCCGTTGATAAAGGCGGGCCATTGGCCCGTGGTAGCGGCGGTTCACCGAGCCGCCACGGGCGATTGAGGGCAATCGCCCTACCTGAATCAATGAACGGCGTATAGCGCCGTGGCTACAACAGATTATTGCGGAGTTGGCGCGGGCGATTCGCCGCTTTTCTTTTTCCCTTCGGCTTTGCCCCCCTGCTGTTGTGCGCCGCCTCGTGGCCCTATGCTCGCGCTCGAAGAAGCTCCCGGAGCGCCTGATTGGCTGGAAGGAGGCGGACCAGCCTGCTGTTGCCCCTCAAACTTCTTTTTCTGGATACCGGCGTTCGGTTCGTCGGAAATTCCTTGCGGGATAGTTCCCTCGCCAGGCGTTCCAAAGTTTTTGCCTTTCTCCTTTTGTTTCATTTCCGGCGCGGTCGTCCCTTCAGGACTTGTCGCAGGTCGGGTCGGCGATGGAGTTCCACCAAATTGTTCGCCACGACGATTCTTGCCACGCTTCCCCGGTTTTCCGGAGTCCGGCTTCACGCCCGGCGACATCTCGGTTCCAGCGCCGGCTCCGGGTGCAGTCATTGGACCTTGTTGGCCGTGTTTATTCTTTTTCTTTCCACCTTCCGGAACTGGTGAGCTGGTTCCGGGCGAAGTTCCCGCGCCAGGACTGGCGGTTTGCATTTCCTTAGCCGCCTTATTTTTGTTTTTGGCCTTTCCTTTTTCAGACGGAGAGCCTGACAACCCCGCCGCGGACGATTGACCCGGCGCTGCTGTGGCATTGGCACCGGCGGAAGCTTTTGCAGGGCTGCTGCCGAGCGTCGGAGGCGGAACGTTCTTCAGATCCTCGGAGTTAAGTTTCTCCTTCAATTGAGTTTGAGCGTTTGGATCACCGGCCACGGACCAGCCTTTCTCCACTTTTGGTTGCACAATTTTCGCTTTCACGGAAGGCGGAGGCGCAGCCTGGGCCGATTTGTTGATCCTAAGCGGTGCGGCCACCACCAATGAATTACCCTGGACCTTCGTTAGGCCGCCGGATTTTGCCGCGGCGGAGACATCGACATTCGCCTGACGTTCGAGCTTCAGTTTTTGAATCGGCCGGCTTGAGTATTGATTTATCACGCTGACGTCAGGCCCGTAGCTGTAAACGGTTTTGTTCTTGTAGGTAATATTCGTCACGTTCACCGTTTGAGTGATGTAGGTGACGTTCTGCTGGTAAGGCACGAGACGGGAACGAAGCACCGGTTCGCCGATGTAGCGGACGTCGACGAAGTTGTAACGGGCAGGGCCAATATCGAATTCGACGTCCAGGTGGC
This sequence comes from uncultured Verrucomicrobiae bacterium, assembly GCA_963817335.1. GTDB lineage: Bacteria > Verrucomicrobiota > Verrucomicrobiia > Chthoniobacterales > UBA10450 > AV40. Next base: position 1,345,421 of record CAWFNX010000005.1, on the reverse strand, counting down.
CAGTCAGCGGCCGACTCTCATAAACAGACTCTGTCTCGGGCGGTAGCGGCGCCCATCCGATGTAATTCCCACCGGCTCGCCAGGACACCCAAGCCGGCCCCCATTCGTAACCAGGCTTCCAGACCCAACCGTAGTCAGCCAGTTTCACCCAACGACCGTAGTGATAGGTGGCCCAACCGAAATCTTCGTACGACACCCAAGTCCAACCTTCATCAGTGTAGGCCCAATAACCGTCGGCATAGGGCCGCCAACTCGAATCGTTGACGGCAACGTCCGGTTGCCAGCAATACCCGTAGTCGCCGACTTCAAACCAGCTCCCGCCATTGAGATTATCGTAGAAAAAATTCACCGACCGTTCCTGGGTTCGTGCCTGAGGCGCGATAAAAAGCACGACCGTAGTAAGGACGAAAACAAAGAGCAGCTTTTTCATACGACGGTTAAATGTTCGGAGTTTGGACTCTGCCAGGCGTGACTTTATTCAGCGCCTTGTTGCATCGGAAACCCCACGCCGCGAAGGGTATCGCGTTCGCAACGGTCAGCGCGGGCGCAAAACCAAAAACGACCGGGCACGGTGGCGGCAGACTGAAAGGACTTGGGGTTGGGCAGGGTCCAGCGAGCTGACAATTTTATTGTAATCTGCGACCGAATTGACTGGTTGCTGATTGACTTCCTCAATCACATCGCCCTTTTGTAAATCGGCGCCGTCGGAAGACGGATCGACGTTCGTGACCACGACCCCATGGACTGCGTTCGGGAGATCCAGTTGACTGGCGATCGCAGGCGTTAGCTCTCCGACCTGAATGCCGCTGAGTCCGGTGGATCCTTCATCATTCTCGTCGGGATTTTGCGGGGCCGGGGTCTGGCGCGGCGCAGCCTGACCGGCTAAATACCCGGGCGGTTGTTCCCTGATTTGGGTCGCAACCGTCATCGGCTTACCGCCACGCTCGATTTCCAGGTCCACCTTCTTGTTGAGATCAGTCTGAGAAACGAGACTGCGCAGGTCGGCGAAAGTCTTCACATCGCGACCGTCAAACTTGCGAATCACGTCGCCCTTTTGCAGATGCGCATCTGCTGCCGGCGAGCCGGCAATCACTTCATCAACTACAACTCTATCCGTGGCCGGAGCGGGCTGTCCCGCCTGCGGAACCCGCATTTGAATTCCAAGGTAGCCCCGGATGATCCGGCCCTTCTTCAACAAACTTTCGAGCGCTGTGCGCACAGTATTCGACGGAATGGCAAATCCAATTCCCTGCGAACCTCCGCTCCGCGAAATGATCGCGGTGTTAATCCCGATTACTTCCCCCTGCAAGTTGATCAGCGGTCCGCCGCTGTTTCCGGGGTTGATCGCGGCGTTGGTCTGAATGAGATCGCTAAAAACGTCGGCCCGATTGGGTCTGCCTTTCGAGCTGATGATTCCGTCCGTAACCGTTTCCTCAAAACCGAATGGATTACCGATCGCCAGAACAAAATCTCCAGCCTGCACCGTATCCGAGTCGGCCAGCTTAAGCGGCTTCACTCCGGGGTTGTCGATCTTCAATACCGCGAGGTCGACTTGTTCGTCCGCTCCGACAAGGCGCGCTTTCATGGTCCGGCCGTCGCTCAGCTCAACTTCTATTTCGTCGACCTGACTCACCACGTGGTTGTTGGTAACGATGTGGCCTTCTTTCGTGACGATGACTCCCGAGCCTAACGAATTCTGAACCACCGCGTCATCGTTTGGATTCTGAAATCCGCGCGGTCGGCGAAAGAAAAATCCAAACGGATCCATCTGATTTTGGCGTTCAATCGCGATCTTTTTTGTGGTTTTCACGGCCACGACCGATGGCACCACGGCGCTAACCAGGGCCCGGCGTTCGCGATTCAACGCCTCCAGGGACGCGATCTGTTTTTGATCGATGGTGGATGAATCAGCCAGGGTGTATTTTTCGGGAGTAGGTCGAACCGTCCCTAGACCGCCATGCTTCAGGCGATAGTCGTATAACGCCGAAATCGCGAGGCTGAGCAACGCGACAAACAGAAAAAATTTGAAAAGGTTTTTCATCAGCTAACGTTCGAAAAAGTTCGTCCTTGTTGTTCGACAATCAACTGCTGGAAACGTTGATTCTGCGACGCGGCCAAACCGGGGTCGGAGGCAAAGATCGACATCGCAGCCTGCCGGGCGCGCTGCATTAACTCCGCGTCGCGCTTGAGATTACCGATTTTCAATGCCGGCAGACCACTCTGGGCGGTTCCGAGCAAATCGCCCGGCCCGCGCATCTCCCAGTCTGCTTCGGCCACCTCAAAGCCATCGCGGGTTTTCTCCAGCACAGCCAGTTTTTCAGCCGTTTCTGACGAGGGCTCTGACGTGAGCAGAATACAATACGATTTGTGTTCGCCGCGCCCGATTCGTCCCCGCAGTTGATGAAGTTGCGCCAGCCCGAATCGCTCGGCGTTTTCGATGAGCATGACGGTGGCGTTGGCAACGTCGACCCCAACCTCGATCACGGTGGTGCTGATGAGTGACTTCGTTTCACCGCGACGAAATCGTTCCATGATTTCCTGTTTTTCGGGCCCGGGAATCCGGCCGTGGAGTAACTCGCAGGAATACGGATGGAGCCGTTCGCGCCAGCGTTCGTATTCCACCGTCGCCGCTTTTGCCTCGAGCTTTTCGCTTTCCTCCACCAACGGATAGACGACGTAGACCTGGCGCCCGGCCTCAAGTTGCGCACGTAAGAAGGTTAACACCTCACCGAGTTTTACCGAACTACGGACCGCGGTGATAATTTTCCCGCGGCCGCGTGGCATCTCGTCCAGGATCGACACATCAAGATCGCCATAAACGGTCATAGTAATGGTGCGCGGAATCGGCGTCGCAGTCATCACCAGTACATCTGGCGCCGGTTCGCGACTCGTTAGGCGAGCCCGCTGGGCCACCCCGAACTTATGTTGTTCGTCAATGACGACGAGGCCCAGATTCGAAAACGACACCTTCTCATAAAGCAAAGCGTGGGTGCCAATGATTATGTCGGCTTTGTCGTCACCTTCAACCAGCGGCAAAAAACTTTCTTCCTGGCGAGCGGCGGTTCGGATCGACAATTTCACCTGCAGCGGTTCGAGCCACCGGCGCAGAACGGCGTAATGCTGCTCGGCCAGGATTTGGGTCGGCGCCATGAACGCTGCCTGATAACCGGCTTCCACTGCGAGCAAGATGGCCGCGATCGCCACCACCGTTTTTCCCGAACCGACGTCTCCCTGCAATAAACGATTCATCGGATGTCGCGCCGTGAGATCCAGTCTGATTTCCGCGATCACTTTTTCCTGGGCCGCCGTTAATGCAAAAGGCAGCGACCGCAAAAATTTCTTCAACAACTCCCCTTGCCCGCTGTGCGTCGCGCTCAGTTTTGAATGCGATTCGTTTCGGCGAGACGCAATCAACATTTGCATCGCGAAAAACTCAGACAAAACCAGGTGCTCGCGCGCGGCTTCGAGTGATTCCCATGTTTCGGGAAAATGAATCGAGCGGATGGCCTGCCCGCGATCGCCGTTCTTTAGATTTTCCGGCAGCAGTGGTTCTATCGGCTCGGTGTCGAGCTCTTGGAGCAGGCGATAGATGATGCCGCGCAGAACCCGCTGAGACAGGCCTTCGGTCGCCGGATAAATCGGGGTGATCCGGCGCAAGTGAATCGATCGCTCTTCATCATTTTCGATCACTTCGAACTCCGGATGGTCCATGCAAATTCGGCTTCCGCGAAGCCGCGGTTTGCCGAAAACGACCAGCTGCTGGCCGGTCGCGATCATTTTCTGGATGTAATGCAGATTGAACCAGCGACAGATCAAAGGTTGGCTCAGCGCGTTGGCGTCGGGCTCCTGCAACGTTGCCTCAAAGATCTTTTTCCAACCGCCAAACCGCCGCAACGATGTCTTAATGACTTCGCCGGATAGACAGACCGGCTTGTCACTTTCCTCGCGCGGGAACCGCGGGAACTGATGCCGATCTTCGTGGCGTCGCGGAAAGTGGGTAAGCAAATCTTCGGCGGTGGCGATGCCCAGCCGCCGCAGCGCCAGAATTTTCGGACGCGGAATCCATTCAAGTTCTTCCAGCGGCTGGGATATTTCCATTAAATCCTCGACGCGGATTCGCGAACCGCTTCCACTCGAATTTCCAAACGGGTTTCGCCTTCGTACTCGTTCGGTCGAATCCGAAACGCAACATCCCAAGGCTGCGGCGGGAGGGAATTCAGCGCAGCGCCGAAGAAAATTGCCCGCCGTTGATAGCCTTGTTGCCGAAGCACCAGCGCCAGATGGTTCTCGCCAACCACTCGCGGGGCGACGGCCTGCTCAATGCCGCGCGCAAAAAAAAGCGGTTGGGCGTTGCCGTTACCAAAAGGCTGAAGCATTTCGTGCCAACCGAGAAAATCGTGATTCAATTCCCCGAAGGTGATCTCGTGATCGAGTTGCAGTCGCGGCTGCAAATTGTCATCGGACAAAAGTTCGCGGGCGACCGCGCGGAATTGGTCCGCGAAAAGATCGGCATTCTGTTCCTCAATTGTCAGACCCGCGGCCATTTCGTGGCCGCCATACTTTTGCAGCTTTTCGCGGCAGGCAGTCAACGCCTCCACCAGATGAAAACCTTCGATGCTGCGACCGCTTCCTTTCCCGAGGCCATTTTCGTCAAAACCGATCACGATCGCAGGCCGATGATATTTGTGCGCGATACGGGACGCGACGATCCCCAGAACACCGGCATGCCAGCCACGCGACCACACGACGATCGCTGCGTCATGCGAAGGATCGAATTCCTTTGCGATCTTTTCCTCCACGGCGCCGAAAATCTGTTTCTCAACGTTCTGTCGTTCGCGATTCTGTTTGTCTAAAAGTTCGGCGAGCTCCGTCGCTTCGCTTTCATTTTGGGTCAAAAGAAGCTGAAGCGATTTTTCGGCGGTGCTTAAACGTCCGGCTGCGTTCAACCGCGGTCCAAGGCGGTACCCGATGTCTTCAGTAAAGATTGGTGCTCTCACGCCGCTGACCTGTATCAGTTTTTTCAGGCCGGGCCGGGCCGATCGCGCGATCTCAACCGCGCCCCGCTGGACCAAGGTCCGGTTCTCGCCGCAAAGCGGAACAATGTCGGCGACTGTCCCCAAGGCAACCAAATCGAGCCGTGATTTCAAATCGAAGTCGATCGGACGCGTTTTCAACAGCGCGTGAGAAAGTTTGAAAACGATTCCGGCGGTGCACAGGTAGTGAAATGGCGAATCTCGATTGATCTTGGGATTCACAACGGCAACGCATTCTGGCAGGCTCGATTTCGGTTCGTGGTGATCGACGACGATTACATCCACTCCGCGGTGATGAAGGTCGCTGATCTCCGTGACTGACGATGTTCCACAGTCCAACGCGATCAGCAGCTGCGGATGATGTTGCTCCACACAGCGTTCCACGCTTTCGCGACTGAGCCCATAGCCTTCCTCCATTCGCAACGGCAGAAACAAATTTGGAGAAGCGCCGTATGCCCGCAGAGTTTCATTCAGAAGCGCCAGTGACGTGATTCCATCGACATCGTAGTCGCCGAAAAGAACGATTCGCTCCTGCCGATCGAGCGCAGTCAGAATTCGCGACACCGCCGAATTCATGTTTGGCAGAAGAAATGGGTCGCTCAGCGTCTTGAGTCGCGGCCGCAAATACGCCTGGACCTCGTCCGTGTTGGCGAAACCTTTGCGGGACAGCAATCGGGCGACACATTCGCAGCCACAAATTTCACTCCAAGAAATCGGACCGGCATTGAGTTCCTCAGGTGGAACAATAATCCAGCGACTCTGCCGGGTAAAAACTGAGGGTTGCTTTGTCTGGGAAGATTGACCTTCTACGCGGCTCTGCACCTATTATTTTATCCGACGGACATTTCCTGACAACTGCCGGCCCGTTCGCTGATAATCTATTGACTCCGGGGCATCCCCTCAAATACACAGGAGTCCGTGAAAATGGCCGCGGCTTTCCTTTGTTGTTGTGTCCTCATCTTATCAGGGTGCGCGCTCACGAAAAAAATGTTGGAGCAACCGAGCGGGCCGGCCACGGAACGATCGGCTCAGCTGGAGAAAAAGACCGAAGTTTTCACCGGCAAAGTAGTGCTGGTCGATGGCGCTTATCGCCTGCGGCTTCTAAAGGATCCCGACATGCTTCTGCGGTTGACCCGGGCGCGCCGGGAAAGTGAATTTCCGCAGGGACAAATTAATCTGCGAAAATATTACGAGAAAACCATTTCGGTGAACGGAACCCTTAATGGGGAATGGCTTTTTGGCGCCGACATCGTCGGTCAATGGACGCCGCCCGGCGGCGACACCGGCCCGAACATGAGCGCGCCGAAACAAACGAGGCCGTAGCCGGATACTTTCCGCTGTTCCTTATTCGTTGCCGACTAGACGAGATCCAGCGCGAGATCGCGCCTTGGCAATAGCTCGTGCTTGCAACATAACTCGGCGAAGTCGCGCAGACCGCGTTTTTCTTCCTCCCCAAAACCAAATCGGAGATGATCGCGGTAATAGTGGCGACAAAATTCGGCCGGAATTTCTGATTCCGCGGCGATGATGCTGTCGATATTATGCAAATTCTCATCGCGCAACTTGCGCAGGCGATCGGCGATTGATTTGGGGTTCTCAACTTCCGGTCGGACGAGCCAGAGCGCGTAAACGAATGGAACGCGCCGGACTTCTTTCCATTGTTCGCCGAGGTCCCAGAATTCGTAATCGCTACTGTGTTCTTGCCGAAAGCGAATCGCTTGGTCACCGATAAGCAAACGGGCGGATTCGTCAGAACCGGATGACGTCCCGGCAACGCGTGGATTGAGATTTAACTCCCCAAGCAGACAGCGCAGCAAGTTGCCCGACGTTTGAGCTGCTGGATCGAGGATGATTTCCTTTACGTGGGCGATGTTCCCGCGATGAGCGACGACAACGCTGTAAACCGGGCCGTCCGACGCGATCGAGACTCCGTCGGCGATCCGATAGATCGGATTACGTAGAAATTCAAAACTGGAAACGAGGGCAACGTCTAATTCGCCTGCAGCCAGCCGAGCGCAAAGGACAGAGGGGTGATCAAGAACGACTTCGCCTCCCCAACCTTGAATGAGCGGCCGGGCATTCAGGTATTTGACGCAGCCTATGCGCAGTTTTTTCACAATCTTCCTCTTCCTCTCAGTCTGAATCTTCTCGCTTCCTCATAAGTCAGAGTAAGAGGAAGCGGGAGAGGTAGACTGATCAGGCGCAGGCGAGCTCAGCTTCCGGACGCGGCTGAGATTTCGATCCGTTCGCGCCGTTAGTGAGATGGCGATAATAACTGTCGCGTTGAACCGGAATGCGCCCGGCTTCACAGATGGCGAATTCCAGCGCAGCGATCGTTTGTTGTTGAGGTGTGGTCGCACCGGCCATGTGGAAGATCTTTTCCTCCATGATGGTGCCGTGCAAATCGTCAGCGCCGTAACTGAGTGAGATTTGGGCTAAGGGGAGGCCAGTGCTGACCCAATAGGCCGTCAAATGGTCGATGTTATCCAGATAAATGCGGCTGACGGCGAGGTTTCGCAGTTGTTCAATAGCGGAGGCGCGTTTGATGTGAGCCAGCACCGTAGTCTGGGGTTCGAACGCGAAGGGAACGAATCCGCTGAAACCGCCAGTTTCGTCCTGAAGCTGCCGCAGCTGACGCAGATGATCGACCCGTTGCTCGAGCGTTTCGATGTGGCCGTATAACATCGTGCAGGTACTCCGGCCGCCCATTCGGTGCCAAATGCGATGAACGTCGAGCCACTCCTCAGCCGTCTCTTTGCCTCGACAAATACGGTCGCGGACCTCGGCGTCAAAAATCTCCGCGCCGCCCCCGGTGATCGAGCCCAACCCCCGCGCGCGCAACAGCTCCAGGGTGTCTTCGATCGACATTTTGAAAATCCGCTCGGCGAGATGCCGGACCTCGATCGCGGTGAACGCCTTAATGTGCAACTTAGGGTCGAGTGCGCGCAGACCATCCAAAAGTTCCAAATACCACTCTTTTTTCAGGCTTGGATGCAAACCGCCCACCATATGCACTTCCGTAATTCCCAGCGGGAGCGCTTCCGCCACTGATTGAATTATCTCGCTAGAAGCGTGCTCGAATGCATGGGCGTCTCGTTTTTTGGCGGCAAACGCGCAGAACTGGCACGACAGAAGGCAGATGTTCGAATAATTGATGTAGCGATTGTGAATGTAGCTGGCAAAATTTCCGTTTTTCCGTTCCCGAACGACGCTTGCCATTAGGCCAAGCGCATTCAGGTCGGTCGCGCGATAAAGGTTCACCGCTTCGGCCTCGGAAATACGCGCGGTCGCCTCGATTTTCTCCGCGATCGGCCTAAGTTCCCTGGGAATAAGTGAGTAATTCATCCGGAGCCGATGCTGAAATTGATGGCTTTACCATGCACAGACGCCTTACTGGTTGCAACAAAAAGCACTGGGCAGCGTCTGACGGTTAGAAATGCGCCCCAAGCCAGTCCAGATCGAATCGGTCGCGGTCTGTTCACGTCTGTCTATTAATGGCCGACCCAGCAGAACCGGGGCGATCCGGAGATGACGCGGAAGACATCCGCCTGATGCGCTTGACCGCGGGGGGGGATACCGCAGCCTTCGAGTCATTAGTCGAGCGGCACCAGGCACTGGTCGCCGGCACGGTGGCCCGAATGCTCGGGAGCAATTCCGACGTGGAAGACATTACTCAACAAGTCTTTATCCGGGTCTGGAAAAGCGCGGGCCGCTATGTTGCGCGCGCAAAATTCACCACTTGGTTGCTCAAGATTACCCGCAATCTCGTCTTCAACGAAATGCGCCGGGCCAAACGTCATCCGCACTTGCCGATCCAAATCGATCCCGAAGGGGAAGAGTTGCCATTAAGAGATGAAGCGACCCAAACGCCGGACGCTACCTTGTTGCACAACGAATTGCAGAAGGCGATTGAGGGCGCAATTACGCAACTTCCCGATACCCAGCGGATGGCGTTGGTGTTGCGCCGTTACGAGGACCTCAGTTACGAAGAGATCGCCGACATCCTGGAACTATCGTTGCCCGCAGTGAAAAGCCTGCTCTTTCGCGCACGAACCGAGCTCCGGGAGCGGCTAAAAAGTTATCTGGACGCCTGAGAGGGAAATCCGGGCTCCTTTTCCGCGTGGCTTTGGAAAAAACAAAGAGGGCGGGCCCCTGCGCGGGCACCCGCCCCCTCTCAACCCCACATTCCCTAAAATTTTATTCGTTGCGGTCCTTAACGTCGCTCTTGAACTGGACTTGGGCCGCTTCCTCTGGCGCCGGTGGCTCGCCAGGTTTGGCATAGTCAGCCGCTAGCTGACGCTGTGATGTCGGAACCAGTCGCACAGCGCCTTTCGCATTGTTACGCCAACCGTTCGGATCGGCGTATTCTTCCCCGACGTGATGCAAACCGGCTACTTGATCTTCCAAGCCGGTGCCGTAACGCTGATCGATAATCGTCGGCGTAACGAAGATCAGAAGATTCCGCTTGTGTCGCTCGTTGCCGTGACTTTGAAACGCGTAACCAATTCCGGGAATATCGCCAAGAATTGGCACCTTCGAGCGCGATTTGCTGGTTTGGTCTGAAATCAATCCCCCAACCGCCAGCGTGTCGCCACTCTTGATTAGCACGCTCGAGTCGAGTGTTCGCTTGTCGATAATCGGGCTAGTTACGTCGGCGCCATTGAATGTGAAATGGAAATCCTGTACTTTATTACTGATCTCAGGTTTAACCTGCAGGGTAATGAAATTATCCTTATTGATTGATGGGCGCACGACTAGCGTGTTCCCAAATGTTTTGTCCTGAAACCCGCCAAAGACAGCGGTCGCGGTTTGTTCGTTAAAGTTCAACTGGGGGACCGGCTGGTTACGAAGAATTTCAATCTTCGCTTGCTGGTTGTCTGCGGTAACTACACGCGGATTGGCAAGAAATTCGGCATCGGTGTCTTCATTCAGAGCCTGTAAAGTGGCTGACATCTGGGGAACAGATAAAATAGCGAACATGCTTTGCGGAATCTGGGCAAGCTGGGAGAAGTTGCCGAAGAAATTCGAGCTATTGGTGTTACCCAATGCTAGACCGTTCGTTGGAATGCTGTTCCCCGGCTGAGCCGCAGTGTTGTTGTATCCACCATAGGCGAACGTCTTCGGAGATGAGAAGCTGCCAACCGTGCCAGCCCAATTAATTCCGAAGGCCTGGACCGGATCGGCGCTCACTTCCACAAGTCTGGCCTCAATCATTACCTGTCTGGTGGGCTTGTCGATTTGGAGCAGCACTTTGCGAATATTGTCGATGTTGCTGCGGGTCTCGCTGTAGAACATCGTGTTCGTCCGCTCGTCAATTTGCGGCGGACTCTTGCTTTGCAACTGCGACGCAATCAGCGGCGACACATCCTTGGCGCGCGCGTAGCTGAATTGGTAGCTGTCGGCTTCAGTCGGCTCCGCCGTTTTTTCCGCGGCGGTCTTAATGTAATAAACGCTGTCGATCTTATCCATGAACAGCCCTTTGGCTTTTACGATGATCGAAATTGCCTGGAGCGCGGTCACATCTTCCAACCGCATGGTCACCGTGCCGGTGACAACATCACTCACCACCATGTTAACCTTGGCCTGACGGGCGAGCAGTCGGAGCACTTGGCCGACATCGTCGCCTTGAAATTCGCGAACTCCTACGCCGCCGCTTTCAATATTCGCGTCTGCTTCGGTCAAGACTGGAGATTGCGCGGCCGAAGAGGCATTGGTCTTTGGCGCTGGGCTGGCCGCTTGGACCGGAGCCTGGACAACCATCATCGGAGGCTGTTGAGCGGACTTGGTGGGATCGGGCGCCTGCGGGGCAGCGGCCGGTGCCGGATTCGTTTGCGCCTGTGACAGGGAAAGCACGGTCAGAAACGCCACCGCTGCGACGCATCCCCGCTGCTTGATTGAAGTAACCATAAGTGGAAGTGAGATAAGTGCTGGCCGTTAAAAAGCAGGAAGCAGACCAGCCCCTTGAAAGTTTCCCGAAGCCGGGGAACCGGCTCCAACAACCGAGACTCCAGGGAGTTTGTTACGTGGCCGCCTGTCGGGCAGCCTCTATGAAAGCCTTGACCAAGCGATGATCTTTTTTCCCAGGCGACTTCTCCACGCCACTGGTTACGTCCACGCCTCGCGGGCGGACTATCTTCACGGCCTCGGCAACGTTTTCAGCGTTCAAGCCACCAGCCAAAATCACATTCAGTTTTCGGTGCTTTTGCACAAACTGCCATGCAAATTTCCAAGGGAAAACCTGCCCGCTGCCCCCGAACCCTGCGGGCGAAGCCGAATCCAAAATGAGCGTATCGGTAAAGAAATCGGGCACCGCGCCAAGTGACTGGGAATGACCGACTGGCATCGCTTTGGCGAACGAAATTCCTGCATCCCGAAACCGACGGCAAAATTCGGGCGATTCGTTTCCGTGCAACTGCAGTGCATCAATGAATGAGAGTTGACCGAGCCGACAGGCGTCTTCCCAGTTTGGGTCAGCTGTCACTGCCACCCTTAAGATCGTTGTCGGCAGTTTGGCGATCCAGCCCGCCGAGGCGTCGAGATCGATGCAACGTTTGCTCCGCGGAACAATGTTAAAGCCGAGAGCGTCCGCCCCAGCTTTGATTGCGGCAACGGCGTCCTCCTCGTTCGTTATCCCGCAGATTTTTACGAAAATGCGGCCGTCGGATTTTAACTTGCCGCTAAACATTGCCGCGCTCACTCGCCCGGCTTGATGACGCGACCCCGGACCTGCTTGATCTGGGTATGATGGGTCAGGATATGGACGCGGCCGTCGCTGCCTCGAAAGAACGCGCTCAATAGCCAGCTTACGAACGAGATTACGATTGCGCCAAAAACTGCACTCCAGAAACTGTGCACTTTAAAGCAAGGCACGATCTCGCTCACGAATTTGAGCATTAGCGCGTTGATGATGAAAATAAACAAGCCGAGTGTCACCAAGATCAGCGGGAAACTAAGAAACAGCAGAATCGGGCGAACAAAGGCATTAATGATCCCAAGCAAGAGGGACGCTCCGAGCAAACAGCCGATTCCCGTATAATCGATTCCGACGATCGGCGCCGCGACGAACACGGCGAAGGCCGTAATGAACCAGCGAAAAACGAAATCCTTCACGGCCTGATACTATTAGAGCCTGATCCTTTCGCCAAGCTTCCTTCACAAAGCTCTTGTCAACCAAACGCGCCTCGCTAAATCGTAAATCAGGGAGGAATTGGAGTTGTGGCAAAGAAAAGTAAGACCGACCTGATTGCGTCGGGCAAAGTGACCAAAGCAAAGGCCAGCGGGAGATCTACCGCTTCGAAGGCTGAGAAGCCTGTGCGGCCGAAAAAACGAGTGATCAAGAAAGTTGAAGCGAAAAATGGGCCGGTGCCGGCAGTTGCGCTCGACCTGACCGACGAGCAAATCCAGATGCGGGCCTATTTCATCTCGGAACGTCGTCGCCGGTTCGATCTCCCGGGCGACGCCAACTCCGATTGGCTCGAAGCGAAACGACAGCTCGTGGCCGAAACTCGCCACTAATCTGCAAGGGAGATCTCGATCTCCCTCCTACAACGGCATCGAGAATTCCGCGTCCGGCAGGCATTCTTTGATTTTTTCCAGTAGCCGATTGATCGCGAACGGCTTCGCCACCAACCCGGCTACCCCCGGCTCCTTAAGAAGTTCCTGCGCCCTCTTTTCGTCCGCTTTCCCGGATATAAGAATCAGCGGCGGCACTTCTCTGATCGGCTGAATGTTTTGGTAAACCTTTCCGATCAGAAAAAACAACATCGCGCCGTCGATCATCGGCATCTGGAAATCGAAGATGAACAGGTCGTATTTCTTTTTCATTGCGAGCTCGAACGCGTATTCCGGCTTCGGTGACGTATCGACCTCGCACGTCAAAGTGGCCACCAGCGCTTCGCGCACGACGCGCAAGAGCGCGACATCGTCGTCGACCATCAGAAACCGCTTCGGTTCAGCCGGCACGCCGCCGATTTAACCACGAATGGACACGAATTTACACCAATGATTTTCTTTGTAGTCACGGCACCCTGTAGCCGTGCGTTCAGTCCGGTTCGGGCTTGCACGGCAAGCGCGTGGCCTGGTGATCCTAACTAGTGTCTATTAGTATCCATTCGTGGTTAATCCGACTTCAGATCTAGCCGCTGCTTTGCGCGAACGGCTCGCGATTATCGGCGACGAAAACAGCCGTCGCGATCCGGAAAAACACATGGCACGTCTCCGCGCCGTGTCAGAAAGGATCGAAAATCTCGCCAGCGCGCTCCCAAAGCCGCTCAATCCGCAGCTCGCCCACTTTCTCCAACGCAAAAGCTACGACAAAGCCCTTCAGCTTCTGGAAGGTAGGGGCGATTGATCTCAATCGCCCGGGCGATTCGGTGAATCGCTCTTAACGCGAATACAACTCGACGATCAACTGCTCGTTAACCATCGGTTGCATTTCTTCGCGAGACGGAACGTGGGCGACTTTGCCCTTGAGTCCGTCACGATCGACGGTCAGCCAATCAGGCACCGGAACAATTTGGGTGAGCTCGAGATTGCGGACCGCGAGTTGGCGCGATTTTGGTTTGTCTTTGATCGCGATCTCGTCGCCAGCTTTCACGTTGTAGGAAGCGATGTTGACGCCGCGGCCGTTGACCTGCACATGACCGTGCGAGACCAACTGTCGCGCGGCATTGCGCGTGTTCGCGAACCCGAGCCGATAAATTACGTTGTCCAGACGGGTCTCCAGCAGCTGCAACAACGTTTCGCCGGTGACACCGCGTTTGCGCAATGCATGCTGAAAAATCCGGCGGAACTGACGCTCAAGCAGACCATATTGATAACGAAGCTTCTGTTTCTCGCCGAGCGCGATCGCATACTCCGACTGCTTGCGGCGCGAGCCTTTCGGACCGTGCATCCCCGGCGGATAATTCTTCCGCTCCAGCGATTTCGATGGTCCGAAGATCTGCACGCCGTAGCGACGGCTGACCCTTGTTTTTGGTCCAGTATATCTACCCATGAAAAAAGTTGATGGTCGTTAGTTGAGAGTTGAGAGAATCAGACCCGGCGCTGTTTTGGTGGACGGCAACCATTGTGGGGAACGGGAGTGACGTCGCGGATCAGAGTGAGATCGAGCCCGATCGCTTGCAGAGCGCGCACAGCGGATTCACGACCAGCGCCTGGGCCTTTGACCAAAACCTGGACTTCCTTGAGTCCATGTCCCATGGCCTGGCGCGCTGCGTCCTGGGCAACCAATTGCGCCGCGTAGGCTGTGCTCTTGCGCGAGCCTTTGAATCCAACTTTGCCCGCGCTCGACCAACCGATCACGTTCCCGTTCAAATCCGTGATCGTGACAATCGTGTTGTTGAAGGTCGCGTAAACGTGCGCGATGCCGCTGTGAATATTTTTGGCGCCTTTGGCCTTAACGATCTTTGGCGCCTCAATCGAATCAGCGTCCAGGGAAAGATTCTCAGTTGGCGCGACCGGAGCAGCTCCCTCTTCCTTTTTTCCCTTTATCGGCTGCTGCTTCTTTGGCTTGGCCTCTTCGGCCGTGGCCTGCGGTTTCGGAGCTTCCGACTCAGCCGCATTGGCCGCCGGCTTCTTTTCGTCCTTCTCCGACCTCGGCTTCTCGTCTTTCGCCTTCGCTGGTTTCTTCGATTCAGCCATGATTAAACTTTTCCTGCTTTAGCGTCCGGGTTTCGAATCACGCCGACGGTCTTGCGAGGACCTTTGCGGGTGCGCGCGTTGGTCGATGTTCGCTGACCACGCACTGGCAACCCGCGGCGATGACGTTGACCGCGATAACAATTGATCGCCTGCAACCGTTTCAAATTTCCCTGAATGTCGCGGCGAAGATCGCCCTCTATCTTAATCTTGTTATTACTGATCGCGTGAATGATCTCGTTGATCTGCTGCGGGGTGAGATCTTTCGCGCGAAGGTTCGGATCGATGTTGGTCTGCTCGAGAATCCGGCGCGAAGTCGCAAATCCGATCCCGTAAATATAGGTCAGCGACGCTTCGATGCGCTTGTCCGCTGGGATTTCAACTCCGAGTAATCGTGGCATTCTCTAAATCGTTAAATCTCTAAATCGCTCAATCGTTAAATAGTCTAGCCCTGGCGCTGTTTGTGACGCGGATTTTTGCAAATCACCCGCACCACATTCTTGCGCTTCACTATCTTGCAAGCTTCACAAAGTCGTTTAACTGAGGGTCGTACTTTCATTTTGGTCGAAACAAAAAACGCGGAGCCAATATCCGCGTTGTCACTTCTGGCGGAAGGTGATCCGCCCCTTCGACAAATCGTAGGGTGATATCTCTAGCATAACTTTGTCGCCGGGCAAGATACGAATGAAGTGGAGCCGCATTTTCCCTGAAATATGGGCTAAAACCTGGTGCTTATTCGGCAGCTGGACCCGAAACATGGTATTCGGAAGCAGCTCGACGACAGTGCCTTCTACCTCAATTGCGTCTTTCCGCGCCATGTCAAAATTTCCGGCCCATCCTTGGCAATCAGGACCGTATGTTCAAAATGGGCTGACCGCGTGCCGTCGGCCGTCCGGACGGTCCAGCCGTCCTCCAATAGCCGCACATCCGCCCCGCCGATGTTGATCATCGGCTCGATCGCCAGGGTCATGCCTGCTTTCAGTTTCGGCCCGCTTCCGCGCCTGCCGTAATTGGGAATCTGGGGCTCTTCATGCAGTTTCCGCCCCACCCCGTGGCCGACAAACTCGCGCACCACCGAGAAATGGTTTTGCGAAGCCTCGGCTTCAATCTCGGCACAAATATCACCGAGCCGAGCGCCCTCGTCGGCAACGTTGATCGCGCGCTCCAAAGCTTTCTCAGTCACGCGCAAAAGTTGATCTGTCCGCTCGTCCACCACACCGACCGGAATGGTCTGGGCCGTGTCTCCTACCCAGCCGTCCTGAATAACCCCGATATCGAGTTTGACGATGTCGCCGTATTGAATGCGGCGCTGGCTGCCGATGCCATGCACGACTTCATCGTTGAGCGAGATGCAAATGTTTCCGGGAAAAACGCGGTGGCCAAGCCGATACCCGAGGAACGCGCTCTTTACTTTCGCGTCATTCATGAAATCCGCCGCCGCTTCGTCAACTTCCTTTGTCGTGACCCCCGGCCGAACCAGTTCGCTGACCCGATCCAAAATCTCGCTCGCAGTCCGGCAAGATTGCCGCATCTTCTCGATTTCTTTCGCGTTCTTGATCGGGATCATGCTGGCACTTTGCCTTCGATTATCTGTGATATATCGCCAAACACCGAATCTCGGTCGCGGTTGCCATCAATCTTTCGCAAAATCGACATCTTTCCGTAGTAATCAGCCAATGGTTGCGTCTTGCTGTTGTATTCACGCAAACGCTGTTGAAGCACACTTACATCATCGTCGCTCCGCCGCTCGAGACGTCCTTCGCAATAGGGACAGATCGGGCGATTAGCGAATTGCGCGCTGTCGACGCTCGTCGTGAAACCGCAGGTGCGGCATTGAAGCCGTCCCGAAATCCTGGAACGAACAGTTTCTTCGGAAACATCCAGCCAAATCGCCGAATCAATTGACGTTTGCAGACTCTTAAGAATCGACGCCAGGCTTTCTGCTTGCGGAAGGGTTCGCGGGAAACCATCGAATACGAAACCATATCCGCCGTGCAGGTGCAGCCAATCCTCAATCAGCTTCACAATCGTTTTGTCGGGGACCAAATCTCCCCGCTGCAGCACTTCGGCTGTTTCCAAGCCAAGGGGAGTTCCGAGATCTCTCTCACGCCGCAGAATCGCTCCGGGCGAGGTCACCGGAATTCCGAAGTGCCGGGTGATCATTTCCGCCTGAGTTCCCTTTCCGGAACCGGGAGCGCCGAGTAAGACGAGTCGTCGCTTCACTTCGACGCCAAAAACGCGGCAACTCCGCCGATCACAATGATGGCGATGCCGACATAGAGCCACATGAGGGTGCGTTGAGCCGCGGCTTCGCCACGAACGTAAGCCGAGCGGCCGGTAAATCCGCCACGGACGCGACCTTTACGCAGGAATCCGTCGTAATGCCGCTGGATCAGGTGCGTTTCCACCTGGCGCATCGTGTCGAGAATCACGCCAACGATGATGAGCAAGCTGGTGCCGCCAAAAAATTGCGCCGTTACCGTGGGCACGTGCAATCCCTGACTCAATAAGCTGGGCAACACTGCGATCAAGGTAAGGAAAATCGCGCCCGCAAAGGTCAGTCGGGTCATTGTAAAATCGAGAAACTCTGCGGTCGGTTTGCCCGGACGGACGCCGGGGATGTAACCCCCGTATTTCTTCAGGTCGTCTGCGATCTGCGACGGCTGGAATTGGGTAGCGACCCAGAAATAACTGAAGAAGAAAATCATCGCCGCCAGAACGACGTAGTGCAGCCAACCGGTGGATAACATCTCCGAAATCTGCCGAGCTGTTGGACTGCTCGGGAACGCCCAACTCACGATTTGGTTTGGGAATAACAACAACGCCCAGGCAAAAATGATCGGCATTACCCCGGGATAATTCACCTTCAACGGCATGTATTGAGTGTTACCGCCATATTGTTTCCGGCCAACGACACGTTTTGCGTATTGAACTGTAATCTTTCGCACCGCCTGCGTGATGGCGATGACGCTGGCAATCACTAAAAACAGGAACGCCACCATCAAGACGAGAATTGCCGGATTGACCTGGCTGGTTCCGGTTGCGGCTGAAGGCACAAACGTTTTCCACGCCTGGGCCAACGCGGCGGGTAAGCGGGCCACAATTCCGATGGTAATAATCAACGAAATGCCGTTACCGATTCCGCGCTCGGTGATTTGATCGCCAAGCCACATCAACATCAGCGTGCCGGTGGTCAGCGAAATTACCGTTACCACGCGAAAGACCCATCCAGGATCGTCGACCAGCGGAATCCCCAACCGCGCAATCGTCTCCGAAATTCCAGGCAAAGCGACGCGATACGCTTCCGGATGTTGAAAAGAAATCGCCAGCAGATAACCCTGGAAAATGCAGAGACCTACGGTCATGAACCGCGTGTATTGCATGATCTTCTGCCGCCCGCCGTCTTCCCGAGCCAGCCTTCCGAGTTGCGGAATCACCGCTGACAGCAGCTGCATCATAATCGACGCGCTGATGTAAGGCATGATTCCAAGTGAAAAGATCGCGCAGTTCTCCAACGCGCCGCCGCTGAACAAATTCAGCAGGGCTGCCAGATTTCCGCCGGATTTTTCGCTGAGAGCGGTTCGAAACCATTCTTGCAAGACCGCTTGATTGACTCCCGGCGTTGTAATCGCTGCGCCAAGCCGCACAATCACGACGACTGCGAGGGTAAAAAGAATCCGGCGCCGTAGCTCCGGAATCTTAAGGGTGTTGAGAAAGGCCGAAACCATTTCCGAAAACTATTTCCGGGAAGCTTTTTTCTTTGCCTTGGATGCCGATGTCGATTTTTTCTTCGGCTTCGCTTCTTCGGCTTTTGCCCCTTGATTCACATCTTCGGCAGCGGCAACCGGTTTTTCCGCGCTGCGATCCCGCATGGTAATTGTTCCGCCGGCCTTTTCGATTTTCGCCTTGGCAGATTCGCTGACCTTGTCGGCTTCGATCTTCAGCGCGTGCTTCAGCTCACCATCACCCAGAATTTTGATGCCGGCGACGTCTCCGCGGACCAATTTTGATTCGCGGAGCAATTGCTCATTCACCAGGGTGCCGGCTTTGAAATCGTTAAGGTCGCTCAAGTTAACGACAGCGTAGTGTTGATGAAACGCCGCGTTATTAAAGCCACGCTTCGGCAATCGCCGAATCAGCGGCATTTGCCCGCCTTCGAATCCCAGCCGAAGACTACCGCCTGAGCGCGCTTTCTGGCCTTTGTGACCTTTGCCGCTGGTTTTGCCGTGGCCGGAGCTTTCGCCGCAACCGAGGCGCTTCACGCGATGACGTGCGCCCGGACGCGGACGCAAATTGTGTAACCGCATCATGACTGTGATTGGGTTACAGCAGCTGCCTTTCCGTCGCCTCCGCCTTTGATCCCGCGAACTTTGAAAATCTCGTCTTTCCGCCGCAACGATTTGAGCGCAGCGATCGTCGCCTTCACGACATTGGCGTGATTGCTTGAGCCCAGCGACTTCGCCAGCACATCGCGGATTCCGACTGCTTCGACAACTGCGCGCACGCCGCCACCGGCGATCACGCCAGTTCCGGGAGATGCAGGACGCAACAAAACCCGGCCGCCACCGAACTCGCCGATCGTTTCGTGCGGAATCGTATTCTCGTGGAGTGAAACCTTCTCCATCGATTTCTTCGCGGCTTCAGACGCTTTTCGAATCGCTTCCGAAACTTCGTTCGCTTTTCCAAATCCAACGCCGACCGAGCCGTCGTGATCGCCGGCGACGATCAACGCGCTGAAACTGAAACGCCGACCGCCTTTCACAACTTTCGCGCAACGATTGATGAACACGACTTTCTCGGTCGTGTCGCCTCTTTGCGCCGGCGTTCTATCCTGGTTGCGTGAATCTTGTCGTCCGCGTTGTCCTGATTGGTGTGCTGCCATGAAATTAAAACTTTAGTCCGCCTTGGCGCGCTGCGTCCGCCAAAGCTTTTACTTTGCCCTGGTATTGAAACCCGCCGCGATCGAAGACGACGTTCTCAATTTTTTTGCCACGCGCGCGCTCGGCAATTGTTTTGCCGACAACTTCCGCGCTCGCGCGATTGGCTGCAGGCTTATTTTTTCCAAGCACCGATTTCTCCGCCGTCGACGCTGCGGTCAGCGTCTTGCCGGCGTCATCGTCGATGACCTGGGCGTAAACGTGTTTCCCCGAAAAATAGATCGACAATCGCGGGCGCGCAGCAGTCCCCGAAACTTTCTTTCGGATCCGCTGATGCAATCGCTGCCGAGCTGCCTTTCGATTAAACGCCGCCATAAAAATTATTGGACCGTCTTGCCTTCCTTGCGGCGGATCTGTTCGCCTGCGTAGCGGACACCTTTGCCCTTGTATGGCTCGGGCGGATAGTAACGGCGAATGTCGGCAGCGACCTGACCGACCACTTTCTTATCCGGACCCTGGATCGATAGCTTTGTGTTATCGGTGACGGTAATTTTGATGTCGCTGGGAATTGGAAACAAAATCGGGTGGGAAAATCCGAGACTGAGATTCAAATTCTGGCCCTGGACCGCAGCTTTAAAGCCGACGCCCTCGATTTCCAGGTTCTTGGTAAACCCTTCGCTCACTCCGACGACCATGTTGTGCACGAGAGCGCGAGAAAGACCGTGCAGCGCTTTCACGCTGCGGGTCTCAGCCTCGCGAGCGACCGAAACATGATTGTCTTTCACGCTGGCCTTAATCTGGCGCGGCAACTTCCAAGTCAGTTTGCCTTTCGGTCCTTCCACCGAGACAGCGCCGTCGTCGGCGATGTTGACTTTGACTTTGTCAGGAATGTCGACCGGCTTATTTCCAATTCGCGACATAAAACTACCAAATGTAAGCGAGCAACTCGCCGCCGACTTTTTGCTTTTTCGCTTCCCGGCCCGACATCACGCCGCGCGAGGTGGATAGAATCGACGTGCCCATTCCGCCGAGCACTCGCGGAATCTCGTCCGCTGCAACATACCGTCGCAACCCGGGCCGGCTAACGCGCTTTAAACCGGTGATCGCGCAGGTATGGTCGACCAGTTTGTTAGTAATCTTGATCCGCGGATGGGCCGCTTTGGTATCAACTTCGTAATCGCTGATGTAGCCTTCGGTCTTCAAAATCCGAATGACTTCGGCTTTCAGCTTCGAGTACGGGACATAGACCTCCATCTTCTGCGCGCGCGCGCCATTGCGCACCCGAGCAAGCAAATCTGCAATTGGATCTGTAACGGTACTCATGAAATTCAGGCGGCTTGCGCTTGCCCAGCCGGTCCGCCTTCGGACGGACTCGCCGGGGCGAGCTTCTTAACGCGATCAGAGAACGGCATCCCCATTTCGCTCAACAGCGATTTGGCTTCTTCGTCCGTCCGCGCAGAAGTCACAATAGTAACATCAAAACCAATGTTGCGCTTGATTTTATCGAGCTCGACTTCGGGAAAAATCGTCTGATCGGGCACCCCCAGGGTATAGTTGCCATTGCCATCGAACGAACGCGGCGGAACTCCACGGAAGTCGCGAATTCGGGGAAGGGCCGCCTTGATCAGACGCTCCAGGAATTCATACATCCGCTCGCCGCGCAAGGTGACTTTCGCGCCGATTAGCTGGTCCTTTCGCAATTTGAAATTCGCGATGCTCTTTTTCGAGCGAGTCTCGGCTGGCAGCTGGCCGGTAATCAATGCGAGCTCGGCCTTCGCTTCATCGAGGGCCTGCTTCACATCCGGCTGGGAGCCAATCGACGTGTTAACGACGACTTTCTCGATTCGCGGGATTTGGTGCACGTTTTTGTATTTGTGCCGCTCCTTCAACGCAGGCACCACGCGATCTTTGTAATGACGGTAAAATTCGTTTTCCATTACGCCGCCTTTTTCTCAGCCTCTTTCTTTGGCTTTGTTTTGGTTTTCTTGTCCGCTTTCTTCTCGCTCTCGAGCAACTTCACATTTGAGATGTGAATCGGGCCTTCGCGCTCGGCGATTTTTCCCTGCGGATTGTCTTGCGACTTTCGCAAATGCTTTTTGATGATGCGGACGCCTTCGATGAGCACCTGTTGTTTGCGTGGAAGCACTTCCAGGACTTTTCCGGACGAACCTTTGAAGTTCCCGCAGATCACTTCAACGTTATCGCCTTTTTTGACGTGAAATCTAAATCGGTTCATAACACCTCCGGCGCGAGCGACACGATTTTCATGAAATTGCGTTCGCGCAGTTCGCGAGCAACCGGTCCGAAAATGCGCGTTCCCCGCGGGTTCAAATCTTTGTCGATGATCACGATTGCATTGTTGTCGAATCGCAGAAGCGAACCGTCGTCCCGCCGAATCGGCTGGCGCGTGCGAACCAGGACGGCCCGCACCACTTCGCCCTTCTTGACTGTTCCGGTCGCGCTCGCTTCTTTCACGTTCGCGGTAATCACGTCGCCGATCCCGGCATAAAGAGTGGCTTTACCAATCACGCCGATCATCGTCGCCATCCGCGCGCCGGTATTGTCCGCCACCTCAAGTCTGGATCGAATTTGCACCATAAAAATTACTTTTGAAGCACCTCTACCAGTCGCCACCGCTTCAATTTACTCAGCGGCCGCGTCTCCATGATCCGCACGGTGTCGCCGGTTTTTGCCTTGTTCTCTTCGTCGTGAGCATAGAAGCGACGGATCTGTTTAACGATCTTGCCAAACTTCGGATGCGGCACGCGCGTCGTCGTTTGGACAACGATCGTCTTGTTCATTCGATCGGAAATCACTTCGCCGACCCGTGTTTTGCGCGCGGAGCGGGTATACTTCGCGGGCAATGGTGGCGGTTGAGTTGCTGGTTGGGTCGCTTGCTCGGCCATAAATTACTTTTTCTTTTTCGCCTTCGGTTCTTCGGCCGGAATGGTCTGCGGTTGTCTTGATCGTTGTGACAGAATGGTTTCGATCCGCGCCACATCGCGACGGATCAAACGCAACCGGCTCGGTTGCTCGAGCTGGCCGCTCTGCTGTTGCAAACGCAGATGCAACCGTTCCTGGCGAAGATCGCGCCGCTTGGTCAGCAACTCGTCATGACTCATCTCGATTATTTCTTTGATCTTCATTTTGGTTAAGCGGCGGCCACGTGGTGTCGGCTGATAAATTTCGTGCGGACCGGCAGTTTGTCGGCGGCGAGTCGCAGCGATTCCCGCGCGACCGATTCCGTCAGACCGTCGAGCTCAAACAAAATGTTCCCTGGCTTCACGGTTGCGACCCAAAACTCCGGCTGACCTTTTCCCTTGCCCATTCGGGTTTCGGGTGGGCGCGCGGTCACGGATTTGTCCGGGAAAATCCGGATCCAAAGTTTGCCTTTGCGTTTCATGTTGCGAGTCAACGCAACCCGCGCGGCTTCGATCTGGGTGTTCGTGATCCACGCCCGCTCGAGCGTTTGCAGACCGAACTCGCCAAAATTGATCCGGAGATTGCGCGAAGCAGTCCCCTTGCGGCTTCCCCGCTGGGACTTCCGATACTTCACTCTTTTGGGCATCAACGGCATAAAATCTCCTAGGCCTCCACTGATTCAGGCGCGGGCGGTGGAGGAGGCGGAGACGCCTGCTGCTCAACTGGCGCCTCTTCCTTTTTACAAATCCAGCATTTCACGCCGATTTTTCCGTAAACCGTGTTCGCTTCGGCAAATCCATAGTCGATCGGGGTGCGAAGCGTGTGCAGTGGAATTTTTCCTTCGCGATACCATTCCGAACGCGAAATCTCCGCGCCGTTTAATCGTCCCGAGCAGCGGAGCTTGATTCCCTGTCCGCCAAAATCCATCGCCACTTGCACGGCCTTTTTCATCGCCCGGCGATAAGCGATTCGGCGCTCGATCTGCAATGCGACATTTTCGGCAACGAGCTGGGCATCGAGCTCAGGAGTTTTGATCTCCTGGATGTCGATCTTGATTTGTTTGCCCTGCGCCATTTTGGAAATCTCTTCGGTCATTTTCTCGATTTCCGCGCCCTTCCGCCCAATCACGATTCCAGGACGCGCAGTGTGAATCGTCACCCGAATTGAGTTCCAGGCGCGCTCGATCACGATCTTCGCGACCGCGGCGTACTGCAGTTTCTTCTTTACGTAACCGCGGATCTCCAGGTCACTGTGCAAAAAGTCCGGTAACTCCTGGGGAGAGGCGTACCAGCGCGAACGCCAGTCGCGGTTCACGCCCAGTCTGAATCCAATCGGATTAACTTTTTGTCCCATAAATTATTTTTTTGCCGCCTTCGCGGTTTTCCTTGTCTTCTTCGATTTTTTCTCAGTCGCGGCTGCCGATTTCTCTTCGGTCTTCTCGCCGGCAGCGGGTTTCTTCTCCGGTTTTTCGTCGGTCAAAACGATCCGGATGTGACTTGTCCGTTTCAAAACCCGCGCACCGCTTCCGCGGGCTCGGGTCATCATTCGTTTGAAAGTGGGACCTTCGCCCACCACGGCCTCCTTCACCACGAGTCCGTCGGCTTTTAAGTTCGCGTTATTCTCGGCATTCGCAATCGCGCTCTTGAGCGTTTTGTTGATCAGGAACGCCGCCTTCTTCGGCGTGAAAGCGAGAACGTCCAGCGCCGCCGACACCGGCAGACCCTGGATCTCTCGCGTGACTTCCCGCACTTTGAATGCTGAAATCCGCGCGTATTTATATATCGATCTAACTTCCATTATTTTAAACTTACCTTTGAGGCATCGACCTGGAGCCGATCCCCCACTTTAATTTTTTCCTTCCCAGAATCCTCAATCACTGCGCCGCAAATCCGCTGGCGCACATCCACCACCCGTAACGTCGCAATCTTCTGCTCGCCGCGCATCACTCGCAGCGGCATTCCAATCTTCACGCCGTGCTGTTCGCCGATATTTGCGACCACGAACGACCATTCGTCCTTTACGCTCAACACGCTCGCATCCATCAAACTCACTTGCGATTCGTTCGCGTCCCGCGCCCGCGGGATCGATCTTCCCACCAACTGATTCGTCTTCCGCAGTTGCGCTTCCACGTCGGCCCGAGCTTGGGCATCGCCGCCTTGTACGGTTTTCAAATATCGCAGCAGCGCTTCGTTCAAACCGAGCAGTTGATCGCGCAGTTCGTCGCGTTCTTTTTGGGCGAGTCGAAGATCGCTCACCGCCGCGAGCAATCGTTGCTCGAGCTTCGCGCGATCCTTGCTCGCTGATGCCAGCCCCAGCGCTTCCATTCGCGATTCCAAATCCGCGAACTTGCGCCGAAAGACTTCAGCCTCGGCGTTCGATTCAGCCAGGCTCGCTGTCAAAGTCTTGAGCGACTCCTGCTGAATCGATAATTGCTTGCGCAACTCTTCGTTCTGCCGAAGCAGCGACTCCGCGGTGACTTTCGCCTCCGCGTTTTCAATTTTGGATTCTGTCAAAGAACTATTCCGTTGCGCCTGCGCGACCGAAGCCGCGACGACGCACCCGCTGACTAAAACTGCAAACAGTCGATAGTTGATTGTTGATAGTTTCACCTTTGCGAAAACGCCCAGGTTCATTTCTATCAACTATCAACCATCGGCTAAAAACTACTTCGCGACCTTCGCCGTGTGCGAACCGTGCTTCTTAAAGATTCGCGTTGCCGAAAATTCGCCGAGCTTATGTCCAACCATGTTCTCGGTGATGAAAACGGAATTGAAGATCTTTCCGTTGTGCACCAAAAACGTGTGGCCGACAAAATCCGGCGTCACCATCGAGCGGCGCGACCAGGTTTTGATCGCCTTTTTCGAGCCCGAGGCATTCATCTTGTCGATCTTCTCGAGAAGATGCGATTCGACGAAGGGTCCTTTCTTTAGTGATCTTGCCATAAAAATCAAACTTTCTTCTTAGATCGCTTGCGCTCCATAATGAAACGGTCGCTCGGTTTACGCTTCGCGCGGGTCTTGAATCCTTTTGCCAGCTGCCCCCATGGGCTAACCGGGTGATGCCGTCCGCCTCCACCTTTGGATTTACCCTGACCGCCGCCCATCGGGTGATCGATTGGGTTCATTACCATGCCCCGCACGTGCGGACGACGCCCCTGCCAACGGGTGCGACCGGCTTTGCCGCTGGCCACGTTCATATGATCAACGTTTCCGACCTGGCCGATCGTGGCGAAGCAGTTCTCGTGGATCCGGCGCACTTCGCCGGAAGGCATTTTCACGAGCGCATAACCGCCTTCGAGGTTGTTCAAAATCGCTTGTTGACCGGCGCTGCGGGCAACTTGTCCACCACGTCCCGGACTCAACTCGATATTGTGAATGCTTGTTCCAAGCGGGATCGCGCGAAGGGGTAACGAATTGCCCAGTTCCGGGGCCGCGTCGTTTCCGGCGGTGACTTTCGCGCCGACCTGAAGGCCACTGGGCGCGAGGATGTAGCTCAGCTCTCCGTCGCTGTACTTAATAAGAGCGATTCGCGCCGAGCGGTTCGGATCGTATTCGATTCCGACTACTTCCGCGACGACACCGTGCTTGCGGCGTCTGAAGTCGACTTTGCGGTAATGCTGCTTGTGCCCACCGCCGATGTGCCGTGAAGTCAGGCGCCCGTAATTATTGCGGCCGCCGCTTTTCTTCTTTGGCTCGAGCAAACTTCTGGCCGGGCTCCATTTTGTAATTTCGTCGAAAGCCGGCGTTTGTTTGAAACGCTGGATCGGCGTGAGTGGACGATAGCTTTTGAGCGCCATAAAATCAGACCAGTTCGATCTTCTCGCCTTCCGCGAGGGTCACAATGGCTTTTTTCCAGTGGGCACGGCGTCCAAGAGGTCCGCGGACGCGCTTCTGTTTTCCGGTGTAATTGCAGGTATTGACGTCGACCACTTTCTTTTGGAACAAACGCTGAACTGCGTCCCGGATCTGGGTCTTGTTCGCGCGCGGACTGACCCGAAAGACGTATTTGTTGTATTTTTCGCTCAACAGCGTCGATTTCTCCGTCAGCGAGGCGGTTTCGATAATTTCGTGCGGCTCGCTCATTTTTTATCCGCCGTAGCTTTGTTGGCTGTTTTTTCACCGCGCACCGACTCGCTCGCGGAGGCGGACAATCTCTCCGCTAGTTTTTCGAGCGCTTTCGAGGTCACTAAGATTTTCTGGAACGCCAGCAACTGCTCGGTGTTCACGTCGGAAGCAGTCGCCAGCGCGACTGGTTTCACGTTGCGCGCCGACTTGTAAGTCTTGTCGTCGAACGAATCAGAAACGATCAGCACTTTCTCTGCGTCGGTTTGTTTCCGGACCAGATCGACAAACGATTTCGTTTTGATTTCGGAAACGGCGAATTTGTCGATTGTAAGAACGTCGCCGGCCTTGATCCGTTCGCTTAAAGCTTTTTGGAGGGCAAGCCGCCGAACGGATTTCGAAACTTTCTTGGAGTAATCGCGCGGATGCGGTCCGAACACGACGCCGCCGCCACGCCAAACCGGAGACGAAGCGTAACCGGCGCGGGCGCGTCCAGTTCCCTTTTGTCTCCAAGGTTTCGCGCCGGACAGATCGACCGTCGCCTTTGTTTTCGTGCTCGCGGTTCCGGAACGACGCGCTGCGCGCATCGCAGTCACCACGTCATGGACCGCTTGCGAACCACGACCGTCCTCGATGATGTCGATCTTCGCTTCCTTGGCCGCAGCTTTCGTTAAAACTTTCGCGCTCATTTCCTCTGGGCTTCCTTGGCTTGAGCCTTCTTCTCTGCGGCCAATTCGCCTGCTTTTTTCGGTTTCTTGGCGAGCGCGGTCTGGTCTGCTTTCGCGTGTTGTTGATGCAACGCGATTAGCGCGCCGGGATTCTTGATTGCAGGCCGGACGACTACGTAGCTACCGTTGCAACCCGGAACCGCGCCGCTGATTAAAATTATCTTCTCGGTTTCGCGCACCTGCATGACTCTCAAATTTTGAACGGTCACGCGCTCATCGCCCATGTGACCGGGCATGCCCATGTTTTTCCAAATCCGTCCAGGCGTTGAACGATTTCCAATTGCGCCGTTCCGGCGATGGGTCTTGGAGCCGTGGGCTGCGCCTTGTCCGGCGAAATTGTGTTTTTTCATCACGCCCTGGAACCCTTTGCCTTTGGAGCGACCAATCACATCGACGAAATCGCCAGGCTGAAATTGGGTGACGCTGAGATTTACTTCGCCTTCCGGCAAATTCGCTTTTAACCGAAACTCGCGAACGATTCGCTGCGGACCGACCCCCGCTTTCTTGAAATTGCCGAGTTCGGCCTTGCTAACCCGCGATTCCTTTTGCGTACCAAATCCGACCTGCACCGCCGAGTAACCGTCGCTTTCGTCCGTTAGACGGCGAAGAAGAACGTTATCGCCCGTCGCGATCACGGTCACAGGATGCAGCCGACCGTTGGCGTCGTAGACGCTGGTCATGCCGATTTTTTGTCCTAGTAAACCGATGCTCATGTTGGCGACGTGGAAAAATTCTCAAGCAGTTAAATTTTAATCGTGATATCAACGCCCGCGGGCAGGTTCAGTTTCTTCAACTCATCCACCGTCTTCGCGGTCGGTTCGATAATATCGAGTAACCGTTTGTGGGTGCGGATCTCAAATTGTTCCATCGATTTTTTATCGACGTGGGGAGAACGATTCACCGTGAATTTCTCGATCAAGGTCGGCAGAGGAATCGGACCAGCCACCCGAGCGCCAGTGCGCTTCGCGGTCTCCACGATCTCGACCGCAGACTGATCGAGCATTCGGTGGTCGAACGCCTTCAGTCGAATTCGAATTTTTTGTCCGTTCGCCATTACTTCTTCTCCTTCTGATCGAGAATGGCGGCAACGAGGTTCGCTGGCACCGGTTCAAAGTGTGACGGCTCCATCGAGTAACTCGAACGGCCTTTCGACAACGAGCGGATCGCGGTCGCGTAACCGAAAAGTTCGGCAAGTGGGACAAGCGCGTGAATGATGGCGAGGTTGCCGCGCGATTCGATGCTTTGGATGCTCCCACGGCGTCGGCTTAAATCGCCACAAATATCACCCTGATATTCTTCCGGAGTGATGTTTTCCACCTTCATGATCGGCTCGAGCAGGATTGGTTTAGCAGCGCGGAAGCCATCCTTCATCGCAAAAATCGCCGCCATTTTGAACGCGAGTTCGTTGGAATCGACTTCGTGGAAACTTCCGAACACGATGTCGCACTCAACATCGACCACCGGGTAGCCACCGAGCACGCCGTCGAGCACCGCTTCCTCAATGCCCTTTTTGACCGCTGGAATATATTCGCGTGGAATAATTCCGCCGACGATTTTGTTTTCGACCACCAAACCCTTGCTGCGTTCGGCCGGACGAAGATCAACTTCGACGTGTCCATATTGACCGCGACCGCCGGATTGTTTGATCAACTTGCCAACACCGTGGGCGTTTGTCGTTATCGTCTCGCGATACGCGATTTGCGGTTTGCCAGCGTTCGCGTCGACTTTGAATTCGCGGAACATGCGATCGCGAATGATTTCCAAATGCAATTCGCCCATTCCGGCGATGATCGTCTGACCAGTGTCTTCATGCGTATAAACGCGAAACGTTGGGTCTTCTTCGGCGAGTCGTTGCAGAGCGATGCCCATCTTCTCCTGGTCCAATTTTGTTTTTGGCTCGATCGCCATTGAAATGACCGGGTCAGGAAAAGTCGGCGGCTCGAGCAGAATTGGATGGTCCTCGTCGCAAAGGGTGTCGCCGGTCGTGATGTTCTTAATGCCGACGATCGCGGCGATGTCGCCTGAGTAACAGGTTTCGATGTCTTCGCGTTTGTCAGCCTGGATTTGAATTAACCGTGAGATGCGCTCGCGCTTGTTGGTGCGCGGATTGTAAACCGTGTCGCCTTTACTCAACGTGCCGGAGTAAACGCGGAAGAAAACGAGTTTGCCGACAAACGGATCGCTCCAAAGCTTGAACGCGATCGAGCAAAATGTCGCGTTGTCATCCGTCGGCGCCTCCATCGGCGCATGCGTATCCGGCTCCATCCCTTTGGCCGGCGGAATATCCAGCGGACTCGGCAGATAATCGACGACTGCGTCGACCAGATATTGCACGCCGATGTTCTTCAGCGCAGAACCGCCGATCACCGGCACAAATTTATTCGCGATCGTTTGCCGGCGAATCGCTGCCTTCAAAAGTTGCGGTGTGACCGGCTTCTCTTCCAAAACCACTTCGGCGATTTCGTCGTCGATATTCGAAATTTGCTCGACGAGCTCTTTGTAAGCCTTATCGACAGCGGCGACATGTTCTTGCGGGAGATCCGTCACTTCATAGGTCGATCCCATCTGATCGCTAACGGAATAGATGATCGCCTTCTTATTAATGACGTCGAGCTGACCGCGAAGTTGATCTTCCCTGCCCAGAGGCAACAATACCGGCCAGGCGTTCGCGCCGAGTTTCTTGTGAATGCTGTCGACCGACATCGCGAAGTCGGCGCCAACCCGGTCCATCTTGTTGATGAAGGCCAATCGCGGCACGTTGTATTTGGTCGCCTGCCGCCAAACTGTTTCCGATTGCGGCTGCACACCGGCGACGCCGTCGAATACCGCGATCGCGCCGTCGAGGACGCGTAACGAACGCTCGACTTCGGCCGTGAAATCAACGTGACCAGGCGTATCGATGATGTTGATGCGCTGCTTGATGCCTTCGAAAATCTTGTAAACGCCTTCTTCTTTTTTCTGCGACCAACTGCAGGTCGTCGCCGCAGACGTGATCGTGATTCCGCGTTCGCGCTCCTGCTCCATCCAATCGGTGACGGTGGTGCCTTCGTGCACTTCACCCATCTTGTGGATCATGCCGGTGTAAAACAGCACGCGCTCGGTGATCGTCGTCTTCCCGGCGTCAATGTGCGCCGCGATTCCGATGTTTCGCGTCCGCTCGAGTGGGAATTTTCGGTTCGGCGAATTTGGCCCTTTCGCCGCGGCTGGTTTTTTCTCTGCGGTTGCGGTGGCCATAAAAGTTACCAGCGGAAATGAGCAAACGCGCGATTCGCCTGCGCCATTTTGTGGGTGTCTTCCCGTTTCTTGATTGCGTTGCCCTGACCGGACGCTGCGTCCTTGATTTCCTGGGCGAGCGCCTGCGCCATCGGCATGCCTTTGCGAGTGTCGGCGTATTGCACGATCCAACGCATGGCGAGTGAGACTTGACGCGCCGGAGGTACTTCCAGGGGTACTTGATAAGTCGCGCCACCAACCCGACGCGATTTTACCTCCAGGCGCGGCCGAACGTTTTCGAGTGCCTTGTTTAAAACCTCGAGCGGATCCACCGAGTCGGATCCTTCGCGCGATTTATCGATCGCGGTGTAGACAATGCGCTCGGCGAGCGATTTCTTGCCGCGCTTCATCACCGTGGTGATAAGACGCGCGACCGCCGGACTCCCGTAACGGGAATCGACGCGCTCTTCCTTTTTGTAAACTCTCTTCCGTCGCGACATTGTCGATCTTCTGATTCAAAATTTACTTTTTCTCTTCCTTGGCTGCCGCCGGCGCCGCTTTCGCCGCACCGCCTCCGCCAGCCGCGCCACCTTTCGGGCGCTTCGCTCCGTACTTGGAACGACTTCGGCGTCTCCCATCGACGCCGAGACTGTCGAGCGAGCCACGCACAATGTGATAGCGCACGCCCGGCAAATCTTTCACGCGTCCCCCGCGCACGAGCACGATTGAGTGCTCCTGCAAGTTGTGCCCTTCGCCTGGAATGTAGGCAATCACTTCCTGGCCGTTCGTCAAGCGAACCTTGGCCACTTTGCGGAGGGCGGAATTCGGCTTCTTCGGGGTGCGCGTCATCACTTGCACGCACACGCCGCGGCGCTGTGGACAATTGGCCAGGGCCGGTGACTTTGATTTCACCAACACCTTCCGGCGTCCTTTCCGAATTAACTGGTTAATCGTGGGCATTTTTACCAAAGCGCCGCCCGAACGGGGTAAAATCCGGGCGACAAAAAAACCCGCTCGAACGCGTTAACACACTGTCACGCGCCTGATGCGGTGAGTCGCGACTATAGAGGAGAAAATCGCGCCTCGCAAAGAATATTTTGGCTGCTGATTGTTATTTTTGGGAACTCGCGGAATCTCTCTTTCCGATGCAGAAAGCGTTCGAACTTTTGGGCCGGGATCAACAAACAAAAGCGCGTCATGGCCGACTCATGACCGCGCACGGCGCCATAGAAACTCCTGCGTTCATGCCGATTGGAACGCAGGGAAGCGTGAAAGCGGTGAGTCCGCGCGAGCTCCACGAATTGAACGCGCAAATCATTCTCGGAAACACCTATCACCTGTTCGTTCGACCCGGGATCGACGTGATCAGGCACTTCGGAGGACTGCACAAGTTCATGAATTGGGATGGGCCGATCCTGACCGACAGCGGCGGCTACCAAATCTTTTCGTTGGCGAAGTTGCGGAAGATCACTGAAGAAGGCGTCCAGTTTCAAAATCACGTCGACGGAACGCCCGCATTTATTTCGCCGGAGATCGCAATGGAAATTCAGGCCGCGCTCGGGAGCGATATCGCGATGGCTCTGGACGAATGCCCACCGTGGCCGTGCGAATACGATTACGCCGCGAAAAGCCTGGAGATGACTGTGCGTTGGGCGAAGCGGTGCAAGGAATGGAAGACAGCAAACGCCGAACGCTCAACGTCCAACACCGAACGTCGAATAGACGAATCTGCAGTCTCTCAACTCTCAACCCTCAACTCTCAACTCCTCTTCGGCATCGTCCAAGGCGCGACGTTTGAAGAGCTCCGGAAGCAGAGCGCGCAAGCAATCGTTGATCTTGATTTCGATGGCTACGCTATTGGCGGAGTAAGCGTTGGCGAGCCGGAAGAGGAAATGTTTCGCGCGGTCGAATCGAGCGAGCCAGCGTTGCCGGCAAACAAGCCGCGTTACGCAATGGGTCTGGGAACCCCGCCCCAGCTTCTGGAAATGATCGCGCGCGGCGTCGACATGTTCGATTGCGTTTTGCCAACGCGACTCGCGCGTAACGGGACGGCGTTTAGTTCGACCGGCACGTTGAATCTAAAAAATGCCGAGTTCGCGATGGACAAGCGACCGATCGAGGAAGGTTGTGCCTGTCCGAGCTGCCGCGAGTTCAGTCGCGGTTACATCCGTCACTTAATCAAGGCCGAAGAGATTTTGGGCCTGCGGTTGATCACGCTGCACAACCTCCATTTCTATTTAGATCTAATGGCCCAAGCGCGAGACGAGATCGACAACGGTACATTCGACGCGTTTCGGCGCGACTTTGTCTCGAATTACAAGACCCGGGATGTCGAAGTGTAGCCACGTGCCTGTGGCACGTCTTCTTTCAACGGACCGTAGGGCCGTGGCTACAACGATTCTCCGTTGCAGCCGAAGCGTTCGGGTTTAAAGTCCGACCTCCCTCAAATTTTGCGATGATGTTCCACCTTTTAGCTCAAGTGCAGCCGACGGCCCCTGCCCCAGGCCCCGCCGGCGGTTTCGGCTTTTTCGTCCCGTTCATTTTCATCTTTATTATTATGTACTTCATGCTGTTTCGGCCGCAGAAGAAGCGGCAACAGGAACAGCAACGCTTGATTTCGGCTCTAAAAACAGGAGACAAAGTCGTTACCAACGCCGGAATTCACGGATTGATCGCGAACGTGAAAGAGACAACTGTGATAGTGAAAGTGGCCGATAACGTGAAGATCGAAATGGAGAAGTCGGCGATCGCAAATGTGCTCAAGGAAAGTTGAGTTGTTGAGAGGTTGAGAAGTTGAGATGAAAATTATCCCGATGCGCGACCGCAAACCAACAACTCAACGGCTCAACTTCTCAACGGCTCAACGTTCCCAATGACTCCTGCAGCCACATTTTTCGCCGGCATCGGTCTGCTGATCCTGTTCGGCTGGTATTTCGCGACCGACAGCGAAAAGATCCGTCGACTCTTGGGAACGGTGCTGACCATTGCCATCACCGCGTTTTGTCTGGCATCGACCTATCCGCCGTTCGACCAAAAGCGACCTGACGGAACGATCGTTCGTCCCGGCAAAATCCATCTCGGTCTCGATTTGCAGGGTGGCACTTCCTTTTTGATTCGATTGGAACCGGCGGCCGGTCCAGACGGAAGCAAGCGTGCAATTACCAAATCGATGGTCGACCAGGCGATCGAGGCGATTCGGAAACGCGTCGACCAGTTCGGCGTCAGCGAGCCGATCATTACCCCGCAGGGAACGGACCGGATCCTTGTGCAAATTCCGGGTCTTGATGCTGGAAAAATCCAGGAAGCGCGAGAGCAACTTTCGAAGGTGGCCAAGCTCGAGTTTCGTCTCGTTTATCCCGATAACGGCGAACGATTGGCCAAGATCGATAAAGGCCAGGAAGTGATCCCGCCGGATTACCGCATCGAGACCTATACCATGCGCGGCGAGGAAGGCGAAAAGCCGCGCGAAGAACGGTTGTTGGTCAAGAAGAAAGCCGATCTCGGCGGCGATCACGTGACGGAATCTCATGCCTATTACGGCAACGAAGGCTGGACGGTGCAGCTGAAGTTCGACGGCGAAGGCGCGAAGAAATTTGGCGAGATCACCGCAGCCCATAAAGGACATCGTTTCGCAATTGTCCTCGATGGGGTGATCCAATCGGCGCCGGTGATTCGCGACGCGATTTACGGCGGGGACGCGATCATTTCGGGCAAATTCGACGAGACCGAAGCGCGTGGGTTGGCCAGCGTGCTCGAAAATCCGCTCCAGACGCCGGTAAAAATCGAAGAGGAACGACAAGTCTCCGCGAGTCTCGGCAGTGATTCTATTAAGAGCGGTATTTATTCGGGTATCGCGGGCTTCGCCTTGGTCGTGGTCTTCATGATCATTTATTACCGGCTGGTCGGCCTGATCGCGGACATCGCTCTCGCGATCAATTGCATCATGGTGGTCGGCGCCCTCGGCATGTTCAACAGCGTGCTGACGCTTCCCGGTATCGCGGGATTGATTCTCAGCCTTGGCATTGCCGTTGACGCCAACGTTCTGATTTACGAGCGCCTCCGGGACGAGATTAAACAAGGTAAAACGCTGCGCACGGCGATCGACACTTCCTACCAAAAGGCGTTCAGCGCGATTTTTGATGCGCACGTCACGCAATTCCTGACCGCAGTGATTCTTTTCTGGCTCGCGAGCGGGCCGGTCAAAGGTTTCGCGCTCACCCTGACGATCGGCATCGTCGCCTCCATGTTTTCGTCGCTGCTCGTGACCTACACCTGTTTCTCCTGGGCGTTTGCGCTGAATGTTCTGAAGAAGGTGTCGATGCTGCACCTGATTCGCTCGAAGGATTTCGATTTTCTCGGACACGCCAAGAAATTCATGCTGATCTCTGGAATCGCGACGCTGGCTTGTCTCGCCGTCCTGTTCGTTCGCGGTAACCGCAATCTCGGCGCCGATTTTAGAGGCGGCGATTTGATGGTGTTGTCCGCCGGCCAGAAGCTGACTCCGGATCAAATTCGCGGCGCGCTTGCCAACACCGGGCTTCAGAACAGCGTGATCCAATCCGAGCGGGTCGCGAATCGGGATTTGATCAGCATACGATCCGACGCCGGAAACGCGGACAAGATTAAGGCGCGGTTGCAGGAAGCGCTTCCGAACGCCGCACTGAGATTTGAACAGACCGATCACGTCGGCGCGCTGGTTGGCAAAGAATTGGCGAGCAAGAGCGCGCTCGCTCTTACCCTCGGTTTAATCGGAATTTTCGTTTACGTGAGTATGCGATTCGGCACTTCGTTCGCAGTCGGGTCGCTCGCCGCGCTGGCGCATGATCTCATTATTACTCTTGGGATTTTCTCCCTGAGCGGCCGCGAGCTTTCCCTAATCATGGTCGCCGCCGTTCTCACCATCGCCGGTTATTCGATTAACGATAAAATCGTCGTCTTCGACCGAATCCGAAGCGGTTTGCGGGATCGCCTTTCCGGTTCGGTTGCTCAAGTGATGAATCACTCGATCAACGACACGTTATCGCGAACGATTCTTACGGGCGGCACCGTTTTGCTGACCGTGCTGGCGCTGTACTTCTTCGGGGGCCCGGTGCTAAACGATTTTGCGTTTTCCTTCCTGGTCGGGGTAATCGTCGGAACCTATTCTTCGATTTTCATCGCCTCGCCCATCGTCCTGTGGTGGACCCGCGCCCGCGGTAAAGACACGGCTTCGCTTCGCCGCGAGGTGACCCAAGCCGCAACCAGCGCGAATCCTATCGCCCGTTAGGCCTCGGTTGGGCCGAATTTGACGGGAACCGATCCCCCGCTTAAGATCGGCCTCGCCAAAAGGGCACAAAATTTGCAGATCCAGGAGTTGATTATCGATGCCAGAAGTACTCGTTCGTAAAGGTGAGCCAGTTGATCGCGCGTTAAAGCGGCTGAAAAACAAGCTCGATGCCGAGGGGATCCTCGAGGAAGTGCGCCGTCTGCGCGCTTTCGAGACCCCTTCGCAGAAGCACCGCCGCAAAATGAAGGCAAATGCCAAGCGCGGCCGGACGAAATTCCGCTTCAATCCGTAGACCGACAGGATTAACGGGATTACGCGGATTTTCTCACTCAAAAATCCTGCCTGGTTTCTGACTCGCTGACCGGCATTGGTTCTTCCCTCGACCCAATTGCAGATGCTTCTGGATTTCGGGTCTCGTAAAAATCGGGCTAATCCTGTCTAGTTTCTGCTCGATGAAGATCTCTGTCGTCATTCCGGTTTTTAACGAGCGCGCGACGGTCCAACAAGTCGTCACCGTGGTTCGCGGGGCCGACCTCGAAGACATTGAAATTATCGTTGTCGACGATGGGTCGACCGATGGCACCCAGCAGGTTTTGAAAGATCAAATTGCGCCCCTGGCCGATCAGATCATTTATCAACCGCGGAACATGGGTAAGGGTGCGGCCTTGCGAGCTGGATTTGCCGCAGCCACGGGCGACGTCATTTTGGTTCAGGACGCCGACCTTGAGTACAATCCGTCCGACTATCCCACTCTCCTCGAGCCAATTCTTTCTGGTAAAGCCGACGCGGTCTTTGGCTCGCGGTTCATGGGCGGTCATCCCCATCGTGTCCTTTATTTCTGGCACATGGTCGGCAACCGTTTCCTGACGCTGCTTTCAAACATGTTTACCAACTTGAACCTCACCGATGTCGAAACGTGCTACAAAGCCTTCCGCGCTGATGTGATCAAAAATCTCGATCTTCGCGAGAACCGATTTGGGTTCGAACCGGAAGTCACCGCAAAATTGGCCAAAGCCAAGTGTCGAATTTACGAAGTGGGGATTTCCTACAACGGACGCACCTACAGCGAAGGCAAGAAAGTGAATTGGAAAGACGGGTTTCACGCCATCTATGCCATCGTGCGTTACAATCTGTTTTCCTGAACTGCGGAGAATTTCACCGAACTAATCCAGTAGCAATGGACGGACGCGCCATTACAAAAGGATTGTTGCCCCCGTAACCGCGCCACGGTCCCGGCGGAACACCTTGGACTTCCACGAATTGCCAATCG
Organism: uncultured Verrucomicrobiae bacterium; assembly: GCA_963817335.1. Taxonomy (GTDB): domain Bacteria; phylum Verrucomicrobiota; class Verrucomicrobiia; order Chthoniobacterales; family UBA10450; genus AV40. Next base: position 1,308,412 of record CAWFNX010000005.1, on the reverse strand, counting down.
GTAACGTCGGTCGATTGCAATCCAAGGTAGTCCCGGACGGCTGGTGAAACATCGAGACCGGCACCGAAGTTCGCATTCGGTTTGGGCCGCTCATCTCCGAAAACATATTGAAAATGGTCCGTCCGGAACGGACCGCAATCCTCCCACTGCGCGTAACAGATGCGGCTCCCTTTGCGGATGGCAAGCCAGTGATCCTTGCAAACGGATTGGCCGGGCCCGGCGTAAACTTTCCTAAACCATGGAATAACAAGAGGCGCTTCCGGTTTGAATTGTCCACGGATCAAGTCGTTGTAGGGCAGGGCGACATAAAACGGGTTTTGTCTCGGAACAAACGCGACCGGAAGGTAATTTCGTCGATTCGACGTTTCCGGTGGATCAAAACCGCCATAACTCGCGATCCAACTGAGATCCCAGGAACTCTTGTCATTTGAAACGGGGTTATTGGCGGTGGCCAGTTCGCCGACCCAAAACACCGTTGTAACAATGTTCTGCTTCCATGCGCTTCGAAAGCTCACCGATATTCCAACGATGGGCGCAGTGCTCAGAACACCTTGCTCGTGCAACTTCATTGTGTAGCGGGCAAAATCCGCAGCGGTCGCATACGGCGAACTCGATGAATCGAATCGGTTCGCAAAGACGTTTCCCTGATCGGGCCGGCCGGCCCACAAAGCAAACGCCAATAAAAGAATCACCATTGCGATGATGCCGATTCTTCTCAAGGCGCGACCTATCCTCATAATATAGAGATCGATTCCCATCTAATAGACGTTGCTTTGTCCCTCAACAGGAAATCGGACCTTGGTCCCACCCCGGAAGAAGTGGTTCGATTGGAATAACTTTCTGACGGCCGAAATTTCATAGAACAAAACGAGGAGCCGTTGGGAAAAATGGCATCGTTTTGGAAAAAATTCGTTAAAAATTTTTGCGCGCCCTCGTTGGCGCAGCGGTGAATTCGCTCTTAGCGTCGTCGAGTTTCGCTCAGATTGTGACCACAAGCCCGGATCGGGCCGACGTTCCTTCAGCAGCAAACCAGTCGCCGTCCTTCAACCGATCGCTGTTGCTTCAGAAGTAGGCGTTGAAGTGCGGGCACGGCCAAAATCGCCGATTAATCCAGCGATCTGGTCATCAAAGCCGGATGAGTAAATATCCGTATCCACAGCGGACAGGCTGTCGATTACAGCGCAATCGTCGATGGAAAGCTCCCGACCAACACGAGAACTTATCCGAGCTCGGAAATCGTTTGCCAAGCTGGGCTGCATTCTAGAAATTATAGCAGCGGCTATGCCAACCATTTGAGCGCAAGCAACCGGTGCACTCGTTTGCCTGACGAGACGAGGCCGATCGTGCCTAATTGTAATCAGCGTTCCAAAGCAAAGAACTTACTCCGAACCTCCGGTGTCACGCGACGGGGGTTGAGCTTGACTTATTTATGTCTAAACCTCAAAAAAGGCGTCCCTTTTGTGGTTACGCCTCCGAGACTTCGCAGTTGTCACGCGCTAATGGCGTTACTTCTTGCTCCACACATCTTTCCTGTTTCCACTGCCGGCGCCGCTTCCGAAGGGGTACGAATTACAGAAATCGTCAAAGATGCGAATCTGGTGACGAAGGATGCCGGCCGCCGGGCTGCTTCAATTGGCGATGTTGTCAGGATAGGAAATGAAATAATCACCGGCGTTGATTCGCGCGCTGAGCTTACCTTCGAAAACAAGGGCGTCGCACGTCTGAGCGCGAATGCGACGCTAACACTGAAGCCCGGGAACGTTTTGGAATTGTCGCATGGCGCAGTCTTGCTTCAGGTTCCGAACCGGACCAAAGGCAAGGTGCGAGCCGGAGCAGTATCGGCTGCAGTTGGTCACGCGACTGCATTGCTTGAGTATCAGCCGACGGTTTTCAAATTCCTCGTGCTCGAGGGCACAGCGCGATTATATCGGCCGGCCAAACTGGGCGATTCTGTTCTTGTTCATCGCGGTGAGATGATCTTCGGAAATGCTACGGCCGCCCTGACTGATCCAGTCAACTTCGATATCGCGCGGTTCGTAAACACTTGCCCGCTTATCCGGACTTTCGCACCTCTTCAAACCGAACGGTCAATAGCGGCCGCGAGTGAGAGTCAGCAAGAAGAGAAATCGAAGCGGAAGTTGATCGAAACCAACCTGGTAATTTTGGGAAGCGGCTCGTTAGTTTCGATTGTTGATCCCGCAAATAACAAGACGCCCAAGCCTGTGTCAGCCATGCCGGACAGCTCGTCCAATCAGACACCCGTCCGGCCTTCAGAGGAGGTTCGGCCTTGAGAACCGAGGGCGTCATTCGCGGGCGGTTTGGTTTGAAACGGGGGTTATTGATCCGCTATTCAACACTCTTTGCATGCGCATTCGCGTTCTCAGCGGCAGATGGTGCGCCACTGCAAAGTGCGCGAGTTTCTCAAGTAATTCGCGACGTAAGTTTGTTGCGGTCGAACGCGGCAGCGAGTCCCGCTTCATTAAATGATGAAGTCAGGCTCGGAATGGCTGTACGGACCGGAGGACAGTCAAGAGCAGAGCTGACATTTGGCGACCTGACAATAACCCGTCTCGGTGAAAACACGATTTTCAGTCTCAACGAGGGAACTCGCCAGCTTCATGTGGAGCACGGATCTGTCCTTCTGGAGGTCCCGCCTGGAGCCGCTTCCGTTAAAATTATCTCCAGCGTGGCTACCGCGGGGGTCAGTGGCGGTACCGCCATGTTTGGCACCGGCCCACCAGCAAAGTTCATGGTCTTGGAAGGCGTTGGCACTTTTTATCCGGCTGGTCACCCGCAAGAAGCGGTAACGCTCCATGGTGGCGAAATGGTAACCCTGTCGGCGGACGGGCGTCTCGTTACCGCGAAGTTCGATGTTAAGGCGGTGATGGAAACATCGCACCTCGTAATCGATTTCCCTGATCTCGCGAACTTGCCGCTGATTTTGCAGGTGATCGATGAGCAGCAGACGACGCAATTAACCCCTGGAACAACTCAGCCACCATTAAAAGACCTGGTCGATGTAATCTCCGTAAACACGACTTCAAATCCTAACATAACCGGCACGCCCGGACCGTCAGCATCGCCGTTACCGTCGGCGTCACCGTCACCGACCCCCCCGCCAAGTAAGTTTGGACCGCTGCCCACGATCACATCGCCCAATCCATACGTGATAACCAGCGGGACGCAGATCAATACTGATCCATCGATCACGACCAATGGCGCAACTGATTTCGGCAAGATTTACCGAGGCCCGGCGTTGGACGGGTCTGAATTTGATTACCTTTTCGGCTCAACCAACTCATTCGACACGACAATAGGAACTTTCTTCAACGGAAACGGGAACGGCGTTCCAGTAGCGGTGTTCAAGTTCTCACATTTGGAGTTGATCGGGGACCCGACCATTACCATCCCGAGCGGCGCCACAACCTTCCTCGGTTTGGTTAGCGTCGGGGATGTCACTTCGGGTGCGCCCGGAGGAACCTTAACCTTCGCTGGGCTCGATCGGCTCTTTATCGCAACGCAAGACGGGTCGATTACTCTCGGCCCTGAAATCGCGTTTTCGGGCATTTCACATGTTACCTTTTACGCGCGCGGCACTGGTTCGAATTTGACGCTGGGAAGCGCAATTTCGGGCGCTGACGTGGTGCATCTGGATTCGCAAGGCACAGTCCAGATAAATGGGGACATAACCGCCAGCACCGAATTCAGGTCATTTTCCGGGGGCGATTTTCTGGTGGGAACGGGAATGATTACCGCGCAAACCATCGATATTGAATCGCTGGCCAACGTTAATGTCGACAGCCGTCAATTTCCGAATGTCACAGGCGACGTTACCTTTATCGCTGGTGGCACGCTGAACGCCATGCTCTTCCCGGGTTCTGGCGGCACAAGTCACTTCACTGGGACGTCACTTACGGCACAGGGGAATACCATTAATATCCAGGGCACCGTCAACCCGACCACGTTCGACCTAGAAACAGCCGACGTTTCAATTGTCGCGGGAAACGGCGGAATTCAGGCGCCGACTATCCTGTTTGCGAATGGAAACTCCCTCCTGCTGCAAACGACCAATGGCGGCGACATTAACATTTATGGTCGTCTGACTCCATCGAATGATAATGGCGGCAACGTCGCTGTAGGAACGATCGACGCTAGCGGCGCATTCAGCGCGGTGGCCGACGTTACCAACGTGGAGGACCTGACGGCTGGGACCAGCATCATGGTCGGCGGGACCCTGGCAAGTAATAACATCACTGGAGGCACGACGATTGACGTGGGCGGAACACTGTTCGCCACAAATGTCACTGCCGGAGGTAATATCACGGCGAACGGAGTCGGCGTGATAACGATCAACGCGCCGACGTCTATCTTGACCGCCGGATCGCAAGGGATCTTCGCCGAGGTGACTGAGAATGGTGCGGCAGAGCAGAACACATTCAACATTTCGTCGATTGTTTCGCCGAACGGGATGGATTTCAGCGGCAATCAATATGGCGGGATCAACGGCCTTTCCTCGGGAGGCCTCCTCACCGTCAACGCGAACACGTTGACGTTCGATTCGGCGACCGGAATCGCTTTTGCGAACTTTAACGGCGCGGACGCGGGAAGTTTCAGTGGAGGCGGCCCGGCCTCAGGCGGTGATGGCGGAACGTTTATCGTTAACGCAGCCGGAGATATTACTGCGAATAATGGCTCGGACATCAGTGCCACCACCGGCAACAATGTCAGTGGCGACAATGGGTTTTCCGGAGCCGGTGGCACGGTCAAACTGGTTTCTACCGGAGGAAGCGTGACCGTGAACGACACCATTCAGGTTTCGTCCGACGATCCAATCCCCGGGCAAACGCCGCCGCCGCCGATTCGGCGAAGCGCAAGTGGTGGCACGATTTTGTTGCAGAGTAATCTGACCTCCGGCACCGGAATTACCGTCGGTGCAAACGGTCAATTGCTTTCCTTGCTCGATGCTAACGCTCCCGGCCCGGGCGGTTCGATCACATTGTCGACTATGGGTGCCGCCATTGTCGTTAACGGAACGATTGAAGCCGATCGCGGTACCATCACCATGGACCAAAATGATCCAGCGGGTTCGACGCCAACGATCACGATCGATGGCGCCACGATCATCGCTCAGACATTGAACATCACTAGCCCCGGAGAAGTGGATATCGGACTAAACAATGCAGTAACGCTAGGTGTGGGTGCGATGGCGGTGTCGGTTGATAATTCGAATGGGAATATCAGCACTGGCGGTAACATCATACTCAATCCGGCCGGGAATCTTAACACGGCCGCTGGAGTAACCTTAAGCGTCCAGAATACAAACGGGACGATCACCAACGGCGGGAATATAACCCTGACGGTGGGCGGCAATGTTGTCACCACTAACGGGCTTAGTCTGATACTGCAGAACTACGACGAAAGCGCCAACCCAGCCGGCAACATCGGCACGGGTGGCAACCTGTCTGCCACTGTAAGTGGAAACGTAACCGCTGGTTACGTTGACATGTTCATCAACAATCGCGGCGGCGGAACAATTGGTTCAGGTGGCAACCTCACCCTGACCGTCAACGGGAGCCTGACAACGACGGGTGACGCCGGATTTGCCATCCAGACAAGGTTCGATAATGGATCTAATAACTCAATAATCGGCTCGACGATTGGTTCAGCCGTCATGCTCGAGGTGAGCGCGGCGAGTGTTAACATTGGCGGCTCGCTCGCCAACACCGTTTTTAATTCCGGCTTACCCTTCAGCGGTATTAGCAATAGAGGTAGTACCATCGACGGGGATGCAACCTACGAGTGGAATGTCCCCGGAGGGGTGAGCATTGGTGGGACTGCTCCCTTCATGTTGCTAAACGATGGCGGAAACAATGTTGCCAGCCCGGTGGGTGGAACGATTCATGGCAATGCTCTTCTCCAAGTCGTTGGTGGTAGCCTTAGTGCGAGCGGTTTCGTTGATGCGCTCAGCAATGTTAACCCTGCCGTGGACGCAGAGATCAACAACAAGGGTGGGGGCGTGATCGATGATAATGCGACGATAAACTTCAACATTACAGGGGACATCACCGCCAATAACGGTACGAACGCTCCCGGCGACGCAGTCTTCCTAATTTCGAATGAGCAAAACTCTAATGGATTAGCCGGTGGATCGATTGGCGGCGCCGCCACCATTACTATTGGCGCCGCCGATATTACAGCTGCAGGCGACTTTTCAGCGCAAATCTTTAACCAACGGGCCTTGAACGCTACCGGTGCCAACGGCGGATCGATTGGAACGAACGCCGCAGTGAATATCACCGGGTCGGATCTGTCTGTCGGCGGAGAGCTCTTTCTGCAGATTGTTAACCAGAACTTGGGGAGCGGTTCTGGATCTGGCGGGAGCATCGGCGGGAATGCTTCGATCAATCTGACCGTATCCGGCGATATTACGACTACCGGGACCGATACTAACAGCAGCGGCACCCCTGGCGACATGGCCTTCAATATCTTCAACCAAGGCAACAATGGGAATACGGTCGGCGGTTCTATCACGTCTGATGCCACGGTGAACATTCAAACGGCAAACATCTCTGCCGCGAACGATTTTGTTGCTCAAATCGTTAATTTTAACGGCGGTACCATTGGAGGAAAAGCGGCGTTGACCCTCAATGCGACCGGCGACGTTGGCACCGGAGGCTTGTTATTTTTCGGACTCTTTAATAACCCGGGAGCGATCGAATCCGACGCGTCAGTGGATGTCAGCGCCGCAAGCTTGACGGCTGGGAGCACTTTCGAAGCCTTTATCGAGAATGTCGGGGGCACGATTGGTGGCAATGCGACCGTTCAAGTCGGAACACCGTTAGGTCTCAACGCAGATCATTTGTTCGTGGTGATTGATAGCAGCAGCGGTGGTTCTGTCGGCGGAAACGAAACCATCAACATGAATATCTCGGGTACGGCAACGGTTAACAACGAGGCCACGGTTCAGATTCTTGGTCCCGATCCGACCGGATCAGCGGCCATCAATTTCAACGGCGGGGCGTATCAGATCGGTGGAACGTTTTTCAATACAATCGATGGGAACGGCACGATCACGTTCAACAACACGGACATTCATGCCAACGTCGTGCAAGCTGGGGTTTTCGGCGCCAACGGCAGCCTGATCATCGGTGGGAGCGGCAGCAACACGATTTCGGCCGATACAATTCTTAAATTGTATGCTCCCGGAAGCAATGGGCTCCTAAAGTTTATTGCCAGCGTTACCCTGAGCAGCGGTACGGCGATGGACTTGGCCGCTAACACGATCACCATCAACCCCGGAGTGACTGTCACGATCGCCGGTATCGGCGGCGCCGCCAATGTTTATACCAACAACGCCAACTACTCCGGATTTGGCGGGATCAACGGATCGAACGGGACCTTTGCCGGCAACGGCGCGAACAACCCGCAACCCTTGGCAAATGCACCAACGTTCGGTGCCGCTCCTGGCTCATTCTCTTCCAGCAGCACGACAGGCGTAAGTAATAAAACCTTATCGAGTGGGAGTGTCAGTTCGTCCGTTAACGCCGCAGGGAGTGCCATTAGTGTGAGCAACTCCGGGGAGCTCCTTTCACTACTCAATTCGTCCACTGCCGGTGCAGGCGGAAAGATCACCGTTTCGAATAAGGCAAATCGTTCTCGCAACTCTAGGGGTGCGAAAAACGTGCAGAGCCGCGCCGGAGTTCAGAAATTCCCGGCGACCGTCGCTGCACTTCCTCGGACACAATGAGAGCACAGCGCTTAGGAGTTTTCTGTTCGGCGGGTTGGGCAACACTGCTATTCCTGCTCGGGCCCTCGGGCTCTGTCCGAGGCCAGATTGTTCAGCTAAATCAAGTCGCACTAGTGCAAGCCCAGAACCGACCTTTGGTTCAGTCCACCACGCCTTCCACTGGAATGGCTGATAATGAGGTGCCGGCCAGTCCCAACGATACTGATTTAGGCGAGCAGCAAATTTTGAAACGGGCGGAAACATATCTGCCGTTCACCGTGTCGTCCACGACGCCGGTTTTTTTCACATCAAACGTTGCGCTCACCAACAGCAACGAGGTCAGCGACGTGGTGGTCGCCCCGCTGGTGTCTGCTTTCTACGATCCGAGAATTATCGGGAATCTTTATGCTCTTCTCGGCGCACAGGAACAGATTTTCTATTATGGCAAATACACGGAGTTCAACTTCGGCAGCCTGGATTGCGAAGCGGGTCTGACCTATTTGCTCCCGCAGTATCATAATTTAATGGTGCGCGCCTGGTACGATTTTAACCGGCTCACCTTTAGCGACCAGTTGGGCAACGAATTTTTTTCCAATCACCAGATTCTTTTCGACGCGGAGCTGCCATTTCGTCTTGGCCGTGCTCAACAGGTCACGCTCGGCGCAGACACGAACCTGAGTGTCGGGGCCGATCATCAATCCCCGCGGCGCAACGATTATGAAGGCTACGTCGTTTATTCGGTTGGCCTGACCCGGTCATTTTCGATCGAAGCGGCTGGCCGGGTGGTGGCACGCGTATATCATCAAAACGGGCGAACCGATGTCAGCGAGATCCTTTCGGCCACGGCCAGTTACCACCTGACTAACTGGTGCTCTTTGAGCGCGATCAGCTCATTCGCGCACAGCGACTCGAACCAGGAGGTGTTTGATTACAATGTTGCGAACCTTGGCGGCGAGTTGCAACTCTCACTGAAATTCTAAGATACGGGAATGAATTTCAGGCTTCGATCTTAATGAAAACACGCGTTCCACATTCAAGCTTTATCGCTGCGATGATTTTATTGATGGCTGTTCTTGCTGTCGGACAATTCACCCTCGCAGCCATCCAAAAGCAGGCACGGGTTACAGAAGTGATCCGCGATGTTCATTTACTCGCCGCGAAAACGGCAGCCCGCTCGGCGGCCGTGAACGACACCGTCAACGAAAACACCGCGGTTCGCACCGGCGCTGATTCGCGAGCGGAATTGACATTCGCCGACCAGACAATCACCCGGCTGGGCGCGAACACGGTTTTCAGCTTCGGCGGAGCGGCCCGGACCTACGACCTCGGCAGCGGCGCAATTTTAGTGACCGCGCCGAAGAATGCCGGCACCGTCAAAATCTCGGCGGGCGTCGCTACTTCGGCGGTGAGCGGCTTCACCGGAATCTGGGAATCGCACACCAAGTTCTGGAACAAGGTTCTCATCTTTGAAGGCTACGGAGATGTGTGGCTGAAAAAAAATCCCACCGATCATCGACACATGCATTCACACCAAATCCTTGTTTTCCCGCCCAACGCAACGGTGCTGCCGCAGCCCCAGGACTTCGACGTCTGCAAAGCGATTAACAACGGATTGTTGTTTACCGGGTTTTCGCACCAGCTGCCAAGCTTGCCGTTGCTGGTGGCGGAGTGCGAAAGACAAAGGACCGGACCCCCCAACCAACTCGTCGATCCGACTGGCCACGACAGTATTGATCAGAGCCTCAACGCTCGCCCAAGCGCAGCTCCTCCTACTCCTCCTCCGGCCCGGCCAACTCCGGACGGCGAACTGATGAAGCGGCCGCACTAACTCAGTCGTTCATCGGAATCTTGAGTTTCTGACCGGCTTTCAAGTTGTCTGGGTCGTCGACCTTCTTTTCGTTGGCTTCCAGAATCTCCCGCCAACGCTTCGATGTTTTATAAAACCTCCGCGAAATCGAAGCGAGGGTGTCCCCTTCCTGCACGGTGTATGTTTGTGAGTCCTCCGATTTGTTTTTGTGCTTCGACGGCGACTTACTTGCGGTGGGACGCGGCCGGCCTTCGTCGATTTGTCGATGAAGACTGAGATTCTCATTCCGTAACCGTGCGGCCTCGCCTCGCGTCACCACTGAATCTCCCGACAAACTTGTGCCGAGGGCGACTTCATCGCGCTTTATGAAATCCCGGACCTCCGCCGCATGCGCACCCTCCGGATTAAGGACGAGATATCGCTTAAAATGATGTAGCGCGTGTAAGGGATCGTTGAGCTTGTCGTCGTAAAGCAAGGCGAGCTTATAGTGGACGTCGGCTGATTGCGGCGTTCCATCGAGCGCGGACTCGTAAAGGTTGATCGCCCAGAGATAATCCCCTTGGGCCGCTTTCCAATCCGCTTCCTTAACCCGCTGGGTGTTACGCGAGGTTACCATTCGATCGCAGCTTGCTAGCGACGAGGCGACCAAGATCGAGATGATAACGTGCCGGATTGCGGTTCGAGAAAATCGCGCCATTTAGCGAATTAACGATTTAGTGAATTAGCCAATGTGTTACTGGTCCCTGCAGACGCGCTGCCGTTTAAACTTCTTCATTTCTTCCATTCGCTCAATCGCTAAATCGTTGAATCGTTGAATGAAGGGATCAGTTCTTTTCCTCACCCTGGCCGTTTGCTCTTTCGTGGTATCGGTCTTCGCCGATCTGGTTGTTGGGCAGCCCTACCCGCTGAGTTTTGTCGACGTTGATGGAAATACGATTTCAATCGCCGACGGTCATTTCACTACCGTCGTCGCAACCACGCAGGACGGGATCGATAAAACACACGTCGTCGGGGACCGAATTCCCGATTTTTGTCTCGGCAATCCAGCTTATCGAATGATCACGATTTTGGTCTTCGAAAAAGAGCACAGCAAGCCTACTCGGGCGATTCTCGGCGCCCTGATGCGCCATCGGCTCGATTCCGAGGGACACCGGCTGCAGAACCGGTACGACAAACTGAAAATCGCTCAAAATGCCCGCCGCGACGTTTCGGCCGTTGCCGATTTCGGCGGCCCAATCGCGAAGCAACTCGATCTAAAGCCCGTCGCGGGTCTCTTCCACATTTTCGTTTTCGGGAAAAAGGGCGAACTGATCAAGCAGTGGGAGGACGTACCCACCGCGGATGAACTCTCCTCCGCTTTGAGGCAAAACTAGTATTGCGGCACGTCCGAATCGATTTCGTCCGACCATTTCGCGATCCCGCCCTCGAGATTAAACACGCTGGCAAAGCCGGCTTCGCGCATCAAACGCACCGCTTGCGCGCTGCGCTGCCCGCTATGGCAATGCACAATGGTAAGTCGCTCACGATCCAGCTCGTTCAATCGATCGGGCAATTCGCCCAACGGGATCAATCGCGCGCCGTCGATGCTGGCAATGTCGTGCTCAAAGGGTTCTCGAACGTCAACTAGCTGAAGATTTTCCCGCGCATCGAGCTTTTGTTTGAGTTCACGCACTGAAACGGTCGGGATCACCCCTGTTGAGATGCCGCAGAATTGCTCGTAGTCAATCGGTTCGGTAATAGTGGGCGAGTCACCACAAACTGGACATTGCGGATCTCGCCGGAGATTAAATTCGCGGAACTTCATTTTCAGGGCGTCGAAATAGAGAAGTCGGCCGATCAGTGGCTCCCCCACTCCGAGGATCAACTTAATCGCCTCGCTGGCCTGAATCGTTCCGATGATTCCCGGCAGAACTCCGAGCACGCCTGCTTGCGCGCAGTTTGGGACCGAGCCCGGCGGCGGAGGTTCTGGAAACAAACAACGATAACATGGTCCACCGAGATGAGGCGCAAATACCGTGCTCTGGCCATCGAAGCGATAAACCGATCCGTAAACATTCGGCTTTTTCGCAAACACACAAACGTCGTTTGACAAATAGCGCGTCGGAAAGTTGTCGGACCCGTCGACCACAACATCGTAGCGCGAAACAATTTCCAGGGCGTTCTCGCTCGTGAATCGAGCTTCGTGAAGTTGGATGTCGACGTTCGGGTTCACGTCGCGCAAACGATCGCGCGCCGAATCCAGTTTCTTCCGCCCGACATCTTTGGTGCCGTGCAAAATCTGTCGCTGTAAATTGCTGAGATCGACTTCATCGAAGTCGACGAGCCCAAGCGTGCCCACTCCGGCGGCTGCCAAATAAAGCGCGGCCGGCGATCCCAATCCGCCAGCGCCAATGCACAGAACCTTAGCGGCATTCAACCGGCCCTGTCCCCCCGGGCCAACCTCGGGCATGATCATGTGCCGCGAGTAACGCAGCTGTTCGTCTTTGGTCATCGCTTTACCAGGTCCCAGTTGATTCCGACGATCCGATTGTTCTCAAAACGCTTCAACGATTTTGGGAAAACTAAATAACTCACGCCTTTTTCTTCTTTGAAGCCAGCCATTCCGAACTCCGTCCCGGTATCGGTTTTCAAAATCGTCATCACCCGATGATTTTCAATTTCCGACTGAAGATGTCGATCCTGCCCCGGCTTTTGCCAGAGCGTGTAAACTTCGGGCTTGCCGGCGGCTGCGACCACATCGGCGAAGCGTTTGGTTTTAGTTTTCAGCAATCTCATGAAGGGGTTGAGGTGTTGAGCAGTTGAGTCGTTGAGATGATGTCGGCTCAACTTCTCAACGACTCAACCTCTCAACAGCAAAAGTCCGCCAGAGAACTACGGCAAGGAGGATCAAACTACCGTTGCTGCATTCCTGCCCTGGCGGGGTTCGTCAGTCCTCATTCCATAGCCCCTGACGGAGAAGAAAGTTACCCGCAAGCTCGTTCTGAGCAATAGGCTGTCGACATTGTGAAATCGCGCGCTTTATGATCGCGTGGTGAAACTGATGGCGCTGTCGTTGCTAATCGCTCTGCTGTGCGCGTGCACGACCGATCCTTACGATCATTACAATCGGCGCGATCTCTACAACCCTGAAGACGCCTGGCCGGGTGAGATTCAACCACTGGAGCCTAAGCCGTCGCCAAGTCCAGCGGCCAAACCGCAGTTTCGCGGTTAACCGAAAGGCAGATTCGCTTTGACCCGCGCCACGTCGGTCTTGTCGACGACCAGCATCTTGCCGAGTTGACGCTTCCGCTTGGCACGCTTCAAGCCAAGAAGATGGCGGCGAGAGGATTGCGCGCGCAACACTTTGCCGCGGGCGGTGATCTTGAATCGCTTCGCCACGGCTTTGCGCGTCTTACTTCGAGAAATTGACTTCGGCATCAGGCGCGAAAGATAGATGAGCTAATCGTTTTGACAACTGCTTTCCGATTCGCCGTTGAGTCATTGGTTTTTGCAAGGATTGTTAGGTATGGAGAACACACTGGCCAAAAAGCCCCGCGTCCTGATTATCGGCGCAGGATTCGGCGGACTCGAGGCAGCAAAAAAGCTCGCCTGCGAAGACCTCCTGCTGACGGTCATCGATCGGACGAATTATCATTTGTTCCAGCCCCTTCTTTATCAGGTGGCTACGGCCGCTCTTTCACCGGCCGACATCGCTGGGCCGGTGCGCGGCATTTTGAGTGAATGTAAGAACGTAGAGGTAATCCTCGCCGAAGTGCAGTCGATCGACGTGAACGCAAAGAAAGTGAAGTTGGCCGATGGCGAGGTCGATTATGACTACCTGATCGTCGCAACCGGCGCTCGGCATTCCTATTTTGGTCATCCGGAGTGGGAGCAAATCGCTCCCGGTCTCAAAAGCTTGGAGGACGCGGTCGAAATCCGTCGCCGCATCCTGATGGCATTCGAATACGCCGAAAGAACTTCCGATGAAGCAGCACGGAAAGCCGCGATGACGTTCGTCATCGTCGGCGGCGGACCGACCGGCGTCGAAATGGCCGGAGCGATCGCCGAGATTGCGCGCTACACCTTGTCGAAAGATTTCCGCCACATCGATCCATCGCAGGCCCGCGTCATTTTGGTCGAAGGCGAACCGCTTGTTTTAGCTTCCTATCCCGAGGACTTGCGAAGAAGCGCAATGAAACAACTCGCCGATCTGGGAGTCGAAGTTCGCACAGGTATTCACGCAACCAATCTTTCCAATCAAGGATTGCAGGTCGGGAACGAATTTATTCCCTGCCGGGTGAAAATTTGGGCGGCGGGAAACACCGCGTCCTTCGTCGGCAAGTCGCTGGGCGTGCCGGTCGACCGGGTAGGCCGGGTGATGGTGAACAACGACCTGACCATTCCGAATCACCCGGAGGTCCAGGTCATCGGCGATCTCGCAAATTTTCCGCATCAAACCGGTGAGCCGTTGCCCGGTGTTTCGCCCGTGGCCATGCAACAAGGGAGACATGCCGCGCGCAACATCCTGATGATGATCGACGGCGAAGAACCGCAACGGTTTTGGTACTTCGACAAGGGCAGCATGGCCACTATCGGCCGAAACAAAGCCGTCGCGGATTTAAGACTGGTTCATCTGACTGGAATTACGGCCTGGCTCGCTTGGTTGTTCGTTCACGTCATTTTCCTGGTCGGTTTTCGAAACCGGCTCGCAGTCTTATTTCAGTGGGCCTGGGCGTATTTTAGTTTCAACAAAGGCGCGCGCCTCATCACTCGGAACTTCCAGTCCGAGCAGCGCCCGCCGACATAAAAACAGTTAACGAATTAGCGATTTAGTGATTTAACGATTGGCATGAACACCCTCCAGCATGCCAAGCAATTACAGGATAGAACAAAGAAATTCGCGGTTCGAATCATTAAGGCATTCGCGCGACTGCCGAAAGAAGAACCTACTCGCATCATCGGACGTCAGTTTCTACGTTCGGGAACCTCGGTCGCTGCGAACTATCGCGCCAGTTGTCGAGCGCGCTCCGGAGCCGACTTCATCTCGAAAATGAGCGTTGTGGCCGAGGAAACCGACGAGACGCTCTTCTGGTTCGAGCTGCTAGTCGACGCGGGATTGATCAACGCGGAGGTTATTCAATCGCTAACGTCAGAATGTGAAGAATTGTTACGGATTTTTTCGGCATCCCTGGCTACCGCGAAACGGAATCGCTAAATCACTAACTCGCTAAATCTCTAAATGGGCATTCGAATTGGGATTGTTGGATCGGGAGCAGTTGGCACTTACTACGGAGCAAAATTAGCGCATGGGGGCAGTGACGTGCACTTTTTGATGCGGGGCGATCTGACGGAAGTTCGACGCGACGGAATTCTTGTTCGCGGCAAGGGTGAAAATTTCCGTGTCCCGACCGTCAATTGCTACAATTCGGCCAAGGAAATCGGCCGGTGTGATTTGGTAATGATCGCCGTGAAATCGACTTCGAATTCCGACCTCTTCGGTCTTCTTCCGCCGCTCCTGGACGACCAGACCATGATCCTGACTCTGCAAAACGGTTTGGGTAATGAAGAATTTCTTGCCAAACGTTTCGGCGCTGAACGCATTCTCGGTGGTCTTTGCTTTATTGCAGTCGAACGACATTCCAAAACGGAGGTCGAGCGGTACGATTACGGTCTGATTATCCTTGGCGAGTTCGGTCGTCCGGCCGCGCAGCGCACCCACCAAGTCGCCGCCGAGTTTAGTCGTGCGGGAGTGAAATGTTCCGTGACCAACAACGTCGCGCTTGAACGCTGGCGCAAATTGATCTGGAACATCCCGTTCAATGGATTGTCGATCGTCGCCGGCGGAATCGACACGGCCGCAATCGTCGGTGACGAAAATTTGAGACAGCTCACCCTCGATTTGATGAACGAGGTGATTGCGGGCGCGAAGAAATGCGGCCACGCCCTGCCCAATGATGCCTGGCGCGAGCACATGAAGCGTACCGATTCCATGAGCGGATATAAACCTTCGACATTGAGCGATTGGGAGGCTGGCAAACCCCTGGAGATCGAAGCGATTTGGGGTGAACCTTTGCGCCGGGGCGCCGCCGCGGGTGCAAAAATGCCCCGAACAGAAATGGTTTACGCTCTTTTGAACAAACTCGATCGCGAGCGGCGAAATGGCGGGCCATGAGTCAACGACTCTGCCAACTTCCACGGATCACCGTCCGTAATCTGCAGCGAAAAAGGAGGGTGAACGTCCACGATCTTCAACAGTTTGCCCGGCGCGCCGCCGCGGCGTGTCTGAACTTGCCAGGGAAAACCAAAACCGACCTCTCGAAATTGAGCGAGGTTTCCATTTTGATCATCTCCGATCAAAGAATGGCCGCGCTGCATCGTCGATTCATGAACGAAGCCGGCCCGACTGATGTGATCACTTTTCAGCACGGCGAGATTTTCATCGGCGCGGACACCGCCCAAGGCAATGCGAAGCGATTCGGTAATTCGCTGCGCAGCGAATTACGATTGTACATCGTGCATGGATTGCTTCATTTGCATGGCTTCAATGACCGCAACCCGAAAAGCGCACTCAAAATGCGCGCGGCCGAAAGGAAGGTTCTGAGCAAGTTATAGAAGTTGGCCGTCTGGTAGGACTTTGAACTGGAAGCGCCGTGTGATAGCATTTTTTAATGAGCGCGCAGCCATTCTGGGAAAGGCTGGTCGCAGGGAAGGAAGCTCCCCGGTGATCGAACGAGGATCTACTTCAACGGTCGAAGCGCCCGCGCACGAAACGGGCACCCGGGAAAAAGACGAACTGGACGTCCCGTGGCAAGTGGTTGTCCATAATGACCCAGTAAACCTGATGACCTACGTGACAATGGTTTTTCAACGCGTGTTCGGTTATCCGCGAGAAAAAGCAGAACGTCACATGCTGGAAGTCCATCAGAAGGGCCGATCGATCTTGTGGTGCGGAGTGCGCGAGCGCGCGGAGTTTTATGTTCAGCAGCTCCACGGCCATCTCGTGCTTGCGACCCTGGAGAAAGTCGTTTGATATGGAGATTTCCCGAAAGGGTGACGCATTGGAGATTTCCGATCTCGATCCTTTCCTGGCCGAGCTTTTGCGGCAAATCCCCGGCAGCGCCAATCATGAGGGCGAGTCCGAAGCGGAAGCGCGTCTGTTCAGCCACCCTTCCGCGGAAGAAGAAATCCGCGCGGAATGGAAAAGCTATGTCGAACCGGAACTGCGGCGACTCTTCCGCAGCGCCACCGAAACCGTGGCCGACGATCTGGCGCAACTTAACGGAAACGAAAAGTCGTTTCGCAATCGCACCCTCACCATTCCATTTGAACATGCTGACGCCTGGCTGAACGCGCTGAATCAGGCGCGCCTGGTCATCGCCGCCAAATACAAGTTTTCTGACGAGGAGCTAAACGACCACGATCGCTCGCCAATAGGATCGCGCCGCGACCTTGGACTCTTTCAGATCAACTTCTACGGTTTTGTTCAGGAATTTATCCTGCGGGAAATGCAGTCTGGCTAGGGGTTTGGCGCCGACCCCGATTGTCGTTGGCTGCGTTCACGGACCATCGACATCAAACGATCCTTGATCGCGGCAGACGCTTTGGCGGGCTTAAGACTGAGCGCGAAGGCTTCGTGCAAACTGTAGCACTGATTGATGAACTCTTCGGCGGCTGCGCCGTATTGCTTACGCGCACCTTCAAAGTCCTGAAGCTCTTCAGGTTCGAGCGCCCCAATCACGTAGAGGCGGGCGCTGTTCTGAAATTCCTCAAAGCTCATCCTTTATCTCCTTCAAACTGTCGTAGATCTTTTTCAAGCCCAATTCGAGCCGGGTTTTTACCGTGCCCAATGGTATATTCGTATGAGCGGCGATTTCGCGCTGGCTCATACCCCGAAAAAATGCGAGGTCGATGACCTGCTGCTGGGCTTCGGGTAGCGAACTGATCACTTTTGCCATGATGGCGCGGGTATCGCCCGACCTAATGTCTTCAGCGGTTGTGTTTTGCACCCAAGCCAGCGGTTGCCGCTCGGGTTCGGCCTTCAGCCGCTCCTCCGCCCGGGCATAAGCCTGTTTTTTTCGCAAGGCGTCAATTGCGCGCCGGCGGGTCAAGGTAACCATCCATCCCAAAGGCTTGCCTTTTTGGGCCGAGAAATTCTTCGCCTGGTTCCAGATTTCCAAGAACACTTCCTGGAGCAAGTCATCGGCTTCGGTATCGTTATGGATAATGCGCAAAATCAACGCTTTCACGATTCCGTTGTAACGATCGTAAAGCTGAGAAAGAGCATCGGCATCGCCTGCCTGGATTCCTGTCATCAGATCGACATCCGAGGGCATTACGGGACTATCTTGGGTGCCTGGCGCCACCGGGGTGCCGCCCGGCGCTACTTCGAGCTCTGAAGCGGCCGCGCTCTGAAGGGTCGGGTCGACCGGCGATGACATATTCCAGTCTTAATTCCAGCGGTCATTTGCGTCCAACGATTTCCACGCGATCGACCGTCTTCGATAAACCTTGACCATCGGAGGATCGGCCGAATACGATCTCGCCCTCAACAGCGGCCTCATAAGAGGCTGCGCCAATCCAACTTAATTCTATGAAAATCATCATTCCCTTTTTTACGTCTCTTTTCCTCGCGGCAATGACGTTCGCGCAGGAAGAATCGCCCTCGCCGGCGGAATCGACCGCACCGGCCACAGAAGAAAAAGCATCAGCCACGGTTGAGACGACACCAGCGGCCGCCCCTGCGGAAGCGAGCTCACCCGCATCTCAGAAGAAAGAAGAGCCTGTTGTAGCACCCGCGCCCGCCAAGTCCGCGAAGAAAGAAACTACCGCAACAACTGCCACAGCGTCGAAACCTGCAGCCGCAACAGCGCCTGCCTCAACCGGCAAGACGATGGGCAAAAACATGAGCGTTAAAGACATGGAGAACGCGTGGGAAGCGGCAGTTCCAAAACACGACTTCGCCACGGTAGAAGGATTTGTTGCTGCTGACTTCGTCGGCGTTTCTTCGAAAGGTAAATTCGTCAATCGTTCCGACGTAATCTCTGAGTACAAGGCAGATAAGGACACTTATAAATCCGCGAAGAACGAGAAGCTGAATGTAAAAATGTACGGACCGAGTGTCGCCGTCGTCACCGGTCGCGCTCGGGAAGTCGGTACAGGCAAGGACGGCAAAGCCTTCGATCGCACATTCCTGTTCACCGACACCTGGATGATGCGTGGCGGCAAATGGCAATGTATTGGCTCGCAGATCACCAAGATTAAAGGCTAATCAGCAACACCAGTTTGTTCGAAGCGGCCCCGAAAAGCTTTCGGGGCCGCTTTTTTGCTCAAGAGCGATTCGGCGTTGATCTTGCACAGACAATGAACGGAGCGATTGCGCGGCGTGGTTTGTGCGGCAAAGGTTAGCCCTATGCCGCAGAACGAGGCCGCCGATCCGCTTTGGTACAAAGACGCGATCATCTATGAGCTGCACGTCAAAACCTTTCACGACAGCGATGGCGATGGTATCGGGGATTTTCGCGGACTGATCGAGAAGCTCGACTACCTGAAGGAACTCGGTATCACCGCGATCTGGCTGCTGCCATTCTACCCGTCGCCCCTCAAGGATGACGGCTACGATATCGCAGATTACTACGACGTTAATCCAAACTACGGAACGCTCGAAGATTTTCGCGCATTTCTAAGCGAAGCACATCAGCGTGGGTTACGCGTCATCACCGAGTTGGTGATTAATCACACCTCCGATCAGAATCCGTGGTTTCAAAAGTCACGGCGGGCGGCTCCCGGATCGCCCGAACGCGAGTTCTATGTTTGGAGCGACACCGCGGAAAAATACAACGATGCGCGGATAATCTTTAAGGACTTCGAAACATCGAACTGGTCATGGGACCCCGTCGCGAAGGCCTACTACTGGCATCGATTTTATTCGCACCAGCCCGATTTGAATTTCGACAATCCCGCCGTTCACGAAGCCGTCGAAAAAGTCTGCGACTTTTGGCTGTCGTTGGGCGTCGACGGACTGCGGCTCGATGCGGTGCCTTATCTCTATGAACGCGAAGGCACGAACTGCGAAAATTTACCGGAAACCCATGTCTACTTGAAGAAGCTCCGCGCCCATGTCGACCAAAAGTTCCCCGGCCGAATGTTGCTGGCGGAAGCAAACCAGTGGCCAGAGGACGCAGTCGCATATTTTGGAAACGGTGACGAAGCGCAGATGAATTTCCACTTTCCGCTCATGCCGCGCATGTTCATGGCGCTCCAAATGGAAGATCGCTTTCCGATCATCGACATTCTGGATCAAACGCCGCCGATCCCCGCCAGCTGCCAATGGGCGATGTTTCTTCGCAATCACGACGAGCTAACCCTCGAGATGGTGACCGACGAAGAGCGGGATTATATGTGGAACGTTTACGCGAATGATCCGCACGCGCGGATTAATCTCGGCATCCGTCGTCGCCTGGCGCCTTTGCTCGCGAATAACCGGCGAAAAATCGAGCTCCTCAATGCCTTGCTCTTTTCCATGCCCGGCACGCCGATCATTTACTACGGCGACGAGATCGGCATGGGCGACAACATTTATCTCGGAGATCGCAACGGCTGCCGCACTCCTATGCAATGGAGTCCGGATCGCAACGCCGGTTTTTCACAGGCGAACCCCCAGCAGCTCCATCTCCCCGTCATCATCGACCCTGAATATCATTACGAGGCGATCAACGTCGAAAATCAGCAGAAGAATCTGTCGTCGTTGCTTTGGTGGACGCGGCGGGTCATCGCCATGCGCAAAAGTTTCAAAGCATTCTCGCGGGGCTCGATTGAATTTTTGTTTCCCGAAAACGCCAAAGTCCTCGCCTTCTTGCGGCGCTACGAAAATGAAATCGTTCTCGGTGTGGTAAATCTCTCTCGGTTCTCGCAATGTGCCGAGCTCGACCTTTCCAAATTCGCAGGGTCGGTCCCTATGGAAATCATCGGGCGCAGCCCTTTTCCGCCAATTAAGAAGACGCCGTATTTCCTCAGTCTGAACGGGCACTCGTCCTATTGGTTTCTTTTGCAGCCCCAGAGCAAAAGTGAGCGCGCTGCGAAAAAGCGCGTGGTCCCAACGATTAACGCCGGACCGGAACTCGAGAATTTGCTGGCCGACGGTCAACGCGAACAAATCGAAAACGAAATCTTACCCGAATACATCACGACCTGCCGATGGTTCGGCGCCAAGGCCAAGGCGTTGCGTCAACTGCGAGTCCGCGAGCGTTCCACGATTTCGCCCGAGCCGAACCCCGCGCAATTGTGGGTCGTCGAAGTCAGTTATCTGGACGGTCCGACCGAAAATTACGCGCTGCCGGTCAAAGTTGCGTCCGCCGAAAAGGCGAAGAATATTTCGCAGACCGCGCCCCACGCGGTTATCGCGCGTTTCGACGACGGTTCGATTCTGTTCGACGCGGTTTGGGACAGCGAATTTCGCGAAAATCTTTTCCGTCTCATGTCGGATGGGCAACACGCCAGCGGTCGCAATGGCAAACTCGTTGGCGCGCTGAGTCCGCGCGTCGGGAAGGTCGCGACGGTTCCGACTTCAAACGTTCTCGGCGCCGAACAAAGCAATTCGTCGATGCTTTTTGCCGATAAGTTCTTCCTCAAGCTTTACCGAAAACTGGAGGACGGCGTGAATCCCGACGTCGAAGTTACCCGTTTCCTGACTGAACGCGCGAAGTATGACAACGTCCCGGCTTTCAGCGGCGCGATCGAATATCGCCGCGACAAGGCCCAACCAACGGTCATTTGTTTGTTGCAAGACGCCATCTCCGCCGAAGCCGATGCCTGGACTCTGACCCTCGACGCTGTCGGCCGCTATTATGAGCGCGTCCTCGGCCGCAAAACAGAATTGCAAAATGAAACTGCCCCCGAGGTTGCGTTGATCGAAGAACTCGTGGGAGGCGTTTATCCAGAAAAAGCAAAGTTGCTCGCCCAGCGCACCGGCGAATTGCATGTCGCGCTCGCCTCGATCCGCGACGATCCGGTCTTCGCGCCCGAGCCATTTAATCCAATGGCCCAGCGTTCGGTTTATCAAAATATGCGCACACTCCTGCGCCGAAATTTCGAATCGTTGAGAAAGAGACTGGACAACGTGCCAAACAATCTTCGTGGTGAAGCCGAGGAGGTTCTTCGCACCGAAAAAGAAATTCTCGCGCGCGAAAAACGCCTCTTAGATCGGAAAACCAACGCCGCCAAAATTCGGATCCATGGCGACTACCACCTCGGCCAGGTGTTGTACACCGGAAAAGATTTCGTCATTCTCGACTTTGAAGGCGAACCGGCAAGACCGTTGAGCGAGCGCAAATTGAAACGCTCCGCCCTGCGCGACGTCGCCGGCATGATGCGCTCGTTTCAATACGCGGCCTACAGCGCGCTTTGGCAACCGGGAATGCGCGCCGAAGACATTCCGTTCCTCGAGCACTGGGCCGACATCTGGTATCGGCTCATGAGCAGCGTCTTTCTCCAGAATTACCTGGACGCGACTTCCGGCGCTGTTTTCGTCCCGAAGAATTTCGACGACTTCCAGGTTCTTCTCGAAGCTTATCTTCTCGACAAAGCGGTTTACGAAATCGGTTACGAGCTTAACAACCGGCCCGACTGGGTCGTCATCCCCATCCGCGGCATCAAGCACATTCTGAAATCGGCATAGCAAGCCGCAAGAAAATAGCCCGGCGCTTCAGCGCTGGGGTTTGCGTAGGTTCCAGACGACCGAGTCCCGACAGGGACGAAAGAATTTGGATAAATGATAGGGCGAACTTCTTCCGCCCCTTTTCCGACTTCAAAACGGTGTATAAGACACTTGACCCAGCGTTAAAACGCTGGGCTATTCTCAGAAAGAATCCTATGAATGACCATCTCGATCAAATCGACCGCGACATCGCGGAAAAGCATCTCTTGAAACATCCGTTCTATCTCGCCTGGGCGCGCGGGGAACTGAGCAAAGAAGCGCTGACCGATTATGCGAAGCGGTCCTACCATCATGTCGCTGCGTTTCCGACTTACCTCTCGGCTGTGCACGCAAAGTGCGACGATCAACCGACGCGGAAACAAATTTTGTCGAACTTGATCGATGAAGAAACCGGATCGCCGAATCATCCCGATCTCTGGAAGCAATTCGCTCAAAGCCTCGGCGTTAAGAATATCGACGCACAGAAACAACCCGAGACGACAAACCTGATCGAGAGCTTTCGTTCGGTCTGCGGGGACGGCTCGACGGCCGAGGGTTTGGCTGCGCTCTACGCCTACGAATCTCAGATCCCGGCGATTTGTGAGTCGAAGATCGACGGCTTGAAGAAGTATTACGGTTTTACCGATCCGGCAGGTTACGAATATTTCTCGGTCCACATCGAGGCCGACAAAGAACATTCCGCGACTGAACGCGGGATGCTGAGCGGGTACGTCGACGACAAAAATGTCGATAATGTGCGCGCATCGGTCCGCCGCGTTCTCGACGCGCTTTGGGAAATGCTCTCCGGGGTTTGCCGGAGACACGCGATTGCGGTGTAGCCACGGGCCTGTGGCCCGTCGAACGGCGCATAGCGCCGTGGCTACAACATCATCAACGCGGCGTGATGCCTTCGGCCAGATCGACGTGGAAACTTTGTTTCACTTTGTTCTGACCGAAACTTAACTCCGCGTTGTAGTCGCCCGCCGGCAACAGTCGCTTCGGATCGTCCCCGCCGTATTCGATGCTGACGTCTTTGGTCGGCCGCAGGTCCCAATTCAAGCGGGTGAATCCGGGCGTCCCAGGCGCTTTCAAATTAGCAACCGGCTGCCCGTTCGCTTTCGTCACCGAAATTTTAATTTCGTCACCGGTGAATTCTTTGAGCCAAACGGTGAAGATCGCGCCGTCCGGCGGATTTTGTCCGCGATAAATGCCTTTGCCATTCGAATCGACAAAGCCCGGCTGGAGATACGCGCCGGTCACGTTGCGCACGCTAAACAGTTGCGCCGGTTTCGCCGCGATTTCCGGCGTGAACTCGCGGAACGGTATCGTGTCATCGAGTATCGCGATGCTGCGGCCATGGGTTGCGATAACCAAATCGCCCGTTCGTGGATGAATTTGAATGTCGTCCACCCGAACCGGCGGAATGTCACCGATTCGGAACCAGTGCGTTCCTTGATCGAAGGACGCAAAAATTCCGAAGTGTGTCCCGGCGTAGAGCAACTTCGGATTCGCCAAATCTTCTCGGATGACTTCAACCGGATCGTTGGCCGGCAAGTCACCCGTGACTGATGTCCAGCTTTTTCCCAGATCGCTTGTCCGCAAAATCATTGGATGATCGTCACCTGACCGATAGGCGTTCGTTGCCACGTAAGCGACGTTTTGATCGGTGTTAGAGGCTTCGATGCGCACGATCCATTGGCCGCGCGCAGGCTCGGGCAGATTGTTTGTCAGCTCCGTCCATTTGCCGCCATCGTTGTCGGTGACCCAAAGACGTCCGTCGTCGGTTCCCGCCCAAAGCAGGCCCGCCTTCTTGGGAGACTCGGCGAGAGAAAACACGACACCATAACTTTCCGCACCGCTACCGACCGCGTTCGTCTTGTTCGGATCGTTGTGGGTCAGGTCCGGACTGATCACGGAATATTTTTCCATGCGATCGGTCAGCTTGAAGACACAGTTGCCGCCGAGATAAATCACACCGGGCTTGTGCTTGCTCATGATCATTGGCGAATTCCAATGAAACCGATAACGCTCCGCGCCTTCGAACGGTTCCGGGCGCAAACGGCGCAGTTCGCCGTTGCGCAAATTAATCCGGTGCACTTCCCCACCCTGGCTCTCGGCGTAAAACGTGTCGTGATCGGTCGGGTCGAACAAAACGTAAAAGCCATCGCCGCCGGCGAGCGCGGTCCAATCGCAGTTCCGAATCTGTTCCTTGCTTTGGACGCCGCTCGGGCCAACCCAGTTTTCGTTGTCCTGCAAACCTCCGGCGATTCGAAAATACGGTTTCGAATCATCAAGACTGATTCGATAAAACTCCCCGCCCGGGAATTTGTTCAGATGGTCCCAATTTTTTCCACCGGCAAAACTTTGATAAAGACCGCCATCCGTTCCGAGCAACAAACGCTGACAAACAGGCGGTTTCGGCGGCTTGTTTTTGTCCTCCGGCTTAGGCGACTTCGGCGGCGGCGCGCTGCCGGGCTGAATCGCGAAGGCGTGACAATCAGGGTGAACTTTGTCGGAAAGATCTTCCCGGAAATTTTTTCCTCCGTCATCGGACACAAGCAGCGCAAATTGGAGCAGATATACGCGCTGATCATTTCCGGGATCGATCCGGATTTGGCTGAAATAAAACGGGCGCGGATCAATCGCGCTCATCCGGGTCCAGTGCTCTCCTCCGTCCTCCGATCGAAAAACGCCGCCACTTTTGCTTCTTAAATCGCTCAACGTTCCCGAACCACCCTCAAAACTTTGGACGACAGCCATGACGATGTTTGGCTTGCTGGCGCTAATTGCGAGACCAATGCGTCCCGTTTGTGCTGGCAAACCACCGCTTAATTTTTTCCAGCTCCCGCCGCCGTTCGTGCTTTTGAAAATTCCGCCGACATCTTCACCGTTGGTCGCGTTGGGTCCGGAAGTGAAACTCCACGGCGTTCGCTGACGAGCGTAAAGCGCGGCGTAAACTGTTTGCGGATTATTCGGGTCGATCATGACATCGCCGCAGCCGGTGCGCGCGTTATGGGGAGCGGCCGCTTGCAGGATCAATTTCCAATTCTTCCCGCCATCGGTTGCTTTGTAGAGACCGCGCTCGCCGCCGTCGGCCCACAAATGTCCCATCGCCGCCACATAGGCGATCTCCGGATTTTTTGGATCGACCACGATGCGCGCGATAGTGCGGCTATCTTTCAGTCCAACGTTCGCCCAATGCTCGCCGCCGTCAGTCGTTCGATAAACGCCGTTCCCCCAATCCGACGAATTTCTGTCGTTCGCCTCGCCGGTGCCCACCCAGATGACATCCGAATCCGACGGAGCAATGGCGATCGCGCCAATCGAGAGATCGGATTGCTTATCAAAGATCGGATCAAAGCTAACGCCGGCGTCGCCGGACTTAAAAATGCCGCCGTGACCGAGCCCGATATAAAAAACCAGCGGATTTCGCGGATCGATTGCGATATCGGAGACGCGTCCGCCCATCACCGCAGGGCCAATCGAGCGCGCTTTGACATTCTTGAAGAGCACGTCGGTCAACTGTGGAGCGCCCGATGACGGCGCAGGTGTCACAGAGGCGGAGAGAGCCGGTGTTGTGCTGGCCGGCGAAGCTGCTGCCGGCGACGAAGCACCGCCTGCCGGAGAAGACGCGGGAGGAGATTCTTCCTGCGCGAAGGAAACGGTACTAATTAAGAGACTGGTAATTAAAGCGAGTCGAGTGCTCATAAATTAAGGTAGAAATCATGGCAACTGGAACGCCTTCCTGCAAGCGCCTCGCTTGCGCACAGCGGCGACCGTAGCCCATATTAGCGACTTGTATGACGCAGCCTGTATTGGAAGGAAAGATCGGAGTTGTATTTGGCGTGGCCAATAAACGCAGCATCGCCTGGGCGATTGCTCAAGCGTGGGCAGCAGCCGGAGCGCGCCTGATTTTTAATTATCAAGGCGAACGCCTGAAAGAAAATGTGGAAGAACTGACCGCTGCATTCGGTGAGAAAGTTCCGTTATTTCCATGCGACGTGTCGAGCGACGCCGAGATCAAAACATTTTTCGAGAAGGTCCGCGGTGAGACCGATCGGGTCGATCTTCTGCTGCATTCGGTTGCATTCGCTCCGAAAGAAGCTCTGGAAGGCGATTTCGTAAGCACCACCCGGGAAGCGTTTCGCGTCGCGCACGACATCAGCGCTTATTCGTTGGTCGCCCTGTCGCGCGAAGTCGCACCTATGATGACCAATGGCGGTAGCATAGTTGCGATGACCTACTACGGCGCGGAAAAAGTGGTGCCGCACTACAATGTAATGGGCGTGGCCAAGGCCAGCCTCGAGGCATCCACTCGATATCTCGCTTACGATTTAGGTCCCAAGAAGATCCGCGTGAACTGCATTTCTGCGGGACCTGTCCAAACGTTGGCCGCCCGCGGAATCAGTGGTTTCACTCAAATGCTGAAACATTACCAGGAACGGGCGCCATTAAAACGCAGTTGCGATCCAAGCGAGCTTGGCGCGACCGGTGTCTTTCTCGCGAACGACGGCGCCGCGGCGATCACCGGCCAGGTCATATACGTGGACGGCGGTTATCAAATTATCGGAATGTAGCGCGCGTTTTGCTTTCAAGAACGAAAGGACCCCCGAAATGCTTGCTCGAATTTGGCACGGTTGGACAACCCGTGAGAACGCGGAGAAGTACGAAAAGCTATTGCGCGAAGAGGTCTTGCTTGAAATCGCAAAACGGGCCATTCCCGGTTACAAGGGTGCCGAGATTTTCATTCGCGATGCGGAAAACGAAGAGGTCGAGTTCATTACTCTCCTCCGTTTTGAAAGCATCGACGCCGTGAGGACATTCGCCGGCAAGAGTTACGAAATTCCGGTGATCCCGCCGGAATGCAAGAAACTGCTGAAGCGGCACAGCGAAAAATCGCGCCATTACCGGATCGTCCCGATCAATTAGGGTGGAACGCGTTCTTCGAACGCGTCGGCAAGCGGGGCGCTTGCCCTACAACTGCTCTGCGACCAAGCTTGATCGCCATGAACGTTGCCCACGAACTGCGGCAGTTGCTCGGAAGCGACGGTGTCGCCGACGATGACGAAACTCTCGCCGCCCACAGCGGCGATAAGTGGTTTGCTGCCGAAGCGCCCGAAGTCGTTGTCTTTGCAAAGTCGACCTCGGATGTTTCCAAGTTGCTGAAATTTGCGTCATCAAAAAAAGTTCCCGTGACGGCACGCGGCGCGGGATTCGGTTACGTCGGAGGCTGTGTTCCCGTCAAAAAGGGAATCGCACTTTCCCTGATGCGAATGAATCGGATCAAGGCGGTCGATTTTGCCGACGCTGTCGCTGTCGTCGAACCCGGCGTGATCACTGCCGACCTGAAGGCAGCGGCGCGAGCTCAGAAATTATTCTACCCTCCCGATCCGGCGAGCATGAAAGATTGCAGCATTGGCGGCAACGTGGCGACCAACGCCGGCGGACCGCGTTGTTTGAAATACGGAGTTACTCGAAATTATGTGCTCGGCCTCGAAGTTGTGCTGGCGAACGGCGACACTCTCAGAACCGGTGGCCGTGTTCATAAGAACAAGACCGGTTTCGATTTGATCGGGCTCTTCGTCGGATCGGAGGGAATGCTCGGCATCGTGACTGAAGTCACGGTTCGATTGCTGCCGTTACCGCCCGCCCGGGCAACGTTGTCCGCGGCGTTCGCGAAAATGCCGGACGCGGCCGAGACAGTTCAGGAAATTTTCGCGGGCGGTTTTTTGCCCGCTGCGGTCGAGATCGCAGACAGCTTTACTCTCGAAGCCGCGCGAAAGGACCTGGGCCACGCCCTTGTTCCCGCCGGCAACGCTCATCTGCTGGTCGACCTTGACGGCCAGGAGGCAAGTGTCTGCGGCGAAGCGGAGGCGATTCGGAATTTGCTGGCCGCGAAGAAACCAAATGCAATCGAGATGGCCACGGGCGAGGACGCATGCGAGAAACTTTGGGCGCTGCGCCGGCAATTCAGTAATTCGCTCCGCGCAACCGGACTTACTAAACTAAATCAGGACGTGGTCGTCCCGCGCAGTCACATCGTCGACCTTATTGAATTTGCCGAACGTTTGAGCGCGAAGTCAGGATTTCCAATCGCGTGTTTCGGTCATGCCGGCGATGGCAACATTCACGTGAACATTATGGCCGACCGTTACAATCGGGACGGAGCGGTGCGCGAAAAAGTCGAACACGCGTCAGACGCACTTTTTTCGCAGGTGTTGGCCTGGGGCGGCGTGATCACCGGAGAACACGGAGTTGGTCTCGCCAAAAAACGTTGGTGGCCCGAGGCAACCACTGAGCCGATTCGCGATTTGCATCGCGAGATTAAGGCGGTTCTCGACCCGAATGGTATTTTGAATCCCGGAAAATTCGTTGACTAAGGGCAGTTCGCACCGGAGATTCCGATCGCGTCGCTGATTCGAATCTCAGATCCTTTCGTTATCTAGTTCGAATTTTTTAATCTGGCGGCGCGTCCAACCATAAGCAGCGCGTTGTGCTGCCCTTGTTGCATGAAGCCCGGAAAAATCACTCACACGGTCGCCGCCCTGCTTTCGTCGATCACTTCGCTTTTCGCTCATGGCGCGGTGACGAAAGCCGAGCCGACAAAATCAAAGCTCACCAAGAAATCGCAAAAATCGGAGGGTGAACCGATTGTTACTATTAATTCACTGGTGTTCGCGCCGAACCGGTTGCGCTCGGCGCCGCCGGAACCGGGTGAAGGTTATCCCTGGAAACAGCAGATTGTGACCACAGTTTTCTGGATCGGCGAAAAGCCGACCGAGAATAATCCGGTGCCGAATCGGGCCAGCTCATGGGACAAAGAGTGGTCGAAAAGTTACGGCGGATTTGATGACCCGAGTCCTTCGCATCGAAGCGATTACGCGCCTGCGAAATTTACGCCGCGGCAGAATCCATTTTACTGCGCACTTCCCTACAACGACAAAGCGGCAACCGGCCACCGTCCCGAAGCCTCCCGGGTCGTTCCGTGGTTCAACCAAGCTTACCAGGGACCGGGCGTCTCGGTTTGCAAGGACCGCTGGATTGCGATTCGCAAAGGAAACAAGGTCGCTTACGCGCAGTGGGAGGACGCTGGACCGTTTCGCACCGATCACTGGCAATACGTGTTCGGCAACGAGCGGCCCAAACCTAATCTCAACAAGGGCGCTGGCCTCGATGTTTCACCGGCAGTCCGTGACTATCTTGGTCTAAACGAAACCGACGTGACCGACTGGCAGTTCGTCGAATTCAAAGACGTCCCGCGCGGCCCATGGTCGAAATTGGGCGACAACAACACTTTCGTCATCAACGATCGCAAAACCGGAACCCGAGTGGCCGAGGCAAAAAAGCGCGAAGGTCCGGAAGTTCAGCTGATCACGGAATAGTTGGGGCCCGCGGTCGGGCTAACGACCGGAAGTCGTGACGGCCGGACGACTCTGCCGCTTCTCGTTCACTCGGTTGAATGCGAAGAAAAAACCGAGCAAACAACCGGCAATCAAAAGAAACACAAACAGAACTGCCAGGGAGCGGAGCGATTTCTTGCGTTCCTTTGCCTGCTTCCAAGTCGCTCGCTTCTGAATCAACTCAAGCTCGAGCAATCGAGATAACTGTTCGACGTCGCTGTCAACAGGTTGAGTTTGAACCGGGTTGGGCATTGCCGGAAAAGATCGCAACTCTCGTGCCGGAAATTACGATTTGCTCCAGGGAACGATAAAGATTGCCCTCTCTGGCACCGTCACTGCTGTACAAGCCCTGTGCACTCCACGTTTTTCCAGAAAGTGATCATTTGCGCCTTCGCCGGTTTTCTGGCCGCCGCCCTTATCCAGTGGGCAAAAGTCTTTGTGGAAGGCGCTGACGACGCTCTCAACAAGGGCTATCAGCACCACTCGGTGATGTCCCAACCCTAACGGGCGCCGCAAAACGGATATTGCCCGAGCCACGCAGGCGTCTAATTTGCCTTCGTGAAGATCGGTTTCGCACAGCTAAACCTGACGGTTGGCGATTTGCACGGCAACTTCGACAAAATCGTCCAGTCCTACGAGCGTCTGGCCGCTGCCGGCGCTGATCTTGTCATAACGCCCGAGCTCGCGGTGACCGGTTACCCGCCCCAGGATCTCGTTTTCAAGTCGCGGTTCGTTCCCGAAACGCTCGAAATGGTGAAACAACTTCATTCTCGCATCGGGAACACTGCCCTGTTGGTCGGATTCGTCGACCGAAACGAAGGTCGCGGCCGCCCGTTTCACAATGCGGCCGCATTGCTGGAGCGCGATAAACCAATTCGCGTCGCCCACAAATCGCTTTTGCCAACTTACGATGTCTTCGACGAGGACCGTTACTTTCAGCCCGCGGCGAACGTCGAGCCCTTCGAATGCGGCGGAAAGAAAATCGGCGTCACCATTTGTGAAGATATCTGGACCGAACATTATCTCCCCCGCCCGCTCTACGATTGCGAGCCGACCCGGAGTCTGATTGAGCAGGGTGCGGAAATAATCCTGAACTTGAGCGCGTCCCCGTTCACCCTGCATAAACCGGCAATTCGATACGAGATGGTTGCGACGCTCGCGCGCACTTACAAACGCCCAATTTTTTACTGCAACATGGTCGGCGGCAACGATCAGTTGGTCTTTGATGGCAATTCGATTGCAGTAAATTCGACCGGCGGATTGATCGCGCGGCTGCCTGGCTTCCGCGAACACGAACAAATCATCGATACAGATTCAAAGGACGTAATCGAATTTCGTGAAAGTCCGGTTCCGGAACAGCTTTTCCACGCGCTTTCGTTAGGCCTGGGCGATTACTTGCGAAAATGCAATTTCAAATCGGCCGTGCTCGGACTCAGTGGCGGCATCGATTCGGCGGTGGTCGCCGCAATTGCGGTGCATGCGCTAGGCCCCGAAAACGTAGTGGGGGTTTCAATGCCGAGCCAATATTCGTCGCGCGGAAGCGTCGATGATGCAAGAAAGCTCACGGACAATCTCGGGATCAAGCTGCTACACAGTCCGATTGCCGAAACATTTGCGGTTTTCAAAAGTCAGTTTAAGGAAATCTTTTCAGGGCTACCGGAGAACGAGACCGAGGAAAACATGCAACCGCGTCTGCGCGCGATGACGTTAATGGCCTTGTCGAACAAATTTGGCCACCTGGTGCTTTCCACCGGCAACAAAAGCGAGCTCTCCGTCGG
Source organism: uncultured Verrucomicrobiae bacterium (assembly GCA_963817335.1). Lineage (GTDB taxonomy): Bacteria > Verrucomicrobiota > Verrucomicrobiia > Chthoniobacterales > UBA10450 > AV40. Next base: position 1,277,031 of record CAWFNX010000005.1, on the reverse strand, counting down.
TTATTGCACGATCTACGGCGACATGGCCGGCGGCCTGGCTGTGATCAGCGATGTGCCTAAAACGATGATTTACGAACTGGCGCGTTGGATAAACCGCGAAAAGGAAATCATTCCAGGGGCCACCATCGAGAAACCACCAAGCGCAGAATTAAAACCAAACCAAAAGGACCAGGACACCCTTCCTCCTTACGAAATCCTCGACGAGATTCTTCGGCTGTACGTCGAAGAAAATTTGAGCGCTCGCGATATTATTGGGCGCGGATTTGACGAAAAAACTGTGCGCTGGGTGCAACGCCGCGTGGATCTCAACGAATATAAACGCGAACAAGCCGCGCCCGGATTGAAAGTCACATCGCGCGCCTTCGGTCTGGGCCGCCGGATGCCGATCGCTCAAAAATACGTCGACTGACCCGGATGCTGCGCGTTCTTCTACTGATCGGATTTTCCCTTCTGCCAATCGGCGCTCAGGGCGCTGATCTACCATTGGCTATCCCTGTCCAAATCACCCACGCCCAGAACTTCGATCCCTCACCATCGCCCGACGGCAAGAGGCTCGTCTACATTTCGGTGATTTCCGGCAAGGAACAGTTATTCACGATGAACATTGACGGCCGGAACAGTTCGCAGCTCACTCGCGACGATGCCGACCATGAGGATCCATCCTGGTCGCCCGATGGGACGCGAATTGCCTTTGTCCAGATATCAGGTGGTCACAACAGAATCGCGGTCATGCGTGCTGACGGGACCGATGTTCAAGTGCTGACTCCGCTCGAACAGAATACCATCCATCCGAACTGGTCGTCCGATAGCAAGCGGATCATTTATTGCACCAATGACGATCTTCAGCCGCCCAAGAAAAACACCGCCGAGATTTATGCGATTGAGCTCGCGACGAGAAAGGTCACTCAACTCATCACCGGCGGGATCAACACCTACGGCTCATGGTCGCCCGATATGCATCAGATCGTGTTCCGAAAAATCATCGGCGACGAAAATTCGGAAGTGTTCCTGGCTAACAGCGATGGATCGAACCAGCGCAATCTAACCAACAATCCGTTTTTCGACGGCTGGCCGGCGTGGTCGCCGGACGGCAAACAGATCGTGTTCGCATCGAATCGGCGCGGACACGGTTATCAGATTTTCGTCATGAACGCCGACGGCACAAATGTTCGATTGGTCGCCAACACCGAGGGACGAGGCACCGCGCCGCGCTGGTCGCCGGACGGCAAAATGATTTATTTCACAAATTGTGTGGAGAAAGACTACGGGCAGGACTGCGAAATTCTAAGCGCGAGGGTAATTCCGTAGTCGCTAAATTCCTAACAACTCGCGTTGCCAAGGAACAAGAAGCGCATCGGCGCGCGATTGGTCGGCGGCGATGGCTTCCAATGTTGCGCGTGGGGCAATGAAAGAACTTTCTATGTGAAGCTCCTTCGCCGCGTGATCGCGATTGTGGCGAAGTTTTTCGGTCCGTTTGATTACCTCCGCCGTCGGTCGCGTTCCGGAACGCTTTGGACGCACCGGCCAATCTTTCTCCGGCAAACTTAGGGCCCGCTCGGCTGCTTCCCGAAATCCACGACGCCGACGCTCCGAAAAATGTTTGTAATCCGGCGATCCGCCGGCTGCGAATTTCTCCGCAGACTCGATCAGCTCGCGATTTTGCAAAATATGAAAGGGCGGACGATCGACCACTTCCGCCTCCCGCTCGCGCCAGTTCCAGAGTTCTCTCAAAATTGCCGACGCGGGTCCCGGCAACGTTCCAGCTCCGCTAATTCGCCAGGCCGCATCAACATCGCGCTCTCGATCGAACGCGGAGAAATCGAGTGCGCGCTGACAAGATTGACGAAACCAAACCATTCGACCGAGGGACTGCAGCTCATTTTCCAAACGCTCTGCCAGCGAAAGCAGGTAACGCGTATCGTTGATGGCATACTCGGCCATTTTGTTGGAGAGCGGCCGCTGAGCCCAATTCGCTTTCTGCGAGCCTTTCGCAAGCTCGATATCGAAATAACGTTTCACCAGAGCGGCCAGACTGAATTCGTAAATCCCAATCATCCGCGCGGCAATGACGGTGTCGAAAATCCGTTTCGGCACGAAATCCATGTTTCGGCGAAGCAATCGAAGATCGTAATCGGCCCCGTGGAGCACAATTTCCTTTTCGGCCAGCGCTTGCCGAAGCGGTCCAAGATCAAGCTTGGCCAGGGGATCGACAATTGCATCGCGCCCCGGAACGCTGATTTGCAGCAAACAAAGCTTTTCGCGGTAGCAATGGAGACTGTCGGCTTCGGTGTCGATCGCAACACGATCATGGGGCGTGATCGCGTCGATTAAATCCGTGAGTTGTGGTGACGTCGCGATCAACTTTGCCTGACCATCTGCTGAGCGAAGCTCGAAATCCGAAACCCGAAATCCGAAACAATCTCAAAGCCCGAAAATCGAATACCGCTGGGTGTAATGGATATCGTTTGTTTGAAATTTCTGATCATTCGGACTTGTTTCGAATTTCGACATTCGACATTCGGATTTTTCTCGGCGGTCATTTGAGTCCGCTCAAGAGCAGCTCGGCGTTGGTTTTGGTCGCATTCATGTTGTCGATCAATTTTTCCATCGCTTCGATCGGCGGGAGCTCGGCCATCGCTTTTCGCAGAAGCTGGACCCGCTCCCACTCTTCCGGGTGATAAAGTAGATCCTCACGCCGCGTCGCCGAGAGCAACGGATGGATCGCGGGATAAAGTCGTTTTTCCTGCAAGGCGCGGTCGAGATGAAGCTCCATGTTTCCGGTGCCTTTGAATTCCTCGAAAATCAACTCGTCCATTCGGCTGCCGGTTTCGGTCAGAGCGGTGGCGAGGATCGTCAAACTGCCACCTTCTTCTACGTTGCGCGCGCTGCCGAAAAATTTCTTCGGCTTGGTCAACGCCTTGGCTTCGACGCCACCAGACATGGTCCGTCCCTTGCCCGGCTGCAAACTATTATAACCGCGCGAGAGACGCGTAAGACTGTCGAGCAGGATCACGACGTGTTTTTTCATTTCGACTAAACGTTTTGCACGCTCGAGCACCAACTCCGCGACCTGGACGTGCCGCTGCACGTTCTCGTCAAAATTGGAATGATAGATCTGACAATCGATTTCGCGCTCCAAATCGGTCACTTCTTCCGGCCGCTCGTCCACCAAAAGTAAAATCAAAACGATCTCGGGATGATTCACCCGGATCGCCTTGGCGATTTCCTTGAGCAAAATCGTTTTGCCCACGCGGGGCGGAGCCACGATCAACCCGCGCTGACCGTGGCCAAGCGGCGCCAGAAGATCGACTCCGCGGGCGCAGATTGAATTCGTCTTAGGATTTTCAAGCATGATCCGGCCTTGCGGAAACTGCGGGGTCAGTTTTTCGAAATCAGTCGGCTCGCTCCATTTCTCCGCTGGCTCGCCTTCGATGATAAGAACGTCATCGAGCACGAGACCCTTCTCCCGATCGCGCGGGAGACGAAGCTTGCCGCAAACGTGTTGACCGGGCCGCAAGCGATAAAGATCAAGGGCGGCGCGAGGAACGTAAGCGTCTTCGGGCACGGGCAAAAAATTCAGCTCTGGATAACGAAGCAAACCGAACGAGTCGCCGACTTGGTCGAGAAAACCTTCAGCGGTCACCGTTGCGCCCTGGCCCAAGGCAGCACGCGCGATATCAAGAATGTGATGGTGCCGGGTGCGCGCGGGATGCAGATGCAAATTGAAGTCGCGCGCGATGGGAAAGAGATCATCGAGCTTTTCCAGTTCGTTGATACTCAACTCTCGCGGAGCTGCAGCGACGGCCGTGTCGGCACCTTCTTTTGTAGTGGCGGCCGTGCCGGCCGCACTGGTCGGATCTGCAGCCGGCACAATGCCAGTCCGGTCCGCCAGTCGGACGGACTCGTCCTGTGGCGAGCTCGGACCTGCCTCTACATTTTTTAACTCGTCCATTTTTCCTGACGCCAGAGGTCCACCAAGTTCGCCGCCTGCTTCTCGAGAACAGATTTGTCGCCATTGTTCCAGACAACGTGATCCGCTCGCTTAATTTTTTCTTCGAGTGGCATCTGCGATTTGATCATTGCTTCGGCAGCGCCGCCCTCAATCCCCATTCGCCGCATGAGATTGACCAGCTGGATGTCATGCGAACACGCGACCACGACCACGCGGTCACATAGGGTTTCACCGCCGGTTTCATAAAGAAGAGGAATGTCTGCAAAGAAAAATTCGGGAGATGTGCGGTGCTTGTCCGCTTCAGTTCTCCATTGCTGACGGATCCGCGGATGGAGAATCTTTTCGAGCGCCTGCCTTTTGGCGGCGTCCTGGAAAACTATCGCTCGAAGAGCGGCCCGATTCAAGTCACCGCCGGGAGAAAAAATGCTGAACCTAAACTCGTTGAGCAACTCCTGTTTAACCTCGTCGAGATCGACCAGATCGTGCGCGGCCTGGTCGGCATCGAAAAATCTCGCGGTGGGCAGGATTTCGCGCAGACATTGGCAGAAAGTGCTTTTGCCTGTTGAAACTCCCCCGGTAATCCCGATTGCTGGCATTTGAAGCCGTCATCATTGAACTAAATCCGCGAAAAAGAAAAGCGGTCCGTGCGTTCTTGCCCATTCACGGAGCGTGTCCTTGCCCTAGGAATTCGGCCTGTAATTTCGACGGCGGAAGTGTTATTACCGTGCTGCGATGACGACTGCCCTTGATTGTCTCTGTGTCACCGTGGGTCTGCTCATCTACCTGTTAACAAGCCAATCACGGCGTCGCTGAGCGAGGAGATCACAGGCGTCACAAGTCGATCGCACGTGCTGCGCGCGTAACGGACCCGTCCGGATCCGCCGTTGTTGCTCTAGCCTTCCAAGCGTCGAATTTCGCAGGTCGGATCCCTAGTACCATGATCACGTCCTTGTCGGTTAGATTCAAAGACTTCTTCATTGCTTCATATTGCACGCGGCTCACCGTCGCGGACGCAGCGACACGGCGTAGCTCGGCTTCGGAGGCACCGGTAGCCTCAGCGATTGATTCGCTTCGAAAGCTGAAGCCGAAACTAGCGCCGAGTACAAATGCCGGCGTGGCATGGGCGCGGGATTTAAGAAACTTTTCGAACTCCAAACACCAGCGGGAAGGCGGCTGATCGGTTCTGATACACCGGGCCGATTCGTAGAAACCGCGTACAATATCCGCGTCGTAAATCGGTTCGTGTGCCTCGGCGACCAGCACACCAAAGCAAATCGAACCGACTATGAATATGGTCTTATTCTTGCGGACGTTGTGAGCTGCCATTTCGCGGGAATTTTGGAATCTGCTCTATCAATACGCTAGTGAACAATGCTTCGACGGTCACCAATTTTCGATACAGGCGATAGTTGATAGACGATCTGGCGTAGAAGGCGACCCAAATCATCGCGGTGATCAGGCTTCGGAGACCGTCGCGGACAGCAGGATTATCGACGCTATGGTCGGCAAGGGACCGCACGTAAGCGGTCAAATTACGACAAAGCCCAAGCTTAGTGCGTAGCTCCTTGTTGTCATGATCAGACAAGGGAGCTGAATCTTGGAGCGCGGATTCCACACCCGCGCAAAATTCTTCAGCGGTTTTAATTGCGTCTATCAAACCTCGATGATCTAGGGGGCGTTGCCTGGTCCGAAGTCAATGCAAATTTCGCAACTTTACATTAAATTGTGCCGTGCAAGAGAACCCACTCACGACTGGCGTCTTTTTACCGGGGGAGCGCCGCAGAGTCTGGTCCCCGAGAGCCTTCCTCGAACGATTGCCCCACGTAGCGTTATCAATTGCTGAGCGCCGCTTTAGCCCGAATGCATGCGTTATTCTCGAGCAGTATATGCTAACGGAATCGCCGCGGAAGATGTCGCTCGCGGCAATCGGTCGCAGCGTTGGAATCAGCAAGCAGGCGGCGCAAACAGCCTTTAAGAAGATGATTCGAAGATTCCGCGAAGTGTTGATCGAGGACACGTACCGTAGGTGCACCTTTCGTATCCGTCCGGAATTTTCACGTCCTCTACGAGTCCTCTCAACAAAGTTGAACGAACGATCGGAAGGAATCCTACCCCTCAGCGAATGGGACTCACTGCTTGCCCGTACATGGAGGATGCGGCGCTCCGAACTCGGCCAGATGGAGTCGTTCGTCTTAGAAATTCTTGGCCTGCGGCGCTTCGATTTCAATAAATCGACATTGGGTTCAATCATCGTGCTGGCTTCGGACAAAGATGTGACGCGGCTGAATATCGCGGCCCGTTTGATTCAAAAGATTCTAGCATCCCATCACCCCGCAGGACTTACCCTTCAACAGATTACGGAGCAAATCAGGACACGTGCACGGCTGCGCAGTTTAAGTGAGGACAGGATTCGGGCGTTAATGCGATACGCAAAAAACATCGAAAAGGTTGGGAACCGATACAGGACTCCGCACAGAAGCATGATGCGGCGAGCAGACCACTACGAACAAATACTCATTCGAGCAGACAAGCCGCTTCATTATCACGAAATGGGTCGCCGGGCTGTGTCGTTCGGCTACAAAAGGAATCCAACACAACGCGAATCAGTAACAAATATACTCTGCCAAGATCCGCGATTCGTCCCTGTCGCGCAGTCTGGTTTCTGGGCTCTTGCCCGGTGGCACAATATCGAAACGCGCACGATAACAGAAATCGCTGCCGACGAAATCAAGCGGGCTGGGCGTCCGCTCGACGAGAGTGAATTGCACTCATCGATCGCGAAAAGACGTCCGGTTCAGAGGCGCTCAATTCCTCGGATGCTGTATGCGCACAGCGGCGTTTTCAAAAAAGTAGGCCCCAAACTCTGGACTATCTACGAATGAGATTAAATGGAAGGCTGCGGATGTGAACGTAGCTACGTGAGTCGCCTTCAGATTTGTTTTCTGCGGCTCCTGTAAAGTTTTGTCTAAGCCGCGAAAGATTTTCTTCGTCGCCGCGACCGTATTACTTGAAACAAGTAAAGTTTTGTTGGCTCCGAAGGAAACTTTATTGGTTTCAGAGAAAGCTTTCTTTGCCCCGGATAAAGTTTTATTCGCTCTGCGGAAAGCTTACTTTGTTTCGAAAACGGTTTTATTCGCTTCGAACAAAGTTTTAACCGTCGGGACCGCGGTTTTATCCGTTCCAAACAAAACTTTCCTCGTTCCATGGAAAGTTTTCTTTGCCTCAGAGAAGCTTTTCTTTGTGACGAAGAAAGTTTTATTGGAGCCCACGAGCAGCGCAAAAATGCGAATTTCGCGTTTTTGAGAGGCCCGAACGCCAGTTCGGCTCGGACTTCGGCTCTTTAGGGGGGCAAAATTTGGCATTGACGCCAGCCACCGCCCTACTCAGCATCGGTGCCGAAACGGTGGCGTTTCGCGGCAGGGAAGTGAAGCGAACGCCTCCCCCTAAACAGAACAAACCATTAGATAGCAAAAGTCCCCCCGGATTTTCATGAATGGCCGCCAGTCTCGGGCGCTTTCGCTATCGCAACGGAGCAAAAAATATTATGGCTCAATTACGAGTCTCACTCGGCTTCGCGAAGTTGCCCGACAAAGAACTGGATAACTTCACGAAAACCATCAAAGACCAAATGACTGGTAACGCGACGTACCCGACGCCGCCGGTCACATTGGCGAACCTCGAAACCGCACGCGCGGATTTCGAACAAAAAATATCAGACGCCACGACGGGCGGTCCGCCCGATACCGCGGCAAAGAACAATCAGAGGCAGGTCCTGTTGGGCATGCTGCGTCAAATCGCTGCTTATGTGCAAATAAACTGCAACAACGACATGGCCGTTCTCCTCAGCTCGGGCTTCCAAGCCGCGAGCACCAACCGAACACAGAGCCCGCTCGATCAACCGACCGAGCTTGTGATCGAGAACGGCGTGAGCGGTCAGCTCGTGGCGAGCGTGAAACCGGTGAAAAACACCAGCCTATACGAAGGTCGCATCAAAGGCGCGACCGGCGATTGGCTGCCGAGCGTGTTCACCGGCGATTCGCAGCACATCGAGTTAAACGGACTCACGCCGGGTCAGAATTACACGGCCCAAGTCCGCGCACTCGGCGGATCAACCGGCCAAAGCGATTGGTCCGACCCAAGCACACATATGTGCATGTAGCTCGTTCGGGGGACAGCACGGCGGGCGGGAGAAAACTCCCGCCCGTTTTCCCCGGTTTTGACATCGCGTCGCACCGGACGTGTTAGAAGAATTTATCAGACGCCAAATGACAGATTCAGCGTGATTTCCGGCGCTTTGGGTCGTGCTTTACTCGCCTAATTTTATTTGACGATGCCCTCTGCTGCTTCCGTTAAGGCTCTGTGACCGCATCTACAATTGCTTTGCCAAGCTGCGCGAGATCAAACTTTTTGCCTTTCAGATGTGTTTTCAATCATCGGCAAGCTGGCACGGCTCAAAACCGATTGCCAATTTCAAAATGATGCACTACCCGCAGGGCTAGCGAAGCTGGATGAAGAACTAGCTCCGGCGCCGGCGGAAAGCACAGAGCGCGCCGGCGCAACCGGAGCCCAGAAATAGCATCGCGATTGTCGAAGGTTCCGGAACAGCGGCCGTGATGTCTGGACCATGCACAGGCACCGTGGGATCTAGCAACGCGCCGTCTTGGTTGATCGGTAAAATCGTGAAGCCGGCATTGTCCGTACTGACTTTTTGCAATTGCCGCGCGTCAGCGGAGGCAATCGCGATTGTCGAAGGTTCCGGAACAGCGGCCGTGGTGCCTGGACCATGCGCAGGCACCGTGGGATCTAGCAACGCGCCGTCTTGGTTGATCGGTAAAGTCGTGAAGCCGGCATTGTCCGTACTGACTTTTTGCAATTGCTGCGCGTCAGCGGAGGCAATGATGGACATAAGCAGCAGACACGCAATCATTCCCAAGAACAGCCTCCCTCGCATGTTTCCGATTATTTAAATCGGAACCCGAAAGTCAATCTAAAACGCTTCGCCAAGATCATCCGAGACACTGATCTCGATCAGCAAAAGCCGCCTGTCGATTCAGCGCAGACCGCCGTTAAAGTGGCGATTGCCAGCAAAGGTCGAGCGGACAAGACTAAAGGCGTGAACGACTAATGCGCCCTCCTCCTGAGAAATGGTGGTCGATGATTCCCCTGTACGGCATCTTGATAGGCTCTTTGATCCTCGTTCTCACGCTGTATGTCGTTAAGTGCGGTCCTCCCCAATAACGAGCCCGCCTTCAAATTAGGACACTACCCGCGCGGTAGAACGACCTCCGTCCGGCACAATCCTAGCTCCCTCAGCCCGAGAGCAATGGACAAAGCGCAAGTCGATGCCCTGATCCGGGCCATGCTCAAAACCGGAGAAAGAGTATCGGACCTTCTTTTCATTACCGGTAAAGCTGCCCTTGTTGAAGTGGACGGGCGTTTGATCCCGTTTGCAATTGACGCGGCCAGTTCGCCGATCACATCGGTTTTTATCGACGCGCTAGCCGAACATATCACCGCCAAAGACCAGCGCTTATTGTCCGATTACGACTCCACCGGTTCGTGCGACTGCAGCTACGTGGTCGAAGGCGTTGCCCGTTTCCGCGTAAATATTTACAGAGAAAACAATCATCGCGCCATTGTCATGCGCAAGCTGCAGGCGCAGGTGCCAACCTTGGCCGAGCTGGGTCTGCCGCCGGTTTTTCCCGAAATCGTGAAGGAGAAAAACGGGATCGTTCTGGTCACGGGAGCGACTGGAAGCGGCAAAACAACCACCCTTGCGGCGCTCATTAACGAGCTCAATCAAACTCAGCCCATTCACATCGTTACCCTTGAGGATCCGATCGAATTTCTGCATCCACACGTTCGGGCCGCGATCAGTCACCGGGAACTCGGACGAGATTTTTATAACTTCGCTCAAGGCTTGCGCGCGGCGTTGCGCCAGGCGCCAAAGGCCATTCTAGTCGGTGAAATTCGCGATCGGGAAACGATGGAGATCGCGCTGACTGCGGCCGAAACCGGACACATGGTTTTCAGCACTCTGCATACAATCAATGCCGGTCAGACGATCAACCGCATTCTGGGTTTCTTCACCCAAGATGAAGAAGAACAATTGCGTTACCGCTTGTCCGATACCGTTCGCTACATTGTCAGCCAACGGCTCGTTCCAAAATCCAGCGGCGGCCGATTGTTAATCACCGAGGTCCTGGGCAGCAGCTTAAGAACACGAGAAACGATTCGATATGGAGAGAGTGAGGGAAAAACTTTCAACGAAATCATCGAAGCGGCAACAACCTTCGGTTGGCACTCGTTCGACCACTGCGTGCTAAAGGCATTCGAAGCGAACGAGATTACCGAAGAGACTGCTATGCTCTATTGCACTGATAAGGGAAGAGTCCGCCGCGATCTTGACTTGCTTAAGAAGCGCATCGGTCACCCTGAGCACGAGCCGCCATCAGCCCTCAAGCTTCAAATGACGGCACATCATGCACCGGAGCAATTCTCCCGTCCCAGCGAGGCGACGGAGCCCGGTTCAGCAGCCGCATCTACCAATCGGCGGGTAATTCAGCCTCGAACCCAGCCGAAATAACTTCCTGGCGGCTTCAGGAGGGATTGGACAAATCGATCGCTCTTAATTGATTGTTTGACGTGAGACGGAGCGTTTCGATCGCATTGGTTGCGGTTCTCTTCTACTGCTTCGGAGCGAATATTTGCAAAAGCGCGAACGCTTGCCGGGCAAACCGTTCGACCGGGCGCGACTCTCGACATCCGTTTCCCGATTGACAAATATTTTCAGGATTACGCCGCAGCCGGCGGCAATGCCCGGCCGACCACGGGCCGGGCGCTGATTAGCTTTCCGAAAGGATTCGATCCCGCGCGGACTTGGCCAATCTTAATCATTGTATCGACATCCGATTACCATCGCACCAACGCGATGGATGCGCCGTTCTACCAGGACGCCGGCATTTCGGAAGGCTGGATCGTACTCGCGGCCGACGCGACGATTGTGCCGCGGGAAGATTCGGAGGCGTGGCGGGTCGCACTCGTCGGCGCCGCGCTCCAAATGATGCACAAGGAATGGCCGCAATCAGCGCGCTGGCCAGTCGCATTCGCCGGACTTTCGGGTGGCGCCAAGCGGAGCGGTTTTCTCGCCGCCATGCTCGCGAGCACGAACCCGGTCAAGATTTGCGGATTTTTTCTGGCCGGGATCAATGACGATCGAATCAGCGTTGCTTACAAAACTTATCATCCCCCATCCGACTTCTTGAACATTCCTATCTGGCTCAGTAGCGGAATCAGCGATCCGATCGCGCCGCCGTTCAAACACGAGCACGTCCGCGCTTTGCTGGTGAACACCGGATTCAAACGGGTCCGGGTTGAATCGTTCGCCGGCGGCCACGAAGTCGATCCCTCTCAGGTCCGGCTCGCTCTCCGCTGGTTTCGCCAATTGGGAAACTTCTGAAGCGCCAAACCGCAGCAATCGCTGGCGCAATTAGTGCTTTTTTACGAGTCCGACGCCGAATGAAGAAACTGTTCGCCTTGCTCGTGATTGCGGTTGCTGCTGCCTACTACATGGGATACGAGCCGTCCGATTTCATTCCTTCGTTCTCGGCTGGCAGCACTCCGCCGCCGAGAGCCAGACGCCCGGCGCCACCGCCCCCAGAACAAGCGAAAAATCCTGCGCCGATTCAAAGGAGTGGCAGCGGAAGCACCGTGATCGCCGGAGCCTCGGACGACGGCTCGTTGGAACATCGCTGGAAATCGTATCCGACTTCGTCTCCGGCAAAGCCCTGAATTCGGATCGAGTCCCCGAAGACTCGCGAATCGTAAACCGCGAACGCGTTCACTGTTTCGCTAAACACGCCGATTAGATGTGACGCGAAAATTTCGCTTTTCTTCCCGCGTTACCGGACTTAGACCGGCATCCGGCACGTCGGCCGGGGTTTCCGGCAGCTCGTTATGAAAACAAACCCCTTCATTGTCGCCATCATTTCGGTTCTGAGCTTTGCCGCGCCCAGTTTACGCGCCCAAGGCGACGCCAAGGTGGTCGCCGATAATCTCGCTTATAGCCGGGAATTTTACGCCGGCGTCCACGTCGTCGCGATCGCGACCTTGCCCGTTTCATTCGCTTATGATCGATATCCGGACAACGGCCCGGAACGGATTCGTTGCGACGAGGGCACGTTCGCCCGTAAACATGGAAAGCCGTGGTTGAAATCAAACGACTGGGGCGAAACTGGCCAGCCAGTAAGCAAACAAACCGCGCGGAAATTCGACGGCTGGATCAAACTGGTCGAGGCGGCGTTCAATCCCGTGCCCGCCAGTGTCAAGTTTGTCAGCAAGTCCGAAGACGATGGTCGCGCGCAATGGTTCTTCGACGCGCGCTCGCCAAATTCGAAGGGAACGTCGACGAGGTTGCGGTTTGCCAAACCGCTTTACGACAAAAACGAGAGCGTGCTGCTGCACGGCTTCGAAGCGTCATTGAAGTTGGAAGGTGACAAAGTTGTGCCCGCGGCGGCCACCAGCCAGGTCAAACTAAGCTTCGGTTATCTCGTGCCGGTTAACGGGGGCGAATTCGAATTGTCGGAGCGCGCGTGGGAAAATCTCGAATCCCCCAAAGATACCCCAGTCACCGAGCCGAAGATTGGTCTGGGCCCGAAGGACGTCGAAGGTTATATAACGCGCGCCAATGTCCGCGCGCACGGCGGCGACGTGAATGGTGCGATTACAGATCTCGGGCGCGCGCTCGAGCTCGACCCAAAGTCAGCCGCCGCTTATTACAACCGCGGCCTCCACAAACGGGACAAGCGCGACTTCGACGGCGCACTGGCCGACTTCAACAAAGCCATCGAGCTCAAGTCGAACGATCACGAGTTTTATAACGATCGGGGGATCGCAAAGCGCGGCAAAGGCGATAACGACGGTGCAATTGCGGATTACTCGAAGTCCATCGAATTGGATCCGAAGGATGCAGAGTTTGCCTATTTCAACCGCGCGCTGGCGAAAAATTCGAAGGACGACAAGGACGGGGCGATCGCGGACTACGACAAGGCGATCGAACTGAATCCAAAGAATGCGAATGCCTACAACAACCGCGGGAACATCAAGAAAGCCAAGGGCGACCTCGACGGGGCGATCGGCGATTTTAGCAAAGCGATCGAGATTAATCCGAAGATCGCGCTGATCTACAAAAACCGGAGCGAGGCCAAACAAGCGAAGGGCGACGCGGCCGGCGCGGAGGCCGATCTCAAAAGTGCGGCGGAGATTGATCCGAAGATCGCGCGTTGAGCTGCCCGCCAATTACTCGTTGTCGTGTTCCTTTTTGACCGGGTGCCTGCTGACGACTTTTGATTTATCTCCGGGCAAGAATCCGGCCGACGGATTTTGACCCGCCGGCCGGACTGTTAACTCTAAGTCTTTATTGATTTCGCGAAGGTTTTCGCGGTTTCGACTTCGGCATTGGCGACGCTGTCGAGGCTGGAGTCGAGCTAGGTGATGCCGAGCTCAACACTGTGCCGGATTTTGATTTCACCAGCGAGACATCGATCGCGTCGATGAATCCATCAACATTGATGTCCTCGCGGAAATTCGACGCGTTAACCCCATTTCCTGCCTGGGACTTTGTTTGAGATGTATCAATTGAATCGACAAATCGGTCGGCGTTAGTATCGCCGATTAACAGGCCCATGGTGGCATTGACGGAGCCAAGAGACTGGTTCGAGCTGTCCTGCACACCTGCTATATTCACCGAAACGTGTTGGCCATTGCAGGTGACGCCGGTGAGATGAACAAGAAATTCGGTTTCGTCAGCAATGTTCGTCTCAGCGCTGCTCACCGAACCGCAACTGGTCGCCACGTTGTCGACGCTGGCAATTGGATTCGTGAACTTGAATACAACGGTGTAATTGTTATTCACCCCGGCGCTGCGGCACTCGATTCCGCTCCCGCTGGTAAGATCAACATCAAATGGACCAGCGGATCCATGGACCATACGAGAGCTCGTGCTTATCAGCGATAACGCGGAGGCAGAGATGTCGCTGCTGGGCAATGGATAAACATAGGCGCCGCGTCCGCGGGTCCAGAGTGACAACGCGGTCGCGCCGCGATCGATCGACATATCCCAAATCATCACGTGCGGGACACCGCTCTCGAACCGGTACCATGTCGGGCTCGCTTCGGTGACGTCATTGGTGAAATACAATCCGAAGTCAGTGCCCGCGAAAACCTGCTGCGGATAATTCGGATTAACAATGATTGAATCCACTGGAATGTCCGGAAGATTGCCGGTCTTATCCTCCCAGGTGAACGAGCCGCAGTTCGCAATACATGTAACCTGAAACACATGCCCTGGCGTGCTTGGTGTGTTGGCGTTGAATCCGCCGATGGCAGCGTAGCCGACCGGAACATTTGCGGCGCTAACCGTCGGATCGAGAGCGATGCCCTGAACCGGCCGGTTTGGCAGTACTACGTTGCTACCCGTGACATTGACCCAGGTCGCCTGATTTGCGGTGCCAGTGCCGAGATTGAATCCGATTTGAACGTTGCCATCGTTTGTTCCGACAATCGCGACACTCTGATATTTCGGAGAATACTTTACTTGATTGATATAGGAACGATTGCCTAACGATTGCTTGGTTAGATTTTGCGTGGACGGATTATTGGTGACGTACCACGCTGACGTCGGAACACTCGATCCCGCGCCGCTAACCGTCTCCCACACGCGGGTTGTTCCGGCAATCAAGTGTCCGCAACCACTGGTAGTGCCAGCTGGCGGGCAGTCATCCCCGCCTGGAATACCGCCGCGGAACAGATTAATCGGCAGAACAAATGACTGGGTATCTCCTGTCCAGCTACCTCGGCTGCTGGACCAGCTGGCGCCAGCCGCTGTGCAGTTATAAATGCAGCGGCTAAGACCACCGCTGTTATTGCCTTCCCAGACACGAAGGCTTCCGACATTGTCGCCCATTCTCGTACCGCCAAGAGTACCAGAACCATTCATCGAAAAGTTCGTCACGTTTTCGGTAAACACGATTGAGTTGCCAGCCGTACCTCCGGCGGTAGCGGTAACGATTACGTTCGATCCGGAGCGTGCCGCCGTTGCCGTCGATGGAATGTCCGCATTGATTGCCGCAGCGATGTTGTTGCCCTCTGTCGTGGTACTGGAAGCAAGCTGAACCTGTCCGGTTCCACTCCGAGCGGCGGCTTGAAAGGTGAACGTTTGTGGCCCTACAACGAATTGCTCGCCAGCAACCGCGCCACCAGTCGTCAAACTGATGGTTCCTTGGGCCTGCGCCGATCCGGTACCAATCGGATCAACCTGGCCTGAGAAACCGTCACCACCGAGACCCATTTGCCATTGAACAGGGCCAGTCGGACTACCGCTGAATGTGGCCGAACTCGGCCCGTTGTCCTGTGCGCCCCCAACCGCGATCGGCGCAGGGTCATTGGCAAAATTGCCGCTGATGTCGCCGGCGTAGAATTCAATCGTGTTGAGATTCGTATCCATGTTGATCCACGTCGGACGATTGCTCGATGTCGTGGTGCTGGCGTTGGTGCTGGCGAAGATGCCGCCGTCGCTTCCCTTGAGAAGGACATCGGACGAGCCCGGCACAAATCCGACGGCGTGCTGATCCACGTGGACAACGGTGGAACTGCCTGGGTAAGTGTAACCGCAGGTTGTATCATAAAAAGATGTTCCGGTACGCGTCGCGAACCAAGTATCGAAGGTATCGATAAAGACGCGGTCGGGATTGTTCGGATCGACAGCGATACCCTGATCGTACCAGTTTTGTGGATAGTCGCCGGCGCCGGCCGAGCCAGTGCAGGCGGTAAGCGAGCCGCCTGCAGAACCTTGCATGAAATTCCAGCTAGTTCCGCCATCAATTGTGACCCAGACACCAAGCTCGCAACCGTTGGTGTTGCCGCAGCCGCTGTTGTTGTTCCAGTCAATCGAACCGACTTGAGCGTAGATCACGTTTGGATTGCTCGGCGCAACCGCAATGTCGATTCGGCTCAAATTGTTAACCGTTCCACCATTGGTCGTGGTACCGCCGGCCGCTCCGTTGCCGCAGTAAGTGGCATTGCCGCCGCTGATCGGATAGTTGCATGGAACACCGCTTCCGGCGTTCATTAAGGCGCCGGTTAGATACGGACTGCCGGTCACTTGAGTGCCAAAGACAAAACCGTTGTCGTTTCGAGCGATGGAGGTAAAGCTAGGGCAGCCGCTATTTGTCAAGGTGGCGCTGTAGATGCCGTTCGCACCGTTCGCTCCAAGGTCATACTGCACAAATGTTGGGAAACCGCGCACGCCCACAGCAGCGATAACGCGAGTAACTCCGCTGCCCATATCGCTTAATTCGAGTCCAGTGATGTCTTGGCGCTGCGTCGAAAAACTATTAGTCGCGCACTGGGTCCAAGTGCTGCCGCCATCGTGCGACAAGTAGAGTCCGGCTTTCGTGCCGGCGGCGACGTTGTTGCTGTTGTTCGGGTCCACTCGCACTTTTCCAACCGCCGCGTACTGCGGATAATTGCCGGACGGCTCGGAATAGGCCGGTCCGAAAATGCTAGCTCCCAGAATGGTCCAGGTTGCGCCGCCGTCACTGGACTTGAGAATTCCCTGACTGCCCATTGAGAAAGAACCGTAATTCAGGTCTCCGGTTCCCGCGTAAATCGTGTTGTTATTATTTGGATCAATCGCCAGCGTGTCGATGGCAGTCGTTCCAATTAACGGATCGTCTGTCAACAGCGTCCAAGTACTCGAGGTAGTGCAGCAGTTTGTCGTTTTCCAAACGCCACCGCCAACCGATCCGATATAAGCGGTGATGCTGCCCGGTGTAGTTGTTGTTGGATCGATGGCAACCGCGTTTACTCGTGCCTGCGTTTTTACGTAGTTAAAGCAGCCGGAGCATCCGGTCATTTGCTCGGGCGACGGGCCGAGTGCGGTAAAGCCACTTGTACTTAATGAAAGCGGAACCGGCGACCCAGTTAAGCCTTTGAGTTTCGTGAGCCGTTTCGAATCTGATAGTCGCGCGAAACTTCCGGCAGGAGTACTCACCGACATGTTGAAGTGTTGGGACGCGGCTGCTCGAACCCAGGCCGGATCAAATCTTCCGGTCGGATAAGTCAATCGATCGTTCCAGAATTGTTCCAATTGGTTCAAATTCCGTGCTTCGTCTGTCAGATCTTCGCCAAAGGTCGGCATATCGCGCTCGGGGCGCTCGGACGATGGCGAACCTGGCTGTGGCCTCAAAGCAGTCAAGGCCAACAGCAAACCGAGGACCGACAAACTTAAGCCGGCCAGGAGACGCAGGTTAAAAAATGCAGACCGGGAACGAGAATGGTTCTTCATATTGGAATGGTGATTGAATGATCAGCTCTGACGTGACTTTCATGCGCAATTTTCAAGCACGCGCGGCGAGATAGAAGACACATGAACTCTGGAATTTGTACCTAATCAATTCTCCGGATGTCAATCCTATTGCGTCGACCTCGTCGAGATTTGCATGTCGGTCGGCGTCCGTCAGAATTCAAACAGTCTGAGCGCCGCCTCAAAGAATTGAACTCGAGACGAAAATTTCTTTCGCTCGCGAGAGGATTCCAGAATGTCTACGAGCGAGATTACTGAATTCGCGAGCGCGAGCTAGGTGACGACGAAGGTAACACCGTCCCCGATTTCGATTTCACCAGCGAAACATCAATCGCATCGATGAATCCGTCGACGTTCACGTCTTCGCGGAAATTTGAACCGCTCACCGGCTTGCCGGCCTGCGATTTGGTTTGCGCGGTGTCGATGGAGTCAACAAATCTGTCTGCGTTTGTGTCGCCTACCAAGACTCCCATTAAGACTGAAACGTTGCCAGTGGCACCGGACGCATCCGTAACATTATCAAGTTCAACGTCAACAGTTTGCCCGCTGGTGACACCGGTGAGATTCACGGTGCATTGATTTGAATTCGGTCCGGCCACAACGCTGCCACCTGCTGTCGCAGCAGTTCCACAGTTCGTCACATCCATTGTGAAACTCAATACGACTGAGTAATTTCCGTTTACACCACCACGGCGACATTCGATAGCCGGGGTGCCTGTCAGCGGAAGATTGAGGTTAAACGTACCGGCGTTGCCATGAGTCATACGTGAAACCGCTGAGCTGAGTGCGGGCGTAAGCGCCGGAGTAGGTGTTGGCGTAGGAGTCGGAGTGGGCGTCGGGGTCGGTGTGGGAGTTGGGCTAGCCGCAACGGTTGGAGTTGGAGTCGGTGTTGGTGTGGGCGTCGGAGTCGGGGCAGGCGTAGGACTAGGCGCAACGGTTGGTGTTGGTGTTGGTGTTGGTGTTGGTGTTGGTGTTGGTGCGTTGGAGTTGGAGTTGGCGTTGGGCTCGGGCCGCAACCATTTCTACCGCAAGGGGTCGGCGTTGGAGTTGGGGTAGGACTAGGCACAACTGTTGGAGTTGGCGTAGGAGTCGGCGTCGGGCTAGGAGTCACTCCGCCGGTAATTGTCAGGATTCCATTGCCAGTGGCCGATTGACCGTCCGGATTAGTGATCGTGACATTTTGTGGGCCGTTTGTGGCGCCAATCGTGTTAAGATTGAGCGTGACGTGGGTCGGGTCTGTGTAGGTGACGGAATTGACGGTAATGTTACCGGTCACACTGGCATGGATCCGACTCGAAAAGCCGGCGCCTGGATCAAAAAATCCCGAACCCGATGACGAAGTTCCAGTAACGTTCACATTTGCTGAGGATTGTCCGGCAGCAACAGTCCCGGCCGAGGTCGGATGGGCCGGGGGGGGCGCGAGCAGTTTCACAACTTCAACGCCGTAGGTGCTGCCCCCATCGCACCATTCCTGGACTGACCACATGGTCATGTCGTCGTTCGGATCGACACTGGTGAACGAGTAATCGCCCCAACGATGCGGACCGCCATTTTGGCCGTCCCCGGGATTGTAGGTATCAGTGCTCGAGGTGAAGATGTTCGGCGCACCGACTGAGCCGAGCGAATCATTTACCAGGCGCCCTGTCGTCGCCGCATTTGCGTGGAAGTTAGTGCCAGCCGCGCTGAAACCCATCGCAGCGTGTCCCTGCCCTGAAACAACCACCGACGGAATCCAATACCAGTTCGCAGCCTCAACCGGTGAGGCCGGATCGAAAATCGTGCCGGATTGATTGACCGTAGGCGTTCCGGAGCCGACAGGCACAACTAGTTCGTACCAACGCGAAGCGTCACGACTGTCTGGGTCGCACACCGGAGGGTCTCCGGGACACGGGTCTGCAACACCGCTTGATTGAACGAGAATATTGTGGGCCGTCCACAAACGACCATTGCGAATATGCGCGGCGAAAAGGCGATCGTCGAGGGCATCCAGGTTGGTCAACGGTGGGGGCCCGCAGTTAAAGCCACTGCAAAACGACGGCACATCCGCCGGAAGCTGGGTTGCATCGACGGTGATAGGAATATTGGCTGAAATACCGGGTGTCCCGCCGGGATTGCTAATCCGACACATGATCAACCGGCCGAAAGCGCTGTCACTTACGCCAATGAAATAACCTTCCGTCGCGTTTGGATCGTAGTTATCTACTCCGCGCGGACTATCCGGACCGTCTCCGCCCGTGATTAAACCGCGAAACGCGGTGACAACGATCGGACCGTTCCCCAACACCGAGCTTTTCTGAACAACGTACGCGTTTGTGTTATTAAAATCTCCGCTAGTCGCGTCGAAAATGTCGCCACCGATATAGAGGGCGTTGACATCGACGCCGAGCGAATCGTAGTCCAGGACTTCATTCGTGTTGGCGCCGCCGACAGTGTTTTGTTGGAAGAAGAAAAACGTCCACACGGTGCTGCTGGTAATGACGCCATTACTGGTGGCATCGGACACCGCAATAAGAACACGGTTCGGTATATCGCCGACGTGCGCAGCATCACTGCTCGGAATATCAACAATGGTCAGGAACCAACGTTTCGAAAGGCGGTCGAAGCGAATCTGTGGATCGGTCGTGGTATTAACCTGATTACCAGTCACCGGAGTCATCACCGACGAAGAAGAAGTTGTCTGGGTCGACATCGAGAACGCCGTCGGCAAGTCCCGTCGCTTTGCTGAAACTGCGCAACCGGCCGTTGACGAAAATAATGAACTGGGATGGGCCAGGCGTGCCCATTGAGTCCGGAGGAAACGAGCCCGTTTCTGTTGGCCCGGTAACGCCGTCCCACTGCAGACCTATCGTTTGGGAAAAATTTGGACTCGCGACATTGCCTGACGCGAAGGTCGATCTTTTCTTCGCTGCGCCCGGGGCAACTTGTGGATTAAACCGGGCGGCTGGATCCTGCGGACGGTTCCGGCGACCGGGAATTACAAATTCGCGCTTGATGAAAATGTTCTTTCGCGGCCCTTTTGCTGCGTCCGCAGCCATGATTTCCGCGGTACTACGACAAATGCCCTTCTGGCCGATTTCGGGGTGCCCAGCTGTAAAACTGCTGCTGGTCCTCGGAGGTTGACCGAATCCAACGACACCAAGAATGACGGTCGCGGCGATAAGCGCCGGGACAAAAAGCCGTCGCGTTAGCATAGAGTTCGGCAGAGGCATAAAGGCAGCACGTGGGTGTACAAGAAGCTACTAGGACAGAATGCAACCATTATTGGGAGCAGATACGCCCTGAGCGACCCCTTGTGCACTGGCGTTTCTAACGCAGCTCAGCGGCTAAGGTCAAACAAATTTCTGCGTCAACGTAAAATCTTCCGCTCTCTATAGATTACGTGCCGGTTTTCGCGGTTTCGACTTCGGCATTGGCGACGTTGTCGATGCTGGCGTCGGAGTCGGGGAGGCCGACGGCGTGGCGGACGACGACGAGCTCAACACTGAGCCGGATTTCGATTTCACGAGTGAAACGTCGATCGCATCAATGAATCCATCGACGTTGACGTCTTCGCGGAAATTCGAATTGCTGACCGCGTTACCCGACTGCGATTTGGTCTGGCTGACATCAATCGCGTCCACAAAACTATCGGCATTGGTATCACCGACTAACACGCCCATTGTCGCGGAGAAGTTGCCGACGTTAGCGCTCGCGTCGGTGACGCCAGTCAATGACACCGTAACATGCTGACCGCTCGGCACGTTCACGCTGACCGAACATTGATTCGAGTTGGGACCAGCGGTGGCGCTACCCGTGCTCGGAACGCCGCAGCTGTTGATCGCGTTCGTGAGCGTAAACACCATGTTGTAGGAATTGCTCGCCCCGCCACTTCGGCATTCGATCGCGTCGCCGTCGGTGATATCGAGATCAAACGTTCCAGCCGAGCCGTGGGTTTTCCGCGAAACAACGCTCGTGAGATTCAACAACGGCGCGGACGGCAAAGGCCAGGCATAAGCACCGCGACTCCGGGTCCAGACCGACAGCGTGGTATTGCCGCGATCGATCTGCATGTCCCAAATCATCACGTGGGGCAGCCCATTATCGAAACGATACCAAACCGGCGAGGCCGCGGTGATGTCGTTGGTATAATACAGGCCGAAGTCAGTCCCGGCGAAGACCTGCTGCGCGAATTTCGGATTCGCAATGATGGAATCGACCGGAATGTCCGGCAGGTTGCCAGTTTTGTCGGTCCAGGTGAACGACGCGCAATCGGCCGTGCAAACAACGCGGAAAACGTGTCCCGGTGTAGTCGGGGTGTTGGCGTTGAATCCGCCAATTGACGCATAGCCAATGGGCAAAGTCGTCGTGGTGGGATCGAACGCGACGTCGAGAATCGGACGGTTAGGCAAAACCGCGTTACCACCGGTCAGGTCTACCCATGTTGCAATCAGGCCGGTAGCCAATCCGTGACCGTATTGAACGTTGCCGTCATTGGTGCCGACCATCGCGCGCGATTGATCGAGCGGCTCGAACGCGAGCTGGTTGATATAAGAGCGGTCAGCGAGCGTTCCTTTCACCAGACTCATGCTAACCGGCGCCCACGCGTTACCGGCAGTCAACGTTTCCCACACCCGATTCGTCCCGACGATGAGGTGTCCGCATCCACTCGGCGGACAATCCGTGACTGCATTGCCAGGAGTGCCCTTGTAGATTTCGTAAGGAAGAACAAATGACTGCGGGTCGGGCGATATTGGATTGGTCCACGGACTCGAGTCGGGAACCCAGTTCGCGTTCGGCGCGGTGCAATCTCCGGCGGTGTTATCACAATAATTGAGCTGGCCGCCGTTGTTCCCCTGCCAAAACCGGCCGCCTACTGGATCGATGCGGGCAAAAAAACCGTCACCGCCCACACCCATTTGCCATTGCACCGGACCGGTCGGAGTACCGGCGAATGTCACCGAGCTCGATCCGTTGTCCTGCGCGCCGCCGTTCGCTTGCGGCGCAGCCGAGGTTGCGAAATTTGCGCTGATATCTCCCGAATAGAATTCGATCGTGTTCAAACCGTTATCCATGTTGAACCAGCTCGGCTTAATACTTCCGCTCGCGGTGTTGGCGTTCGTTGTGGCGTAGACACCGCCGTCACTTCCGGCCAGGAGAATGCTGGACGAACCGGGCAGGAACGCGAGCGCATGTTGATCGACGTGCACGACTTCGGTGCTGCCGCTGTATCCGCAGGTGGTGTCGTTCCACGAACTGTTTCCATTTTGCCAAAACCAAATTTCAAAAGTGTCGAAAAATGCGCGATCCGGATTATTTGGATCGACTGCGATGCCCTGGTCGTACCAGTTTTGGTTATAATCGCCGGCGGTGCCGGAACAGTCGGTCAGGGCCGCCCCAGTCGAGCCGGGAATCTGCGACCAGGTCGTGCCTCCATCGGTGCTGCGCCACGCGCCAAGTTCGCAGCCAGTCCCGCCGCAACTCGTTTGAGTCTCAATTGCCTGCACTTGCGCGTAAATGTAATTCGGATTGCTCGGCGCCACTGCCATATCGATTCGACCCAATTTGTTCGTGCTCGAACTAGTGCAGGAGGTTCCGCCGATTGGCATATTGCACGCAGCCCCGCTGGTTGCATTTGTCCCGCTCCAGCCGTTCGCGTTCGTGGTGATCGGCGTGAAATCGCTCGGGCAACCGCTCGCCGGCATCGTGCCTTTGTAAATTCCGTTCGCGCCGTTTTGGTTGAGATTGTATTGGACGTTCGTGGCAATACCCCGGGTCCCGACCGCAGCCAGGACGCGAGTCACCCCGCCAACGTTGGACAATTCAAGACCGGTAATGTCGTGGCGTTGGCTGGTGAAGTTGTCGGGAGTGCACGGGCCGGTCCAATTATTGCCGGCGTCATAAGAGAAATAGAGTCCCGTTTTAGTGCCAGCGACGACATTGTTACTGTTGTTTGGATCGACCCGAACTTTGCCGACTGCGTTGTATTGCGGGTACTGGCCGGCGGGCTCGGCAAGCGCCGCTCCGAAAACGTTCGCACCTAACACTGTCCAATGGGCGCCCGCGTCCGTCGATTTCAGGATGCCCTGGCTCCCCATCGAAAACGATCCGTAGTTCAAATCGCCAGTGCCGGCGTAAATGGTGTTGTGATTATTTGGGTCGATCGTAATCGTATCGACGCTAATCGTCGAAATTAGCGGACTATCTGTGGTAACGCTCCAAGCCGTGGAACCAGTGCAGCAGTTGGTTGTTTTCCAGACTCCGCCACCAACCGAACCGAGGTAGGCAACGATGCTCCCGTTGGTGGTCGTGGTGGGATCAACCGCGATCGAGTTCACGCGACCTTCTGTTCTTGTATAGTCGTAGCAACCCGAGCAACCGGTCATTTGCAATGGTGCCGGGCCAAGCGCGGTAAATCCGTTTGAATTGAGGACGAGCGGCGAACCGGCCAGGTTTAGATTCTTAATCGGAATCCCTGACGGAATCGCGCTAGCTATCAAAGAATCGACATTGGCCGCTTGGCGGATCCATGCCGGATCAAAGACGCCGGTCGGATAAGTGAGACGATTGTTCCACTCCTCTTCCAGCCGGTTAAGATCAGCGGTCTCACCGCGCTCACCGCCGGGAACCGGCATGTAACGTTCGCGACGATCCACATCGCCACGCGTGCGTTCCGCTTTGGCAAATTGCGGCGGCGCGAAACTGAGCTTGGCCAGGCAAACGCCCATGCCCAAAAGTAAGAGCGCTGCCAGGACGCGAATCCGGAGAAAGCCGGACCGACCGGCAGGTGTGTATTTCATAGGGTTCTACCGGTCAAATCGTTTCGAACGCTAAACCGGTTGTATCGCATACAAAATTTGCGAGCCCGACTTTGGATCAGAATTCGGAGCAATTCATCACGATACGTCCGCGACAGATCGCACTGTGACAAACCAGCTTGCACTTCTCATGGACGACGATTGATCCACAAACGGGACACACTGGCGCGTCCGGAACAATCGGCGAGATCTTGCCGGTTTCTTCAGTTTCCGAATCGGCGGTTCGCTCCGGATTCAACGGTGCGAATGAGAGAAGTTGGTTTCCTCGTAACTCGCTCCGACGTTGATTTGCAAATGGTCGTTGCCAACGCCGCCCGTGATGTAGGAATTGAATGTGTCCCCGCCAAACTTTCCACTGGCGTGACCGTACATGAATCCAACTTCGCCGCCGGTCCAGGTCAGCGCTGCTTTTTCCAGGGCCATCGATTCAACCGACGAATAATCTTTGCCGTCCTTCGGATCCTTCACCGGTCCCGAAACAGGGTTGTTGGCTTTTTGGCGCGGTTCCGCGCTTACCAGCGCGGTGGGAAAATTTCCGACTGGCGCGGTGCCCATTCGACCAAGCGCAGTCGAACCCGGAAGCCGGCTGCCCAGGTAGTCACTGATCGGCAAATCGCGAAGCAAGTCCGCAGTATCCACGCTGGCGAAGAGTTCGGGTCGATAGAACCCAAAGATCGGATCGAAATCTCCAGCGCGTAATGTTGGTGCCGCAAAAATCGTCACAGTGAGCAAACCGACGACGGCGACAGCGCGCTTCATAACCCCGGAATGGACAACTAAAACCGTATCGCCGCCAGTGGAATTTTTCATCTCAACGATTGAACTCGCCGAGGCCGAGGTAGTTGCGCGCCGGTTGCTGGTGAAAATCGCAAGGCTTCGGCTTCATTTCGAATCAATCGGGTTTTTGGTTCCTCTCCAGATGAACCCGGTGAAGCAGTCGATGGGCAAAAGGACCCAGCATCAACCCGGCGATGCCGATAAAAGCCAGTCCGGAAAATAAAGCATAGAGCGACGCGAAAATTTTCGCGGTGTCGGATTTCAGAGTATCGACAGGCCCCATGCCTCCGAGAATCATGGACGCATTCAAGAGCGAATCGACCCAGCTCAAGCCACCAAACCAATGATATCCAGCAACGCCGATCCCCAGAGCGAGACCGATTACAATCAAGCCAACCACGAAATGACGCCAGACGCGCCGCATAAACTTAGGCCAGCTCAACAATGGAACATTTTTATGTTCGTACATAATTTCCGTGTCGGGTTATTGCTGACGCAGGCGATTCTCGAGTTGCCGGATCTTTTCGGCAGTCACCGGATTTGGGTAAATCCGATAAACCTCACGCAACTCTTGCAAAGCCTCGCTTTGCTTGCCCGAAGTCTCCAGCGCAAGCGCTCGTGGTAAATGCCCTGCCGCTTCCGTTTTTAATCGTTCGCACAGCGAAAACATCGAGTCGAGATAACGCCACAACGCTTTTTGGGCCTCATTGGCCGGCTCCGAATAGCGCGAGCGAAAAACCGACAACGTCTGGCGCGCCGTCGGAGTATCTTTGGCGGCAATGTCTCGCGTCGCCTCATCGACCACGACCAAAGAGTCGACCGTCTGAATTTCAGCGAGGCATTCGTAGAACGTCACCTCGTTCCCCACCTGTGCCCGAAATAACCGCGCCTGATTTGCCAACAACGTAACGTGGGAGGAAGCGGCCGGCGGCAAACTCTTCACCTGTTCCAACCGCTCGATCTCAGCGAAATTCCCGGTGGCGTCCTTTACCTGTCCAAACACGAAGTCGATTTGTTTTTTGAAATCAGCGATGATTTGACGCTTCAGGTTCGGATCAAGTTTCCGGCCACGCGCGGACACTGATGCGGTAGGCGAAGGTTTCGGCAAAGGCGACAGCTCGCGACCGAGCGATTCTTCAGTTTTCGGTTGAGGGGGTGGACTCGCCAATTCCAAGCTGTGCGCGGGCGCTTCCACAACCGAGCCGGCGGCGACTGGAGTCAGTTTTGGAGTTGGAAATGGCGACAAACGCGTCGCCGGCGTTGGACTCAGCGTTGTTACCGACCTCGGGGTGGGAATTGGGGTTGGACTAAGAGCTAGCGACGGGATCGGCGTTGGCGTGGGACTCGGAGTCGCCCTTGGAGTTGGCGTAGGTGTTGGTGTCGGCGTCGGACTTGGTAGTCGCTGTGGTGTCAAGGTAGGCGTTGGTGATGGCGACGGCTCCGGCGGTGGCGACTCGGTTAACGGAGTCTCTGCATTCTCGGGCTCTTCGTTCGGCGTGGGCGCAGGCGATTCACTTGATCGTGTCTCCGGCTCTTTAGCTTCCTCTTTAGGCGAAACCGTCGGTCTCGCAGTCGCCGTAGGCGGTGCAATTGAGCCGGGCTCCGACCAGCCCCCGACTCTCTCCCCGTTGGCGAAATTTGCCTGTAATCTGGTGTTTCCCTGTTCCCGGATCACCGGACCTTCAAATTTCCCGTGGACCATTTTGCCAGAGTAACTGTTCACGACGCCACCTAGCCGCATCCAGGTCAAGGTGCCCGGTCCGGTTGCGTATCCTTTGAGGTCCCTAAGCCCTGACCACGTGACGTCCTGGGCAACGCCGCGAAGACTGTTCCAGACCAGCGTTTTGCCGTCTTGCGTTTTCTGATATCGGGCGGCGCTTGCGCCGTTTGCCAACAAAAGGAGCGCGGCGGCGCAGACAAAAACAGCTCGGGCGGTCACAGCGGGCTTCGTTTAATTTGAGCCAGCAGTTTTTGACGCATTCCGGAAATATTCAATCGTCTTCTTGATCCCCTCTTCGAACTGGACCTTCGGCTCCCAGCCCAGGATTTTCTTCGCGCGGGAAATGTCGGGCTGACGCACCTTCGGGTCATCCTCCGGAAGCGGCTTGTATTCGATCGATGATTTCGCGCCCACGATCCGGATGATTTCTTCGGCGAACTGCTTGATCGTCATCTCGCGCGGATTGCCAATGTTGACCGGCTCGTGAAAGTTTGACTGCGAAAGTTTAAAAATTCCGTCGATCAGATCGGACACATAACAAAATGACCGCGTTTGGGAGCCGTCACCGAAAACAGTGAGCGGTTTTCCGGCGAGCGCCTGCCCGATAAATGCCGGCACGACGCGACCGTCGCGGAGCCGCATCCGTGGCCCATAAGTATTAAAAATCCGCACAATTTTCGTGTCGACCTTGTGATAGCGATGATAGGCCATGGTCATCGCCTCGGCGAAACGCTTTGCTTCATCGTAAACGCCGCGCGGCCCAATCGGGTTCACGTTACCCCAGTAATCCTCCTTTTGGGGATGCACCAACGGATCGCCGTAGCACTCCGAGGTCGAAGCGAGAATGAATGCCGCCTTTTTGTCCTTGGCCAATCCCAGGGTGTTGTGCGTCCCAAGCGCGCCGACTTTCAAGGTTGGAATCGGCAGCTCCAGGTAATCGATCGGACTCGCGGGCGACGCAAAATGGAAAACGTAATCGAGTTTTTCTTCCGGCAGGAAAATGAAATTAGAAACGTTGTGTTTAATGAAACGAAAATCAGCATTGCCGGCGAGATGGCCGATGTTGGCCGGGTTGCCGGTGATCAAGTTATCGATCGCGATGACGCGATGGCCTTCACTGAGCAGTCGATCGATAAGATGCGATCCAAGAAAACCTGCGCCCCCGGTGACAACCGAGATCGGTTTGGATTTTTTTACGGCCATTCGACGGGTTATCTAATTCCGAAGCAATAAGTTGGCCAGCGATTTCATTTTCACGTTGAACGTTGGCCATTGCGCGTTAAGCGTTGAGCCGCATGCGAATCTTGTCCGGCATTCAACCCAGCGGCG
This sequence comes from uncultured Verrucomicrobiae bacterium, assembly GCA_963817335.1. Classification (GTDB taxonomy): domain Bacteria; phylum Verrucomicrobiota; class Verrucomicrobiia; order Chthoniobacterales; family UBA10450; genus AV40. The sequence continues at coordinate 1,249,096 of CAWFNX010000005.1, read as the reverse complement.
TCCTGCACATCGGAAATTATTTCGGGATGATGCGCCCTGCCCTGCAATTGCAAGACGAAGGCGAGGCCTTTTATTTTATCGCGAATTACCATGCCCTGACCAGTCTGCGAGATCCGACTTTGCTGCGCGACAATGTGCGGCGGGTCGCGCTTGATTTTCTTGCCTGCGGATTGGATCCAAAACGGACCGCGCTTTTCTTGCAAAGCGATGTCCCCCAGGTAACGGAATTAACCTGGATCCTTTCGACGGTTACGCCGGTTTCTCGCCTCGAGCTGGCCCATTCTTATAAAGATAAAGTCGCGCGGGGAGTGGCGGCCAATGCGGGACTGTTTGCTTATCCGGTACTGATGGCAGCAGACATCTTGATTTACGACAGCGATGTCGTGCCGGTTGGCAAAGACCAGAAGCAGCACATCGAAATCACGCGCGATATCGCCGCGCGGATCAACGAAACCTACGGTGACGTGTTCAAACTCCCGGAAGGCCGCACTCAGGCCGCAACTGAAGTTGTGCCGGGACTCGACGGGCAAAAGATGAGCAAAAGTTACGGCAATACGATCGATATTTTTGGCGACGAAAAAGAAGTGCGAAAACGCGTGATGAGTATTGTGACCGACTCAACCCCGGTCGAAGCGCCGAAGGATCCGGATAAATCGACAATCGTACAGCTTTACTCACTCTTCGCGTCGAAAGATGAAATCGCAGACCTGCGCGGGAGGTTCAAGAAAGGCGGAACCGGCTACGGGGATTTCAAGAAACAACTCTTTGAAAAACTTTGGGACTATTTCGCGCCGATGCGCAAACGACGCGAAGAAATTCAACGCGACAAATCATACATTGATAACGTTCTCGCCAAAGGCGCAAAGCAAGCCAATGCAGTTGCCGACCAAGTAATGGCGCGAGTACGCAAAGCGGTCGGACTGGGCTGAAAGATTAGTCCAGCGTCTTAATAAACTGCACCAGATCGCTACGAAAATTTGCCTCGGCGGGATTGTAGCCTTCGTGAGTGAAACGGACCCGCCCCTGCCGATCGATAATCACCAGGCACGGCACGCCTCTTACTCCGAAGCTGTCATGGGCCTTTTTTCCGGAATCAAAAGCCAGCGGCAATGTCAGATGTCGTTTTTGTGCAAACTCACGAAACCTTTCCGGTGTGTCGTTGCCGACGAATTGATCGCTGCCGACGAGAACGAGTTCAATATCGTCATTCCTGCCCAAATCAGAGCGCAAGGCGATCATCTCGGGCAGTTCTGCGATGCAGGGCGAGCAGACCGTTGAGAAAAAATCGATAAGTAGAATTTTTCCCGGCGTTGCGCCGGTGGGAGCACGGTCAGTCAGCGGAACCAGGGTGAACGCTGGGGCGGATGTTTGCTTCGTTCGCGTGAACATCTTTGCCAACTGATTAGGCACATAGGAAACGCAATACCATCCGGACGCGATCAATAGCCCTGCCACCAAGGCAAGGAGAACGCCCCGTCGGCTGCGCGCGAGATCGACAACCGCAAATCCAACCGCGACTGCTGCAACCCAGAGAACGTCATTCGGCCACAAGGCCGGGATATTCAGCAAGTAAAAGACGAATCCTGCCAATGACGGCAACACTAGAAAGGCTGCTGCGATCCAATCGCGCCCTTTTCGGCCGAACCAAACCGCGACGCAGAAAAGCAAAATCGCGTCAACGATGTAAACGAGTCGCAGATCGCTCGAAATGAACATGTCGAGGCCGACTACGCCGGCGATGATCAAAAACCCCAAAGCAAGTGCGCCAAGCCGAAGCCGCCAAGGCGGCGTCGATAATGATTCCATATGCCAATTGGATGCGGCTGCGACCCCGTTTGGATTTAAGAATCAGGCGGTTGTGCGATCGAGTCGAAATTGTCGCAGGTAGAGGAACAGAGGAAACCCAAGCGACACCCCGACAACGAAGACGGATAGAATCGGTAGCCAGAGCAATCGCATTCCTAACCGTCTTCCCTCTGCCAGGACAAACACGATCAACACGATGGCTGAAACAACCACGTCCATTGCGAAGAATGCACTGATGCGGTTGGCAAACAAATCGCGAAAAAACAATTGCATGTTCAGAGTGTGATGCTCAGCGACCCACGGAACGAACTGTGAGTAAGGCAACAGGAGTCCAATCCCGGCGAAGAAGAGATACAGATGGCGACGTTTCATGGATCCGAGTCCTCCCTGAAACCTCCCACTGGGTCCAGCTTATTTCCGGCTGCTACAAACTGTTGAGAAATTGAACCAGGTCCCGGTGAAAACTTGTCTCGGCGGAATTGTCTCCCATCTGGGTCAGACGGACCCGGCCTTCGCGGTCGAGAACGATCAGCGCCAGCACTCCGTGCAAGCCAAAGCTATCGTGGATTCTTCCGCCGGCGCGTTGATTCTCTTCTTTGCCGCAATCTGGTTGAGCCGACGGAAAGAAGCCTGCTGAATTTTGCTCCATGTTCTTTATGGGATGCGTCTCCAGCGAATTTTGGATTAAAAAATCTGAAAGAAATATGGACCTTCGCCGGCAGCCGCTAGCGGGCGGTTCCTAACTTTGCGAATCCTGCCCAGCGAGAACCAGCCGAATAAACTGCAGCATCCCCAGTAATAGCAACGTGGTGATGGCGGCGAAAAACGGCCAAAACATTTTCAGGACGATCGCATTGTACATTTGCAACCCCGTAACTGCGATTCCGACAAAACTGCTGGTGTAAAAAACTACGGGGTTGCCGCCACCCGATCGAAATTCGTCGCGAGATAATCCCTGCATACCGCGACTCATTTGCTGTCCGGTAATGGTAATCGTCACGAAGGTTAAAATACTGCAGGTCTGCCAAATTCTCTGCTCATTCAGAGCGGTTGTCTCGAGAAGGATGGCCAACATGGACAATGCGAAAGGTGCTCCGGAATTAAGCAGCAAAATACGCAGGCGAAATTTGTCGACCCTGGACCACTCGTGGACCGAGCGACTTCGGAACGCGACCACCACGCCGGCGAACCCGGCGAGAGTGACCGCGACCTGCGCGCTCGCGCTTAATGCTTCACTCGGTTGCATTTGAACAAAATCGGGGGTCCGTCCATTCCTGAACTAAATTCGGATTCACGTAAAGACCGTCGCACATGGATGCGCGACCATTGAGAACGAGCGGTGCGGTGGCATTGGCTAGAAAGAAACCAAAATCGCGGGTGAGGATTTCGTGAACATCGCCCAGCCACGAACCGCCATCATATTGCGTCATGAAATTCAACTCGATGAGAACGAACTTTGTTTTCGCCAAAGCTTGCTTCGCCCCGGACAGCACCGGTTTTTCGTACCCCTGAACATCAATTTTAAGAAGCGAAATTTCCGGAAGACCGGCAACCAACCGGTCGAGTGTTGTCATCTTCACTTCTATCTCGGATCCAACCGCCCAATTGCCGCCAACCAGCGCGCGCATTTCTTCCCGCGGCCGAAGCAATGATGCGCCGGTCGTGTCGCGAGTGATTCTTAGCTTCGCAACGCCTTCGCGGTCGCCTACTGCGGCATTGTGCAATTCGACGGCGCTATTGTTTTCAAATTTCTGCCGCAGAACGGCAAACGCATCCGGAATCGGTTCGACGATGATTAGTTTTTGCGGCCGGATGCAGTCCAGCAGCATGCCCGACCATTGGCCAACGTTCGCACCGACATCCACAACCCAACTCAAATTTTCGGCGCGGCCAGGTGGAAACAAAGTGAGACCGCACATGTCGGCCTGCATGGCCAGTCGGCGGATCGAAAATAGTTCTGCCGCTGAAACGCGCCGGCCCACATCGCGGAGTTTCCTCCGGTCCCGAATGAAATCGACAACGCCGTTCGGCAAAATGAATTTTAGAAAGCGCTTCAAACGGATGGCTGGGCCGCGCCGTCTTTAAGCTCCGCGAAAATGAGACGCCCAGCCGCGGTTTGCAGCGCGCTGGCAACCACCACGGTCCGGGTCTTGCCAAGATGACTACGCGCGTGATTGACGACAATCATAGTCCCGTCCGGCAAATAACCGACCGCTTGATGCGGCTCGCGACCCTCCTTGATCAGATGCAAATCCAGTTCATCTCCGGTAACCAGCGTCGGCCGCAGCGCGCGAGCAAGTTCCGCGAGATTTAATACCGGCACCTGTTGCAAGCGCGCGATCTGGGCCAGCGCGTGATCGTTGGTCAACAGGCGGGCTTTCAACACTTTGGCCGCGCGGACCAGTCGGGCATCAGTCCCAACGTCCGAATCATCCCCGACCGTTTCGTGGATCGTGAGCTCGATGTCTCGGGCCTGGCGCATTTGATTCAAAATCTCGAGGCCACGGCGTCCGCGCTCGCGCTTGGTCGGGTCGTGTGAATCCGCCAGCAATTGCAGTTCATCCAGAATGAATCGCGGAACAATGAGCGACCGACTCAAAAAGCCGGTCGCACATAGATCGGAGATGCGTCCGTCAATGATGATATTTGTGTCGATGACCAGCGGTTCATGCTGCGTGGTTTCACGCGCAAACCGAACGTAGGGAATGATGAGCGAAAATTCATCCCGACTGCTTCGCATCGCCAGCATCATTCCGAGATAACCAAAGACCGCATACACCAGCATGCGGATCGCCCATTGCATCGTTTCCGATTGATAATGCAGGAGATCTGAGGCGATCAACAAGTTGGCAAAAATCCATCCCAACAGTAGACCGAAGGTGGCTGATGAAAACAGTCTCAGCGACACGCCCTTGAGAAGGCGGTCGGCCAGCACGACAACCAACCCAAGCACGACGCCCAGGGCGAGACCCAGCCACGAGTCCCCGATGAACGCCGACGAAATGTTTGCCCCAATCGCGGCGCAAAACGTGATGAACAGCACGCGCAATAAATTGACAGTGAGCGAGGGCGTCATTATCGGCCTCCAGTTTGATTTCGCGACGGTTTCGCCCGTTCCCGCGCGGGAGCTTCAGCCTTCACTGCGCTGTCGCGATAAAAGAGAACTCCATGCGCGCGGAGATTGGCGACCAGAGCGCGCAAATCGTTCGCCATTTCCTGATTCGTAAGCAAAGTCGCCAGCAGTCCTTTTCCCTGGGTCGCTGAGCTGAGCACTTTTTGCAAGTCATCCGCCGCCTTTTTTGCCGAATCCATCACCGAGTCGGCTTTGTCGACGACGGGGCTAAGCTTTTTCGCCGACTCAGCAAACGAGCTCGTCGCTTCGTTTAGATGCGCAATGCTCGACCGCAAATTCTCTGTCGTTGGCTTGGACAACACGTCGTCGTTCAACCGAGTAATGGTGGTGTCCATCTTTTGCACCACACCGCGCAGATCTCCGACCAGCGCGCCGCCCTCGCGAGTGAGATCATCAATTCCGGTCTCGCGCGCGCCGCTGATCATTGCGTTTGCCGGCAGAAACTTTGACGGCTTCCCCGGCGGCATCGTCACGTTTACGAATCGATCGCCAAGCAACCCGGAACTTCCCACGGTGAACTTGCTGGTGTCGGGAATTTTTATGTAATCGTAAATCTTCAACGGAACGAGGACGCCGTTGCCTTCCTGAACAAGACGCGGACCGCCGGCGACTTTCCCGATCCGCGCGCCGGCAAGCAAAACATCTGAACCCTTCAGCAAACCGCTGGCGTCAGTGAAACGGACCGTGAGCGGATAGTAAGTCTTGAAACCTTCCCCTAACCTGCCGAATTGCACGACCAACGATCCAACCGCAGCGATACCGAGAAAAACGAACACGCCGACTTTAAATTCCAAACCTCGCTCGGGCCGATGCATCTTGGTCAACTCTCAACCCCAAAGGCTTTCGGGGTCAACTGTTCCTCGGAGCGTCCAAGCAAGAAATCCTGAATCAGCTTGTCAGTTGACTGCCGCAATTCGTCCGGCGTTCCATGAAAATAAATCCGGCCCTCGTGGAGGTACGCGATCCGATCCGCCACGTCGAATGCGTTCTTCATATCGTGAGTCACGACAATGCTGGTCACACCAAAGCGGCGTTGAAGCCGACGAATCAGCCGGTTGATCGAATCGGAAACGACTGGGTCAAGTCCGGAAGTCGGTTCGTCATAAAGTATGCAGGAGGGCTGGCGAATGATCGAGCGCGCCAGCCCCACGCGCTTTTTCATGCCACCACTCAAATTCACCGGCATCTTTTCTTCCTCACCGCTCAGCTCCATCACTTCCAGGATCTCGCTGACTTTTGTTCGCAAAACTTTTGAATCGCGCTCGCCGGCTTCGAGCAATGGGAAGGCAATGTTTTCCGCGACGGTCATCGAATCGAAAAGAGCGGCGCCCTGAAACAAAATGCCAACCTTTTGGCGGATCGAAGAGAGGTTGCGCTCGCTCATGCCGATAATGTTCTGGCCTTCGATCCAGATCTGGCCGGCGTCGGGTCGCATCAAGCCGATCAAATGTTTAAGCAACACACTTTTTCCCCCGCCGCTCCGTCCGATGATTGCGAGCGTTTCACCGTGCCCGACTTCAAGGTCGACTCCGCGCAGGATCTGCTGAGCGCCGATGCTTTTTACTAACCCCTCCACCCGGATCATCGACCCGTTGTTCATCATTGGTAACCCGCCGGATAAATAATATTCAGCGTCATCGTCAGGAAAAAATTGCTGATCAGCACCGCGAGGGAAGCATTCACAACTGCCTCCGTCGTGGCGCGGCCAACCCCGACGGCGCCTTCGCGCGCGGTCAATCCTTTGTGGCAACTAATGAAGACAATGAGAATGCCGAAGCAAAAAGCTTTCGAGAGACCCATGATGATGTCGCGGTTCCGCGTCCATCTCACCATGTTCGCCATGTAGTAGGTGCCATTCACCTCCAGCATGAAGATCGCGACGAGATAACCGACGCCGATCCCGACGGCGATGCATTCCGCAACCAGCAACGGCATCGAAACCATCATCGCCAGCGCCCGCGGGACCACGAGATAATCCGTCGGATAAACGGCAAGAGCGCGAAGAGCGTCAATTTGTTCCGTCACTTTCATTGTCCCGATTTCGGCTGACATGGCCGCGCCCACCCGACCCGTCACCATCAACGCAGTCAGAACCGGACCGAGCTCACGCATCAGCGCGACCGAAACGACCGCTCCGACCGCCGACCCCATTCCGATTTTGTGAAATTGGAAATAGGTTTGCGCGGAAAAAACCGCGCCAGTGAAACCGCCGGTGATGACCACCACCAGCTGCGAAAGCAACCCTATCTCGACGACTTGATTAAGAAACAATTTCCAACGCAGCCGGTGAGTGAAAAGAGAGCGGAACGTGTCGGCGCCAAGCATCACGATTTCGCCCAAATACTGGACGAACCGAATGAGCGGCCGGCCGAGGGCGCTAAAAAATCGAACAAGCATCGGCCCAAACCTTAAATATCAAGCGGCTGCGTTTTGGTTTTCGGCCGCAGCTCCGATGGAATCGCGCCAATGAAACGAGGGTCCAGCGAAAGTTTGCGAAAGATCGCGCGAATTTCACGGAAGGTAATAGTCGGTTGGTCGAGCTCGAGGTAAACCAGATCGTGATTACGGTCGACCTTGTAACGCAACCCGGGAATGGAGGAGAGCTGGTGATCGAGCTCCAGGATTTTGTCCAGATCACGCAGACCCGCGGCGTAGACTTCCAGTTCGAGCATGCAAAATTTTACGGACGCCGCCGATCGATGCAAAGGAAAGGTGGAACGCGCGCTCCCAGCGCTTTGGCGAACTTCATTGGGTAACGCTCGGCTATCTGTCATCATCGTGCTCGGGAGCCCGATCCACCATTGCACAGATCCCAGAGTTGAGTAGAAGTCGATTCTGGAAAGATGTCGATCTTAAGATCAGGCCTGACAAAATGGATACTTTTTCCGGCGGCGGTTCTTCTGGTGGCGGGCTGCCAAACCGAGCCGACCGTGAGCCAGAGCGCGAAGACCCAAATGGCGCAACGGATCGCAGCGGAACAGCCCGGGGATTACTACATCGGCCGGCGCTATTTCAAACCGGATTTTAAATTCTGGGGGTATGTCCGCAAACCGGGCCAGCCATGGAGCACCGCGCAGCTGGTGATGTTGAACGAAAAGGAAAAGCTCGCGCCGGACCGCGCGGCGTTAAAGTTCGGATCGGACAACAATTACGAGTACAAACTTACCGGAAGTTTCAGCGGCGACAAAGTCTACGAACCGGCCAGCAACCGGCTTTATCCTGAGTTTGTGGTCAAGGATTTCAAAATTATCTCGACGAATCCGCCGCCCATTTTCAAGAGCCAGTTGAGCGGCCGAGCGGACGCGGCGCAGACGCGATACGTGATTGAGAAACCGGACCCAGATTTTTGATCCTTTGTCATTCCGAGCGAAGTCGAGGAATCTCCTGCCGTAGTCTGGCCGTTGTTTGATCTGAAATATCCAGAGATGTCTCCACGTCGGTCGACATGACAAAAGTAACGAAAGACACGCTTCTCGAGGAATTCCTTCGCTATCTCGCGGTTGAGCAGAACGCTTCACCGCGTACCACGAAAGCATACCGGGCCGCGCTTTTGGCATTTCGCGCGCACACCACAAAACCCTGGAAGCAATGCAGCACTGACGATTTCCGGGATTATCTCTTCGCCATCGTGAAGCGCGGGCAGGAACGATCATATGTTCGTCTGCAGTTCTCCGCTTTGCGCGCGTTCTACAAGTTTTTGACCGATCGAAAAAAATTGCGGGTTGACCCGTTGCGCCAATTGCAGCTTCCAAAACTGGAAAAAAAACTTCCGCTCGTGCTCACGCGGCAACAGATCGACGAATTGCTGGCTGCGCCAATGAAAATTCCCAAGGAACGAGCCGCCCCGGAATGGATGCCGCTGCGCGACACGGCCATCATGGAGCTTTTCTACAGCAGCGGCCTGCGTTTGAGCGAACTCGCCGCTCTCGACGTCGAAGACGTCGATCTCTACACCGAATCGGTCCGGGTTTTTGGCAAAGGCCGAAAAGAGCGAGTTTGCCCGATCGGCGCGCCGGCCCTGGAGGCGATCCAAAAATATCGTTCCGCGGCCAACGTCCACAGTGGCGCGCTGTTCATCAACAAAATGCGAAAACGAATTTCGTCGCATTCGATCTGGCTGGTTTTAAAACGCTATTTGCGACACACATCGATTCCGATCTCAATTAGTCCGCACAAACTTCGGCACAGCTTTGCCACTCACATGCTGGATCGGGGCGCGGACCTGCGCAGCGTCCAGGCGCTGTTGGGTCACGCCAGCCTGTCGACGACTCAAATTTACACGCACGTAACCGTCGAACGTTTGAAGAAAGCCTACGCCGAAGCGCACCCCCGCGCGTGATCCGCGCCGATATTGTCAGCTGATCGGCTCAGCCAGCTTCGCCTTGCTGGTGTCCGATGTGAACACAAGCTTTCCGTCTTTCGCCGTGACCTCAACCTTGCTGCCAGGTTTCACATTGCCGCGCAAAATCTCTTCCGCGAGCGGATCTTCCAGATAACGTTCCACCGCGCGCCGCATCGGCCGCGCACCGTAGTTTGGATCGTAACCCTTTTCGATCACGAACTCGTGGGCAGAGCTGTCCAGGACGATCTCGACCTCCTTGGCTTTGAGCCGGGCCTTCACCTTCTCGACTTCGAGGTCGACGATCTGAAGAAGATCCGATTTTTGCAGCGAGTGGAACACAGTGATCTCATCCAGACGATTGAGGAACTCCGGCTTAAACACGCGCTTGGTTTCTTCGAGAATCTTCTCCCGCATCGAATCGTAATCGTGACCTTCGCGCGGGGCGCCGAATCCCATCGTCGTCTGCTTCTTGAGCAACTCGGCCCCGACGTTCGAAGTCATGATAATGATTGTGTTCCGGAAATCGATCTTCCGGCCTAACGAATCGGTAATCTTTCCCTCCTCGAGGATCTGCAACAACAGATGCATCACGTCGGGGTGCGCTTTCTCGATCTCATCGAACAACACCACCGCGTAGGGACGGCGGCGGACCGCTTCGGAAAGTTGGCCGCCTTCCTCGTATCCGACATATCCCGGCGGCGAACCGATCAATCGTGACGCCGTGAATTTTTCCATGTACTCCGACATGTCGATCTGAATCAGCGCATCGCGATCGCCGAACATGAACTCGGCAAGCTTTTGGGCGAGAAACGTTTTACCGACGCCGGTTGGGCCGAGGAAAATGAACGAACCGATCGGACGTCGAGGATCTTTGAGATCAGCGCGGCTGCGACGCAACGCTTTGGAGACGGCGACGACCGCTTCGTCCTGGCCAATCACTTTGCCTTTCAACTCCTCCTCCATCTTGAGGAGCTTCTCCGTTTCGGCCTGTTCCATTCGCTGAAGCGGAACCCCGGTAACTTTGGAAATGATGTGCATCATGTCGTCGCCGGTCACGAGGACTTCCTTCTCCTCCCGCTCCTGGCGCCACTTCTGCATGATCGAATCGAGTTTTTCCTTGGTCTGCTTTTCCTTGTCCCGGAGCGAGGCAGCTTTTTCGAAATCTTGCGCTTTGATCGCGGCCTCTTTCTGAAGGCGGATCTGTTCGATATCCTTCTCAATCTCTTTCACGTCCGGTGGACGCGTCATCGAGTTGATCCGGGCGCGCGCCCCGGCTTCGTCCATGACGTCAATCGCCTTGTCCGGCAGAAAACGACCGGTGATGTAACGCTCGGAAAATTTCACGGCGGTCTCGAGGGCTTCGTCGGTCAACTTCGCCTTGTGGTGTGCTTCGTACTTCGGACGGAGTCCCTTGAGAATTTCAATCGCTTCATCAATGGTCGGTGCATCGACTTTTACCGTTTGAAAACGGCGCTCCAATGCCGCGTCCTTTTCGATGTACTTGCGATACTCGTTCATGGTGGTCGCGCCCACGCATTGCAATTCGCCACGACTCAAAGCCGGCTTGATGATATTTGACGCATCCATCGCGCCTTCGGCCGACCCTGCGCCCACGATCGTGTGCAACTCATCGATGAAGAGGATCACGTTCTTGGAACGGCGAATTTCATCCATCACCGCTTTGATCCGCTCCTCGAACTGACCGCGATATTTCGTGCCGGCGACCATCAGCGCGAGATCGAGCGTGACCACGCGTTTATCGCGCAGCAACTCGGGAACGTTGCCGCTGGCAATTTCCTGAGCGAGGCCTTCGGCGATCGCAGTTTTTCCAACGCCAGCTTCGCCAATCAGGACTGGATTGTTTTTGGTGCGGCGGCAAAGCACTTGGATCACCCGCTCGATTTCGTTGTGGCGCCCGATCACTGGATCGAGCTCGCCCTTCTTTGCCAGCTCGGTCAGATCGCGGCCAAATGCGCGAAGGGCCGGCGTTTTAACATCCTTCTTCGAAGTCGGCTCGCCTCCTTCTTCGGATTCCGACGGGGTGAAGTTGGGATCGAGTTCCTTCAAAATTTCATTCCGGGTGCGTTCGATATCGATTTCCAGACTCTTTAATACGCGCGCGGCCACGCCTTCGCCTTCGCGCAACAACCCGAGAAGAATGTGTTCGGTGCCGACGTAGGAATGGTTGAGAGCCTTCGCTTCCTTGCCCGCGAGCGCCAAAACTTTTTTCACCCGCGGAGTGTAGGGAATGTTGCCGACAATTTTGGTCTCCGGGCCGGAGCCAACTTGTTTCTCGACTTCCATCCGAACGGTCTCGAGATCGAGCCCCATTTTTTGGAGAACGTTTACCGCCACGCCCTGGCCAAGCTTGATCAGCCCGAGCAAGAGATGCTCGGTGCCGACGTAATTATGATTGAAACGGTCCGCTTCCTTACGAGCGAGTTGAAGGACCTGTTGGGCGCGGGGAGTAAAATTGTTCATTATTCGGTTGGCCCGGGATTTGAGCCGTTGCCCGCTTCCTTCGCCAGCTTACTGATATCAGGTTTGGGGAGCACTTTCAAACGCGCCCGGACAATTTGGGCGCGAAGATGGTCGCGCTCTTCCGCGGTAAGCTTCTGTTGCGAGCTTCGCTGGAGGTGGGCCGGCTGGGTATCCATGAACAATTCGTCGATGGCCAGCCGCTTATCCTCAGGGAACGCGCCCAGATCGATTCCGAGCTTGATGATGGACAGCAGGTTCAGCGCTTCCTTGGAGCTCATGGCATGGGCATAAGTAAGCACACCGTATGCGCGACCGATCTGGTCCCAGAGAGTATTCGGCTTTTTCTGGATCAAGACCTGCCGCGCGTCGTGCTCCTTGTGGATGATGGTCTCGATCACTTTGGTCAGCCGGGTAATGATCTCGTCTTCTTTTTCCCCCAGGGTCGTCTGGTTTGAAATCTGGAACAGGTTGCCCATCGCCTCGGTTCCTTCGCCATAAAAGCCGCGCACCGCCAGGCCGATTTTGCTGACCGCTTGTACGACCTGGTTGATCAACTCGCTCAAAACCAACCCCGGCAAATGCAACATCGCGGATGCGCGCATGCCGGTTCCGACGTTGGTCGGGCAGGCCGTCAAATAACCGAGTCGCGGATCGTAGGCGAACTCGAGCTCGCCTTCGAGCGCGGTGTCGATCTTATCCAAAAGCTTGAACGCCTGCTTCAATTGCAACCCCGAGCGCATGGATTGCATCCGAAGATGGTCTTCCTCATTGATCATGATGCTGAGGGTCTGGCGGCGATTCATGATGACCGCGCTGCCGGCGCTCTTGGCGGCTTGTTCGCGACTGATCAAATGGCGCTCGACCAGGACTTGTTTTTCCAAGGCGGACAAGTCCTGCAAAAACTCCGAAAACGAATCCTGCATTTCAGGAAGTCGTTCCACACACGGCTTGATCATCTCCAGAATCGCGGTGCGCTCCGCTTTTTTCGCGTGACCAGGAAACGCGCGATCGCGCAAATTGCGCGCCAGCCGCACTCGACTACTGACGACAATTTGATGATGTGGCCCTTCGCCGCGGAGCCACTCTCCGGCGTTGGACATCAGGTTCGCGAATTTCACGGTCCTACCCTCGTTGAATCGCCTTCGAGTTGCTTGATTTGATCGCGCAAAGACGCGGCTGTCTCGTAATTCTCTTCGGCCACCGCTTTTTGGAGACTTTCGTTAAGATTACGCATCCGATCGCTGAGCTCCAACGCGCGGTGGGCGCGCTGCGGTACCTTGCCCACGTGCGACGTGCCTTTGTGCATCGCTTTTAGCAATGCGTTCAGCGCCTCGGTAAAGGTGGTGTAACATGCGCTGCATCCCAGCCGGCCGGTCTTTTTGAAATCAGCCTGGGTGAAACCGCAAACCGGACAACGCTGGCTCGCCCCCCCAATGCCTTTTTCAATTTCTTCGGCCGCGCCGATTCCAAGAAGCAAGTCGGCCAGGGCAAAACCGGTTGGATCCTGAACGCCTTTTTCTTTCGAGCAGGCATCGCAGAGATTCACCTTCTGCATCTTCCCTTCAACGATCTGGGTCAGGAAGACCGTTGCGTCATTGCATTTACAAACGTCGCACAACATTTCTACCTCTTAGACCACTTACACGCTTAAAACATTCAAGCCGTGAGTTTGTCGAGCACCTTTCGCGCCGATATCGATTTTTTGCGGACCGTTCTCAGGTATAAATCGGCGTTCCTGTCTCTCGGGTTATTTCCCGGAAACGCGAAATCATTCGCATCGTAATCGGTCCGGGTTTGCCGGTGCCGATCGGCCGGCCATCGGCTTTCACCACGGGAATGATTTCGGCCGCGGTCCCGGTTAAAAACGCTTCGTCCGCCACAAACACGTCATGGCGGGTAATATCTGCGTCTACGACCCTGATCCCGGTCTCGGCCGCGATTTCAAATACAACCGCCCGGGTAATGCCGCGCAACGCACCGGCCGTGGTCGGCGGGGTGAAAATTTGTCCGCGCTTAATAATAAAAACGTTGTCGGCCGTGCATTCCGCGACGTTCCCCTCGTCGTTCAGCATCAATCCTTCGTCTGCGTTTGCCTGCGTCGCCTCGATCCGGGCCATCACGTTATTCAAATAGTTGAGCGACTTGACCGCCGGATTGAGCGCGCTTGGATTTGTCCGTCGCGTCGCGCAAGTCACCACACTGAGGCCATTGCGATAAACGGCTTCCGGATACAACGCGATTTGGGCCGTGATGATGATCACGCTCGGCTTTTTGCACTGCTCCGGGTTCAAACCAAGATTGCCGACACCACGAGTCACAATCAGACGAATGTAACCGTCACGGAGATTGTTCTGCCGAATCGTCTCTAGCAAAGCCTCACCCATCGCGCGCTGAGACATCGGGACCTGTAAACAAATCGATCGGGCCGAATCCCATAACCGCTCGAGATGCTCTTCCAAACGAAAAACGCGGCCATTGTAAAAACGAATTCCCTCAAAAATTCCGTCGCCATAAAGCAGGCCATGATCGAACACAGAAACCTTCGCGTCGGCTTCCGAATAAAATTTCCCGTCGATGTAAATCTTCGACTCCTTCGCCGCAGGCTTCACCACCCCCGCTTTATCGACCACCGGTTTTACCGCCTCGCGTGATTTAGGTTGGTCAATCACCGCACCGCCAGGATTAGATGTTTTCATAATCGCAGGAAAAATCTCCGTCTTTCGGGGCGCAATTCAAGCGACAAAAATCAAAGCGTTAAAAAGTGATTTGTTACAAAGTTACAAAAGCAACCGAATATTCTCACGTTGTAACAATGCAACCCTTTAACTTTCGAGTTGGCCGTCCTTAATGTGCAAATCACGATCGCCGCGCGTGGCGAGCCCGGTGTCGTGGGTCACAATGAGCAGGCTTTTTCCACGTTCGCGCGCCAGCTTCAACAGAAGATCGACAATCGCTCCACCGGTAGTGGAATCAAGATTCCCGGTCGGTTCATCGGCAAAGATGATGTCGGGGTCATTGACCAGGGCCCGCGCGATCGCCACCCGTTGCTGTTCGCCGCCGGAGAGTTCCGCCGGCAAATGCTGCATCCGATCGGCCAAACCGACAGCCGCGAGACTTTCCTCGGCCGCTTTTCGAGCTGGGTTGCCGCCGATCATTCCCGGCAACGAGACATTTTCCAGCGCGGTCAATTCCGGCAGCAAAAAGTAACCTTGAAAAACAAAGCCCATTTTTTTGTTCCGGAAGCGCGCTTCGGCAGACGACGGGCCGTTGTAAAGACTGCGTCCTTCGAATTCCACCGTGCCCGATTCCGGCCGCTCCAACCCGGCCAGGGTATAAAGTAAGGTCGTTTTCCCCGCGCCGGACGCGCCGCAAATAAAAATGATCTCTCCGAGCGCGACGTCGAGAGAAATTCCACGGAGCACTTCAATCCGGCGCGATCCCATCCGGAACGATTGAAACAAATCGCGGGCGATGAGATGCGGTGGCTGCGGCACGGACAATTACTCCGCCAACTTCGCCATCTTTCAATCTCTTCCTCTTGCTCTTCCTCTTGCTCAAAAAAAAATCGCCGCGGAAAACTCCGCGGCGATTTCAGGATTAAACTAAGCTTTCGTTAGGCCATTCCGAGCGTTTCCAAGGTCGGCTCGTCGATCGCGCCGGTCGGTTCGATGCCTTGGGCGGACTGATATTCAGCCAGGGCCGCGCGGGTTTGCGGTCCAAGGACTCCGTCAATGTCGCCCTGATAATATCCCTGTTGCTGCAAGGCGGACTGCACATTGGCGACCACCTGACCGGGATCTATGTCCGGATTCGAGGCGTAGATCGGGCCGTCAAAATAGTAGCTCGCGCCCGGATCGTATCCCCAAGCGGGATACCAGTAGCCGGCGTTCCAGTAGTAGGGTGCGCCGAACACGATGCTGATGTGGTTGTAATGATGCGACCACCACCACTGATTCTGCCACTGCGGGTGGTAATTCTTGAACACCACGTACTTTGAACCGTTCCACTTCTGGGCTCCGGCGATCTTGTAGTTCTGATTGAACTTCACCGCCTGATATTTCCCGTTCGGCTGGTTGCCGAGATTGAACTTCTGGACCTTGTAGTTCTTGTTGACGTTAACGTTCTTGTTGATGTTGACGTTCTTCGTCTTGTTGAACGAGGTCCCGCTGGCCGGTGCCAAATTGCCCTGACCGGTCGTCTTCAGTTTGTTGGCGTTGTATTTATTAGCGTTGTACTTCCCGGTCGTATTCGTTTGTTGGAACTTGTTCGTTTGTTGGAACTTATTCGTTTGTTGGAACTTCTGGCCCTGAGTGTTCGTGCCCGTGCCGGTAGTTTTGAATTTCTTCCCGGTCTGCTGAGTCGCGACTGGCGCGTTGCCGCCGCCCTTCTTTTTGTTCTGCTGATTATTATTGTTGTTCTGCTGCGCTGCGCCCGCAAACAGAGCGAGCCCAACACAACAAGTTAGAGTTAAGAGTATTCTCATATATGTAAGTTAACTAAGCCTCCTGCGATTTGTTAGACATTGTAGGGTATTGACTTATTCAACACCGTCTTTGCCAGGTCGTTGCTGGCGAACTGCTTCAAACAGAACAATCGCAACCGCCGTGGCCAAGTTCAAGCTCCGAGTGCCGTGCATCGGGATGGTAATGCAACTCCCCGGGTGGGCCCCAAGCAGGCTCTCCGGTAAGCCTTTGGTCTCCCGGCCAAAAACCAGGTAATCGCCGGGACGGAATTTGACGTCCCAGTAGGCCTGCTTGGTCTTGGTGGTCACGAAAAAACACCGGTCCCGGGCGTTTTTCGCGTCCATCAGGGCAGGCAAGGAATCCCAGATTTTAATATCCACGTCCGGCCAATAATCCAGTCCAGCTCGTTTGAGTTGCCGATCATCCAGCGAAAAGCCGAGTGGCTTCACTAAGTGGAGGGTGGATTCCGTCGCCAGGCACAATCGGCCAACGTTGCCGGTGTTCGGCGGAATCTCCGGCTCGACTAAAACAATGTTGAACATCGACTCTTCGGCTCCGCCTAATCTTAAACCTTCCCCATTAGCTCAGGCTAAGAGGAAGAGGTAGCCCAGGTAGCGGCGATTGACCTCAATCGCCATGGCGGTTCGGTGAACCGCCACTACCTATATTTTGCTCGCCACGAATTTTTCGAGCTTCACTACGTCGGCCGCGAATTTGCGGATCCCCTCGCCCGTTTTCTCGTAGGCCATCGCGTTCTCGTTCAGAAGCCATCGGAACTTTTTTTCGTCCAGATCAAGCTTCTCGATCTTTGCCGACTTCGCCTTTTTGGGATCAAGTTTGCGCTCGAGTGGGTCGTTCGATTTTGAAAGCTCCTCCATCAACTCGGGGCTGATGGTCAGGCAATCGCAACCGGCCAGCTCGCGGATTTGCCCGGTATTGCGAAAACTCGCGCCCATCACTTCGGTCGGGATATCGAATCTCTTGTAGTAGGCGTAAATCTCAGTGACCGATTGCACTCCGGGATCTTCGGGCCCGGTGTAATCGCGTTTCTCATGCGCCTTGTACCAATCGTAAATCCGGCCGACAAAAGGCGAAATCAGTTGCACTTTGGCCTCCGCCGCCCGGACCGCCTGGACCAGCGAAAACATTAACGTGAGATTACAAAAGATCCCTTCCTTCTGCAGTTGCTCAGCCGCGAGTAATCCTTCCCAAGTCGACGCAATCTTAATTAGTACACGCTCGCGCGGAATTTTCTTCTTCTCATAAAGTTCGATCAGCCGCCGCGCTTTCTTGATCGAACCTCCGACGTTGTAGGACAGTCGCGCGTCGGTCTCGGTTGAAACCCGTCCGGGTACGATCTGCAAAATGTCGGTGCCGAACTGAACCAGAAGATGATCGCAAATGTCTTCGATCTGGGCGCGCCCGCTGAGTCCGGAGTTCTTTCGGTCCTTCAAAACTTCGTCCAGCAGCCGCCCGTATTGCTTTTTTTGGGTGGCAGCGTAAACCAAACTCGGGTTGGTCGTCGCGTCCTCCGGCTTGAAATCCTTGATCGACTCAAAATCGGCCGTATCGGCCACGACCTTGGTGAATTCTTTCAGTTGCTCGAGCTGATTCAGCTTCGTTTTTTTCTCTTCAGCTATAGCGGTGCTCATAATAGATCCTCCATTTTTCTGTAGGGGAAGCTGCCAGCTTCCCAATCGATCTAAACGGGAGGCAACGCCTCCCCTACAGTTCCTGTTCCAAAACGTACGCCCCGCTCGCACCGTCGACAACGAGAAATCTTGGATGCCTCGTGAGGGTGGAACGTGCCCCCCGAGCGCGTTTGATCGCGATAGGGACATCGCGATCCACCTGAAATTGTAGGGCAAGCGCTCTTTGGCACGCCGTAGCTACGAAGGCGGCCGCTTGCCGTCGACGGCTACCCAGTGTCCTCGACGAGCAACGCATCCACATCCGCGACGAAAGGCGGAGGGAAAGCCGATTTCTTGGCGGTGCGCCACCAAGCCCCGCCGCGCGCCGTGCCGAGTATGTCCTTCAAGTGTTGTCCGGTCGAAAACTCGAACGTGCCCTTCGGAAAAACTCCGCGCTGCGTTCTATCCCAGATATGAAAAGATGCCCAAAGATTTTCGCCCAGAAAGTGCTCCAGCCTCAGTTGATCGGCCGCATCCAACGCGCTCTCACCGCGAAGACCAGCAGTCATCAATTCGGCGATGTCACGGTTTGTCGCGATCGCCTGACGGATCACCGTCCACTGCGCCATCGTAGAATTATGCTCGTTGCGCTGAAGCGCGGCCGTGTTGTGCTTGATCTGCAAGCCAACAAAGACAAGCGAGGCAATCACACCAACGGCGGCAACTATTTGCGCGAGATCAGATAATTCCGGGAGCGACATCAGATTCAGCCGATCTTAAAAGCGCCGAGCGGCCTGGCTTCAGGATGTGGCTGCCTCGTTAAAATGACTTTCTCCACGTAGTCCCGGTATTCCTTCCCGAAAACATACCCTCGTTCC
The DNA here is from genome assembly GCA_963817335.1 of uncultured Verrucomicrobiae bacterium. Taxonomy (GTDB): domain Bacteria; phylum Verrucomicrobiota; class Verrucomicrobiia; order Chthoniobacterales; family UBA10450; genus AV40. Next base: position 1,230,362 of record CAWFNX010000005.1, on the reverse strand, counting down.
TTCCAAAACTCTTTGCCACCGGGTGAAGCGAGCAAATTCATGGTGAGCAACTCCCAGCCAGCCCAAAGCGGAGGAGACAATGCCTTTTCTGTCCATTGGTAAAAGGCATTCTGCGAAAAAGAAATAAACGCCATGAAAGTCTCGATGAATTGCGCCTTCTCTGTTTCATCCAATGACGAGTACTCCTTTAGTCCCTTAATCGCGATCTGGTTAAGCTCTCGATCGCCCATCAAATTCATGTACCAATCGGCATAGTTATCGTGGACGGCTTGCGCGGTCGCGGAACGAACCGCGCTCGTGTTCCTCTTGATCTGAAATCCAACGTAGAATAGCGAAATGACCACGGCCATCGCGCCAATTATTTGCGCAAGATCAGCTAATTGTTGGAGCGACATAAACTCTGTAGGCGAAGCTGCCAGCTTCCCCCTCTCTTCCCCTCAATCGCCCAGTTTGGCCGGAAACCAACGAGGTTTGTCAATTCATCTGATGAAAAGATCGACAACGGCGAATCTGGAACGATCGGCAAATCGGGGTAGTTTCTGTCAGAGCCGAGCTTGGTCGCGTTTCTAACTCGATTTCGTACTCCCGCGAACGCGTGATGAGGTTGATCGAGGACAACGCTGGATGTGGGTGGCCCGTGTGCTGAAGCGTAGCGAATTTAAGTGACTTGATTGGTCACCGAGAGGCTTTAGCTCGGCGCAAGAATTAGTAAAACCTTTGGTTGTCCTGCGTACCCGTCTAACGAGAAAGAAATGAGCTACGGCCACGGAAACCGAGTCTCAATCGCAGTGGAAATGTACTAACTAATATAAATGTGAACACGTGCCGGGTGGTCGTTAGCTCCATCGATTGGTTAGACGTCTTCGGGTGATAAACTCGCAAGACTTTGTATAACAATCGGATGCTTTGCTGCGTCGGCAAGTCGCCAAAGAACATTAGGGCGTCTCACAGCGTGTTTACGAAAGGGGAAGTCTAAGAACTGAATATCCAGCTGCGCTTTGCCTTTGATTGTCGCTGGCTGCGCAGCGTGGATAACGGAGAAAACGACGCCTAGCGTATGAGCGATGACTGCGATCGTGATGTTGCTGTGAGATGCATATGCAGAGGCGTAGCGGTGAGCCGCCTCTTCGCGGCCCGCTGGGCTCACCGGGCTGCGGAGCACAACGTGCGAATCTCGGACCCGCAGATCGCTAGCGGCGGGCCAAGATACTTTGCTCGGCCAGCCATGCTTGGTGAGAACAGCACGCAAATGCTTTTCTGCGTGGGCAAAAGAGGCAGGCGCTCGCACGTCTAACGAGAAGTAGGCCGAATTTTCCCGCCTTTAATTACGGGATTTTCCGGCCTAACACGGTTTTGCTTCATAATTACGCCGAGACTGGCTTCAGCTCGTCCGATTTACGCGACCCGAGAGCGGCTTTGACGAAGTTGTTGCCGAGCTCCCACATCGGGCCGGGGAATTTACGGCATTCAGTGAGCACTTCGTCCAGCGCGTTCACGAACATGTCGACTTCTTTTTCGCCGATGATGAGCGGCGGCAGAATCTTCATCACGTCCATCGCGTGACCCGCCACCTGAGTCAGAATGCGATGCTTGCTCAGCATTTGGGTCACGATCATTTGCGCGAACAGCACCTTGTCGATCTTGTGCAGGAGTTTCCAAGCCATCTTGAGCTTGAACTCGCTCGGCTCGTGAAACTCGATCCCGATCATCAAGCCTTTGCCGCGAACTTCCTTGATGAACGAATGCTTGGTCTTCAGCGCGTCGACTTTCTCCATCAAGAGCGCGCCCATTTTGGCAGAGTTCTCGATCAAGTTTTCGTTGTCTATCACTTCCAGGGACGCCAGACCACACGCCATCGCGAGATTGTTGCGGCCGAACGTGGTCGAATGAACGACACAGCGGTCCATTCGTGAAAAAGTTTTCTGGTAAATGTCGCGTCGGGTGACAATTGCACCGCACGGGACGTAGCCACCGCTCAGCGTTTTCGCGAGGGTAATGATGTCCGGCTCCAAATTCCAATGCTCGAACCCGAACATTTTTCCGGTGCGACCAAGCCCGGTCTGAACTTCGTCGGAAATCAGGAGCGTCCCGTATTTGCGGCAAAGCTCCTGCGCGCGCGGGAAGAAATCTGTCTTCGGCGTTTGGCAGCCTTTGCCTTGAACCGTTTCGATCACGAACGCGGCCACATCGCGCGATTTTAATTCGCGCTCAAGCGATTCGAGATCGTCTAGTGGCACGCGGGCATCGAAGCCTTCCATCAGCGGGCCGAAGCCCTCGGTAAAACTTTCGCAGCCCATCAACGAGAGCGAACCAACGCTCAAGCCGTGGAACGCGCTCGCCAATGAAATCATTCGTTTCCGTCCGGTCGCGGCGCGGGCAAATTTGATCGCGCCCTCCATCGCTTCGGTACCGGAGTTGCAAAAGAAGACCGCGTTCAAATGTGGCGGCGTGCGTTTGGTGATCGCTTCCGCGAGTAAACCGCTCAAGAGCGAGCAATCCATCTGCACCATGTTCGGAAGGTCGAGATCGAGCACGTCGCGGATCGCTTTTTTCACCAACGGATGGTTCCGGCCGATATTGAAAACGCTATAGCCGCTCAGGAAATCGAGATATGGCGTGGTATCCATGTCGTAGAGGTACGCGCCTTCGGCCCGGGCATAGACTTTATCGAAACCAATGACGCGCTGCGCTTGCACCAGGGTGCGGTTCAAGTGCTTCTCGTGAAGTTGGTAATTTTCGCCGAGCCGCGCAGCGATGATTTCCTTCAAATCGAAACCCATGTGGCAGAAACTTTCCGCGATTTGGCGGAATTGCGCAACTCGGTGGATCGCTCAGGTGGAACGCGATCTCCGAGCGCGTTGGCCTCTAACATCGAGCTCGGAGAGCTCGATCCACCTAGGCGAAATTCGAAACAAAAAAAAGCCGCGGAATACTTTGGATTCCGCGGCTTATTATTTCGCGAACTAACTGGTTCGCTTAATCTTCCACTTCGACGTAGTTGACCGTGCGGGTTTCGCCGGTTCCGGTGTAGTACACCTTCACCCGGTCTTTCGGAGTCAGCGCTCTGCTGATCACATGACCCGCCTTGTCTACGATTCGCACTGGAGCATGGAGCGCAAAGGAGACTGGTCCCTCACGCTCATCCTTGACCACAATCGTCTTGCCCGGCTCATACGTGGTGACCGTGCCGTCCGTGTAGGTCGTGCTGGTCGTCGTCGTTGTTGCCGGCGCAGTGGTTGTCCGTTCAGTCGTTGTTGTGCTCGTCTGCGCGAACGCAAAAGGCGCAACCGCAGCACAAGCCAATCCAATAATAACTCTCTTCATTATGTTTTTCCCTCCGTTTTGTGTATCGCTTCTTCGACAAGTTTCGCGTGGAAAATATTCAGTCCTAGCTCGTAGCGGGACAAAATGGCAATAGGTGGATCACGCTGCCCCTAGCGCGATCAAACGCATCCCCACCTGGGCGGCGGTCGCAGACCGCCGCTACAGATAATTAACAGATTACCGCAAACGCCGGTCGATGCCGTGGACCACGGGGTGGATCACGTGTCGGTCGATCTTGTAAGCGACTTTGCCGGCGAAATGCGCCGCCCTGTAGGGCAATCGCTCGCCTGGAAATGCGGGCGCGTTTGGAGCGCAGGCGAAGATTGCCACCGTGCCAACGGCCAAAATCACAAAGTAGCGTTTCATATTCACTCCCCCTCTCTTTACATAATTAGACACGTTTCGCCCGGGCCGTATTCAAACAGATCTTCGTCTAGGTCTTTCTCTTACTCTTCCTCTTTCTCTTAATTTCCCTCTTCATTCTCCAAGGCAGACTAAGACTAAGAGGCAGAGGAAGAGGCAAAGTTGAGTCGGACCCCGCATCAGCTACCGTGCGTTGTCGATGACGAAAACCGAGCCGACCACCGATCCGAAAATAACTCCGGAGCTGGTGGCGAAACACGGTCTGACGCCGGAAGAATTCGAGCGGATCAGGAAAATCCTCGGTCGCGAACCGAACTTTACCGAGCTCGGGATTTTTTCGGTGATGTGGAGCGAGCATTGCTCATACAAAAATTCGCGGCTTGAGCTGAAAAAATTCCCGACGACTGGCCCGAATATTCTGGTCAAAGCGGGCGAGGAAAACGCCGGGGTGGTTGATATCGGCGATGGCTGGGCCATCGCATTCAAGATGGAAAGCCACAATCACCCCAGCGCGATCGAGCCGTTCCAGGGCGCGGCCACCGGGGTTGGAGGAATCATTCGCGACATTTTTACAATGGGCGCCCGCCCGGAATTTTGCCTGAACTCACTGCGATTTGGTCCCATTGATGACTGTAGTGGCGGCAGTGGCGGCCGCAATGCAGGCGGCACGCCTGCCCCTACAAAAGATCGGGAAAACCAAATTCTAGCGAATCGTCGCCTATTTACCGGCGTCGTCAGCGGAATCGCCCACTATGGCAACTGCATCGGGATCCCGACAATCGGCGGTGAAATTTATTTCGATGAGAGTTTCGAGGGCAATCCACTGGTGAACGTTTTCTGTCTCGGCGTGTTGCGACACGATCAACTCGCGCGTGGCGCGGCGCGCGGCGTTGGAAATCCAGTTTTTTACGTCGGCGCCGAAACCGGTCGCGACGGCCTCGCCGGAGCGGCCTTCGCATCCCGCGAATTGACCGAAGAATCCAAAGAAGACCGCCCCGCGGTCCAGGTCGGCGATCCCTTCAAAGAGAAACTTTTGCTCGAAGCTTGTCTCGAACTTCTGGCCAAGGATGCGGTCGCCGGAATTCAGGACATGGGCGCGGCTGGATTGACTTGTTCGACTTGTGAAACTGCCAGCCGCGGCGGCAGCGGAATTGAAATCGATCTCGCCAAGGTTCCGAAGCGCGAGCCGGGCATGACGCCCTACGAAATTCTGCTCAGCGAATCGCAGGAGCGAATGTTGATCATCGCCAAGCGCGGAAAAGAGAACGTCGTCCGCGAAATTTTCGACAAATGGGACGTGCCGTGGGCCGAAATTGGTCGCGTGACTGATGACGGCATGATGCGGGTGCGTAATAACGGCAGCGTGGCCGCGGAAATCCCGGCAAAACCTTTGGCAGACGAGGCGCCCCTCTATTCCAGAGAAGCTAAAAGACCTGCTTCTGTAGAGGCCGCCGTGCCGGCGGCGCAGGCGACACGCCTGCCACCACAGAAAATCGATATCGTGGAATCCTTACGCCAATTACTCCGCGATCCGACGATTGCCTCGAAGAACTGGGTTTATCGGCAGTACGATCATACCGTTCGGACCGGCACGATTGTGAAGCCGGGCTCGGACGCCGCAGTTTTTCACGTCAAATACGCGAACAAGATCCTGGCGGCGACGAGCGACTGTAATTCACTCTATTGCTCGCTCGACCCGCGGGAGGGCGCCAAGATCGCGGTTGCCGAGGCAGCCCGAAATCTGACCTGCTCCGGCGCGAAGCCCCTCGCGGTCACCGATAACCTGAATTTCGGTAATCCTTACAAGCCGGAGAACTTCTGGCAGCTCCGGGAGGCGGTGGAAGGCGCGGCCGAAGCCTGCCGGGCGTTCCAGACCCCGGTAACTGGAGGAAATGTCTCTCTATATAATGAGAGCCCCGCCGGAGTGGTCGATCCCACCCCTACCATCGGCATGGTTGGGCTGATTGAGAAAGAAGACCACGTCACCACGCAGTGGTTCAAAAACGACGGCGACGAAATCATTCTGGTAAGTAATCCCGGCGACGAGCTCGGTGGCTCGCGCTTCCTGAAAGTTTGTCACGGCAAGAAGATCGGTCCCCCGCCCCGGGTCGATCTTGGCCACGAAATCAAAATTCAAAATGCAGTCCGCGATTTGATCCGGACTGGCTTGGTAAAAAGCGCGCACGACTGCAGCGAAGGCGGCCTGGCCGTTGCGATCGCGGAATCGTGTTTCAATCCGAAAGAGAGGTTCGGGGCGAAGATCAAGATCTCCGGTGTAGAGGCGGCTGTCTCAGCCGCGGGCAAGGAGCGGGTGGGGACACCCGCCTCTACAGTTCTGTTTAACGAGTCGCAATCGCGAATCGTAATCTCGGTCGCGCCCGAGAATCTCGATAACGCGAACGCGATGTTAAAGGACGCCGCCGTTCCATTTCATCACCTCGGCAAAGTCGGCGGGGACAAATTGCGGATCGAAATCGGCAACGAGAAGCTTTCCTGGGCCATTGCCGATCTTTACGACGACTGGTGGAATTCAATCCGCGGGCTGGTCGAAAGTGATTCCTGCGCGGAAGGCATTCCGAGTTTGTGATCGTCGAAGAGTTACGGGGAAAGGCCGATACGTTTTACCAAATCCTGGAATCGCGGATCCGACCTTATTGATTCGAACTGAGGCGCAACGTTCAACTGAACCAGGTGAAACGAGTGCTCGCTGTATGCTTTCTCCAGGTAGTCAAATGCCTGGGCTTTGTCACCAAGCGCCACGTAAATCCCCGCTAATTCGTAGGGCGAGACGTACTGGTGCTTCGAAAGGTGAACCAAGTCGCCGAGGATCTCATTGGACTCAGACTTTTTTTGCGACTTTGCATAGGCATGACCGAGCGCTGCTTTCATCAACGGACTGCCGCCTGACAATGAGATTGCTTTCTGAAATTCGTCGATCGCCATGCCGAACATCTGTTTCTGTTCGTAGGTCCGACCAAGATGCCAGTGGGCCACGGCGAAGTTTGGGTCCATCGCGATGGTTCGGCGGCATTGCTCGATCGCTTCATCGTATTGGCGCGCGTAGAGCAACGTCGCACCCATAAAGCTATTCATGATGAGAGAGGTTGGTTCGAGCTCCAACGCCTTTCGCATTTCCATGACGGCCTCTCCCAGCCGACCGGTAGGAGTCAAATAATGCATCGCATACCACTGATGAGCCGTGGCGTAGTCCGGTTTGAGTTCGATACCGCGCTTGAACTGCTTCCGCGCTTCCGACCAGTTCCAATCGTAGTTAACAAGAATATTTCCCAGCGACGTGTGCGCTTCGGCAACACTGTCGTCCAGGGCGAGCGCCTTGTTCGCTGACTGTTTCGCCTTCGGCATCATTTCTTGCGGGGCGACAAAATTGTAAAAAGTCAGTGCGATGTAACAGTCCGCCAGGCCGGCATAGCTGAGCGCGAAATTTGGATCGTAGTTGGTAGCCTGCTGAAATTGCTCAATCGCATTTCGGATTCCGCCGGCACTGCGCTTGTTCCAAAAAAACCGGCCCCGTAAATAGGACTGAAATGCCTTTGGGTTGGCGCTGTCGCGATTGACCAGGCGGCGCTGCTCGTCGCCGGACAATTTCAGTTTCAACTTCTCCGCGACCTGTTGCGCAATCGATTGCTTGACCGTGATCAACTCCGAGATCTTTCCATCGTATCCGTGACCCCAAACCTGCGCCCCGGTGGCAGCATCCACCAGATCGACCTGGATACTGAGCCCATCATCCTCCAGCACGCGCACTTTCCCTGTCAGCACTTCAGTCACTCCCAAATCGCGCGCTACCCGACGGGGATCGACATCCTTCCCGGTGTAACGAAAAGCCGTCGCCCGTGCGATCACTCGCAGTTGTTTTAACTCCGCCAGACTGTTGATCAGTGCCTCGGCAATTCCCTCCGACAAATATTCCGTGTTCGCATCGTTGTTCGCATTCTCGAACGGCAAAACAGCAATTGAATGACCATTCGTCGGTGCTGCGCCAGAGCTTGCGTGGGATCGTAATGACTTCGTTCTCGAGAACAGAAAAACGCTCAGAGCGAGCGCGATCATCAGAAGGGTCCCCCCGATCACGACCGGCCGCCTTGATCCCGACAAACCAGCTGCCGCAAACCTCGATGCGCATCTCTTGGGTCGCGCGGGGTTTCCAATCTCGCTCGTGTAAAAGTTAACAAGCGAAATCCTGCGGCCGTGCTTAACCTTGTATTCCCCGAGATCGTGCAGGTGCGCGTTCCAACGGGGCAGCGGCGCCAGATCGTCCGCCGCGCGTCTCGATAACAGAATGTGCCCGGCGTCACCGCAATCCATCACTCGCTGGGCGATGTCGATTCCCGCCCCGGCCACGTTAGTTCGCTCGCTCACATCGGTCAGCTGATTCACGGGTCCGCTGTGAATTCCCATCCGCAAACGAATTTCCGGACGATTTTTCAACGCCGTCGCAATCTCGATCGCGCATTCGACCGGTGCCTGCGACTCGTCAAGGAAGACTAGCGCCATGCCGTCCCCGGTTGGAATACGGACCAGTTTTTCTTGTGCCTCCGCCCGGCGAAATCGCGGCGTCTCTTTGACGATGCGCGTCAGCTCGTCCATCACGACGCTCTGCTCCGTGATCAGCAGCTTTGAATACTCGACCAAATCCATGGTCAGGACGTGCGCGATCTCCACTTTGGGATATCGCTCGGATTCGGAGACCATATTAGCTCCCTGCAAGTTGGCACAGAGGACTTGAAAAATCGACTGCTACACGCTTACCGGCGATTCGGAATCGAAACGCCCACAAGGCGTGCTACAACGGACTTTTTTGAGCAAAGGCGCCCGGTGCGGTTGAAATGTTAACGCAGCCACACTTCGTAATGTCGCCATTGAATGCGAATCGATTTCGTGGATTATTCGGTGTGACCCGGGACAAGACCGAAATCCCAGAACCGAACGAGCGTGAAGCGTTTCCGCAGCATGAGTGCGGCCTTTTCGGCGTGTTCGGCCATCCTAACGCGGCGGTCCTGACCTATTACGGGCTTTTCGCGCTGCAGCATCGCGGGCAGGAGAGCGCCGGCATCGTGACCAGCAACGGTCCCGGCACATCGTTCATGATTCACAAGGACATGGGACTTGTGTCGCAAGTTTTCGGTCAGACCGAGCTGGAGCGATTAAAAGGCAGTCGGGCCCTCGGGCACACTCGCTATTCGACCACCGGAACCAGCACGATCAAAAATGCGCAGCCGCTCGTCGTCGATTGCGTTCGCGGCCAAATGGCGATTGCCCACAATGGCAATTTGATTAACGCCGATGTTCTGCGCGACGAACTCGAACGCAAAGGCTCAATTTTTCAAACCACCGCCGATACCGAAATCATTCTGCATCTACTCGCCCAACCGCTGGACAACGGCAGCAGCGCGCTGGCTGCTTTGCGGCGAATCCAGGGCGCATTTTCGCTTCTAATCATGACCGAACGCGAATTGATCGCGGTCCGCGATCCGTTTGGCTGGCGGCCCTTGTCGCTCGGCAAGCTGGATGGCGCCTACATTGTCGCTTCCGAAACGTGCGCCTTCGACCTGATTCACGCGGAATTCGTTCGCGACATCAAGCCCGGAGAGGTTTTGATCATCGACGAACACGGGATCCGCTCGGAGTTTCCGTTTCAACCCCAACGCCCCGCCTTCTGCATGTTCGAGTATGTTTATTTTGCGCGACCGGACAGCAAGATCGGCGGAGTGACCGTTGGCAAAGTCCGGACCGAAATGGGTCGTGAGCTGGCGCGCCAATTTCCAGTGGAAGCCGACATTGTTGTTCCAGTGCCGGACTCGGGTAATTACGCGGCGCTTGGTTTTGCCGAGGAATTGAAAATTCCTTACGAGCACGCGTTTGTCCGCAATCACTACATTGGCCGCACGTTCCTGCAGCCGAGTCAGCTTATTCGCGATTTCGACGTGCGGGTTAAACTGAATTTGATCAAGGAAATGGTCGCGGGAAAGCGCGTTGTGGTGGTCGACGATTCGATTGTTCGGGGGACAACGGCGCGCGCGCGGGTGGTGAATCTGCGCGAAGCCGGCGCGAAAGAAGTGCACATGCGGGTGAGTTGCCCGCCGCACCGATTTGCCTGTCACTACGGCATCGATTTTCCCGATCCGCAAAAATTGATCGCGAACCAGATGTCGATGGAAGAAATCGCGAAATACCTTGGAGTCGACAGCCTCGGTTATTTGAGTGTCGAAGGAATGGTCCGCGCTACCGGCCGGCCGATGAACGAATTCTGCCTCGCCTGTTTCACCGGCGATTATCCGCTGCCAGTCGATCCCGCTCTCGACAAGTTTATCATGGAAAAACGCGAAGCCCGCGCCAAGGCGCTTGTCGAACAGGAACGCCATCCATCGCTGTTCAAAGATCTCAAATGAATTGTAGGGGAAGGCGTTGCCTTCCCGCGGGAAGCTGACAGCTTCCCCTACAGAAATGAAGAAAGCTTACGCGCGCGCCGGAGTTGATGTCGATCTCGGGAACCGCCTTAAGCGCCGCATTCAATCGCTGGTCAGGCAAACTCACGGTCCGCAGGTTCTTGGCAAAATCGGCGGATTCGGTGGCCTGTTTCGCGCGAATTTTCCCGGAATGCGCGATCCGGTCCTAGTCGCAAGCGTTGATGGCGTCGGCACCAAATTGAAAATCGCCTTCGCGACCGGCAAACACGACACCGTCGGCGCCGATCTGGTAAACCATTGCGTCAACGACATTGCAGTCGTCGGGGCCCGACCGCTGTTTTTTCTCGACTACATCGGTTGCGAAAAACTCGAGCCGCGGGTGTTCGATCAACTTCTTCGAGGGTTCTCACGCGCCTGTCGGACGGCAAACTGCGCGTTGATCGGTGGAGAAACGGCGCAGATGTCGGGAATGTACCGAAAAGGCGAATACGATCTCGCAGGCTGCATCGTCGGTGTGGTGGATCGCAAGAAAATGATCGACGGGCGGAAGATCAAACCCGGCGACGTAATTCTCGGGATGACTTCCACTGGTCTTCACACCAACGGCTATTCCCTCGCTCGGAAAGTTTTGTTCGAGAAAATGAAACTGAAACCCGGCTCCCGCCTGCCCGGATCGTCAAGCAGTGTCGGCGACGAGCTGCTTCGAGTGCACAAAAATTACCAGCCGCTGCTCGCCAAAGCGCCAAGTGGCATGATCAAAGGCCTTGCCCACATCACCGGCGGCGGGTTGATCGACAATGTGCCGCGGATTTTGCCGAAGACCTGCGACGCAGTGATCGATACGAAATCATGGCGAGGACCGCGCCTGTTCGAGATCCTGCAGCAGAATGGAAAAATCGATCGTAAAGAAATGTATCAGGTGTTCAACATGGGCATCGGCATGGTCGCGATCGTTTCCGAGCGTGACGCGAAACGCGCCATGTCGATGTTGCGGGCCAAAAGAATTGGGCGAATCGAGCGCGGAACGGGAAAAACGCGGCTGATCTTTTGAATTGTAGGGCGTCTGTGCCAGACGCCGTTCGTGCATTGGTCGTTTCACAGAAACGCCCTACAATAATTATGTGGAAAAGCGTCGCCTTGGAAAAACCGACATGGACGTTTCCGTCCTGGGATTCGGCGGATCGGAGATCGGTTATGAACACGCCTCGACCGAGATCGTTACTGAACTGCTCAACCGCGCGCTCGATGCCGGGCTGAACGTAATCGACACCGCCGAATGTTATTACAACAGCGAAGAATTGATCGGACAAGCGGTCGGCAATCGACGAAACGAATTTTATCTTTTTACCAAGTGCGGTCATCCCCACGGAATGGAAAGCGGCGCAAACTGGTCGAAGGCTTCGATTCTGGAAAATGCCGAGCGCAGTTTGCGGCGATTGAAGACCGATCGTCTCGATCTGTTGCAATTGCACAGCTGTTCGGAAGCGGAACTGCGCAAAGGCGAAGTGATCGATGCGCTGCAAACGGCTCGCGACAAAGGTTACACGCGTTACATCGGTTACAGTGGCGACAGCCACTCCGCGCATTTTGCGGTGGAGTCCGGCGCTTTCGATGTGTTGCAAACGTCAATTAACATCGCGGACCAGGAAGCAATCGATTTGACCGTTCCACTCGCCAGCAAGAAGGAGATGGGCGTGATCGCCAAAAGGCCGATCGCGAACGCGGCGTGGAAAACCGGTCATCGTCCGATTGATTCTTACCACCATGAATATTGGGAACGGTTACGAAAGCTTAATTACAACTTTCTGCAGCGCGACTCGAACAAGAGTATTTCGATCGCGTTGCGATTCACTTTGAGTGTGCCGGGAGTTCATACTGCGATCGTCGGCACGAAAAAACTGGAGCGCTGGCGAGAAAATGCTCATCTCCTCGAAGCCGGGCCACTCGCCCTAACCGAATTTGAATCGATCCGCGAACGCTGGGAAGAATGCGCGCCGCGGACCTGGATTGGACAAATATGACCAAGCATCGACAACGTCGATGCTTGGAAATCCCAAATCCCAAGTTCCAAAACCCAAGTAAAGACTCAAACGCCAAACGTCAGAAACGCGAGAACGAATCCGTTGGAGTTTTGTTGTTTGGATACTGTTTGGGATTTGGAGCTTGGGATTTGGAAATTCCGAGGCCGATTCTAAAGTGACGCGATGAAACAACGAAAATTAGGCCGAGGTGGTCCTTGTGTGTCGGCCATCGGCCTCGGTTGCATGGGGATGTCGGATTTTTATGGCGATCGCAACGACGAAGAATCAACGGCCACGATCAACCGCGCGCTCGAGATCGGCATCACTTTCTTCGACACCGCCGATGTCTATGGACCACACACGAACGAAGAGTTTGTAGGTCGCGCCCTCCAGGGACATCGCGAGAAGGTGGTCATCGCAACAAAGTTTGGAATTTTGCGCGACCCGCAGAAAGCGGAGTTTCGCGGGATCAACGGAAAACCCGAATATGTAAAGGCAGCGTGCGAGGGAAGTCTTCGCCGTCTTCAAATTGATTGTATCGATCTTTATTACCAACATCGGGTGGACCCGGACACGCCAATCGAGGAGACCGTCGGCGCCATGGCCGACCTGGTGCGCCAGGGAAAGGTGCGATTTCTTGGATTGTCGGAAGCAAATGCCGAGACAATTCGGCGTGCCCATGCCGTGCATCCGGTCACCGCGGTGCAATCCGAATATTCGCTTTGGACCCGCGATCCTGAGCCTGAGATTTTGCCGACCTGTCGCGAACTCGGCATCGGTTTTGTTCCGTACAGTCCACTTGGCCGGGGTTTTTTAACGGGCAAGATCCAAAAGCCGGAAGATTTGCCCAAGGATGACTACCGACGGACAACGCCACGGTTTCAGGGCGAAAACTTTCAGCGGAATCTCGAAATTGTGAAACGCGTCGAGGAAATCGCGCGGGAAAAACGCTGCACTCCCGCCCAACTGGCCCTGGCGTGGGTGCTCGCCCAGAGTAGTGGTATTGTTCCGATTCCCGGGACCAAACGGCGAAAATATTTACAGGAAAACGCCAGCGCGCTCGACGTCGACCTGTCCAGCAAAGACCTGGAACGAATCGAAGAAGCTGCGCCACAAGACGCATTCGCCGGCTCGCGTTATCCCGAAGCTATGATGAAGTTACTTAACCGCACTTAGCGGGCTAAGTCCCCAACCTACTTCTCTATTAAGCGAAGTTATTCGCTTTTACTTGCGCTTCGCTTTTCTTCTAGCTGCCCAGCGCGCCTTCATTAACTGCGAAAGACGCCGGCGACCGGCGGCAGTGATTCCGCCCCCCCGCTTACTTTTTTTCTTCGCGGCTTTTGCTCCGCCACGACCGGCCCTGAAACGCGCCCATCGTGCCCGGGCTGCCGCCGCGATCTTCCCTCGCGCCGCCGCCGACAATTGGCGTTTGCCTCCGCGTCGAGCAGGAGCTGCTGCTCCTCCGCCGCCCGTTCCACCCACTAAACCCCTGAGTCGTCGCTCCAATGCATCAATTTGACGGCGAATCGACAAAGCCTGCTCTAAGTTCCGCGTTGATAAGTCCATAGAACGTTTCCGATAGAGTAAACTTCTAGCTAAATCAAGGGATAGTTATCGAGTAACTCAAACCGAGAATACGACTAGTTACACTATCGCCGTGTAATCCTACTGAGCTCGTCGCGAAACCAACGCCGAAGCGAACATAGTCTGCACAATCTCAGAGCGCTGATTTGTAGTTACGTTACGGATTCGAATGATGCCGTGGGTCGGTTTCGACCGCGATTCGCGAACATCCAGGATTTCAGTTTCAACGTGCAAGACGTCGTCAGGCCTTACCGCGTTCGGCCAACGCAATTCGTCCACTCCCAGACCAATCGCGCCTTCGGCAAAATTTAACGTTTGCACAAATAGACGCATCGTGATCGCGGCCGTATGCCAGCCGCTGGCGAAGAGTCCGCCAAACATCGTCTTGTGGGCCACCGCGCGATCGATATGAAACGGCTGCGGATCAAACTCGCGCGCGAACGAAACGATTTGGTCTTCGCTGACTTTGTAAGTGCCGGACTTGAACCGATCGCCAATCTTCAAATCTTCGAAATAACGCTCTTTCATCGTTGGGCTTGCGCCATTGATGGCGGATTTTACAACGTGCGCAAAGAAAAATGCCCTGTTTGCCTTGACTGGTCACTGGTCACCCGTCACTTGTCACTGTCTTGAGGGGCGGTTAGCTCAGCGGTAGAGCATCTCGTTTACACCGAGGGGGTCGGGGGTTCGAAACCCTCACCGCCCATTTTCAGAGGTCAGAGATCAGAATGGAGCGCATGGGATGCGCGACATAGAAGGTAAAGCGACGAGGGTAGGAGCGAGTGAGCGTGGGAAGCGAGCGAGCTTCAAATCAGCGGTCAGTTTTGCTGCTTCAACAACTCCAGCGCAGCCGGAAAAATAACTTTCTCCCATTCGGCGTAGGCTTTCGCCGACGGATGAAGCCCATCTTTGGCCACGAGCGATTTGTCTTCGCCCATTTTCTTACTGAGCGGGAAGATATCGACCACATCCAATCCGCGTTTTCGGGCTTCCTCGGTCAGAATCCTGTTAAACTGCATGATGCCTTCGTGAATGTTTCGACCGCGGGCATACTTATGACCGGTCGGAGTTACTCCAAAGTCGGGAATGGTAACAACGAGTAACCGCTTCTTGTTAGGCAACACCGCCAACATTGAATCGAGCAAGTAACTCAGGCGATTCCGAAACGCCGTTTCGTCTACGCCCTGGACCCAATCATTCACGCCGATAAGTAGTGTCGCGAAGTTGGCGCCCGCATTCACAAACTTCGGAAGCTCCTTGTCGATCGCCTCTTTCGCGGTCCAGCCTGTGACGGATGGATTCGATACCAGCTCAATATCCAATCCCTGCGATTTCAAATGCTGGGTGAGGAGCGATGGCCATGATTCAGTCGGCTTCGCACCTTCTCCGCATGAATAGGAATCGCCAATTACTGCGTAGCGAATCTTCTTAGTTTCAGTTTGAGCCATGGCTATCGCGAAGCATAAGCACGAATAGACACCAATCAGCACTAATTCAGAAGATCTTCGTGTTCCATTCGTGTGCATTCGTGGTTTCTTTTTACGACAGCATTTCAGTGACCGTCGCCTGACAATGAATTTTTCCTGTGTCCAAGAGCGCAACCCCATTGTGCCTTTCACCGCGGAGGATCAACGCGAGCTCGGTGCCGGCCAGGGTGACACCCTCAATGTCATGATCGGATTTCATTCGATCAACGATCGCAAGTAACCCCTCGCGCGTCTCAGGCAGGAAAATGCCAGGGACAAGCTCGGCAAAATATTTCTCGTGAATGTAATCCTGATCGGCTGGTTCCGGCACGATAAGTTCGATGTCTTCGCGGGTGAAGACTTTCTGATAAAAATTGGCCTGCATCGTGTAACGCGTTCCGAACAGGGCGAGACGTTTCAGCCCGCGCGATTTCGCGTAGGCGCAGGCTGCTCCGACAATGCTAATGAAAGGAATCGACGATTTGGCCGCGACTTCATCGAAAACAATATGCGGGGTGTTGGCGGCGATGATTCCAAACTCGGCGCCGCCGCGCGACAACTTTTCAATTTCCTCCAAAAGAAATTTCGCCATCCCGGCACGATCGTCGGCTTCGAGGAAATCGATGCCCTTCTGCAAATTGATGCTGTTGATTACAAACTGCGGATAACTGCCGTCCGGCTTCCGCTCGCGATACATCGCAATGATGTTCTTGTAGTAGTCGATCGTGCTCTCGGGTCCGACGCCGCCGATCATGCCGAGCGTTTTCATCAGTTTGCTCGCGCTTTGTTTACAACAAAGAAGATTGGAAGTGAAACAAGTTGGAAAACGACCGAAACGATCACGACTGCCATGATTGACCTGTCGTAAAGAATTCCCATCAGGGCGCTGCCAAGAAACCAGGCAATTCCGAATGCGGCGTCGAAGAAACCGAACGCCGTGCTTCGTTTGTTTGCCGGCACCAGATCGGAGACGATCGCGCTGAGGAGCGAGCCTTGCGCGCCCATTCCGATTCCCCACAACACCATGCCGGCCAGTGCCAGAATCGAGCTGCCCAGGAAAAGAAACGGCGCCGCCAGTGCTGAGAGAAAAAAGCCGGCGAGCAAAATCCGCATCCCAAATGTGTCGAACAATTTGCCCAGTGCGAGTCCACCCAGCGCGCCCATTGCCATCGCTACCGCATAATAAATTGGAACAATGTCAGGAGCGATAATTGCGCTCTTCTGAAAGTGATAAGCGATCAACGCGAAATCAGCAAAGCCAACCGAGAAACAAGCGGCTGCGACCATGTAAAGCCAGTAAGCGTTTGGAAAATGTTCGGTGTAAATTTTCTCCGACACTTCGAGATCGTGAGGCCTGGGAAAGAAATAACGCGCCACGAAAATGATAGCGATCGTCAACACAGCCGGAATAAGAAGATAGGAGAACGCGGTGCGATAGCCGCGGTGTTCAAACAATGACAGCGAAATAACAAGCGGTCCGATTGTCGCTCCCGCCTGATCGAGCGCCTCGTTCAAACCAAAGACCCAGCCGCGACCGATCTGTTTGCCGGCGAAGGAAAGCATCGCTTCGGTGGCCGGTTTCCGGATCGCGCGACCAGTCCGCTCCGTCACAATCAATCCCGCAGCAAGTGGCCAGTTGCCCGACAACGCAAGCGCGGGAACTGCGAGCATGTTGATGATGTAACCAACGATCGTGACGATCCAGTATTTGCCAGTGCGATCGCTAATGACGCCGGACACCGATCGCAACACGTAGCCGAGAAGTTCGCCGAGGCCGGCGGTAAATCCGACAACTGCCGCGCTCGCGCCGAGTGTTCCCAAAAATGGACCGGTGACGCTACGGGCGCCCTCATAAGTCATATCCGCGAAAAAATTCGCGATACCCAGAACGAGGACGAACCGAAACGCGGTCGAGCCAGAAAGAGAATCTCGCTGGTTGGTCATGAGCGGCCAAATCCGTCCCAGAGTTATCTATCGTCCATTGACTTGATCCAATCGTCCGGCACCACAGGTGACAATTCTCCCTGCCCGTTCCGCTTTGCTGCGTCCGCATGCGCCTGGATCTGTGCCGCATCCTGGGTTTCCTTCAGCGCCTTTGGCGCGATGCTGGGAACTTCGTAGGCGAACGCAATCGAGAAACCGAGACAGAGCGCAGCAACAACAAGACGCAGATGTTTCATATCGCTATATACGCCGCGAAATAACCATTCTTTCGCACGACTAGGCGAGAACAATTTCGTCCGGCGGAGATTCCGCTTCCTCCTTATTTTGAAGCGGTTAAGATTACGATTGTGAAATCGAAAATCTTTTTCGTCGCGATAACGATGATTGGTTTTTCCACATCTGCGTATTCTCAGCCGTCACCGGGCCGGCAGCCGGACATCTCCAACAAAACTCTGTTCACCAGCGCGAACCAGGACCACGTGATGGGCGCGGCGGCGCTGCAGCAGTTGGCGAACAATTACTACAACTGGCGAAACGAGAACGATCCGGTGTTTAGCAGCAGCGCAGGTTTGCACACCTGGGACGATAAGATCACGGATTTTTCGCCAGCGAAAATCAACGAGCGGGCTCAACATGTTCGCGCCCTGCTCGACAAAGTCCGCTCGCTCAAAACCGATAACTGGTCAAAGGACGACAAGATCGACGCCATTTTATTTCGATCGCAGCTCGAGAACGTCGATTTTGGAAATCGAGTCCTGAAATTCGATTTCACAAATCCGCAGACCTACACCGACGAATGCAGCAACGCGATTTTCCCGCTTCTGACAAAGGAATACGACACCCCGCGCAAACGCGCGCTATCGGCGACGGCGAGGTTCAAAGCGATGCCGGCCTTACTGAAGCAGGGTCTCGCGAATTTACAGAACCCGGTAAAACTTTACGCCCAGCTCGCGATCGATTCCGCGCGTCAGATTGATCAGCTTTTCAATGATTGCGTGAAGCAACTGGATGTCGACCTGACGCCGAGTGAGCATGAAGAGTTCTTGAAGGCACGCGATGCCGCGATTGCCGCCGCCCACAATTATGCCGACGAGCTCGAGAAGCGCATGCCGAAGATGGTGGATTTCGCGCCGATGGGCGAAGCGAACTACAACTACTACCTCAAGCACGTTTTGCTGTTGGCCCTCGACGCCCGGGACGTGGAAATGATCGGCCGCGTAGAAAATGCGCGGTATCGCGCGCTCGAAGCGCTGCTGCCCGATCCGAAGCTAGCCGATCCCGATCCGAAACGCGCCGCAAACATTCCGGCGGACCAACAATCGTTTCTGAAAGCCTACGAAAGTCGCGAGACCGAGATGATCAATTTCCTGAAGGAACATAAGCTGGTAACCATTCCGAATTATCTCGGCCGTTTTGAAATTCGACAGTTGCCGGACGCGTTCAAGCCCACCAGTCCCGGCGGTTTCATGAATCCGCCAGGCGTTTACGACAAAGACCCCGGCGGATTTTATTTCATTCCGACTTACAATCCGGAATCGAAGAACTTTTATATTCGCGCGGCAATCGAAGATCCGCGCCCGATTCTGGGACACGAAGGAATTCCTGGACACTTCATGCAACTCTCGATCGCGAATCATTTGACGGATGAGATTCGGCGGCAGCACGCGGATGGCGTCTTTGTCGAGGGTTGGGCTCTTTACGGCGAGGAAATGTTGATGCGGACCGGGCTGTATCCGGATAATTCGCCGGCCCAGGGACAGATTTTGCATCTGTCGCGCTATCGCGGCGCGCGGATCGGCGCCGATGTAAACCTGCACACCGGCCGATGGACCTTCGAACAAGCCGTAAAATATTTCATGGATGCGGGCGGGCTGGACCGCGAAGCAGCGGAAGGCGAAGCCGCCGGCGCGGCTTCAAGTCCACATCAAAAGATCAGCTACATCGTCGGCAAATGGCAGATCATGAATCTCCTCGGAAAATACAAGGATCAACAAGGAGACAATTTCCGGCTCGGCCAGTTTCACGATGATCTGATCAAGAACGGCAGCTTGCCGCTTTCGATTGTCGAATGGATTTTGCTCGACGATGATTCCTCTTTGAAAAAAGTGACCAGCGAGAAGTGATCAGTGATCAGAAAAGATGAAACGCTTTCAGCTCTTCCTGCTTGTCACTTGTCACTTGTCACTTCTTGGTTGCGCCGGCAGCTCGCATCCCCAGCCGATCAGCCCAAGCGAAGGACCTCCGACCCGCCGCTATCTGGAACTTTATTCTGAGAAGCAAATCGCGACGCTGCATTTTCCGGCGGGGGTATACACGTTGAGCGCGGTCGATAAAATCGGTTACTACTATCGCGCGCCCCGCAAGGTCCGGGAAGGCTACGCCTGGCGCGATGGCGGAATTTTTGTCAGCAAGCGAGATCCAGAAAAGCTGCGGGGTTACGTTTATCGCGCAGGAACAGTCACTCATGTTGGCAATCTGTCCCGGGTAAAGCATCGCTTTGTTGGCGAGGACATTCCGGCAGAGTTCTGAATTCAGTATCCGACCGCTGACCGCTGAATTCTATCCCGGCCTGGTTCCTGCTCAAGCCTGGTCCATGAACACGGAACGAGGGACCAATTCAGCGCTCGAGCAGGAAATCGAGAAGGCTGAAATCATCTCTGGATTGCGGCACGCGTTCGATCTGCAATACCGACGCCTCTGTCAGCTTGCCCGCGCCGATTGGGAGTGTTTGTTTGGTAGTGATCCAGCCGACGCGTGCGTCACGGTTCGTATTCAAACCAAGCCGTCCGCCGCTACCCGTGGTTCCGGTTTTCTAAAATCGCGAAGACAGTCGATTCCGAAAACTGAAACGAAGAGTTCGGTGCCGCGCTTCGTGCACTAGCGCACGCTACTTTGTACAGAAGCAGCGGTGGTAACGAAGGCGCTGGTCTGGGCGCTGCTATTTGTCGATCTTTTCGTGACCAAGGACATTGGCAACGGTCAGGCGTTGCTCCGGCGGACGGAAGTCAGCCACGAACTCCTGGAACCGCTCCGAAAAAAGATTGTGCCGGATGCTCCAATAGAATCCCAAACCAGGAGTCGCGAGATAATGCTCGTAAAGATTGGCCCAGCCGCGCCAGATCGATTCATCCATTAGGCCGTAAATGTAGTGGAAATGAATCGTCTCCATCGCCTTGAGAAACTGGAAAGCGAAGTGAAAGAAGCGCGCTTTATCTTCGGTGGAGAGGGCGTCGAGATTTTCCAGACCGGTCATCCAAATTCGGTTGTTCTCCGCATCCTCGGCAAACGGGCGGGTCACATCACGCAACGCGGTGGTGGCGGCGTCCTGCGCCGACAGCCGCGCGATCCGCGTGCTGCGATGCACCTGAACCGCGAGATACCAAAGGGAGGCCACGACGGCAGACGAGCTGACCAGCTGCGCGATTGCGTTGATCGCTTCCCAGTTCATTGCTTTTCTGACTTGTGACTTGTGACCTCTGTTATTACTTGGGTTCGTCCGCGACTTTCAAAACGATCTTGCCGCGAGTATGTCCGGTTGCGGCCTGTTCTTGCGCCTTGACGGCGTCGGCGAGCGGCAATGTTTGCGAGACGATTACTTTGATCTTCTTTGCGTCGATTAGTTTTCCGATTTCGGCCAACTCTTCCGAATTTGGCTTCACTGAAATCGATTCGCCGCGGATTCCACGCTTGTCGAGTTCAGTCTTATCCACATCCGAAACAAGAGTCGCGATGAATCCGCCTTTTTTCAAAACGCCGTAAGAGCGGGCCAGGGTATCTCCTCCGACCGACTCCAACACGACATCGACATCCTTGGCGATGTCCTCGAATTTCTGCTTGGTGTAATCGATGGGCACATCGGCGCCGAGCTCCTTGAGAAAAGCCTGGTTTGCCGTCGATGCGGTGGCGAACACTTTTGCGCCTCGCGCCTTGGCGATTTGAATGGCGAACGTTCCAACCCCGCCTGACCCACCCTGGATCAACACGCTTTGCCCGGCGCCAAGCTTCGCGCTGTCGATCAACGCCTGCCACGCGGTAAGAGCGACGATCGGGACCGCTGCCGCCTCAACGAAAGAGATCGATTTTGGTTTTAGGGCCACTTCTTTTTCGTTCGCAACCGCGTACTCTGCGTAGCCGCCATTATTTCTTAGGCTGAGATAGGCGTAGATCGCATCGCCCTTCTTAAACTTGGTGATCTTACTCCCGGTTGCTTCAACGATTCCGGCAATGTCGCCCCCGGGAACCAGCGGAGATTCCAGCTTGTGACTTTTGGAGAACATCCCGGAACGAATCATTCCGTCGACCGGATTGACGCCGGCCGCGATAACGCGAACCAGGATCTGATCTGCCTTCGGTTCCGGACGGGGCGCGTCTTCATACTTCAAAACGTCCGGCCCGCCATATTCGTGGGCGACGACAGCTTTCATCGTCGCGGGGTTTGTTTGCGCGAAGCCAGCGCTTAACCCGCAATTAATGGCGATGAATGCAACGCCAAAGAGAGATTTATTCTTCATAAGGTTTTATCGGGCAAAGACTGAATTAAATCCTGTTCATCTTGTCGACCATCCTTCAAGCTCCGCCACCATGAAGATACGCACTCTCACAATTGTCGCACTAACTTGCAGTCTCGCAGGAGTTTGTCTTGCCCAGAGTTCACCGGCAACCAAGACCACCGGCGGAAGCACCGCGCCTTATAACGAAGGTCCCGTTTGGGCCTTATCGATGATCAAAACCAAGTCAGGACTCGGGGATGAATACTTCAAACAGATCACTGGCACGGTGAAACCCGTTTACGACGAAGCGAAGAAGCAAAAAATCATCCTGGATTACAAAATTCTAGACGGCGAAGCATCGGACGCGCACGACTTCAACATTCTCATCCTGGTGGAATATCCGAACATGGCCGCATTCGACGGTCTCCGCGACAAAATGGACCCGTTGATTACCAAAGCGATGGGATCGGAAGACCAACGAAAAGATATGGCGGTCAAACGCCTCGATATTCGGGAGATTCTCGGCACCAAAACGATGCGCGAAATTACGCTGAAGTAAGAAGCGGGCTGTAGGGGAAGCAGTTTGCTTCCCTGAGACGACAACGTCGTCTCCTACAGTTTTCCACGGCAATGCGTCGAGATCGACGTTGCCGCCGGTCAGGATTATTCCGACCCGCTTGCCGGCGAGATCGATCTTATGCTCGGCGATCGCGGCAAAAGGAACGGCTGCTGATGGCTCGATAATGATCTTCATCGTTTCCCAAATCGTCCGCATCGCGGAGATGATGGCATCTTCGGTGACGGTAACCACATCGTCGACGTAGCGTTGAATGATCGGGAATGTTTGCTCGCCGACGTTCGTGCGCAGTCCGTCGGCGATTGTGAATTTCTTTTCCGTGACCAGCCGCTTTCCGGCACGAAACGATTGCGCGGTGTCGTCGGCATTCGCGGGTTCGGTGGCAATCACTTTAATTTTCGGGCGCATTGATTTTGCGGCGACCGCAGTGCCGGAAAGCAAACCTCCGCCACCCACCGGACACATGACCACATCGAGGTCCGCGTCCTCGACGAATTCGAGCGCAGCCGTCCCCTGCCCGGCCATGACGTTCTCGTTTTCGAACGAATGAATCAGCGTCGCGTTGGTCTTGGCAATCACGTCGGTACAGGCGGCTTCGCGCGCAAGATCATTGGCTTCGCAGAAAACAACGTGGGCGCCGAAGCTTTCGACCGCGCGCACTTTCACTTTCGCAGAATTGGTGGGCATAACGATATGCGCCGGAATGCCGCGAAGTTTTGCCGCGCGCGCCAGCGCCGTTCCGTGATTGCCCGACGAATGCGTCGCTACTCCGCGCTTCGCAGTCTCGTCATCAAGCGAGAAGACAGCATTAGTGGCGCCGCGCGCCTTGAACGCTCCAATCTTCTGAAGATTCTCGCACTTAAAGAATAATTTCGCCCCGCTCGCGTCGTCCAAACGCGAACTCGTTAAAACCGGCGTGCGATGAATGTGTGGCCGGATCCGATCATGCGCTGCGCGAATTTGATCCAGATCAAGTGACATAAATGGCTGAGTTGAGAACTAATGTAGGACGAGGCATCCGCTTGCCGAATTATTTGTTCAAGCCTAGAGCATGAGAAAGAGAAAGAGTAAGAGAAGGAGTTACGATGGAGCCGTACGCGAAGCGAAATGAACGCCGGGTCGGAACCAAACGGCCGAAGATTTCGCATTTGCCGGCCGAGGCCGATCATCGGACCCGCAAAGATCGACAACGCGAAAAACAAGCCGTGGCGGACGAACGGCGTGCGATCAAAAAAGCCGCGCGGCAGGAATTGAAGCGAAAACTGCGCGACGAACTAGTAGGCGGAGACTAGACAGGATTTACGCGAGTTAAAGGATTCAGAAATCAAAGAATCCTGTTAATCCTGTCACGAAAGTGACGTTTTCTCAGCTTTTGGGCGTCACCTTCGCGCTACCGAGAAAGGTGGCGTTCTCGTCGACCACCAGGCGTGGCGCTTCGATGTCGCCTTGCAAGGTACAGCCAGCTTGAAGTTCGCAACGCTCGGACGCGAAAATATCGCCTTCCACCGTTCCGCGGACCTTGACTGATTTCGATCGGATCTCGCCCTTAATCGACGCGTGCTCGCCGACGGTCAGCGAACCGGTGGAATCAATCGTGCCTTCCACTTCACCGTCGATCAATAATTCGTCGCGAAACTTTACCGTTCCTTTGATCGAAACGCCTCGCGAAAGCAGGCCGCCTGATCTTGACGTAACCGGCGCTCCATTTGACGGGGCCGGGGTAGACGGCGGCGTGGAAGCCAGGGGTTCAGTTTTGCGAGTTGAAAACATATTCATAAAGAGACTCCTCGAAAGATAGCTGCCGGTAAAGCTAATCTTGTTCCCCGCACCGCTTTGGGCTCAAAATCTTAACAAATTCTGCCTTTCTGATGAAAGCCCCGATTTTCCTAGACGAAAAACAGGTCCGGAAGCACCTGCGGATGGAGGATTTGATCCCTGCGATGGAAAGAGCGTTGATCGATTTCTCAGCCGGGAAAGTGGCCCAGCCGGTCCGCCAGGTAATCCCAGTCGTTCCGCCCGGAGGCTTTTATGGAATTATGCCGGCCCTGACCCCGGACGGACTCGGCCAAAAGATTGTTACGTTCTATCCGCCAAACGCCGAGAAGGGAATTCCAACCCACATGGCGCTGATCGTTCTGAACGATCCGCAAACCGGCGCGCCGCTGGCGGTGATGGACGGGAGATTAATTACCGAGATGCGGACCGCGGCCGTTTCAGCGGCCGCCACAAAGCTGCTGGCGCTAAAGGATGCCAAGGTGCTCGCAATCCTTGGCAGCGGCGTGCAGGCGCGCAGTCACGTTGAAGCGCTGCGACTCGTCAGGAGTTTCGAAGAGATCCGGGTTTGGAGCCAGACCAAAGCGCACACAGAAGAATTCGCGAACGAGATTGGGGCAAAAGTTAGCCGCCTTCGCGTAGTTACGGCGTGCCAAGCGTCGGCGGAAGAAGCGGTCCGCGGCGCCGATGTTGTCGTGACCGTGACCAGTTCCAAAACGCCGGTGTTAAAAGGAGCCTGGCTGAAGCCCGGAAGTCACGTCAACGCGATCGGCGCATGCCGGCCGGATTGGCGCGAGCTCGACGATGACGCGATGCGCAATGTGGTTTTCGTCGATTCGCACGAAGCGGCCATGAAGGAATCCGGGGACGTGATTCTTTCCGGCGCGAAGATCTACGCCGAGCTTGGTGAAGCTTTCGCCGGAAAGATCGACCCGCCTTCGCCCGGCTCCGGCGTGGCAGGCAACTACGCTAATCAAACGACGATCTTCAAGTCGTTAGGCATGGCGGTCGAAGACATCACCGCTGGGTTGCTGGTCTACCGCGCCGCGACAGTGTAGAGGCGGGTGTGTCACGCGCATTGCGGCTGAGGACAGCCGCCTCTACAAAAACATCAACCCGGCGGTGGGAGCTGATTCATGAAGCCGATGTCCGGATTCGCGAAACGACCGATGTTTGGCAGAACCGACGCGAGGTCTGTCGGACTTGAAACGCCGTACCATTTGGCGAGGGTGGCGGAATATTCGTCTACCGAAGTCGATGGAACCCAGCGACCCTCGCCGACATCGTCAGGTCCGCCGATGGCAATCGTGGGATAAGAGCCGTAGATGTCGCCGCCTTTGACTGAATCTCCAAGAACCAAAGCGTGACTTCCCCAGGCGTGATCGGAGCCACCGCCGTTGGACTGGAACGTTCTGCTAAAATCGGACGCGGTGAAAAGCGTTACCCGATCGGAGATGCCGAGCTCTTTGGTCGCCTGATAGAAAGCGTTCATGCATTGACTCAGCTCAGTGAGCAAATTGTTTTGAGTCGTTAGCTCGTTGCTGTGGGTGTCGTAGCCTGTGACGGAGCAGAAATAAATCTGTCGGCGCATTCCGAGCGCGTCGCGGACGGCAATGATCTGAGCGATCATTTTCAATTGATCGCTCAGATCGGAATTCGCCGGGAACGGTGTGGTTAACGTGACTCCCGTAAGTGCGCCGGTCAGAAGCGCGTTGTTTGTAATCGCCCGGTTGGTGATTTTGGCGAATTCCGCCTCGAAAAGATTTTGCTCAGGCAAGTTCAATAAATCTTGCACCGCCTGATAACGGATCCCTCCATCCTTTCCTCCGAACCCACTGAGACCAATCGGACCCTGCGTTGAAACTTGATATTCGTTGACCTGATTGCCGACTTGAAAGGTGTTCGACCCGTTAAGGGAGATCGACATTGAAATCGTGTCGGCGTTGTTGAACGACGTCAGCAAGTCGGCGAGCCGCCCGCCCCAGCCGCTGGTTCGCGGCCCGTCGGCCCAGCCGGTTTGCCATTCGACCTGTTGGTCGGCATGCGAAAACAATTGCGTCGGAAGTTTCGCCGTCCCGTTCAAAAACATCGCGGCGGTCGTCGGTTCGACCAAAGTTCCGACATTCGCCATGATCGCCAGCTTGCGATCATTATTAAAGAGCGACTGCAACTCGGGCATGTTCGGATGGAGACCGAAAGTGCGCCCCTGTGGATCGGGCGTGATCAAATTGAGAGGCAAGAGCGAGCTCTGCGCCAGCGCGATCGGACCTCGCGCGTTGGCGTAAACGCCGTAAGTCGCGTTGTCAGTCGGGACGATCATGTTGTTGGCGTCGTTGCCGCCGTAGAGAAAGAGACAAACCAGTGAGCGAAATTCAGTGGTACCTGCGCTGATGGCCTGCGCGGTGGCGGCGTTGATGGCGCGTAGATTCCAAACCGTCGAGGCAATCGAACTGGTGCCGAGCGCGGCGCAAGCAGCCTGGCGAATAAAACGGCGACGCGAAATTTCCATGATTACTTTTCGATGACGAACTCCGGTGAAGTGACGATCAAGTGAACGGCGGTTTGGGCGCGCTCGAGCGTGTTTGCCGCCGGAATCTGAGTCACAGCGTTAATCACGATCGAGCGCATGTTGGCCGACATCTGACCGCTCATCAGCAGGACATTGAGCGAATCGACCAAAGCTGTCGGATTGGATGCCAATTGGGATTGGCCGGAAAGATCGAGAACGATCGTGTCTGGGTTGCTTGGATTTGGTTGCTGATAGACCGCACTCCGCATTTTGTTTGCGGACGTGATGACCGTCGTGTCCGTGGTGATTTGAAATTCCGGCGCGACCAGTCCCGCATTTTGGATCGGCCCAGATTGCGAATAAAACGGCGAAAAGAAATTGAAAACGCTCGGAGCGTAGAGGGCTGCTTGGCCGAAGTTGAACGTCGAATTGTTTACGACAAATTTTCCGCTCGAAGATGAGGCAGAGAACGCGCGATAAAGATTCGCCAACCGAATAAGCGGCTCGCGTTCGTGACCGTAACTATTGCTTCCCGTCAGGGTGCGCGCCTCTGGATCGAGCAGAACCGCCTGAATGACCGCCTTCAGGTCGCCACGAACGTTCCGGCCATTGTTCGCAAACACTCCGGCAACGCGCGAAATGTAGCCGGGCGATGGATTGCTCGTAACCAAACGCTGAATCAGTCGCTGGGCGATGAACGGACCGACGTTGGGATGATTGAAAATTAAATCGAGACCGTTCTGCAAATCCTGAGCTTGGGTCTGTCCTGCCGGCAACGTCACGCCATTCAACAAGGTCTTCGCGCCGGTGTCGTGGTGATTCGGAAACGCGATCATTGGATGGCGATATTCCGGCGGAGCGAAATTCCAGGTAGGCGTGCCCGTTTGGTACCAATACCAGCCGGTGAAAACATGCGCGTAACCTTCCACCACATCCTGGTCGTAGGTCGGGATGGGTTGGCCGTTACCATCCAGCTGCTGCGATCCGTCCTGATTCAGCTTGTAGAGACCGATCGTGAACAACTGCATGATCTCGCGGGCGTAGTTTTCATTCGGCTCAGTGTTGAGCTGTGGATTCGGTTTATCGTTGTGAACCATGTCGAGGAAATCGCCCATCCCAGGATTAAGGGTGACGTCCTCCAGCAGCTGGCGAAAATTCCCGAACGCGTCCTGAGTTAATACATCCCAATAAGTGGCCATCGCCTCCGGATGCTGGAACATGCTGTTGCCGTTCGCCGAGATGACCATGATTTCGCTCAACACGAAGGCGACGCGCTGGCGCAATTGATCCGGCGCGTTGACAACGGTGTACCACCACGCTTCCTGGAAAAGTGGATTTGATGGATCAGTCCCGCTGGGCAGCGCAGCGATCGCCGCGTCGACCCGTGGTCCGGTCAGGGTAGCCGGCAGGGAGAATTGCGAGTTCAGAAAACTGTCAAAACCATTCAGCTGAATTTGCGAGATCAACTGATTGGTCGGGCCGAACGTTGCCTGGGTTAGAAAACGAGCGGCGTCATTCGCAGTGACTCCAGGAGTGCCAGTCGGCGTCGCGGTCGGAGTTGGGCTTGGAGTAGGTGTCGGAGTTAGACTTGGCGTAGCCGTAGCAGTTGGCGTCGGCGTAGGCGTAGGACTCGGAGTTGGAGTGGGAGTAACGATGGGTGTTGGCGTTGGAGTTGGAGTCGGGCTTGGACCACATCCACCACGTCCACACGGTGTCGGCGTTGGTGTTGGTGTTGGTGTCGGTGTCGGAGTTGAGGTCGGGGTCATCGTCGGTGTTGGAGTCGGCGATGGAACAATTGTAGGAGTCGGAGTTGCACTGGCGATCGGGGTTGGCGTGGGAGTCGGGCTGCTAATCGGCGTTGGAGTTGGGCTTGGACCGCATCCACCACGTCCGCACGGAGTCGGCGTTGGCGTGGGTGTTGGTGTTGAGGTCGGGGTCAACGTCGGTGTAGGAGTCGGCGATGGAGCAGTTGTAGGAGTTGGTGTTGCACTGGCGCCTGGGGTTGGCGTTGGTGTGGGGCCTCTCCCGAACGCAGCTTTGTTCGGAGTTGCGACTAACAAAAGCGCGACCAGAACGATGCTGCCAAATCTCCCGAGATTTTTCCTCGAGCTTGTCATACGCGAGACGGCCAAACCATGACGGTTACGACCGCACAAGTTGATCATAGGTTACAAAATGTTTTAGGGCGCGATTGTGTCGCAGTTTAGGAGAAGCCCAGGCGCCGATTCGAGCAGGAAAATCGCAAGCGCCACGTCCATTTCTGGAGCAGAAATTACACCAGAGCCGCGGGAATCAGCTTGCAATCGTGATCAAATCGATCGCCGATGTTCACCACGATCCCAATGTCAGATTTCAACGTCGCCGGAAAGGATCTCGTTCGCTTCAACGAGACTTTGGCAAGTAATGATCCGAACATCGCCTCGATAATGAAAGATCGACATGATCTGCAAACCGATGTCGCGGTGCGGATCAGGCACAACTCGGACAACCATAGACGCGCCTTTTTCGTTGCAGAGATCCATCGCTTTCTCCACGAAGGGCGCGCATTTCACATCCATTAACTCCAAGCTGGTCAGATCGACCAGAACTCGAAAGCCTGCCTCTAATTTCGCAAGGCTGGCGCGGAGTTGCTCGAGGCCATTCTCAGTCTCCTCGGCTCGAACGATGCCGCCGTAGCGAATTTCGAGTAAATTCCTGGGGACGTTCGATTCAAAGCTGATCACTGCGAGAGGCGATTGTACTTCTGAAGAAGTTCGCGCAACCGGTCGCGCGGTAACGCTTCAACGCGATGATTGTTGGCGCCGGTCATGGTTTGATTGTCTACCAGCGCATTGACGACCGCTTCTTCTGTTGCCTGAACAACCCCGGTGAAAATCGGGTCCATCAAATCATTGGGAATCGTTTGAACGTTGTGGGTGACTTGATCCGGCGCCCACACATTCTTGTTCGCGGTCGAAAAGGCGATGAACAGATCGCCCGAACCATTGCCGGAAATCGTCCCGGTGCGAGCGAGTCCAAGCGAAACACGCCGCGCAAGCCGCTTCAATTGATTGGGAAGAAGCGGCGCATCCGTTGCAACGACGGCAATGCACGAGCCGGTGTCTTCGCCGTAAACCGTGCCGGGAATTTCTTTTCCAATCGGCACACCAGCGATCGAGAGCAGGGCACGGCGGCCGAAATTTGCCTGAAGGAACACGCCGACGGTGAAGGTGCGAGCCGCACTGGCATCTTGCCCAGGTTTATCTTTTCCAGTTCTAATCTCGACCTTCCGCGAAGCGGTTCCGCTGCCGCCTTTGAATTCGTAGCAAATCATGCCGGTCCCACCACCCACACTCCCCTCCTCGATCGCCCCGCCGTGCGCAGAATCCAAAGCATGAAAAACGTCTTCAGGTTTCACGTGAAAGCCGTTGGTGTCATTCAACCAGCCGTCCCACGTTTCCGCGACCAGTGGCAAACTCCACCAATACCCACTCGCGTCTGCCGCGCCGTGTTTGATTCGCCACGCGATGACGGCATCGCGCGCGACGCCGACGCTGTGCGTATTCGTGATTACCACCGGCCCCTCGAGAAAACCGCTCTCTTCGATCCAATTGGTCCCGGTCATTTCGCCGTTCCCGTTCAAACTGAAAACGCCGGCATAAACAGGATCGTTCAAGGAATCATGACCGCGCGGAATGATTGCGGTCACACCGGTGCGGACCGGTCCCTTACCGACCACAAGTTTGCCTTCGCCGCTGATCAACGTGGTGTAGCCCACTTCGACGCCGGTAACATCAGTGATCGCGTTCAGTTGGCCGGGCGTGCCATCAAATGGAACACCAAGATCGCGGGCGCGGATCGTCGTCTTCTGGGTCGTTGTTCGTGGTGGCAATTGCTGCGGCTCGCGCGCCTGCAGTTCGAGACAGAAGAAGAGTGATAGGAGGAGGAAAAGCCTTGTCATTTTTTGGTCCATTTTTCTTCGGCGAAGGTTTTCCATTCGCCTTTTTCCTCCTGACGGATCAGCGACGTCCAGGTTTTCGTTTGCGGATCGAAGGTGAACTTGTTCGTCACTGCACCTTCTTTTGAATCAAAGCGAAATTCAATTGAGAGCAGTTTGTCATCGATTTTGCCGCGCCCGACCAACGAGTAGCGACCGCCGAAAACGTCCACCCAGTGACAAATATAGCTTTTTGCCGCGTCATCGAAGCCGATGAATACGAACGCTTCGTATTCCGGCGTCGCATCCGCCGACCCATAGTGAAACTCGATAAACTGATGGTTCAACACCCATTCGCAGTGGACGCTGGTCTGCTGGACTCGGCCTCTGCTCATTTTTCTTTCCGCCCGCCAATCGCCGACAAAATTATCCAGGAACCGGTCCTGAAGTGAGGGAGGCTGACTTTGCGCAAATGCGAACCCGCCGGCCACCGCAAAGAAGGATACGAACATTGCGAGTCTCATAAGTCTGCAGGTTCTTTTGAATAGTAGCCCAGCGTTTTAGCGCTGGGTTTTCAATGATAAACCTCGACCAAGTCCCGTCAGGGACGAAAGACAATCTCTTCCGTCCCTATCGGGACTTCGAATCAAGAAAATCAATCTTTCCGAAGCGCTGGGCTATTATCATCGGCAATTTTCATCAGTTGTATTTTTTTAATCGCGACCAGGCGGTGCGCAGATCGCCGGTGAACCCGCGACACAGAAAAATATCGAAATGCTCGTCGCGACGCGAGTACGGATGCGCGACGTGTCCGGCAACTTCGACGCTGCTAAAATGCTCGCGGTCGCCAGTGCCATCGCTGCCGAGGACAATCACGATGCTGCCATCGTAGGCGCGCGGGCCCCAAAGCCAGTAACTTTGATGGTTGCAGATCGATTTCGGTAAGCCAAGACCCGGACCGAAGAAATCGATCGCTCCGGCTTCGCCGTAATTATTCGCGAAGATTGCGGTGTGTGTCTGGTCGTCGGGTGACAGCGATCTATAAACGCGCGCGGTTTCCACGGCCATCTCTCGCCAGCCGAATTCGTCGGCGAAATATTGTGGCAACGGTCCCGTCGGCTGGTTTTCAGCTTTCGGAGACTCGAGCCCCAATTTTTTTTGATAACCAAGAAAACCTTCGGGTGAAAGAATCGGCGAAACCGTCGGCGCAAGAACGACAATGCTTGCTGCAACGACGGCTGCGTAACCGGAGCGAATCCATTTCAATCGCGTCGTCGTAATTTTTTCGAACAGAACCGCTCCAGCTGCGAAGAGCACCGGATAGATTGGCGACAGATAATAATTTTTGCCACGCAATGCGACGAACATTGCGAGCAAAACAACGTAAATGATCCCGAGAATCCGAAATCGCCGTCCATCCCGGGCAAAGACAAGCCAGATGAGCCCGCCAATCCATAGCGGAAACAGAATCGGGTTCATGATTTGGATTTGATCGAGAACAAATGAGATCGGGCCGCGGACAACGTCGCGGTGGGTCTGACGAATGTTATGCATTAGCTCCAGGAACGGGAAATTGTGGCGCGCGAGCCAAATCAGATTCGGGAGAAAGATTGCCAAGGCGATCAGCGCACCGATCCAAAAGTGCCTTGTGATCAGAAATCGCCGCTCGCCGGTGAGAACCATCGCGATAACGACCGCGATTACGAAGAAAGCGATCCCGTACTTTGTTTCCATCCCGACGCCGACTAGAACACCAAACAAAATCCAATACCGCGGATCGTTCGTGTTGATCGCGCGAACAATGCACCAGGCGCAGGCCAACCAAATCAGCGGCTCAAACGCGTTCATGGTGAGCCAGTGATGCAGGATCAGATAAATCGGCACCGAGATGACCGCTAGCGCAGCGAGGATTTGCGCGAACGCGCCGCCGCCCAGATCACGAGCGAATTTTCCGGTCAGCCAAACGGTTGCCGCGCCCGCCGCGGCGGGAATCAGCCGCAAACCAACCAGCCAATCGCCAAAAAGATGCCGGGCAATCCACGCCACCAGGGCGATCAATGGCGGTTGATCGACATATCCCCAGTCGAGATGCTCGCCGCACGCAAGATAATAGAGCTCGTCGCGGAAGATGCCGTACCGGCTCGCGGTTAGGAGGTGAAAAACCAGCTTCGCCGCGGCCAAGCCGAGAACAACCCGTTCGGCGCCGGAATTCCGAGGCGATGTCGTTGCTTTACTCGCAAATGTTCCGTCGCCAATGCGTTCATTCATAACATCGATCTTCGATTTCCGGCGGAATGGCAGCAACGACAACAATCATCATAGTTCTGCCATTCAGGAGTGCGCGGAGTCCCAAGACAAGATTTCGATCTTGAACCTCGAAACATCTGCATAGGAATCACGCCTTGGTGATAATAGCCCAGCGTTTTAACGCTGGGTTTTCAATGATAATTCCAGGCTAGTCCGCAAGGACGAAAGAAGCCTTCTTCCGTCCCTCACGGACTGGCAACGTTGATTTCATCGATTACCCAGCGCCAAAGCGCTGGGCTATTTTTAACCAAAATCTGCTTTTCTATTTTCGCGCATCGATCAAAGCATTTAGATTGATTGCGTGAGTTACGAGGTTTTCGCCCGCAAGTATCGACCCCAGACGTTTGACGACCTCGTCGGGCAGGCCCACGTCTCGCGCACCCTCAAAAATGCGGTCGAGCAGAATCGCCTGGCCCATGCCTATCTCTTTGTCGGTCCGCGCGGCATTGGAAAAACGTCGACCGCTCGAATCTTAGCCAAAGCGCTCAATTGCGTGAAAGGGCCGACCGTTAATCCCGACAATACCTGCGACAACTGCAAGGAAATCGCGGCTGGAAATTCGCTCGACGTTTTGGAGATCGATGGCGC
This sequence comes from uncultured Verrucomicrobiae bacterium, assembly GCA_963817335.1. GTDB lineage: Bacteria > Verrucomicrobiota > Verrucomicrobiia > Chthoniobacterales > UBA10450 > AV40. The sequence continues at coordinate 1,197,072 of CAWFNX010000005.1, read as the reverse complement.
GAGCAACAACGGCGTCGAGCAAGTGCGCGAGCTGCGCGATAATGTTCGCTACGCTCCGTCAAAGTCCCGTTACAAGATCTACATCATCGACGAAGTCCACATGCTGACGGCAGCGGCGTTCAACGCCCTGCTCAAGACCCTCGAGGAACCGCCGCCACACGTGAAATTCATTTTCGCGACAACCGAGCCGCAAAAAGTTTTGCCGACGATCGTGAGCCGTTGCCAGCGGTTCGATCTTCACCGCATTTCCGCGAAGTTGATCGCCGAACATCTTCAGTTCATCGCCAAAAAGGAAAAGATCACGCTGGAACCGGCGGCCGCGCACGCGATTGCGCGCGGCGCGGAAGGTGGAATGCGCGATGCCGAGTCGATGCTCGATCAGTTGGTCGCATTTTGTGGTGAGAAGATAACCGAGAACGACGTGCTCAATGTCTTCGGATTCACCAGCGAACAAAGCGTGATCGATCTCACCGGCAAGATCTTTCGCGGCGAGACCGCGCCAGCTCTGGATGTGCTTTATGAGCAATCCGAGGCCGGCAAAGACATGATGCGGCTAATCTCGGACCTCATTTCGTATTTGCGCGACCTGCTCGTCTTTAAAGCCAAGCCCGATGCGCTCAAAGAAGATGCCGATCCCGAATTGCAAAAGGCGCTGGCCGCTCAGTCCGATTTGGTGGAGAACGACCGTCTGCTCGATTTGATCGACCAATTCGCCCAGGCCGAAGGCCGCATGAAATGGGCGCCGAATAAGAAGCTGCATTTCGAGGTGGCCATCATCAGAGCGATCCAAAGTCTCGGCCAGGCCACACTCGATCAAGTGATCGAGAAGCTTGGCGAACTGCGCGACGGCTCGCCACGGGACGAGTCCGTCCGAACGGCGGACAAAACCACGACCGCGGAAAAAAAAACGCTAGGCGCTGAGAAGGTAGTGGCAGCCAACCGCCAGTCCGGCTCGGACCCGCCGGCATCTTCTGTGGTGGCAGGCGTCTCGCCTGCAATTGTAACTAAAGCGGCCGAGACGGCCGCCACTACAACCAGAGTCGCGGAGTTCCCCAACGGCGACAATGACGTCGACAAAATTTGGGAAAGCGCTTTCGCCAAGATTCCGGCCACAAAAGCATTTGTGAGAAATTCAGCCGCGGCCGCTCATGTTTTGCCAAGCGAGGGGCGACACTTCGTTTTGGGATTTTCACCGGACCAAAAATCGACGATGGATATTCTCGGCACCACAACGAATCGCAAACTCATCGAGTCGTTGCTCCACGAAGTAAGCGGCCGGGATTGGACGTTGAAGCTGACCGTCAAAGACGATCTGCCGAGCAAGGATAAACCGTCAGAAGAATACGCGGACAATCCGCTTATCCGCGACGCGCTTGAAATTTTCAAAGGTGAGATCAAACGGTGAAGGAAAGTGACGAGTGACGAGTTTGGAAGCTTGTCGCTTCCTCCCATAACGACGGCGAAGCCATGAACTTGAACAAATTGATGAAGCAGGCGCAGCAGATGCAGGCCCAAATGGCCAAGGCCCAGGCTGAGCTCGAAGAAAAAACAGTCGAAGTAAACGCGGCCGGCGGAAAAGTGAAAGTGACCGCCAACGGCGCCGGCGAAATTCTTTCGATCAAGATTGACAAGGAAATCGTCGATCCAAACGATGTCGAATTCCTGGAAGAAGCGGTCTTGAGCGGCGTGCAGCAGGCGATCGAGCAAGGCAAGGCCCTCGCCCAATCCGAAATGAAGAAAATCACCGGCGGCCTCGGAATGCCGGGACTCGGTTTATGAATTAGTCAGAGGGCGCGCCTGCCGTTTGTGTTTTTCGTAAACGCAGACTTCGGGAATTCCGAAGCTCGCCATTTTCTCAGCCAGGCGATCGTAATTCTCCGCAAGTTGCGCGTGCGAATGCGCGTCGGATGCAGTTGTAAACGGAATTCCTTTTTTGATCGCGAGCCGAATGATTTCGTCGCTGGGATAGAGCTCATCGACTGGTTTGCGCCAGCCGGCGGTCGAAAGTTCGATGGCAAGATCGCGCGAACGAATGAAATCCAGCGTTTCATTCACGGCCGCCCGAACATCGCCGCACGGGCGATGGCCGTGAATCTTGATCAGGTCGAGATGGGACAGGCAATCGACCAGGCCGGACGCTGCGATCTCCCGAACCCTCCGAAAATAATCCTCGTAGATTTCGTTAATGTCCCGCCCGACGAATTGCTCGGCGCCGTCGGGAACGCGGTCGAACATTTGGTTCGGATCGTCCAGGTAATGAACGGAACCGAGAACGAAATCGAGTTTGTTCCAATTCTTCTCGACCCAGTCTCTTCCCGCGGCTGAAGTTTGGGGATCGTTATCGAGCTCAATACCGGCCCGAATCTTCAGATCAGGATTCGCGGCGCGCAGTTTGTCGATCTCATCAAAATCCACTCCGGCGTGGTAACGATCGTGATCGGTGAACGCGATATCGTTCAATCTCTTCGCGCGCGCGCTATCCACCCAGGGCTGCAAAAGTTTTTGCGAATATCGCTGAACTCGATGCCCCTGCGGATGGCTGTGGTAGTCAGAGAAGAGTTGATAGTTGATGGTTGATAGTTGATTGGGCGACACAGTTTTCTATCAACAATCAACTTCCCGCCTACTGCTCAGTCATGAATTTCTGGCGGATTTTCAGCTCGGGATATTTCGGAAAGAAAACTTCCGCCGTGAAAACTTTTCCCGGGGCCAGGTCCCGGGTCGCAATCAACTCTTTGTACTCAACATGCTCGCCGGGATTTATTAAAACGCTCGCCGGAGTGTCCTTGATTGCATGATTCTCGGACCATTTCGTCAACACGACGTCGGCGGAGTTAAGCAATTGCACTTCGATCCGCTGATCAGTCGGAAATTCCAAATTGACCAGGTTATTGCCAAGATTGCTTACGGTAACCTTCACTTCGAGCTGGCGAACTTCGGAGAGGCGGATCGGTTGGGGCGCGACCTGGAGATCTAAGACCAAGCCGCGGAGTTTCCGATTTTCATACTTCGGCAACACTTGGGACGAGGAAAAAGGGTGCATAATGCGGCCGAACAAACTGCGCTTTTGTATTGTGCTGGTAGTATGGAGCGGGGGCGTTGAAATTGGCGTCGGCGATGGTGAAGACAGGGCCGCTTGGGCGGGTGTGGGCGACAGTCCGAATAGGCTGTCCTGGGCACGAACCGCCGCGGCAGCTAAAAGCAGGAAATAGAAAATGATGGCTGGACGAATCATCGACGGGTTAAACACGAAAAGTATCAATCGGTCATGAAAACCATCTTCGCGAGCCTGATTGTGGCATCGTTCGCCGTTTCCGTCTTGGGAAAAGATGGACACTGCGTTTTCCGGGTCCACGTCGAAGCCAACGTCAACGATACCGCCAGTTTTTCGAGCTCGGTCCCGGCGTTATTCTCCGGGAAACGGGTCGCCATCGAACGAATGCCTAGGGTGTCCGAAGGCGATGTCGTCGCCTTTTACCCTTATCCGGCTGCGGACGGAACCTATGGCGCGTTGTTCCAACTAGACGAACACGGACGGGTCGCTCTCGACGCCCTGAGCATAGAAAAACGTGGCCAATTACTTTTCGTTTTGGTCAACGCGCATCCGATTGCCGAATTGCAGATCGATCAACGAGTCACGGATGGCCGGATTTATCTCCCATCCGGTCTGACCAAAGCCGATATCGATTCACTGAAAAAATGCTGGCGGCTGATCGGCGAAAAGAAAAAGCGATGATCCGCCGATTACTAACGGGCGCAGCGGTCGTCACGTTCTTTGGCGCTCGAGCAAATGTCTGCGGAATCGAACTGGGATTGCCCACGGATAATGATGCGATTTTTCGCAATGACGGCCCGGCATTTTATCAATACATCGAGCGTGATTACCATGGCGAGAAATCCACCCCGTGGGAAGGCGGCCAATACGGATTCGTGCGCGACCCCGAACCGACCCGCGAAGGAATTGTTTACACCCGCTTTCACGAAGGGATCGATATTCGTCCGGTCCAACGCGATGAAAATGGCGAACCGCGCGATGAAGTGCGCGCAATTGCCAATGGAAAAGTGGTCTACACGAATCTGGTTCCGGGTCATTCGAACTACGGCAACTACATCGTGATCGAACATGTGTGGGATGGATCGCCCTACTACAGCTTGTATGGACACCTGAGTAAGGTCGACGTCCGGGCCGGCGATCTCGTCGTGCGCGGCCAGCACATCGCAGTGATGGGTTATACCGGAGCGGGGATTAATCGCGAACGCGCCCATGTCCACTTGGAGTTGAACCTGCTCCTGAATCACAAGTTCGAAGGCTGGTACGAATCCACCCACTCAAACGATCCAAATCACCACGGGATTTATAACGGCGTCAATCTCGCCGGAATGGATATCGCGAAGCTTTATCTTCAGCTCCGCGAAAACCCAGCGCTCACCATCCCGCAGTTCTTCAGTCACCAGGAAGTTTTCTACAAAGTTGCGTTTCCATACTCCCGACATTTCGAGCTGCCAAAACTCTATCCCTGGATGGTTGCCGGAAACTCCGAGACCGAGCCGCGCGCCTGGGAAGTCTCGTTTGCCCGAAGCGGTTTGCCGCTGCGGATTGAGCCGAGCGACCGCAAGGTCACGCAGCCGGAAGTCGTTTACGTAAAACCGAGCCCACTTAACGCTTCCTATTTAACGAACGGCGTCGCGACCGGACCTACAAAACACGCGCAACTTACTGATTACGGAACCCAGACCATGCGCCTGCTGATTTGGCCGGATGGGTAGCGGCGATTGACCTCAATCGCCATGGCGGTTCGGTGAACCGCCGCTACCTAACGGGAAGTCTGTACGACCTGTCGGAATTCTCCGATCACTTTTTGCCCCTCAACAAATAGATCGGAATACTTGCTTTTCCCAATCGATAATGAGGCGATGTCGGAATCGATCACTCGTACCCCGTCGTAGCAAATGAGATAAAAAAGCACGTGACCAGCTTGTGGGTAAGGGAAATTCTGCGTTGGAGTACCGTCCGAATAGTATTTTTCACCAACCTTCACAAACTTCTTGGCTGCGTTTCGAACGTTCTCGTATTTATCTCCGCCCAATAGTCCGAACGCCCCTGACGTGTAAATACTGGCGTCGCCGCCACTCGATCCCATTACGCTCATGATCGTATCCTGCACCGGCCAGTCCATTATTACCGCATCTACATGCGGGTACTCTTGGGTCGGGGCGTGACCCATTTGTGAAGGCGGAGTCGCCAAAACTTTCAAGCGTATTGCGTGCAACACTTTCTGCATGGCCTCGCCGCTTGGTTTTGGGGACGGATTTTCCTGGGCGATGAGAGAAAAAGCCGCGATCAGCAAAACGATGACAGCTAGGGATGCACGCATGGTCAGATTTTAACACGAAGTCGGTTGCCGCTGCGCAACTGCTACGCCATGCGGAATCGCTCCGGTAATGAAGCCAAGACATTCGACCGCGCCACTCGGTTTTCCAGGAAGCGCGATAACCAGTGAATCGTCGATTACGGCGGCGAGATTGCGCGAGATAATCGCGTTCGGGGTGATCTTCATCGATTCGGCGCGCATGACTTCACCGAACCCAGGCAGCTCGACCCGCATGATTGCGCGAATCGCTTCCGGGGTAACGTCACGCGGCCCGATGCCGGTTCCGCCGGTGGTCAGGATCAATCCGCAACCTTGTTTCGAAAATGAACGAACCGCTTCCTGAATTTTCATCGAATCATCGGGAATCACCGCTTCACACAAAATCTGCCACCCATTTTTCCGGGCGACTTCCTTGAGCGCCGGACCGCCGAGATCTTTGTAATCACCCGCGCTCGCGCGATCCGAAACCGTGATAATGCCGCAAACAATCTGCATCGAAGGAAAATAGCTAAGGAACACTGGAAAGCATGAAGAAGATTCTTAAAATTTCCTGCGTTCCTGCTTTACGCTCCAGCTAGCTTGCCAAGCCGTAGCCTTGGCGAAGGCTGGTTCATCCATTTTGTTCCCTGGTTTTTGGTTTGCCGCAGGGCGGCGGGATTTCCTCAGCGTCCGGTTATTTTCGTCTTCTTGAGTAATTGAACGCCGGTGAGTTGCATCTTTCTATCAACGGCTTTGCACATGTCGTAAATCGTCAACAACGCAACCGCGACTCCGGTGAGCGCTTCCATTTCGACGCCGGTTTGCGCGACGGTTCGCGCGGTGCAGGTGACTTCGGCGCCATCGCGCGCCGCGACGATATCGAGCTTGACCTCGCTCAGCGGAATGGTGTGGCAAAGAGGAATCAGGTGCGCCGTTTGTTTCGCGGCCTGAATTCCGGCAAGCCGCGCAGTGGCGAACACGTTTCCCTTCGCGATTTGATTCTTCGAAACTAAATCGAGGGTCTTGCGCTGAAGTTTAATTTTTCCTTTGGCGATCGCAGTCCGCGCGCTCATCGGCTTCGCAGACACATCAACCATCTTTGCGCGGCCGTCTGACCCGATGTGTGTGAGACCCTTCATAACAGACTTTCAACCACGAATGGACACTAATTTACACGAATGTTTTCAGAAAAATTCCCTATTCGTGTCGATTCGTATGAATTCGTGGTTAAATCAGCCGCCAATCGCGATCATCTTGCGGTCCGGCTGATAATTGTTTCTGAAGTCGTGTTGTTCCGGTTTGCGATCGACCACGTCGATGAAGAATTGCCGAAGCTCATCGTCACTCGCGCCGGCCCGGAGTTGTTTCATGATATCGAACTCAAGATAACTGCCGAGACACGGGCGCAGTTTGCCATCGCAGGTCAGTCGCAACTTGTTGCAGCTCTCGCAAAAATGAAGGTTCGTCATCGCGCCGATAAAACCGATGCGCTGATCGCGCCCAGGAATTTGATAATAAGTCGCGGGCCCGTTGGTGTGAAATGACTGTTCGGGAATCAGCGATCCGTAACGCGACTCGATTGCCCGTTTTGCTTCGGCAACCGGCAAGAAATTTTCCTCGGTCAAAACCTCAGTCGTGCTGACCGGCATCAACTCGATGAAGCGAAGAATCAGATTGCGGGCGCCGGCGAACTCAATCAACGGAATCAGCTGATCTTCATTTCGTCCGCGCATCAGCACTGCGTTCAGCTTGATTTGATCGAAGCCCGCCGCGATCGCCGCGTCGATTCCCTCCAACACCTGCGGATGAAAATCGCGTCCGGTGATTTGGGCGTAATGATGTCGATCCAACGTGTCGAGCGAGACGTTGATCGAATGAACGCCAGCATCTCGGAGCGCCTTCGCCATCGTTTGCCCGGCAAGATCATGCGCGAGCAGAGTGCCGTTCGTTGAAATACCGACGCTGCTGATCCCCGGGATTTGGGGAATTTCGCGAACGAAATCGACAACATCGCGACGGGTCAAAGGCTCGCCGCCAGTCACTCGCACCTTCGTCACCCCGAGATCGGCGGCGATTCGAATCAGGCGTAGCGTCTCTTCGTAACTGAGAATTTCCTCGCGCGGCAACCATTCCTGAAGCTCACGCGGCATGCAGTAATTGCAGCGCTCATTGCAACGATCGGTGATCGAAACCCGCAAATACGAAATTCGGTGGCCGAAGTGGTCTTCCATTTCAACCGCAACGTTATCGGCAAGGTGGTGTTCAATCAACTGTAGCGGCGCCTCTATGATCACCGATCTCGGCGGTCGCAGACCCACCGCTACAAAATTGACTCACCAGGGCCCGGTTGTATCATTTTTTATGAAGACGATTTCGAAGGCTTTGATGTTAGGTATTGCGGCTGTCGGATTCTGCCTAACAAGTTGCGAAACGCTCGATAACCGGATTTCCGAACATCCCGACATGTTCAATTCTCTTTCGCCGCGAGACCAGCAGCTGGTGCGACAAGGCCAGATTCGATCGGGCATGTCGATGAATGCGGTTTGGCTGGCCTGGGGTTCGCCGGAACAAAAAGCGAACGGTGAGATGCGCGGTCGTCCGACTGAAACATGGATTTATGTGGAGAACCGTTATGCGCCCTACGGCTCTGCTTATTATCCCTACTACGGATATGGGCCCGGGGTTTTATCCGGGATTTGGTTTTGGCGTTGGCATATCTCGTTTTCATCATGGCCGCTCGTTCGCCTTCTTTGGGGACCCGTTCTACGACCCGTTTTATTATTCCTACATTCCGCCGACGATCTCGATCCCGTATCGGATCGTCACGTTCGTAAACGGACGGGTGATGTCGTTTCAGTATCTAACGCCGCCCTACCGCTGATAAAAATTCTGTCGCGCAGGAACGCTGAGCGGGTCAGTGTAACGTGAGTCCATGGCCTACGCGTCATTTCGCGATTTTCTCACCGCGCTGGAGAGAGCCGGCGAGCTAACCCGCATCGCTGTTCCAGTCGACACCGAATTACTCATTACCGAATGGGCCGACCGGGAGATGAAATCGCCGGGCGGCGGAAAAGCTTTGCTTTTCGAGCAGCCGCTCGTCGATGGAAAAACTTCGAAATTTCCGGTGGCGATCAATACCATGGGATCGCATCGGCGAATGGCGATGGCGCTCGGGCGGGACAGCGTGGATGAGATCGCCCAGGAAATTCAGCTGATCCTCAAGGCCAAACCGCCAACCGACCTGCGGGAAGGTTTCGCGTTGTTAAAGCAAGGAATTCATCTTTTGCACGCGCGACCGAAAAGCGTTCGCGAAGGACCTTGCCAAGAGGTCGTTGAGATCCTCGATTCTAGATCCTCGAAGCTGGATGGGAAAGATCGAGAATCCAGTATCCAGAATCCAGCATCGGATAGTTTTACGTTAAGGGACCTTCCGATCTTGAAGTGTTGGCCGAAAGATGGCGGGCGGTTCATCACTTTGCCGAACGTTCACACGCGCGATCCCGAAAGTGGCGCGCGCAATGTCGGCTGTTATCGGATGCAGGTTTTCGACGAACAGACCACCGCGATGCATTGGCAAGTCCACAAAGTCGGCGCGCGTCACGGCAAGCGTTATTATGAGCGCAACGAACGGATGCCGGTTGCGGTCACTCTCGGCGGAGATCCGGCGTTATCGTTCGCGGCGACTGCGCCGTTGCCGGACGGACTCGACGAAATTTTGTTCGCTGGATTCTTGCGCCGAAAATCAATCGAGATGGTCAAGTGCAAGACGGTCGATCTCGAAGTTCCGGCCGATGTCGATTTTGTGTTGGAAGGTTACGTGCAGCCGGGAGAGATGCGGCCGGAAGGACCGTTTGGCGATCACACTGGCTACTACACCGCGGTGGAGGATTATCCCGTGTTTCATCTGACTGCGATCACTCATCGCAAAGACGCGATTTACCCGACCACGATTGTGGGGATTCCGCCGATGGAAGATTTCTACATGGGCGACGCCAGCGTGCGGATTTTCCTGCCGGTGTTCAAAATGAATTTTCCGGAGCTGGTCGACATGACCCTGCCAGCGGAGGGCGTGTTCCATAATCTCGTGTTTGTCAACATTCGAAAGCAGTATCCGTATCAGGCGTTCAAGGTGATGCACGGATTGTGGGGAATGGGGCAGATGATGTTCAGCAAATACATCGTGGTGGTGGATGAGGATTGCGACGTGCACAACACGAGCGAAGTCCTCTTTCGTCTTTGCGCCAACACTGATCCCGAGCGCGACACCAGCGTGATCAAAAACCCGAGCGATTCACTCGATCATGCCCCAAGCCAGCAAAACATCGGATCGCACATGGGCTTTGACGCGACCCGGAAATTACCGGGCGAAAATTACCGCCGCCAATGGCCGGAGCTGCTCAAGATGACCGACGAAGCAAAGGCATTGGTCGACGCGCTGCAAGGGAGAACGCGCTGAAGGTCGACAATCGCGTCTCGCAGTGCGACCTCGCACATGCGATTAGAGAACACGGCGACCTGGGACGTCGCCGGGTAGACGGACCAACCGCGAGGTAGCGGCGAGTGAGCGGGAGCGAACGAGGTCATGCTGATTTCGGAGAAAACCGACGCATTGCTTTGGCTGCGCTGTGTACCTAACGAGACCAAGCTGAGGGACCGCCGTCGAGAGCGCAAGTTTTCATCTCAACAGCTAAACGACTCAACATCTCAATTTCTTTTCACGCCGGGCGGCGGTTCGCTCCAGCGCTTGGTTAGGCGGCTGTTCTCTCTAGAACACAAAACCGCGGAGGAGATGCGAGGACGCGTTGCCATTAACCTTCTTCGCGGTTTTTGTTTTCGCGACTTCGAGCAATCCCATCCATCTTGTTTTACGCCCGGGGAGGTGGAAAGTTTGCGTTGTGAAATCACTGTTCGCTGTGTCGGTGCTGGCGTCTGCGGGTTTGACGGCGATGTCCAATAAAGGGACATGAAAAAGACGTTTCTTCTCTTTTTCCTGGCCTTGGTTGCGAGGGCTTATGCCGCCCAAAGCGATCTCCCTCCTCTTTACACAGTCATTGTCGATTCTCACCGCTGCCTGGTTTTGGAACCGGACCATTTGCCCCAGAATGCGCCTCTCGTCGTTTTGCTCCAAGGAGCTCACGGCTCAGCCACGAGCCTTATTTACCTTTGGTCCGAACTGCATCTACCGCCCGCCCGGGTCGCATGCCCAGACGGCCTTTTTTTCCTCGAAGGGAAGGGGTTTGGCTGGTATCGCAAGGAGCATCAAAGCGATATCGTCCAAAGCCGCGACTATCTCTTGAAATTGGTCCAGAGGTTAGGCCCGAAAAGGCCGGTGATCTTTGCTGGATTTTCTCAAGGCGCGGTCATGTCCATCGTAACGGGGCTTCATTGCCCGAACCAGGTCCTCGCCATCGTTTCCATGAGCGGCTATGTCCCGAATCCGGCGGAAAATTTGAGAGACCTTAAAGCGCCAAGATCGGTTCCGATCTTGATGGTACATGGGCAAATGGACGAAACAATCCCCATAGCCGACGCCCGTTTTGGAGAGACAAGTTTGAATGCCCAAGGCTATCACCCGGTCTTCAAGACCCTTTCCATGGGACATAGGATCTCCCAAGAGTCTCTGAATAGTGTTCGTGATTTTTTAGCCCAGGTCCTGCCGAAGAACTAGCGGGTTAGAAGAAAGATCTGACGGGTGCGGAGGACACGTTCGAGAGGGACCTATTCCTGGCCTCTTGGACTCCAGATTTAATCTGAGAAGATCAGTACTGCGGCCCCGGTCTTCGTTTCGATTAGTGTTTGCCGCGCCAAAGCCGGGCGATGAACACAAAGGTGACCATCGCAGTCGCCTAACGAGACCAAACTGAGCGATGGCGACTGGCGCCGAGGTGAAAATGCGATCTGGAGGGTTTAGTCATCAAGACCAAGTCTACACGACGGTCGCCGTTAGCTCCAGCGCTTGGTTAGATGCATCATTTGGTGAACAGGATGACAACGCGAAAGAGACTAACGCGGTCTGATTTAGGATTTTCCAGGCCTAACGGCTAGGGATGGCCCGGACCGCTGTAATCAAGCAGTTCGCCGGGTGTGTGAAATGTAAACACAATCGGTATCTCCACTTGTTTCCATCGACCTGGCTTGAACCGCCATTTCGCCAAAGCCCTGACCGCGACCTCATCTATGTTTGGAAATCCGCTCGACTTAAGGATCGTAAAATATGTGGCGTTGCCTGTTTTCAAATCGATATCCAATCGAATCACAACGATGCCCTCGTGATGCAGGCGGCGATCTTCAACCGGATAACCGGGTCTTGGCGCGAAGATGATGTCGCCGAACCACGGTGCTCTTCCACGGTCGGTCCGCATGACATAACGAACCCCTTTTGCATCTATCGCGCTTACCGACATGGGGGGAAGCGGCAATGTTAAGCCGACTGCCAAGAAGAGAGACAACATCTCCGCAATCATTTTCATGCACCTAACGAGAATAAGATCAGCTACGCCTTCCGAGAGCGAGGCTGAATTGGAATGAGGGTATGCTAATCAAAATGTGAGCGCGAACGGGATGGCGTTAGCTGCATCGACTGGTTAGGCCGCTTGCTTGTTCTTTCCACTTGGGAACGTTCACTCCTTTCACAAGGAGCCACAGCAACAGCGAGATTTCGCCGGGGCCAGCGAGGGCCAGATTGTAGGGATACAGATATTTTGCCAGCGGCTGCCACAGAAGGGTCAGGTAGCCCAAACCGGCAAGCGCATACAGCACACCAATAGTTCGAGGCAGAAAGGTCGACTTGGCAATTAGATAGCCAATCAGGATGCACCACAGCCCGAAGAACACCAGACCGATGTCATACGCCTGCGCACTCAGTCTCAAGAGCACGAGCGCCAATGTCTGCAACTGTTCAGGCGCAAATGCGCTCAACGAGCCTTTCAGGACGAACAAGGGCGCGAGGGAAAAGAGGACGCTAAGAGTCCACATCGCGCATCCCATGAGCATGACGAACGCGGCGAGCAAGGGGATGCTCCTGTTCACCGGCTTGAACAGCTGAAAGAAGAGAATCGCCCACACGATATGGAACGGGACACTCGTGAACGCGAGCACGGCACCGAACCGATACAAGGACTCATGCGCCAAGATGTTCGCGGCGGTCGTTGCGACGTCGCCGGAGACAACGAGTCTGCCGGGGATGATCATCTGCCCGAAGACGGACGTCGAGCTGCCGAGCAGATAACAGACGCCGGCCAGTCTTGCGTAGACTTGTGGCGAAGTTTCAATAGTGCCAGCTTTCATTTTTGCTCTAGCTCAGTCGAGATTGCCTGCACGAGCCGCGACCTAACGAGAAAGAGATAAGCCACCGCAGGGCGCTGTAAAAATCTCGCGGAAATTGCATCGCAATGGGGCGGTTGGTTTCATCGTTTGGTTAGATGTGCTTCACTCGCCTTCCACTTTAAGGTATTCGCAACGAGTGATAAGCGGCTGCGTGCCTGCACGCCGGAAAGTCACTCTATACCCACCAGCCATGTCGACGACGACCGCACCGTCGTCAGTCTTTTCAAAGTTGAGCTTACAATATTGCTTATAGGGTATCGAGTAGAGACTCGAGAGATGAGCAAGTGTCGAAAACGCCGGGCCGTGACGCGCCTTAAGCTGACCTAATATCTTGTCGCGTGCGATATGGCCTTCCCAGACCTGATTTACATCCGTGAAATCAATACCCTCCGGAGCAATGTACGGAGAAAGTTTTGCGATATCCCAATGCGGAGCGTCCTTCTCCTTGAAACCCTTGGGCTCGCTGGGCCACTTTACCAAATCAAAAAAAGAGGCTTCGCCTTTGCAGTCATCTGGAATTACCTGCGCGCCCAATCGATAATCTTCGGCACGTAAGGGCCCTCCACACAACAAAAGCGCGACGGCCAGCCAGAGCGAAATAGATAAGCGATGCATAGCATCTAACGAGAAAGAGATAAGCCACGCGAGGGTGTCGTGGCAAACTCGCTCAGGTTTTCTTGCCAAGGGCGCGTTGGCTTCATCGATTGGTTAGGCCCCTGATGCTGATTCTCCATCATCGTGCTCCCATCGCCGGATATTCCGAGAAAAAAAGCGTCATACCAATATCGAGCATGGAACGCATCATCGCCGGCGTGATGAGGGCGCCACCGCCAGCCGCGTCTGGTCGCGGAGCAAATCCAATGTCAGCGCTGTAATCTCCTTTCGGTAGCTGCGCTACGTTTTCGGCGAGCCAGTCTTCCAATGCGGAAACTTGCGACGGCAAGCGCCAATCCTTGTCGCAAAGCCAGGCCAGCTCCGATGACTTGCCGTTGCTGCGACTTGTGATCTTGATGGGCATCGCTGTGGGCCTAACGAGAAAGAGATAAGCCACGGCAGGGTGTCGTGGCAGACACGCTGAACTTATTTCGCCAAAAGGCCGTTGGCTTCATCGTTTGGTTAGACCTCTCGGCTGAAAAGCTTCCTGAATGCCAAACTAGTAATGATGCCCAAAGTGACTCCACCGGACGTCCACTTGAGGTGAGAAAGAGCGACGCGTGTCGGAGTAGTAAAATGCGGCGAGTAAAAAATGAGCGTGAAGCCGAGTGTGCTCCAAACAAGAAGGTTGATGGCGAACGCGAGATTTGTAGCGCGAACCCAAAGTGGAGAACCTCGGAGTTCTCGCTCGAATCGAAGGGCGAACAACAAGATGATCGCTAAAATGACCGCCGCGGAGTACCCAAAAACGAGAAATGTGTTGTCCTGTCGCATGACGTGTTGAGGCCTAACGAGAAAGAGATAAGCCACGCGAGGGTGTCGTGGCAAACTCGCTGAGGTTTTCTTGCCAAGGGCGCGTTGGCTTCATCGTTTGGTTAGATCGCCGGACGTCGACGGAATACAAAGCGGAAATACAAAAGACCGAAGGTGGCACTCCAGAAACCCAACGTGATCGGCGTTAGTCGACGCGCTACAAAAGAAAGCGCGTTGACCCAGCGGGCCGCGAGATCAACGCGCTTAAAGTTGCTCAAGCCTGTTAGGGCCTGCGGAACAGCTGACCCGTGTCAACGTCCCGGGTGAGTCCGCCCGGCGGCACGCCGCGCAAATCGTAGGAACGACCGGTATAGGGGCTCAAAAACATGCCCGGACGATCCGTTCGTTTCGCGAACGGATAGCCTCCCGGCGGTGGTGGGCCGTATTCACGCGCCCGATCTTCCTGGATCGCGTGGCCGATTAACGCACCGGTAGCGGCGCCAATCGCCGCCCCGACCGCCGCGCTTCGTGGTCCGCCTCCAGCGAGTCCGCCAATGATTGCCCCCGCGCCAGCGCCAGCGGCTGCGCCCTGCCCGGTGGGCGTATCGCATGAATCGAAAACGAATGGGGCAAGCGCGAGACCGCATACCGCTGTGAAAAGCTTCTTGTTCATAGTGTTTCCCTAATCAGGCGATTGAACCGCGCAAGCGCGATTATGTTTCGCACCAAACGCGATTCTGATTAAGTAATGGCGCAGCTACGGCTTGCGAAAGACCTTTTTGGCGCCCTCGTCGAGAATCAACGTGCCGTGCCCCATATGGCGGCAGTCGTAGATCCGAGAGGAATACGGACTTTGAACGAAACCGGAAGCGGTTGCGGAGTGGGTGTTGGCGTTAATTCCCACTGGGTAATCTTTCCCGGCGGGCATCGGATATTTTTTCGCCGCGTCTTCCGGCGTGACTACCACGGCCTTTTCTGGCTCCTCACCGATGGCATAAATCTTCGTGAGCGGGGCAAGGGTCAAGGAGGTGACCAATAATGCTGAAAACAACGCTAGGTACTTTTTCATATCAATTTAGTTACGATTTCGAAGGCTCAGACGGATTCGGTTTCCTGCTCATTCAACAAAGTTTGAGCAGTTGTCCCGTGATCCTTCCGGCCTTCTCAAGTTTGTTTAATTTATATTCTTTTTCGAATACCCGGAATTTGTCCAGCTCCATTCGGCGCAGCAAACCACGATAAATCGAGGCCATTATTTCCGCGGCGACCATCGACCGGCGGTCTTCCCGGGGCAAAACTTCCGCCGCCCGCGCAAAAAACTGTCGGGCGCGGCCGGCTTCGAATTCCATCAATTGCACGAACCGCTCGTTGTATCGTCGGTCCAGCAATTCTTCTTCGGAATATGCGAACCGGGCCAAATCTTCCTGGGGCAGGTAAATTCGGCCGGCTTGGAGGTCTTTTCCGACGTCGCGGATAATATTGGTGGTTTGAAGAGCGAGCCCAAGCTGGACCGCGTAGTCTTCGCAAGCCGCGTTCCGATAGCCAAAAATCTCGATGCTGACCAGGCCGACGGCGCTGGCCACGCGATAACAATAGAGACGCAGTTCCTCGAACGTCGCGTAACGCGGAATGGTAAGGTCCATCTCCACACCGGCGATGATTTCCTCCAACATCTCCGGTCCGAGCGAATACTTGCTCATCAAAGCGCGCACTTCCCCGGCAATTTCAGACTCGTTAGGCCGAGGCGCCCGCAGCCATTCGCGCCATTCGTTTAACCGCCGTCTTTTCTCCTCAACCTCAAGGCCGGAATCGTCGGCAATATCGTCGATGACCCGGCAAAACGCGTAAAACGTTGTGATGTCGCGCCGTCGCTCGGCGTTGAGTGACACAAATGCGAGCGCAAGATTCGATTTACTGGCGCGGGTGATCTTTGTCGCATTCACAAGGCGGGTTCGCGGTCGACTAATACTCAATCAACGCCTGCTGGTAAACCGCGCCGGTCTCGCCGCGACGAAACAAGCAGACCCACGAGGCCAGCAACCATCCGGTGACAAGGCCGCGGGCGAGAACAAAAATCGATCTCCAAAGGATCATGGCAAGCTCACGGTCGGCAATCGCACCGCGAATAATCGCATCCGCCGCGGTCAAAATGAAAAAATGGATGCCACAAATGAGCAGGAACCATCCGAAGCGGCTGAGATTCTTTCGAATGAATTCGCGATGCGCGCGAATGGCTTCGCGCAACGTTTCGTTGTGGAGGGCGAGCGAAATCTGCACCGAACTGAACGCGATGATCAGCCCGCACATCACCACCCGCTCGATTGGCAAATAGTCGAGGACGTCGGGAATGTTCATGAAGTAAGCGAGCAACAGCGGCAATCGGAGAATCAACGTGCTGATCAACACGACGATGCCGGCCCATTCCAACACATAACTGAACCGGCGCATGGCGAACCGGAAAAGCTCGCCTTCCTCAAAACTCAAGCCGCGGATCCAGGCGAAGCAGACGATGATGAGATAGACCTGGATGTAAACACCGAGAAGGTATTCAAAAACAAACGCGAAAGCATCGATACTGGCTGAGACCTGAAGAAGCTCGGCTGTTGGAAGAAGTCCGCCCCACAACGGCAGCGCCCAGAAGACGATCGGTTTCAAAAGCGCTGAAACGGCGCTGGAGAGCAGAACCAGGTAGAGCAGGTAGCCGAAAACGCGAAACCGTTTCTGCAACGCGCGCACCAATGCACTGTGCAGACCGCGCCAGTTCAACAACATCATCACCGCGGCGATCGCCGAAAGCGGATAGGTTGTCGTCGCGCAATCGAAAATCCCAGTAACTCCTTCCAACGCTGGCAACGGCGCTTCCCGCCAAACTTCAGTAAAGGTCGGCCAGCGCCACGAGCCCATCGAGGTCAGTTGGCTGAGATCGACATCCGACACGCTTTGAATCGGCGTGAAGGTCGAGAATTGAAAGACAAAATAGGCGAATCCAAGCAGAACGAATGTCAGCCAAATCCGCTTGTACCGAAGCAAACATCGAAAGCCGTCCCGTAATGCGAGTCGGACCGGATTGAACAACAGCAGGATGACGTAACCGCTTACAAAACCGATCAGCGGATAAAAGCGGGACAAACCCGTGGACATTGTGGCCTAACGAATCAAGCCCCAGTGCGGAATGAACGGCCAGTAAACAAGCAATCCGCGCCCGACGAGATTCTTTTCCGGCACCGCTCCCCAGTAACGGCTGTCGTAGCTGTTGTAACTATTGTCGCCCATCGCGAAATAACTGTGCTCGGGGACCTGAAACGTCTTTGTCGGATCGGAGAGATATTGCTGGCCCGGGCCGTATCCCCGGTAGCCGTTCTTCGCGCTCATCACCCGCTGGAAACCGAAGCGCTCCGCGGGGTGGCCGTTCGCATAAAGCAAAGGCGGTTGAATTCGCAGGGTATCTCCCGGTAAACCAGCGAGTCTCTTAATATAAAAGGGCGCGCCGGTCTCCGGGTCCTCCGGGATCATCGCAATATGGTTGGTCCGGAACACGAAAACGTCCCCCCGATGAGGTTTCACAAAATTATAAGTGAACTTGTCGACAAAAACCTGGTCGCCCGTGTCAACAGCGCCTCGGGCAATGATTTCCCCCCGCCGATATCGAACACCTGGCGAAACTTTAAAATCGGCCCGCAATTGGTCAGGCGGACAGTAGACCAAAAATCGCTGATGCTGGCAGATGATGCGCGACCAGGTGAAGAAAAAGAGGAATTTCCTCTGCTCGATTTGCAGGACCTGATCGTCCTCCTGCGAGACCACGTTGATATAGTTGCGTCCGCGGAGAATGAATTCGGCAACTTGCTGCAGAAGGTTTGGCGGCGTCGCTCTCATCGGGCGGCCGATGATTCCATCTAAGGTCGGCTGCATCGAACCCGTCGGAATCTTAAACGGCTGGAGGAAATAGGAGCGAATTCCGACCGCGACCACGATGGCAACGAGAATCACCTCGACGTTTTCGCGCCAGTGCGATTCCCAGGTGACCGGCGTCAGGTGATGCAATTTGGCGTCGAGTTCTTCGGCCCGGCCCTCAATTTCTTTTCGATCCTTCTGTTTCAACGCTGCGCGTAAGCGCCGGATCATGCCGCCGACCTCGTCGTAGGCCGCCGTGTCCATCACATCGCGTTTGTACCGCAGATATTTCTGGGCGTGGCGCACCAGCAGTTTGCTGTGTTTAATGTAACGCGGTGTGAACATGTGGTTTCTAATCTCTTGCTCTTGCTCTTTCTCTTACTCCTACTCGTTCTTCTAAGAGAAAGAGCATGAGCACGAGTAAGAGCAAGAGGTTTACTGCGCCTTCAGCACTTCGATGAACGCCTCCTGGGGAATGTTGATCTTCCCAATGCTCTTCATTCGTTTTTTGCCTTCTTTTTGCTTTTCCAAGAGTTTTCGTTTCCGGGTAATGTCGCCGCCGTAGCATTTCGCGGTCACGTTTTTTCGCAAGGCCGAAACATTCTCCCGGGCAATGACCTTTCCCCCAATCGCCGCCTGGATCGCTACCTGATAAAGCTGCCGCGGGATCACTTCCTTCAATTTCGCGGCCAGCTGGCGTCCCCTCGCCTCGGCCCGATCCTTGTGCACAATCATCGAGAATGCGTCGACCGGCTCGCCATTGACCAGCAGGTCCAGTTTCACCAGTTTCGCCGCCCGATAGCCGGCATGCTCGTAATCCATCGAACCGTAGCCGCGCGTTATCGATTTAATCTTGTCGTTAAAATCGACAAGAATCTCATTCAACGGCAGTTCGCAATGCAACATCACGCGGCGGGAATCGAGCGTTTCGGTGTGATCCATGTTTCCCCGCTTTTCCAAAATCAGTTGCAGGATGTCGCCGATGTTTTCGTTCGGACAAAGCACGTAGGCGTGCACAATCGGTTCCCGAATTTCCTTGATCAGGCTCGGGTCGGGCAAATGCGCCGGGTTGTCGATCAACAGGGTTTCACCGCGGGTGGTCTCAACTTCGTAGACCACCGACGGCGACGTCGCAATGATGTCCATGTTGTATTCGCGGCGGAGTCGCTCCTGAATAATTTCCATGTGGAGCAGCCCGAGAAATCCGCAGCGGAAACCAAATCCGAGCGCAACGGAACTTTCAGGTGTGTAAATAAACGCGGAGTCATTCAAGCGAAGCTTCGCGATCGCCGTCTTCAAGTGTTCGAAGTCGCCGGTGTTGATCGGATAGATCCCGCTGAAAACCATCGGATGAATTTCCTGAAATCCCGGCAACGGTGTG
This sequence comes from uncultured Verrucomicrobiae bacterium, assembly GCA_963817335.1. Taxonomy (GTDB): domain Bacteria; phylum Verrucomicrobiota; class Verrucomicrobiia; order Chthoniobacterales; family UBA10450; genus AV40. Next base: position 1,177,713 of record CAWFNX010000005.1, on the reverse strand, counting down.
CGTGCCGGATTCCGCAGATCGGTGATGGTGTCGCCGATCTTCATATCGCTAATGGTTTTGACGTTCGCGATAAAGTAACCGACGTCGCCGCCGCTCAATTTGGGTTGCACAAACATCTTGGGCGTAAACACGCCCACTTCTTTGATCTCATAGCGTCCATCGTTGCTCATCATTCTGATCGCCTGACCCGGTTCCATCTTTCCCGAGACCACCCGGACGTGACCGATGACTCCGCGATAAACGTCGAAGACCGAATCGAAAACTAGCGCGCGCAGCGTTTCGTCTTTCGGTTTTTCCGGTGCTGGAACCCGGTGAACAATCGCTTCCAAAATTTCCTCGACCCCGGTTCCCACTTTCGCGCTCGCCGCGATCGCTTCCTCAGCTGGAATCGCAAGAATTTCCTCGAGTTGACGCTTGACCGAGGAAACATCGGCGTTCGGGAGGTCGATCTTGTTGATCACCGGCACAATGGTGAGCCCTTGTTTGTGCGCGAGATGCACATTGGCCACGGTTTGAGCCTCGACCCCCTGCGCCGCATCGACAATCAAGAGCGCGCCTTCGCACGCGGCCAGGCTACGCGAAACTTCGTAGGCAAAATCGACATGGCCAGGAGTGTCGAGCAGATTGAGTCGATACGTCTGCCCGTCTTTCGCGCGATACTTCATTGTCACCGGATGGGCCTTGATCGTGATCCCGCGCTCCCGTTCGAGATCCATCGAATCGAGGAGCTGATCCTGCTTGTCGCGCTCGTGAATCGTGCCCGTCGTCTCGAGCAATCGATCCGACAAAGTCGTTTTGCCGTGATCTATGTGCGCGATGATGCAGAAATTGCGCGTCAATTCGATTCCCATGGAAGCGCCACTATGCGAGTGACGGGTGAACGGGTCAATTGTAGGGCGTTTCTGCGAAACGCCTTTTCGATCTTGGCGACTGACACAGTCGCTCTACAATAATCGACATCATGCCGAAACTGATTCTTACGACCGAGGCCCAGGGCAAAGTCGCCTACGAGTTTGCCGAGGGCTCGATCACGATCGGACGCGCGCCGGACAACATGATCGTGATTGACGATCCGTCCGTTTCGAACCGGCATGCCTTGATGGAGCTCAGTGGGGAGACTTATCGACTCAAGGACCTTGATTCCACCAACGGCACGAAGGTCAATGGCCTGCCAATCACCGAAACGATTTTGCGTTTCGAGGACCGGATCCGGTTCGGCGCGATTGACGCGCGTTATGAGCCGGATGTGCGCGGTTCGCAACCGTTGCCCGAATTGGAATCCATCGAAGTGACGCCGGCCCAATCCAGCGCCGCCCCGTCCGGCTTCGGAAACGCCTCGCCATTTCGGCGAGGATCGATGTCGCGCGATCGAACCCGGCTGGCGGTAATGGGAATCGCTGCTATCGCAGCCCTTACTTTTCTCGGAAGTATGATTGCAGTGCTGCTACTGCACGCGCCGTGAATCATTGAGCTGTAGCGGCGGTCTATGACCGTCGCTCGAATCAAGAAAATAATGCGACGCTCATAGAGCGCCGCTACAATGGATCAATGCATAAGCGCCTGCTTCTCTTCGATATCGACGGAACGCTGATTAATTCCGGAGGCGCGGGAATGGAAGCCTTGAAGCGCGGCCTCAAAGAGCGTTTCGGAATCGAGGACGACCTGGAGGACATCGAGATCGCCGGCATGACCGATTCCGGAATTGTCACCAGCATTCTCAAAAAGCACAAAATCCCGGCGAACGCAGAGAACGTTGCCGCCTTCCTCGACAGTTACGTCCATTTTCTTTCGCACGAGCTGCCGCGTCGGAAAGGAAAGTTATTGCCCGGCGTGCTCGAGCTGCTGAAAAAGCTGAAGACGCGGAAACATGTCATCCTTGGACTTTTGACCGGAAACGTTTCCCGAGGGGCCCAACTCAAGCTCGGTCATTATGACGTTTGGCACTTCTTTGAATTCGGCGCCTTCGCCGACGATCATCACGATCGTAATCAGCTAGGCTCGTTCGCTCAGGCCCGGGCAAAAGAGAGGCATGGTCGTGAATTTTCGGCACAAGAGATCGACGTTATCGGCGACACGCCGAGGGATATCGCCTGCGGAAAAGCCTTGGGCGCCCGGACCATTGCGGTGGCGACCGGCACCTGGAGCCGTCAAAAACTCGCCGAACATCATCCCGATATTTTGATTGATGATTTTTCCGATGTTGAGCGTCTAATTAATACGCTCGGTTGGTGATCGGCCGGCGATGCATGGATGAGATGATGCCAGTTTCACTCCTTCCTGAATCTATGTCACGAAAACAACAGCCCAACGTTTTACCGCTCGACGGTGAAATTGACCTCCACATTTCACCGGAGGTCGCAAAATCCTTGCGATCAATGATCGAGGACAAACCCAAACAGCTCATTATCGATCTGACCAAAGTGACCTATCTCGACAGTTCCGGTTTGGCAGTGCTGATTGAAGGGATGCAGAACGTCCAAAAGTATGGCGGCAGATTCGGCCTTGCCGGTGTTCAGGACGACGTGAGACACGTCTTTGACATCGCGAGATTGGACCAGGTTTTCGAGATTTATCCCGACGTGGATGCTGCCCTGGCAGCGAAGTAATCGCTCCGATTTCGGAATAAAAACTGCTGCAAATTCCAGTCGATGGCGAGGCTGGACTGGGAGCATTTTCTTCCCCTGGAGGGCGAGATCGATCTTCATCGGTCACCGCGCCTCGAACGCTCCCTCGCTTCGATGATCAAGAAGAAACCGGATCAGATCGTGGTCGATCTTGCCGGGGTAACGTTCATCGACAGTTCCGGGGTGGCGGTCTTGATTCGCGCTCTTCAAAACATTCAAGAATACGGCGGCAAACTCACCCTGCGCGGGATGAACGATAAAGTTCGGCCGATCTTCGAAATCGCCCGGCTCGATCAGGTTTTCGTCATCGATCCTGGCGACATGGGATCGCTGGCCGATTGAAACAAAATCTTCAGCGTCGCTTCGACATTCTTGGTGATGCTGAATTGCGAGGCGTGGTCAACGTTTGCCGGCCTCGCTGCCTGGCGCCGCGATTGGTCTGACCAAAATCGAATTGCCTCAGACAGCGCCCGAACATTGTTTGGAGCATCGACAACTGATCCATGGACGTTGGCATCGATGATTTCACTGAATCCGTTATCACGAGTTGTGATCACTGGCAGCCCGCAAGCGAGCGCTTCCAGGCAGGCGTTTGAAAACGGATCGTAAATGGTCGGCAAGATGAAAATGTCGGCCGCGGCGTAGATCGGAACGATGTCGGCGACTTCGCCGAGAAAACGCACCGGTTCTTCGGTAAAAAAACGCTTGGGGCGGTAACCACGCTCGTCGCCGCGACCTGCGACCAGCAAGCGCAATTTGCGATCGCGAGACAGTTCAAAGGCCTCAATCGCGAAGCGCAATCCTTTCCGTTCCCAACCCGAGCCGGCAAAAAGCAACGCGATCTCATCCGGCTTCAATTTCAATTCGAGGCGGGACTTTTCGCGCAGCGAAGGATCAAAGCGAAATTTCTCCAACGGCACACCGGTTCGAACAAGATCGATCTTGTCAGCGGGATAACCGTAGAGGTCGATAATCTCGCGCTTTACCATTTCGGAATTTATGATCACGCGTCCGGCGCCGCCTTTTCCAAAAAGCGATTCCTCCAGTCGCAGAATGTCCTGGTGCTTTCGATTGACTCCACGAACAAATCGCTGCAACGGCATTTCGAATTTTCGCCGGCGATTGAGCCAGGCTTTATGCACGCCGTCGCCAGCCCGATAAACATCACAATGCCAAACGCGCTCGAGACTCATCAAGATATCGCAGCGAATGTCGGGTCGAAGTTTTTCCACCTCATCGGCAAAAGCGATCGGTGATTCGCCGCGAACGCGCGTGATCGGACCGAACTGCCATTCATTGGCCGGCCATTCCTTCGTGGTGGTTAGCTGCGCCTCGTGACCAAGATCGACAAGCCCGCCAGCAAGACGTTTGAGGTAAGCTTCAGCGCCGCCGCTGGGTGAATAGCCGCGACGCACGAAGACAACCGTTAGTTTTCTATTCCCGATCACGTTCGCTGAATGACAATAGCCCAGCGTTTTAACGCTGGGTCAATTCCAACATCAACGACCTTAGTCCCGTACGGGACGGCAGAATTCTTTCGTCCCTTCGGGACTCGCATTCCGCCCTATTCTGGAAACCCAGCCTTGAAAGGCTGGGCTATTATCAGCACCTGACATAGATTTACTTCTGATGTCTGACTTAATGGGAAGTGTCGCAGATCAGCAACCAACGGAAAGTTCCGTCGGCACTCCCCGGGTTCTGCCGAAGAGTTTGCTCTACTCGATTTTCGCCCGAATCGGCGGCCACGGGCTGGATACCGATTCATTTGAAGCGTTACGCGCCTCGTATCGCGGAAAATTTCTCGGCAGAGCCGTCGCCTATGACAATCGCCAGGAAGAAATCCCTGCGCAGTTTATTCAATCGCTCCGCTGGCATCCCGTTCGGCTGATTTCATTCGTCGGCCGGCCATATTATTATGGAGCCAAGAAAAAATACCTCGACTGGACCGCTTCGCGACACCTTGAAACCGGTCGCTACGATTTTTTTCACAGCTGGTCGGGAGATTGCCTGGAAACGCTGCGAGTCGCGAAACGAAAAAAAATTCCATCGTTGATTGAAATTCCGACCTGGCACCGCGGAAGCCAGGGGCCAGAGGTCGGAGGTCAGAGGTCAGACGTCAGAAGGAGTTGGAAAGCGCGGCTGCTATTGGAACGTGAAAGATTTTTGGAAGAGTACGATCTCGCTACGCTGGTGGTCGTGCTTTCAGAAAAGGCAGCCGAATCATTTCGGGTTGCGAATTTTCCGGACGAGAAACTTTTCTATCTTCCGCGCGGCGTTGACGTCGAACGGTTCAAACCCCTCTTGTCCAACGCCTCAACTTCTCAACGCCTCAACAGCTCAACGTCTCCTTCGCGGCCGCCAGTTTTTCGAGCGATCTTTTCCGGCGCGTTAATCGAGCGCAAAGGGATCCATCATCTGCTGCAGGCGTGGCACCGATTGAATCTGCCCAACGCCGAGCTTTGGTTGCTCGGCAGCGTTCACGAAGAAGCAAAGCCGTACCTGAAGAAATTCTGGCGAGATAACATTCGTGTTCTCGGATTCAAACGTGATCTCGAGAATTATCTGAATCAGGGGTCGGTTTATGTTTTTCCGTCGCGCCTGGAAGGCAGCGCGAAGACAATTTATGAGGCTGCGGCGAGCGGTTTGCCAATGATTACCACGCGAGAAGCCGGCGACGTCGTCCGGGACGGCGTTGAAGGAATTATCGTTCAACCGGGCGACGTCGATGCAATTGCGACCGCGATCGAGCATTTGTATCGACATCCCGAAATTGTAGCGAGCATGGGTGCCGCGGCGCGCCAACGAGTAGTGGAAAATTTTACCTGGGATCTTTACCGAACGCGCTTGTTAGGCGCTTACGAACGCGCGATCCAACTCTGTAGCGGTGGTCTCTGACCGCCGATTTTTTAGACCGACGATGAGACATCGCCGCTACAAAAAATGAACATTCTCCTGATTCAACTCAAGCGTATTGGAGACTTGATTCTCACAACGCCCGCGATTGCGGCCGTGCGCGAAAAATTTCCAACCGCGCGAATCACCCTGGTTATTTCAGCGGACTGCAAGGCGCTGGCTCCGGCGATTCGAGGAGTCGATCGCCTGCTGGTCATCCCGCGCGGATTCGCGGGAATTGGAACGCTCATCGCGGTGGCGGGTGGTGGATTCGATTATTGCGTCGATTTCACGCGCAGCGATCGCTCCGCCTTGTTGGTGCTGCTTTCGCGCGCCAAAAAGCGGGTCGTTTCGTTTAGAATTAAAGTACGGTCGAAATTTCGAACGCGGTTTTATAACGAATTTGTCCCCCATCGCATGCGCGACATGCACACCGTCGACTATCATCTCGCTCTCCTGGCGCCGTTGGGAATTGCCAACGCGGCGGGAGCGATCGACCTGGAGTTACCCGAGAGCGCCACAACAACTGCCCAACAATTGCTCGAAACGCAAAATCTCGGAGGACCGTTTGTTATTTTTCATCCCGGGTCCGCGCGCCCGGAAAAGTTTTGGGACGCGCAACGGTGGTCAGAAGTGATTAATCACGCAGCCGAGCGCCACGACGTCGACCTTGTTTTGACCGGCGGCCGGTCGACTCTCGAGCAAATCCACATCGACGATATCAAATCCAAAGTGCGTCAACCGGTTGTCGACTTTTCGAGCAAGACCGATTTGCTCACTCTCGCAGCCCTGATTGCCCGCGCGCGATTGTTGATCACGGTCGACTCAGCGCCGATGCATCTGGCGGCGGGAACACGGACCCCGCAGGTAATCCTGTTCGGACCGACGAACCCGTTTCATTGGAGGCCGCGGGAAAGCCCGGCCTTGATCTTGCAGGGAGATTCGGTGTCGCCGGTGACCGAATTTGTGCCAAAACAACCCCGCATTCCGATGAACCAAATCTCGACGGAAGCGGTGATCGGTGCTATGGAGACGCTGCTGTCGAGTCCGGCAGCGAGGCCATCGTTATGAGCAAGGCAAAAGGCGCCAAAGTAAAGCTCTCGTTCATGGAAACCATGCGGACCGCGTGGGGGCCTTATCGCCGACTGTACAGTTACGCCGGTCCGTATAAATGGCGGTTCATGCTCGGAATCGCGTTCGGTCTTGCTTTCGGTGCAGTCACTTCACTTTTTCCAATCACGATTTATCGAGTCGCGAACTTTGTTTTTCACGGCGCCGCGCCCAATCCCAAGATGGTATTCGCTCACCGGGAAATGTTGAACGCCGGACCGAGGATTGATTCGATTGTTTGGATTTGTCTGGCGATCCCGCTCGTCATGACAGTCCGCAGTCTCTGTTCCTACGGCAACGCTTATTACATGAATTGGGTCAGCAATAAAGTGGTGAACGATATTCGTAATCAGCTGTTCACCAAGGTCATGCATCACTCGATGGATTTCTTCAATCGAATGCGCAGCGGCTATCTGATGTCGCGGATCGCCAGCGACACGCGGAATATGCAACAGGCCCTCGCCAGCATTACTAGCGATGTGTTTAAGCAACCGATTACGATCATTGGCGCGGCGGCCGTGCTGCTTTGGATGGATTGGAAATTTACAGTCGTCAGCCTGGTTTTGTTCCCGATCTGCATCATTCCGATCCGGATTTTCGGCAAGCGCGCACGCGAAGCGGTCCAGCGCGAACAAAAAGGCGGCGTTTTAATGTCAGTGACAATGCAGGAAAGCTTTGCCGGCATTCGGGTAATCAAGTCGTTCGCGCGCGAAGATCAGCAGGAAAAATCGTTTCGGCGCGGCGCGCAGCAATCGTTCGCCCACACCATGCGCACAGTGAAAGCAACCGAAGCGGTTGGGCCGCTGGTCGAAATCATTGCCTCGGTCGGCGTAGGCCTGGCCCTTTTGTATGTTTACGCCACGAACGTCAGCGCCGGCAGGTTCTTCGGGTTGATCTCCGGAATTTTCCTCATCTACGATCCGATCAAAACGTTGAGCAAGCTGCACATTGTCATGCAGCGCTCCCTTGGCGCTACCACTCAGATTTTTGCCATTCTAGATTCAGTGCCGGATGTGCAGGACGCGCCGGGCGCCGTAGACCTTGCCACCTCACGAGGCCAGCTCGATTTCGAAGACGTCACGTTCCGTTATTCGACAGGTGTCGCCGATGCAATACACGCCATCAATTTGCGAGTCGAACCCGGGAAAACCTACGCACTGGTTGGAGCAAGCGGCGCAGGCAAGTCCACCATTCTCTCATTGATTTTGCGTCTCTACGATCCGACCTCGGGCGTGATCAAGATCGACAATCACGACCTACGGACGGTGACCCAGAGATCATTGCGCGCTCAAATAGGCCTCGTCACCCAGGAAACGTTTCTGTTTCACGATACAATTTTCAGAAATATTCAATTCGGCCGGACCGGAGCAACGCCGGAGGAAGTTTACGCCGCCGCGAAGACTGCTTATGCCCACGATTTCATCATGGCCCAACCTGACGGCTACGATACGGTCATCGGCGACAAGGGTTGCCTGCTTTCAGGTGGCCAACAACAACGAGTAGCGATCGCGCGAGCGCTGTTAAAGAACGCGCCGATCCTGTTGCTAGATGAAGCGACTTCCTCTCTCGATACCGAATCGGAGAAACAAATTCAAAAGGCCCTGGAAAGGCTCGCCGCGGGCCGCACCGTCATTGCCATCGCCCATCGACTTTCGACAATTTTATCGGCCGATCAGATCGTAGTGCTGGATCAGGGACAAATAAAAGAAACCGGATCGCACTCCGAGTTGATTGAAAAATCGGGATATTATCGGCGCCTCTACGATTTGCAGTTTCATCAAACGACCCCGGAGTCGGAAACCGCGGCCGAACCGGACGTGCTCGCGGAAGAATTGGTGTAGCACGCAACGCCAATAGCAAAGATGCCGCTTAATTTCGATCTCCATACTCATTCGTTCTTCTCCGGAGATGGAGTTTCCAGTCCAGAAGACTTGATCTCCGCCGCAAAGGCAAAAGGCCTTCATGGCATCGCCATGACCGATCACAACACCTGCGACGCGGTGACCTACATGCTCGAGAAAGGTTTAATGCGTCTCGACGGTCAGCCGGTCGACGGTTTTCTCGTTCTGCCAGGTGTCGAAGTAACGACGGCCGACGGTCACTTGCTTTGCATCGGCGCCGAGCTGCCGTACCTCAAAGGCAAACCGGCACGCGAAGTTTGCGAAGTCATTCATCAACGTGGCGGCCTCGCCATTCCGCCACACCCTTACGACCTGTTCCGGGCCGGGATTCGTTTTTCGGTTCTTGAAACGCTGCCAGTCGACGCAATCGAAGTTTTCAACGCAGCCACGACTTTGCGTCGCTACAATCGATACGCTTTCAAATACGCGCAGGTCCGTGGCCTGCCGATGGTCGCCGCGAGCGACGCGCATAACGCGGCGGCAGTTGGCACCGCCTACACGATTTTGAATACGGACGATTTTTCGGTGAAGGGCGTTCTCGCCCAGATCCTTAAGAGCAACGAGCTTAATCAACAATACCTCACTCCGCGCGACAGCCTGCGCAAAACCTGGAACAACTGGATGCGTCTGCGTCGGCGAAGAAAAATTCCGGAACTCGCCGCCAAAGATCGACATCACAATGGCGGACAGAATCGGTGACTCCGCCTTTCTGTGACTTGTGACCTGTGACGTCTGACCTCTGCCCATGCCTGCTTACGTCATTGTCGATATTGAGATAACCGACAACGCCGGCTTCGCGGAGTATCGAAAGGGCGTCGTTCCACTCGTTCAAAAGTACGGCGGCAAATACATTGCTGTTGATGACGAGGCAGAAACGTTGGAAGGCGCCTGGCAGCCCAAACGAATTGTGATGATTGAATTCGAATCGCTGAAGCGAGCACAAGAATGGTTTACCTGCGAGGAATACCGTCCTTTGTGCAAAATTCGAAGTCGAACTGCGAAAACGAAAATGATTCTCGTCGAAGGAGTATAATCGCTTATGTCCGCTTACATCATTGTCGAAATCGAAATCACCGATCCAGTCGGGTACGAAGATTACAAGAAGCAGGCCGCCGCAACTGTCCATAAGTACGATGGCAAATACATCGTTCGCGGCGGCAAAACCGAAGTCCTCGAAGGCAATTGGATACCGAAACGCATTGTTGTGCTCGAATTTCCAACGATGGAACGCGCAAAAGAGTGGCTTAATTGTGAGGAATACCGCGAACCGCGCAAAATGCGTCACCGCACCGCGAAGACGAACATGATTTTGGTGGACGGCGGCACCGCGTAGGTAGGGGCCGTTGCCCCTAACGGCCCGCGGGCGATTGGGGGCAATCGCCCCTACCTCTAATTTCGTCCAGGAGATTTTCGACATCGCCCTTGGAATAAAAATTCCAGAGCGGTCCTTCAAGCTTCAGCAGCCGCTGCCCGAGATCAGTCATCAGTGCGCGGTCGTAATGTTTGTTTAGATTCCTCGAGACCAAGTCTTCATCGAGATCCACTGCGGCGGGAAAAAATCTTGACAATGCGCGAGCGCGCGTCGCAATCAAATCCTCGTACTTCACTATTGTCTGCTCTGGAAGAAAGCGCCGGTAGCGCTCATACGACCACTCCAAAATCTGGATTTGCCGTTCGATCGGGTCGGATTCTTTCGCCAGTTTATCCGCAAGATCCGCATCCAATTTTTCAGCGATTGGCGCGTGTCCTTTTTTTACCTTGAGCCAATCGAGACTGTTCCAAGACGCGAGCGTCGCCAACGGGTTCCGAATCACGGCAAAACATTCGAAATGTCGCGATAAAGGTTCGAGCAACGCTGTGAACGCCAGCGGGTGTTTGATCGCGAGGATGAAATTCTCGGCGAGTGATTTGTCGATGAAGATTTTGCCGTGCTCGGTCCGCCGCGGTCGCGATCCCGCGTCACCGATCTGATCCGCAGCCGTATTGTCTCTGATTTCTCCGCCGACGTGTTTGGAAATCGCAAAGCCCTGGTCGCGCAAGGACCGGCGCGCATCCGCACAGAAATTCTCGATCGACATTGTAAGTGCTGCCGCATCTCGACATTCGGAAAAATCCCATACGTCCATCGGCTCGTGCAGCGCAACGACGTCGGGCAATTTGTTGAGCAGCGAACAAACCAAGGTCGTACCCGACCGAGGTATGCCGGTAATCAAGACATTGCGGGTGGAACTCGCGGACATTTGGTCAAGCGGTTTCCGTCTGCTTCAACCGCGCGGCAATTTCGGCCTTCAATTCCTTGATTAGCCGCTCGTGCTCACCCACCCCGATAAGATCGTGTATTTCCTTTGGATCGTTTTTTACGTCGAATAAACGATACGGCTCGCGCTTGCGATTCAGCATCAGCTTCCAATTGCGATCCAGATACATTGATTCCTGCAACAATTCCGAAAGTGCGAAACTGCGATGCTCGGTCTGCGGATCTTGCAGCGATGGAACCACGGATCGCGCGAACTGCATGTAATTAAACTTCGCGCCGGTCACTTCAACCAATGTCGGACCGGCATCGAACCATTCCACCGGGCTGTCGCTTGCCGTTCCGGCTCGCGACGATTTTCTAATCTCTGGCGTGCTGATAATGAACGGAACCCGCACTGCCGGGTTTAGAAAATTAGATTTATGGATCAAATCGTAGTCACCGTTCATTTCGCCGTGATCGGATGTAAATAAAATCACGGTGCGATCTAATTCCCCACGCGCTTCGATTTCGTTGAGGATTTGGCCAACCTGATCGTCGATCAACGAAACTTTCCCGGCGTAGCTGGCGCGCAGTTCTTTGGCGTTGCGAATGTCACCGGCCGGTGATTCGGCAAATCGACGATCGAGTTCTCCCGTCGGTCCCCGGCGTCGCGCCAACGGACGCGCAATCGGGTCGGGCATATCTTCCGGACGATACATACTGGCGAATGGCTCCGGCGTGTCCCACGGTTCATGCGGTCCGGCGAAACTCACCCAGCAAAACCAGGGCTGAGAGCGGTTGTAGTGATGAAGATAATCTTTGGCGCGCTGGCCGACGTAGACGTCATAATATTCGGCCAACGGAAGCGCCGAAGGCCTAACAAGTGTGCGATTCTTGTCACCGCGCTCCTTCATGTCCTTACGAAATGCCTCCAACAACCCGAGCGACTTCCACCGTTCGGTCATATGACAAATGACGTCGACACTCGCGTGCGGTCCGCGGATTTCGTCGACGTCGTCGAGGCCGTAGGAATGCAATTTGTATTCGAATTTGCGCAGATCCGGACCGCCGCGGTGCAGCGCGGTTTTCCCAAACACGCTCGTTCGGTATCCCGAGTCGCGGATAGCTGCCATCCAGGTGGGTGCGCCTTCGGGCAGTTCGTAGGGGCAATTGTCCCAAACGCCGGTGTTGTGCGGATAACGTCCGGTCGCCATCGAAATTCTCGCGGGCAAACAAACCGGCGAATTCGTCACGCAATTCGCAAATCTCACACCTTCGCGCGCGATCCGATCGATATGCGGAGTCTTGACCCAGTTCCCGCTGCAACCCAGCGCATCAGCGCGGAGTTGGTCGCACATGATCAGGAGAATATTGGGCTTCATTGCGCCTGTTGATCTATCGAACGGCCGAATGAAAACCAACTCCGGCGTTTTCGCCGCGAATAATTCGTGTCGGCGAGTTTGCGAAACCGAGCGTACGATTCTGACGCGGAGAGCCGGCCTGGATCGCAATACGTATCCGAGTTGGTATCGGAGTCGATTTGCAACGGCGGTGGATTGCTCTCGCGCCCCAATGCCGCGGTAAGACGTCGATTCGACTCGTCAAACCGTTCGTGCAACCGCGCCAGATCGGCATTGCTCAGGAAGCTCTGAGTCTTGTTCACGCCAAGGCGATGCGACGCTTTTTCGGCGGCGTTCTTGCGTTGAAGAAAATCAGAAAACTCCAGTGGCTGTTTCTGCTCCAGAAGATAGGCGAGTTCAAAAGCGTTCAACGAGACCTGAGCGCGATCGACATCTATCAAACCGGGAACCGTTGGAAGATCGGCCGCGTTAAAAAAGGCCCGGAAAACGTTATTGGCCACTTCGTCATAAAAGACGATTCGACAGTTTCCGAACGGATTGCGCCACGCTTCGTAGTGCGCAAACCAATCCGGACGACACAGTCTCTCGCCCTCCGTATTGCAAAGCTTCGTCACAAAAGCACTAATTGGCTCCGCAACTTCGTTCGTCTTCACCATCTGATTAAAATAGGAATCGATCCACCGATCCTGCCGCCGCACGAACAGAACAACCACGATCCTCGCGGGATTTGGAAGCAATTCGCGTAAACGCTGCGCATGATTCGGTCGTAAGTTCTCCGCCGAAAGAACGACGGATTCGAAGTTCGGTCGCCAACCTGACAGCAGTTCGGCGACAATTTGAGCCGGATCGAGTTTTGCAACGTCGATTGCCGGGAACCCGCGTTGAAAGGTCAACGACGGTCGCCGGCTCAGCGTTGTGGCCAGGAGTTTTGCGTTGCCGGCCATGGCCGCGACCGCAGGGATGACCGGAATGTAAATCCCGTGCTCGCGCAACAGGTCGGCGTTCGCGCGCAAACGGCGTTGCAAATAAGTCGACGCGGTTTTGGGCGCGCCGATGTGGAGGACGATCCGTGGCGAAACATTCGCCGCCATCACAACGGAACTTTCACTGCCTTCACCAACTTTCCCTTTTCGCAGCGGTGAAGGTAACCCTTCTCAAGCGACGCGGCGTCGCGCGGCACCGGTTCGTAGGAATGCCAGATCCGAATTGAGCCGCTGATCAATTCACCGAACCCGCGATGATTGAAACTTGGTGAAAGCGTATACGGATTAAAATTTAACATCTCCATCGCCAGGCTGAAGTAAGGCTGTTCGTTCCAAACTTTGTCCCGATATTTCTGGGCAAGCTTTAATGTTTGATCGAATACGGCGCGAACGTCCGGCCGATGTGGCGTCGCAAAGATCACCCCCGTATTGTAGACGATCTGCCCCATCGGCGTGACGCCCTCGGCCGACATCACCTGACGAAAATCGCGAAAATCCGCCAGTGAATAGTGGGGCGCCGGCGCAATGGCGATCCCATGTTGTTCCGCCTTCTCGAAACCCAGTGAGATATCGTCAATCACCCGCGTGTCGGAATCGATGAACAAAGCAGTCTGAATTTTCTCTGGCGGCCTCGCGAAAAATTCCGCCTTTCTCGCCTTTCCCGAAAGCTGAAACGCCAGCCTGACCACTTCGATGTTCTTCGGCAACGCGCCGGTTTCAGTCGCCGCGTCAGTGACAACGAAAATCGGATAATCCGGCAATCGACTTTCCCGGATGCATGCCACCACGCGCGCGATCCAGTCTGCACCCCAGGCAAAAAAGACGATGGCCCGCTCCTTGTTCACGAAGTGGTATTATTAACGCGACAGCAGCGCGTTCAAAGCTTTGATCTCGGTTACCGGCGCCTTGCAGGTGAAATTTTCGCAGACATAGGCGGCTGGCTTTCCGTCGACCGGCGACATCGCGCCGATCGCCTCGTTATTTTCAGAGAAGAATTTCTGACCGGCGCCGCCGTCGGCAAGAATCACGATCTTGTTTGGCAAGAAGTGGCGATTCACTTCCTTGAGCAATGCCTTCGTTTGCGCGTTATCGGTCTTGCTTGCCGCGCCGGAGCCTTGCGAAGGCGGGCCCGCGATCACGATTTGACGGGGCTTGCTCAAACTGAAATCGAGCGCGACCAGCAGCTGCGGCATCGCGCTGGCGAAATGATTAACGGTGGCCGTGAAAGCATCGAGCGTCTTACGGCCGCGATCCTCTAATTGTTTGTCGCTCCGAAGTTGCGCCAGACGCAACAAATTCAACGCCGCTACCGAGCTTGTGGCTGGCTCGGCGCTGTCATTGTCGTCTTTCATGCGAAGCACGACGCTCTTGTCTTTGCCACTGGTTGAGAAATAACCGCCAGCTTTCTCATCAAAAAACAAACGGTCCTGCGTTTCCTGCAATTCGAGCGCCAGTTTAAACCATTGAACGTCAAACGATGCTTCGTAGAGGTCGAGAAGACCCTGGATCACAAACGCATAATCGTCAGCGAAGCCTTCAACGTTACCGCGACCTTCTCGATAGCTGCGAAAGAGCAACTTACTTTTTTCATCGTAAAGATTTGAGCGCACAAACATTGCTGCCCGAGTCGCAGCTTCGGCATAGCGCGGTTCATCCAAAATTTGCGCAGCGCGACCATAAGCGGAAATCATTAATCCGTTCCAGGCCGCGATGATCTTGTCATCGAGATGTGGCCGGGGGCGTTTGCTTCGGATCTCAAGCAGCTTCTCGCGACTGCGCGCGAGCGACTTTCGAATTTCGTCGTCGCTTTTTTTGAAATGCTGCGCCGTCTCCGAAATGGTGTGCCGTTCAATCAAAATATTCTTCCCGCCAAATTCTTCCTGCGGATCGCTTCCTTCCGGCGCATTGCCATGCGATTGGACACCGAAATGGTATTTGAATACTTCGGCGTCGCTGCCGAGCGTCACGTCAATTTGCTTCTCCGTCCAAACGTAAAACGCTCCTTCGCCGTGCTCCGGTTTGTCGTGCTCAAAAAGACTGTCCGCATCTTCCGCCGAAAAGAAGCCGCCATCCTTTGAAGTCATGTCGCGCGCGACGTAATCCAAAACGTCACGTGCAACGTCCGCATATTGTCCCTGCTGCGTGATCTGAAACGCATCGAGATATGCGTTTGCGAGCTGGGCCTGATCGTAAAGCATCTTTTCGAAGTGCGACACGTGCCAGTAGCGGTCGACCGAATAACGGTGGAATCCGCCACCGATGTGATCGTGGATTCCGCCGGCTGCCATTTTGCCAAGCGTGAACAGATCCATCTCAAGAGCGTGCTTGCCGGTCTCACTCTTTGGATCGCGCGCATAAAACCGGGTCAAAAAATTCAACGCGACCGGCCGCGGAAATTTCGGCGCCACGCTAAATCCGCCCTCGCGCGGATCATAGCTCCGCTCGAGTTGCTGGTACGCGTTTTCAAACACCGCAGGATCGATCTTCGCGCTCGCATCAGCCGCCGATGACTGCGATTCGCGTAAGGCATCGACAATTTTTGCCCCGCTCTCCGCGATTTTTTCGTGGTCCTGCTTCCATGCGGTCGCAATCCGATCCAGGACTTTTCGGAAAGCCGGCTGACCGTAACGATCTTCCGGCGGAAAATAAGTTCCGCCGACAAACGGTTTCAGGTCGGGCGTGAGCCAAACACTCATCGGCCAGCCGCCTCCGCCCGTCGTTGCCTGGACAAAGGTCATGTAGACGCGATCGACGTCCGGCCGTTCTTCGCGATCCACTTTGATGTTCACAAAATCGCGGTTCATGATCGCTGCGATCTCCGGGTCTTCGAATGATTCGTGCGCCATCACGTGGCACCAGTGGCAGGTGGAGTAACCGATCGACAAAAAAATCGGCTTCTTTTCGCGACGCGCTTTTTCAAACGCTTCCTCGCCCCACGGATACCAATCGACCGGATTATGAGCGTGCTGAAGAAGATACGGCGACTTTTCGTGCGCCAGCCGATTGGTGTGCATTGGTTTTGCCGGTTGAATTTCCGCCGCTATGACAATTGGCGTCACCGATCAACTTAGCGTGGGAACGCAAAAGCGGAAGCAGTTGTAGCGGTGCTCGCCGCGGCGAACGCCTCTACAACGCGCGCCGGCGATAAGCACCCCTTGTCAAAACCTAAAGGCAAAATAGACCGCTCCGATGATGAAAGCGTAGGAAACGAGATAATTCCATTTAACCGGCGACCGAAAAAGCGCGAACGCAATTACAGTAAAGACGATGAGGGTGATGCACTCCTGAAGAATCTTCAATTGCGGGACCGTCCATTCGTTGGAGCCAATACGATTTGCCGGAACCTGAAAGGCGTACTCAAAAAATGCGATTAACCAGCTTGCCAGATCACGATCCACAACGGTTGGTCTTTGAATTTCAAATGTCCGTACCAGGCCAGGTTCATGAACGCGTTGGAAATCGTTAGTAAAATGATGGTTCTCATTGTCGCAGTGCTCGATTAAAGAAGAATCGAATCTGCAACCCATCTCTCGTGTCCGAGTTTTGTCAAAATGAGCGGCGATGAACTAACTTTGCTTTGCTTGGGAATCGCGCTGATCGCGTTTCTCTACTCCTCCGTCGGACATGCCGGCGCGTCCGGTTACATCGCGACAATGACCTTGTTCGGACTCGCGCCGGCGATCATTCGGCCGACGGCGCTCGCGCTGAACATTCTCGTCGCCATCATTGGGTCGCTTCAGTTTTGGAAGGCCGGACATTTCTCATGGAAATTGTTTTGGCCGTTCGCGCTGCTTTCGGTTCCCGCGGCTTATGTTGGCGGCTATCTCCAGCCGTCCGCCGGCGTCCTCAGGATCCTGATCGGACTCGTGCTGCTCTTCTCAGCGGCCCGCTTGATTTTTCGCCGAAGCGATCCGCCGGAAACGAATCCTCCGAGCAAACCGCTCGCGGTCGGCGTTGGAGCGGGCCTGGGTCTTCTTTCCGGTTTAACAGGAACCGGTGGCGGAATTTTTCTTACCCCGTTGCTGCTGTTTTGTCGTTGGGCGCCGATCAAGAAGGCAGCTGCAGTTTCCGCGCTCTTTATTCTGGTGAACTCGATCGGTGGCCTCGTCGGGTACTTTGCCGCGAAGCGTTCGATTCCAAGTCTTGGAGTCTATCTGGCGATTCCGGCGATCGTGGGTGGGACGATCGGCTCTTATCTGGGGAGCCGCCGCTTGCCGGTGCGCGGTATCGCGATTTTTTTGGCAATTGTACTGATGATCGCTGGGATAAAATTAATCTTCACGAGGTAGAGGCGATTGACCTCAATCGCCATGGCGGTTCGGTGAACCGCCGCTACCTAAATGCAGTTTCGGCGCTTCTTTAGGCGACCACGGATTGGTTTTGAAATCCGACCCGATAATTTTTTCGCGCGCGGCACGCAAGAGATTGAGAAACGCCGCGACGTCCAGCGCGTGATGACGCGGACCGAACGGAGCGAGATTTTTTTCCGCCAGTTCGAACAGTCGCACCGCCGGGCGCAGACGCCGGCTATGTTTGGCGTGGGTGGGATGTTCGAAATTCTTCTGAAGATGAACGAACGCGCCCGCGGCCTGAATCATTCCCTTAAAAAAATTGTCGTCCGCGGTGTCGGTATTCAGCCAGAGGTGTTCCAGCACGTCGTGGGCTTCGTAGTAGCGCTGGTCGTTCCAGCATCGAAAATAAGCCCGATAAAACGGATGGCTCGCGATCTCGCCGGTAAAATTGGCGTCGTCACCTTCGAGGTCGCGAACGAACTGCGAAATTCTTTCGCCTTTGTTCATGAAGCGTTTAATTTCACCATGCCTCAGATGATGGGCAAACCGACTTTTCCGGAGGGCCCCGACAGCAGTCGGCGCCGCTGCCAAGAATGACGCCGCTCGAGCTGGCCGTTTCGCTCGCCATCATCGCCGGGCTGATTTTCTTTTCTGCCCTGTTTTCCGGCCTAGAAACCGCGCTTTTTTCCCTGCGACCTCACCAGCTTCGGCGGCTCGAGGCCAATCATCCTGCGCTGACCAAGTTCGTTCAGCTTTTTCGCGACAAACCGCGACGGGTTTTGAACGGACTCTTGCTCGGAGACGCCCTGGTCAAAGTGCCACTGGTTGTTTTCTGTTTGTTTTTGCTCTGGCGCGGTCCATCGGGCGGCCGCATTCCGCAATGGCTGGCGGCGGTCGTGATCTTCGCGATCGTCGTGTTGCTGTGCGATCTGATACCGAAGTTGCTCGCGCTTTCCGCGCCCTACCGGCTTTCAACCATCGGCGCATTCACTCTCCAGGCCTCCGTCCGATTTCTTGATCGCGTCGGCAGCGCGCTTGAAAACGCCAGCGCGGCGATTGTCGATCTTATTACGCCCGCGCGCTTGCGCACCCGCGCCCGCTTGAGCGATCAGGAACTCGAAGCACTGGTGGAAATCGGCGAAGAGGAAGGGACGCTGCACGAAACAGAGGGCGAGATGATCCAGGAGATCATCAAAATGGGCGACAAGACGGCCAAAGATTGCATGACTCCGCGGGTCGATAGTTTCGCGCTGGCCGACGATCTCACCAACGAAGAAGCGATCGCGCAGCTGAAAGAGCGTCGGTATCAATTTGTGCCGGTTTATGCCGATACGCCGGACAACATCGTTGGCATCATTGACGTGAAACGGTTCCTGCTCGATCCGTCCGAGCACTACACCGAAACTTTGCTCGCGCCGTCGTTCGTTCCGGAAACGATGCGCGCCCTCGATTTGCTCAAACGTTTTCTTACCCATCCCCAGGCGCTGGCCATCGTAGTCGACGAATTTGGCGGCACGGAAGGCATCATTACCATGTCGGACATAGTGGAGGAAATCTTGAGCGACGCCGCGCCGCCGGGAGGCGATGTCGATCTCTACATTGAACCGCTCGAGAATGGCAAATTTTTGGTGAGCGGCCAGGCTCGTCTCGACGATTTACGCGAATATCTTGGCTTTGAATTGGAAGCCGACGGAATCGACACCATTGGCGGCCTCATTTTCAATCAGCTGGGCCAGTTGCCGCCGGAAGGCACCCGGCTCGAGCTTCCCCGATTGACTGTAATCGTCAGACGAACCAGTCGGAAACGCATCAAAGAATTGGTGTTGGAGAAAACCACCTGCGTGGAAGATCAAACCGACACCGCCGCAGCATGAGAGATCTCTGGATTATTCTGGGCTGTTGGGTGGTTTCGTTTCTGTTCAACGGAATCGAAGCGGGCCTGATGTCCATCGATCCGGTCCGATTGCGGCACAACGTTAAATTGAATTTGCGGGCCGCGGTGCGGCTCGATCGATTACTCAAGTCACCGGAACGCCCTCTGGTTAGCGTGCTGTTGATCACCAATTTCGTGGACATCGTTGCTTTGATTCTGCTGGCCCGACAGTTTGTTTCCCGATTTGGAGCGGTTGGCTTCGTTCTGACCGTGATTGTCGCGATTCCGATCTATCTGTTCGTTCTGGCCGTTTTACCGAAATCACTTTTTCGGCGGTTTCCGTTTCGGGCGCTGGCGGCGCTTTCGCGTTTGCTGGAAGCGAGTGTAGCAATGCTTTGGCCAGTTCTTGTCGTCGGCGAATTGCTGGGACGCGTGCTCCTTCCGCCGCCGGCTAAGAAGAGCGCCCGCCTGTTTGCCGCGCGCGAGGAACTGAAACAAATCACCTCTCAAAGCGAGCGCGAAGGATCGATCACTGCCACCGAGCGGGCCATGATTCACAACGTTGTCGATTTTCAAAACGTCACTGCGCGTGATGTGATGAAGCCGTTGTCAAGAATCGAAAGTCTGGCTCCCGACTCCACCGTCAACGAAGCGCTCGAGCTGAGCCGATCGACTGGATTCGATCGCCTGCCGGTCATTGACGCGCGGGGCGATGCAGTCGGGCTCGTCAATGTCCTCGACCTTCTTTTCGAGAAGGAGAAGCCGCCATCGCTCGCCCGCTATTTGCGGCGAATGGTTACCGTGCAGGAAAACGAGCCCGCTGCCCGCGCGGTCCACCGGCTCCGCGCCGCGCGGCTGGGATTGGCCGCGGTGGTGGACCAAAAACGAAATCTGATCGGGTTTGTGGCCAGCGAAGACCTGATCGCACGACTGGTTCGTGCGTGAATCAGATCACACCGCAGAATCTGCAAGTTTTGCTATTTCCTGGCGCGTCAACCGGAAGACCGTCCATTCGTGCATCGGTTCGGCGCCCAGCTTTCGATAAAAATTGATTGCCGGCTCATTCCAATCCAACACCGCCCACTCCATTCGACCACAGCGGCGATCGCGCGCGATTTTTGCCAATTGAACAAGCAAGGCGCGACCATAACCCTTGCCGCGATCTTCCAGCCTAACGAACAGATCTTCGAGATAGAGTCCGGGTCGCCCGAGCCAGGTCGAAAAATTGTAAAAGAAAACGGCAAAACCGACCGCCCTCTCGTTCTCAAATGCGAGCAAAACTTCCGCGGCTGGCTTTTCTCCGAACAAGACCTCGCTGAGACCTTCTTCGTCGGTTGTCACCTCATCCGGCGCTCGTTCGTATGTCGCGAGGGCCCTGATCAATTCGAGAATAATCGGAACGTCGGCAACCGTCGCCGGGCGAATCGTTAAGTGTGGTTTGCTCATTTCTGTATTGGGTCGAGACGATAGATGCTGAATTCGGAAGTCGCTGCAATCAACGCCGAGTTCGCATGGACATATTCTCTAAATTCGGGATACAAATCCAGCCACCACGCCGTGTTCGAAGTAAAGACGAGATACTTTGCCCCTTTGCTTCGCAATTCTGCCAGATTGGCAATCGCCGGCGCGCTTCCATCCGGATCGCCGTAGTAAATCCCGTCCTTCTCCAGAAAATGCCAGCCTTTGCGATGACCGTAATACAATACTGTCGGGTCGCCGTTATCGGCGGCTGCAATTAATGAACCCTCAGGCGTGATGTCATTTAATTCCAAGCCCGCATCGCGGAGTGGACCGTTTTTCGGTTCATAAAAAACGCGTAAAGCGGCAATCGACGAAAGACCAACCAGCGCGAGCAGACAGATTGACGCCACCGCGTTCGCCGCGCGATTTGGGATTTTCCTGCCGATAAACTCGCATGCGACGCCGGCAAACAGCGCGGCGATTGGAACCAGCGGCAAACGGTACCACGGATGCCGGTTCCCGTATCCGACGACGATGACGAACAAAATCATCGCGAGGAGCCACCAATAGAACGCTCGCGCACCGGAGATTTGTCGGGCTACAAAAAGGCCAATCGCGCCCAAAATGAAAACAAGCGGAGTCAGAGTCAGGGTTGGAATTTCTCGCGCGATTTTCCAGTACCACGACAACGGCATGATTTTGAATCCCCCCGCGCCAAAGAAATGGTGCGGATAAAATGTCAGGGAGATCTGATAGGCGTACCAATACCAGATCGCGGCAGGTAACAGCGCAATCGCCGCGAAAAGCCACAAATGGAGCCGCTGAAAGGCTGAAAATCTGAAACGCTGAAAGCAGATGCAAGCCAGCGGCGCCCCGATGATCGCGCTCGGTAGTTTGATCAAGATCGATAATGAAATGGCGAGCGCCGCGAGAACGAACGCCGTTGACCTTTCAGTGGTGAGCCAACGGGCAAAGAAATATAAACCAATCAGCGAAAGAGCCAGAGACGGTATATCCGGCATGAAACATCGACTGGCCATGATGCCAACTGGCGCGAACGAATAAGAAATCAAAGCCCAGGTCGCGACAATTTCTCCGGCAATCTCGCGGACAAGCAGAAAAAAGAACGGCAACGAGATAACAAAGAAAATGAGCGCTTGAATTCGTCCAACCCATTCATGAAGGCCAAGAAGTCTAAAACAAAGCGCAGCCACAAACGGCAGAATCGGGAACTCCGTGCCGACATAACCCGGTTGATCGCCTGCCCAATCGATTTGGGGATGGGCAAAATGAAAACCGCCCTCGAAGTAATTTCGGGCGATCGCGGCCACGTCGCTTTGCCGCCAGCTCCAGGTGTCGGTGAAAGGATGATCGATAGCAATGATTCGAACGACCACCGCGACGACCGAGATCACAATTGCGATATGGGACGTTCGTCTCATGGATCGCCTCTTGACAAAGCATCCCAGCAAAGTCAATCGAGTAGCTGACCCTGATGAAGACGGCCGCCTGTATTCTTACATTGGCGCTCGGCTTGATTGCCGCAGAAGTACGCGCGCAAAATGAGCCGAACTTGATCCCGGATGTGGCCGACCCGGCCAAATTAATTCCAATTTTGCCGGAGCCGCCGGCAGGTTGGACCGCCGAGAAGGCTGAAGGCTCGAGCGACGATGTCGGAGGATTCAAAATCACCAACGTCCATCGCGATTATGAAAAAGGCGAAGCTACCGATGCCCCGCGAACCTCGATCAGCATCCTCGATTCGGTCGCCAACCCCGATTACGTCGAAGCGACGACCGCGGGCTGGAAGCAAAACAGCGAGACGCCCGAAGGTTATAGCAAGTCTGTCACCATCGACGGCAATCCCGGCTTCGAGGCCTACGAGAAAGATCAGAAACAGGCTTCGCTGTGGGTGATGGTGGCGAAGCGTTACTTTGTTGAAGTCCAATTGCAGAACCAGGACCCCAAAGACCTTCAGGAGTGGATCAAACGTCTCGACCTGAAAAAACTGGCCGAGATTAAAAAGTAAACTCAGCGAGAAGGTTGAGGAGACGGCGATTCGCCGGTTGCCTTAGTCTCGGTCACTTCCCCCATCATCGGAACGAACCGAACCGGCAAAATCGCGGTTTGCGCAAGCTGGCCATGTTTCTTTTCCAGCAGATAGAGTTGCTGGTCTATGCCGGAGCCTACCGGGATAATCATGCGTCCGTCTTCTTTGAGTTGCTGGGTGAGCGGCTGCGGAACCTTGTCCGGCGCGCAGGTGACGATGATCGCGTCGAACGGTGCCGCCTCGGGCCACCCTTGAAAACCGTCGCCCGCTTTTACATGCGCGTTCGCGTAACCGAGCCGCGACAGTCGCGCTGACGCGTCTTTCGCGAGTGGCTCGATGATCTCGATCGTGTAGACATCTTTGACCAGCTCGGCGAGCACGGCCGTTTGATAACCGGAGCCTGTGCCGATCTCGAGCACGCGATCGTTCGGTTGCGGCCGCAATTGCTCGGTCATGAGCGCGACGATGAACGGTTGCGAAATTGTCTGGTCGTGCCCGATCGGCAATGCGCTGTCCGAGTACGCCTGAGCGCGCAAATTTTCCGGAAGGAATTCTTCCCGCGGCACTTTCGCCATTGCCGTCAGCACCCGTTGATCATGAATCCCTCGAGGCTTGAGCTGTTCCTCGACCATCTTTTGTCGTTCCGACGCGAATTCTGAGGTCACAGTCGGGCCACGATGGCAGCTCGCCACCGTGATTAGCAAAAAGCCCAGCCATCGGGAAATTCGTGTCATCCGTAGAATTATACGCACGCGGGGACAGCTTCACGCCGACAAATTCTTTCCCTTCGTGGTCTTCGTGGTTATTTTCTCCCGCCTTTCATGAATGACGACCGCAAGACCTTAGAGCAACGCGCCCAGATGACGGACATTGAACGCCTCCGGCATTCGGCGTCGCATGTGCTCGCGACCGCCATCCTCAAGATCTGGCCGGAGGCGCAGTTCGCCGCCGGGCCACCGGTCGAGAACGGCTTTTATTATGATGTCGATCTTTCCCACCGCATCTCGCCGGAGGATTTCGAAAAGATCGAAGCCGAGATGAAAAAGGAGATCAAGGCGAACCATCCCTTCGAAAAAGTGGAAGTTTCGCGCGACGAAGCGCTCGAACTGGGCAAAAAAGGCCGGCTCGCCGCGTTGGGCGATCGCCAGGAGCCGAGCAAGTTCAAACTGGATATCATCGAGAACATTCCAGCCGGCGAAAAAATTTCACTCTATCGCAACGGCGATTTCATTGATCTCTGCGCCGGCCCGCACGTGATGCGGACAGGAAACGTCGGCGCGTTCAAACTCACCAGCGTCGCCAGCGCCTACTACAAGGGCGACGAAAAAAATCCCCAGCTCCAGCGCATTTACGGCACGGCGTTCAAAACCAGAAAAGAGCTCGACGAGTATTTCACGATGCTCGAGGAAGCGAAGAAGCGCGACCACCGCAAGCTCGGCAAAGAACTTGAGATTTACGTGATCGACGAAGATGTCGGTCCGGGTTTGCCGCTCTGGTTGCCACGCGGGGCCGCGATTATCGAGGAACTCGAGAAGCTGGCGAAGGAAACGGAGTTCGCGGCCGGATATCAGCGGGTGCGCACGGTGAACATTGCGCGTGAAAGTTTGTACCGAAAGAGCGGCCACATCCCCTACTACGCGGAATCGATGTTTCCGCCGATGGAACTGCACGAACATGGCGGCGAAGACTCCGTTACGCAGCGTTACTATCTGAAAGCGATGAATTGTCCGCATCATCACAAGTTGTATGCCGCGCTGCCGCGGAGTTATCGCGATCTCCCATTGCGGCTGGCCGAATACGGATTCTGTCATCGATACGAGCAGAGCGGCGAATTGTTTGGGTTGATGCGGGTCCGCTCGATGCAGATGAACGACGCCCATCTCTACATGACCCCGGAGCAATTCGAATCCGAGTTCAACGCGGTGAACGAGATGTATCTCAATTACTTCAAGCTGTTTGGCCTTGAGAAATATCTCATGCGTTTCTCGACCCACGATCCGTCCAAGCTCGGGCAGAAATTCGTAAACGAGCCGGAGCTTTGGAAGAAAACCGAAGACATGACCCGTAACGTCTTAAAGAATTCCGGGATCAACTATGTGGAAGTGCCGAACGAAGCCGCGTTCTATGGACCAAAGATCGACGTCCAGGTCTGGAGCGTGATCGGCCGCGAATTTTCGATCGCCACCAACCAGGTCGATTTCGCCCAGCCGCGAAGCTTTGATCTTCGTTACAAAGACAAAGACAACACCGAGAAGACGCCGATCTGCATTCATCGCGCGCCGCTCGGCACCCATGAGCGCTTCATCGGATTTCTAATCGAGCACTATGCCGGCAATTTCCCGTTGTGGTTGTCACCCGAGCAGGTCCGGATCTTAACAATCGGCGACGACGCGAATCTGCTGGATTACTCGAGGGCGATCCTGAAGGAGCTGCGCGCGAAATATGTTCGCGCTGAGATCGATAAGAGCACCGACCAAATCAACGGCAAAATCCAGCGCGCGGAACAAATGAAAGTCCACACCATGTTGGTGATTGGTAAGCGCGACATGGAAGCCGGCGCGGTCAGCGTTCGCGTGCACGGGAAAGGTAATCTCGGCGCCAAACCGCGCGGTGAAGTAATCGCAGATATTCTCCAGGCAATCAAAGAGCGCCGCGCTAATTGAGTTGTCTGACGAGCCCAAGGCCGGATAAAACGCTTGGATGGATCTCCCCAGGACCCTAAAGAAACATTTCGGCTACGATAAATTTCGTCCACTGCAGGAAGAAATTATCCGGGATGCGTTGGCCGGGCGCGATGTCTTTGCCCTGATGCCGACGGGTGGCGGAAAATCGCTTTGTTTCCAATTGCCGGCGTTGTTGCGCAGCGGATTGACGATCGTGGTGTCGCCGCTCATCTCGCTGATGAAAGATCAGGTCGATGCGCTCCAAGCGAGCGGGATCGCGGCGACCTTTCTGAATTCCTCGTTAGATCGGCAGGAAGCGACTGAACGATTGCGCAAATTGAACCATGGTGAATGCCGGCTGCTCTACGTCGCGCCGGAGCGGTTGATGCTCGATGGATTTCTCGAACGCGCGTTGAACTGGAACATTGAGCAAATCGCGATCGATGAAGCGCATTGCATCAGCGAATGGGGCCACGATTTCCGACCGGAATATCGCGAGTTGAAAAAACTGCGCAGACATTTGCCGGATGTGCCGATCATGGCGCTAACCGCCACCGCGACCGAGCGGGTGCGCAAAGACATCGTCAATCAATTGCATTTGGACGACGCGCGCTGCTATGTAGCCAGTTTTAATCGTCCGAATCTTACCTATCGGGTGGTCCCTAAATCGTCGCCTTACGAACAAGTGCTGACCTTTATTCGCGCCCGACCTGACGAGAGCGGCATCGTTTATTGCGCGAGCAGAAAGACGGCCGACTCGCTCGCGACAAAATTGAACAGCGACGGAATCAAAGCAAAGCCGTATCACGCGGGACTCGAGTCGACTGATCGAGGAAAGCACCAGGAACAATTTCTACGCGACGACACGCGCGTGATCACGGCCACAATCGCGTTCGGAATGGGAATCAACAAACCGAATGTGCGTTTCGTATTGCATCACGATCTGCCGAAGAACATCGAGAGCTATTATCAGGAGACAGGACGCGCGGGCCGTGACGGATTGCCGAGTGAGTGCGTGTTGCTTTTCAGCGCGAGCGATGTGGTGAAACAAAAGCGTTTCATTGAAGAAAAAAGCGAACGGGAACAACTGATCGCGCGTGAGCAGTTGCGCGAGATGATTCATTACGCCGAGACCCGCGAATGCCGGCGAGCGACGATGCTCCGTTATTTCGGCGAAGAACTTCAGACCGTGCCGTGCGACGGCTGCGATAATTGCCTGACCCCGCGCGAAACGTTCGATGGCACGGTGGCCGCGCAAAAATTTCTCTCGTGCGTGTATCGCATTCACGAGAAGCACGGCTTCGGATTCGGATTGAATCACATTGTCGACGTCCTGTGTGGCGCAGACACGGAACCGATCCGACAGCGCGGCCACGATCAACTCTCTACTTACGGAATCGGAAACGAGTTAAAACGCGACGCGTGGCAGGCAATTGGAAGAGAATTGTCGCGCCTGGGATTGGTGGCGGCCGCGCCAGGAAAGTTCGCGACCCTGCAATTAACCGGAACGGGATTGGCCGCGTTACGCGAACGAACGCCGATCACGCTGACAAAACCGTTCGACGTCGAGACCCGCAAACGATCGAAGCGTCGGGCCGGTGAAATCGAATGCGACGAAGCGCTGTTTGAACGGCTTCGCGCTTTGCGGCGCGAGATCGCGGACAAACGTGACGTCCCGGCCTACGTGATTTTTTCCGATGTTTCGCTTCGGGAAATGGCGCGCGCTTATCCTACGACGACGGTCGAGTTCGGCCGGATTGCCGGCGTCGGCCAACAAAAGCAGCGCGATTTCGCCGAGACCTTTATTGATGCGATTAAGGATTATTTGGCGCGCAACACCAAGCGGACATTTCCCGCGCATCAGGGTTAGCCGACTGGCCTGATGTGAGTGTGCCTATTCGTTGATGTTGTCGAGGCCAGCAAATTTCCAACCGCCCTTGGTCCGTTCAAACACAAAGCGGATCGGCGCGTTCTCCTTGTCGTTCGGCGTCTTCTTGAACGGACAGTAGATCTCATATCGCTCGGATTCTTTTTGCGGTTGGGCGCTTCCAAAACATTGCGCGGCGTTCGCCTCGCCGTTGAAAATTTCATTGTAACGGCGCAAGAAATCCGACTTGTTCTTTACCGCTTTTACCGAATACGGCATCGAAAGTGGAAATTTCGTCATCTCCGCGACTGCCTCTTTGTCTCCACCGATCACCGCGGACCTAAATTTTTTCCAGAATGTCGAAAAATCGGTGTCGGCAAAAGCGTGTGGAAATAACAACAGAATCAAAATTCCA
This sequence comes from uncultured Verrucomicrobiae bacterium, assembly GCA_963817335.1. GTDB lineage: Bacteria > Verrucomicrobiota > Verrucomicrobiia > Chthoniobacterales > UBA10450 > AV40. Next base: position 1,149,985 of record CAWFNX010000005.1, on the reverse strand, counting down.
GCTAACCAGGTGTGCCTGAATCTTTTGTTCATAAACGCCATCCGCGTTGCTACGTCATTCTTCAAGGTGCACCGAGTCCATGATATGGTCGATCTCCTCTTTCCGCCTGGGATCCGTGTCCAAGTTGCTGGTGAACATGATCTCCAGGAGCTGGCCTTTGTAGGAAGTCGTTAGGAAACGCGTGTAAACCGGGTTATTCCGATAATCCTTCATTCCCTTTTTCATTGGAACGTAACGCCAGTCGGCCCATTTTCGTCCGTCGATGGTGACGATCTCTTTCTTGAGCCATTGCAGGTGCGAATCTTTCGGCAACCAGCTGAATCCTTTGGAATATTCGGCCACGCGCATTTTCAAATAGCCGTCGAGCTTGTCCGGAGTGAGCCCGTGAGTTCCACGCAAAACTTCTCCCCACGCTGCGCCTTCGCCTTCATGCAGAAACTTGGCAACTGTCTTCGGTTCTTTGGGATCGTCCGGCTCGCGAACGAAATTGGCTGGCACATCGATCTTGAGTTTTCCGTCGTAAAGACTTACCCCGCTTCCGGATTTTTCCGTCGGCGGCGGCGCCGGTTGAACCGTGCTCTGCTCTCCAGATGCGTCGGCAGGCGGCTGGATCGTTTTGTCGTTCGCGGGCTGATACGTCGCAATGCAGTGTAACGGTTCCTTTTCATGCCCGGGTTCCGTCACTGGACCTTCGTAGCGCCGAACACCGTTACGTTTCGAATCCTGGCTGATGGCAAACCAGTAATCCACGGCGGTCGACTGCTTCTTGGCCGAACCTTTTGGACGAACGCGCATCCACTTTTCGCCATCCCGTGTTTGCTGCTCGGCAACTTCCATCGCAGGCAACGTCACGTCGGGGCGAATTGGATTGTGAACGAAGTTGTAAACCCGCCGGAACGTCGCCTGCTCGGGAGTGGTTTGAAGTTTCCAAGTCTTGCCGCCGTCAAAGCTGGCCCAAATCCTGTCTTTGATTGCAATCTGTCGAACCGCGTTTCTGCCCTCCGGCTCAAGAGTGAGATCAAAATCGTCGCCGGCGAGCAGTCCGTGAATCCGCATTTTGACTCCGCGGTCGAGGGTCGCGTCCACTTCCCAAGTGCCGGTGGCCATAAGTTTCAATGCCGACGTGAGCAACATCAGGCCGTTGTCCGGGTTGATGTTGACCCCGAATTTGACCGGCCAGCCCGCTCGAGGCGGCGGAGACAGTTGCAAATTGCGCAATTTCTCGCCAACACACTTTGCGCCCGGCTGATCGCTTGCGGTCAGAACCTCCTGAACCCGACCGTCGGCGCCGAAAATGAAAACCACCTGAAAGTCGATCCGCGGTCCAAGGTTTTTGGTGCATTCGCCGACGATGGCGCTTATTCGGGGACTGACGACTTTTCCAAATTCCGCATCGTAGGCTTTTCCTTCGGCGGTATCGCTCAGCCGGGTCGCCTCGGCCGATGTTTGAGTGAATCGCGCGTCGTCCCCGGCCGAAAGTGAAACGTTAATACAAATTAACAAAACCATGCCCGCAAACGTGGTCGTTAGTTTCATAATACTGACGCAACGTTCTGCATTGTTTTTCGGTCAACGACAAGACATCCTTCGGCTGATCTCTCATGAAACGACTTGTTAGGCTATTTGCGCTTTTGATTTGCGGGGCGACCGCGGTCGCGAACGATCTCCACCCAATCGTCGAAGTGCAGACCGGCTATCTGTTCGGCGCCAGCAGCGGCGGAAAATGGATCAAAGCGGACGACGCCGCGAAATCGCTGGCCAATGAAACGACGTATCGCGTGTACGGACTAACCGCGCCGCTCGGCGAAGCCAAAGGCGGCAAACCAAATTCGGAAGATGTCCCGTGCGAGCAAACACTTTCGGTTTCGCTTTCGCCAAAGCCGGAGAAAGGCGTGATCGCCATCGCGGCGCCTTGGAACGCGCTGCCGCGAAAAGTGCAGATGCTCGATCCAACCTAAAAAATTTACCTCGACGCCGTCCGGGACTTTCTGAGAAGAAAAGGGATCGATCAACCGAAAGTGAAGATCGACAATATCATCCGGGTGGATCTGGATGGTGACGGCGAGGAAGAAGTGCTAATCAGCGCCACCAATTATTTCAGTGCAGACAGCGCGCCGATGCGATCGCCGGCCGGAAGTTATTCGACGGTATTGTTGCGCCGCATCGTCGCCGGAAAAGTCGAGACGCAGTTAGTTGAAGGCGAGTTTCACCCTAAAGCTTACGTAAGAAGGGGAGATAGTTTCGACGCGCCGAATGCTTACAAAGTGATTGCGGTCCTCGATCTCGATGACGATGGCAAAATGGAAATCGTCGTCGGCTCGCGATATTACGAGGGCGAAGCGACCACGATTTATCGTTGCGATCCGAAAAAGATCGAGGACGTGCTTTCGGTTGGCTGCGGAGCGTGACCAAACACGCGCCCTATTCCTGTTTCGCTCGGACTCTCTTCTTGCTGAGGACGTGAAATTTGCAGGGTCAAGCCATCTGCTGTTAGAATTTCACACATGAAAATTCCCGTTGCCGGCGCGCTTCTCCTGATGTCAGCGCACTTGCTCGCGGGGCGCGCGTTCGCCGCGAATCCGTTCCTGGGCGCGAAAGATGACAAACCGGTTTCCGCGAATTTTCGAGGAACCGAATGGAACGATGAAAACATTGATGGCGACATCCCCCTCACCGCGCGGGTGGTAACAACCCGGGTCGCCCAGATGCCATGGGGAGCAATTTTCAAAATTGACTTTGTTGATTTAAAATCTCGGGCACCGGAAACACGAGAAATACGATCCGAATATTTTATCGCCACCAACGACCGGATCGTTCAATTGCTCGAGGAAAATAACGATGAAGCGGTGAAGAAGATTGCCGCAATGGATAAACCACCGGCGTTCGAAGAAAATGATATTTGCGGAATCAGCAGCGGACACTTCAAGCACCAGGAGACGCTTTGGCAAACCAAAATCGACGTGAAAGGCAATCTTTGCGTGTTTGACTCAAGTCATCCATCGGGTCACTTCAGAAAGATTGTTTGGAAAAAAGGGGTTGGCCTTGTCCAGTACGATAGCGGCTATGGCGCGGCGAAAGATGGATATAAGCTGAAACGAGTTAGCATGAAAAAATAGTTATGAAACGAACGTTGTTGTTAGTAGCCACCTTGTGTGTCGGTCTGAGCGGTGGGGTGTTTGCCGCCCTGGGAGACACCGAAGATCAAGCCGCCGATCTGTTCGGAAAACCTGTCGACGAAGGTTTTCCGGATAAGCGCGGCATTTCAACGAACATGTATAAAAAGGGTAAGTACATCATTCTCGTCCAGTTTCTCAGACATTTGAGCCTCGCCGAAAGTTACACCCGGGAGGACAAGGAGGAACTCTCGCAGGACGAAATTTCGGCGCTTCTCGAAGGAAACGGCAATGGACGAGCTTGGGAAAAGGACCCGGACAAACTTGCCTGGGAACGAGACGATCATAAGGCGCGCGCCTGGTACGAATCATTGTCCGGACGACCGACCCTCCTCATTCAGGCCGAATAACAATCCAATCTTTACCAGGCCGGCCTGGGCGATATCGTAGGACACATCGGCGTTGACCTTCGCCACTGATCCGCATTAACCAGTGACATCCATGCGGAGGCATCGGTCTTTTCTCTTCATCCTGGCTGGGACAGCCATTGTTCGATTCGCGATTTTATTTTTGTCGCAGACGCACGTAACCAGCGACGAAGCCATTATCGGATTAATGGCAAAACACATTTCGGAGGGGCGCTATTTTCCATTTTACTTTTATGGCATCGCCTACAACGCCTCGTGTGCGTGGGAAGCATACCTTGCAGTTATTCCGTTCTGGCTGTTTGGCGTCGGGGTCGTCGCCCTAAAAGTGCCAACCGTCTTGCTATCGCTGGCTTGTCTCGCCCTATTTTATCTAATGGTAATGCGGTTTTACTCCGTGCGCCTTGCCACCCTGGCCAGTCTGATTTTTGCGCTGTGGCCCGGATTGTTGAAGTGGCATTTTCAACCGCGCGGCTATGCGTTTTATTTTCTGCTGATTCCGGCGTTGGTAATTCTATTTCTCGCCATCGAAAAACAAAAATCGCCGGGCCAGCGCGACATTTTTCTGTTCGGGCTTTTGGGTGGAATCGGTTTTTGGGGAATGGAACTGCTTCTGATTCCAATCGCCGCGTTGTGGGCCCTTTTGCTGTTGCGCCGCAAATTTTCGCTGATTGGTCTGGTCGCTGGTATCAGCGGATTTGTCGTCGGATACGCCCCGGCGATTTGGTGGAACTTCACTCATGGCTTTCAAAACTGGCATTTTCTGTTTTTTGAAAAACCGGAGGCGGCGGGAATGGCGGCGCGTTTCGGTTTATCGGCCTGGCGCGAGATTTTTTTGCACGAAATGCCGAAGTTTTTCAGCGCGGACACCGTGCTTTGGTATTACCCGGAAACGCACTGGTTCGGCTATGTTCTCTACGCCGTCACGCTCATCGCCATCGGACTGGCAAGTTGGCGGGCATTGCGGTGGCAGAAAATTCGCGATGCCTTTTCATCCGGATTCACGGCAAGCGAAATAAACACGGATGTGCTCATGCTAATCCTGACTGGGGTCAGTTTTATTCCGTACATCATCGCGCCACTTCGCGTTCCCGGATATTTCCTCGGCGGGACATTTTTCGTGTCGATTCTGATCGCGCGTTGTATCGACCGCTTATTCGCGAAAAAACAAATGTTGGAGCGGACGATCGCAGCCGCACTGCTCCTGGCAACCGTTGTTTGCGGTCTCGATGCAATTATCGGAACTGCTGCTCGCAACCAGATTGAAACTCTTACCCTTTCTCCGAATCATCAGGACCATGAGATGATCCGCGTCCCCGGGGGTGACATCGACGCGGTAAAAGACGATCTCGCGCGAAACCAAATCAATGCGGTCTGGACTACGATCTCCTTTGTTTATCCGTTGATTTTTGAAACCAACGAAAAATTGATCGCGTCGGAGTCGATCTTCGGAGTGGATCGGCCGGTCTATCCGCCATCGATTCCAAAGGCCGAACCGGACGAACAGAAACGGGCGGTTTTTGTTTTGGAAACGCACTCGCCTTATCGCCCAGAAATTGAAACGATGCTCGCCGAGAAATCCGGCGCTCCGCCGCAAATCAACGAGCATGGGACGCTCACCATCATCAAACAACGTTTCGCGTCCGATTTGCCGTGAGTGATTTATCTAAATCGGCGCTCCGCTGGATCGTCGCCGGTCTTTGTATATTCGCAGCGATAAGAGTGTTCGTTTTTGCCGCCGCCTTTCCGTTTTTCAACAACGTCGACGAACAGGCGCACGTCGATCTGGTTGTGAAATACGCTCATGGCAATCCGCCTCGCGGCATCGAATCGTTTTCTCACGAAGCCTCGGTTTACTTCGCAACCTACAGCACACCCGAATATTTTGTTCGACCGGAGCAGTACGGCGGGCAATTTCCTCCAGCAAACTGGCTTTTGCCGCGCGAGCAACTGGAGAAGGTTTTCGCGGATGAAATTCCGTTTTGGGAATCTCGCTGGAACCATGAATCCGGCGAGCCGCCGCTTTATTATTTGGGCGCCGGCGCCTGGTTCGACTTGGGACGCGCTGGTGGCCTCGGTGGCTTGGTTTCGCTTTACTGGGTCCGCTTCCTAAACGTAGGCCTGGTGGCGCTTTTGGTGTGGCTCGGGTTCGTCTCGGCGAAATCGATTTTTCCGACCAACCAGTTCATCCAGCTCGCAGTTCCCACATTGCTGGCGGTTTGGCCCCAAACCGCATTCTATTCGATCCAGGCCGATGCCCTTTCGCCGATTTGTTTCGGCATTGCCTTTCTCGGTCTGGCGAAAATATTGCAACACCAGCGTCCTCAAATTGCTGTGGCCGGATGGAGTGGTCTGGCGCTCGCGGCCACCTGTCTCGTTAAAACGAGCAATCTTCCCCTGCCGATAGTTGCGACCGCTGTCCTTCTTTGGAAAATTCTTGCCAACAAAAAGAGGGAACATCGCAAATCCAATCTGCTGGCATTGATTGTCTTCGTTTTGAGTTGCGCATTGCCCCTGGGAATTTGGTTCCTTCGCAACCATCGCTATTTCGGCGATCTTACCGCCACCACTTCCAAGATTGAGTTGTTGGGCTGGACACGAAAACCGTTTGTGGACTGGTGGTCGCATCCTCTCTTTACGATTAGCGGACTCAAGGTGTTTTGGACCGACCTAGCCGCAACTTTCTGGCGCGGGGAATTAGTCTGGCATCTTCAAAGACTCGCGTCTCCTTACGCCGACGCATTCTACGCGATCTCTACGGCTCTCGTGATTTTAGCGACGGGCTTCCTTCTGCTGCGCAATCGATCTAATCTGGGTGATCGCCGGTTCGTTCTGTCGCTATCGCTCTTCAGTTTTATTTCGATAGTCGGCTTTCTGATGCTGCTCTCGGTCAGCTTTGATTTTCACAATTGTCCCTATCCTTCGCGCGAATTTCCTTACCTCACGTCCGGACGGTTATTGAACGGCGTCGCCATTCCATTCTTTGTCTTGTTCGCGTATGCGATTCACCAATTTGCGAACTGGGCGAACCGAGGATGGTTACGCTGGACGTTGCTCGGGGCAATCGCGCTTTTCCTGATTGTGTCTCAGGTGAAGGTCAACAGCCCGGCATTTGCGAGCCAGTACAATTTCTTTCACCGCCCGATGATTCAATAACTCGCACACCGCGATTACTTGCGCTTCGGTTTTCTGGTCGGCAATTTTTTGCGCTTGGTCTTGGCTACCCGCCGGAGCTCTTTCCGGCTCATCGATTTGTACATCTGCCTCGATGCCCCGCGGAGCGAAGACTTCGAACGTTGTCCGCGCTTGGCGGCGAGCGCAGCGCCCGCCGCCATCTGTTGTTTTTTAGATTTTGCAGGCATACCAATAATGTATCGCGCCTGCAATTAGCATCGGTTCGCATCAAATTGCGGCCGGTTTGTGCCACGAGAAATAGATGGGCACACCGGTGAGAACAATGAGTATCCCTATTCCCGACGTCGCCGGAGCAACGTAGGCAAGATCGACAATCAACAGCACGGCGAGAATCATCGAAACAATCGGTACAGTCGGATATCCCCACGTGCGATACGGTCGTTGAACGTCCGGCGCTTTTCTCCGCAATACCATCACCGCTGCGACCATTAGCACGTAAAAGATCAAGTCCGCCGATACAATGTATTCGAGTAGCTGAGTGTAAACGTTGCCGTAGGTAACTTTGTGAGTCGAAGGATTGGTTGCGACAGTTCGCGGCAAAGTCAGCACTACGGTCCAAATTCCCTGCGCGAACAACGCGGCCGCGGGAACATGATATCGATTCGTGCTAGCTACTCTCTTGAAGAACAGACGATCGCGCGCCATGGCAAAATAAACCCGCGCCCCAGCGAGGATTAGCCCGTTATTGCAACCAAAAGTCGAAATCATGATTGCCGCGGCCATGCAGATCGCGCCTGGATTTCCAAACGCAGCCTTCATTGCCGCAACCGCAACGCGATCCTGCGGCGCCTGTTGAATTTCGGAAAACGACAGCAAAGCGAGATAGGAAAGATTCGCGAGCATATATAAAAGCACGACGATCCCTGATCCGATCAACAAGGCTCGGACAAGATTGCGCCCGGGATCCCGAACTTCGCTTCCGAGGAACGTCACATTGGTCCAGGCGGTTTGGGCGAACAGCGGCCCCACCATCGATTTTCCGAAAAGCAAAACCAGCGCTAAAACGCCGGCGAAAGTAAATCCGGGCTGGGCCAGTTGCGGGTCCCATCCATTCGCCCACGAATCCCACCAGGAGGACGTCCGCGCCGCGCTGGCTGCGGTCCAACCGAGAAAAAGCCCAACCAGAACGACACCGGTAAGCGCAGCGGTTTTTGCGAAAGTGAAAACATTTTGCACCAACGTGCCGAGTTTCAGCCCGCGCGTGTTGGTCCAGGTCAATAACGCGATTAAGACGATCGCGACCAGTTGCTGGGTCGACAAGCTGATGGCGTATCCGCCACCCAACAGAATCGGTTTCTCGGTTAATAAATAATTGTCGGGGGAAACCGTTGGAACGAAAACGCCAAGGAATTTAGCGAACGCGATCGCCACCGCCGCGATGGTCCCGGTCTGAATGACCAGGAACAACGTCCAGCCGTACAAAAAGCCAGTCGCCGGGCCGTAGGCCTCACGAAAAAAAACATAAACCCCGCCCGCTCGCGGCATCATAGTGGCGAGTTCGGAACAACAGAGCGCGCCGGTCATGGTGAGCAAACCGGCGATCGCCCAAGCCAGGAGCAGCCATCCTGGCGCGCCGGATAACCGCGCCGTTTCGGCCGAAGTAATAAAGATTCCCGAACCGATCATCGAGCCGACGACTATCATCGTGGCATCGACGGGTCCGAGCGCGCGGATGAGGCCTGTAGGGGAAGCTGTCAGCTTCCCATGGACGCTAACAGCGCCCCCTATAAAAGATTGTCCGTCGCTCACTTGGAAAATCTTGGTGCGCGAACAACTACACCTTCTTTTTCCAACTGGAGTCGCAACGCGCGAGCGAAATCGACCGCTGCAGGATTATCGCCATGCAAACAAATCGTCTCCGCGCGAACATCAACATCTACCCCATCGACCGAGCGCACTTTGCCTTCGCGCAACATGCGCAAGACGCGTGGCGCAGTCTCGGCAGGATTGTGCAGCAGCGCGTCGGGTCGCGATCGCGAAACGAGCGACCCGTCGTTGCAGTAGTTCCGGTCGGCAAAGACTTCGTGGGCGATCTGCAAATCTTGTTCTTCGCCTGCGCGCGCAAGAGCACTGTTAACCGGGGCGAAAAGAATCAACTTCGCCTCCACCCTTGCAACCGCGCGCGCAATTGCGTCGGCGAGCTCGGCATCGCGAGCCGCCATATTATAAAGCGCACCGTGCGGTTTCACGTGGTTCGCTCTAACGCCGCACGCTTCCGCGATCGCCTCGAAAATGCCGAGTTGATAAACCACCGCGTCAAAAACCTCGATCGGTCTCACCGGTAACTCTTTGCGTCCGAAATTTTCGCGATCAAAGAGACTGGGATGCGCTCCGACTGCGACATTGCGATTGCGCGCGGCTTCGATCGAGGCGCGGATGGTTCCGGCATCGCCGGCATGAAACCCGCAGGCGATGTTCGCCGAAGTAACCAGGGACAGCAGCTCGTCATCGTGGCCGGCGCCTTCGCCTAGATCGGCATTGAGATCGACCACCAGACTCATTTGAAATGCAATTCAATCCCGCGCCGGAACTGTTGGAGATCGTGTTCCCATTCGAACAAGGCGCGATGCGCTTCCGAAAGGGAAACCTCCCTGAAATGGACGGTGTCGCCCGGTCGCAATTGCGCTGCGATCGCGAGATCAAACGTGATCACGTGAGCAACCTTGGGATAGCCGCCGATGGTTTGGCAATCATTGAGCAACAAAATCGGCCGGCCGTCAGGCGGAACTTGTATCGTTCCCGGAGCGACGGCTTCCGAAAGAAGATCTACTTCACTGGTCCGCTCCAGCCGCGGTCCGTCCAGTCGAACCCCCATTCGATCCGAGTCGGGCGAGACAAAAAAACCTGCTTCGCGGAAAGTTTCCATCGCTTCGGGCGTCACATGACTTGCGTCGCTGCCACGAGTAAACCGCAGCACCGGCGCGCGCTGGGCCGGATTCGACCAATTGTGCGGTGGTTTCCAGGGGGCGATCCTTTGGGCGCGCAATTTTTCCACGAGAGTTTTCGCGCGCTCCGAATTTTCGGCAAGTGGAACTTCTTCGCCGTCGCGGATCGGTCGCCCATTTATTCCCCCAAATTCGGCTTTCAAATCAGTCGCGCGACTCCCGAGCACAACTGGAACATTGATTCCACCCGAGATTGCGATCCAGGCGCGACAGCCAATGGCCGGCGATTCGATCGAAAAGTCTTCGCCACTGTGCACCAACGCCGGGTGGCCGGCAGCCAGGCTGGCGGATCCGACGCGCGCCTCAAAATTACCGCCACACCAGGCAACGATCCGGTCGTCCGCGAATCGAATTCGCAATCCTCCGAATGTGACCTCCAGGCCCGCGGCGGATTCTTCGTTGCCCACCAAAAGATTCGCAACCCGCAGCGCATGCGGGTCGAGCGCGCCGCCCATCGAAACGCCAAATTCGCGAAGACCAACGCGACCCAAATCCTGAACGCTCGTCAAAAATCCCGCGCGAACGGCCGTTGCCTTCATGACGCCGACTTTTCGAATTCTTCGCGGCTGATTGGGCGAAACCGTACCCGATCTCCGGTGCGCAACAATCCGGGCGGACTCTTTTGAGGGTCGAACAAACGTAACGGTGTCCGGCCGATGATATTCCAGCCGCCGGGAGATTGAATGGGATAAATTCCGGTTTGTTTTCCGCCGATCCCAACCGAACCCGCCGGAATTTCTTTCCGCGGAGTTTCGCGCCGCGGGGTAGCGATCTGCCGCAGCAGGCCGCCCAGAAACGGAAACCCGCCAATAAATCCGACACAATGAACCCGATATTCCTCGGCGGAATGAAGGTGGACTACTTCATTCGGAGAGAGTCCCGCTCGCCGCGCAACCTCCTCCAGATCGAAAGCAAACTCACCGTCATAGCAAACCGGAATTTCGACCTGTGAGACCTTCATTTGCTCTGCGCTGATGTCGTGGGGCTTCGCAAACGCATCGCGAATTCGCTGCGCAAGCCATCCGAAAACGTCTTCCACCGGCGCGCCCGCATCAATCGCTCGCACCGGATCATAAAAAAGTGCGACGCTCGTATAAGCCGGCGCGAGTTCGATCACGCCCGGAATTTTCGCGGCTACCAAACAACGATGCCTTGTCAGGACCTGTTCGAGGGCGTGTTCCGGCGCCTTTTCAAAATTCTCCGCCACGCGAACCAGGATAGAGCGGTCTCCGAGCGGCGTAATTTCCATGAAAGAATCGCGGACTCAGGATTTCTCCGGCGAGACCGCCTCCTTCACGGTCTCGACGTGCTCTTTGATTTTGCTGACCTGAGGATGGACGTCGCGGATTAAGTCGTGTTCGGCTTCCGAAATCCGTTCGATGCGTTTGGTCACCTCGCGCAGTTCCTTCAGCATCGCGTCCTGACGCGAGGAAATCCGATGCATCCACCAAAAACAAATCAGCCAACAACCGATTCCGAGCCAGGTGAGAACCAGAACGATCATTTCACGGCGCTCTCGTCGCTTCGATTTCGATGTTTACCGAGACGGTCTGGCTGATGCCCGACATTGTTTCCGCAGCCTGAGCGAACATTAAATTAAACTCGCTCCGTTTCAGCGGCTCAGATGTAACTGACCAGCGGGTTTGTTTCGAATCGCTGGGCGAGGTCAACAACTTGACCTGCAATGTGATTTTCTTCGTGACCCCGTGCATCGTCAGGTCCCCCACAATGTCGCCCGCTTGCGGGCCGGTCTGTTTCACGCTGCGGCTTTTGAACGCAATCTCGGGATATTTTTCGACATTAAAAAATTCCGCGCTCCGGAGATGATTATCCCGCTTCACGATTTCGGTATCGATGCTGCGCACATCGATTCGAGCCGTTACCGACGAGTTTTCCGGATGTTCGCGATCAATCTCGATCTTTCCGTCGAACTTCTTGAACTTCCCCCGGGTCGTCCCAAGAAATTGGTGCACGGAGAATCCGATCGTCGAACGCGCCTGATCGAATTTATAGGTGTCGTTGGCTGCGGCCAGGGAATGCAAACCCGTCGCCAGAATCGCCGCGGCAATTACTTGGGCTTTCATGTTATCTCCTTGGCTTTGCTTTTCGCCTCAGATGCAAGCCTTTTCAAGAGCGACGGGCGTGACAGCGGTAACTTTCCAAACAGATTACCGAGAGCGAATGCAGGGTCAGCCGCGTGCTTTTTTTGACCTACAGCCTCAGAATGCACGCCGGCGATCCGGGCCAGCTCGGTCTCGAAGTGTGAAATCGCCCGCAAATTCGGATCGTTCTTGTCGAGATAACCAAATGCGCGGCGCAGAAGAGAGTACAACTCCGGCTCATGATGATCGCGCTCGGTACAAATCTCGATCAGCTCGACGAAATAAGCCGCGGCCTGGGTCCGGAGATAATTTTCGCGGATCCCCGAGAATGGATTTCTGAGAACAACTTCAGTGAGAGTATGCAGAGTGGATTTGCGACTCGGTACCAGCGAGATTTCCGCTTCGAAAAAGAGATCGAGCTTGCCCGCAAAGGGCGTTTTGGCGCGACGCGCGCCTTTGGCAACTGTTTGAATGCAGCCTAACGACTCTGTGCACCACGAAACGATCAGGCTGGTATCGCTAAATTTGCGTTTGCGAAGAAGAACCGCCGCCGTGGTCTGCACGGCAAAAATCTAGCACGCGATTCGCGCAATTGTAGGGCGCGCTCGTCGCTTGCCGAACGTCGCTCCGATGATCCGTTCTTAGTGGAAGCAGCGCGCGAATCCTTCGCTAGAGTAGAAAAATGGGTACTGAAACCGCCCACGTTCCGGAGGATATCAGCGGTCGCCCGCGACGTTTGCCAGTCGGGGGAGTGAGTTGGCGGCACACCTTCCGCGCGCTTCGATATCGGAATTATCGCCTATTTTTTTGGGGCCAGTTGGTTTCGCTCATTGGCACCTGGATGCAGCAAACCGCCATGAGCTGGTTCGTCTACGAGATCACGAATTCAAAATTCCTGCTCGGCGCAGTCGCTGCCGTCGGCTCCGCCCCGATGATGTTGTTTGCCACCTGGGGCGGATCGCTGGCGGACCTTTATCCAAAACGTTCCATCCTGGTCGCAACTCAAACCGCGCAAATGATCTGCGCGTTTTTGCTCGCGGTTGGAATTTGGGCCGGATTCGCCAACGCGACTTTTATCGTGATCATCGCCGCGCTCAACGGCGTGGCGATGGGATTCGATATGCCTGCGCGACAAGCCTTCACCGTTGAAATGACCAGTCGCGAGGATTTGCTCAATGCGATTTCGCTCAATAGCTCGGTCGTCAACGGCGCCCGCGTTATAGGTCCGTCGCTCGCGGGATTGATGATCGGAGCTGTTGGGGTTGCGACTTGTTTTCTCATTAACGCGTTAAGCTTTGTCGCTGTGATCGCCGGATTGTTAATGATGAGACTGCCGGCATTTGAGCGAAAGGCCGCCATTGTCTCGCCGGCCGAACACGCCTGGAACGGCATCGTCTACTCGTTCCAACATCCGCGGGTCCGCACGATTCTGTTGTTGTTTCTGGCTGTCGGAGTTTTTGGCTGGTCGTACATGGTCGTGATGCCGGCATTCGCCCGCGATGTGCTCGGGCGCGGAGCGGACGGATTCGGGATCCTAATGTCCGCCAGCGGGACCGGAGCATTAATCGGCGCGCTATTCGTCGCAACATTCGGTCACCGAGTTGCACCGCGAAAACTTGCCCTTGGCGGCGTGTGGATATTCTCCGCGGCGCTGCTCGCGTTTTCATTCGCGCGAAATTTTTATGTCGCGCTCGGATTTCTTTTCGTGGCTGGATTTGGAATGCTTTTGTTTTTCTCAACCACCAACACGGTGCTGCAAACCATCGTCGCCGACGACATGCGCGGCCGCGTCATGGGCGTTTGGTCGCTGGTTTTCGGTGCTATGATCCCACTCGGTAGTCTTGAAGCCGGCGCCGTTGCGAATTGGTTCGGGACCCCGATCGCCCTCGCGCTGGGCGGGATTGTTTGCGCGATTTCAGGCGCGGTCGCGCTGGTTGGGATTCGCCGTCGCGAAGCCGCGCTTGTTCGAGTCAGCGATTGAGAATATGCAGCGCGCGTTTTTCAACGTTCAACGCCGCTTCTTTCACCGCTTCGCTTAAGGTCGGATGCGCATGAGTGGTCCGCCCGATGTCTTCGGAGCTGCCTCCAAACTCGATCACTGAAACTGCTTCGGCGATCAACTCCGACGCCGCATGTTGCAAAATGTGCGCACCCAAGATGCGGTCGGTCTTCGCGTCGGCAATGAACTTTACCATTCCTTCTAGCTCCTCGTTCGCCACCGCGCGCCCGTTGGCCCGAAATGGAAACTTACCGACGCGATATTCGATCCCCTTCTCTTTCGCCTGCTCTTCAGTCAAACCGACACCGGCCAGCTCCGGATTCGTGTAAATGATTCCGGCGATCGCATCATAATTAATATGACCGTCTTTTCTGGCGATTCCCTCCACGCAGGCGATCCCCTCGTCCTCTGCCTTGTGCGCCAGCATTGGTCCCGCGATCACGTCGCCGATCGCATAAATGCCATCGACTTTGGTCTTATAATGTTTGTCGACCTTGATTCGTCTTTTGTCGTCGAGTTCAACTCCGACTTTTTCTGCGCCAAGTCCTTCGCTGAACGGTTTGCGGCCGACCGACACCAGCACTTTGTCAGCCTCAAATTTCAGTTCTTCGCTGCCCTTCGTCGCCGTTGCCGTCGCGCGGCCATTGTTCACTTCAATGGCGCTGACCTTAGCTTCGAGATGAAACGTGATCCCTTGCGCGGTCAGCGCGCGTTGCAGCAGATTCGACAATTCCAAATCGAAGCCGACGGCGATTCGCGGTAAAAATTCCAAAATCGTCACTTCCGAACCGAGCCGGCTCCAAACCGACCCAAGCTCCAGCCCGATCGCGCCAGCGCCGATCACCAGAAACTTCTTTGGCGGCTCGGTGAAACACAGAGCTTCTGTGCTGCTGACAATCGTTTTGCCATCAAACTTCGCGAAGGGCAATTCTACCGGCACGCTCCCGGTCGCGATGATGATGTTTTTTGTTTCGATCTCCTGGGTGTTGCCATCCGATCCTTTGACGGAAACTTTTCCCGGCGCGGTGATCGTGCCGAGGCCTTCGAACGTCGTCACTTTGTTCGTTTTCATCAGGGCACGCACGCCGCCGGTCATCGTTCGCACAACCTTGTCTTTGCGTTGCTGCATCTTGTTAAGATCGACTGTCGCGTTCTCGATCATGATGCCGTGCTTGACCGCTTCCTTTTTTGCGAACACGAAGTGATCGCTCGAAGTCAGCAACGCTTTGCTAGGAATGCAGCCGATGTTCAGGCAAGTGCCGCCAAGTTCCTTGTCTTTTTCGACAATGGCGGTTTTTAAACCAAGCTGGCCCGCACGAATCGCTGCGACATAACCGCCGGGACCGGAACCAATGATAACGACGTCAAATTTTTCCATGTTTATTAAGCTGTCATTCTGAGCGGAGCGAAGAATCTCTGACCATCTCTTCCGTATTCCACGGCCAATTGTTAGGCTTTAATTGTTCTTCCCAATCCGCGCTCAGATCCAGCCAATGCGGATTTGTTTTTTCGATCAACTCAATTTTCCGACGCCGCAGCCAACCTTTCAGGCGCTTCTCACATGCGATGGCGTCACTCACTTCGCGGAAATGCTCAAACCAAACCAGCCGGTTTAAATGATAGCGCTTACTGAAGCCCTTCGTTTCTCCCCACTTGTGTTCCCACAATCGAAGCTCTAAGTCGTTTGTCATTCCGATATACAGCGCTGTGCGATGTTTGTTGGTGAGAATGTACACCCAGTAGTCGTGATCGCGCATTCTACTGAAAAAGTCAGAGATGTTTCGCTTCGCTCAACATGACATTGGCAAAAAATTAAAAATCGAGCGGCAACTTTTTCGGATCCTCAATGCATTCTTTCACTTTTATCAGAAACGTCACCGCTTCTTTGCCGTCGATCAGCCGGTGATCGTAACTGAGCGCGAGATACATCATGGGACGAATTTCGACCTTCCCATCGATCGCTACCGGTCGAGGCATGATCTTGTGCATCCCGAGGATTCCGCTTTGCGGGAAATTCAGGATCGGCGTGCTAACCAACGAACCGTAAACGCCGCCGTTGGAGACGGTGAACGTGCCGCCAGTTAAATCGTCGAAGGTCAATTTCCCGTCGCGCGCCCGGGTTGCGAAATCCCCAATTTCCCGTTCCAAATCGGCGAACGATTTCTTGTCCGCGCCGCGAACAATGGGAACCACCAGGCCCCGATCCGTCCCAACCGCGACGCCGATGTCATAGAAATTGTTCTGGATGATATCTTCGTCTTCGATTCGCCCGTTTACTGCCGGCACGGTTTTAAGCGCTTCGACACTCGCTTTGATAAAAAACGACATGAAGCCCAGCTTAACGCCGTTCTTTTTCGTGAAAGCGTCCTGCGAATCCGCGCGCAATTTTTGAACCGCGCTCATATCGCATTCGTTGAACGTAGTCAGAATTGCGGCGGTGTGCTGGGCCATCACCAGCTGCGCCGCAATTTTTCGACGCAACGGCGACATTTTTTTTCGAGTAACGCGACCGTCAGCTGATTGGCGATCTCCTGTAGGGGAAGCAGCTTGCTTCCCTGAGACGCTAACAGCGTCTCCTACAGATCCGCGATTTTCGGCAGCCGCCATAACGTCGGCCTTAGTTAAACGGCCGCCTTTGCCGGTCCCGGAAATTTTTGCAGGATCGAGATCTTCTTCGTCGACAATCCGCCGCACCGCTGGAGAAAGCGTCTCGCCATCCGTGGATTTTTCTCTTGTAGGGGAAGCCGTTGGCTTCCCAGGGATGCTGGCAGCGTCCCCTACAGGTTTTTTCTTTTCGGCAGGTGCAGCTGCCGGCGGCTTCTTGGAATCATCAATCGTCGCTACGACTTCGCCGATTTTCACTTCCTGACCTTCAGGAACCATGGTATCGAGCACGCCGGACGTCTCAGCCGAGATTTCCGTGGAAACCTTGTCCGTTTCCAAAGTGAACAACGCGTCGCCGGAATTCACGAAATCGCCGGATTTCTTGTGCCAGACCGAAACGACTCCGCTGGAAATCGATTCTCCGACTGCTGGAATTTTTACTTCAACGCTCACCGCGCCTAACTAAGCGCAGAAAAAAGGCCCGGTCGAATCAAACTATCTTCAAACCGAAAACGCGTCTTTAACGACGCAGGCTTGCTCGCGCTTGTGGAGCGCTAGCGAACCGACCGCCGGACTGGCGCTGGCATCCCGTCCGGCGTAAGCGATCTCGCGTTCGAACATTTTTCGCAGGCGTGGTTCCATGAAGGTCCATGCGCCCATATTTTCGGGTTCTTCCTGACACCAGACGATCTGCGACGTCTTTGGAAACGCACCGACCATCGATTTCAATTTCTTTTCGTGGAGCGGATAAAGCTGCTCGACCCGAATGATCGCAGCGTTGTCGATCTTCTTGTCGGCTCGGTAATTGAGCAGGTCGTAATAGATTTTTCCCGAACAAAGGATGACGCGCTTCATCTTGTTCGCCGGTCCCACTCCCGGCGATCCGAGAATTTCCTCGAACCTCCCTTTAGTAAAATCCTCCGCCCCCGATGATGCGAATTCCGCTCGCAGCAAACTTTTCGGCGTCATGATAATGAGCGGCTTGATGAAATCGCGTTTCATCTGGCGCCGCAAAACGTGGAAATATTGCGCGGCAGTTGTCAGATTGCAGACCTGCATGTTTTCCTCGGCGCAAAGTTGAAGGAAACGTTCGAGACGCCCGCTGGAATGTTCCGGCCCCTGCCCTTCGTAGCCGTGGGGCAACAGCAAGACGATCCCGCTCGGGCGTTGCCATTTCGATTCCGCGGAAGCGATAAACTGGTCGATGATTGTTTGGGCACCGTTGGAGAAATCGCCGAACTGCGCTTCCCACAGACAAAGCATGGTCGGATAATCGAGCGAATATCCGTAATCGAACCCGAGCACCGCGGCTTCGGACAGCAAACTATTGTAAATGCAGATGCGCGATTGCTTTTGACCCAAGTGCATCAACGGCACATAAGGCGCGCCGGTTTTCGCGTCGTAAAGAATTGCGTGCCGGGTGCTGAAAGTTCCGCGCGCGCTGTCCTGGCCTGACAACCGGACGGGCGTTCCGTCCAACAACAGCGAACCAAACGCCAAAAGCTCGGCGTAATGCCATTCGTACGGTCCGCCGTTTTCGAAAACTTTCCGACGATGCTCAAGCACGATTCGTTTTATTTTCGGTTGAACATTAAAATCGTCCGGCACACGGGTGAGCGCATCGACAATGGTTTTGAGTTCCTGCTCGCTGATCGCAGTCGCAACCGCGGAACTCTTATACTCAGGCTGAAAAACCGCCGCTGCTTCCTTAAACTGGGCTTGGTTGCCGGTCTTTTCCTTTTCGAGCGACTTGACGGTATCGAGCGCCATCTCCAAACGCAGGGTCATCTCCGTCTCCAGTGAAGCCGCGTCATCTTCGCTCAACGTTCCCGATTCCAGCAGTTCGGCCTTATAAGATTTCGCTGCCGATGGATGCTTGTCGATCTTGGCGTAGAGATCCGGCTGGGTGAAGGCAGGTTCGTCGCCTTCGTTGTGGCCGTAACGGCGGTAGCAATACATGTCGATCACCACGTCGCGGCCAAATTCCTGACGAAAATCGAGGGCGAGCTGGCTCACTTGCATGCAGGCCAGTGGATCGTCGCCGTTCACATGAAAAATCGGCGCTTCGATCATCTTGGCGACGTCGGTCGCGTACATCGATGAGCGCGCATCTTCCGGAAGGGTGGTGAAACCGATTTGATTGTTCACCACGACGTGGATCGTTCCGCCGGTCCCGTAACCGTGGAGCTGCGACATGTTCAGGGTTTCGGCAACGATCCCCTGCCCGGCGAATGCGGCGTCGCCATGAATCAGGAGCGGCAAAACCTTTCGGCGATGTTCGGTATCGTTGCGTTGCCGTTGTCGCGCGCGAGCCGTTCCTTCAACAATCGGGTCGACGGCTTCGAGATGACTCGGATTCGCGGACAGGCGAATCTCGATTTTCGCGCCCGACCCAAGTTTTCGAATGGTGCGATAACCCAGGTGATATTTTACATCGCCGTCGCCGGAGACCGATTCCGGAACGTAGTTCTCGCTGAACTCGGTGAAAACGACGCGGAGCGATTTCTTCAGAAAATTGGCCAGGATATTCAAGCGGCCCCGATGGGCCATACCCATGCAAATTTCTTCCACGCCGGCCGGCGGACATTTATGAAGGATGGAATCGAGGATGACCATCAAGGATTCGGCGCCCTGAAGTGAGAACCGTTTTTGTCCGACGTAACGGGAGTGCAGAAATCCCTCGAACGACTCCGCCTCCATTAACGCGCGAAGCAACGCGATTTTTACCTGGCGCGGTGTGTCATGTCTGTTTGGGCGGGTTTCCAACCGATGCAGCACCCAGTTCCGGATCCGCGTGTTCTGAATGTGCATGAACTCGGCACCGATCGTGTCGGCGTAGATTTTCGTGAGACGCGCGATCATCTCGCGCAGGGTCATTTCCTGACCGTCGGCGAAGAATTTTGAAGAGACGCGGAGATCTAGGTCTTTTTCGCTGAAACCCAATTCGCGCAGCGAGAGGAGCGAGTTCTCGGGGCGCTTCTCGGCCAGCGGATTTATCCGCGCGATGGTATGCCCAAGAGTGCGATAGGCGTAAACCAGGCCGTCGATCCGCGTTTGCAACGGACTTTCCCGCGTGACCGCGCGCGGCCCCGCCGCCGTCGCACCGTTTTTCTGGGGCAAATTTCCGAGCTCAAAACCTTCGAAAAACGCGGCCCAGCTCGGATCGACCGACGCCGGATCCTCTTGCCAGCGCTGATAATTCTGGTCGATCAGCTCCAGATTGGCTCGAGCTCCGAGTGTTGCGCGCATTGCGCGTTTAACTTCGGACGAATGCGCAAAGCGGCAAGTGTTGTAGCCACGTGACTGTGGCACGTCTAAACAACGTCGCACAGCGACGTGGCTACACTTTCGCGGCAAGTTGACAGTGTTGGGACCGCTTCGTTACTTCCACGGCACAATGGGAACGCATGGAAGAATCTGGCTGGCTTTCGCCGCAGTATGGGCACTCCAGATCGCGGGGACAGCGCTATGCTTCGCCCAAGGAGATCCTGCGGCCGAGCCGGCGGTATTGGCCGTCGCGAAGGTTCTGCCCGCAGTCGTTAACATAAACACCGAACGGGTGATTCGGCGCAGCGTTCGCGACCCGATTGAAGATTTTTACGCGCAGTTTTTTGGCTATTATCGTGGCAAGCCGCGCGAAATTCGTCAGACCCTGCAAAGTCTCGGCTCCGGATTTATCGTCGATCCTGCTGGCTATATTGTCACAAATCAGCACGTGGTAGAGCGGGCGGCGGATTTGAAAATTCAGGTGACGACAAACAACGGCAAAACTTACAGCGCGCACTACATCACCGGCGACGAGAAGAAAGACCTCGCCTTCATAAAGATCGATTCGAAGGAAAGCTTTCCCTTCATCAGTCTGGAAAACATTTCTCCCAACTTGTTAGGCGAGACCGTCCTCGTCGTCGGCAATGCGGTTGGCTATGGAAGCTCGATCAGTCGCGGGGTATTGAGCGCGACCAAGCGTGACATCGCGATAGACAACATAGAATACAAAGACCTCGTCCAGACCGACGCCGCCATTAATCCCGGTAACAGCGGCGGTCCAGTGATCGATATTTCGGGGCGACTGGTAGGAATCAGTTCCGCGAAAATGGCGTTCACCCCGCAGGGCGTTCCGACGCAGGGACTCGGATTCGCGATTCCGGCTGACGTTGTTCGGGAAAATGTCGCGAAATTCAAAACGTTTGCCGAAAAGCACCCTGGCCAAAAACTTCAGCCGGCCCCCGAAGAAACAGCGAGCTCGTCCAATGCCGAGCGCCTGTTCGGCATGCAGCTTCAGGACTTGTCGGACGACCTCACCCAGGCGCTCGGCTACCAACCTGGTCGCGGCGTGTTGATTAGCTCGGTCGAATCGGACAGTCCCGCCGACGAAGCGGGAATTGAGCGTGGTCTGGTGATTTACAAGATCGGAAAACGCGATGTGAATTCGGTGAAAGATGTCGAAACGCTGTTAAGTCGTGCCAGCAGCGGCACTAGCGTCGAGTTTGCAGTCGGGATCGTGCGAGCGACGGGCGCTCAGCGAGTCGAGACCGTGACACTGGCCGCCCGATGACAATCTGAAAATTTTTGGCAACGCAATTCCGGTTTTATTGTCTGAAATACTTTCACAATGATTAAAGTTGAAAACTTGACCAAGCGTTACGCCGGCCACACCGCCATTCGCGATTTGAATTTTGAAGTCGGCCAGGGCGAGATCATGGGCTTTCTCGGGCCTAACGGCGCAGGCAAGACAACGACGATGCGGATCCTTGCCGGATTCATGCCCGCCACTTCTGGTCGCGCCTCAATTGCCGGGTTCGACGTGTTCGAGCAATCGCTTCAGGCCCGGTCGCACCTTGGCTACATGCCGGAAAACGTTCCGCTCTACAACGACATGCGGGTCACGGAATACCTTGATTATCGGGCCGCGCTTAAAGGCGTACCCCATCGCCGGATCGCCGAACGAGTTGGCGATGTGAAAGAATTGTGCGGGCTGCGCGAGGTCGAGCGAAAATTAATTGGCGCGCTATCGAAAGGTTACCGTCAGCGTGTTGGATTGGCGGACGCGCTGTTGAACGAGCCTGATCTTCTGATTCTCGACGAACCGACGATTGGTCTCGACCCAAATCAAATCCGGCAGGTGCGCGAGTTGATCAAGAACCTCGGCAAGCAACATACAATCCTGCTTTCGACGCACATTCTGCCGGAGGTGGAGATGACCTGCAGTCGGGTCGTGATCATTCACAAGGGCAAGATCGAAGCCTGCGATACCCCCGAAAACCTTCTCGCCCAGATTCGGCAGGCCGGCGGGGTGATTGTCGAAGCAAAAACCGGCCAGGACGATGGCGCCGAGGAATTGAAAAAGATTTCCGGGGTACGCGACGTGTCGGTGAATCGGGAGGACGATTGGAATGTTTTTTCGCTCCGGGTCGAGTCCGGCCTCGATGTGCGCGAGGAGATTTTTAAACTCGCGGCCGCGCGACATTGGAGTCTGCGTGAGCTCTCACAACGTCGCGCCACCCTCGAAGACGTTTTCGTCGAGATTACCCACTCCGACCAAATTGGATTGGAGTAATAGAGTGGAGGAGTATTGGAATAATGAATTACGAACCCGAGCTTCGGAATAAGAACCGGGGTTACATGAAGCTGATTGTTTGGCAAAAAGCGATGCAGTTATTCGAGCTCGTGTGGAAAGTCACGTTTCAAGAGCAGAAAATCGATTTCAAACTCCGCTCACAACTCGCTGATGTCGCGCAGTCTGTAGCCGCGAACATATCTGAAGGTTACGGGCGACGTTCGATCAACGAATACATTCAGTTCCTCTATTACGCGCTCGGTTCGATGGCCGAGACAATGACGCGCGCGATTGGGCTCCGACAAACCGGTCAAATTCCGGACGGACGTTTCCGCGAACTCGAAATCCTTCACTACGAAGTGGAAAACCGTCTCTTGCGTTTGATTCAAAAATTGGAAGAGAAACGTGACGGCGGCGACTGGATCGCTCGTATTTCCGAAGACCCTGAAGAGTACGTCATTACTCCTCAACTCCAGCACTCCAAAACTCCAACCCTTCGCGTCCATGCGTAAATTCTACGCCCTCCTACTCCGCGAAGTTCGCAGCTATTTTCATTCGCCGATCGCTTACATCGTTTTGGTGTTCTTTCTTCTGGTTAGCGGGGTGGACTTTTATTTCCAGGTCTCGTTCATGAATCAGCGTCCGGCCGCGTACTCGGTCCAGGAAGCATTTTTTAACTCTGTGTTCTTTTGGTTCGCGTTCGTTTTGACCTTTCCGCTCATCACCATGCGTCTGTTTTCCGAGGAATTTAAACTCGGCACGATCGAGCCATTGATGACCGCGCCGATCCGCGACATTCAGGTTGTGCTCGCGAAGTTTTTCGGCGCGCTGATCTTTTATATCTCGCTTTGGATCCCAACTCTCCTTTACTTCGCGATTTTTCAAAAGATCACGAATCAACCGGCGGCAAATTCAACCGGCGCCTATTGGGGCTCGTATTTGATGCTGTTGCTGCTCGGGATGTTTTATCTCTCGGTCGGTTGCCTCGCCTCAGTCGTGACGAAAAACCAAATCGTGGCCGCGATCATTTCGTTCTGCTCGATCACGCTCTTGTTTTTCCTCGGTTTGGTTCAGTTCATCATGCTCGATGTCAGCTCGGGAATGCGCGACGCGCTCGGGTATTTTTCCGCAATCGAACATATGGGCACGTATTCGCGCGGCATCATCGATACGCGGCCCATTGTCTTCTATCTGAGCATGACCGCGTTCATGCTCACCCTGACTTATCAGGCGTTCCAATCGCGCAAATGGAGGTTGTGAGGAATGGCTGACTCTGCAACAAAACCGAAACCAAAAAAAATCCAGCGACTCCAGATCGGGCTCAACCTCCTGGTCCAGCTAGTGCTGATTTTCTTCCTGGTCAGCGCCGTCAATTGGATCGGATTCCGCCATTACAAGCGCTGGGACGTGTCGCGCGAACAGAAGTACGCGCTCTCGGATAAGACCAAGCGGTTTCTGAAAACAATCAAAGGCAAAGTCCGGATTACTGTTTTCTTTTCGCCGAACACACCAATCAGCGGCGACGTTGCCAATTTGCTGACCGAATATCAATACGCGGCTAACGGCAAGATCGACGTTGAGAACATCGATCCCCAACGAAATCTTTCTCGGGCCAAGGAACTATTCGATAAATACAAAGTCGTCAGCGACGAAAGCCTGCTGGTGATCGATTACGAAGGTCGCAACAAAACCGTAAAGGCGTCGGAGATGGCGGAGATCGATTCCAGTGGAATGGCGATGGGCGAAGGTCCGCGAGTGACCGCGTTCAAGGGTGAACAAGCCATCACCAGCGCGATGATCGATTTGGTTGAAGGAAAAAAGAATACGATCGGTTACATCACCGGCCACAAGGAACCCTCGATCTCGGAGCCGTCGCCGATGGCACTGATGCAGCAACAGCCGGAAGAAGCTCCAAGTCCGATCTCCGTCCTGAAAACGTTTATCGAGAACGAGAACATTAAGTTCCAGGAATTGAATCTGTTCAACGAGCCGCAAATCCCGGCCGACATCAAGACAGTCATGATCCTTGGACCGCAGTACGATTTCTCCGATCGTGAAATGAAAATGCTCCGCGACTTTTGGAACAAACAAGGCCGGATTCTTCTGCTCCTCGACCCTTCAGCGAAGACGCCGAAGCTCAATGCGTTTCTCAATGAGCTGGGGGTCAAGGTCAACGACGATCGTCTTATCGCATTTGTCCGGACCGGAATTGAAGAGCTCGCGATGATTCGCGACGTCTACGCTCGTTTCCTTGGCAGCAGCCCAATCACGAAACGACTCGCCGATGTTCGCGCAGTATTCTTTGGTGGCACTTCCTCCATCACGGTCGAGCCGGATCGAGTGCGCACGGCGAATATTCAGCTTCAGCCATTGGTCCAGGCGGAAAAAGGTTATTTCGCAGAAACGGATTACAACACCAACGATCAAACCAAACTCCAGAACGACGCAAAGAAGGCGAGTCCTGCGCCATTGACTATAGGAGTTTCGATCGAGAAAGGAGGCAGCGCGGACGAGCGCGTCCAGATGAATTCATCGCGAATGGTCGTGGTCAGTAACGCCACATTTGTGCAGGACAATGCCGTGACCCAGGACCAGCAAGCCCTTGATTTCATTTCCGGTTGCGCCAATTGGCTGCTCAACCGCGAACAACTCATCGGCATCGCGCCGAAAGTTCCTAAAACTCTGACCTTCAGCCTCAACGAGGATGCGTTGCGAAATCTGCGCTGGCTTGTCCTCGTCTTGATCCCGCTTGTTTTTGTTGTTCTCGGCACCGCCGTTTGGTGGCGACGCCGCGCCTGATCGATCAATCCGATTCTCATGAAGTGGAAAGCAACTCTCGTCCTGCTGATCGTTACCGCGGGCGTTTTTACCTACTTGTTCTTAGTTGAACGCAACGCGCCCAACACCGCCGACGCAGCACGGGAAGCGCAAAACGTCCTCAATTTCAGTCGCGATAAGATCACCGGCATCACCATCCAAAATGGTGACGACAAGATCGATATCCGCCGGCATGACGATAAATGGCGTCTGGAAACGCCGATCAAGGACCAGGCTGATGCGGCGGCGGTGAACAATCTGCTCGCCGATCTCGAAAACTGGCAGAAAGACGCAACCATTTCGGCGAAAGAAATGGAAGCGGACAAGAGCAAGATCGCGGACTTTGGCCTGGCTCAGCCAAAGCTGCGTCTAAAATTGTCCGGCGAAAAAGCGCCGCCGGAAATTTTGTTCGGCAAAGAAGCCGCCTTGGAGGGGAAAATGTATGTCCGGTTCGCGAATTCAAAGGAAACCTTCCTGGTAAACCAATCGGTCAAGAAGACGATCGACAAGAAGCCGGAGGATTTTCGCGACCGCAAGCTGACTGATCTGATCATGGCGCAGGTGGTGCGCGCGGTTTTGAAAACGCCGGCCGGCGAGATGGAATTGCAAAAAAAAGGCGATCATTGGGACATTGTAAAACCGCTGCACACGCGCGCCGACGATCAAAAGGTGGGCGATTTGATCGCGCAAGTGACCACAGCGCGAATTCAACAATTCGTAGCCGACGACAAAGGAGACCTTCATCCATTTGGTTTGGCTGAGCCGCGCGGATCGATCACCCTTTTCACCCAAGACGACAAACCGGGCGCTGCCGGCCAGATTCTTCAAATCGGGAGCTCGCCAGAAAAAGAGAAGGACCAGGTTTACGTTCGCTTTGCCTCGCGCGGTTTCGTTTACACGCTGCCGAAGAAGATCGAGGAAATACTCAACGCCAAGCCGGATGATCTGCGAGACCGGCACCTTGTCCGGATCGACACCAAAATCCTCGATCGCATAACCATCGATGCCGGCGGCAAAGGGAAGACGGTTCTCGCGCGCAAAAATGAAAATTGGACGATCGCCAGCCGCAACAATACGCCGGCGAATTCAACCGAGGTGCAGCGCCTTATCGACCGGATGCAAAACGAACAGGTGACAAAGTTTGTCGAAAACGTCGCTTCCAACCTGGCGAACTACGGCCTCGATAAACCGGAATTGACCCTGACTTTCAGCTCCTACGCTTCGGAAAACACTGCGGAAACCAAAGCCGGTGAAGAGCCGTTCGCGTCGGTAGCGTTTGGGAAAGTAGAAGGCGACAACGTTTACGCGCGAGTCGGCGACGAGCCATTTATCGTGACGGTGCGCCGGGCGTTTCTTGATCAAATCTGGACGGACCCATTGCAGTGGCAGGATTTATCGATCTTCAACTTCAAGCCCGAACAGATCCATCGGGTGACAATCAAAACCGACAAGGAGTTCGAACTGATTCGCGGCGCAAATAATCAATGGAACTGGGTGAAGAACAGCGGTCCAATCAATCAGCCGAACGTCCAATCGATTCTTAACATGCTCTCGACCCTCCATGCGGAACGTTGGATTGGCAGCACCTTACCCGGACACGGACTCGACAAGCCGCAACTTGTTGTCACGTTCACAACCTCACCAGACGATAAAGCCACTCACAAACTGTCGGTTGGCGGCACCGCGCCGAACGGAAGCTGGTTCGCCAAGGTCGACGAGCGCGAAGGCACATTCACGATCAGCGCGGCGGATTTGAACACGTTGAAACTGCCGCTGGTCGGGCAGGAATCGCCCTCGCCGACTGCGTCGGTTACTGCGACAGCGACGCCCCGGTAGCGGCGATTGACCTCAATCGCCATGGCGGTTCGGTGAACCGCCGCTACCCTTTTGCCGCGGTATAAATCGTTACAATCCCGCCGGAAAGCGGTTCAGCGGACGCATTTCGAAAGCCGTTGGACTCAATCAGCCGCAACATGATTTCCCCGCCTGGAAATTGCTCGATCGAGTCGCCCAGATAATCGTAGGCCGATTTCTTGCCGGTAAGCAACGACCCCAAAACTGGAATCAGTCGGTGCAGATAAAATCGGTAAATCGCGCGCAACATCGATATTTGCGGAAGCGAAAACTCCATGATCAGCAAATGGCCGTTGTCGTTCAACACTCGCGCCATCTCCCGCAAAGCGGCGCTCCAATCTTTTATGTTGCGCAATCCGAACGCAATGGTGAGGCAGTCGAACGAGCGATCTTCAAACGGAAGAGCCAGCGCATCCGCAACCACAACATTTTTGACGCCTTTTGCTTTCGCGATCGCCAGCATTTCTTCGGAGAAATCGGCGGCGACAATTTCCGAATGCGGCAACGTCTTCGCCAATGCGAGCGTCAAATCACCGGTGCCCGCAGCGAGATCGACAACGTTTTTCGGATTCCATCCCGACACAGTGTGGGCAGCCCGTTTCCGCCAAACAAAATCGAAACCGCAACTCAGGACGTGGTTGGCGAGATCGTAACGGCGCGCAATGCTGCCAAACATTGCGCGAACTGCTTCTGGACTCCGGTCCTTTGGACTGACTTCGAAATAATTCAGAGCGTTTGAATTTCGCGCTTTGCCCCGCTCAAAGCCAATCCAATCGCGAGCCAGCCCGCCGGCATCACCTGCAAGAGCAGGCGCGGGACCGAAGACGTCATGTGCGCGCTATAACTTGGCCAACTGCTGAAAACGTAGGTTAGCGAATACAACAGAATCGGAATAACGACGGCGGACGCGAGGACAACCCTTTCCAGTTTGCGCGACGCAACGAGGTAGATCAGGCCGATTGCAGCGATTAACCAAAAAATGCTCCACTGAGATATCTGGCCTACCTCAGCGAAGAGAATGCCGAAAATGTCGCCCAGCCTGCCGATGTGATTGCCCAGCGTATTAAAGCTCGGACGAACAAAATCGGAATGCGGCAAAAGATGGACGACGCGAAGATAAAGGCGCCAGGCAAGGATTAGAATTAATCCCGGCGCGATCGATGCCACGAATTGAACGAGTCGACGTCTGACCAGACTGAAGACGAAGCCGAGCAAAACCAGAACCGCCCACAAAATTATTCCTTCAGACTTGATCCATGGAAGCAGCGCACTGCACCCAGCGAAGACAACGATGAATCGAGAATCATCGGTTCTGAACCAGAGGAGCAAATAACCGAGGGCCGCCAAGTAGAAGACGCTCAACGGAACATCGACGTATCCAACAACGACTCCGCCTGGGCTGACGCTGATCGACGGAACGAACGGCAAAAGCGCCGCGGTCAGCAAACCGATCCAGCGTTTACCGGACAATCGTGACACGAACATCGCAAGAAGCAGCGCACAGACGGCATAAAATAACGGGAAAATGATCTTTACCCAGAATTGGTTCGGCTCCCCCATCCACAAGTACAACCAAAGTTCGGTGAACGGGATGCCCAAAGGATATTCCGGATGACTGAACGCGCGGCCGGCGCTCGAATAATACGCGGCAGGAATTGTTCCGCCGTTCTGAAACGCGTAGCGCGCTTTCAATTCCCAATTGAACAGACCGTCCCAGCCGAGGGTATGCTTGAATGAAACGAAAATCAGGATCGCGATCTGGACCGCGATGATGCTTCCAAGAATCCATTCGGCGACATTGGCCGGCTTCGGCAGATCAAATTTTGCCTTTGATTCTTTTCTGGCGCGCCAGCCGAGGATCCCAAAAAACAAGCACCCAAGCGCGACGATCGTCTGCAAGAGCAATCCCGAACAAAACGTCCCGCAAATCCAAAGCAGCAACGAAATAATCCCGCAGCCGAACAACCAGCCCAGACAAGCGCACTCAATCACGTTGATTCGATTCGCGCGGGCGAAGACCAATATCGCAATGCCGAAACCGGCGATGAAGATTGTGAAAAGCGCCGCGATTAATCCGAGAACGATCATGGCGCGGCTTGAGTCACCGGAACGAGAACAATGCTCGAGCCGAGTCGTAGGCGATTTTGCAGCCACGCCGGGGGACTGACGGAACAGAAAACTACTCCGGCAACGGCGCCAGGTTGGATGTTCGCGAGCTCTTTGCCGACGGTCTCGCCCGGAACACCGATTATCTGAACTTCACGAGGCCACGACAGGTAGCCAATCATCATCCCGAGAAATTCACTTTGGTCATTTTCATTGCGGACAAAAACGATGAGCCGGCCTTCTTTGCCCAAACGGCGAAATGCTTCGGGAATCGTTTCCGACCCGTGTTCGATCCCGGTTAGTCCGCGAAGATAGGTATCAATCGAACAATTCGTCTCGGCTGGCCCGATTCGATTTTCCATGACGGCGGAGCCAATGATGGGCGCGCTGATCCAGATAAAAACGGCGAAAAGCGCGAACCAAAGGCTGAAATGCAGATAGAGCAGCCAGCGCATTTTCGTTTATCGGTTGCGGACGATTGCGGCGCAACGCTAAAAACCGCCAGTCCGGTCCGCCAGTCGGACGAACTCGTCCCGTGGCGAGCTCGGACTGCTCACGAGAGGACTTGAACCTCCACGGGTTGCCCCATACGGTCCTGAGCCGTACGCGTCTGCCATTCCGCCACGTGAGCGAGGAAGTTGTGATGTATGATGTTTGCCGTTCGATTTGTCAAAAACCGCGGACGGGGGTCGTATCTAAATATTACGCTCCCGCTAGTGCATCCAATGTGTTCCCTGGATATAGATTGCCGCAGGGCGGCATGATTCAACCATTTCGAATCAACCCCGGCGGCGTTTGCGGGCGCGGGCTTCGAGTTGCTGGGCTTTGCGCGCTTTGCCTAACGAACGCAAGAGGTCGGCATAATTGGCGGCCACGATTTCGTAATCTTCCGGCGGCTGATCGGTCGCTTCTTCCCAGGCGGCGAGCGATGCGCGATACAACTCGGCCGCTTTCGGATAATCGCCTCGCGAATGATAAACCACGGCCAGATTGCATTTGGATTGCGCGATGTCAGGATGAGTCGGCGGAAGAACCTTTTCGCGAATGGCCAGCGCGCGCAGATGGGTTTTCTCCGCTTCGGCGTAACGTTTCTCGTTCGTGAAAAAAACGGCGAGATTATTCAGCACCGACGCGACGTCGGCGTGCTGCGGCCCGAGCTGTTTTTCGTAAATCTCCAGAGCGTGCAAATAGTACGGCTCGGCCGCTTTCTGCCGGCCTGATCGGCGGAAGATCAATGCCACGTTGTTGAGCATTGTTCCCAAATCGGCATAGGGGAGATCGTCAAGCGTGGTACCGGCGGCGATCGCTTTCTCGTAGTAACGGATCGCTTCGTCCTGTTGCCCAAGGTTATCGCACAAAAATGCGAGACGACGGGCAGAGCCGTAAAGCAACCGTTGGTCCGGCGGTTTCGCTTTCTCCAAAACCGCGTGGGCTTTCAATAAATACGGCTTCGCTTTGGTGCGGTCGCCACTTTGATCGAGAAGAGTTCCGAGTTTCTCGTAACTGATTGCGAGGGCATTATCGTCCTCGCCAAAAGTGCGCTTGGCCAGCTCCAACAATGTTTCGGCGACGCGAATTGCTTCGGGCAGACGATTGCTCGCGCGCAGGGTCTCCAGTTTATCGCCGAGAATGTTCCAAAGTTTCTCCTCGCCTTTCATGGCGAATCACCAGCCTTCACTGAGCTGGGTGACGAGGCGCTTAGCCAATTCTTCGGCTGCCAACGGTAAGGCCTGGCGCTCATCGGTAGTGACATCCCCTAAAACCTGCTGGTTACTATTAGTGGTTGAACTCGAGCTTACGAAAAAGCTGGTGGTGCCCACCACATCGCCAGACGAGCCAAGCGACTTGCCGTCCGGTCCGACCAGCCTGTACTTCACGTGCACCGTCAGATTAAATTCGCTGGTCGCAAGAACATTTCCGACCACCGAACGGGCCGGCGATCGCGTGATCCGAGAAATCTCGCCTTTGAGCGTCGCATCCGCGTTGTTGCCGGTCGCAATTTTATAAGTGCCGTCCTGTTGAAACTGTTTGATGACGGTGCCTGTGACCAGAACTTCAACCCGTGGGAGCAAGGTCTTGTTCTCAAAGGTCGGGATCGAGATGGTGTGAACGTCTTTGAGGTAGTTCGGTTTGGCCGGTCCAATGCGATAACCGAGACACCCACTTAGAGCGAGGCAGGCGAACGCGGCCGCCAATGACTTTTTCACGGCGTCGGTGAAGCCACCGCTTCCGATGAGCCGGTGTTGTCCGATGCGTTCGGGGCCGGCGACTCTGCGGGCGTAACAGCCGAACTTTGATCGGGAGGCGTCGTCGGTTCGGGAGCTGCGCTACTGGCCGGTTCCGAAGAAGAAGACGAGGAACCAGTCGTACCCATAGAGGAAGATGCAGGCGACGGCGGAAGTGAAGTATCTAAATCCGGAGGCAACATCGGCTCCGAGTCGGCACCTGGAGGAACGGGCTTGTCCGCGGATGGCGGGGCCGGCGCGGCTTTCGCCGCCCCTTGCTGCTGACCGGCAACTTTGTTTTTGTCCTTGTTCGCCTCCTCGGCGGATTGCAACACTTTATCGCCTACCTTGGCTCGAAGTTCTTCGATCCGTTTCTTGGCTTTTTCGCTTTCCGCGGAGCCGGGTTGTTGTCGAATTACCTCATTATAATAAATGACCGCCGCGCGATAGGCCTTCTGTTTATCGTAGAACTTGGCCACATCAAAGGAGCTATTGGTCGATTTATGTTCCAATAATTGGAGATTGGCCCGCGCCTGGGCTGCTTTTTCGCTATTTGGGTATCGGAACAAATAATCCTGGAATGCCGTCCTGGCGCTGTTGGTCGCCGCGATGTCCCTCGTTCCGCCTTTGGCAGCGGTTAACCAAATGTATCCTATCTGATATTGCGCATCCGCGGCAGCTGGGTCGGTCGGAAATTTATCGATCACCGCCTGGTAAGCTTGAATTGCGGCGTCGTTAGCGCCCTGTTTTTCCCGGGCCAAACCGATGTCGAACTGGGCACGCGCGGTATACTTACCATAGGGCGCAGTGCGGATGATCGATGCGAAAATCTCCACCGCGCGATCCATCGATGTGGCAAGCGGAATGCCGAGCAGCTTCAGTTTTTTCCCTGCCAAATACAATTCGCCGATCCGAAACTGTCCTTCGATGGCCTCGTTGAAATGCGGGCTAGTCGGATAATTGATCACCACCACGCGATAAGCGGTGGCGGACTCGAGAAACTCGCGGGTTTTTTCGAGCAACACTGCGGCACGAAATGCGGAACCCGCTGCGAGTGCGTCATGCGGATATTTTCGCACCAGCTGGCGGTAGGCCCCGATGGCGCGTCTGGGATTATCATCTTTTTCCGCCTTCTGCCCGATGTCGAAAAGTTCGGCGGCATTGCCGTTCAGTTCCTCCTCGCCCGGCGGCACATATTTAGCCTTCCCGCCGGGGCGGAAAACAACTGCCGAATCGGCGGCGCAAAAAGCACTACAAAGAAGCGCCACAAAAAGGGGAAGAACTCGAAGTTTCATCGGGACTGGCAGGGTAATTGACTTAACCATTGCGTCAAGTTGGGCTGGAGGGCAAAACGGCGTCCGATATTGCCCTGCACCAAGTCTAACATCGATAACTTCCCGCGACTTCCGATTTAGCTTAGATTTGGAGAAACTTGAACCTGAAGGACCAGCAAAAAATCCGGATCGGCGCGGCGGCCTGGAGTTTTCAGGAATGGCGAGAGAACTTTTATCCGGCCGACCTCCCGGAATCGGAATGGCTCGAATTTTACGCCCGCTATCTGCCCGCAGTCGAGGTCGACTCCACGTTCTACAGTGTGCCGTCGGAAAACGCGGTCCGGCGCTGGGTAGAAGTCACGCCTTCATCTTTTCGTTTCAGTTGCAAGCTGCCACGCGAAATCACTCACGTTTGCCGCCTGCGCGATTGTAGCGCGGAGCTCACCGCATTTCTCCGCGCCATCGAACCGCTCGAATCGAAGCTGCAGGTCATCTTGGTCCAACTGCCGCCCTCATTCACTCCGAAAGACGGCCGGCAAACATTGCGGAAGTTCCTTGTTCAACTTCCAAAGGATTTTCGTTTCGCGATAGAATTTCGAAATCCGGGATGGCATCGGCCGCAAATCATTCGGCTGCTGGAGAATTACCGGGTTTGTTGGGTTTGGGCCGACACTAGTCCGCTAAACGAGCGCAATCTGGCGCCGTTCGAGTTCCTCCCCAAAACCGCCGATTTCATTTATCTGCGATTACTGGGCGATTACACGACCAAGTACGACGGCGCCGGAAAATTCGTTCATCGCTATGACAAACTTCTTTGGAAACGCGAGGCCGCCTTGGAAAGTTGGGCTCTGAAAATCGAGCGGCACCTCAACGAAGTCCGCAACGTCTGGGCGTTCGTCAGCAATCATTTTGAAGGTTTCGCCCCGGAAACCGCGCAGCGTTTGGCCCAGCGCCTGGGCTATGAATTACCCCTGCCATCCGAATCCGAGAAACTTGCTGCCGAGCAAGACAAGTCGCAGCTCAATCTTTTCGCCGAAGGTAGCGGCGATTCACCGAACCGCCAGGGCGATTGAGGTCAATCGCCCCTACCTGATTTCGGCCGCGCCGAAATACGGCTGCAATTTTTCCGGGATCCGGACCGACCCGTCCGGTTGCTGAAAATTCTCGATCAACGCGGCGAACAATCTCGGCAAAGCCAGACCGGATCCATTCAGGCTATGCGCGAACTTATTTTTTCCGTCCGCGTCTTTGTAACGAAGGTTCATTCGACGCGCCTGATAATCCTCGAAGTTCGAGCAGCTCGATACTTCGA
Organism: uncultured Verrucomicrobiae bacterium; assembly: GCA_963817335.1. Lineage (GTDB taxonomy): Bacteria > Verrucomicrobiota > Verrucomicrobiia > Chthoniobacterales > UBA10450 > AV40. Next base: position 1,116,457 of record CAWFNX010000005.1, on the reverse strand, counting down.
GATACGCGTTTTGGCCCGGCGACCAAACCTCAATGTCATAAGTTTTCGCCGACCCAAATCCGAGATCGCCGGTGCAAAGCTCGAGCACTCGATAATGAAGCCCGAGCAATTGCAAAACCTTCTCCGCGTTCAGGACCAGCGACTCAAGTTCGGCATAGGATTTTTCGGCGGTCGTGATTTTGACCATCTCCACCTTGTCGAACTGATGAACCCGAATAACGCCGCGCGTCTCGCGGCCGGCCGAACCGGCTTCGCGCCGAAAACATGGCGTGTAAGCGACAAACTTTTTCGGAAGATCGCCAACCGCCAGGATTTCCTCGCGATGCAGATTTGTGACCGGTACCTCGGCGGTCGGCGCCAGAAACAATTCTTCCTTTTCGATCTTGTACATGTCCTCTTCGAATTTTGGCAGCTGGCTGGTGCCGATCATGCTTTCCCGTCGCACCAAAAATGGCGGACTAACTTCGGTGTAGTCGTGCTCGCGGGTGTGCAGATCGATCATGAAATTAATCAGGGCGCGCTCGAGTTTTGCGCCGGCGCCAGTGAAACAGATGAAACCGCTTCCGCTTAATTTGGTCGCGCGCTCGAGATCCAGAATTTTCAACTTTTCGCCGAGCGCGACATGGTCGAGCGGTTTGCCGCCGAGCTCAGGCTTCTTCCCCCACTCGCGCACAACTTTGTTGTCACCTGGCGTTTTTCCAAGCGGAACGCTGGGGTTTGGCAAATTTGGAATCTCTAGAAGCAAATCCTTTTGTTCGGTGTCGACCTTAGCGGCCCGCTCGTTCAAATCGGCAATTTGCTCGCCGATCTTCCGGACCTGTTTCTCGAGATCGTCAGTCGATTCCTTCCGCGACTTTTTCGCGCCTATCTCTTTGCTCAATCGATTTCGGTCGGCCTGCAACTGCTGCAATTCGGTCTCGGCCTTGCGACGCTCCGCGTCGACTTTCAATACTTCGTCGATTTTCGCCGCGTCATCCCCGCCGCGGGTGGCAAGTCGTTCGCGAACGAAGTCCGGTTTTTCGCGAATCAGTCGAATATCGAGCATGGCCAGATTATCAGCGAAGTTAAAAGCGTTACAAATGTTACGACGTTAAAAGCGCGCCTTTGTAATCCCTTACTTCGTCATATATTGCCCGTATGGAACAACTTAATCTTCTGGCTGTCGCGCTCGGCCTGGCTGCGCTCGCCGGGATCAATTTGTACCTGACCGTCTTCGCGACGGGTCTCGCCATTCATTTTCATTGGATCACTCTGTCCGCTCAATACCAATCGCTCGAAATCCTGGGTAATCCCTGGGTCATCACCGTCGCGGGCATTCTCTATTTTCTCGAATTTTTCGCCGACAAGATTCCATGGGTCGATTCAATTTGGGACGCCGTTCATACCGTCATTCGGCCGATCGGCGGCGCCTTCCTCGCCATTCAAGTGCTTGGTCATCCCGATCCGGTGTTCGCCGTGATTGTTGGCTTGGTCGCCGGCGGCACCAGTCTTGCCAGTCACACAGCAAAGGCAGCAACGCGGCTCGCCGCCAATTCATCCCCCGAGCCGTTTTCCAACATCGCCCTGAGCGTTGGCGAAGATGTCGCAGTCGTTGGTGGTCTCGCGTTGATCTATCACAACCCGATCGTTGCTTTGTCGATCTTTGCCGTCGCCATGGCTGCGTTCCTTTATTTCGCGCCAAAAATCCTGCGCGCAATGAAGGCGAAGATCTGGTTGATCTGGAAAAAATTGAATGTGCCCGCCTACTTCGGTGCCCCGGCGAAATTGCCAATTCTTGTGCCCACCGATCTCGCCGAAATCTTCAGCAAGCAAGATCTTCTCAGCGGGACAACCGCTTGGGCGGTGCCGTGCGTCAGCGGACGCGCCGGTAAAATTCCGGCAAATCTTTTCGGCGCACTGGTCGCGATGAACCAAGAGCGCGGCAAACTTCTTTTCGTCGCGCGCAAAGGGCGGCGCCCGTTCAGTCGCGCAATCGATCTGGAGGGGACGACCGTCGGCCGCGAGCCAAAGTTTCTTTCCGAGAATCTCATCATCGCAGAGTCCGGAAAAGGCGGCCGCTATCTGTTCCTTTTCCCGCGATCGAGCGCGGATGAAGTCGAGCAAATCGTCGAAGATCTGCGGGACCGGATGGGCCGGCGAGGTCCGGAAGGCGTCGAGTCGCGCCTGGAACCGCAAACGTCGGGCGCTTCTTAACCTTTAAGTTTGGCCCGCCGGCCGAACTTTGGAATTGGCAACCGGCGCGGTTGCCTTGAAACTGGAATGTCCCCCCAAGATGACAGCCCTCCAGGACGGCTTGCGCTATTCCGAAATTCTCCGCGCCACCCGCGTGCGCGAGCGCGCGCTTTTCCTTCCCCTGCGGATTCCGAACGAGCTCGAACTCCAGGCGCGCTGGTTCGCGGGCGAGTTTGGACGCAGTTTCGTTTCAACCCGGGGCAACCACATCGAGATTGTTCAATTTGGGACGTGGAATCGAGAAGCGGGTCCGGACTTCTGCGATGCGGCCATAAGTGTCAACGGAGGCCAGCCAATTCGCGGCTGCATCGAAATCGATTTGGTCGATCGCAATTGGGATTTGCACGGGCATGCCACTAATTCCGCGTTCGAGGAAACGGTCCTTCATGTCTTTGTGGAAAAGAGCGAGCGGGAATTTTTCAGCCGCACCAGATCAAACCGCAACGTGCCCCAAATCCGGATCGATCCGGCGATTTTGCCGGAAGCGTTCAGCGCCAACATTCCGCTCGCCCGGCCGGGACGTTGTCAGTCGCCGCTAAAAAACCTGCCGGAAGAACGAATTCGCAGCGTGCTTGAGGCCGCGGCGCGATTTCGATTGGAAAAGAAGGCCGCTCGAATTCGGGCGAAGATCGACAACCGGGGCCGCGATGATGCGCTGTTTCAGGAAATCGCCGCCGCGCTGGGCTACAAGGAAAACAAATTGCCCTTCACCTTGATCGCGCAGCGAGCGCCGTTGAAATCCTTGCGCGAAAATCCGGACGACACCGAAGCGGTTCTGTTTGGGATCGCCGGATTTCTGGAGACGCCGGATCTGGTCGTTTACCGAAAATCGAGTCGCAATTACGTTCGCGAGCTCTGGGACCGTTGGTGGCCGCATCGAGATGCGATGCAACGATTGATCCTGCCCGCGAAAATTTGGAAGCTGAGCTCGACTCGGCCGGCCAATCATCCCCAGAGACGTCTCGCCGCACTAGCGCTTATGGTGCGTGAGTGGACAGGTTTTCGTCGTTCGTTAGGCAAGCGAACCACAAAAGCTGTCGAACGCTTCCTTGAAACACTCGATCATCCGTTCTGGAGATTCCGCTACACCCTCACCGCGGACCCCGCGCCGAAGCAGATGGCGATGATCGGCCCATCTCGCTCGGCTGAAATTTTAGCGAACGTGATTTTTCCATTCTGGCGCAGCGAAGATCATGAGGTTTGGCCGGATTACGTGAAGTTGTCATCGCGCCTGACGAATCGGCGGATTGAGACCGCCACCACCCGTTTGTTCGGCGACGATCCGCGGCGGCGGGAATTCACCCGCACGATTGCCCATCAGCAGGCGCTCTTGCAGATCTATGAAGATTTTTGTTTGCAGGACAATTCAGATTGCGAGCATTGCCCGTTTCCGGAACAGATGAAAAAGTGGTGACAAATCAGTGACGAGTGACATGTGACCAGTGACAAGTCAGCGACGCCATGATTCAATGGCATACGTGAAAGATCGAAACCGAAATGGCTTTACCCTGCTTGAACTCTTGGTGGTGATTGCCATCATCGTTGTTTTAGCCGGGCTTTTATTTCCTGCGGTTCAATCCATTCTCGAGCGGGCAAAAAAGGTGCAGGCCAAGAATGATCTGACCCAAATCGTGACCGCGGTGAACGCGTTTTACACGGAGTACGGGAGATACCCTCTTCCAAGCGGAGCTACGGGTAACGGTTATGCAACCGGGGCCGATACCGGAGTCCCGAGCAAAGCCATACTGGATCCATTACGAAATCTCGATCCCACTCTCAATCCGCGTCAGATCGTCTTCATTTCGCCGCCCGAGGATACGACCCAAGGAAATCCGAAAGGAAAAATAGGAAGCGATGGACAATTTCACGATCCTTGGGGAATGGCGTACGGGATTTCGATTGACGCCGATTACGACAATCAAGTTCCGAACCCGTACGGAGATAATAAAGGAGCTGGAGCCGATCCAATTCGGCAAGGAGTGATCGGCTGGTCGTTAGGCAAGGATCAAACCAAAGGAACGAAGAACGGCAGCTCTGATTTTACCGGCTCAGACGACGTTATTTCGTGGCAGTAGCTGTTAGCCGTCGATCGTCACCAAGACCATCGGGACATTGAATCCCGAAGGAGCTGGCGAAAATGTCGCTTGCGCGATCCCGCGCAGCCGCTTGCAATCTGAAATCCGAACCCTACAATCCGCAATTCACTCGCGGGTGTAGTTCAATGGTAGAACGGTAGCTTCCCAAGCTACATACGAGGGTTCGATTCCCTTCACCCGCTATTTGTCTTATTACCGATTACTTAGATAGATAATCTGCTCGAAAATACCCAAAGCCAGAATGGGTACTAGGGGCTTGGCAGTTTCGCTGTGCTTTGCAGAAGGCCCTCTCGTGCCGCGGGGAGATTGGGATCGAGTGTGAGCGCCTCTTTGAAGGCAATAATGGCGCGCCGATGCTGATTGAATGCCGCGAGATAGTGTCCGCGGTTGATCAGCATGCTGGTATAGGCCGGCAGGATCTTGAGGTTCACCACATCGTCCTTCGCAGACCGCACAGTGCCGTCAGCCAAACCACGCGTCTCGAGCCTCAGGTCTGGCGAATCATGAAAGCTTGAATCCCTTGTCAGGTTAAAAACGAGGCCCTGGGGAACAAGTTGATAGTTTAGGGTAAGCCACTGTGTCACTGCGCCGTTGATGGTATCGGGCAACAGCAGATCCCTTGTTATGTAAACGGGCCCGACTCGGCTCTCGTTCGCCACAATCGACTGGATCATTTCCAAAAATGCCGCGTCGATTTTTTGGGTCAGCAGCGCGTTGCTTTTAAACGCAGCGGGATCCCGTTGCCATGCTTTGAGGTCCTCGACAAAGGCTTCAATCTTGTTGCGCGATCGCTCGACCAAATCAGGATAAGTGCGTATTAGATAATCGAAGTACCACGAGTGCCGCAGCAGATTAACATCAACGATTTTTGCATCGCGACGGCGCTGTTCTATCTGCTGCGCATAAAACATTGGGGACGCGACCTGCCAGTCCTGGGTCAGTAAGAGACCATTGGATTCGATCGCGCTGAGCAGATTTTCAACGTAATCATGCGCGATGAAGTAATGCCTGCGGTTGTTGAACGGCCAGTTCCCCGCAAACGCTATCGCAGATGCAAGCACAACAGCTATCGCGGCGACACCGCACGATGTTCCGAACGACATCGACTTCACAGCAGTCATCTGGATCAACCAACGGATTCCGAATCCGGCACCGATCGCGACGGAGATAAATACCGGCAGGTAGTACGCGTCTTTGTCCTCCGCGATTTGGTAGCTGAGGTCGTAGGCCAAGTTAGCGATGACAATAAACAACAGAAACCAGAAGGCTGTGCGGTCTTGCCTATAAGCGGTGGCGAAACCCGCAAAAACAAGCGCCAGCGGCAAAGGCAGCCAGGCAGGCCCGAATTCGCGCAGGAGCATTCGGCAAAATTCAACAAACTGCTCTCCCATTATCGTCGGCGTGAAGGAGAGGAATACCTGATATTGTCTACCCGTGATGTGCCACCAGATTTCTTGCAGCGAACGCGGATTGCCCCAGTTGATAAGAGGTGAGCGGGACGCCGCAAACGGCAAATAGACATATACAGCGACCATAGCCGAAATCGAAATCAGCGCGGCGTATACCAGCCGGCGACTCGTAAAAAATCTGAGGCCTTCAGTCCTGTAAACGACAAACGCTACAGCCGGAAGCGTCAGTGCCATTGTGACGTGATGGACGCCCAGCCCCAAGCCAAACGCCGCGGCCGCGCCGTAAAGCAAGGAGTCGTGGATGGTGACCGCCTTCCCTTTATCCTTTCGGTCCGCAATGATGCACCGCCGCCACCGAAGCATCAGAAAGAAGACAATGAGGATAAGCAGCGTGTTAAGAGTATAGACCTCGGCTATCGTCGCATACGACCAGAGCGTGCGCGAGAATGCCATGAGTAAGCCGGCAGCAACTGCAGGCGCGCAGACCAAAAGGTAGTCAATGCCCAAATCCGCAGCCCCTTTCCTCTGCGGCGCGCTTCTCTGCTTCCAAGCAGGGAGATAGGCAGCAGTGATCATTAATTCCGCCACAACAAGAGTGAGCACGGCACAGGCGAGCGCGGCGAAAAGGGCAGATGAAAAATTGATCCGCATCGCAACGTTTCCCAAAGGCACGAGCGATGCGAGATGGGCGAGAATGACCCAGAGAGGAAAGCCCGGCGGATGCGCCACCCCAAGCCCTTGAGCGGCCAAAATCAATTCGCCGCTGTCGGTCAGCGTAACCGTCGGAGCGAGCGTCCAGTTAAAAAGAAGGAGCACAGCAAGAAATACGGCGCCGGCGCAAAGGAACTCGGCCTTAGGAATTCCTGGACCATTCACCTGTTGATTCGGCTTTGACGCGGGTCTGGCAAAAGGGCGACCCGAAGGTCTTGTGGAAAGATTCATGTTCGCGGGATAAGCAGCTCGGCTTTCGAAGCAAAACTGGCATTCACCCAAGAGGACCGCGAATAGATATTTGCGCGTTGTTTTCTGGCCGATGGTGATCGTTGTTCTGTTGGTTCGCGACCTAGTTGTCCGGTTTGTCACCCTTCCAAAAATCAGAGGAAAGGCTTGACCACGGTGTCGGCAGCGGTGCAATAATTGCGACGAAAGAAGACGGAGCCCAAATCGTGAAATGGTGCCTCATCTCCTAATGAGAAAGAAATCTTCTCAGTCGGCCTTCTTTAATCTCCGTATTTTAGCCAGTCTGTTTTTCGTCATAGCCGGCGAGTTTCTGGCGCTGTTTGCCACGGCGAATCGGGTGCCTGACTTTGATGTAGCAAGAACGCAGCGGCAGGATAACATCATCATCAGTTCCGCCGATCCGCTCGTCCCTGTTGGCTTTGACTGTTCACGCATTGATCAGCTGGGCATCGACAAGCAGATGAACTTCCGGGCTGCAGCCATCATGATGGCGTGCGGCGCGACACAGGGTGGGGCTGGATCTAATGTCGACGCCTCTTCCAATGGCACCATCGAAGAACTGGCGCCAACCCCCAATAGTTTTGGCACATCCGATGTTGACCTGATTACCGGCACCGAAACCTCCCCCAACGTGACCCAATCCACCACCTTCGCTGCCAGTAACCCGGATAATCCGCTCCAGATAGTCATCGGGTATAACGACTCCAGGGGCAGGAACGCTTCTCCCATCAACATTGCGGGAGCATCGGTTTCGACTGACGGCGGCAACACCTTTACTCGACTCACTCGGACCAACGGTCAAAGTCCCTTCGACAATACCTTTGGCGATCCGGTTGTTCTGTACAACAAGCCAAGCTCAACTTGGTTCACCGTCTGGCTGGACGGAAACGGGACCTGCACCATCGGCGGGTATAAGTCCACGACTCCTCAGGACCCAAATAGCTGGACCCATTTCTGCGTTCACAACAACGGCGGCGATGATCGCGAATCTGGCTGGGCCGACAACAATTCATCCTCTTCCTTCCCTGGACGGATGTACATTTCTTGGAACGACTTCAATGTCGGTGTCGGCGCCCTATTCGTTACCTACTCCACCGATAACGGGAGTACCTGGCACAGCCCGATAACGGTTGCCAATCAGGCTAACTTCATCCGCAACGTCCAGATCACCGGCGACAAGATGACAGGCGACGTGTACATCGCCGGCATGGACGAAGGCGGAGGAGGCTTTCCCCACAACGATACAAATCTCATCTTCAAATCAACTGACGGCGGCAACACTTGGGCCAACACCTACACCGGTCCCAGTTTTCCCGGACCCGGTGTCACCGCTGTTGGTTACTTCGCCGATATGTTTTCCGATGGCGGTGGTTATTGGAGACACGAGGGTTGGGGTCAGCCGGCCGCGTTGAATCACATCGTTCACCTAGTTTACGCCCAGCATGGCGCAGGGGCCGACCCGGGCGACGTTTACTACATCCGTTCCACTGACGGTGGCGTGACTTTTAGCGCGCCGCTGAAGTTGAATACCGATTCCACCACCCGTCCTCAGTGGGAGCCTACCCTTTCCGTAAGCGAGTCCGGCACTTTGTTCGCAACGTGGTACGACGCGCGTGAGAGCGTTAGCTGTACTCGTGGTGATTCAACCGTTCCGTGTTACAGAATATGGTCGCGCAAATCCACCGACAATGGCGTGACATGGCTGCCTGATAGTACGTTCTCGGACGTCGTAAGTCCTCTGCCCGCGCAACCTGACCCCGGGATCGGCCCGACGTATGTGAGCGACTACGACTACGCCTCCTCTACGGGAAACCTGCACCTATCGGGATGGGTAGACGGGCGCGTGGCAATCAGCGGCGCCTCACAGCAGGACGCATTCGCTGATCGCGACGGTCCAAGCCCGACTCCAACTCCCACTCCGTGCGAACATGGACGTGGATGCGGTCCAAGCCCGACTCCAACGCCTGGGCACACACCTACTCCAACGCCAACTCCTCCGCTTTCCTCGCCTACGCCGACCCCGACTCCAACCCCAACGCCCCCGCTTTCCTCGCCGACGCCGACTCCTACTCCAACGCCAATACGCAGGGCTCCGTGACCGAGCTAAACGGTACCGGTTTAAAACGTCGGCAGGATACATCGTTCCCGTCCGCGACAACTTGAGCAAAGTCGGACTTGCTGGCTAATACGCTGGATGACCGTCGAAGTTGTCGGTTATCCTATAGTTAGGTTCTTAGCCGTGCGCCTTGTGATTCCGAAATCCGAGGTAGAGCGCGAAGGCTCCGTTCCAATTATATTACGATGGGCTTCAGTTTGCGGAGGCAAAGCACCGTGAGCAGCCTCTTCCACCAACTGCTTTTGTTGGGTTTGAAAGTGCCGGCGTACCGAAAGATCGTTCGGTGGCTGCGGATATCGACGCAAATCGTGCGCTTATACGTTTCAAAGAAATGCCAATTACGCCGGTGGAGGCCAACCACGACACGCTCAGAGTCGCGGTTAGGGAAATCCTCGGTTTTGCCGTGGAGCGGGCCACCCTCGTACATGACTTCGAGACCCGTCAAAACCCTGCGCTTCTCGACATGGTCGAGTTCGACGGATTCATCTGGGAACCGGGCTGCAATCGTCGTCATTGATCTAGAAAATCTCCTTTCGTGGAAGATAAACCTTTGCTTGGGACAGGAACCTGGCCCCTCGTAATTTGGGTTTGATCAGGCAAGAATTGCCCTGCCCTTACCTTGGGCGTATTCATCGTCGCCGCCCCGGCCGTGTCATTGTGATACGATGGAACCGAACCAATCGATGAAGCCAACCACTGACCAGCTAAGATTTGTAGCAACGGTCGGGAGCTGTTTGCAATCATTTGCAATCAAAGATCGGCGTTTAGAGTCCGATTGAGGGAATAGCGCGCACCGCTGCCCGGAGTGGTTCAAGCTCGTGATGAGAGTAGCCCTTGTTCATTTTCTGCGCTCGCGTGGCCCGTTAGCTTCATGCGGATTTCTTGTGAAACGCCCGCATCCGCCATGGCCGAGTTGAAGCTGTGCCGTAGCGAAGACGGCTTTGCACCGCAATAGCTATCGATGCCCGTGACGACCGTGATAGGTGCCAGAAGACCGGTGGCCATAGCTGACGTAGCCATAGTGATGCCCGTGATGACCGTAATAGGTGCGGAGATTCCGGTAGCCATAGCCGCGGCCGTAACGATAACCGTAACCGCTCCCGTAGTACCCGCGGCTGTAGTACCCGTTGCCGTAGTAGCCGTAGGGATAAGACCCGTAATATCCATACGGGTAGTCCCAGCCCCACGGGTAGCCCCAGAATGGGAAGCCACCAAAACCGCCGATGAAGGTGACATTATTAAAGTGATTATGGTGATGATTCCAATTGCCACCCCAATTGCCGCCATTCCAATGCTGGCCACCACTCCAATGCTGCCCGCCACCCCAATGCTGACCACCACTCCGCGCGAAATTACCGTGTGCCGCGGCCGTGACTACCGACACGGCCAACGTCACTGCAACAAAGCAACTCAAGAAAAGTATAGGTTTTGCCTTCATAGATCGTTCCTTCTTCTTGTTCAAATTACGCCTCCTGCCCCCGTCCCTCCTATTGGACCAAGGTCCGACACGCTTATAGTCCGATCGGGGGACCCGCTCTTCCTCACCGCGCCCGCTTAAATCGATCAGAGGGTCACAGTTCCGCGCAAAACTTCCGCGGCGTAACCACCGACGCGAACATTGGTGAGTCGATCGCCTTCGCAGTTCGCGCGAACAAAAATTTCACTCGGCCTTCCGGCCTCCACCCCCTGCCAGATAACCACCTGCTGGTCTGAGTTCGCGACTCCATGTTTTGCCATCCACGCCGCAGCGCATCCGGCAGCCGATCCGGTCGCGGGATCTTCTCCACCGTAAAAGAACATTCGAGCGCGCATCTTTCCCTCGGCTTCAGGACACATGAAATAAAAAAAGCGCGCATCGGTTCCTTCGAGAAACGCGGCCGCGCGATTGATGTCAGGTTTAAACTTCGTCAGGGCCTTCAAATTTCGAAATGGCACAATCGCAAAGGCCAATCCGGTCGAGACAACCTGGCAAGGCCACTCGGAGGCAATTTCGTTAGAATCGATTCCAACAGCGCGCGCTACGTCATCCCGCGAGAAGGTCTGGCCAAATTCAGGATCACGTTGACGCATTTCGCCGAAAATTTTGCCGTCGACCCGCTGAACTTTTTCATTGCCCGAATCCGGCGTGAATCGCACTGGAACTTTGCCCACTTTAAGATCGAGAACGATTTCTTCGGCCGGGCCGCGCAGGGCATAAAGGCAAAGCGCAGTTCCGAGCGTTGGATGTCCGGCGAATGGCAGCTCTTCCGCAACGGTGAAAATGCGCACTTTGATTCCTTCACGAGATTCGATCTCCGGCTCGCGTGGCAGGATGAACGTTGTTTCCGAGAGATTCATCTCCCGGGCCAGTGCTTGCATCTCTTCATCACTCAATCCGTGCGCATCACCAAAAACTGCAAGGGGATTTCCGACCAACCGCATCCTGGTAAAAACGTCAACCTGCACAAATTCGTAATTGCGCGACATAATCGATCCGAGCGTGCCGGCTATTTTCCGCCGAAGATTTTCTTAAACGATTGAAAGAGCTTGTTTGGAAACTCGGCAGCCTTCTTTCCGAAAGGATTCAGTTTTTGGGCAAATTGCATTTGGTCGCCGCCATGAATTTCGCACGGTGCAGTCGGCACTTTGTCCGCCGGAATATCGACTTCGTAGGCGGTCCCGGCTGCCTCGCATCCGGTCGTTGCGAGCTGATTTGATTGCGAACAAACCAACGCGTGCTCGATCGGCATCGTCGGTTGCAAGTCCGTTGGCGGATAAGTTGTGGCCGCTCTGTTCATCACTTGGACCCAAACCGGCAAGGCCAGGGCCGCGCCGTAACCGTGCGGGATAATTGTGATTGGTTGATCGAATCCCACCCAGACGCCGCAAGTGACCGCCGACGTGTAACCGACAAACCACGCGTCCTTGTAATCATTGGTCGTTCCAGTTTTTCCCGCGGCCGGCAACTTAAAGCCTAACGAACGCGCTGCAGCGGCAGTTCCGCGGGTGAGAACTTCTTCCATCAATTGCGAAGTCATCCAGGCAGCGCTTGGATCGAGGGCCGGCGCCGCGATATGGGATGCCCGATAGATCGGCCGGTGTTCAGGATCGTCGATCCGTTCGATGATGTAAGCCTGTTTGCGCACGCCGCCGTTTGGAAAAACCGTGTAGGCGGCCGTGAGATCTTTGAGGTTGGTTTCGAACGAACCGATGTAAATCGCCGGGCCGTGGGGAACGTTGTCGCTGAGGTTCAGGGTGGTCGCGATTTTCTGAACGGCGTCGAGTCCGGCGAATTGTCCAACCCGCACGCTCATGGTGTTGCGCGAATGAATCAGACCGTAAGAACACGGCTGGATTCCGCCATAGGTGCCGTCGGAATTTGCCGGCGACCATGTTCCGGCGCCGTCGATTTCACCCGGTTGAATCTGACTATCGCTAATCGACGCGCCCGGGAGCATTCCTTCCGAAAAGGCGATGGTGTAAACGAACGGTTTGAATGCGGAACCAACCTGGCGATTCGCCGGCGGCAGCGCGCGATTGAATTTGCTTTGCGAATAATCGCGGCCCCCGACCAGTCCGCGAATTCCGCCGCTGGCGTTGTCGATTGCGACGACCGCGCCTTCCAAATACGGCATTGACGAGTCTTCGCCGTTTTCCGGCGGATGATAATTAGCTTTGGTCGGATGATTGAAATTGCTCTGGTGCTCGATCTTCGTGAGCTGCGTTTCCAGAGCTTGCTGCGCCGCGTCCTGAACTTTGGGATCGAGCGTGGTGTAGATGAATAATCCGCCGTTGTCGATCTGGTCCTGGGTCATAATCAGGTTCAAATCGCGTTGGACCGCATCCATCGCGTAATTTTCCTGGACCTGAAGCAGCCGTTTTGGATGAGCATTGACCTTGGCGAGCTTCGCTTGGTTCGCGTCCGCACGGGAAAGCTTTTTCAGCTCCACCATGCGCTCCAACACCGCGTTGCGCTCGGTCGCTGCGCCTTCGGGATTCTTTAACGGCGAAAACCGGTTTGGACTCCGAATCAGCCCGGCGAGCAACGCTGCCTCAGGAAGATTGAGTTCCTTCGCGTGCTTGCCGAAATACGCTTGCGAGGCGGTTTCGATTCCGTAACAGCCGGCGCCGAAATAAATCCGGTTCACATAGAGTTCGAGAATCTCCTTCTTCGAAAATTCGTGCTCGATCCGAAACGCGACCATGGCCTCAAGCAACTTGCGACTCAGATTTCGGCCACCAAGGGGAAGACTGTTGCGCGCGAGCTGTTGAGTAATGCTGCTCGCGCCTTCCTTGGCCGAGTGGGTCAAAACATCGCGGACCAAGGCGCGCAGGATTCCGTGCCAATCGACGCCGGGATGTTGGTAAAAGCGGGTGTCTTCGCGCGCGAGCAACGCATCGATGAAATAAGGCGACACTTCATCCAGGGAAACGCGCAACCGGTTCGATCCAGCCAGTCGACTGTAAATTTTCCCGTCGACATCAAAAACCGTGTTGCGCTCGGGCATCGCGCCGACCTTCTTCATGTCGAAACTGGCGGCCCATGCTCCGTAAAAGACCAGCAACGCCAACGCCCCGCCGCCGATCAGAATTACGAGACTAATTTTCCAACCGTAACGAAAAAGTTTACTGCGCGATTTTCCGCGCGACTTGAGACGAGCCAAAAACTTCATGGAGCAGGAGTTGGAACTTAATCAAAGATCGGCATCTGCCAAAGGAAGCTGTTCAAGACAGTCAGGTAGCGGCGATTGACCCAATCGCCAATGCCCGTTCGGTGAACGGCCGCGACCTCAGCCAAGCAGGTCCCCGTAACGCTTGGTCGCGAGTTCGAGGCAGCGGCCCAGGATTTCAGACGACGTTTGCAACTGAAGCGCCTGGGCCGCGAGTTCCTGGCATTCCGGCACTGAAAGATTGCGCACCGCCATTTTAACCCGCGGGACTGAGGTCGCGCCGACGCTTAATTCGTCGACACCCAGGCCAAGCAGCAACGGAATCAGCGCGACGTCGGCGGCCATTTCGCCGCAAACGCCCACCCAGATTTTGTTGGAGTGCGCCGCGTCCGCGATCATTTTCAGCAGACGCACCACTCCGGGGTTAGTCGGCTCGTAAAGATGGGCGATGCGTTCGTTCACCCGGTCGACTGCGATGGCATACTGGATCAGGTCGTTGGTTCCAATGCTGAAGAAATCGACTTCGCGCGCCAGCAGATCGGCCGAGATTGCTGCGCTTGGAACCTCAACCATTATGCCGACTTCCATCTTCGCGCCTGCGCCATCACCCACTTCCTGGCGGCATTGCTCCAAAACCTCCCGGGCACGGCGCAGTTCTTCGAGACCCGAAATCATCGGGAACATCACCTTCACGTTGCCGACAGCGCTTGCCCGAATAATCGCGCGGAGTTGGGTTTTGAAAATATCGACGTTCTCGAGACAAAAACGAATGGCGCGCCAGCCCAGGAATGGATTCAGCTCATCGCCTACATCAAGCGCGCCGACGGCCAGTTTATCGCCACCCAGATCGAACGTCCGAATAATCAACGGATTGGGACGCACCCGTTCAGCGACCTCGCGATAAATCTTATATTGCTCCTCTTCGGTCGGAAGGGTGTCGCGGTTGATATAGAGGAATTCGGTCCGGTAAAGTCCAATGCCTTCTGCGCCATTTTCGGTTACGGCATCCACGTCGCTGGGCAATTCGATGTTCGCGGAAAGCACAACGTGCCGGCCATCGGCCGTGGTCGAGCTGGTTTCCCGAAGCTGACGCAATGCTTTCGCAACCTGGCCTTTTCTGATCTGGACTTCGCCGTAATAGGAAAGCGTTTCCGGAGTTGGATCGACAATGACCAGACCGGTATAGCCGTCGAGCAAAACGTGCTGGCCGGTTTCCAACTTTTGGGTCGCATCGTGCAAACCCACTACCGCGGGAATATTGAGCGAGCGCGTGATGATCGCAGTGTGAGAAGTGCGGCTCCCCAGGTCCGTCGCAATTCCAAGAACGATCTGTCGATCCATGCCCGCGGTGTCCGACGGCGTCAAATTGTGGGCGACTAAAATGTGCGGCTCCGTAGAAGTCAGAAACGGTTTCGGCGCTTTGCCTTGTAAATTTCGGATGATTCGTTTCGTTACATCCTGAATGTCGAGCGCTCGCTCGCGCAAATACGGGTCGTCTATCTTGCTTAGCGTCTCGGCATAATGTGTCGCTACTTCCTGAAAAACCCATTCGACGTTGCAATGTTCGTCCTCGAGGCGACGTAAGACTTCGTCGATCAACGTCCGGTCCTCGACCACGAGAAGGTGCGCGTCGAATATGGCCGCATCCTGGGCCCCGATCGCTTCTGCGATCTTCTGCTGCATCTCGAGGATTTGCACGCGGGTTTGGACCAGGGCGGATTCGAAACGGGCGATCTCATTTCCAATCTGCGAGGGCTCGATGCGATACCGGACGACGTCATCGAGGTCGTCGCGAACGACGTGAATTACGCCATGGGCTATCCCAGGCGAAACGCCCAGTCCACGAAACCGAATCTCTTTGTTACCGCCGCTCATCCGCGTGCGATTCTATCGGGGAATCAATCTTCGTGGAAGCGTGCATTGATTAATTCCTCCAATTCGGCCAACGCTTTGGCGGCGTCTGACCCTTCGCAGCGGATGTGGAGTTTCGATCCCTGACCGGCGGCAAGCATCATCAATCCCATGATGCTCTTGCCGTTGATCTCCTCACCTTCCTTCGACACCCAGATTTCGGCGCGATAACGGCTGGCGATGCGAACAAACATTGCCGCGGGACGCGCGTGCAGACCCAACCGGTTCACCACCGGTACGTCTTTTTCGACTTTCTGGATTGGCGCGGCATCGCTCGCGCGACGACTAAGCAGGCCCATTTGTCGATCTTGGCTCCATTACATTGATCAGTTTCGTATTAAAATCCGCGGCGCTGTTTCGACCAAGCCCTTTCAGCTTTTGGTCCATGGCCGCAACTTCGATGAGTCGCGCGATGTCGCGTCCCGGACGCACTGGAATTGTGACGTGAGGCACCTTCAATCCGAGAATTTCGTAATTTTGGCGGTCCATTCCGACGCGCTCGATCTCCGCCACGCTGTCCCATTCCTCTAAGGTGACCACAAGATCGAGCCGTTTTTCCGTCCGAATCGCGCCCACACCGAAGACCGCGGCCACATCAATAATTCCGATGCCGCGCACTTCCATATGATTGCGGGTTAACTCGGGAGCGGTCGCCATCAATTCGCGGCCTTCAATCGAAGTCATTCGGGTGACGTCGTCCGCAACCAAACTGTAGCCGCGCTCGATCAATCCCAGCGCGGTCTCGCTTTTGCCGATGCCGCTCGCTCCGCGAATCAAGACGCCGATGCCGAGAATGTCGACCATGCTGCCGAATTCGGTGGAGGTCGGGGAGAAATCCATTTCCAACGCAATGGTCGCGGCGTTTATGAATTTCATCGTGATCATCGGCGTCCGGAAGACCGCGATTTTTTCCTCGCCCGCGACTCTGAGGAGTACGGGATCGACATGAAGTCCGCGGGAAACGACGATGCAGGGAATTTTCCGGGCGCAGAGTTCGCGAAACCGTTTTGCTCGAACTTTTGGAGCCAAGCTTTTCAAATAGGAATGCTCGGCCGCGCCGAAAATCTGGACGCGCTTCTCGGCGAAATAGGTGTAGAAACCGGAGAGGGCGAGACCGGGGCGATTGATGGTCGGTTCCCGGATTTTCCGATGAAATCCGACGCGCGGCCCTTCCAATTTCATTTGCAGCTTTTCGGCATGCGAATTGTAGAAACTTTCCACCGTGACGACTGGCACGGTTTCGCGCCGGCCACCGGTCGCTCGATTGCTGGGTCCCGCTGCCGTTTCGCTCATTGACGCCTAACTTCTAACGCGGAAGCGGAGTGATTTCCAACCCGCAACTGCCATTTCGAATTGTAGGGCAGGCGGGGCGCCTGCCATGGTTGAGATCGGCAAGCGGCGCGCTTGCCCTACAACTGCTGTTGTCCCATGACCACCCAAACCGAAAATCTGATCGTCGTTCCGCATTTGCCGCGGCATTTGCGCGCGTTGATTCGGAGCGAGAGGGAGTTCGAGGACACCACCAGCTTGCGAGTCGCTGATCGACTTCGAGAACAGTTCCTCAGCGCCTCGGTGGAGTTTATGCGGCGGGTCGAAAACGGGAAACACTCAGATCCGTGGCTGTTCGGCTTTGCCATTATTCACAAGCGCGACAACGTGCTGATAGGCACGTGCGGATTTCCCGGTCCACCGGATTCAAACGGCGTGGCTGAAATCGCCTACGGAATTGCGCCCTCGTATCAGAGACGCGGTTACGCAACCGAAGCGGCCACAGCGTTGATTGAATTCGCAAGAAGAGATCCTCGGGTGAAAACCATTCGCGCGCATACTCTCCCCGAAACGAACGCGTCCACCCGGGTCCTGGAAAAATGCGGATTCAGAAAGGTTGGCGATGCAGTTGATCCGGAAAACAACCTCGCGGTGTGGCGATGGGAACGGGCCGCGCAATTCTGAATGGGTGAGTGCCGTTACTCGCAAAATTCGAAGCTCGAAATCCGAATTCCGAAACAATTTCAAAAGCTCAAAAATTTAAGAGGCGAACTTTCAAAGTTACGTTATTGATTATTGTTTCGTCATTCGAGATTCGTGCTTCGTCATTCCGCATCCGCGACGCGGATTCGGTCACATCCTGAACCGTTCGCCGAGATAAAGCTGACGACTGATCGGATCGTTGATCAGAAAATCTTTGGTCCCTTCGCTTTCGACCCGGCCTTCGAAAATCAGATAAGCCCGGTCCACGATTGACAATGTTTCGCGGACGTTATGGTCGGTAATCAAAATCGCCAGGCCCAGTTTGCGCAGGTTCACAATGATTTGCTGCACATCATAAACCGCAATCGGGTCCACGCCGCTGAATGGCTCGTCGAGCATCAACAATTTCGGTTTGGTGACGAGCGATCGAGCAATGGTTAGCCGGCGTTTCTCGCCACCGCTCAAGGTCAACGCCTGGTTCCTGGCAATTCGTTCGATTCCAAATTGGTGAAGCAACTGGTCGCACCGATTTTTTCGTTCCGCTTTGCTGATTGGCAGGGTCTCCAGGATCGCGAGGATGTTTTGTTCCACCGTCATTTTGCGAAAAATCGATTCCTCCTGCGGTAAATAGCCCATTCCGAGGCGGGCGCGTTTGTACATCGGGTAATTGGTCACGTCAGTGCCTGAAAACATTACCCGGCCACTGTTTGGCCTAACGAGTCCGACGATCATGTAAAAGCTGGTGGTCTTGCCGGCGCCGTTCGGACCAAGCAATCCAACGATTTCGCCGGCGCGCGCATTGATGTTCACCCCGTTAACGACTGAGCGGCCGCCGTAAATTTTTACCAGCTGGTCGGTCTCGAGCACGTGCTCGGCCTTCGGGGCAGGCGGCGTCGCAACCTGGGGTCCGGTTTGAGCAGGCGACTGGCTAATCATGGCGTGGCTGAAGTTTTCGGCGACGTCGCAGGCTTTGTCTCGTTTTTCTTTTCGGCTTTTTTCTCGGCTTTGTTTTCGTTTTTTTGGTCGCCTTTCTTCTCGTCTTTATTTTCGCCGTTTTGATCGCCTTTCTGGTCGTCGGTCTTCGGTTCCTGCCGAATCTCGGTCCGGCTCGGACCGTGGGTCGTTAATTGTCCCTTTTGATTTACAACCATCACCGTGTCCGGACTCGTAGCAATGTGAGTGTTGACCCCTTCCTGAACTCGTGGCGACCCCCGCAATTCCACGTCACCGGTCGTCGCGATGTAGGTCGCCTGATCGGACCGGCCAACCGCTCGGGTCGGCGGTCCTCCATTGGGATCAGGCCGGTCTCGCACAACGGCAACGTTCCCTTCCGCGACGGCCTTTTCCAAGCCCTGATTCTGGCCTTTGGTGATGTAAACGGTCAATTTCTCGGCCTGCAAACTGAATCTTGGATCAGCCACCTTTACGTGACCACTGAAGATGCCGACGTCTTTATTGGAATCAAAGAAAGCGTCGTCCGCATAAATCTCGGTGGTGATCGGTTCGTTCGACTGCGCACCCATCGGGCCGAGCACGGAAGCACTCTTGTCAGGCGACGCTTTGGGCGACGACTTTTCCTTTTTCTCTTTTTTGGGCGCGGACGAAGCGGAAGGCGAAGTCGTCTGCCCGGCCAAATAAAAAGGCAGCGCCCAGACAACAACGCAAAAAAGAACGATCGGCCTGCTCACTCGTTTTGGGTGTTCAACAATTTTGATTGGCTGGTGATGACCATCTTCACGTTGCCCACTAGTTTGCCGACCCGCGAATTGGTATCGAACTCCACCGAATCGCCAACGATGTTGAAGTCGGCGCGTTTGATCAAACTCCGCTCATTCGAGCTGAGAATCCGCGTCTTCATATTCAAAATCGACTCACTTAATTCAATCGTCAGGTCCGGCTGATTCTCGGCGGTGTAGGTGATGATCTTCAACGCGTGGAAACCAATGTGGACTTCGTCGAGTCGTTTCGCGCTCTCAGCTTCGAATCGACCTCGCAAATGGCCCTGGAGATCGAAATCGGGAAGAACCAGCCCTTTGGCTTCGTGGCCTATCGGGAGCGGAATGTTCGCTAAACTCTGGTCGCTCGGGGTCGCACTCGGAGTTTCCGCTTCCGCCACGGTCTTTTGCTTTTTGGCTTTTGGCTTCGCCGCACCCGCGGGATCAGCGATTAGCGCCATCAGCAAAATCGACAATCCACAGAAAGTTAAGCTCAGAGTGGGGCGGTTTGCTCGAACCGCGAGTTTTTGCAAGATCCCCTTCGCCGCACCCTGGCGATTGGGGTCAATCGCCCCTACCTGAAACGGCAGCATGAATAGCCTTTAACATGCGCAGATGCTTCGGCAAATCCTTTAGCCGAATTTGGTTGGCTGCATCGGAAAGAGCGCGCGCCGGATTTTCGTGGACCTCCATGAAAATGCCGTCGCAACCGGCGGCCACCGCCGCGCGGGCCAGAACTGGTGCGAGGGCTCCGTCGCCAGAAGTCTTGTCCCCTCCTCCGCCGGGTCGCTGCACGGAATGGGTCGCATCGAAAATGACGCGATACCCGATTTCGCGCATCCAGTAGAGCGATCGCATGTCAGCCACGAGGTTATTGTAACCAAACGTGGTCCCGCGTTCCGTAAAACAGAATTTGTCATTGCCGAACGCGATCAGCTTCTCGGCGATGTTCTTCACATCCCACGGCGCGAGAAACTGTCCCTTCTTTACGTTAATCGCTCGTCCCGTTTGCGCGGCAGCTTGCAGCAAATCTGTTTGGCGACAGAGGAACGCCGGGATTTGCAGCAGATCGATCATCGCTCCGGCGAATTTTGCTTCGTCCGGCGAATGAACATCGGTCGTCACCGGGACTTTCAATTCCTGGCCAATCGCAGCCAGCAACTCACAGCCCTGTTGCGACGCCAAGCCGCGAAATGACTTCACCGAGGTCCGGTTCGCCTTGTCATAGGACGCCTTGAAAATCAGGTCGAGATCTTCGTTACGGCAAATCTTCGAAATTTCGCGAGCCATCCGCCAGACAAACTTTTCAGTCTCAATCACGCAGGGACCGAGAATAAAAGCCGGACGCCTCCCGCCAATCGCGACCTTGCCAACGCGTAAAACCTTTACCGCCATATCTCTAAGGAAAGCAGGAACGCAGGAATTTTAAAGCGTTCCTTCCTGTCCGCCATTTGGACGGACTCGTCCTGTGGCGAGCTTTCATGCTTTACGCTCCCGCTAGCTCGGTGACTTAGTTCCCATATTTTCGGTTTGCCGCAGAGTGGCGGCCTTCCTTAGCGATTCGCCTCTTACCAGATCGACAATCGCAAATGGCGCATAGAGCAAGGCGAAGAAAACGAAGGCCAGGACCTGGAACTCGAGCAAATAAAGCGGGCGCCAATCGGACAGGAAAGTCAAAAGCGACGCCGCTTCCGGCTTATGAAGTAGAAAACCGTAATCCTCGCCCGTTAACAGGTCGATCGTGAAAGCGACCACGAAGTAAACTTCCGTCCATGCGAAGGTGCGCAAGATTCCGATCGCGCGCGGCCGAAATCCGTAGATCAGCATTAGGAAGACAATGCCGATGATGATTCCGGAATGGGCCACAAAGAAGCTGATGAAGCGCAAATCCGGAAATCCAAATTGCAGATTCGGAGTGATGATTGCCTGAAGCGTCCCGCCAATTCCCCAAAAATAAGCCACCTCGAGCCATCGCCGGTTCCCAGTCCAAAGGGCGCCGATGATGACGACCATCGCCCAGTCGCAGAGCTGGAGCGGCAGCAGTTTGTACCAATGATCGACGCCGAAGTTTCGGGCGACGAACACATAAGCGAAGTAATTTATTAAGAGGAGCGCCGAGATCGTCAGCCGGATCGAGCGTTCCAGTCGCGGAGATTTCGTCCGATGCACGATTAGCGCGAGCACGAAGGGCAGGACAATCGTCAACAGGATGACGACGATATGCGACAAACCAAAGGCATGAAATTCAGGCGCAGAATTCATTTTGGATTTTTACCCTCACCCGCCGCTTCGCGACTTCCTCTCCCTGAGGGAGAGGATTTGAGGTGAGGGCGGATCTTATCAGCGAACGAGCCAGAGATTGCATGGGATCACATCGGCAATCCAGGCAAGATGATTCGGCAGCCGCTCCGCGGAATTTTCGTCCTTATGCACCGGCACGACCATCAGGTCCGCTTCGACCGCTTTCACAAAATCAGAGGCCGCAAAACCGGTGTTGCCACGAATACAACGCGCGTCGATTGGGACCCGGGTATCGCCGGCCGCGAGCACAAATTCCTCCAGCGCGTTTTCTTCCTCTTTGAACGTCCGGGGCCGAATTGCGCCGCCGCCGTTATCAACAAAGGTGGACGCCCGCACTTCGTCGAACGTTGTGTAAACGCGAATCGCGTAGAGAAACTCGCTCGATTCCACTTCCGCGAGTTTGACCGTTTGCTTAAACGCGCGCAGCCCGTGATCCGAATAATTGACTACAAACACAATCCGCCGCAGCGGCCTGGGCTCGGCTTCGGGATGAGTAAAGAGGACAACCGAACAGGGCGCTTCGCGCAGAAGTCGCCGGGCCACGTTTCCCAGAAACGGATGCAGCGCCGATTCCTTCTCCAACGCGCCCGCAACTATCAGATCGACGTCATTCTCAGCGATCGCATGCAAAACCCCTTCAGCCGGATCTCCCTGGCCATAGTGAACCGGCGAATCACTCGGTAATCGCAATCGGTCGAAAATTGCCGCGAATTTCTTCGAAGTCTCGTCATTGCGCTCGCCGATGTAAATCAAACTCAAACTCGAGCCCAAACGGTCTCGAATTCTTTTCGCTTCGGACAGGACTTGCTCGAACCGGGGCGAAAATGTGCTGGCGACCGCGATCTTCTTGTATGTGGGCGGATTCATCATCGGGCCGAACAACAATCTTCCTCTTTCGCGCACCATTCGGCAAATCGACGAATAAAGGGTGGCTCGACCGCGCCGCGGGCGACGCCAAATGAATGCGGCCGCGCCGCCTGAATCAAAATCGAGCAAGAAACTGCTCGATCCACCTTGCCTTTGCATCTTGAATTTCCTCTGCGACTTTTTGCCACAAATGAAACGCGCAATTTATCCAGGAAGCTTCGATCCGGTCACCAACGGCCATTTCGATGTGGTCGAGCGCGCCCGAAAACTTTTCGATGAAGTAATCGTCGCAGTCGCTCATAACGACGAGAAGCAGCCGTTATTTCCCCTGGAGGAGCGGCTAGATTTGCTTAAGCAGACTGTCGGTAAGATCGATAATGTGCGGATTGCGCAATTTGACGGGCTCCTGGTGGAATTTGCCCGGACGGAGAAGGCAATCGCCGTGATCCGCGGATTGCGCGCGGTTTCCGATTTCGAGTTCGAATTTCAGATGGCCCTGATGAATCGAAAACTGGAAGGCACCGTAGAAACGATCTTTTTAATGCCGAAAGAGGAATACACCTACTTGAGCTCGCGGCTGGTGAAAGAGGTTGCGCGCCTGGGCGGCGATGTTTCCAAGTTTGTGCCGGGAATCGTGGCCGCCGCTTTGGGTAAGAAATTCGAACGATAAGCGAGGAGTCGGGCGTGAAGATTCATCTGAAACAGGTTCCGCCGGAGGGACTGCACCTTGAAGGCGAAGAAGATTGTCTTCTTTCGGACCTAGAACTGGAAGAAGTTCACTGCGCCGGGCCGATGAAATACAGCATCGACCTCGGTGTGGCTGAAGGCGCACTCTGGGCAAATGGTTTTCTGGAACAACCGGTCGAGCTCACCTGCGTCGGGTGCCTCGAAAAGTTTGTCCATCAAATCAAAGTTCCGGCCTTCGCGGTGCACACAGAGTTGAGCGGCCCGGAGACGGTGGATCTTTCGCCGTTCATGCGCGAAGACCTTTTGCTGAACCTGCCCGCCCATCCTCGGTGTGATCGCGAAGGGGGCCGGGTATGCAGCGCCAGGCCTTCCGAGGTGGCCCCGCCGGAGACGAAACCAAAGGCCGATTGGAGCGCGCTCGACCAATTGAAGCTAAAAAGTTGAGATGTTGAGCGGTTGAGTCGTTGAGACGACCGCCTGACGCCACGCAATTCTTCTCAACCTCTCAACGACTCAACCTCTCAACGTCCCTTGTTTTTTGCTGATTTCCTGCTTTCCTGTTTCGCTTCCTATGGGAGTTCCAAAACGCAAAACCTCCAAAATGCGCCTCCGCACGCGTAAAGCGGCCAACCGCTGGCATCGTCCGCAGTTCACGAAATGTCCACAGTGCGGGAGTACGGTCGCGGGTCACACCGTCTGTTCCTCCTGCGGCTATTACAAAGGCCGCCAGGTCTTGACCGTCGAGGGCAAATCCTAGACGAGAGGATTTTCGTTTTGCAAACAGCGGCTAAAGACCGCAAAATTTCCTTCCGATGAAGATCGCCTTGGACGCGATGGGCGGCGATTTCGGACCGTCCTATCTTGTGCATGGTGCCGTTATGGCGCTGCGCGCCTACCCGCACATTAATAAACTTTTCCTGGTCGGCGACACCGCCCAGATCCAGGCCGAGCTGAAAAAGCATAAGTGCAACGACCGCCGCGTCGAGATAGTGCATTCGACTCAAGTCGTCGACATGAGCGACAAGGCGTGGTCGGCCGTCCGCCGGAAGAAGGATTCGTCAGTCAGCCGCGCGGTTGATTTGGTGAAACACGGACAGGCGGATGCAATCGTTAGCGCAGGCCACACCGGCGCCGCAGTTGCTGCCAGCATGATCAAATTGCGCACCCTCGAAGGAATTGATCGGCCGGGTATTGCGGCGGTGCTTCCAACTCAATTCAACGTTTTCGTTTTGGTCGACGCCGGCGCCAATATCGACGCGCGTCCGGAACATCTGGTGCAGTACGCGATCATGGGCTCGGTTTATTCGCGCCATGTGCTCGGTTACAAAAGCCCCAGGGTTGGCCTGATCTCACTGGGCGAGGAAGATGTAAAAGGAACGGAAAAGACCAAGGAAGTCTTCAAGATGTTGAAGAAAACTTCGCTCAACTTCCGCGGCAACATTGAAGGCCGCCATCTTTTTGAAGATCCCGTCGAAGTCGTGGTTTGCGATGGCTTCGTCGGCAATGTGATCCTGAAAACGTGCGAATCGATTGCCGTCGCAATCTTCAAATGGTTGAAGCACGAATTGACCCGATCGCCCCGACGGAAAGCCGGCGCCTTTCTGGCCAAGGACGCGTTTTTAGCCATCAAGGACAAAACGAACTACGAATATTACGGCGGTAGCCCGCTTCTCGGCGTCAATGGCATTTGCATTATTGCCCACGGCGCAAGCACCCCACTCGCGATCAAGAACGCGTTGAGAGTAGCGGCCGAGTCGATTGAACAAAAACTCAACCCGCATATCGTCGAGGAAGTTCGCCGTTATCATGAAACGACAGCCTCGCTCGAACCCGCGGCCGCAATCCGCTAAAGCGCGCCGGACCGTTTCGATCGTCGGCACCGGTAGCTACGTGCCGGACAAACGCCTCACCAACGACGATCTAACCAAGATCGTCGATACCAGCGACGAGTGGATCACCGTTCGGACCGGAATCAAAGAGCGCCGGATCGCCGCGAAGGACGAGACGACCAGCGACATGGCCACCAAGGCCGCGCTCAATGCGCTCGAGCAGGCGAAGGTCAAGCCGGAGGAAATCGATCTGATCCTGGTCGCCACTGCGACTCCGGACATGCTGTTTCCCGCGACCGCGTGTTTCGTGCAGAAAAAAATCGGCGCGAAAAAAGCCGCCTGTCTCGATATCTCAGCCGCTTGCGCCGGTTTTCTTTTTGGAATCGAGATCGCGCAACAATTCATCACCTCGCATACCCACGACACAGTGCTGGTGATTGGCGCCGAAAAATTAACCTCGATCACGAATTGGACCGATCGAAATACTTGCGTGCTCTTTGGCGACGGCGCCGGCGCGGCGGTGTTGCGTCATCGCGGCAGCGACCACGGCGTGATCAGCACCCACATCGGCAGCGACGGTCAATTCACTGATATTTTGTTCATGCCTGGCGGCGGATCGCGTTGTCCAATCACGCGCGACAATGTCGACATGAACCTGGCGACGATTCACATGCTGGGTAAAGAGGTTTACAAACAAGCCGTCATCGCGATGGTGGGCGCGTCGAAAAAAGCTTTGACCGACGCCGGCTTGACCGCCGACGACATTGCCTGCGTGATTCCACATCAGGCGAACTTGCGCATCATCGAAGCGATCGCCGACCGATTGAAGATTCCGCTCGATCGTTTCTACGTAAACTTGGACAAGTACGGCAACACTTCGGCCGCGGCTGTGGCCATCGCCCTCGACGAAGCCAATCGCACGGGCCGGATCAAACACGGCGATTATGTGTTGATGGTTGTGTTCGGCGGCGGACTGACCTGGGCCAGCACCGTCATTGAATGGTAAGGCGGAAGAAGTTTATGGTTTTTAGTTGATAGAAAAAGGGCTTCCGCGTGAGCTATCAACCATCAACCATCAACCATCAACTAATCGAGACTCACGCGCATCTCGATTATCCGGACTTCGCGCCGGATTTTGATGATGTTCTTCGCCGGGCGACTGAATCGGGCGTAACGCGCATCATTACCATCGGGACGTCGGTTGAGAGCAGCCGACGCGCGGTCGAGTTGGCCGAGAAATATTCGAACGTGTTTGCTGTTATCGGAGTTCATCCGACCTACGCGCACGAAGTGGAGGAAGATGTCATCGCGCCGTTACGCGAGCTGGCGAAGAATCCACGCGTGGTGGCGATCGGCGAAATCGGTCTCGATTATCACTACCTGCCAAGCGTCGAAGCAGCGAAACGAAAGGACGTTCAGGTTTTCAATGCGCTCCAAAGCACGACCGAAGAGCAAATTGAAGCAACGATTGAAGACGGCGCCTACAAGGCGAAACAGGCGGAGTTATTCGAGCAACTTCTCGATCTGGCCGTTGAATTAAAATTTAACGTGGTGATTCATCAGCGCGACGCCTGGGACGATACTCTGCAAATTTTGCGGGAGTACGGCCGGCAGGTGAGCGGCGTTTTTCATTGCTTCGGCGGAACGCTCGAACAAGCGAATGAAGTTCTCGGTCTCGGCCATCTCGTTTCGTTCACGGGAATCGTCACGTTCAAGAACGGGAAACAAGTTCGCGAAGTCGCCGCCGAAGATTCCGCTCGATAGTTTCATGGTCGAAACCGATTGCCCCTATCTCGCGCCGGTTCCGTATCGCGGAAAACGATGCGAACCGGCTTACACCCGCCTCGTCGCCGAGGAGATCGCGAAGGCTCGCGGCATTTCTTTGGAAGAAATCGCTGGCGCAACGACCGCAACTGCACAAGAATTCTTCCGATTTGATCGTGGGTAAGATTTTTTCGGGAAAGATCGACATCGTCGCGCGGTTCCTTTTCATTGCCGCGTTCGCAATTCTTCTCGCTTCCTGCGCCGCGCCGCGGGACACCGAGCATCACATCGTCGTCAGCGTTCACGACCAGAAGCTGGCGCTTCTCGAAAAAGGAAATCTCGTCGCCACCTATCCGATTTCGACCTCCAAATTTGGATTGGGCGATCGGCCCGGAAGTTTTGGAACGCCGCTCGGCGAACTCGAAATCGCGAACAAAATCGGCGACGGCGCGCCGGCCGGAACCGTTTTCAAAGATCGCCGCCGGACCGGCGAAGTCGTTGCGGTCAATGCGCCGGGACGCGATCCGATTGTGACGCGAATCATCTGGTTGCGCGGCCGCGAAGCGCAGAATCGCGAACGCATTTGGTCGCGACATTTACATTCACGGCACGCCGGAAGAGCGAAACATCGGCCGGCCGGCGAGCTACGGCTGCATTCGCATGCGTTCGGTCGACATCATTAATCTTTACAGCCAGGTCGGTCCAGGCGCGGAGGTGTCGATCATCGATTCGCCGCTGACCGCGGTAATTCCGGAACTTAGTTCAGCTACGCAGATGGCGGAGACGAACCACGCCATCGGGGTCATTCGGTAGATGTTGTAGGGGCGGCTGTCTTCAGCCGCAAGCGCGTGAGGACACGCGCCTCTACAATATCAAGGCAATTTCCCCAGCTGTTTGCGCGGCATTTCCCGCGAGAGCAATGCCATGTCCGCATCCACCATGATGCGCACCAGATCCTTGAACCGCACCTTGGGTTCCCAGCCCAGAATCTTTTTCGCCTTGGTTGAATCGCCGATCAGGAGATCGACTTCGGCCGGCCGCTCGTAACGCGGATCATGTTTCACGAATTTCTTCCAATCAAGATCGACACACGCAAACGCGGTCTCGGCAAATTCCCGAACGGTATGCGTTTCGCCAGTGGCAATCACAAAGTCGTCCGCGCTATCGTGCTGCAACATCAGCCACATCGCCTCCACGTACTCCGGCGCGTAACCCCAGTCCCGTTTCGCCTCCAGGTTTCCGAGGAACAGTTCCTTTTGCAGTCCCTGTTTGATCGCCGCCACCGCGCGCGTGATCTTTCTAGTCACAAATGTTTCGCCGCGGCGCGGGCTTTCATGGTTGAAAAGGATCCCGTTGCTCGCATGCAGCCCGTAGCTTTCGCGGTAATTCACCGTCGCCCAGTAGGCAAAAACTTTTGAGACGCCGTAAGGACTGCGCGGCCAGAACGGAGTCTTCTCACTTTGGGGGACGGTTTGCGCTTTACCGAACATTTCGCTGCTCGATGCCTGATAAAAACGCGAACGCAATCCGACCTCGCGGATCGCTTCCAAGATTCGGATGGTGCCGACACCGGTAACGTCCGAAGTGTATTCCGGAATATCGAAACTCACCCGCACGTGGCTTTGCGCGGCCAGGTGATAAATTTCGTCCGGCTTCAAATCGTAGAGCAACTTCACCAAGTTCACCGAGTCACTCAGATCCCCGTAATGAAGAAACATTCGGACGCCATTGATGTGCGGATCGGCGTAAAGATGATCGATCCGCGAGGTGTTGAATGTGCTCGCCCGCCGGATGATTCCGTGCACCTCGTAGTCCTTCTCGAGCAAGAGATCGGCCAGATAACTTCCGTCCTGCCCGGTTATTCCGGTGATAAGCGCTTTCTTCATTATCGATTCGAGCCTGCGGCTTGTTAGCGCAGAAGGTGCCAACTCTCAACTAAAGCTTGTCCCGCCGTGGCGGGCGGGCGTCCGATCAATTATCAACTAGCTGGCCGGCGGCGAAACCATGATCCGGGCCAGCACCGCGCGCTGCGCGGCAATCAAATCCGCGATCCCTTTTCGTGCCAGGGTCATCATTTGATCGAGCTCATGCTCGGTGAAGGTCGACTCTTCGCCTGAACCCTGCACTTCGACGAAATCGCCGTCCTCGGTCGCGACCAGATTGAAATCGACCGTGACCGCTTTGTCCTCCTCATAATTAAGATCGACAATAGGCTGGCCCTCGAGAATTCCAGCGCTGACAGCCGCAACCAGTTTCTTGATCGGCGGCGCGTCGACTTTCTTGTCTTTCGCTATTTTTCTGCAGGCTAGAGCGACTGCCAGACTCGCACCGGTAATCGCTGCCGTCCGCGTTCCGCCATCGGCTTGAAGAACATCACAGTCGATCCACATCGTTCGGGGTCCAAGCTTTTCAAGATCCACTACGCCCCGAAGCGATCTGCCGATTAGTCGCTGGATCTCGGTGCTGCGACCGTCCAGCCGGCCTTTGGAAATATCGCGAGGCTTGCGCGTCGAAGTCGAGTACGGCAGCATCGAATATTCGGAGGTCAGCCAACCCCCGGTCACGCTCTGTTCTTTCATCCAACGCGGAACCGTTTCTTCAACCGTTACCCCACAAATCACCCGGGTGTTGCCCATTGCCACCAAAACGGACCCGGTCGCGTGCGGCGCGATGTTCAATTCGAAATTGATCGGGCGAATTTGATCCGGGGCGCGGCCATCGTTGCGTTGCAGCATGGCAGCAACCTAATCACCAATTTCCAAATCCCAAGCTCCAAACAAATCTCCAGCCGCAAGTGCCTCGACGGAAACATGATAACAGGCTGCGAAATTTAGTAAAAAATTGACGTGCGGAGATGTTGACGCCCAGGAAAATTGGGCTAATTTGGTCACCCCGCTGGACAGCGGGAACTCCTCTAAGTGGGAGTTCGTTCTACGTACATTTGGGACTGCAAATTGGACTCAATTTTGTCCCGGTTTATCCCGCCGTAGCGTTAGGGCCAGTCCGGCTCGGACCGAAGGCGGAAAAGATCGGGCACGAGATTGGGTTTTTTTGTGGTCTGAAGTGTACGTGAATGCTGGTTCTTTGACATCTACATACAGGGTAGTAAGAAAGTACAACTTTAAGAGCTGAGTCTGAAATCAAAAACGGCTGAAGGATAAGATCTTCAGCTGGAGAGTTTCAGTTATCATACAAATCTCGGTCCCGCCAAGCGGGACTGAACAGATTGATCAAGCTACAAAGAGCGCATCATGGATGCCTTGGTGCCAATAGGCGATGAAGGACGTGGTAAGCTGCGATAAGCTACGGAGAGCGGCAAACACGCTTTGACCCGTAGATTTCCGAATGGGATAACCTGAACGAAGTAACATTCGTTCGCGTTCCTGTGAATACATAGCAGGAATGTCGCAATACCCGGTGAAGTGAAACATCTCAGTAACCGGAGGAAAAGAAAAAGAAATTGATTCCGTAAGTAGTGGCGAGCGAAAGCGGAACAGGCTAAACCGGTCGATTTATCGACCGGGGTTGTAGGAGCCCGATGTGGTAGTGCAAAGGTTAGGTGAAGCTTCTGGAAAGCTGCGCCAAAGAGGGTGAAAGGCCCGTAACCGAAAACTGGAGCACGCCTAGGGATTTCCTGAGTAATACGATGGACGTGAAGCTTCGTATGAATCCGTGCGGACCACCGCATAAGCCTAAATACTAATTGGCGACCGATAGTGAACAAGTACCGCGAGGGAAAGGTGAAAAGAACCGCTGTGAGCGGAGTGAAATAGTACCTGAAATGATGTGCTTACAAGGTGTCAAAGCCCGCAAGGGTGATGGCGTGCCTTTTGCTTAATGAGTCTGCGAGTTATTATCAGTGGCGAGCCTAAGTCGTTCTGCGATGGAGGCGAAGCGAAAGCGAGTCCGAAATGGGCGAACCTAGTCGCTGGTAGTAGACCCGAAGCCGAGGTGATCTACCCATGAGCAGGATGAAGGTTGCTTAACCGCAACTGAAGGTCCGAACCGGTGAAAGTTGAAAATTTCTCGGATGACTTGTGGGTAGGAGCGAAAGACTAATCAAACCCGGTGATAGCTGGTTCTCCCCGAAATAGCTTGAGGGCTAGCCTCGTGTGCTGACCTGCGGAGGTAGAGCACTGGATGAACTAGGACCCATACCAGGGTACCGAACTCAATCAAACTCCGAATACCGCAGGGTGTAACACGGGAGTCAGTGGGCGAGGGATAAGCTTCGTCCGCGAGAGGCAAACATGCCAGACCAGCAGCTAAGGTGCCCAAATACCGTTCAGTGGAAAGGATGTGAGGTTGCTTAGACAGTGAGGATGTTGGCTTAGAGGCAGCCATCATTTAAACAGTGCGTAATAGCTGACTCATCGAGCGATCTCGCGCCGATAATGATTGGCGATAAACGGTATACCGAAGCTCTGGAAGACGTTTCGTTTCGACGAGACGGATTGGTAGGGGAGCGTTCTTAATGCATCGAAGCCATGGGGGAACCCGTGGTGGAGCGTTAAGAAGTGAGAATGCAGACATGAGTAGCGATAAGACAGGTTAAATTCCTGTCCGCCGTAAACCCAAGGTTTCCTGGGGAAGGCTCGTCCTCCCAGGGTTAGTCGGGACCTAAGTCGAGGCCGAAGGGCGTAGACGATGGACAGCAGGTTTAATATTCCTGCACCGGCTGTGGTTAAGTTTAGTTGGACACATGAGTAGAGACAGGCCGTCGGTTGAAAGTGACGGTCTGCTCGCAAGAGCAAGGACGTGGAGGCCTCGGCTGAAGCGGATCTGTTAAAACTTGTGTCAAGAAAACCAATTAAATGTTCCCATGGTTGCCCGTACCGTAATCCGACACAGGTGGGTGGGCATAATTATGCCAAGGCGCGTGAGTGAAACCTCGTTAAGGAACTCGGCAATCTAGCCCCGTAACTTCGGAAGAAGGGGTGCCCGCTGCATTTTGCGCAGAGCAAAATGCAGCAAAGTAAGAAGGCAGAAGGAAAAAGTAAGAAACAAATCCGCCGCAGGCGGGACGAACTACTTTATCCTTCGTAATTCATCCTTCCTACTTTGCATTTTGAGCGACTGCTCAAAATGCAGCGGGTCGCAGTGAAATGGGTCAACCGACTGTTTAACAAAAACACAGCACTCTGCCAAGTCGTTAAGACGACGTATAGGGTGTGACACGTGACCAATGCGGAAAGATTATGGCAAGACGTCAGTCCCGCGTAAGCGGGACGAAGCGTTGAACCGAAGTCCCCGTGAATGTCGGCCGTAACTATAACGGTCCTAAGGTAGCGAAATTCCTTGTCGGGTAAGTTCCGACCTGCACGAATCGTGTAACGAGTTGACCGCTGTCTCAACGAGGAGCTCAGCGAAGTTGTAATTGCGGTGAAGATGCCGCATACCCGCAGTAGGACGGAAAGACCCTATGCACCTTTACTACACGCTGTTACTGTTGTTTCGGTTTCGATGCTTAGCGTAAGTGGGAGGCTTTGAAGTGGCCCTTTTGGGGGTCGCTGAGCCAACAATGAAACACCACCCTTTGGTACTGGAATAACTAACCTTTGCCCGTATATCCGGGAAAGGGACAATGGCAGCCGGCTAGTTTTACTGGGGCGGTATCCTCCCAAAGAGTAACGGAGGAGTACGAAGGTTGGCTCAACCTGGTTGGCAATCAGGTGACGAGTACATGGATATAAGCCAGCTTAACTGTGAGACACACACGTCGAGCAGATACGAAAGTAGGTCCAAGTGATCCGGTGGTTGAATGTGGAATTGCCATCGCTCAACGGACAAAAGGTACGCTAGGGATAACAGGCTGATCCTGCCCAAGAGCTCATATCGACGGCAGGGTTTGGCACCTCGATGTCGGCTCATCACATCCTGGGGCTGGAGAAGGTCCCAAGGGTCCGGCTGTTCGCCGGTTAAAGTGGTACGCGAGCTGGGTTCAGAACGTCGCGAGACAGTTCGGTCCTTATCCACTGTGGGCGCAGGAGAATTGAGGGGTTCAGACCTTAGTACGAGAGGACCGGGTCTGACGAACCGCTGGTGTTCCAGTTGTCGTGTCAACGGCAGTGCTGGGTAGCTATGTTCGGAAAGGATAAGCGCTGAAAGCATCTAAGCGCCAAGCCTATCCCAAGATGAGTTCTCCCTGAAGGGTCGTGGTAGACCACCACGTTGATAGGTCTCCGGTGTAAGTGCAGTAATGTATTCAGCTGAGAGATACTAATAACCCGTTCGGCTTGATCTTTTACTTTTCTGTTAACCCGTCCGGCAGGTGCCGGGCGGCAAACAGGAGAGACCAAAAGATCTCAAAACAAAACGAAGCCTTAAAGTGCGTGTTCCCAAACTCTGTATGTAGATATCAGCGAATCAGAACGACTGGTCGATAGTCGTTAGTTGATTGTTGATAGTTCTTTGAAATCCAAAACGCGAATCGCCAGAAATGAGCGGTGATCGGCCGTTGATGGCTCTCAACCATCAACTCCGTAAAGGAGCGTGGCTCCCACGGAGCTTTACGCTCTCAACCATCAACTCTCTTTTCTGGTGACACTAGCGCAGTGGTCCCACCCGTTCCCATTCCGAACACGGCAGTGAAACGCTGCAGCCCCGATGGTAGTACGGCGATAGGCCGTGCGAGAGTAGGACGTCGCCAGAACTAAGACCCCGGTGAGTTTATCTCATCGGGGTTTTTGCTTTTTTGGGGGGTCGTTTACTCGAGCAGAGAATACGACGTGCCGCGAGGCCCGTCGGATAGACAGTCAAACCGGCGAGGGTAGCCGGTGACCAAAGGAGAGTTTGCGAATCGGTGGGACGTCGCTAAACCTCTCAACGATCAACTGTCTTCGTTATAGACCTAACGAAAGGTCCTCTTCCAAATCGGCTACGACCTCACGCAGTTCCGCCATGATGCACGGCTTGCTGATCACTTCGTCGATTTCCAACTCTTCGTAGACCCCAATATTTTCCGGCGAAAGGTGGCCGGACAAGACAACAATCTTTCCTTTGTATTTGCGTTTCCGAAGCGCGCGGACCAACTCCAATCCGCCGGTCTCCGGCATACGGTGGTCGGTAATGACCACATCAAATTTCTGCTTCGCAGCCAGGTTCAACGCCTCTCGGCCGTTCGGCGCCACTGCTACCTTCCGATGCGGGGCTTCCAAATTATAGGCGATTGATGCGCCGATCACCGGCTCGTCGTCCACAGCAAGAATTCGAGTTTTCTTTTTCATCACTGGACGTAGGGCATAAGAGGCGACCGCACTAATAGCATAGGTTGCGCCGCGTCCGCCTTTCAGCACGTTCGGGGCACAAAATTTCTGTCCGTTTGCAACCGCCTAATCCGCGGTAAGCTGTCATTATGTTAACCAGCCATAAGGTCATCGACGCGATCAACGAACAAATTGGTTACGAGTTTAGTGCGGAGCTCCAATATTATGCGATCGCGGCCTATTTCGCGACCGAGGCGTTGCCGCAGCTGTCGCAGCATTTCTTCAATCAGGCGGAGGAGGAAAAAGGTCACGCGTTGCGGTTCATCAAGTACGTGGTCGATGCCGGCGGATGCGTTGAGATCCCCGCGATCGATGCCCCGAAGTCGAAATTCAAGACTCCGCGCGACGCGGTGAAATTGTCACTCGACCAGGAAATTCACGTGACCAAGCAGATTAACGCGCTGGTCGATCTGGCCAAGAAACAGAACGACCACATCACGATCAATTTTCTTCAATGGTTTCTGACCGAGCAGCTGGAGGAAGTTTCGTCGATGGACAATTTGCTCAAGATCATCGAGCGCGCCGGGCCAGATCTCTTGCAGGCCGACGAATATCTCGCGCGGGTTGGGATCAGGACGATGCCGGAACCGCCAAAGGCCTAACAAAAGGCTTGCTTGTAGGATCGGGACGGGCATTCAATAGCCGCATGAACCTCAAGAACTTGATGGCTATAATTGTCGCGGCTTTGCTGTTTGGAAATGCCGCATTCGGGCAAACAGTACAAGTCACCGGGAACGTATCGGCATTGACCGACGCCCAGATCACGATGACCAGCGGCAAGGATACCTGGCAAATAAAGAGAGACTCCACAACGACCGTAACAAGTGGCACTCTGGCCGTGGGAAACACGGTGACCGTGCAGTGCCTATCGGCCGATGTGCAGAAGGTAGTATCCGGCGACGCGCAGAAGAAGGAATAGTCGTCGCCGAATAATCCTTTTCAAAAGGTGCTTGAATAGAACGCCATCGGGGCGGTCTAATCATGCACTATGAAAATTACCCTATGCAGTTTGGCAGCAGCAGTTGCTTTCGCATTTAGTAGCGCGGCTTTCGCGGCGGAAGCCAAAGATTATCAAGTCACCGGGCCCGTGCTCGAGGTGACCAGTTCGATGATCGCAGTGCAAAAAGGCAAAGATCGCTGGGAATTGGCGCGTGACTCGAGCACGAAGGCCAGCGCCGAACCCAAGGTCGGCGACAAAGTAACAATTCACTACTCGATGACCGCCACGAATATTGAAGTGAAGGCGGCCAAGGCGGAAAAGGGCGCCAAGAAGGAAGCGAAGACTGCCGCCAGTCCGGCTGCTTCACCGAAGAAGTAATCTGAATCCATAATTCAAAATCGCCGGACACGTGAACACGTGTTCGGCGATTTTTTGGGTAGATCGCGATCTCCGAACGCGATGACAGTTGACATTAACGCGCCCGGAGGTCGCGTTCCACCAGTCGAGACCGCTCAGACCGATTTACGCCAGGCACCCAGAACAAGACCGCTGATCGACCAGGCGACCAAGGGACGTCCCATATCAATCAAGACCAGCGGCCACGGATTCGTTTCGAACGCTGAAAAGAGGGCGATCGTTGCGAATTCAGTAAACAAAAAGCTAAACCAGCAGAACAAGGCGATCCGCAAACCGGCAACTGCCGTGTGCGCGTGCATCCGGCTAAGCAACCAGGCCAACGCATAATTCACGATGATCGCTGCGATCACGGCGAACACGTAAGCGCCAACGTTGTGTGTCCGCTCGATGTCAGTCATCTCGCGGGCATGAAGATTCAGCCAGGTGTTGCCAAGAATCGCATACCACCCAAAGCCAACAGCTTGATGAATGATAACCAAAATCCAAACTGCAAGATGATGAATGCGCGTTTGCATGAGAAAACTAACTAGACAGGATTTGCCCGATTTTTACGAGACCCAAATCCGGGAATCTTGTTAATGCTGCCTAAGCTGAAACCGGTTCGGTCTCGCTCACCGGCTCGAGCGCTGGCTTGTCGACTGGCGCCGCCTCGATTGAAACGATTTCGACTTCGCCATTCGGCAGGGTCGCGGCTTCTCCGGCTTTCTTGCCGAGCAAGGCCTGGCCAATGGCGGTTTGATAAGAGATGATGTGCCGGTCCGGATCGCCGTCCCATGCGCCAAGGATAGTGTAGGTCTCCTCTTTCTTCGAACCTTTGTCGCGGACGGTGACCACGGTGCCAATGGAAACGCGGGAGGTGTCAGAATTCTCGAATGAGGTGCCTCGCGCGTTCTGCAAATCGCGCTCCAACTCCGAGCGGCGGCGAACCAACACGGCCTGCATCTGCTTGGCCGCCTTGTATTCGAAATTCTCGCTGAGATCCCCATACGAACGCGCAAGCGAAATCTCCTTCGTGTTCTCCGGAATTTTTTTCTTCACCAGCTCTTCGTATTCCACTTTCCGCTTCTCGAGACTGCTCCAGGAAACGATAAGCGGCGCTGTTTTCTCCTGCGGCTGGGCGCCTGCGATCATGCTTTCGAGGTCGGGGAAAACTTTTACTAGGCGCGCCAGCAGCGAACGCTTGGTTAACTCATCGAATAACGGACTCAATTGGAGCCGCCGCATCGCATCACGGGCAAGACCGATGTCGGCCTTTGCAAAAATGTCCGCGATCAGCTGCCGATCGTCCACCAGCCAGCGTTGCAATTTACTGGCGCGGCCTGGAGCGGAGTGCTGTTCGCGCTCGAGCGCGGATAAAATCGCAGCGAGCAGCTCGGGGTTGATCAAGGCCGGCCAGTCTTTGCGTTCCATGCACAGCCAAACCAGCATTTCGCTGGTGGCGGAATGTTCGCGAACGCTGCGTTCCAGCATTTTCTCAAGTTCGGCGTGTCGTCCCGCGTCGCGAAACACATGTGGAATCTGGGCCACCATTCTGCCGTGGGTCGTTTGCATTAATTGGAGAGCGCGTGCGCTCCAACGATCACCCAGGGCGGCGGGCAACGTTTGAAGAACTCTCTTTTCCTTCGCCGCGGACAATTTCGGCAAGAGCAGGATCAGCCGCTTTTCCTCATCAACGATCAGCTTCGCCAGGGTAAGACCGATGTGGGTCGTCTTTAGTTGGGGAAAACGTTCGAATAAGTCATCGCGGAGCAGGACGAGCTCAAAGGTCAGCTCGGGGTGCAATTTTTGATTTCGAGTTGCGACGTTTTCAATTGTAGCAACGATCGGTTGTAACTGTTTTTCGGGTTCCTTGAACTGCTCCTGAAATTTTAAAATTTGCTCCAGAGCGGCGATTTGTTGCTTCGGCTGGCGGGCAAGGTTGAACGCCGCAATCAATTCGTCTGCCTGCGACACGCCCTCTGCGCGGAGCTGGACGGCTTCGGACTTTTTCGCGG
The DNA here is from genome assembly GCA_963817335.1 of uncultured Verrucomicrobiae bacterium. Lineage (GTDB taxonomy): Bacteria > Verrucomicrobiota > Verrucomicrobiia > Chthoniobacterales > UBA10450 > AV40. The sequence goes on along the minus strand of CAWFNX010000005.1, from coordinate 1,079,334 downwards.
GAATCGAAAAAGCACCGGTCGCCTTCATTTGTCTGCGAGCCGAGTCCCACCATTTCTTCCATTCCGCGTCAGTGAAGACGTCCGGGACCATCCAGTCACTTATTTGCTGGGCGGTGGCTTTCCCGTCGAGACTGCTCAAAATGTTTCTGACAATGGCGACGGGGTCGTCTTTGGCCAGTTTCTTGGTTGCGGCAAGATCATTCGCCTTACGGGCGAGAAAATGTTGGGACGGAATAACGGCGAGGTTTTCGGCGGCATATTGCAGCTGCATCCCGTGGCCTTTTTTACCGGGGAAATCGATCAGGATCTGATTCAGAAGCAGGTTCCAATCTGCCACCCGACCGAATCCCCAACTCTTATGCAGGCAAAATGTGCCCGGCTTCAGCTGCTCGAGCTTTTCAGCCGCTTTCGATGTCAGCTTCTCCGATTCGACCAACTTTTCCAGCTCCGCGTCCATGCGTCGGACAAACTACGATGATGGCGAGACCTCGCAAGCCGCCGCCATGTAATGTTTACGATTGCCGGACAGCGTCTTGCGTGAAAACCTACGCGCGGTGTCGCACACAAGTATCTGGTTTTGGATCGCATTTAACGCAGGCGTGTTCGTCGCCCTGGCCCTTGATCTTGTTCAATTTAAGCATCGGGGACGGGAGCTCAGCATGCGCGCCGCCTCTCATCGCGTGGGAATCTGGATATTCCTGTCGCTCTTGTTCAACCTGCTGGTCTGGAAAATCCGCGGCCCGGAGAAAGCGCTCGAATTTCTGACCGGCTACGTGATCGAATATTCCCTTAGCGTCGACAACATTTTCGTTTTCGTCCTGATTTTCCAGTACTTCCGCGTCCCGCCCTTGGCGCAACACCGCGCGCTGGTTTGGGGGATTGTCGGCGCGCTGGTGATGCGGGGCGTGATGATCTTCCTCGGCGTGGCCCTGGTGGAACGGTTCGACTTCATCCTCTATTTCTTTGGCGCGTTCCTGCTGGTCAGCGCATGGCGAATGTTTTTTGGGAAACAGGAGCCGCAGGATTTTGGCCAAGGCTGGATCATGCGCTGCTGCAGTTGGGCCTTTCCGGTAACGCCGGTATTTCATGACGAGCATTTCAAGGCCAGAGTCAACGGCAAGTGGATGCTGACTCCCCTCGCCCTCGCCCTGATCGTCATTGACGTGATGGACCTTGTCTTTGCCGTCGATTCGATTCCTGCCGTCTTCGCGATCACCCGCGACCCATTCATCATTTACACTTCAAATATCTGCGCAATCCTCGGCCTGCGGTCGCTTTACTTTTTGCTGGTGAAAATGATAGATCGCTTCGTCTACCTCAAGAGCGGCTTGGCCATTGTCCTGGCCTTCGTTGGGGCCAAAATGCTCCTTCGTGACGTTTTCGAGATCCCGACCCTGCTTTCTCTAGGGTTCGTAATTGGCGTGCTCGGAGCAACCATCATTATATCGATGATCGTTACCCAACAGGCTAGTTCGGCCGCCACGTCGAAAGATCAGTGAGCGAACCGCATTTGCAGGAAGCTCATCTGGCGCGACGCCTGGGACTGTTCGACATCACCATGATTGTGATGGGCGGAATCATCGGCTCGGGAATCTTCATCAATCCCTACGTCGTCGCCCAACAGGTGCCAAATACCATCCTTATTGTCGCTGCGTGGGTTTTCGGCGGTCTCATCGCGCTTGCCGGCGCATTCATTTACGCCGAGCTCGCGTCTCAAAGTTCGCTGAGCGGCGGGCAATACGTTTATCTGCGCGACGCGTTTCACCCCGCACTGGCATTCGTTTACGGTTGGGCGCTGCTTCTGGTCACGCAAAGCGGCGGAATGGCTGCCGTTGCGGTGACGTTCGCCAAATATGTTTGCGCACTTGGACATTTCCCGGCCAATGATGCGTTCGAAAAGGTTCTCGGTGGCGCAGCCCTCGCGATATTAACATTGGTTAATTGCCTTGGCGTCCGCGCCGGCAGCACCACTCAGAATTTGTTCATGATTCTGAAACTGCTCGCGATCGTGGCCCTGGTCGGATTTGGATTAAGTTTGAGCGCGCCCGAAACCGAAGTCGCGAGATCGGCATCATTGCCGATGCCACTTGGGAATTCATTGCTCGCGTTTGGAGCAGCCTTGATTCCCGTGCAATTTGCTTATGGTGGCTGGCAAACTTCCAGTTTCGTCGCCGGCGAAGTGCGAGACTCCCAAAGAACCCTTCCGCGTGGAATTTTGTTCGGCGTGCTTGGCGTCATCGCGGTTTATGTTTCAGTGAGCTTCGTTTGCGTGCATGCGCTTGGGCCAATCGGCCTCGCTGAAACAAAGACTCCCGCCTCGGCCGTAATGCGTCTGGCCCTCGGTGAAAACGGCGCGCGAATCATCGCCGCGGGAATCGCAGTTTCGACGGTCGGATTTTTGAGCCAGAGCATGCTCACGACTCCACGAGTTTATTTTGCCATGGCAGAAGACGGCCTGTTCTTTAAACCGTTGGCGAAATTGAATCGCGCCCGGGTGCCGGCGTTCGCAATCGCGCTCCAGGGAATCGTCGCCGTTCTGATCACATTATCGGGGCGGTATGAACAAATCCTGAACTACGTGGTCTCAGTCGATGTGATTTTTTTCGCGCTGACCGCGGCTACCATTTTTGTTTTTCGCCGCCGTCAAAGCATCGACGCGTTCCGAGTTCCGGGGCATCCGTTTACGACCCTGTTTTTTATCACTGCCTGCTCAGCAATGCTAATCAGCACGATTTACCGATATCCGTCCAACAGCCTGATCGGCGTCGGGATCATGCTCAGCGGAATTCCAGCTTATCTTTTTTGGCGATCGCGGCGGAAAGCATTGGGCACTCCATGAAAACACGGAGCTCAGCTTTCATGCATTGGGCGAAGACGCGACCGAAAGTGAATTACGATCTGTCGTTGAGCGGAATTTTGAATCTGCCGATCGCGGAGTTGGACGTCGAATTTAAGGATTTGGAACTTCACGGAAACAACGCCTACGGCCATCAGTCCCTTGTCGATGCCCTGGCCAAGCATCGCGGTGTTTCGCCTGAGAATGTTGTCACTGTCGCCGGCGGCACCTCCCTGGCGAACCATCTCGCGATGGCGGCGCTGGTCGATCACGACGACGAAGTCTTGATCGAAGAACCTACCTACGATCCCCTGCTCGCGGTTGCCGAATATCTCGGTGCGAAGATCAAACGGTTTCCTCGAAGATTCGAAGATGGTTTCAGGATCGACCTCGAGGCATTGGAAAAACAAGTGACGTCGCAGACTCGGTTGATCGTGCTGACGAATTTGCACAACCCGAGCAGCGTGCTCGTTGACGATCCAACCCTTCGGCAAGTCGGAAACCTCGCGCGGAACGTCGGCGCACACGTCCTGGTCGATGAGGTCTATTTGGAAGCGCTGTTTGAACATGCTCCGAACCCGGCGAGTTCGCTCGGTCCAGAGTTCGTAGTCACCAGCAGTTTAACCAAGGGTTATGGATTGAGCGGGCTCCGCTGCGGCTGGATCTTTGCGGAACCCGAACTGGCCGCGCGAGTCCGTCGGCTCGACGACATTTTTGCCGCAAGCGCGCCATACCTGATGGAACAACTGAGTGTGGTGGCAATTAATCGGCTCCCCAAAATCGTGGCCCGCGCGAAATTGATGTTGCAAACAAACCGTCAGACCCTTCGGAAATTTTTCCAGAGCCGGGCGGACGTCGAGGCTGTGCCGACCGAATTCGGCACCACTTCATTTCCTCGCCTGCAAAACTTCGACGTGGAAAAACTTAGCGCTCTGCTGATCGAGAAATATGAAACCGCGGTTGTGCCGGGCCGATTTTTCGAGTCCCCGCGCCACATCCGAATTGGAATATGCTGCGAGCCAGAGAAATTCGAACTTGGAATTCAGCGACTTGGCGCAGCCCTGGATGAGTTACGATAAAAGAAAACCGCGGGCCAGGGATTTCCCCGCCCGCGGCAACCTTGGCAACTCTAAACTCTAAGTGAGACCGAGCGTTGCCATCGTCGGCTCGTCCACAGTGGATGTCACAGCCAGTCCGTGATCAGCCTGGAAAGCTGCTATTGCCTGTCGAGTCATCGGTCCTAGAACACCATCAACTGGTCCGCTATAATAGCCGTCGCGCGAGAGCTGGCTCTGCACGTTTACGACAACCTGATCCGGGCTCAGATTCGAGTACCCGTAAATCGGGCCATCGTACGGATAATAGGCGGACGCATCGTAGCCCCAAGCCGGGAACCAGTAACCGGCGTCCCAATACCACCAACCGCCGCTCACGAAGATGATGCGGCTATACCGATGCTGCCACCAATCGCGGTTGTGCCACTGGCGGTGATAGTTACGAAACGTCGCGTAGTTCCGACCTCGGAACTGATCGCCGCGCCAATTATTCGTGACGACTGCATTTCGGGTTCGGTTTCTGTTCACCGCGAAATTGGAGCCGACATTAACCTGGCGGTTACGAGCGAAACTCCGTTCTCGGTTCACAGCTACGTTACTACGAACTCTGGCGTTCGCGTTATTACGAACTGTCGCGTTCGCGCCGTTACGGCGAACGGAAGCATTCACATTACTCCGAACTCTCGCATTGGCGGCGTTGCTACGAACTATTGCGTGGTTGCGAACAGTGGCATTGCTGCGCACACGCCGCGTTGACACGTACGTTCGCTGCCGAACCGGCGCCCTTGAAATAGAACGTTCCATTGGCCGGGCGCTCGTCATCTGACGCGACATTGCCGGCGCAGCTGATTGCGTCGACGGCGCGTTGCCACGGGCACGCACCCTTACAGATTCACCGTTGCCGTGGCTCTTATTATCGCCCAGAGCCATCGTGGCCAATGACAGACCACTGATACACACTAAGCATATTAGTTTTTTCATACATACCCTCCATTAAGGTTCGACGTGGCGGGGAGCAGAAATGCTCAAGCAAGTTAAGTAATTGCCGGCCTGAATGAGCACTCAGGCTTTTACCTACGCCCTTGATGAGCGGTTGGGCGCGGCCGTCAGATCGACAATTGGCCCAAGAGGCACAATCCGAGTGGGATTAATTTCCTCATGCGTCATGTAATAATGGCGCTTGATGTGATCGATACTCACCGTCTCCGCGATTCCCGGCTGCTGATAAAGATCGAGCATGTAACCGTGGAGATTTGGATAATCGATGATCCTCCGGAGGTTGCATTTGAAGTGCCCGTGATAGACGACGTCGAACCGGATCAGCGTGCAAAATAGTCGCCAGTCGGCTTCGACGATTCGATTGCCAAACAAAAAACGGCTCGCCGAAAGGCGTTTTTCCATCTCATCGAGCGCATCAAAAAGTCTTTGGCAGGCGCGCTCATAGGGCCGCTGCCGAATTGCGAACCCCGCGCGATACACGCCGTTGTTGATGTTCTCGTAAAGAAAATCGGAAAGAGTTGCGTGTTCCTGTTCGATGTCTTTTGGGAAAAGATCGACATCCTTGTTTGCCGCGAACTCGTTGAAAACCGAATTCAACATCGGACAAATGTCGTCCTCGCAATTGTTCACGATCTTATTCGTTTCCTGGTCCCACAACACCGGAACAGTGATCCGGCCGTTGAAATTCGGATCCGTTGCGAGATACGCCTCCCGTAAATAACGAAATCGATTGATCGGGTCGGTCGATTCAAAGTTGTCGAGATCGGTCAGCGGATTTCCTGGCTTGGTCCGTTCCGGATCGCGAAACGCCCAACCTTTCTCGTCCCGAAATGGATCGACCACGGTCATTCCGACGGAACGGACGAGGCCCTTGCGTTTTCGGAAAATAACAGTGCGACTGGCCCAGGGGCAGGCGAGTGAAACGTATAGGTGATAGCGACCTGCCGCGGCGGGATACGGCGTTGATCCGTCATTCGAAATCCAGTCGCGAAACGCATCTTCCTGTCTTTGGAATTCTCCAGAAGCGGTTTGTTCAGACGGCGCATGCGCTGGCATCGCTCAAAAATAGGAGCGGCAAGAGAGGCTGTCAGCTTCTCTTTATCCAGCGAATCAAAAGGTGGCCGCTACCCCTGCCAACCTAGTTGGATTGAACCACTGCGCTTCAGCTCGGTCACGGGCCCCTGTGTATTGGTGGAGTCGGTGTGGGCGTAGGCGTTGCCGTAGGTGTAGGGCTAGGTGTCGCGCTTGCTATCGACGTTGGCGTTGGAGTTGGAGTCGGGCTTGGACCACATCCGCCACGTCCACACGGAGTGGGAGTTGGAGTCGGGGTCGGCGTAGGTGCGGCTGTTGGAGTCGGTGTCGCGCTTGCTATCGGAGTTGGAGTTGACGTCGGAGTCGGACTTGCACCACATCCGCGTCCGCACGGTGTAGGTGTTGGAGTCGGCGTGGGTGTTGACGTTGGCGTCGGTGTGGGCGTTGCCGTGGGTGTGGGTGTGGGCGTGGACGTGCCGAATTGGAATTTCCCGATGCGCATTTTCCAGTTAAAACTGCTGGTGGTCGCGTAGTATTCGTTCACATGCCAGAAGCTCATCCCATCGGACGGATCGATGGTTGTCATGCTATAATCGCCCCAGCGTCCATTGCTGTCGGTCTGGCTCCCGGTGCCAGAGAACATTGTAGCCTCACCCTGGCCAAGGTCATTCGACGGATCACTGGCCAGACGACCGGCATAACGAATGTCTGGGAAGGCGGTGCTGCTGGATGTGGAATAGCCGATCGCAGTGTTACCCGCGTTATCGACGGCGATGCTGGGCATAAAGCGATACAAACCGTCGTTGCCGTTGGTCCAAGTCTGCTGCTGCACAGCCGTTGAGGGAAACGTACCGCCGGTGACATTGAATTGATACCAGCGAACACCCGTTTGCACCGTGCAATTCGCGTCGGTACAAACAGTACTATCCGCCCACAACGATTCCGTGCCGCCGCGATTCTGATAAACCACCGGGGTCATGATTTTATCGCCCAGCGTATCCAACTTTTGCGTTGTTCCCTGCTGCGGCACGAGGTCCGTTCCCGAGTTTGTAAAAGCGTCAACGAACCCGTTGACCGTGATCTCGGCATTCGGGGTGTGATCGGTGCCAGCGCCCAAACTTGAATTTGCTGGCGTGCCGAAATCGACATGAAAGAACCGGGCGTGGACCTGGGTCAAGGTCACGCCACCAGTGGCCGGACTATCGATAGCCAGCAACATTTCATTCCTACCCGCAGGTGGCGGATCGCCCGTGCGAAAGGTCGCAGGGACAAAGCTATAGGAATCGCCCACGCCGGTAAGGGGGACGGTAAAGGCAATGGCGTTGGCGGGACCGCCAGTTAGCATCGACGCTCGATCGAGCGCGAAAGCGCGCACTCCGATGAAGGTGGTAGGACTAGTAAAGAGGTTGACCGTGAAGAAATAGGCATTTTGAGCAGGGTTTCCGCCGCTGTCCCACAACGCGAACTTCGGGTAGTCGCCCAGCTGGGTTGGGTTGGTCGAATCAATCTGGATCGCGTACAAGGCCCACCCACCTGCGACCGGGTCGGGGCTCTGCGAGACACCGATACATTGCCAGAACGAAGTGCCAGGAAACGCGGGGAAAGCGAAATCGCTTATTACCCAGCGGTCGGCCAGATGATCATACATAACAAACGGGTCGCCACCGTTGGCGTTCGCACAAGGAGTGCCCGTCAAAGAGGCAAAGAATGAATTATATGTGGTCGGGCCAGCCAGGACGTTGCCGTTTTTGTCAAAAATCTTGAAGGCGACGTTGAGGGCTTCGACGTAATGATTCGGGCCAACATCGCCGTCGCTGTCCGGCGGCGCGCAAGCGCAGAACTGGGCTACGGCCCCCCCGTCAAAGGTCAGTAGCGGACCCGGCATTGTGGGTGTCGGCTGCGAGACACTGTCAAGCAGTCGCTGCGAGTACGCGCCGTACCCTGCCGACGCACCTGTCTGCCCTGTCCCGTGCGGATACCGCGTTAAGCGTCTCTCCTCGAACTCTTCCTTCGGCGGGACGTAAGGCAGGCTGCGCAAGTCCTGATTTTGCAAGACTGGACCGATGAGCGGAACCACATCCGGCGCTACCGCGGATGGAATGGCCGCCTGCGGGTCTGGGCGGGCCGAGCCGGCATCGCCTGCTCCAGAACTTATTCCGTCCAGAGCGAAGAACACGCCCGTTAAGCAAAGGGCCAGCGCAATTGCCATACGGAGATGAAAAAACGCCGATTGGAGATTGAGTTTCTTTTTCATGGGTTAGGTGAGTTGACGTTTCTGCGCTGAACGACGCCACTCTCGACCGCAACCCTGCGCCGAAATCCCCCGATGCCACGGAGGAAGAGTTTGAAAGATTCGCCAGCGGATTCCGCTCAACTTATCTAAAAATCGGGTAGTGTCCTACAAAAAAGATTCAGCAGAAGCATCGCCCACCAAATTAGGACACTACCGAAAATCGAGAGTCGTCGATGATTACATCGAATTAAAATAACATCAGAAAATCTTGAGCACAGCGGTGCCGTTTAATTTGCCGGCGCGGAATTTGTCGAGCGCGTTGTTCGCGTCTTGCAGCGGAAAAATCTCAACTTTGGTTTTCAAGGGTACGCGCGGCGCGATTTTAAAAAATTCTTCGCCGTCTCGTCGCGTCAGGTTCGCAACCGAGGTGATCACACGCTCGTTCCAAAGATCGTTGTAGGGAAACGATGGAATGTCGCTCATGTGAATTCCACCGCATACAACAATACCGCCCTTGGCCATTACCTGTAGGGCGGCTGGAACGAGCGGACCGACCGAGGCGAAGATGATCGCAGCATCGAGTTTCTCCGGCGGCGCTTCGTCCGATCCACCGGCCCAGACTGCGCCTAACGAACGTGCTTCTTTCTGCCCTGAGACATCTTCCGGACGAGTGAACGCGTAGATTTCCTTCTTCTCGAAAGTCGCAACCTGCGTAATCAGGTGCGCGGCGTTTCCGAAACCGTAAAGGCCGAGCCGTCTGGCGTCACCAGTCTTGCGATACGCACGATAACCAATTAATCCCGCACAAAGAAGCGGCGCGACATCGATATCGTCATATTCGTTAGGCAAATGAAGACAGTAACGCGCGTCAGCGACCGCAAATTCGGCGTAACCACCATCGATCGTGTAACCGGTGAACTTCGCCCGGTCGCACAAGTTTTCGCGGTCGGATCGACAATAGGCGCAATCGCCGTCGGTCCAACCCAGCCAGGGAACGCCAACGCGGTCGCCCACAGAAAAGTTCGAGCCGGACTGGCCTCTAACAGAGCTGTGAACCTCTTCCACTCTGCCGACGATTTGATGACCGAGAATGAGCGGCAGCTTCGCTCCGATAAGTTCGCCGTCGACAATGTGAAGATCAGTGCGACAAACGGCGCAGGCATTTATTCGCACGAGAAGTTGTCCAACAGCCGGCTTCGGTTTTGGAACATCTCGCAATACCAGAGGCGTCTTTGGTTGTTCGAGAACCATCGCACGCATATTGATCTAATTACCCATCCTTGGCGCTTGACCGCAATTCGGCAGCACGATTTTGCAGTTGCGTATTTCTGAACTGGGTCGAGCGTCGGATATCGCTGTCCAGCCGCCCACTCCCGATGATGGGGCAATGCGCATGGTTCAACGGTCCGAACCGCATTCCAAAATTATCTACTCGGATTCGATCCAGGCGGAGCCCCAAACGTCCAGCGAAGTTACTGACGACGAATCATCGAGTAGCAAGTATCTATTGGTTACTCTAATAATTCTTCTCGGGTTCGCCGCCTTTGCTGCCGGAGGCATCTATTGGTATCAAACGCGACATTTTCCGATCGTTGTTGCCATCAGTCCACCCGACCGATCCGCTCAGCCAGATCCACTTGGAGATCGCGGAGCCCTTGTCCCGATAAGCCCCGACTTGCTGCACGTAACTTCGATCGCGTTGGGAAGTCCGCGGCTGACCATTGTAAATGGAAAACGACTGGCAGAGGAAGATTGGCTGGTTGTAAAAACGGCTCAAGGCGAAGCAAGCGTTCGCGTGATTTTGATCCAGGATGGGTTCGTCCGATTCAAGCACGGCGGGGAGACAATTGAGGCGCGACTGCAAATGGCGAACGGCTCACCGTCGGCGCACTGAGATCAAGATTGCGCGGGTATTTATTGCGCTGCCACTGGCTCCGGCGTGTCCGGGCGCACCGGCTCGTCGTGCGGATGAAAGTGCGCGCTGCGCAGGAATGGAACCTTATCGAGCACGTGCTCCTGGAACCATTCGAGCCAGAGATAAATCACGGGCGTAACGAACAACGTGACCATTTGTGAAAAAATTAGCCCGCCCACAATAACCAACCCAAGCGGCCGCCGCGACGCCGCATCCTGTCCAAACCCGAGCGCAAGCGGGATCGCGCCCATCAAAGCGGAAAGCGTGGTCATCATGATCGGCCGGAAACGTTCCACGCTTGCTTCGTGAATTGCCGACCGAAGGTCCCATCCCTCGTCGATTCGTTGCAGCGCAAAATCGACAACCATGATCCCGTTCTTCTTGACGATGCCGAGCAACAGGAAAAGTCCGATGACGCTGTAAAGCGACAAGGTCGACCCGAAAATCCAAAGGGTGGCCAGGCCGCCGACCACTGCGGGCACGATCGCCGGGAACAAAACCGTAATTGGGTGGACGTAGCTTTCGTAAAGAATTCCCAGGATCACGTACATGACAAAGATTGCGGCGATCAAAAGCAACGGCAGCGCCTGAAACAGTTGGCGAAACACGAGCGCTTCACCTTGGAACGTCGATTGCACGCTCGGCAATTCCTGATGCACCTGTGCGAACGAATCCTCGATGAACTTAGTCGCGTCGCCGATCGCCTCGCCCGGCAGCAAGTTAAAGTTGATTGTCACGCTAGTGAATTGATTGAAATGATTGACCGCCTGCGGACCGACCACCTGACTAGTTGATGTGACCGCATGCAACGGAACAAGATCCGCAGCGCTTCCGGTTGCAATTGCAATTCCTGGGCTACCGCCCAATTGGCCAAGCGCGTTCCCGCTGTTGCTGCGCACGTACAAATTATTCAAATCGCCGGGCGTCGATCGCTCGTTGTCTTTTACTTCGAGGATGACCTGATATTGATCGTCCGGCTGCTTGATTAAATAGACGTAGTTTTGTGAGTAAGCGTTTTTTAATATGCTTTGAATCGCGGAGGTTGAAACGCCGTAGGTCGCTGCACGCTCGCGGTCGATGTTGACGGTGAGGTTCGGCGTGCTGTTGTAGTAATCGGAACGCACCGAGGCGAATCCCTTAAAGGTGCGCAGCTTCGCCATCATTTGATCAGTCGCCTTGTAAACATCTTCCGGAACGATCCCGCTAAGAACGTAAGCGTACTGTCCCTGGGTTTGGTTGGTCGCGCCGACATTGATTTGCAAAACCGGACTCGGAGAGATCACCGCGGTCAGACCAGGAATCGTGCTGATCGATTTTTGCAGTCGCAACAGACATTGCTCGATCGGATCGCGTTGCTCGCGCGGTTTGAAAACGCAAAAGACAATTCCCTGCGACAACGCGCTGCGCGATCCGGTTCCAGTGTTCGTGAAAAATTGCGCGATGCTAGGCTCCGCCTGGACTTTCTCGTTTACCTGTTTTTGAAACGCGCGCATCTGCGCGGGCGAGGCACCCTCCTGGGCAATGAAAACACCGCGAGCAAAACCACTGTCGCCGACTGGCAGTAGGGTGAACGGCAAATGGGTGAAGAAAAACCAGAGACCAAGAATACAGACGAGGAGGATCGGTACCGTCAGGTAGGCGCGATCAAGAAATTTGTCGAGAGCACGGCTGTACCAACCGATCACGCGCTTAATGAAATCACCGGTCCATCTCTCCATTCGCGCCTTTTTGTGGCCGGCTCTGCGTTCACCCAGAATGCGCGCGCACATCAGTGGCGTTAAGGTGAGCGAGACAAGACCGGACGCCAGAATCGCCACAATGATCGTGATTGAAAATTCCTGGAAAATTCGTCCGAGCAATCCCGGCAAAAATACCAGCGGAATGAAGACCGCGGCGAGGGAAAGCGTCATCGACAGAATCGTGAAGGAAATTTCCCCGGCGGTGTTGTAAGCCGCTTTCAAAATCGATTCCCCGTGCTCGGCGCGCCGGATCACGTTTTCCAGGAAGACAATCGCGTCGTCGACCAGAAACCCGACGGCCAGCGTTAGCGCCATCAAAGTTAGGTTGTTGATGGAGAAGCCGAGCATGTACATCACCGCAACGGTCAGCAGCAACGAAAGCGGCAGGGCGACAGCCGGAATCAGCGTGTCAGTGGCGCGGCCGAGAAAAACGTAAATTACCATGACGACCAGCACGAACGCGATCATCAGGGTCGCCCGCACGTCGTGCACCGAATTCACGATTGTTTCCGAACGATCGAACACCGGGAGGAAGGTGATCGACCCGGGCAGACTCGCGCGCAGCTCGGGAAAAAGAGCTTTTACCGAATTCGCAACTTCGACCGCATTCGCGCCAGCCTGCCGCGAAACCGCAAGGACAACCGTGGTTCCGGGCGGCCGCTTGAATCCGCGCACCCAGAAAAAGCGGGAAGTGCGCTCGTCTTGCACGCCTTGTTTTACTTCTGCAATGTCGCGCAAATAAACCGGTGAACGGTCCTTGTTCCGAGCGACGATCAAATTGCGATAACCTTCCGCCTGGTCGATCTGCCCGTTCGGCTGAAGGACAAACGTGCGATGCGGGCCATCGAATTGGCCTGCGCCGGAGTAAACCGTTCCCGCTTTGATCGCGTTTGCCAGATCGTCCATGGTTAATCCGCGCGAAGCCAGGGCCGCCGGGTCGGCTTTGATTCGGATCGCGCCTTGAACGCCATAGATATTCACTTGCGAAACGCCGGGAAGAATCGCCATGCGCTGGGCCACGACGGTGGATGCGTACTTATATAGATCGCCGTCGGTCAGCGTGTCCGACATGAATCCGACCAGATAAACTGCCTGATCGTTTGGATTCGTTTTGCTGAACGTCGGCGGACTCGGCAGATCGATCGGCAACTTGCCGGTCGCCCGCTGGATGGCGGCCTGAACGTCGGTCGCCGCGTCGGTTATGCTTTTACTCAGAACAAATTGAAGGGTCAGCGAAGTGTTACTCTGCGTGCTCGAGCTAGTGATGATGTCGAGGCCGGGAATTTGCAGGAACTGCTTCTCAAGCGGGGTGGCGATGTTGTTCGCCATCGTCACCGGATCCGCGCCTGGATAACCACAACTGACTTGAATGATCGGGTAATCAACCGCCGGAAGATCGTTAACGGCGAGTTTGTTGTAGGTCGCAATGCCGGCAACGATTACCGACAAGGTCAACAACACCGTCATCACCGGGCGTTTAATGAACGGTCCGGAAAGTCCGGTGCCTTTGACGGGAACTAACTTCGGCGATTGCGGCCCACCACCACCGGATTTCTCCAAACGATTGGGATCTCGTCCCGCATCCGCGGGACTTTCGCCATTGCCCGATCCATCGTGTTCGTCCGAGTATTCCATCCGGAAAATTACTGCGCGCTACTCTCTGGCGCTTTACTTCCGTCGTCTGGAGGTTGCGAAGAATTGTAAGGTTTCGGATCCACTTTTGCTCCGGGCGCCAGCGCGAGTTGGCCGGTCACAACGACGTTTTCGTTTGGCTCAACCCCGCTTTCAATCACCTGCAGGTCGCCATCCTGTCGTTGACCCGGCTTGACCGGACGTAGATCAACCGTGTTGTCGGGCTTCATCACAAAAACGAAGGGCCCGCTTTGACTGATCTGGACTGCTTGAGAGGGAACGAGCTTCGCGTCCTTGATTATGTCGAGAATGAAACGAACTCGCACAAATTCTGACGGCCACAAAGCGCGATCAGGATTCGGTGTCACTGCCCGCGCCTTTACCGTGCCCGCGCCAGGTTGGACTGCGTTGTCGATGAAATACAAATCGCCCATTCGCGGCGCCCTTTTTTCATCGGGCGAATACGTTTGGACCTTTACGTTTGGTCCCCCGAGATACTTTCTGACCAAGGCCAAGTCTGTCTCCGCCACCGTGAAATCAGTGTAAATCGGATCGAGACCTTGAATGGTGACGAGCGCCGGACTCGAAGGACCAACCAAATTGCCAATGTCCACATTACGCAGGCCGACTCGCCCGTTGATCGGCGACTTGATGTAGCAATAATCGAGATTCACTTGCGCAGCCTCGGCCGCGGCCTGTGATTTCTGAGAATTCGCCACCGCGGTATCGTAGTCTTGCGGCGCAGTCACATTTTTTGCTCGCAGATCCGCCTGGCGCTTCAAGGTTACTTGATCCAATGCAGCCTGCGCTTTCGCCTGGTCGAGCGCGGCTCGATAGGGCGCCGGGTCAATGGTAAAAAGCGGATCGCCTTTTTTAACGTCACTTCCATCCTGGAAATGGCGCTCCATGATCTTCCCGGCGACTTGCGCCTGAACCTGAACTGTTTCATACGCAGCGCATGTTCCGATCTCATCCAGGTATATTGGAACATCTTTACTAATCACCTTCGCGACCAACACAGGGCGCACCGGCGGTTGACTGGATTTCGCTGTCGCAACGCCGCGTTGAAGCGTTCGCGCGACTGCAAATGCGGCGAGGACCACGAAAAGAAAGACCCCCCAGCGCGGAATGCGCGACTTTTTTTCGCGGACGCCTTTCACGCGATTAGTTTCCCGAACTTCAGTCGCGGTTCCATTTCCAGAATCTAATCGAATCCCCATATTAGTTTTGACCGTTCTTTCGCGCTGAAATTCGAGCTCTGGCATGTTTCCCGTTGCCGTTGTCTTTCTCTGCCTTCTGCCGTATGCGATCCAACACCCGAATACAGGCTTTCAAATCAGCCGATGAAATATCGTCCAGTAATTCGTGACGAAGTTTGACCGCCGCGGAGCTGATTTGCTCAATGACCCGTTGGGCGCGCGGCGCCAAATGAACCGTCTTGCAGCGGCGATCGTGAGCAGCGCTTTTCCGCGAAACCCAATTATCACCCTCCAGTCGATGTAACAACGTGACCAAGGTCGGCTCTTCAATGCCGAGATGCGATGCGATCTCAGCCTGGGTCATTGGACCTGGCGCGACGGACAAATGCATGAGAGTCCGCCATTTCGCCTGGCTCAAACCCATCGGTTTGAGCCGCTCGTCCAATTTCAGGCGCCAAGCCCGGGCGGTCCCGTGCAATAGCGGGCCCAAGAGATCGACATTGTTAGGTTTCACGGATCAAAAATCGTTAGCTTGCTAACTAATTCCAGAACCGAAGCACTGTCAATGCCAGGGGCTTACTCGATTTTAAGCAATAAGATCGATTCCTTCCGGTAATCCGTGATTCGCATGATCCGGCGCGGCTGCCGGGGCGACCAGTGATTGCTTTCCAAGGTCTCTTGTTCCCGCTCCGGCCGCACCAAAAGATAGGTCGCGTCGGTCGGGATCTCGTCGATGTCTCGCGCGTAAATCAGTTTCGAACGCATGTAAAATAAGATTGGCTGATAGTTTGGATCCAGGGCGTAAACAGTTACGCCGTGCGGTATGTTCGATTCAACCTGAGCGGCCAGGTGTTTGATCTGCTGTCGCTGGTGCAGCTTCGGTACGACCGCAATCGCGTAGACCCACATTGCCAAGCACGCTACAATCACAATCACGACGGTGGTACGACGTCGCGCGCCGAAGGAAAACGATTTGCCGCCAATCCACTTCGGCCAGCGAAGGTTTTCCTGCGTCCAGGGTCATCGCCAGCAACCAGATGGCTGGAACGAGCGCCGGCATCGCGTATCGCGGGATGGACCCCGGAACAAGATTCACAATCACGAAAGGAGCCACCGCGCCCCAAATCAGTCCGCGCGCAAGTCGTTGGTCGTTCTCATTTGCAAAATTTTCCAAGCGCACCAGTGGAAGAAAAATGGCCCACGGCAGGAGATAGAGAACACCGTGGGGAATATTGAAAATCCAGCGACCGAATTCAAAATCGGTCCCACGAAGACGGCCGGTAAACTGTTGCGACCATTTGGTAGTCGCAGTCGCCTGATTGGTCGCCTGAACAAACGGAATCGCCCAGGCCGCAAAAATTCCGAGCATGATTGCAATGCCAACGAAATGCGCGGGATGAAACAGAGCTCGCCAGTTTCGCTGTTGCCAAACCACGGCGATGACAACGCCGTAGAAAAATACCAGATGCACGGGGCCTTTGGCCAACCACCCGAGTCCCAGAAAAACAAATGGAACAGTCCAAATCAGCCAGGCGGATTTGTTTTGCAGCCACCAGCTCAACCAGAAAATGATTGCGAGCGCGCAAAGGGATACGTACAGCGCCTCGATCTCGACCAATCTGCCTTTTTCGATGATGCCGGCGTTGATCAACCACATCAGGGCGGCAATAAGCGATCCATGCGCGCCCAAGCTCGGCCGCGCAACGCTCACAAACGCGATCGCGACCAACAAAACGGAAATCACCGACGGCGCTCGAGCAGTCCACTCATTCTGCCGGCCGAAGATCGTGAATGACGCTGCGACCAGCCAGTTAATTAACGGCGGCTTGCGAAAATAAGTTTCGCCACCGACCTGCGGCACAAGATAGTTGCCTGTTTGCAGCATGGTAACTCCCGGCAAAATCCGCCGGCCTTCCTCGCCTTTGATTGCCAGCGACCCGAGCGCGGGCAGGTAAAGCGCAGCCCAGACCAGAAGGACAATTACGAGATTGCAGGTCCGTGAATTCACGAGGCTGGAATGTTGAACGCTTCGCCGGATCGGTTCAACCCCTCAGCTTGACGGTTCCCGGGCTGAAGGTAGATTCAAGGTCCAGTCCGCGCTGGAAGGAGTGGGAAACGTTGTCCCACTCTTTTTGGTCTGCGGACTGGATGCTTTATGAACGCAGAAATAGCAGCAATGCTGGATTACATGGAGCGGGAGCGCGGAATCAAACGCGAGACCCTCTTGGACGCCCTTTCCACAGCCCTGCTTTCCGCGTCGAAAAAAAGCGTGGGCGCCGCCCGTGATCTCAGGATCGATATCGACCCAAAAACCTGCGACATCCGCGCCCTGGCAAACTTGATCGTCGTCGAGAACGTGACCAATCCCCAGGATGAAATCGCGCTGACCAGAGCTCGCAAGCTCAAACCGGAAGCAAAAATTGGCGACACCGTCGAAGTAGAAGTCACCCCGAAGAATTTTGGACGCATTGCCGCCCAGACCGCCAAACAGGCGATGATGCAGCGCATTCGCCAGGTCGAGAAGGAAATGATTTACGAGGAGTTTAAGGACCGCGCCGGTGAGATTGTTAGCGGCACGGTGCGACGATTCGATCGCTCGGATGTGATTCTCGACCTTGGAAAATTCGAAGCCGTCATGCCGCAACGCGAGCGCGTCGTGGTCGAAGACTACAATGTTGGCGACCGTCTGCGTGCCTACGTGGTCGCAGTCGAAAATGGATTGCGCGGTCCCGAGATCATTGTTTCCCGCAGTCATCCGAATTTCGTGCGTCGCCTTTTTGAATTGGAAGTGAGCGAAATTGCCGACGGCACGGTGGAGATCCGCGGCATCGCGCGCGAAGCCGGTTATCGCACAAAGATTGCCGTTTGGAGCGCGAATGAGAAAGTCGATCCGGTCGGTGCGTGCGTTGGCATGCGCGGTTCGCGCGTGAAAAACATCGTCCGCGAGCTGAACAACGAAAAAGTCGACATCATCCGCTGGAGCTCGGATCCCAAAGATTTCGTCCTCGAAGCGTTGAAGCCGGCGAAGGTCAAGGCAATCACTTTCGATCCCGAGAAAAAAGTCGCCCAGATTTCAGTGGATGAAGATCAGCTGTCGCTCGCGATCGGCAAGAAAGGGCAGAACGCGCGCCTGACCTCCCGATTGACTGGTTGGGAAATTAATATCGACAAAGACACGTCAGCGACCACGGCGGTCGAACAAAAAGTCGCGCAAGCGGCCCAGGCTTTGGCCAAAGCATTGCCAATCACCGAGGAACAAGCGGTGACGCTGGTGAAATCCGGATTTACCAATCTGGAAGGCTTGCATGCCGCGGACGTTCAGGATTTGGTAGACATCCTTGGGGTGGACGAAGCAAAGGCGCAGGAGATTCACGATGCCGTCCACAAACAGGATGCAAAACAAGAAGCGGGCTCGGCTCAACAGGGTTGAGCCATGAATAATTTTTTGAAATGGCAACAAAATCGAAATCAGCGGCAAAGAAACCGGCGGCGCGAAAGCCTGCTGCCCACAAACCCGCTGCGCACAAGCCTGCCATTTCCAAGAAGAAAGTAGAACCGGCACACAAGCCGTCGCCCCGCCCCGCCGCTCCGGCGAAACCGCAACCCAAACCGGCTACGCCTCATCGACCTGCGACCGAAAGCGTTTCGCTGATCGACAAGAAACATCCCGAAAAGAAGGCTGGCGACGGCGAGATCAAAAGGAAAACAACGGTTCTGCCACCGATCTCTCGTATCCGGGCTTCGTTGGAAACTCCGACCGCACCTCCGCCGCCGAAAAAAACGGAGCCGGAGCCACAGCCGGCGCCGGCGACCGAGAGCGCAGCGCCAGCCGAAGCGGAAGCACCGGCGCAAAATGTAATTCATATCAAGCCGCCGATTATCGTGAAGCAACTGGCGGTCGAACTCGGCCTGAAACCGCACCAACTCATCGCCGAGCTGATGGGGTTCAACATTTTTGCCAACATCAATCAGACAATCGAGCCGGACATCGCCTCCAAGATCGCGGAGAGCCACGGGTTCGTTCTCGAAAAGGAGCGTCGTGAAAAGGGCGCTGGCGTTCACAAAGTCGAGCAGGTCGTGGTCGCGCCGCCGCCGCCGGTCATCCAGAAAAAAGAAGAACTAAAAGCCCGCGCGCCCATCATTACCTTCATGGGCCACGTCGATCACGGTAAGACGTCGCTGATGGACGCGATCCGCAAAACGCGGGTGGCTGCCGGCGAAGCCGGTGGAATCACTCAGCATATCGGCGCTTACAGCGTTGATCACAAAGGACAGAAAATCACCTTCATCGACACCCCGGGTCACGCCGCTTTCACCGCCATGCGTGCCAGGGGCGCGAACGTCACGGACATTGTCGTGCTTGTCATCGCTGCCGACGACGGCGTGATGCCCCAAACGATTGAAGCGATCAATCACGCGAAAGCCGCGCCCCACGTTGAGATCATGGTCGCAATCAACAAGATCGATTTGCCTGGAGCGAACATCGACAAGGTGAAGAAGCAATTGCAGGAGCGCGATCTGAGTCCGGAAGATTGGGGCGGCAAAACCGTCGTCTGCGAAGTCTCCGCCACCCGCGGCACTGGCATCGATCATTTGCTCGAGATGATGTTGCTGCAGGCCGAAGTCATGGATTTGAAAGCGTCACCAACCGCGACACCGCGCGGCACCGTGATCGAGGCGCAAGTGGAAGCCGGCCGCGGGCCGACCGCGACCGTGATCGTTCAAATGGGCACGCTTAAAGTCAGCGAGCCGTTCATCTGCGGCGACTATTCCGGAAAAGTAAAATCACTGATCGATGACAAAGGCAAGCCGGTGAAAGAGGCCGGACCGGCAACGCCGGTGAAAGTTCTCGGATTTACCGGGCTGCCCAACGCGGGCGATGAACTTCTGGTGATGGAATCGGAACGCGCGTCAAAAACTTTGAGCGATGAACGTTTGCAGGCGAAGCGCACGGAAAAATTGAGCGTGCCGCAACGCGCGACGCTTGAGACCTTACTTGAAGCGGCCGACGGCAAGAAAACGCTGCGCCTCGTGCTGAAATGCGACACCCAGGGCTCAGTCGAAGCGATCGTCGCAGCGCTCAATCAGATCGAGAGCAAGAAAGTCGACCTCGACATCATTCATGCCGGCGTCGGACCGATTTCGGAATCAGACATTTTGCTGGCGAGCGCGTCGAACGCGGTGGCCATCGGTTTCAACATCAAAGTTGAAAACATGGCCGTCACCGCCGCCAAGCGCGAAGGCGTTCAGATCAAACTCTACAGCATCATTTACGAATTGATCGACCAGATCAAAGACGCGATGGCCGGATTGCTCGACCCGGAATTCCGCGAAACGATCATCGGCCACGCCGAAGTGAAACAAGTCTTCGAGCTGAGCCGAGGGATCGTCGCGGGTTGTTTGGTCACCGACGGCCGAATTGCTCGCACTGCCCGCGCCCGCGTCATTCGCAAACGTCAACCCGTTTACGACGGCGGAATTTCAACGCTGCGACGTTTCCAGGATGACGTGAAGGAAGTTCGCTCGGGTTTGGAATGCGGTATCAAGCTCGGCGATTTCAGCGAATATCACGTTGGCGACATCATCGAGTGTTATCAGCTCGAAGCGATGACCCAAAAACTTTGACGGGGATGAAAGGGTCTTATGAAACATCGAATGCTGCGGGTCAACGAAGTTGTAAAGAGGGAACTGAGCGGAATCCTCGCGCGGGAAATCAGTTTTGAAGGCGCGCTCGTCAGCATTAATCACGTCAAAGTTTCCCCGGATCTCAAGAAGGCACACGTGTTCGTCAGCGTGCTTGGTTCGGAAACCAGCGAAAGCGTGATGAAGAAACTGGAAGAACACCGCGCCGCATTTCAAGCCGAGCTCGCTGGCCGCGTGACGATGAAGTTCACGCCCCATTTGCTCTTTCAGCTGGACGAATCGATCGCACGCGGCTCACGCATTGTCGAAATTTTGCAGCAGATCGACGGCGACGAGAAAAAAGACGCGTGAGCGCGGCCACGTTCGAGCAAATCGGCCAGGTCTTGCGCGAACATCAGCGGTTCGCCGTTCTCAGCCACGTTCGGCCGGACGGTGATGCCCTCGGCAGCCAATTGGCGCTCGGGCTTTCGCTCAAAAAACTCGGCAAGGACGTGCGCATTTGGAATGAGGAAGGCATGCTGGAAAAATACAGTTTTCTTCCCCAGGCGAATCTGCTCACGAAAGCACCTGCCGAACCGGAAGATGTCGATGTGGTCGTCGCGCTCGACACCGCGATTCAAAATCGGCTCGGAATGACGGTCGTTTCGATTAAATCCGCCAAACTTTGGATCAACATTGATCATCATCCCAGCAATCCGGGCTACGGCGACCTCGTGTATATCGACCCGCATGCGCCGGCGACCGGTCAAATTCTTGTCGAATTGATCAAAAGTCAGAATTTGCCGATGGATCGCGCGATCGCGGAGAATCTTTACGTCGCTATTTCGACCGACACCGGTTCGTTTCAATATTCGAACACAACGGCGCGCACTTTCGAGATTGCAGCCGAGCTGGTTCAAGCCGGCGTGGATGTAGGGCGTATCAGTCAACTGACTTACGAAAATTACCCGCGACGCCGGGTTGAGTTACTGCGCGATCTTCTCGGCACAATGCGCTTCAATGCGAACGATCGCGTCGCGAGTTTTAGCCTGAGCCTGGCCTCCGCGAAGAAACTTGGGGTGTTGCCCGAGGACAATGAAGGACTCATCGACCATTTGCGGGCGATCCACGGGGTGATCGTCGCAATATTTTTCGAGGAACTGGCCGACGACAAAGTGCGCGTCAGTATGCGATCGAAAAGCGAGAAAGTGAACGTGTGCGCGATCTGCGAGAAATTCGGTGGAGGCGGACACGTCCTGGCGGCCGGTGCGCGGGTGAAAGGCACCCTGGCTGAAGTGGAAAAGAAAATTCTGGAGGAAGCCTGTGACGTCGTTAGCCGCCTCTCTTGACGGCGTTCTTCTGGTCGACAAAGCGGGGGGAATGACGTCGCACGATGTCGTAGCGCTGGTTCGACGGCAGCTCGGAATCAGGAAAGTTGGCCATTGCGGAACGCTCGATCCGATCGCGACCGGCCTGCTTTTGATCACCATCGGTCGCGGAACAAAAGTTCAGGACCTGCTCATGAGCGAAGACAAGGAATACGTTGGGACGCTGACCCTCGGTGCGACGACCACCACCCAGGACCGCGAAGGGGACGTCGTCGAGTCAAAACCTGTTCCGGAATTACCGGAGGCCGACATTCGCGCTGCGTTCGACAAGTTCCGTGGCGATTTCTACCAGACCCCGCCCATGGTCTCGGCCAAAAAACATGGCGGCGTGCCGCTCTACAAACTCGCGCGCCAGGGAAAAGTGGTCGAGCGCGAACCGCGTTTCGTTCACGTTTACCGCTACAGCGTTGATCGAATCTCGCTGCCGGATATCGATTTCAGCGTTCTGTGCAGCAAAGGCTTTTACGTTCGCACTTACGCCCACGAGATCGGCGAAACCCTAGGTTGCGGCGCCCATTTGAAAGCTCTTCGCCGAACCAAGTCCGGGCGATTCGATGTCACTCACGCCATCACGGTTGATCAAATCAAAACGCTTCCTCGGGAACAGATCGCGAGTCGGATTCTCTCGCTTCCGCAAGTTTCCCGAATGCGAGGAGCCTGAAGAAATGTCCAAATCCGAAATCCGAAATCCGAAACAAATACAGAAATCAAAATTCGGATTTCGATCATTCGAACTTGTTTCGGATTTCGATATTCGTGCCTCGGATTTGTTGCCCTGATGGAAATTCTCCACTCCATCCCCGAGCTATCGCAATGGCAAGGACCGTTGTTTTTGGCCATTGGCGTGTTCGACGGTGTGCATCGTGGACATCAGGCCGTTATTTCGACGTCCGCCGATCACGCGCAGGCCGCGAATGGCACACCGGTCGTGGTTACGTTCGATCCGCATCCGGAAAAAGTGTTGCGCCCGCAATCCGCGCCGCATTTGCTCAGTGCCACTCAACACAAAATCGCGTTGATCCAGGCGCTGGGCGTTCGGCACCTGCTCATCATCAATTTCGACAAACAATTCGCGGCAACCGAGCCGGAGGATTTTGTTCGTCAATTAGTGGCCCATTCAAAACCGTTGCGGGAAATTTGTGTCGGGCACGAATGGTCCTTTGGAAAGAATCGCCGCGGAAATCTCGAATTCCTAAAAAACCTCGGGGCGAAAATGAACTTTCGCGTGATCGGAGTTCCGCCGGTTAAGACCAATGACGAAGTCGTCAGCAGCACGGCTATTCGGCAGGCGATTGAACGCGGCGATTTCGCCCGAGCAGCAGCAATGCTCGGCCGCGAATACACCATCCTGGGAACGGTCGTGCGCGGGGACAACCTCGGAAAAAAAATAGGATTTCCTACCGCGAACCTGAGCGCGCACAGCGAGCAGTTTCCTCCGAACGGCGTTTACGCAGTAGTGGCGCGCCTGGTCGACGGGATGCATTGCGGGGTCGTGAATCTGGGCGTTCGTCCGACCGTAACGAGCGGAAAATCGGAACGAGTGCTGGAAGTCCATCTGTTCGATTTTGATCGCGATATTTACGGCAGAGATGTCGAAATCCGCTTCGTAAAATTTCTTCGTCCGGAAACGAAGTTCGCAAGTGTCGACGCTTTGGTGGCACAGATCCGGCGCGACGTTGATCAAGCGCGCGAATTGTTTGCCCGTTAGTTAACGACTCAACCGGCGCGATCTTTTTCGCCGCCGACCGGTCGAAACACTGACCGTCACAGGCGGATCGCCTTCACGCTGTGGAATTCCAAATCTTTTTTGAACGCGTAACATTTGGCGGTCGATCTCCTGGATCCGGGCCATTAAGGCTTCCTTGTGCTCAGAGAGCCGCACCAATTCCTTCAACGTCGAGCTCGGAATATTTCTCAGCATACCGCGAGTTTGATCCGCACGATAAAATCGCAACCCAATCTAGGATTGGATTTGATGCGTTTTGTACATCGCCGCGAAAATACCACCGGCCATGACGAGCATGCCGCTGGCCAAGGCGAAGACAACAACCCACACCGTCGGAATTGTGGTCAGTCTGAACATCTCGACGAGGATAAATCGGCCGCCGTCCGACAAGACATAGGTCAGGGCACTGGCCAGAGCGCTCATGGCCACCAGGATGAACGAACGCAGAAATTCAGACTGTCGCGCCGGCTGCGGTAGTTGGCGCAAAACCCGGGCGGTGAAGCCGTCATCCTCAATGTAGGGCACCGCTTCCTGCAGCTTTTGGTCCAACCAATCGTCTTGAATCTCGATGCTCACGTTAGGTCGCCCACGCCGATAAGGTTTTCTTCAGTTTTTCGCGTCCACGCAACACATTGGTTTTGACCGTTCCCAACGGAATGTCGAGCACGCGCGATGCCTCGTCGTGCGACAAACCGTTCTGACAACAAAGTAAGACGGCCGAACGCTCGTGCAACGGCAGCAAACTCAGCGCATGCATAAGATCGTGTCTTAAACCCGGGTCAATCGTCTGGGGGTCCTGTTCGGCCTGCCACTGTTCTTCGTTGATCCCGACAAGTTCCTTTCGCTTACGGGCGTCTTCCCGAAAGCAATTGTAGGCGATCCGATAAAGCCAGGTGGAAAACTTCGCTTCCCCGCGAAAACTTCGAATGTTCCGGTAAGCGCGGATGAAAGCATTCTGCGCCAGATCGTCGGCCAGCTGCACGTCACCGCGGGTGAGCTGACGCAGTAAACCTCGCACGCTCGATTGATGCCGACGGACCAGCTCGCCAAAGGCGTGCTGGTCGTCGTCGACAAGAACTCGAGTGATGAGGTCAGCATCGGTTAGCTCCACATCAGGAGTTTACGGTTTCGGCGGCGGAGGCGGAATCTCGTTCTTTTTGTCGCCTTCCAGTCTCCACACCAGGAGATAACCCAATCCGATCACGAACGGAATGACGCCAAGCGCCCAGGCGCCGCCTTCCCAGTCACTCCACGCGCCGAAGCAGATCATGATTCCAACGCCCACCATTACCAGAACGATGCCTCGACGCATGTCGGAGCGCTGCTTCACCGCCGGCGTCGGCGGGGCAAGCAACTCCGCCGGAATGGGTTGGCCCTTTTCGGCCAGCATCCGAACCGTGCGATGCTGCATCCGGGATTTGGAAAATCCGAAATACATGATGAACGCGACGATCAGCACCGGAGCACCGAAAATCGTGAGCATGGTGATGGCCACAATCGGAACGACGAATGCGGGAATATCCTCCGACTTGAGGTTGCCGAGATCACTATCGTTGCCATCAATCACGAGCCCGTGGTGACCACGCATTTTCTTATCGATTTTTTGATGGATTTTGTCGGCGAGGCTTTCCGGGGACGTGCCTACCGAAGCCGAAGCCGAGGCCGTCGCCGTTGGCGAGCCGGCGGGTGGCGGCGAGGGCGGTTGGGCCAGGGCCGTCAACGCGAGGACGGTTGAACAGATACAGACAGTTAATATTTTCATATTCATCCTTTGGCAGTGAGATGCAGTCCGATAGGGCTTCGGATTCAATTTTTTAGGAAATACCGGGCAGTCAGACAACTAAAAGGTTGCAGGGCAAGGGTCCGTTCGCCATTATTTCACCCCTTACCGACGCGGGTGTAGCTCAGTGGTAGAGCACCTCCTTGCCAAGGAGGACGTCGCGAGTTCGAGTCTCGTCACCCGCTCCAGCCTTCGCCGAACGCAGTGAAGCCAGGCTGGAGCGCCGCTATGAATCTCGAAATCTCACCATCGCGCGACCAGTTCCGTGAGCTCGCGAAACGCGGCAATCTCATCCCCCTGATCGTCGATCTTGTCGCCGATGTCGAAACACCGGTCTCGGCCTTTGCCAAAATCGACGACGGGCAGCCCTGTTTTTTGTTTGAATCGGCCGAGCGCAACGAAGAGCTCGGTCGATTTTCCTTCATTGGATTCGATCCACTAGTCACTTTCCGCAGCGGCCAAACCAAGGGCAATCCGTTGACCGAGCTGCAACAAATTCTTGCCCGTTTCAAATTCGTGCCACCGACCGATGTCCCGCATGTCGTGGGAGGCGCGGTCGGTTACATCGGCTACGACGTGGTCCGTTTCTTCGAGCCGACTGTCCCGATTCATCCTCGGGATGATCTGAAAATCCCGGACATGATTTTCATGGTTCCGCGGATGCTGCTCGTGTTCGATCACCGTTTTCGAAAGTTACGGCTCATTTGTAACGCCCACGTCGACGATAAAACGTCAGAGGATCGGGCCTACGCGCGAGCGGTCGCGAGCTTGGAAAAGACAGTGACCCGCCTGAGCGAGCCCCGTCCCCTTGCATCGATCGATGCAAAACCGCCGACAATTCTTCCCTCCCCGGCCAGTAACACCACTCGCGTGGAGTTCGAATCAATGGTGGTAAAAGCCAAGGAGTTGATTTCGGCTGGAGACATCTTCCAGGTTGTCCTTTCGCAGCGGTTCGAAACCGGCTTTACCGGCACAGCGCTCGACCTTTATCGCGCGCTGCGGTTCGGAAATCCGTCGCCATACATGTTCTGCCTGCGTTTCGATCCGACGTTCGCAGTGCTCGGAAGTTCCCCTGAAGTTCACCTGCGTGTGCGCGAAGGCATCGCGGAGCTGCGCCCAATCGCCGGAACCTATCGGCGCGGCGAGGATTCGACCGAAGACGAACGGCTCGGGCGGGAACTGATTGCCGATCCCAAAGAACGCGCCGAACACGTGATGCTGATTGATCTTGGGCGGAACGATCTTGGCCGGGTTGCCGAATTCGGCAGCGTCAAAGTGACCGAGCAAATGATCATCGAGCGCTACAGTCACGTGATGCACATCGTGTCGCACATCGTCGCCCAATTGCGTAAGGACAAGAATGCTTTCGATGCCATCCGCGCGACCTTTCCGGCGGGAACGGTTTCCGGCGCACCGAAAATTCGTGCCATGCAAATCATCGCGGATCTGGAAAAAACGAAACGAGGATTTTACGCGGGCATTATCGGTTACTTCGGATTCGACGGCTCGCATGACAGTTGTATCGCAATCCGTTCGATGGTGTTGAAAAACGGAAAAGCCTATCTCCAAAGCGGCGCTGGAATCGTGGCCGACTCGAATCCGGCCACGGAATTTGACGAATGCATGAACAAGGCGAAAGCGATGCTGGCCGCTGTCGCGCGGCAAAAAAACTGTAGCGGCAGGCGTATCGCCTGCGAAATTAAACGCCGCAGCCGAACGGCTGCCACCCGAAGAATGAAACTGCTCGTGATCGATAATTACGATTCCTTCACCTACAACCTCGTCCAACTCTTCGGCGAGATGGACAATGTCGATCTTGTGGTGAAGCGAAACGATGAGATCTCGATCGACGAAATCAGGAAACTGAAACCGGACCGGATTTGCATTTCACCGGGGCCGGGTCGGCCGGAAGACGCAGGAATCAGTTCGGATCTGATACGAGAATTTGGCAAAACCATTCCCATTTTGGGCGTTTGTCTCGGTCATCAATGCATCGCCCAGGTTTTTGGCGGCGAAGTGGTGCGCGCGGACAAATTAATGCATGGCAAAACCTCGCAGATCCATCATCGAGATCGCGGCGTATTCAAAGATCTGCCTGAACCGCTGGAAGCGACGCGCTATCACTCGCTGATCGTAAAACGCGAATCGGTTCCTGATTCACTCGAGATCACTGCCGAGACCGATGCCGGCGAAATCATGGGCGTGCAGCATCGGGAGTTCCCGATTCACGGCGTGCAATTTCATCCCGAGTCGATCCTGACGGAGGAAGGACGCAAGCTGCTCGCGAATTTCTTGAAAGTATAGAGGCGGCTGTCCCCAGCCGCATTTTTCCCGCGAGTGGGGACACTCGCCGCTACATCAATTCGTCCCGTTACGCGCGATGACGTCGTGGATCTGGCGAACTTCGCGCACCATCTGCTCGTATTCATCGAACATCAACGATTGCGCGCCATCAGAAAGAGCTTCGTCCGGACGACCGTGCACTTCGACCATCAATCCGTCGGCGCCAACTGCCACACCGGCGCGCGCCAACGGGGTGACCATGTAACTGCGGCCGGTCCCATGCGCAGCGTCGACAATCACCGGCAAATGCGAAATTTTTCGGACGGCTGGAACGGCGGCGAGATCGAGTGTGTTGCGAGTATGCTGGGCAAATGTGCGCACGCCGCGCTCGCACAACACAATGTTGTAATTTCCTTCGGCCATAATGTACTCCGCCGCGAGCAACCATTCTTCCAACGTCGCGGCCATTCCACGTTTTAACAGGACCGGTAATTTCGAACGGCCAACCCGCCGCAGGAGAGTAAAGTTCTGCATGTTGCGCGCGCCGATCTGGATCATGTCGGCGTATTTTTCGACGAGGTCGAGATTCGTTTCGTCGAGCGCTTCACTCACAATTTTCAGACCAAATTCCTTGCGAATATCGGCGAGAATTTTCAGTGCCGCTTCGCCCAAGCCCGAGAACGCATAAGGCGAAGTGCGCGGTTTAAAGGCGCCGCCCCGGAAAAATTTCGCCCCGCTGCGCTGAACCACATCGGCGATCGCGAAAGCTTGCTTGCTATTCTCGATCGCACACGGCCCGGCAATGATTGCCAGCGAGCCGTCGCCGAAGCGCGCCCCGTCGCCCAGATCGACCATCGTACGATCGGCTTTCAAATCGAGGGTGATCAACTTGTAGGGCTTGGTGACGCGGATCGCTTCTGAGACACCCGGCAGATTTTCAAAGTGCGAAAGATCGACTGCGCCCGAGTTACCGGTCACACCGATCGCGGTCCGATTTGCTCCCGGCATGACGTGGGCGCGGAAGCCAAGGGCCTCGACTACGCGAACGACGTTGTCGATCTCAGGCTTGCCCGCATGGGCTGTCATTACGATAAGCATGGCGTGAAAAGGCGTTTACTTACTCGGAATTATACCCTCCGGTCAAATTTAACCCATCGTTTTTGCTTTTGGCCCAATCAAAATCGGGGGAAGCACGCGTTCGATTTCGGCGCGATGCTGTTCGTACTGGGGCGGGAGTTTCAAGCTTTCGCCCAGATGCGCGGCTGGTTCGTCTGCGGTAAATCCCGGCCCTTCGGTAGCGATCTCAAACAAAATTCCACCTGACTCACGAAAATAGATCGAGTTAAAATAAAACCGATCGATCACCGGAGTAACGTGAAGGCCGTGCTCCGCGATTTGTTCACGCCACTTCAGCTGTTCCTTATCGTCAGCGCATCGGAACGCGATATGATGCACGGTGCCCGACGAATTGACGCCGAATTGTCCGTCCGCGCGCTCGACCAAATCAACGCACCCGCTCGTTAGTTTCGAATTCACTGAAAACCGTTTCCGGGAGGCGTCTTCAGCGATCACATCGAAGCCTAGTAGCACTAGAATGTTTTCAGTTTTCTTGGAACGTTGCACTTCGAGGGTCGGCGCGTGAAATCCGTGAATCGCGAATTTCTTCGGCACTTCGTTCTCGTACTTAAGGTCGATCTCGTCGAGATGCCCGGTTTCGATCAATTCGAGCATTAAACCATCCGGATCGGTGAATCGCAGCGCGGCATCATCGAACCGAGTAGGAAGCGCCTCGTGGAAAATGTGATGCTCGTCAAAGCGCGCCTTCCAATAATCGAACGAATTCTTCGGAACAGCGAAACTGGTTGCGACCACCTGCCCGGTTCCGCGAGTGCCGCGGCGCGCGCCCGGCCAGGCAAAAAACGTGATCGCAGTCCCGGGCCGGCCGGTTCGATCGCCATAATACAAATGATAAGTCGACGGGTCGTCAAAATTCACCGTGCGCTTGGCAAACCGAAGTCCAAGAACTTGAGTATAAAAATCGACATTGCGCTGCGGATCGCTAGCGATGGCAGTAATATGATGGATGCCGCGCAGTTTCACTCAGGGAAAACTAACAACTTCTCCATTGATTTGGGAAGCTAACAGCTTTCCCTACAGTCACGCATGTATTTGTGGCGACGATTTGCGACCGAAAAATGGTCGAACAAGAATCAAGCGAAGCTGCGCGCAATGACAGGCGATGGATTAGTCGTCATTCAGCATCCGAATCGGAAACGTTTGCAACTGGAGGTCGCATCGAGTCATCGCGCGGACCTGCACAACATCGCGAAAGATTTTGGCGGACGAATTGAGAAGCTGCCGCGAGATTGGTTGAAACGATCGCTTCGTCACAAGACGAAGCCGATCCGAGTTGGAGACGGCAATTTAATCATCCCTGCCGGCGCGGCGTTTGGAACGGGCGAGCACGCCACAACCGCGATGTCGCTACGGCTGCTCGAAAAACTGACCCAACCATGGAAACAGAACTGGTCGATCGTCGATTTCGGGACCGGAAGTGGAATTCTGGCCCTGGCCGCGAAGCGTTTGGGCGCTACTCAAGTCTTCGCAATCGACAACGACCCAATGGCGATTTCCACCGCAAAGCAAAACGCCAGGCTTAACAAACTGCGGGGCCTAAAATTCCGCATCGGAGACGTTCGCAAATGGAAACTTGAGCAAGAGATCGACGTCTTGACTGCGAATCTCTTCAGCGAATTGCTGATCGAAATCTTGCCGAAACTGCGGGCCGCGCTTTGGCTTGTTTTGTCCGGGATTTTGCGAAGCCAGGAGCCCGAATTGCGACGCGCTTTGCGCCGAAATAAGATCGATCTTATCGAGGCGTGCAGGCGCGGAAAGTGGGTTGCGATACTGGCCCGCCGCAAGTAGGTTCGGCGACCCTTAGCGGCTACGGTTTTCTGCATTAACGCGGTTTAATCTTAAGCCGCGACCAAATCCAATGCAGAACGAGGAACTGGCATACGCAATCCTGACGCCCTATTCGATGCGCAAATCGCGCACCGGCGGAATCATCGCGCGCTTAATCTCACGAACCGGGTTGGATCTGGTTGCAGCACGAATGTTCTTACCGGGCGCGGAACTGGTGAAGCGTTACGCGGAAACCATCGTCAGCGAAAGCGAGCCAAAACATCGGGCCACCCAGGAACTCATTCGCGAGTATGTCCTGCGCAATTTTACCGGTGAAAGACAGGGTCAACGCGCGCGGGTGTTGGTTCTGGTTTTTCGGGGCGCCGATGCCGCAGCGAGAATGCGCAATACAGTCGGTCATATTTCGCACGACGAGACCGCCGGCGAAACGATTCGCGACACATTTGGCGATTACATCACCGACGACTCAGACAAGGTCACTTACTTCGAACCTGCGGTAGTTGCCGCGTTCGATCCAAAGTCGATCGAGAGCGATCTCAAACTTTGGGCGGAATTTTCTGATCGCGATGGCGGCGTTCTCGACCAGGCGATCCAGTTCCCGAAAGACGCCAAGATTGAAAAGACGCTGGTCTTAATAAAGCCGGACAATTTCAAGTTCCCCAACGTCCGCCCGGGCAGTGTGATCGAAGTTTTCTCTCGCACCGGTCTCTACATTGTCGGTTTCAAAGTGCACCGGATGAGTGTCGCGCAGGCGGAGAATTTTTACGGTCCGGTGCTGCCGGTGTTACAGGAGAAACTGGGACACGCCAAGGGCCGCGACGCGTGGGAGGACATCGTCCAATTCATGGCTGGAGCGCGCCCGAGCGATACCCTGCCGGAGAAACGAGATGAACCCGGCACCGAGAAATGCATTGCGCTGATTTATCAGGGCGAGAACGCAGTCAGCAAAATTCGCGACGTTCTTGGACCCACTGATCCCGCAAAAGCGCCACCTGGCTCAATTCGAAAGGAATTTGGCCAGACGATCATGATCAATGCCGCGCATGCCTCGGATTCGGTTGAGAATGCGCAGCGTGAAATGGGGATTGTCCGTCCGGAGGAGAATAATTTTAAAGCTTTGATTGAAAATTTTTATGGCCCCAAATAGTGTGCAACTCCCTGACTTAGAAAAAAACTCGACAATGGAAATTTCCGAACGCGCCGCTCAACTAACTCCCTCGCTCACGCTTTCAATCGACAGTAAAGCGAAAGCAATGAAGTCCGAAGGAATCGACGTTTGCGGTTTCGGCGCAGGTGAACCTGACTTCGACACGCCTGAGCACATCAAACAGGCAGCGATCGACGCGTTGCAGGCCGGTTTCACTAAATACACTCCGAGCGCCGGGATTCCTGAGTTGCGCGCCGCGATCGCGGAGAAACTGGCGGCCGATAATGGGCTGACCTATCGCGCGAGCCAGGTCGTCGTCAGCAATGGCGCAAAGCATTCCTGTTACAACGCGATTCTCGCGACTTGTCAGCCGGGCGACGAAGTAATCATTCCTGCGCCCTACTGGGTCAGCTACCCGGACATGGTGCGACTTGCCGGCGCCGAACCGGTGATTGTCCCGACGATGGAGCGCAACAATTGGAAACTGCGCGCCGAGGATTTTGAGAACGCAATGACGCCGCGCACCAAAATGTTAATCCTTAACACTCCGGGCAACCCAACCGGTGCGGTTTACACCCGCGAAGAGCTGGAGGCTTTGGTCGGAATCGCTGGCGGGGAAGACATTTACATTTTGTCCGACGAAATTTACGAGAAGCTCGTTTACGACGACGCCAAGCACGTCAGTGTCGCGTCGATTTCCAAAGAGGCCTACGACCTTACGATCACCGTTAACGGATTCAGCAAATCCTACGCGATGACCGGTTGGCGGCTCGGTTATCTGGCGGCGCCGGAAGCAGTCGCAAAAGCGGTCGATTCAATTCAAAGCCACAGCACCTCAAATCCCTGCTCGTTCGGACAACGCGGCGCGCTCGCGGCGCTAAAAGGCGATCAGCAATCGGTCTCCGACATGCGCGAAGAGTTCGATATGCGCCGCAATTACATGATCGATCGGCTCTCGAAGATTCCGAATATCACTGCAGTGAAGCCGCAGGGCGCGTTTTACGTATTGGTAAATATCAGCCAGCTCGGACTCACGTCTCAGAATTTCGCCGACCGATTACTCAGTAAATCGAATGTGGCGGTCGTACCCGGCGCAGCATTTGGCGATGATCGTACGATCCGGTTCAGCTACGCCACCAGCATCGACGTCATCAAAAAAGGTCTCGACCGGTTCCAGGATTTCTGCCGGACCCTCTGAGTCCCGCAATTTGCGGCGATGAGGCTTGCAACCGCTTCACTCCATAAAGCCGCGGTCGCTGCGCGGATCAAAGCTGAACGCGCGGTCGCTGTTATTCGAACCGATTCAATCGAGCGCGCTCTAGCAGCGGCAAACTCTGCCATCGCAGGCGGATTTCGCGCTATCGAGATTACGTTCAGTTTTCCAGAAGCATCGCGCGCCATCGCAAAGCTCGCTGATAATAACGACGAACATTTGCTCATTGGCGCGGGAACGATTCTGACCGGCGAGCAAGTTCACGAAGCCGTCACCGCGGGCGCGCGGTTTCTGGTCAGTCCGTGCGTATTACCTGAAGTCATCGCTGCCGCGCGCAAACTGGACGTTGCAATCATTCCCGGAGCGTTCACGCCGACGGAAATCTACACTGCCCATTCGTTAGGCGCCGATATCGTGAAGATTTTTCCCGCAGTAAAATTCGGCCCGGATTATTTAAGAGCAGTGCGCGGTCCCCTGTCCCAGATCCCGATCATGCCGACGAGCGGCGTCGACGCTTCAAATGTGGCCGAATGGTTTCGGGCCGGCGCAGTCGCAGTCGGCGCGGTGGGCAGCGTCTTCGATCCGGTGCTGATTCGAGACAGCAATTGGACCGAACTCACCCGGCGCGCGAAAGAGTTCATTGATGCCGTTCGAGCTGCGCGATAATCGAAAATCTTCGAGGTTGTGAACTATCTCGCGCTGATTCTCCACGCGCACCTGCCGTTCGTCAGGCATCCGGAGCACGAACATTTCCTCGAAGAAGACTGGCTGTTTGAGGCAATCACCGAGACCTACATTCCACTGCTGCAGATGATGCAGCGGCTGGTGAACGGCAATGTGCCGTTGAAGCTGACCATGTCGGTCACGCCAACACTGTGCGCGATGTTGCAGGATCAGTTGCTGCGCGAGCGATATATCCGGCACCTAGACCTTTTGATCGATCTCGCGGCCCGCGAACGGAAACGGAATCAAAATGATCCGGAGCTCGCCGAGCTTTCGCAATTTTATTTCGATCTTTTCACAGAAAGCCGCCGATTTTTCGTCGAGGAATGGAAATGCGATCTGCTTGCGGCGTTTCGGCAATTGCATGATACCGGCGCGCTCGAAATCATCGCTTGCGCAGCTACCCATGGGTTGCTGCCGCTGATTCAGCAACAATCACCGGAAGCCGCGCGAGCGCAGGTCCTGATTGGCCGCGACGCGTTTGTCGATGTTTTCGGTTCGGCGCCGGCCGGGTTTTGGCTGCCGGAATGCGCATATGCCCCGGGACTCGATTCGATTCTACAAGACGCAAACGATCGCTGGTTCATTCTTGACGCCCACGGACTGCTTTTGGGGAATCCCCAACCGCAGCGCGCGATTTACGCGCCATGTTACACCCCGGCGGGGCCGGCTGCGTTTGCCCGCGACCGGGACTCGAGTCGCCAGGTTTGGAGCGCGGAGGAAGGTTATCCCGGCCATCCGGCGTATCGCGAATTTTACCGCGATGTTGGATTTGATCTGCCACTGGAACACCTCGGTCCGGTGGCTCGGGGTGTTCGAAAATTTTCCGGTGTGAAATATCACCGCATCACCGGTCGAAAAAAACACAAGGAGATTTACAACCGGGCTAAAGCCGAAAAAGCGGCCGACGCGCACGCAGCCGATTTCGTCAAGCAGCGCAGCGCACAATTTCGCCAGCTCGCAGACCTCGGGTTCGATCCGATTCTGGTCACACCGTTCGATGCGGAATTATTCGGGCACTGGTGGTTTGAAGGACCGCGGTTTTTGGAAATGGTGATTCGAAAAGCGGCGGCCGACCAAAGCGACTTTCGACTTACGACGCCAACCGATTACCTGATGGCAAATTCAACCCAACAAACAATCCAACCCGCCGAATCAAGCTGGGGCGATAAAGGCTATCTCGGCGTTTGGATCGACGAACACAATTCGTGGATTTATCCGCACCTTCATGCCGCCGCGCAGCGAATGCATAAATTAGCCAAGGCACACCAGAACGACTCGACCGCCCAAACTGATCGCGTTCTCAAACAACTGGCGCGCGAACTATTGCTCGCGCAATCGAGTGATTGGGCATTCTTGATACGCACCGGCACGGCCCGCGAGTACGCGACCAAGCGAACGCACGATCATCTCGGCCGCTTCAACACCCTTCACGACCAGTTCGTCGGCGGTCAGGTCGATGAAAAATTTCTCGCGGACTGCGAATGGCGCGACAATCTTTTCCCGAACCTCAATTGGCGTTACTACTGTAGCGGCGGTCTATGACCGTCGCTGAAATAGTGCGACGCTAAGAGAGCGCCGCTACAAATGAAATTCAAGCTCGCGATCCTCACTCTTATTGGAGCCGTATCGGCGTCCTTCGCCCAGGAATCCCCCACCCCAACCCCGTCGCCAATCGAAATTCCGTCGCCTTCGCCGACTCCAACGGCCTCCGCAGCGGCTCGCAGCGTTCCACTGCGATTTGTGCCGCCACCGATGGAGGGAACCATCAGTCTCGGAATTTGGGATTCGAACGACAAACTTGTTCGCGTTCTTCACCGCGAAGCAAAGATCGACAAGTTCGACGTCGAAGAAAATTCGTTAAGCACGACCTGGGATGGCAGAGACGATGCTGGCGAGAACTTGTCACCGGGAAAATATCGCGCGCGCGGATATTTGGTCGGGAAATTGAAAATCGATGATGTCGGCAAAGTGGCGTCATCGCCGGACGCCGCAACCGACCACGTTTCAGTCAAGCTTGTGACGAATCCGCTGGTCGCAGACACGCGTTCGGTGATGGACGTTGGCATCGGCTTCGACGCGAAAGGAAGTTTCTTGAAAACGACGGACGGATTGCCGCTGGCCACGATCAATGAAAATCCGAGCCTGACCCGGGTAGTGATAGAAAAAGATGGCGAGAAGGGTGCGGATGTCTGGCAAGCGGCCGGAGCTGACGTCGAACACTTTCGAATCTCAAATATCGACAAGATGATAGCGTTTGATTGCGGGTTTTTTGAGCTTAGGTAGGGGCCGGTTGATTCGCTCGCGCCCGCTCGCTCACCCCTACGGGCTTCCCGTCGATGTCGCCGGGTCCCGCCACCTCCATTCACCGAACCGCCCGCAAACGCCAGTCCGGCTCGGACCGATTGAGGGCAATGGCCCCTACCTGCTGGCAATCGTAACATATCTTTGTTTAGTTAGGCCCCATGGCTGCCGCGCCCGAGTTCCAACACACGCTCGCAAAGTCCGCCGGTTTCAGCGGGACCTCGCTGCATACCGGCGAAAAGGTTTCGTTGAAGCTGCATCCGGCGCCGGCCGATCACGGCATTAAGTTCAAGCGCAAGGACCTAGCCGACGAGCCGACGATTGACGCCAAAATCGAGAACCTGAAGATGGTCGAGCGCGCCACCACCATCGGCGAAGGCTCGATCAGGGTGCACACCGTCGAGCATGTGCTCTCGGCCCTCTCCGCGATGGGGGTCGACAATGCGATCGTAGAAATGGACGCAAATGAGCCGCCGATCGGCGATGGCAGCGCTAAATCATACGTCGAGGTGATCAAGCGTGCCGGACTCACCGCCCAGGAAGCTCCGCGGAAATTCTTTCACGTTCGCGAACCGATGCACGTCGAAACAAAAACCGGTGCGATGTTGATCCTGCTCCCGGACGACAACGGTTTTCGAATCTCATGCACACAGGCAGGACCGAACAACCGGTTCACCCAATTCATGTCGACCGACGTTGGGCCGGAAATCTTCGAGCGCGAAATCGCGCCGGCCCGGACGTTTGTTTATTACGAAGACGTCGAGCCGTTGATGGAGAAGAATCTTATCAAAGGCGGCAGTCTGGAAAACGCAGTCGTCGTGCGCGGTGACGCGGTCTTGAGCAAAGAGCCGTTGCGATTTCCTGACGAATTCGTCCGTCACAAAATTCTCGATATCATCGGCGACCTTGCGCTGATCGGTTGCCGGATTCGCGGTCATCTCATCGCCGTGAAACCAGGCCACGCCGCGAACGCGGAACTGGCGCGGGCGATTTCAAAAGAACGGTCGCGTCGCGAAACTCTGGCGGTTCCGCGGGTTGTTCCCAGAGGCAACGGCGGCCTCGACAGTGACGAAATCATTCAGATCCTGCCGCACCGTTACCCTTTCTTAATGGTGGATCGCATCATTAGTTTTGATGAAGGCGGAACGAAATGCATCGGTGTGAAGTCGGTTACGATCAACGAACCGTTTTTCCAGGGACATTTTCCGGGCCATCCGGTGATGCCCGGCGTGATGCAGGTAGAAGCGATGGCGCAGGTCGCGAGCCTGCTGCTGTTCAAGCTCGCAAAGACGAGCAGTCGTATCGGTTATTTCATGAGCGCCGACGGGGTCAAGTTTCGCAAACCGGTGGTGCCGGGCGACACGATTTTCATTCACGCCGAGCTGACCAAAGCCCGCGGCGAACGGTTAGCCAAAGCAAAGTGCCATTGCGTAGTGAACGACGCGATCGTGTCGGAAGGCGAGCTGATGTTCACCTTTCTCGATAAGTAAGAATGCCGAAACTCGAATGTCGAAGGAACACCGAATCACCACGCTCTTCTTTCGTGAGCTGCTAGAACTTCGATCTGTGGTCGTTAATTCGTCATTCGTCATTCATCATTCGTCATTATGATCGATGTGAAGATCCATCCTACTGCGATCATAGATTCGAATGCTCAGATCGGTGAAGGTACCGTCATCGGACCGTATTGCGTGATTGGACCGAACGTCGCGCTCGGGGAAAATTGCTGGTTGCAACATCATGTCACTTTGCAGGGACCAATGCGGGCAGGTGCGCGAAACAAATTTTACGCCTATTGCTCGATCGGGCAGCAAACCCAAGACCTTAAGTACGCCGGCGAGCCCACCTACCTGGAAATTGGCGATGAAAATGTTTTTCGCGAGTTCGTGACGGTGAATCGCAGCACAAAGAGCGATGGAAAGACGCTCGTCGGTAATCGGGGAAATTTCCTCGCTTACAGCCACATCGGACACGACTGCATGGTTGGAAATGAAGTTGTATTCTCGAATAACGGCACGTTGGCCGGCCATGTTCAGGTTGGCGACAACGCGGTAATGGGCGGACTCACCGCGGTCCATCAATTCTGCCGGATCGGACGCTTCGCGATCACCGGCGGCTGTTCCAAAATCGTGCAGGACGTTCCGCCGTTCATGATAGCGGACGGAAACCCGGCCGAGATTCGGGGCGTGAATCTAATAGGGCTTGAGCGCAGAAACTTTCCGACCGAACGGGTGAAGCCAATCAAGGAAGCGTTTCGGCTAATCTATCGCTCTAAATATAATACGGCGCAGGCGCTGGAGGCGGTTCGCAAGGAACTCCCGCAAATCGACGAAATCCGCGAAATCGTAGAATTTATCGAAACGAGCGAGCGCGGGATTATTCGTTAGCCGACGTCAAAACCTCACTCGCACCTTCGGAGTCGGCGTTG
The DNA here is from genome assembly GCA_963817335.1 of uncultured Verrucomicrobiae bacterium. Classification (GTDB taxonomy): domain Bacteria; phylum Verrucomicrobiota; class Verrucomicrobiia; order Chthoniobacterales; family UBA10450; genus AV40. The sequence continues at coordinate 1,041,155 of CAWFNX010000005.1, read as the reverse complement.
GAGTAGGACTGGCGCCCGGCAGTGGCGCGGGCCGGCCGCGAAGCTCGTCTTCAACTTGCCGCAGCACTGATGCCGCCGGCGCATCTCCCGCGATCCGCAGGGCGGTGCGCACCAGATCCAGGCCGCGCTTCGGTTTCTTGAGTTTATTCCACACGTCGGCTTCCTCCATGATCACTCGCAGCAGGTCGTCCCGGGTTGAATAACAGGTGCGTGCTTGTGCGAATAAACTTGTAGCCGAGGCAAGATTACCGTCGTCGGCTTCCATCAATCCCAAGTCTTCGATCATTGGGCAATTGTGGCCTCGTGAAGCAGCCTGTCTCGCCGCAGCGCGATATTGCGCTGCATTGTTGCTGAAATTTCGCGCCGCGAAATCGTGATAGGACTTCCAATTGCTGGCCTTTACCAGATCGCGATCAATTTGGATCCAGTTTGCATAGGGACGGTAAAGCGGATCGCCCACCATGACGCCCATCCAGGAAAGGGCGTCGGTAGCGGAATATGCGCTCTCGGCGAAAGTGAAACCGTGGAGCAGTCGATCATTCAGAATATCGGGCTGAGTTGTCAGCTGGAGATACGGCTCATAAACATTTCCGACACTCGCCGCGGCGCCGCGGGAAAGAAGGGGTCCAACCCAGTTCGCATTGCGATCGCGCAGCGTCCCGGCGCTGAACGAATGAATGTGCATCGCGATCGCGCCCGGAACGAAACGAAAATCGGGACGCATAAAAGGGCCGGAAATATTGGGAGAGTACCAACCGTAATACAACGCGCAGTCAGTCATCGGATATCCCTCGGGAAATATTCCGGGCACTGGACTGTGGAAAACGACTGGAATTCCAACTTTGTGGAGCTCCGGTGGAATGTCTGACAACCATTTGTCACCTATCTCGTAGCCCGCGGAGGGGCCATGGGCGCTGTCGACGTAGCCCCGACCCCAAAGTCCATTTTTCTCGGCGGAAATCGAATCGACGATCATCTGTTTGACCGTCGCGGCAGTCGGGGCATCGAGCCGGCAAACCAGAAGTAGCGCGGGATCTTCCAGTTGATCGATGGATTTGAAACTTTTGAAATAAGGATTGTTTACCGCGCCGGAAATCTGGGGCGAAAAATATCCGAGAGTCGCCAGTTCGGAATCGACTGATGATTCGTTGCGATCTTCGATTGGGCCGCCGCCGCGGCGATCTCCGGGATACGGCTCGAGCGCGGCCCGGATTTTAAGCGGCATTCCCCTGATGAGGGCGACGAACCGAATGGACGTCGCCATGATCGCTTCGCGATGATCTTCTGTCTCGCGCGTCGTCCACCACTTTTTCGCTTTGAAGATTTCCCGAAGCCGATTGGCAATCGTCGAATCGTATTCGTCGCGACTAATTTCTTCGGCCAGCGAGCAAGGCAGCCCGACAATATGGTCGGAGGCAATGCCCCGCTTTTGAGCGTAAAACTTCGCCAGTTCCGCGGCGTCCGGCGCGGTCTTGTTGTAGACCACGACCGTCGCCCCTGCCAGGGGCTGCTCAGCCGCTGCGACTGGGGGCGCGATTGCGAGTGTCCCGACCACCACAACAGCGACGCCCGCGAATTGAGAACATCGTCGGCGAAAGTCCGCCAATCGGACGGACTCGTCCCGTGGCGAGCTTTCGGAGTTGAGGGTTAGCGATTGAATTGGCAAGCTTTTGAAGGTCGCACCTTCAACCGTCAACGCTCATCCCTCAACCTTTTCGAAATGCCCGCCATTCTGAATCTGCTCCGAATCAAAAACCTCGCCCTGGTGGAAGAGCTCGAGTGGCAAATCGCGGCCGGATTCACGGCGATCACAGGCGAGACCGGTGCCGGGAAATCGATAATCATCGGCGCCCTCCAACTTTTGCTTGGCGAACGGGCCGATAAATCGCTCATTCGCACCGGAGCCGATACCTGCACGGCCGAAGCGGTTTTTACCGGTAAAGAATTGCAGAAGTTGAATCCGCAACTGGTTGAAGCCGGCGTAGAACCCTCCGCGGAGGACTTGATCCTTAAGCGAACCCTTTCCGCCAGCGGCGCAAATCGTCAGTTTATTAATGGCTCACCTACCACGTTGTCGATTTTGAAGAGCATTGGCGACGCGCTCGTCGACCTTCACGGCCCGCACGATCACCAATCGCTACTCTCCCCGGACAAACAGCTTTCTTTGCTCGATTCTTTCGCGCGCGCGACCGATCAGCTTGAGGAGTACACGAGACATTTTCGCGAATTGCAGACCTTGACTGCGGAGCACACCGCCCTCAATACGGCCGAAACGGCGCGGGAACAGGAACTGGATCTTTTGCGCCACCAAATCAGCGAGATTAATTCAGCCAACCTCGCCGCCGGAGAAGAAGACGAGATCGAGCAACGCTACAAACTTTCCAGCAGCAGCAAACGATTGATCGAACTGGCCGGCGCGGTCGCGAACAAACTTTCGGAAGCGGACGAGTCGGTGCTCTCGCAACTCGCCGAAACACAACGATTACTTCGCGAGCTGGAAAAGATCGACGTCTCCACGTCGCAGCTTGCCTCCGAACACGCGGCCGCCGTGGTACAGCTCTCGGAAATCGCCCGGTCGCTTTCCAATTACGCCGAGAAGCTGGACCTCGATCCGGAACAACTCGCTGCCCTTGAGCAACGCGTTTCCCTTTTCGAAACCTTGAAACGCAAATACGGCGGTTCGATTGCGGAGGTCGTCGCTTTCGGCGAACGCGCGACGGAACGGATGCGAAAAATTGAAGGGCGCGATGAGGAGTTGGAGCGCCTGGCCAAAGAAATCGGAAGAGTCCGAGACCAGATGAATCGCGCTGGGGAGGCCCTGCGAAAGCTCCGTACGAAAGCTGCGCCCAAACTTTCCGAGACGATCCGCAAAAATCTGCGCGATCTCGGATTTCGGCAATCAGAGTTTGAGGCGAAACTCACTGGCCTCGATCAACCGAACCCAAGCGGATTTGATTCAGTCGAACTGGTTTTCTCCGCCAATCCCGGCGAACCGCTCAAACCATTACGGGTAATTGCCTCCAGCGGCGAAATTTCGCGTCTTATGCTGGCGATCAAATCTGCGCTCGCCGCGCACGATTCAATTCCGCTGCTTATTTTCGACGAGATCGACACCAACGTCGGCGGCGAAATCGCGCACGCGGTCGGCGCGAAGATGCAAACACTGGCGGAACAGCATCAATTGATTTGCATCACTCACCTCGCGCCGGTCGCCGCCAGGGCAACATCGCACTTCGTCGTGACCAAAGATGTTTCGCGCGGTCGCACCTATTCCAATCTTCGGGAAGTCAGCGGCAAAGCGCGCCAGGAAGAAATCGCACGAATGCTCGGTGGCAAGAGTGAGTCGGCGATGGAGCTGGCCGCGAGTCTGCTAAAAGAACGCGACTAAGACGCGAAAGTTCTTCTAAACAGGATTCGCCCGATTTTCACGAGACCCAAATCCTTTGAATGCTGTTAATCCTGTCTAGTTCTTAACCGGGCCGAGGGGCAAAATCACCTTGCCGTAAAGTTCGTTCAGCACCTGGGCCAGACCGGTGTAAACCGCAGAGAAGCCGCAGAAAACGCCTTCCCAGCCGGTAAAATGTTTGAAGGCGGGACTCGCGCTCGCGAAATCGCCGTAAGCGAGGAGGAAAAACAAAACCGTCAGCGAACCGAAAACGATTTGCCCGGCGACGTGCAATCTGAGCGTGCCGATAAACATGACCAGGGTGAACAATCCCCACATGAAAAGATACGCCGCCATCGCCTTGTCGTTGGACGCTGCAGCCCAGCCAAGTTTGGTCATCACAATCATCGCGACCAACGAAAGCCAGAACAGGCCATAGGAAATGAACGCGGTGGTAGCGAACGTGTTGCCTTTCTTCCACTCCATTATTCCGGCGATAACTTGCGCGATTCCGCCATAACAAATCCCCATGGCCAGGATCATCGCGTTGAGCTCGTAAAAACCGGCGTTGTGCAGATTAAGAAGAACCGTGGTCAGTCCGAAACCAAGAAGACCAAGCGGAGCCGGGTTGCCAGTGGTGTCGCGGGTGTCGTTCATCCCATTAGTCTGTCGAAGCCAAAGTCGACAATGCAATCATAAATCGACTGGTAGTCGTTAGTCCGCACAGCTAAAAACAGTGGCGTGCTCAATTACATCTGGCTCGCGCTGGTGTTGCTCGCGGTCGCGATCGGCGGCTGGAACGATCGGCTGAAAGATGTGACTGGCGGCGCGCTCGACGGCGCCAAAACGGCGGTAACAATCGCCCTGGGATTGTGGGGAGTCATGGCCCTGTGGCTTGGAGTGATGCGATTGGCGGAGCGCGCCGGCTTGGTCCAGCGAATCGCTTACGGATTGCGCCCGCTGATGCTGCGATTGTTTCCTGAAGTCCCGGCTGACCACCCGGCAATGGGTTCGATGCTCATGAATATGGCGGCGAACATGCTCGGCCTCGGCAACGCCGCCACTCCGCTTGGATTGCGGGCGATGCGCGATTTGGAATCTTTGAACCCGCGCCCAGGCATCGCGTCGAACGCGATGTGCACTTTTCTCGCGATCAATACGAGCTCGGTCCAATTAATCCCGGCAACCGCGATCGCCATCCTGGCCTCGGCGGGTTCGGCGCGGCCGACCGTGATCGTTGGGACTGCGTTCTTCGCAACGTTGTGCGCAGCAACGGTCGCTGTCCTATCCGCGAAGTTTTTCGAGCGTTTGTCGTTTTTCAAGCCAAGGCGCGAAATGATTGAAGGTGGGGACCGGCCCCCGGACGGTCCGCGGACGTCGCAGCGCGACGTCCCTACCAAATCGACCGACAAATTCGCGTTCGATGACGAATTGCTCGGTCAACCGCCGCTATCGCGACCTGCACCATGGGGCATGATCGCGCTGGCCTTGCTCGGGGTCTTCTTTCTGATGTTGTTTTTGCGAATGGTGATGCCGGAAGTGTTTCGGCTGCCGCTGCCAACGGACCCAGCGTTGCGGAATCCGTTCGCGCGGATGGTCAATGCCTTGTCGATCCTGGCGATTCCGCTGCTACTCAGTTTTTTCCCGGTTTACGCGGCCGCTCGCGGAATCAAGGTCTACGATGAGTTCGTCGAAGGCGCGAAAGAATCATTCAACGTCATTTTGCGGATCATTCCGTTCCTGGTCACCATGCTGGTCGCGATCGGAATGTTCAAAGGCGCGGGCGGGATCGATCTCCTGACGAAACTTCTCAGTCCAATTCTGACGCCGTTACACTTTCCGACCGATCTTCTGCCGCTGGCGTTGATGCGGCCGTTGAGCGGAAGCGCGACCCTGGCACTTCTGACTGACATTGTACATCGACTCGGTCCCGATAACATTGTCAGTCTGACCGCGGCGACAATTTATGGAAGCACCGAGACCACGTTCTACGTGGTGGCGGTTTATTTTGGATCGGTCGGGATCAAGCAGACCAGACACGCAATTCCGGCCGGCCTGCTGGCGGATTTGACGGGCGTAATTGCGTCGGTAATCATCTGCCGCGCTGTATTATAAGTCTCACTTCGGCAATGACTTGCAGCCAGAGAGTTTGATTGATAGCCTGCCTCCGGTTATCATTTTTCCTCGCCATTCAGCGCGGGAATTCTTTATCGTCGAAGCTGTTACAGATGATCCAGCGTGATTACTTAATTATTGGCACCGGTGTCGGTGGGGCGAGCGCATGCGAAGGCGTCCGCAAACACGACAAGCGCGGCTCGGTCACGATCGTCGGGGCCGAGATCATGCCGACTTACCACCGCTGGATGTTGTCGAAGGATTTTCTTCGCGAAAAGACTGCGCCATTAAAAAAACTCGGCTACTTCGACCAGCGTTGGTTCGATTCTCACAAGATCGAGACGCGTTTCGCGACAATCGTGAAACAATTCAACATCGAGCGCCGTCTGGCAGTCCTTGGGAATGGCGAAAGTATCGAGTTTAACAAAGCTTGTCTGGCGATGGGTAGCCGGCCGGTGCGTCCGCCGGTGGCCGGCGTCAATCTCGGCAACGTTATTTATTTGAGAAGTGTGCGCGATGCCCTCGCTTTACGCGAAATGGCCGATATCGAGAAAACGGTAACGGTGATCGGTGGCGGTTTACTCGCCTGCGAAGTGGCGTCGAGTCTGCGGATGATGAAACTGAAGGTCACGATGATGCACCGCAATTCGTATCTGCTGAACCGCTATCTCGATTCGCAAACCGGACCGTGGTTAACGGAATATTTCGCCAAGCACGGAATCGTAATACTGATCGGCGAAAGTTTAAACGGCTTCGAAGGCAAGACCGTGCTGAGAAATATTCAAACCAAGAGTGGCAATCGCGTGCCGGCGGGCTTGGCCGTGGTCTGCTGTGGGGCGGAGCCAAATCTCGATCTAGTCCGTAATACGCCGCTCTCCGGTCCCCACGGTTCGCCGGTAACCGAATATCTCGAGACGGAGGAGAAAGGAATTTTTGCCGTGGGCGACTTGGCATTCTACCCGGACCGAATCATGGGCGGTGTCCGTCGTCAGACCCACTGGGACAACGCGCGGGCCCAGGGCTTGGTTGCGGGAGCGAACATGACCGGCAAGAAGCGGATTCGTTACGAGGAAGTGCCGTACTTTTGGACCGAAATGTTCGATATCCGCCTACACTTCGTTGGCGATTTCAGCATGCAGCCAACCCGGGTGGATCTTCGAGGCACCTACGCGAAACGAAAATTCGTGGCCCATTATTATCAAGGGGACAAACTGCGCGCGGTTTTGCTTTGCAACCAGACCGACCGCGAGGTGGACTCGGCCAAGAAGGAGCTGCGGCACGCTCTGGGGAAATAGGGCCCCCAAGATACGCGGACACCTATGAAACCCCCGGCACGAACCGTGCTGGTAGGACTGTCTTCGATTCATGTTAACCCTGACTGCTTTTGCCGTGACCATATGTGGAATCCTTTTTTGCGTTTGGTGGGCTTATCTGGAAGAATCTGATTGAAGCGACGACTATGCTCGACCAGGAAGACTTGAAGTGGATCGCCGCAACCTCCACTGAGCTGAACTCGATCCTGCAGCAGGTGTCGCGTTATTCAGACCTCGCGCGCAGGCATCGCGGCGAGCACAATTACATCGACCTGCTGGGCGAGCGGGTTGACCTTGCTTCCAAAACCGCTCAGTCTCTTTTCGACCGAGTCACATCGCAAATCCTGGCCGGCGCAGCGAAAAAATCCGCCGCTGCCCGGAAAAGCACAGCCGGTTTCAGTGTTGTGCCGCCGCCGGCAGAAGAAAAATCGGTCCGCAGCTCCAGACGGGCCGAACCAAAACGCGAATCGACTGCGGATAAGGAAGGGACCGTATCCGCAACCAACGGCGTTCCGGCCGGGACCCGGGTCAAGAATCCGAACGGCAGCGGTGAATACATTTTGTTGGTGGAAGACGAACCCGACGTCGCCGACGTCGCTTCGGAGATGTTGGCCGAAGAAGGATACCGAGTTGTTTTAGCGCACGACGGTTTCGAGGCGCTCAAGATCTACGAACAGATGGGCAAAAAGGTCGGTCTGGTGATTCTCGATTATTTCCTACCGGTGATTGATGGCGACGCGGTTTTTGAAGAACTGAAGTCGATCAATCCGGACGTGAATGTTGTTCTCAGTAGCGGTTTCGCAGAACAATCAAAGGTCGGAACAATGTTGGCGCAGGGTCTGCGGGGATTTATCCCCAAGCCTTACGGTCGGGACAAGTTGCTGGAACAAGTCCGGTCCACTTTGGACGCGGCGCGTCAGCCCCAGCGTTAGCAACGGGAGCGTCCCCGGGCGGGCGGCCGTGAATCCCATGTTCATGGCATCAATTTAGCTTCTTCCGTCCTGACGCCTATGGCTCGCATTGACGCCTTTTTCAAACTGATGGCGGAGCAAAAGGCCTCCGACCTTCATCTTTCGACCAACAATGCGCCCATGCTGCGCATCAATGGCGATCTCGTAAGGGTCGATTTTCCACCGCTCAAAAACGACGACCTGAAAGCGATGGTCTATGAGATCGCCCCGGAAGGGAAGATCAAGCAGTTCGAGGAAAGCCTCGATGTCGATTTTGGCTACGAAGTGCCGGACGTCATGCGGTACCGTGTGAATTTCTTCCAGCAAAAGTACGGGATCTCGGCTGTGTTTCGATCGATCCCCTCGCAAGTCATGACAGTCGACGACCTTGGTTTGCCGCCGGTCCTGAGAAAATTTCCGATGTTAAAAAAGGGTCTCGTCCTGGTGACTGGGCCGACCGGCTCCGGCAAATCAACTACGCTGGCCGCCATGATCGACTACGCCAATCTGCATCGACACGATCACATCATTACCGTTGAGGATCCGATCGAATTCGTCCATCGCAGCCAGAACTGTCTGGTTCAACATCGCGAAGTCGGCATCCACACCCGTTCTTTTGCCACCGCGTTGCGCGGGGCGCTGCGCGAAGACCCGGACATCATTCTGGTCGGCGAAATGCGCGATTTGGAAACGATCGAGCTCGCGCTGACAGCGGCGGCAACCGGCCATCTTGTTTTTGGCACGTTGCACACGTCCAACGCGGCGAAATCGATCGATCGTGTGATCGACGTTTTCCCGACCACCCAGCAAAACCAGATTCGGACCACCCTGGCCGAGTCGCTCAAGGGTGTAATTGCGCAAAACCTGTTCAAGCGAATCGACAAACCGGGCCGAGTGGCCGCACTTGAAATTCTGGTCGTCGACACCGCCATCGCCAATCTCATCCGCGAAGGAAAAACGCATCAAGTCCCCGGCATGATTCAAGTCGGCAAGAAAAAAGGAAATCAACCGCTCGACGACGCAATCATGGAGCACCTGCGACAGGCGCGCATCTCCCCTGAAGAAGCTTACGACAAGTGCATCGACAAGAAAAGATTCCGTCAATTTCTGAAGGAACCGCCGATCGACGGCACTGAAGAATAAACCGATATGCGACTTCCAGATCTAGATAGGATTTTGTCGGCGATGCTCAAGACCTACAACGGTATCTCCGACCTGAACTTTTCCGTTGGTCATCCTTTACAGGTCGAAGACTACGGCGAATTGAAGCCGGTTTTTGTCGATCCCCCGATTGAAGCGCTGACTCCGCATCAAACCGAGCAAATCGCCCTCAGCCTGATGCAGGGCAATCGCCGCCTGATTTACGATTATCTCACGGGCGGATCGTGTGACTGCAGCTACTCGCTCAGCGGCGAAGCCCGGTTCCGCGTAAACATTTTCCGGCAGCAGGGGCACTTTTCGGTGGTGCTTCGCAAACTGCAAAGCGAAGTGCCAACGATTCAGCAATTGGGGCTGCCGGAAATCTTTCACGAGATCGCAAAGGAGAAGACCGGTCTTATCCTGGTCACCGGAGCGACTGGCAGTGGCAAAACGACAACCCTGGCCGCCATCCTGGATGAGATCAACGAAACCCAGCCGGTTCACGTCGTCACCCTGGAAGATCCGATCGAGTACGTGCACCCGAAGAAGAAAGCCACCTTCAATCAGCGCGAACTCGGACATGACTTCAACAATTACCCGACCGGTCTGCGCGCCGCATTGCGCCAGGCGCCCAAAGTCATCCTCGTCGGCGAAATGCGCGACCGGGCCACGGTCGAAATCGCGATGATGGCGGCTGAGACAGGCCATCTGGTGTTGAGCACCTTACACACGGTGGATGCCGGTCAGTCGATCAATCGTATTCTCGGTTTGTTCTCATTAGGCGAAGAACAGCAACTCCGAATTCGTCTCGCCGACACCCTTCGCTATATCGTCAGCCAGCGCCTTGCGCCAAAAGCCACTGGCGGTCGCCAACTTCTCACCGAAATCATGGGCCACAACTTGCGGACGCGCGAAGCTGTCGCCATCGGCGAAGGCGAGCACCGCAGCTTCTACGAAATCATTGAAGCCAGCTCGGCCTTCGGCTGGATGACGTTCGATCAATCCATCCTGCACGCTTACGAAACTGAACAGATCACCGAAGAGACCGCCCGGCTGTTCGCTTCGCGCAAAGGCCGGATCACTCGCGGTATCGATTTGATTCAGAAATCACGTGGAATCGACAGCGACCTAGACTCCGGTCTACGTCTCGACGTTCCAGAAAACGCTTTCCGTTAATATTTATGTTTTCAGACCAGGAACCAGCAGCCGACTCCGCGTTTTTCGATCTTGGGGACAACACCGCGCTCGTTTGCGTGGATCATCAGCAATACCAAAAAGTTGTCGTGCCGCAGCTGATCGACATGACTTTCAAAGTCCATCTCGGTTTGTTCGAAGAGGACGTGCTGCTCAAGCTCAAGACCTACAACTACGACGTGGTGATAGTTTACGAGAACTTTAAAGGTTCAACCCTGCAGACAAATCCGATTTTGGCCGAATTGTCTCGCCGTCCGGACACGCAACGCCGCCAACATTTCGTTGTCCTTCTCAGCCAGCGCATGCCCACCAATGATGCGATGAGCGCATTCGTGCACAGTGTCGATCAGATCATCAACATCACCGACCTGGCCAATTTCAAACCGGTGCTGCGTCGCGGAGTTTCCCAGCACCGCGAGCTCTACAACTCGTTCAACGAAATGCTCAAGAGCGTGCAATCGCTCTAACTTTTCGTGCCAGCCGGATAAGCCGGCGGCGAATAAACATTGAATGTCACCGCGGGCTTGTTGCCGCGATTCACAAATCGGTGCTTGGTTCCGGCTGGAATGACAATCACATCACCTTCTTTCAAGCTCGGACGTTGATCGCCAACCTCGCCCTTCAGTTCGCCATCGAGTATCAGTAGAACCTGATCGCTCTTTTCGTGGGCCTCGGCTTTAGCTCCGGTCTCGTCACCAGGCTGCAGCGTCATCACGGCGGTCTGACTTCGTTCGTGGGTTTGCAGAACTTCAAACCATTCCTTCGCGTCACCCACATTCTTCACCTCCATGCCTGAAATTCGCACGGACGTGAGCCGGCAGTTGCAAATAAATGGTCGATCTTAAGCCGCACTGTCGCGGGCGTACCAATCGATCTTGCGCGTCACATACATGACCACAGTGAGGAGAATGAACAGGGCAATTGCCCCCATCAGAAGTGCGTAATCCTGCTGACGCAAAGTGATGTAGAGAAATGTGTAAACTCCAGCCAAGCCGGCGCCAATGATCAGCGTCCGCACCCCGCCGCCGAGGAAATATCGGCAATACCACGTAATTAAAATCGTCGATGCTGCAGCCGCGACCAAGTAAGCGAAACCGAAGCCTTTGAATTCCGAAATTGCGAGAAGCAGCAGATAGAACAGACAGAGCGCCGCCCCGACCATGAGATATTGGAATGGATGGATCATCTGGCGCGCGGTGACTTCGAACAGAAAGAACGTGGTGAATACCAAAACGAGAAACAGCACGCCATATTTGATTGAGCGCTCGACATAACGATACGAATCCAGAACCGACAGAAACTGCGCGCCAAACACCGATTGCGAGACAGCCTGGGTTGTGAACCGCTCGTTCCCGGTCCGGCTCGTCCAGGACTGCGGATAATCCCGGCCGTAATAGGAAACCTTCCATTTCGCGTCGAACCCGTCCGGTCGGACGTTGCGGTCGGCCGGTAAGAATGCACCCCGAAACGCGGGATCAGGCCAGTTCGATTTCAGGGTCGCTTCGTTTTGGACTCCGAACGGTGCAAAATAAATTCCTTCACTGCCATTGAAATCGATCGGAATCGAAAATTCGACCGGCGCGCTGATAGGTTTGGCGTCACCTAAGGCTGCCGTCGCGCCCGTGGTATAACCTGGAACCTGCGACCCGGGCAGGAGCGGGCGTTTCGTTCCACCCCAATCAAGGACCAGCCCTTCCCGGGTTCCTCGCAAATCGCTCACCGCAATCGTGACAAACGCATCTTTCCATTGCACATCCTTGAGATCGATCTTGAGTGCTCCAAAATCCGGCGGCGCAAATTTGCCGGAAAGTTTGACCTGCGCGCGAAACACGGCGCCCTCATAAATTCCCCGCTTCAGCTTTTGCGTCTCCGCGTCGCCATTCACGTTCAACATTTCGGGAAGGAAATAGGCGGTTGCGATTGCGGTATCTTCCACTTCGCGTTTCTCCAGTTTACCGTCGGCGCCGGCAACTTCCTTAACTGTCTTAAATCTGTATTGATAAGGAATTCCAAGCACTGGGCCGATGACGCATTGTTCTTTGCCCCAGGACGACGTGATATCGGAAACCGCTTCGTTGCGTCGCTGCAACCGATCGGACAACACACCACTAATCATTCCGAGCGGAATCAGAAGCAAAAGGATTAAAACACCAACGCCGATCAGTTTGATGATCGTCCGATAGCGTTTTCCGAAAGACGGCTGCGACTTCGGCAGCGGCGGGGGCGCGATTGGCGTTGTATCAGGCATAAGGTGAAGGCTTTAGTCAGGATACGGAGTCGAAGCCAAAATCTTTCAACTGACGAGGAAATTCTTCCCTTGGCCGAGATTCCTGAATCCGAACGCCGCCCGGACCGCATCTCACTGCAAACAACCCGAGGTTTTCCATGATCCAGGATTTTAAGTTCGCCTTCCGTCAGCTCCTCAAATCGCCCGGATTCACCGGCGTCGCCGTGATGACGCTGGCTCTCGCGATCGGCGTCAATTCCGCAATCTTTGCGTTGATCAACGGGGCGGTGCTGAGGCCAATGGTTCCGGTGCGGCCCCAGGAAGTGGTCAACGTTTTCAACTGCCGGCAAAACGCGAACCATGACTATCGCCAGTTTTCGTACAACGAATTTTCGGAGATGCGCGAGAATGGCGCCGATCTTTTTACCGACGTGGCTGCGCTCGAATTCGCAGTCGCGGGCATCGGGCGCGATCACGAAATGCGCCGCAGTTTTGCGTTTTTGACTTCAGAGAATTATTTCTCGCTGATGGGCGTCCAGCCCTACCGCGGCCGTTTCTACACCGCAGAGGAAAGCAAGCCGAACGCGAACGCTCCGGTGGTCGTCGCGAGCTACGGATTTTGGAAACGCCAGGGCGGCCGCGCGGATTTTGTCGGCAGCACGCTTCAGATCAACGGCCAGCCCTACACTGTGATCGGCATTTCGCCGGAAGGATTTTGCGGGGCGAGCGCGCTCATCGCGCCCGATGTTTGGGTGCCGTTTGGAATTCGTTCACAGCTCGGATCGGCTTTCGGCGATTCCGAAACGATGCACGACCTGGCGAACCCGAAGAATTATTGCCTGAATCTCGTGGGCCGAATGCGCTCAGGCCTGACCATCGACACTGCGAAGTCGCGGCTGCCGGTGGTGTCACAACGATTCAACGCGATGCAAACAGACCCGGAATTCATCCGTGAAGTGCAGATTCAAAAACCGTCGCGCTTCAGTTTGAGCACCTCGCCCGAGGACGACGGTCCGATCGCGTTGATCGGCACCCTGCTCATGGCGATGGCCGGCGCGGTGTTGCTCATCGCCTGTCTGAATCTCGCCAACATGCTACTCGCTCGCGGGACATCGCGTTCGAAAGAAATCGCTTTGCGTCTCGCGGTTGGCGCGTCGCGCTGGCGAATCGTCAGGCAATTGCTTGTCGAAGGCTTGCTGCTCGCCCTCTGCGGCGGCGCGGTTGGACTAGTTCTCAGCGTTTGGTGCAATAATCTTCTACTTGATTCGATGGCGAGCTTGCTCAATAACGTAAACTTCTCGTTCATTGTCGATCTTACTCCGAATCTCTCAGTCCTCGCGGTGACGTTTCTCTTTTGCCTGCTTGCGACGATGATCTTCAGTCTCGGTCCGGCACTCAAGGCGACGAAAGCCGATCTCGTTAACGACTTAAAGCAACAAGTCGGCGAACCGGCGCGGATTGGACGGTTCAGCCGGTTCTTCGCGCCCCGCCACATATCAGTCATGGCTCAGATCGCGCTTTCGCTCATTTTGCTCTTTTCCGCCGGATTATTTTTCCGCGGCGCGCTCAAAGCGGCGGGGCTCGATCCCGGATTCGTTGCCGCCGGCGATCTCGTCACGGAAATGGATTTTACTCTGGTGAAAAAGGAGCCGGCTGATGCGCGCCGGGAAGTCTTCAACATCCTGCAACGCATCCGCCAGCTGCCGGGCGTCAAAGCGGTCGGCGTCGGCACGATGTTGCCCTACGGCAATTTCACCAATTCGCGCCGCATCATGTCGACCAAAGCGACGTTATCGACCGATCCGAAAGCGCCTGATCCCGGCGCGAGCGCGCTCTACACCGCCACCACTCCCGGTTATTTTGAAGCGATTGGCGTGAAGATCTTGCGGGGTCGTGATTTCACCCAGGCTGAATGCGAAAACAAAGACGGCCGTCGCATTGCCATTCTCGACGAAGAAATGGCCAAAAAACTTTTTCCATACGAAGATGCGATAGGTCAACACGTCCGCTACACCATTCCGCCCAAAGACGGCACGCCTAACGACATGGAAGTCGTCGGGGTAGTCGGTACGCACCGACACGATGTTCAGAACGACACGACCCTCGCGAGATTGTTTGTTCCGTTTGCACAGGGCTACGGCGGAAATGTTTTTCTGCACGCGCGTCTGGATACGCGGGACCGACATGCAGTAGCGGGAATGATTCCAACGATGCGCTCGGCGTTGCGCGACATCGATCCCGATCTTCCGATTATCGGAATGGCACCGTGGGTGGATTTAATGGAACGCAGCGTCGGACTTTGGGTGGTTCGACTCGGTGCCACATTGTTCGGCGCGTTTGGATGCATCGCGCTCCTATTGGCGGTAGTCGGCGTTTACGGAGTGAAGGCCTATGCCGTCGCCTGTCGCACTCGCGAGATTGGAATTCGAATGGCGCTCGGCGCGCATCGCAAGGACGTCTTCGCGCTAATCATGCGCCAGGGCGCATTGCAAACCGCCCTTGCGGTCGGAGTTGGACTTTTCCTCTCTCTGGCGGCGGGCCGCGTGCTTGCTCAAATTCTTTACGGAGTTAGCCCAAGCGATCCGTTCGCGCTGATCACATCGAGTCTCATGCTGGCGGCGGCGGCGCTGCTCGCCTGCTTTTTACCCGCCCGCCGCGCGACGTATGTGAATCCGATCACCGCATTGCGAACGGAATAGGAGTTTCATCCTTCATCGCTTTTCCTTCTTCCTTTTAAAGGTGGCTGGGGCCGGAATCGAACCGGCGACACGCGGATTTTCAGTCCGCTGCTCTACCAACTGAGCTACCCAGCCGCGAAGATGGTCAGTTAAGCAGAAAAGATGGCCCACTCAACCCGCCATCGCGATTTCATCGCGACCTCTCGGCGCTCAATGAATTACAAGAAAATATCCTTCCTTGGTTGCCGCGATACCGCTAAAGCACGTCCTGGCCTGAGCAAATCCGATGACCCAATTCAAAGCCGACGTGGAGCACGGAGACAACGGGGCGACAAAAGGAGATTCAGCGCATGCAAGACATGGGCTCGACATTATCGCGATCGTATTATTGATCGCAGTGATCGCGGGCAGTTGGTGTTACGCCCAGAGAATGTGGAATCGGACTGACTGGCAGACGCCCCTGATTTACAAGGGTCCCTACGCCGTCCGCGACAGATCGGATATTATTGTCTACGCGGGTTTTATCCGGGCGGCGCGCGACGGACACTTTGCGCCATTCACCGCCAAGTTTATCCCGGAACTGGGCGCACCATACGACGGAAATTGGAACGACTGGCCCTATCTCGAGTATGTCCCGCTTTATCTGATCGGCGTTTTGGCGCGCGGAGTCGGGATCTTTGCCGCGCTGAACATCGCGCTGCTTGCTTGCAATTGCCTGGCCGGCCTCGCCTTCTACCTGGTTGCCCGCTATCGCAAGATCGACGTCCCCTGGTCGTTTACTGCAGCGCTGGCGTTTGGATTGGCGCCTTTCATCTTTATGCACTCACCAGACCATCCGATGGTCGCGTTCTGCTGGCATGTTCCCTTGTTAGTTTTGGTGTTGCTGTGGCTCACCGACGAGGACGGGATCGCGGTCGGTTCAAAACAATTCTGGGCAGGCATGAGCGTGGCGTTTATCGCCGGCCTCCTTAATCCATATTATTTTTCCACATTTGCTCAGCTCGTGTTCTTGACTGCGGGCGCAATGTTCCTACGCACGCGAAATAAGAGACATCTCTGGATCGCTGCCTCTCTCGTTGGTTCTACAATTGCGGCGGTTATCCTCATCAATCTGAACCCATGGTTGAATCAGATCCGGCTAGGACCAAGTCAGGGCGCGATTGTCCGCCAATTTCAGTGGCTCGAAATCTATGCACTCAAAGCGCTCGACCTTCTTATTCCGCCTTCAAATCACCAGTGGGCAGCGTTCCGCGAACTTGCCCAGTGGCGCGCCGGCGTCGCTTTGCTTCATGACGAAGGCTCGTACCTCGGAATCATCGGGGTCGCCGCACTGGTGATGTTAATTACGGCCGCAATCCGCGGAGCAGTTCACCGTGGTTCGGGGAAAATTCCGGCAGGAGCGTTGTGGGTCCTCTGGATCTTCCTGTATTTCAGCACTGGCGGACTCAATGCGATCGTTGGCGCGTTAGGGTTTACTTACCTGCGAGCGGGTTGCCGACTCAGTGTTTTCATTCTGGCGATTGCGCTTCTGTTCTCGGCTGAATGGCTGTCGCGACGGCAACTGCAGCCGGCAAAAGGGATTGCGCTCGCCGCGGTTTGTTGCCTCATCATTCTGCTGGATCAAGTCCCGATACCGCCGTCACCCGAAGAAAAAGCCGAAATCGCCCGACAGGTGTCCTCCGATGAGAAGTTCGTAGGTGATCTGGAAAATATTCTCCCGCCCGGCGCGATGGTTTTTCAATTACCCGTAATGGATTTTCCGGAAGCACCGCTGCGCACCGAAAGCTCATACGATCAGTTGCGGCCCTACCTTTTTACAAAACAACTGCGGTGGTCGTTTGGTTCGATGAAAGGGCGACCGCGCGAGCAATGGCAGCACGAAGTGGAAAAATTATCATTGCCGGAGTCGATCGCCGCGATAAAGAACCGGGGCTTCAGTGCGCTCTATGTAAGTCGGGTTGGGTATCCTGATGGCGCCCGTGAATTGGAAGAAAATTTGCGCACGCTAGGATACAATCGCGAGATTGAGAGCAGCGACCACGATTTATTCTGCATCCTGTTGCAATAATTGACGAATTGCGATCCCATCCTGTTAGAATTTCCGGGATAACTCGACCGCCCGGCCAAGGAGTTTCAAATATTGGCTGCGCGGAATCTCGATCGCGCCGAATTGCTCGAGATGCGGGGTAAGCCACTGGGTATCGAGCAAGGTAAACTTTCGAGCGCGCAAATGTTCTACCAGTCCGACCAGCGCGATTTTGGAAGCGTCGCGCACGCGGTGAAACATCGATTCGCCGAAAAACGCGCCGCCGACCGCAACGCCGTAGAGTCCGCCTGCGAGTTTGTTGCCGGCCCACGCTTCGACCGAGTGCGCATGTCCGAGATCGTACAAACGCTCATAACTTTCGATGATCTCGTGATTGATCCAGGTGTCTTTGCGTTTCGCGCAACCGCGAATCACCTGGTCAAAGGAGTTGTCGATTTTGATTTCGAAAACATTTTTCCGGGCAACCCGGCGCAAATCGTGCGGCACATGAAAGTTCTCCAGCGGAATGATCGCCCGCGGTTCGGGGGAGAACCACGCGATTGAGTCGTCCTCCATTGCCATCGGGAAAACGCCAAGCCGATAACCTTGGAGCAGAAGCTCGGAATCGATCACGACAAAAACCTATCCAATTCATGGAGAGTTGTAGAGGCGCTTGTCTCAAGCGCCTGTTTATTTGCTTTTGTCCGCTTCGTTTCTAAAATGAGCCGATGAAGCCCTTTTCGATCCTGTTCGCGACAGGCTGCATCATAATCCTCGGTGGTTGTTCGGATCCACTCGAAAAAAGATCGGGTGACGAGGTCGGGTCCCAACTTCAACGGGGCGTGACCGGGCAAGGCCAGATCGGCCCTGAACAGCGCGAGCCCGGAGATCCCGCCGGCGCGCACGGCATCCCTCAAACACACGAATGAAAACCGCTGCTCCTCCCAAACATTCGAAAATCCTGATCCTCGATTTCGGCTCGCAATACACCCAGGTCATCGCCCGACGCATTCGCGAGCTACAGGTCTATTCGGAAGTGGTTCCGTTTAATGTTTCCGCCGCTGAAATCAAGAAACTTCAGCCGAACGGAATTATTCTGTCCGGCGGACCAGCCAGCGTTTATGACAAAGGCGCGCCTCAAGTTGATCCGGAAATTTTTTCGTTAGGCCTTCCTGTGCTCGGGATTTGTTACGGTTTGATGCAAATGGCCCATCATCTCGGCGGCGCAGTGGTCTTTACCGGCCGACGCGAGTACGGCGCGGGAATGTTGCACATCACAAACGGTTCCCAGCTATTCGACGGCCTCGGCAATCAGATCGACGTCTGGAACAGCCACGGTGACGAGGTCACGTCGTTGCCTAAAGGCTTTGTTACCGCTGGACGCACCGAAAGCTCAAACTTCGCCGCGGTCGAAGATCGACAACGGAAACTCTACGGATTGCAATTTCATCCTGAAGTCGCGCACACTCCGCGCGGCAAGGAGATCCTCCAAAATTTCGCCTATCACATTTGCCGCTGCGCCATGGATTGGACGATGGGATCGTTCATCGAAGAAGCTTGCGATCGCGTGCGCGACCAAGTTGGAGACGAAAAAGTCGTTCTCGGTTTGAGTGGCGGAGTTGATTCTTCCGTGGTCGCCGCGCTCCTGCACAAAGCAATCGGAGATCAGCTCACCTGCATTTTCGTAAACAACGGTCTCCTCCGCGCCCGCGAGGAGGAAGTGGTCCAACGCGTTTTTGGCGAGAATTTTCACATTCGTCTCAAGTATGTCGACGCCTCGAAACGTTTTTTGGAAAAATTGCAAGACGTCATTGACCCAGAGCAAAAGCGGAAAATTATCGGCAACGAGTTCATAGCGGTTTTTCAAGAGGCGACCGAAGAGCTGCTGGCCGAAGATCGAAAAAGTAAGGACAGCCATGGCGGTTACAAATTTCTCGCCCAGGGGACTCTTTACCCCGATGTGATTGAAAGCGTTTCAATCGGCGGAAACCCATCGCAAGTGATCAAGACGCATCACAACGTGGGCGGCTTGCCGGAGAAAATGCATTTCCAACTGGTTGAACCGGTCCGGCAATTGTTTAAGGACGAGGTCCGCCAAGTTGGGCTCCAGCTCGGGTTGCCCAGGGAAATTGTTTATCGCCAGCCCTTTCCCGGCCCCGGACTCGCGGTTCGAATCCTTGGTGAAGTCACGCCGGAACGATTGTCGATTCTTCGGGAGGCGGACACGATCGTGCAAAGCGAAATGGAAGCAGCCGACTGGTATTATAAAGTCTGGCAATCGTTCGCCGTTCTGCTTCCGATCCAAACCGTCGGAGTAATGGGCGACCAACGCACTTACGAAAACACGGTCGCGTTGCGAATTGTCGAAAGTCAGGACGGAATGACTGCCGATTGGGTGCGAGTCCCCTACGAGTTGCTGGCGCGCATTTCCTCACGCATCAGCAACGAAGTCAAAGGCGTCAACCGCGTTTGTTACGACATCTCGAGCAAACCGCCTAGCACGATCGAGTGGGAGTAGGCCGCGCTCAATAGAGCGTGAACCCGAAATTCGCGTCTTGTTGAAGAACGCTGTTAACGTTCGGTGAAACGGCGGTCCAAAGCTGGTTGCCGTGCGAAGTGAGACCATTCTCCCTAAATGGTAAGGTTACGGCCGCAGGCGGCGGGGATCCGTAAATGACATTCACCGCGCCAGCGTTCGGAACCAAAGTCCCGGCGGACGGACCACTTATTTGAAATAAGTCTTCAAACGGCGCTGCGATTGCGAGATCAGCTTGAAGCCCTCGAAAAGATTCGAGAGCTAATGGATCGCCGAAGTTCCAGGCGCTGAGTGAGAATCCAAATAAATCACCCGCGCGCGGTGCGCCCTGTAGGGTGTCGAGAGCTCCGTTTCCACGGCCTTTCGTCCATATCTGCGGGTTGCGACTTGAAATGGAAAGGCCAGCCGGCGAACCGTAAACGACGTCCACTTCTCCAGCCATGATGATGTTCTGCCCGCCAGAAGAAACGAGTACGTCCTCAAGAGGCACGCCGATGGCAAGGTCCGCAATTACATCTCCGTTGAAGTCTCCGGCGGCAAGCGCGGCACCAAAGAATTCGTTAGGCTCGCTGCGATCGAATGGATGGTTAACCGGAAAAAGCGCGTTTTGCGTCCAGATTTGAGAGTCGTTCGCCACCGGCAACGGATTTCCAAGGGTTGTCTGTGCCACGGGCTTGCCATGACGAATGTGCACGGCTCCGGCATGGGCGTTGGGACCAACCATTCGGCCGGGAATGCCAATCGCCAGGTCCGCCCGCGTGTCTCCATTGAAGTCGCCGACGGCCAAGGCGGCGCCATAGTTATCGCCCGCCGCCGGTAAAGGCAATGCAAGCGACAATTCTGTTAATACAAATCCCTGTCGGGCCTCACGATCCAGCGCCAAGCCCTGGCCAAGAGAACCGGCCACGAAGAGAATAACTCCGCCAGCGTTTTTGATGTTCCCGGGAAGATCGCCGCCGAAGCTGAGATCAGGCAAACCGGCCACCAGATCGGTCTCGCCATCTCCGTTGAAGTCACCCGCAGCAAGCACGCTACCAAATCCGGAATCCTGCGCCGCGGTACCCACCCCGCCGGGACGCAGAGTTCCCGGTTGGAGATTGAGAAATTCAACGGCGTTAAGAAATTGTTCCGGGAGCGTCGTCGCCTGCGCATTTGACGCCGGCATCCCGGTCCGAGTTAGACCTCCACTCGCGGGGTTAACTCCACAGCCACGACATGTAATCACTGGCTTTGAGCCGAAAAGAACCCACACTTCACCCGCCCGCTGGACAACGGTCCCTTTATTCACCGCAATGGCGGTACGGCCGGGCGCTCCCATTGCCAGGTCTCCGACGCCATCGCCGTTGAAATCGCCCCAGGCAAGCGCAGTGCCTAACCGTTCGTTCCCCTTGATATTTACGCCGCCGGAGAAAGTCGGGCCGAAAATGCTGAAATCAAAATTTTGAGGGGGATGCGCCGTTGGATCGGTCGCGGTAAGGCCATTGGCCGATCCGTAAATGACGACCACGCGTCCTGCATTGGGAAAGTTCAGGTTAGTGCCGTTGAATGGGATGGTGATGCTTTCCTGTGGAACACCGATCGCCAAATCGGAAAATCCGTCTCCATTAAAATCACCTGAGGCTAGGGCGGCGCCAAATTCATCATGTGCTTCTGAGCTGCCCGGGATGCCGGCGGAATTCTGGGACCAGAATTGCGGCAGTATGTCCGGAAGTTCAGCTCCATTCGACCCTTGGCCGAGCCCTGTTGGCGAACCATAAATCACAATGACAGCACCCGAATCAATTACGCCCACAGGCGTTTCTTGGTGCGGAATTCCAATGGCCAGATCGGCAAAGCCATCGCCGTTGAAGTCGCCTTTCGAAATGCCGCTACTGCTTCCTTTTACGAGCGTGCCTTTGCGCAGCGCCTTTTCAATTTTGTTCAGCTTCTCTTTCGTTTTGTCGTCGGTGGTCTTGTCTTTCCGCGCCTTGTCAATCTTATCAAGCGCGGCCTGCGACATGGCGTTGAGAGAGACGTCCGGATCTTCTGCGTAAGACAACGTGGGTATCAACAGCAATGCGGTGCCGAAAATTAGGCAGATTGCGACGACAAAGAGCGAGCGGGTTAGGTTATTCATAGGAGGTTCGGTGTGCGGTTTATGCGGTCATGGTTGGCCGCAGTCGACAGAAATGACTGTGCCGGTTCCGGCGTGACCGGGATTCGATTGGTAACCGGGATCGGTTTGCACAAGTGCCGTCTGCACAATATTCCCGGAGATGACGGGACCAGGTCCCTGCTTCGAGATCGAGCTCGCCACGATCACATTGATTGTCGGGGAAAGTTTGTCCGGCTGCGCCGGGTCAGGGCCAGGTCCCGTCTGCCAACTGCCGCCACACTCCGGCACATTTGTGCTGATGGAACTGGTGAAGCCTTTGAAACTCGCCGGCGCGGACCCGCCGCTTAACGAATTCGATTCCGCCCAATGCGATCCCCAAAAGACGACACGCTGGCCAACGACCGCATCGCGATCCCCAATTACAAAGCCACCCGGGAAAAATGCATCGAGTCGTGTGCCCAGAATGCCTTCGCTACGGCTGGCCCCGCCACTAGTGACATGACCGCGCGCTCGAATGGTAAAACTCTGGCCAGTGGGAAGACCGGTCCCGTTCAAGACCCAGTTGTCGCCGGACGCCGTTGCCTCTCCGATTGGTGTGAAAATAATATTGTCGGCCGAAGATTCAAAAACAACTCGGCGGTAAACGGGGCTGGCTCCTCCGCGGGACAGATTAATGCTGCTAGACGTTGCGGTTAATGTTTGCAGCGCAGGAGTGTCGTTGGTCAGGCGCGCGAAACCGAGGCGTGGTTGCCCACCAATGTTCTGAAATGTGCCGCCCGCCAAAACCTTTCCGTCAGCTTGGAGAGCTATGGCTTGGACCGAGACTGAGCCGGTAGATAGCGCGCCCGGGTCGAACGAATCAGCAGTGCCATCATTAGAATTGAGCCTGGCAATCCGTGCCCGGGATTGCCCACCAATATTGGTGAAAAACCCGCCGACCAAAATCTTGCCGTCGGACTGCACGGCCATCGACAGAACTTTTCCCACATTTGTTGCACCGGTTGCTATCGGATTGAAAGAAGGGTCGACGTGACCTGTGATGTCGAGCCTCGCAATGTTACGACACGGAAGTCCATCAATGACGGTGAAATCGCCACCGACAAGGATTCTGTCGTCCTGCTGGAGACAAACGAAAATCGCTGGACCAACGGGCACGGTTGTACCGGTAGGGTTGGGATTAAAACTATCGACGGTCCCGTTAGGCGTTAGTCGGGCGAGGAAATGACGGGGAACACCGCCAACGTGCGTAAAAAATCCACCGACGAGAATGTTATTGGAGCGGTCGATCGTAATCGCATCCAGGGTATTGTCGGCGCCCGGATTGAAACTTGGGTCTACGGAGCCATCGGAATTTAGTCGCGCAATTCCCTTGCGCATTACGGTTGGCCCGCCATTCGGAGAAAGGGTTGTAAAGGTGCCGCCGACAACGATTTGTTCGTTTCGTTGCACCGCCATCGCAAGAACCTGATCATTCGCGTTAGGGTCGAATGTCGGATCAAGGGTGCCGTCATTTTTCAATCGCAGAATGCGATTACGCTGCGTCACCGTGCCACCAAATGTGGTGAAGACTCCCGCAACGAGGATGTCGCCGTTCGGCCGAATTGAGATGGAAGTGACCTCGCCGTCCGGATCGTTGGAGCCGCCATTAAATGGCACATCGATGGTGCCATCGCTATTCAACCGCAAAAGGTGAGTCGTGCCGAACACGTTGAATGAGCCGCCAATCAGGATCTTGCCGTCCGGTTGAATCGCGATTGCGCGCACCAGTTGCGCGCCAATGAGATCAGGCAGCAAAGTCTGATCGAGGCGGCCGTCGAGTTCGAGGCGAGCGATGAATGGGCGCGTCGGTCCACCAACTTGTGTGAAACTTCCACCGAGCAGGATTTTGGCATCCTGCTGCTGGGCCAGGGCGAAAACAGGCGAATTTGGGCTGGGGGTGAAACCGGCATCAAGACTGCCGTCGGGATTGATCCGCGCCAGCCGATTGTGTATCACGCCAGCAACAGTCGTAAACGCGCCACCCAGGACGATTTTGCGGTCTGCCTGAACGATCGCGGAGAAGACTTGGTCGTTGGCGTCAGGATTGAATCCGTCGGCCGTGCCTTCCGCGTTCAGGCGCGCAACTCGATGACGAAGCTGTCCACCGATACTGAGGAATGCGCCGACGACGATAATGCGACCGTCAGCCTGAAGCGCAAATGCATCAACTTCGCGGTCAGCGTTGCCATGAAAAGTCGAGTCCAACACGCCATTGCTATTGAGACGAACGATGCGGCCATGCGCTTCACCGGCGAAAGCGGTAAACGATCCGCCCACAACAATTTTTGTATCGGGCTGCAACAGGACTGCCCGCACGCTATCATTCGCCCCCTTGCCGCTGAAACTCGAGTCCGCCGAGCCGTCGCTGTTCAAGCGAGCAATCCGCTCACGATTCACGGTCTGGCCGCCATTGGGCGCCAACGCGGTGAAGTCCCCACCGGTGACAATTTTCTTGTCCGATTGAATCGCGAGAACGCGCACAACGTCGCTGGCGTTCGGATCAAAAGAATCGACGGTGCCATTTGCGGGAGTCAGCCGCGCGATGTGATTTCGGATCACGCGCGGCAAACTATTCAGGACCGTGAAATCACCGCCAATCACGATCCTTCCATCCGGCTGGATCGCGATGGCGCGCACCGTGTTGTTGGCGTTCGGATTGAAAGCCATGTCGACCGTCCCATCGAGGTTGAGTCGCGCGATGTGATTGCGCGCAACTGTCACCTGATTGTTTGGCGTGATGGTTGTGAAATCGCCGCCAATCAGAATCTTCCCGTCCTTTTGCAGCGCGACCGCTAAAATCGCGCCATTAGCGTGTGGATCAAACCCGTCCAGCGCCGATTGACCGCAGATCGATTTCGCGCCAAACGAAAGCACTAGAACAGAAAAGAATATTACAATGCCGGATCGACTGCGCGCTCTGGAGGCCGTTGTCACGCAATCTCATTTAGTACTACATACGCGGTCTGACAGGCAATCGGTATTTGGGTCTGATAACGATATAAGGTGTTATCCTACATTCTGGATATGATCTCTAGTTGGAAGGTTGTAGGGGCCAGTAGCTCCAGCATTTTCCTTGAATCTTTTCCCGCCGATGCGCTCGATTAACCTTGATGAACGCCGAACAAAAGCGGCTCGAAGAAAATAAATCGTCCGACGAGCCGTGGCATTTTTGGGGACCATATCTCGCTGAGCGCGCCTGGGGCACGGTGCGCGAGGATTACAGCGCGAATGGCGATGCCTGGAATTATTTTCCGCACGATCACGCTCGCTCCCGCGTCTACCGCTGGAATGAAGATGGGATCGGCGGAATTTCGGACCCCAAAGGCCGGCTCTGTTTCGCGTTCGCGTTTTGGAATGAGCGCGACCCGTTTTTGAAAGAGCGCTTGTTCGGCCTGTCTCAGCCTGAAGGAAATCACGGCGAGGATGTAAAGGAGCTTTATTGGTACCTCGACAGCACGCCCACGCACAGCTTCATGCGGATGAGTTACCGCTATCCGCAATCGCGGTTTCCCTACGAAGAACTGGTCGCCTACAGCGGCGCCCGTTCGAAAATGGCTGGAGAGTTCGAGATATGGAACACGAACGCGTTCGCGGAGAATCGTTTTTTCGACATTGAGATCGAGTACGCGAAAGCGGACGCGCACGACATTTTGATTCGAGTCAACGCGAAGAACTCGGGCCCGGAAGCAGCGCCCCTGCATTTATTGCCGACCATTTGGTTTCGTAACACCTGGAGTTGGGGCAGGGACCCGGCGAAACCAAATCTTCGAAAAGGCGCGGAGCGCAGTCACATTGCCGTCGTCACCGCGAGTCACTCCTCGCTCGGCGATTACGATTTGTTCTGCGATTCGATCGACGATCTCTTCTTCACCGAAAACGAAACCAACGTCGGGCGACTGTGGGGAATTGAGAATCCGCAGGCGTTTGTCAAAGATTCGATCAACGATTGCGTGGTTCACGGTAAGATCGACCGGGTCAATCCGGCCCAAACCGGCACCAAAGCGGCCGCGCACTACAAATTCAACATCCCGCCGGGAGAAACAATTTCGATTCGACTGCGGCTGACCCGCGGCGATTCCAAGACAAGTGCGGAAGCATTCGCGGATTTCGACGCCATGTTCAAATTGCGACGGGCCGAGGCCGACCAGTTTTATGCCGAGCTCGCACCGGACTCGTTAGGCGAAGAGCACCGCGGGATTCAGCGCCAGGCCTTCGCCGGGATGCTTTGGAACAAACAATTCTACCATTACATCGTCGACCAATGGCTCGATGGCGATCCTGGCCAGCCAACACCACCGCCAGAGCGACTCGAAGGGCGCAATTTCCGGTGGCGCCACATTTACGGCGAGCGCGTTATGTCGATGCCCGACAAATGGGAATTCCCCTGGTTCGCATCGTGGGACCTCGCCTTTCACTGCATTCCCCTCGCCCTGATCGACGTTCAATTCGCCAAGACCCAGCTCGCTTTGATCGTGCGCGAATGGTACCAGCATCCAAACGGGCAGCTGCCTGCCTACGAATGGAACTTTAGTGACGTAAATCCGCCGGTCATCGCATGGGCGGCGTGGCGCGTTTACCAAATCGAGCGCAAGCAAACCGGAAAGGGCGATCGCGCGTTTCTGGAAACGATCTTTCACAAAATGCTGCTCAACTTCACCTGGTGGGTGAACCGGAAAGACTCCGAAGGAAATAACATTTTCCAAGGCGGCTTCCTTGGACTGGATAACATCGGCGTCTTCGATCGCAGCATGTCGCTCCCGGACGGTTCTCATCTCGAGCAAAGCGACGCCACCAGCTGGATGGGAATGTTTTCTTTGAACTTGATGCGAATGGCGATCGAGCTCGCGTCGGAAAATCACGTTTACGAGAACATCGCGACCAAGTTTTTTGAGCATTTTCTTGGAATTGCCGCCGCCATGAACAATCTCGGCGGCCAAGGGATCGGGCTGTGGGACGAAGACGACGAATTTTATTACGATGTCCTGCACACGCCGGGCGGACGTTATTTGCCGCTAAAAGTCCGCTCCGTTGTTGGGCTGCTCCCGTTGCTCGCGGTCGAAACCATCCAATGGCAATTGATCGAAGCGCTGCCCGGGTTCAGATCACGGCTCGAATGGTATCTTCAGTATCGGCCTGATCTGGCGAGTTTGGTTTCCCGCTGGCAGGAGTCGGGAATGAAAGAACGCCGCCTCGTTGCGCTCACGAGGGGCCATCGCATGAAATGTTTGCTTCGGCGCATGCTCGATCCGAACGAGTTTTTGAGCGACTACGGCGTTCGATCCGTCAGCAAATATCACAAGGACCATCCTTACGTGCTGACTGTGCGAGGCGAAACTCGCGTTGTGAACTACGAGCCGGCTGAATCGCAAACCGGAATATTCGGCGGCAATTCAAACTGGCGCGGCCCGATCTGGTTCCCGATTAATTATTTGCTGATCGAATCGCTCCAGCAGTTTCACCATTACTACGGGGACGATTTCAAAGTGGAATGTCCGACTGGCTCAGGTCGGTTCATGCATCTGCGCGAAGTCGCGGATGAGCTTTCGAACCGGCTGATCAAACTTTGGATGCGCGACAAAAACGGCGAACGCCCGTTCGCGCGCGCATCCCAACCCGGCCTGGACGGCGACGGTCGATATTTGTTTCACGAATATTTTCACGCTGACAACGGTGCCGGCCTCGGCGCGTCCCATCAAACAGGCTGGACCGCGCTCGTCGCCAAGTTGATCCAGCAACAAGGCGAGTTTGGAACGATTCAGCGCTGATTCAGCCGCTTGTCGCGTGCGCGCCGCATTTCGACCGGAGTTCCCCGCTTACAATCCTCGCACCAATGACGCTTGTCGCGTGCGAGGCGTTTGCGCGCACCGCAGCTATCGCACACGAAAACGTCGGTCTGCTTTTTCTTGTATCCGGGATAAACGGCCACGCTGAAGTCTAATTCGAAATCTTAATGTCGGACGGATGTATGACAGGCGGGAGTCGAAAAAGCAACTCCGTCACTCGCTCTGGCGCGGCCGATGTGAAGGTGCAAATCAGAAACACAGGCAGACTACGCTGCTCTCCAAAAAGTAACGGTTAAACCGGCGACGATAATCAGCGCGCCGCCGATCAGCACCGGAGCGTTTCGCAAGGTTTTAAAGAAAACGAAGTTAATCACCTGCCAGACCATGAAAAGGGTTGCGATCTAGAGTCCTACAAGAAAAGCAAAGGCGGTGAGGATCGATGATGCGTTCATAAGATGAAAGATTTCTGCGAGCTCAAGACTTCTTGCGCAAGGCGGGCGGGAACACCAAGTAAAAGATCATCGCGCCGCCGATCGGCAGACCAATTAGCGCGCGATAATCGTTGCGCACAAACGCATTGATGAGGTCGCCCAGAATGTTAATCGACAGAATCAGCAAGGCCAGTCGGACGCCCCACCGGGTGCCTTTCCACAACCCGATAGCGGCGATGGCGCATCCGAGCCCTACCCCCAGCATGAGAAGAATCGCCCAGCCGCCAAATGATTGGAACGCAGAATGTGCTTCCGGATTGAGCCGCCACAACGAATCGACAGCAGTTCCTGGAAAAAGGAGCAATCCAATCGTCAATCCGCACATCATCGCTCCAAAAGTGAAAAAGGCCGCAAACCAGGGATGTTTTCTCATGCCTTCTCGTCGCAGTTTTTCTGGCCGGCAATTCGTGAATGCTATTCGCTCTGCTTCGGCCGCCGCATGATGTGAATAGCGAGAATGCGGCTTTGATGGCGCGCCAGAAGATAATCGATGAAATCACCAATGATGGAGTTCGGTTTGTGCCCGAGCTTCGTCACCACGCGGCAAATTAGGGTGTTACTGCGGCCATGCCATTCCAGATTGATCGCGCCGTGAGCGTCGCTCGCGCTATGAAGTTTCGCCCAGCCGTGAGGCCGGCCGGGCTGTTTGGCCCAAACCTTGATGAACTCGAATTTTCGATCCAATTGCGGATCGCGCATGATTTGACTGCGCAACGATCCGCGACCGGTCGCGATCACCTGGATCACGGTCTGCATCGTTGAATCACGCTAAGCAAATCGGCCTAACGAAGAAAAATTCAAATGAAATTGTAGCCACGTCGCTGTGCGACGCCGACGGCCCAAAGGTGGATCGGCTTCTCCGAAGGCGGTTTTAACGGGTTCGGAGAACGCGTTCCACCTATACGAATTCCTGAAACATCACGTAAACGTCGACATATCCTCGCGTCGGATGTCGGAAGGCGCGCGGCAGCGTGCCGACGATTTTCAGCCCCAAGTCCTGCCAAAGTTTCACCGCCGATTCGTTGGATGAGACCACGAAATTGAATTGCATCGCGCGAAAACCCAACCGCCGCGCTTCGGTTAAGCAATGTTCTCCCATCGCGCGACCAATCCCCTGCTCACGCGCATCACGGGCAACGATGAACGCCGCGTTGGCAACGTGTCCGCCGCCGCCGGACTGATTTCCATGCAAAGTGTAGCTGCCTTCTATCTCGCCATTGTTCTCGAAAACAAAAACATGGGCCTCGCGTTGAAACCAATAAGCCAGCGCATCGCCGCACGAGATATTTTCGTCTAACGGATACGTTTCACCGGCCACGATCACTTCGCGGAAGATTTCCCAGATTGCGCCGCGATCTGAATCCGTGGCAGAGCGAATGGTCGGCACAAATGAAGTAAACGGTCAACTCTCAACTAAAGCGAGCGAAGCGACGCGTTCTATCAACGATCCCAACTTACCGCCGCTTAAAATATTGCACGGCTTTCTCGTGCTTCTTGGCGGCCGCTTTGGTCTTAAACGTTCCCAGATTGCGCCGTTTTCCCGTTTTCGGATTTTTCTTTCGCGAATACAGGCGATAGCCGCCTTTAATCTTTCTGATCATGATCCGCTCTCCGGATTAGTTCGAACCAGAGCAAGGCGGCGAGCGCAACAAAGATTGCGAGATCGATGGCCATGTGTTGCCCGAAACTCCAATGCTGACTGGTGTGACCGAAACAGCCGCAGGTGATATCGAGTCCGCGAACTTTGGCGGCGATCGTCGCGCCAATGAAAACCAGGACGAGCAGAGTCAATGTCAACAATCCTCCGCGGTGGAGGACCCGGAGAATCAATGTCAGTCCACAGAAGATTTCCAGCCACGGCAAATAAAACGCCAGCCGCACACTTGCAAACCACGGCAGTATTTTGAAATTGTCGATATCAAGACCGAACTGGACCGGATCAAGAACTTTGACCACGCCGGCATAAACAAAAATTCCTCCGGCAATTATCGCCAAGATTCGCCAGACAAGTTTCATCCTCTCAACGCCTCAACAGCTCAACCTGTCAACGGTTCTTCTTCTCCCATTCCTCCCAGCCGCCTTGGAGGACGAAGACGTCCTGAAGCTGTGCTTCGTCGCGCAAACGTTTCGCCACATCGCGCGCGGCATTGCAACTTTGAGCGCTACAGTAGACGACGATTTTCCGGCCGGGCGACCAGTTTGGCAGAAATTGCGGAAGCAATTCGTTCCACCGGTCCTCGTTCAATGAAAACGCGCCCGGAACGTGGTCCCGCGCAAATTCATCGTCGGGCCGCGCATCCACCCAGATTGCGCCATCTCCCCACGCCCGGGCCTGGTCGACCGTGACCAACTCCGAAGCGGGAATCGCCGATTGCCAGGAAACTTTGTCGCGGAGATAAAATCCTTGGCCAATCGCGGGCAAGCAGGCGAGCCCGATAAGAGCGACCGCTTCGCCTACAGCGCGGAACTTCACCGATTAATGCGTGGCCGGTGGCGCTGGAGGAATCGCCGGCGGCGTACCCGTCTTAACCGCGGGCGCGGTCTGAGACGTGGGCCCCTTCAGCATCGGCGGCGGTATCGGATTCGTAATTTGCGCATTCACGTAAAAGGATTTCGGGGCCTCCTTCGGATAAT
Source organism: uncultured Verrucomicrobiae bacterium (assembly GCA_963817335.1). Classification (GTDB taxonomy): domain Bacteria; phylum Verrucomicrobiota; class Verrucomicrobiia; order Chthoniobacterales; family UBA10450; genus AV40. The sequence goes on along the minus strand of CAWFNX010000005.1, from coordinate 1,010,549 downwards.
CCGTCTGAATCAGGAGCGCAGTGCCCATCGGATGACTCGTGTCTTTGGGCGTGACTTCAATGGTCCACTCGCCTGGTTTTCCCGGGACAACCTTGGATTCAAAGTTCTGGTTGTTCGATTTGACCGTGATGTCTTTCGCCGGAAAATCTTTTGCCGCTTTGAGAGAAATCTTTTTCGGCTTCGGTTGTTCGCCGCTGGTCCAGTAAACGAATGTCGGTTTCATCTCCAAGGGCGACGCGATGTTTGCCTTGAGCGTGAGAATCGTGGTTGCCTGCGCTGGATTGGGATCGTCGGTCTGGACCGTGACCGTTTTCACCTGCTGGCCGGTGCGATCGCCGATGTTTAACGATGCAATGATTTCGCCCTTTTCACCCGGGTTCACGGTTTCCTTCTGCGTTTGGGTCGTGGTGCAACCACAGGACGCCTTTACCGACTTGAAATGGACTGGAACCGTTCCGGTATTCTCGTACTTAAAATGAGCGACTGCTTGCTTGTCGCCCATGGCGGGATGCACTTCGACGGTACTTTGCTCCCACTTCAAATCCGCGTGGGCGGCGACGGCGAGCAACATCGACCCGCCTACGCACAAGGCTACGGCGCGGCTGGCAACGGTAAAAGTCAGGATGGAGGTTTTCATTTTTTCGAATAGGAGCGCTCAATATAATCAGCCACAGCCTCTCGCCAAGAGCGCGGTTTGGTGCCGGTCAACGCCCGATACTTTGCGGTCGAGAGGACCGAGTGAACCGGGCGGCGCGCGACCCAGTTTGCCTGCTCGCCGGAGCCTTCATATGGGCGGGTCATGTCGGCGAGCTTCAACGCGCCGACCGTTTTCGCTTTAAGCGAAACGCCCGCCGCCCGACAGCAATCGAGCGCGTGCTGAGCATATTCCTGCCAGCTACACTGACCGGTGTTAGCGAGGTGTACAACACCGGCATCGATATCAAAGATACGCGGCAACATCTCGGCGAGGTCTTCGGTATACGTGGGGGTAGACCACTTATCCGCGATCGCTTCGATTTGCTCTTCTTCGCGCGCGCGTTGGATCATCGCATCAATAAAACTTGGCCGATCGGGGCCAAAGACCCAGGAAACCCGGACCACCAGATGTCGATCGCTTGTCTGAAGCACCAGCTTTTCGCCCGCCCGCTTTGATTCGCCGTAAGCGCTGATTGGGTTCGCCGCGTCCTCTTCGGAGTAAGGCTGATGTTTCTGGCCGTCGAAGACGTAATCGGTGCTGACATGAATCAGCCTGGCATTTTTGTCCCGGCAGATCTCGGCCAGGACACGCGGCGCCTCCGCGTTGATGGCAAACGCCTGGTCCCTTTCAGTCTCGCAAAGGTCGACATTCGTAAACGCAGCCGCGTTTATCACCAAATCGAAACCGAGATGATCGATCTTGTTTCGAATCGCCTCCGTTTTAGCGAGATCGAGCTCGGCGTGATTAAATCCGGCAACATCGAATCGATCGCGATAGGCGCGCATGAGCGCAGCGCCAAGACGCCCACCGGATCCGATAACGATGAGTTTCATTTTGTCGCGCTACTTTTAGAACCGGACGTACCCGGCCCGCTACATCTACAACATCCGCGCCTGCGCGCCAGCAATCGCCTGGAGACAAGCGAAATTGAGCGCCGCCGGTGAGAAAATTTATTTGTCCGACGCGAAAGGATCGCGTTCGGGGAAACGGCGTTTCGGCGACGTCTGCGACGGCGGATCTGGAGGTGAAACCATTGTTCCAGGCAACGCTGTGCCCGCTTTGGATTTCACGAACGAGGTGTCGACGGCGTCGATGAAACCATCCGTGTTTACGTCCTCACGAAAATTCGTCGCGTTAAGCGCCTGTCCGGATTTAGACTTCGTCTGCGCGGTATCGACTGCGTCTACGAAGCGGTCGGCGTTGGTGTCCCCAATCAGCATATCCATCGGGATGTCCACGTTGTTTGTATGTACTCCGTCATTAACGTTTGTGAGCCTCACAATGAGGCGCTGCGCATTCGTGACACCGGTCAGGTTAACGGTTACTTGCGAACCGGAGACAGTGGATCCACTCACCATGCCAGTGCCGCTTTGAACGCTGGCGCCCGTTAGAGTAACTGGAGTCGCGAAAGACATCGCTAAAACATGGTTGCCGCTCGGGCCGCCGCTGCGGCATTCCACGCCGACCTTGCCGGTGAGCGGAAAGTCGACCGCAAACGCGCCGGCGGCGGCGTGCGTTTTGGTTGAGCCAGTATGAATAGGAGCAAGAAGTCCGCCTAGTTCAAAAGCACCGATGTCGCTGGTGCTACTGCGCAGATAGCCGCGTTGATCCTGTCCGGGCGCGATCGAGTCATCCCCTTGATTGACAGCAGGGCTGCTGGGTTGAAGCGCGATTGTCAGCGTCGGGCCGCCGTTGTTCTGCAACCCGGCCGAATCAAGTATTGGATCGGTATTACGAACATCACCGGAATGGTTCAAGAAGCCGCCCGGCCCGGTGGTGGCGTCGCCACCAGCTGCATCGTCACTCAAATTGTGGCCCTGCGAACTAACACTGGCCGTTCCGCCGCTAAAGTTATCGATCGATATATTGAAATCGGGCTCGGCGCTGGCCAGGATGGTATTGCCAATCAGAAGCGAGGTCGTGCCACCGCCGGTCTGCGAGAGATAAATAGCGTCCCCCAGGGTGAAGGAGAAATCGCGGTTAAATGTGCAATTGCTCACCGTAACCACCGCGCTTCCGCTGCTGCCATCCAACGCCAAGCCGCCACCCCAGTTTGCTGTGTTGTGATCGAACGTACAGTTCGTGATGGTTAAAACCGCACTGCCGCTGTTGCTCCCATCAACGTTAACGCCACCGCCGTAATTTGCGGCGGCGTTCTGGGTAAAGGTGCAATTCTTAATAGTGCCGGTGGCGGTCCCACTCGAACCATCAAACTGAATCGCTCCGGCGCTGCGCGCGGTAGCGCTGTTCTGGCTGAAGGTGCAGTAGCTCACGTTCATGACAATGCCGCCCGATTCGTTCCAGATCGCGCCGCCGTACTGAGTGCCAGTATTTTGCGTGAAGGTCGAATTGCTGACGGTCAGAGTTGCAGTGTGAGCCGGGAAACTCGGATCCTGGTAGCCATCGTTGAAGATTGCACCGCCGTAGTCGCCGCTATTACCGGTGATCGTACAATTTGTAACGGTCAAGCCGACGTTGCCGGTCTCGCCGTCATTATAAATAGCGCCCCCATGAAAGGCCCCGGGAGAGCCGTTCGATAGAGTCAAGCCATCGAGAGTCAGGTTCGCGCCGCTGTTTACATAGAAAATGCGAAACGTTGGCGTGCCGCCTGCATTGCTCCGCATGATCGTGGAGCCGTGCCCGTTGATCGTCAGCTTGTGCCCGCTGTCCGGCGCGATCGCCGGCAATCCATTCAGCGCGTTGTCCCGGACGGTGAGAACATAAGTTCCGTTGGTCGCGAGATCGATGACGTCATCCTGAGCATTAGTGTTCGCGCTGTTAATCGCGCTCTTGAGTCCAGTCACATCGCCATCGGCAATCGGGGGGAAGGTTGTTGCTCGACTGGAACTACCGAGGAACAGCAGAGCCATTCCAATTACCGAATAGACTCGCAAGGTCGATTTCATTGCCGTCTGGGGACTGAAGCGAAGCCTACCTAACGAGTTCGGTCTTAAGCAAGGTAAATTTTCGATGCACTTACCCGCCAAAATACTAATCGCTCGAAATTCAGTAGCGTCCCGCGCGCTCGAGCAACGGTTGCCACCACGATTGGTTGTCGATGTACCATTGAATCGTGCTCTCGAGGCCTTCCTTGAAATCTTTGCGCGGTTTCCATTTCAATTCTTTTTGGGCAAAGGATGAATCGATCGCATAACGGCGATCGTGACCGAGCCGATCCTGGACGAATCCAATCAAGCTCTCCGGCTTGCCTAGTTTATTTAGAATCGTCTTCACCAGGTCGAGATTCGGCATTTCATTGCCGCCGCCGAAATTATAAACAGCACCCGGTTTTCCCTCGAACAACGCAGCGACGACTGCCGCGCAATGGTCGCCAACGTGGATCCAGTCCCGCACGTTCATTCCATCGCCATAAACCGGCAGCGGCTCGTCACGCAACGCTTTGACGATCATGAGCGGGATCAATTTCTCCGGGAATTGGTAGGGCCCGTAGTTATTTGAGCAGCGAGTCACAATAACTTCCTGTCCAAAAGTCGTGTGATGGGCTAGGGCCAGCAGATCTGCGCCGGCTTTGCTCGCGGAGTAAGGCGAGCTGGGATCGAGCGGTGATTGCTCGGTAAATTTTCCGGTTTTGCCTAACGAACCGTAAACTTCATCGGTCGAAATCTGGACAAACCGCTGGACGCCATGTTTGCGGGCAGCATTCAGCAGCACGCTGGTGCCAATCACGTTGGTGTGAATGAAATTTTCCGGCGAATTAATGCTGCGATCGACGTGCGATTCGGCCGCGAAGTTGACCACGGCATAGAATTGGCGCTCGAGCATCAAGCTCGTCCATGGCGTCCGCGTTCGCGATGTCGGCTTTGAAAAACTCGTAGCGCTCGCCATGTTCCTCGACCACGCCGTCGAGATTGGCGAGGTTGCCGGCGTAGGTCAGGGTGTCGACATTTGTGACCGAGGCGGGCTTGTAATGTTGCAAAATGTAGCGAATAAAATTGCTCCCGATGAAGCCGCAGCCGCCGGTCACGAGAATTCGCACAGCGACAGCTAGCAGCGCCCAGCCTGGCGCGCTAGCGGATTTTCCATTGCTGGGCGATTCGCTCGAAACCTGGAGACGCGCGTTCACCGAGAGCGAGTGGACGCCTTGGATTATTGTCGGACTCGCGACATTTCTGCGGTTTTTCCTGGTCGGGATGAAGCCGCCCCACTTCGACGAAGGGATCAACGGTTGGTTCGTCGATCAAGTGGTCAAGACGGGTTTTTACAAATACGACCCCACCAATTATCACGGCCCGCTGCATTTTTACGTGCTGCTCCTGTCGCAGACCTTGTTTGGGCGCAATTTAATCGCACTGCGACTGCCGGTGGTGCTGGTGAGCATCGGTTGCGTCTGGCTGACCTTCAAATACGAGCCGTTTGTCGGGCGGACAGCTAGCCGGCTTGCCGCTGTGGCGATGGCCGTTTCGCCAGGGTTTGTTTTTTACGGGCGTTATTCGATCCACGAGGTGTGGATCCTGTTTTTCACCATGCTGTTTTTCTTCGGCTTGTTCGGCCTTTGGAAATTCGGCGCTGCGAAATATCTCTGGTCCGCCGGGATGGGACTGTCGGGAATGATTCTTTCGAAAGAGACCTACATCCTCCATGTTTTGTGCGCCATTGTCGCGGTGCCGGTTTGCGCGTTATCCAACTATTTCAATGAGATCGAGGACCGGAAACCTGCTGCGCAAACCTGGGATTATGTCGATCTCGCAGTTGTAATCGGGACCGCGATTGCGCTGATCGTCGCATTCTACTCCGGCTTTTTCTTCCATTGGAACGGCGTGAAAGATTTGTTCGCCGCTTATGCGCCGTGGTTCAAAACCGGGAGTGAAGGTCACGGACACGAAAAAGCGTGGTACTACTGGCTCTCGCTGATCAGTCACTACGAGGTGCCCACCCTTGCCGGCCTGTTGGTGTGTTTGTTCGCGGTGCGATTCAAAACCGTAACGATGCGTTATCTGGCCGTCTACGGCGTCGGAACGCTCATGGCTTACAGCATCGTGAAATACAAAACGCCCTGGTGCATCATCAGCTTTATTTGGCCGTTCCTGTTTACTTTCGGCGCGATGGAAACCATTGCGCCATTGCGATTCAAGGGCGTTATCTATCGATGGATCGCGTTAGGGCTGTTCGGTTTTCTGGCCTTCGCCATTTACTACGCGACCATGGACAAATTCGATTACGTCTGGCCGTATGCGATGATTCTCGGACTGGGCGCGTTACTGGTAATTTTGGCCAGCGTTGAGATTACACAACTGGTTACCGTTATTCTTCTCCTTTGGTCGCTCGGGCATTGTATCTGGCTGAATTATTTCCGGTGCACCACCGAGACCGAGCCGTACGTCTACGTCCAGACTTACAACGATATCGACAAATTCACCGATCCGATCCTGCGACTCGCCCATGCCGACCCGCGGGCCTATCAACTCGTCGGCCACATTATTCGCGGGAGCCCATATCCGTTGCCGTGGATCCTTGGTGACTTCGGTCGGGTTGGTTACTACGAAAAGGACAACCTGCCTGATCCGTTGGACGCTGACTTTATGCTCGTCCAGGAAGACAAGATCCAGACGGTCGAATCAAAACTGCATGACTCCTACTACACTCTGCCGGTGACGATTCGACCATATCAGGACCCGTCGAAAGCGTATTTCAGCGCGAAAATTTTCAGGACCTTTTTCCCCGGGAAAAGTCCCGATTTCACCGGAACGGCAAAACCGGTCCCTAGCGCGACTCCAGCTCCAACTCCAAACCCATGAAGTGGCTGGCCGGCGGGTTAACATTTGCAAACTTCGCGACTGTTTGCGGCCTGTTGCTTGGAATTTTTGCGGCGGGTCTGGGTCCCGTCACTTCGCTTATCGCTTTTATCTTGGCCAGCGGCATCGCGGCAGCGGCGTATGAAGGGGTCACCGATACGCGACTGGATCCAAACCCTGAGGCGACGCAGGGCCGCTATCGAAACATGGCCACATGGATTGTCGCGGCGATCTTCGGGATCTTCGCGTTTCGTTCGTTTATTTGGCTGCTTTACGTCGATGGCACGGATCTAAAAATCCAATCGCCTGTGAATCTCGGCGACCTTGGCCTGCATCTCACTCACATTAAATTTTTCGCGAACGGGGTGCGTCTGTGGCCATCGAATCCGATTTACGTTGGTAGCGAACATCTTCGCTATCCCGCGGGCATCGATTTGTTGAACGCGTTACTGCTCAAGATAAACATCAGTTTAATTCCCGGCCTGGTGTGGGTCGGCTTGCTTGCATCGATCGCGACGTTCTACGCGTTTTATCGCTGGGGCGGCACTTTTGCGGTCGCCGGCTTTCTGTTTAACGGCGGCATCGCGGGTTTTCAGTTCCTGAAAACATTCCAATTCAACGATTACCAGGACGTCAACAATGTCGCGTGGAAGTGTATTCCGCTCACGATGTTCGTGACTCAGCGCGGCCTGCTTTACGCCATTCCTGCCGGGGTGGTTTTACTCTGGCATTGGCGCGAAAAATTCTATCGCGCCACTGATCAGAACAATCCGCGCGGCCCGTTGCCGTTCTGGGTGGAACTATCTCTTTATGCGTCGATGCCGCTATTTCACATCCACACTTTCATGGCGCTCAGCATTTTGCTCGTTTGCCTGTTCGTTGCCGGCGATGCGCCGCTCCGCCGTCACCTTCTGCGACTTGTTCTTGGCGCGCTGGTTCCGGCCACATTTTTCGTCTGGTTGATTACCGATCACTTCCACGCGAAATCCGTGATCGAGTTCCAATGGGGCTGGGTCCAGCGCGAAGGCGAATTCAAAATGCCGTTCTTTCGCTTCTGGTTTTTTAACTTTGGAATCCTGGTGCCGCTGGTGCTAACTCTCGCCGGCATCCTCGGCTACCGCGTTTGGCAGGAAGGCTTTCAATGGAAGCGCAAACAGCCTGAGGAGATCGCGTTCGTTTTCGGAGCGGCCACGATTTTCATTTTCACTTTTTTTGTCAAAACGGCGCCGTGGGGTTGGGACAATCTCAAGATCATGGTTTGGGCCTATTTCATCGTGCTGCCGTATTTGTGGCGAGACCTGATCGCGCAATGGGAGAAACCGATCCGGTGGGCGGTCTGTTTCGCGCTGTTCGCGTCGGGATTCATTAGTCTGTTTGGTGGACTCGCCGCCGGCAAAGGCGGTTTTGGCTTCGCCAACCGCGGCGAAGTTGACGCGGTCAGCGCTGCCGCCCGTCCGTTGCCGATCGAGGCGCGTTTTGCCGCTTGGCCGACATACAATCATCCGTTGCTCTTGAGCGGTCGAAAAGTCGTGATGGGATATCCCGGGCATCTCTGGACCCAGGGGTTTGACGATTACGGTAAAACCAACGAGATGCTCACCAAAGTGATGCAGGGCGCCCCGAACTGGCGCGATCTCGCCCGCAATTTGCAAGTGCGCTATATCTTTTGGGGGCGGGAAGAAAAAGCCAATTACCCGGCGAGTTCCCGACCATGGGAGAAAACGGCAGCGCTCACGGCGTCCGGGACGTGGGGCGCGATTTACGATCTCGAACAAACCTCCACCCCGGGGCAAACTCCGTCGACCCAATAAACAAGCTGGAGTCGTAGGGCAGGCGCTCCGTCTGCGACCGCAACTTGGCGAGCGATGCGCTTGCCCTACAATTTTTTCTCTTCGAGCGCGTTCAACACTAATTGACCGATAGCGACCTGTTTGCCGGCGACCACCGCTTCAACCTCGAATTGCAAAAGCTGATCGACTTCGCCTAACTTTCTCGCGCGCAAAATAATTTTTTCTTCCGGACGCACCGCTCGAAGAAATTTCATTTGCCGGATCGCCGAAAGCAAAAAGCGCGTCTTCGACTTCTCCTGGTGGGCTGCAATTCCCGCCGTTTGGGCGAGGGCTTCGGTGAGAATTACACCGGGTACCAGAGGATCACCCGGGAAATGCCCGGCAAACATTGGATCGTCCTTTAAAAATTCGGTTTCGCATTCGGCTGAACTACCTGGCTCGAGCGCGACTAATTTTCGTACGAATACAAACGGCGGCCGATGCGGCAAACCAAGAAAGTGACGAGTGACGAGTGACGGGTGATCAGCAAGCGTCTTTTGTTTCTTTCTCGTCACATGTCACCCGTCACTCGTCACTCCTTTTCACCCGTTAACAAAGTAGGCGAATTTCCAGCTGCCTCGTACTCGGGTGATGCCAGCGCGATAGCCGTCGTAATTAAGAGACGGGTCGGCAAATTGCGGCGGCGCGACCCAGAACGCGCCTTTCTTCACGAACTTCTCCGATAAAATCCCATCCAACTCTGGCCAAAGATTTTCCTGCTGCCAGTATTGAAAAACGCCAGGGCCCGCCATGGCAGGCTCGAGCTTGTAACCAAAATCGTCAGTCATCATTGACTTCAATGTTTCCATATCGCGCTGCGCCACTACTTTGCGAAGCCGGACGACGAACGCCTGAAAATCAACGTCCGGATTTGCGCGCAGATCAACCTTCGCCTTTTTTTTGAGCTCGGCTTGCTTGAGCTTCTCTTTTTTCTGCTCCGGCGTTTGGCAGGCTGAAAACAAAAACGACAACGCGAGCAGGCTGATAACGAAGACTCTCATCGGTCTAACGTCTGTCACGTTTACGAGTGGATTCAAGAGCGACCTTGCGAAAGCTCCTGTTTCCTTCGCTTGAACGGATGCGCGAGAAAAATCCAGTAGATCGCGCTCGCAAAATCGACCAGCGACGCCGAAGGACTGGTCAACCGCAGCGGACCGGAACGGAGCGCGGAAAAAACGCTCTCGATTGTTAACTGCACCGGACGCGGAATGCTCGTGTAATGCCGTCCAAAGGCGTGCAACTGATGCGCATCAGAAGTCGCGATCATCGGCTTGCCGTATTTCCTGGCGACTTTCGCGGCCCGCCAATTCGGATTCAACGGACCCTTGTGAAAATGACACATTTCGATCGCGTCAAAGCAGTCGATTTCATCGAAGAGTCGCGGGCCGATCGATCCACCAAGCACATAAAATGGGTGCGGCGCGATTGTGAATATCGACAATCCGCGACGGGCGCGAAGCTTCCGAAGATCTTGAAAATCTTTCAGCGCGGCGACCTCCGCCGGCGTCACGTTCAGGAGGATTGCGTCTGCGCCCTGCAATCTCACCTCGGCCGCGGGGATCAATAAAATTCCCATGGCCGCCGCATCCCTGAATACATCCGCGCGATCGAAAACCGCATCGTGCAAAGTAATGGCGAGAACACCGTAGCCAAGCGTGCGCGCGCGCTCCAAAAGTTGATGCGCGGAGTAATCGATGACGTCCTTCGGATCGTCGAGGGTGTGGATATGAAGATCGACCTTGATCCAATCTGGGTCAGGCATTCCTCCACAGATTACGCAGTTTTGTACAGATTAAATCTGGAATCGAGAAATCGCTTCCTCTTCTCCGTTTCTTGCTTTCCTGCGTTCCTGATTAAATTTGCTGCCCACGCTCGGGTGGTGGAATGGCAGACACGTACGTTTGAGGGGCGTATGCCGAAAGGCATGCGGGTTCAAGTCCCGCCCCGAGCACCATTTCTCGCTACGTTGTGTCAGTTCGCGACCTAATTGTGCGATTTCTGGAACTTTGACCGCTAAATTTCAGACAATTAGGTCGCAAAGCTACAATTTTGTCGGTCCGCAGACTAAATGTCCGATTTGCACGTCAAAAACGTCCAAAAAAATTGGGTCGCGAACTGACAAACTGCCGCGAGCTTCAGGTTTGCGGCAAAAAAGAATTAAGAATCAGGACGTAGGAAATAGGCAGCAATCAGATGCCAAAGCGCAGGTTCCTTTGAATTCTCGCAGCTGAAAACTGGATTTGGCTATTTCTTATTCTTAACGAACGTGGCAGTCGCGGTGTGCGTTGACGCGCCGCCAGTGCCAGTAACGGTAAATTGATACGTCCCGCGTGACGTGGAAGAGCTGACGGTTATTGTTAGTGTCGAAGAGGTCGCCGCCGGATTCGGATTAAAGCTTCCGGTCGCGCCAGAAGGAAGCCCACTGATCGACAGAGTCACCTGTGAATTGAAGCCACCGCTCCGCGCAATCGTCACGGTGTAGGAAACCCTCCCGCTGCCCGGCACATTTTGAGACGACGGGGTAATCGAGAGCGAGAAGTCTGGCGCAGGAGTTGGGGTTGATGTTGGCGTTGGGGTTGGCGTCGGCGTGGGGGTTGGTGACGGAACCGGCGTCGGAGTCGGGGTTGGACTTGGGGCTGGCGTAGCCGTTGGAGTCGGTGTTGGAGTTGGGTTAGCTGAAGCCAACTTGAAACTGCCGATGCGCGTCCGCCAATTAAAGGAGGCAGTGCTGGAATAGTATTCGTTGGTGTACCAAAAAGTGGCGTCGTCCACTGGATCGATGACCAGCGCGCTGTAATCGCCCCAACGATTGCTGGTGCCGCTCTGGCTGCCGGTGCCATCAAACAGATGGGCCTCACCTTGTCCCAGCGTGTTCAATGGATCGGTGGCAAGCCGGGCCGCGTAGCGGAGCTGTGGATTAATGCTGGAGCTCGAAGCGCTAAACCCAATGGCAAGATTTCCCTGCCCGTCCATCGCTGCACTACCCATCCAGCGCCACGTCGAGTCGGGTTGGTATGTGCTTTCCTGAAAGACTGTGACCGGACCAGCTGTGACGTTGCGCAACTCAAACCAACGAACAGCGGCAACCGCGCCCGCGCTCACGCTGTAATTTCCCACGACCGATTCATGGCTGCCAAAATTTCGGTAAGCGAGCCGATGCATTAAGCGGTCGCCAATGCCATCCAAACTGCTTCGTGAGGAAACTCCGAGTTGCGGCACGCAGGAACGCGAATTCGGACAAAGCGCGGTAAAACCCGCGGCCGGCGGCAAGGCAAACGTGGTAAACGTGGAATTCGACGGCGTGGCGAAGTCCACATGAAAGTGATACGTGGTGTAGTTGGGATTAGAGGCTTGTCCCGGAAATCCGACGAACGTTTCCGGCGCGCCAGCAGGCGGCAATGTCGAACCATCCACGTCCGCCGGTAAAAAGGGATCGATGCTGCCACCCAGAGGGCCGGTGGGGCTAATGAAAGTGGCCGGCTGGCCAGCAAGCATTTTCGAGCGATCGAAAGCAAATGCCTGCGGGCCGAGATATGAACTACCAGAGGAGTTAAAGACGTTCATGCTCATGTAATAAGCGTCCGGCCAAACGCTCAGCTTGGGATAATCGAAAAAGTTGGAACCGAGGTGAAAGCCGTAACGGTTGTAGGTACCGGTGGCGTCCGAAGTTGTAGAAACAGCGACGCATTCATCGGTAATTGGGCCGCCGGCCGCACCTGCGAACTGGCTGATGACCCACCGATTAGCGAGGTGATCGTAGAGCATTATTGGGTCACCGTTTCCGCCCGTTTCGCACACTCCGCCAAAGCCAGTCCAAACTGAAGAGATACTGTTTGGTCCCAAGACCGATGCCCCAGTGGCTTTATTAAAGACCTGGTACCCTTCATTCACGATTTGGACGTATTGAGTTTTCCCGACTGCTCCGTTCGGGTCAGGCGGTGCGCAGTTGCACCCCACGCCAGGAAAAGGGATGCCGTCAAAATTCAGAATCGGGCTGGGCAAATTAGCTGCCGCTGCCACCATATCGAGCATCGCACCAAGGCTATGCTGGATCACGGGATCGGTGCTGTCTTGATGGCGATACGGTACCTTCGGGTTTTCATTGGCTTCGTGCTGCTGTTTGAACTCGGCGCCCGTCCACGCTGGCAGATCCCGCAGCGGCGGAGAGACGTCGTTCTGATACGAAGCAACAACTTGCGGTCCGCCGGCAATTTGATTTTGATTCGATCCCTGAGCCGAGGCCGATCCGCCTGACAAAAGGCCAAGCCCAAGTAAGGCCAGAAGAGTACCGACCAAGCAGAACACGGAACCAATTACAAGGCGCGGAATAAAAAAGGCAGATTCAGACGTGGAGGTTTTTTTCATAAGCGATTGCTTCTGTCGACGCAATGGGTAGTCGCCGTAATTTTGAAATTAGTAGCAAGAAACGCGCTTGTGTCACGCGGCAAGGTGAAGAAATGAGTGGTTGAAAAGTTGAAACCACTAGCAGATCCGCGCACCAGATCGTCGTCACGAATCTGGGTCCGCCAAATTAGAATCCTGAGGCCCGTTCGCTTGCTTGCAGCTGTGGTCCGCATTTATCTGTTACAAGTCCGTGCTGCTTGCTTCCTTTAGTCGCTTTGAGTATTCCGCCATCCAAGCTTTCGCCGCCCTGGGGGTGTTTGTCTTTGCCTTCTTTCGCCCTCATTTTTGTGAGCACCTGTTTCGCACGGCTGGAGCGTCATTCTCGCGTTTCGCTGCGCGCAAACGGACCGCCGTTGTCAGCGTCTTCCTGGTTGCGATAGTTGCTCGCCTTCTGTTGTTGCCATGGTTTCCAGTGCCGGTGCCCGGGGAAGCCGACGAGTTCAGCTACCTGCTCATGGGGGACACGTTCGCGCACGGGCATCTGGCCTACCCACCACATCCTGTTTGGCTCAGTTTCGAAACCTTCACCGAAAACTTCCACCCGACTTACTCTTCGATGTTTTTTCCTGCGCAAGGCGCGATCCTTGCCGTCGGACAGTGCTTGGGCCATCCCTGGATTGGTGTTCTGCTGAGTGTCGCGGTGATGTGCGCCACGATCGTTTGGGCGTTGCAAGGCTGGATGACGCCGCGATGGGCGCTTCTTGGAGGCCTGTTGGCACTGCTCAATGTCGGCCTGCTGAGCTACTGGGTGAACAGTTATTGGGGCGGAGCCGCGGCTGCCACCGGTGGAGCGCTGGTGCTGGGTGCCATACCTCGCATTCTTCGCGAGCAAAAAGTTCGCGACGCGCTGCTTCTGGGAATAGGGCTCGCAATCTTGGCCAACAGCCGCCCTTTCGAGGGATTGATTTTCTGTCTACCTTTTGCTGTCGCCCTGTTGCTGTGGATGCGGCGGCCTTCCTCGCCACCTGCGCGCATCACCTTCCGGAAGCTAGTGGCTCCGGTGATCGGCGTGATGCTGCCCACGGTTGCTTTTATCGCCTATTACAACTGGCGCCTCACCGGTAATCCACTGCTGACGCCGCACCAGCTCTACACGCAGACCTATCTCACCTCGCCGATTTTTTTCTGGAGCCACCAAAAACCCCCGCTGCATTACAACAATCCGCAGATCGAACAGTACTTCACGGTCTTTGCGCCCGCCTATTACCGCTCCTCATGGGCGGATTTCTGGAGGCTTTCGGTAAGAAAAATAAATCTCTATTGGGAAATATTTCTGTGGGCTGGCGCAGTTCCTATTTTGATGTGCCTGCCCCTGTTGCTGCGAAACCAAAAGGGGCGATGGCTATTGGGCGTGGCGGTGCTCTGCCTGGCGGGACTTTTTGTGGTAGTCTCGCCGTTGCCACACTACGCCGCCCCTGCACTTTGCCTGTTCTACGCAGTTCTGGTGATGGCGTTACGCCAGCTCCGGCTGGTGCGCTTCCGCGGTCGGCGGATCGGGCTTGGGATTGCCCGTGCCGCCGTTGCGCTACTTCTCTTCCAGACTGCTACGGCTATTCCGGAGAAGCTCCGCCGCTCCGACGACTTCGGACTTCGGCGCCGGGCCGAGGTGGTAAATAAACTGAGCCACATGCCCGGCAAGCAGCTCATCATTGTTCGCTATGGACCCGACCACGACATTAATTTCGAGTGGGTCTTCAATGATGCCGATATCGATGGGTCCAAGGTGGTATGGGCGCGCGACATGGGGGCCGAACAGAACGCCAAGCTGCTCGCTTATTACCGCGACCGCCAGGTCTGGCGGCTGACCGTGGATCGCCACACCGAGCAGTTGCTAAGTTATAATCCGTCCGACGACGGGAAGCCGGGTCCAGACTGATCTCGCCCAACCTACAAATCATTAAGAGCTTTGATTAATTAGCGGCGGGCATTCGCACCATGAGTGCCAGCGCCGCCGAGATTATTGCCGTTCAGTCCGCCCAATCCGGCGCCAATGGCCGGCTGCGCCAGCATTCCGCTTTCCATGCGCATCGGATTCATCCCTCCGCGGCTTTGGGTTAGAACACTGCCCTGCCCCATGGAATGCATGGACATTACGTTTGGCGCCGCGGCAGTTTGGATGTGGGCGGCGCCGGTTCGCGATTGTTGATTATTAAGTTTGAGGCCGCTGACCGTCGGCCGCGTTGTTTGTGACATGGACCTGCCAACTCCTGTCTTGCCAAACCCGTTAGCCAGGGAATGCCGAGAAACCTGAGCGTTGCTTAGTCTACGCGAATGGCGGGTCGACCTCGTCATGCTGGATCGAACAGAAACATCCCGCCCGCTGCCGCTCGCACTCGTAGATTTTGAACTCGTCGCTCGCGATACACTATCTCGCCCGACGCTGTCTGAACTTGCCGAACTCGAATTGCTGGCCGAAGCGCTGTCCGCAATGCGGTTGGCGTTTGGCGACGACCCAAGAGTTTGAAATTCATGAGTTGGCTGGAGCGTCGAAAGCACCGGACTCGGATTGAGATCAGCCGCCCTCTCGGTGAACTCAGTTATTTTGGGCTGATCCAATTGCATACCCGAAACCAGTTGCGCCGGCTTCAGGCTGAAACCGCTTGCTGCTGTCGAATCGAGCTCGGGCTTCGAGTAGACGACATCATCTTTCAGGTGCGATCTCCGCTGCGAAAATTCAAAGTTATCGGAAACAAAAATTGCGCAAAACAGCGCGACCAAACAAGAACCGACGACGAAGTTGATGTTAGTCCAGCCGGACGGACCGATGCGCACATCGCGCGAATCGACCGACCGATCGTTTTGCTTGTGAAAAGTGCTTTCCGGTTCCACCGGATGAGTGGCCTTGGTCGACCGGGGCGCTCCCGGCCGGATCAGGATTGCTGAGAGATCTACCTCGATTTTTCGAGGAAGCGGATGTGGCTTGTGGGGCGACATTCGACCAATTTGCAGCATTAAATGTTCCGCCGGCCGCTGGTCCCTTTGCCGGAAATTTCCGAACCGGATGCGCTTGGAAAGAAATATTTAGGAACTTTCCGTGGTCGTTCCTGTAGAAGTTGATGAAGGGCTCTTTTTGATAAAGACGCCCCGCGCAATTCAACCAAAAGGAAAAATGAAAATTCAGACTAGCCCCGCTTCGACACGTTCAATCCGTCTCTCCATTGTCACCCTACTTGTTTCTGCTGTCGCCGCCTGGGCTTCCCCGACCGGCCCTGCCAGAATTCAGGGGATCGTCAAGGATTCCAATCAAAAGCCCATCGCCGGAGCTGAAGTGCATATCACAGCCAAGGACGGAAGCGGCTTCCAAAAGATCGTGCGCACCGATTCCGGCGGGCAATATGGCGTAAGCAACCTGCCAGTCACCGATTACGAAGTCGTCCTCTTTGTGAACGGCCAAATTAAGGCATCACTCAACAATCAAAAGGTTTTCCCCAACAAACCGACGCAGATGGATTTCAAGTTGACCGGCAAGTTCGCCGCTAACGCTCCGCAGAAAAAACACACCCATATGGTTTACGTGCCGCAAGAGACTGGCAGCAATCTGAGCGGACATTGGGTCGAAGTGGATGACAACGCCGGCGCAGCAGCAGCTCAATCAGGTGATGTGAAGCGCGTTTCCGGTGACGCAATCCGGAAGATGCAAGGTGGCGGAAGCAACTCGGGCCACGACTAAAGTTTCACCACAACTAAGCCGAGACGCGCGGCCGAAAGGCCGCGCGTTTTTTTTTGATAGTCTGCAAGTCAGAAGATCGAAAGGAACTGCCAGCTCAGCATCCTGTAGAAATTAGCAAAGAGGCGATTGCAAACAGACATGGTAATATTGAGAAAACATGAAACCGCCCCCTGCAATTAAAGACTCGGTTCGGGCAGCCAAATTGGTCGTGCTGGCCGCTTTAATCTTTAGTCGAAGCTTGTTTGCGCAAAATTGCAGCGTTGAAGGCATTGTTAAGGACCCGAATGGGCTGCCGATCGCCGGCGCCGAGGTTCGAGTTGAGGCAAGAAACGCGAGCAATTGGAACAGACACGTCAAAAGCGACCCACGAGGACATTACATTCTTGACGGTCTCACTCCGAATGTCACTTACCGCGTGACCCTCGTAATCAGCGGCAGCGTCAAAGCTTCGATAAACAACGTCCTGGCAAAATCGGGATCTACTGAGCTGAATTTCGCTTTGAAGACGAGCTCGGTTGTTGGAGGCCGAATAGTCACGAAAAACGGCAAGCATTACGTTTACATTCCAACAGAGACCGGCTCACACCTGGGCGGTCGCTGGGTTGAAGTAGACGAGAACGGCAACGCCGACTCGGTTGGAGTGAACAATGTCGAAAGAGCCGGTTCCGAAGCTCTCAGGAGAATGCAAAGCAACAGCGGAGCGGTCGGAAACATGTCCGGTGGCGGCCATTGAAAATTTCGGGCAAAAATAGCTTATTACGTTTAGGCTTGTAAAAGGGCCGGATCGGCGAGGATGTGTGCTTATGCAGTCAAACGCTGCTGCGGGAGACAAAAACGAGCGAGGTGTCTTCGCCACAACTCGATGGAGCATAGTCCTTTCCGCCGGTGACCTGAGCGAGGAGGAACAAAAAGGACACAACGCTCTGTCGGAACTCTGTCGGACCTACTGGCGGCCAATCTTCTCATTTGTTTGCCGGCGAGGGTACTCACCCGAAGATGCCCAGGACCTGACTCAGGATTTTTTTGTGATGATTTTCAGAAACAATTGGTTCCAGCGCGCCGATCCGAATCGCGGCCGATTTCGCTCGTTCCTGCTCAAATCACTGGTGAACTTCCTTAACAACGACACCGAACGAAGTCGTGCCCAGAAACGCGGTGGCGATCTGAAATTTGTTTCCTGGGACGAATGGATGGCCGCGGCGCCGTCGCAAGTTTCTCTTCCAGACCAAGCGCTCGATTCTCTTCCGCCGGAAACACTCTTTGACCTTCGCTGGGCGGCGACCGTTGTTGAACAAACGCTTCGTCGGCTCCGCGAGGAATGTGAAAGCAAAGGACGGCTCCGGTTATTCGAAGCTTTGAGCGGCTATCTTACCGGGCAACGCGCAGATACTTCGTATCACGAGCTGTCTGCGACGCTGGGAATCCCGGAGAGTGCGGTAAAAAAACAGCTTTATAATATGCGTCAGCGTTATCGGTGGTTGCTCCGCGATGAAGTTGCCCACACCGTGGAAAATCCAGCCGATGTGGACGACGAAATCCGTCACCTCTGCGCCGCGCTTGCCGCCGCAAACACCTAGTCTGGATGAGCGACTCACGCGACCTGTCCGACTCGAAAGTTGCGAAGGAGCCGAACACAACAGTCGCGCAGTGCGAGCAGTGTGGGACAAAGACACGATTGAACAACGGTTTGTGCGTGAACTGTCTTCTGGGTGAAGGACTAGAACCTGACACTCAGGGATCCAGTGAAGCGTTCGAGCGCGTACTCGGCGAAGCGAAAGTGCCGGACCAGCACTGGCGCATGGGCAATTACGAAATTCTGGAAGAGATCGCCCGTGGCGGCATGGGCGTCATTTATCGCGCGCGTCAGCGACATTCCCGGCGCATCGTCGCGGTAAAACGGATCCTTAGTTTTCACGCCGGCTCGAATGACGTGCTGGTGCGTTTCCGGCGCGAAGCCGAAGCAGCCGCAAATTTGGATCATCCGAACATTTTGCCAATTTACGATGTTGGCGAGAGCGACGACGGGCTGCCGTTCTTCAGCATGAAATATGTCGCAGGCGGCAACCTTCAGAAAATTGGGCGGAGCTTGCATTCCGATCCGCGTCGATGCGTGCAACTCATTCAGAAGGTAGCCAGCGCAGTTGAGTACGCGCACGGTCGCGGAATTTTTCACCGGGATCTCAAGCCGGGAAATATCCTGATCGATGAACGCGGCGAGCCACTGGTAAGCGACTTCGGCTTAGCGAAGTCCCTGGATGCAAATAACGATCTCACCAGAACACTGACTGCCATTGGCACACCGGGGTACATTGCACCCGAACAGGCAACAAGTGCCGGCGCCGATCTGACTCCGGCGGCTGATGTTTACGGTCTTGGAGCAATTCTATTTTATCTTCTGACCGGAAGACCGCCGTTTCTCGGCGAAAATGCCCTGGCTGTACTCCGACAAGCAGCGGAAACAGACGCGCCCAAACTTCGTTCGCTTAACCCTTCACTTGACCGCGATTTGGAAATCATTTGCGCGCGCTGTTTGGAACGAGACCCAAGACTCCGCTATCGATCTGCGGGCGATCTTGCAGCGGACTTGCAGCGTTGGTTGGAGAACCGCCCCATCGCGGCCCGTCCCGTCGGGATTCCCGCTCGAATCTGGAGATGGTCGCGACGGAATCCGAAATTGGTTGGCGCAGCGGTGGGTGGCCTGATTATTGGAGCAGCAGCAATCTGGTTGTCTCGAGGAAATCTGTTCCGCCCGTTGCCGGCCAACCCCCCGGAAAAAAGCATCGCCGTTTTGCCGTTCATCGATCTCAGCCAGGCCAAGGATCAGGAATATTTCTGTGACGGAATCAGCGAAGAGATTCTGCACGCGCTGGCCAGAGTCGAGGGCCTGCGGGTCCTGGGTCGGACCTCGTCCTTCTCATTCAAGGGAACAAACGCAACCGTGGGCGAGATAGGAAAGAAACTAAACGTGGAAAATGTGCTGGAGGGAAGTGTGCGCCGCGATGGCAACCATGTTCGAATTACAACCGAACTGATCAATACCCGGACTGGTTTTCAGCTTTGGACGGAAGCGTACGATCGAGAGTTGCAGGGAGTTTTTGCCCTGCAGGATGAAATTACTAGAGCCATCGTTGATGCCCTTAAGATCAAGCTCGCCGTTGCGCTTCCCGCCCACGAAAATCGGGACCCGGAAGTTTACGATCTTTACCTGCAGGGCCTTTATTTTTCCAACCGGGCAAGCGAGGACGATCTCCGGCGCGCGCTTGGGTTGTTTCAACGAGCCCTCGACAAGGATCCAAGCTTTTCGAGTGCCTGGACCGGAATGGCCAAGGTTTGGTACTTTCTGGCCGGCGTTTACGTCAAGCCGCTTGACGCGTATCCGAAATCAAAAGAGGCAGCCCTCAAAGCAATCGCGCTGGACGAGAAAGATGCCGAGGCCCACTGCTATCTTAGCGAAGTCGAACGGGTCCTTGATTGGGATCTAATCGGCGCGGACGCGGAGTTACAGCGCGCACTCCAGCTTGATCCCAATTCTGCCCCTGCTCATTTTTTCTCCGCGTTGCTGCCTCTTTTTCGCGGGGACACGCAGGAAGGACTTCGTCTCATCTTGGAAGCGAAAAGGTTAGACCCGGTTTCTCCCATCATCAGTTACGTAGCGACCGCCGCCTATTTGGCCAATAACAGAATCAGTGACGCCATTGTCGAGGGCCAGCGAACGCTGCAACTCGATCCAAATTTTTTCTATCTCGATTCGAGCCTGGCCGCGGCCTATCGAGAAAATGGAAA
Source organism: uncultured Verrucomicrobiae bacterium (assembly GCA_963817335.1). Classification (GTDB taxonomy): domain Bacteria; phylum Verrucomicrobiota; class Verrucomicrobiia; order Chthoniobacterales; family UBA10450; genus AV40. The sequence goes on along the minus strand of CAWFNX010000005.1, from coordinate 990,413 downwards.
CTTTGCGGAAGCGATCGAGCTTTATACGAAGGCAGAAAGGGCCAGACATCTGCCGAGCACCGGGCTCGCGATTACCTATGTCCGCATGGGGAAGCCGGCTGATGCGCAAAAGATTCTCGATCAACTGGTCCAGGAAAGCCAAAGCCGTTACGTGCCGGCTCCGTCGATTGCCGCGGTTTATGTAGCGCTCGGAAAAAATGACGAAGCCTTTCAGTGGCTGGAGCGCGCGTTTTCAGAACACTCTGGAATTTTGCAATGGATCGCGTTCCTCCCTGAGTTCCGGCCGCTTCACTCCGATGTCCGCTTCCCTGCTCTTCTGCGACGGACGGGCGTTTCTTATAATCCAACATTGGCGATCACCGAAACGACGTTCTCTCAGATCGCGGATTCAAACGCCCAGGAACATTTCGTTCTTAAAATCGGGGTGAAGCCGGCACCCAAAACGGAAAATGGTCACGTGGTCAGGATCAGCGTTTCCTTTTACGACCTCACAAATGATAACAAATTCGTCTCGACCAACGCGCAAGTCGGCTACAACTGGCTTACTCCGAATCGCGATTGGACCGATGCGACGCCCAAGTTTATCGCCGCAAACTACGTCCGTCCCAAAGTCCAACCGCCGCCGGCCGAAGCGCGACACTACGGCGGTTTCCTTGTTCGGGTCTATTTCGATGGCAAGCTTCAGGACACTCGGGCGAGCTCGCCGGAGCTATTGAAACTTTTTAGACCAGAGGAACCTGCCGGTCCCATCAAGAACGTTCCCCCATCGTCACCCTAACTTTGTTAAGCTTGGTGGCGCCGGAGAAAACCAGTTTGAGCCACGGCAAGAAAACGTGCAAAAAACGGGCTTGGACGGTGACGGCATGAACCAAGTGATCAAGACCCAAGCATTGCTCGCGATGATCACCGGAGCGTTCTCTCTGATTTCTGAAATCCAAGCGCAAGAATCTTCGTCGCAAACTCAAGGCCAGCCGGGCGTAACCATCGAGGAAGTGATCGTGACCGGCTCGAACATTCCGACTTCGGAAGAAGTCGGGCCAAATCCAGTGGACGTTTATCGGAGAGATGACATCACCCGTCTGGGTGTGCGCACCGCGACCGATCTTGTTCAGGCGCTGCCAGAAGCAATGGGCGCCTCGGTGACTGAAAACACCGTGAACGGAGGTGACGGACGAGCGGAATTGAATTTAAGAGGCATTCTTCCGAAAGAAACGCTTGTCCTTCAAGATGGGCGACGTCTCGCGCCGGTGGGTTTTGCGGGAGACACAGTCGACCTCAATACGATTCCAATCGGATTAATCGATCATGCGGAGTTACTGAAGGACGGCGCATCCGCGATTTATGGCGCGGATGCCGTAGCCGGCGTTTTCAACGTCTACCTGATTCACAAATTTCGCGGAATGGAAATCTACAGCAGCTACGGCAACACCGATCTCGGCTTTGCCAACGACCAAGCGGAAGAAAGAACTTACCTTCTCGCCGGCGCGGGCAACGACAAGATCGATATCCTGGTCTACGCCGAGTCCTATAATCGCGCGGCAATCTTCGCGCGCGACGCGGATATCTCCCACGATGCCGACTACAGATCGTTCGGCGGCATAGATGGCCGCAGTTCAAATTTTGCCGGCCGCATCGGTGGATTTATTTATCAACCCCAGCTCAATAACGGGGCGAGAACGCCGACTCCCCACGCTTTTCCGAACGTCGGGAGCGATCCGCAATATGTGCCGCAAAACGCCGTTCCACCGGAACAGCGGCTTTTCAACTTCGCCGATATATCGGCGGCCATCGGTCAAGCGGACCGCGAGTATTTGTCCGGATCTCTCGAATACAAGATTTGCGATCGATATCTGGAGATGTTTTCCGATTTCAAATACATGCGCGGTTTTTGGGAAGGCGACCTGGCGCCGCCTCCATTTGCGCCGGATCCATTTACCGATGCGAGTCACCCCGGTGGAATCAGCATCGTTGGCATCAGTGTGCCGATTCAAAATCCGTTTAATCCGTTTACGGTCCCGGATTACACCTCGGCCGGTGGGTTCGATCCCAAGATTCCCGAAAGTAGGCTGAGCGCGGCGCCTGCCGGCACTCAATTTGTGACTGGCGTCCGTTACCGCGGGTTGGAAGCCGGGGTAAGAGCCGACAAAGTTGAGACCAATAATTACGTTTTTACTGCGGGCGTCAGAGGGAATCTTGGCGAGTTCGGAGATTATCTTTCGAAATGGAATTGGGAAAGCGCCTTTCGCTATAGTGAAGACGAGCGGACTGAGAGCTTTAGTGGAATCGTCAATACCACAAATCTGCGAGCGGCGTTGCTCGATCCAAATCCGGCGACCGCATTCAATCCCTTCGGCATTAACCAGAATTCTCGCGCGGCCATCGATCGGGTATTTTCAACAACGATTCATTCCGGGACGACGTCGCTGACCCTGCAGGATCTCAGAGTATACGGTGATCTTTTTAACCTGCCGGCCGCGCCGGTTGCTTTCGCGATTGGAGGAGAACATCGGACCGAACGAGCGCGCGATATCCCGGACGCATTGACCACGGCTGGTGAGACCATCGGCGCACAAAACTTTGGCCCGACCAACGGAAGCCGGGACGTTTGGTCCGTTTACTGGGAAGTTCTGGTGCCGGTTACCAGTCCGATTTGGAATGTTCCTGGACTTTTCAGTTTGGAGTTGGGCTATCAGGAGAGATATGAAAACTTCAGCGACTTCGGATCAGCGGAACGACCCAAGTTCTCCTTTCGCTGGCAGCCTATAGATACCGGACTCACTTTTCGAGGCACCTACTCCGAGGCCTACCACGCACCGACTCTGGGCGATTTGTTTCGCGGTGCGTCGGAAAGCGCGTTCACGGTAAGAGATCCCCGCAGTCCAACGACAGAGCCTGAAGTTTTAACCCGATTCAGCGGTAACGCGGACCTCAAGCCGGAAACGGCCTACGAATGGACTTACGGCGCGGTTACAACGCCTGGCAGGTGGTGGTCGGCGCTGCATGGTCTCACTTTGACCGCGGATTTTTATCACATCGACATCCGCGGAGTAACGCTCCAACTGGACCCGCAATTTCTCGTCGATCACGAGGCGCAATTTCCGGGTCAGGTTATTCGCGGAGCGTCTACGGGCCCGGGAGATCCATTCGGGCCAATCATTCTTCTGCTGCTTCCCGAACAAAATCTGGGGCGAATGGTTGAAGAAGGCTGGGATTATTCCGCCGTTTATTCTTTCGAAACCAACAGATTGGGACATGGAGACTGGGGCATTATCACTGCCACCCTCAAAGGCACCTACCTCGACCGGGCAGTTCTTCAAGCAGTCCCGAACGGACCAGAACAGAATGTCGTCGGAAAATTCGGCGGCGGATTTCTTGGAACCAATGCCGGTGGCTCGTTCACCCACAACCGTTGGTTCGCCAGTTTGTTCTACGATGGGCCTCCAGGTTCTGTCTTCGCGGGACTCGATACCGGTTTTACGGTTCGTTTTGCCGGTCAATACTGGGACAATAGCCGGTTCACCGCTAATCAGCATGATCGCAAGGTCCGTGAATGGACCACTCTCGATTGGATCCTCAGTTATACCTTTAACAATTCGATCACTTCGCCACTGGCCGGGGTGCCTGGTTACGCCAAGAGCACCGGGAACATTGCCAAAACAAACGAGAAAAAGAGTGTCTCGATAAGCACCGCGGAATATCGGCCAGGTGGATGGCGCTCGTGGTTGAATAAGACAACCGTCACTCTCGGAATCAATAACCTGGCTGACGAACAGCCCCCGTTTGTCGCAGCCGCCATTGAGAATGGTTACGACGAAAGCACGGCCAATATCAGGGGGCGCACTTGGTATGTGGCACTAAAAAAGAGGTTCTAGATTACTTCATCAGGACGCCTGCCGAACTTGCTGATGGAGAGTGAGTTTCGACAGCCGCCTTCGAAAAAGAAAGAATTCAACGCCTTTTTGTGGCAGCAGGCGCGTATTTGGTTAGACATGTCACGCGCGCGAGACAACAAGCGGCACCGGTCAGACGCTGGCGCTAAAAACAGCGACGGCCGAACAGTTTGCGCGCTGTGCGGGCGCACCATTGAAGAAAGTGGCCAGAACCAACCGGTTATTTACAGTATCTGCGTGTCCTGCAAAAAGTTGCCGCACCGAAATCCAGGTTCGCCGGCATCATTTAACTAGCTCGACCAAAATGGCCTTTTGCACATGCAATCGATTCTCCGCCTGATCAAAGATCGTCTGAGCATGGTTTTCAAAAGTCTTCTCGTCGATTTCCTGGCCGCGGTGCGCCGGTAAACAGTGCATCACCAGCGAGTCGGGTTTGGCGAGTTTCACGACCGACTCATTGATCCAGTACGGACCAAGCTCGGCTTCGCGGCGAGCCTCTTCCGCTTCCTTGCCCATCGATACCCAAATATCGGTGTAGAGAACGTCCGCATCTTTAGCGGCCGTTGCCACATCGTCGGTGCAGCTGACCCGGCCGCCGGCGGACTCCAGCAACTTTTTTTCCGGCAAATATTTTTTGTGGGAGGCGATGCGCAATTCGAAACCGAGTTTGCCCGCAGCAAACAACCATGAGCGAGCCGTGTTCGAAACGCCGTCTCCAATGTAAGCGACGACCGTGTTTTCGATCGCGTCGCGTTTTTCGATAATCGTAAAAATGTCGCCAAGAATTTGGCATGGGTGCTCGTCATCGGTGAGCGCGTTGATCGTCGGCACACCCGAAAACTCCGCAAACTCCTCGATGTCGCTCTGCGCGTAGGTGCGAATCACTGCTCCATGAATCATTCGCGCCAGGACGCGCGCGGTATCTTTGATCAACTCACCCCGCCCGAGCTGCGCGTCAGCGGCGTTGAGATAGATTGTTTCGCCGCCAAGCTCGCGGATTCCAACGTCGAACGAGACTCGCGTTCGGGTCGATGGCTTCGAAAAAATCAGGGCCCAGGTTTGTCCGGCCAACGGTTGCGCCGAAATCTTGCCGCGATTCGATTTCAGCTCGGCCGTGCGCTGCAAAATGCGTTCGATCTCGCTTCGCGAAAGCTGCTCGATACTAAGTAAATGTTTCAACTCTTCCTCTTCCTCTCACTCTTTCTCCCTCGCCAGATCGCCAATCAATCCCTCAATTGCGCGCAATCCTTCCTCCGCTTCACTCTTTCGCAGGTTCAATGCCGGCAGCAAACGAATTACCGAGGCGCCGGCTGGTACCGTCAACACCTTGCGTTGGTGCAACTGCTTCACCATCTCGGCGGCTTTAAACTCTGGTTGGAATTCGATTCCGATCATAAAACCGAAACCGCGCACCACATTTACGATCTTCGGAAATCGTTCCTGAAGTTTTTGTAGTTCCCGCAACAGAAATGCGCCGGTCTCGCGCGCGTTATCGGCCAGATTTTCCCGTTCGATAACTTCAAAAATTCTCAAGGCAACCGCACAAGCGAGCGGCGTTCCGCCAAATGTGCTGGCGTGCGTGCCGGCGGAGAGAACATCGGCATATTTTTCTCGCACCCAAAACGCACCGATCGGGAATCCCCCGCCTAAAGACTTGGCCATCGAAACCGCATCCGGCAGGTAGGGGCGATCGCTCTCAATCGCCCGTGGGCCGTTGGGGTCAGCGGCCCCTACTTCCAAAATCCGCTGCCAACTCTGAAATTTTCCGGTCCGGAAATGCCCGGCTTGAACTTCGTCAAACAACAGCAGGACATTCTGTTGGTCGCACAATTGGCGCAGGCCGATCAAATACTCCGGCCTCGCAATCGTCACACCGCTCTCGCCCTGGACCGGCTCAATCAAGATTGCGGCCGTCGATTTCGTGATTGCGTGCCGCATCGCATCCAAATCGTTGAACGGGACCTGTCGAAATCCTTCAACCTCCGGCGCGAATCCTTTCTTCACTTTTTCCTGACCCGTCGCTGCAATACCGGCCAGGGTTCGGCCGTGGAACGAATCGGTGGTGGTGATGATTTCGTAACGGCCCGCATCGTGTCCGAACTTTCGCGCCAATTTGAAGAGACCTTCGTTTGCCTCCGCCCCGCTGTTGCAAAAAAATACGCGGCCAGGAGCGATGTGATCGACAATGCGCTTGGCGAGCTGACCCTGCGGCTTCGTATAATATAGATTGGAAACGTGAACGAGTTTGCTGGACTGCTCGGTCAGCGCCCTTGTGATTTCGGGATGGGCCTGGCCTAACGAGCAAACAGCAATCCCGCCGGCAAGATCGAGATAGCGATTTCCGTCAGCGTCCCAAACATAGCTTCCCTCGCCGCGCTCAAGGACGAGGTCGAACCGCGCGTAAGACGGAACCACGTTCTTGTCGAACAATTCACGAACGCGCTTGGTCTCGTTTTGCACAATTGCCGCAGCCGGAGGGTGAAGGATTTCCTTCATAACATGACCTCCGTGCCAACGCCGGCATCCGTGAAAATCTCAAGCAAAACAGAATGCGGAATCCGGCCGTCCACGAACTGCACTTTTTCAACGCCGCTCTCGATCGCCGCAACGGCAGAATCCACTTTGGGAATCATCCCTTCGCCGATCACGCCCTTCTCTCGCCATTTCGGAACTTCGTTCACCGCCAGATGACTCAAAAGGCTCGAACTTCTTTTTGGATCCCGCAGCAAACCGGGGACGTCGCTCATGAAGACCAAACGGCGCGCCTTTAGTGCGATCGCGACCTTGGCGCCAGCAATATCGGCGTTGCAATTGTAAATCTTTCCGTCCTCCCCGAGCGCGGTCGGACTGATCACTGGAGTGATGCTTCGGCGAATGCATTCGCGCAGCGGTTCCACGTTCACTTCGGAAACTTCACCGACGAATCCAAGATCGACATCCTCGTTGGGAACGGAAAACTTTCGGCAACGAAAGATATCGGGGCCGGCAAATCCGCGCGCCTTGCCCCCAAATTCCTCGATCGCTTGCACGATCTCAGGATTAATTTCTCGCGAGAGAACCCGATCGACGATATCGGCGCTCGCGGCGTCGGTTACGCGATAACCGTGAACGAATTGCGATTTTGTGCCGGCTTTCTCGAGAGCCCGCGTAATCGCCTTGCCACCGCCGTGCACTACGACCGGATTGATTCCGACCGCCTCGAGAAAAACGATGTCCCGCGCCACTCGATGCCGCTCTTCCGGATCGGGCGAATCCATGAAGCTGCCGCCGTATTTCACCACAAAGATTTGGCTCCGGAAACGCTGGATGTAGGGCAACGCTTCCAACAGCGTCGCCGCTTTCGAGATGATCTTTTTCATCAGCCGCCAAGCGTGGCCGGATCGGTAATGTCGCCTTTGTTGAGAGCGACGTAATCTTCCGTCAGGTCGGCGGCATAAATCATAAACTCGCCCCGACCCTGGTGAAGATCGACATACAGGTGGAACTCCGGCTCTGAAGTAATCCTGGCCAATGCTTTCAAGGCGACATTTGTCGGACGACCGCGACGAAATGCAAAAAGAATTTTGCGACTGTCGGGCGCGGCATAACCCACGTCGACCTTTGCTTCATTAACCCGCGCCTTCGAGTACCCAAGCGCGCATAGAATCCGCCCCCAGTTCGGATCGCCGCCGAACCAACTTGTTCGGACGAGCGAACTGTTGGCAATGGCCCGCGCCGCGAGCTCGGCTTCGCGATTGTTCCGCGTTCCGCGAACGCGTAAACCGACCACTCGCGATGTTCCTTCGCCGTCGCGCACCATCATTTTCGCCAGCTCGAGGCAAACAAAGCTGAGTGCCTGCTGAAAAGTGACAAGTGACGGGTGACGAGTGACGAGTTTTCGATTTCCCGCAACGCCATTGGCAAAAATGATGACGGAGTCATTCGTGCTCATGTCGCCATCGACTGTGATGCGATTGAAACTTTCGTCGACCGCAACTTTGAGCGCGCGTTTCAAGGCCGAAGACTCTACAGCCGCGTCCGTTGTGATAAATGCGAGCATCGTTGCCATGCCCGGCTGAATCATCCCCGCGCCCTTGCCAATTGCACCTATCCGGACCGTTGATCCCCCAATTTTGAGTTCAACCGCGATTTCTTTACGTCGCGTGTCCGTGGTCATTATTGCTTCCGCGACCTGTCGGGCGTTCGAGGTGGATCGGGCGACAAGAGGCGCGCAGGCGCGAATTCCGCGGGCGACATTTTTCATCGGCATCGGCACGCCGATTCGGCCGGTTGAACACACGAGAACTTGGTTGGCTGCGACTGTTCTGAAACTTGACCGATATTTTCGGTCTAGTTTGTTGAGCGCCTCGGCGGTAAATCGTGCCATTGCTTGAGCGTCTCGCATTCCTTGTTGACCTGTCGCAGCGTTTGCATTTCCGGAATTCACCACGATCGCGCGCGCTAATTTCCTTGCTGAACGTTGCCGGCTGATTTTCACCGGCGCCGCGCAGACCTGATTGGTGGTAAACAGTCCCGCGACCGCTGCGGGCACGTCCGAAACGATCAGCGCGAGATCGTCTTTCCGGCCTTTCTCCGAACCTTTCCCGGTGCCGAGTTTTTTGATGTCGCAGAAGACTGCCCCGCATTTGAAACCGCGCGGCGCACAGATCGATCCGGCAACTGTTCGAAGCGAGTTTTTCAAATCAGCCCAGCAGTTTCGGGCAACCCGAGCATCAGATTCATGCACTGCACCGCCTGCCCGCCGGCTCCTTTTACCGTGTTATCAATCGCGCTCATCAGGACGATCCGATTCGTGCGTTTGTCGATTCTCCATCCGATGTCGATGAAATTTGTGCCGGCGACATATTTGGTATCGGGCAAACGATCGTCGCCGAGCAAACGAACGAACGGTTCTTCCCCGTAGGCGCTTTGGAAAATTACCGCCGGATCCATTTTGACGACGTTGTTCGCGATGTCGGCGCAAATAGTAGTGACAATTCCGCGATTGATCGGCACCAGGTGGGGCGTGAACTGGATGACCAGCTTTTCATCGGCGAGGATCGACAATTCCTGTTCGATTTCGGAAAGATGCCGATGTTTGGGGACGCCATACGGTCGAACACTTTCGTTGCATTCCGAGAATAGATAATCCACTTCTGCCTTGCGGCCTGCCCCGGTCACGCCGCTCATACTGGCGGCAATAATGGTTTTGCGAGCGATCGCTTTCCGTCGAATCAGCGGCCGGAGCGGAATGAGAATACTGGTGGGATAACAACCCGGACAGGCAACGAGCTGAGCTCCCCGGATCTGGTCGCGGTAAACTTCCGGCAAACCGTAAACCGATTTGCCTAACAAATCGGGAGCGGGATGATCATGACCGTAAAATTCACGGTAAACATCTGAATCTTTGACTCGGAAATCGGCGCTGAGATCGACAACCCGCGCGCCAGCGGAAAGAAGAGGCTTCGCGAATTCGGCGGCCAGACCGTGTGGCAATGCAAGAAAAACCACCGTCGCATCCCGTGCGACTTGTTTTGCGTCCGAATCGGAAAACTTCAACGTCGCGGCATTTTTGTAATGCGCGAAGCGGGGAAACACTTCGGCCACAGATTTACCGGCGAATTGCCGCGAAGTTACCGCCGCTAAATCGACGTTCGAGTGGGCAAGCAAAAGCCGCACGAGCTCTTCGCCGGTGTAACCGGAAGCGCCAACCACCGCGACTCTTGTCCTCGTCGTTGCCACAACGGGCAATGCGTATTCCGTCTCGCGCCGATTGCAACGAAAAGCTGCGGCAAACTCAACGTTTGCGCTTCGCACAACCAAGCGACTAAAGTTTCGTCATGGACGCCCTTTATCTTGTCGGAATCGCCGTGCTGGCCGTTTTCGGTTTTGTTTTCGCCATCATTCTCTTCAATTTTTTCGGGATCTGGCTCCGCGCTCGCATCGCCAACGCGCCAGTCGCCATGGGTAAAATGATCGGAATGCGACTGCGGCGCGTGCCAGTTGGATTGATTGTCGACAATCGCATCACCGCCGTGAAAGCGGGCATCGAGGTGCCGAGCGATCCCTTGGAAGCGCATTACCTGGCAGGCGGCGACGTCACTCAGGTTATTCTGGCGTTGATCGCGGCCGACAAAGCCGGCATCTCCCTCGACTTCAATCGCGCCTGTGCCATCGATCTGGCGACCAAAGGCACCGGTAAGACTGTGCTGGAAGCGGTGCGCACGAGTATCAACCCGAAAGTCATCGATGTACCAAATCCCACGATGGGCCGGACGACCATCGACGGTGTAGCCAAAGACGGGATTGGCGCGAAGGTGAAAGCGCGCGTCACGGTGCGCTCGCACCTGGATCGGTTTGTCGGCGGCGCAACTGAGGAAACGATTATCGCGCGGGTCGGCGAAGGCATCGTGAGCGCGATTGGCTCAGCTGATTCCTACAAAGACGTTCTGGAAAATCCGGATCGCATTTCCAAAGCGGTGCTGGCGAAGGGACTCGACAGCAATACCGCATTTGAAATTCTTTCGATCGACATCGCCGACGTGGACGTGGGCGACAACATCGGGGCCAAGTTGCAGAGCGAACAAGCGGATGCCGACAAGCGCATTGCCCAGGCGAAAGCGGAAGTGCGCCGCGCCGCTGCGGTAGCAGTGGAGCAGGAAATGAAGGCCAAGACCCAGGAGATGCGCGCGAAAGTGGTGGAAGCGGAAGCGCAGGTACCGATGGCGATGGCGGAAGCGTTTCGGGCGGGTCACCTCGGCATTATGGATTATTACCGGATGAAAAACGTGCAGGCCGATACCACAATGCGCGAATCGATTGCGGGAACGGACAAACCAAGAACTGAAAGCTAGAAGGTAAAAAATGGCGGCGCTGCACCTCGATAATCTGCTTTTTCTATTGTTCGTCGCGATCGCGATCTTCTTTCAGATCCTGACTCGAGCTGCAGCCAAAAGCCGCAAGCGTCCCGAGGACACAACGCGGAGATCAATATCTCCATCGCAAATGTCTCGTCCGAGTCCGCGCGGGCCGGACGAAACAGACGAGCAACGGATCCGGAAATTTTTGGAAGCGCTAGGTCAACCGACGAGTTCGACCCCGCCTGCGCCGGTTGCGCCGCGACCAAGTTATCAACGGCCATTCGTTCTCCCGCACGTTCCGCCCCCGCTCAGGTCGCCATTGCCGCCGCTCACGACGCGACCGCCCGAGTCCAAGCCTTTTCAACCCAGAGTTGCCGAAGCTCCCCCCTTAGTTCGACAAGCTCCCGCACCAGTTGAGCCGCCTCCAGTGATTGCGACGGCGGCAGAAGCGTATGCGCTCGCGACCCAACCGACTTCCAAATCGGCGGACGCAACGACCAACCTTGCCACCATGCTCAGATCGACATCCGGTTTGCGGGACGCGATTATTTTGCGCGAAATCTTTGGCCCGCCGCGCAGTCTCCAACCGCTCGATTTGGTGGGAAGCGTTTGACTTCGAAAGCGTTCGCGAGTTGAGCTTCGGCGCGAAGTTCGTATTCTTTCGCTCCTTTCGACACGCCGGCGTGGCGGAATGGCAGACGCGCTGGACTCAAAATCCAGTGATCGCAAGATCGTGTGGGTTCAAGTCCCTCCGCCGGCATACTCTCTAGACCGCTGTTTTGCTGGGTGAAATTAATCCGAAACTGCAACTAACTCATTTCGCACGGTCGCGCATCAGTCCGCATCAATTCGCAATTTAATCGTCAACAAGTCGTCAACAGCAAATCGGTCAACCCTAAATATCTTTGAAATCCCCAATCCACGATTCGGCCCGAATTTCTGAGCGACTCAAGCTTTGGCGGCAATGCTTCACTGCAGCCCTGCGTCCCTGATTCGTTAGGCAGGGCGTCAGGGCATCCCTAGCTTGCCCCGGACTTACGCCTTGACGGCGTTCTGTGCAGCCGCAAACACATCGCGTGCGGACGTCGTACCCGCTACGTGCTCCGTACCCGTGATTCCGAGGTCCATCCATCCCGCGTTCACGGCCTCAAACATTTCTTCGGCAGGTCCAGTGTGGCCCTTCGGGACGCCGAACTGCTCGAACGCTTCCGCCCACCCTGCACGCGGGACAGCAAAGGCTTTTACGTCGAGTTTTAGAACTTCACCCAATTGTCCCGCTACTTCATCCGCGCTTACCATCGAACCTAGCTCAATAACGCGACGCCCTGACCACGCCGGCCCGGTCAGAAGCTTTGCTACCTCTGCGCCGATGTCGTTTGTCGCGACCATTGTCGATTTCCGGTTTGTAGGATTGTAGAAGACCGGTAGTGTTCCGCCTTGGGCGGCCTGTAAGCCGAAAAGAAAGTTTTCGACAAAGCCACCTGCGCGCACAAATGCGATCGGAGATGGCAGGCTGCGAAAACCTTGCTCCAAAAGCGATAAGGCCGTGATCATCCCCAGCCCGTTTGTTCTATTCGCACCCATCGAAGAGAGCGCTACCACCCGCAGGGGCACTACCTTGGTCAGCGCCTCGACATAGTTCGCAATCACGTCCTTTGCTTCTCTGTAATCAGGCGAGGGTGCCCATACAGCCGGCAACATAACAAACGCGCCCTCAACACCTTTGAGCGCCGCCGCTATGGCTGTCGCATCGTTCCAGTCTCCATCCACCAACTCCACGCCTTGGTCTGCCCACTTCGCCGCTTTCTCGCGATTGCGCACAAGTGCTCGCACCTGTTTGCGTTGCTTCAGCAGATGCCGCGCGGTGGCGCCTCCAACTTTTCCAGTAATGCCCATGACTAAATACATGCTGCTCCAATCTGATAAAAACCTCTTACTAGACTAGACACCTTGGCGTCTCGTTTGCTCAATCCGCCGGCACCGGTTCTGACTGCCGGATCGTATTTTACAACTACGACCGCTAGTCGTAATATTTCAGCATGAAAACGCTGATTCGTGTTGTTGTCGTATTTGCTTCGGTTTGCTTGATGCTGAAAGCTCAAGCCGCCGGGGAGACAGGCCTGAGCGGTGTTGTTAAGAATTCGTCAGGTCCAATCCAAGGCGCTGAAATTCGCATCCAAGGCAGCGATGTAAATAAAATCGGAAAGATCCATACAAAGACCGATGGTCGTTACAATTATCCGGCGCTGGAAGAAGGAACTTACAGCGTAATCCTGGTGATTGATGGTGTGACCAAAGCGTCCATCAGCAATGTCAGGACCAAGGCTGGCGAAACTCAAACCCTGAACTTCGAAGTCTTAAAAGGCTCGCAGGTAACCCCATTCGCTCCGGGCAAACATTATGTTTGGATCCCGTCAACGACTGGCACTCATCTCGGCCATTGGGCTGAAGTCGAAGGCGATGGAAAAGGCATGCCGATAGGCATGAGCGAGCGCCTGAGCAACCAAGGTAACATTTTGGTTCAACAGATCCAGAACCGGAATCCGGGGTCTGGGCAGCCTCAATAAGAAAATTGCCAGCGTAGCAAGTCGGACGCAGGCCGCCAAGGCTTGCGGCACGAACTATTCACGTCTAATATATAAAACTCTATGCTCATCAAATCACTCCAACTGTCTATCGCTACCCTCCTCGTTTCGGCCGTTGCCGCATGGGCTTCGTCCCCCGTCGGTCCTGCCAGGATTCAGGGCACGGTCACAGATTCAAACAAGAACCCCGTGGCCGGGGCTGAAGTCCACATTTCCGCCAAAGACGGAAGCGGACTCCAAAAGATTGTCCGCACCGACTCGAATGGCCAATTCGGCGTCAGCAGCTTGCCAATCACCGATTACGAAGTGGTTCTCTTTGTGAACGGTCAAATCAAGGCATCCCTCACCAACCAACACGTTTTCGGCAATAAGCCAACACAGGTGGATTTCAAATTGACCGGTAAATTCGTTGCTAATGCCAAGAAGAAACACACGCACATGGTTTATGTCCCGGCGGAAACTGGCAGCAACCTGAGCGGTCGCTGGGTTGAAGTCGATGACAACACTGGCGCCGGAGCTGCGGGGGCCGAGTCAGGTGAAGTTAGACACCTTTCGGGCGCAGCGGTACGACAGATGCAGAGCGGTGGGACTAACTCAGGCGGCAACTAAAATTTTAAACAACAACCGATTTCAAAACGCGCGGCCGAAACGCCGCGCGTTTTTTTTCTTCAGGATTTCTCCTCTAATTCCGGTTAGCCGGAAACCATGTAGCCTTCTTCGCCGTGCTCGTTGATGTCGAGTCCCTGGCGCTCGATCTCCGGGGCGATTCGTAATCCGATTAGCGCCTTCACCGCAACGCCGATGATCGCGCTGGCGACCACCGCCATAAAAACTGTGATGGCAATCGCTTTCAACTGTTCGAGCCACAGAGCGTGTCCGAGAATCTTCGTGAGGCCGTTTTGAGTCGCAGACGTCCCGCTCAGGTTCCCGTTCACCGTCGACGTGGCGAGGACTCCAGTTAAAAATGCGCCCAATGTTCCACCGACGGCGTGCACCCCGAACGTGTCCAAGGCGTCGTCGTAATGAAACCACGATTTCAACTTCGTGCATGCGAAAAACGGAACGATCCCGGCCGCGATGCCAATAATGACTGCTCCGGTCGAATCTACATAACCGCAGGCCGGAGTAATTACGACCAATCCGGCAACTGCGCCTGAACAAAATCCAAGCACGCTCGGTTTGCCGCGCAAAACGTATTCGAGCATCGCCCAGGTGAATGACGCGACAGCCGTTGCCAGCGTTGTCGTCGTGAAAGCATTCGCGGCAATGCCATCGGCGCCGAGGGCGCTGCCGGCGTTAAATCCATACCAGCCGACCCACAGCATTCCTGAGCCAACCATGCAAAGGACCATGCTGTGTGGCGCCATGATCTCCTTTCGAAAACCGAGACGCGGTCCCAGGAGGGCGCAAAGGACCAGGGCCGACCATCCCGAAGACATATGAACTACTGTGCCTCCGGCGAAATCGATCGCCCTGATTGTGGCGCGCTCATTCCAAACCCCGTTCATCAGGCCGTCGATTCCCCACACCATGTGAGCCAGCGGAAAATAAACCACGAACATCCAAACGCCGACGAACCCAAGCACGGCAGCGAACCGGATTCGTTCCGCGACCGCGCCAACGATCAGGGCCGGCGTGATGATCGCAAACATCAGCTGATACATTGCGAAAATGTTCTGCGATACCCAGTAGGAATAATCGCCATTGGGTTTAGCATCCACTCCGCGAAGGAACGCGAATTTCAACCCGCCGAGAAACGGCGATCCGCGGGAGAACACCAGAGAGTAGCCAACCGCCCACCAAAGGATCGCGACCAACCCGGCGATGCCGAGACACTGAGCTAAGACCGACAGAACATTTTTTTGCCTAACGAGTCCGCCGTAAAAAAGCGCCAGGCCGGGCAGGGTCATGAAAAGAACCAGCGCCGACGCGGTCATCATCCAGCCATTGTGACCCGGGCCCGGACCGGAAATGTTCGATCTACTGTTCGCGTTTGGCGCGTCCGAACCGCGCGCGGCGTTGTTTACATAAGCTTCGAGATCAGAGACGCGCTGCTCAAGCGACGGAGACGTCGTTGCGCTCGCTGGCGGCGTTTCTCCGCCGGCAAAACGCGCGAAAATGAGCAGTGCGCCAAGAAAAAAAACACGAAGAAACATATCGCTCCGGAATCGCACGCGTTCAGATTACTAGAGCGCGGCGACACCTGACGGCAAGCCACTTTGTACTTTATGCGTCGAAGCGGGTTGTTACCTTCCTGCCTGTGAGCCAGGAACCAGGGGGCAACGGTCTTGAAATCACGCTGCGCGAGTTTTCTGCCGGACAAAAAATTTTTAATCGTTATCGATTGATCAAAACGCTTGGCCGCGGCGGCATGGGAGTCGTCTGGTTGGCGGCGGACGAAGAATTGGAACGCGACGTTGCGTTGAAGTTTCTCCCCGACTTGGTCGTTCATGACCGCGCCGTGTTGGGCGATCTGAAACGCGAAACACGCCGAAGCCTGGAGTTAACGCACAAGAACATCGTGCGAATTTACGATTTCATCTACAACGACACGTCAGGCTGCATTTCGATGGAATATGTGGACGGCGATACGCTCTCCAATTTGCGAGCAGACAAGCCAAATAAAGTCTTCGAGACGCGCGAGCTAGCAGATTGGACCAGTCAGCTTTGCGATGCGCTCGATTATGCGCATAACCATGCGCGCATTGTTCATCGCGATCTGAAGCCGACCAACTTGATGGTGAATCAACGCGGAGACTTGAAGGTCGCGGATTTTGGAATCGCTAGGAGCTTGAGCGATTCCGTGAGCAAGTTGACGATGCAGCAGGGCCGGAGCGGAACGCTGGTTTACATGAGTCCCCAACAACTCGAAGGCGACCGTGGCACTCCTCTTGATGATGTTTACTCCGTCGGCGCGAGTATTTATGAACTGCTCACCAGTAAACCGCCGTTTTATTCTGGAAACATCGACCGCCAGATTCGGGAAAAGGTTCCGCCCTCAATAACGCAGCGACGCGGTGAGCTCGAGGTCGAAGGAGAGCCGATCGATCCGATCTGGGAAGAAGTTGTTCGCTCTTGCTTGGCGAAAAATCCCGGCCAACGACCGCAGTCTGTCACCGAAATTGCCCAGCACCTCGAAGTCCCTTCGCCAAAGACACGGCGAGCTGCCCGAACCGCCGCTACACCGTCAAAGAAACGAATCCCAGTTCTGGTTGCGGTTTTCATCGTCCTACTCGCTGCGGGAGGCGCTTCCTATTTTGCATTCGTACGATCAGCGCCAAACCTTGCGGTTTCCCGAGCACCATCGACATCCGCAAGCTCTCAAGCGCCCGCACCGCCGAATACGAATCAGATTCCATCGGGTGCCGTCACTGCGGACGCACAATTTCGTAAGCGATTCCCTCACGCCCAACTCCTCCCACTTTATACTGGTACAATTCGGGTAAACAACGACTCGAACGAACCGCCGCGTCCAATTGCGATCGCTCTTAATAACGATCACCGATCCGGCACGATGACGCAGAGCGGCAACCACGGCGATGTCGTCGTCAGATTCAGCGGGGTTTGGAATGGAAACGACTTACGCGCAGTGACGGGGGATATCGTGTCTCAACCTTCGGGTGTGCAGTGGATCCCCGAGTCCTTCACCCTTCGTTTTGCCGAGGACGGAAAGACTGGAAACTATGAGTGTGTTGCCGACGGTAAGAATTATTCCGCGGATTTATTGGCGGCATACGAGATGGCGATGCGAGCCGCGTCTGTCTATCAGGGAACAATTTACAAGGGCGAGAGTTCCGCTGGCGGTGTGCCTCTGACGATCGTGCTGGCCGCAGACCGAAAATCGGGCACGGAAACTCAAAGCAGCAGGTACGGGGACACAGTCGTGAAATTTAGCGGAATCTGGAACGGCCGAACCTTGCGGGCTGTAACGGACGAAGTCGTCGCGAAACCGATCAATATTCAATGGAAACCCGAGTCGTTTACTTTGCAGTTTGCGGATGATTGGAAGACGGCAGTCTATGATTGTAATTCAGAAGGCACGCATTTCACGGCGCAACTGGCTACGAAATAGTATGGCAACGTTGCGAATTCCTTCTCGCTGTTTGTTCACGGCAGGGCTGATCTTACTCTTCGCGCATCGTCTCCCCGCGCCAATCCAGGAAATCTCAGAAAGCCCTTCGCCGACACCAACTCCGGAAGCACGCACAAAGGAGTCGCCTTCACCTGGTACGATCCAATCCGCGTCCCCGAGGCAAACTGGGCGGGCACTGTTTGCCGGAACATGGACTGGCAGAATCAAAATGCAAAGACCTGGAGATGTTGATGTGACGCTGGTCGTCAATTCGGACGGGACATTCATCCAACAAGTCCTAAGGCTGTCGGCCGGCAATCGCCCACTGACTTACGACGGCAAAATGCTGTCCTGGACCGGCGGAGCCAAGGACGCAATCGCGTGGACAATGAGACTCAATCCAGACGGACAAACAGCACTCGTTACCCGGATCTTTGCCGGCACAACAACAACGGCGACATTCAAACGCGTGCAGGCAAACGGTTATGACGCTCTAACGCCGCCTGGCCCCAGGAAAAAGGGAAAGCGCGTGCCTCCGTCGAACTAGCAGCTGAAGAACTCGTGTTTGCCTTCGAAGCCTTTGAGCTCGTGGGCGCCTGCGGGTTCGCATTTAATCATTGATTTCAATTTCGATTGGCCAGCCGCACTCGTAAGAACGGCGATGCCTAACGAACCAGCGAGCTTTTCCATTCGAAACACGAAATTCACTTCCTTGCCCATCAGGCTCTCCTCGCCCATCGATGGCACGCCGCCAATCGCAACGGAACCAAAATGCAAGGCAAGACGAAAACGCGGTTCATTCTTCGCTTGCGCTTCTTTGAGTTTTTCAAGCGCGCCCGCGACGCTCTTTGTCTTCGCTGGATCGTCACGCCAATGGGCGAGGAAACCATCACCAAGATACTTATCTATGATGCCTTGGTGGCTCTCAATAAGCTCTTTGCACTTGGCGACCCAACCGCCAATTAATTCTGCCAATTGATCACTGTTCAAGGATTGGCTCAGCGGTGTGAAATTTTCGATGTCTGCTACCAGAAGCCAACACGGAATGTTTTCGATTTGGCGAACGGTACGTTCCGCAATGGTCCTGCGGTATTCATCGGTAATTTGCTCGGGCTGGTAGAAAATGAAGGTCTGATCACCAATAATCACTTGGTCTTGATCGGAAAGTTTGATGGGTTGATGGATTCTGCGGCCATTTAAATAAGTGCCATTGCTGCTTCCCAAATCGATCAACCAAAACTCGCCAATATTCTGGACATTGATAATGGCATGCCGGCGTGAGACCTTTTGGGAATCAACCACGATGCTGTTTTTTGAGGATCTGCCCAACGAACAGTCGCCGCGTATCGGGAGTTTTTGGCCGCCACTTTCCAGCCAGGCAGCAACGGGGTGTTCTAATTCGCCTTCGGTCGTCACTGCGTGATTAATAATAACCATCCCAACTCATTCTCCGGAGTTTCAGGGATGAAGTTGAGCTGCGAGGATGAGATTTGTTGCCTGGATCGGTAACGACGACTTATTTCCACCGTTTTGGTTATAAATCTCCGTGGATTAGACCGACAAGGAAACTCTTCTAAGGGGGTCGACTACTTTTGCCCTTTATTTTGCCATCTGAAGTTGTTAGGGTCTCTACGTGAATTTGCAGCCCCCGGGCGGCACGCTGGAGGCGACGGTACGTGATTTTGTCTCCGGACAAAAGCTGTTCAACCGCTACAACTTGAAGCGCATTCTTGGCCGTGGCGGCATGGGGGTCGTGTGGTTAGCACGGGATGAGGTGTTAGAGCGCGAAGTCGCGCTCAAATTTTTGCCTGAAATGGTCGTCTTCGATCGCGCCATGCTTAGCGATCTAAAGCAGGAGACAAATCGCAGCCTCGAGCTTACCCACAAGAACATCGTCCGGATATATGATTTTGTTTATGACGAGAATGCAGCGTGTATTTCGATGGAGTTTGTCGACGGAGACACCCTCTCGAACGTTCGAGTTGACCGCCCCAAAAAGGTTTTCGAGTGCTGGGAGCTGGGCAATTGGACAAACCAGCTGTGTGAAGCGCTCGATTATGCTCATACTCATGCGCGGGTAGTGCACCGGGACCTCAAACCGTCGAACTTGATGGTAAACTTGCGCGGCGATTTGAAGGTGGCCGATTTTGGAATCGCTCGCAGCTTAAGCGACTCAGTAAGCATGATGACGTTGCGCCGTCATACCAGCGGGACGCTCGTTTACATGAGTCCACAGCAACTCGATGGCGCAAGAGCAAGTCATTTGGATGATATTTATTCGTTCGGCGCCACGTTCTACGAGTTGCTCACCAGCAAGCCCCCGTTTTATTCGGGTAACGTAGACCGACAAGTTCACGAAAGAACTCCGCCGCCGATGAGCTTTCGTCGGGAAGAGCTTGATATCGTCGATGGAGAACCAATCGATCCAATTTGGGAAGAAGTCATTGCAGCTTGCTTGCAAAAGGACCCGGCTCTCCGGCCGCAATCCGCTCTCGAGATCGTCGAGTTCCTCAGGGCTCCGCCGGAAAAAGAAACCAATCGAATCAGCGACTGGCTCTCATTTCCCTCCCGAAAGACCAGCGAAACCAAGCCCGGAACACGCCCTGGAACGCGTGAAGCTACGCGCAAGACTCGTCCTCCAACATCAGCGACCCGTCCCCGAACCAAGCGAGAAAGCCAGCATAGATTTCGCAATGCGGGACTTGCCATATCCGCGGGTAGCTTAGCGTTCGGACGCGAACTTCGAAGCGCAGGTCAGGGGATTGTGCGGAGGATTGTCGCCATTCTCGTTGGCATCTCACATGGGTTGGCTTGGTTCGGTTCGTTAGTCGCAAGCGATGTTGCGGCGTTGGGAAGTGCGATCGTTGCCGCTGCCGGCGCACTGATCCGCGGCGGCGTGTTTCTCGTGGTCACGCCTATCAAGCTGATGGTCAGGTCCACTGCCGCCGCGATTCCCGTGTTGTTGCGGGCATCTCGTAGCACCGGAGCCGCCATCATTGAGAGCAGCCAGGTTGCGGCCCCGAAATTCGCCGCCGGCGCGCGGGTTCTTGGCCGGGAGACACTTTTCGGAACAGCGATTACATTAATCCCAGCGACCATCGTGGCTGCTTTGATTTGGTTTTTCGCAATCCGAATACCGCCGGCGCCGAGACAGATCGCACAACAAAAGCCTGCGCCGCCGGTTAACCAAGCTCCGAAAACCCAAGGCGGATTTGGGCTGGTCGAACCCCGCGTCGCTAAGCCGGCAGCTCCAGTTCAGCCTCCCGCACCGCCACTCGTAGAATCGAAGCCACTTCCACCGCCGCCTCAAGGTGGTTTGTCGATCGACACTGATCCCTCGGGCGCAAAAGTAATTGTCGACGGCTCAATGGTGAACGTAAGTCCCGCATCGATTTCCAATCTTCCCCCAGGCAGACACCACCTTCAGATCGCGCTACCGGACTATGTTACCGAAGAGCGCGATATAGACGTCATAGACGGGGAAATTGCGGCTCAAGGCACAGTTATACTGCGCCGGATCACGCCGCCGATAGCCTCCACGGCAACGGTCACAGCTGACGGGGTGAGTAAACCAGCGGTCAAGAGCCCTGAACGAGAACAAACCCCGGTTGTCAAAAGAGCTGTGCGCAATAGGTCCAGGGCAACCCAAAAAACAGCGGCGCCGCCGACTGACGTTCCGCCGGCTCCGAAATCCGTTGCCAAACCGCCGGTTAAAACCGACAGTCAACAACGGCGACGGTCAGAGTTCGAAGGCAGCGCTCCAGGGGGATAGAATATGAAAACTAGTTTCAAATTTTTAGCAGCGATTGTCGCGCCGCTTTTTGTCTTGAGCGTGACTGCGTCCTATGCGGGCGATGATTCACTCGGTCTCCGCAAAGAAAGTTCGCCGTTCAAACAATCAGAATCACAACGTAACAAAGCTGCAATGAAAACCACCAGAGCAAAGCTTCCAGGACGCGGTCTCAAACTATCAGCGGCCGACTGGAGAACGAGCTACTATTCGCACCTATATGCGCGACCTTGGTGGCCGGGTGCACCCGGTGATTAGGATTGTCGGCGGTCCGATCCTAAATCGCCGAACTGAAACTAGAAGGTTAGCTCGAATTCCGCGCCGCCCCACCATTCGTCCCGATCCGTTCCCGGAGGCGGATTCGAAATGTGATAGGCATAGTGTCCAAATGGAGTAAAGTAGAGATGTGCATCTGGCGGAGCCCATATCTCGCTCGAGAAACCGCCCAAATGAAGCAAGTGAATGGGCAATTTGGCACCAACTTCAACGTGATTCCAGCCAGTAAGCGGATGTCCGCCGTAAGGATTTGCCCCCCCCGGCTCGATGCGGTCGCGAAAACTTACGGATACCAGGGCGAACGGATCGAAGTCCACCCAGCTGGTGAGTGGAAAGTTGCCATTGACGCGCCCTTCCAGATATCCACCATGTGCTTCCGGGTTTCTCTCATTGAACGGTCTAGGGTTAACTGGGACATACGTCCCCGGCGGAAGGAATGGAGGATTTACGGTCGTAAAGGCTTTATAAGCTATGAAGCCACCATTCTTAGGTTCGCTCCCACTGCTGTACAGGTTTTGATAGTATGTCAGCGAAGGCGTCACGAATTTTGAGAGTTTTCTTGTACTCAAGCGAATATATGCTCGATCGAATTGCTCATTCTGCACGGTTGGATCGGGCCCCACCGTTCGGAATCGGGTTAGAGTGGGCGGAATTACCCAAATGAATCCGGGAGGTGCTACGTCGGTCTCAAAAGTAGTAGCTCTCCGCTCGATAAAGAAACCGATGTTGCCGATCGTAATATCGATTGGGCCGGCTGTGAATTTATAAGACAGAAACGCATCGAGCTCGTTGAATTCGGTCTGCGTTGTAAACGGAAGTCGCATGTAGTTCCCGAACAGATTACCACCACCTGTCCCCTTAGCGCCGGCGCTGCCGCCGCCTTCTCCTATCGACCAACTTTCCACATGTGCATCGCCCAATTGATGGATTCCAAAAAATCCCAGCGTGAAATTGGATTTTGTGACCTGGGCGTTGAAATAGACGTCTCCGTCAGAACCTGGAGTGAGATCTGTTCCCCGGAAATTGTACTCAGACGTGTAGCCAAAGTCGGTGTACCAACTCCAGAACGCAGGCTTCTCTTGTTCAACGACATTCTTAGTCGATTTGAATTCGGCAGCGACGGTCAAGTTCGGTTCAGAATCCGCTGTGGTTTGCGCCGTTGGAATTTCGATTAGAGCAGAGCCATGCCTTGCCGTCGGAACTTCGACAATTGTGTCGGCGACGCCTTGGGCGTTAGCCGCGATGGGCGTACCCAAAAATACTGCCAAGAGGAGCAGGCTATTCAAGGCGCTCCTGGTAGATCGAACGCTTTTATTTTCAAGGAGGATAGTCAAGGCAAGTTGGACGTCTAACGAATCGAGAAACCTTGGTCAAGCCTCAATATACGGCGACGCCTTATGTGGCGGACAACCGCCCCTGGATATGGGCTTACCTTCCATTCCCATAGCCCTCGACAAGGAAAACTCCGCCGCGCGTTCTGCAACCAAAACGCGCTCGGAGATCGCGTTCCACCCTCGCGTTTGGCGGAGTCTGGCCGCCTGACAATTAAATCTTAACGAAGGTGTAATTGACCGGCTGGCCTACAGGCTTCGTGCACACCTGATTCATCGACTGAATGTCGGCGTCGTCGTTGTCGTCATCTTCGTCGTCGGCGTCATTCTCCATTTCGGATTGATGTTCCGAAATCACCGCCGGCAGATCGTTGTTCTGCAATTTTTCGTAACGCTGCCGCACATCGGCCGGAACCTTGTCCAGATCTTCCTTGGTTTCGACCGGGCCGCTAAATTGCAATAGCCCCTTGGGATCTTTTGCCGTCAGCACTTTCTTGCCATCAATCTTTTCGACCCGCAGCTCGCCCTTGTCATCGGAATAAACGATCTGCGCCTTACCCATGTCGATTTTGGTAGTGCTCAAGCCGCCGTTTTGGTTTCGGGTAACACTGATTCCAGCGGCGCGACGCGCTTCATCTCGAGCTTCACGCGCTTGCTCCCGGACTTGGCGCGCCTGGTCGCGCATTTGTTGCTGCATGTCCCGCTGCTGTTGTTCGGCATCGCGCCGCTGCTGTTCCAAGTCGCGGCGTTGTTGAGCCACGGCGCGTTGCGCCTCAGCCTGCGCAGCCATTACCGCGTCGTGAATCATTCCATTATTGCCCTCGCCGAGTCGCTCCTTGAGCTTTTCCATCTCCTTGTTCAGATCACCCATTCCAAAATCGCTCCAGTCATGCCCGTTAAAGTTGAAGTTGAAATCCGGACGATGGCCTCTCCACATGTCCGAGCGCTCGGACACTTCTTTCTTCGACAATTTCACGCCAACCTTTTCCTCTTTCCCTTTGCGCAACACGGTAAAGGTCACGGTCGTTCCTTCGGGAAAACTGCGAATCAGTTTTGAAAGCTGATTCGGTTCGGTCAGGATTTGGTCGTTGAGCATTCTGAGAATGTCGTTCTGCTGAACGCCGGCCGCGGCGGCTGGACCGTCCGGAACGATATAATCCACCACCAGACCGAAACCTCTCGGCAGCCCGAGTTGTTCGCTGACTACTCGCGGCACTTCCGAAGTCTCGACGCCCAGATAAGTGACGGGCACTTTTTTCTCGTGGCGTTCGCGGTCTCCGCCAGGACCGACTGGGCCGGTTGGCGGCGTCCCGGGCGGCGGAGGAGGTGGTGGGGGCGGATTTGGTTGAGCGAATGCGGCAATCGGCAAAAGCACGACCGCAGCGATGGTGATGATCGATTTTGTTTTCATAGTTTTATTGTCCTGAAATGGGGGTGAGTGAAACTTCTTCCCGCGGATAAGAAATTCGGAGCGTTGCGCCAGTCTTGGGGTTACGCCACCGCAACGTCTCGCGGGATTGGGAGCGGACACGACGCATGGGTTCCGACGAATTGTTGGGAAAATCGAGCCCCTCGTCGCGGGTGTGGTAAACAACCTGAGTCAAGCCGGTCGGAACCAACTGCGCGGTTGAAAGTGTCGGCGCCGGAGAGAGCGATGCCAACCTTGGAGTTTTTTGGGATGGTTGTTGAAAACGGACAAACGCGAACAACACCAGCGCTGCGGTCGCGGCCAAGCCAAGTCCGAGCGAAAGCCAGCTGAACCGTGACCGTCGCTCGCGTGGAAGGACGCCCGCGGTCGACGGTGAAGCCTCCTGGTCGGCCAGCGCGCGCTCGATCCGCGTGAACAACTCCGGCGATGGCTTTGCCGGCCGCAGTTTGCGCAATTGATCTTCAAGTTCGGAGAAGTCGTTCATGTCGATGCCAGATTCTTTTTCAAGGCGGCCAGGGCGTAACGATACCGGGACGCCGCTGTGTTCTGCGAAATTCCAAGAGCTTCGGCGATTTCAGCGAAGGTAAGTTCGTTCCAAATTTTCATCACCAGCACCTCCCGCTGCTCGTCTGGCAAAAGATCGAGCGCAGCGACCAGAGCGCGCTGCGAATCATCTTCAATGTCGAAGGCCGGTGGGACCGATTGATCGGCGTCGGAAAGAGCTGTTGCTTCGCGGCGTGCCCGACGGCTGTCCCGGCGAAGAAGATCGAGCGCAACGGATCGCACCGTCGCGTAAAGCAGTCCCCGATTGCCGATGTCGTGATTTCTCCGCCAAAACTTAACAAAAGCTTCCTGAACCACGTCTTCCGCGTCGGCCGCCGATCGCGTCCATTGCCTGGCGAAAAGCACCAGGCCGGGTGCGAGCTGAGAAAAGCAAATCTTCCAATTTTCATCGGTGGCGACATTCTCCATGACCTTTTCACGGTCTTTTATAATCAGGACGCCGCCAACCTCTGTTTTTGTCTAACTCACTCAGAGAAAATTTGATAATAGCCCAGCGCTTCAGCGCTGGGATTTGATCCGCACCCGGCGCCAAAGTCCCTATCGGGACGAAAGAACGCACCTTCCGTCCCTAACGGGACTTGTGTCTCCTTTAATCAAAAACCCAGCGTTAAAACGCTGGGCTATTGCCTGGGCACATGCGTCGATTTTGTCTTGCGTTGAATCGATAAGGTTGAGACAACCGCGAGCATGAACTGGATGGCAATGAATTGGCTGGCAGTGATTTGCGCGGCGGCGGCTTATTGGGTCGTGGGTGCGATTTGGTACATGGCGCTGTTTGGAAAAATCTGGGCGGCGGGACTCGAACAACACGGCATTAAACTGCAGCGCGGCGGAATGGGCGCGAAGATGCTTGGTAATTTCCTGTGTAATTTCGTGGCCGCGGCCATCATGGCGCGTTTGATTGCCCGGACCGGAATCACCGAGCTCGGTTACGGTCTCAAACTCGGGGCCGGCATCGGCCTCGGTTTTTCGGCGACCGCACTTACCATTCAATACTTGTGGGAATCAAAACCGTTCAAGGTCTGGATGGTCGATGTGAGCCATCACGTTGTCGGATGTATCGTCGCTGGAGGAATTCTCGCCGTCTGGCGATAAGGTGTAGCCACGGCGCTATGCGCCGTCGGACGCGAGGCTCAATCGGTCCGAGCCGGACTGGCCCTTTGGCGGTTCGGTGAACCGCCCCTACCTATCGCCCGCAAAATCAAGTTGCCTAACCAATCCGGATTTGCGACGCCATCGCGATAAGCCTGCAGCGATTCCACCGACGAGTTCACCCGCAAATTGCTGTACGATTGGTCTTCATTTTGCCAACGCTCGTGCCAATAAACCGCTGCTTTAATTCGTGGATAACGACTCCGGAACATTGCGAGGCCTTGCTTGATCCATTCGGGCTTGCGCATCCCCTGCTGCAACGGCGGAATCGGAAATTCACCGGTCGCCCATTCCGCGATCATGATCGGCTTATTTGGGTCGAGTCCGCACATTTCCTGATACGGCCAATCGACCAATGATGGAATATCGGGGTTCGGCTCGTCCTTGAATTGCTGGCCGTAAACACTCAAGCCGAGCCAATCGACATAATCTGAACCCGGATAATACGAGGGCGCAAAATTCCAAGTCTCCATTGGATAAGCGTAATTGTTGGTGTGGAACAGCCATTTGATGTTCGTCGCGCCGCGTGATCGCACCCGATCGACCACGTGGCGATAAGCCGTCTTGTAATTTTCCGGGCCCAGCCAGTTTTTGCGCTCCGCAACCCACTCTGAGCCGCCATAGAACGCTCCCGACCATGGAAACCAGTCGCCATTCGGTTCGTTGGCAAAATCAACAATCATCGGTTTGCCGAATGCTTTGGCCCCATCCGCCCATTGATCGATGTATTTGTCCCAAACGCCGGCGATGATATTGGTCAAGCTGAACTTATCCGGTCCGCGATTTTCCTGATAAGGCTTGTCCCATGGCGACCAAAAAACCAATGGCAACGAACCGTGTCGCCAAATCACATTCAGGTTGGCTAACGGAAAATTTTGTTCCCCCCAATAGCTGGACGACGCGATGATCGCCTGGTGTTTGCCCACCGTCTCTTCGAATTCTTCGATCGACTCGAGCGTTACGTCATCCTCTTCACCGCCAAAATCGATAAACGCGCCGGTGTACGCGCCTTGGTCAGGAAGGACGACTTCGACCGGAGCATTGGAATCGACCTTCTGAATTGTCGATGGCCGATCACAGCCGCAAAGAAAAAGACCAGACGCAATCGTGATCGAGACGAACCCGTGCCTGAAACACATTTGGAGCAGCAAACTCTCCGAAAAGCAGAGACTGTCCAGATACGGCTATAATCGCTTAAGGTGGTCCCGAAGTGGCAATACGGTCCGGCTTCGTCTTAACGGCAGCAATTTGTTTCGCCGGCGCTCCAATGATTGGTAACGCCGCTGATGCGATTTCGGTCACAGCGAAGGTGATAGCTGATGTCGCGGTAAACGCCTGCGTTCCATCCAAAGCGCTTGGCGCGGGCATCGATGGTCACGAGCGGGGGGAATGCGAACGGATGTTTTCCGAAAAGAATATCGTCGCGATGCTGTCGGCCGGGCTCGGTCCGTTGACTTATCGGCTGCGAACGGAATTAGGCGGCGAAGTTTGGCATTGGAATCCGAGCGGAACGTGGAGCGATCCGGCGCACGAATGCGGCTACTGGACTTCCGACGATTCCATCAAAGAACCGATTCGATTGTCATATGGTTATCGATTACCGCGGCGCGGCGGCACGATCGATCAGGCGAACAACGACGATTATTCGAGAATCGACGACGGCGACGAGAATTCGTTTTGGAAAAGTAACCCGTACCTGGACAAATCTTTCACCAGAGAGCCGAACGAGAATCATCCGCAGTGGGTCGTAATCGATCTCGGCGCGGTCAAACCAGTAAATACGATCCGGATTGTATGGGGCGACCCCTACGCACGGAATTTTCGCGTCGAATATTGGAGCGGAAAAGATCCAATGCATTTGCACCTCGGTCAGAACGACGAATGGCGTCCGTTTTCGCGAGGAATCATCGATCATGGTAAGGGTGGCGATCAACCCATTCGTCTCTGTGGGACGTCGCAGCCGATCCAATTCGTTCGGGTGACTATGAACGAAAGCTCGGAAACAAGCGCACACCCGAGTACGGACATCCGCGATCGCCTGGGGTTTGCGATTCGCGAAATCGATCTCGGCGTCACCGACGAGGAAAATCGTTTTGTCGACGAAATCCGTCACGCGCCGAAACACGAAGACCAGAGCACGATTTATGTCTCTTCAACCGACCCTTGGCACCGAGCTTCGGACATTGACTTCAAGACCGAACAACCGGGCCTCGATTTCATTCTCAGCGGCGCTTTGACAAATCGGTTGCCGGTATTAGTGCCGGCCGGCGTGTTGTACAACACGCCAGAAAATGCCGTTGCTCAGATCAAGTATTTGTTAGCGCGCGGATATTCGATCGAGCAAATCGAACTTGGCGAGGAACCAGACGGTCAATGGGTTGTCCCGGAAGATTATGCTGCGCTCTATCTGCAGACGGCTCGTCCGATTCAACAACTGAATTCTGGACTGAAGCTAGGCGGACCAAGTCTTCAGGGATTCCAATCACACCTGCTAACCTGGCCGGATGCCTCCGGCGATCGTTTTTGGATGCGGCGCTTTCTGCGTTTTGTCCGAAATGGACGCGGCCCATTCGATTTCTTCTCGTTTGAATTTTACCCGTTCGATGACGTCTGCACGAATTCCACAGCCCAACAACTACAACAAATCCCTTCACTTCTCGGCGAGGTTATCTCCAGTCTGCGCAGCGACGGTGTGCCTTCAAAAATTCCGTGGCTGATGACGGAATACGGTTACTCGGTTTTTGCCGGCCGGGCCGAGGTTGAGATCGAAAGCGCGCTGTTTAACGCCGACACGGTTGGAGCTTTTCTCACATTAGGCGGCGACAAAGCTTATCTCTACGGCTACGAACCCAATCATCTTACTGACGAACTGAATTGTTCGTGGGGCAATCTCATGATGCTCCAAATGAGCAACAACGAAGGGCTCAATCGACTCGCGGCTTATCACGCCGCACGAATGATCACGAACGACTGGATGCAACCTGGCAGTGGCTCACACGAACTATATCGCGTAAATATCGAGCCCAGGACTTCTGCCGTGACGACTTATGCCGTTCGACGACCGGACCGGCAATGGTCGCTTCTGGTAATCAATAAAAATCCGCATCGTTCCGTGAGGTTGAATGTTGATTTCAAATTCTCAAAGTCGCAGCCTGCAACCGCATTCACGGACAAGATCGACATCGTTCAGTTTTCAAGCGCGCAATATGAATGGCTCGATGACGGTGCAAAAGGGCACCCAATCCGCAGTCTACCGCCGGCGCGGTTCCAGCGCGACGCCTCCGAACCATGCGAATTGCCACCGTACTCGCTCACCGTGGTTCGCGGCCGAGTCGAGAAGTGAGCGATCAGGTTTGCACTGCGACCGACGCCGTGCGCTCCAATTTTCCCCAGCTCACCCATGCGCCTTTGATTCCGCGCAGGATCGCTTTCCAAATACAGTAGCTGAGCATCGGCCGATAAATCAGACGCATCGGCAGGATCCGCCAGGCGCGTTTGATCGGTTCCTTTTCCAAAATGCAGGCAAGAGTGGCCAGAATGACATCCATTGCAAGGAATGTGATGACGAATGGCAACAACGCGTGCCATTCGCCGAACAATAGCGACACAAGCAAAAACAAATCAACGACCGGCGTCACCGCGACGAGGATGATTTGGAAAAACCAAATACTCGGCAAGCTGAACCAGCCGAGCGCGCGATAGTTCCAGTTGAAGACCATGTCGCGGTGCTTCCAAAGACA
Organism: uncultured Verrucomicrobiae bacterium; assembly: GCA_963817335.1. GTDB lineage: Bacteria > Verrucomicrobiota > Verrucomicrobiia > Chthoniobacterales > UBA10450 > AV40. The sequence continues at coordinate 960,745 of CAWFNX010000005.1, read as the reverse complement.
CTGGAGCGTGCCGTAAGCCCAACGAAACCGCTGCTTCGCAAGCGTCCGCACCGATTCCGGCGCTTCCGTCCAACCAACGGCCTCCGGCACATAAACGATACGTTGTTGCTCTTTGTGCAGCGCGAGAGTCAGATCGGTGTCTTCGGCGAGAGTTTGCAAACTCAAACCGCCGGCCCGGTCGATTGCGCTTTTCCGAATCGCGCTGATAGCGCCCGGCACAACCGTGATGCAGTTCCATCGCGTGTAAGCACGACGATCAAGGTTGAATCCGCAGGTGTATTCCAGGGATTGGCAGCGCGCAATAAACGTCCGCAGATTTCCAACTTTTGCGTGCCCCGAGACGGCGCCGATTTCCGGGTCGGCAAATGGTTCAACCAAGAATGTAAGGGTGTCGCGCTGGAAATGGGTGTCGGCGTCGACAAACACGACGATGCCAGTGCGAACTGCGGCCAGAGCGCGTTGCAAGGCACGTGCCTTCCCATAGTTCTCCTGGCGAAGCAAGCGCACCCGAGGATCGACTTCGGCCACGCGTTCAACTTCAGCCGCGGTTCCATCACGAGAACCATCATCGACCACCACGATCTCGAGATCGCCTTTGTAGTCCGTCATTAGCAACGAACGCAGAGTGCCGGCGATGACTTTTTCTTCGTTGTAAGCTGCAACCACGATACTGATGGGCTCGGTGAAGTTCGTTCGCGACAAACGCCGGAAACGGTAGGCCAACCAGATCACGATCAGCGTTCGAATCACGACGAGCGCGGTCGCGACGATCATGAACGCCCAAAGAAACTCCTCGAGCGCATGGTAAATTCGAAATCCAGTGCTGCTGACCAGCCGCGTCAGCGAAGAATTGTTCGCCTGCAGCGGGGGCATTACTGCATCGCGCGAAGTTCCAAGCAGCGTGCTCAGCGACACAATCGTGTCACCACGCGTGTGCAACCAATCGAGAATACGCGGCAATGCGGCGACGGTTTGGGAACGGTCCCCGCCAGCGTCATGCAGCAAAATGATGCTGCCGTCGCGCCGTTGCTGTTTCACTCGTTGGACAATGATGTCCGCGCCGGGTTTCGCCCAATCCTGCGGGTCGATATTTTCGAGGACGACCAGATAGTTCAACTCCTGAGCGATCCGCAATGGCATAAGCTCGCTGATTTGCGACGGTTGACTGTCCGCGGCATAAGGCGGACGAAACAAGGTGGTCGCCCGGCCGGTGATGCTTTCGAGCAATAACTGGGTCGCATTTAATTCGAGGCGCACGTGTTCCGGCCAGGCCAGCGCCAGGTTCGGATGATAATATGTGTGATTTCCAATTTCGTGGCCTTCGTTCACAATCCGCCTAACCAATCCCGGATATTTCTCGGCGTTGACCCCTACCAGAAAGAACGCCGCCTTCACGTTTGCCGCTTTCAAAATGTCCAGGATCTGAGGTGTCCATTCCGGATCGGGCCCGTCATCAAAAGTGATCGCGACCTGGTGTTCGCCGCCCGCCCCTTGATGATACAGAGTTGGAAATTCTGGAAACGTGGTGTATTTCGCGGTCAGATAACCGTCCGCGTCGATCGCCAGCTTTCGCATTCCATCAGCCCGGCTTTCGTCAACTGTCACAATTTCTCCCTCGCCAACATCGGTGATGGTGTCGGTGCCTTTTAACACCTCGAGTTGTTCGCGCGTTTGACTATCGAGCTTGAAGTCGCGCGACACCGCAAGTGCGTCCCAAATCGCCGGGTCTTCGGTTCCGAGACGATAAAGCGCGAACCCACCGGCTTTTTGATCGCGTACTTCGCGTAACTGATTCAAAAAAGTAACAACATCGAGGAACCAAACGGCATGTTCCTGGTCGCCATCCTCGAAATAAAAGTAGGGATTGTAACCAGGCCCGATCACCTCAGCGCCGTCGATTTCCGCGTTCTGGGCCCGGCTCATTGCCTCGGCAAAACTGATCAACTCCCCTTTTTTGCCGCCGACCGTCCAGTCGTATCCGTAACCTCCCAGCGAAATGATCCATTGTTTGCTGTCACCCCCTTCGAGCAGAACGTGCAGCCAACCTTCAAACCAAGATCGCGAGGCAAGCGGACCTGGCGGATCGATGTCGGACGTCTCGTCGAAAAGTGATGCGACAAAACGATCGACATTGTCGGATAATTCATCGAAGTCGATGTAATCGATGTCCTGCCCTGGCTGGACCGTCAGCCAGAGTTCCTTGTCGTCGTCGTGGAGCGCGTCGCAAAACTTGTCGATGAACGCGGTAATGTCCTTTTTGTAAGCCGGATCGATCTGCTCCCAATCGACCACCACGCCTTTGGCTTTGGCATCTCGCAACGCCGCGACAACTTTCGCGAAGAAACGTTCCTGCCGATCCGGCGGCCCATGCGCGAGATTTTCAATCGCCTCGGGCTGCCATACATCGCCCACCAAGTTGGTCAGCAACGGCATCAGCGTGATCCCCTTGTTGGCGCAAAATTTCGGTAACCGGCTGTCCGGGTCGATTTGAATGTCACCCGACCCGTTCACGACCGTCATCCATTCCGGACACAGATGGGTGATCAAGGAGGCGTGTTCTTCCAGCGAAGTGTAACTGTAAGGATCGCCGTTCGTGTAATAGGCGAGACGAACTTCGTTCGGCGGCGCCTTTTTGCGCGGCTTCGCGGGCGGAGTGGGCGTCGGCGTTACGCCGGCGAGCTTCTTGGCGGCTTGTTTGGCCGCGCCGAATTTTTGCCAAAGGAGCGACGTCGGCGCGATCTGACTCGCCGGGTTCGCCCTTTGCAGCGCCTTCAGCTGGCCCTTCAATTGGCGCAACGAAAACGGGACCCGCATTTGGGGCGCGACGAACAAGGTCTGGACAAACAAGACCATGCCGAGAAACGCGAGCACGCCAAAAATAAGCAGAGTCAGGCGCAACCGCGGCCAGCGTTTGCCCGCCGGGTCCGAGAAAACGAAGGGAGTGAGGGTGCCTGGAGGGATTTCCTGCATGAGCCGCTATTTTCGCTCACCTGGGTAAGAATAAAAGTGTCGTTTCGGAAAATTCCGCTGGTCGACACTTCGACGCTAGCTACTCGTCGTTTTCTTCAAATCTTTCGCCAGCTGCCGGGCGTTGTCCTGCAAAAACTCGGCCGCTCGTCTCATGTTTTCCTCCGTGCTCATTCCGGTCCGCGCATTTTGGTAAACGCCGTCGAAAAGAGCACGCGCCTGGGGATCGTCGGTTTCGCGACCAACGAACGCGAACACGGGCTTGCCAAGTCTGCGGGCAAGATTCGCAACACCCGCCGGCGTTTTTCCTTCGAGCGTCTGTCGATCCAGGCTTCCCTCGCCGGTAATCACAACATCAACGTTCTTCATTTTCGATTCGAGCCCGACTGCTTTCGAGACAACGTCGAACCCTGGCCGAATTTGCGCTGTGCAAAAACTCATCAACCCAAATCCGAGCCCGCCTGCAGCTCCGGCGCCAAGTTCATTACGGTGATCGACACCGAGTTGCTTCGCGACAACATCCGCAAGTTTCGCCAACGCCCGCTCGAACTGATCAATTTTATCGGGAGTGACACCTTTTTGCGGACCAAACACTCGCGTCGCGCCATTTTCTCCGAGCAACGGATTTCTCACATCGACGGCAGCTACAATTCTCGGCAACGTCAAAGTTGGCGGCTTCTCAATCTTTTTGAGATTGGCCAAATCAAGCACCCGCCCTTCGCCTTTCTCTTTCTCTTTCTCTTGCTCTTGCTCTTGCTCCAACTCGAACCGCCATCCGAGCGCCCGCGCCATTCCAAATCCACCATCGTTGGTGGCGCTGCCGCCAAGTCCGATGATGATTTCTTTCGCCTCACGGTTCGCCGCATCCAAAATCATTTCGCCAACTCCGAACGTCGTTGCGATTTCAGGGTTCAGCTCATTCGGCTTCAATCGCCACATCCCCGCCGCCTGGCTCATTTCCATCACAGCGAGCCCGCTCGTCGCAACCCAGCCGTAGCGCGCGTCAATTTCCCGACCAGGCGGATCGTGCGCTTTGCACGAGATCCAGGAAGCGCCAAGTGCATCCGAAATTACTTCAGCGGTCCCCTCTCCGCCGTCGGCCATCGGCACGATGTCTATCTGCGAGTCGGGTAAAATTTCGCGCAGGCCCGCTGCGATTGCCTCGGCGACTTCGCGCGCGCTCAACGCTCCTTTAAATTTGTCCGGCGCGATTAGGATTCTCATTTCTTGGTAGGGACGCCGCGCTGCGGCGTCTGGCGGACATCGCAGCGCGATGTCCCTACCCTTTCAATTTTCTTTCCAAAATTTCGCCGGCCAGCTGCGGGTTCGCTTTGCCTTTGGACAATTTCATAACCTGGCCTTTGAGAAAATTAAGCGACGCCGCATTGCCGGCTTTGAAGTCGGCCGCCGGCTTTGGATTCGCCGTGATCACTTCATCCACCAGCATTTCGATCGCACCGGTGTCGCTCACCTGCTCGATTCCTTCGTCTTTTACGATCGCGGCCGCGCGCTTTCCGGTGGAAAACATTTCTCCGAAAACTTCCTTGCCCTGTTTGCCGCTGATTTTGCCGCTGTCGATCAAATTCACCAGCTCATCAAGGGCTTCCGGCGGGATCGGAGATTCACGAATAGTCTTCCGAGCATCGTTTAACGCACTCTGAAGATCGTTTAAAATCCAATTGGCAATTATCTTAGCAGTCCCGACTTCGCCTTTGCCTTCAACTCCCTTCAAGTGAACCACTGCATCTTCGAAATATTTTGAAAGATCGATTTCATTCGCAATCACGCTTGCATCGTACGCGGTAACTCCATACTCCTTGACAAATCGCGCCCGTTTCGCTTTCGGCAATTCGGGAACCCGGGCCCGGGCTTCCGGCAACAACTCTTCGGTTCTCACCGGCATCAGATCGGGATCGGGAAAATACCGGTAATCGTGCGCCGACTCCTTCGTCCGCATCAAAAATGTTTCGCCGGTCGCGTCGTCCCAGCCACGCGTTTCCTGCTGGAGCTTTTCTCCATGCCCGAGCGCAGCGATTTGGCGTTGAATCTCAAACCCCAGCGCCCGGCGCACGCCGCTGATCGAGTTCATGTTCTTGATCTCAACCTTTGCCCCCAACTCGGATTGCGTTTCGGGACGAACTGAAACGTTACAATCACAGCGAAGCTGGCCTTTCTCCATGTCGGCATCGCTGACCTCGCCGTAAATCAGGATTTGCTTCAGCGAGGTCAGGAACGCGAAGGCTTCTTCCGGCGAATTGATTTCCGGTTGGGTCACGATTTCCATCAGCGGTGTGCCCGCGCGATTGAAGTCGATGCCGGTGCTGGTCTCGAAATGAAAGCTTTTGGCCACGTCTTCTTCGAGATGAATGCGCACGAGGTGCACTTCCTTGTCCGGCGTCGCGATATTTTTCTGCGCGTCCTTCGGGTAGGCAAGATCGTGGAGCGGGACCGCCCCGTTTTCGCAAAGCGGCATATCGTATTGCGAGATCTGATAATTCTTTGGCATGTCCGGATAGAAATAATTCTTTCGATCGAATTTGCAGACCGGCGCAATATCGCAATCCAGCATGAGCCCGGTCAGCACGGTCATTCGCAACGCCTGGTGATTCATGGCCGGCAGCGCGCCCGGCAATCCAAGACAAATCGGGCAGGTGTGCGTGTTCGGCGCCGCGCCAAATTCAACAGCACAAGCGCAGAACATCTTCGATCGCGTCTTTAGCTGGACATGAACTTCCAAGCCTATGGTGGTGATGTACTTCATGTCGCTTTTAGACAGGATTTACAGGATTCAATGGATTCGGAAGAAAAACCAATCCTACAAATCTTGTTAATCCTGTCTAATTGAAGAACTACTTCTGGGTCGCGTAGTTGAGCGCAGCGGTCACGTCGAACTTCTTCAAGCGTTCGCGCAGCTCCGGATCATTCGCCGCATCGATGATGCGATGATCCTGGATCAGCTCCAACAACTGGCCTTGCGCAAACATCTGAGAAATTTCTTGATCGTTACGCAAAGCAATGATTTTGGGGTGCTCGCTCAACTCTTTCGCGCCCGGATACTCCAGGAATCGCTCGGCGTACTGTGGATTTGCCGCGACCGTACCGATTTTCTCGATCAGATCGTAGGTTTTCGACGGAACGACGTCTGTCTTTTTCAACATGTTGCCGATCACGCCCATCTCGAGCGAATTCTTGAGCCGGGCCAGAGAGGTTGTTAGCGGCGCTTCGTCCTCGCCCGACTCGGCGAAGATCCTTCGGCGCATGTCGACCGCATGAACAACCGTCGAATCATTCGTCTGCTCGCGAACCTCCGCATTGGCCACGGAACCAATCGACCGGACCGCAACCACCATTAGCCAGACCATGAACAAACCGAAGAACGCCCCGAGAACCGCGCCGGTGGATCCGTAAAGCAATCGAACCACTAGTGACTCGTGCTGGTCCGTTCTTCGAAAAAGGGCCGAGCCGATACCGCTGATGACTGCGTAAATAACGAACGCAAACAGCGCGCCGGCCAGGATCGAAAGCAATGCGTCCGGCAATCTGATAAAAAACCCGAGGAGAGGCCCAAAGAACTTGGTCGCGAACCAACCGGCGAAATACGCGGCAATCAGCGCGCCAAGCCGCGCGACCTGGCGCGGCAATCCCCGACGCCAGCCGCGCAAGATCTCGAACAAAATCAAAGCGACGGCGAACGAGACAAATACGATCTGCCAAAGCGGCGAACCGGCCGCAGCTTGAACCTGGGACATCATTTCTCCGAAATATTAATAGCGCGCTGCCGAAGTACGTGGTCGCACAGGACCAGCGCGGTCATTGCCTCTACCATTGGCACCGCACGGGGCAACACGCAAGGGTCGTGGCGGCCGCGGGCGGCAAGTTTTGTTTGTTCGCGCGACGCGGTAACCGTTTTCTGCTCGCGCGCAATCGTCGCAGTCGGCTTAAACCCCACCCTAAAATAAATCTCCTCGCCATTTGAAATTCCACCCTGAATGCCGCCGGAATAGTTTGTAGCCGTTCGTACTTTCCCGCCGCGCATTTCAAACGCGTCGTTATGCTCCGAGCCGCGCATCCGCGTCGCCGAAAATCCGGAGCCGATCTCGAAACTCTTGGTTGCCGGCAAACTCAACATCGCTTTGGCCAGATCGGCTTCGAGTTTGTCGAACACCGGTTCGCCCAGTCCGACCGGCGCGTTTCGAACGACGCATTCAATGAGCCCGCCTAACGAATCGCCATCGGCGCGAGTTTTTTCGATCAAAGAAATCATTTTCTTCGCCACCGTTTTGTCCGGACAGCGGACAATGTTCGTGTCGGCGTCACCAAATTTCACTTTTGATCGGTCGACCTTCGCCGCGAGCTCGTGGATTTGCGCTACGTAAGCGACAATGTCGATCTTCCGACACAACGTTTGCAAAACCTTCCGCGCAACCGCGCCGGCAGCGACGCGGCCGATCGTTTCACGAGCTGAAGCGCGTCCCCCGCCCTGCCAGTTTCGAATTCCGTATTTCGCTTCATAGGTGAAATCGGCGTGCGATGGCCGGAACGTCCTTGCAATCGCAGCATAATCTTCCGGTCTCGCGTCCTTGTTGCGAACCAGAATTCCAATGGGCGTGCCGAGCGTTTTGCCCTCGAACACGCCGGAAAGAATTTCACAGCAATCTTCTTCTTTTCGTTGGGTCGTGATTTTACTTTGACCCGGGCGACGCCGGTCCAACTCGCGTTGAATCCCCGACTCCGAAATCTCGATCTGCGACGGGCAACCGTCGATCACCACACCAACACCGCCACCGTGCGATTCGCCGAATGTCGTGATCCGAAAAAGTTGCCCAAACGTATTGCCCATTTGTTCGTGTAGAAATCAGATCGCTTCGAAGGCAAACTGAAGATCGTCGATAAGATCGCGCAAATCTTCCACACCCACCGACAGTCGAACGAGCGAATCGCCGACACCAAGCGCATCGCGTTTCTCTTTCGGCACAGACGCATGAGTCATGAGCGCAGGATGATTAATCAAGCTTTCAACGCCGCCCAAGCTTTCCGCCAGCGCGAACAGATGAGTGTTTTCCAGAAACCGCTTTGTTCCTGCGAGATCCGTTTTCAAAACGATCGAGACCATTCCGCCGAATCCGCGCATCTGCGTCCGGGCCAGATCGTGTTGAGGATGCGATTTCAACCCGGGATACATCACCTTTTCAACTTGTGGCTGTTCTTCGAGCCAGCGAGCGATTTCGAGCGCATTGGCGCAGTGACGCTCCATTCGCAACGCGAGTGTTTTCAAACTTCGCAGAACCAGAAAACTGTCGAACGCTCCCGCGATCGCGCCAACCGAGTTTTGTAAAAACCACATCCGATCGCCGAGTTCCTTGTCACTGACGACAGCGACGCCACTCACCAGATCGGAGTGTCCGTTTAAATATTTTGTGGCCGAATGGACGACGACGTCGAAACCGAATTCGATTGGACGCTGTATCCATGGCGTCGCAAACGTGTTATCTGAAACAGAAAGAATTTTGTGCTCGCGCGCGATCTTGGCGATTGCCTCGAGATCAATGATTTTCAACAACGGATTGCTCGGCGTTTCAATCCAAACCATTCGAGTGTTGTCTTTGATCGCTTTCTCGAAGCGCGACGCGTCAGTCAGATCGACATAAGTGAACTCGAGACCGGCGGATTGCTTTCTGACTTTGTCGAACAACCGAAATGTGCCGCCGTAAAGATCGTCGCTGGCAATGATGTGCGAGCCACTGTCCAGCAGCTCGAGAACGGTCGACATCGCAGCGAGGCCGGACGCAAATGCAAAACCGCGCGTGCCGCTTTCCAGATCCGCAATACACTTTTCGTAAGCGAGCCGGGTCGGATTGATCGAGCGCGCGTAATCGAAACCTTTGTGTTTGCCAGGACTTTCCTGGACATAGGTCGACGTCGCATAAATCGGCGTCATCACCGCGCCAGTCGTCGGATCGGGTTCCTGGCCGGCGTGAATCGCGCGAGTAGCAAATTCGTGCTGTCGTTTCATGTGAGGATTAATCTAATCGCAAAGCTGGTGGAACGCGATCTCCGAGCGCGTTGAAAATCGAGCTCGGAGAGCTCGATCCGCCATCACTTTGGCATTTTGAGTCGCAAATAGGACAGCAAATCGGTCCGCGTAATGAGACCGAGAAATTTATCGCCGTCCATTACGATCGCGACCCGGCCGCGATCGAAGACTTCCAGCAAGTCGTTGATCTTCGCCGTCGGTGGCAGCGTTTCGAGTTTGTCGGTCATCGCGTTCTCGACGCGATCGTTGAAGTGACTCGAGTCACGATAAACTTTTACGAGAATGTCAGATTCATCGACGATTCCAATCGCGCGCCGATTCTGATCGACCACCGGCAATTGTGACATGTCCCCGCCGCGCATTCGTTTGAACGCCGTCAGCAACGTGTCAGTTGGTCCGACTGTGATCACTTCACCGGCTTCATAGCGGTGTGAAATCAAATCGCTCAGGTCTCCGTGAGGATGCCGGTGGATGAATCCCTGCTCAGCCATCCAAAAATCGTTGTACATCTTCGAGAGATATTTATTGCCGGTATCGGGAACAAGGCTGACGACCCGCTTGGGCTTCTCCTGTTCGCGACAATAACGTAAAGCGCCGGCGACCAGTGTCCCCGTCGATGAGCCGCCGAAGATTCCTTCCTTGCGCAGGAGATCGCGAGCAACCGCGAAACTTTCTTCATCGTCGATCTCGTAGGCATCGGTCACCAGCGACATATCGAGAATTTCGGGAATGAAATCTTCGCCGATGCCTTCCACCGCCCAGCTACCAGCCTCCTTGAGTTTGCCAGTCTTGACGTACTCACAAAGAACAGAGCCTTTTGGATCGGCCAGGACGATTTCAATTCCGCGACGCGGTTTCACTCGATTAAAAAACCGTCCGAGGCCCGTCAACGTTCCGCCGGAACCGACGCCAACTACGACGGCGTCCACATCGTGGCGCATCTGCTCCCAAATTTCCGGACCGGTGGTGCGTTCATGGGCGAGCGGGTTCGCCGGATTGCCGAACTGGTTCACATAAAACGCGCCTGGAATTTCTCCAGCCAAACGCGCCGCGACGTCTTGATAATATTCCGGGTGACCGCGGGTCACATCCGAGCGCGTCAACACAACCTCGGCTCCGAGCGCTTTTACGTGAGAAATTTTCTCCTGAGACATCTTGTCCGGAATCACGAGCATGACCCGATAACCCTTCGCCGCCGCGACCAGCGCGAGCCCGAGGCCGGTGTTTCCGGCGGTCGCTTCGATGACCGTTCCGCCGGGCTCGAGTTTTCCCTCTTCTTCTGCCGCTTCTATCATCGAGAGCGCGATCCGGTCCTTGATCGAGCCGGTGGGATTTTGATTCTCCAACTTCAAGAAAAGATGACATGGCCCCGTATCGAACCGCGTGATCTCAACCAACGGCGTCTCGCCGATCAGCGAGAGAATCGCCGGCGGTTTCCTCGAGCTGAGCGCTGGCACTGCAGGAACTTCAATCATTCCGGAAGTTTGGGTTCACTCTTATGTGACCATTCTGATTTGCTGTCCTCAAGAAATTGTTGGAGCACGTCGAACCGGACCTCGCCGTAATTGAGCGCGTAGCGGAGGTTGCCGTCCTTGTAGACCCATGTCGTGGGAATCCAGGAAACCGGCATACCGGCAAAGTGCTTCATCTTGTTGTCGCCGTGGCGCGGTCCGGGATCGGCCAGGGCTGTCACGTTCGGTTGATCGGCGAGCTGAAATTTCTGCAACATCGACTTACCATCGCCGCCATCGTTCCAAACCGACACGAAATAAAATTTCACGTCTGGATTTGCTTTCACGATTTTTAGCCAGCCGCCGCTTTTGAGTTCCGCCTGACAATTCGAGCACCAGGGAGCCCACAAATGAATGACGGTCAGATCGGGTGATTTGATCGCGTCGAGTACGCTTTTCTCCGCCTCCGGCTTTGGCACGAGCGCCCTATCAAGATCGTCTTGAGCTTGGGCCGAGAGCAAGACGCTCACGACCGCGAAGGCTATGACTGTCCGCAAGATCGACATCGTGCCTCAAATATGGAACGAAAAGCTTCCCACTCAACGTCCAACGCTCACACCCAAATTTGGACTAAGCCGGGGCGGTCGATGGCGGGCTGATTGGATAGCCGGCTTTTTTGCGCTCTTTACGGCGTTGTCGGAGCTGGTCGAGCCAAAGATAGATCACCGGGGTACTATATAGAGTGAGAGCTTGGGAGACGATCAGTCCCCCCACTATTGCGATGCCCAGCGGTTTGCGCAGCTCGCTTCCAACCCCCATGCCAATCGCCAGCGGGAGGGCGCCGAACATCGCGGCCAGGGTAGTCATCATGATCGGACGAAACCGAACCAGGCAGGCCTGATAAACTGGCGTGCGACTCATCGATCTCGGCAACGTCGTCCACGTCTCTTTAGTGTCACTTGATCTAACGCGGCTTGCGCTTTTGCCTGATCGAGCGCCGCTTGATACGGTTTTGGATCGATAACCGCCAGCAAGTCACCCGTTTTCACGTCCTGGCCTTCCGCGAAATTGACCTGGACCAACGCGCCATCCACCCGGGTGTGGACGGTGACCGTGTTAAACGCCTGAACCGTGCCCAACCCGTCGAGGTAAATGGGCATGTCTTTCTGCTCGACCTTCCCAGCCACAACCGGGACCGGTCCGCCGCCGCTCATCGAACCACGTCGACCACCTCCGAAACTTCCACTCGATTGCTGATTAGGAGAGCTGCCGCTGCGGTGACAGCTCCACCACGCGATCAGAAGAAGAACGATCCCGGCAATTACAAAAAGTGTTCGTTTCGACATGGGTTTCCACAGCTAGCCTCAATGTTGGGTCCTTCCCAAGAAATGACCTTCGAGTATCGAGTTCGGTTACGGTAAATAAGCCCGGTATTTCTATAATATGTATCGTCCCAGCGAGACCGTGTCGCTGTAGGGAAAAGATCGAGCTTTGCGCGAGCGGCGGCAAAGTTTTTCTGCGTCAGATATCGCCGCGCGCTTGAAGTTGACCGATTACCCGAAAACGCCTACTTTGGCGCTCCGCTTTTCGCGGGATTTCGGTGATCTTGGATCGCCGTGACAGAGTAAAGGCCAAGGAGCCTTATTTATATATGGTGCAAATGCAGGATGTAATGTCGAAGCCGATGCCGGATTTCCGGGAGGGCTCGATCGTTAAAGGACGAATTTTGGAAGTGCGACCGCGCGAAGTGCTGGTCGATATCGGTTATAAATCCGAAGGCGTCATTTCATTGTCGGAATTTGAGGACGTCGAGAACCTCGAAGTCGGCGACGAAGTCGATGTGTTGCTCGAACGCCTCGAGAACGACGAAGGCATGGTCGTGCTTTCCAAGGAAAAAGCCGCTTATCGCCAGAACTGGAACAAAATCGCGAGCGTGTTCCAGGAGGATGGCCTGATCAAAGGCAAAGTGAAGTCCGTCGTTAAAGGCGGCTTGATGGTGAACATCGGCGTGGAAGCATTTTTACCCGCGTCGCAGATCGACATTGTTCCGCCGAAAGATCTCCAGCAGTTCGTCGGCAACACCTACGATTTCAAGATCGTCAAGATCAACGACGATCGCCGCAACGTGGTGTTGAGCCGTCGCGAGTTGATCGAGCAGGAACGCAGCGAAAAACGCCAGCAGTTCATGGACAGCGTGAAAGTCGGCGATCGCGTCAACGGCACCGTAAAGAATCTCACGGACTTCGGCGCGTTCATCGACCTCGATGGCATGGACGGCTTGCTCCACATCACCGACATGAGCTGGGGCCGCCTTGGACATCCGAGCGAGCTCGTGAAAGTTGGCCAACAACTCGAAGTCCAGGTCCTCGACATCAATAAAGAAAAAGAGCGGGTCTCGTTAGGCCTGAAACAGCTTCAGAAAAATCCGTGGGACCAGATTGAGGAACGCTTCCCCGCCGGCCAAAAGGTCAAAGGCAAAATCACCAATCTTGTTCCCTACGGCGCATTCGTGGAACTGGAGGAAGGCGTCGAAGGTCTTATTCACGTTTCCGAACTTTCCTGGACGAAACGAATCATGCGTCCGTCCGATATCTTGTCCGTCGGTCAGGAAGTTGAAGCCGTCGTGCTCGGCGTGAACAAGGAAGAGCAGAAAATCTCGCTTGGTCTCCGTCAGCTCGAAGCAAATCCATGGGATGAGATCGAGAAGAAGTTCACCATCGGCAGCCGGGTGAAGGGAACAATCCGCAACATGACCGCCTACGGCGCGTTCGTGGAGCTTGAAGAAGGAATCGACGGAATGATCCACGTCTCGGATCTGAGCTGGACTCGAAAGATCAATCATCCGAGCGAAATGTTTAAGAAAGGCGATGAAGTCGAAGCCGAAGTCATCGACATCGACAAGACCAATCAGCGGATCAGTCTCGGCATCAAACAACTAAGCGACGATCCGTGGAAAATAATCGATCAGAAATACAAGATCGGCGATTTGGTGAAAGGCAAAGTCAGCAAGCTCGCCAGCTTTGGCGCGTTCGTTGAACTGCAGGACGACATCGACGGTCTCGTGCACATCTCGCAATTGAGCGAGGACCACGTCGCCAAGGTGAAAGACGTTCTCAAGATCGGCCAGGAAGTCGAAGCCCGCGTGATCAAGGTCGACAAAGTCGAACGCCGCATCGGGTTGTCGATCAAAGCCGCGAACTACACCGAAGAACAACTTCGCAAGGAAGCGGAGACTTTCGACACTCTCCGGCCTGGCGAAGACATGGTCGGCTTGGAGAAAGCTTTCGCCGCCGCCGAGCAGGAAGAATATCGGCCCGGCGAATCCAAGAAAGTCGCCACCGCTGCAAAGGAATCGAAGCCGGCCAAAGAGCCGAAAGAATCCAAGCCGAAGAAAGAATCCAAGAAGAAATAATTCTTGGGGTTCTTGGCGTTTTATCCCATTTCGTCGAGCGCGCCGGCAACCGCATCCTGTAAAGGGTGCGGACCGTCTCCATTTAGCGCCAGATCGACATCTTCGAGACGCCGGATCAGGTCGAGGACTTCGCGACGCGCGATTGGTCCACCGGCGGCGGCGCAAAAGTGCGTGCGGCAACCGAATGGCCGATCCTCGTAGATCAAACAGTTACCGGTTTCTGGTTGAAGCATTGGGCACGATCCGTCGGCATTTTCGGGTAGCGATTTACGCCCGGTGGCGCGAAGCGCTTTTGCCGAGATCAACGCCTCGCCTTTCGTCAGATAGGGAGTGCGCCCAGTCAGTTTGAAGTGACAGCACTCCGTTTTGCGCAGGCAGTTTCGCTGGATCGGACGTCGCGCAAGATCGGCATAAACTTGTCGCACTTGGGCGAACGCAGCGTGCATTCTCTGGGGAAGAACATTCTGAGGATTCATCAGCACGCGCAGACTAACGCTGATTGATTGTAGGGCAACCGCCCCGGTCGCCGTTTCGAATTCGGCAGGCGATGCGCCCGCCCTACAATTGGCGCGCGATTAATGCGACCCGATCGTTTCAGAGCCGCTACAATTCAATCAGGTTCGACTCCAGCCATGGCGTGTCCCGCAATCCACCCGGTAGTCCAGGCGGCCTGAAAATTGAAACCGCCCGTGATGCCGTCAATGTCGAGCAATTCTCCGGCGAAATAGAGATTTGGAGTGATCCGGCTTTCCATGGTTTTGAAATTGATCTCGCGTAATCGCACCCCGCCGCAAGTGACAAATTCCTCTTTGTTCAGCGACTTCCCATCGACCTCGAGTTCCGTCGTCCGCAATTGCCGAATCAGTTCGGTCATTCCGGCCCGCGTAAGCGTGGTCCAAATCGTTTTCGGAGAAATGCCGGCGTTTGAAACCAGGTTTTCCCAGAGCCGCACCGGAATTGCACCGATAGGCGAATTGTTTACGCGCCGAGCAGGCTCCTTTTCTCTCCGCAATTGAAACTCGTTTCGGAGACCAGCTTCGTTCAAGTGGGGAACCCAGTTCACCCGCAGAGTGAACCGATAGTTTTTCTCATGCAAGATGCGCGCGCCCCACGCAGAAAGCCGAAGCACCGCTGGCCCGCTGATTCCATTGTGCGTGATAAGCAGCGCCCCGCGTTCGCGCAATTTTCCGGCAGACAACAATACGTCGCTCACCGAAATCCCGGGTAACGATCGCAGCCAGGGAACTGGAACATGAAGCGAAAAGAGTGAAGGCACCGGCGGTTCGATCGTGTGACCAAGCGACTGCGCGAGCTCGGCGCCAATCGCATTTCGAGCGCCGCCGGTGGCAAGAAGCAATCGATCGCACGCCGTCGATCTCCCATCACTCAACTTCAATTCGAACCCGCCTTGGGTCCGGATGCGCGCGCCTTCAATCGCCTTGCGAGTGAACAGTTGCACCCCTGCTGCTTTCGCTTCTTTAATCAAACAATCGATGACGGTTTCCGATGAATCCGTCACCGGAAAGATTCGCCCGTCTTCTTCACGTTTGAGGCGGACGCCGCGCGATTCAAACCAGGCAATTGTGTCATCCGCTGAAAATCGGTGGAACGGTGAAATGAGCTCCCGCTCTCCGCGCGGATAACGCGTCGTGAACATTCGGGGATCGAACAAAGCGTGGGTTACGTTGCAACGTCCGCCGCCTGAAATGCGCACCTTGGAAAGAAATTGCGAGCTGCGCTCGAAGAGCGAAATCCTGCAGTTTTCATTGGCGCGCGCCGCAGCGATCGCTGCAAAAAAACCGGCGGCCCCGCCACCGACGATCACGATTTGAGTCACTCGCCAACTTATAAGGTATCAATCAGGAACGAAGGAAAAAAGGAGTGAACTGGGAACTGGTTGCGCACGCAGACTGATTCGGTACACAAAACGCGCCTTTTCGGTCGGGTTGCGACCAGAAAAGGCGCGAATGTGTTGTTGCCCCGCCACGCCGTAGCGCAGCAAAGGCGGGTCGCGTTAAGAATTAATCCTCATCGAGGACCACGCGGTCGACCATCATGTTGTCGCCTTCACCGATGTAATGAACGTGAACCGGAACGCCCACGCGAACACGGGTCCGCACGGTCGCCTCGTCGAGTTCCTTACCGCTTCTGGTCACATAAACGACCTTCTTGCCGAAGCGATAATGTCGCGGGCCGGCACTTTCCTTCAGCACAATGCCGGTTCCTGGTGTGTACTCGGTGATTGTGCCGCCGCCCTCAGTCGTGGTCGTAGTAGTGGTGGTTTCAGAAACCTGTGCCCACGCAAACGGGGCCGCGACTGCCAATGCCATACTCAATATTACCTTCTTCATGAATCTTTAGACGCGCTCGGCACCGGGCTATTCGGATTCATTTCTGCGTTTCTCGGCGATTTACAGAGAAAGTCGAAAGGGCGAGTCGACCAAAATAAATTGCTCGACCTTGATTCTGTCGCTCGCCAAAAAAGACGCGATGGAATCAACTCCGCCGCCCTTCCCGTCTTCAACGCCGTCACCTTCAGCGCCGCAACCACCGAGTAAAAATTGGTGGTCGCGAAATTGGAAATGGCTTGTCCCAACCGGCTGCCTGAGTCTGGTCGTGCTCGTCTCGCTGTTGGTGCTTTGCATCATTTTCTTCGTCTTCAGCATTATCAAATCCTCGGACGCTTACAAAACCGCTCTCATGCGCGCAAAAGGAGATCAGCGCGTGATTGCTGCGCTCGGAACTCCCATTGAGGACGGTTTGGTTCCGTCAGGAAAGACGAACGTAAACGGTCCAACAGGCGAAGCCGACATCGCGATTCCCATTTCCGGCCCGAAAGGAAAAGGAACGATTTACGCGGTCGGCACCAAGTCCGCCGGCAAATGGGAATTTTCCAAACTGGCGGTACAAATCGACGGAGGTGAAATGATTGATCTGAAAAAAAGCTCTCCGGAAGCGGCAAGTGAGTCCGAAGAGGAAAGCTCGAAAGAGGAAACGGCCGATGAGCGCGTCGAATCAATCACCCTTGCCCGCGAGAACGGCGACCGACTGCAACCGGTTGAAAATTTCAAACCGGCCGACAATCCCCAGCACATTGTCGTGAAGCTGGCCGAAGGAGCCGAAGGAACTCACATCAAAACTATCTGGACGAACCTTAACGCCGGCGGCGCAACCAATCAGAAGCTTTGGACGAAAGAACTGGTCCCGGACGATGATAGCCGCCTCGCAAACTTCTCGCTGTCCAGCAACAGCAAGCCCTTTCCGCCCGGCGATTACAAGATCGATGTCTACCTCGACGACGAATTGATCCAGACCGTGCGCTATAAAGTTAAGTAGTCGCAGCGGCTTCGAACACGTCGAGATATTTGATGCCCGAACCGGTGTTGAAAATCACGACCTGCTCGCCGCGCCCGATCTTGCCGGAAGCGCATAACTTTTTCAGCGCGACAAAACACGCAGCCCCTTCCGGCGCAACAAACAGACCTTCTTTTGATCCGACTTCGCGAACTGCGCGAATCATCTCGTCATCCTCAACCGCAATCGCGCCCCCTTTTGATTTTCGCAAAATATCGAGCATCAAGAAATCGCCAATCGCTTTCGGCACGCGTAATCCTGATGCCGCGGTGTGAGCGTTTGGAAATTCGGCGGCGAACTTTTCGCCCGCTTCATACGCGCTGACGATTGGGGCACAACCGCTCGCCTGGACCGAAAACATGCGCGGCCGCTCATTTCCGATCCAGCCGAGCTTTTCCATTTCATCGAACGCTTTCCACATTCCAATAAGGCCGGTCCCGCCGCCAGTTGGGTAAAGGACCACATCCGGAAGTTTCCAATCGAGCTGCTCGGCGATTTCGAGTCCGAGGGTTTTCTTGCCTTCAATTCGATATGGCTCCTTCAAGGTCGAAACGTCGAACCAGCCTTCCTTTTCTTTACGCTTTGCGATTTCTGCTCCGCAATCGGTGATCAATCCATCGATCAACGTGACGTGCGCGCCGACTTCGCGGCATTCGATGATGTTTGCGCGGGGCGTGTCGCGCGGCATAAAGACGTGTGCTTCGAGCCCGGCGCGCGCTGCGTACGCTGCCATCGCCCCACCCGCGTTGCCCGCGCTCGGCACCGCCAGTTTTTCCGCTCCAAGATATTTCGCCATCGAGACGGCGACGCTCATCCCGCGCGCTTTGAAACTTTGAGTCGGATTGATCGACTCGTCCTTGATCCAAAGATCGACCTCTGCGTCGCGGCCGAATTTCTTCGATTGAAGCAACGGCGTTCCTCCTTCACCCAACGAAACCGGCTCAACGTCTTTCGGCAGCGGCAATAATTCCCGCCACCGCCAAAGGGACCTATCGCTCCCCGCAAAACTTGAATGCATTTTGCATTCAAGTTTGGGAACGCTCTCGAGATCATAGATCGCGAAAAGTGGCTTGCCGCATTTCGTGCACAGATTTTGCAAGCCCTGCCACTCATGCCACTCGCAGCACGCGCTACATTCGAGGTGGGTCAGAAACACGAGTTAATGGAGCGCAATCTTAACTGTAGGGGAAGCGGTTTGCTTCCCAAAACGGGACGCTAACAGCGTCCCCTACAGATGCTCGATCCAGCTCGCCCTTTGTGTTAATCCACCCGGAATGAGTCCGAAAGTCTCTCGCCGCCCGTGGTATCGACCCTCCCTGACCACCCAGATCATGATCGGCTTGATTGTCGGAGCGCTTATCGGCTGGCTCCGGCCGGACTGGGGCAACAAAGTTTATTTTCTCCGCGACATCTTCATCAATCTGATCAAGTCGATCATCGCGCCGCTGGTTTTTTCAACGATCGTGGTCGGCATTGCCGGCGCGGGCGCGCTAAAAAAAGTCGGCCGGATCGGAATCAAAGCGCTCGTGTTTTTTGAAATTGTCACGACGGCAGCCCTCTTCGTCGGACTGGCTGTGGTGAATCTCATTAAACCGGGTGCAGGCGTGACTCTCGAAGCCAGCAACGTCGACGTCGCTAAAACGATCGGGCAAGCCCATGCCCAAAGCTTGACCGACATCGTCGTGCACATTTTCCCCTCGAGCATTCTCGACGCGATGGCTCGCGGCGATGTTCTGCAAATCGTCGCGTTTAGCGTTTTGTTTGCGCTCGCCGTCTCGGCGGTTGGCGAAAAAGGTCAACCGATCGTCCGGGCGATGAACAGCCTGGCGCAAATCATGTTCAAGGTCACAAACTACGTGATGATGTTCGCGCCGATCGGCGTCGGCGCGGCGATGGCCCACACGATCGGCACCCAAGGGCCGGGCGTGCTCATCAATCTCGGCAAGCTCATCGGCTCGCTTTATCTGGCGTTGATCATTTTTGTGATTGTCGTTTTCGGAATCGTCATCTGGATCGCGCGGATTCCATTGCGACAGTTTTTCCGCGCGGTGCGCGAGCCGGCCGCGATCGCATTTGCTACTACCAGCAGCGAATCGGCTTTGCCGAAAGCGATGCAGGCAATGGAACGATTCGGCGTTCCACCGTCGATCGTCGGTTTCGTCATGCCGACCGGTTACTCATTCAACCTCGCGGGATCGACATTGTATCTCGCGATGGCGTCAGTGTTCGTCGCGCAGGCCGCCGAGACGACCATGGGCTGGCACATGGGATTGGCTTCGCAAATCACGATGATGCTGACGTTGATGCTGACATCCAAAGGCGTTGCCGGAGTGCCGCGTTCGTCACTGGTGATTTTGCTCGCGGCTTTGAATTCATTTATCCCGGCCGGGCTCGGACCGATCGGTGTCGCCGTAATTTTCGGAGTGGATGAGTTGATGGACATGGGAAGGACTGCCGTCAACGTAGTCGGCAATTGCCTTGCCACTGTGGTCGTCGCGCGCTGGGAAAAAGAATTCGACGACCATCGCGCCCGTATCTTTGGCACGCCAAAAGAAGCGGAATTAGATCTAAAGTCCGGTGAAGTTGCCTTTGCCGACGCGGTCAGACAAGGCGACTGAACTTGTTGCTCGTGATGGAAAAATTCTTTGGGAGACACGGCCAATAACGGGCAAAATGATGTGGATCAGAAAGCAGAGGAATATTTGGGGAGGCCTGATCGCTTTCCTGGGTTCGCTGCTCGGCACTCTATTGTTGCAAAATGAGCCGGCCCGACCGTGGGCAGTTTTGCTGCTGATCGGCGCAGCAGTGCTGGCCGTGATCGTCTGGGGACGGCAGAAATGGATACCGGCTTTTCCGCGCCAGCCCGTAGCTCCGACAGCCGATTTAGATCGCAGCCGCTTCTTCTGTTTGCTCGGAGCAGCAAGCGCGCTGCTACTCGCGCTGGCGGCAGATCTCCGTTACCTGGCGGCTCCGAACGACACTTTTGGGCTGGCCGGTATTCTATGGCTGGCAGGCATCGGCGTGCTGCTGATCTCTACCGTCCTTTGGCCACATTCGGCTGTCGGTCCCGCCGGTGAACTGCCTGTCACTCGGTGGCCGGCTTGGGAGACAGTCTTGCTGGTCGGGCTGGTTCTTCTGGGATTGCTTACCCGAGTTTGGGATATCACCAGTTTCCCCGACAACATTTACCCGGACGAAATAATGACCGGCACTGTCGCCACTCAATCTTACATAAATCCCACCGGTTCTGCCCCGTCAATGTTTAGCACGCTGTGGGATGGCATCGACTTGCCGGCTCTATGGTTCTGGATAGTTGCGTTGTTTCTTAAGGCCGGTGGTCGCACGCTTGCAATGCTAAGGCTCCCTGCCGCTTTGTTCGGTGCGGCTACCGTTCTGCCGCTCTATGGGCTGATCCGCGGAACATGGAGCAGATCTGCCGCAATAGCTGGTGCGGCAATCCTGGCCTTCAGCGCTTCTGATGTTCACTACAGTCGTCTCGCGCTTAATAACATCACGACACAGTTCTTCTGGGCGTCTTGCTTCTTTTTCGTGTTCTGCGCGCTGCGGTCGCGCCGGCCGCTGGATTGGGCGCTGGCCGGCCTGGCGGCTGGCCTGAGTGAATACTTCTATTATGGCACACGACTCTTGCCATTCATTCTCCTGCTGTTCGTCTGCTTCATACTAATTTTTCACGGGCGCCAGATGCGTCACTGTCTGAGCAGTTCTTCGGTACTCGCCCTGGGCTATTTCGTGGGATTCGGTCCGCTCCTGTTCCATTTTGTCCGGAAGCCCGATCTCTATTTCGGTCGAGGGGCGAGCCTCTTGATATGGTCTCCTCACATTCCGACCACGTTTAGAGATTTCCAAAACACGTGCAAAACTCTCTGGCCCACATTTTCTGAAAACCTGCTCGGCATAAGCACTCATAGCTCGCAAGACATCATATTCTTCGCGCCACTGCTCCTGCCTGCGGAAGCCGCTCTGCTCTTGTTAGGGGCTGCGTTGTTTTTATGGCATTGGCGTCATCCAGTTGCGTTCCTCATGCTCGCGTCCGGAGTTGGCGTTCTGCTCATCGGCGGCACACTCGTGGCTTCCACGAGCAGCGTCCCCCCAACGCTGAACCACTGGACTCCAGCGTTCCCGGCATTCTATGTCGCGCTAGCTGTGCCAATAGGAGCATGGATCTCCGCCGCTCAGCCGGAGTTGCCGATCCGATTGCGCTGGATCTTGCCTGCGGCGCTCACAGCTGGTCTCTTACTGCTTGGCTGGCTCAATCTGGATTTCTATTTTCATCGCTATTACGCCGATCCCGAAACCCTGAGAAGCAGCGCGTACAGGTCGGCCCAGCGAAGCTATGAAATTGAGACTGCCCAAAGCCGGTACCTGGCATCGCTTGGCCCAGGATATCAGGTGTTTGCGGTTGGTCAGCGCTCGCCCGCCTACGACCCCACAACAACGCGGTACTTGGTAGCCGACCAGGAGTGGTCGATGCTGACCAACCCTGCCGCGAAGTTGCCATCTATGAATCCTCGAAACAGGCGGCTAGCGTTCCTCTTCTTTCCGGGAGACGAGCACTATCGGGATTTGACGCACGAGGTTTATCCCGACGGCGCGGACGGCGAGGTGATAAGCAGGCGAGGGAAGCATCTATTCTACTTCTACGTGCTGACCCCGGCTAGCGACCTACCCAAACGAAACCGCATCGGCCAATGACGCCGATGCGCGCCTTTCCGCACAATCAAAATTCGGCGCTGCCGGGGGTGCGGGCGAACGGAATTACATCGCGAATGTTTGAAACACCGGTGACGAACATGAGCATGCGTTCAAAGCCAAGACCGAAGCCGGCGTGTGGGACGGTGCCGTAACGGCGAAGGTCCAGGTACCATTTGTAATCGGCAGGGTCCATTTTGTGACGCCGCATGTTTTCCTGGAGAACGTCGAGTCGTTCTTCGCGCTGACTGCCGCCGACGATTTCGCCGATCCCCGGCACCAGCAAGTCCATCGCGGTCACGGTTTTTCCATCGTCATTCAACCGCATGTAAAACGGTTTAATCTCTTTCGGGAAATTGAAAACCGTCACCGGACATTTGAAATGCTTTTCGGTGAGCCAACGTTCGTGCTCCGACTGCAGGTTCAATCCGTATTCGACGGGGAACTCGAATTTCTCGCCGCTTCTTTCCAAAAGCTTGATCGCTTCCGTGTAAGTCGTGCGCTGAAACGGCCGTTCGAGCACAAAATCCAGCCGAGCGACCAGTTCTTTGTCCACGAATTTGGAAAACAATTCCATTTCATCGGGACAATTCTCGCGAATGTCGCGGACGAGATACTTTACGATCTCTTCGGCGAGGTCCATGTCGCCGTTCAAGTCGCAAAACGCCATTTCCGGCTCGATCATCCAAAATTCACTGGCGTGACGCGAGGTGTTCGAATTTTCGGCGCGAAAGGTCGGGCCAAAGGTGTAGACCTTCGACAACGCGCAGGCGAACGCTTCCGCTTCCAGCTGGCCGCTGACCGTAAGATAGGTTTGGCGGGCAAAAAAGTCCTTCGCATAATCGATTTCGTTGCCCTTTTGTGGCGGATTTTTGAGATCCATCGTCGAAACCCGAAACAATTCGCCGGCGCCTTCGCAATCACTGCCGGTGATGATCGGGGTGTGAACGTAGACGAAACCTCGTTCCTGGAAAAATTTGTGAATCGCGAATGCGAGGCGGCTTCGCACACGAAACACGGATCCAAAAAGATTCGAGCGCGGCCGCAGATGCGCGATTTCACGCAGAAACTCCGGGGTATGTCCCTTTTTTTGCAGCGGATAGGAATCATCCGCCAGGCCGACGATGTCGATCGTGTCGGCAACGAGTTCCCATTTTTGTCCCTTACCCTGAGACGCGATCAATGCGCCATTCACCCGAACCGACGCGCCGGTCGTCAACTTTTGAACGTCGGAATAATTCGGGAGCGAATTGCGCGCGATGACCTGAAGATTTTTCAACGAGGATCCGTCGTTCAGCTCGATGAAGGAAAAATCTTTTGAGTCACGCCGCGTTCGCACCCAGCCCTGAACCTGGATCGCGTTAACCGGCGCGTCGCTCTGCATTGCGGCTTTGATGGAAATTGGAGTTAGCGTCATGTGACCGACAACTCTCAACGCTCAACGCCCAACGTTCAACGTTCAACGTTCAACGTCAGCACGATCGGCATGCCCCGCCTTCGCCGGCTCCGGCGCGGCGTTTACATCTTCAGCGCTTCGCGAAGGTGCGGAACCAGACGTTTGCTGAACTCTACCGAGTCGCCGGCAGTCAGATGCGACCATTCCGGGCAATTGAATCCCGACAAATCCGAAAAGTCCGAATAATAGATTCCGGGCGCGTGCGTCATTTGAAGCAGCGGGTCCCAGCTCTGTTGGCGCGGCATGATTTTGTCCTCGAGTTCTTTCAACCCGCCGCTGTTCGGGAAGCGCACGAATACAATCTTGCCGCCGCGAGCGCGAATTTTGTCAATGGCGGCCGCCGTATCGGCAAACCGTTTCTGAATTCCCTCTTTCATCTTCGCCATGAAAACATCCGGCGGGATGTAACTCGGAGGCGGAGGCGGCGTGAATAGGGGGAGCCAGATTTGTTGGATCCGTTTCGCGAGTTCGCTTCCGGGCTCGGCGCATTTCTCCCACATTCGCGCGCGACGTTCGCGATCTTCCGTTTGAAAATAGGGCGGGAACGTTGGTGGGACGCGGGCGCCGGGCCGGTTCGGAATCGGCAATTGGTTCAAGAGGCCGTCGAGACTTAAATCGTCGGGCTTCAAGAACGCGACACGCTCTTCCAGCCACATCCCGAGTTCCTCGCTCGCCCGTTGGGCAGGCGTTTGATTGCGAAATCGTTTCACGCCTTTTTCGGCGCGCTCCATCGGTGGACTGCCCGGCGGCGCGAAAAACAACATCGGGACGAAGCTGCAGATTATCGTGCCATGGAAGTTTTTGTCTTCGGCCAGATCGGCCAAGGCCGGCCCCACGGTAGAGCCAGCCATCGCCAGTTGGATTGGTCGTTTTCCCAAGCCTTTTTCGAATTCATCAAGATCGACATCGAACCAGGCCCGCGAATCGCCGATGATGACGATCGATTCCGGCTGCACTTTTCGGCGCGCTTTTGTCCAAAGATCTTCGTTGTCGTTCAAAGTCGGGGCGTAGCCGAGGGCACGCGCATGCAATTCCCACCCTACCGTGGCGGCGATCACAACGACCGTGATCACTACGGCAATTCCGCGCCAGGGCGCGGGCGGAATCGGCCGCTCGAATTCCAGCGGCGGACCGCCGTGAATCTGTTCTTCCCGCGATGGTTTGCGGAAAAACATCCGTGGAAGGCGAAGCCGTTGTTTAAAATTGGAAATAAATGAACGCATTACTGGTTCCCTGAGTAAAAATAATGGCGAAGGCCATGAACGATCCGATGGCGGTGATCGCCCAAGCCGGCAAACGCATCACTGTTGTCTCGAACGATTCGTCACGCATCGTCCAGTGCATTGCAATCACACCGACGGTGACAATTCCAATCTGCAAAATTTCGCGGGTAGTGAGAATCATGTCGCCGGTCGGATGACCGCCGAACATTCCGTTCAACATTCGGCTGGCGATGGTAAAATCCGACGCGCGAAAAAAGACCCATGCGATACACACCGCGCCGTAGGTCGCAAACCCCGCCAGGACGCGGGTCAGTGGATGGCCGGCCCAGGTTTTGTTTTCAAAGAATATCCGGAGCACGCGTTCGATAACCAGATACGAGCCGTGCAATAAGCCCCAGACCACAAAGGTCCAGGCCGCGCCGTGCCAGAGACCGCCCAGAAACATTACAATGACGAGATTGAGCGCCATTCGAAACGGACGGACCTGATTCCCGCCGAGCGGAATGTAGAGGTAATCGCGCAGAAAAGTGGAAAGCGAGATGTGCCAGCGGCGCCAGAAATCGGAGAAGCCGATTGCGGCGTAGGGGAAACGGAAATTGTCCTTAAGATGAAATCCCAATGTGAGCGCCGCTCCAATGGCACAGATGGAGTAACCGGCGAAATCGAAAAAGATTTGTCCGGCAAACGCGAGCACGCCCGCCCAGGAATCCAGGGCAACCAGAGGGCCGGGATAACCAAAAATCCGATCGGCCGGCCCCGAAAGCAGAGTGTCGGCGAGAACGGTCTTCTCGAACAAACCGAGCGTCATCAGGGCCAGTCCCCACAGAAATTGGTTAGGCTTAAGTCGCGGCGGATGGTGAAGCTGCGGCAGAAAATCGCCCGCCCGGACGATCGGGCCCGCCACCAGCTGCGGGAAAAACGAAACTGCGAGAATAAAGTCGCGCAACGACCGGGTCGGCTGCAGCACGCCCCGATAAATATCGAGGGTGTAAGAGAGCGAATGAAAGGTGTAAAAAGAAATTCCGACCGGGAGCAAAATATCCAGATGCGGCGGTTGATAAATGATCCCGACCCGCCCGAGTAGCCATTGAAAATTCTGGAGCAGAAAATTCCCGTACTTGAAAAAGCCGAGCATGCTCAGGTTCATGCAAACGCTCGCGACCAACCAGCGTTTCTTGGCCGAACGATTTTGAGCCTTTCCAATTTGTCGCCCGAGCCAGAAATCCATGGCGGTGGTCGTGAAGAGCAGCGCGGCGAACGGCGGATTCCAGGCGCCGTAAAAAATGTAGCTGGCGACGACCAGGACATTCTTTCGCAGTTCCCAGCCGCGCACGCTCCAATAGAGCGCCACCACCACAACGAAAAAAACAACAAAGGTGAGGGAATTAAAAAGCATTGCGAAAGTTCAAGTTACGCTGCGGAAAGGAGCCGCCCATTTGCACCAGCCATAACGAAAAAATGTTTTAATTGGTCTCTTGCAATTCGGCAAGAATGTTAAAACAAATGCGATTTACGCGTTTAATTTCAAAGATAGCCCAGCCTTTCAAGGCTGGGTTTTGGGCATACAAAAGAACGAGTCCCGCCTGGAACGAAAGGAGAACCCTGTCGTCCTTGACGGACTCGATCATTGAATGGATTCAATTCCCAGCGCTAAAGCGCTGGGCAATTTTCATGTGACCGTGATTCGACGAATTGCATGAAACCTTCCTTTCTTTTCGCGCCCGGCGCGGGCGCGCCGTCGTCCCACCTGTGGATACAGCGGTGGAAAAAACGACTTGGCGAAATCGGTGATGTTGAAACGTTCGACTACGACTACATGCGGGAGGGACGGAAAAGACCGGACAATTTTCCGCAATTAATCGAAGCGCACCGCGCCGCACTGGCGACGGCACGTCAGAAGTTTCCCGGACCAACGTTCCTGATCGGCAAAAGCATGGGTGGCCGAATTGGTTGCCATGTCGCGCTGAAAGAAAAAGTGAGCGGACTGATTTGTCTCGGCTATCCGCTCTGCGCCATGGGCGACCAATCGAAACTGCGCGATCAAGTCCTGCGGGATTTGCGAACGCCAATCCTTTTCGTCCAAGGCACACGCGATCCTCTTTGTCCTCTCGATTTGCTCGAATCCGTTCGCGCCAAAATGACGGCGCCGAATTATTTACAGATCGTGGAGGGCGGCGATCATTCGCTGATCTTGCGCAAGAAAGATCTCGGAACTGAAACCCAGGAAGATGTCGATCGAAGAATCGCCGACGCCATCGGCAACTTTGTAGCAGCTCGCTTAACTTAGCGGTAACCAGTTGCCGGGCTGTGGCGCTGGTTTGGTCCCGTTGAGAGAAAGATAAGTGTATTCCTGAAGTAGCCGCTCGTAATCGGTTAGCAGTTTCATCGCGTCGCTCGGCTTGAGGAAATCGGTTTTGATCGCGGCGTCCACTTGCGCCTTGAGCAATTGCATGAGCTGAACCTTGTCCCATTGCGTCATCGAAAGCACTTCGCCGATGGTGCTGCCTTCAATCACTTCCTCGATGTACCAGCCGGATTCCTCGTCCGGATCAAGAAACAAATGCACTTCGGTAACGCGGCCGAACAAGTTGTGAAGGTCGCCCATGATGTCCTGGTAGGCTCCCACCATAAAAACACCGAGGTAATAAATTTCACCCGGAATGATCCGATGAAGCGGGAGAGTGTCTCGCACGTCCTGCAAATCCGTGAACTTGGAAACCTTGCCGTCTGAATCGCAGGTGATGTCGACGATGGTGCCGGAGCGGTCCGGCGGCGTAGTCAATCGATGGATCGGCATGATCGGGAAAAGTTGCCCGAGAGCCCAATGATCCAGCAACGATTGGAACACGGAAAAATTGCAGATGTATTGATCGGCCAACGAAGTCTCGAGTTCCTTGATTTCATCGGGCACGTAACGCAGCCCGCGATGCATGTTCACGATTTGCTGGGCCAACTGCCAGTAAACGGTGTCTATCTTCGCTTTCGATTCGAGTTCGAGCAGACCAAGATTAAACGTTTCCTGCGATTCCTCCTTGATCTGCTGAATATCGTGCAAGCTTTCGATTCGATTGCCGCGCTTCAATCGCTGTTTCACGTCGAGAATATCTCCGACGAGCTTGTGATCCTTTTCGCCGGCTTCGATTCGCAACTTCGGCACGGTCTTCTCGATTGAACTAAACGCTTCCATGACCAGCACGGAGTGGTGCGCGACGACCGCGCGCCCGCCTTCGTTCACGATGTTGGGATGCGGAACTTTCTCCGAGTCGCACACGTCCATAATGTTCCAGACGACGTCGTTCGCGTATTCTTGCAGTGAATAGTTGGCCGAGCTGTCGAAATCACTCCGCGAGCCGTCGTAATCGACCCCGAGACCTCCGCCCACATCGAGGTAACCAAGTTCGTGGCCGAGTTTCGCCATCTTTGCGTAATACCGAGCGGCTTCCCGCACCGCGCGCTTGATCGTGGAAATATCGGGGACCTGCGAGCCAACATGGAAATGGATGAGCTTGAGGGCATGAGCAAGGCCGGCTGCTTTCAACATTTCACTCGCGGTGACCAAGCCGGTGGTATCGAGACCAAACTTCGCGTTCTCACCGGCGCTGGGAGACCATTTGCCGGAACCTTTGCTGTGGAGCCGGACTCGAATGCCAATGATCGGCTCGACCCCTACTTCTTTCGAAGCGCGGATGGTCGCTTCCAACTCTTCGATTTTTTCAACCACGATGACCACGCGTTTGCCAAGTTTGCGGCCAAGCAACGCAATCCGGATGAAGGCCGGGTCCTTGTAGCCGTTGCAGACAATCAGGCTCTCCGCGTCTTTGTGCATGGCCAGCGCCGCGACCAATTCGGGTTTGCTGCCCGCTTCCAAACCGAAGTGAAACTGCTGGCCCGCTTCGACGATCTCCTCGATCACCTCGCGCAATTGATTGACCTTGATCGGGAAAACGCCGCGAAAGGCTCCTTGATAGCCGAATTCGGCGATCGCGTTTTGAAACGCGAGGTTTACCGATTCAACCCGGTGACGAAGCAAATCCTGGAAACGGATCACCAGCGGAAAACTCAATCCCCGGGCCCGCGCTTCGTTGACGACTTCCAGTATGCTGATGGTACCGCCATTGTCCTGAAGAGGTTTGGCCACAACGTTGCCCTCGGAGTTGACCGTGAAATATCCCCCGCCCCACGCATCAACATTGTAAGTCGCGATCGCGGCTTCAATGTCCCACTCGTTCTTCATTTTTCTGGCGCGACGAAATTAAGGTGATCCGCATAATCAATCACCTGGGCCAACATTCAAGCCTGCTTGCTAAAAATTTTTGTCCGGCAACGCCGCGCGAATTGGGCTCGCTTGTTTTTCCTCTCCCTGCGGATAACGTTCGCCCGGGATGAACAAAACGGTGATCGAGGTGCAGGTGCGTGCGGTCCTGCCGACGAGCGGCGGTTGCGCGGTTTTTATCGGGAACAACGACAAGGTCTTCATCATCTACGTCGATCAGACCGTGGGCAGCGCGATCACCATGTTCATGCGCGACATCACCAAGGAGCGACCGTTAACGCACGACTTGATGGCGCACCTCATGACCGCTCTCGGGGCAAAAGTGGAGCGCGTGATCATTAATGACCTCAAGAACGCGACCTACTACGCGCGCGCGATCATCCGGGCGGAAAACGAGTTGCAGCAGAAAAAAATTGTTGAGCTCGATGCCCGGCCAAGCGATTGCATCGCCCTGGCGACGCAGCAAAAGGCGCCGATCTACGTCAGCCAGGAGGTTTGGGACGAAGTCGACGACATGAGCGATGTCCTCCGGAAAATGGAGGAAGAAGGCCTCAAGCCTGATCCGGAAGCTGAAGAAGAATAATTGTAGTGGCGGCTGTCCCCAGCCGCAGTCGGGAAATCAATTTAGTGCGCGTGAGGACACGCGCCTCTACACGATTTAGAAATTCAGTTTTACCGTGCCTTCGTGCTGTTCGGTCGGGCACGGAGCGTTCAGCGGAACGTCTGTTTGCGCCGCGCTCGGTTGGACCAACTTGTTGTCGATCAGATATTTTTCGACTTCCTCGCCACTAACATCCGCCAGCATGTGACCGTTAATTTCAACGCAGGGTGAAAGCGGTTGGCCGCTCTTGGTTTCCATTTCCCAGCGAAAAGCGGGATTCTGAATGATATCCTTCTCGGCGTAAGGCAAATTGTATTTGGCCAAGGCAGCCCGAACTCCGGCGCTCCAGCCACAATAAGTTTTCAAGTATGCGGTTATTTGGGGCGTTTCCATTAGCGGCAAAGATAACACATTGGCGCCGAATTTCAGCGGCATTGTAGGCCGTCTCTGTGAGACGGCTGCTCGGGTTTGGCGTCTGACACAGACGCCCTACAACAGTTTCTTCGAATTAAAGATCGACAGGCAACCGGCGTTTGCCTAAAAGCCCTGCCGGGAGCTCCATTCCCTGAGGCCGTGTTTTTGACGGAGCTCCCGGCGCCCTGAAACTAAATCTTGTGTCGCAACGGTTTCAGCGACTGGGTCAACTTCTGCAAACCAAGTTCGAGGCGCGTCTTGACCGTTCCAAGCGGCGCACGGGTCACCGCCGCGATCTCGCGATGACTCATTCCAGCAAAAAATGCCAGTTCGAGGGCCTCGCGCTGATGATGCGGCAGCACATTCAACCGCTTATGGAGAAATTGACGCAGGTCGGCGCGTGAGATCTCGTCGTTCGACGAGTGATTGTCGGCCGCCACCGGCTGTTCGTTGACGTGTTCCTGGTAACGCTCCTTGGCCCGGCAATACGCCTGCTTGCGGCGAAGTCGATCGATCGCGCGACGGCGAGCCAGAGTGACAACCCAACCAAGCAGCTTGCCCGCTTTCGGAGAGTAATGATCGGCCTCGTGCCAGATCTGCAACAAGATGTCCTGCAGCACGTCGTCGGCATCGCCTTCTTCGTGAACGACATTGCCGATCACTGATTTCAGCCGGCCGCCGTGACGCGAATAAAATTCCGTCAACGCCTCCGGACGCTGCGCGGTGATTGCCTCCATCAGCGCTTCGTCCGAAACCGCTGAGCCCGTCGTATACTGCAAAGCTGGATTAAACATAGAGATTCCCCTAACGAGTTAGCTTCGTTCCTTTCATCACGTTCATTTTCACAACTCATCAACGATGAGGAGTTAAGGCGTCTCGCGCAATCGGGAGAGACACCGGTTGAGTGATAGGTCAAACCCTTAGACGACTGGCACTTGGGACGAGGAACAAACAAAACGCTAGCGCGATGATCCTGGCGCGGTCTTGGTAAATAAGTTTCAGGCCGCTCGCCGAAACTGCTTCGCGAACCGTCGCAGTCGGACGGAAAACTTTTCCCGCGACTGCACAATCGTTTTTCTTCGGGACAACGATTCTTCCGCTTCTAACAAAGACATTCTCGCCAACACTTCGTCGCTCGGGATGACCCAATCCATCGGAATGGAATGACAACGCTCGGTGGGACAGATCAAACGCAACGGGCCGGTGCCGCGGGTTCCGCCTACGACCAAGACGCCGTGGCCATTAATGATGTGGCCACAAGCAAGGCAATAACGCTTCTCTTCCAGCGAGTGCCATTTTCGATAACGATCCAGTCGTTGCAGGATCTCAAGTTTTTCGGCGTCCGACAGTTCGATGGGAGAAAGCAGGGGCGACATTGCGCGGATCATCGCTCGATCCGGCGACTGCTGGCAATCAGCGGAACGGCAGATCGAATCATAGGTGGAAATCTGATGCCGCTGTCATCCGCCGCAGGTGCCATCCGGTTGGTCCCGCCGGAATTGGCGAGCCAGGCTTCGGTTTGCACTAGAAAAGCACATCCAATCCCCGCGATCTCTACGTTTTGAGGTTGGAATGAAGACAACCGGCCGATCCAAACGGGGCGGGCAAATTTTAGGTGATCCAACGCTTGCAGCGATGGAAAGAATGGAGCGGTATTGCGCCGCCCACCCGGGAAGCCCGTCTGCCGCGCGAAGACCGCAGCTGATTTATCGTGGACAGCTTTGGGTCGCCTTGCTCGGCCCGAATGTTGAGGAAGGTATTGTTGGAATCGGGCAAACCGTCGAAGCCGCGTTGCGCGCGTTCGACGCCCAATACCTGGCCGGACTGCGTCCACCCTCGGACCGATTTCGCCGGGGGCTTTATCATTCCAAAGCCCACGCCGCGTAGTCGTGCTCGGGCCGGGCGAAATTAAAACTTAATCGACGTCCGCACCCCGTATTCGTTGCTGTAAAAGCCAACCGTCGACACCGAGCCCGAGTTTTCCCGGCGCAAATAATATCCGCCTAACGACCAAAAGCGGGTCAACAGAAGATCGACAGAAGGTTGGACGTAAAAATAATCATCTTCCAAAGTCGGCAGCGGGTTTGGTGAGTCGATCGCGTTGAAGTACTCAACGTGCTCGTAACCGCCGACCACGATAAAATACAACTGCTGGCAGATCCGCTCGCGGATGGTCCCGCTCAAATTTGTGTCGACGTAATCCTGGGCGGTCTGGGCGGCAGAATTATAAATCTGCCGGGTCGCGCCGAAGATGAAGCGAGTGTTGTCCCAGGGCAGCCAGGTTGCGGAAATGGAAAATACAGGCGTCGTGAAAGATTCGCGCGCGATATGTTCGAAAGTCCGAATTTCCGCGCCGGCAATAACGTCAATGCTGAACCGCTCATCCGGGGTAAAGCGCAAATGTCCGTTGGCCTGAACCATCGACTGATTGGGCGCCGGAAAATCGACCGTGTTGTAACCGCCTTCGACGCCGACCCCGAGGACCAGCGACCGAGAGAAACCGTGATTCAAATAAAGATCGGCCGCGTATAGCTCCGAGCTAACCAGCGGACTGGCATATTCGTTCCGGGTCATTTTCAATTCCGAGAACAGAAAATCGTTTGGCGTCATGTTGTAGTTCGCCGCCAACCGGGTGTTGTAAATATCGAGATCGGTCCGTCCGTTTAATGCGCCGAGGGATGACCGCTCCTGGCTACTCGCCGCGAGAACGATGTTGTTCAGAATCGCCACGTCCTGGGTCAGTCGCAGGATCAGGTTGCCGGATTTAATTCCACCCAACACCCGGACCAGATGCTGATCCGAATCGAACTCGGTGTGGTCGTCATATCGATACAAGCTCGGCGCATAAATCGCAGCCAGAAACGTTTCGGTTTTTACAACATCGCCGATGCCGAGCATCAGACTCGGTTGAATTTGAATGTAGTTGTCGTCCAACCGGTTCGTGTGGGTGAACGCGATGTTGTCGTTGTAGGCGCCGCGCACATTCAGATGGACCGCGTATTCCACCGGTCCGTCGTTCTTGCCGAACGCCTGGGTAATTAACCCGTTTCCGGTGAAATCCTCGTCGGCCGGCAATGGAACGAAGGTGGGCGACAATGCGGTGACGATCTCAACCACCGGCCCATCTGCTGGAGCGCCGGCGCCGCGTGCAGTTAACGCAGCGAAAAACCACG
The DNA here is from genome assembly GCA_963817335.1 of uncultured Verrucomicrobiae bacterium. GTDB lineage: Bacteria > Verrucomicrobiota > Verrucomicrobiia > Chthoniobacterales > UBA10450 > AV40. Next base: position 927,677 of record CAWFNX010000005.1, on the reverse strand, counting down.
CCAGGACGCAGACAGCACGGATCGGTCCCTCTCTTAATAAGATACCCCGAGCCATTCTGAACCCCTAAAAGGGGCGCAGAGTGACAAGGAATAGCCCGACGGTCAATTCGAAACAGACCCAAATCGGTTCCATTCCGCAATCGGATCGAGAAGCACGCGGACCGGGCCGTTTGCGACGTATGAGAAAAAAGAGACGAATGTCACAAATCCAGCGGAAAAAAAGGAATCGTCCAGTCCGACGATCGTAAATCCTTCGCCCGCGAAAAACGCTTAACCGCGGTTACTAGCTGCGCCGCTTTCGCGACGGCTTCGCGCCGTCGCCGTCTACCTGACCATCGCCGTCCAGGTAGCCATCGCCGTCTACGTGGCCATCCCTATCGAGCACCAATACTCTTTTCGTGCCCCGCGCGGGAGCTTTCGCTTTTTCGAAAATCGCGCACAATCCGACATCGTAAAAGGTGACCGCGAGTCCACGCTGCCTGGCAAATTGCTTGATCTGCTGCATTCGCTTGGCTGCGCTCATACTTTTCGGCCACACCCGCCCGAGGTGCGAATTGTAAACGGCGCAGATCTCCTGTTTCTCCAGTTCAGTTTCAATCAGCTTTGCAAGCGTGCGCATCAGGGGACCGTCTCCTCTCCTGTACGCCTGTTCCAGTTAATAGCTAACCAATTCATATCTTCAGATTTAAGAAGTCTCCGGCACGGTCTGGGGACGGGGCCAATTCAGACGACGCAGCAAAAACTTTTATTCGATGAAAGGTCGTCCCAAGAACAACGTCGAAAGATTGCTGGCCACGCTCGCCACCCACGTCGGTCTTTTTGCCTTTCGAGGAACGCTTTTACGAGTAAGATCAGCTTCGGGCGATTTGTTCCAGGTCATGAACAAAACGAAAATTACGGCTAGCAAAAGGCCGAAAGGGCAACGAAACGGAACCCATCACGCGCAGGGCAAGGGTTCGAACGGCGCGAATGCAAGTAATCGAAGCCTTAGGCGTCGCCTTAAAAATAGTTTACCGCGACGCGAGGAGATCCACGATCTCAAACACAGCGAGGGGGCGGCTCGCCTAGCGGAGCAGAAATTTCGCGAAATGATCAATGCGCTGCCGGCGGCGGTTTATACCACCGACGCCCAGGGGCGGCTTACCCATTTCAATCAGGCCTGCGTCGAATTGTCCGGGCGCGTTCCGAAACTCGGAACCGACAAGTGGTGCGTGACTTGGAAACTCTATTACCCGGACGGCCGTCGCATGCCGCACCAGAAATGCCCGATGGCGATCGCGATCAAAACCGGTCGGGTCATTCGGAACGCAGAGGCAATCGCGGAACGCCCGGATGGTTCACGAATTTGCTTCGTCCCTTATCCAACGCCACTGCGCGACGCTATGGGCCGAATTGTCGGCGGTGTCAATATGTTGATCGACATCACCGAACGGAAGCGCGCCGAAGCTGCGGCGCTGCGACTGGCTGCAGTGGTTCAATCCTCGCATGACGCGATTGCCGCGAAAGATCTCAACGGCATTGTCACGGATTGGAACCAGAGCGCGGAACGCATTTTTGGTTACAAAGCCAATGAGATTATCGGCAAATCGATACTCATGCTGATTCCACCCGAGCGCCAAAGTGAGGAGAAGGAGATTCTCAGGAAGATTCGGAGCGGACGGTCGATCGACCATTACGAGACAATTCGCTCTCGCAAGGATGGCACTTTGCTGGATGTCGCGCTGACCATTTCACCAATCAAAGACCGCGACGGCAAAATTGTTGGCGTCTCGAAAATCGCGCGAGACATTACCAAACAAAAGAAAAGTGACCTGCGTTTGACCGAACAGGCGCGCCTGCTGGAACTGACGAATGAAGCGATTCTGATCCGCGACCACGAAGACCGCGTTACCTACTGGAATCGCGGCGCGCAAGAGCTCTATGGCTATTCAGCGACAGAAGCTTTTGGACAGGTCACTCACAAATTGTTACGGACCGAGCATTCCGAACCGCTCCGGAAAATCTACAAAAAACTTGAGCGCGATAATCGTTGGAGAGGAGAACTCGTTCACCGACACAAGGACGGCACGAAAATTTTTGTGATGAGTCATTGGGTTGTCGATCGCGACGAACTTGGTAAGCGTTCCTCTATTCTGGAAACGAATGCGGACATTACTGCGCGCAAGCAAGCCGAGCTTGGGCTGCGAAGATCGAAACAGATGCTGGAAAAAATTGTCCACCAGCGGACCCGCGCGTTACGCGAAGCTAATTCCGAGCTCGAGACGGAGATCAACCGCCGCAAAGGTCTCGAGGGTCAGATCCTGGAAATCAGCGACCGGGAGCAGGAACGGCTCGGTCAGGAATTGCATGATGGTCTCTGCCAACAACTCACCGCCATCGCTTTCATGGCCCGAGCCTCAGCCCTTCGGTTGAAGGACCACCGCGTGGCCGATCCCGCGGAATTGGAGAAGATTGCCCGGCTTATCAACAATTCGGTGATGGACGCGCGCAACATCGCGCACGATTTGCACAAGGAGCAAATTGACGCGGCCGGATTCGAAGACGCGCTTCGTGATCTGGCCGAGCGAAAAATCTGGAAGACTCCATGCCGGTTCCGCTGTGAACACGAACTGAACATTGAAGATGACCGGGTCGCCTACGAGATTTTTCGAATTCTTCGCGAAGCGGTGATCAACGCCAACAAACACGCCCGGGCCAGGGAGATCATTCTCGAAGCGACTCGAAGACGGCGCGAATTTGTCTTCAGCGTTACCGACGACGGCGTTGGTCTCAATGGACACGCTAAAAATCATCGACCGGGTCTGGGTTTTCACATCATGCAGTACCGGGCCCAATCCATCGAAGCCCGGCTGGAACTGGAATCTCCGCGACGCGGCGGGACCCGGGTGGCGCTCCATCTCCCACTAGCCAAATGAAAACGGCGGTCGCCCAAAACGACAAGTCCGGGTCGACATCCAAGCCGGCAAAATCAAAACGCATCGTCATCGTGGACGATCATCCGCTGTTTCGAAAAGGGCTCGAACAGCTGATCAACAGCACCAACGACGGATTCAAGATTTGTGGTGAAGCCGGCGATGCCGCCGAAGGAATGGTCCGGATTCGCGAATTAAAACCCGACCTGGTGATTGTGGATCTTAGTTTACCGGGCGCCAACGGCATCGAATTGATCAAAAACATTCGGGCCGAGTTCGCGAAATTGCCGGTGTTGATTTTGTCGATGCACGACGAGTCGCTCTACGCCTTGCGCTCTCTTCGGGCCGGCGCCCAGGGTTACGTCATGAAACAGGAAGCGCTCGAAAATGTAATCGGCGCGATTCGGGAAGTGCTGGCCGGGCGCCCCTACCTGAGCACCCAGATGTCCGCGAAATTAATTACCAATTTCGCCAGCGGAAGCACTCAGGCCAATCCGACCGACAAGCTGAGCGACCGCGAACTGGAGATCCTCGAGCTCATCGGAAAAGGTCACGACGTCCACGAGATTTCCGACGCACTCCACATTAGCAGAAAAACGGTCGAGACCCACCGCGCGCACATCAAGGAGAAATTGAATTTGAAAAATGCGCGCGAAGTCAATCGCTTTGCCACCCAATGGGTCGAGGGCCAGACCGGATGAAACAATCAGCGATTTAATGAGTTAATGATTTAGCGATTTGAGTGATCAACGGTGGAGATATTTTATGCGCCCATTCCTGCTGTGAAGTTGAATCGCTAAATATTTAGATGTCAGAAAACAAAAAGCGCATCTTTCTGGTCGACGACCACCCGGTTTTGCGCAAAGGGCTAGTTCGCCTGATCGATTCAAAAGCGGGTTTTGTGGTTTGCGGCGAAGCCAGCGCGGCGGTGGAGGCAATGGCCTCAATTCGCGAGCTCAAACCCGATCTGGTCATTGTTGACATCGGACTTCCGGGCGCCAGCGGCATCGAGTTGACCAAGACCATTCGAAGCGAGCTTCCCAACATCCCCGTCCTTATTCTTTCCATGCACGAAGAAGCGCTTTACGCGACCCGTGCCCTTCGGGCCGGCGCCACGGGTTACATCGTCAAACAGGACGCGATCGATAATATCGCAACGGCGCTTCAGGACACTTTGAACGGAAAACGTTATCTCAGCCGGGAAATTGCCGAACAATTCCAACAAAATGGCGGAGACGAGCAACCACGCTCAAGTCATGACCTGGTCAGCCTGCTCACCGATCGGGAGCTGGAAATCTTCGAGCTCCTCGGCAAAGGCCGGGACGTCCACGAAATTTCCAAATCGTTGAACCTGAGCCCGAAGACGGTGGAAACTCATCGCACCAACATTAAAGAGAAGTTGAAACTGAAGAACTCGAGACAAGTGGCCCGGGTTGCTCTTCAGTGGGTCACCGAACATCCGAGCTAGAGCGTTTTCACGCGCGCAACGGATTTGTCGCATCCAATCCGCATTCGAAAATCGTAAATAGATTGGTGAACGCAATTCTCTGATGAGGCTGCGATTCATCACCTTCATTGGGCGACTGCATCGGTCGGTGAAGGTCAAAACTTAGAAAACGAAAGGGTTAACAAAAATGAAGCTAGCGAACTCCACTGTCTTCGCGATCGCTGTAGCGAGCGGTTTTTCACTTGCCGCTTACGTCATGGGTCAGGCGCCGGGCACCGGCGGATCCCGTCCCGCAACATCGATGCCGACGAACGCGGGGCAAAGTATGCCAGGGCAAACGCAAGGCCTGGCCCAACCACAGACAACAATCGGACCTATCACCGGGGCAACGATTGGGCCTACCACTAGCGCCACCATTGGGCCAATCACCAGCGCGACCATCGGTCCAATAACCAGCGCTACGATTGGACCAACTACAAGTGCGACGATCGGGCCAACCACCAGCGCCACGATTGGGCCTATTACGGGACCGAGTAAGTCGACCAGCGTGAAGTCCAAAGCGAGTAGCAAAAAGACGTCGACGAAGCCTTCTGCGGCGACCAGTCCAAAACAATAAAATTCGAAAACTCGAAATGTGGAACAGCCCCGACCCGTCGGGGCTGTTTCGTTTTCTGCGGAACTCACGCTCCCAAAAAATTGTTGCTAACTTCATCGGGGGAAGAGACAATCGGCGTCGATGAAGCGTAGCACGATAGCCCGTGCCTCCGTCGCGATCCTCGCTTCGGCAGCTTTTCTCTGGACGCTAACCCTGAGTGTCTCTCCCCAGTTACACGAGCGCGTTCATCCGGACGCGAACAAGGTCGAACACACTTGCGCGGCGACCTTTATCGCTTCGGGTAATTACGATCACACGCCAATCGCGCTTTTAATCAGAGCGCCAGTCCCGCTGGGTGAGTTTGAAATCTCTGAGCTGACTCCGCGATGGATCCAGCCCGTCTTTCTCGTCGCTGCTGTTTTCGAGCACGCTCCGCCGGCCTAAAACCGGCACAAGCCAACCGCGTCTCGCGCGGAGTAAGTCGTTAGGCCGCTTCGCCTGATTCTCGGTCGCATTTGTGCAGATGCGCCGCTTTCGATTCGCGTTCGAGTAAATCCGTACGTCACAACCAATCACCAAACTTTGAAAACTAGATCGACAAACAACTTTCATGAAAAAATTTCCAATCGCATTTGGTGCGATCCTCTTTATTACGAGAATCGTCACCGCCCAGGAGGCTGTTTCAAAACCAGCGGCCTCGCCGGCTTCAACTTCGCCAACAACTACCGCAGCTTCACCGGCGGCGTCGCCATCAACTTCGCCATCGCCGGGAACGGCCACGCCGAGCAAGTCAACGTGACCAGCCAGGAACTGGACATTTCACGCGAAGCGATTGTCCCGAGCCTGGGCGCCACGCGCTACACCATTGGACCTGACCGGCTCGATTCGCAGGCCCAGGGCGAGAACGCTCCATTTAACGAAACGCTCCTGCGTTTTCCCGGCGTGGCGCGAGATTCGTTCGGGCAACTCCACGTCCGCGGCGAGCACGCCAATTTGCAGTACCGAATCGACGACGTGCTTCTGCCGGAAAGTATTCCCGGCTTCGGTCCGGAACTGGCAACGCGCTTTGCCGATAACATCTCACTCATGACCGGTGCGCTTCCGGCGCAGTTTGGCTTTCGCGAAACCGGCGTTGTCGACATTCACACCAAGAATGGCGCGGCCTTTACCGGCAGCGAAGCGTCAATCTATGTCGGAAGTTTCGACACGTTCATGGAAAGCCTCGAGCGCGGCGGCGTGACCGGAAAGCTGAGCTATTACGTTAACCAAAGTTATTTGCACGACGGCATCGGCATCGAAAATCCAACGCGCAGCAGCAGCCCGATTCACGACGACACCGATCAATTCAAGGAATTCGCTTACCTGTCCTACATCATTGACGACACCAGCCGCTTCTCGCTCCTCGCCGGCCACAACCACAATGATTTCGAAATCCCAAATAATCCGGGCCAAACGCCAATGTTCGACGACATGGGACGCACGAATTTCAATTCGGCCAAACTCGATGAGAACCAATCGGAAGAGAATTACTACGACATCCTGACCTACCAGAAGAAATCTGACGATTTCAATTTCCAGGCGTCGGTCTTCAATCGATACAGCTCGATTCTTTTTCGTCCCGATGAAGTCGGCGATCTGATTTTCAATGGCGTCGCCTCCCGGGTCGATCGCGACATTCTTTCCAACGGCGCCGAGTTCGATTCGAGTTACAAACTCAACGACGAGCACACGATTCGCGGCGGCTTCATTTTCACCGAACAACACGCCACCGTCGACACAGTAACGCTGGTTTTTCCGGTCGACGCCAACGGCAATCAAATCAGCAACATGCCGCAGCGGATCGTCGATAATAACGACAAGTACGGTTACTTCTACGGCTTCTATTTGCAGGACGAATGGAAACCGCTCGAACAACTCACCGTTAATTTCGGCGGTCGCTTGGATTTCGTGAACGCCTTCAGAGATGAAAACCAGTTGAGCCCGCGCGTGAACGTCGTTTACACGCCGTGGGACGGCACCGTGTTACACGCGGGTTACGCCCGCTACTTCACCCCGCCGCCACTTGAAGCGGTGCCGCAAAGCACGATTTCCAAGTTCACCGGCACCACCAACGAATCGGCCATCACCAAGGATTCGACTATTAGTTCGGAGCGAGCAGATTACTTCGACGCCGGCGTCACCCAAAAAATCATGGAAGGCTGGAACGTCGGTCTCGACGGTTTTTACAAAAGTTCGCACTCGACATTGGACGAGGGCCAATTCGGACAGGCTCTCATCCTTTCATCATTCAATTACAAGCGCGGCCGAATTTACGGCGGCGAGCTGACCACCAACTACGATCACGGTCCGTTTTCGCTTTACGGCAACGCGGCCTGGGGTTGGGCCCGCGGCGTTCACTGGAGCTCGTCCCAATTTCTTTTCGATCCGGCCGAATATGCATTCGTTAACAAACATTGGGTCTTTCTCGACCACGACCAGCGCTGGACCGCAACCGCCGGTGGAGCTTACACCTGGCAGGACTGGAGGTTGTCGACTGAGTTTCTCTACGGTAGCGGACTCCGCCGCGGCTTCGCCAACACCAAGAGCGTTCCCGATTACGGAACGGTCAACTTGTCCCTTCAGCGCATCCTGAAAATACCAAGCCTGCCTGGAAGCTTTAAGATCAGGTTCGATATCGTAAATCTGTTCGACGAGATTTATGAATTGCGGGACGGCAGCGGCATCGGCGTCGGCGCACCGCAATTCGGTCAACGCCGCGGTTTCTACGGCACGGTTGCTTACGATTTTTAGACGGATTTTTCCCGAAACGCGTTATTTTGACGAAAATGCACCGTGCGAATCATGCTCGGTTCAGGCATTCGCATCACTTCGTGAGCGATTTCACGAAAGGCGAACGCCGAACGCACATTGTCATCGCCATTACCGGCGTGATGATGATCGTCGAGATCACCGCCGGTTTGCTTTCTCATTCAATGGCGCTCCTGGCCGACGGCTGGCACATGAGCACGCACGTGACCGCGTTCCTAATCACGGCGGTCGCCTATTACTTCACCCGGCGGCATTCAACCAACCAGCAGTTCAGTTTCGGTACGGGAAAAATCGGCGTGTTGGGCGGGTTTGCCAGCGCCGTGGTGTTGTCGATCGTCGCGCTGCTCATGGCCGGCGAATCCGTTCACCGTCTGTTTGTTCCTCTTGCGATCCATTTCAACGAGGCAATCGGAATTGCTTGCTTGGCACTGACTGTAAATCTCGTCTGCGCTCTCCTTCTCAAAGACGATCATCACCACTCCGGACACGATCATCACGGACATGCTCATCATCATCACGATTTGAATCTGCGCGCAGCTTATTTACACGTCGTTGCTGATGCGTTCACAACGTTCCTCGCCATTGTCGCATTGACTTCGGGGAAATTTTTTGGCTGGGGTTGGCTCGATCCCATCGTTGGTCTCGTTGGAAGCGGCGTTGTATTTTCGTGGGCTTACCAATTACTGCGAGATACCAGCGGCATTCTGGTCGATCGGACACCGCTCTCTGCCGATTTGCCTGACGAAATCCGGCGCGCAGTGGAAAGTGACGGCGATTCGATCGTCACCGATCTCCATGTCTGGCAGGTCAGCACCGGAAAATTCGCAGCCATTGTTTCCATCGTCGCCCACGAACCGAAGAGTTCCAATGCGTATCGCGAATTGCTTCAAGAGCACGAAGAGTTAGTCCACGTCACAATCGAGACGCAGCGCTGCGTTGAGGATCACGAAACCTTGTCGCGTTTCTGACCGTTGGTCGGCTGTTAGTCAGCGGCGTCGTTGCGAGCGCCGCGTTGTGTGGCAAAGGTCTACCGCGTATTCGTCTCGCACCGCATTGACGTAAGACAGGAGCCTACATGAAAAATTTAATCGCTCTGGCGTTAGCAGTTCTTCTCGTGCTCGATTTGCGTGCGCAGGACCCGACGACTGCGCCAAGTCCCTCGTCTGATGTCGAAGCCTTGCGACAACAAGTCCAAGCGCTTACCGAATCGGTGAAAACATTGCAGCAACAACTAAAAGATCAGCAAACAACAATCAATCGATTGAACCCGTCGAACAATGTTTCTTCGGAATCGCCGGAACCGACGCCGATCGCAGCCGCCTCGCCATCGCCATCCGCATCTGCGAGGGCGGCAACTTCAAAATTTGCAACGGAAGATTCATCCGTTGTTTCATCAACGACAACCAGCGCGCCACCGGCATCACCCACCACTTCGGGGGTGAATGCCAACGGTACTGCGGTCGGAGGTTTTCCAACGACCGACACATCCGTTGTTTCATCCGCGCCGACCGAGACGATTTCCAGCACCGGCGCCGGCGGATCGCTCACCCAGCCGATAGGAATCGGCAGCGGCAAAAATTACATGAACATTTCGTTCGACGGAATGTTTGCCCTGGCCGGCTCGAGCGCCCGCGACCTCGAAGACATCGAGCGCGGGGATCACGATCCGCAGCAGCGAGGATTCAACGCGCGCAACATCGAGCTCGCGTTCGACGGCGCGGTCGATCCCTATTTCGAAGGGTTCGCCAACATTGTGTTCAAGCTCGACAACGACAACAACACCGACGTCGAAGTTGAAGAGGCATTTATGCAAACGACGAGTCTGCCGTTCAATCTTCAATTGAAAGGCGGACAATTCTTCGCCGCGTTCGGTCGAATCAATCCGACACATCCGCACACTTGGGATTTTGCCGACGCGCCGATTGTGCACGCGCTCTTGCTGGGCGGTGACGGTTTGCGCGGCGTCGGCACACAGATCTCCTGGATCGTTCCAGTGCCGTGGTACTCTCAATTGATTCTTGGAGTGCAAAACGGCCGAGGCAACACCGGGTACTCATTCCGCAATCCGGGCGATAACGGAATGTTTTACGATCGCCTAACAACCGATCGCGAAATCCGCGGACTGGAAGATTTTGTCTGGATCCCGCGCTGGGAGAATTCAGTCGACCTTAGTCCGACTCAGGTTGTGCTGGCTGGAGTTTCCGGAGCGTTCGGTTCGAACGAAACCGGTGGAAATGCGCGAACCCAGATTTACGGGGGAGATCTTCTCTACAAATGGAAAAGCGCGACGGCGGAGGGCGGTTTTCCGTTCGTGAAATGGCAAACCGAATTCATGTATCGTCGCTTCGAAGCCGGCCGCGGCATCGACGAATCATTTCCGGTCGCGGAAACATTTCATGACTGGGGACTTTACTCGCAAGTGCTGTGGGGCTTCAAAAAAGGCTGGGTTGCGGGAATCCGGGGCGATTATTACGATGCCCAAGATTCAAGATTTACCGACGACCCCGATCGACAATCCCGTTCTCGAATCAGCGCGAATCTGACCTGGTATCCGACGGAATTCTCCAAGATCCGCCTCCAATACAATCACGATTTTCTCGACGAAACATTTTTCCTGGCCGGCCGCGACGTCGACTCGGTGTTTCTGCAATTTGAATTCATCCTCGGCGCTCACGGCGCGCATAAATTCTAACCACGAATAGACACGAATGAACACGAACAGAATCAAAACATCTCTTCACTGCTCCATTGCCTCATTACTCCTGCTCCTGCCGTTTGCCGCGGAGGCAAAATTAAACGTCGTCGCGACGCTTCCTGATTTCGGTTCTTTGGCCCGCGCAGTTGGCGGCGACAAGATCGACCTCGTTGTGCTGGCGAAATCCACGGAGGACCCGCACTTTGTCGACGCGCGCCCCAGTTTTGTGGTTTCGTTGCGCAACGCCGATGTATTGATCGATGGCGGCGCGGAGCTCGAGATCGGCTGGTTGCCGCCGCTCTTGCAAAACGCGCGCAATCCGAAAATCGAAGCCGGCAAACCCGGCCGGGTCCAGGCGTCACAGGGAATTCGACTGATGAACGTGCCCACCAATGTGACCCGGGCCGCCGGGGACGTCCACGCGCTAGGCAATCCGCACTTTTGCGCCGACCCGATCATCGCCAAAGCGATCGCGCAGCACATCGCCCAATCGTTCGCAGTCCTCGATGCGCCGAACGCTGCGTTCTACCAGAGCAACTACAAAAAATTCGAAGACGCCATCAATGCGAAGCTGCAGGAATGGGGCGCAGCGATGTTGCCATTCAAAGACCAACACGTTGTCGCTTATCACGATTCCTGGCCCTACTTTGCCCATCGTTTCGGGATCAACATCGACATCTTCCTTGAACCGAAACCGGGAATTCCGCCTTCGCCATCGCATTTGACCGAAGTGATCGCGCAGATGAAGGCCCAACATGTGAAAGCCGTCATCGTCGAGCCGTACCATGATCGCCGGATCGCGGAGAAGGTTGCGAACGCGACCGGCGCCAAAGTCGTGGAATTTTCGCAGTTCCCGGGCGGAATTCCAGGCACCGAGACGTATGTGAAATTGATCGATGTCTTAATTTCGCGGCTGGCGGCCGCTCTTAAATAATATGTGGGAAGTAATGTTTTGGCCGATCGTGGCCTGCGTTCTTTTGCCCTGGCTGCTGGTTTATCTCGGCCTCCACGTCGTCCAACGGGGAATCATTTTCATCGACATCGCCATGGCACAGATGGCGTCGCTCGGAATCTGCCTGGCCGTGTTACTCCACCTCGATCTTGAAAGTTGGACGACATTCGGGATTGCGCTGGGCTTCACCCTGGTCGGCGCATCGGTTTTTTCGGTCACGGGAAAGCGCGCGAGTCAGATTCCACAGGAAGCTGTCATCGGAATTTCCTACGTAGTTGCCGCCGCGGCGGCGGTGTTGTTATTGAGCCGCGCCGCGGAAGGCGACGAGCAAATCAAGAACATGCTCGTCGGCAACATTCTTCTGGTTACGCCGCGCGACGTTTGGACACGCTTCGGGCTCTTCGCCGCGGTCGGCATTTTTCATTTCGCCTTTCGAAGAAATTTTCTGCTCGTTTCGCTCGATCGCGACGGCGCTTATCAAAAAGGGCTGCGGGTGCGCTGGTGGGATTTTCTTTTTTATGCGCTGTTCGGCGTGGTGGTGACCAGCTTTGTTCGAATCGCGGGTGTTCTTCTCATTTTTAGTTATCTGATTGTGCCGGCCGTTTGTGGAATCAACCTCGCGCGCCGAATTGGCAGCCGCTTGCTGATCGGTTGGATCGTCGCGCTTATCGGCGGAGTGGCCGGATTATTTTTCTCCTACTGGTGGGACTTGCCGTCCGGAGCTGCCATCGTTTGCACGTTCGGTGCGCTTTTGATCCTAATTTCATTTATTGGCCTGTGGCGCCGCCGCGTTACTCTAACCGAATGAGTAACAAGCGATGAAGTGAACGACGTTGTTTTCATAACCCTCCTGACGACGGGCTTTGTGGTGGGGTTTCTGCACGCCGTGATTCCGACCCACTGGCTGCCGTTTGTGGTTGCCGCTCGCGCCCAACATTGGAGCAGAACGAAAACTCTCACCGTCACCGGTTTCGCCGGAACGGGTCATACTTTGTTTACGACCGCTCTCGGAGTCCTGGTGGTGTGGGGCGGGATGAAAATTAACAGCCGAATTGGTCATGCGTTTCCCTACCTGGCCGGCGGTGCGCTGATCGCGCTGGGAATTTTTTATTTAATTCGCCAAATCAGAGGCGGACACGGCCATCTTCATTTGTTCGGGGGCCATTCGCACCACGAACATGCGCACGAATACGACCACAGTCATGAACACCATCACGATCAGGTCGATGAAACCATCGAGGAGGAAGAGCGCGAGATCGAACAGGACTGGTCGCGACAAAGATCGGATTGGGCCGCGATACTCGGTTTGCTGGCTCTGCTGGCATTCTCTCCCTGTGAAGCCTTCCTGCCGGTATTCCTGACCGGAGCGAAATATGGCTGGCTCGGTTTTGCGTTGTTAAGCACTGTTCTGGCAGTCGCAACTGTCGCAGGGATGATCACATTCACCTGGCTCGCTTTGCTCGGCCTGCAACGTTTGCGTTTTAGGATGCTGGAAAAATACGAGCCCCTGATTGTCAGTGCAGTCTTCTGCGGGCTCGGAATTTTAGTGATTATAATTGAGCACTAACGGTATGGCTCACGATCATTCGCATTCCCATTCGCCTGCCACTCAAAATTTCAACGCCGCGTTCGCGATCGGCATCGTGCTCAATACGGCCTACGTTTTGTTTGAAGTTATCTTCGGTCTCCTCGGACATTCGCTCGCGTTGCTGGCCGACGCCGGTCACAACTTAAGCGACGTTCTGGGCTTGTTGCTGGCCTGGGGCGCCAGCGCCATGGCCAAGAGCGCGCCGACCAAGCGAAGAACTTATGGACTTCGCGGCAGCTCGATTCTGGCCGCTTTGTTCAACGCGATATTTTTGCTGATATCAGTCGGCGCGATTGTCTTGGAAGCGCTGCGCCGATTCAAAGCCCCGGCGGAAGTCGCGGCCAACACCATTATTTGGGTCTCCTTGCTCGGAATCGCGATCAATACCGGCACCGCGCTCATGTTCAGGTCCGGTCGCGAACGCGATCTCAACATCCGCGGCGCCTTCTTGCACATGGCTGCCGATGCCGCCATTTCAGCCGGGGTTGTGATTGCCGGTCTCGCCATTCTTTGGACTGGACGATATTGGATCGATCCGATGGTCAGTTTGTTGATTTCAGGAGTGATAATCTGGGGAACGTGGGATTTGCTCCGCGAATCCACCGACCTCGCGCTCCAAGCGGTCCCGCGGAGTATCGAACTGGAAAAAGTGGAGCGTTACCTGGAGCAGTTGCCCGGGGTCGCGAAAGTCCACGATTTGCACATTTGGGCGATGAGCACCACCGAAACGGCGTTGACTGTGCATTTGGTGAAACCGGATGGAAACATCGATGACGAATGGTTGGCCCGGATCTGCGACGATCTCCAACATCGCTTCCAAATAGGTCACGTTACGATTCAGCTGGAATGCGGGAGCGAGAATCACCCATGCAAGCAAGCGGCGGATCACGTGGTGTAACTCTTCAGCACTGTCCCTGCGAGCCTTCGTCTAACGTCAAAATTCGTTGATTTCGACCGCAGGCCGTTGTATTCGGTTTCGTGTTGAAAATACCTGTTCTACCCCTGGTTTTAGCGGTCACCGTTGCTGTCACTTATTCTGCGCAGGCACAGGTAACCAACCCTGGCGGCTCGACCGGCGGCCCGCCTACCGACCCCTTCTCCGGTGCTCCGGGCATGGGCAGCATGAGCAACAATGCCCGGCCCGCCAGACAGAATCCGAACGCATCCGACGCAAGCAACAGTGACGATACCGATGACGATTCGGTGTATCGGTTGAAGACCAAAGACAGCCTTGGCGCCGGCGGAATGTCCCGGGATGAGGGCCAGCTTACAGCCAAGCAGCTGCGACGGGAGAAAATCGTAAAGGTGGAGTCCACGAAGCAGCTTCCGACGAGCGGAACGGATCCAAAGTTCCAAACCAACCTCCTGAATTCGAGCGTGACCTCGATCGAAGACATTAGCCAGAAGGCAAACGCCGAGAATAAAGTGATAGACGAAGGCGACCCTCGGTTTAGAGCCAAAGGTCTGGTGTTCACTCCATCGACAGAAGAGGACGCCAAGAAGAAAGAATCGCCTCGCACAAAGGCGGATGCTTCCCCTTCCCCGAGCCCGTCGCCGACCGCCTCTGCCAATCCGTCGAAACGTTAATCGCGTTTCGGTTTCAGCAGCGGAAACAACACCACATCGCGGATCGACTCCGCCCCGGTGAGCATCATTGCCAGCCGATCGATTCCCAGACCGAGACCGCCCGCGGGCGGCATCCCATGCTCTAACGCGAGTAAGAAATCTTCATCGATCTTTTGCGTTTCTTCGCCTGCTTGCTCGAGCAAACGCTGGCGTTGCACATCCGGATCGTTGAGCTCGGTGTAACCTGGCGACATTTCCACACCGTTGATGATCAATTCGTAAACGTCGACCAGCGCAGGATCGGCCGCGTTCTGCTTCGCAAGCGGCACCAATTCCTTCGGACAATGAGTCACGAACAGCGGGTCGAAGGTCTTTTCTTCCACCAGTTTTTCAAAAACGTGCTGGGTCACTTCGAAATCGGCCAACTGCGGCAAAATTTCCAGCTTCAGCTTGTGGTCGGCCCGGTCCCGGCGTTGCTCGCTTGAAAGTTCGAACCAATCCTTGCCCGCGACTTCGCGCACCAGATCGGCGTATCGCGCTCGGCGCCAAGGTCTCTGAAGGTTAATGACACGAGTGACGTTGCCATCGCCGTCGCGATGCTCGATTTTCAAGGAGCCGCAGATTTTTTCGGCCAGGACACAGATTAATTCTTCGACCAGGTCCGCCATTTTCTCGAAATTAGCGTAGGCCCAGTAAATCTCGAGCATGGTGAACTCTGGATTGTGCCTCCGAGAAATACCTTCGTTCCGGAAGTTGCGGTTCAATTCGAAAACCTTGTTGAACCCGCCGACCATCAGGCGCTTGAGATAAAGTTCAGGCGCGATCCGCAAATAGAGATCGAGACCAAGTGCCTTATGATGGGTGCTGAAGGGCTGGGCCGCGGCCCCGCCGGCCACGGTTTGCAACATTGGCGTTTCGACCTCGAGAAAACCGCGGTCCTCCAAAAACCGCCGGATCTCCCGGACCATCGCAATTCGTTTCTGAAAGATCTCGCGGGATTGCTCGTTCGCAACAAGATCGACATATCGCTGACGGTAACGCGCTTCGACGTCCTGCAAGCCATGCCACTTTTCCGGCGGCGGCCGCAATGATTTTGCCAGCACTTCTAATTTATGCGCCTTCAACGTCGGTTCGCCCGTTTTTGTCATGAAACAGGACCCTTCAACCCCGATGAAATCGCCCAAATCCAGCAGCTTGAAAATCTTCATGGCTTCGGCGCCTACTTCTTTTTCGTGGAGATAAATCTGGATGCGCCCAGTGGCGTCCCCAAGATCGACAAAATGGCTCTTGCCCATATCGCGGTGAGCAGTGATTCGGCCTGCGGCCCGCATGGTTTCGCCTTCCTTGAACCTGTTGCGGACCTCGCCGACCGAGCCCGAGATTTCGAACGCGCGACCAAAGGGCTCGACGCCTTGTTCCCGAAGGGCAGCCAATTTCTCCCGTCGCTGCGCGATTAGCTCGTTTTCCGGCTCCATGGTCGCGGCTACGGAACGCTTTCTTTCCGCATTCCGCAAGCCCGCCGCTCTGCGGCAATTCAGAAACCGGAACAAACCGGCTGCACTAGCGGGAGCGTAATCCGAGATCGCTTTATTGGTTTGCTATCGAAAGCGCGGCGATGAGATACTGCCGGTGGATCGAGCTCTCCGAGCTCGATGCTAATTGCGCGGCGATAGCCGGACATGTTTAACATCGCCCGCGGAGCGGTCGATCCACCCTATGCCACTCGACCTTCCCAAAACAACTTCGAAAAGAGACGGACCGCTGGTGAAGCAGTTTTCCGTTTTCCTGTCGAACAAGGTCGGCGCCATGCTCGACATCTTGAAATTGCTCAATGCCCATGATTATCACGTTATCGCCCTGAGCGTTTCGGAATCAACTGACTCCGCCATCGCCCGCTTGGTGGTGAGCGACCCAGGAGGCGTCGAGCAACTGTTTCGCGAACACAACATCGCGTTCGGCACATGTCATGTCGTAGTCGTGGAAATGCATGAGGTCGCCACCGAATTGCCGAAACTTTTTGCCACCCTGTTCATGGGCGAAGTAAACGTCCATTTCACCTACCCCCTGCTCATGCGGCCTCGTGGCCAGGCCGCCCTCGCCGTCCACGTCGATGATAATGAATGCGCTATCTCCGTCCTCAGCGGAGCTGGCTTCCGTCTCCTCAGCCAAAGCGAGATCTCGCGGTAGCTAAAGAGTAAAATGTTGAATATTTAGATACGACCCCAGGGAAGCTCCGAATTTGACAGCGAGGCAGCGTTACTTACAAAGAACATTCACCCATGGCGTCGCTTTCATTTGTTTCCAGCTCGCGGGCCGATAGGAGTTTCAACGTCGGTCTCGGTCTGGTGATCCTTTTTGCCGCCGCTGAGATCGGCGCAGTCGGAATTCATTATATCAGTGGAATGCGGCCGGCCCGGGTAGCTATTGCTCCGCGCGAAGTTCCCGCGCCGCTTCCCTCGGTCGCTCCCTCGGCCCCGCCTGTCGCATTGTCAGTGACTTCGCCCGCAGCCGCCCTCACTCCTCCGACCACGATTTCGTCAGAAATCGATCGACTGACCAAACAGGCGCAGGCCGCCCGCGACGGCGGAGACACTGTCAATGCCCTGGCCCGATTGCAGGACGCGGCTCAGCGCGATCCGAAAAATGCGGAGGTGCTCGCTGAGATGGCGATGATTTACGAATCGACCCAGAATTTCGACAAATCGGCCGAAACCTGGCGACGAGTCCAGGACATCGGTCCATCGGCCGGCCCGCTTTACGACGTCGCGGACATGAAATTACGGACCGGAGTTCCGGCTTCGGCTTCCACAGCCGCCGCGCCCGCGCCGACGGCAATGGCCAAACTCGACGTGACAGCTTCCCGCGGGACGGTGGAAGGAATTCCCCCGGGATCGACCCTTGGGATCAGCGACATCAGCGCTTCGGAAACTCCTGACCCGGATTCGGAAACGAACCTGATGTTGCGCATCAGTGTAAAAAAACGCCCGAGTGCGGTGATCGACCACACCAAGGTTAAGATCCAAGTGTTTTTTTATGACACGGTCGGCGACAACGACATCAAGTTGACCGACGCCGATGTCAGTTACGAGTGGCTAACGCCGAATCACGATTGGGCGGACAGCAACAACGAGACTCTGGCGGTGACTTACATTCGGCCGAAATCAAAAGCGAAAACAGCCGATTCCGACCTCGCTGCCGCGGCCGCGGCAATCAATCCGGCCAAGAAAGGGAAACCGATAAAGGCCAGTCCGCCATCCGAACCCGGCGCCCGCAAATATCTTGGTTACATCGTTCGCATTTATTATAATGATCAGCTGCAGGATAAACGCGCCGACCCCACCAAGTTGTTGACGCTATTTCCCGCGCCCAACACCGCTCCATCGCAGTAATGCAATTGCTCATCGTGCACCGTGATCCCGAGATGGGTGATGCGCTGGTGCAGATGGTGAAGAATTACACGCCCCACTATTGCCACATCGTTTCCAGTGACGCACGGGCAATGGATTGGGCTCGGCGCCATCAACGCTGCAATTTGCTTTTGACCCAGCTCGAAGCCGAAGGGATCGACGGCCTCGCTCTCGGTTCTGCCCTGAGCGAAATCTTTCCCGGGCTCCAGGTTTTGTTTTTTCCGAACTACGCGGCGGACGAACGGCGACTCGAGATCGCCGAGACGAAGATTTTCCCGGAACCGATCGCCGGGGACGATTTGCTGTCGGCGATCGAACGCGCGGAAAAAGCCTCGACGGAAGCGCCGGACCTTTTTCACGCAGCCGACGTTTTGCAAATGTGCTGCCTCAGCCATCGCAATGGGGCGGTGCAAATGGTCAAAGACGGGCAAAGCGGTCTGGTCTTTTTGCGCAATGGCAAAATTGTTTATGCCGAAACGACCCTGGGGCGCGGCTGCGACGCGCTGTTCGAAATCGTGGGTTGGAAATATATCGAGTTTGCCTATGAGCCGAGTGTTCGGCCGCCATTAGAGACAATCACAACGCCCTGGGACGAGATTCTGATCGATGCGATCAATCGCGACAAAGAAGAGCCGGAATCGCAGCGCCGGTCGGCTTAGTAGTTTCTATGCAACTACGCCCATTTACGGTAGTTTACGTTTTCATGAAGTTGCGCTGGGCGTTGGTGGGTTTGGGGTTGGTCGCCGGCAGTGCCTCCGCGCAGATTCAGGTCGAATTAAAATTCCCGCGACTTCAATACATCGCCTATGAGCCTGTGGTCGCCAACCTCACCGTCACAAATCTGGCGGGACGCGACGTCGACCTTCGTGATGCCGGCGGGCAACCGTGGTTCGGATTTGAAGTCAGTGGCAGCGAAGGTCAATCGATCCCTCAGATCGCTAAAGTCATGACTGAGCCGCTGAGTGTGGGGGCCGGAAAACGGGTCGCCCGAAAAATTAACCTCACCCCGCTCTACGGAGTGCATGACTTTGGAACCTACCGGGTCCGCGCCCACATTTATTTTGGCGACCTGAACAAATTCTTTTACTCACAGACAAGAGTTTTTGAAGTCACCGACGCGCGGCCGATTTGGCAAAAGACCGTTGGGATCCCGCAGGACGGCGGCGTTTCAGGCAGTGCTCGCACCTACTCGCTGATGACGAACCGTTTTCCCGACCACACCTCGCTGTATGTCCGGGTCGAGGACAAAGATAGCGGGATGGTTTATGCCACATACTCGTTAGGCCAAATTATCTCGTTCGATCAACCGCAAGCCGAGTTCGACCGGTCGAATCAACTTCATGTTCTTTATTGTGCCGCTCCGCGAATGTGGTCGTATGCCCGGATCGGTCTCAATGGGGAACTCGTTTCCCGGGCCAGCTTTGCCGAGACGAAAAACCGGCCCCGGCTTGTCCATGCCGACGATGGTGTGATAAAGGTTGCCGGCGGAATGATGGACACACCGGTAACACAGGCAGCGCGCGATACCGCCCCAAAGCTTTCCGCCCGACCGCCTGGCGCGCCGGCAGACAATTGACCCCCATGCCCAAAGTCTTTTTCCGATTTGTTTTGTTCCTCGCCGGTTTGACCCTTGTCTCGACCGCGGGCGCTTTGCCGGCGCCGAGTTCTCTGGCCGCCCGCGAGCATCGAGCTAATGCGGCCCAGCCGACGCCAACTCCAGGGCCGCGACAACAACAACAACCGGCGGGTCGCGGTTCCAGAAGGTCAACGTCCGTCAACCACGATCGTCATCGATCCCGGTCACGGGGGGTTCGATCGAGGTGGAATTGCGGGCCAACGCGTGGACGAGAAGACGATGAACCTCGATGTCGCTTTGCGTCTTCGATCAGTCCTTCAGTCCTACGGGTATCGGGTTGTAATGACGAGGGACACCGATGTTTTTATCCCGTTGGGAACTCGCGTCGCCATCGCCAACTCCTATCGGGACGCGATTTTCGTTTGCGTTCACTTCAATGCCACGCCCCGCCGTAGCGCGAGTGGCATCGAAACTTATTTTTATAGCTCGCAAAGCTTAGCGCTTGCCTCCGCGATTCACTATTACGTGGCCGGGGGCGCTCCGTCGGCAAATCGCGGGGTACGGCGACGTGGGTTTTACGTTTTGCGAAGAACGACCATCCCTTCGGTGCTGGTAGAATGCGGGTTCCTGACCAATCCGACGGAAGCGAGTTACGCGCAAAGTTCCGCCTATCGACAAAAGCTCGCCCTTGAAATTGCGCATGGAATCCAAAACCGCGCATCAGTCTCACGCATCCCCGGAGCCACCAGAATTGTTTCCAGTTCTTCCGATACGACGCTGGAGCCGGAGACGGTGCCGCTTCAGCCGTTCATCGACCAAACTCACTATCACGACCCGGATCTTTCGCGCTCAAAGCACAAACGAAGTTCCAAGGGTTCCAAATCGGCATCATCGTCGAAACACAAGAAGTCTTCCGACACGGCATCGACCACTAAAAGCTCGAGCAAAAAAAGAAAATCCACGTCAAAGCAGGCGGAGGATTGAGTTGGAATCGCCCGTTTTAAGCTCGGCGCAAATGCAGGCCGCTGAACAAGCGGTCCTCGCGCGCGGAGTTAGCATTGAAACACTGATGGATCAGGCCGGCGCCGGCGTGGCGCGGGCAGTCCGCCAATTTTTTCCAAAGGCCGGACGCTGTCTCGTTTTCGCCGGAAAGGGCCATAACGGCGGCGATGCCCTGGTCGCGGCAGAGCAATTGCACCGAATCGGTTGGAAGATCGACCTCCGGTTACCGTTTCCAGAGGAGAATTGCAGTGAGCTGACTCAGAAAAAGTTAAAGTCGTTGCAGGAGGCGACCAGGAATTCCACGGACACAGTCGATCGCGCGCCGCACACGATCATTCTGGACGGTTTGCTCGGCACGGGCGCGAAATCGTTTCTCCGTGAGCCTATCCGTTCGGCCGCGCGCGAGATCAATCGCCTTCGTCGCGAAGACAATGCCTTTGTCTTTGCGGTCGATCTTCCCACCGGTCTCGATGCTGATTCGGGTGAAAACGATCCGGAAGATTCGGTTATTGCCGATTTCACGGTCACGATCGGTTTCGTCAAACACGGACTCATTGTCGATTCGGCTCTCAATTTTGTCGGGCGCATCGAAATCGTGCCCCTTCCCGGTCTTTGGCCTGACACGACCGCTCCCAATGAGCTGGTGGCGGCCCCTTATTCGTTCGGTTCGATTCTTGCCCGGCGAAAATTCGACGTCTACAAAAATCAATTCGGCCGGATCGGAGTCGTCGCCGGCTCGAAAGGATTTGCCGGCGCCGCAATCATGACGACCGAGGGCGCGCTCCGGGCCGGCGCCGGCCTGGTGGAAGTTTTTGTGCCGGACGAGATTTACGAAATCGTCGCCGGCGCCGCGCCGATTGAAGCAATGGTCAAGCCGGTTCGGAGATATCGCGATCTACTCGAAGAAAAAGTCGATGTTTGGGCACTTGGTCCCGGTTTGGGAAAATCTCGCGCGCCGGAAATTTTGAACTTAATCGAAAACGCGCAGCAACCGATGATTGTCGACGCCGACGGCCTGAACATTGTTGCCGACAAGGTCGACGTCCTTCGAAGTTGCGGCGGACCGCGTTTGCTCACGCCGCATCCGGGAGAAATGGGACGACTGATGGAGGTTGGCAAGATGGCCCGTGCCGGAATTGCTCGGAATTTTTGCGACCGATTCCCGATCACTCTGCTGTTGAAGGGAAGCCGCACCATTGTTTGTGAACGCGGAAAGCCAATCAGCTACAACACCACAGGAAATCCCGGGATGGCCACTGGCGGAATGGGCGACGTGCTGACGGGAGTTTGCGCCGGCCTGGCGGGCCGAGCGCTGTCCCTTTACGATTGCGGTCGAATGGGCGCTTGGGCCTGTGGACGCGCAGCGGAGTTGGCGGTTTTCCAAAAAGGTGAGAGCGAAGAATCGCTCCTCGCCAGTAACGTCCTGGCAAATTTGGGTGGGGCATTCAACGAATTGCGAAATCCGTCGGTTTGATATCACTCGTAGAGAACCCTCGCCTGCCGCTTCGGTCCGAGCCGGACTGGCATAACTTCCTCTCGCTTAGGGAGAGGACAACCAGTCGCACGCGCCCTTTCACCTCCTCTCCCATTGGGAGAGGATTGAGGTGAGGGCAAAATCGTTGAAGGTTGAAGGATGAACGGCGCACCCGACGGCACCACCATCGAAACAGATGCGGCGCATCCGTCGCAGCAAAGCTGGCAAGCGCGGCTCAAGAAAACGCTTGGACCGGTCGGCGTCGCGCTTGTCGTTATCGCCAAGTTTTTTGCGAAACTGAAATTTATCATCCTGCCCGCGCTCAAGTTCTTGCCGCTCCTGCTCAAGTCTGGCGGGACCATGCTGTTGATGATCTGGGTTTACACGATGATGTGGGGCTGGAAGTTCGCTGTCGGGTTTGTTGTGCTGCTGCTTGTTCACGAATGCGGGCACTTGATTGTCGCCAAAAAATTCGGACTTAAGGTCGGAGCGCCAGTTTTCATTCCATTCATGGGAGCGTTTATCGCGTTGAAAGAAGCGCCGCGGAATGCCTGGATGGAAGCGTGCGTGGGCATTGGGGGACCGATGCTTGGTTCCTTGGGCGCCTTCGCATGCAATTCCATTGGCGAAATCACGAACATACCGATTTTCTTCGCCCTGGCCTGGTTCGGTTATTTTCTGAACCTCTTCAATTTAACTCCGGTCGGAATGCTCGATGGCGGACGGATCGTGACTGCGTTATCGCGATGGCTTTGGCTGCCGGGATTCGCAGTCCTGCTCTGGTTCGGCTGGAAATATCCAAACTTCATTGTCTGGCTGATGGTGATCGTGTCTTTGCCGCGAGTCATTTCTCTCTTCCGAAAGCGAACGGAAGAGGAACGTAGTTATTACGAGGTAACGCCAACGCAGCGCTGGACAATGTCAGTGCTGTATTTCGGGCTGATTGGTGCGCTTATCTTCGGAATGCACCTCGCGACAAAAGATTTGAATAATTACGGCGTGCGATCTCACGGCCACGGACAAGACGTGATCTTTCAATGATCAGGGCACAGGATTAATCGCAAAAACTTTCCTGGGATCGAGTCCGATCCGTTCCACGATCGATACGAACCGTTTGTCCGAACGAAGCGGAGCAAACTCCGGAGCAATGCCGACAAAATGGAGTGATGAGGAGTGTTCGGTCGCGGCCCGCTCCAGTTCGCGAATCGCGTCTTGGTGCGCCCCAAGCGCAACATAGACATGTGCGACCGCATCGCCGGGCGTGTAATGTCCACGCGCCGCAATCGCTTTGGCCAGCATCTCGCGCGCTTTGCCGGCTCGATTCAGTTTTGCGTAGGTAATTGCGAGACCAAATGGTGGCCGTCCGTTGACCCCCTGAGCTTTTTCATAGAGGGCGATCGCTTCATCGAAGCGCCCGGTCTCGCGGTAAAGCGCGGCCAGCAAAGGCTCGCCGTAAATAAACGCGGGATCGAGTTGCAGTGAGCGCTCCCCCGCAGCCATGGCTTCGTCGTATAAACCGAAATACCGATACAGTTCGCAGGCAGCGTTGTTCACCCAGAGTGATGCGGGGTCAATCGTAGCAGTGCGTTTCAAATACCTGAGCGCGTCTTCCCGATCGCCGAGGGCGGCCCAGAACGCCGCGGAAAAGTAATTTGTCGCCGTCGACCTCGGATCAAGCTCGACTGCGCGGCAAAATTCGCGCGCGGCGCCTTCCATGTTCCAATCGAGAATCCGTTTTGTTTCGGCGAGATAGACGTGCGCCTCCGCGTCGCTCTTATCGATCTTCAACGCGTTCAGCGCGGCGTCGCGAACTTTTGAATACGCCTCAAGGGGCGGTACGTAAGCGTCCGCCAGCCACAACCACGATTTCGCGATTCCGGTCCAAGCCCGACTGAATCGCGGATCCTTTTGCAAAGCGGCTTCGAAGAACGCAACACTCTTTCGCAATTCCTCCTCGGTACTCTTGTCGGAATAAAAAAGGCCCTGCAGATAGGAATCGTACGCATCCAGGCTGCGCATCGGCGCAGGGGGCGCGATTGCCAGCTTGAGTTTCAGGGTGTCGACAATGGCGCGAGTGATTTCGTCCTGAAGCGCGAAAATGTTTTGCATTTCGCGTTCGAAAGTGTCGGACCAAATCGTGAAGCCGTTGCGCACGTCGATCAGTTCCGCAGTCACCCGAACCCGGTTTTCATCGCGGCGAACGGAGCCCTCCAAAACGTGGGCAACGTTCAGTCTGCTGGCAACTTCGCGGAGGTCGGCTTTCTGATCCTTAAACCAAAATGACGATCGACGCGCCGCCACCCGCAAATCATCGATCTTCGACAGTGCAGTCAGAATTTCATCGGCGATGCCGTCGCTGAAATAATCGTGGTCCCGGTTGGGGCTGAGATCGGCGAAGGGTAGAACGGCGATCGAATTCTCACTGAGAGTCGGCGCCAGCGCGCTGTCGATGTCTTTCAGGTTTGGCGTTCGAACGACGCCATAGCGAGTGAGATCGAAGAACCAGGAGAGCGCGAGCGCGATTGGAAATCCGAGGATAATCAGGACAACCAGGAGCCGGATCACCCAGTTCGAAACATCGAAAACAGGCAGGACTTGGGCGAGGCCTTGAGCGAGCGCCCAGCCGCCGACTAGGTACCCGACCGCAATCGGGTAGACTTTTCTCCGTTTTAGTTCGGCGAAAAATCGATTCACTTCGGCGCTTGTTCGATCAATTTTTGAAAACGCGGATCGTTCCGGATCGGGTCCCATTCCCAACGGTATTTCAAATCGTT
The DNA here is from genome assembly GCA_963817335.1 of uncultured Verrucomicrobiae bacterium. Classification (GTDB taxonomy): domain Bacteria; phylum Verrucomicrobiota; class Verrucomicrobiia; order Chthoniobacterales; family UBA10450; genus AV40. Next base: position 902,881 of record CAWFNX010000005.1, on the reverse strand, counting down.
CACGCTAATACTGTAATCCGCACTGTCGATAGGGCCGGACGTTTTAAGCAGGCGCTCGATCAACGGCAGCGCGAGATCTTTCTCGCCGACTCGCACATAAACCAGCGCAAGATAAGCACTCATCAGCGAGCCATCGAGAGCGTCCTTTGATTCCGGCTTGAGCTCCACCGCTCGGCGCGCTTCACGGATCGCCTCTTCTTTCCGCCCCATGAACGCGTTGACCAAGCTGAAATTCGCGTGCCGTTCCGCGCTCTTCGGAGATTCCTTGACCGCATTCTCAAAGTTTTGACGCGCGATCTCAAAAAGTTTCTGGGCGGCGGTTGGATTGCCCTGGGCGAGATAAACGCATCCTTGAAGGAAACTCTTCGGTGTTGTGCTTCCATTTAAATAAGAAAACTCGGTAAGCGGGGATGCTTCGACGACCTGCGACGCCGTCGCGAAGTCACGTGCAATCATCGCCACGTCCCATCGACAAGTCGTGACCGCGCCGTCCGGATCCGTCCCGGCCGGAATTTCCGCGAGTATTGATTTCAACAAGGTGGTGTCGCCTTTCCACCAAAAATCGACGTATCCCTGTTGCGTTTTTGCCACAATCGAATCCGGGGCCACCGCGCGCATCCGCTCGGCTTCGTGCGCGGAGTCGGCCCAACGTCGCATCGACGTGCAGGTGAAGAGCAAGTTGCGAATGATGCTCGGATTCTGCGGATCGAGCCGGCTCATCTTGCGATAGCCTTCAAGCGCCTCATCCCATTTGCCTTGGCGTCTTTTGATCGCGGCGATCAATCCGCCGGTCTCGCTGTTATTCGGCGCCAATCGCTGCGCGGTGGCAAATTCAGCAAGGGCCGCGTCGTAATCCTGTTCGAACCAATAAATGCACTGACCGATTGCGAGATGCGCTTCGCCCAGGCTCGGCTGGAGCTGCAACGCGGTTTCAGCCGACGATCGAGCTCTGGTTTTCCAACTGTCGAGGGGTTCGTAGTAATGAAAGATTTCCGCACGAGTCGAGGCAAGCCGCGCATGAGCGAGCGCGAACTTGGGATCGAGCCCGGTCGCCTTCACGTAAAGCCGCTCGGCTTTCTTGTAATCCTCGAGCAACGCGTCCGGACCGCGTTCTATCTGGTTTGCCTGAAGATAAATTAGATAAGCATCCGCATTTTCAGTCGGCTTTGTTTCGAGATTAGCCTTCTCTTCCGGACTCAAGGCGATGCTCAGCTTGCGGGCAATTTCTTCGGCCAACTCGCCTTGCAACCCGAGTGAATCGTTCAGGGTGCGTTCGTAGCGGTTGGCCCAAAGATGTAGATCTTTGAGCGCGTCAACTAATTGCACGTTCACTACGATCCGGTCCCCTTCCCGTCGCACGCTTCCCTCCAAAACGTTGGCCACGCCAAGCAATTTTCCAACTTGCCGGAGGGTGTGGGCCGCCGGATCGCGAAACTGCATCACCGACGAACGACTGATTACGCGCAAGCCGCCGATCCGCGCCAGCGCGGTCAAAATGTCGTCCTGAATGCCATCGGCAAAAAACGCGTTTTGTTTATCGTCGCTAAAGTTCTGGAACGGCAGCACCGCGATGCTGTTTTGCGGAATCAATTCAGTTTCGGCAGCTGGAGCCGACCGCCGGTGGTAAACCAACAACCCGACCAGGCCGAGCGCGAGAATAGTCGCCGCAATAAGCAGAGTCTTTCGCCAAAGCATCGGCCGACGCGAAGCGGTCGCAAGCAATTGCTGCGCTTCCCGCGCCTTGACGAGCTTTTCGGGGACGGCCGCGTTACCGACTTCACCGTTGCAAAAGTTTACCACCGATATCGTGACGCCATGTTTCATTGCGCACGGCCCGAGATCGTGCAAGTGGGGCTGCCATTCCCGAGATTGGGCCAGGTCTTCGGCCACGCGTTTTGACAACAAAATCTGGCCGGCATCCGCGCAATCCATGATGCGCTGCGCCATGTTGATCCCGGTGCCGGCGATGTTCGCGCGCTGGTCTACGTCTTTTACGATGTTGACCGGGCCACTGTGAATTCCCATGCGCAATGGAATCTCCGAACCCTTGAGGGCCCTGCTGATTTCAATAGCGCACTTCAGCGGCGCTTCCGGGCTGTTGAAGAAAACCAGCGCCATTCCATCGCCAGCTGGCAACCGCACGAGCTTGCCCGCGGTATCGGCGATTCGGAATTGTTCGGTGCCGCGGACGATTTGACTAAGCCGGTCCTGAATTTCCCGCTGATCATCCATCAGCAGCTTTGAATAGCCGACCGTGTCTATAAAGAGAACGTGACCAATCTCCATTTGGGCCGGCGGCTCAGGGTTCGCTGGCATATTGCCGATCTTAGCCGGGCAGTGGGCGATGCGCCAGAACGTAACCAGAAATGCGCGGGCGCTTTCGAACAAAACAGGCCAATGCTAAGTTGCGGGATGGCGTTTCAGCTCGAATCGAACTACCAACCGCGCGGCGACCAGGGCCAGGCGATCGCGAAGCTGATCAAATCGATCCAATCCGGGAACCGCCATCAGACGCTGCTTGGCGTCACCGGCTCGGGCAAAACTTTTACCGTCGCGAATGTGATTAGGGAGCTGGACCGGCCAACCCTGGTGATTTCGCACAACAAAACGCTGGCGGCGCAGCTCTACTCCGAATTCAAGCAATTCTTCCCGAAAAACGCGGTGGAATATTTCGTGAGCTATTTCGATTACTACCAGCCGGAAGCCTACATCCCGCGCAGTGACACCTACATCGAAAAGGATTCGTCGATCAACGAGGAGATCGAACGTCTGCGGTTATCCGCCACCAGTTCGCTGCTTTCCCGGCGGGACACGATTGTCGTTGCCAGCGTTTCCTGTATTTACGGCGTCACTTCACCGGAAGATTACGAACGAATGTTGCTCAACGTGAAACGCGGCCAGCAAATTTCACGAGAGGCCGTGCTCGGGCGATTGATCGACATGCTCTACGAGCGCAACGACATCAATTTCTCGCGCGGCAAGTTCCGGGTTCGCGGCGATGTGGTTGAAGTTTATCCGGCGACCGCTGACGAAGACGCGGTCCGTCTCGAATTTTTCGGCGACAAGATCGACGCAATCACGCGGTTCGACCCTTTGACGGGGCACGCGCGCGAATCGCTTAACCTGATCGTGTTTTTTCCGGCGAAACAATTCGTAACTCCGGCCGACAAATTGAATCGCGCCCTTCAAACGATCCGCGCTGAACTGGAAGACCGGATCATAGTTCTGGAGAAGAACAACAAGCTTCTCGAAGCGCAACGACTGCGCATTCGCACGGAGTATGATCTCGAAATGTTGCAGGAAATGGGTTTCTGCAACGGCATCGAAAATTATTCCCGTCATCTTTCGGGCCGGCCCCCGGGCTCCAAGCCCTACACCATCCTCGATTTCTTCCCGAAAGATTATCTGGTCGTGATCGACGAATCGCATGCCACCGTTCCGCAGATTGGCGGGATGTACGAAGGCGACCGCTCGCGCAAGACGGTGCTGGTTGATTATGGATTTCGTCTGCCGAGCGCGCTCGACAATCGCCCGCTAAACTTCAACGAGTTCATGAACGCGACCCATCAGCTGGTCTACGTTAGCGCGACCCCGGCCGAGTTCGAAATTCAGAACAGCGTGGTGGGAAATGAAGGTTACGTGCCCCATCGGCGTCAGCGTATCGGCGAAGCGGAACTGGTCCCGTTTGTTTTGCCCGGGAAGAAACGTTCGCCGATTGGGGACGTTCATATTTCGCGCACCGATGATCCGCCTGAAAAATTCGACACCCACACGGCCGGGGCAGCGCTGGTGGTGGAGCAAATCATCCGGCCTACCGGATTGCTCGACCCGAAGATCACAATTAAGCCGCTTAAAAACCAAATCGACGACACGATCGAGCTTTGCCGGCAGCGGGTGGAAAAAGGCGAGCGAATCCTGATCACAACCTTAACCAAACGTACCGCGGAGGACCTTGCCGACTATCTCCGCGACGTCGGTTTGAAAGTCCGATACCTCCACAGCGACATCGACACGATCGAGCGGGTGGAGATTTTGCGCGGTCTCCGCGCAGCCGAGTTCGATATTTTGGTTGGAATCAACCTCCTGCGCGAAGGACTCGATCTTCCCGAGGTTTCGCTCGTCTGCATTCTCGACGCGGACAAGGAAGGATTTTTGCGCAGCCAAACGTCGCTAATCCAAACCGCCGGTCGCGCCGCGCGTCACGTCAACGGCGAAGTCGTTCTGTTTGCTGATATCGTCACCCAGAGCATGGAGGCGCTGATCTCGATCTCTGAATATCGCCGGACCAGGCAAATCGACTACAACGAAAAACATGGAATCACGCCGCAAACCGTCCGCCGCGCTGTGCAGGAAAGTTTGCATACGATTTTACGCGGTCGCGAGATCGAATCCTCGGTGATTCGCGAAGTGGGCGGAGACTTTGATCTCACTGAATTGCTGCGGGAGCTGGAGGAAGAAATGCAACAGGCATCCGCCAATTTGGAATTCGAGCGTGCCGCTCTCCTGCGCGATCAGATCATGGAAGTGAAAAGCGGGACGGGCTTGGACAAGATCGAGCCGAAACGGCGTCCGGTGAAATACACCCGCAATTCGGGGCGTCGTCGGTCGCGAGTGTAGCGCAAATGTTGTAGCGGTGCTTGTTCTCAAGCACCGAACTAAATAAACGGGCGCTCGCCGCGGCGAGCGCCTCTACAACGTCCCTCGCATGGAACTCGCTTCATTCAGAGGCAATGCGTCGCCTATTTATCCTCGCGTTTGTCACGACGATGTCGATCCTGTCGGCCGCCATCGCTCAGGATTCCCCGGTTGTTGGCCTGAATTCGCTCACTGAGGTTGAATTCTCGCAGCTCAGCCAGCTCGATCCGAATCCACTCGGGGAGAAAGCGCTCGCCATGCACCCGGAGCAATGGAAACACGCCGAGACCGAACATTTCATCTATCACTTCGTTCACGGTTACGTTGCAACGCCGGTCTCAGTGGAAGCCGAGTTTCATTATCGGGTCGTGGCCAAGGAGTTGGAGCGCGATCAAGTCGCCGCGGCGACCGATATCAAATCGCACATCTACATTTTTGAAAATCCCGCGGAATGGCACCAGTTCCAAACGTTGGGAAAATTAGAGCCGTGGACCGGTGGAATTCATTCGGAAGGGAGTCTGTTCATCCAACGCGATCCGTCCTACAAATTCAGCGGAAACATTCTCGGGCACGAGATCGTGCACCTGGTGATGCACCGGTTCTACACCGCTGGTATTCCACGCTGGCTCGATGAAGGCTTTGCCCAATATATTTCCAAGGATGCGCAAGCCAGTTACCAACGGGCGCGCGGTTACATCAGCAAACCGCACACTGAAGCAATCTCGCCGCAGGAATTAATGCCACTGTCTGTGCTTCTCGCGTTCACTTATCCGCCGTCGGACCGCGTTCACACTTTCTATAATGAATCGGAACGTCTGGTGCGGTTTCTCGCCGAAACGGACAAGCCCAGTTTTTTGAAGCTGTTGGATGCGCTGGCGCGCCATCAACCTTTCGAAACTGCGCTGCGCGAGTTTTATCCGGCGACGTTTCCATCCGTTTCAGCGTTGGACGAGAAATTCCGCGACTACGCTTCAAAGGAATTCGGAAGTTCCTTGCAACAGGCAAACAATCTGTAGCCACGTCGCTCTACGACGTTCCTCTCCTGCTTTCGACAAGACGGCCCACAGGGCCGTGGCTACAACGTTTGGCAAGCGACACGCTTGCCCTACAACCGCGACGTCTGCAAACTTCCATTATGCCGAAAGCCAAGACCAAGACCGCAGCCGCCGCGAAAATTTACGCGGTTGTCGGCTCGGACGACGTCGAGGTAAAACACACTGCCGCGGAGCTAGCCGAAAAACTTAAACCCGCCGCGGCGGGTGATTTCGGAGTCGAAATCATCGACGGAGCAGCAGACAACGCCGACCAGGCCGCAGCCCGGATAAGATCCACCATCGAAGCGCTGCGGACATTGCCATTCTTCGGTGGCGAGAAACTTGTCTGGCTCAAAAATGCTAACTTCCTGGGCGACGATCAAAAGGCGCGCTCGGCCGCAGTCCAGACCGTTTTAGAAGAGTTGACCGAAACGATCAGCGAAGAATTGGGCTCGGAAATTACTTTCTTGCTGAGCGCGATCGAAGTCGACAAGCGGCGTTCGTTTTATAAATCGCTGGCTAAACGCGCGGAGCTTCAGATTTTCGACAAACTCGATTCCAGCCGCGGAGGTTGGGAAGTAGAAGCAACCGAGATCGTTCAGGCACGGGCCAGGAAGCGAAAATTGCAATTCGAGGAGGACGCCGTCGAGCTTTTCGTCCTGCTTACCGGCGGCGACACTCGAGAAATCGAGAACGAGCTTGAGAAGATCGATCTCTATCTCGGCAAAGAGCGCAAGGTATGCGTCGAACTCGTCCGCGAGCTGGTGCCGCTTACCCGCGAAGGAGTCATCTTTGATTTAAGCAACGCGCTGGCGGAACGCGATCTCGAGCGCGCGCTCGAACTGGTGCGGCAATTACTGGATCAGGGCGAAAGCGCGATCGGCATTCTGTTGGTCGCAATTCTGCCGACCGTTCGAAATTTGTTGCTGGCAAAAGATTTGATGGAACGTCATCGAATCTCGCGGCCCCATGCGCCGTTCCCATTCATTTCCGCGGTCAATCGACTGCCGGCCGATGCCACTGTCCATTTGCCGCGCAAGAAGGATGGAACGGTGAACGCTTTCGCGCTCGGAATTGCCGCGCAAAACGCGCACCGTTTTCAAACCGGCCAGCTGATTGCCGGCATGCAAGCGTGTCTTGCCGCGAACTTGCAATTGGTCACGACCCAGCTCGATCACGAACTGGTTTTGACCGAAGTCGTCGTGAAAATTCTAGGTAGCGGCGGTTCACCGAACCGCCATGGCGATTGAGGTCAATCGCCCCTACCTCATTATGCTTCGCCAGTTTGCTTGCGAGCAAGGGGTCCGATGTAGGGAATGTCCCAGCGGACACCAGTGAAGGCTTTCACCGTGGCTATGATCCAGAGAACGACGAACCCAATGTGAATGATCGCAGCAACGATCGCCCAGAAAAACACCAGGATGCCCCCGATGGCCGGGATCGCGCCGAAGATCGCATGGATAATCGCCGAAACCACGTTGAACAAGAACCAGGCGAGGCCGAAGACAATCGATTGCATCGAATAGAAGCGCACGAACGAGTCGTGTTTTTCCAAAATGAAAAAGACGATACCGCCGATGAGCGGAATGCAGGCAAGCGCTGCCGCGATATTGGAAGGCAGCCCGGTTGATTTTGGGGAATCCGAGACAGGCGGCGGAGGCGGCGGCTCGTCGGGCATAACGGACTTTCACTGGATGGAGGCCGTTTCGTCAACTCCGAATCCATTCGTGAATAAACTTCGAAAGCTCTTCCAACCAGTTCGGAAAGCGTTCGAGCGCCGGCTACGGTGGGTTTCAGGATGCAGTTTTACGTTTTCCAACGGGCAAAAACCAATAACGTCTCGCCGTGACGTCGATCGAAGTTGAGGCTGCCCGGCATTCTTATCGCGTGCTCATCGGACCAGGATTGTTGGCCGACCCGAACAGCGCGTTGAAGGGAACCCTGCCGCCCGGCCAGTGCGCGGTCATTTCCGACACAAATGTTGGGCCGCTGTTTGCCGGAGCCCTCTCGAAGAACCTCAGGTCGGCGGGTTACGAGCCGAAACTGATTACAGTTCCGGCAACCGAAGAATCAAAAAACTTGGAACAAGCGGGCAACATCTGCGAACAGATGCTCCAAGCCGGCTTGGACCGCCAATCATTCGTTATTGGTCTTGGCGGCGGAGTGATCGGAGATCTTTCTGGATTTGTGGCGGCGATCTTCGAGCGCGGGATACCGCATGTCCAAATTCCCACCACTCTACTCGCCATGGTCGATAGCTCGATTGGCGGAAAAACCGGCGTCAATGCCCGCGCGGGAAAAAATCTCATCGGCGCATTTCATCCGCCCGCCCTTGTTCTTATCGATGTTGATGTCTTGAAAAGGCTGCCTCAACGCCAGATCGCTCAGGGCTTCGCTGAAATCATCAAGCACGCAATCATCGCCGATGCGGAAATGTTCCAGCAACTCGAGGCCGTCGATCTTAATAAGATCGATTTCGAATCGTTGATTCGCCGAAACGTCGAAATCAAATCGCGCATCGTGGAAAAGGACGAGCACGAGCGAAAAGACGAGCGAGCTCTTCTGAATTTCGGTCACACTGTCGGGCACGGGATCGAACGCGCCGCCGACTATAATGGCATCGCCCACGGCGACGCGGTGAGTCTTGGCATGGTCGCCGCCTGCGCGATTTCAATGAAGAAAGCAGACTTGCCAAAACAGGAGCGCGATCGAATCGTCAATCTTCTACACAAATTCGGACTGCCCATAGAGTTGCCCAAGGGTTTTTCGCGAGAGAAAATTGTCGACGCGCTCAAGTTCGACAAAAAATTTATACGCGGCCAAATCCGGTTCGTTGTAACGCCAACAATCGGTTCGGCCGATTTGATCGCCGACGTGACGATGGATGATATTCGCGAAGCGGTGGAGAAGTTGTAGGGCGTTTCTGTGAAACGCCTAGCGTCTCGTAGAGACGCCCTACAAACCGCGGGCGATTGAGGTCAATCGCCCCTACCTCGAGCATTCGAATAATAATCCGCCAGGCCTTCGGCCACACTGTCGGCGTATTCACGAAAAATACTTTTGCGTTGGACGCCGTTGATCTCTTTCGTGCCGTCGTAATCCCCTGCTTCGATGCGGGCGAAAGCGTCTTTGCTGTTCATCACGTACGGTTCGCAGTAAACAACCGGACAACGATAAAGCCGGGTGGCGAGCAGATTCCGTGCGTAAACATAACCGCTCGCTCCAACTTTGGTCGTGGTTTGGGTCGTGGGATATTGGTAAGCCGGCAGCCCGGTGGCTTTCGCCATTGAAGTCGCAACCGCATCCGCGATAGGCAGCTCTTCGTCGAAAGCGCGACTGAGTAGACGCCGAATCATCTCAAAGCGCTCGTCGTCTAGATCGAGCTCATCCTGCAAATACGAGCCGTTTACGAGCAAATGAAGATGATTGGTGTCGATCAACGTCGGATTTGAGGGATCACCCCAGCCTTCGGCATTGAAGTGAAGACACAACACCAGATCGGGATGCAGCTTTGAGTTTACCAGGACCGCGCGCCGCCGGATTTCGCTGTAACGATAGAACAGCATCTCGCTCTGCCAGTGGACCGTTCCTTCCTTGGCCGGGTCGAGTGGGTTGAGCACCGCGTCACGCGGTCGCGGCACGCCGTTTTTGATCAAAATCTTTTTTGCCAGTTCGCGAAAATCGCCCGGACGTTTGGAAGTTGTCGGCTGGGTGCTATTCCGCACAAACAAAACCGTCGCGCCAAGTTTTCTTAATTTCGGGGCAAGCATGCGCGATACCCGCAGGGTCAGGTCGCCTTCGGTGACTGGTTTGGAATTGCCAACCTGGAACCAGCGCTCCTCCATTTTCGCCCACTTCCCGCCGAGATGGCCGGGATCCATTGCGATCCGCAATCCGGCCAGAGGTTTGTTCGGCTTTGCAGGCGGCAAGGATTTGGCTGGTCGCCAAAGCCGAGGGACATGTCCTCTCGATTTCTCGTCAGGCGCAAATTCCAATTTGAACACGTCGTGGGAATCACGATTCATAACGATCTGCGCTGCATCGTTATCGATTTGGATCAAATCGTTTGGTATCCCATGCGTGCAATAGACGTCGTTAATAAGATGGGCGAACTCGTCGTGGGTGATGGTGCGTTGATAATGCTCAAGCACATCCCATTTCGGTGCACTACCCAGAATGCCGACGTTGTCAGCCGCGTAACCGACTGTTGGAAACACCAACAACGAAAAGAAGACAAATGACGAAGCGCGAATGACGAATATCGAAAGAATGTCGAAGCACGAATGACGAACAAGTGCCGCCTGCTTTTTCCCCTTCCAGATTACTTCGTCATTCGTCATTTGGCATTCGTCATTCGTTTAGCATCGACGTTTTGAACCTGTTCAATACGATCCTGTTCAATGCTAACGCTACTTTTCCTGGGGGACATCGTCGGCGAGCCCGGCCGCAACGCGGTCATCGCGCGTCTCCCCGAGTTACGAGAGCAGCACGCGATCGATTTCATCGTAGTAAACGGTGAGAACGCGGCCGGCGGACGCGGCATTACCGCCAAAATCACGATCGACCTTTTGCGCGCCGGAGTGGCAGTCGTGACTACCGGCGATCACATCTGGGACCAGAAAGATATTTTGACGTTCATCGACACCGAGCCGCGATTGTTACGGCCGGTCAATTATCCGGCAGGCGCGCCGGGAAATGGCTCGATTGTGTTGGAAACGGCGAAAGGAAAAATCGGCGTGATCAATGTGCAGTGTCGGACCTTCATGCAGCCGATTCTGGACAATCCGTTTCGCGCGATCGAGGCGACGGTTGCGGAAGATGCGCGAGGAAACGCCAAACATCGTGGTCGATGTTCACGGCGAAACCACCAGCGAAAAAATCGCGATGGGCCGTTTTCTCGATGGCAAAGTTTCCGCCGTGCTCGGCACTCACACTCACGTGCAAACCGCAGACGAGCAAATTCTTCCCGGCGGCACAGCGTTTCTTTGTGATGCCGGCATGTGCGGTCCGGTCAATTCGATTCTTGGCCGCGCGGTCGAACCAATCATGCGCCGGTTCGTCTCCAATCTGCCGGCGTCATTTCCGGTCGCGGCCGGCGAGGTCCGTTTGCACGGCGCCCTGATTAAGATCGATGAGAAAACGGGGCGCGCCCTGAATATCGCCCGGGTCGACGAGGCGGGCCCGGCCCAGCAGGTTTCCGAACCGGAGCCGAAGGTCGATATCGAACAGTCTCCGACCCCGGAACAGACCTGAAAATTGGATTGTTTCGGCTAGAATTGTGATCGCCAATTTTGAATTGTTTAGTCAATCTAATCGTCAACCTCGCTAACCATGAAAACACCGTTTGTTCTCAGCCTCGTTACCGCATTTGGACTTTCTATTGCACAATCCGCCCCGCAAGAAGGTAACCCCGAAGCCGCCAAGATTGCCCGCGAGGCGTCCCAAGCTGCAAAGGAGCAGAATTGGGACAAAGCCATCGAGGGCTTTCGCAAGGCCTCGGAGAAGGATCGCAAATTCACGACGAGCCTCGCACTGGCCTATCAACAGCGAGCCTTTGCTTACGCAAACGATCAGCGATTTCAGGACGCAATGAACGATCTGGCCGAATCAATCAAAATTAAACCCGATCCTCGCGCCTACGAACAGCGGGCGGCACTCGAAATGAAAGTTAACGACTACGACAAGGCGCTGGCCGACTACGCTGAAGCGAGCAAAATTAATCCCGGCGAGATCAAGTATCACAACTACCGCGCCTACATTTACGAGACCCGCGGCGATATCCAGAATTCGATGACGGAAAACGACGCGGCCCTGAAGATCAACGGCAAGAACAAAGAAGCGCTCGATCGCAAAGCGCGCTTGCAAAAGATCATGTCCCAAAACGCGGTTCCGAGTGGAACACCAGTCGCGGCCCCGGTCCCGCCAAAGAAGCGTTAGAACTTAGGAATTGCTGCCGTTTGGAGAATCGGTCGTTGCATCCGCCTCATCCTTGGTCGGCGGCAGAAAACGACGTTTACGACGATTCGCCGGCAACGGTGCCAACGTCATGGTGACGTTGCGGCCGGTAATCTTGGGTTCCATCTCTACCTGGGACATGCCGGACAGATCGTCCTTCACTCTTTCCATCAACTGCATTCCAAATTCCTGGTGCGCCATTTCACGGCCGCGAAATTGCAGCTGGACCCGGACTTTGTTGCCGCGATCAAGAAATTCTTCGCCGTGCCGAACCTTGGTCAGGTAATCGTGCTCGTCAATATTAACCCGAAACTTGATCTCTTTAAGCTTCGCGCCGCTCGGCCTTTTGTCTTTGTCATGCTTGGAAAGATCATAACGGAATTTTCCAAGCGAAACGATTTTGCAGACCGGCGGATTGGCAGTCGGAGCGACTTCGACCAAGTCGAGCCCGCGGCTCTGCGCTTCTCGCAAGGCGTCCGATAACTTCAACACGCCTAGTTGCTGGCCGCTTGCCCCTATAATGACACGGACTTCGCGAGCGCGAATGCGGCCGTTTACACGAAATTGTGGTTGCAGATTACTTTAAACTCCTGGCCCGCGAGATGGGAGTGCTCCATTTCGCCGGTGTTTTGTCCTTTCGCATTTCATCGACATCCGCCTTCGCGAACGCCGATGCACTCTGCTTTGCCGCGGCTGCGAAGACCGCCACAAAGTGCCCGCTCCAATAATTGCGAGCCGAAGGGAAGATGTAGGCAACATTTCGACACTGGCAAGATAAATCGCAGCAATTCAGGTGCCTAAAGTGTACTGCGCAATCTCGCGATTTTACTTTGGCGGCGGATCGCCGAAGTGCGCTTTGTGCGCGGCGTATCCGATCGCATCATCGATCATGCTGTCGAGGGTCGCGGCCATCGGTTCCACCCTCACCACCCCGGAAAAAATCGCCCGATCCCCGATTTCGGTGTCGATGACAAAAGTCGGCCGCTGGGTGACCTGCATCGCGTGAAATTCAGCGGTCGATTCGCGCAGACGCTTTTCCACCGCCGGCGATTGGGCTGTCTTTAGCAATTTTGCTTTGTCGAGCTTGGCTGCGTTCGCGCCAATTTCAGCGCACACATCCCAATCGCTGACCTTTTTCCCGTCGCGCAAGGCCGCGTGACTCAGCGCGAGCCGAACGCGATCATCGCTCACCCCGAAGTCCTTGGCGGCCTCGGCTACAGCGTTGGGCGGGAGCCATTCCTTCAGGCTCGCGTCGTACCAATCGGTATTCAGCATGAACGGCGAGCGCATGAGCATTCCGCTGCGTCGATAAAACCATTGCTCCTGCTCACGCGAAGCAGGCAGACCCACCGGGTCCATCAATGCGATCTTCCACTGAAATTCAACCCGCCCTTCATAACGCTTTTTTAGTTCAGCCCAGGTCGGCTCTGACCAGAAACACCAGGATGAAACAACTTCGAGATAATCCGTAACCGTGATCTTCATTTTCTGAATTGAGTGTTGGACGTTGAGCGTTGGACGTTGAACGTTTGCCGCGACTCTCAACGCTCAACACTCAACGTTCAACTCTCAATAATCGCTTCCGACCGGTCGACATCGTGGATCTTAACCACCTCTTTTTATTTATTGCGATAATCTCGCCGCTCCTGGTCTTGGCGCGGGCCTGGCGACCTGGCGGAGTTTTTCGCGGCTGGCGAGTTTCTGCGATCATCGTCCTCGTTATTACCGGAGCTGCGTGGTGGCTGGCCCGGTCCATGGCCGGCTACATCGGAGGCGGCGCGTGGTTCATTCTCTTGTTTCTCCCCGCGGTTGGCTTGCGCCAGGCGTCGCAATTCGCCGCCCGAGGCCGCTACGGGACCGCCAGACGAATCGCGTCCGCGCTTCAGTATTTGCACCCGACCACACAGGTGCGGGAGCAACTTCAGGTCTTTCGGACGCTCGAAGCGCGCCACGGATCTGCTCGCGGGATGCAAACCATGGCCCCCCGAGCCGAGCCACGCCGATTGGGGGACGCCCTGGCAGTATTCGTTTTCATCGCTCTAAACATCGCGGTGTTTTTCGTTGAGCTGTGGCGCGGCGCGTTGGCGAACCCGATCACGTTGCATCGCCTCGGAGCCCTCGATTTTTCTGCCGTGATCGGCAGAGGCGAATTCTGGCGGCTTTTTACCGCGCTCTTTCTGCATTACAGCCTGCTTCATCTCGCCTTTAATCTTTTTGCGCTTTACGTCCTGGGTCCACCGCTGGAAGAAATCATTGGGCATCTCCGATTCGCCGCCTGCTACCTGATTGCAGGAATCGGATCAACCGCCGGCGTGGTTGCGCTGACCTTCTTAAAAATTGTGCAACCGGCGGAATTGGTCGGCGCGTCCGGCAGCGTGATGGGAATCGTCGGCGCGTGGGCCGGATTTCTAGTTCGTCATCGCCACTTGTGGCAGGCCAAGCAACGGCTGATGAACATCCTGCTCATTATCGTGATCCAAATCGCGTTCGATCTTTCCACTCCGCAAGTCAGCACCTCGGCCCATTTGTGCGGCTTGGTAACCGGATTTCTGGTGGGACTTTACCTATCGCCCCCCAGGCGACCGCTGGCCGCGCGGTAGTCCCGAGGCTGCGGGATGAACGCGGGATCTGACCACAAATCTGGCGCGAGTTATGCACTGAACGCTCGATAAACTTGCCGACTCACCGATTCTTCGCCACCTTCCCACTCCGCTCCTGCTCATGCCGACGTTCCAGATCTACAATGTAATTCCGACTCTGCCGGCAGCGCTCGAGCCACTGCGCGAAATTACGTTCAACCTTTGGTGGACCTGGGAACCGACTGCTCGCCGCCTTTTTCGTCATCTGGACCCCGATCTTTGGGACCGCACCAATCACAATCCGGTGCGAATGCTGCAGCTTTCGCGACAGGCGCGGTTGGAAGAGCTGGCCCAGGACAAGACTTTTCTTCGCGAGCTCAAACTAGTGCATGACGCGTTTCGAAATTATCTCGCCCGCCAGGACACCTACGGCAAGACCGGCCCCGCTGCCGCGATCAAGAAACCGATCGCCTATTTCTCGGCGGAGTTTGGATTTCACGAATCGATTCCGAATTATTCCGGCGGCCTCGGCATTTTGGCCGGAGACCATTGCAAATCCGCCAGCGATCTCGACTTAAACTTCGTCGCGGTAGGGCTGCTTTATCGGCACGGTTATTTCCGGCAGGAGATCGACAAGGACGGCGCGCAGCAAGCCATCAGCCTAAATCAAAATTTTCATCATCTCCCGATCCGCGAAGTGCAACGCGACGGAAGCGTTCTTCTCGTCTCGGTGCGGATCCTGGACCGCGAGGTTTTCGCCAAGGTCTGGCAGCTGAACGTGGGACGGATCAACCTGTTTCTGCTCGATACCGATATCCCGGAAAACAACGCGGAAGATCGATTGATCACGGCGGAGCTTTACGGCGGCGATCAGGAAATGCGGATGCGCCAGGAAATTGTGCTGGGAATCGGCGGCGTCCGAACCTTGAGCGCGCTCGGAATCGAGCCGGAAGTCTTTCACATGAATGAAGGTCATTCGGCCTTTCTCGCGCTGGAACGGATTCGACGAAAAGTCGCGGACAAGAAACTGGATTTTTATTCCGCGCTCCAAATCGTCGCCGCGGCCAACGTTTTCACGACCCACACGCCGGTGCCGGCTGGAAACGATTCGTTCCCGAAGGACATGATGCGCAAATATTTTGGCGATTTCGCCAAGGAGATCGGCCTTCCGTTCGACGAGCTTTTTTCGTTTGGACAGACTCGGGTCGATCGGTCCGACCCGTTCAGCCTGACCATTCTCGCCCTGCGAATGAGCCGCCATTCCAACGGCGTGAGCAAATTGCACGGCGAGGTCAGCCGTTCGCTCTGGAAAGATGTGTGGAGCGGCGTGCCGGCGCCCGAGGTGCCGATCACCAGTGTGACCAATGGCATTCACACCAAAACCTGGATGGCTCCGGAGTTTTCCGCGCTTTATCGAAAGTATCTCGGAGAATGGGAAGAACATATTACCGAGCCAGATTTCTGGCGGCGGGTGATGGACATTCCCGACGCGCAACTCTGGGAAGCGCACCAGAAATTGAAACAGCGCCTCGTTGAATTCGTGCGCGAGCGGGTGCGCCTGCGGCGGCAACGCATCGGCGATTCGCCCGAAATGATTCGCAACGTGAATCGAATCCTGGACCCGGAAGTTTTGACGATCGGCTTCGCGCGACGCTTCGCCACCTACAAACGCGGGGCCCTATTGTTTAGCGACAAGGAACGCCTGAAACGTTTATTGAACGACACCACCCGCCCGGTCCAATTCATTTTCGCCGGCAAAGCCCATCCCCGCGATGAAGGCGGCCGCGCTCTAATCCAGCAAGTTTACAAATTCAGTCGCGAAGCGGGATTTGAAAATCGCGTGGTGTTTCTGGAAGATTACGACAGCTACATTGCCCGGCGCCTGGTCCAGGGGGTCGATCTTTGGTTGAACACTCCGCTGCGACCGATGGAAGCAAGCGGCACCAGCGGAATGAAATGCGCCCCGAACGGCGGAATTAATCTGAGCGTGCTCGACGGTTGGTGGCTTGAAGCGTTCAACGGAAACAACGGCTGGGCGATTGCGCCCGAGATCAACGATGGAACGGTTGAATTCCAAACCGAAGTGGATTCGAACAGCCTTTACCAACTGCTCGAGAACCAGATCATCCCGCTTTATTACGCGAAGCCCGACGGCAAACTTCCCCTCGCCTGGCTGCAACTGATGCGCGAATCGATTCGCAGCGTCACCCCGATCTTCAACACCCATCGGATGGTGAAGGAATACACCGAGCGGCTTTACATTCCAGCGGCGCGATCCCACGAAAATTTTTCGCAGAACGGTTGCGAGCCGGCGACTCATTTAAGTCAGTGGAAATCGCACATGCGCAAAGTTTGGCCGCAAGTGCGGATCTACGACGTGCAAGTCGGCAACAAAGACCGGCAAAATATTTTGGTCGGCGAATCTCTTCAAGTCAGCGCGCACGTGAACCTGGGCGACGTCGATCCCAGCCACGTCCGGGTCGAAGCGTATCACGGCGAGGCCGACAACGGCGGAATCAAGAATCCCGCGGCCACTGTTTTAAATCCAAGCGGCCGAAACGGCGACGGCACTTACGTTTATCAAGGATCAGTGCCGGCATCCGAGAGCGGCGCTTACGGATTCAGTGTTCGGGTTGTCCCAACCCATCCGAATATGATGCAGGCTCACGAACTGCGCCTGATTGCCTGGTCGTAGGTAGCGGCGATTCACCGAATCGCCAAACGTGTAGCCACGTCGCTGCGCGACGTCGAACGGCCCACAGGGCCGTGGCTACAACCTAGCGTCCACCGTCGGCTGTAATTATTCCGTCCCGGGAGCAACGAAGCCCTTCGGTTTGGAGCGGGACAAATTTCTTTTTCTTCTCGTCGATCAGCCATGCCACGACAGCCGGAAGCATTGCCACGCCTTCTTCATTCTTGAGCACACCAACGGCGTAACCCGGAAGATTTTTGCCGTTCAATTGACACGAACCATCGAATTCGGGCGTTTCCTTCGAATGTTTCGGAAATTTCAGAGCGTCTTTGATGATGTCGCCCTCTTCGAGGGTTGCGTATTCCTCTCCACAGATTTCCCAGAAGACTAGGTTTAAACGTTCATCGTCCGAGATAATGTCCGCGCCGAGATGTTTAAGTCCGATGTCCTTGTGTCGCGCTTCAATTTTAACAACCGGCTCATTCGACGTTTTGCGGCCGCGAAGCGCTTTCGCAATGTCGGATCCACAGCGAACGGACTCAAAACCGTCTGCACCGTAACTGTGGCTGATGCATAAGAGCGGAAGAACTAACGCGAATGTCGCGAGAATCTTTTGAATTTTCATAAAGGCTCGGTGAACGGTCTAGCCAGACCGTCGAAACCGAACAAGGCGAAAAATCGATTTGCTCTTGTAGGGCGTCTCTGCGAGACGCCGGCGTTTCACAGAAACGCCCTACAGGTACCGTTCGTGGAGTGAAGCGAAGCGTAAGCTCAATTAATCCACCGCGCTGATAGCGCGGATGAACTCCGAGAAATCTTTGCCGTTGCGAGCGGCCTGATTGAGCGCTTCGAGACGCGCATCGGCAAACACTTCAGGCAAACTGACGCGACGTGAGAGCGCGCCGTTGGCAAACACAAGCTCGTCCCATTGAATGGACGCGATCTGGTCGTTGAATCGCGCGACCGATCGCCCGCGGAAAAATGCGCGGGTGGTTTCAGGCGGGGTAAAGATTGCAGTCTTGATTTCTTCTTCCTTCACCAGCCGGCGGATCGATCCCTGCCGGGCCAGCTCGTAGTACAATCCCGATTCAAGATCGACGTTGTGATATTCGAGATCGATCGATTGCAACCAGGGATCGCTCCAGGAAAGTTTTTCGTCTTCCTGTAACGCGTTGAGTAGAAATTTTTTGGCGGCCCAATCCACCCGGTCACGCGTCGTCATCACGTCGCGCTCGAGATCGTTCAGAACATTTTCCCATTCCTGCAAAATCCATTGTCGATCTTCGCCTGGTCCGTCGGTTTCGACCTTCGCCGCGGCGCGCAGATAAAGCCGCTGGACTTCGATCGCTGAAATCTTGCGCCTGTCCTTGAGCTCAATGATCCAATCGTAATTTTGATCACGGCTGATCGACTTGTTGGCATCAATTGGCTGGGCAATTTCGAGTTGCGGCGCTTGCCCGCGCTCGATCAAATCGAGAACAAGCGCAGTCGTTCCGATTTTGAGAGCGGTCGCCCATTCGCTCATGTTTGAGTCACCGAGAATCACGTGAAACCGGCGGTAGCGGCTGGCATCGACGTGCGGTTCGTCGCGCGTGTTGATGAGCGGACGACGGTTCATCGTGTCAATGCTGACCACCACGCTGAAAAAGTCGGCGCGTTGCGAAATTTGATAGACTCCCGACTGTCCGGAAGCGCTCTCGGCTTCGATCCCCATTTTGCCGGCGCCGGCGAAGATTTGCCGGGTGATTAGAAACGGGAGGATTGCGCTGACGATTTTGTCCCATGGCACCTCGCGCTTCATCAGATAGTTATCGTGACAGCCGTAACTGTGGCCGAAGAAATCAGTGTTGTTTTTGTAGAGACGAACCTGCTGGCCGTCGGGCAGTCTCAAATTCCGGCGGCGCGCGCATTCAGCCAGAATGCGTTCGCCGGCTTTATCCTGGGTAACGATTTGCCGAATTGTCGTGCATTCTGGCGTCGAATATTCCGGATGGGCGTGATCGTTGTAATACCGGGCGCCGTTGGAAAGCACCAGGTCGCTCTTGATCTCCTCGAAGCTGAGCGGGCGGTTCTTGTCGATCTCGTAGTAAGCCGATTCGTCGGTGTCCTGCATCAACGCCTTCGCCCGGAAGCCGCGGGCATCGAGATGAGGGTCCTCGAGCTCATAATCCCATTTCATGTGCGCGCCATGATCGGTGTAACGCCGCACCAGCTCGATCGATTCGGCCACGACATCGACGTTTTCCGCGCCGTTGACGGTGATGCCGTATTCCGTCTCGAGACCAAAGACGCGATTCATTAGATCCCTCGCCTTGTAGGGGAAGCTGCCAGCTTCCCGGCTATTTCGGTTCCTGTAGGGGAAGCTGCCAGCTTCCCATCACTAATGACGTCTAAATAGTACGGCCAATCGTCAGCTCGCTGAACAAGGCCGGCTAGAACGGGATTCTCCTGGAGATAAATCCATTTATTTCCCAGATCTTCGTCAGAGCGGAGCAGACGATCAAAACATCCTCGCTGCCACTTCCAGTCTTGCGAACCGAGCGTCTTCCGCAGCAATCGTTTAAAGGCAGCTGCAAAATCGCCGATCGAGAGTTCGCGGTCTTCAACCGGCGACACGATCATGTGAGCGTGATCGGGCATTATGACTGCCGCCATCACCTCCCATCGTCGCAACTGCGCAATCGTGTTCTTAATCGCCTCGAGCGTATAGGAATTCGCTAACACAGGCCGCCGACCTACGACACACAAGGTTACGAAATAAACGATCTCCTTATCGTGCGGGAGGCGGATTTCGGATAGTCGTGGTGGCTCAGCCATTTCCAACGGGAAGCTAACAGCTTCCCCTACAGTTTAAATGATCCCGGAACCTGTTTGAGCGCCCGAATCCCGGATCGGTTTGACCGGCGCGATCTTGACTACGTTTTCAGGATCGTAATCGATCAGTTTGAGCCAATCTTCAGTAATATCGGTCGTCGGAAAGATATCGTTCTCCTCGTACTCGGCATCGAACGCGAGTTGCAGATCCATTTCGCGAATCCCCTCCTCTTGGTTTGTCGCAATCGCGCGCTTGATCGCCATTGCTTTTGCGCGCTCGACGATTGAGGCAATGATCGCGCCGCTAATCAAATCGCTTCGATACAAGATCTCCTTGCGGCCGCTTCGGAGCGTCACTTCGAGGAACTTGTTTTCATCGCGCCGAACAAATTGCCAATCGACAAAGCGCTCAATCAACTTATCGAGTGCCTCCGTGAAATGTTCCGCCTCCTTAGCCAGCACGCCGTCATAAGGCAGGTCCGGGGTGAGATAAATTCGATAAATGTCGCGCGCGCCCTCCTTGTTCGGGCGATTCACTTTAATTTTCCGATCGATGCGGCCCGGTCGCAGGATCGCAGGATCGATCAGGTCCGCGCGATTGGAAGCCAGAATGATAACGACGTCATTCAAAGAATCGATGCCGTCCATTTCCGAGCAGAACATCGGCACCAGCGTAGAAAGAATGTTCGAGTGGCGCGACGCCCGGCGTGTTCCGAGAATCGATTCCGCCTCGTCGATGAACAGGAACGGCATGTAACCTTCGCGGCGTTTCTCGCGCGCGGTCGCGAAGATCTCGCGGACCATCCGCTCCGATTCGCCGACCCACATGTTCAGAATTTCCGGCCCTTTGACGTGCATGAAGTATTCCTTCATGTCCGCGCCGGTTTTTTCGCGGAGTTGCCTGGTCAAATTGTAAGCAGTCGCTCTTCCGATCAGGGTCTTGCCGCACCCGGGCGGGCCATAGAGCAAAAAGCCTTTCGGCGTCGCATGCTGAAATTTTTGGAAGAGATCGACGTGCAGCAGCGGAAGCTCGATCGCATCCTTGATCGCCTGGAGCGCTTCCTCCTGACCTCCGACTTTTTCCCACGGCAGCTCAGGAACCACATCGAGATAGTGCTCGTGCGATTTCGTGCTCGATAGCGTTTCGAGCGCCATCCGGTAGTTGGAATCGACCCGCACCTCGTCTCCCGATTTCAAAGTCGAGCCTGCGAGATCGGACGAACGTTGCAAGACCATTGATTGCGTTCCGTGCTCGGAACCCACCCGTAACCGGTCCTTCCCAATCACTTCGGTGATTTTTGTCACTGGGCCGGCCGTTTCAAAGCCGAGGTCGCCGACGATCACGAACGCTTCGTTCACTAAAACGCGCGTTCCCTTTTTCAACTTCGCCAGCGGAATGCGGGGATCGACATTGCAATAATAGTCCGAGCCGCCGACCACGATGTGCGCCGTGTCTTTCGATATCGCGCCCAGAAATGTGCCGATCCGGTTGGCCGGGGAAGTGACTTTCTTGATTACCTCTTCAAGTTTCTCAATCATCTGCCGTGCTTCGCCGATCATTTGTGATTGATCGAACACATGCGGACGAAGATCGAGCAGGTCGCGCCGGATCGGATCGCCGGGCGGAAGAGAGGCAATTACCTGGTCGAGTTTATCCAGTAAAGGGAGGTTCGACGCGGGCTCGTCGAAGCTTTCGAAATCTTTGCTGCGTTCTTCGCTCATCGTAAAACCCCGTCCCCTCCCCAATGTCCGACGATTATAACTTTGTCGTCAAATCTTCGCAATCTTCGACCCCGCAGCCGCACAATATGTTCAACAACCGCCTGCGACGGAAGTTGCAAAGCCCAGGCTCCAGCTGCACCCGGCTAAAATTCCAAATCCGAAAAAATACTGCCGTCTGACCTCTAAGAAGAAGCGCAAGTGCAGTTGCGGCGATGCATCGCTGCTACTAAAATGCCCTTCTTCTTTAGGAGCCTTAGCTCAATTGGTTAGAGCGCCGCCCTGTCACGGCGGAGGTTGCGGGTTCGAGCCCCGTAGGCTCCGGATTTTTTGTATTACAAAAAGCCATCTAACGAGGACAAGCTTGGCTAATTTATTCTTGTCGCAATCATTACGCTGGGTCGACTCGAGTTGCTCGCGCAGCGGGGATGCACCTTGCGATCACTGCGACCATCGACATGATAATTAATTCTCGGCTAGCGCGACGGTGGGATTCAGCCGGGCAGCGCGCCGGGCCGGCAAGTAACAAGCAATCAGAGAAACAAGGATAAGCAGAAGCGAAATCGCGCTGAACGTGACCGGATCACTCGCGCCGACGCCGAAGAGCAGATTCGAAATCACGCGGGTGAGCGCGAAGGCTCCGGCCAGGCCGGCGGTGACGCCGATCAAAGCCAGCGTCATCCCTTGCCTAACCACAAGTCGCAGGATATCCGATTTCTGCGCGCCGAGCGCCATGCGAATGCCAATTTCCTGGGTGCGTTGCGTAACCGAGTAAGCCATCACGCCGTAAATGCCGACCGCCGCGAGAAGAAGCGCGGCGCAGCCGAAGACGGTGAAGAGCTGCATCGAAACGCGCCGCGTGCCTAACGAGTTCGCGACGACATCGTCCATCGTCCGGACGTTGTAGATTGGCTGGTCCTTGTCGAGCGCCTGCACTTCGCGTCGCAAAGTGGTTGCGAAGGTGGCCGGATCGCCGGCCGTCCGAATCACGAGCCCCATGAAATTCCACTGCGAGTCCTGGGCGTGTGGAACGTAGATTTGCGCGCCGCCCTCGCCGGTAAGAGAACCGGTCTTCGTGTCCCCGACCACCCCGACAATTTCGCGCATGAATTTTTCATCGCGGCGATGCCCTCGAAATGCAGACCAGATGCTGAGGCGTTTGCCGATCGCGGCCGTGGGCGAACCGAAGTGCCGCTTCGCGGTGGTTTCGTTAATGATTACCACCTTCGGTCCGTCAGCATTGTCGCCAGGTTCGAAGGTGCGTCCGGAAAGCAACGGAATTTGGAGCGCGAGAAAATAATCGCCCGTGATGGTGGAGAACATCGCGTCTTTCGCTTCGTCCACCGTGAGCGGCCGGCCTTCCGGAATAAACCCGCGTCCAATCGCATAACCAGTCGCGTTGAGCGGAAGATTGACGCTGCCTCCCGCCGCTTGCACGCCCGGCACTGCTTCCAGCCGTTCTATCAGTTGCCGGAAAAATTCCACACACGGCTGATCATCTTTGTATTTCGGACCCTGCAACGCCAGGTTGGCGACGAGGACGTTGTGCGCATTGAAGCCAGGCCGAACCTCCTGAAGACGGAGGAAACTCTTGATGAGCAATCCAGCGCCAACCAGCAGCATGAGCGAAAGGGCGACCTCACCAATCAACAGGAGGCTGCGCGCACTTGTCCGCCGATGTCCTTCGCCGCTGCGTCCGCCTTCTTTCAATGCGCTGGTGACGTCGCGCTTCGAGGCTTGGAGCGCAGGGACGATGCCGAAGAGAATGCCGGTAAGCGCTGAGACGCCGAGAGCGAACGTTAGGACGCGATAATCGATCCCGATCTGTTCGAGCTGCGGTGCGCCTTCGGGCAACATCGACATCAGCAAATCGGTTAACCAAATACTGAGGACGAGTCCGGCAATTCCCCCGATCGCCGAGAGCAGAATGCTTTCGGTCAGCATCTGCCGCAGAACGCGCGTGCGGCTCGCGCCCATCGCGGCCCGGATCGCAATTTCCTTTTGCCGCGCGGCGCCGCGGGCGAGGAGGAGATTGGCCACGTTCGCGCAGGCGATCAGCAACACGAATCCGACGGCGCCGAGGAGGGCAAGGAGGGATGGTTTTACCTCTCGAACGAGCCGCTCGTGGAGTGTCGAAACAAACACATCCCAACCTTTGTTCGTCTCGTGAAATTGCTTGGCGAGCTGCGCATTGATGGCGCTGAGACGAGTTTGCGCCTGCTTCAGATCGATACCGTTATTCAAACGCGCGATCGCCGACCACACGCGGTTATCGCGCGGTTCGTCCCTGAGATTGACCGCGCTCGGCACCCAAACTTGGGTTTGCTCCGGGTATTCAAACCCCGGTGGCATCACGCCAATGATCGTGAGGGGCCATGAACTCATCTGGACCTGTTTCCCGATGATGGCCGGATCAGATCCGAAGCGGCGCTTCCATAAGCCGTGGCTGATAATCGCGACGGTTTGCGGCCACCCTTTGTCGTCTTCGGGAACGAACGTTCGCCCGAGAACAGGCTGGACCCCGAGCACGGAGAAGAACCCGGTCGTCACACCCGCGCGCGGCACGCGTTCCGGCTCCGCCCCATCCGCACCAAAGTTGGCGGTACCGGTCCAGTAGGCGGCGGTGCTCGCGAAGAGATCGGTTTGTTGCGACCAATCAGTAAAGTCGAGAAACGAGATGTTGCTCTCGGTAATGCCCGCCGCAGGATTTTTGCCTTCGATGTAGATGATGCGTTCGGCGTCCGGAAATGGGAGCGGACGGAGGAGCACGCCGTTAACGAGACTGAAGATGGCGGTATTGGCGCCAATGCTGAGTCCGAGCGTCGCGACCGCGACAACCGTGAAGCCCGGCGTTTTTAGCATCATGCGCAAGCCAAACCGTACGTCTCGAAACAGAGCGTCCAAATTATAGCCGGCCCTGACCTCTCGGATTTCTTCCTTCAGTTGCTCAACGCCACCCAATTCAATCGCAGCCAAACGTCGCGCTTCCGATGTCGATGTGCCGTCGCGGATTTTGGTTTCGACAAGAAACTCGAAAGCCTGCGCCAGTTCGGCCGAAAGCTCTTGCTCGACCGCTGTTCGCCTAAACAGGTTTCGGCAAAGAGCCAGAACCCGACTGACGAAGCTTGGCATTAGTTAGGCCGTTCTGAGCGCGGCTGCGATCGCGCTCGAAACTCTGCGCCAGTCGCTCGTTTCCTTTTCCAATTGACGCAGGCCGGCCTTCGTCAGTCGATAAAATTTCGCTTTGCGTCCGTTCCGCGATTCGCCCCATGAAGCGGCAAGCCAACTCGCTTCTTCCATTCCGTGCAAAGCCGGGAAAAGGGAACCCGGTTTCACTTCAAAGGCGCCGTTTGTAATCTGCTCGACTCGATGCGCGATTGCCAGCCCGTGCAGCGCGCCATGCGCCAGCGCCTTAAGAATCAGTAAATCTAAAGTGCCTTGGAGCAATTCCGTCGGTCTGCTTCTTCGTATAGACATTCTGTATAACGGAATAGCCGAATACATATAGACTGTCAATAGGAACCCCGCGTAAGAAGAGTGGCTGTCAGAAAAGGTTCCTACTGGTTCGCTTCAGAACTCCCGCCTTCGCCGAGGCTACGGCGCCAGGCGACCCAGGAGAAATGCTATTCCGAGATTCTGCGTTTCGGCTAAAGAAAAGCCGCAAATGCAAAAGGTACCGGACCCCGCAGGCTCCGAGGTGACGAGCCAGTATTAGGCGATTGGTTTCTGTAGTGTATATTGCTCCCTAACTTTGCAGCGCCAATCGACCCCGAAGGCTTTCGGGGCCCCTTCCCTCTGCACCAACTCCAAGCCCTGTGGGAAATCAACCTTCGGAAATGCCCAAACAAAGACGCAAACGCGACCTCGGTAAGAGTGGCTCGATTCCAAAGCGGGATATGCGATCGGGAGGGACTTCTCCGAAGCAACGCAAACAACTAGCTCACAACGCCCCTGTTCGACGGGCCTCGAGCAAGTTTCGCGAATAAATCGCCGCACTAATGGAATGTGGTGATTCAACACTCACACAAAGCAGCGCGATTTATTTCAAGCGGCATAAACGGTCGAAATATCGAGCTGTGCTTTTCCGGCAGCTTCGCGCTTCACCCACAAATCAGACCCGCGATGTCAAGCAGCAGACGTTCGGCGCTGGATACATCTCGCGAAGCCTTCAATCAGGACAACTGGCGCTGAGAGGGTTCGCATTCTAGTTATGTGCGCGGCGATGCGCCACTCGAGCGCGACTAGACGCACCACTTCGCGAGGTATAACGAGCAAGCAAAACGCATCCCGCTCCTCTGATCAGGAAGTGATGCGACATCTTTCGCGCTCGCAGATTTTTAAAGATTACGAACGGGCGTTCAGCGAAGCCATGGGTTTGCCGCTTAATATCCGGGGCCACGATTCGTGGTCGCCGGCCCACCACGGAAAAGAGGATCGCGATTCGCTTGCGTCAATCCTGGCTCGTTTCAACAAGGCTCGCGCCGCGTGCTTAAGGGCGCAAACCGACGCATCTCGAGATCGGGTCTCGACAACGCGCACCGTTACCTGGTTCGCAGGACTCTCCGAAAGTGCGGTGCCTGTGTATGTAGGCGACCACATTCTTGGTTTTCTCGAGACCGGCGAAGTGATGCTTAAGAATCCGACTAAAAAACATTTCGGAACCATTACGCGGCAGCTTCGAGCGTGGGGCTACAAGACGGATTGGAAGCAACTTGAGCGAGCCTATTTTCGGACCTGCGTTTTATCGCCGGACCGGTATCGCGCGATGTTGCGGCTCCTCAGTATTTTTGCGCAACACCTTTCGATCTTGTCGAATCAACTGGTAGTGCGGCGCGAAAAGGACGAGTCCACGAACATGGCCCGAGCGCGGCAATTTATCGAGAAGCATCAGACAGAGCCGCTGTCACTTGGGCGGGTAGCTCACGCGGCTAACATCAGCAGGCATTACTTTTGCAAGATGTTCAAGAAAGCGACCGGGATGAATTTCATCGATTATCTCTCCAGAGTTCGCGTGGAGAAATCGAAGACGCTCTTACTCAATCCCAATTCGCGAATTAGCGAGGCTGCTTTTGCATGCGGATTTCAATCCATGAGCAACTTCAATCGCGTGTTCAGACGAATCGTCGGTCGTTCTCCCACCCATTTTCGCGAATCGCTTCCGAAGCTGCGACGTCGGTAAAAGCGGCCAATGGCCCAGGTTAACCGTCGATGGCGGCTGGAGTAGCGGCATCGAACATCCAATAGTGGCGGTCTCCGGCGCCGGATTTCTTATGGTCCCGAACGTTTTTGTCCGTCGTTTTTCTCCCGTGCGATCGCTTCAATATCTATTACTCCCACCAGCAATTTTTCGCCGGTTATTACGGGAACTTCGCCGACCTTTGCCTGGAGCATGATTTGCTCCGCTTCCGAAATCGTCTGGTCTTCGAGGCAATAGACGCTGTTTTTTTGGATGTATTCTTCAACCGGTTCTGTCTTCGGGTCGTGTCCCAAACCACCCACGTTCCGGTTCATTTTGTTTTTCGACAGGGTACCTAATAATTCGCCGCGCTGATCGGTTACAGGTAACGAATCGATTCTCCGCGCCTGCATTTCGTCTAAGGCCGCCTTTACAGAAACCTTATCAGAAATGCTCCTGGCAGGCTTGATGATGTCCTTGACTGTCCGAGCCTTGAAATTCGTTCCCTCGGAATCGCTAGGTTTTATCTGCTCCATGGAAATTGGCGGCCGATGCCGGTTTAAAACGAGAGTTGCAGCTTAGGAGGGAAGACGACCGACTTGACGTTTGTTCTTTCGTCTCAGACGGATCCTGGAACCGACGAACCATATTGTAAGTCCAACGCTCCAAGCAGCTATTATTAAATTTGTGATATCACTCCACTACACTGGTGAGGCGAACGCACGGAACTTTCCGCACGCTCGCCGTCAGTGGTTAGTTCATTATTGTACTTTGACTTCGAGAGCCTTTGATCTGGCTTTCGTCGTCGTCGGGAGATGAATTTTCAGCACTCCGTCGCGAAACTCCGCCGTTACCTTCGTGCTATCGGCGTCTTCGGGCAGCGTGAAGCTGCGTCGGAAATTACCAAATGAGCGCTCGATGCGGTGGAATTTTCGTTTGTGATCTTCCTTCACGCTTTTGCGTTCTCCGGAAACGGAGAGGATGCCGTCTTCAACTGTTACCCTCACATCATCCTTCTTCATTTCAGGCAAGTCTGCTTTGAGCAGGTACTCTTGATCATCCTGGCTGATATCAACCTCTGGTGACCAATCTGCGACTGTTAGGCTGTGAACTTCGCCACTGCCTATTCTGTTCGGAAACCCGCCCAGGAAACGATTGAAGCGATTTTGCGTCGCTTCTTCCATCTCTCTCAGCGGATTCCATGTTATCAATGTGTTCATGTTAATCTACCTTTCTGGATTGAGTTAAAGGCATCTCGCGCATCGCGCTCACTGCTTATTGTCAGTGTCGACCCTAATCTTGCGTACCTTGATAAAACTCGTGCTCAGCGGCTGGTCCGACGCGCCTCGCTGACTTAACTCGGTTTACAGCTTAAAACCGTAATCCAGAACTGGATTACGATGGCGTTGGAAGTGAACTGGCAGGCGCGCGCCCGCCTTCGCTTTCCCAGTCGCGCAACGAATTGGGCGGCCAATTCGCTGGTCAACGGATACTGTGTCCCACTTGTTCGACAATCCGCACGTAGGCTTGCAAAGCTGCCGATGGATTCTCGCGTCTCCATGCTACACAGCCTTCGGTCGCCACAGTGGGATGGATTGGCCGGAACAGGACATTTTGGTGCTCCAGTTTTTCTAATTGCTCCGGAACGAGAGCGACACCCAATCCTGCAGCCACGGCGTGAATCATGGTTCGTTCAAGATCGACATCCTGCAAAACTTTGGGGGTAAAACCCGCGCGCGCACACGTCTTGGTCAGCCACTCGCGATAGTACGGATAACTCGCTTCGGACATTCCGATGAAAAACATCGGGGCGAGGGCTTTCAGTTCGACCGTCGCTTCGCCCGCCAGCGGATTGTCTTTCGGCAACGCAGCGATGGTCTTGTAGGACGCAATCATCCGGAATTCCAATCCGCGCTGCGCAATTGGCTCGTGTAGCCCCACGAAACCAAGGTCGAGCTTGCCGACTTCGAGCGCACGAAATTGCTCACCGCACGACAGGTCGAAGAGATTAACCGAGACCTCGGGGAACGACTGATGGAAAGAAGCGAGGGTCTTCGGCAGAAAATCGTAAAAAAGATTGCTAACGTAACCAACATTGAGCGATCGGGCCTCGCCGCTGTGTAATCGCCGGACCGACTCGACCGTTTCGGCCGCGAGCGCAAGAAGGCGTTTGGCGTCGACGAGAAATGAGCGGCCCTCATCCGTCAGCGTGACCTGTTGCTTGGTGCGATTGAGAAGCCGGACGCCAAGCTCTTCCTCCAGATCTTTGATTTGACGCGTCAAAGAAGGCTGGGCGGTGCGTAACTTTTCGGCGGCTTTGGTGAAGCTGAGCGCTTCGGCAACACTCACGAAATAGCGCAGATGACGAAGTTCCATCGAAGCATAAGAATAAGAGCTTAATGCCAAAAAGATATTGCGGATTATGACAGGCCGCACGGGCAGGGAAGACTCGTGATACTTAAAAGGTATCACGTCTTACCAAGAAGATATTGGCCGGCAATGAGTGGACGCGTGACTGTTCGCTTCGCCTATGAATAGAAACGCCGCGGCCATTTGGAGAGGAAGCCTTCATGAGGGTGAAGGGACTTTAACGACCGAAAGCGGCGTACTTTCGAAAACTCAATACTCATACCGAACGCGTTTCGCGGAAGGCATCGGGACCAATCCGGACGAACTAATTGCTGCCTCGCTCAGCGGCTGCTTTTCCATGGCGCTCTCCCATGAGCTCGATCTCTCCGGCTTTCACCCCAAGAGTATCCAAACAACCGCCACCGCGACGTTGGAAGATCTGGCCGCAGGCTGGACCCTCACCCACGTGCAACTCGACGTCCGCGCGAACGTTCCGGACGCTTCGCAAGCGCGCTTCATGGATGCGGCGCTCGCCGCAAAGACAAATTGCCCTATCGCCCGCCTTCTTAAGACAAATATCTCAATGACCGCAAGTCTCGACTCATGATATCGAATGCGTCGATTAGCCCAGACACGGCTGAATCTCTACCTTCCCATTTTAGCGAGGCAGAAATTAGGAGTCACACGATCTTGGGCGAAGCATCGCGTCGCCCCGATCTCATGCTGGCAGACAAACCGCCGGAGGTATCAAAGCGCTTGATCCTGCGATTGCCGTTCGATCGCATCAATTGGATAACCAGTTCGTTTCTTATCGGCACGCTCTTGTTAACTCTGACCGCGGTCCCGATCTATCTCTACCATTTCGGTCTCGACTGGTTTCAGGTGGCACTTTTCTTCGGGATGCTTTGGTCCTGCGGATTCAGCGTGACCATCGGTTACCATCGTCTTTTCTCGCACATGACTTTCCAGGCAAGCTGGCCAATCCGGCTTTTCACCCTGATTTTCGGCGCAGCCGCTTTTGAAAACTCGGCTTTAATGTGGGCGAGCGAACATCGGCGCCATCACAAACATGTGGACCATGACGATGACCCGTACTGCATTTCGAAAGGCTTTTTTTACGCGCACATTGGGTGGTTGCTTTTCAAACTGAACGCCGACCAACCGTACGACAACGTGGCCGATCTGCAGAAAGACAGGCTCGTCTCCTGGCAAGATCGACATGTTCAAACAATCGCGGTCCTGGTGAGCTTTGGCATCCCGACGATACTCGGTTTTCTGTGGAATGGCTGGGAGGGAGCGCTCGGCGCTTTCTTGATTGCGGGAGTTGCGCGAATCGTTGTTCTGCAACATTGCACCTTCCTCATTAACAGCGCATGTCACACCATCGGAAGACAGCCGTATTCCAAAAAATGCTCGGCGCGCGATTCGCTCTTACTTGCCCTTTTTACGATGGGCGAAGGTTATCATAACTACCACCACGAGTTTCAGCATGACTACCGCAATGGCGTGAAGCCATGGCAGTTTGATCCCACCAAGTGGCTTATCTGGACGCTTTCAAAATTAGGGCTCGTTAAAAATTTGCGGCGTGTCCCGGCAGATAGGATTGAGTCCGCGCAAGCACAAACCAGAAACGTGAGTTGCTGATGTGCGGGCCCTCCTTAATCGCGCGACGAACCATTGCGATTTTCGTTTTTCTAATATTCGGCGTCACAAGTGTCATTCATGCCGAGAGGCCTAATTCGACGGCCGCGACATCGAACGCGGGCAAACGCAAACTGCTTATTGATCCAAGCTCCACTTCCGTTGCCCTGCGCGGGAAAGCTAGTCTGACCGTCAGTCCGCTTACTCATCGAGACGGAAATTATACAGGCGATTATCAACTCAAAGTGAGGCCGTATTCCTTTAAGAATGAGAAAGGCAGTTTACTCCTCGCGG
Source organism: uncultured Verrucomicrobiae bacterium (assembly GCA_963817335.1). Taxonomy (GTDB): domain Bacteria; phylum Verrucomicrobiota; class Verrucomicrobiia; order Chthoniobacterales; family UBA10450; genus AV40. Next base: position 871,993 of record CAWFNX010000005.1, on the reverse strand, counting down.
CATCCGATGATGCAGTTCGGAAGCTCGAAGCCGGAACTCCGATCAACTTTACCGGTAAGGCCGTCACGCACAACGACGGCAGAACTCATATCGTGCTTGGGAGGGCAACACCGTCATCAGGCGACTGCGGCAGCGTCACATTTTCAATCGTAACCGACGACGCAAAGGTAGTCTTCAACACTTCCTATCACTTCGGGATCTAGTGGCCAAAAAACCAGGCTTTAGGCTGATCGACTGTGCTCACCGACAGGCGTTTTGCTTTCTATAATTTCAATCGCGGCTGCCGTCTCAACTTGCAGGTTTGAAAGTGCGCAAGCAAACGAACCTTCCACCGACATCCCAAACTCTTACCTACTTGGTAATCTTGACGTTGCCGGATGTCGCCAATCCTACCGTGCTTTAAACCAACTGAGAGAGGCTTCGGCTTTGACTTTGTTCGGCCATCCGCGAGCGAACTGTCTCTTTTGCCACTCGGCGCAGATCGCTAGTTAGCCCCAACTTTGAGAGAGTCCAAATCAACCATTTCGTCGGGTCCCATTGCCAGGGCTGGACTCCGTTCCGATAGTCGTGCTGAAATTCGTGGTGATAATTGTGATACCCTTCGCCAAAAGTCAGCACCGCCATCACCAGCGAATCGCGTGCGCTGCATTTTTTTGAATACGGTTGGCGGCCGATCGTGTGACAGGCCGAATTAATGAAGAAGGTGCAGTGTTGGAGTAACACGATCTTGGCCACGCCGCCGATAAGGAAACCTCCGAGCGCGCCGACCCATCCGTCCCACCACGCTCCCAGCAGGGTTGGGAGTACAAAACTCATCAGCACCGCAATGAGATGAACATGTCGATGTTGCCACATCACCAACGGATCCTTCTTCAGATCGGCTACGTTATCGAACGGCGGTTGCGGCCAGAGCTTGAACAAGAGCCATCCGATGTGGGCGTGAAAGAAACCTTTGGTGATGTCGTAGGGGTCTTCGTCGTGATCGACATGTTTATGATGCCGGCGATGATCGCTCGCCCACATCAAAACTGAATTTTCAAAGGCGGCCGCGCCGAAAATTAGTACGAACAGCCGCACCGGTAGTTTTGCCCGAAAAGTCATGTGCGCGAACAACCGATGATAGCCAAGGGTAATGCTGAAGCCGGTTGCGGTCAGAAGCGCCGCGGCAACAGCAAAATGAAACCAGTCAATTCCGAAGTACCACAGGTACAACGGCACTGCGGTGAGCGTTAGAATAAACGTACCGATCAGGAACGAACTGGTTATCCAATTGATTCGGTCGGTCGGGATTCGAAAAATCAAGGGAAAGAATAATTTGTCAGATCTGTGCGAGAGCAGTTCGCATCACCAAGCTCATTGAAGTGGTCGACCAAGAATAACGTCTTTTTTGTTCCACGAGTGGACGGCGCCGCAGTGCTCACAAGTGAACTTCTGCGTTTTCACCTTCGCTGTCGGCCAACGCTTCTCGTCAATTGTCCGGCCGGTGTCGGTCAACCTTGAGGTAGACGGACAGCGGACGAGCAAGCTTTTGATACCGGCGCCGACCTTCGCCTTTGGTTTTGGCCGGGGTGGATCGAATAGAAATCGTGTTGCCATGTCAGAGTCGATAAACGATCCGCGCCTTGGCGGTATCGTAAGGCGACATCTCCATTTTTACTCGATCGCCGATGGTTAGGCGAATAAAACGTTTGCGCATTTTGCCGGAGATATGGGCCAGAACAAGATGCTGATTGGCCAGCGCGACCCTGAACATCGTGCCTGGCAGCACCGACATGATCGTGCCTTCGATAGTGATCGCTTTTTCAGGATTTACGATGCCCATCTTAATAAGATTGCGAACAGCGCGGCGCTCACTTGAACGCCGGCTGCGCAATCAATTCCGGATCTACCGGCGATTGCCCGCAAAAGAGCGCTGCGCCCCGTAAGGGCGCGGACGATCTTCTCGCGGACGAGCTTCGTTAACATTTAGAGCGCGGCCGTTCAATTCGTGGCCGTTTAGCGCATCTTTTGCCGCGGTGGCCTGGGTATCGTCATTCATGGTGACGAACGCGAAGCCGCGCGATTTGCCCGTCATTTTGTCCATCATCAGATGGACTTCGTTGACGGTGCCGTGTTTTTCGAACAGATCCTGAAGATCGTTCTCGGTGCTCTCAAAAGAGAGATTACCTACGTACAGTTTCATTGTGTTTTGAATTTGGAAAAACTAGGAGCTACAGAGCCGTTCCCGGGAATCGGGTTTCAAACCACCAATGAGCGACGCCCACCTGACGATCTACCGTGCAGTGAAGTTAAACAGAGTGATCCAATAAGGACTTAGTATCGTCCAGATACCCACTAACGCAAATCGTCATTTTCCGTCCGCTCAGTTTAAAGAGCTGTCAGATGAGGGCCCGCGGCCAAGGAAATCAGATCAGTGTCGGCTAAAGAAAAGCCGAAACTGACAAAAAGGTAGCGAACCGTGTAGGCTCCGGTAAGACACTTCAAAAACAACCTTCAAATTCTTCATTGATGCACAGCAGACAGCGCTTGGTTCCTTTGTTTCTTTTTGGATCTGGGTTTTGCGCCTTGATCTATCAGACGACCTGGTTACGGGAGTTTCGGCTGATTTTTGGAGCGTCCACGGCAGCGACAGCGGCGGTGCTCGGGGTCTTCATGGCCGGGCTCGGATTCGGCGGGATTCTGTTCGGTCGAATTTCAGAGAAGAGAGCGAGACCACTGGCGTTTTACGCGTGGCTAGAATTATTCATCGCGTTGACCGCGGCAATCTCGCCGCTGCTAATTGTCTACGCGCGCAAAGTTTACATCGATGTCGGAGGAACGTTGGCCACGGGCATGTTGAATGGAACGCTCATCCGTTTGGCGATGGCGGCGGTGATTCTTGGGCCATCAACCTTTCTGATGGGCGGAACGTTGCCCGCGGCCGCCCGGGCCGTGGTAACACCCGACGATGTTTCGCGACGAACCCTTGGTGTTCTTTACGGCGTCAACACTCTGGGCGCGGTGAGTGGTGCCTTGCTCGGGACGTTTTATTTTTTCGAACACTTTGGAAACCGCCTCACCCTTTGGGGGGCAACAGCGGTCAATTTAATTGTCGCGCTGGCCGCATTTCTCCTGGCGAGATCCCTCCCGAAGTTGGAACCGCGTCAAAAATCCGACGATTCGGATGATGAAGACGATCCGGTGGTGAACAAAGTGTTCGTTTGGTTCGCCGCGGGCGTAGTCGGTTTCGCATTTTTTCTGATGGAAATGGTCTGGTACCGAATGCTTGGTCCGCTGGTCGGCGGATCGACATTTTCTTTCGGTTTAATTTTGGCGTCGGCGCTTCTCGGAATCGGCTTAGGTGGGGTCACTTATGCTTTGTTCGATTTGAAAAGGTCTGCCTCGCTTCGTGTGTTCGCGCTGACTTGCGCAGCAGAAGGGCTGTTTATCGCAGTCCCCTACGCATTGGGTGACCGGATCGCGGTCACGACCATGCTTTTGCGCCCTCTTGGGACCCTTGGATTTTATGGGCATGTTACGGCATGGTCCGCGATTTGTTGTCTGGTGATTTTTCCAGCGGCGTTCGTTTCTGGAATACAATTTCCCCTGCTCGTAGCGTTGCTTGGTAAAGGACGTCGCGGGGTCGCTGCCCAAACCGGGGCTGCGTATGCCTGGAATACCATCGGTGCTTTGCTCGGCTCCCTTGCCGGTGGATTCGGTGTTATTCCACTCCTGTCGGCCTCGGGTGTTTGGAAACTTGTTGTGGTAATTCTGTCCGCACTCGCAATCGTTGCGCTCTGTTTCCCCTCGGACGAGCAAACGCGCTGGGCTAGAGCGCTTCTCCCACTGGCAACTTCAATTCTGGCGCTGCTTATGCTGCTGTCGGTCGGACCAACCGCGTTTTGGCGACATAGCCCAATCGGCATTGGCCGACTAAAGCTTTACGACGTCTCGCCGAACGATCTGCGCAATGCGATGCAAAGTATTCGGCGTCACATCATATCCGACGTAGACGGCATTGAGAGCACCGTGGGCATTCAAAATGCCGACGGGGTGTCGTTTATCGTTAATGGCAAATCCGACGGAAACACACGGAGCGACGCGGGAACACAAGTGATGTCGGGGTTAATCGGTGCGGCACTCCACCCGAATCCCAAACGAGCATTGGTCGTAGGTTTGGGAACCGGAAGCACTGCGGGATGGCTTGCCGCGCTGCCGACGATTGAACAGGTCGACGTGGTGGAGCTTGAACCAGCCGTCTTGAATGTCGCCAAACTTTGCGCGCCCGTGAATCATCGCGCTTTAGAAAACCCGAAAGTGCACGTGATCATCGGCGACGGCAGGGAACTGCTTTTGACCGATCGGACGAACTACGATTTGATCGTGTCGGAACCATCGAACCCGTATCGTGCCGGCACGGCTAGCCTGTTCACTCGAGAGTTTTATGAATCAGTAAGAAATCGGCTCAATCCTGGCGGAATCTTCCTTCAGTGGGTTCAATCCTACGGCGTCGATGATCGAACGATCGAAATTTTTTATCGTACCCTCGGGTCGGTGTTTCCGAACATTGAATCGTGGCAACCTCAGCCGGGCGATCTGCTGCTGGCCGCATCGCTGGAGCCGTCCCGTTACGACGTAGGCGCATTGCGGGAACGACTTTCCAGCGATCCCTTCAAGGAAGCGATGCTGGACACTTGGAAGGCGAACGGACTCGAAGATTTTCTCGCGCACTACGTTGGCAATCTCAGAATGACCAGGGCTTTGCAGAATCTCGATCAGGGACCGCTCAATACAGATGACCGCACGTTGATCGAGTTTGCATTTGCGCGAAGCGTCGATGCGCCGAATTCGTTTCAGATCGCCAACCTTCAAACTAGCGCGCGGGCGGCGCATTGTGACCGGCCGCCCATTGACGAATCGCAGATCGATTGGGATCACGTTGAGCAAGCGCGAAATCCTTCCAACCAGGCGAAGGGACCGATTACGCTGTTTCAGGTTGAGGTTGCCGCAGACCTTTTAGCGACTCAAGGCAAGCCGGAAGCCGCCAATTACATCGATCAAATCGCAGCCATTGTCCCGGCGGATGCGGACGCAATTCGAGCAACCCTAAATTGGAAACAAGGAAAGATGAAGGAAGCCGCCGACGATCTCGTAAGATTTTTTCAGGCCGCCCACCAAAACGCATGGCCGGACCAGGGGCTAATGAACAATTCGCTGGCCCTCGCCGAAGAAATTGCTCATGCGACAAAGTCGCCAGAAATCGCTGCTCCTCTATACGACGTTTTGAGTACGCCGCTCTGCGTTTGGAACAGCGAATTTGCTCGCGAAGTTAGAATTATTTCGATCGCAATCGTGGCGGATGGTAATCAGTTCGGTGAGCGCACTCTTCGAGTGGTCAGCGCGCTTGAACCAAACATTGTCTGGAACCGCCCGTTCCTGGAGACACGAACGAATACCTACACCGCCGTTCATGATCCGCGAGCGGCCCAAGCTGCAGAGGACTTGAACGAATTCATGCAACACGAGGCTTTGACGAGCGATGCAGCTGCGCTGACCAAAGAGTTCGAAAAAAATAGCGGAGCGGCGCCGCAATAGCCGCAGCCGATTCGCTTCAGCCCTCAATTGCGTGCGTCCCGACTCCATGTCGGCCCGTCGGTTCGCCTGCATTGGAATGACCAAGTTGTCCTGCGGAAAATTATTTGTGACGCGCGAGAATCAATAAACCACGCTCGGCCTGCCACCAGTAACCAAATGCAAAACCGAGCTCGGGAGGAGGCGGATTCCGGTGATAAACTTCGGCCAGCGCGATTTGATCGTACTTTCCAAACTTCTCGCCGTGGGGAATAAAGCGGCCATAAAATTCCAGCGCCCAGTTTTTATTGAAATCGCGCAACGGAATTCCCGAATCGTCCTGAATAATGCACGAGCTGTGGCCCAGCAGAAAATCACGCACCCCCGAAAAACCTTCGCCATGCATTAAATAAGAAGCTGCTTTGATCAGGCTGACTCCTGGTCCTCGGGCCGCGCACCAGCGTAGAAAAGAGCTGTTGCCACCCGAAAGGTCGGTCTTGAAATAATAGAGAGTCTGCGTTCGGCCATTGTGGCTGAAAGCGATCTTTACGCCGTCGGCGGGGCTGTGGACAAAAGTCGTGTCGAGCACAGTGCAACCGAGTCGCGCCAAAAATACGTAAAGGATCGGCACCGTTCCGGTAAGATTACCGTGGCCGAGCGCAGCCTTCATTTCCTCCGTCACAAAGTAGTGCGTGACCAAAAGCGTGGTCATCGAGTTCCGCAACGCACCTAGGTTTGCAGTCAACATGTCCGCGTTCATTCGGGAAACGTCCGGCACCTGACCAACGGGCTCCAGACCGGCCAGAATGTAAGTGTTTGCGTTCGGGAAAAACGCGTTCGCATAAAGAAAATCCGGCCCGCTGAACATGTAGTACATCGTGCCGCCGCTGCGATAATACTCGCCCGCATGCGATTCCATCCAGGTGGCGATGGGCCCGAGCTGGAAATACTCTTTGGTCTTCCAGGCATTGTCCATCGCGGCGGCGTGTCCCTTCCATCGCTCATCTTGAGTGAAATTCGAAAGCGGACCGTTCACCGGCAACCCGGCCAGCAGCCTGGCCGTATCATCGAGGCTGGCGCTTTGGCCAAAACCTGATTGGCAGACGGTTGCGAAAACCCAGATAGCTAAAATTTTGCGAGGCAATCGACCAGATTTCACCGGCGTGCTTTTGCCAGATAGCCGGGCATGGGGCAAGGCATTATCGAACGCCTCCTACTTGTAAAGTAAGGAGCAAGTTCATTTTCAAAATTCGTAGGAAATCGTTGCCTTAATCAGGACCGGTGCCGCGATTTGGTTTCCGGTGAAGTTCTGATACACGGGAACTTCCGCATCGGCATAGAATTTTAAAGAATGAATGTCGACTTCGACTCCGGGTGAAAGGAGAACCCGTTGAAAACCCGAAGCGACTGGGTGAGCTGATGCTCCGCCGCCATCGCTAGTCCGCTCGGAGACGATGACTTGCGCGACAGGAGAAACCTTAGCGCGGCCAACGTTCCACCCGCCGTAATAAGTGCCAACAGCGCTATCCAGCTCCAACCCCGGGCGATAATGGTCCAGAGTCAGCACCGGCAGATCCAGTTCAGTCTGCGCAAACCAAAAGAGTTTCGCGCGAAGATTCACATGGTGTCGGTAAAAGCCACCGATCAGGAGATCTGTACTTCCGGTGCCGAGCTGCGTATCGCGGTCCACGACTTTGGAATCGAACTTATAATCCCCCGTTGGAAGCTTTACGCCGAGATTTACGCCAGCCGAAAGATCGGCAGAAAATCCAGTGTAAAGCCCTTCCAGACGTACGTCGCCGAATTGATTCCAATGATCGGTAACGAGTTTCCCCGCGTCGGTTTTCGTTGTGAAAGAACGAAAATCATACGGCACCTGGAGTTGGACGCCCCAGCTGGCGTTGAAAAGATATTGGAATCCAAGATCCGTGAAGCTGGTCTTAATCTCCTTGTCATCATTGTGCGAAGCGGGCGCTGTGGACGTGCCGCTCCAGTTTTGATTTTGGTCTTGGAAATCGTAATCGATGAAAATCATTGCGCCCGGATGGTTCGGAAACATTGAGCTCGTCCCGACATCGAAAATGTCGCAGCCGCACGCGCAACCCCACGCGGTTTGTGCAGTCACCAGCGCAGCCAGAACGACCGGGTAAAGGCCTAACTGGTGAAAAAAATACAATGGTTTGTGCATTAGAGTCCTCCAAAGGTTGGAACCGCCGCAGCGAGGCGAGGCTTATCAGTGAACGCGAAGAGAGACGACGGTTCGTGCACACGCACGGCGCCGACTCCGTTTCCGCTTTCTGCGCTAAGCGAGTTCCGGGCGCGGAGGAGGCGAAGGCGGCGAGTGATTAGTCTCGGAAAGCCGAACCTCGAGCGATGCGTATTGGAACGGCATCCGTCGGGGCAATAACCGAATTACTCTGGAGACAAAGGCGATGTCGATCTTTACCGACGAAATTTGGGCACCACGCTTTTGATCGGATGCGTGTCCTTTGTTCACGATACGACATAGCGAACAGGGGTGCGCCCCGTCGAAGGTGCGCTTCACCGCCTGGCAAAACGAGACCTGCGTCACATTGCGAAACATCATCGCGGTCCAAGCAACCGATTGAAGGGTGAGCCAGTGCAAACCCACCGCCAGACAGAGAGTGAATACCGTGATCGTCCTGCCAGCGAAAGAAAACACGATGCGAGACTAGCAATCCACTCCTGTACGTCAAATCACCGAGACCGGACTGGCCGATCTCGGTGATTGATAGATCTTATCTTTGCCTAACGAACTAAAACTTAAACATCAACGCGACGCTGACATTGTGCTCGCGAAGCTCAGCGCGGCTGTGGGTCGAGAAGGTGTCGAACGGGAAAGTGCCCGGTGAATCAAAGCTGACCGATCCCAAATCAATAAACTGATATTGACCGCGGATGCTCCAATGCGCGTTGAACGCGTACTGCAAACCGCCGCCCACGTACCAGCCGAAGTTATCGTTGTCTTCGCTGCCTTCGGAGGTATAAAAACCTGCGCCGGACGTGTTCACGTTGTGCAGTCTGGTCTCATATTGGATGTTGCCCAATGCACCGCCGCCGGTGAAATAAGGCAGCCAGTTTCCAATGGCGTAGCCGATGCGACCTCCGAAGGTGGCAAGATAGGTTGTCCGGAAAGCTTGTTGGATACTCTTGTCGCTCACGGTGGGGTTAGCGAATGTGTTCGAATCGAACGAATCGCGCAGAAACATATAGCCGCCATCGCCTTCAATGCCGAACACCCAGCAACCGCTCTGAAAATTGAACCCAATCAGCCCGCCGACCTCACCGCCATGCGCGTCCAGGTTATTGGCGGTATGATCTTCAATGGTGCTTTGGTCGAGTGGAAAAAGGTTCCAGGAACCAGTCGCATCCAGGTCGGTATCAACACTGCCGAACTTGTATCCGCCAAAGGCACCGACATAAAAGCCGCTCCAGTTGAAGCATTCCGGCTCAGGGGCTGGCACCACCTGTTTCATTTCTTTTCCGCTCGGCAATGGCTCAGGGCCGCCGAAAGCGGTGAGCGCGAGCGCGAGGGTCGCGCAAGCGGCAATAGTTAGGCAAGTAAGCTGTTTCATGCCGCTGTTTTCGTGGAAAAAGCGGGGTTGGTCAAGCCCATTTTCCGGGCTTTGTCGGGCGACCGGTGCCAGGTAAGACCCGCTCCCCCGATTCGGTTGAATTCCCACCAAGGCTAGAACTTATAGTTCAACGCCGCCCGGATAATGTTTCCTTCCGTGCCAGGCGCCTTGAAATGAAACGGTCCTCCGCCGAATTGGTCAAGCGAGTCGAAGCTATGATCATCAAGCTGGAACCGCAGATATTCGCCACGAATCGTCCAATGGCAGTTGATCATGTATTCGATGCCACCGCCGCCAGTCCAACCTGAAGTAAACTCGGTATCACCGGCATTGATCAAGCCACCGCCGCAGGGACCGGTATTGCAATCATCAATGACTCGCGTCTCTTGATTCACCCCGATCCATCCGCCGGTGCCGTAAAACAGGAAGTGGCGCCAAGCAAAGCCAAGGCGTCCGCGAACGGTCGAGTAAAAATCGCTGTCGATTTTGCCAAAGGTGTCGTTACCGGGGGAACCCGGCTCGGTGCCACGGCCGTCGAGGTTCATGTAGCCGAGATCGCCCTCAACACCGAGGACCAGCCAGTTCCATTGAAAATTGTAACCGATCTGGCCGCCGGCGATCACCCCCGATTCGTCGTAACCCCAAGGTTTCGCGTCTTGTATCCCGGGAGGACCGAAGTTGTAATCGAAGTCTTTATCTTCGCTGTGCCCCCACTGACCGCCCACGTTGAGACCGATGTAAAATCCGGTCCAGGTGCACTCCGGCGGCGGCGCCGGCGCGACTTGTTTCATCTCCTTTCCGCTGGGCAAAGGCTCCGCGCCCCCAAATGCGGTGAGTGCCAGGACACAGGCAGATAAGATAGTTGTTAAGCAAGTCAGCTGCTTCATGGGATGTCTTTTCGTCAAAAATAGCCAAACGGTCAAGACGGGAGTTCGACCGGCGGTGAATGATCGGTACAAAAAGAAACCCTTCACCGAAGTGAAGGGTTTCCTCGTTTAATTTGCCTAACAACTAAAACTTATAATTCAAACCGCCGCGGACGATGTTGCCCGTGGTTTCAAAGTTGTAGTGAACGAAGAACGGAGGGCCCTGCGCGACACCGAAAATCAACTGGTTCTGAGTGCGGTCTGTGTCGCCGAGATCATAATAGAGGTATTCAGCTTTAACAGTCCAATGATGGCCGATGGCGTACTCCAAGCCGCCACCAACTGTCCAACCGACATTCGTCTCGGTAAACTTTGTTGGAAAAGTGAATCCGTTAGAAAAGTTCGTATTCGCCGAATAATCGACGTTGCCATAGGCAACACCGCCGGTGGCGTAAAGCAACAGACGGCACCACGGAGCAACACCAATTCTTCCACGAGTTGTCCCAAACCATTGCATGCGCTCGTGCGCCGCTAGAAAACTGTCGGCAACCGGAAACGGAGTGCCATTGCTCTGGATGATCGGGCTATCAGTTTCGCTTCCCTCGATATCGGTGCCTTGAAAGTCGGTCTCGATGCCGAGCACGAACCATTTGTTCAATTGCCAGTTAAAGCCGAGCTGGCCACCGCCAATGAATCCACTTGGATCGGGACTGAGAGTAGTCGGTTCCAAGTTGAAGAACGTGGGTACGTCCGGAAGGGGATCAAAACTCGTGTCGGCGTTTCCCCATCCGTAACCGGCGTTGCCACCGATGTAGAACCCGGTCCAGGAGAAGTCGCATTCCGGCATAGGCGCGGGCGCGACTTGTTTCATTTCTTTTCCGCTCGACTCTGGGCCGCCGAACGCGGTCAGGGCGAGCGCGAAGGAGGCGCAGGCCGCAATTGTAAGGCAAGTTAGCTGTTTCATGACCTGTCTTTTCGCCAAAAACCCCCTGTGGTCAAGCGTTTTTGCCGGGAAAGTTCCAAATCGCGAAAACGGAGTCGGTCAAAATGAAACCACCGAGGCCAGATAATCTCCGGCCCCGGTGGTAAATCGCTGTCCCGGCCTAACCAATTAGAACTTAAAGTTCAAACCGCCGCGGACAATGTCTCCCGAGGTATCAAAGTTGTAACGAACGAAGAAGGGCGGACCCTGAGGCACACCGCCAACGAGCTGGTTCTGTGTTCGATGCTCATCGCCCAGATCGTAATGAAGATACTCCGCCCGGACCGTCCAATGGTTGCTAATCGCGTACTCGATACCGCCACCCGCTGTCCAGCCGGTCTTGGTCTCAGTGAAATCGACTGGAAACGTAAACCCATTGTTGAAATTGGTGTTGGCCGAATAATCAACGTTGCCATAGGCGAAACCGCCAGTTCCATAGATCAACAAACGGCACATCGGCGCAAAACCGATCCGCCCACGGACCGTTCCCAGCCACTGAACCCTTTCATGGGCCGCGAGAAAACTCCCAGCAGTAGGGAATGGCGTACCGTCGTTCTGGATGATTGGACTTTCGAAGTCGTGTCCTTCGATATCGGTTCCTTGAAAATCCGTTTCGAGACCTAGCACGAGCCAGTTCCATTGGTAGTTGTAACCAATCTGGCCGCCGCCAATGAACCCGCCCGGGTCGGGGTGAAGCGTTGTCGGTGCGAGATTAACGAATGTCACCGCGTCGGGAAGCGGGTCGAAATCGGTATCTGCGTGCCCCCAGCCGTACCCGGCGTTGCCCCCGAGGTAGAAGCCGGTCCATGTGAAATCACAGGCTGGCGCAGGCGCCGGCGCAACCTGCTTCATTTCTTTACCACTATACATTTGCGTTCCCGCGAACGCTGTTGCACCCAGCGTCGCGGAGACAAGAGACACCCCTATAAAACGAAATAGCTGTTTCATGCGAAGTAAATCGAGCAAGATCAGCGCCAGATCAGTCGACCAGGTGCCTGTTTTTTGGGTCGGTCGTTCCCTTAGAAGGCCAGCGTCGGGCCCTACCGCTCAAATCGCCCGTTACCTTCGTCCAGATAAATCGTGTCCCCTGCTCGCGAGACGGTCAGATGTTGCCGCCAAGTGCCACCGGAAAACTTCCTGGACGCGTTAATCGTCTGGGTTTCAGATTTCGGACGCTGCCCATCTTTCATTGCCTCGGAAAGAACCCGTCCGTCCATTTTTGATGGTGGATTGATTCCGAGAATCGCCAGGATTGTCGGCGCCACGTCAACATTTCCGCTCGGCGCTTCACTCGTTAGGCCAGTTGCAAAATCCGGGCCGGCCGCAATCAGGGTGTTGTGCATGTCGAAACGGCTCAAGGTTGCGTGCGTCCCTTTTCCTGCTGCTCGTTGCCAATCGGCGTCGATCATTCCCGGCGCGCCGAATTTATTTTTTTCGTCGGTCCAACGAAACGCCATCACCACATCGGCCGCGTACTGGTTGTCGATTTTTGCCTGCTCAAGCTTGAACGTCCCTTCGAGCGCCTCGCGTGTAAAAATCACGCCGGCGAAATCTGTCTGCTGCAGAAATTCGACCAGTCGTCGCGTCATTGCAGCGTCGTGCCCGATAACATAAAACAAAACCGAGCCGCCATTTCCAGCCAACATGATTTGGCCCGGTTTCGCGTCACCGCCGAACTCGGTAATCGCATCGAATCCGGCCGCCTTCAGGATTTTCGGCAATTCAATTTCACGCGCGATGGTGGAAAATCCATGGTCCGAGACGACGAAAATGTCCGTGGTCGATCTCGCGCCACGGCCATCAAGGGCCGCGAGAACGCTTGCGAGATTTTGATCGCTGGATTTTATCGCAGCCAGCGCGGCGGGATCACCGGGCGCGGTGCGGTGCTCGGTATCGTCCGGTTCGCTTAACCAAAGCAACGAAAATGAAGGCAATTCTTTTGCCCAAAGAAAATCGGTAAGCGCGCTCGTTGTCCATGCGTCGCGCGCGTCGGGTTCATTCGCCGGCGGGAAAGCACCGAGCTTTTGCAGGAGCGAATCGGGCGCGGCGCCCGAAACCGATTCGCCCGCAAAAATGTCTTGTCCATGACGTGAATCACCGTGGCGATCGAACAGAAGTCCAACCGTTTTCGCCGCTGCAATTGCGGTTTGATCTCCTCTGGTGTGCAGCAACTCCGCAATAGTCGGCGCGTTGACATACTTGCCGGCTGACAGCTCGTCGGCTTTGCGAACGACCCGTTTATTTTCGACGTCGATTGATCGGCGATTATCGAGGTCGGCACGGTAGACGTGGTTCGCCAAAATTCCATCGTGGCTCGGATAATCGCCGGTCACGATGGCGGTCCCGTTCACAATCGTCGCGCTCGGATAAACCGAATGATTGTTTTGGAAAACCACTCCGCTTCGGGCGAGCTTCCAAAGCGTCGGCGTGTTTTGTTCGCTCACAAAATCGGGGCGCATCCCGTCCCAAACCACAACCACCACATGTTTTTCCGGCGTCGCTGCAAGAATCGACGGAACAAAGAGCGCCCCACAAATCGCGATGAAAAATTGCGCTACTCCATTACCCACCAACCCACGATAATTGGCATTTGGGGCGGATGCGATTGAACTTTCGTTACAACTGCGTGTCTCACCGACAATGAAATGCCTGGCCTTCGCCGTTTTGCTTTGGTCATTGATCCCCGCCGCGGCGGAATCGTTGATGCCGACTGCCGAAGGCACCACCTGGAAATACGACCTCGTTCAGGAAAAAATCAGCGACAGTCTCGACCTGGCGGAACCAAGCCAGCTGGAGCAAATTTCCGTGACCTATCGCCTGGGAGGCACCGAGAAGGTCGACAATAAAGATTTACGTAGGCTTGAGATTTACCGCGGTGAAGCGCTCGACAGCGTGGATCTCATCGCCGTTGAAGAAAATGGAATCGTTTGCCCGGCCCGAAAGGACGCCCACGGCAGCCTCATTAAAATGATTCCACCGCAAACAATGTTGGCGACTCCGTTAGGGAAAGGGAAAAGCTGGAAATTCGAGGGCACCATCGGCGACACGAACGTGAATCAGCATTACGAAGTTGCCGGCGAAGAGGAGATCGAGGTTCCGGCGGGAAAATTTCACGCCTGGCGGATCCATTGCGAGCAAACCGCCCCAGCGCCCGCGACTATCGATCGGTGGTTTGTTCCGGGCACAGGTTTCGTAAAAGTCGCGACCGTGGTCAAGGGTGCATCGGGTGTTCCGGCGCAAAGAACGTGGCTTAACCTCAGGGAGCTTCCGAAGGTTGCGCTGCCGGAAAACCCGCCGCTTCCGTCGGATGAACTTTCGGCCGGGGTATCGAGTGAACCACACGGGGGATTCGAAACTGAGTTAAAAACGACCACACCGGCCATTTACGCGCGCTGGCATGGACGAGGCCTATCCGCAAACGCCACCATCCGAGCGGTTTTCATTGCCGAAAACGTGGCCGATGTTTCGGCGAATTCTCAGATCGACGAAATGGAAACGACCGCGGCGGCCGCGAATTCAGGCGGCACTTTTGAGCTGTCCCGACCCGGCCAAGCCTGGACGCCAGGCGATTATCGCGTCGAATTTTATTTGGATGACGCGCTCGCGGAAACGGTGAAATTCAAGATCGTGAAGTGACGGCCTCTGGGTGCGCACTTTACTGAATTTTTTGAATCCAAACCCCGACTTCGCTTCATCTCACCTGTGAACCACACGACCATGAAAAACCTTCGCATCGCACTTTTGCCCGGCCTTGTTCTCCTGTCGGGCTGCCACATTGGCGGCATCATCGGGAACGGTCATGTCGTCACCGATACCCGACCGGTCACCGATTTCTCGGAGATCGAAGCCGACGGCGGATTTCAGATTGAATGGCGCAACGGTCCGCCGTCCGTCGCCATCACGACCGACGAGAACCTTCTTCAATATATCACCACCGAAAATGAGGATCACCGTCTCCGGCTGCATTCCCACGGAAATATGTGGTCGACTCATGGGATCAAGGTCGCTATCTCGAGTCCAAATCGAGCCGGCGCGAAGTTGACCGGTGCGGCAAAGCTGACGGCGAATCAACTTTCGGGCCGGAGTTTTGCGGTAGAATCAACCGGCGCCGCGAAAGTTTATCTCGATGGCGCTGTCGATGATCTCATCACCGACATGACTGGCGCGAGCAAACTGGAAGCCGACAAGCTCCAAACCAAGACCGCCGAGATTTCTTCAACTGGCGCGTCGAAGGCCGAAGTGGCGGTGAGTGAATCGTTAAATGTCTCCATCACCGGCGCCGGCAAAGTCGTCTACTCCGGAAACCCGCCCACCGTTGAAAAACACGTCAGCGGCGCGGGATCCATTCGTCACAAGGACTAAGTTTATGTCACTCGTGCTTGTTCTCTGGATCCTTATTCAAAACTCGGCCGCGGAATGATCTGTAGGGGAAGCAGTTTGCTTCCCGCAGAATCGAGACGCTGACAGCGTCTCCTACAGATGCCGCGCGAACTTGTCGAGGCGCTCAATGGTTTCGACAATGTCCTCCTCCGTCGTCCGCGGATTGATTGTGCAGAGACGCAATGAGGGCACACCTCGCAACGTGGTCGAGGTCAGCAACGCGTAACCATCGCGCATCATAACATCGACAAGTTGCGTTTGAACGTCGTCGCTGTCGCCAAAACGAAAACAAACCGTGGCCATTTGCGCCGGGGATAGAATTTCCCAACCTTTGCGCGACCGCAGCTCGCGCTCGGCAATTTCCGCCAGTTCGAAACCGCGTGTGATCGCGTCGCGAAACGCGGACAGACCAAAGGTCTGCAACGATAACCAGACTTTGAGCGCGCGAAAACTGCGGGTGAGCTGAACTCCGTGATCGCCCGGATTGAATTCCTCGGCGTTGCGATGGACATCGCGCAAATAATCCGGCTTGATTTGAAACGCCGATTTCAGAAGCGCGACGTCCCTCACCAAAACGCAGCCGCACTCGAAAGATTGAAACAACCACTTGTGCGGATCGAGCGAGATGGAATCGGCGCGCTCGATTCCGCGTAAAAGCGCTTTTCCCCGTTCGGACAAAATCGCCGCCGCCCCGAAAGCGCCATCAATGTGCAGCCACATTTTCTCCGCCGCCGCGAAGTCAGACAATTCCGGCAACGAATCAATCGCGCCGGTGTTTGTCGTGCCAGCGTTGGCCACGATGCAAAACGGACGCAAACCTTTCGCACGATCGGCAGCGATCGCTTCGCGCAAAGTTTCGATCGACAATCGAAAATTCTCGTCGGTAGGAAGTTTGCGCATCTGTTCTCTAAAAAAACCGATCACATGCAGCGCGCGTTCAATTGATGAATGAGTTTGATCAGAGAAATAAACTCTGGCGCCATCGATTCGATCCTCGAGCAAGGCATTCCGGGCGGCGACCAGCGCGGTCAGATTCGCCATGGAGCCGCCGCTGACGAACAGACCGCCCGCCGCGGCGGGAAATCCGCAAACTCGCCCAAGCCACCGCACGACTCCGAGTTCCACCGCGGCCGCGGCCGATCCGCCGAGCCAGGTTCCGTTGAAGACATTGAAGCCGGCGGCCAGCGCGTCCCCCATCGTGCTGACGAAATTGTTCGGCCCGGGAACAAACGCGAAGAAGCGTGGATGATCGACGTGCAAGTTGTTTGGAAAAACATCGCGCTCGAGCTGCGCCAGCAACTCATTGACGTCGCGTCCAGTTTCGGGCGGGTCGTTGTCGAATAAAGGAATGAGTTTCTCCGGACCTCTTTTCGAACCGACGGGTTCGCGGTCGATGTTTGCGAAATGATCAACCAGAACGTCAATGACTCGATAACCGAATTTGCGCATTTCTTCCGGGGGAAGCGCAATCCGCGAGCGGTCTGCCGAGGAGCTTTTTTTCTTCTTTTTCAAGCGGCAAGGATGAGTAATGAAGTGACCGCAGAACATTGGCGAATACAATGTTGAAATGAGCGCTGATACACTTTGCTGGGCCGATATCCCCGTCACCAATCTCGACCGCGCGATCAAGTTCTACTCCGCTGTCCTCGGCGGCGAGGTTCGCAAACTCTCAGATGGCAATGCCCAATATGGTTTGCTCCCGCATGACGAGGGAAATTCGTCCGGATGTCTTTGTCTGCGAAGCGACAGCGGTGGACTGGACAATCGTCCGTCGGCCAACGGCCCACTGATTTATCTTCTGGTGGAAGGACGGCTCGCTGAAGCAGTGGAGGCTGCCCGAAAGAACGGCGGAAAAATTTTAAGAGAACGGCAACAGATCGGCGAACACGGATTTCGCGCCGTCATTATCGATTCGGAAGGCAACCGCATCGCGCTCCACACCTCAGTCGCAAGCTAAGTAGCGGCGCTAGTCGAAACAGAAAATGTTCGGAATTCACGATTTCGGATTCTTCCTCGCCACGGGTATTTTGCTGAATCTCACGCCGGGTCCGGACACGGTTTACATCCTGGGTCGAAGCATCGCCCAGGGTCGCGAAGCCGGCGTCGCCTCAGCGCTCGGAATTTCTCTCGGAAGTATTTTTCACACCTGCGCGGCGGCGCTCGGATTATCGGCGATTCTCGCCACTTCAGCGGTCGCGTTCGGGACAATTAAATTAATCGGCGGCGCCTATTTGATATTTCTGGGCGCGAAAATGATTTTCGATCGACGGAGGCAATTAAGTTTGCCGTCGAGCTTTCGACGTCGCACAACGGTCGCAGTATTTCGTCATGGAATTTTGAACCGCCGGCGCACTGTTCGTCTTCCTTGGAATCCGTCTCGGAACAGCAAACTAATACCTTCGGAAAATGCCGGACCAGGACTTCGACACAAAAATCAAACTGGCGATCTACGCTGTCACCGCGGAAACCGGTCGGGTTCCAAATTCCTCCGAACTTTCCCGGAAAACAGAGATCGACGAAAACGAAATTCTCGAAGCGTTCAAAAGATTGCACGCGAAACGAGTTCTGCTTCCGGAGCCAGGCGATCCGACACGGATCCGAATGGCCCCGCCGTTCTCGGGAATTCCAACGAAGTTTCCGGTCGAAGCGAGCGGCAAGCAGTATTACGCGAATTGTGTTTGGGACGCTTACGGAATCGCAGCCGCCTTGCATTGCGACGCGATCAGCCGCGCCGCCGACGGTCATACCGGAGAGCCATTGACCCTCGAAGTGAAAAATGGCGAGCCCGTTTTGAAACCGTACGTTGCGCATTTCGCGGTACCCGCCGCCCACTGGTGGGACGATCTGGTTTTCACGTGAGCAACCATGCTGCTCTTCCGGTCGGAAGAGACGGTCAACCAATGGTGCGCAGCGCATAATATTCCACGACGCCCGCTGATTAATCTCGAGCAGTTGTGGCAACTCGCCATCCACTGGTACGCGAATCGGCTCACCGTTGAATCACGCCGGCCGGCTTCGGATGAAATGATTTCGATCTTCGCTTCCCTTGGATTAACCGGGCCGTTCTGGGATCCAAAATCGGATCAGTGGGACTGATTCCGAATTGCTAATATTGTCGGACAATGTCTCGCGCGATCTTCCGTGCGCAATTTGTTCGCGATATTCGAACGATCTTTGTAACTGATCGGTCAAAAACTAAACACCATGAAGACACCCAAATTACTAACAATCGCAACGATCAGCGCCGGACTCGCCTTCGGCGTTGCGCAAGCGAAGGAAAAGAAACACGAAGAAGAGAACGTCGATGCCGCGAGCGTTCCGGCCGCGGTAACACAGGCCGCAGAGAAGCAAGCGGCCGGGGGCAAAATTGTTCGCTGGGAAAAAGAGGGTGCGAACTACGAAGCCGTCATCGAGAAGAGCGGGAAAGAGTGGGGATTCAAGTTCGACGCCAACGGCAAAATGCTAGGCAAACACTCCGAAGCGAGTGAAAAGGAAGAAAAAGGCGAGAAAGACTAAGTGATGGTGGGTGGGTCGAGCTCTCCGAGCTCGATGTTAATATGGCGGCGACGGCCGCGTTACTTTGACATCGTCCGCGGAGCAGCCGATCCACCTTTTCCATTATGAAGAAATTACTTCTGGTTTGCGCAATCGGCTGCGCAACTGTCGACCTCGCATCAGCCGCGCTCGACGGCGCTAAGATCGACGAAATCACTGGTCTCAAAGGCAAGCTCAACGAAAAGGAGAACGTTTATAAAGTCACCTGGCCTCGCAACGACGTGAAAGTCGCCGTCGACGGCTGGATGATGCCGCCATTCATGGGGCTCGGAACCTGGGCCGCGTTTACCGAGACAAAGGCTGGCGCGATGGTGATGGGCGACACCGTCCTTTTCGAAGATGAAGTCAATGCGGCAATGACCGCGGCGCTCGACAACGGACTGAACGTGACCGCGCTTCACAACCATTTCTTTTTTGATCGTCCGAAAGTTTTCTTCATGCACATCGAAGGTGATGGCAGCGTCGAACAACTGGCCGGCGCGGTGAAAAAAATGTATGACGCGGTCAAGCAGGTTCGATCCGCGGCTCCTCAGCCAAAAGAAACATTCGGCGCGAATCAGTTGCCTGATAAAAATTCAATCGCGGTGGAACCGCTGAATAAAATTTTCGGCGCACAAGGGGAAGCTAAAGACGGGATGATAAAGTTCGGCTTCGGACGTTCCGCAACGATGCACGGAGTCAAGATCGATAACACCATGGGAGTAAACACGTGGGCTGCATTCGCCGGCAGCGATGACAACGCATTGGTCGACGGTGACTTCGCTGTCACCGAAAACGAACTGCAGCCGGTGTTGAAATCGCTCCTCAAAGACAAAATTTACATCGTCGCGATCCATCAGCACATGACCCACGAACAACCGCGGATAATGTTTTTTCACTATTGGGGCCGCGGTCCGGCGAAATCGCTTGCCGAAGCCGTCAAAACGGCACTGGCGCTAACCGCTTCCAAATAAGAAAGTCACAGATGTTTTCAATTCGAAGATGGACAGTTAGTTTCGCTTTAATTTTTTTCTGCACCGGCGCGTTTGCCGCCGAGCCTTATCAATTCGTAACCCAGATCCCGATCGGTGGCGAAGGCGGCTGGGATATCCTGACCATCGATACCGAATCGCGTTGTCTTTACTTATCCCACGCGACCAAGGTGGATGTAGTTAACCTGGCGAACAACACATTGCTCGGAACTGCGATTACCGACACTCCGGGCGTGCACGAATTTCTTCCGGTGCACGAATTCCTGCGCGGTTTCTCATCAAACGGTAAAGAATCAAAGGCCAGTGTCGTCGACTTAACGACGCTAAAAACGGTTTCGAAGCTCGACACCGGCGAAGGACCGGATGGGATGGTTTACGAACCGCTTCACGGCGAAGTCTATATCTTCAATCACAAAGGAAACTCCGCCACTGTGATCGATGCCAAAACGGCAACGGTGACTGCCACTATTCCGCTTGGGGGCATCCCGGAGTTCGCAGCGGCGGATGGCGCTGCTCGTCGCGTGTATTGCAACCTTGAAGACAAAAACGAGGTGGCCGTCATCGACACTACCAAGCACGAAGTGGTCGCACGCTGGCCGCTCGCGCCCGGTGAAGGGCCAAGTGGAATCGCATTCGATCTGGCAAATCACCGGTTGTTTGCCGGGTGTCACAACAAAATGATGGTGATGCTCGACACCAATACCGGAAAGGTGATTGCCAACGTTCCGATTGGCGCGGGGGTGGACGGCTGTGCGTTTGATGACGAGTTGCGGCTCGCATTCGCATCGTGCGGCGATGGCACAACCACGATTGCAAAGGAAGAAACGCCGGACAAACTCAGCGTCGTTCAAACTTTGAAGACGGAACGCGGCGCGCGAACGATGGCGATCGATCCGAAGACGCATCGGATTTATTTGCCAACCGCGCAATTTCAGGCGGCGCCGTCGCCTTCGCCCGGCGCGTCTCCAGCCAGACCAACAATCGTTCCAAATACTTTGAAGCTTCTTGTTTACGGACCCGAAAGAAGTGACCAGTGACATGTGACCAGTGATCAGCTGAAGCGAGCTGTATTCTACGCCCTGTCCATTTGCGTCATCAACGGGACCTCGGCATTCGCGCAAGGCGGGCCGCCGATGATCACCGATGATCCGGGCACACCAGGAGATGGAAAGTGGGAAGTCAATCTTGCGATCGACTTTGAGCATCGCTCAGATGAGACGTCGATCGATTTGCCCCAGATCGATCTCAATTATGGAGTCGGCGAGCACGTTCAGCTCACCCTTCAAACCGCGCCGGTGTTATTGAAACGAGACGATCACGGTCTGATCGGCGGTCTTGGCGGAACGGAAATGGCGGTGAAGTGGCGGTTTCTTGATGAAGACAAGAACGGTTTCGACGTATCGATGTTTCCGCGAATTATTTTTAATGTTCAACAATCATCGGCGCGTCGCGGTCTGGCCGAAGACGGGACGCGATTTCAAATTCCATTCGAGATCGCCAAAACATTCGGACGATTTCATGCGGATGGGGAATTCGGACCGGTGGGAATCACCGTCGGGCGAAGCGAATGGCTTTATGGAATTGTCGGCGGATTCGATGTGGCAAAACCGACGATGTTGATGGCGGAACTTCACGGCACTTCGCGAATGAACTTTAGGCAGCAAGTTTTAACGCTGAACTTCGGGGTGCGTCACGAATTTACCCAAACCCGAATCCTGATTGTGTCGCTTGGCCACGAAGTGGTTTCACCCGAGGAGTCGCTCGCGTGCATCGGCTACTTCGGCGTCCAATTGCTCTACTGATCGGAGTCTTTGGTTGTAGGGCGTCTGTATCAGACGCCATCATCATCGCATACGCGGCGTTTCACAGAAACGCCCTACAGTTTCTAGTGCGTTTTTGAAGCCGGCTTTTGCGGAAAAATTAAAATCAGCGAGACGATTACCACGAGAAGCGCAAGAGATGCGGTATAACGGCTCAACGCCAATCCTCCTTCATGGTGAGGTTTGTCGAGAAAATCGCCGACGACCGCCCCGAGCGGACGGGTGAGAATGAAGGCCGCCCAAAACAAAATCGCGTGTGAGATGCTGGTGAAGTAATACAGCAGCGCTGTCACCAGGAGCAAACCACCAAAAATTGCTGCGGCACCGAGAAAGCCCATGTCTTTGGTGTCGGCTACCCAATCGCCGAGGGCGGTGCCCAGCGTTTGCGAGAACATAATGGTGACCCAGTAAAAGATCTCGACCTTCGGCGTGCTCACAGTTTCGACCGAGATGCTCCCAGTCGACCAACGCCAGATAAGCAGCGACCCGATCACACAAGTCAGCAAGATCGCAGAACCACCGGTGTAGCCGATGCCAAGCGATCTGTCGCAATAATCGGCCAGGGTCGTGCCGACCGTGGTCGTCGCCACGATGGTCAGCCAGTAGAGGAACGGGTGAAATTTCTTCGCCTTGATCTGAATGAGAACGGCGGCAACAAAAATAGCCCCGAAGATCGCTGTCCCGATCAGATAACCGGTGCCTTTGGCCTCGTCGGTAGTTTCGCCAAGCCACGACATGGTGACCGCATCGCCGCCGGTTTCACCCAAAGTCGTCGCGAGGATCTTAATGATCCAGAAGATCAAGGTTACCTGCGGCACTTTCGCGATGAGCTCCGATCGGTTTTCGTCCATTTTCATGTTCGCAAAGTTTGTTTCGCGTTAGTGGGTGAAGAATGAGCGCAGGGAAATCGTAAGTCGAAATTGTTAAAAAAGTATCGCTGGTGCCAGCCCAAATAGCTTTCCCAGAATGAGATCGGCACTTCAGCGCTTGTGAACCACCCTCTTTTTTGTTCGAATCGCCAGGTTGCTCAAGAAACGCTCACCGGCGAAAAATGGGTTGCGGCACAGGGCAATTGCCGAATATCACTCCCTGCTCAAAAAAGGGCCGACTTTGTCGCCGGCGGCCTTGAAAAAACTGCGGGAGGATATGCGAGCGAACCGTTTGCTTTACGGTAATCGTCCGATCGGCGTCGCGCTGCGCCCGCACTTTCTCGACGCAGATCAGTTCGGGGCGCTCACTCAAGCGGCCGAAGCGGTTGCCAGCGCGCTTGAAAAAGTGGCGACAGCTGTTTTGGAATCGCCGGACCTGATGACCCAACTCGGCCTGACCGATCTCGAGCGAAAGCTGGCCCTGATCGATCCGGGATTTGCCAACGCCACCGTCAACGCGCGGATCGACGGTTTTGTTCATGGAGAGCAAATCCGGTTCGTCGAGTACAACGCGGAAAACCCGTCCAGCTTATCCGATCAGGAAGGTTTGAATCGTTTGTTGTGCGAAATTCCGGCAACCGCGCATCTGGCAAAGCAATATCGTTTCCGCGAATTCTCTGCCGTCGAAAAATTGCTCGAGACCTTGCTCGAAGTTTATCGCGAATGGGGCGGCAAAGACGTTCCCAACATTGCAATCCTTGATTGGAAAGATTTGCCGACGGAGCACGAATTCGTTCTGCTCCGGGACGCGTTCTCCATTCACGGTATTCAGACCATCATCTGTTCGCCCGACGAACTCGAATACGTCGATGGCAAGCTTCGCTGCGGCGATTTTCGAATCGATCTCGTTTACAAACGGATCCTCGTTCACGAATTTCTCGGCCGCTACGACGAGACCCATCCATTGATCCAGGCTTACATGAATCGCGATGTCTGTCTGGTGAACCCATTTCGGTGCAAGATCCTCCACAAGAAGGCGAGCTTCGAAATGCTGACTGACGAACGAAACGAGAAGTGGTTTAGCCGAGCGGAACGCGAAACAATTCGTCGATCGGTTCCCTGGACGCGGCGGCTATCCGAGCGAAAAACCAGCCGCGAAGGCGTTGAAATCGATCTGGTGAAATTTGCTTCTGCCAATCGCGCAGCGCTGGTGTTGAAACCGAATGACGATTACGGCGGGCGCGGAGTTTTCATCGGGCCGCGTCTAAACGAAACCGAATGGGGCGCGGCGATCGCTCAGGCCCTGGCCGGCGATTACGTGGTGCAAGACGCAATTGATTTACAAACTGAGGACTTTCCGGTCTTTAACGACACCGAATGGCAATTGCAGCCGATGTTTGTCGACACAAACCCGTTCTTGTTTCGCGGGAAGGTCTGCGGCGCAATGGTGCGGTTGTCGAGCTCGCCAATCGTGAATGTCACTTCCGGTGGCGGCGAAACCGGATTCTTTGTGATTGAGGGTGAGGCGAAACATGATTAAGGAACAAAACGTGCCGGAAAAAAACCGCGTCCTGGCGCGAGTCGCGAATTTTTTTGGGCTAAAACGCAACCTCGTCATTCTCCTGCTTGCGATCTTCGTGATTGGCATTGGCGAAGAACTCTGGATGCGATTTGTCCCGAAATATCTCCAGACCCTCGGCGCCACCGTTTTTGTAATTGGTCTTTACGACATGATCCGGACGTTGCTCGGCGCGGTTTACGCCTATCCGGGCGGCGTGGCGGTCGATCGTTGGGGGCATCGCCGCGCGTTTTTGATTTTCAACATCATTTCGATCGTCGGTTACGCGCTCGTTCTGTTCATTCCGCACTGGGGCGCGGTGATTGTGGGAATGTTTTTGTTCCTGTCCTGGAGTTGTTTTTCGCTGCCGGCCACATTTTCGCTCGTCGCAGCCGCGCTGGAGGCAAGTCGCCACTCGATGGGAATCGGCGTTCAGTCGGTCATCAAACGGGTGCCAATCATGGTCGCGCCGTTTTTTGGAGGAATATTGATCGATCGATTCGGAGTCGTCGGCGGAGTTCGAATTGCGCTGGTGATTTCGATCGTCCTTTCCGGATTAACCATTCTTTTGCAGCGCCAACTTCGGGATGAACCGAAAAGCGTCGCGGAGCCGACCGACCAATGGGGTTTTTGGAAGAGCCTTCGCGAATTCAATCGCCCGATGCGTCGTCTGCTCCTGAGCGATATTCTAATCCGGTTTTGCGAACGGATCCCCTATGCCTGGGTCATTATTTTCGCGATGGATTACATCGGCATCAGCGGCAAGGAGG
Organism: uncultured Verrucomicrobiae bacterium; assembly: GCA_963817335.1. Lineage (GTDB taxonomy): Bacteria > Verrucomicrobiota > Verrucomicrobiia > Chthoniobacterales > UBA10450 > AV40. Next base: position 847,076 of record CAWFNX010000005.1, on the reverse strand, counting down.
TTGGCATGCTCACCGCCGTGGAAATGTTGGCCGCTATTTTGTGCATCATTCCCGCCTCGCATTATGCCGATCGCTACGGCCGGGAACCGTTTGTCATCGTTACGTTCATCATGTTCACGTTATTTCCGATCAGTCTTATGATTGCCCGGGCGCACCCGGCTTACAGTTTCGGGTTGCTGGCGGTGGCGTTTAGCATTCGTGGACTCAAGGAATTCGGAGACACTTCGCGCAAAGCGCTCATCATCGGCCATTGCGATCCTCTTCGATGTGGGCAAATGGTCGGCGCTTATTATTTAGTACGCGACTTGATCGTCAGTGTCGGGGCAATCATCGGCGCCTATTTATGGGCGTTGGGCGCGGAACTGAACTTCCTGGTAGCCACGGCGCTGGGGATCGCCGGCACAATCTTTTACATCAAAACGATTCGGGACCAGCGACTCGAAGAGTTGGAAGACATGAAAGAAGAAATCTCACGCCGCCGTTTCCAGTAGATTAGGGGTAGATTTGGGGTCGTATCTAAACATTACGCTCCCGCTAGTTCATCCAGTATGTCCCCTGGATGTGGATTGCCGCAGGGCGGCATGATTCAACATTTCTACTTCGAAAGCGCCGGCACATCGCTGGCGTCGCCAAGATATTCCCAGCGTTGGAGCGAGATTGGCACGTTTCCGTTTTTCCAAACGAAATCGTGAAACGCGCGCAGATTGAATTGCTCACCTTGTTTGATTCGGGCTTCGGCAAGGAACTTGATGATCTGAAGCTTGCCGATCTGATAGTCGAGGGCCTGACCCGGACCGGTCGCGAACGCGATCGCTTCCTGTCGCGCGGTTTGTTCGTCCATCGGAACCTTTTCCTGCAAATATTTTGCCGCCTGCTCAAGGGTGAATTGGCCAAGCGCGAGTCTCACGTCGACTTCCACGCGGAGCGCGCGCAGGCGCATGAAGTTGTAAATGATCTCGCGAGTATGCGGACTGTCGTCGAAGAGCCCGGCCTGCAACATCATCTCCTCGGCGTAAAAACCGAGGCCTTCGTTCGGGCCTGAATCATAATAATGCCGCCGAATAGCGTCTTCGTGTTTCCAGGAGAGACAAAGTTGGAAATAATGTCCGGGAATTCCTTCGTGCACACAGATCGGCCGTGTATCCATCGCGGTCGCGCGCCAGAAGTAACCGAGTTTATCTGACGGCTCAGGCACATAACGAATGCAGTTTTCGCTCAAACGCGATGGCGAGGTGAAATCATCGGTCTCGCTGAACCCGAGCGCGCGCAAGTAATCGGGGGTTGGTCTCAGGGTGTAATGCTGAACCCAATCGGGAACGGTAAGAATGCCATGCTGTTCGAGAAATTTCCGCACCTGAAGTTCTTTCGCCGCGTTGTCTGCGATCCAGTTGTCGATGTTGTCCACCATCTTCAGCGGCGGCACATCTTTGTTTCGGTTTCTCTCGTAAACTTCGAACGCGACCGCGCGAGCCCATTCCTGACGTCCCATCGCGAGCAGTTCTTCCGGCGTAAACGGCATCAGCGCGACATTGCGCAAGAACCAAATGTAGGCGTCGCGTCCAAGAGCCGTTTGCGACGGCAAAGATGGCAATCTCTGTTGAAGGTCGGCGCGAAATTTCTCCAATGCGTCCGCCGCGCGATCCGTTGCGCCGTTTAATTCTTCTGCCTTAAGGGTGGTCGATCCCTGCAACGCCGGAGCCATTTTTCGAAGACGATCCCGAACTCCCTCGAGCGCCTGAATTGCTACGCTGGCAAACGGCGCCGGCGGTTTGTCCAGATTCGCGGTCCCTTGCGCTAAAATCGGCGGAATGTTTTGAATTCTCGCCAAAATTTCGCGACTCCGCCGTTCGTCGTAAGGACTGGGAACCGTGAGGGCTTCGGCGAGCGCGGTCAGAGTTTGGCCAATGTAGAATGTCGGATCGCGCTTCCAGCCCGGATTTACGTCGAGTTCCCACCGCACCCGGGACAACGCGGACCCGATCAAACGGTAATCCACCTGTTGCGGGATCGGCCAACTTTTAGGATCGATTTTCTTCCAGCGTGATTCGAATTCGGCCAGATCTTTTCGTCGCTTTTCAATTGCCGCGCGCGACCAGTCCCGCATTCCATCGGGACGCTCCATTCGCGGAACGTCATCGCCATTAAAAGGCGCGTATTTCTCGCGCCAGGTCCAGAAATCGTTCGCCAGTTTGTCGAGTGAATCGGTTTGCTGCGCCCACAGGGGCGAGGCAACGGCAATCAGGGTTAGAAGGCTGACAGTTCTTTTCATCGGGAATTTTTAATCTGCAGTTTGCCGAACCGTGACTACGGCCGGCGTACGATCCGGCCGAAACATTGAAGCTCCGTAACAAACCGCCGGGGCGTTGGGCCGCGCATAACGGAACTTCTGAAGCTGCGCGTCCCAATGTTCAATGTAGGAACAATTCGCAGTCTTGCTCGTACCTGGAATCGGAATGAAACGATTTTCCGCGAGGGTCAGGAACGCCGCCTCGCCCGGCAACGGAATCGGCGCCGCCCAATTCGGAGACAACCGGACAAAGCGTGGCCCATTGAGATCAAGGGCGAACGAAGTGTCGCCATCGGTACTATTTAGATGTAAACCGAAGAACGCCACTCGCAACAGGCCGTCAAACAAGAATTGTCGATTTGGATTTTGCCGATCGTGCAGGATTTCGTAAACGCCGACGAAACCGGGCAGCGTTCCAAAATCAGCCTGGATTCCCGTCTTCAAGTAACGAATCACATAATGTTTTCCGTGTTTCTCGCCGTCGACCTGGTCGTCGGGATCACTCGGATCGTCGCGCAGGATTAATTCAACCGACTGATCCGGCGCTTTGTAGCTTTTGCGTTTGCCGATCATTCCGTTAGCGGTCGTTGATGCCGAAGGCGACGCCGATTCGTTCGCCGGGGTAGCGTCGCGATTTGTAAAATACGGCGAAGTTTTCGTCTGTTCATACCAATCCGGCGCCGAATCGAGTTTCTTGAGGTCCGTGCCAAGCGGCTGGACGCTCCAAAATTCAAGCGGACTGTTGTCAGGTTTCTCGCGAGTGAACACGATGGTGCCTCCATCCTGGGCGAAGATTGGATCGACATCCTGACCGGAATTGTCGTTGGTCAGCTGCCGCAAAAACTTTCCGTCATCGCGATAAAGATAGAGGTGCGAATGACTAGTCCCTTCGGCCTGCAAATAACGCATTGCGATCGCAATCTCGGAAGCGGCGCGCAAATCAAGCGTCGGCAGCCAGGAGATTGCCGCGATAATTGCGACTCGCGAGAACGTCATCACCTCAAGGGCAATTGAATCGAGCTCGAATGCTGCGCGTCGTGGTAGACCTGAACGTGACAAGTGTGGGCGTCTTTCGCAGTCTCCTCAGCCACGACTCCGCCGGAACAATAGTTTTTCTGCCAGAAAATCGAATTCACGGCGGTCAAGACCAGACGAAGCCGACTGCCTTTCATCATTTTCCGAGCAACGAACAGGCCGGGGTTGAAATCGCACTTCACAATTTCGCCCGGCTTCACCAATTTCGCTTCCCGGAGTGAATCGCGATAACGGAGCCGTCGCAGGTCGGTCCACAGCCCGATGCTCGTGCCGTCCGGCTGGATTTCGTAAAGGTCCGCTTCCAGATCGACGTCCGGTGTGTCGATTGAAACCCAAAGGGTAACTGTCGGACACCCGACGAGTGGCGTTTCCTTCGTCAGCGCGTCGGTGTGATAGACCAAACCGTCGTTCCCGATACTGAGCGGAAATTTTTGATCGAGTCCGGCCGTCTTGTCGTTGGGCTCAATTCCTTCCGTCTCTTCGCCGCGCCGGGTGTCGAGCGGATCGTAAACGAACTTGTCCGCGCCATTGGCCGGCTTTGTCTCGGTCAAAATCCCGGACCGAAAAACGCCGTTGGCATCGCCGTTATTTGAATTGAAGTAAAACGTTTTCGGATTCGCGATCAGGTTCCCATAGCTGTCGGTGTACTTCCATTCGCCGTTCGCGCCCGAATTCCCCGGAGCGATCAAATAATACGCAACCTGGTTTTTCAGAAATTGCGGCTTGACGCCGCTCTTCATTGTCCAGTCGTACCATTGGCGATGCAGATCGTTCAGATCCAGGACCGCATCCTTGCCGAACTTCACACCAGCCACTTCATCGGTCGGTGTTCGGGTGCCGGCATGGTCCCACGGACCGATGATGAGAAAGTGTTTCGCTTTCACGTCCGGTGCGGCGTTCGCCATGTGATCGCGGTAAAACGTCATCGCGCCGAGTTCATCGCCGTCGTACTGGCCGGTGATTGTCAAAATCGGAAGGGTAAGTTTTTTGAACTCATCAACGGTCGGAACCATCGCGTCGTAATAGGCATCCGCGGTGGGATGCTTGAGAATTCTTTGAAAACTGACGGACGGGTTGCCGACGAATGAATCGAGCGTCTTGAACGCCAGATGTTTTTTGTAGAAATCGAGAGACTTCGTTCGCCAAAATTTCGAGTCCCCGAAGAGATTAACCTGGCCGGCTTTGCCGCTGGTAAACGTGAACCACTGCATGTCATATATCTCGCCGACGTTATCGAGTGAGGGATAATCAAGCGGCGGATGCGCGGCTGCAGCAGGAACTATCGTTGTCAGATGCGGCGGCAGTTCCTTGGCCGTCGCCCATTGATCAAATCCCGCGTAGGAGCCGCCCCACATGGCGACTTTGCCATCGCAAAACGGCTGCTGAGCCAGCCATTCGACGACATCGTGACCGTCGTGCGGTTCTTGCGCGAACGGTTCGAAATCACCACCCGAATTTCCGCGACCACGAACATCGACCAGCGCGAACACATAACCATGCGAAGCGAAATACGCTGCTCGAGGGTGGTAACTGTCCGAGATGTACGGAGTTAGGGTGAAGATCACCGGCCTCTTCGGCTGCGAGCCGTCGGCGGTTTTTGGGAAATACAGCGTCGCATTCAGCTCAACTTTGTCCCGCAGCGGAATTTTGACGCCCCATTTGATATCGTAATCGGTCGCAGCCGGGGGAGTCGGGCTCGCTTCGGATTTGGGTTCGGGTGAAGGCCCTTTTGGCGGATTCGTTTGGCCGGAAGCCAATCCGCAAATCGTTATCGCCAAACTAACAACAACGGCCAGTACGCGAGGTGCGGTCATGCGGTCGATTGAAGCGAAACTCGCCGGGCAAAACAACGATCAAAATGCGTGGCCTTGCTTTCGAGTGATGAAGTTTCTATACCGCTAACATGAAACCGCCTGCCGCCATCCGTTCGGCCTTTGCCATTCTTGCCTTCGCCTTAGCGATCACTTCTCAAGGTGCTGACAAAACCATCGTCCTCAAAGCCGCCCGGTTGTTCGATGGCAAGTCTAAAGCGCTCGTCCAGAACGGCGTGGTGATTGTTCAGGGAAACAAGATTGTCGACGCCGGAAGCAATCTGCCGGCGCCGTCGGACGCGCAGGTGATCGACCTTGGCGACGCGACGCTCTCGCCGGGATTCATGGATGGGCATACCCACCTGACGCTCGATTTTTCCGGCAATTATAATGAGCGCCGCCTGCAAGAGGTTGGAGAAAACGTTTCTGAGCACGCGATCATGGCCACGAAACATGCGCAGGCAACCGTCGAAGCCGGATTCACAACCGTGCGCGATCTCGGCAGTCGCTTCGTCGGCAGCAAAGAATGTGTCGATGTCGCGTTGCGCAATTCGATCAACAAAGGCGTAATCGTCGGGCCACGGATGTTGGTCGCGACGTTTGGAATCGGCGCAACCGGCGGACACTTCGATCCAACCAGCGGTTTTCGCGACATGCTCTTCGGTCGCGAACCCGACTACAGCGACGGCATCGCCGATGGCGCGGATGCGATCCGCAAAGCAGTCCGATTCGAAGTGAAGAACGGCGCCGACGTGATCAAGGCTGCTGTTTCGGGTGGAGTTCTTTCGTTAGCCGATGAAGTGGACACACCGCAGTTAACTCCCGCCGAAATGGTCGCGTTGGTTGATGAATCGCACCGTTTACGCAAAAAGGTGGCGGTCCATTGCCATGGTGATCAAGCGGCGAAGGAAGCGGTCGAAGCCGGAGTCGATTCGATTGAACACGGTTCGTTTCTGAAACCGGAAACACTGACTTTGATGAAAAACAAAGGCACTTATCTCACGCCGACGTTGATGGCCACGGAATGGATCTTGAGCAAGATCGACAATTATCCGCCGGCGTTGCAGGCCAAGGCGAAGGCCGCCGGCGCGGCACGTTCGGAGATGTTCCGGAACGCGGTAAAGATGGGCGTTAAAATTTCTTTTGGCACCGACGCCGCGGTATTTCCACACGGACAGAACGCGAAAGAATTCAAATTGATGGTCGATCTGGGATTGCCGCCGATTGATGCACTGAAGACGGCGACTGGAAATGCAGCGGACCTTCTCGGCATCGCCCAAAAAGTTGGAACCCTGGAGAAAGGCAAACTGGCGGACGTCATCGCGATGCCCGGCGATCCTACGAGCGACATTACCGCCACCGAACGAGTTTCGTTCGTGATGAAGGAGGGAAAAATAATCCGGAACGGGCCTCCCAGCGTCCCGCCTGTCGCCGATGCAGGCGAGACGCCGTCTGAAATTCCAGCGGATTAGTGATCAGCGATTAAACGCCACCGCGACTCTGGCGGAATAACTATTCGAGCTGATGTAGTAAAGCGAGGCGCCGGCGCCATAAACCGGATAAAAGGTGTATGGCTGACCGTCAAAGAATACTGGATCGTTCCAGTCGATCCAGATCGGCCGGGAGACCGACCGTGAATGCACGCTCACGCTATCGCTGAAATTGATAGAACGAGTGTCACGAAAATCTCCTCGATTGTCATAATCGACGACATTGTATGGCATGAATCTCCAGTTACGGACTCCGTTCGTCGGAAACCAATTCGACCCGAATGCTTCGCCTTCGCTCTCAAGCGGAATGGTACGGCTGACAACAGTTCTCGTCCCAACCTGGTCGATCAAAGCTGGCTGAACATGATCTTCGCCAGCGAAGCGGTACGAATAAAACGCGATCTCGTAATCCAGGCCGCCCCACTGGCTTAAATTGATTGGCTGGCCAAAACCAACATCAAAGACTTCTATACAGCGAACCGGACATTTCTGGGGTCCCTCCTGTTGAGCTGCGATTTGATGTTCCCTCACAGTTGCCGCTTCAACGGCAGCCACTTCTTCGTTCGAGGCGACCAGATTTGAATCATGAAGTGATTTAATAAGCGAGTCGCCGGCGCCCTGTTGCTTCAGAAGATTTTCCTGCGGTTGGGTCAACGGGTGGAGAAGCTTTCGCTGGGCGACGTCACTTTTGATGTCGGCTTCGGGTTGGTGCATTCGGACCATGAGCGAAAGCTCGCTGAAGCCGATCGGCCTGGCGTGGAGTTGAGAGGAGGCTAGAAAAACAGCGAGGGCGATCATCAAGGAACTATAACGAGCGGGGCTTTTCATAACCCCCAGGTTTTACCAAGATCAGTATAGGTTTTGCAAGCTCAAACGCGTGAGACTTGGGTGTACATAGCCCCTTAGCCGGCACCGGGAAGAATGATTTTGACATGCCGTGACGCTGTCTTATTGTGCGCTCCCCATTACCGCAGGAGAGCCTAAAACTCGTTCGCACTGCAAAAAATTATGCCACAGAAACGCAGTAAACGTTATCGCGCGGCCGCCGAGCAGGTCGACCGCAAGAAATCCTACAATATCGGCGACGCCGTCGCGACGCTGAAGAAGTTTCCGCCGACCAAGTTCGACCAGACCGTCACGGTTTCGTTCCGACTTGGCGTTGATCCAAAGCAGTCCGACCAAATGGTCCGCGGCACTTGTGCGCTACCACACGGCAGCGGCAAAACCGTGCGCGTCCTGGTCTTCGCCGAAGGAGCAGCCGCCAAGGCCGCAAAAGAGGCCGGAGCCGAACATATCGGTTTTAAGGAGCTGATCCAAAAAGTTCAGGAAGGCTTTCAGGATTTTGACGTGGCGGTGGCGACACCGGCCGCAATGGCGGAAGTGCGCAAGCTCGGAAAAGTTCTCGGACCCCGGGGACTGATGCCGAATCCGAAAGCTGGCACGGTGACAGATGACACGGCGAAAGCAGTCCAGGAAGTGAAAGCGGGACGGGTGGAATTCAAACTCGACAAGAACGGCAACGTCGCGGTGCCGATTGGAAAATTTTCGTTCGAAGAAAAAGCTTTGGTAGAAAACAGCAATGCGGTGATCGAAGCAGTGGTGCGGGCGCGTCCCGCGACTGCCAAAGGTCGTTTTGTTGACGGGATGACGTTAAGCGCGACAATGTCGCCCGGCCTGAAACTCGACCCCTCACCTTATCTCGCCGGAGCGGCCGCCTAACATGAGACCAGAAAAAGCAGATATCGTTAAAGACCTCGCCAAAGACCTGAAGGAATCGTCCTTCGTTCTGGTGACCGATTACCAGCACATGCAGGTGGACGACTTCAGCGAGCTGCGAAAGCGTTTGGCCGCGGCTGGCGCAGAAGTGCACGTAGTTAAAAACAGCTTTTTAAAGCGAGCGATGGCCGACTCGGGCCTGACTGCGGCCAACGGTGAATTGACCGGACAAACCGCGGTTGTAACCGGCGAAAAAGACGTCGCGCCGGTTGCGAAGATTTTGAAGACATTCGCCGGGGAATTCAAGAAGGCGATGTTGAAACTGGGCTTCATCGATCGCGCCCAAGTTGCGACGAAAGAAATCGAACAACTGGCGGACTTGCCGCCGCGCGAAGTTTTGCAGGGGCAATTGCTTGGATTGTTTATGTCGCCGGCGACGAAATTGGTCCGGTTACTGAATGAGCCAGCATCGGCACTTGCGCGATTGCTGAAAGCGAAAGCCGAAAAGGAGGGCCCGCCCGCCGCGGAAACGCCGGCAGCCTAAAATTTTGTAGGGCAGGCGCATCGCCTGCCACGGCAACCGGAAGCGGCTGCCCTACAATAAAACAAAAACAACACTGTCCGGTTCCGCGGCCGCGGGACTCAAATTCTCGGAGGCTTCCGGGAGCGGCAACTGGAGGAATAAAATGGCAGATACAGATAAATTGGTGGAGCAACTCAGCGGCCTGTCCGTTCTCGAGATTGCTGGATTGGTCAAACAACTCGAAGAGAAATGGGGCGTGAGCGCAGCAGCACCGGTGGCGGTCGCGGCGGCTCCAGCGGCCGGCGGAGCAGCAGCTCCAGCGGCTGAAGAGAAAGCCACCTTCGATGTCATCCTGAAGGAAATGGGCGCGAATAAGATTGGCGTGATCAAGGAAATCCGCAGCGCGGTTCCGGGGCTCGGATTGGCCGAGGCCAAGGCGTTGGTGGAAGGCGCTCCCAAACCGATCAAGGAAGGCGTTCCCAAGGCTGAAGCCGAAGAGATCAAGAAGAAGGTTGAAGCGGCCGGCGCGAAGGTCGAAATCAAGTAACCGTTTTTTAAGTCGGCGGCCGCCTGGCGATTTAGCTTGCCAGGCGGCCGTTTTGTCTTAGTCTCGGTTTTTGTTAGAAGTAGGGAGACTTATTTTTAACCGCAGTTTGACGGAAAAATATTGGATTGGCAGCAAAACGGTGGTCGATTTGACGAACCGCTGTTTTGATGCCATTTTTGCACTCCTCGCTCTCCGGTAAAGCAGTAGGTTCTTGTACCCATCCAAGCACCCAAGCGCCCGCAATTTGTTTGTGGGCCGGCGCGCGAATAACCCCGTGGCCTGGTGATTATGTCAGAACGAAATTCGGAACGCATCCACTTCGGAACAATCAAGGAAGCCATCGAGCCTCCAAACCTCATTGAGGTCCAACTCAACTCCTACGTCGATTTCCTCCAAAAAGACGTCCAGTTTTCAAAGCGGAAAAACCACGGCCTTCAGGCCGTTTTCAAAGAAGTTTTTCCAATCGAGAGCTACGACGAAAAAGCCGTCCTCGATTTCAGCCATTACGAAATCGGCGAGCCCAAGCTGAGCGCGCTCGAAGCGCAGCGCGAAGGCCAGACCTACAGCGCGCCGCTCCACGTCACTTTCCAGCTCCGCGAGGAGAAAGGGACCAAGGAAGAAAAAGTTTACATGGGCGAAATCCCGCTCATGACGCCGCAGGGCACGTTCGTGATCAACGGCGCCGAACGCGTCGTTGTTTCCCAATTGCACCGTTCCCCTGGCATCGCGTTCGAATCGACGCATCCATCTGAACGGCAAGGTGCTTTACAGCTTCCGGATTATTCCGGATCGCGGTTCCTGGATCGAAGTGCAGTTCGATACCACCGATTTGCTCTACATCTATCTGGATCGCCGGAAACGCCGCCGGAAATTTCTGGCGACAACTTTCCTCCGCGCCCTCGGCTACGGCTCGGACGAGGAAGTCATCAAACTTTTCTACAACATCGAGAACCTGAAGCTCAGCGAGAAACTCGACGAAGAGAAACTCGCCACCAAGGTTCTGACCGCCGAAGTCCGCGACGGCGAAGTGACTGTCGCCCGCGCCTTCGAGCCGCTCACCCTTGCGACCGTTCGCCAAATCATGGGCCTCGGGATCAAGGAAGTGAAGGTCATCGACATTTCCAATGACGACACCGTGGTCAAAGCGCTGCGCAAAGATCCGGCGCACGATCAGGAAGAAGCGCTGAAAGATATTTACCGCCGTTTGCGCCCTGGCGATCCGCCGACCGTCGCGAATGCCCGCGCGCTTGTTGAAACGTTTGTTCTTCGATCCGAAGAAATACGATCTCGGCCGGGTTGGTCGTTACAAGATCAATCAAAAACTCGGGATCGACGTCGATCTGACCGAGCGAATCTTGACCGACAAAGATTTCATCGCCGCGATCAAATATTTGATCAACCTGCGCCGCGGCGAAGGCACGCTCGACGATATCGATCACCTCGGCAGCCGTCGCGTTCGCACCGTCGGCGAATTGCTCGCCAATCAATGCCGGGTCGGTCTCGCGCGCACGGAACGTCTGGTGAAGGAGCGCATGACCTTGTTCGACATCAACGTCGATGGCATGACGCCGCAGAAGTTGATCAATCCAAAAGCGCTCAGCGCGGTGATTCGCGATTTCTTCGGTCGCTCGCAGCTCTCGCAGTTCATGGATCAAACGAATCCGCTCGCGGAATTGACCCACAAGCGCCGTTTGTCCGCACTCGGACCAGGCGGTCTGTCACGTGATCGCGCCGGATTCGAAGTCCGCGACGTTCACCCGTCGCACTACGGCCGCATTTGTCCGATCGAGACGCCGGAAGGACCGAACATCGGCCTGATCAGCTCGATGTCGACCTTTGCGCGGATCAACGAATTTGGGTTTCATCGAAACGCCGTATCGCAAAGTCGACCAACGGTCGAGTTACCGACGACATCGATTACCTGACTGGAGACCGAGAAGAAAACTTCCTCGTCGCCCAGGCCAACGCGGCGGTCGATGGCCGCGGCCATTTCACCAGCGAAAAAGTTTCGGTTGCCGGTATCGTGGCGACTTCTTGGAAGTCGAACCGGACAAGGTCCATTACATGGACGTTTCGCCGAAGCAGCTCGTTTCGGTGGCGGCCGGACTGATTCCGTTCCTCGAACACGACGACGCGAACCGCGCGTTGATGGGTTCGAACATGCAACGTCAGGGCGTTCCGCTGATTGTGTCGGAAGCGCCGTTCGTTGGAACCGGCTTGGAAGGCAAAGTGGCGCGCGATTCGCACGCAGTCCTTATCGCGATTGACAGCGGCAAAGTTGCCTCGGTCACGGCCGATCAGATTATCGTATCGAAAGACGGTCACGTGCCGGAGCACCGCAAGAAGATCAAGAGCGATCCGGAAGACGGACTCTACGTCTATGAGTTACGGAAATTCATGCGCTCCAATGCTGGAACGTGCGTGAACCAGAAGCCGGTCGTTAAAAAAGGCCAGCACGTTAAAAAAGGCCAGGTCATCGCAGACGGCCCGAACACCCAAAACGGTGAGCTCGCCCTTGGCCGCAACGTGCTCGTCGCTTTCATGCCATGGCACGGTTACAACTTCGAAGACGCCATCATGATCTCTGAGAAGGTCGTGAAGGAGGACATCTACACCTCGATTCACATTGACGAGTTCGAGATCGGCGCGCGCGACACCAAGCTCGGCCCAGAGGAAATCACGCGCGACATTCCGAACGTCAGCGAAGAAGCTTTGCGCAATCTTGGACCGGACGGAGTTGTCCGCGTCGGCGCGGAAGTGAAGCCCGGCGACATTCTTGTCGGCAAGATCACCCCGAAGAGCGAAACCGAGCTCGCGCCGGAAGAACGATTGCTGCGCGCCATCTTCGGTGAAAAAGCGGCGGATGTTAAAGACACGTCGCTCACCGTGCCATCGGGTACTTACGGCATCGTGATGGATGTCAAGGTTTCATCGCGCAAAGAAGTTTCGCGCGAGAAACTCACGCCGGCCGAAACCAAGAAACAGATCAAATCGATCACTGAAGAACACCGTCGCAAGAAAGAAGAACTGACGGAGCAGCTGACCGATTCGCTCTCGAACATTTTGTTGGGCGAAAAGATTCCGCTCGATGTCGTGAACGCCGAAACCGGCGAAATCATCATTCCGGCGAATCGCAAGATCACCAAGACCCTGCTGCGAAAGCTGGCAAACGTTTACGATCACATCGAAATCGATCCGAGCCCGATCCGGAACAAGATCCGGGAGATCATCGGACACTACGAACACAAGTTCGCTGAGCTCGAGCTCGAGCGGGAACGTTCAATGGACCGCGTGGAAAGCGGAGACGACATCGATCCCGGCATCATCAAGCAGGTCAAAGTTTACATCGCGTCGAAGCGCAAATTGTCGGTCGGCGATAAAATGGCCGGCCGTCACGGAAACAAAGGCGTGGTCGCGCGCATCGTTCCGGAAGAAGACATGCCGTTCCTGGCAGATGGAACGCCGGTCGAGATCGTGTTGAATCCTCTCGGTGTGCCGAGCCGAATGAACGTCGGTCAGGTTTTGGAAACGCACCTTGGCGTCGCAGCCAAGGCGCTCGGCTTCAAAGTGGCGACTCCGGTGTTCGACGGAATCAAGGAAAGCAAGATCCGCGAGTACCTGAAAGACGCGAAGAAAAAGGACGGTTTCAGTTGGGTGCAGGAAAACGGCAAGGCGCGGTTGTTCGACGGCCGCACCGGTGACGCGTTCGATCAGGAAGTTGTGGTTGGCTACATCTATATGATGAAGCTCGGCCACTTGGTCGCGGACAAAATCCACGCGCGCGCGGTCGGTCCGTATTCGCTGGTGACCCAACAACCGTTGGGCGGAAAAGCGCAATACGGCGGACAACGTTTCGGAGAGATGGAAGTGTGGGCGCTCGAAGCTTATGGCGCCGCTTACACGTTGCAGGAACTTCTGACGGTGAAGTCCGACGACGTGCAGGGACGCACCCGCATCTACGAATCAATCGTCAAAGGCGACAATTCGCTGGAAGCAGGCACACCTGAATCTTTCAACGTGCTCATTAAAGAAATGCAAAGCCTTGGTCTCGACGTGAAAGTCGGCGGCCAGGCTCCGCAGACAGTTTTTGAACACCTCGGATAATTTTTAACAGCGGCATTTAGTTTTGGAGAATCAATGAACGAACATTCCTGGCGTGAATTAGTTGGCGAAGAACGCGCGGTCGGTTTCGACCAGGTCGCGATTGGCGTGGCCTCGAGCGACACCATGCGCTCGTGGAGCAAAGGCGAAGTCAAAAATCCGGAGACGATCAATTATCGAACGTTCAAACCGGAAAAGGGCGGATTGTTTTGCGAACGAATCTTTGGACCGACCCGGGATTGGGAATGTTCCTGCGGAAAATACAAGCGGATCAAGCACAAGGGCGTCATCTGCGACCGTTGCGGCGTGGAAGTCACCCTGGCGCGGGTTCGTCGTGAGCGCATGGGCCATATCGAGCTGGCCGTGCCGGTTTCGCACATCTGGTTTTACAAGTGTATGCCGTCGCGCATCGGTCTGATGCTCGACATGAGCGCCCGCCAACTCGAGCGCGTTATCTATTATGAGGACTACATCGTCATCGATCCGGGCAAGACGCCGCTGCAAAGGGCGCAGCTCCTGAACGAAGTCGAGTATCGCGAAGCCCAGGAACAATACGGCGAAGATTTCGTCGCCGGCATGGGCGCGGAAGCGATCAAGAAACTTTTGACCGAGATCGACCTGAACAAGCTCAACAAGGAGCTGGAGAAGGCGATGGGCGCGACCAAGTCAAAACAGATTCGCAAGAAACTCGCCAAGCGATTGAAGCTGGTTCAAGGCTTCATGAATTCGCATGCCCGCCCGGAGTGGATGATTCTGGACGTGCTGCCGGTGATTCCGCCGGACCTGCGTCCGCTGGTTCCGCTCGAAGGCGGCCGGTTCGCGACTTCAGACCTCAACGATCTCTATCGCCGCGTTATCAATCGGAACAATCGTCTCAAGAATTTGCTCCAGCTCAAAACGCCGGACGTCATCATTCGAAACGAAAAACGAATGCTACAGGAAGCGGTCGATGCGTTATTCGACAACGGTCGTCACGGTCGCGCCGTCACCGGCGCGGGCAATCGTCCGTTGAAATCGTTGAGCGACATGCTCAAAGGCAAAGGCGGACGTTTCCGTCAGAACTTGCTCGGCAAGCGCGTCGATTACTCCGGTCGGTCCGTCATCGTCATCGGTCCGGAATTGAAACTGCATCAGTGCGGTTTGCCGAAGAAGATGGCGCTCGTTTTGTTTGAGCCATTCATCATTCGCCGACTGAAAGATCTTGGCTACGTCCACACCGTTCGCAGCGCAAAGAAAATGATCGAGCGCCAGACCCCGGAAGTTTGGGACATCCTCGATGAAGTCACGCGTGGACATCCGGTTCTGCTGAACCGCGCTCCGACCTTGCACCGCTTGTCGATTCAGGCTTTCGAGCCGCAATTGATCGAAGGCGAAGCGATTCGGATTCATCCGCTCGTCTGCACCGCTTACAACGCGGACTTTGACGGCGACCAGATGGCAGTGCACGTGCCGCTCTCAGTTGAAGCCCAACTCGAAGCCCGCATGCTGATGCTCGCGCCGAACAATATTTTCTCGCCGTCGAGCGGCAAACCCATCACGACGCCGTCGCAAGACATCACCCTTGGCTGCTATTACATGACGCAGAATCCGCGGGGCGCTAAGAAGGAAGGTCATCAGCCGTTGTTCTCGAATGCCGTCGAAGTGGAATTCGCGATGGCCGAAGGCACCATTAAGACCCATGACCGCATCCGATTCCAGAATCCGGACCGCGGCCATCAGACCATTTATGGCAATCCCGACCTCGGCACGATCGAAACCACGGCAGGTCGCGTGATTTTCAATCAGATTTGGCCGAAGGAACTCGGGTTTTTCAACAAAGCGGCCGGCAAGAAGCAGCTCAGCGATATCATCTGGCGTTGCTATCAGGTCGCGGGACCGGCGGTCACCGTCGCCACCCTCGACAAATTAAAAGAGCTCGGATTTACCGAAGCCACCAGGGCCGGTATTTCGATCGGAATTTCGGACATGATTATTCCGAAGGAAAAACAGACCGAGCTGGAGAACGCTTACCGACAGATTCGTCAGGTCGAGCAACAATATCGCAAAGGCATCATCACCGACGGCGAGCGGTACAACAAGATCATCGACATCTGGACTCACGCCGGTGACGAGATTTCGAACGTCATGTTCCGCACTTTGGAACACAACGAGGGCCGCAAGGAACTCAATCCGGTCTACTTGATGGTGGATTCGGGAGCGCGCGGCAATCGTCAGCAGGTGCGTCAGCTCGCGGGCATGCGAGGTTTGATGGCGAAGCCAAGTGGCGAAATTATCGAACGCCCGATTACCTCCAACTTCCGCGAAGGTTTGAGCGTGCTCGAGTATTTCATTTCGACCCACGGCGCCCGAAAAGGTTTGGCCGACACCGCGCTGAAGACCGCGGACTCCGGTTACCTGACCCGCAAACTGGTAGATGCGGCGCAGGACGTCATTATCAACGAAGCGGATTGCGGCACTGTCAACGGCATCGTCGTTCGCTCAATTTACGAGGGCGACGAAGAAGTCGTAGACCTTGGGCAGCGCATCATCGGTCGGGTGAGTTGCGAAACGATTGCCGATCCGGTCGACAAAAAGAAAAAGATCGTCAAGGCGAACCAGCTCATCGACGAAAAAATCGCGGCAGACTTGCAGCGCATCGGCGTTGAATCCTTAAAAATTCGCTCGGTGCTCACCTGCGAATGTGGCCGCGGCGTTTGCGGAATGTGTTATGGACGCAATCTCGCCACGGGACAGTTCGTCAAGATGGGTGAAGCGGTCGGAATTATCGCCGCCCAGTCGATTGGCGAACCTGGAACGCAGCTAACGATGCGGACCTTCCACATCGGTGGAACTGCCAGCCAAACATTTAAACAACCAATTATCAAAGCCAAGAACGATGGCCGGGTGCAGTTCAACGATCTGCGCACAGTGCAGGCGCTGGACGGCAGCTGGATCGTGTTGACCAAGAACGGCTCGATCAGCGTGCATAACGCTGAAGGCCGCGAGCTCGAACGTTACAACGTGGTTATCGGATCGATGATCTCGAAAGACGACAACGCTCAGGTGAAGAAGGGCGAAACGTTCGTGCAATGGGATCCGTACAACGTTCCAATTCTCACCGACAAAGGCGGCAAGGTTGAATTCCGCGACATGATCGCGGGCGTCACCATTAAGCGCGATGTCGATGAAGCGACCGGCCTGATGGGGACCGTCATCATCGAGCACAAGGAAGACTTGCATCCGCAGATCGTGATCGTCGGCGACAAGAAAGAAGTGCTGGCGAGCTACTCGATCCCGGCTGGCGCACACGTGATCGTTGAAGAAGATCAAAAGATTCGCGCCGGCGCACTGCTGGCGAAGACGCCGCGGAAAGTTGCGAAGACCAAGGACATTACTGGCGGTCTACCGCGCGTCGCTGAATTATTTGAAGCGCGCCGTCCAAAAGACGCGGCCGAGATCGCGAAGATCGATGGCGTTGTTGAAATGGGCGGCACCGTTCGTGGTAAGCGTCGCTTGATTCTCAAGGATCCGGAGACCGGCGCTGAAGAAGAGCATCTTATTTCGATGACCAAGCACGTGATCGTCTTCAAGGGCGACTTCGTGAAGAAAGGTCAGCAGCTCACTGAAGGACCGATTGTGCCGCACGAAATTCTTGAGGTCTGCGGACCGCAGGAATTGCAAGAGCACCTGGTCAACGAAGTGCAGGAAGTTTACCGGCTCCAAGGCGTCGAGATTAACGACAAACATATCGAAATCATCGTTCGCCAAATGTTGCGGAAGGTGAAGATCACCGATCCGGGCGACACCTCGTTGCTCTGGGGCGATCAGGTCGACAAACTCGACTTCGAGCAAGAGAACACGCAAGTCGTTGAGAAGGGCGGCAAACCAGCGGAAGCGGTGCCAGTGCTGCTGGGCATCACCAAGGCGTCTCTCGAGACCGACAGTTTTATTTCTGCGGCATCGTTCCAGGACACGACTCGGGTGCTGACTGAAGCGGCGACGCTTGGCAAAGTCGACCGGCTCCGTGGATTCAAAGAAAACGTGATCATGGGTCACTTGATCCCGGCAGGCACGGGCTTCCCACAACATCGCGAAGTGCGGCTCATTGAAAAAGGCGAGCCGATCGGCGCTCCGGCTATGGACGAGGCCGAGATGGCACCGGCGATCGGGTAGAGTCTTAAATTAAGGTTGTAGGGCGTCTGTGTCAGACGCCGGCGATTCGGTTGGCGTTTCTCAGAAACGCCCTACAATTCGACGGATGTCGATTGTAACGAAAACCGGCGACCAGGGCGAAACTTCGCTGATGTACGGGCGTCGCGTGCCCAAGAACGAGCCACGAGTGACAGCTTACGGCGCCGTGGACGAACTTACTGCCGCGCTCGGCCTGGCTCGCGCGCATTGCGCCGACAAACTCGTGGCCGAGCAAATTCACTCCGTGCAAAAGGATTTAATCAACGTAATGGGCGAACTGTCGACCGTGCCCGAGGACCGGCCACGCTACCTCAAAGATGGCTTTCACATCGTGGACGCAAAAATGGTCGATCGAGTCCACGACTTGATTGCGGATCTTGAGAAAGATAAATCGTTGTACCCGAAGGACTGGGTCATCCCCGGAAGTAACCCTGTTGCCGCGGCCCTCGATTTAGCGCGCACAATCTGTCGCCGCGCCGAACGACATGTCGCCGAGCTCAAAGATCCGAATTCAGAAATTCTTCGATACCTCAACCGGTTATCGGATTTTTGTTGGATTCTCGCTCGCTTCACGGAAAAGCCTGAGCAACAATCTTGACAATTATTGTCGAATGAAAATACGGAAGATTCCTTTGCTGTTTGTTGCGCTGTCTTTCAGCGCCAGCGCATTCGCCGCGCCGGGCGACCAAGTTCGCCGCGCCAATGCCCTCGGCCCGGCGAACGCCCCGGTAACAATCGAGTTCTTCAGTGACCTGCAATGTCCTCAATGCGCGCGTTACGAACCGATTGTGAAGAGTTTGAAAACCGAATACGGCGACAAAGTGAGAATGATCTTGCGCCATTTTCCGTTGTCGGCCCACGAGCACGCGCAACCCGCGGCCTGGGCCGCCGAGGCCGCGGCGAACCAGGGAAAATTTTGGGAAATGGCCGAAGCTCTCTACAAAACTCAATGGATGTGGGCGCGAGCTCCCGCACCCCGCACGATTTTCATCGACCAGGCGAGACAATTGGGCCTCGACGTGGACAAGTTCCAAAAGGACATGGATAACTCCGACGTGCACGATCGGATCGCCGCGGACCAGGCCCACGCCGAAGAAGTCGGGGTGAAGACTGCGCCTTCGGTCGTGATCAACGGCTACAACGTTCCAAACACCGAATTTAGCGAGGCTGGTTTTCGCGCCGCAATCAAGGCCGCTCTGGCTAAAGCGGGGCAGTGATGCGGTCGAAATGGATTGCGATCATCGCTGCGCTGGTCGGTTGCTTTGGATTGACCGACAGCGGTTACCTCACAATCAAGCATCTTCAAGGCAGCTACATTCGTTGCGGGGGCGAGTGCTCCGCCGTTCTCGGAAGCAGGTACGCCGAAGGCGTGGCAGGGGTGCCGTTGGCCGGCTTTGGCGCAATGGCCTACGCGACAGTAATAATCTCCGCCCTCTGGGCCGCGGCCGGATCAACCGTGGGACGTCGGATCCTGGCCGCCACCGCCGTCACCATGGCCCTGGTCAGCCTGTGGCTTATCTATTTGCAGGCCTTCGTGATCCATTCCTTCTGCAAGTACTGCCTGGCTTCGGCTGGAGCGTCATTTTTCCTGACCGGACTCGTCCTGATTGAGCGCTTTTTCCGGAGGCAGCCTACCGGGCAATAAATCCGAAATTAGAGTTGCGGTTATGGCCCACTTGTAGCATCTTCCCCGTCCGCCGTTCCCCCGCTCTCGCGGCGGTCATTTTCGTATGGCAAACACAGTTGAATTAGTGCCCGAGCTTTTGGAAGCGGGCGTGCATTTCGGTCACCAGACCAAGCGCTGGAACCCGAAGATGAAACCTTTCATCTTCGAGGAGCGAAACCAAATCTACATCATCAATCTCGATGAAACCGTAAAGCAGCTTCATCGCGCCACTGAGTTTCTTCAGGAGGTCGCCCGTCGCGGTGGAAAGATTCTTTTCGTCGGCACCAAGAAACAAGCCCAGGAAGCGATCAAGGAAGCGGCCGCCGCCTGTGGGCAATTTTACGTGAATCAGCGCTGGCTGGGCGGCACCCTGACCAATCTGACAACAATCCGGAAAAGTATCGGCCGTCTTAAATACATCGAGCAGATCGAGAAGTCGCCTGAATACAAGAAGATGGGGAAACAGGAGCTCGCCGCGTTAAATCGCGAAGGGGCGAAACTTCGCCGAAACCTGGAAGGGATCCTCGACATGGCCCAGTTGCCCGACGCCTTGGTGCTGATCGACGTCACTCGCGAGCAGAACGCAGTCAATGAAGCGCGACGGCTTAGCATTCCGGTTGTGGCGATTGTCGACACCAATGCTGACCCCGACATGATTGATTACCCGATTCCTGGCAATGATGACGCCATCCGCGCGATTCGCATTGTGTTGCAGAAGTTGGTCGACGCGATTGTTTCGGCCAGCGGTGAAGCGCGCATTCGCGAGCAAATCGAGATGGCCGGCGTTTCCGCTTAGCGGACGCAATTGATCGACTCAACTCCTCAACCACTCAACACCTCAACCTTCAGTGAGCACCAAGACCGCTATTGATCCCCAAGTTGTTAAACAACTCCGCGAGAAAACCAACGCGGGCATGATGGATTGCAAACGCGCTTTGGAAGAAGCCGGTGGCGACATGACGAAAGCGGAAACGATCCTGCGCACCAAGGGAATTGCCAGCGCGGACAAGAAAGCTTCGCGCGTCACCAAGGAAGGCATCGTCGCGTCTTACATTCATCTCCAAGGCAAGGTCGGAGTGTTGGTCGAGGTGAATTGCGAAACGGATTTCGTGGCCAAGAACGAAAATTTCCGCGGTTTCGTCAAGGACATCACCTTGCACATTGCCGCAGCTCATCCGCTCTATGTCAGCCGCGAAGATGTTCCGGCGAATCTGGTTGAGGCCGAGCGCGAGATTTATAAAGCGCAGGTGAAAGGCAAACCGGACAACGTTGTGGGAAAAATTGTCGATGGAAAACTCGACAAGTTCTACAGCACGGTCTGCCTTCTCGAACAGGGATTCATCAAGAATCCTGATGTCACCATCAAGGATCTGCTTAGCTCAAAGATCGCCGAGCTCGGTGAGAACATCGTGATCCGCCGGTTCACCCGCTATCTCGTTGGCGAACCGCTTCCTTCCGAGTCGTAACGGTGGAACGCGTTCTCCGAACGCGTTGACGAAATCCGTTTCATCCGCGCCAGCCAAGCCATAGCTTTGCGAAGGCGGACAATCCGCGGTTAATTTAAAGCAGATGGGCCTGAAGAAATACAAAGCGAAGCGCGATTTCCGGAAAACAGCCGAGCCCGCGGGAAAGAAGCCGCTGCCGAAGCAAGTCCGCGGCGCCTGCCGATTTGTGATTCAAAAACACGCCGCGCGCCGGTTGCATTACGATTTTCGTTTGCAGATGGAAGGCGTGCTCAAATCGTGGGCCCTGCCGAAAGGCCTTCCCTGGCAAAAGGGCGAAAAACATCTAGCGGTCGAAGTCGAAGATCATCCGATCGAGTACGAGACTTTCGAAGGCGTAATTCCCGAAGGTCAATATGGCGGCGGCACGGTCATGGTGTGGGACCGCGGCGCCTATTACGTTTACGGCGAGCAACCGTTGAAATCGTTGCGGGAAGGAAGACTTCACCTCGTGTTGGCGGGCGAGAAGGCGCAAGGCGAATGGACCCTGGTCCGAATCCGCGGCCGTGATGGCGAAAAGAACACCTGGCTGATCATAAAAACCGGCGACACCGTGAAGTCGCCGTCAAAGAAAACTGAAGACCAGTCGGTTAAGACCGGCCGGTCGATGAAACAGATCGCCGAACAGCGCGACGCCGAATGGGAATCGAACCGCGAACCCGAAAATCAAACCGCCAGCGGGAAATTCAAAGCCCGAATCCAGGCCACGCTTAAAAAAAAAGACCAAAAAAATAAAATTGTAGGGCAAGCGCATCGCCTGCCGGAAACAGGGAATGGCAACCGGAGCCATCGCCTTACAATTAAATCTCTGCCCAACGCGAAGCCGCACTTTATCGAACCGATGAAAGCCCGGCTGGAAGAGGAACCGCCGGCTCATGGCGACTGGCTTTATGAACTGAAGTTCGACGGCATCCGCGCGATTGCGATCAAGGACGGAAAAAAGGTTTCCCTAATCTCGCGCAACGGCAACAAGCTCGACAAACGTTTCCCGGAAATCGTGGAAGCAGTCAAAGCTGTTCCTGCTGAGGAATGCGTGCTGGATGGCGAAGTGGTCGCGCTCGATGACGAAGGGCGGTCGTCATTTCAACTTTTGCAGGCGCTGGAAATAGAAGGTCGCAAAGCGCCGTTGCGGTTTTATCTGTTCGACCTGCTTCAGCTCAACGGCAAGAGCTTGCTCGATCTGCCGGTCGAGCAACGCAAACAAGTGCTGGCCAGCGTCTGCGAAAACGTCGGCGATCCGATTCGATATTCCGGCGAAATCTCCGGCGACGTGAAATCGTTGCTCGCCGAAGTGAAACGTCGCGGGCTCGAAGGATTAATCGGCAAACAGCGCGGGTCGAAATACGAGGCCGGCCGGCGGAGCGGCGCCTGGATCAAACTCAAAAGTCTCAACGAACAGGAATTCGTCATTGGCGGTTATACCCCGCCGGGTGGCTCGCGACAATGTTTCGGCGCGGTCCTGGTCGGCTACTACGATGGCGGCAAACTCAAGTTCGCAGGCAAGGTCGGGACCGGCTTCACCGAAAAATCGTTGTCGACGTTGTATAAAAAATTCCGCACTGAAGAACGGGACGATTGTCCCTTTGTCGACCTCCCATCGAAACAAGGTGGCCAATGGGTCCAAGGCATCACCCCTTCGATGATGAACAAGATGCACTGGATAAATCCCAAATTCGTCGCCCAAGTAAAATTCCTGGAGTGGACGCGCGACGGAAAACTTCGGGCGCCTGTTTTTCTGGGCCAGAGAGAAGACAAGAATCCTCGCGAAGTCGTAAGGGAAAAGTAACAAGATTGTCTCCTCAACAACTCAACTTCTTAACCTCTCAACCCTGATGGACCGATTCGTCGATACGGCAGTGGAACAATTCGCTCGTGAACACACCGAGCCTGAAACCGATTTGTTCGCTCGTCTTCGGGAAGAAACTTATCGAGAGATGAAGTCGCCTCAGATGCAGGTCGACGTTATCGAGGGTCGTTTTCTCAAAATGCTGGTCCGTCTGACCGGTGCCCGACTCGTTCTCGAACTCGGAATGTTCACCGGCTACAGCGCCCTGATGATGGCTGAAGGTTTACCTGAGGACGGTCGTCTCACCACCTGCGAAATCGACCCGAAAGCCGAGGCGATCGCGCGCCGCTATTTCGCCGAAAGCCCGCACGGAAACAAAATTACGGTCCGAATGGGACCGGCTTTGGAGACGATCAAAACCTTAACCGGCCCCCTAGATCTGGTTTTTATCGACGCGGACAAACCCAACTACCCAAATTACTACGAAGCCTGCCTGCCCTTGCTCAAGCCGGGCGGCCTGATTGTGGCCGACAACGTCCTGTGGAGCGGCAAAGTTTTGCATCCCAACGACGCGAACGACCATGCCATCGTTGCCTTCGACCGTTTGGTCCAATCCGATCCGCGAGTTGAAAATGTCTGCCTGACTGTGCGAGACGGTATGATGCTAGCCTGGAAACGGAGGTAAGTTTCGACAGGTCGCTCGTCGCGCATCACTCCCGATTAACGCTGTAGCGGCAGGCGTGTCGCCTGCATATAAAAATGAAAAGCTGATCGCGTTCTGTATTAGATGCAAACTTACCCTCTGGCCCTCAAAATCATCAGCGTTTGCTGGACACTATTTGCCGTAATCTGGCTGCTGTCAGCGTTCGCGACTAAGCAAACCGTCTACCAGGAAAGCAGAGCGCAAAGACTTCGTTACGTGATACCGATACTTTTGGGCGGTCTTTTGCTGGCGAAAGGCCGGCGCATGGCTGATCCGTTCGGCCATCGCTTCATCCCATACGTTGACGCGCTGGCCTGGTTCGGCGTCGTGTTATGCGTCGCCGGCCTGGCTTTTTGTATTTGGGCCCGGTTCACGCTCGGACGCAATTGGAGCGGCGTGGTCACGTTCAAAGCAGGGCACCAGCTGATCACGTCCGGACCTTACGCGCTCGTGCGTCATCCAATTTATACCGGACTGCTCACCATGGTCGTTGGCACCGTCATCGTGCAAGGACACCTCGCGGGAATAATCGCAATACCGCTCATCTTTGTGAGCTTCTGGATAAAATTGCGCTACGAGGAAAAGATCATGTTAGAGAAGTTCCCCGATGAATACGCGGCTTACCAACGACGGGTAAAACGCCTCATCCCATTCATTCTTTGAGAATTCCCTCTTCTCAACGACTCAACTCCTCAACTTCCGTCAGGCTGCTTTCTTCGTCTTTTTACCGCTGACGATCACTCCCGGGAATTGCACTACTTCCTCCGGCGCGTGGCCGTTCTGGCCATGAGTGGATTCGAACGTCAACTTACCGTTGGCGATCTCACTCAAGGCAATGTCAGCATGACCCATCCCGGGAACGAACTCCACCAACGGACGATGTCCGATGGTCAGTTGTCGAACCCGGCGTGAAACCATGTTCACGAGAATTTGCTGGTTTTGGATTACTTCGCTGGCTGCTTTAACAAGTTCGGGCTTCATATTTGAGTCGGTGAGTCCAGCGGCTGACGAGGATTAAGTTCCTGGGCGGGATAGGATCAGGTCGCGCTTCGGAAATCGCAGCAGAAAAACTTGACCTATTATCGCATACAACGCCCGAAACACCACTTATTTCAGAGGTCAGAGATCGGAGGTCAGAAGTCGGCAATCCAGGAGTATTCAATCGCAGATTTCAGGTGTCAATTTCGCAGCTTTCAGCTTCTCAGTTTTCTCTCCTCAACGTCTCAACTGATTTACGCCCTGTCTGACCGCTGACGTGTGATTGCTCGGTTTTCACCAAAACCGAGTCGCCGGCTTACGCTCCCGCTAGTTCATCCATTTTGTTCCCTGCTTTCTTGAACTGCCGCAGAGCGGCATGATTCCCTAGTGCGATTCGCGTCTCTTCGCGCTCACGCACTCCCGCCGTAGAGTTCTCGCCTGCGAACCGTTGACCGCTGACCGCTGACTTCCGACTTCTGACCTCCGACCTCTGGCGCCCGGCCTTGCGGCCGCGACGGCCTGCGTCGCCGCTGTTGATGTTGTGGCTGCTGGTTCTGACGGAGCGGCACTCCTCGAGCCGGTGCCGGCTCCTGGGCCTTGATCATTTCAAATGTCCGAAACAATGGCGCGAGGTCGATCACTTCGTTCGCGGCCGATCGCAAGATGTTCCCAAGATTTTGCGTAACCGATGCCACTTCCACCCGAATACCGCGTCGCCTTAACTTAATCGCCAGATAGGCGAAATCGGTGTCGCCGGTGACGAGGATCACCACATCGGGCTGCATCTCGACCGAAAGCTCGAGCGCGTCGATTGCCATCATCACGTCCACGTTGGCTTTGTAACGGCCTTCCTCAGCCGGCGACCCATCTTTGGTCACCACCATGAATCCGTTGGCGCGCAGCCACTGCATAAACTTGTTCTTCTTGTCGCGTTCTTCCTGCCAAATCGACATCGCCGGCGGAAGTCCGGCATAAACAACCATCTCGATCAGTTCCCGCCCGGTGTTCGGACCGGCCAGAAAGTCACGCAGCTTCAACCAATCAAGGCCTCGCCCCGCTGTGCGAACAGAGCTTCCAACATTGGACTCATCGACCAACACCAAAACTCTCGATCGCGTAGATGCGCTTGAATTTTTCTTCTGCATGACTGTTTTAGTTTGCGTCAGCGTTTCCGCCTTTCAGTTTCGGCGTTTCCACGTTTCGAAAAGTTGTCCGCCCTTCTCAACAACTCAACTCAACTCAACTTCTCAACTCCTCAACCTCTCAACTTCCCCTTCAGTGTGAACCCACTGATCCAACCGAAGGCCCAACTGATTTGCCTGGAATCAGAATGCTGTAACCAGCCGAGATAATGCGCCGCACGGCTTCGCCGGTTTCCGGGTCGCTCTGGAGCGGATCGTCATGGACACTTTGCTTCACTTCAAAGTTTCGGATCGGTTTTGTCGAATCGGTGGTCTCGTAAATATATGTCGGCACACCACAATCTACTCCGAAAGCATCTTTTGTCGTCAGATCTCTCTCCAACCTCTGACTTCCGACTTCTGACTTGCGACCTCTTATCTCCGTCTTTCAGCTTTTCAAAAGAATTAGGGAACGCGCGTTTATGATGTAGATTGCCCTGTCCGATCGATTCTTCCGTCGGGCCCTTTTTCTCACGATCGGAGACAGCCATGGAAATGACCCTCACCTTATCTCAAAACAGCGCCCTTTATTTCGCTAACGCCCAATGCGAAACGACCCGGCGCAGAACTGCGCTCTTTCGGCGTTTCGCCGCGGGCGCAGCACTCCAGCCCCCCGATCTTGATCGGAGAACGTTTAACGACTCCCACGTTTGCCGAAAGTTTCACCCAGAAAACAGCCGCTGACGTGCGGTCGCTCTGAGCTATCAACTATCAACTATCAACCATCAACTAAAGATGCTACAGCAACGCCGCCGCAGTAAGATACTCGGATTCATTATCGTTGAAGCTTCAGCGGTTGGCCTTCTCCTGATTGCGGGGTCATTTGCACTGTTTGTGCGATGGAGCGATTCCACTTTGGCCTTGTCGATAGATATCACGACGATAGTCGCCGCTACGGCCGTAGCGCTTATCCCAATCATCTATTTCGCGATCGCACCTGTCCTTCCGCCAGACGACCGCAAAGCCTAGAAATTAGGAAGTAGGAAGTAAAAAGTAGAAAACGGCAGCGTTCTCCGAACGCATGCAATCATGCGCGATGCGGACATTGCGCGCGCGCCATCTTACCCGTCGTCCGCGGGCACCATCTCAGCGAGTCAGACACCGAGAAGGCGTTGGTTAAACTCAACGTTCCTCGGGCCGCGAACATCGCTCGGATCAGCGTCGCATTAGGCCCTTAGTCGCTACCGCAGCCCTGCCGTAATTCGGCGACACAATTGATGGTTGCAGGGTGCCACCGGACGCGGGCGTCAAACAACGCCCGGTCCGGAGCAGTTTTCGCAGTGCCTAATTAATTAATGGCGGTCGCCATCATGGTCATAGTCATGATCATGATGGTGTCGATGTTCGCCGCGCTTGTACAGACCGTGAACCCAATGATGATGTTCATCCCAATGGCCTGGAGCCCAAACCATTTCGTAGTCATGGTCCCAATAGCGAGCACCATGGGTGTAATACGGTCTGTCCCCTACTTCAATTTTGATTTCGTCCGCCCGGAGAGCGGCCGGAAGAATAATGCTCGCGGCGGTTATCGCAACGAGCCACAGTTTTGCATTAATTGTAATCATACTAATTAATCGATTGCGCGCCTGTTCTCGGCCGCAAACCTTTCCAGACC
Organism: uncultured Verrucomicrobiae bacterium; assembly: GCA_963817335.1. Lineage (GTDB taxonomy): Bacteria > Verrucomicrobiota > Verrucomicrobiia > Chthoniobacterales > UBA10450 > AV40. The sequence goes on along the minus strand of CAWFNX010000005.1, from coordinate 819,965 downwards.
AAAGTCAGCGAGCAGTAACCAGCGGTCGGTTGTTCCGCGTCCGCTCTCCGATTCTTTTGTCACTGGTGAACATTTCAGCGTTTCGACATCTCTGTTTTCAGCTGTCGGCTTTTCTTCCGCTCAACTTCTCAACTTCTCAACTTCTCCGAAATCGTTTGCTTAGCTGCGAGGATGGCGTACGGAGGTAGTTGATTACGTCACTCGACGTTTCAACGCATCTTTAGCCTGAAAGTTGCAGCGGCTCGACCTTCGCTGAGACAACGCTTAACGCGATCTCCAGGTTTACAAACCGGAGCCCGAATCCGCCCGCGCAAACTCTTTCTTGGAGCACCGCCGGAGGACTCTCGTCTCCACCCGCCCTGGTATAACTAGTAAAAAGAAAGAGAATGAAATGAAGTTAACGAAAACACTTACTGCGGCGATCATCATCGCTGCGTCCGCCGGCGCGATCAGCATCTGCTCGGCGCAAAACTCAGCGTCAGCTGCCACTACCACCGCCAGCCAAAGCACTGCGCCTTATACCGAAGGTGCCGTCTGGCAGATCACCATGGTCAAAACAAAGCCTGGGATGAGCGATGACTATCTCAAGGCCCTAGCCAAAATATTCAAATCGACCAACGACGAAGCGAAGAAGGAAGGCATCATCACCGATTACAAAATCCTGATCGGTGACGCGGCTACCCAGCAGGATTACGACATGCTGCTGATGATCCAATACCCAAACATGGCGGCATTGGACGGCTTGCGCGATAAAACCGATCCGTTGGCGGCCAAACTGATCGGCAACGACGATCAACAGCGTCAAATGGCGGTCAAACGTTTGGAAATTCGCGAAATCATGGGCGACAAGACCATGCGCGAAATTACCCTGAAATAATTTCCCTCTAACGGTGGTGCTGCCTTCCCGAAACCGGGAAGGCGGCAACCACTAGTAGTCAGCGGTCAGTAGTCAGTAGTTAGTTTTGGCTCTCAACTTCTCAACACCTCAACGTCTCAACTTCCCTTTATGTCATTAGAATCCTGTCCCACCTGCGGCTACGCCCTTTCCGTTATCGATCATCATTGCCGTCATTGTTCCATCCCATTGAGGGCGTTCCCTTCGTTTCGGCCATTTGATGCGAAGAATCGGTCGAGGATGATCATAGCCGTGGTAGCGCTAAGCGTTCTCGTTTACTTGCTGTTCTTCCGCTGAGGCTCTTGGCCCTTACCGCTTAGCCCTGTGTTCCCTCGGTTTTCACCAAAACCGAGCCGCCGGCTTACGCTCCCGCTAGTGTATCTATCTTGTTCCCTGCTTTTGTTTTGCCGCAGAGCGGCATGATTCCCTAATGCGACTCGCGTCTTCGGCTCCATTCAGTTTTCAGCTTTCTATTCTCGCCCTCGCCGCTTACCCCTTCGCCCTTAGCTCTTCGCGTCCCATCGCAACTTCGGACCGATCGCCGGGTTCAATCGGACAAACACCAGAAGGAAGGGATTCGATCATGGCGAAGAAAATTATTCTGATAGTATCGGCGGTCCTTGCGTTTGGGTTCGGCTCTGCGCTGCGCTCGAACGCCGGCACCGAGGTGATTGACCGTTACAGCGCTCCCGCGCCGAATTACAACTACGCGCCGCCGCCACCGCGCCCGATCTACTACGCTCCTCCTCCGCCGGTTAATTTCCTCATTTTTCCGGCCTACGGCTATTACGGGCCCCGGTTCGGCGTCCACCGATTCTACGGCCGCCACGTTTTTCTGCGTCCTCGTCACTGGCACTAATCACCGGCCCGCGGTAGGAATCGCAGCGGTCGGCGGTCAGAGGTCGGAAGTCAGAGGTCAGTTGTCAGCGTTTCAACGCTTACCACTTCGCCCTTACCTCTTAGCTCCTCCGCTCCTTGCTCGGTCCTCCGTGCTCCTTCGGACCAGCCCGAACCACCGTGCATATCTGGACAGTTGTAAAAGGATCTGGGGTTGGACGTGAGTTCTGCCAGACATGTTGCCCGGCTAATAATTTCCGAGGTCATGCAGTTCTTTTCCGTTGGTTCAAATAGCTCCAGTCGCGAATGTGGATTATGCAAGATCGACGGACACCCTTGCCAGTCCGAGACGCTTTCGCGCGGGGGGCAGGCAAGTGTGCCGTTGATACTTTACCGATTAACTTTTCCCGGCAAAGACTCCCTCGACCTTGTTCTTCACAAAACCAGTCGCTTGCTGGGTAATCCCGGTCGGGCTTACGCTTCCAGTGTTAAGGAAGGAATCCACTTGGCTGGCGAGCGGCGCCGGCAATTTCGTTTTCAGGAAATCAAACACCACGAACACCGCCTTCTCGGCGTGCTCCTGGGTGATCCCTGTTCTCTTTACAATCAGGTTTGTTAGGTTTGTTACTTGTTCATTCATGGTGAACTCTCGGCCGCGCATGAATAGCTGCGCGCCGGATATTGCCGAGAGCAGCCCGCTTATTGCAGTCCGCCCTCGGGAACGTTGAGCTGTTGAGACGTTTAGAGGAACGTCTGTTGCCCGAACCGCTCAACAACTCAACTTCTCAACTTCTCAACTTCTCTTCAAAGTCCTCGTCTGCCTTGGATCAGGTTAATGATTACGACGATGACAGCGATCACGAGGAGGAGATGGATGAGACCGCCGCCGACGTGACCGAGGAAGCCCAGAAGCCAGAGCACGAGCAGGATAACAACGATAGTCCAGAGCATGATGTTCCTTTCGATTGATTGAATTGGCCGCTATTGCGACACAACGTCGTGATTCGATCAAGCAAAAGCTCGACATCTGCGCTCCCCTCAGCGCTGAGCGGTCAGAGGTCAGCGTTCAGTTTTTCAGTTTTTCCCTAAACTTCTCAACTTCTCAACGACTCAACGCGGCCTTCGGCCGCAAATGTTGAATGTTTAGATACGACCCCAATTTCTTTCCTTCTTTTGCTTGTCAGTAGTCCGTGGTCCGTTGTCTTCCGCTTCGCCCTTACCTCTTAGCTCCCCGCTCCCTGCTCCCAGCTTCTTCTTGCCCGTCACCCGTCACTTAGCCTGCCCGCCGTGGCGGGTCACTCGTCACTTTGATTCGCCCCGCTCCTCTAAGGCCAACGAAGAACTACACAGGCGACGATGGCCACGACGAGCGATAGCGCGATTTCCACGGTCGCCATGACCGACTCGGCCTTCGCAGGCTGATATCCCATCGCGACCAGATTAATCGCGATCCAGATGAGCGCTCCCGCAATGATCGCTTTGAGCAAGTTTTTCATCGATCTCTGGTTAGCGAACAAAACCCTTCACGTCGAGCTGACTCTTGAAATTGTCAGACTTTCCGCGTTTCAGCTTTTCCAAGAGACGCCCTGCATTCTGCATTCTCCGCTCTTCGCCCTGCGCCCCAGCACCGCGCTCTTACCCCTTACCGCTGTGCTCTTCGCTCCTAGCTTCTTAAGAAGCTTTCAAGTGTCGTGATGTTTAGCCGTAGGTGAAGTCCGGCTTACTTTGCCCAACCTCTATGATATAACCATCAGGATCGCGGATGTAGCAACGCGTCTCGCCGTACTTGTCCTTTGGCTCGGTGATAAACTCGGCTCCCCGACTTCGCCATAGTTCGTAGCACGCTTGAATATCTGCGACGCGGATATTCATAAAGCTGTTGATGTGATTTGGATCGGGGACGCTGAGCGTAACCGTCGGCTTATCTGGAGTCGGTCCGCCCCCGACGTTCAGAATCATCCAGATATTCGCAAGCTGAAGGTATCCAGGCGCGTTGCCGTCGCCCAGACTCAGAATCCGAGCTCCGAAGACCTTTTCGTAAAATCGTGCCGACCGTTCGATGTCTGCCACGGTGAGAAAGTGCGCGATGCTAAACCCATCCCGCGGCGGCATCTGATAGCTTTTCTGATCGACTTGTACCTCGTTCATAGATTCCTCCAATTCAGATATGCATTTCTCCGTTCACCAAAATACGTCGGGCAGTGTGCTTTAGCAATGAAGTGCTCCATTCTTCGCTCTTCCCCCTTCGCTTCTCTTCCCTTACCGCTTTGCTCGCCGCTTTCTGTTTGCAAAGCAGGCGGAGAAATTCTTTGATAGCTGAGTGAAAAACATCAAAACCTTCGTCATCCTGACCGCGTGTCTGCTCCCAATGGTCGTTTACGGCCAGACCGCAAAGAACTCACCGACCACCAGCTCGCCATCTGCACAAAATTCGCCGTCAACGCCGCCGACGATCGCGTCAGCGATTGATCACGAAATCAGCATCGTCGAAAAGGAAGTAACCGAAGCGGCGGAAGCGATGCCGGAGGATAAGTTCGATTTTTCTCCGGAAAAGCTGAACCTTCCCGGCAGCGACTACAAAGGTGTCCGCACCTTTGGCGAACAACTGAAGCACATCGCCGCGTCCAACTATCTTATCTGGTCGCCGATCACGGGCGAGAAGCCGCCTGACACGGTGAACGATGGGAAAGGCCCGGACAACATGAAGGCCAAAGCCGAGATCATAAGGTACCTGAAAGATTCGTTCGCGTTTGGTCACAAGGCGGTAGCTACTCTGAACGAGTCAAATCTTGTCCAACCTGTTACCAGGAAGAGTGGGACAACTACCAGACTGTTCCTGGCTACCTTTGCCCCCGCGCACGCGTTCGATCATTACGGCCAGCTAGTCGAATATCTGCGGATGAACGGCATCGTGCCTCCAGCCAGTCGCGGAAAGTGATTCAAACGGGGCAAAGGGATAAGAGCGAAGCGGTAAGGGCGGGGACGTCGGCGCCTCGCGGTCCGTTGTCAGCCTTTCTTCTCAACGCCTCAACATCTCAACCTCTCAACGCCTCAACATCTTCTTTCCGTTGTCCGTCGTCAGCTTCTCCTCTCAACAACTCAACAGCTAAACTTCTCAACAACTCAACTGTGCGCGCCACCGCGCAAATGTTGAATCATGCCGCTCTGCGGGAAACTAAAAATCGGGTACATTATCGATGCACTGGCGGGCGCGTAATGTTTAGCGACTCAACCCCTCTTTTGAGTTTCACTTCTTCTTCCGGGGACGCGACGTTTTGCTGAGAACAGTCGCGATTATACCTGCGACAGCGGCGAGCGCTTCGAGCGCTTCAAGGATCTGTTTTCGATGATCGTAAATGACTTTCGCCGCGTCCTTCGCTTTCCGCGTTCCGACGGTCGCGATCTTTTTCAAGTCCGCCTTGGTCAATTTCTGTTTGGGAGCACGTCGTTTCTTGCTCATTGTTTGATTGTATCTCTCAACGCCTTAACCTCTCAACTCTTTCTGTGGTGGCAGGCGTGTCGCCTGCAGTTCTTCCAATCAACGATTAACCATTAACTAACAACTCGGCGGCTACGCCGCCGTCAGAATTGCTCCTCCTTGTTCTTGAACAGGATATTGAACGTGGTCAGCGAACCGTAGCAGCGAGTAATATATTGCTGCAGGTCAACCTTGTCTGCGTCAGTCAGTTTATCGCTCGCGTTCACCTTCTGCTCGAGCACCCGCAGGTTGTTGCGGATCATCACGATCTTGTGAAAGAACGTCTCCAGCGGCACTTCCTTCGACTGCACCGACGCATCAGCCGGGCGCAGAACGAGGGTGCCCCTTTGCCATCGGTTCGCGAGGCCCTGCACAATCGTGTCATCTTTCTCTAACCCAAGCGCCTCGACGATAACCTGCGCAGTTTCGCGGATGAAATTGCTCAGCGGCACCTGAAGCTCAGACACCGCTGCGGTCGGTTCTGCCGGGCTGAGATCGCTCGAGGCGGGAGCGATCGTCCGCCGCGCATCGTCGAAAGAAATTTCAGCAGTGAGCTCGGTGAGTGATTTCACCTCACCGACGCCATATTGCGGGTGGCGCACCCGCATTCCAATGTGAAGACTCTGAATTGGCATCGACATCGCTCAACCTGCACCAGCCGCGGCAACTGCGCCATGCGGTTTGCAGGGAGCAAACTCTACGGCTGGACGGGGAACCGCTTGGGTGGGAGGCCGGCGACTGACATCGGGAATGTCAGGCTTCGCGGGAGCGTAACTTTACGGCGGGACGGGGAACTGCTTGGGCGAGAGGCCGGCGACTCGGTTTTGGTGAAAACCGAGGGTAACGGCAATCCCGCCGTTCACTTTTAATTAGCAGTTTCCCTTCTGATCCCTCGCTCCGTCCTCCAACCCCTTAGCTCGAAAGATACGATCCCATTTCCCAAACTTGAATCTGTAGATACGCTTCTGTAATAACGTAAGCTGGTTACGATACTAGAAATTGAGGAGCATGCCCAAGCCGGGGAGCAAAGTGCAAAAGCAGGTGCACGAATACCTCGCCTACATCGGCTCGATCGGCGGAGGCACTAGCCGACGTGAATTGTCGAAATCACATGCGCGCCAAATGGTGGCGATTCGCGAGATGAAGCGGGCCGCGCTCCGGGCCGGCAAACCCTGGCCGCCGCGCGATGCCAAGACGTTGCGATTACTCAAATTGAAATAAGGTGTTGTTCCTCTCGCATCATAAGCGGCTTACGATGCATCGTTCGGCGACTTATTTTTTTGAATTTCAAGCGTGCGGCGGGTTTGCTGAAAAACGATTCGTGCTGTCGCTGACCTTTCATATCAAGGCCGAGGTCCGAGCCGGACCGAGACAACGTGGCACATGTCGGTTAGGGCCTTACCGAGAGCGAGTTACAACCGCGTAACTTTTGCGTGAAACGGCTTGCATCGATGAGATCTCGATCTTTAGGTGAATGATGAAAGAGACAACTCCGACGCGAATTAAGATCCGTCGTTTTATCACTGATCGTTACGCTTACCGAACTCAGCCGGACTATTTGCCTGAGCTGGTCGCTTTCGTGGTGGTTCTAGCTGTAGTCGCCTGGCCGATGTTCCTGTTGGCCAGCGCAATGGCTGGAACTTTGAAATAAAACTTCATTCGATCCGAATGAAGTCCTGATGAGTTTATTGATTCTAGTCCACTACTTCGTAATCCGGGTCTTCGACTAGCGTTGGCAGAGCGCCAAATTGATGTGGACGCAACGCTTCGCCCATATTTCCGAAAGCTAACCCCTCAACTGCTCACCAGCTCAACAACTCAACGTTCTTAGAATCTTGAATCTTGAGATACGACCCCATTGCCTTTTCCCCTGCTGTGTGATTTCAGCTTTTCGGCATTTCAGTTTTCAGTGTTTCCCCAACGATACGACCCCAATGCCTTTTCCCGCCGATTACTTCGGTACCGTAATGGGCGCGGAAAAAGCGAATCGCTCCCATTTCAGCTGCAGGGTACCACTGTTGCCGGTTGCGTCCTTGTCGATCGTTATGGTGAACTGGTCCACGGCCGGGGCGAGCGGGTTCCGCTGCATGTCGATCCGGACGAAATCCTGGCTGGCGTCGTGCTTCGTGCCCCACTGGCCGGTCTGTTTGTTTACAATCAGCTTGGCCGGGCCGTTCTCCTCCGGCTGGAGGAAAAGTGTATACGAGCCGGCGGGAATGCGTGTGCCGCCGATCGCGATGTCGTGATCGGTCGTGAGCATGGTCGCTTCATCCGCGCCCATCCGCCAGACCTGGCCGAACGGCACCAGGCCGCCCCAGATTTTGCGCATCTCCTTCGTCGTGGGGTTGCGCGTGTAGGGACGGCCGTAGACGATCTTGATGTTGGCGCCATCGATCGTGGCGGAGACGGTTTCGTGCGGGCTGACGCGCTTGTGTTCCTGCGCACGAACGGGGAGGAAAGGAACGAGAAGCAGTAACCCGACGACGGTAATGACCTTGTTCATACCGACAACCTAACGGCAAAATCGGCGGCGAAAAGCTGAAACGTGTCCAGTATCTGCTCTGCGCTTTCGTCGTGCATGTCGCGCTCGAACCCGCAAACATCCAGCCGCCACTACCGGGACAACCAAAGCTGCACAATTCAAGCGCCGACGATCCCTGCTGCCTGTTTTAGCTCATCTGTTTATCTAGTTTTCGCCATCATGCGGCCCACTCGTGACAGAGAAGCTCGGCTTGTTGTAGGACTAGCTTGGTCCCTTCGACGTAATCAATAACGAGAGCTTCGTTTCGTAATTTCTAATTCGTACTTCTTAATTTTCCAAGCGCGACCCCAGCTCTCCGTTCTTCAGCTGTCCCCTCAACCTCTCAACAACTCAACTTCTCAACGACTCAACTTATTATAGAGCCATGCAAACAACGCGCCGCCGATCAGACCGTCGAGGAAAGCGTAGATCAACCCTAGCACGCTACCGATTGGAGAAATCGTGTATCCAAGATAGATCTTGGCGATGAAAGTAGGTTCTTTGGTGGCGCCACCGAACGCGATGAGCCACCAGGTGAGGAAAAACAGCGCCAGCCCCCAGAAAATGCCGCAGGTTAACGCGAATGCTTTGATGTTCAGTTTCATAATTCGGTCTTTGCTCGTATGTTTGTCAGCTCACTTCAACAAATCGTGAGCGTTCGATCAAGCTGCTCCTTCGACGAAACATTGTCGAAATGTTGAATGTTTAAGTACGACCCCAACTTTGCTTCCCCTCATCGATCGAAAGGGGATGGATGCATTTCGCGTAATGAAGGCGGTCAAGCCAGCGGAACGGCGTCCCAATCTGTTGTTTGATGACCGTACTTGCCTCTCGGTGCACAATAATGTTCGTGTCGAGAAGCACCCTCATGTCACTCCCCTAAACAGGTAGAGACGTAATGACGCGTACTATCGTCTGGAATCCACAGATACGCTCCCTTTAACGGCCGAGTCAGCAAAATGCGGTAAGCCTGTACCACGCGCCGCAGCAATTCGCGGTTCTCTGGGCCTTTGGGTGAGCCTTCACCGCGAGCACGATTTAACAAGTGTAGGAATCCACCTTCGTGAATAGAATCATAACGTGTTACCCATTCGCCCTCTCGCCAGACCAAGTCATTCAGCCAAAGAATGCCTACGAAATCATAATCAAATCCGCGAACGGCATACGGGCAACCAACCTCGCAAAGCGGATCGTCGGCCATCCTGGACCCCGATGCCGCACGGATGAAAGCTGTGTAGTCGGTGCCATTTTGAGGAACGAAATTCCATACGCGTGACCAGATTCGTTCTCGGCCATCTTTACTGTAGTCTTCGCAGAAGTCCTGCATACTTGGCGGCAGGTCATGCGGGGCGGTTGTGCCTCGCGTTTTCCATTTCCGCGAATAGGAAGAGAGCAGGCGTACAGAATTTCCCTCAGACCGCTTCGAACGCAGCGCGGTTTCTAAATCGATCGGGTTGTCAAATATCTTGAACTCGAAATTAGCCAACAGATTGCGACGTTTCGCAACGTAGGGCGACGATTCTTCGGCCGCGCGGAGCGCCGGCTCCGGACTCGGGAACTCGAGTACATTCTGCGGTCGTTCCAAAACAGTCGGGTTCTTCCATGCGGTTGCGAGGACTTGATTCTTACTGACGGGCTCACCGTCCAGCATCGACTCTACCCAGGTGACATATTCAGCCGAGCCGCCGCATCGAAACTGCGAGCCTTCCAAGCTAATTAGCTCAGGCTCGCCGGCACCGAGCTCTTGGGACCACGCCGAGATCTCTGCCACGGTTGTATTTTCACGCTCGCGGAATCCCTGCGCGGGATCCAACAGAAAGACACTTAGCTGCGACGTTCTAATGATATGGTATGCTTGCGGTCCAAGGGCTGTCACGAAACCAAATTGACCGACCCCGGCCGGATGCTCGGGATTGATAAGACTGTGCGCCTCATCAACAATTGTGACAAGATTCTGGTTATCGCGAGACGCGTCCCGAAACTCGATGCCGAGGTTTCTAATTAGCTGCAGGTTATCTCTCCAAATACTCGCATCGGCGAGGAATGCCTCGCCTTGTTGCTGCCGTAGCTGACCTAGCCGCTGGGTAGTTATTGGGGTGAAGATTGTCGCTTTCCTAACAAGGCCCTCGCCCCCTTCGTCCGCCAATTCATCGAAGATCGACGACCAGTTGCTATTCTGGCTTTGGGACGTTGTCGTGAACACAACATCGCCATCCGGAAGCCGTTCGTCGGTGACCAGCGACGCCCAAAGTCGCGCGGCGATTGCAGACTTGCCTGAACCCGGAGGACCATTAATAACGACAACTCGCTTTTTCGCCGTCGCTCGAGCAGCGTCAGACAGGAAAGTTTCGTCAACGACGGCTCGGCACAGCGCAAATGCCCGCCGCTGGTTGTCTAACAACTCAAACGGCGTGCTTTCTGGATGTAGGATCTGCGCGCCAATTTGCGCTACGAACCCACGCTGTTGACGGTAGCGACCCGTTGCGAAGCGCCACGCAAATTCCTCATCGGGCTCCGTCAGTCGGTGACGAAAAAACTCAGGAAACCTCGCGCCGACATCTTCTTCAGCAGTCGTAAAGATCGGATAGTCATGGGTCAGCGTATCATTCGGAGCTGCGGTGTAAGCGGTGGTGTAAACCTGGTGTGTGAATAACACGCAGCCATGTACCTTCGCCCCCTCTTGGATAGCAGAATGGAACCTACGGCAATATTCCGTGTACCCGCGAACTTGGTCCGACGGGTGTAACTCTTGTCGTCCGGAGCGTTCAATTAGTCCTTCGGCTTTGCCTGGGTTATCGGCAGCGGTAGTCCAATCTTTGAGCTCGATTATCACGGCCGACGGAGCAGTCTCGTACCGTCCGAGCAGGATGACATCTGCCCAAGACGAAGCGGCAGGCATCTGATATTCCAACGCTAGATTTCCGCGACTGCCGAAGAATAAATGGAGCAGCTGAAACGAAGGAGCTTGGAACGCGCGGCTAAGTTTGCTCAACGAACTTTCCCAAGCTTGCGCTTCCTCCCTACCGTAACGTCCTGTCTCTTCCTGAAGGCGAGAAACCAAACCCGCCCGGTCGCTCGCAACGCGTTGGCGGAATTCCTCAATGGTAATCAACATGCGAGCAGCCTAACGAGACCAATTACTGGGCGCGACATGAGCACTTTGTAGAACACGCACCACGCGCCGCCTGTCTCCTCGCGTGATCGGGCCCTGTGGAATCCGTGTTTCATGCAAAACCAGAAACGGACGAGGACGAGGTCGCCAAAGGTTGTCGGCGTGCTTCGGATTGAAGGTCGGCGAGCGGTAGCGAGGCAGGGCTGGGCTTCGCCACATTAGCCGAGTTGCCGCCAGACGATTTGCTCGATTTCCCGCGCGCCATTTGTGAGGGGAAAACTAGCAGCAATCTTGTTCTCTGAGGAGCGGAAAAGCGGCCTTCGCATTGACAACGTCATTAGTATCGAACTCGTGACACTGCTCTTCAAAGTAGTGATATGGCCTGTCGCGAGCGCTGGCCTTGTTTGCCTCGGAGGTTGTGCCGCCTTTCAGCCGCACGCCGTGACCGGCTATCAGCATGTAGACGTTTATTACGCGACCACTCAGGAATACGATCCGACCGCCAAGATCGATCATGCTTTCACGAATGCTCAGACGAAGAACGAGCATATCAATTACGGCGCCGCGGAGGTGAGCATTCCTTTGCCGCATTCACCGGGCGTGCAAAAGGGAATCAAGGTCGAGAAAATCGAGCCCCCGAAGAAGGATGGGCAAGGCGATTTCCGCGTCCGGACCGCGGCGGCACGGGCGGACGCCAAAAAGCCGCTGGTCGTTTTCGTTCATGGGTTTAATAACGGATTTGAAACCGCCGCCGATCGGGCAGCGATGTTCTCGTATGATTTGCAGCCGAATGTTTCGACCAAGGCGGCAATCTTCAGCTGGCCCTCAAAGGAAAGCCTTTTCGGCTACGCCCACGATGAAGACGTTGTCCTCGTTAACGAGGATCGCGCACGCCAGGTCCTGGGAGTCTTGCGGGCAAGCCGCGAATCCGGCTCCGCCAGTTCGGTGGTTCTCATCGGACATAGCATGGGATGTCGTGTCCTGACCTTTGCCTTGCGCGAAATTCAATTGATCGATCACAGAGGGGATCCGCCCAAACTTGGGCATCCCGTTTTTGCGCAATTGATCCTGATCGAGCCCGATGTTGATAAGGAGTTTTTTAGAATAAATATTGGCCGACTTCGAGCCGTCTGTGGACATGTCACTGTTTATGCATCGAACCACGATAACGCGCTGCGATTATCGAGCTTCCTCCATAGCGATCCCCGCGAAGGAGAACTTGGGTCACAAGGATTACTCAAAAAGATTGATGTCATCGACGCCTCGGCCGCCAACACTGATTTGGTTGGTCATTCGTATGATGGTCCGCAGTTGTTTGAGGATATCCGCGCGTTGTTACGCGGCCAGACCGTTGAGCAACGTGAGGGAAAGACGCTAGTGAAACATCCGCCGGGCGTGTACGCGCTGGTGAAGCAGCACCGCTAATCTGGCACGGATTTAGCGGATCAGAACAATATGACCAGTTCGCGGCGCAAATCACATTGGGCGGATAACTTCGTTCTAGCGCCTTGGTGGGTCAGCTTCACGTTAGCGGTAATCGTCTTCGCTATCGCGCCGCTCGTCGTACCATCTCCGCTGCGCGGTGTGGTGATGCCCATCGCCTTCTTTTTCCTGTGCCTCAGTGCCCTCTCCGTTTTTCGTTCATTGAAAAGTGCCTGGGTGCTTGATCGCCAAAATAGTTTGGATTCCATTTTAAACCTTTCATCGAAGGAATTCGAGAATCTGCTTGGCGAAGCCTATCGCAGGCACGGTTACAAAGTTGAAGAAACGCTGACAACCGCCGCAGACGGCGGTGTGGATTTGGTCCTGCGTCGCAAAAGCGATGTGATCCTGGTGCAGTGCAAGCGATTCCGAGAAAAACCGGTTCCGGTGCAAACAATTCGTGAATTGTACGGCGTGTTGCATGATCGACATGCTACTGGCGCGAAACTCGTGACCACGAGCACGTTTACGCCGGACGCGAAAGCTTTTGCTGCGCGAAAACCAATCGAGCTCATCGGAAAACATGAGCTGCTGCGGCTGATCAAGGAGGTTCAGACGCGCTCCGCGATTATTACTGTTCCAACAGAATCTAGTGCCGCCGTGCTGTGTCCGATCTGCAAGTCAGAAATGGTGCGGCGCACGGCCAAACGCGGCCCAAATCCGGGTTCGCAGTTTTGGGGCTGCCCCAATTACCCGAAGTGTCACGGAACAAGGCCTGTCGCCAGTGACGAGTGACATGTGACCCGCCGTCGCACAAGGCTATGGCGTGGCAGGCGAGCTGGAAGCGGAAGTCGGATACGTCAGCGGCGACCGCCGCCCCCAGTCTTCGAACGGATTGTAAACAGGCAAAGCGTAGTAATAAACGAAGGCGTCCGGGAATGAGGAAATGGGGTCGCATCTCAAGATTCAAGATTCGCAGCCGACACGGCAGCCACCACAGAAGAGGTTGAGCTGTTGAGTCGTTGAGTCGTTGAAAGGAAGGCGGAGCGCTTAAAAAGCTGCGCTCACGTGCCGAGAGATCAGAGATCACCGGTCAGCGCTTGCGCTTGCGGGGGCGCTTGAGAAGTTTGCGAAGGCGCGCGGTCGTGGCGGCGCGGTCGATTTCGCTGCCGGCCACATCCAACATCAGCTTTTCCCATCGTTCGCTGTCCGGCTGCGGCTCAATCCCATTGAGTCGTAGAAAAACAATCGCTGCCATCATGGCGGTGCGCTTATTTCCGTCGAGGAATGGATGGTTCTTACAAATGTAAAACAGATACGCAGCTGCCACCTCCACGATGTCGGTATACGGCGACTTGCCTCCAAAGCTCGACTGCGGAGTCAGCACAGCGGAGGCCAGCAAATTTTCGTCGCGCACGCCGTCCAGCCCTCCGAACTGTCTGAGCGCTTCGGCATGAATCTCACGGACCACATCGACGCCGAGATGGAAACAATTATCCGGGGTAGCGCTCACGCCAGTTTGCGCAGCGTTTTCCGGTAATCCTTCGACGTCTTCCTTATCGCTTCGGTAATCTCCTTCCTCGACCTTTGTCGGAGCGGCATCAGCATGATCGCGCCGCTTTCGGGTACAACCGTGATGTTGACTTGATCGCCGACTTTAACGTGGGCGAGATCCATCAAAGCGGCATCGAAGATGATGCCCTTGGGAATTGCCGACTTTGCTGATGGTCTTGGTCATGACGTAATACTATGTTTTACAGACCAAAAGTTGTCAAACTGAACTGAAGTGAGAAGTGAGAGACGAGCCGGAAGAAGTTGAGGCGTTGAGAAGTTGAGTTGTTGAGAAGAAAAAACGGGGATTGCCTCACCTCAATCCTCTCCCAAAGGGAGAGGCGGAGCAGCGCGGACGGCGGACGGCGAGGATGAGGAAATCACGGCGGGTGCGCACGCCGCAAAGGGGAAAGGAAATGGGGTCGTATCTCAAGATTCAAGATTTGCAGCCGACACGGCTGCCACTACAGTTAACTAGGCAAGCCGTTCTTTGCGATTCCCGCCATTACTTCGCAGAACCGATCTAGCTCCTGCAGAGTTGTATAAACATTCGGAGTCACCCTAATTCCCTGAAACTCATCATGAATAATGGGGACGGTGAAGATGTGGTGTTTGTCGAAGAGATATTTGGTCACGGCCTTGGGATCGGTGCCTTCGATGTGGACGTTGGCGATGGCGCAGGATTGCGCCGGATCGAATGAAGTGTTGAACCGGATCTTGGGGACGTCTTTCAATTTGTTCATCCAGTACCGAGACAGATATCGCAGCCGGGCTTCTTTGCGTTTGGCGCCGATCCCGTTGTGAAACACGAGCGCTTCGCCGATGGCCAGTTTCGGCGCGGCTGAGTGAGTACCGATCTCTTCGAACTTCCGGATGTCGGATTTTTGTTTCGCTTCCGCAGCCATGAGCGGCCAGATCTTTTCGATCTTGTCGCGTTTCACGTAAAGCAGGCCGGTGCCTTTCGGCGCGTATAACCATTTGTGCAGACTGGTTCCGAAATAATCGCACCCCAAATCTTTCTGTTTGAAATCGAACTGGGCGAAGGAATGGGCGCCGTCGACGATGGTCTCGATCCCGCGGGCCCGGGCCAGGTCGCAAACTGCTTTCACCGGCGTGATCTGGCCGGTGATGTTGATCATGTGCGAGATGAGGATCAATCTCGTGCGGTCGGTGATTCCTTTCTCAAACGCGGCGGTGATTTCGTTCAAGTTCTTGGGCGGGATCGGGACCTTAACCAGTTTCAGTTTCAGGTTTTCGCGTTGTTCTCGTTGTCGCAAGCGTGGTGAGCATCCGCGGGTAATCCTGGGTGGTGGTGAGAATTTCGTCGCCCGGTTTGAAGTCCATCCCGTCGAGCAAAATCTCGAGCGACTCGGACGCGTTGCGGGTGATCGCGATCTCTTCCCGGTCGCACCCGAAGAGTTCGGCCAGCCCGGTGCGGATGGTTTCCGATTGCGGCTCGAGGATTTCCCACATGGTGTAAGCGGTGCAGTCTTCCTGTTCCCAGATGTATCGGACGAGCGCTTCGGTCACGACCTTCGGGCTGGGCGAAACGCCGCCGTTGTTCAGGTTGATGATGCCGCGGGTGACGCTGAAAGAGTTTTGGATCGCGGCCCAATAATCTTCGTCCGCGGCCGCTTCTTCCGGCGAGAGGTGCGACACGCTCTTCGTCGCGGCTTCGACGTCTCTTAATAGAGAGGCGATGGAGGCGGATGACAGCGCGGCGAGGCCAAGGCCGCGGCCGGCCAGCGGATGAAATCACGGCGCGTTGTCATTCGCGGCCAGTTTAGACGTTACGCTCCCGCTAGTGCATCAAGAAAGTGCCCTATTTATAGATTGCTGCACAGCAGCAGGATTGAGCCGTTGAGATGTTGAGAAGAAAAATGGGGATACCCTCACCTCAATCCTCTCCCAAAGGGAGAGGCGGAGCAGCGCGGACGGCGGACGGCGAGGATGAGGAAATCACGGCGGGTGCGCACGCCGCGAAGTATGAGGGTTGAGGGATGAAAGACAGAAGTCGGAAGTCGGCCCGGGTGAAGAATTGAGCGGTCAGGAGTTAAGATCGAGGGATGTCGGAGCAAAGGATCCTTACCGCCGCAGCCGACCCGACATCTGGCCAGGCTGACGTGCGTCGCGTTCCTTTTCACGTTCATCGCGGCGCGGACCCTTGTGATTCTGATTATGGCCCGACGGATGCCGGATTTGTTTCTCCACATGGGCGGCACACACGTCCATCATCTTAACTACGGGATTTTTAGCTTTCGGCCGTCGCCGGGGTTCTGCTTTTTGCCCGGTTAAACGATAAACAACGGAGCGTTTGCGCGCTGGCTTACGGATTCGCATGGCGCTGACTTTCGATGAGTTCGGCATGTGGCTCCATCTGGGCGGGATTTATTGGCAGCGAGCAAGTTTCGATGCCGTGATCCTGATTCTGGGTGTGTTCGGGGCCTGGCGTTTCTGCCGCGATGGAAGCAGTTGCGGCGCATCAATTGATTGTGGGCGAGCGCTGCGACATCGGTCGGACTTTTTTCCTGGTTGCTTGTAAAGTCACGCAAACACGCGAACGCAAACTTTTACCACGCTTGGTGGAGTTGGAGCAAAAGGAACTGAAGTGAATCAAGACGTTGAGGGGTCGAGATGTTGAGAGGAAGAACAATGCGCGAGACGCCACGTTCTTCGCCAAAACCGAGTCGCCGGCTTCCCTAGACCGACTCGCAAAACGCTCGCGGGCCTCCCGCCGTAGAGTTCGCGCATGCGAACCTTGCCGCACAAAAGAGCGGTGCGATCGAACGGAGTGAGCGCGCGGTTTGGAATTGCGGAATCGCGGCTTTGAGAGTGATATCGAGCGATGGCAACGGACGCGACTAACAAGATCGATTACATTGAGTTTCAGGCGGCGGATATCGCTGCTACCAAGAAATTTTTCGAGCAGCTGTTCGGCTGGAAGTTTACCGATTACGGCCCGGATTATACTTCGTTCGAGGACGGCCGGATCGCGGGTGGATTTGCCAAGTCGGATAAGCGCTCAACCATCGCCTCGGGCGGGGTTCTGGTGGTGTTTCATCATCCGCGTCTCGAAGAGATTCGGCAACGGGTGATCGATCTCGGCGGCAAAATTACCGCCGATATTTTTTCGTTTCCAGGCGGACGCCGTTTTCATTTCACTGAGCCGAGCGGCAACGAGTGCGCAGTCTGGGGAAGTTGAGTTGTTGAGAAGAAGTCAGAGGGCAGAGGTCAGCGAAGCGATTAAGAAGTTGATCCGCCTACGCGCGAGGCTACGGCGCGACAGAGACGTTCAGTTTTTAGGCGACACGATACGGTCCGCGATCGATTGAAACTCTTTCGTTGTCCACACTCACTCGCTCCTACCCTCGTCACTTTACCTTGATCGCTCGCACTGCCCGAGTCCTCACGCCAGCTACCCATAGCTGCATTGCCGTCTACCCGCGCGATTCCCAATCGCCGCGTGTTCTATGTCGCGCGTCCCACGCGCTCCATTCACCAAAATCGAGTCGCCGCCTGCCTAGGTCGATTCGACCTCCCGCCGTAAAGTTACGCTCCCGCTAGTTACGCACCTGCTAGTTCGGCAGAATGTGCCCGCTTGTAGATTGCCGCAGGGCCGGCAGACCTCGCGCAGAATGTTCCCTTGATATAGGGCCGCCGCAGAGCGGCATCGCTCGTTCCCTACGAACCTCGTTTTCCCAAACCGAGTCGCCGGCTGCCTAGGTCGATTCGACCTCCCGCCGTAAAGTTACGTTCCCTACGAACCGTAGCCAGGATTCTTTCTGCAGTCCGGCGAGCCAGATCTTCCGAAAGCTGAGCACGCTGTAACACTTCAGTGATCGCCGATCGCCTTCTCGAGCGAACGGCATCGCCGAACTCTTTGTCGAGACGACGAAAACGTTTATCGGCCCTGGCTCGAAGCTCGGCTCTTATAATTTCAACATGCACGGCTTATCCCTCCACAATATGATTCGGTTTTCAGAGGCGATCTGGACGCCTGGGAAGAAAAGGTTGAGGTGTTGAGCAGTTGAGAAGGAAAAGCGAACCGTTGACCTGTGACTTTAGCCCTCTGACTTCTTCCAGCGAGCTCTCCAGTAGATCAATCCGCCGATCAGAATAAATCCGAGCGCTCCGCCGATAACTTTTAGCCGAAACACGAAAGCGGTTCCTCCCATGTCCGGCGGAGGGATCGTGGCGATGATCATTGCGAACAAGGTCACGACCAAACCGCTCAAGCCGGTGAGCCATGCGCCGATCGATCCGCCGGGCACGAGCACGACCTCACTGGCATTTTCGACTTCAATCGGTCCGAGCCGGACTGGCCCTTTGGCGGTTCGGTGAACCGCCGCTACCTTTTCGCCGCGCCGGCGATGAATCAAAAAGACGACGAACAAATAAAGGTAAGGGATGAAATAAATTAAAATCTGGGTGTCGAGCAGGATCAGATAAACGTCTTCGACGTTCGTTCCCTTCCCGATTACCGAGAGCAACAGAAATATCGTCCCGAGGGTAGCCTGAACGAGGATCGCCACATACGGCGTATGCCAGCGTGGATGCACTACTCCGAAGGCTTTCGGGAAATAGCGATCCAGCCCGATCACGAATGCCATGCGCGCCGGCCCGATCAGCCAGGCGCCGACGCTGCCGAGATTACCGATGGTGTAAAGGGCGGCGCACAGTGGAGCGACCCACACTAGCGCCGGAGAAATGTTGTGGGCGCCGGTGTTGATCGCCTCCAGAAATCCCGAGACTACGTTGACACTTCTTGTTCGGCAGGCCCCACAACACCGCTGCTGTTCCGAGAATATAGACGACGGCGATCAAAGGCGCGGAGATGAAGATCGAGCGGGGCAGATTGCGCCGTGGATTTTCGACCTCGTCACCCATGGTCGAAGCCAACTCGAGCCCGGCGAACGCGAACGCGATCGAAGCCAGCAGGTTCAACGCCGGAAAGTTGTTCAGATCGGGCTTCAAAGTTGCCAGGCTGAGTTCGTTAGCCGGCGGACCGGTTATCGCGCCGTAAACGCCTAACGAGATCAGAATGACACCGGGGACGTAGGTACCAATGCCACCGGCGTTTTGCAACCATTTGCCCGTGCCCATGCCGACGATGTTCATCAAGGTTGCGATCCACAGCGTACCAAGCGCCATCGGCAGCACGTAGGCCCAATTGTCACTCAGCCCGCTCCCACTTTTCCCGAACACAAAAGTGGCGATGACCGCTGCCGAAATCAGGAGGTTCGGATAATAGAGGACGTTATTGATCCAGTAACACCAGCCGCACAGAAATCCGTGACCTTCGCCCAGGGCGCGTTTCGTCCAGAAATAAACGCCGCCCTCTTTCGGATATCGTGATGACAGCTCGATCACGGCCAGTCCCTGCGGAATGAAAAAGAAGACGGCGGCGATCAACCACATCAACAAAGACCCGGGACCGAATTTCGCCGTTGTCCCAAGGTGCCTGAGACCCAGGACGGCAACCAGGTTGAACAGAATGAGATCGCGCAGTTTGAGCGCGCGGACGAGGTGAGGCTTTGGGTCAGAGGTCACAAGTCAGCGCGATGAAATCACTGCGTGTTCTCAACGCGCTGAGTTTAGACGTTGAGGTGTTGAGTTGTTGAGAAGAAAAATCGGAGGCGGGGCGCCTGTCCGCCACAGAAGAGTCGTTAAGTATGAAGGCCGCCGATCTGCGGCAATCCATATCCAGGGAACTAACTTGCCGAACTAGCGGGAGCGTAAATTAGAAAGGGGAAAGCCCCTACAAACCGTCAGCTTAGGAATTCGGCGATCGGTTCGATCGGTTCGATGTGGGCGCAGAAGATTTTGAAGGCGGCAAGGATCGGGACGGCGAGAATGATGCCAGCGATCCCCCACATCCAGCCCCAGAAACTGAGTGACAACAGGACCATTACCGGATTGAGGGTGAGGGAGCGGCCCATGATCAACGGCGTGATGAAGTTTCCTTCAAGCGCAGCAAGGAGCAGATAAACGGCGGGGAAGACGAAGGCATAACCAAGGCTATCGAAGCTCAAGATGGCGCCGAGGGTCATGCAAATGATACCAGTAAGAGCGCCGAGATAAGGCACGAAATTGAGGACTGCGACCATGGCGCCCCACATGCCAGGATTGGGCAGGCCGAGCAAACCAGCTGCAGTGCCCACGGCAAAACCGAGTCCGATATTGATTAATGTGACCGTGAGAAGGTAACGGGAAACATGCATTTCAATTTCGCTGGCAATGGAGACGGCGCGTTTTTTGTCGGCCAAGGTCGGGAGGAGTTTGATTAGTTTGGTGAGAAAAACGCCGTCATACGCGAGCAGGAAATAAAGCAAAATGATGAGCATGACTGTGCTCACGATTAATTCCGGCGTGCGCAGAAAGAGAGCGTCGGAGATCGGATGACGTTTTACTTCGATGGCCGGCTTGGCTTGTTCCGCAACCGGGGTCGTGATCTTCTCGATTTCGCCGCTAGCCTTGGCGACGTTTTGCATCGGTCCGCGGAGCGGGATCAGTCGCGCTTGAAACTGTTGCAAACTGTAAGGCGCTTTTTCCAACCAGTCCGCCGCCGGTGCAGCCAGAAATGAAACGCAGTAACCGATTAGTCCGAAGAAGCTGAGCAGGATGACCGCAGCGCTCAGTGGCGGGGGAATGTGAAATCGCGCGCCGGCTCGAACGATCGGCCTGAGCAAATAACTCAGAAGCAGCGCGAGCACTAACGGCAACAGGAGCGACCGCATGAAGTATATCGTGTAAAAGATCGCGAGAATAAAAAGGCCGGTGAGCGCGATCGATCGAACATCGAACGGACGCCGCATCAGCTCGTGCAGGCGCGAACGGGATGACGATTTCTCCGTGTCCGGCTGGCCGTCGTTGCTCTGGGAAGCGTGCTCGTTGGTCAACGGTGGCCGGTGAATCGAGGTCTCCATGAAGCAACAGTGAATCGCTGCTGCCCAGCAGTTCACGTTTGATTGACGTCGGAGCCGGGAGATGAAGTCGGCGAATAGAGCTTCAGATTGCGGCCCGACGTTAACTGCACACGCGATTAACCCAGGCGAAGTCCCCCAGCCCAAAAAAAGAGGCAGACAATGGCGCTGGCGGTGAGCGAAAAACACCAGATGCAGCTGACCCATTCCTTGGCCGAACCGCGCCCGCCCGGCATGGCGTTGCGAAACCGTTCGAACATGGCCAGCGCGCCGCGCTCTTTAGCAATGAGGTGGCCTAACCGAAACGTGGCCAGCGATCCCAAAACGAAGACCAAAGCCGGTTGATAGTTCATACTCGTCCGTTCACGAAAGCTTCGACCGGCGGCCAACGCGTCGGTGTTGGTGGCGTCGGACTCAGGTGCAGCCGCGTAACAGGAAGATCAGGAACAAGATTGGAATCGGAATTCCGAGCAACCAAAGCAGAATGTATCCGGCCGCGCCGGCTTGTTTAACTTTTTCTTTGAGATTCAAGTGAGGCTCCTTTTCCTAACAATCGCGCCCGGACGAAAGGCTGCGGGTGGGAAAGAGAGAAATCGGGGTCGTATCTAAACATTCAACATTTCATTGATACGAAAGCTGAAACGCTGATCGAAGAAGTTGAGAGGTTGAGGCGAAGGGCCTGCCTTCGGCGGAAGGAAACCGAGAAGAAATGTTGCGAGGAGATGCAGGTTTAAGTAAAACCCCGGCATGGGCTTAATTCTTCTTATCATTGTCGTTTTGCTGTTGATCGGCGCGTTCCCGACGGGCGGTTATGGTTTTGGTTATAGATCGCATGGCTTGCTCGGGACGATTCTCATTATCATCCTGATTCTCTGGCTGCTCGGGAGAATCTGAAGAGGTTGAGGTGTTGAGCAGTTGAGAGGTTGCTGGCCTGTGAACTCTGACCTGTGACCGCTTAAATTCAGGCTGCGCAGGCGAGCAAGGCTAGGAAGTGGCAGCTTGTGCCAGTGAGGACGAACAAGTGCCAGATAAAATGGGCGTAACGCATCCGTTCGTTGACGAAAAATAATACGCCAGCGGTATAGGCGACGCCGCCGGTGAGCAACCAGAACAACGCGCCGGGCGGCAGCTGTGAGAGCAATGGCCGAATCAGAATCAGCGCCGACCAGCCCATCGCGAGATACAGAAACAAGCTAAACCCGCGATAACGCAACGGACCGCAGGTCGCCTTCAGGATGACTCCGAAAATGGCGAGCATCCAGACGTATCCGAGAATGGTCGATCCCCAAACCCCGCGAAGCGGCCCGAGCGAGAACGGGGTGTAGGTACCGGCGATGAGCAGAAAAATCGCGCAGTGATCGAGCATGCGAAGAGTTTGCTTGGCGCGAGTTGGCGGCCAGGCGTGATAAAGCATCGACACCAGATAGAGAACGAACATGGTGGCCGCGAACACGATTGTGCCGGCGAAGAAAAGTGTGTTGCCCGAACGCCGGGCAGCAAATAAGAGGACCGGCGTCGCAATAATCGCAGCAATTAGTCCGATGCAATGACTAATCGTGTTGGCCAGTTCTTCGCCCGAGAAAGTGGTGCGCGGCTGCACGCTCCAAGTTTAGACGTTACGCTCCCGCTAGTGCATCAAGAAAGTGCCCTATTTATAGATTGCTGCAGAGCAGCAGGATTGAGCCGTTGAGATGTTGAGAAGAAAAAACGGAAGGAGAAAGGCGACCGCAAAAGAAAAGTAGGAAGTAGGAATTAAAAATTATAAAACGGCAGGGTGAAAGACTGGGAGGCAGACATCGCGTCGGCGTTGCCGCCGGATTTGGATGCGTTGCCGGGGTTGCGTGGGTTTCGGTTGCGCGGAATGCAGATGACGCGGCTGGAAACTTTCATCGATGCCGCGTTTGCGTTCGCCATTTCGATGTTGGTGATCGCCGCCCAGCAGATTCCCGATAATATCCAGGCGCTGCTGGCCGCTTTTAAGAATGTGCCGACGTTTGTCTGTAGCATCGCGGTGCTAGGGATCTATTGGCGGGGCCATTGGTTGTGGAGCCGGCGTTACGGCCTGGAAGATAGCGTCTCGATTTTGATCAGCTGGGCGATGATCGTTACGATCCTGATCTTTATCTACCCGCTGAAGGCGATTTTCGGGGCGATGTGGTTCTTCATTAGCAGCGGCGAGGTTGGTCAGCCGTTCTCGCTTCACACCACCGAAGCGCAAGCGCGGGCGATCTTTGCCATCTACGCACTCGGGTTAATTGCCATTTCCGCCGAGATCTTGCTCCTGAATCTTCGCGCCTGGCAATTGCGCGAGCCGTTGCGATTGAATGCGCGGGAACGACTGATGACGCGCGGCGAGTTGACCGGTTGGAGCATTCCGGTGAGCGTGGGGCTCGTCTCGTTGGCGCTTTCTTTTATTTTGCCGATAGAAAAAATCGCGTGGTGCGGGTGGGTTTATTTTTTGATGGCGATCATGCTGCGGGTGCACTGGTTCTGGCACCGGCGAAGGATTAAAGAAGTTGAGGCGGAGGACGCCAGGAGTTAAGCGGGAAGCGGCGCGCCACAGGTCACAGGTCACGGTCAGGGAACGTATCGTGCTCAGGGAGAACGGGAAGTTATTGACAATTGTTCACATTTGATGGAAATGGCTCTCCCGGTAACAACCAAACCGCCTTCGTCCGGCAGCCGCCGGACTACGGCGTGGTAAAGGAGAATTGATTATGCGTCCAACTTGGAAAGGCAGTATCAGCTTCGGCCTGGTTTACATTCCAATTTCGGTTTACCCGGCCACCCGCGAAGAAAAGCTCAGTTTTCGACAACTGCGCAAAACCGATCTGAGCCCGATCAAATATAAAAAGGTCGCCGAGGCCGACATGAAAGAAGTTCCGGCCGATCAGATCGTGAAAGGTTTTGAGTACGAAAAGGGGCGTTACATCATTTTGAGCGACGAAGATTTCGAAAAAGTGCGGATTGAATCGACCCACTCGATCGATATCACCGACTTTGTCGATATCGACCAGGTGGACCCCAAGTTTTTCTACAAACCGTATTTCCTCGAGGCGCAAAAGGGCGGTGAGAAAGCCTACTCGCTTTTGCACAAGGCGCTGAGCGGGACCGGAAAAATCGGTATCGCCAAAGTTGCAATCGCGAATCGGGAATATTTGGCGGCGGTCAAGCCGGACGGGTTGTTTCTCGTTCTCGAGTTAATGCATTTCGCCAGCGAAGTGTTGAAACCGGAAGAATTGAATCGCCCGAAGACGGACCTGAACGACAAAGAATTAAAAATGGCGAATGCGCTGATCGAGAGCATGTCGTCGGATTGGCAGCCGGAAAAATATCGCGATGAATATCGCGACGCAGTGATGGAAATCATTGAGACAAAAGCGAAGAACAAGCAGTTGCCGGCGGCGCCAGCGCCCGCACCGCGGACCACGAACGTGGTCGATCTGGTGAAAGTTTTGCAGGAGAGCATCAACCGGTCGCAAGGCGTCCGGGTGAAACGCGGCGGGAACGGTGCGAGCGGCCGGCGAAAATCGACAGCCGCTTTGGTCAAACAAAAACGCCGCGCCGCGGCATGATTCTGTAGCGGCAGGCGTGTCGCCTGCGTCTTTTGATTGTGTTGGATTCGCAGCCGGCACGGCTGCCCTACAAAACCGTAATTCTGTAGCGGCGCTCTGCGAGCGCCGGAAATGCGGCGGTCATAGACCGCCGCTACAATTCGACTTTCGACTGCACGCGTTGCACCATGGCCACGGCGACCATGAGCACGAGGCCGGCCGCGATTTGATGGAGCCGGAGCGCTGCGTGGAAAAATCCCCAAGTGATGCAGACCGCAGCGAGCGTCTGCATCATTTCAAAGTAACCGGCGGTCGAAGCTCGGGTCAGGCTCAGACCGCGGAAATAGATCAGCAGCGGAATTCCGCCTGAAATCGAGGCGAGAAGAATGAGCGCGCCGATTGCTTTGAACGCGTGCGCTTGAGCCGCCGGCGGCCAAAGCGCGGCGCCGTTGAGTTTGCCGTAACCAACCAGAATCAGCGTCATGCAAAAAAGACCAACCACAATGCGCATGCTGGAAGCGAGTCGAAGCGGCATCCCAACCATGACGCCGCGGCCGGCAACAGTAGAGCCACCCCAGAAAACCGCGCAGATCAGGGCGTAACCGGTGCCGAGGGTAATTCCGGCGCTTTGAAATGAAACGCCGATCAGCTCCGGGTGTTCCACAGAAAGAAAAATCCCGGCCAGAATCGCAATCCCCGCATACAGAAAAAACCGCGGCGCGAGCCGGTCACCGAATAAGAGAAATGCGCCAAACGTCGAAATTACCGGTTGAATGTTCAGGATGACGTTTACCACGGTCGGGTTTCCGCACTTCAAGGCGAGGGTGAAGAAAATCGTCCCGACGGCAGAACCGGCGAAGCCCGAGAACAGCAAATAGCCCCACGTTTTGCTGTCGATCTTGCGAAGTTCGCCAAGTGACGGAAGCAAAAGCGGGAGAAACATGAGCAAAATCAGAACGTGCTCCCAAAAAACGATCACCTCGGCATCGAACAACTCGTTGAGTGGAATGCGCCACGCGCTTTCGGTCCCCCACAATGCAGCGCCGAGACCGACCAGCCACGGCCCATAAATCCGGGTGCGATCGACCACGGTCGCTCGTTGAACCGGATCCGAATTCATCCTCGATCTGGAACTGCAGCGACAGCTTCCACTATTTCTCGTTGCTTGGCGGGCCGGAAAATCAACCAAACTCCAACCAGGACCAGCGCGGCTCCCAAAAGCGACCAGAGCGGAAATTTCTCGCCGCCCCACAGCCACCCCAGCATCACCGCGCCCGGCGGCGTAATCAGCGAGATCGTTTGCAGATTGGTCACGGTCATTCGCGGCAGGAGCCAATAGAGCAACAGGAAAGTGAGTGAGGACCCGATCACCGCCAGATAGAGCAGGCAAAAGACCGCTGTGGAAGTCCAATGAAGTCGCGTCGGACTGCCGTCAACGAAATATCCCAGCACAAGCAACGGGATGAAACCGAAAATCATTTGCCAGGCGGCAAGCATGGCCGGCGCGAGGGAAATCGCGCGTTTCTTCATTAGCACGTTAGAAAAGGCGGCCGCTCCGCCACCCAGAGCAATCCCGATCCCGCCCCAGAACGAAAGCAATCCGTGAAAACTCAGTAGCCGCGCGCAAATCAGCATCACCCCGCCGAGCGCGACGAATGCGCCCATTACTCTTTGAATCTTCAGCGGCTCGTCGGGCAAGAGCCAGTGGGCGAAGATCATCCCGAAAATCGGGATCGTTGCCTGCAACACCGCGGCCAAGCCGGATGAAACATGAAGCTCGCCCCAAAACACCGACATGTAATTCACCCCGAACATCAGAATGCCGGTGAATGCGAGAAGCCCATAATCGGAGCGGCGCAACGGGATCAATCGAACGCGCCCGATTGAAACCAGAACGAGAATCGCTGCGGCAATGACGAACCGAATTGCGGCGAAAGAGATCGGCGGTAAATCACGAAGACCGACTTTGATCGCGAGCCAGGTGGAGCTCCAAACGACGCAAAGAGTCAGCCAGGCTGCTGGAATTTTCCAACCGATCCGTTGCACCGACGACAGTCGCGCGAATCGCTCGCGTCGTAAAGCTGCAGCCTCGCGCTCGGTTTTGAAACTCGTTCGTTGCCGGCACTCACTCGCTCCCACCCTCGTCGCTTTACCTTCTATGTCGCGCGCCCCACGCGCTCCATTCACCAAAACCGAGTCGTCGGCTTACGCTCCCGCTAGTTCATCCATTTTGTTCCCTGGTTTTCGGTTTGCCGCAGAGCGGCGTGCTTTCCCTAGACCAACTTGCGAAAGGCTCGTGGCCTCCCGCCGCAAAGTTACGCTCCCGCTAGTTCGCGCAAAATGTTCCCTTGATATAGGGTCGCCGCAGAGCGGCATCGCTCGCACCCTGCGAACCGCTTGTTGCGGAGAAATTTCGCGTTAGCGTGTTTGGGTGAAGGTAAATGTAATCGTCAAACCGAAGGAAGCTGTGCTGGATCCTCAGGGCAACGCCGTTCGCGATGCGATGCGACATTTGGGGATGCCGGAGGTGCGCAGCGTCCGAATCGGCAAGTTCATGGAAATTGATGTTGATGGCGCGGACGCAGGCCTGGAAAAGCGGCTGCACAGTCTTTGTCGTGACCTGCTGTCGAATCCGGTGATCGAAGACTATGAGTTGCATAAATCAGAGGTCGGAGGTCAGAAGTCAGAAGTCAGAGGCGCAAAGAAAACGCCGAACGCTCAACGTCCAACATCGAACGCTCAACGAGAAAAGAGGAAGAGTGCTAAATGAAAGCGTTGCGATATTTTTTCTGCGTGGTGTTGCCGCCACTTGCAGTCTTGTTGACTGGTCGGATGGGCAGCTTTTTTCTGAGTATTATCCTCACGTTGTTGGGATGGATCCCGGGCGTCATCCACGCATGTCTGGTGGTGAACGATTATCATGAGGAACAACGCGCTCGAGGAATAACGCATTAGATCGATGATGAATTTCGCCGTTATTCAGTTCCCCGGTTCGAACTGCGACCAGGATTGCGTTGCGGGAATCAACAGCATCGAGGGTCTGCACGCCGATTACGTGTGGCACAAGGAGACTTCGTTGCGTGATTACGACGCAATCGTTCTTCCCGGAGGTTTTGCTTACGGTGACTATTTGCGCTGCGGAGCGATCGCGCGGTTTTCGCCGATCATGGAAGCGGTAATCAACGACGCGCGCGCGGGAAAGCTCGTGCTCGGCACGTGCAACGGTTTCCAGGTGTTGTGTGAAGCCGGACTGTTGCCGGGCGCGCTGGTGCGCAATCGGTCGCTTCGCTTTGTCTGCGATCTCGTCACTCTGCGGGTTGAAGTGCCGGACTCGGCATTCACTCACGGGCTTGCGGAAGGAACTCTCCTTCGGATGCCGATCGCGCATGGCGAGGGCTGTTACTTTGCCGACGATGAAACGTTGCGCGAACTCAATGATGAACGGCGCGTGATCATGCGCTACGCCAACGATCGCGGCGAAATTCTGCCTGAAGCAAATCCGAACGGTTCGATCGAGAACATCGCCGGGATCTGCAACCGCGAAGGGAATGTCTTTGGATTGATGCCCCACCCCGACCGGGCCTGCGACGCCCGACTAGGCAGCGCCGACGGAGTGAAGATTTTTGAGTCGATGATGCAGACCATCGTGGCGCGGCACGAACGCGCTGCCTGAGGCGGTTTCCTGCCCGGCCGGGCGGCAAACCGGTGCCCAAGCCGACCCCGAAAGAGGGCCCTGACTGTCACCGCTGGCTGTTCATGTAATTTACAAAAGTGTAATGAAAACTTACACAATTTTGCGGTTTAGGACTCCCTTCCCCAGGTAAATCGGGCTGGCAGCCAGATTGCTAAAGACAACTGGCAACAACCAACCCTAACAACATGCTCCTCGAAAAAACATTCCATATGAGTCAGCCGCTGGCCGAATCGAAGGCCCGGCTCACCAGCATTCAATCCTACAAACGCCAATTCGTCATGGTCACCAAGGCGACCGTGACCTCCTCGAAGACGGTGGAATTCAGTTTCCGCGGCCCGCTCGGTTTCGAAGCCCGAACCGTTTTCCTCGCAGTCGACAGCGACATGGACGATCAGGTCGCGTTTGAGTCAGTCGGCGGCAACATCGACGTGGTGGGCCTGGTCGATTTCACCGAAATCCGCCCTAACTGCACCGAGATCACACTCGCGATTCATTATAAGATCAAAAATCGTCTGTTTGCCTGGCTGGATCGCCACTTCGGCTTCGTCGAGGCTTTCGTGAACGCCGAATTGCGCAGCATTCGCGCGCACTTTGAAGGCATTGCGACTCCCTACGTGGAGCGAATGCCAATCATGCCGATGTTCGAGACGGCGGCGGCTTAGTTTTTTTCGCACTCCATTGGAAAAGCACGGAGCGTTGGCTCCGTGCTTTTTTATTTAATCCGAACGGCGTGAGTCTTGTCCAAACGCAAAACCTGCCCGGATTTCAACGCAACTTCCGTTTTCGGATCGGTAATCTTTTGCCCGTCCACCTGGACGCTGCCTTGTTTGATTAAGCGGCTTGCTTCTGCGCGCGATTTTTGGGTCGCGAAGGCCTGCGAATAAACATCT
This sequence comes from uncultured Verrucomicrobiae bacterium, assembly GCA_963817335.1. GTDB lineage: Bacteria > Verrucomicrobiota > Verrucomicrobiia > Chthoniobacterales > UBA10450 > AV40. Next base: position 791,088 of record CAWFNX010000005.1, on the reverse strand, counting down.
ACCACCAGTCCAACGATCTGGTCAGTTTTCGCGGCAAAGGGAGGAAGCTCCGCCTCGTCCAGACGTTTCTCGCTAAATCTTGCGTTCCAGTCAGCGAGAGTTTTCTGGGCAATCTCCGGCGAGTGGTAAGTCTTCACAATTTCGAACGCGAGCTGCTTTTTCGATTCGAACGGATCGGCATCTTTTGGCAGGTCGCGATACAGCAACAGTTCGTAGTAACGCCCCATCAATTGGTCCGAGATGCTCATCAGCTTGCCAAACATATCGCCGGCCGGCTCGCTTACGCCGACGAAATTGCCGAGGCTCTTGCTCATCTTCTTGATGCCGTCCAATCCTTCCAGAAGCGGCATGGTCATGACCACTTGCTGGGGTTGGTTTTCCTCTTTTTGGAAATCACGACCAACCAGAACATTGAAAAGCTGATCGGTCCCGCCGAGCTCAATGTCTGCTTTTACCATCACCGAATCCCAGCCCTGCATAATCGGATATTGAATCTCGTGAGCATGGATCGCGTGTTGATTGTCGATCCGGGCGCGAAAATCCTCCCGCTGGAGCATTTGTTGCAAGGTGACGCGGCTGTTGAGACGAAGCACGTCCTCGTAGGACATCGCTCGAAACCAATCTCCGTTGCACACGATTTCGGTTCGGCTGCGGTCGAGAATTTTGAATGCCTGGTCGCGATAGGTTTCGGCATTCGCCATCACTTCCTTGTGGGTCAGATGCGGCCGGGTGACAGATCGTCCGCTCGGGTCGCCGATCATTCCGGTGAAATCGCCGATGATTAAAACTGCCTGATGCCCAAAGTCCTGAAATTGTCGCAATTTTCTCAAAACAACGGTGTGGCCGAGATGAATGTCCGCGGTCGTCGGATCGACCCCGAGTTTGACTCGCAACGGGCGACCAAGGGCAAGCTTTTGGCGCAATTCGCCTTCGGTAATAATCTGGACGGCTCCTTTTTTTAGAGAAGCCAGCGCGTCATCGACTTGCATCGTTCGCAATTGTAGGTGCCGCCGTCATGATCGGCAAAGATTTCCGGCAAGGTGCCGGCCCTACTTGTTCTTATTCAGCAACTCGCGCACTTGGTCGATGGTGAGGGGCTGATTCTGCCGACTGAGCGATTTTTGACTTTTCCCTTGGTCGCGAAAGCTGCGTTCGTCGGCATAAGTGCGACCTGAAACCGTGAGACGCGTGTCGTATGCGGGATGAACATCGTGCGCGGGAGATGTAGTTAATTTCGACCGAGGCTGCACGTTGGCATCGCGAGTGGAAGCGAAGGAGTTTTCCCCTAAATCAGTTCGACTTGAGCCCGAGTGGTATTCTTTCTGCGCGACTGTGCGAGTGTCCGCGAAAGTTTTCTGTTTCGCGGCCGGCTCCAAAGCGAATGTGTTGGCAGAGCCTTTCTGCGCGGCGACTTTGGAATCAACCCGGAAAGCTTTTCCCTGTGCCTTATTGTGCAACTCCATGTTCGGCCGCAAGAGACGATCGATCAGAGTGTGCTCCTGATCTTGCGCCAACACAGGGTTGCAGCAAGAAACGGCGAGCCAGAGAAACGCGAGCCAACGCACCCAGGTACGGTGCCGAAGCAGCAACGCTCTTGTAAAGCTAATTATCGGCGTCAGCGACTGAGTGCCATCCGCAGATGCCCTGCGCCGGCGGGCGCACTCGTCCGGCCAAACAGGATGTCGGAGGCCGTAACCGGACGCCCGTAGTAGCGCTCGTTCGCGGTTTTGCGAGTGGCGATCACTGCGCTTTGCAGGGAAACGCCTGCGAACAAACCTTTGCTCCGACTATAACTGTAAACAGCCGCCTTCGGGGCAATGTTCGCTTCCGCCGCGCGTCCCACCGGCCCCGCCGCCACGCTTGCATCCGCTCCAAGGGTTACGTTTCCTCCGCGCGAGAACGCGCGGACTGCGGCGTCATTATTCAGCACGAAAACGAAGTCCGTTACCTCCGCTCCAAACTGCACTCCCCAGCCGGCTCCGGCGGTGCCAATGAACGACGGACCTGACCAGCCGTGACCCGTTCGGGCTATAACGACTCCTTCCCCGGCTGTTCCACTGAAGATGAACGCGCCTTTGACTACGCTGATGATCGCGAGTCCGCGGGCGTGTCGCAGGATGCGAGGCGGCAGCCCCTTCTCAGGCATATGGCGAAATTCCCGAATCGTGACCGCCGATCGATCAACCACGTCCTGCTCAGTCGCATTCGCTGAGATTAGTGATAATGAAAAGACAATGAGGATGAGGTTTAACTTTTTCATGGGTGCATACTTATTTCGCGCGACTCGGGCTGGACGGCCGTATTTTTTGGCGTAGGTCAGGACCTTATTCCTCGTTAGGCGAAAACATGCAACCCGACGAAATCTTCATGCGCGATGCATTGCGTCTCGCCGAAAAAGCGCGCGGCGCGAAAGAGGTCCCGGTCGGGGCCGTTGTCGTTAAGGAAGGAAGGATAATTTCGCGCGGTTACAACCAGGTCGAGTTGTTGAAGGATGCGACGGCGCACGCCGAAATGCTGGCCCTGACTGCGGCCGAGGCGGCGATGGGCGACTGGCGCCTCACTGATTGCGATCTTTACGTGACGAAGGAGCCCTGCCCGATGTGCGCCGGGGCAATTGTGCATACCCGAATTCGCCGGGTGATTTTCGGTTGTCCGGATATCCGGGCTGGAGCAGCGGGAACGGTGATGAACCTGGTAGACAACGCAGCATTGAACCACCGCTGCCAGGTGACGGGCAATGTGTTGCGAAACGAATGCGCCGCCATCCTGCAGGATTTTTTTCGGGAACGCCGCGCTGAACCACCAGCAGTTTAACATTCGAGCGCGCTCAGCGCTGTAAAGCGTCAAGATCGGATCGAGAGAACTCCTGTAATCTGCTGAGGTTACAGGCATGGAAACGAAACCGCGGTCGAAACATTTTCTTCTTCAGATCCAAATGAAAGCGCGGCGCCAAACGCGCAAGCACTTCAAAGCCGGTGTGATCGTGAAATTCGCCAACGATCCATTGGCAGTCGTTCAAGATCGCATCGGGCAAAGTTGAAAAAACATCGCCTTCGGCGCCTTCGCAATCGATTTTGATCAGGTCGACGCGCGCGATCCCGAGTTCGCGCAAGACATCGTCTAATCTCCGAACTTCGCACTCGACCGGCGCCGCTGGAAAGCCACGGTCCTTAAAGTGACCGCGAGTGTTAAACGCGCCGAAATTTACTTCATCCGCGGGAACGGCAATGCGCTGATGAATCGCTCCGAGCCCGTAATTGAACACTCTGACTCCCGGCAAATGGGCGACATTTTTTTCCAGGACACGAAATGTGTCAGGGTGCGGTTCGAACCCGATGATGCTCGCCTTCGGAAACTGGTGATGAAAATAAATAATGGAAGCGCCAATATTGCTTCCGATGTCGAGAATGACTTTTGGCTTCAGCGCGGGCGGCACATAATATTCCGCTTTGGTACCGCTCCTAAAAAGAACTTGATAGATAACGAATGGATCGGCCGTTCCCGATCGATAAAAAATGTCGCGGCCGCACCAACGCAAACGGGCCAACGATGATGCTGGGGATTGCCGCACCATGTCGGCGGTAAAGCGTAACGAACGAGAACGCGCCAGGACTTTGACCAAGTTGCGAAAACCTACGGCCGACACGAACCGAGATTAACGGGATTTGGCCCAATGAGACACGCTAATTAGGCGCGGGACGAGACGGGATGGCTGCCTCGCTAGGACTCGAACCTAGACAAAGAGATCCAGAATCTCTCGTGCTACCATTACACCACGAGGCAAGAACGCAGGGGGACAAGACCTAAAACGAATTCTGCGGCCGCGCAAGGGCACTCGCCGAGCTCGCACAATTTAATCCAAGGTCATCTCGGCGCCTTCCCGCGCCCCGTCTACTTCGAGGTTGCCAGGATATTTTGCCGCCATTTTTCGGGCCGTTTGCACCATCCGGTCGATCGTCGCGTCATCATGCCTGGGATCATGATGAAAAAGCACTAGCTTTCGAACGCCAGCATCCACGGCCAAAGAAATCGCAGTGGAAAGCGAGCCGTGCCCCCACCCCAGATGGGTCTCATACTCTTCATCGGTGTATTGAGTATCGAGGATCAAGATGTCGGAACCGTGAAGAAATTTCACAAGCTCGGCGCGCTCCTCGCGCGCGCGCTGTTGGGTTTGTTCCGGACTCAACCCATCGGATTTAATCGAATGCAATTTGGACGCTTCATAAGGTTCGTGATCCGGGAGATAGGCGATCGAACCTTTACTGGTGAAAATTCGGTAACCAACGCAAACGCCCGGATGATTCATTTGTCGGGCGCAGATACGGACCTTGCCGATTTTGAAATCCATCGATTCGGGGTTTTTGAACTCGATCTTTCCGGGCAGGTCGTAAAGCGCGATGGGAAAGAATGGAGTCGCCATCTGGCCTTGTAAGATTTTGCGCAGACTGCCGTCAGCGCCGTCGTAACCAAGAATGTGAATCTGGTTCTTATCGCTGTAGGACGGACGGAAGAATGGAAAACCCATGATGTGGTCCCAGTGCAGGTGAGTGATGAGCAAACTCAGATTGATCGGCCGAGAGCCGAATTCTTTTTCGAGCGCAAGTCCCAGCTCGCGAATCCCAGACCCGGCATCGAGAACAATCAGCTCGCCATCAGCGCGAACTTCGACACAGGCGGTGTTTCCGCCATAGCGCACGGTGCCCGGGCCGGGCACTGGAATTGATCCGCGAACACCCCATAGCTTTAGGCGGGTAGACGATCCCGATACCGCGGACATATAATGGGCAGGGAGTCTGTCACGCAACCGCCGTGAAACCAAGGGTTTTCCCCGATGGCGCGAGTCGCGGCTTCACTGGAGGCTTGCATCTTCAGGATAAAAAAAGCCGCCCCGAATTACTTCGGGGCGGCCTAAGGGAAACAGAGAGTGAATTAATTATGCGCGTTGACGACGGAGACGCGGAGCAAAGTACAACGCTGCGCCGCAAACACCAATCAGCGGCAACAAGGAGGTCGACTCCGGCACCGGCACGGAAACATTTCCGATGTTGTCGATCTTCGTTCCGGCTGGCGCGCCGCTGCGGCTAGCTTCAGCCGTGAACTGACCCTGCTTCAGTTGATCTGTGCTCGAGACTGCCGAAAACGTTCCAAGCGCGGCAGCGCCGGGAATCGGGGCGCCGTTGTAGGTCCAGGTCAGATTCCACAGGTTTGCATTGTCGGTCGGATTCACCAGGGCGGGTGTCGGTCCAAGCAACGCCGTTGAAAAGGTCCATCCGGCTGGTTGGTTGGTGGTCGTCGGCATAATCGCGCTGAAATCGTAAATGGTGAAGAAATCGCCGGTGTTGACGGTTTCATCGACGGTCACATTGGCCTTATAATTCCATGTGAAATTCGGCGCTGAGCCCGTGACCGAGTCCAATGTCGGAATGATGTCGCCGAATGCGACAAAGCTGCTCGTTGCAAATGCTACCAACCCGAGAACCAATGCCTTTTTCATAGTATTTGTGAGGTTGAGCCGATTCTGGGACAAGCTGGGCTCCACCGTCAATCATATTTTTGGGGTCGTTTGGGAAGCCCGAAGAGCAATTTTGCGGTGGCAGAAGGCCCCATCCTCTCAATATTACCCTTCCCATGCAGGAGAGGTCGGCGCCGCAGCTATCGAAACAGGCGGTCCATCAAAAAAAAGGACCGCGCCGGTGGATCCTAGCCCTTGTAATTATAGTGGCTTTAACGGCAGGCGGAGTGTTGGCATACCAGCTTGTCAAAGCGCGGCGGGTCGACCGATTCGTCTCGGCCGGCGATTCCCTGCGCAAAGCCGACAAGCTGAATGAAGCGGCCGTCCAATACAGCGTTGCGTTGCAGTTGGATCCACAAAACTATGGTGCTTTGAGTGGCGCAGCTCGTCTCGCTTCCCAAGTCGATCGCCCCGAGGCAATCGAGCTTTGGCAAAAAGTGATGCAATTGCGGAAGGCCACTCTGCAGGACCGCGAGGATTATGCCGAGGTCCTGATCAAAAATAACCGTTTGGCGTTGGCGGAGAAACTACTCGGTCCTTTGCTCAAAAATAATCCCGATACCCGCACCCTGCGATTGGCTTCGCGCTACTCCACGAAAATCGGCGATAACGCGAAAGCTCTGGAATTCATGCGAATTGCGGCCAAGCAAACGGCGGACGATGACGCAACCCGTTTCCAATTGGCGGAGCTGCTGGCGCAATCCACCGATTCTTCGGAACAAGCCGAGGCCCGCAAAATTCTTTGGGACCTGGCGGGTAAATCAAATAGTTACAAACAAGTCGCGGTTGAGGCATTAGCGGCCGCGCCGCAATTGACGGCGGACGAACAAGCTCGGCTGGTTCGCGAACTGTCGGACCTCAACGCGAAAACGATCAAAGATGATTTGCTTGGGGCCGACTTGAGAATGCAACTGCATCCTGACGAGGGGACCCATATTTATCGGGAGGAAATAGATCGTTGGCAAAACGCCAAGACGGAGGACCTCATTCAGCTCGCCCGCTGGCTCAACATCCATCAGCAACCCGAGCTCGTTCTTTCTTCCTTTCCAGTCGAGCGGGCATTCGAGAACAACCAGCTGTTGCTCACCAGACTCGATGCCATGGCGATTTTGCAGCGATGGAACGACATCGATGAACTGCTTACCCAGACCGAAGTGACCCTCGACCCATCGGTCATTGAAAGTTTTCACGCTCGCACAGCTCAGGAAAAGAATGCGCCTCTTGATGCCGAAGTGCATTGGAGCCACGCGATTTCTCTGGCGGTGAGCGACCCGTACAAACTTCGGTTTGTCGCCAACTTCGCCGAACAGAGTCACGCCACCGCGGTTGCGCTGAAAGCCTACGAACAATTGGCACGTTTCCCGGAGCAAGCCGATTTGGCGTATCGCGGGATCGAGCGGATTGGTCAAAAGAGCGGCGACATCTCAGCGCAACGCTCCGCGATTGCAAAAATTTCCGCCCGAACGCCTGAAGATCCTAACGCGGCCGACCAACTGGCTTATCTTAACTTGCTTCTCGGTGAGGACGTGACAAAAAACTTCGCCACCGCAAAGAAACTGTCGGAACAATATCCGAATCGATTGTCGTATCACGTGACTACCGCGCTCGGTTATCTTCGACAACACAACGCGGCCGCAGCTCTGGCTGAATTCAACGGCCCCGTTGTCATCGATTGGAAACAAACATTGCCAGGGTGGCGCGCGGTTTATGCCGCGGCGCTTCTGGGCACTGGTCGAAACGACGAAGCCAGGAAAATCATCGAAACGATTCCGCGTGACCAGTTGAACCCCCAAGAACAGGTGTTGATCGATGGCAGCGCCGCAGCGAAGCCTTGACGGGTTAGAGCAGGCTGACCCCAAACGGCGCCGGACCTTTTTTCCAACGCAGTTCCGGCTGCAAATTAATTTCCTCCGGCGGGAGGTCGAAGCCTACTGAGCGTAAGAGGTAGGACACGCCTTCGCGGCTGTCCATTGTCTCCTTCAAACTTCGCGCGAACAGTTCGACATATTCCTTGTAGGAATCGAGCGCCAGTTTTCCCTGCGCGAAATGTTCAGCCAACGCTTCGTCGTGATAGTCGATTAGATCAACCAGCGCGCGGCGAAGATCGAGACGCACTTTCGGATCGATCACGACCTTAAACGGACTCGCGCCCGGGTCCGTTTTGGCCAGCGCTCGCGTTTTCGATCCAGTTTGCTCCTGCCGAACAATCTGGAAATCGTGGCTTTTTCCAATATCGATCTTCGGTGCCTGTGCCACACACCATTTGTAACAGATCGAGAAGATTTTGCGCGCTAAATTTTCTGTAGAGGCAGCCGTGCTTGGCGAGCCGTAGCTTTAGCGAAGGCTGCTCGGCTCCGACGCGAAAGAATTGCGGGCGACACGCCCGCCACTACATCTAAAAGAAAATCGGAATGATCAGGATCGCCATGATATTTACGACTTTAATCATGGGATTGATCGCCGGGCCGGCCGTGTCTTTGTAAGGATCGCCTACAGTGTCGCCGGTCACGGAAGCTTGGTGAGCGAACGATCCTTTGCCGCCAAAATGGCCTTCCTCGATGAACTTCTTGGCATTGTCCCAGGCGCCGCCACTCGAAGTCATCGCGATTGCCACGAACAATCCGGTCACGATCGTTCCCACCAAGACGCCGCCGAGCACGACAGGCCCCAGCGGTTTGATCAGGGCAACGCCGACCACGAAGACCAACGGCAATAACGCCGGGACGATCATTTCGCGCAGGGCCGCCTTGGTCACAATGTCGACGCACGTGCCGTATTCGGGCGTCTCTTGTCCGGTCATGATCCCAGGATGCGCCTGGATTTGTCGCCGAACTTCACGCACGACCGCGCCAGCGGCTTTGCCCACCGCGTCCATGCTGAAGGCGGTGAAAACAAATGGCAACAACCCGCCGATGAACAAACCGATAATCACTTTCGGTTCGGTGAGCGAAAAAGTGAATTGCGCGAACGCCGGATTGTGCGCTTTCAGTTCTTCGACATACGATCCGAATAATACCAGGGCCGCGAGTCCAGCCGACGCAATGGCGTAACCTTTCGTCACTGCCTTCATTGTATTGCCGACGGCGTCGAGCTTGTCCGTGGTCGCGCGAACTTCCTTCGGCAAATTGCTCATCACCGCGATGCCGCCGGCGTTGTCAGTAATCGGTCCGAACGAATCGAGGGAGATAACGATTCCAGCCATCGACAACATCGACATTACCGAAATCGCAATTCCGTAGAGGCCGCAAAAATGAAAACTGAGCAGGATCGCGATGCCGATGAACCCGACCGGCAACGCCGTGGCGTGCTGACCGATCGCGAGACCCGCGATGATATTGGTGGCGTGTCCAGTCTCGGATGCGCGGGCGATCTTTTGCACCGGATGAAAACGCATCGACGTAAAATAATCTGTGATCACGACCACGACCGCGGTCATGACCAGGCCAACGATCGAGGCGAAATAAAGGTCGTTAGGCGAATGAGTCACTCCCTTAATGGTGACGCCATTCGGAAACAGCCGATGGGTTGCCGGCCAGAACAAAATGGCAGATATCAGCGCGCTGGTTCCAACCGCGCCCATTAAAACGGCGCCGGGTTTTCCCTTGCTGACGTTAACGAAAAGAATTCCGCAAATCGCGCCGAGGACCGAAATTCCACCGAGCACAAACGGATAAACTATCGCCGCCGGCACTGCCGCAAGGGTCAGTGCGCCGACCAGAATCGCGCCGATCAAGCTAACCGCGTAAGTCTCAAACACGTCCGCCGCCATGCCCGCGCAATCGCCAACATTATCACCGACGTTGTCCGCAATTGTCGCCGGATTTCGTGGATCATCTTCTTCGAGACCCTTCTCGATTTTGCCGACGAGATCGGCGCCGACGTCAGCCGCTTTGGTGTAAATGCCGCCGCCCAACCGCGCGAAGACGCTGATCAAGCTCGCGCCGAGCGCGAGACCAATCAGGCTGCGCACGGCTGCATCGTGACCGATCATATTGCCGGCCACGGTATAAAAAATCGACACCGCGAGAAGGGCGAGAGCCACCACCAGCAATCCGGTTACCGCGCCTCCATTAAACGCGACCCGCAGCGCAGCGATCATCGAGTGCGTTGCCGCCTGGGTTGTTCGCACATTCGTAATCACCGCGATCCGCATCCCGATAAATCCTGCCGACAACGAACAAAAAGCCCCGACCACGAAACCGATGGCGGTTGGATGATCTTTAAAGATCCAGAGAAGAACGAAGATGACGACCGCGATCACGCTGATGGTCATGACCTGGCGGTTCAGGTAGGCCTTCGCGCCTTCCTGCACCGCCGCGGAAATCTGGCGCATCCGCTCGTTTCCGGCAGGGAGACGCTTGACCAGCACGATCAGAACAAAGGCGGCGAGCAATCCGATGACGGCGCATACCATCGACAGTTGCACGCCGGAATCGAGAAGGTTTAGAGCTAGAAATCCCATGGGTTTCGCGCGGTAAAGCGCACGACTGTATGGAGAATTCTCGCTCTGGCAAAGCCTATTTGCCAGCGCGATTCCCCTCGACCGGCCTCCGCTGTCCTGCAATATTTAACTCCTGCGAAGGGGGCCGTGCCTACGCCATCCACATCCGCGACGTCCCAAAACGATCTTCAACTTGAGATCGCACACCTGCTCCTAATCGATATTGTTGGTTATTCCAAGTTGCTGGTGAACGAGCAAATCGAGGCGGTCCAGGAACTGAACCGCGTTGTTCGAAACGCCGAATGCTTCCGGAACGCCGAGGCTGCCGGCAAGTTGATTCGCGTGCCAACCGGAGATGGAATGGCGCTTTTGTTCTTTCAAAGTCCGGAACAGCCGCCTCGGTGCGCCTTGGAAATCGCAGCCGCGCTCAAGAATAATTCCACCATTCGCATTCGGATGGGAATTCACAGCGGACCCGTCAATCCAGTTCAAGACGTCAATGATTCTCTGAACGTTGTCGGAGCAGGAATCAACATCGCCCAAAGGGTCATGGATTGCGGCGACGCCGGGCACATTCTTTTGTCCAAACATGTCGCCGATGATCTGGCGCACTATCGGAATTGGCGACCGCATTTGCACGATTTTGGCGAATGCGAGGTAAAACATGGTTTGAGGCTGCATCTGGTTAACCTGTGCAAAGATGACCTTGGCAACCCGTTGTTGCCTGAAAAGCTTCGGGGCCGCCATCGATGGAAAAAAGCGGGCCAAACGGATGTCAAACCCGTTACTCAGAAGCGACCGCCGCCCACCTCGCTTTTCGTGATCATGTTGCTGCTCACGGCCGGAACTCTCGGAGTCAGCTTGTCCATATTTCTTCGGCGTGGCGGAGTCACTCCGGCACCTGCGGCGTCAGCTTCTGCCTCGATTCCAGCGAAGAGTATCGCCGTCCTGCCGTTCGAAAATCTCAGTGCAGATCCAGAAAACGCGTTCTTCGCCGATGGCGTCCAGGACGAAATATTAACCGACCTCGCGAAGATTGCTGATCTAAAAGTGATTAGCAGGACCTCAGTGATGCAATATAAGGGTCAAGCCAATCGCAATGTCCGCGATATCGCGCATCAACTCGGCGCTGCACACGTGGTCGAGGGGAGCGTCCAACGCGCGGAAAATCGCGTGCGAGTCAGCGCTCAATTGATCGACGCGCGAAACGATGCGCATTTGTGGGCCGAGCATTACGACCGGCCGCTTGGCGACGTCTTTGCGATTCAGAGCGAAATTGCCAAGGCGGTGGCCGATCAGCTTCAGGCCAAGTTATCGCCGGAGGAAAAAGCCGCGATCGAACAACAACCCACGGCGGACCTAGCTGCTTACGATAGCTACGTCCGAGCCAAGACTTTGCTAGCAGTGAGCTCTGATGCCCGCCAGGGCAGTAATCTTTATCAAGCTGAAAAACTCCTGAACGAAGCCATCGGGCGTGATCCAAAATTTTTACTGGCCTACTGCAAACTGACATACACAGAGCAAGAACTCTACTACACCGGCTTTGATCACAGTGCGGCTCGGCTATCACAAGCAAACGAGGCATTGCGGCATGCCCTCGACTTGGGGCCCGGTCGAGGTGAAGCCCATCTCGCCGCGGTATGGGTCTATTACCATTGCTACTTCGATTATGCGCGGGCTCGATCGGAACTTGAAATTGCGCGCACTGGTTTGCCTAACGAGCCAGAGATATTTGCATTGGAAGGCTACATCGATCGCCGGCAGGGACGTTGGAAACAGCATATTGAAAATCTGGAAAAGGCGGCGCAAGTAGATCCACGTAACGTCGAGATCCTTCACGGCTTGGCCCAAGGCTACGAACTGTTACGACAATTTCCCGAAATGGCAGCGGTGCTGGATCGCATTCTCGCCATCACGCCTTCGGATTCATTGATGAGGGTGTCCAGAGCCTCAGTGGATTTTGAATGGCACGCAGACACTCAGCGACTCCATGAAACTATTAAACAAATCCTCGCCGAAGATCCTAACTCGGGCGCGGCGTTTGCGCAGGATTGGATGGTTCATGCCATTTGCGAACGAAATCCCGCAGAAATTCAAAAGGCTCTGAGTTTCATTCCGCGCGAAGGAATAACATCCGTGACTGTGCGAGTTTGCCGGCCGTTTTACCAAGCCTTGGCCGCGCGGGTTCTCAAAGACACTGCCACCGCTAACAAGGCATTTGACGAGGCTCGCACCGAAATGAAAAGCGTTTTGCAGGCCGAACCGGATTATCCTCAGGGTCTTTGTGTGCTGGCGCTGATCGATGCTGGCGTTGGTCACAACGAGCAGGCAGTCCGCGAAGCCCAGCGGGCGGTCGAGCTGCTACCCGCCCAGAAGGATCCGTTAACACATGCCGAACTCCAGAAGTGCCTTGCTGTGGTCTATGCCTGGACCGGCAACAAAGATGCGGCGTTCGATACGTTAAAAGAACTTTTGAAAACCCCTGGTCCAATCAACTTTGGTGAACTTCGGTTGCATCCTTATTGGGAATCTTTGCGCGCGGACCCCCGATTTGAGCAATTGCTTGCTGAATCGGCCAAGCCGGTGCCAATCAAATAACGGGCTGGGTTCCGTTACTTCTGCGGGTAAACCTGGAGAACCCCTCGCTCCAACAGGTCCTCAATGGCGCCTTCTGTCACGCGCTCGTGAACGGGCGAGAATTTTTTTAGCGCCCATGCTCTCGGGCGGGGAGTAGCCAACAGCTTCAGCAGTAAGCCAATCTCATTGTCCACCGCGAGAGTTTTTGATTCGTAGCCAGATTTTCCCCGGTGCACGACGAAACTATGGCTCGTTGAGCGCGTCGAGATGGACCGCCACGATGCTACTCGATGGTCGATTCGATCAAGCGCACGTGGAATGTCGAATGTGTTCCGGAAAATGGTTGTACGAGGTGCGACGCAGATTGTGTCCGCAAAATTTCCAACTGACTGATTATTGGTTGAGATCTTTTGTGGCTCACGCGCGCGGAAGTGGGCCCAGGCAAACTGAATCAATTGGTTAATGACTCGCCCGCGCCTGTCAGTTTCATCGATTAAGCAGAGAAGTTCCCGAAAGACCCTAGAGTGGGTGGTTTGACCTTTGTCGCAGCGCGCGAGGATTGAAAACGCCAGATCGCACAGGTTGGTCTTGAGATACTCCATCGTCGCCTGCAAAAGCGGACCTCCCAAGGCTGACAATGCCGAAAGTATACTTGTTACACCGGTCGCCATCTCACGAGGAAGTCGCGTTTTGTAAAAATGATGATTCATGAAGATCGCCGGATTATCGCGGAGGAACTCGGGTTCATCGGCGGCCAGGGGCGGAAAGTTGAAATCGCTAATGTAACCATCGTACAAAAGCTCGTTCCTATTCTGCTCGTAAAGTGCCGTTCCGGGCTCCGGGGTCAGCAGGTGCAACTGCAACGAAGTTGTTGTTGGGGAAATTCGGAGGCAGTCGTCCATGCACTCCAGGGTAGCTTTTAAGTCTGAAACCGTTTCGTCGGGAAATCCCGTGATAAAAGATGTTGTTACGTCAACACCCACTTCTCTTGAGCATATAAGTGTCGGTCGGAGTAAGCTCAGATTCAGCCGCTTCTTCACCACTTCTTGAAGAGTTACCGAGCCGGTCTCGACGCCAAAGTAAATTCCGCGGCATCCAGCCCGTGCCATTTCGCGAATCAACTCTGGATCAACACAATCGACTCGGGCCGAGCACGTCCACTCGAAATTGTGCTCTCGAACCTCTTCACAAAACTCAAGAACTTTTCGCCGGTTAACCGTGAAGAGATCGTGTTGCAATGAAAACTTGCGTATTGCATAGGCGCGGTTGAGAAACTTTAACTCGTTCACGAGTTTCTCGGCGGCCTTGACTCGGTACTGTCTCCCAAAAAATGTGGCGGTGGAGCAAAACGTGCAATGAAATGGGCATCCTCGGCCGGCTTCCACGCGCATCTCGCGTAATCCAAGCTCGCGTATTGGATAAAAATGAAACGCGGCCATGGACAGCGTGTTCACATCCATTACCCCAGCATCATTCGGCGCGCGGCGAATGCTTGATCCGTCCCGGTAACTGATTCCCGGTATTCCTGACAACTCCTTGCTAGTATCCAAAGCGTCGAGAAGCGGAACAATTGTCTGTTCTGCCTCGCCACGAACCAGGACGTCAAATTCAAAGAAGCGATTCATGATCTCGGATTCGAGAACGGTTGGATGTGGGCCTCCGAGCAAGATAGTCGTTTGCGGCCTGCGCTGTTTTATTTCACGCGCTATCTTTACAACCGCTAAAAAGTTGCAGCCCAGAGCGGTAAATCCGACAGCGTCCGGATCCTCCCGGAGTAGTTGCAGAGCAACTTTCTCGTAAATCGAACCATCGAGGACCAGCTCCCCTTTGTGCAATTCAAGCATCGGATCGTAGAGAGCTGGAATGTGTCGGGACTTCTCGATCGTTGCGATGAGCGAGATTAATCCGAGATGCGGAAAGAAGTTATCAGGACTGGTTAGTCCGCTGCTATCCAGCAGAAAGTTTTGGACGAACACGATCTTCATTCGAATGAAGCGTTTTTGCCCGGTCTTGTATCGAACTTATCGCCGTCTCAGATAAACCGGACGTCGTGTCATCGAAGCCGCTCACTAAAAACTTCCTACCAGGCAATGATGACCCGCCAGGCATTTACAAAGTTATGCCTGTTAACATCCCTGAACTGGTTTGTCACCCTTCAGAATGCTCGGAATACTTTTGACTTTTATTTCCTTGATCTTGAACTTCGCCACACCGCCCTTTCGAATTTTCGCCTTTGCGGCTGCGGATATGTCCGACGGTAGTTCGATGATGATGACGTCTTCGGTGACAATGACTTCAGGACTTTTTTTCTTTGGCATATAGGTACGAGGTTAGGTTTAAGTTTATTCAGGAACGTTAACAAACGTTCGCGATTCCCAGCCGCTTCCGCTCGCGAGGCCCCGCCGAACTGAAGGTGTACCAGAGTGGGTTAACCCCTGTAAAGACAAATAAGCCGCCGAGGCCTGGCGGCCGTTACCCGATAGGTCTCTTTCGTTAGGCTTAGGTCTGACAAACTGGAATGTGTGATAGAGACTATGAGCTAGTCTGTGCTTGACCCATGGCCAAACCGGCTGCGAGTGCGTCGCAATGACAAAGTTACAGCGCGAAGAATGTCTTCAATCGATTGAGAAAGGTCGCGGTGTATTCGCGTTGCTTGGCGGCCTGATCGGCTGCGCTGACTGGCGGCATCCTTGAGAATCCCTTCCGTCTCCATTCTTCGCTTGGCCAATAGTTCGCTCAGCTGTTTCAAACAATCCGGCGATTCCCGAATGACTTCGCCCATAACGTCCTTGCCGATCTCCATGACGTAACAATCGCCCTCGGCCCGCACGGTTGCGCTGCGCCTTTCACCGGTTAGAAGTGACATTTCGCCGAAACAATCGCCCGAACGCAAAGTCGCCACCGGAATTGTCGATCCATTTTTCGCAACCGAGACCTGAGCCGAACCATGAAGTAAAATGAACATGGAATTTCCCTCCGCGCCTTCTTCAATGACTCGCTCGCCGCGACCGAAATGATTGAGATCCGACTGGTTGACCAGATTGTCGATTTGTCGGTCGGACAGGCATTGAAAAAGCGGTTCACCGCGCAAGATCGAGAACGCTTCATCGTGGCCTTCGTCGCTTGGCCGGCTGGTCTTGCGCTCAAGGTGGAGCGTGCGCTGGGGGTACGGAATGGTGATGTTGCGCCGCCGGAATTCGTACCAGGCATTCGTGTAAATACCGTCGCGTACTTCGTAGTAGCCAGAATGAGTCGTCATTGCGAACTTGATCTGGTAAACGATTGCCGAGTCGCCGTATTCACTTACATAAATCTGCGGCGGCGGATCTTTCTCCACCCCGGGTACCTGAATGGTGGCACGCATGAGCGCCTCTTTCACGTGGTTGGGCGGCGCGGCGTAATCGGCGTTGATTTGCAGACGCATGAAATGCG
This sequence comes from uncultured Verrucomicrobiae bacterium, assembly GCA_963817335.1. Lineage (GTDB taxonomy): Bacteria > Verrucomicrobiota > Verrucomicrobiia > Chthoniobacterales > UBA10450 > AV40. Next base: position 775,126 of record CAWFNX010000005.1, on the reverse strand, counting down.
TCCGGTTCGGGTAACTCAGATTTGTGATAGTGCGCTGGACCATCTCGTTATTCGGGATGTCGAGATAGATATTGTCGTTGGTGCACAGCCGAGTGGAGCGCCAGTTGATTTCCCGCACTTCGGCGTAGATGTCCCCGACCTTGAGCCAGTCTCCCACTTTGTAAGGCCGATTGATTTGGATCGAGATGCCACCAATGATGCCGGCGAGGAAATTCTGCCCGGCAAAGCCGAGGATAATTGCGATAACGCCGGAACCAGCCAGGACGCCTTTCAACTGGTTCTCGGCATGATAACCAAAGCTCAGCACAAAAAGCAGGACGATCAGGAAAATGATTCCTGCCATCACTTCGCGCAGAAAATGCGGTATGGGCGTCCGCTTGCGGGTTTCGAAGTACCAATCCCAAAGGTAACGATTAACCAGTGCGACCACGAATGCGGTGCTCAGAAGAATGGCAGCCGCCCCAATGTGATTGCGCCAGGTTGCGTGTACGCCGTAGACAGCCAGCGCGGCGTAAAACGCGAGAGTCAGACAGAAAAGTTGATAGAGAACACCCAGCCGAACACCGGCCCGGCGCTTTAATAAACGACCGATTATCAGGGCGACGAAAAAGGTGCCAACAAAGGCGCCCACGGTAAGCGCCGCTCGCTGCGTGTCGAACAAGATGGCGAACATCAGCTAATCGTTGCGACTGTACTCCCGCAAGCCGACGGCGACAAGGTTGTAGCTGCCGGCTTAATCGCGCGCTCTTTTCTTCAGCTCGTCCAGGCGACGAATAATATCACCCAAGAGCAATTCGTTTTTGAGATTTACCTGATAGTCGAGGTTCGCGCGCAGTCGGTCTTTGTACGACTGTCGATTTTGGGACATCATAATGATGGGTGCCTGCAAAGCTGCGAGCATGTTCAAAGCTGTGCTCAACAGTAAATATGGCGGAGGATCAAATGCATGGGCCACGAAAAGCCACGTATTTAAGCCCATCCACAATAGGAGAACCGCCATGAACACGATGATGAATTTCCAGCTCCCACCGAACTCCGCGATTTTGTCTGCAAGATGGTCCGCCAATGTTAACCGCGCCTCTTCCTCCTGGTTTACGTTGCGTGAAACCCGGTGGCGCAAGAGATCGTCTGTGCGCCGCAACCGTGCCGTCAAAGACGTAAGCAGCTCGAGAGTGATCTGCGGATCGCTCCGCATAAACGTGAGAAAATCGTCGCGCGTGAGCTTCGCCAGTCGCGCATCTTCGGTTGCCACTGCGTTTGCCGATCGGCCTTGACCATCCAGCATCGCCATTTCGCCAAAAAAATCTCCCGGTCCAAGTTCGGCCAGCGTTACGATGTGACCGTCCGCGTCAGTAATGCTGATGGCTACCTTGCCGACATCAACCAGATACATGGCGTCGCCCGGGTCGCGGGTTCGAAAGATCGTCGCCGATTTTGGGTAATCGTGGATCGTTAAATACTTGCCGAGCTCAGCGGTCGCTTTTGCATCAAGCGACGAAAACAACGGAACTGAGCGCAAGTTCGCGGCGTCCATACCGCGCGCATTATAAACATAAGGCGTGACCTCAGGGAAGTCGCGTTCTGAGGTAGCGGCGATTGACCTCAATCGCCATGGCGGTTCGGTAAACCGCCGCTACCTGTTGGCGGCGAAATCACCAGCCACGCCCAGCCGGCCAAAAAACACAATCCGCCAAGCGGTGTAATCGCGCCCAGCCATCGAAGGCCGGTCAGCCCCATCGTATACAAGCTACCACTGAAAATAATTATCCCCGCGAAAAGCAACCACCAGGCGCTGCAATTTTTCGATCCAACCAGCGCGAGAACAAACAGTGCGATCGCGTGAACGAAGTGATACAGCACAGCCTTGTTCCAAACCTCGACCAGATTGTTCGCTTCCAGAGTGAGCTTGAGCCAATGGGCACCGAACGCGCCCAGCGCAACGGCCAGAAAACAAAGCGCGGCCGCGATTCGAATCAACATAGCATTCGAAAAATGCCGCTCTCCGTGAGCGCTGTCGATCTTTAATCGACTACTCCAAGGTCCATCTTGCGGGCAGCGGCGCCGATGACGGAAGCACTCGCTCAGCAGCTCTGCTTATTGGTCACTCTACTTTAAGAAAAACATCGCGAATCGCCGAGTCGAGCACCGAAAGCTTGAACGGCTTGTACAACACCGTCGCGTTTACCCGGCGAAAGAAAAACTCGAGGGTCGGATTGTTCTTGTGACCGGTAAAAAATATGAAGCGCTGACGAGTAGCGGGGCGGACACGGGTCACCGCCCAATAGAACATCTCGCCCCCCATTTGCGGCATCATCATGTCGCAAAGGATGAGATCAAAGCCGCTCTCCATGATCTTCCGCAGGCCCTCGATGCCGCTGTTGACCGAGGTTACCTGATAAGAACAGGAGGCGAGGTAATCGCGAATAACCTCCTGGAAATCATTGCGATCTTCCAGGAGCAAGACCTTCCGGGTTGGCGCATGGGACTTCGCCTTCTCTACAATATCAATGCTGAGAGTAACCATCTCCGCCGGCTCAGGGGTTCGCGGCGCTCGTAAACGCATAGAGCAAACCCAATTAGCAAGACGGGTGCCGTTGTAACATTGTTAACAATGCCTTTTGCCACGGTTTCAGCGCCTCCGTGGCTACAGCTTGTCGACCTTTAATCGACGACTTCGAGGCCCATTTGGCGGGCCGTGCCTTCAATGATGCGAAAAGCGGCTTCGTCGCTGCGCGCGTTCAGGTCTTTGCGCTTCGTGTTCACGATATCCATGACCTGTTTGCGGGTGACTTTGCCGACTTTTTCCTTGTTCGGCTCTTTCGAGCCGGCGGCGATGTTGGCCGCTTTCTTCAACAAGATCGCAGCCGGCGGACTCTTGGTGATAAAGGTGAAAGACTTGTCTTTGAAAACCGTGATCACGACTGGGAGAATGTCACCGGCTTGCTTTTGAGTCGCGGCGTTAAATTCTTTGCAGAACGCCATGATGTTGATGCCGCGCGGTCCAAGCGCGGTGCCAACTGGCGGCGCGGGATTCGCCTGACCCGCGGGAATCTGCAATTTGATCTGAGCAATAACTTCTTTAGCCATTTAAATTGTTGAGAGTTGAGGGTTGATAGTTGAGAGACTAGCCCCGTTCCACCTGCCAGTATTCGAGTTCGACCGGGGTCGCGCGGCCGAAAATTGTCACCGACACGCGCAACTTGCCGCGCTCGGGATCGATTTCTTCCACGATGCCGTTCTGATTCTGGAACGGACCGTCCGCCACTTTAACCGTCTCGCCAACCTCGAAGCTGACTTTCGGTTTCACTTTTTCTTCCCGCTCTTTCATTTGCGCGAGCATCGACTCGACTTCCGACGCGCGCATCGGGATCGGCTTGTCCTTGGTGCCGGCAAAACCGATTACGCCCGGCGTTTCACGAATGAAATACCAGGTGCGGCCAACGAGTTGATTGTTCTCGTCGAGCAAATGCATATTCACGATCAGGTAGCCCGGGAAAAACTTCCGTGTGGTCTCGCTTTTCTTTCCCTTCTTGATTTCCGAGACCCGTTCCGTCGGGACGAGCACCTCGTAAATCACATCGCCCATCTCCTCGGTCTTCAAGCGCTTGTCGATGTTCTCCTTGACCTTGTTCTCCTGACCGGAGAGGACATGAACCACGAACCACTGATCTTTGCCTGCGAGTGTCTGGGCCATACTTAGTGAAGCTTTGTAAAATAGTGCACCACGTTCACGAGCACAAAGTCGAATAGGGCAACGTAACCGCCGAGCAGCAGCATCGCGATAATCACGACAAGCGTCGAATCAACCAGCTCCTTGTATCTGCGGAACCCTCTTTCTTTCGGGTCCCACGGCCAGGAAGCTTTTTGAAGCTCGACCTTAACTTCGGTGAAAAAGTTTCTGATTTTTCCCATCGGGGCGGTGTCGTTGTCGTTGGTTGCAGTCCAAACCACGCCAGGAGGGACTCGAACCCCCAACAGGCGGTTTTGGAGACCGCTACTCTACCAATTGAGTTACTGGCGTAGGCTTTGTAATTTTAATCGCGAATATCGCTTACGCGACCCGCGCCGACGGTCTTGCCGCCTTCACGAATAGCGAAACGAATCGTCTTCTCCATGGCGATCGGCGTAATCAACTCCACCTCGATGGAGATGTTGTCGCCAGGCATCACCATTTCGACGCCTTCGGGCAATTTAACCGTGCCAGTAACGTCCGTGGTCCGGAAATAGAACTGCGGCCGATAGTTCGAGAAAAACGGCGTGTGACGGCCACCTTCCTCCTTACTCAGCACGTAAACCTCCGCCTTGAATTTCTTGTGCGGCGTGATCGAGCCGGGTTTGGCAATAACCTGACCGCGTTCGACGTCTTCCTTCTTCACGCCACGGAGCAACACACCAACGTTGTCGCCGGCGCGCGCTTCATCGAGAAGTTTGCGGAACATTTCAATGTCGGTCGCAGTTGTCTTCATCGTCGGTTTGATGCCGACGATTTCAACTTCCTCCATCTTCTTGAGAATGCCGCGCTCAACCCGACCAGTCGCGACCGTCCCGCGGCCTTCAATGTTGAAGACGTCTTCCACCGGCATCAGGAACGGCTGATCGACCGGGCGCTCCGGAACCGGAATGTAATCATCGATCGCGGCCACGAGCGCGAGAACTTGCTTCTCCGCTTCGGCATCGCCGTTCAGCGCCTTGAGCGCGCTGCCTTTGACAATTGGAATCTTGTCTCCCGGAAATTCGTATTGCGTGAGCAGATCGCGCACTTCCATCTCGACGAGATCAAGAAGCTCGGGATCATCGACCATGTCGACTTTGTTCAGGAAGACAACGATCGACGGCACACCGACCTGACGCGCGAGCAGGATGTGCTCACGGGTCTGCGGCATCGGGCCGTCCGCTGCGGAAACCACCAGGATCGCGCCGTCCATCTGGGCCGCGCCGGTGATCATGTTCTTCACGTAGTCCGCGTGGCCGGGGCAATCGACGTGCGCGTAGTGGCGCTTGTCGCTCGAATATTCGACGTGTGCGGTATTGATCGTGATGCCGCGCTCTTTTTCTTCCGGCGCGTTATCGATCGAGTCATAAGCGCGCGCTTCCGCCATACCTTTTTTCGAAAGTACGCTGGTGATCGCAGCGGTGAGGGTAGTCTTACCGTGGTCGACGTGTCCGATCGTGCCGACGTTCAAGTGCGGTTTGTCGCGTTTAAATGCTTCCTTGGCCATATCAATTCTCCTGTCGTGTTCTAACTAAATAAAAACTGCGTCAATTTTTAACTATCGTCCCTGTCGCGGGCTCAAACTGGAGCCCATGACCGGGATTGAACCGGTGACCTCGTCCTTACCAAGGACGTGCTCTACCAACTGAGCTACATGGGCCGGTTTGCCTCCCGCGTGTAGAACCAAAAGTCCCAAAGCCGCGTCAAATTGCAACGACCATGGGACCGTCTCGTTCTCGCAAAAAGCGTCCGAAACGGTAGTCGCCCCGGGGGGAGTGTCAAAGCAATTTTACGAGGTTAAAGGCAGATCGAGCAGCCCCTTGCGCGATGCTAATTTGCGCGCCGGAGGCGCCAGATTTCAAGGTCGGCAGCGGAGCGGACCGGACACCTTAGCGAATCCGGCTGCTGCTGACCTCCTCCGGTTTTCCTCGGGTAAAAAACCGGACAATCACCGCAATAAAGACCAAAATTATCACCCCAAAAAAGATCGTCGTGGGAGTGAAAAAGCTCTTGGCCGGGGTCGGCGTCGGAGTTGGTGGCGGAGCGTTCTTGGCCGCCAACCGGCCTTGCGCGTACTTCATGCGCTCCTGCGTTTCCTGATCGTTAGGCTCCATTTTCAAAGCTTGCTGATAATCGGCGATCGCCTTCTCGTAATCTTCCGAAAGCGCGTAGGTGTAACCGCGCCGCGCATACTCTGGTTGATAGTTCGGATTTTTCTCGATCGCCGCCGTGTAATCCTGAATGGCCGCCGGGTAGTTGTTCAAACTGCGATAAGCCAACGCCCGTTGATCGTAGTTCTGTTGATCATTCGGATTTTTTTGGATCGCCGCAGTAAAATCGACCGCCGCTTTGTCCCATTGCCGCAGGCCAACGTAAGCAAAACCTCGAAACTTGTAGGCGAGAGCTTCATCGGCCTTAAGCTCGATTGCCTTATTTATATCATTTATTGCGGCGTCGTACAGGATTTGAGCAAGCTCGGTCTGAGCGCGCTCGAGGTAGCCGATTGGACTCTTCGGCTGGAGCTCAATCATTTTGGAGAAATCGGCCACGGCGGCATTAAACCGGGTTGCAGCCGAGGGACCGTCGTTCGCCGCGATTGCGGCGCGACCCGCTGCTCGGTATGCCATTCCCCGGTCCTTGTAACTCTCTGGATTATCTGGCGCGGCCTCGATTTCCTTGGTGAACTCGTCCACCGCTTGGTCGAACTGTTTGGCATCCACGAATTCGACTCCCTTGCGGTGATGCGCGTCGGCATCGCCGCTACCGCCACCGCCGCTGTGCTTTTTCGCAAACGTAGCCGGCGTGACAGCCACCAACGCAGCTAATGAAATTGACGAAATCAATGTTGTTCGGGTCTTCATGGTTCTCCTCGCTTTGCTCTAATTTTTGAGCGATTCAGGCGGGACAAGCCAGCAAATTAAACTGCCAAATCACCGCGGCATGGCAATATCCCCGCGATGGACAAACGCGCCCGCCAACTTTCGCGAGGATATGGCGCGGTTTTCGCCACCATTGCCATTTGGTCGGTCCCGTCGCTGTTCCAGTTCTATTTGAACCGTTTTTACGATCCCTGGTCGCAAAACTTTTACCGGTACGCAGTGGCCTGTCTCGCCATCGTCCCATTCGTCGCCTTGCAATTTGGCCGGGGCCCAAAAATCGAGATCCGGGCCGTCATGGCCTGCCTGGTGCCGTGTCTGCCCAACGTTGTGCACCAGATCACGCAGGTCTTGGCCCTTTTTTATATGGGACCGGGTGTTTATGCGATTTTCATACGGTCCTCGGTCATCTTTACCGCCCTGCTCGCGCTCATATTTTTCCCGGAAGAACGAACCGTTATTCGCCAGTGGCAATTTCAAGCCGGCACTCTGCTCGGTTTAATCGGGGCTTTCGGTGTAATCTGGTTTCAACCGAACGGTCAGGACAAACACGTCGCGTTACCGGGATTGCTGATCGCCTTCACCGCGTCGCTGTGCTGGGCGCTTTATGCCACTCTGATCAAACGTCCTTCGCAGCGACTGGGTCCGATCCGCAGTTTCGGCATCGTTAGTGTCATTACTTCGTCCCTGCTTCTGCCGTTGACCCTCGCGTTCGGAAACATCGCGACTCCGCTTCACGTCGACGCAAACGTGAATTGGATTCTGATCATCTCCGCCGTGACCTGCATCACCCTGGCCCACGTTTTGTATTACGTTGCGATTCACGAAATCGGAGTTGCCCTCGCCCAAAGTCTTCAACTGCTCTGTCCGGTCGGCGCGCTGGCGTTGTCCGCAGTGATTTTTCACGAACGCCTGACCCACACCCAACTCGTCAGTGCTGTCGTCTTGCTCATCGGCGCCTTCCTCGCCATGCAAACCAAACCCGTCGCCGTCACCGAAACCGCCGAAAATATCTAGCGCTCTGGCACGATCGACTTTTAACTGCTTCAACGCGCAGATGAATCTCAAATCGTATCTCAAATCCCGGCAGAAAATGATTGATCGGGCGCTGGATCGATATTTGCCGAAGGAAAACGTGCGGCCGGCGACGATTCACAAAGCGATGCGCTACAGTTTGTTCGCCGGCGGAAAACGATTGCGGCCAATTTTAACCCTGGCCGCGGCCGAAGCCTGCGGCGGCAAAATTGAGAACGCGCTGCCCCTCGCCTGCGCCATGGAATGCATCCACACCTATTCCCTGGTCCATGACGATCTCCCCAGCATGGATAACGACGATTTCCGGCGCGGTCGCGCAACCTGTCACAAAGTTTTTGGCGATGGCATCGCTGTCCTCGCCGGCGACGCGCTGTTGACGATCGCGTTTGAAATCGTTTCACGCGCAAAGCCGCCTCATCGATACGATCCGTTCACGCTGCTGCGCGAAGTCGCGGTCGCAGCCGGAAGTCGAAAACTGATTGCCGGACAGGTGGCCGATCTGGAAGCCGAAGGAAAAAAAGTGAGTGTCGCCGATCTTCGCTACATCCATCACAACAAGACCGCGGCAATTTTGACGGCCTCAGTTTGTCTTGGGGCGATGAGCGCGAATGCTACAGTCAAGGAACTCGCCGCCATCACCAAATTCGGACGCTCGCTTGGGCTGGCGTTTCAAGTGATCGACGACATCCTCGATGTCACCCAAACCAGCGAGAAACTCGGCAAGAGCGCGGGCAAGGACGTGGCCGCGCAAAAAGCGACTTATCCGGCATTGATCGGTTTGCAGAAGTCGCGAGTAGAAGCCAAACGTCTCACCAAACAAGCCCACGACGCGTTGAAGATTTTCGGCAAAAAAGGCGACACGTTGCACGCGCTCGCGAATTATTTGCTCGAACGCGAATATTAATTGGTAGGGTCGGCGCGATGCGCCGACCGCGGACGCCGCAGCCCGGCGTCCCTACCTCAGCGCAAGATTTGGATCGATCTCGTCCGCCACGCTCGAGCTAACCCCGTTCTGCAATTTCAACATCGCGGCGAAAGCGATCATCGCCGCGTTATCGGTGCAAAGCCACTGTTCCGCTGTTTTTAATTCGAACCCGCGAAGCTCGCAGGCTGCGGCCATTTGTTTTCGTAATTCTTTATTGCAGCTGACGCCGCCACTCATCGTGACAAGATCGACATTGTTCGCTTTAGCGGCGTCGATTGTTTTGCGAACAAGCACATCGACAATCGCCGCCTGCACTGAAGCGCAAACGTCAGCCAAATCAGCCGGAGATAATTTGTAGGCCGTCTGTGGCAGACGGCGATTCGAGACTGGCGTTTCACCGAAACGCCCTACAATTTTAGGCAACAAATAACGGACCGCGGTTTTCAACCCGCTGAAGCTGAAGCTTTCCGACTCAGGCATGCTTCGCGGGAGGTCGTAACGATTCGGGTCGCCGTTCGCGGCCTGCTTTTCAATCTCCGGCCCGCCGGGATACCCAAGGCCAAGCAACTTCGCGATCTTGTCGAAGGCCTCGCCCGCGGCATCGTCAACGGTTCGCCCGATGATTCGATAATCGTTCAAATTGCGAACAAAGACCGTCATGGTGTGCCCCCCGCTTACCACTAACGAAACATTCGATCGGATTTTTGTTTCGCCGAAGAATGGCGAGAGCAGATGACCTTCCAGGTGATTGATCGCGAGATAGGGTTTCCCGAAACCGATCGCCAAACCTTTCGCGATCGATGCGCCGATCATCAGCGAGCTGGCCAGGCCCGGTCCGCTCGTCGCAGCGAACGCGTCGATTTCTGCGATGTCGATCTTCGCTTCGCGCGCCACGCGCTCGAGCAAACGCGGCGCGTGGACTAAGTGGTTCCGTGACGCGACCTCCGGAACGACGCCACCGTATTTTTCGTGCTCGGCGATTTGGGACGCGACTTCGCTCACGAGCAACTCGCGATCCCGTAAAACGGCGATCGCCGTTTCGTCGCAAGAAGTTTCGAGAGCCAGAAGAAGTTGAGGCGTTGATTTGTTGAGACGTTGAGAAGGCTCCGACATGTGCAACTACTCAACCGCTCAACCAATTACTTCTTGATAACCTCGCCTTTCGGCGCGTTTTGCTGCGCGTAAATCATGACGCCTTTGAGGGCGTCGATCGCCCGCACCATCTGCGGATCGTTGCTCTTGATGAAGTTCTTGTCCTCATCCGGCCGAATCGTGTCGCCGCTGCTCCGGGCGGTGAAGACCAGGCGTTCCTGCTCCGGGCTCATCGGCACGCGAATGTTCGGAGTAACCCCGTTTCCGTGGATCACCTGCTTGCTCGGAGTGTAATATTTCGCGGTCGTAAAACGCAACGCCGAGCCGTCGGGCAACTGCATCACGTTTTGCACGGAGCCTTTTCCGAAAGTGGTTTCGCCCACCACAATGGCGCGATGCAGATCCTTCAGCGCCCCGCAAACAATCTCGGCCCCGCTGGCGCTGCCTTCGTTGACCAGAAGCGCCATGCGGATAATGCGGCCGTTCTTTGGCTGCGCCGGAAGTTGAATATTCGCGCTGTTGCGAAGCGGCCCGACCCTGAGTTGAAACCACCTTGGTGTTCGGCGGCAAAAATTGCGCGCAGACGTCCACCGCGCTGTTCAACAATCCGCCAGGATTGTTGCGCAGGTCCAGAATGAGCGCCTGCATCCCCTGCTTTTGCAAATCGTCAAGCGTCTTGGAAAGCTCTTCGGCGGTCGGCTCATTGAATTGAATCAGTCGGACGTAGGCGATCTTGAACGAGCCGGTCAGGTCAGCATCGAGTAATCGCGCGCCTTTGACGCTTTGCACTTTAATCTCCGCGCGCTCAAGCGCGTAATCCCTGACCTCTTTGGTCGCCGGCCGAAGCAATGTGAGGTTGATTTTTTGACCGGGCGCGCCACGCAAATGGTTGATCACGTCCTGCAAATCCATCTTCTCGGTCGAGGCGCCGTTGATCTTTAGAATCTGATCCCCCGAGAGAATACCGGCCTTCGCTGCGGGCGTATCTTCCATCGGGCTCACAACCGTGGGCAAACCGTTCTTAATCGCCACTTCGATGCCAAGACCGTTAAAGCGGCTTCGGGTGTCGTCCTGCATGTCGCGGAAATCATCCGGATCCATGAACTGACTGTGCGGGTCCAGGGAACTGAGCATTCCCTTCAGCGCCGCAGTCACTAGATCGTGATAACTGGTTTTGTTCCCATCGACGTAATCCTGCCGGATCAATTGAAGCGCCTTGGCAAAGATTGCGATTTGGGAATACCCGGTATCGTCATCGTCGTTGGTCGCGGCCAAGCCACGTGTTGAAATGCCACCAAGCCCGGCTACCAGAACGAGGCCGAGGGTTCCGATAAGAATGCGACGCTTCATTTTCCAATGAGTCGGGAACCGGACATTCGCCTATTCCAAAATTTTTGGCAACGGGCAAACCGTCGGCTAAACTTGCGCCGCCGTGACGACCCGTCTCACCAAGAGCCTCGCCTGGGTATTTATTGCGATGGCGATTGCTCTCATCTCGCCAAGCGCCTTTGCCCTTCAGACGCCGGACCAGGAATACGAGGCTATCGCTGAAGAATTCATCAAAGGCTATTTCGTGGCCCGGCCGCTTCTCGGCACTGCCATCGGTATGCATGAGTACGACGGCAAGATTAGCGACTACAGCCGGCTCGCGCTCGACGCCGAGCTTTCACGGTTGAAGCGGTTCGAAGATCGGCTCCAAAAATTCGAGTTGAGCAAACTTAGCCAGCGCCAATCAATTGACCTGCGGATTCTGCAGGCCGGGATCCAAAAAGAGATTTTTCAGCGCGAAGCGATGGCGATCTACGAGCGGAACCCAATGGTCTATGCCCGGGCCGCCGACGTAAATACCTACATCAAGCGCAACTTCTCGCCCCTGGACGATCGCGTTCACAGCATCATCGCGATCGAGTCGCAGGTTCCGAATATTATGATCGCGGCGAAAACGAACCTCAATGCGGTGCTGCCGAAGCCGTATGTCGAGCTGGCGATTCAAATTGCCAAAGGCTCAGCCGAATTTCTGCGCAAAGACCTGGTCGAAGCCGTCGCGGACTTGAAGGATGAGAGACTGCGCAGTGATTTCTTAGAGTCGAACCGAAAAGCCGCCAGCGCCTTGACCGATTATGCGGGCTGGCTTGAACGCGAACGATTGCCCAAAGCGACCGCCGATTTCGCGCTGGGCGAGGAGAAGTTTCAGCGAATGCTGCACGAAGCGGAACTGGTTGATCTTCCGCCCCAGAAAATTCTCGAGATTGGACTGGCCCAGCTCGAAAAGGAACAAAAGGCGTTCGCTGATGCGGCGGAGAAGATCGATCCAACGAAATCTGCGGTGGAAGTGTTTAAACAGGTGCAATCGGAGCATCCAACCGCAGAGAGCTTGCTCGCCGACGTTAACAAAGACCTGGAGGGCATCCGAAAATTCGTGATCACGCGAAAGCTGGTCACGATTCCGTCCGAAATTCGCGCCCGGGTCAAAGAAACGCCCCAGTTTCGCCGGGCAACGTCCTTTGCGTCGATGGACACGCCGGGCGCCTTCGAAAAACGCGCGACCGAAGCCTATTATTACGTGACGCCACCGGAAAACGATTGGCCACCTCTGCAAAAGGATGAATGGCTGACCGCGTTCAATTTTTACACGGCCGACATTGTTTCAATTCATGAAGTTTATCCGGGGCATTATGTCCAGTTCCTGCGCCTGAACGCTTCAACGGCCACTAAAGTGGAAAAGATTTTCGGCAGTTACGCATTCGTCGAAGGCTGGGCCCATTACTGCGAAAAACTCATGATCGACGAAGGTTACGGCACCGTCGCCAATCCGAATGAGGACGATCTCAAGCGGGCCGCGAAATACCGGATGGCCCAGGCGGATGAAGCGATGCTGCGATTATGCCGGCTGTGCGTTGCGATCAAAATGCACACCCAAAACATGACGGTCGATGAGGCGACGAAGTTTTTTCAGGACAACTGTTACTATGAAGAAAAGCCGGCTCATGCCGAAGCGATGCGAGGAACCTTCGACCCGGGCTACTTGAGTTATACCCTCGGCAAAATGGAAATCCTTAAACTGCGCGACGATTACAAAGCGCAGGAAGGCGCGAACTTCTCCGCCCAGAAATTCCACAACGAGCTGCTGAACCACGGGATGCCCCCGATCCGTTTGCTCCGCGAACTGATGCTCAAGGACAAATCGAAGTGGGACGAGGTGCTTTAGCTCTTCCTCTTCCTCAATCCAGACCGGGCAACGAAGGCGTGGGTGGAAGATCGGTCTTTGGAGGCTCTTCGATTTGACCGAGTTTGACGTCCAGCTTGCTCATCCTTTTATCGGTTTCGGTGAAACTGCCGCTGGCATTGGCGAGGTGGCGACCGAGGATTCGAAAGTTGTCCTGGATCTTTGCGAAATCGCCGCGCAGTCGTGATAACTCGCCCAGAATTTCCTGGGCGCGCTCTTCCACCTTCATTCCGCGCAGGCCGAGCAATATCGTTTGCACGTAGGCGTAAAAGCTATTCGGCGAAACTGGAATCACCCGCTTGGCCAGCGCATAACTGAACAATTGTCGGTCTTCCACCGAATCTTCCTTGATGATCGTCTCGTAATAAACGTTCTCGGCCGGAATGTACATCAGAGCGAAATCGTACGTCCCCTCGTCAGGCAAAATGTATTTCGTGGAAATTGCATCCACATGCTTCTTCACATCGCGCAAAAACTGTTTGCGCGCCGCCACCCGCTCGGATTCGCTTGTGGCTTCAATCACCCGCTTGAAATTCTCGTAGGGAAACTTCGCGTCCGCCGGGACCAGCCTCGAACCAATGCGAATGACTGCGTCGACGGCCTCGCCGCTTTTGAATCGGTGAGGCATCTTGTAATGCTCCGGCGGCAAAACCTGGGACAACAAATCTCCCAGGAAGAGTTCGCCCATTCCTCCACGCAACTTCGGAGCGCGCATGATGTGAACGAGTTCTTGCGCAGCTCGCCCGACTTCATGAATCTGTCCGACTTTTTCGCGAAGATCGCCCACCACTTCTGCGGCCTTGTCCAGTCGCGTGTTCATGGAGGCGGTCGATTGCTGCAGGTTTTGGCTCACCGTTTGCCCAAACGCGTCCAAGCGCTGTTGAAGCGAATTTAACTGCTGCTGCAGCATCAATGCGCCTTGATCGGGTTGTTCAGGTTTCTTTCGGTCGCGTAACAGAACGAAGAGCACCGCAAGTACGCTGACGAACGTGACGCCGACCAAAACGTAAAGCAGCAGCGGGTTCACTAACGCTGATTAAACGATACCGCGCGGAATTCAAGGTGCTGGAGGGCGCCGCGCTGTCGGCGCCCATTAATCATGGGACACGACGGCGCGTGTCCCTCCCGGAATCAAAACCGCAACTTCATTCCGCCAAAAGCCGCGGTTCCGAGCGCCGGAAACCCGAAAACCTCCGAGTAATGTTCGCCGGTTACGTTATCCACCCGGCCGTAAATGGTCAGGTGCGGATTAATTTCATATTCCGCCGCGACGTTAAGGAAACTGTAATCCTCGATGTCGAAGTTCGGCGCGCCGAAATTCAGTTCCTCTCGGGCGTTAACGAACTTGGCTTCGACGGTCGTCCGCAATTTTCCCCACCACAGATACGAACCCGAAACGTAAACTTCGTTCCGCGGCCGGCGCGGCAAACGTGAGCCTTGCGGTTGGGCAATGTTCGCGTTGTCGGTTTTTTCCGCTTCCAGATAGGTGTAGCTCGCCCGCAGTGTGAGATTGGTAATCGGAGTCGCGCGCAATTCCGTTTCAACCCCCTGCGTTTCGGCCGCCCCGAGGTTCAGCGTTTTAAACTGACCGTTAAACCCGATCACGTTCGACAAATCGTTGTGGAAATAAGTCGCGCCGATTGTCACCCGGCGGTCCCACAACCGCTGCTCAATCCCGGCGTCCCAGCCAAAATCCTTTTCGGGCTGCAAATTGGAGTTATTTCCAAAGATCTTGTCCTGGCTGCTCGCAGGACTGAACCCGGTGGCCACACTCGCGTGCAGCGTGGTGTCGGTCTGGTCGATCTTGTAACTGCTGGCGACTCGATAAGTCCAAATGTTCCCGATGTGATTAAACCAATCGACTCGGCCTCCTGCCACAAACACGAAGTTGTAAATATCAACCGTTCCTTGGAGAAAGCCGCCGATGTCTTCCATTTCGTCACTAATAAAAGTCGGTCCGAACAAAACGAACGGTCGCTCCTGCTCTGCCAGAACATGACTGAAGAAAAACCCGTTAGTGACGGTCAGCCAGGAGGCCGGACGGATGTCGTTTTGATAATCGATCTGGGTTCGCCGGAAAAGCGCTCGGGTCGGACCGGTAAATCCATCCTGATTCGGATCGTTGATTTGCCTCTCGTGATCGTAGTCGAAGATAATCTTTTGCTCCCACCAATCGTTCGGTTTCCAATCGAGGTGGGGCCCAATGAGCCAGCGCTCGGTCAACAGATTGTCCAGCGGTCGCGGATCAAAAATCGTGTTCGGATTTCCGGCATCGCTCAGGGAATACAACACCAAAGTGCCCAGTCGCAGCCCGTCAGCGGGCGTTAAACCGAGATCGGCCGTCATCGCGGTGTTGCGATATTGATTATTCGGACGCGCGTTGTCCGTGTCGATCCGGCTGGCGCCAATCGAATAATCGAAAAGGTTGATCTTGCCGTTGCTTGAAATGGACTCGCGAAAGGTGCCGTAGGAACCTCCTTCGCTGCTAACAGTCACTCCGGGGGCACCGTTACCTTGCACTGTGAAAAGCTGAATTGCCCCAGCCAGAGCCCGCGGGCCATACAATGTGCTTTGCGGGCCGCGCACAACTTCGACACGCTCAACGTCGTCGATCGTTAGGTCGGCGAAATTCATTGCGCCGGAGAGACCTTGGTTGATCGGAATCCCGTCGAGCAGGACTTGCATATCTTCGCTCGGCAGACCGCGCATGAAAACCGAGGTCAACTGACCCTGGGTCCCAGTTTGCACGACGGACAAGCCGGGCACCGCGCGCAATGCATCCGCGACCCGCTCGGTTTGTTTATTCTCCATTTCGGAAGCGTCGATCACGCTGACGCTCGCCGGCGATTGATCGAGCGGAATATCAAATCGGGTGGCTGAAACAACCACCGGCTCGGCTTCCGGCAATTGGTCGCCATCGGCGGAGACAGATCCAATGGGTTCAGCGCGAATTAAAAGCGCGCCGGTGATTAAACCGGCAAATGCAAGACATAATGGGCGTATTCGCATAACAAGTTTCCTCCAACTCGAGAGTCGGACTTGTTTGCCGCAGTCCCCGCGATCGCGGGATCGGGACGCATCGCCCAGCTCTCATTCTTCTTTTGGCGAAGAAGTTTTTCCGCGGTGTAGCCACCGGCCTGTGGCCGGTTCGACGTCGCACAGCGACGTGGCTACAAACGAATGAGATGGACTCGGTCGAATATTCTGGCTCCTGGCTTTCGCAGAAAGTTGAGAGCTTCTGGTTGAGAGTTGAGAGAAAGAAAAACACTTCGTTTCTCAACTCCTCAACAACTCAACAACTCAACAATCTTTACCCTTCTTCCCGCCTTCACCCCCGAAATCTATCGGGGATTGGCCTTGGGAAGTCGTATCCAGTTACAGCAGCGCAACTGCTCCCGGTTTTCACGGGATTTCTCGCGCCGATCCACTTTTTCAAGCTCGCAAAGAACTGGCCCCAGAACTAGCTGCTTGCGCTTCTCGTCTCAAGATTTATTTATCTCGCAACTCATTCGTGGCTTCATCCGCTCCTAATTTCCTCGTTACCGGCGGGGCCGGCTTCATCGGCTCCAATTTGACCCTCAATCTTCAGGAAAGATTTCCGGGCGCCCGCCTCACCGTGATCGATGATTTTCGCTCCGGCGATTTCAAGAATCTACGCGGTTATCGCGGCGATTTCGTCGCCCAAAACCTGGCGACTCTGGATTGGCGGGAACAATTCGACAGCGAGAAATTCGACGCGATTTTCCATCTGGCGTCAATTACCGACACGACCTTGCACGATCAGTTCGTGCAGGTGCATGACAACGTCGAGAGTTTTCGCCGGCTTTTGAATTTCGCGCGGCCGAACAAAACGCGGATCGTTTACGCATCGTCAGGGTCGACATATGGAGCCGTCACCGCGGTCAGCGTCGAAACAGACGGCGCCGCGCCCGCGAACGTTTACGCGTTTTCGAAAGTGATCATGGACAACCTGGCGACCCGCGAAGCGAAGGAGAACCCGAATTGGATCATCGTCGGGCTGCGCTACTTCAACGTCTATGGTCCGCGGGAAGCGCACAAGGGCGTGCCCTCGAGCATGGTTTACCATCTCGCGCAGCAAATAAAAGCCGGCCAGCGGCCGCGCATTTTCAAACACGGCGATCAGAAGCGCGATTTCGTTTACGTGAAAGACATTGTTGAGGGCAGCATTCTCGCGCTCGAAGCGAAGGAGAGCGGAATTTACAACCTCGGTTCGGGCCAGGCCCGCTCGTTCAACGAACTTGTCGATGTGCTCAACAAATGCCTGGGCACAAAATTTCAGCCCGATTACATCGACAATCCGCACGCTCATTACCAAAACTTTACCGAAGCGGATCTCGAACGCGTCCGCAGCGCCCTTGGTTATCAACCTCAGTTTTCGCTCGAGCGCGGTGTGGCGGACTACGTCGAGTGGCTGTATCTCAGCGAAAAATAATCGTTCGTTGTCATCCCGAACGAAGTGAGGGACCTGGCAGTCGAAGCTTTGATCGCACAACCTAACTCGGGTGACCCATCGTCAAGCAGGAGGTCTCTCGCTCGGCTCGAGATGACGGATTACCCTTCCCAAAAGAATTTTGTCGGGCGTTTGATTTCCGGCGGCAGGCTTTTGTGGACCGGACAATTGAGCGCCGTTTGCTCAAGCACTTCCCGATGCGGCGAATCGGGCGGAAGCGGAATGTGAACTTCGCTTGGTAAGGCAACAATCCGGCGCGGTGCGTCTTTCGACATTTCCTTCTCAACGCTAACTTTCATGCCGCGAAGATTGACCCCGAGCGAATCAGCTTTGAGTCCCATCGTTGTGCTGATGCAAGTGCCGAGCGCAGTCGCGACCAGGTCGGTCGGCGAAAACGCTTCGCCCTTACCTTTGTTGTCGGTGGGCGCATCGGTCGCGATTTGCGATTTCGACGGGCCGTGGGTTGCATCGCAATGCAAGTCACCGGTGTATTCAACGTCTACTCTGACCATGTGGAATTATCGGCAACGGGCGATTGGGGTCAATCGCCCTACCTATAATCGCTGTCTCTTGAATCTTGTCGCGATGTTGCGCTAATTCGTCTCGAAAAACGCGGGTAAGGTCGGCGTTGTGCAGAACGATCATGTCGGTGTCGTGCTCCTTGTGGTCGTCGTTCTGCCAGCCCTCGTTCCACCAGCAGAAGCCGACAATCGCCGGCCAACGATTTGAAAGTAAATCTTCGAGAGCGCTTCGGCCCCACTTCACGGCGTTGACGTGACGATTGTGCAAATCGCAACCGAACTCGGCGACTATAACGGGCTTTCCCGGCGCGAGCTTCGTTACACGCGGATACACTTCGTCGATTTCAACCTGAAAGGCCTCGAGACCCTCGTCAGTCCGCGGGGTAAGCGGTCCGTACGCGCTAATCGCGACCCAGTCACAGTAATCAATTCCCGGGAAATAATTTTCGAGCGCGTTCCATTTTCGGTGCGGCTCGTCGTACCAGTTGACGTGCCAGACCCAGGTCAGGTTGTCAGCGCCTTCCGCGCGCATCAGATCGACGATGTGGCGATAAGCGGCGATGTAACGCTTGGGTCCTTGGACAGGACCGCCATTCCATTTTCCGTTCCAACCGAACCAGCTTCCATTGGGTTCGGTCCCCCACTCGATTAAGATCGGTGATCCAAACGCCTTCGCATCGCGCGCCCATGCCCGAAGATCGGCATCGAAAGCTCCGGCGATAATTTTTTGCAACGAAAACTTTTTCTCGGCGTGCTTCTGGTCAACATCGGAACGCAACATCAACCGGATGTACGGAACTTCGCCGACATCGCGGATCCAGCCGCACGTCTCAGCCGGAAATTTTCGGGACTCAAACCAGTTGTCGGAAAAATAAACCCATGCGGTGTGGGCGCCAACCGCTTGTTCGTAACGGACGACGTCAGCGGCAGTGACGTCATGCTCGGTCGGGTCGTGGGTATCAGTTCCGACACCGCCCCAATAGCAGCCGTGATACAGCGTTCCTGCGGGTGGCGGCAGAATTCGCGCCGATTCAGCATGTAGGGCGACAACGCTGCCGAAAAAGGCCGCGAGAAAAATCTTCACCGCCGAAACTGTAGCGGCGATGTCTCATCGCCGAAAGCAAACCATATGGCGGTCGGAGACCGCCGCTACAGGGAGGTACAGCCGCAGAGCGGCGCGAGACTAAGTCTTCTTTGCGGCGTCGCGCAGTTGTCTCACCCGATCGTGCGCGCTTCTAATTTCGGTGAATTGACGCGAAACGATTTCGCGCGCCGTACCACTCAATCCATCCTGGATTGCTTCTTCATATTCGTGCACGGCTGAATCTTCGCCTCGCTCGCACTCGTTCAGGATCGCCTTGTCATCCCCGCTGGTAACGGCAGATTTCAAATTGATCCAGGCTCGATGCATTGCTCCGGCAGCACTGCTGGATTTCTCCGGCTTCGACTCTCCAAGCGTTTGGGCCTGGGTCTGCAGTTCGCTCGCAAAGCGGTGTCGCTGTTGTGAATATTGCTGAAAAAGTGATTTCAAATGCGGATCTTTCACGGCTTCAGAAGCTTCCTTGAAGCCCTTCTCGCCATCCTTCAATGTCTCGATCAAGCTGTTGATCGTTGAAATAGCTTCTTTTTGTTGTGCCATAGTAAAACTGTTTCGCGTCTCGGGCGGTTTTTAGTTCCAACAAAATTTCCGTCATCAGCTTGCGACATTTCCTCAAGCTATTAGCGTGAAATATGAACACAAAGGTGATAGGGAAAGATCTGACGAAGGAATCACCGCGCAGTCCGCGCATTCGAGTTGGCGGTTACGCAATTCTTGGACGCACCCTCGATAAATGTCGCGCGCTGGTCGCCGGTAACATTGGCGAATACCACTTCGATTGTCCGCTCGACAATATGCTCTTCGGCTTTAAAGGCGTGAAGGGCGTCGATTTCAAGGCCCAAATCGAAAACGGTGCGAGCGATGGCGAGATGGTCGATTGGTTGAATCGCAACGGCCAAAAGAAAACGGCGGAGGAAATCAAGCGCTGGGGCGACGAGGTCACGGCCAACAACCCTTACAACGATCCCGAGAAGCGCGAGTGGTTCGTAGAAAATGTGAAACCGCTCGGACTCGATCCAAAGACAACGACGCTGTTCGATTGGCTCGAAGCCGACGATAAAGCCAGTCACGCGCAGAAAGCGGCGTAAGGCAATAGCCCAGCGCTTCAGCGCTGGGATCGTCGACCACAATCCGCGCAGTCCCCAACGGGGACGAAAGAATTGTTCTGCCGTCCCTGTGGGACTCGACTGGATCGCGTACCAATTTTCCCAGCGTTAAAACGCTGGGCTATTTTCTCAACCGACGCGATTTTACGTCTTAATAAACGGCGGCGGAATGTCCTCGGTACCCCCGGTGTCGACTCCGCCGCGCAGTTTGCTGTGGCGAACGCTGTAGAGGAAATAAATCCCGAGGCCGATCACGAGCCAGACGAAGAAACGAATCCACGTTTCGACGGGCAGACTAAGCATTAAGACAAAACAGAGGAAAACGCCGAGAATTGGAAACGTCGGCACCAACGGGACACGAAACGGACGCGGTCGGTTCGCGTCCGTGCGCCGCAGGATGACAACGCCGATGCAAACGAGAATAAACGCGAATAGCGTTCCGATATTTGTCAGATCGGCCAGCGATCCAATATCGACGACAGCCGCGACGGCAGCGACGACAACGCCGGTCCAGATAGTTGTGATATGCGGCGTTCGAAAACGCCGGTGGATCTTCGCGAAATATTGCGGAAGCAGACCGTCGCGCGCCATCGCCATGAAAATGCGCGGCTGTCCCAGTTGAAACACGAGTAGCACCGAGGTGGTGCCGGCAAGTGCGCCGGCACTGACCAAGGCTTGCGCCCACGGTTTACTGTTGAAGGCGGTGGCCACCGCGGCGGAGTCGTTTAGATAGACCGTGTACTTCTTAATGCCGGTCAACACGACCGACACCAACACATACAACAGGGTGCAGATAATCAGACTGGCAATGATGCCGATCGGCATGTCGCGTTGCGGATTGCGGGTTTCCTCCGCTGTCGTCGAAACCGCGTCGAACCCAATGAAGGCGAAAAATACAATCGCCGCGCCGCTCATTACTCCGGTGAAACCGTTCGGCACATACGGATGCCAGTTCGGGGGATTAACCATGAACGCGCCGAACGCGATCACGAACACCACCACCGCTGTCTTGATAATAACAATCATTGTGTTCGCGCCGGCGCTTTCACGAATGCCATAAACAAGAAGCGAAGTAACGGCCGCCACAATCAAAATGGCCGGCAAATTGAAAGCGATCGAATGGCCGGCGATCACCGGCAGTGTTGAGGACGAGTAATTCACGAGATCGGCGCTGTTGCTGGATATTTTTTGCAGCGCCGTTGTGTGATCCATCACCAGCCACAGCGGAAATTTCAGATTGAACAAACTGCCGCAGAGTTGAACGAAGTAACCAGACCAACTGACCGCGACCGCCATGTTGCCGACCGCATATTCGAGAATCAGGTCCCACCCAATAATCCACGCGATGATTTCACCGAGCGTCGCATAGGAATACGTGTAAGCGGAGCCCGAGACCGGAATCATCGATGCCAACTCGGCATAGCAAAGGGCAGCGAAAGCGCAGGCCAGCCCCGCGACAATGAACGAGATTGCAATCGCGGGACCTGCTCCGGAACGTCCCAAAACAACATCCGCGCCGGAAAACCATGCCTGGATGAAATTCATCACCGGCGTTTCGAGACGCGATCCGAACGTTTGGCCGGCCGCGGCCGTTCCGGTCAGCGAAAAAATTCCAGCGCCGATAATCGCGCCGATCCCGATGCAGGTCAGAGTGAACGCGCCCAGGGTGCGTTTCATTTGTCGATCCGGCGCGGCCGCTTCGGCCATCAAGTGGTCCGGGCTCTTTTTCCGAAAAAGGTGGGATGCCATGGCTAAAGTTCCGGAATCGTGTCACCCCGGCTTGTGGCTGGTCAACCGCGAAGTTCTCAGGCGGGCGGTTAAGGGCAATTCTGCCGCTCTGCGGCAATCCAACAGCGGGCACATTACCAATGCACTAGCGGGAGCGTAATCGCCCCTACCTTGGCGCGGCTTTAGCTCCTGTAGACCGGCATCGTGAACTTCGGCACGGCAAACCTAATTGGCGGCTTCATCTTCGGATCGGTCGGATTCGTCGCCTTCGCTTACGGGAAGCGAATGAATCTTTGGGGCCCGATCTTTGTCGGTCTCGCCCTCATGATCTATCCCTATTTCGTCAACAACGACGTTGTGCTTTGGGGCGCTGGAATTGTCGGTTCAGCATCGCTTTGGTTCTTGCGAAATTAGCAGCGAGTTTCTTGGGCAATAAAAAGCGGAGCCCGCGTTGGCGAACTCCGCTTTAGGGTGATAACTGCCTGATTATCTGCCAACGGCCATGCCGTTTTCCGTTTCGTGGATGGCGCGATCGGTATTTTCAAGCGCGCGGACACGCCAGCCGCCCTTGTTGTGTTCAGCCGCCTGAAGCTCTGCGCGCGCAGCGCGGAGATGCTCCAGGGCACGGCGCATGTGCGGTTGTTCCGCCCGAGCCGACACGTTGAATGCGCAAATTGCTACCAAACCGAGGATCGTGATTTTGAATGTTGTCATGCGGGTGGTTGTAAATCGGGCGATTTCTTCCCGTCAAGACAGGCACGGCCTTACAAGCCAAGCATGGACGCCACGGGCGTTATTCAGTAACCTCGCACGCCATGTCGGATGAACCGGCGAAAATCATTCTCGGCGATACCGCGATCTCCGCGATCGAGCGGCGATCTCAGCGCGGCTGGCTACGGCGACACAAAGGCCAAGAACTACCGCCCTTTACCCATTGTGAGAACTGCGGGACGAAATTGACCGCACATTATTGCCCACAGTGCGGACAAGCAGCGATCGATTATCGGCGCTCATTTGGCCACGTCGTGCTCGATGTTCTCAACGAGTTTCTGAACTGGGATTCGAAATTCTTCGGCACACTCGGCCTCCTGATCACCAGACCGTGGCGCCTGACCAACGAATTCGTCAGCGGCAAGCGAGTGCGTCATGTGCACCCACTGCGTTTGTACCTTCTCGCCAGCGTGGTTTTTTTCTTCGCGGTAAACTACGGAGCGAAGGGACTGCGTTTCGAGCCGGGCAAGATTTCAGACAAGAACCGCGCAGACGTTGCGGCGGCGATTTCGGAAAAACGCAACGAGATTCAGAAGGAGCTGGACCAGGACAATCTTTCGCCCGACCAGCGCCGAAAAGCAGAGGCGGTGCTGGATTCTTTGACCAAACCGAATCCCTCACCGAGAGCGTCGGCTTCGCCTGTTGCGACAGCGTCGCCCGAAGCAAGCGCAACCGGTTCGCCAGGAGAATCGAACCGACGTGAATATGGCGCGATTGGAGATCGCCCGTTCGTCGTATTCGATGACGACAAATCGACGACGCCGTTCGAGCGCTGGCTGGAGGCGCGGGCCAAGGACAAGATGGGCGAGCACGGAACAAAAATGGGGCTGTTTATCACCACGCTGTTCAGCAACCTGCCTTACATGATGCTTTGCTGTATTCCCTTATTCGCGCTTGTCCTGAAATTGCTCTACATCCGACGACGTGTCTTCTACATCGATCACCTGATTTATGCGCTCCACGTTCATTCCTTCTTATACACCGGCATCATGTTGATTGTGCTCGCGACCATGGGTCTCAATCGCATCATTCCAGGAACGTTCGCGGATTGGAGCATCGCTCTCCTCTGGATCACATTCGTGATTCAGATTTTCCTGTCGATCCGATACGTTTACCGGCAAGGCTGGTTCATCAGCACGCTCAAGTTTTTTACCGGCGGGTTGATTTATCTGATGGTCTTATTCCTTGCACTGGCAGCAACGTTCTTCGTCACTCTTGCAATCCCATGAATCGAAAAACCCTGTCCTCAACACTGTTAATTGTCTTCGGCGCAACCGTTGCGTTCGCTGCCTCGCCGCGAAAAATCGCCTACGAGCAGGGCGAGAATATTTTCGTTGCCGACCTCGATGGGACGCACACGAAGAAAGTCGCGAACGGTGCGCTTCCCGACATCTCACCGGACGGTACCCGAATCGCGTTTAATACCGAAGGCGATGCCAAGAACCGGCCCGGTCCGGAGCGCCGAATCGCAGTGGCCGACGGCAAAACCGCCCTGATGGATGTCGATTGCGGCGCCGAGCACCAACGCAAAAACTGGGACGGTCCGCAGCCGGCGATCGAGAAATTCGATCTCGGGGCTGAGAAAGCAGTGCGGGTAACGGGCAAGAACGATTTTGTTTGGGAGCCGGTTTGGCTAAGCCCCAGCGAATTTCTTTGCATCATCCAAAAAGAAAACGAAAAGGAGCCGTCGATTTATCGGATGTCGATCGACGGCAAAAATCCGAAGCTGCTCGTAAAACACGCGCGTACCCCGAGCGCGAGCCTTGGCACGCCGTAGCCTTGGCGGAAAGGCGGCGCCCCCTAAGAACTGAGCGCCGCCACCAGCAGCTGGTGCGCTTCCATCACCGCCTGGTCGATCTTTCTCGGGTCCGTCCCGCCACCCTGCGCATTTTCCGGACGACCGCCGCCCTTACCACCAACAAGCGGCGCGATCGCCTGGATGATTTTGTTCGCCTGGATCTTTGACACCTGGTCCTTCGGAACCATCGCCACCAGCGCGACGCGGCCGTCTTTCACTCCGGCGAGAACAATTGGTCCGGCGAATTTCGTTTTCAGCGCATCGGCCACCGCCTGCAGCAATTTTCCGTCGGCTTCCGGGATCTTGGCGACACAAATCTTCTGCCCGGCTTTCGAAAGCGCCAGCTCGTTGGCAATCTGCGCGCTCCGACTCTGCAATTCCGCTTCCGCTTGTTTGGCGTGCTTCTTTTCCCATTCGCGCACATCGGCATCCAATTTTTCCAGATGCGCCGCGCGCGCGTCGATCTGCTCCAGCACCTTGTTCGTTTGCACCGTGTCGGTGAAAACCGGCAGCGGCGTAATATCCGGTTTCTTTCGCGCCAGGATCTCAAATCGTTCCTGCTGACGCTGCGCTTCCTCTTTCGCCCAGACCCGCGCCGCATCACCCGCGACCGCTTCAATACGTCGCGTGCCGGCAGCGATCGCTTCCTCTTTCACAATTCGAAACGCGCCAATCTCGCTCGTCGACTTGACGTGGGTGCCACCACACAACTCCATCGAGTAACCGTTCAATTTCTTTGCGTCGCCACCAATTTGAACAACGCGAACAAGGTCGCCGTATTTTTCGCCGAAAAATTGCTGGATCTCTTTTCGCTGTTTCGCTTGCTCGTATGGAATTTCTGTCCACGAAACCGGCGCGCTCTCCTCAATCTTTTCGTTCACCAGCCGCTCGACCTCGTGCTTTTGTTGCGGCGTCAGCGGTGCGCTCGAAAAGTCGAAAGTTAATTTGTCGGGACCGACATAACTCCCCTTCTGCGTCGCATCTTTACTAACGACTTGATGAAGGGCCCAGTGCAACAAATGGGTCACAGTGTGATGGCCTTGAATCATTTTCCTTCGATCCAGATCGATCGCGACGCGAACAGCTTCGCCCGGTTCCGGCGCGCGCCCCATAATTACCCGAGCACGGTGAATGAAAACATTGCCTCGTTTTTGCGTGTCGACGACCTGCATCTGTCCGACTTCGGTGCGGTCATGTCCCGGAACGTGCAGTAATCCGCGGTCGCCGACCTGCCCGCCGCTCTCGGCATAGGAGGCTGTTTGATCCAGAACGATGCTCAGCTCGTCCGGCTTACTGCCGGGCAAAACCGTTTCCACAACGGCCTCTGTTTCCAAAAAATCGTAGCCAAGAAATCTGGTAGGCTTTGCGGCGATCTCTCCTTCAACCGCGATCGTTTCTTTTTTTCGAGCTTTGCGCGCGCGTTCGCGCTGCTCGTCCATCAATTTTTCAAAACCAACCACATCGACGCTTAATCCACGCTCGCGCGCCATTAACTCGGTTAGATCCAGCGGAAAGCCCTGCTCGTCATAGAGTCGAAACGCGAAAGCTCCGGAAATTGTCGATTTTTCGGTTGTCGCTTCGCGCTCAAACATCTCGATTCCTTTATCGAGCGTCTTGTTAAACGATTCTTCTTCGCGCTTGATCGTTTCCTCGACGTGTTTTTGCTTTTTCTCGAGTTCCGGAAAGAAGCCGCCCATCGTTTTGGCTACAACGTCGACCAGTTTGAAAAAGAACGGTTCGTGGAAACCTAACGAGCGACCATACCGCACTGCGCGGCGCAAAATGCGACGCAACACATAACCACGTCCCTCGTTCGAGGGAATGATTCCGTCAGCGATGGCAAAACTGAGCGCGCGGATGTGATCGGCGACCACCCGAAACGCGATATCGATCTGGATTTGTTGTAGGGCGGCTGTGTCAGCCGCCGGCGTCTCACCGAGACGCCCTACAATCGGCAGCGTGCTTGCGTATTTTTTGCCGCTGAGTTTTTCGATCTCGTCGAAAATCGGGCGGAACACGTCGGTCTCGTAATTCGAAACCGTGCCGGAAAAATCAGTGAGATTTTTCGTTCCCTGAATAATTGCCGTCGCGCGCTCGAAACCCATTCCGGTATCGACATGTCGTTGCGGCAGGGGCGTGAACGTTCCGTCCGGGTTGGCGTTGAACTGAATGAACACCAGGTTCCAAATCTCGATACAACGCGGATCGTTCTGTTCACCAGCGCGCCGCGAGTGTCACCGTCCGGAGTTAGATCGACATGGAGCTCGGAACATGGTCCGCACGGGCCGGTGTCGCCCATCATCCAAAAATTGTCGGTTTTCCCAAAACCAAGGACGTGGATCTTGGGGTCGAGATCCGCATCTCGAAACAACCGCGCCCAATGATCGTGCGCTTCCTGATCGAACTCGCTCGGATCGCCGGGCCCCGGTTTGTAAACCGTCGCGTAAAGCCGTTGCGCGGGAAATTTCCAACACTCAACCACCAGTTCCCACGCCCATTCGATTGCTTCCTTCTTAAAATAATCGCCAAAACTCCAGTTCCCGAGCATTTCGAAAAACGTGTGGTGATAAGTATCGAGTCCGACGTCGTCGAGATCGTTGTGTTTGCCGCCGGCGCGAATGCATTTCTGGGTGTCGGTCACGCGGGGCGGCTTCCATTGGGGCTTTTGTTGTCCCAAAAAAATCGGCACGAACTGGTTCATGCCCGCGTTGGTGAAAAGCAGATTCGGAGCGTCGGGCAAAAGTGGGGACGACGGCACGATGGTGTGCTTCTTCTCGCGGAAGAAATCGAGAAACGATTGGCGGATCTGGGCCGAGGTCATAGAGCTTCTCACCACGAATGAACACGAATAAACACGAATTCGGAAGACCTGAAAACCTCAGGCTGAATTTGTGTCAGGAAGCTTAGCGCGGGGATGCGTTCGTGGACTCAGCAACTTTCCAGGCCGCGCGAAATTGCCGATCGATTTGATCGGCTTCGTATTCTCGATTTTGGGCCTTTAATGTATCGCGCAAACCGCCAAGAGCACGGCCATGCCGCGGATTCCGCTCGAGATCCTCGCGGAACACCTTCTCCGCTTCTGCCGCCTGATTGTTCGCGAGCAGAAGTCTTCCAAGCATTGGGCGCACCGGCGGATACCACGAAGGCGGCTCGCTGTAATTGAGGGCGTCTTCCGCCGCGGTGGCTTGTTTCAGAGATTCAATCGCCGCGGGGTTGTCGCCACGGCTGCGCGCAACCGCACCACTCAGGACATACTCGTAGACTTTGATCACCTCGGCCGCTTTGTTCAGCGGATCGTACATCGTGTCAGCGGGTATTTTCGAAATGGAATCGTGGAACTGCTTCTGTTCCTGTTCGGCTTCCGCGGTTTTGCCGGTGTTGGCGAACGCAATGCCACGAAACGAATGCCGGATCGCGTTGGTGATGACCAATGAAGCGTCTGGCGCGGGGAATTTCAGAAGATCGTTCCAGCGCTCAAACGCGAACAGCACGATCATCGGAGTGGGTAGAAATCCTTCTAGCTCGGGCATCGCTTTCACACCAGGTGCGACGTTTGATACCAACTTTGCCGCTGCATCGCGCGCTTCAGCAAAATTTCCATCCATGCAGGCAGCGAATGCCAGGAAATGCATGTTGTGGCTGTAGTACATCAGTCGATAAACGCCTTGCTCCTGCGTTGTCCCGAGGAATTTTTTATCGGCGGCAATGGCAAGCTCATTGCAATGCGCCGAGGCCGGATGATCGCCAACGCGCGAGTAAATGTGCGCGGGCATGTGAACCAGATGACCGGCAGCCGGCGCAAGTTTTCCGATTCGTTCGGCGCTCGGCAATGCCCGCTCGGGGTGTGTAGACGCTTCAACCGCGTGAATGTAATAATGGTTTGCGCCGAGATGGTTCGGGTCGCGTTTCAAAACTGATTCGAGCACGGAAACGATTTCATCGGTTCCTTCAGCGGCTTTGCCATCAGCAGTCCAAAGCTTCCACGGATTCAAATTCATCATGCTCTCGGCAAAAAGAGTGGCGGCGTCGAGATCGTCCGGATAACGCGCCGATAATTTACGCATCGCGTCGCTGTAGGCCTGGTCGAGGGCGTGCAGATCCGCATTCGGGTCGTTGGAATAGCGGACGACAAGCGCGTCGATGTAGGCCTGCTCCGGCTCGGACGCGTTTTGCTTGAGCGCGACGGCGCGCTGGGCGGCATCATAACCGGCGCGCTCCCGCTCCGGATCAACCGGCAGATTGTAATTTGGTCCGAGTGTCAGCGCGACGCCCCAGTGCGCCATTGCCAGTTTTGGATCGAGCTCGGCCGCGCGCATGAAAGAACGACGGGCTTCATCGTGATTAAACCCGTAGACGAGGTTCAAGCCCTGATCGAAAAACTGCTGCGCCTCCTTGTTCTTGGTCGAGACCGGATGATGGACATTGCCCAAACCGGGAATCAATCGAACCGGCGCTCCCGGATTCGGCGTGGCCGCGTTCGCGGTGGCTAAAGTGAAAAAGAAAACGAGCGCGGGGACAAATCGATAGATCATGTTGGTTTTAGAAGGCTTAATCCTTGTCCTCGTTCAATTTAGCTTGCACCGCGGCCTCGATTTCCGAATAAAGTTTCGGGTCATCCTTCAACACTTCCTTGGCGGCGTCGCGGCCCTGGGCAAGCTGCGTGCCTTTGTAATTCAGCCATGAACCCCGTTTTTCGATTATCTGCTTTTCCAGCGCGAGATCGAGAAGCGATCCGGTCGTCGAGATTCCCTCGTTGTACATGATATCGAACTCGGCCTCGGTGAAAGGCGGCGCCACTTTGTTCTTCACCACTTTCACTCTGGTGCGATTGCCGGTGACACTGCCGTCGGTCTGCTTAATCGCGCCGATGCGGCGGATATCAATCCTGACGCTGGCATAGAACTTCAGTGCTTTACCGCCCGGCGTGGTCTCGGGATTGCCAAACATCACCCCGATTTTTTCCCGGATTTGGTTGGTAAAAACGCAGCAGGTTCGGGCCTTTGAAATCAGCGACGTGAGTTTTCGCAGGGCCGCGCTCATCAGACGCGCTTGCGCGCCAACCGTCGTGTCGCCGATCTCGCCTTCCAGTTCCGCGCGGGTAACCAGCGCGGCGACCGAATCGACGACGATAACGTCAAGCGAGTTGGAACGGATCAGCGTTTCGCAGATTCGGAGCGCTTCTTCGCCTGAGCTCGGTTGGGAAACCAGGAGATCGTCCAGGTTCACACCGAGTTTTTTGGCGTATTGCGGATCGAGCGCGTGTTCGACGTCGATAAACGCGGCCAAGCCGCCACGTTTTTGGGCCTGCGCAATCACCGTCAGGGTGAGAGTGGTTTTGCCCGAAGATTCGGGGCCGTAAACTTCCACGACCCGGCCGCGAGGGAATCCCCCGACGCCGAGGGCGCGGTCGATCAGAATGTTCCCGGTCGGAATAACATCGATATCGACGATCTTTTCGGCGCCCAGCCTCATGATTGCGCCTTCGCCATAGTCTTTTGCAATCTGCTGGATAGCGAGGTCGAGATTCTTGTTTCGGGCTGCGGTTACCTTGTCGGCACCGGATTTCTCTTCAGTTTTGGTGGCCATAGTGTTTGGGGGTTTTCTCTAAGTAAGTCGGGCGCGACAGATTCGCCAAGTAGAAAAGCGAAAGATTTGCGCGAGCCGCTCGACACCGAATATTACATCGTTCAAATGAATAATGACGAACGGTTCATGCGCGAGGCATTGCGCGAGGCAAAAAAATCAGCCGGCCAAACCAGTCCAAATCCGGCGGTGGGTGCCGTCCTCGTCTTAGGCAGCCGAATCGTCTCCCGGGGGCACCATCGCCGCGCCGGCCTGCCCCATGCAGAGATCGAATGTCTGCGGCGTTTCAAACAGTCGGTGCCAAAAGGTGCGGTCTTGTATGTCACGCTCGAACCATGTTCGTCGGTCGGTCGCACTGGCGCATGTACCGAGGCAATCATTCGGTCAGGGGTAAAGGCGGTCGTAATCGGCATGGCGGACCCGAATCCGCGGCATCGCGGTCGGGGACTGGAAATCTTGCAGAACGCTGAAATCGAAATCCGCAGCGGTGTGCTCGCGGAAGAGTGCGCCCGTCTAAACGAAGCGTTTAATAAGTGGATAGCGACTGGGATCCCATTCGTAACTGCAAAATGTGGAATGAGCCTGGATGGGCGCCTGACTTTGCCGAAAGGTGAAGGGCGATGGATCACCAGCGCCGCGGCGCGGCGCGATGCTCAAACATTACGCACACAAAGCGACGCGATACTGATCGGGGCTGAAACGCTCAGAATCGACAATCCCCGTTTGACGGTTCGTAACGCTGGCGCTTCTCGCCAACCCATTCGGGTGGTGATGACGCGTTCGGGGAAACTTCCACGCCGTGCTCGCGTTTTCACCGACCGTAACGCGAAGCAAACGTTAGTTTATCGCGATGAACCGTTGGGGGCTGTTTTAGCCGATCTTGGAAAAAAAGACGTGGTAAGCGTCACCATCGAAGGCGGCGGCGATGTTCTGGGGCACGCACTGGATCAACGTTTGATCGACAAGGTGCAAATTTACATTGCGCCAATTTTCAGCGGCGGCGGCGTGACTGCATTTGCCGGCAATGGCTCACGGTCGACATCGGAGAGCGCGCGTTTGGACCGGATCCGATTTGAAAAAATCGGGCCTGACCTTTGCGTGACCGGCTATCCCAAGTATTCCGCGGTGAGCGTGACCGAATAATTCGAGCAACTTTTCGTCGAAGCTTTAGTTCAATTATTAGGAATTGGGGAGGTAAGCAGACATGAAGAAACTACTTTTAATCGCGCTAGTTGCGGGCGGCTTCGCCTTCGCGTCGGCGCCACAGTCTAACGCCGGAGTGGCAGTAGGGATCGGTTTTGGGTATCCGGGATATCCCTACCCCTATTACGGCTATGGATATCCGTATCCTTATTACGGGTACCGCCATGGGCCGTCGTTCTACTGGTATCACGGTCACCGAGTTTATTACTCGCGGGCGTACCATCGGCATTATCGCCGCTGGCGTTAAACGACACGTCAGAGATTTTTGGAACCGGCGGGTGGAAACGCCCGCCGGTTTTATTTTTTCGGCGATCCCGAGGTCGCCGGCGCTGACGTCGACGTTGTCGCAGGAGACGTTTCCTGGAATTCCTTTTTCAAGCGTTCCTGGAGCGCGGGTAGCTGCTGTTGACGCTTGCTTTCGATTTCTTGCCGCAATGAATGCTCGATCCGGCGGCGCTCCTGCAGGTAGCGCTGTTCAAATTGTGCGCGCTTTTCACCTTCGAGGTGCAGACCAGATTCTCGTAACGCCGCGTCTACTTCCTTGCTAACCTGCGCACGGTAGATTCTATCGCGCTGGCGCATGAGTCGGCGCTCGTCCGGACCCATTTGCATCCAACGCTCGGCGTTCCTTTGAAAAATTTGCCGATCTTGGGGTGGCATCGCCATGAATCGCTGGCGGGGATCGTTGAATGCAGGAGCGCGATGCGGCGCAGGCATCGCTCTGGCGTTACCGGCGGGGCCCTGCTGGCCATGCGGCTGGGCCGTTGCGATTAGCGGCCAGCCTATTAGAAACACCGCAACCGCTGCGCCCGTGCTTACAAAGTTTGCGTATCGTCGTCCCACAAGTTGCTTTCGTCGGTGACCAGCAATTCGTCCAAGTCAGCGACAACGTCATAATCCTGCGGGTCAATCTGGGCAATCACGTCCGGCGCGCTGTCGGAAGATTTGTGAATTACTGGCTGATGAATCGTCAATACGGCCGCGATGATTGCTACAGCGAGCCCGGCGATCGGCACGAGTCGACGCGGACTGAACCAGTTCCGCAGCGATTCAAACGGCCGTGAGCGTTGCCGAATGGTTCGAACAACATTGCGCGCAAAAAAGGGCGAAAGCTTCGGCTCCGAAGCCTGGCCCAGAAGGTCCCACAATTGCTGATCGTCTTCGCGTTTCATTTCCTCGCGAATTGAACAAACTTGGTGTTCGAAAGTTGCGCGCAGCGCGACAACGGAAGGTGCGGTAAGACCTTACACCTCGGGCGCTTCCAAAAATCCTTCCAACTGCCGAATGCGGGTCGGATGGCGCATTTTCCGCAACGCTTTGGCTTCGATTTGGCGGATCCGTTCCCGGGTCACTCGAAACTGGCGTCCCACTTCTTCCAAGGTGCGGCTGTAACCGTCGACCAAACCAAAGCGTTGTTCGAGAACCTGGCGTTCCCGTTCGGTCAAGGTCTCGAGCACGTCTTTGATCTTCTCTTTCAGCAAGACGATCGCGGTCATGTCGCAGGGATTTTCTGCTCCCTTGTCCTCAATAAAATCGCCGAAGTTAGTTTCTTCGCTTTCGCCGACCGGCGACTGCAGCGAGATCGGCTGCTGAGCCATTTTTAACACGGCACGGACGCGATCCACCGGCAGCAAAATTTCTTCCGCGACTTCCTCAGGGGTGGGTTCACGCCCGTATTCCTGGACCAACTGCTTCTGCACACGCATCAGCTTGTTGATCGTCTCGATCATGTGCACCGGGATGCGAATCGTCCGGGCCTGGTCGGCGATTGAACGGGTAATCGCCTGCCGGATCCACCATGTCGCGTAGGTCGAAAATTTGTAGCCGCGGCGATACTCAAACTTCTCGACGGCTTTCATCAGGCCCATGTTGCCTTCCTGGATCAGGTCGAGAAACGAAAGTCCACGGTTTGTATATTTTTTGGCGATCGAAATCACCAGTCGAAGATTTGCTTCGACCATTTCGGTTTTTGCGCGCAGCGCTTTTCGCAACCAGGTTTTGAGCGACTGATATTGCTCCGAGTATTCGTCGAGCGACAACCAGAGCGATTTTTCAAGGTCTCGCGATTTTTGGCAAACGGGTGTGCGAGCGCCTGGGGCGCGCCCTTTTTTGGACGTCTCATGCTGGACAGCCAGGAGCGTCCGGTAATGCTCGTCCGCCAAATGAACAAACTCTTCAGTGACCTTTTGTTTGAAATAGAACTTTGGATACAGCCGTTGAAGCGAGCCGAGTGACCGTTGGAAACCTTTCAACCGTTTGCTGTCCCTCTTCGAACCGGCCGACATCTTGGCGTACTGTTGAGTGATGTCGTTGGCGAGCTTCTCGACCTGCTTGCACAAACGCGGCAGAATTTTCATGTAACGTTCGCGACTCTCAATTTTCTTGTCGAGGATGACGCGATCGAAACGTTCCCGCCCTTCGGTCAGCTTTTGGGCAAGGTCGAGATGGGCCTGGGCGGTGAAACCAAAACGGTTGATGTGCTTTTGCACCATGTTTTCGGCTTCTTCAATCCGCTTGGAAATTTCGACTTCCTGTTCCCGGGTCAGCAGCGGGACCTGGCCCATTTGCTTGAGATACATCCGCACCGGGTCGTCGAGGATGTCGAGTTTCGTCTCTGGCTTTTCCTCTTCCTCCTCGTCGGGATCCTTCTTGATCTCTTTGTGACGGTCGACATCGGACGCTTCGATGACATCGATCTCCATCCGGCGCAGTCGCGTGAGAATGGCGTCCAGCTCGTTAGCGTCGGTAATTCCTTCCGGCAGCGCCTCGTTAAGGTCGTCAAATGTGAGATAGCCCTGCTCTTTCGCCAGTTTGATCAGCTCGCGTAACCGGGCCTGGATGTCGCTGGCGGCGTCCGCCTCGGTCTTTGGTTTGAGCAACGAATTCGGGGTCGCCCGACGCGCGCGCACTAATTTGGTAATTCGTTTCGTTTTGAACGCCTCGATTCTTGTGGCCCCGTTTTTCGATCGTAACGGCGGGGCATCAATGCGAGACGTCGGATTGCGGCGGGCGCGTTTAGATTTCGGCCGCTTCGCCGCTGATCGGCGAAGAGCCCTCCGTGCTTTCGAGTGTCTGGCCAAGACTGTAGGTTAAGGGTTGTGGCCTTCGGTCACGATTCCTGCGGATCGACAATTAACGGCCGGCCCCAGGAATAGACGAAAGCCCGGAAATCTGCTGGAGTTGCTCACGTAGGTCAACAATTTCTTTCTGTAAATTCACTACCTCGCCGGTGGTCAATTGCGGGAGGCGAATTCGCGTTTCCGCGATCTCCAGCTGGCGGCGCAAGGTCCCCTGCATCAGGCCCTTCCACCAGCTTTCCGTCACCTCCAGCGCATTTGCTGGCACCCTTTGCATCAGCCAAGCAGAAACCAGGCCTTCCTCTTTCGCGGAGAGATTCGACATGAACGCATTGAGCGAGGCGGGCTCCTCCGGACGCAGATTGCTCTCCAGGATCCTGGCCAATAACTCGGTACCGGCGATCTGTTCCAACACTTCGCGCCAGTTCTGTTGCAGGAGGAAATTCCGGGCGGCTTCGTCCCGCAAGGCCAACAGACAAAGCATCGCTACGTCGTGCCGCGGCATAATACCGAGTTCAACCCCGGCAGTCTCTCGGTCCGGCCCGCGCTCGCGTCGTTGTTGCGGCACAAGCTTTTCAAATTCGGAAGCCGGGACGCCCAGCCGTGCGCTCATCTTGTTTAGAACTTGGCCGCGCATCAACGGATCGCGCACTTGGCCCACGGTTTCGGCCAGCTTGCGCGCTAACTGCATTTTCGCGCCGAGCGATCCTTGGTCCACACTCGCCGCCTCCCGCTCGATCCAATGATCGAAGAAATCGCGCGCTGCTGCGACCCGTTTCTCAAATTCTTCTTTCCCATTTCGGCGAATGAGAGAATCCGGATCCTCTCCGGCGGGCATCTCGACGATCCGAACAACAAGATCGTGCTGAAGAAGGGAATCGAGCGAATGTTGGGCCGCCTTTTGGCCGGCCTGGTCGGCGTCAAAACAAAGCACTACTTCGTTGACGAAGCGCTTCAGGATCCGGGCCTGATGATCGGTAAAGGCGGTCCCTTGTGGCGCCACGACGTTCTTAATGCCTGCTTCAAACAAGCTGATCAAATCGAGTTGGCCTTCACAAACAATCGCGCAGCTTGCTTCGATCAATGCCCGTTTTGTCTTGTTAAGCCCGAACAAAACGCGGCCCTTTTGAAAAAGGGGCGTCTCAGGAGAATTCACATACTTTGCAGCTTTCGGATCCGATTCGAGTAATCGGCCGCTGAATGCGATCACTTCGCCCACATCGTTGCAGATCGGAAACATGATTCGGCCGCGAAAACGATCGTAAATGTCTCCGCCTGGATGTTCCTCATCGCGTGGCTTGACCAGCCCGCTCTGCAAAAGTTGCGTCCGGGAATAACCGCGGCCGACGGCCCACTTCAAAAATGCGTCCCAGTTGTCCGGTGCAAACCCGAGCTGCCAATCTTTCGCCACCTGCCGGTCGATTCCGCGATTTTTCAAATAAGTCCGGGCCGGTTCGGCAAATTCCTTTTTTAGAAGATTATCCTGAAACCAGTCAGCCGCCTCCGCATGCAGCTTTAACAAGGTCCGCCGCGATTCATGTTGGCGGTCTTCATCTTCGCTGGCGCGCTGTTCGACAATCGGAATGCCGACGCGCGCGGCCAATTTCCGAACCGCCGATCGGAAAGTCGACGTGCTCGTATTCCATGACGAAACGGAAAACGCTGCCGCCCACCCCGCACCCGAAGCAGTGAAAAGTCTGCCGTTGCGGGTTGACGTGAAACGACGGTGTCTTTTCCTGATGAAACGGACAAAGGGCCTTAAAGTTTGCGCCGGCGCGTTTCAGTGGAAAATAAGAACCGATGACTTCAACGATATCGTTGGCTGTCGCGATTTGTTCGACTGTTTCGGAAGGAATCACCGGTTTGATTTTTCGCTCGTTTGCTCTCTGAAGCGATGCCAAATTTAGCCTGACCTTGATGGTTTCCAACCGATGAAGAGATTGTTGATCCTCAGCCTGATTACGACGTTCGCTCTGCTCGAGACCGGCTACACGCGGGAGGTGATTCACAAGGGCGACGTAGTCGTAGTTCCGTTGCGGGGCGAAATCTCTCCGTCGCTGCTCATGTTTCTGCGGCGGGCGGAGAAGCTGGCGGAGACCAACAACGCCAGCGCGATGATTTTTGAAATGAACACCTACGGAGGGCGTCTTGACGCCGCGGAGGAGATCACGAGCGTTTTGAATCACGCCAAGATTCCGACCTACACGTTTATCAATTCAAACGCCGGCTCGGCCGGGGCCCTGGTCGCCCTGGCGACCCAACACATTTATATGGCGCCGGTCAGCGCAATCGGCGCAGCGGCTCCAGTCCTGTCCACGGGAGAAGACCTGCCCCTCACCGAACGGGAAAAAACAATTTCCTACTGGTCGGCGCTAATCCGCGGCTCAGCCCTGAAGAACGGTCACAACCCGGACATTGGCGAAGCGTTCATGACCAAAGACAAAGAAGTGAAAATCGGCGACCGCGTTATTCATCCCAAAGGAACGTTGTTGACCTTGAACGGGCAGGAAGCGGCCGAAAAAATAAACGGCAAGCCTGTGCTCGCGGATGGAATTGCCGATTCCGTTGCCGATTTAATGCAGAAAGCGGGACTGAAAGGTAACGCGGTTTCGCTTGGCCCGACCGGTTTCGAACAACTTGCGTTTTGGATCACCGCCTTGGCGCCGTTGCTTTTGCTTGGAGGCATAATTGGAGCGTGGCTCGAATTCAAGATTCCAGGCGCAAGTCTGCCCGGAATCGTTTCAGCGGTCTGTTTCGCGCTGTTTTTCCTCGGCCATTACTTGGCCGGACTCGCCGGTTGGGAGGTCGTCGCCCTTTTTGTTTTGGGAATGGTGCTTGTGATTATTGAGATCCTTTTCTTTGCCCACTCCACAATTGTTTTTGGCGTAGTCGGCGTGTTCCTCATGCTGGCTTCGTTATTCTGGGCCATGGTCGACCGCTATCCGGGCGAGACATTTTTCCCGACCGGCCGCGTGCTTGCGATCCCACTGCTGAATCTTTTTCTCGCTTTGATCGGCGCCGGGATCGTGATTGCGCTGCTGGCCCGATATTTGCCGAAGACAAGTATCTATCGCCGCTTTGCTCTGATGACGGCGAATCCGCCGGGACCGTCTTTGGCCGGGGTCCCGCGAGAATTTGCAACAGCGCTGGACTTGTCGCCGGGGACGGAGGGAACTTCATTGTCGATCCTGCGGCCGAGCGGAAAGGCCCGGTTTCTCGATCAGATCATCGACGTTGTCACACAGGGCGAATTCATTCCGTCAAACACGGCGATCACTGTTGTGCGCAAGGACGGAATGCGCGTAGTCGTTAGAGTTGCGGAGCGCTCCTAACCGCCGGCAACAACGCGAATAACTTCAATTCGATCCCCATCGGCAAGGATCCGCTGCTCCCACTCGCGCCGATGGAGTGCGACACCGTTGTGCTCGACCAAGACCGCCTGTCGCGACATCTGATAGCGGTCTACCAGCTCGGCAACGTTGCCAGCACCCTGAATCTCCGCTTCTTCGCCGTTGAGATAAATCCTCATTAACCGGTAAGCGTTTGCTCCCAATCTTTCCAAATCGGCTCCAAGCCTCGCTCCCGTAACAATGCCGCGATTTTTGCCGGCGAGCGGTCGTCACTGATTTCAAACTGACCGGTCGCCAGTTCGTCTTCGCCGTCTTGAAACTCCGGCGGCACAATACGACCGCGCACGGTACGATGCAGGTGTTCGGTGCCGCGCCGGGTATAACCGCCAGGCTCCGTGTGGCTCCCTGCGCTCATCATCGTAACACCCAGCGAAACCAATGCGTCCCTTAGAGCCGGACGTTCCCGGGTACTCAATACGATCCCAACCTGGGGAAAGGTAATCCGCATCGCGCAAATGAACTGGGCCAATTCGCGGTCGGTTATGAAAAACAGAGGTTGAAATCCCCCGGCTGCGGGCCGGAGCCGGGGAAGACTCACCGTGATTTGGGCCTGCCAGCAGTGTTGCAAGAGATATTCCACGTGGGCCGCGAGCGCGACTGCTTCATCCTGCCAGCGCCACAAACCAAGCAACGCCCCGATCCCAAGCCGCCGAAATCCGGCAGCGTAGGCTCTCTCCGGTGAACTGAGGCGGTAATCAAAATCCCGTTTGGGCCCGGCGGTGTGGAGCTCGGCGTAGACGCCGCGGTGGTAGGTCTCCTGATAAACGACCAGACCTTCAGCGCCAGCCTGAACGATCGGAGAGTAATCCTCAGTCGTCATTGGCCCGACTTCGATCGCGACGGACGGAAATTGCGGGGTCAATACCCTAATGCAATCGATCAAATAATCGCCACTGATGAACTTGGGGTGTTCGCCCGCTACCAGTAGGATCTGGCGAAAACCCGCCTCCCAAAGATAATGAGCTTCCGCTGCGACTTCCTCAACGCTGAGGGTGACGCGCAGAATTGGATTGTCGCGCGAAAAACCACAATAGCGGCAGTTATTAATGCACTCGTTTGAAAGATAAAGGGGCGCGAACAAACGCATCGTCCTGCCAAAGTTCCGTAACGTCAGCGCCCGGGATGTTTGGGCCATCGACTCCAGCTCGAAGTCGGACTTGGGCGTAATCAGTTGTTCGAACTGACGAACCGAGACGGACTTTCGTAACGCGAGATTGTCGAGAACTGCGGCAAATGACATTGCCCCAATTTCGCGCCGCCCAGCGCCTTCGCAAATTTAGCCGACAATCGAATCCGGGAAAAGAAAACGCCGGAATGCACGAGGCATTCCGGCGTTTAAATTATGCGTTTCTGACCTTAGTAAGAAAAGGTGACGCCGAAGCGGACCATGCCGAAATCCTGATTATCACTGCCTTGGCCGGGCTTCAGTTCAAGGGCCTGATTGACAACCGGTATCCTGGCAAACGGAGCTCCTTGGAAATTCGTGATGTCCGTGCCCTGTTGGGTGATCAACGTGATCTTGTCTGGATCATCATGGCCGAAGACAAAGTTCCAAGAGAAGTCCGCCATTAAACCGATGTGGCAGGTCACACGGAATTCCATTCCGATGCCCAACTGACCGAGCGCTCGGATGTGGTGATTGTAAACCGGATCCGTGGTGAAGAATTCTTGCTCGTTGGTAACGTATGTGCCGGTGTAGGGCGACACACCTCCCGGAAATAAAATGCTAGCTCCTCCAGGAAGCGACGTGCCGACGGCCGTCTGAGTGGCTTTCTCGTTGAAAAACTTGTAGGTGGTAGCTCCGCCCTCGATGAAACCCATGCCGCCCCACGCATACGGAGCGAAACGTCCGAACGGATAACGCACAGTCAACGTCGCTACGCCGCCGCCGACGAAGTTTGTCTTCGCGGCCAGGCCGAGTCCTTCCAGGCCGACGCCGAAATAACGGCTAAAGAAATATTTTACATCAACACCGCCGCCCCAGGCATCGTCGCGGGCGAAGAGTTGGTTCTTGCTAACTTGACCGATGTTTACTCGCTGGTCCGGGTTATCACTTCTCTGCTCCTGATTGAAGCCGGTAAAGATATCGAATGTACTCGGATCGACCTCGGTGGGTTGCACGACACCACCTATCGTGGTGACGAACGGGTCGTTTTCCGCGACATCGTTTGTGCCGGTCTCTGAGGCGAAGGCGAAGGCCCCCCAGATACCGAGGTCCCATTCATGAGCGCGATAGAAGTCGCACACCGGCGGTGCCGGCTGCATCACTTCTTTCTTGCCGGAATACTGTTCCGGGCCGTCGGCAAAAATTGCCGGCGCTGCTGCGAATAATGCGAACAATGCGCAAAAGGTTAAGGTCAGTTTTTTCATAACTTGGCTATGCGTTTAGGGTTTCTACAGAAGTTCGTCAATAAAAAAAATAATTGTTTTTTATAGGCTGTTTCAGGGCCAACTCGATGCTGATTCAGGTTGTTCCGTGCCTTTTAACACGAAACCGTCACCCAGCGTCAAGCACCGAATTTAGGCCTGGTTTTACCCAAGGCCGCAGGTTCTAACAAAACGCCGCGGGGCGGTCAACCCCTGAAATCAATGCCCTAATCGGGCGGATTTGCCCTCCAATAAGGAGCACCCCAAAAACCAGAGGTCCCTGCCTACGCTTGGATGAACTTACGACTTCAGTTCGGCGCCCGTGTTGGCGTCGGTCACGATAAACTTTTCGTGATGATAGGTCGGGTCACCCCGGAACATCAATTTGCCGGCGTACCGTCGCTCAAGCTCAATCAGCAATTCTTCGTCTTCTTCTTTCAACCGTTTGAGCACGTCCGGATTCAAGATGACGCGAAAATCGTGGACGCTATCCTGATATTTGCGCATGACGGTGTTCAAGGTCCGATGCAACTCAACGCTGGTGCTCATCGATGTCTTGACCACACCGCGCCCCCCGCAGTACGGGCAATTTTCGTAGATCGTGTCGCTCAAACTTTCCTGCGCCCGTTGCCGGGTCATTTCCATCAGGCCGAGCTGTGAAATCGGCACCACGTGGGTCCTCGCTTTGTCGCGCCTGAGCCGTTCCTTCATTAAATTGAAGACCGCCTGTTGATCCTTGCGACTCTTCATGTCGATGAAATCGGCAATGATCAGGCCGCCGATATTTCGCAAACGCAATTGCCGCGCGATTTCGTCCGCGGCCTCGAGGTTGGTTTGCAGAATGGTCTTCTCCACGTCCCGGCCGCCCTTGTTTCGGCCAGTATTCACGTCCACCGCTACCAGCGCTTCCGTCTCGTCGATGACAATGTAGCCACCGCACCGCAGCCAGACTTGTCGATGAAACGCATCATCAATTTGTTTCTGGATGCCGAGAGCCTCGAAGATTGGCTCGGCTCCATCATAATGTTTCAAGCGACTGTGCGACCGGCGCGAAATCTTGTCGACCAGCTGCCCCATTCGCTCGAGCGCTTCCCGGTCGTCCACCAGCACCTCGTCGATTTCTTCGGTCAAAAAATCGCGCACAGTTCGTTCAATCAGATCCGGTTCTTCGAACACCCGACAAGGCGCCGGGTGATCGCGGATCCGCTGCTCGACTTCCGCCCATTGGTCGAGGAGAAAACGCAAATCCCGCACGAAATAACGCGCGCGTTGACCTTCACCCACGGTCCGGATGATGACGCCAATGCCTTCAGGAATTTCAAGATCGCGCAAAATTTTCCGCAGTCGGTTGCGTTCCTTCGGATCTTCGATTTTTCGGGAAATGCCGCTTCGGTCGCTGAACGGCATCAGCACCAGATATCGTCCCGCGAAACTCAGATTGGTCGTAACTCGAGGACCTTTGGTCCCAATCGGCCCTTTGGTGACTTGAACGATGACCTCTGAGCCGACCGGATAGATACTAGGAATATCTTTCGCGGTGATCCGTTTGCGCTGCTTTTTCGACGGCCGGTCCACTTCTTCGATCCCGCTGTCGAGGGCCGCGGGAAGGGCGTCCCAAAAATGGAGGAACGCATTTTTGTCCAGGCCGATG
This sequence comes from uncultured Verrucomicrobiae bacterium, assembly GCA_963817335.1. Classification (GTDB taxonomy): domain Bacteria; phylum Verrucomicrobiota; class Verrucomicrobiia; order Chthoniobacterales; family UBA10450; genus AV40. Next base: position 733,475 of record CAWFNX010000005.1, on the reverse strand, counting down.
TCGACGAACATCGCCTTCAGGCCCATCTCGATGTTTTTTACGCGGCCTTTATAAACACTGCCGACGATGTTGCGCGAGCCGCTGCGCTCGACGCTATATTCTTCGAGTCGACCGTTCTCGAGCAACGCCACTCGCCGCTCGAGTTTTTCCGCGCTGACTACCAGTTTGTTCCCGGTCTTGCGTGAACCAATACCCAAAATTTTCTTCACTCTGTCTAACATAAATCTCCAAAGGTTGCGCGATCGCGAGCGGAAGCATCGTCAAGAAACTGTTCATTGCTCGTTAGATCGACATTGATTTGCTAAAAACGACGGCGTGGAACGGGGGTCGGCTGCGGAGCCGGCCGTTTCGAACCAAAAAGTCTTTCGAAAAAGTTAAGTGGTCGCGGGGTGGGCGCCGCAACGGCACGGGCGACCCGCGGACGTTTGGAAACTTGCCCCTGAGCATCCGGCTCCTGTTCGACATCCGGCGCGGAATTGTCACTGGCCATCTGCACGTCTGTGCTGGAGGTACCCGCGTCTTCTTCATCATCGCCGCCACCAACATTCGAGCCTTTGAACTCTACCGACTTGACCAACTGAAAAGGATTTTCGTGATGCGCGGGAGCCTCCCACGCGACCTGCATGTCGAAGTTGCCTTCGTCCATTGCCACGGTGCGTTCCAAAATCCGGGTTGCAATCGGTCCAGCGACCTCGCCGCCATGCCCTGAAGCGCCCTGCACCATGACAATCACGACATATTTCGGGCTCTCGTATGGCGCGTAACAAGCAAACCACGCAACATTTTCTTCATGTCCGCGTTCGGTCGCCTGCGCCGTTCCGGTTTTGCCAGCAACGACAACATTCTTCAGTCGCGCGCGTCCGCCGGTGCCGCCATCTTCGTTCACGACCTTCCACAAACCCTTTCGGACGATATCGATCTGGTCCGGGGTAACTTCACGCCGAAGATCAGACCGGACCCGTGGCGCGAAACTTACCGGCTTCCCTTGTTCATTAAGAACCGGTGTGCCGTCCTGATTAAGTACCTTGTCGACCAAACGCGGGTAATAACAGGTGCCGCCATTGGCCACCGCGACGTAGGCCATCGCCAGCTGCAATGGCGACACGAGAGTATAGCCCTGACCAATCGAAACGTTCGCCGTCTGGGCGGATGACCAGCGCTCCTGCGGATGATGAATCTGCATCCACTCGGGTCCCGGCATATTGCCAGTCTGCTCGCTACTCAATTGTAGCCCCGATTCCTCCCCAATCCCCAACATTTTGCCGATCGTATCAATCGACTGGATCCCCGCGGCGTTGCCGTACTGATAGAAAAACGAATCGCACGAAACCTTGATCGCGTCAGCAAGCCCGATCGTCCCGTGGGTATAATGTTTTGACGCCACCCAGCATTGAAAGAAGTGGTCGCCGTAACTTACGCCGCCACCGCAATTATATTTATTGTTCGTTAGACCTTTGCGCAATCCCGCCAGCGCCGTGATGAGCTTGAAGGTTGAGCCCGGTGGGAGCCCACTGATTGCGCGATTCACCAATGGGTCGGCCGGGTCCTTTCGCAGCGCTTGCCAATCCTTCGCCTTGATACTTGGGATAAAAGCGTTCGGGTCGAACGACGGGACGGAAGCCATTGCCAAAATGTTTCCATTGTTTGGATCAACCACCACCGCGCCGGCTCGGGCGACGGCCCGCAATGCTTCATCGGTAATCGCCTGAATTCTCGCGTCGATTGTCAGGAAAACGTTCGCGCCTTGCTTTGGTGGATCTTCCCTCAGGACGCCGTCGATCGATCCCTTTGCGTTTCGACGAAGATAACGCACGCCCGGCTTGCCCCGCAGATATTCGTCCATCGATCTTTCGATATTCGATTTTCCTTCCACGTCGCCCTGGTAAAACGTGAACTTGCGCGCTTCATCCTGGTTGGTATCGTCTGGCGCGCCGACATAGCCCAAAATGTGCGACGCAAGCGCACCGTAAACGTAGGAGCGCACCGGTTTGATCGCGATGTCGACTCCCGGAAGCCCGACGTCGTGCTCGGAGAACTTGGCCATCGTCGGAAAATCGATGTCCTTGATGTAGGAATACGGCACTTCAGTGTCGTTTCGATAATGCCGCTCGAGTTGTTTGGAATTGTAATCGCGCGCCAGATCGAGATCTTCCAGACGCGGAACGATTCCGTCATTGACGATTTTAATGATGTCCGGCTCCTTCACGTCCTTGGGCATGCCACTGATAATGGCCCGATGTTCGGCCAACGGAGGCGAACCGAAGCGCTCGCGATACCCCTTCACCATTTCCGGCAGATAAAAGTCCACTTCGTAGCTGGCGCGGTTTTGGACCAAGGTCAGTCCGTTGCGATCCTTGATTTCGCCGCGGACCGAAGGAATTCGAACGGTGGCCTGTGAACTGCCGCGAATCTGGGCAGTCCATTCCGCTCCGTGCGCTACCTGAATCCACCATAGCCGCAGGCCGAGCGCGCCCATCCCGAGCAACATTAACAGGCCGACAAATTGGATCCGCAATCGCGGAGTTAATCGACGCCGATTCATTCAAAAGTCCTTTCCGGTAAATAGGGATAACGCGTCACCCGCGCCACCCAGTTCAAAATCCAAAAAATCACCGGCGCCATCAGCATGGCCATTAGCCCCGGGCCGCCAATTTGCCACCACACTTCCCGCGTGAACAGGAACGTGCCGCGCCGAAACGTGATCATCAGGTATTGCGCCAAAATAACTGCAGAGGTGCAGAGGCCGGTCAGCACGCAATGGACTTCCCAGCGGCCGCGAATAAACAAAGGCCTTAAGCCATGCATAATTCCCGCGAGCACAGCGTAAATGAGTATCGATGAGCCGAGAGATATTTCAACTTTGGTGCCGAGGACCTGCACGGTCAGGGCGTCGAGTAACACGCCGGCGAACAGCGCCAGCGCCAGCATCAACGGAAACGGCAGCGCCATCGCCCCGTAAAATACAATCACCGGCGCGATGTAAATATGGGCGTGATACATCCAATCCAGCGGCGGAATGAAAAATTCCGCAATCTGCGCGATCACCAGCAGCACCAGCAGTATGACAAAGAAAATCATTTTCGTCCGGTGACCACGAATACGTCTTCCAAATGCGACAGATCGACCGCCGGCGAGAGTTTCGCCTGACCATCCAGTTCGCGAACCTTAAAACTTTTTACCGTCCCGATGAGCAGTCCCGAAGGAAAAACTCCGCCTACTCCGGAAGTGTAGGCTTTTTGTCCCGGCTGCAGGTTGGCTTGTTTGGTCAAGAAATTCAGATCAAGCAACGGGGCCAGACCGCCTGAAACACGTTCCCCCGACACAATCCCCTGCTCCCTCGTGCCTTCGACCGACGAGGCGACTTTGCAATTTTCATCCGTGACCAGGAGCACCACCGCGATGGTGTTGCTGACCGTGGTGGTTTTCCCGACCAGGCCTTCGTCGGTTACAACCGGCATATCGGTTTCGATGTGATCTTCCTTGCCGCGATTGATCGTGACGGTATGCCACCAGGTCGACGCGTCGCGCGTGACAATTTCCGCCGGGATCAATTTGAATACCGAGCGCTCCCGATAATTCAGCGCGTGGCGCAACCGGTTCACTTCGTGTTCGACATCGCGGAGCGCGGAATTAGTGGCGCGCAACTGGCGATTGTCGACCCGCAGCGCGGAATTCTCCTTTTCCAATTCATCAAGCGACTTCAATCCGGTGCGCACGGAGGTGATTTGTTTTTGGAGACCGGAGCCCGTGGTGAAAAACGGCGCAAGCAATTGATAAACGCTGGCCTGAAATTTCCGTGTCGTGTCCGCGCCGAAACTCAGAAAGTAACCGAGAATGGCGCCAAAGATAAGTAGCGCTACGATGCTCGTTCGGCTCATGCCAATTTCGGATACCGGATACCGGATAGCGGATAGAAGAGAGCTATCCGCGAATCAAAAGGCTTTCCGGTTTCCGCTTTCCGGTTTCCGCTGTTGTCAGCGCCACTGGCGATCTGCCGCAGCCACTTGACGCAAAAATTTAAGTTCATTCAGACATTTGCCAGTGCCTTCGGCCACCGCGCTCAACGGATCTTCCGCAACATGGACAGGCAAACCAGTTTCCTCGCTCAAAAGTTTATCGAACCCGCGCAGCAACGCGCCGCCTCCCGCCAAAACCAGACCGCGATCGACCAAGTCAGCTGAAAGCTCGGGCGGACAACGTTCCAAAGTGATCCGGACCGAATCGACAATCGTCGAGATCGGTTCCAGAAGCGCTTCCCGGACTTCCTGCGACGTGATCATCAACGTCTTGGGTAATCCCGCCACCAGATCACGGCCCTTCACTTCGACGCTGGTTTCTTTCTCGCTCGGGTAAGCCGAGCCAATCTTGATTTTGATTTCCTCGGCCGTGCGCTCGCCGACCATCAAATTGTAGGCGCGCTTCATGTATTGGACGATCGCTTCATCGAGTTCGTCACCCGCCACCCGCACGCTTCGGCTGAACACAATTCCTGAAAGCGAAATCAGCGCGACTTCGGTCGTGCCGCCGCCGATATCGATAATCATGTTGCCGGCTGGATCCTGAACCGGCAGCCCAACTCCGATCGCCGCCGCCATCGGTTCTTCGATCAAATAAACTTCGCGCGCTCCCGCGTGGGTTGCTGATTCACGCACCGCGCGCTTTTCGACTTCCGTAATTCCAGAAGGAACCGCGATCACGACCCGCGGCCGCGCTTTCACCCGGCGGTTGTGCACCTTCGTAATGAAGTGACGCAACATTGCTTCGGTCACTTCGAAGTCCGCGATCACGCCGTCCTTCAATGGTCGAACCGCGACAATGTTTGAAGGAGTTCGTCCCAACATGCGCTTTGCTTCGTCGCCGACGGCCAGCACTTTATTGGTGCCAGCTTGTACGGCTACGACTGACGGTTCGCGCAGAACAATGCCCTGATCTTTGACGTAAACGAGAGTGTTCGCGGTACCGAGATCAATACCGATGTCGTTCGAGAGAAAACCGAAAAGTCCGTTGAACATGAATTTGTTGTTTCAGCGCGCTCGGAAACGCTAATCTTCGCTGCAAAAGGGTGCGCCTCGGAGCGCGATTCTAACCGGCTGAAACGCGGTAACATGAAACGGCGGCTCGCGTCGTCAAGCTCTTAATATATATAGAGCCATGCCCAAGGTCCTGGTCGCACCCTCGATTCTGGCCGCTGACTTTTCCCGCCTGGGCGAGGAAATCCACAAAGTCGAGCAAGCCGGCGCCGACTGGATCCACTGCGACATCATGGACGGCCATTTTGTCGACAACATTTCGTTCGGCCCGGCCATCGTTGGGTTTGTGCGCAAACAGACCAAACTGCCGCTGGATGTGCATCTGATGATCGAACACGCCGATCATTATGTGCCGCGATTTGTCGATGCCGGCGCCAACTCAATTACGGTCCACGTTGAATCGGAAGCGAAACATGACGTTGGAAAAACTTTGCGACAGATCCGCGATGCGAAATGTCGTGCCGGATTAACCTTGAACCCGGAAACAGATTTCGAACTCGTGGTGCCGTTTCTCGAAATGATCGACCTGCTGCTGATCATGACCGTTCATCCTGGATTTGGCGGCCAACCGTTTCGGGCCGATCAAATGCCGAAAGTGAAACGCGTCGCCGAATGGAACAGGTCGCGCGATCGCGGGTCCGCCAGTCGGACGGACTCGTCCCGTGGCGAGATCGACATCGAAGTCGACGGCGGGATCAAGCTGGAGACTGCACGAGTTTCAATTGAGAATGGCGCGAACGTTCTCGTCGCCGGCACTTCAATTTTCCACGCCGACGATTACGCGAAGGCGATACGCGAATTGCGCGGCGAAACGTAGCATGCGCAGCGCTTTTGGAGTGCGGTGCCTACTCGCACCGCTTTGCATGCTTGGATCACAGCGCACGAAATGAAGGCGACACGAGTAGGCGTCGCGCACCGAAAGCTGCGGACGGCGCCGTGCGCCGTTTACCGTTGCAACCATTCAGGTAGCGGCGATTGACCTCAATCGCCATGGCGGTTCGGTGAACCGCCTCTGCCAGTAACGCGGCGCGAAGCGCCGCTTGGCAAAATGCCGATTAGCGCGTGACTGGCTCGGTCTCTTCGGTCGTTTCCGCCATCACTTCATCGGTCTGAGTAACGCGGACGACTTCTTCGATGGTGGTGCTGCCGCTAGCGACGCGGCGCCACCCGTCCTGGCGCAAAGTTTCCATGCCTTCGGAAATGGCGCATTGCTTCAGTTCGCCGCCGTCCTTTTTCTTCATGATCAACTTCCGGAGCGGCTCGGTGACCAGACAAACCTCATAAATCGCAGCCCGGCCCTGGTAACCTGTCTGCCGGCAATGTTCGCAACCCTTGCCCCGCATGAATTCGGTGCCGAGTTCTTTCACGGGAAAACCGATCTCGGCGAGATAATCGGCCGGATAATCCACTTTCTCGACGCATTCCGGGCAGACCGTCCGCACCAATCGTTGGGCGATAAACGATTTCACAACCGACGCCAGCAGGAACGGTTCGACGTCCATGTCCAGCAAACGGGTGATGCCGCCCACCGCATCGTTCGTGTGAAGCGTGCTGAAGACAAGGTGACCGGTCATGGCCGCGCGGATCGCGATGTCCGCGGTCTCGACGTCGCGAATTTCTCCCACCATCACAATATTCGGATCCTGTCGCAAAATGTGGCGGAGCCCTTTGGCAAACGTGAAATCGATCTCCGGCTTCACGTCCATCTGCAGAACACCGGGCAATTTGTATTCGACCGGTTCTTCGATCGTGATGATGCGGCGCGATACCGAATTGATCGTGCTCAAAAAACAATACAACGATGTCGATTTTCCGCAGCCGGTGGGGCCGGTGAGCAAAATGATTCCGTTCGGTTGGGTGAGCAGATGGCGAATCGTTTTCTCCTGCTTCTTGCCCAGATCGAGTCGGGAAAATCCGAACTGTTGGCCGCCCCGGCTGAGCAGACGCAAACTGATCGACTCGCCGTTCACTGTCGGAATTGTCGAAACCCGCACGTCGATCTCGGAGCCGGTCGCCTGCAAATTCATGCGGCCGTCCTGCGGCAAACGCCGCTCGGCGATGTCCATGTGCGACATGACTTTCAAGCGCGAAATGATCGCGGAGTGAAGCAGGCGTAATTGAGGTGGCACCGCGACTTCGTGCAAAATACCGTCGATCCGGTAACGAATACGAATGTCGTTCTCCAGCGGCTCGACGTGAATGTCCGTCGCGCGTTCAACAATCGCCTCGCGAATAATCTGGTTCACGAATTTGACAACCGACGCCTCGGGATCGTCTGCGTTGATATCGGTGGCGATCTCTCCTTCCTGCAAAATCTCGAAATCGCGTTTGCTCTTGAGAATCTCATCGAACGTTTCGGCGCCGACGCCGTAGAGCGATTTCATCGCGCGGAGCAATTGCGCTCGGGGCACCAGCACCCATTCGGCCGGTTTTTTCAAAAGCTGACCGGCCAGTTGCCGGCCTAACGAGTTGAACAGGTCATAGGTGGCCAGCACCACCGAATTGTCCTTCACTTCGACCGGCAGAATGTGATGTTGAAAGACGAAACGGCTCGGCAGGATCGACAAGGTTTGGCGATCGATTTTTTTTGGGTCGATCGAGATCACCGGCACGCGGAAGAAATCTCCGATTACGCCGAGAAACTTTTGCTCGTCAACTTTGCCCGAGTCCAAAACCTGCGCAGTCCACGAACCACCGTTCATGTTCTGGGCGAGCTGGGCTGCCTCCTCGGGCGAAGAGACACCGCTGGCCAACAAAAGATCGACAACGGACTGGCTGGCAGTCTGATTCACGGCCGGTATTCTACGCTAAATCCCTGAAAATGCAGCAACCGCCGGCAAGTCTTAGCGTCGAGGGAATTTAAGCCTAAGGCAGGTGTAACACCCGCCGGACCGGGATTGTTAACGTGCCGGTCACGCGTTGCGAGTAATTCTTTTGCAATCGCGCAATCGCTTCGCTGACTTCCACGGTATAAATGCCATCAATCGGCCCGCAATAATAACCGAGCCGGTACAAATCGCGCTGCAACGCGCCTACGTAGGCCGGATGAGTAATCAATTCCCGGCCAGACATTAAATAGTACGGCACCCGGGAACCGTATCGGGGGGCGAAATCGACGTCGTAAACGGTGGTTCGGCTTTGATGCAGAAAGTCCTGCTCGTCCCGCGGAGCCAGACTGTCAGAGTGATGAAAAAGCGGGGTATACGGCGGATCGTAGATGAACGTTTCGAAAAATTGCGCACTCGCGGTCCGCAGTCCGATGAAAAGCAGGATCAAAAAAATCTTTTTCATAAGCGCTAGTGAGCTTTGGTAGTTTCCCTTCCAAAGGGAAGATCAGGCGGCGGTAATTGTTTGTCGAGTTGCTTCTCTTGAATCCCGCTTGGCGGACAATCCGGACAGCCTTGTTGATCGATCTCCGGTCCGAAATGGGTGTGGTCCTCTGCTTTTTCACGCAGCCGCATGAGATCGAGTGGCGTCAATGTGACTTCGGGGCACATCAAAATGATGAGCTCGCTGCGCGATCGTGTGTAAGTCGTGCTCCGGAAAGCGGCGCCGAGATACGGAATCTTGTCTAGTACCGGAATGCCGCCATACGTCTTCTGCTTGTTGTCCTGAATCAATCCACCGAGAACAATGGTCGATCCGTTCTGCGCGGTGACGTTGGTTCGAATGTAGCGCGTGGCAATCGTCGGCACCGTGTTCCCGCCAATGTTCACGTTTCCGCCGGCAACCAGGCTGTCGATCTTTTGGAGAATATCGAGCGACACCTCCTTCTCGGAATTGATCAGGGGAACTACTTCGAGTTGAAGGGCGACTTTTTTGTATTCAACGCTCGAGGCGACGGAAGCCGTATTGTTTATCGTTCCGGTGGTAGAGACGGGCGCATTGTAAAGCGAAGTGGCGGGAATCGGAACTTCCTGACCAGATGCGATGATTGCCTTCTTGTTGTTGCTCGTAAAAACCATTGGTCGCGATATGACTTGGAATTTCCCGGTCGACTCGAGTGCGTGAACGATGGTCGCGAGATAATTGCCAGCAGAAATGAAAACGTTTGTGCCGCTGGCCACGCTCGCAAGCGCGTTTCCGAAATTGACCAAGCCCGCTGGATCCATGACCGAGCCCGAGCCAATTAGTGGCGTCCCGCCCGCCGCCGGGGTTGCCGACGATAGCGGATTGGGAATCGCCACGTTCGTATTGCGAGAAATCCCCACGATCTTTTGGTCGTACTTCGCAAACCAATCAACGCCGAGTTCCTCGTCATTGGTGAGACTCAATTCGCCGATGACGGTGCTGAGCGCGACCTGCGGCGCTTTCACATCCATTTCATCCAAAATCTTCTGGACCTTGACCACAACTTCCTGATTCCCCAGCGTAATGATGGTGTTCGCGCGCTGGTCTGCGATGATCTTGGCGTTGCCCACGGTTACCGACTTGGGCGTGGTATCGACGGGTTGGGTCTGCAGTTCTTCCGAAATATTTAAAGTGCTTTCCCCACCCCCTGCCCCCGTGGTTGAAGTCGTGCTTGAGGCATAACCTCCGGTCGCTGCGGTAGAAGTTGTGGTCCGTTTCTGTCCCGGTGGACTCGCTCCAGGTACGCCGCCCTGCGCTCCTTCCTGACCGGCGCCACCCGGTTGGCCGGGTTCGCTCAACGCCTGGACGATCACTGGTAGAACGTCGGCCGCCGAAATATAACGCAAAGGCCGGGTGACTGGTTTGGCGAACTCAACGTTCGCGTCGAATTCGGAAATCAGTTTGCGAACAAACGGCATGTTGACCGGACGGGTAATGACATGAATCCGATTAGTGCGGACGTCCGCTTCGAGTTTTATTTTGCCGACAATGACCGATTCTTCCGTAAGTGCAGTCAAACCCGCCACCTCACCGGGTTCGATATTGGCTGGTGGCACGGGAGCATTTGGATTACTCACCGGACGGACACCGGGGCGGTACCCAGGTTGTCCAGGTTGGGTCGTCTTTTCCGTCTTTTCGAAAACGTCTTTGAGCATGTCGACCACTTTGCTCGCGTCGGCACGTTCCAGTTTGATGAACTCGCTCACTACTTCCGCCGGCGGCTGGTCCACTTGATCAATAATTTTCGCCAGCGTCCGAATCACGCTGGAATTCTCCGTTACCAAAATCGCGCCGGCCTTGGGCAACGCTAGAAACGAGGTGTACGGTTGCGGCGGCGAAAGATATTGACCGAGGGCCTGAAGCAATTCCTGCGGGTCCGCATAACGAAGCTTGAACAGATAGCTGATGACGTGATCTCCATCGGGGATTTCGCTTTCGTCGGAAATAATTGGCACACCAGTCGTGCGTGGATTTTTTCCGGTGCCGATCACCTTCACGATGTCGCCTTCGGCCGGAATCAGTGAAACACCGTTCAACAACAAACTGATCTCGATGATCTTGATCGCCTCATCGCGCGGCACATCCTTGCTCAGAAAAATGTTCACCTTGCCGTTGACGAAATTGTCCATGATCAGCTTTTTGCCGGTGAGCGATTCATAGAAACGCAGCACGTCCTGCACGTCGCTGTTTGGAAATTGCAGTCGGACGGTCTGTTGCGACCCTGGAGGATTCGCGGGCGGCGGTTGTAACGAAATTCTTGGCGGAACCGATGGCGCGGGGCGCTGAGCTCCCGGCGCTTGTGCTACTAAATTCGGCGGTCCGAAATCCTCCGTTTCATCCGTCGCATCCCCTTCGTTTGTGGCGGTGACGACTTGGGGCGTCGCGATTGGCTTGCTCTTGGCCTTCCCATGTGTGATTGGCGCAACTTGAGCGAAACTCACGCCCGCCGCGAACACGGCTAGCAACAGAAGCCCCAGAAATCGACGCACAACGTGAAGTTTGACGAGCGATGCTACCAGATGCCTAGAGCGGGGTCAATTTGCTTCAGTTCAGAAAAAACTTCCGCCAACTCGCCATTCCGAGGCCTCGAGCGAAAGCGAGCAACCGCCCGACGCTTGACGGATGTCGATCTTGACGCGCGCGCAGGCATCCGCTTTGCTCTCTTATATTAAGCGGGTCCCGATTCTATGAAAACTTCTTCCCGACTTCTCGCCGCGCTTGTTCCTTTTCGTTTGTGCTGGGCTTCGTCGACGCCGGTAACTTCATTAGTCAGGTCGTCCAAGTAGGCGACATCATTTACTATAGATGTCCCTGGCGACCACTTTTTAGTAATCCGAAATTTCACGCAGGAGGGAACATTCAGCCCGCAATAACAGTTCGCGGCCAGATTACAGCTACAGATAGAAATGGCTTCACTGGAACCGTAATAACAGCGACGATTGCCGAGACGGATCCGAGCTCAGATGTTAGAGCCCGTCAACGAAGTCGTGGTCGCTGGTCCATCCACTGTGACAGTCACCGGAGGCAACACCACCTGTTTCATCACTTACCGCAAAGGTCGAGGATTAAGCTTCGCTCAATTGCGAAGGTGAGCTCAACGATGAAGACAGTGACCAGAGCGTTGCTAACGCTTTTCGATTTTGCAGCCGCTGCGCTCGCCGTCGATACGCAGTTCAAGACACGCTTTATCACAAGCGCAACTTTGACGATCCATGTCAAAGACGGTCAGTACATAACGATCAAGAATTTTACCCAGGATCAGGATGTTGGTAGCGGACGTGGTGTCATCGATGCGGGCCTTCCTCCGCCAAGTCCAACTCCGAGCCCGATACCAACTCCAACATCAACGCCGAGCTCAACCGATTTGACTGCGACGAAAACGGATAATGTGGGCGGGCACACCACGTTTCCAGGGCCCTGGACTTGGACCATCCATGTTGCCAATGTTGGCGGTGCAGCGGCGAATTTTACTTCTGGACAAACTATCCTCAGCGACAGTTTGCCTAACGCCAATATCACGTACGGCTCGCCCCTGGTCAGTAACCAGTCCGGCGTGACAACCATTTCCGCGAGCATCAATTGCGCAATCGACGGATCTTTTAATCTTACTTGCTCGGTTTCGGGAACGCAGGTCGTGATTGGTTCGGCCGGCTCGTTTGATGTGTCATTTACCGCGACTCCTACTGCGGCTGGAGGTTTCGCGAATCCCCGCCCCGCCGGAGCCTGCTCGTCGACCCAAACAACGTCGTCGCAGAAACTAACGAGAGCAATAACGCCTACGGTGACACGGTGGTCAGCGATAGCGCCCCCCAACGCCTACCCCGACGCTACGGCCACGCCGACGCCCATTAAAGCTGGCGTGCTTACAGCGGCACTTCTGAAGACACCCTCCGATGGAATTCATCAAACCAATTACCATCGCTGGACCAGCGACCTTGACGATTGATCCAGTTGTAGGCGCAACGCTTTCGATTACGTACCGAAAATCACTTCCAACCAATTCCAGCCGACGGCGACGGCCACGTCGAGCTCAACAACTTCGATTGCGACAAGAACCTCCGCTTCGACGTCGTCTGTACGACCACAACGTTATCTGTCGGGACATCGCGGAATCATCCAGCTCATCCGCTGCGATCGACTCGATGTCTTTGGACGAAGACGATGATTTGGATTCGACTCACGCCCGACGCCTACACCAACTTTGACGCCGACTCCGACCGCCCACGCTAACGCCTTGCACGTCCCACCGCCACTCCGCAAGATTTGATGCGCCGGATTCTGGCTTGGTGTCTTTTGTTTCACCGCGATCGTCTTCGCGACGGTCGCCCACGGACTCGAACAGCGATGCGCTTCAGAAATTCAAAAGGTGCTTCGCGCCCAACAAGACGCCTGGAACCGCGGCGACCTCGACACCTTCATGAACGGCTACTGGCGCTCGGAGAAAACCGTTTTCGTTTCCGGCGACGACGTCACCCGCGGATGGCAGAAGGTTCTCGATCGTTACAAAGCCAGATATTCCGACCGCGCGAAAATGGGGACACTCACGTTTTCTGATCCCGAGATCACTCAATTGAGTAACGATTCGGCGGTCGCGCTCGGCAGTTGGAAACTCAAACGCGACAACGACCCGCCTTCGCAAAGCCCTACTCCGGCGTGGCGAGTGAGCCGCACGGACGATTCACCCTGATCTTCCGAAAATTTCCAGACGGCTGGAAAATCGTTCACGATCACACTTCAGCCGCGGAGAAATAGTTCAGGAAAGCAAGAAAGCAGGAAAATATTTTCAAGAATTCCCGAGTTCCTGCTTTCCTTAGAGAGCTCTGAGTTTGGTCAGCAGTCTCTCGTGGATGTTGTCGAATCCGCCGTTACTAAACACGACCACCACGTCTTCCTTTTTCAACATCGGCACGATCCGATCGACAATTGCAGCGGCGTTCTTCTCATAAAACGCAGGGCGACCATCCTTCCCGATTGCTTTGACTACCGCCTCTGGATTCAAGCGTTCCTTTTCCGGGATTTGGTCCAATCGGGCGACTTGTGAAATGAAAACACCGTCCGCATGTTCGAACGCTTCGGGCAACGCGTTCTGAAACACTGCCCGTCGCGTGGTATTCGACCGCGGCTCGAAGACCGCCCAAAGTCGGTGACCGGGAAAACGGTGGCGCAATCCCTGCAAGGTCTGCGCGATCGCCGTCGGATGATGGCCGAAATCGTCGATCACTTTCACTCCCTGCGCCTCGCCGCGCACCTCTTGTCGGCGAGCGATGCCTCGAAAAGTTTTCAGCGCATTGTCGATCTTCGCTTTCGGCACGTCGTAAAATCGCGCCGCCGCTGCGGCCATGGCCGCGTTGCGCACATTGAATTCGCCAACCAAGGGAATTTCGTAAACGTCATCCCCCAGCTTGAATCGCGAGCCGTTTGCGGAATACGCCGCGTCGCGGATCCGTTGCGCGCAATTCTTTGAGAAACCCACCTCGACCATTTGGGCGAGACAATCTTTCGCGACTTCGACGCAATTCTGATCGTCGCCGTTAAGCAGTACCATTCCGTTTTGCGGAACGATATTGAGCAGCCGCTTAAAGCTGAGTTTGATTTCTTCGACGTTCTTGAAGATATCGGCGTGATCGAACTCGATGTTGTTCACGATCACCAGCTCAGGCAGATAATGAATGAACTTCGAGCGTTTATCGAAAAACGCCGTGTCGTATTCGTCTCCTTCGATCACGAAATATTTGGAATCATTCAGACGCGCGCCATGGCCGAAATTCTTCGGAATGCCGCCGATTACATAAGCCGGTTTCCGGCCGGCTTTTTCCATGATCCAGGCCAGGAGCGCGGTGGTGGTGGTTTTTCCGTGAGTGCCGGTAACCACGAGATTGTGTTTCCCGCGCAGGAAATAGTTTTTGAGGACTTCGGGGAGAGACAGATAAAAAAGCTTTCGGTTCAGCACTGCTTCCACTTCGGGATTGCCGCGCTTCATCGCGTTGCCGATCACGACGACGTCCGCATCGTTCGGAATGTTTTCTTTGGCGTAACCTTGATGCAGCTTGATCCCGCCCTCCTCGAGAAAGGTGGACATTGGCGGATACACACTTTCGTCCGAGCCCGTGACTTTGAATCCGCGCTCTCGCAACGCCGCAGCGACCGAGCCCATGGCCGTGCCGCTGATGCCAATAAAGTGAAACTTCTGCGGCGGGCTTTTCTTCACGCGCCTTCTTTACGCCGAGACCCTGTCGTGCGCCAGAAATTTGCCCGCGAATTACGCGACTGATGCGAATTTTCGCATGCTTGAATCCTCAAAACTTTTGCACAAAGAATTCGCGCCTATTCGCGTGTTTAGCGGGTGCTTCTACTTCTTCGTGAATACCTCGACCGCGCTCCACGACGCGTCGGGCGGCGCTTTCTCATAACGCAGGGCGCGCTCGAGATACATTTTCGCCAGGAAATCATCCGGATAAGATTCGAGAAACTGCGAGAACAAAATCTTCGCTTCAGCAAACTGGCGGCCGCGGAATTTTTTGATTCCCTCTTCGTAGGATTGCAACCACTTCAACAAGTCCGGGTCAACGACTTCGTTGCGCGAACCGATCAGGGTGAACACGTCGACTGGTTCGGTCTTGCCTTTTACCTGAACCAGGTCAACCGAGCGCAGGTGAAACTCGTCGGCCACCAATTCAGCCGCGCTGGCCCCGAGTAAAATGTCAATCCGATATTCTCGAGTCAGAGCTTCCAGGCGCGACGCCAAATTCACCGCATCGCCAATCACGGTCGGATCAAGCCGCTCATGCGGCTCGTAGGAACCGATATTTCCAACAACGGCATCGCCGTGATTGATTCCTACCCCGAACGCGAGCGGAATAACTCCTTCAGTGCGCCATTCGTCGTTTAGTTTCGCCATCATCTTGCGCATGCCGAGCGCTGCGCGCACCGCCGCTTTGGCATCTTGCACCGCGCCGTGACTGCTCACGTTCCCCCAGACCGCCATGAGTGCGTCGCCGATAAATTTGTCGAGGGTGCCGCCGTTATCGAAAACCATCGGTACCATCGCGCTCAGATAGCGATTCAATTGCGACACCAGCGCAGCGGGATCAGCTCGCTCCGCCAAACTGGTGAAGCCGATAAGGTCCGAGAACAAAACCGTGACCGGTTTTCGTGAGCCGAGCATCGAGCTGTAATAGCCTCCCGGGTTCTCGAGAATTTCTTTGACCAGGTTTTTCGAAACGTAACGCTCGAGCGTCCGGCGGGTGCGCAATTTTTCTCTTCGCTCCAGCGCGTACTCGAATCCCAAGCCGAACAGACCGCTTCCGGTGAAAACGATCATTGGCGGCACGACCATGAGCAGCAATCCGCCACGGTCGTAAGAGACTCGTGCGGCAATCAAATACGCAACGACAACGCCAGCGAGAACAAGAATACAAAACAAAGGTGGCCTAACAAAGGCAACCACCATCCAGGCCAAGCCCGCAGCAACGACAATAAAAACGTAGTCAGCACGAAACGGCACTTCGCTCAGAAATTCGCGATCGAGCGCGGCCGCCAGGGTGTGCAAATGCATGACCGGGCCATACATGTTCTCGTTGATCGGAGTCGCCACAACATCATGTTCGATTTGGGCCGACATCCCGACGATGACGATTTTGTCTTTGAAAAACGCGCCGTCGTTATAGTTAGCGTGCCACGTCTTTGGGAGAAAAAGTTCATACAGTGAGTAAGGCGGATACGCCTCCTCCGGCCCGAACCGAATCTCGTGCGCCTCGAAATCGCTCGGCACTGCATCCGCGTCCCCGAGTTTCTTCAGCGCGCGTGCTGCCAGCGAATCGTAAATTAATTCGCCCGGTCCGCGCGGGAACCCGGCTAATTGACGATCCGATGTATGAAATTCCACACCTCGAACAAGCCCGTCGACATCGCGCCAAAAATTCACAAAACCAACCCGATCATCCATCGCCTGAGGCGCCGGAATAAGATTTTCGTTAGGCACCACGTTTTCGTTTCCATGTTGAACATCGATGTTGCTGCCGATCACTACGCGATCCCGATACTTGTCCAACGCGGCTCGAAACTCTGGGTCGCCTTCGTTAGTCGAGCTGTAGACGATGTCGAACATCACCAGGCGCGCGCCGGATTGAAAAAGTTTGTCCAACAACAACGCCCACACTTCGCGAGACCACGGATACGGTTTTTGCAACATCAGCTCGAGAGCGCGGTTACCGGTCGCTTCCTCAGCGCCGACCGCATTCAATTGCAACGATTGTTGATCGATTCCGATAAAAACGAAGTCGGAATGCACGGCCGTCTTGCGCCCATCACGCCGCAGCAAGTCCGAGAAACTGCGCTCACCGTTCCACACCGCCGAAAGGAACGGCGCCGATGGGAAAAAGTGGGCGAGCGCAACCAGCGCGGTCCAAAACGCTGCGATCAGCCCGAGCAAAACTAACCGGTGGCGTGCCAGCCAATGCACGAACGCATTCTACCAAAGAATGCGAAATGACGAAGCACGAATGACCAATGTCGAAACGCTTCTCATTATTTTTCGTCATTCGACATTCGTCATTTCACGCCTACCTTTTCGGCCCCGGCGCCGAAGCGTCGGATCGTCTTTCCACCTATCCCGTCCCGCCTCGGCGGGAGGATTAATCAGCGAGCGAGGTCGGAGAGATCGATAATTAAAAGAACAGCCCGCTGAATGAGGAGCCCCGCCCTGGCGGGGCATAACAAGAAATGCCAAGAGCTACTAATGCGCCGGCCAGCCGTGCGCGACGCAAACGCGTCATCAAATCCGCCAAAGGTTATCGCGGACGCCGATCAAAACTTTTTCGTTACGCCAAAGACGCGACGATGAAAGGCAAGTATTGGGCCTATCGCGATCGCAAGACCCGCAAGCGCAACTTCCGTTACTTGTGGATCCAACGGCTCAATGCCGCGGCCCGCGCGAACGGAATGACTTACAGCCGGTTCGCTGAAGGATTGAAAGCCGCCGGAGTCGAACTCGATCGCAAAATTCTCGCCGACATCGCGGTTAATGACGCGAACGCCTTCAAACTGATTGTCGAGCAGGCGAAGAGCGCGCTCGACGAGAAGTCGAAATCGAAAAAGAAGGCGGCGTAGGCAACCGAATTTCTGTCTTTTGACAGAATGGACCGAATTAACGGAATGAAATTCTGTTTCATTTTGTTCATTCTGTCGGAAATCTCTTAATCAAATGGCTCATCCGCTGGAACCACTGCGCGAGGACGCGCTCCGGGAGATTGAATCCGCGAGCGACGAGCAGGCGCTCGAAACCGCGCGGGTGAAATATCTCGGCCGCAGCGGGACCATTTCCGCCTGGAGCGAGCAGATGAAAACCCTCGCCAAGGAAGAAAAGCCGGTTGTCGGCAAGTTGCTCAACGAAGTTCGGACTGCCGTCACTGCCGCGATCGAATCGCGAGCCCGGCAATTTCGTTCGCAAAAAGAATCGGGAGCGCTGGCCAAGATCGATGTCTCGCTTCCCGGAACACCGCGCGAAATCGGCGCGCTCCATCCCCTCACCCAAATGTGGGAACGCTCCATCGAAATCTTTCGCCGAATGGGCTTCGCCCTGGCCGATGGACCGGACATTGAAGACGAATGGCATTGTTTCGACGCGCTCAACACCCCACCGGACCATCCGGCGCGGAACGAGCAGGACACGTTTTATTTGCCCGACGGCCGACTGTTGCGAACGCACACGTCGACCGTGCAAATCCGAACGATGAAAGCCGCGAAACCACCGATCCGGGTGATTTCGCCCGGCGCGGCCTACCGGCGCGATGAGCTCGACGCCACCCACAGTCCGCAGTTCCATCAGATTGAAGGACTTTACGTCGACGAAAATGTCAGCGTCGCCGATTTGAAAGGCACCCTCGAGTTTTTCATGCGCGAACTGTTTGGCGCCGATACCGCTGTCCAGTTTCGCCCGCATTTCTTTCCCTTCACCGAACCGAGCCTCGAGGTTTACGTGAAGTCGAAGGCGCTCAAGGGTGGCGAACGCTGGATCGAAGTTGCCGGCTCCGGGGTGGTGCACCCTGCCGTTTTCGAGCAGGTCAACAAAGCGCGCGGCGATAAAGCGTACGATCCCGAAAAATGGAGCGGGTTTGCCTTCGGCCTCGGAATGGACCGACTGGCCATGATTTTGTTCGATATCCCCGACATTCGTTACTTCTCGCAAAACGATTTGCGGTTTTTGAGGCAATTCGCGTGAACAATCCATTGTCATTCTTAGGTAGGGGCGGTTCACCGAACCGCCCGCGGGCGATTGAGGGCAATCGCCCCTACCTGGTACCGGCAGGCAAGCCACATGAAGCGTCCCTCGAACACCCACGTGCTGATGTGAGGTCCCTCACGTCCCTTCGGAATGACGGAGCAGAAGCATGAAATTTTCCGTCAATTGGCTCCGCGAATTTGTCGAGCTTCCGAAAAACCCGGAGGAGATCGCCGATTTGTTGACCCGGGCCGGCGTAGAAACCGAAAACATCGAAACGCGCGGCGCGATAGATCGATCCGGCAGCGGCCGGATTATCGTTTCGCAGATCATGGCGGCGTCGCGTCATCCTAATGCGGACCGTTTAAGCGTTTGCGAAGTGGACGACGGCAGCGGAGTCAAACGCCAAATCGTATGCGGCGCGACCAATTATAAGGTCAGCGACAAAGTGCCGCTCGCGTTGCCTGGCGCGAAGTTGTCGAACGGAACTGAAATCCGAAAAAGCAAACTGCGTGGCGTCGAAAGCGAAGGAATGCTTTGCAGCGCGATCGAGCTTGGTCTCGGCTCGGACGCTGCCGGTCTTCTGATTTTATCGCCTGAAGCGAAAGTCGGCGCTCCGATTTCGGATTTGTTTCCGAGCGACACGATTCTCGATGTCGAGATCACACCAAACCGCGGCGATTTGCTTAGCCATTTCGGATTGGCCCGCGAAATCGCCGCCCTCACCTCAAAAAAACTCAGTTCCGAAACTCGACCGATAATTTCGGTCAAGTTTTCGACGCGAACTGGCGTAAAGATTAACTCAACCCGTGAATGTCCGTTTTTTTCCGCGCGCAAGATCGACAACGTCACAGTCGGGCCGAGCCCGCAGTGGTTGCGGGCTAAGATTGAGAGCGTCGGAATTCGCGCGATTAATAACATCGTCGACATTTCGAACTTCGTGATGCTCGAGCTCGGGCAACCGACCCACGCGTTCGATGCCGACAAATTGAACGGCGCGATCAACGTCCGGCTTGCCCGTGACGGCGAAAAATTTCTCGCCCTCGACGGCAAGACCTACTCGCTCAAGCGGGACAATTGTGTCGTCGCGGATCAACAACGCGCGGTTGGAATCGGCGGCGTGATGGGTGGGGAAGAAACCGGCGTGACCGATTCGACAAGAAACATATTGCTCGAGGCGGCTTACTTTTTGCCGGCCAGCGTTCGCAAGACAGCGCGGGATTTAAGTCTCCCGAGCGACGCGAGTTACCGATTCGAGCGCGGGGTCGACCCCGAAATGGTCCTTCGCGCCTCGCACCGCGCGGCTGAATTGATTCGTGAGATCGCGGGCGGAGCGCCGGCAAAAGAGATCAATGTCGCAGGCGATCTGCCGTCGGATCCGCCGGACGTTTCATTGAGCTACGAAAAATGCGACCGCGTTGTCGGCATCGCAATCAAACCAAGACAAGTCGACGAAATTCTCACCCACTTTGGCCTGAAGAAAACGAGCGCGGCCAAGACGACGAAATGGAAAATCCCGAACTACCGCCGCGATCTTCAACGTGATGTCGATTTGATCGAAGAAGTCGTTCGCGCTTACGGCGCAGAAAGGATTCCGGGAACGGACCGAAGCCGTTTCACGCCGTCCAGTGAAGCGGATCGCGCTCACGATTTGGAATCTCAGATGCGCGAACGTCTCGTGGCCCGCGGACTCTTCGAAGCGCGCACCTCGAAGCTGATTCCGAGAAGCGCCTCTGCATTTAGTGAAGGCGCAGTCGCATTAAAAAATCCGCTGAGCGAAGATCACGTCGCCCTCCGGCCGAGTTTAATCGGCGGTTTATTGGGTGTGCTGGAACGAAATGTCAACGCCGGCGCCGACAGCGTCGCGATTTTTGAAATCGGCCGAGCCTTCGTTCCGCCGGCCGGCAAAGAAGAGCGACATCTCGCCATCTTGCTTTGGGGAAAATTAGATCCCAAACCCAACTGGCGAGCGCAAACGAAGCGCGCGCTCGATTTGTTCGATCTTAGAGGCGCGCTTGAAGCGGTCGTTCCGAATTTGTCGTTCCGCCCAGGAAAATTTTCCGATTTCGCCCTGGCGGTCGACGTTTACTCCGGCGAACAGAAGATCGGTTTCGCCGGCCAGATCGGATCTTCGAAATCGAACGCGCCCGGCCCCGTATTTGCGGCGGAGTTGCACGCCGACCTCCTTTTCGCGGGCGCTGGATCAACCAGAAAGTTTCGCGAGCTTGATCGATTCCCATCAATCACCCGGGACATTGCGATGATTGTGCCGGAAGAAATTTCTCACGCGAAGATTTTGAGCGCAGTTGAAAACCCAAAAGAACCTTTGCTGGAACGCGTGGCGTTGTTCGACTTATTCACCGAACAAGTCGGCGCGGAAAAAAAGTCGCTTGCATATCGATTGACATATCGAGACCGGAGTCGCACACTGACAAACGAGGAAGTAAATGCGGCGCACGCGAAAATTCGCGAGCGATTGCGGAGCGACCTCCGCGCAGAATTGCGCGAATAGTTCTTTGACTTGAGAGCCGCTCATTGAGGGTTGGGAAGGAAACCAGTGCTTTCCACTCAACTCTCAACCAGCGGCTTTCGAATTTACCCTGCGATGTTCGAGAATGAGGTGACGTCCCCGAACCGATAGTTGACGAAATAAAGGAGGCTAGGTTGGTGCGGAGAATGACAGGCCTTTATTGGAAGTCAGATTCCGCAGCGACGGTCATCCGCCGTTTACCGAAAGGGAACGGGAGATTCACCTGAACGGCATCTGTGGGGTAAAATTTTGGACGAGCCTGGATTGAATTGTCGATCCAGGCTTTTCTTTTTCAGAAAACGCTCAACGCCGAGCCTCCAACGCCCAACGCTTCAATTCAGAGAAGAATTTTAGTTGAGCGTCGGGCGTTGAGCGTTGAACGTTTTGCTCCAATGAAAGCCCTGCTCGCTCTCGAAGACGGAAAATTTTTCGAAGGCGAATCATTTGGCGCCGCCGGAACGCGGGTCGGCGAGATTTGCTTCAACACCGCGATGACCGGCTATCAGGAAGTCCTGACCGATCCTTCTTATCGCGGGCAGATCGTGACCATGACCTATCCTTTGATCGGCAATTACGGGACCAATTCGCTGGATCAGGAGAGCGGCGAACCGCACGTGCGCGGATTTGTGATCGAGGAATTGAGTGAAGCGCCGAGCAATTGGCGCTCAGAGATGTCGCTCGATGAATATTTGAAGAAGTACGATATCCCCGGCATTCAGGGAATCGACACCCGCGCGTTGACCCGGCATCTGCGGACGCGCGGCGCGATGAAGGCCTGTCTCACAACCGAGCAAATTTCGGTCGAACAAGCGGCGCAGCGCGCCGCCGAAGGCGAAGGCGTGATCGGGATGGATTACGTGAAAGAAGTTTCGACGCCGAAAATTTATCAATGGGACCCGGAGGACAAACTGAGTCAGCCGTGGTCGATCCAAAACGGTAACGGAGGCAACAAGCCGAAATTGCCGCCGATTCGATTTCGCATTGTCGCTTATGATTACGGAATCAAACAAAACATTTTGCGATTGCTGCGACAGAAGGGTTTCGGGGTAACGGTTGTGCCGGCATCAACCACAGCTGAACAAGCGCTCGCCCAAAATCCGGACGGAATTTTTCTCTCAAATGGGCCGGGCGATCCGTCCGCGCTGCCTTACGCGCACAAAACCGTTCGTGACTTGATGGGCAAGAAACCCATCTTCGGAATTTGCCTCGGCCATCAAATTCTCGGCTTCGCGTTTGGCGGATCGACGTTCAAACTGAAGTTCGGACATCGTGGCGCGAACCAACCGGTGAAAGATTTGAAGAGCGGCAAGGTCGCCATCACCGCGCAAAACCACGGTTTCGCCGTTGATCCGGAGTCGCTCCCGACCAATGTCGAAGTCAGTCACATCAATTTGAACGACAACACGGTCGAAGGAATGCGACACAAGGAGTTGCCGATCTTCAGCGTCCAATATCATCCCGAGGCCGCGCCCGGCCCGCACGACGCATCCTATTTCTTCTCGGAGTTCGCCGATTTGATTGAAGGCAAAAAACGCCGAAAATAGGTCATGTTCAATTCAACACGCCTCAAAACTTTCAGGACTGTCTTCTCCGTTATCGTCATCGCTTCATTTGCGGTCGCGCCTTTGGCCCTGGCGCATGACGAACAGGGAAAATCGGACGCAGCCGGCGACAAAACCGTAACCGGCGAGGTCGTCGACATGATGTGTTACGTCGATCACAACGCGATGGGCGATAGTCACGGCCAATCCTGCGGGGCCAAGTGCATCAAAAACGGCGGCCCCGTTGGAATTGTCGAGAACGGCAAAGCGTATCTGGTGGTTGGCGAACACAAGCCGATCAACGACGAACTGGCCGATTCCTGCGGCAAGACGATCACCCTCAAGGGCAAATTCGTCGAGCGCGGCGGCATCGCATTGCTCGAGAACGCCGAGATCGTTAAGAAGTGACGAACGCAACGCGTTCGTCATCCTGAGCGGAGCGAAGCGGGAGTCGAAGGATCTCGGTGATTGCGAAGGGAGATCCCTCGACTACGCTCGGGATGACACGCAGCCGACGCGCGTGTCATTTATAGTACGGCCGAAGCGACGGTCGAAGTTTGCCGACGCGCAGGGCGGCGTCCATTTCTGAGTCCGAAACGGAATTGTCCGCGAGCCGGCGGACTTCGCGTCCTTCAAGCGCGCCAACCGGCAAACCATTGCAAAAAAGAACGCGATTCGCCGTGAACGCGGCGATTCGCGGCCCGGGCGTGAGAATCCCCTCCAAGTTGAGGGGGTCGGCTGCGCTCAGGGTGATGAGTTGGTAACTCGCATTCGATCTTCTGATCGACCGCAATAGACCAATGGCTTCCGGCAACGCGAATTGCTCGCCGCTCACGCCCGCGATGAAATAACCGCCGCGAATTTCCCCGCGCGCTTCAAGTCTTCGATAGATCCGACCGAGCTCGTACCAAGTCACATTTAAGCTCTCGCGTTCGAGCAACCGTCGGAAAACCACACCGTAACGGCGCAGCAAAACCCGAGCGTACTTTTCGACCGCAGAGTCGCGACGAGTTGAATCCACACCGTTCGGTTGAGCCGCACTTTCTTTCCGAATCAAAGACCAGCGACCGGCGAACTCGATGCTGGCAAGGTTCGCTTTGCGTCGCCGTTTTCCTTCGTTGCGGCCGAAAGTCGGTCGCTTATTCGATGGAATCAGCAACGCGCGCAGACCGTCAAAGCTGTCGCAGGTCACAAAACCGAGCGCGGCGAGTTCGGAAAGAGCTTCTTCGACCTGCGATGGAAGCAAACTGGTTCGTTGAATGAGTTCAGCGAAAAACAATGCGCCGCTGTTGGCGAGCGAGTCTCGGACAGTTTGAGCCGGCGTAGAAAGTTCGATGGTCGATTTTGTCAGCGCGAGTGCGCGCCAATCTTCCAGATTTTCGCGTTGATACAGCGCGATGGGGCTCGTGCGCAACGGAGCTGTCGAGCGAGCATTCGGATGTTCCGGCGAGCTCAAACGCGCCCAACCGACGCGCCCGGAAAAACAAAGTCGATCCAGCCATTCCGGATCGTAGTCGGAAACCCGGGCGCTGAGGACGGCCGATTCCCATGAAGCCAGCGGCAGCTCGCAGCCGTCCAGTTGTTCCAGAATCGATTGCAGACCTTCCGGGCCTTCGACGCGGTGTTCGGCATCAACGCGTTGCCAGGCAAAAAGAAATCGGTAGAAATCCTGCCCGGAGACCGGTTGAATCTCCGCCCGGAGACGATCGATCGTGAGCCGATGAATTCGCGCCAACAGGCGGCGATCGCACCATTCCTGTTCGGTTGTGTTTGGATGAAATTTCCCGCGCAGAACAAAACCTTCGCTTTCGAGTCCGAGGAGTCCTTGTTCAATTTCCGAGCGAGGAAGGCCGAGAATATTTTCGAGTTGGGAATCCGTAACCGGCCCTGAGACTTCCATTCGTCCGCGCAACAGCTCTCGAATCGCGCTTGAGCGTTCCCAAGTCTGGCGTTGCGCCGATTCGGGCGGCACAATCTGAGGATTGACCGCGGCGTCCGGGTAGATGGTTTTCAACATCGGCAAACGCTCAGCCGTGATCCAAAATTCCTTATCAGCCGCTCGAAGCTGAGTCACGCGACCCGCGGCGATGAGCTCGTTCAACAATTGCTCCGCACCGGCGCCGTTCGATTCGTGCTGAAGGGCGCCTTGCACTTCATCGGCGGTCATCAACGCCAGTAACATCAGTCCATCGTGCAATTCGTCGGCATTGGTCGCTTGCGGCCAGGCCTCCTTCTCGACTTTTTCGATCGCGGCAGAATCGAGAATTCCGAGACCGTCGCCATTATTTCTCTCGGAGGCGCGCCGGGTGTAAACCGCCTGGGTCCGACGTTCTTCGAGCGGCGCGTTGTCGAGAAACGCGTACGGCCGCGCATTCAAAATTTCCGAAGCCAGCGGCGATGGCTCCGGCAAATCCCTTGCGATGCAACGGATTTCGCCGGCCTCGATCTTGCGCAACACGTCTTCGAGACCGTCGATATCCATCGCTTCCCTCAAGCAGTCGTCGATTGTTTGATTGACCAGCGGGTGATCGGGAATCTCGCGATCGCCGACGATATGTTCGAGGCAGGCCAACTGGTCCGGAAAAACCGCAGCCAGCAGGTTTTCCGATTCCATTCGTTGCAGAGGCGCGGCGAGTTTCGATCCGCCACGAAATCGCGGGACGGCAAGAGATCGCGTCGCGTTCCAGCGCCAGCGGATTGTGAACATGGGCGCGTCCAACAAGGCCTGAACAAGAAGATCGCGAACGGTTTTCGAATTCAGATAACGAAAAACTTCGTCGAGCGGAAATGAATGCTGCGTCCCAAGCGAGATGACGATCGAATCGTCCGTGGCCGCGGCTTGAAGCTCGAAATTGAAGGACCGGCAAAAACGTTTTCGGAGCGCCAGGCCCCAGGCGCGATTGATTCGATTTCCAAACGGCGAATGCAAAACAAGCTGCATCCCGCCCGACTCATCGAAGAAGCGCTCCATCACGAGAGTTCGTTGCGAAGGAATTGCCCCGAGCGCGCGGTAGGTGTCCGCGAAATAATCGACTACTTGCTGGGCGGCGTCGCTCGGCAACTTCAATTCGTTTACCAACCATGCGCGAACGGTAGGGACATCGCGCTGCGATGTCCGGTCGCCGCAGCGCGGCGACCCTACCAACATTTTCTCGATCTCGATTCGAAGATTGGAGACGGCGTCCGAAAGCTCGGTGGTTCGCGCCGGCGCTTCGCCGAGCCAGAATGGAATTCCCGGCGGTTGGCCTTTGGCGTCTTCAACCCGCACCACCCCGGAATTCACCCGCACAATCCGCCACGACGCGTTTCCGAGTTGAAAAATGTCACCGGCCAGGCTTTCGACCGCGAAATCCTCGTTCACCGTGCCGACGAACGTTTCGGATGGCTCCAGAATTACTCGGTAGTCGGCATTGTCCGGAATTGCGCCGCCGGAAGTGAGCGCGGTCAATCGGGCGCCGCGCCGGCCGCGAAGTCGATGATTGATTGCGTCGTGATGAATCAGCGCCGAACGACGTCCACGTTTGGTGCTGAAGCCTTCGGCGAGCATCTTCACCACCCCCCCGAATTCCGCGCGGGCAAGGTTCCGGTACGGCCACGCTGCCCGGACCAGTTCTAAAAGCTCGTTCTCATCCCAATCGTCGATCGCCGTCGCGGCGACAATTTGTTGGGCCAAAACGTCGAGCGGCTTTTCAGGAATTAGCAGCCGATCCAATTCACCTCGGCGAGCCGAGCGCAATAATGCGGCGCATTCGATCAGCTCGTCGCGGCTCAATGGAAAAATCCGACCTTTCGGCAAACCGCCGCGTTTATGTTCGGCCCGACCTACTCGTTGCAATAACGTCGCGATCGATCGCGTCGTCGCGAGCTGGCAAACCAGATCGACCGAACCGATGTCGATTCCAAGTTCGAGCGACGCGGTTGCGACGAGCGCCTTCAACTCTCCGCGCTTCAATCGGTCCTCGGCGTCAAGGCGCAGTTTTGCCGAAAGACTTCCGTGATGCGAAGTCACGGCGTCCGCTCCGAGAAGCTCGCTCAAGTGATGGGTCACGCGCTCGGCCATTCGTCGCGTGTTCACAAAAACGAGGGTTGTTCGATGTTCCTGGATCAGTTCGGCGAGCCGGGAATAGACTTCCTCCCAAACTTCGTTGGACATCACTGCTTCCAGCGGCGACTTCGGGATCTCGATCGCCAAATCAAGTTCGCGCTTATGTCCGATGTCGATGATTGCGCAATTCGGCGTTCCCTTTGCGTCCACATTGCGTGTTCCAACCAGGAAGCGCGCGACTTCTTCGATCGGTTTCTGAGTTGCGGAAAGCCCGATGCGTTGAAGCGGCTGCTCGGTCAATGCCGCCAGTCGCTCAATGCTCAGCGCGAGATGCGATCCGCGACGATCGTCAACCACGGCGTGAATTTCGTCGAGAATGACGGTGCGAACTGTCTTCAACATTTTCCGACCCGAGTCGGACGTGAGCAGCAGATAAAGCGACTCTGGCGTAGTGACCAAAATGTGCGGCGGCGTTTTGATCAGGGCCTGACGTTGGGCCGCGGTCGTATCGCCGGTCCGGACTTCGGCGCGAACATCGACATCGTGACCTTCCTGGGTGAGCAACTCCCGAATTCCAGTAAGCGGCTCCTGAAGGTTTTTTCGAATATCGTTGCTGAGCGCTTTGAGCGGCGACACGTAAACAATCTGCGTCTCATCCGGCAGATCACGAGCCGTCGCCTTCGCAGAACAACTGGTCCAGCGAGGCCAGAA
This sequence comes from uncultured Verrucomicrobiae bacterium, assembly GCA_963817335.1. Taxonomy (GTDB): domain Bacteria; phylum Verrucomicrobiota; class Verrucomicrobiia; order Chthoniobacterales; family UBA10450; genus AV40. The sequence continues at coordinate 706,048 of CAWFNX010000005.1, read as the reverse complement.
ACGCAGCCAGCGTTTTACCCGACCCGGTCGGAGCAGAGATCAACACGTGCCGGCCGGATTGAATTTCCGGCCAGCCGCGAACCTGGGGCTCAGTCGGCGATCCGAAAGTTTGTTCGAACCATCGTGCAACCGCGGGATGAAATTGAAAGTTCTTCATCAGGAACGTCGCAAAAGCGGACACGCAATTTAAATGAGAGCAAAGCAATCGTCCAATTCAGGACGACATACGCAAGGCGATGACTTCGCGCAACATCGCCAGGCTATCGTGGAACACACGCACTTTGCTGCCTTCCGAGTGGTTCCAACGCACCGGCACTTCGCGCAAGCGCAATCCGGCGCGATAAGCCATGAAGAGCAGCTCGACGTCGAACGCGAATCCGATGGTGTGCGCCTTTTCCAGAATCGGACGGGAAACATCGAGGCGAAATGCCTTGAAACCGCATTGGGTGTCCCAAAACGGCATTCCGGTGGCCAGCCGGACGATGAAATTAAATACTCGGCCGGCTTGTTCCCGTCGCCACGGTTGATGAACGCCGATCAGTTTGCGGTCCAGGGCGCGCGATCCAAAAGCAATGTCAACCTCGCCCTTCGCGATAGGTTCGATCAGCTTCGGGATTTCGTTGAGCGGCGTTGAGAGATCCGCGTCGAAAAACAACCCAATCGGCTTTGTTGCCGCGAGAAGCCCGCTTCTTACCGCCGAGCCTTTCCCGCGATTCGGAAAATTCTCGAGCAACCTGGTTTGAATTTTTGCGTCCGCGAAAACGTCGCGAACGATAGCGGCGGTCGAATCGGTGGAACCGTCGTTTACTACGATCAGTTCAGCGTCCGGGCATTCAGCCGACAAATAATTGAGGGTTTCCCGAACTGTGCCGCCGATGCGGGCAGCTTCATTGTAGCAGGGAATGGTAACGGAAAACGGCGGGAGCATCGCGGAATAAGATCGCGGATATTTGTAGAGGCGCTTGTGCCAAGCGCCTAGCTAATAAACAGGCGGCTGACACAGCCGCCTCTACAACCTTATTTGTAAATCTCGGTCACGAATTGGCCATTGGCGTCGACGTATCCTCGATACATGCCGGAAGTATTGAAGGGCAACGAGATGTTCCCGCCTTTGTCGATGGCGATCATGCCCCCGGTGCCGCCGAGTTTTCCAACCTTGTCGATGACGGCAATGGAAGCTTCCTGCAACGTCTTGCGGCGATATTCCATCATCGCGGAGACGTCGTGGGCGGCAGTGGCAATGATGAAAAATTCTCCGTCACCGGTGCCTGACACTGCGCAGGTGGCGTTGTTCGCGTAAGTCCCAGCGCCGATTATCGGAGAATCGCCAATTCGTCCGGGCAACTTGCCGTCCTTGCCGCCGGTCGAAGTTGCCGCGGCGAGATTGCCGTTCCGATCCAGGGCAACGGCGCCGACCGTGCCATGAGGTTCTTCACCCAGATAGAATTTCTTGTCTCCATTGGCGCCTGATTTCGCGGCGGACTTAACTCTCTGGAGCGCGTCCCAGCGTTCCTGGGTGAAAAAATATTTCCCGTCGACGAGTTCGACTCCGTGTTCCTTGGCGAATGCCTCGGCGCCCGCGCCCGCCATCATCACGTGGGGCGATCTTTCCATGACCAGACGCGCCAGACTGATTGGGTTCTTGACGTGCTCCACGTTGGCAACGGCGCCGGCCCGCAAAGTTTTTCCATCCATGATCGCGGCGTCCATTTCGTTGACGCCTGCGGCGTTAAACACCGAGCCTTTTCCGGCGTTGAACAGCGGGTCGTCCTCCAACACGCGCACCGCGGCTTCGGTTGCGTCCAAGGCCGAGCCGCCGTGCTGTAAAATTTCCCAACCCGCGCGGAGGGCGTTTTCAATTCCAGCTCGGTATTCGCGCTCCGCTTCGGCAGTCATCTTGCCGCGCGCCATCGTTCCAGCGCCCCCGTGAACCACCAAACCGATTTTGTTTTCTTTCGCCGAACTCATTCTCCCGAATCCTTGCGCGCCAGCTAATGCCGCAAGCGCGAAGAAACCGCAAATCACAAAAACACGAGTCGCCATGATCTGAGGTCAACCACTAGACCGCGGTTCGCGACCGCGCCAGTGAGAAGAAATCACTTTTCCCTCCCCGGAACTGGGGCAATTTCCCCCTTTCAAATGGCGGAAGACAAACCAGACACCACCGAAGAAGCTTTGATTAAAGCTCCGGCCATCATGCTCCAGGAGATTGGGGAGACTTGGACGAACTTTCTTCGGTCGGTCAGCAGCGTTTCCTGGTTCATCGAGCAGACCTTTGAGGAAAGCATCGAGCGCATTCGCGAAGGCCGGGTGCCGTTTCGGGCCAGCAGTTTTTTCCGTCATGCCGAGCGAGCCGGGGTTGACTCCATTCCGTTGGTCGCGCTGGTCTCTTTCTTTCTCGGACTAACGATGGCACTGCTGACCGGTTATCAGCTCCAACGATTTGGAACGGAGCGGCTGATTCCCGGCCTGGTTTCGATCGCGTTCACCCGCGAACTCGGACCCTTAATCACCGGTATCATGCTGGCCGCGCGCATCGGCGCCGCGTTTACGGCTGAGCTCGGAACGATGACCGTCAACGAAGAAGTGGAAGCGATCGAGGCAATGGGAATCGGCCCGCTGCGTTTCCTGGTCGCGCCCCGAATGCTCGCGCTTTTCTTGCTAATGCCGTGCCTGTCCACCATCTCTAACCTGTCAGCAATTCTCGCGACGAGTATGATTTCGAAAGCTTATTTCGCCATCGCGTTCCCCTACTTTCTCGATCTAGTCCGGGACTCGTTGTTGATTCGCGACATCATCACCGGCGTGTTCAAGAGTTTCCTGTTTGGAATGCTGATCGCGGCGATCGCGTGTTATCGCGGACTGACAGTGAAGGGCGGCGCCGCTGGAGTGGGCACGGCGACAACCTCCAGCGTGGTAACGGCGATCACAGTCGTCATCGGTGTCGACACGCTCTACAACCTTGTCTATGTGAACTTTTTCCCGACATGAGCGCGAACGATTCGCACGTCGTGGAATTGCGTGACGTCAGAAAAGAGTTCGAGGACAAGTTGGTGCTCGATGAAGTCTCGCTCGCAGTCCAGCCGCAGGAGCGGCTGGTGATCATGGGCCAAAGTGGCAGCGGCAAGAGTACCATTCTTCGAATAATCCTCGGAATCATGAAACCGGACGCGGGCTCGGTTTTTTTTAAACAATTCGAGGTCACCCGCTTGAACCGGCGCAAATTGCAGCATGTGCGGCGCGATATTGGAATGGTTTACCAATACTCGGCTTTGCTCAGCTCCCGCGACGTTCGCGACAATGTCGCTCTGCCCCTGGAAGAGTTAACCGATAAATCGAAAAAAGAGATCGATGAGATCGTCGATCAAAAACTCGAACTCGTGGGTATGAAGGATGCAAGAAACCTGACACCGCAGGAATTGAGCGGCGGCATGCGCAAACGCGTCAGTCTGGCCCGCGCCCTGGTCATGGAGCCCGAACTGATTTTGTTCGATGAGCCGACAGCCGGCCTCGATCCGGTGATTGCATCGGTGATTGACGAACTGATCATCAATCTAAGTGAGAGCTCCAAGGTAACTTCAATTGTCGTTACCCATGAAATGGCAAGCGCCTTTCGCATCGCCACCCGCATGGCTATGTTGTATCAGGGAAAGATCATTGAAGACGCCGACCCCGAAACATTCAGGCAATCGCAAAATCCGGTCGTCGCTCAGTTCTTGAGCGGAAGCACGGAAGGTCCGATTCTGGAGGGAAGCCAAGATGCAATTGCAAAAAAATGAAGTTATGACCGGGCTCCTGGTCGTTGGGACCGTGGCCGGGCTTGTATTCGTTTTGGTTTTGCTTGGCGCTCCCGGCCTGTTCCGGCCGCTGGTCACATATAAAATTTATGTCGACAACGCGGCCGGCATCAAACAAGGGGCGGTGGTCATGCTGGCGGGCCGTAAGATAGGTCAGGTGCAACGACTTTTTTCCCCGGTATCCAGGGAAGAGGAGCATCGCGCTGAAGAAGCCGCAGCCGCTTTTCAAGTGCCCGAGCCGAACGCAACGCCAGAGGATACCAACAAACCGAAGTACCAAGCGCGCATTGACGTTCAGGTGGACCGGAACGCGGTTGTCTACCGCGACGCCAAGACCCGCTTGATGCAACTTGGATTACTTGGCGAGATGGCGATCGACATTACTCAGGGCACTGACGCAGCCGGTCGCGCCCGCGACGGTGAGATTTTTGCAGGCGAACGCACTCCGGATTTCAGCGAGGCCGCCGCGAAGCTGATCGAGGTGATCAAGCCAGTCGCCGCCGAAGCGACGACTACGATGAAGGGCCTCCAGGAGACGGCCGACAACATTAATCACCTCACCGACGAAAATTCCGAGCTCACTCAGGCGCTCACCCAGGTCAAAGCGTTCGGCGAGCATATGGCCGACCTCACTGCGCCGGACAGCGCTTTGTCGCACTCGCTTAATAATATTGAGAAGATTAGCAACAGTTTGACCGAGAACGATAACATCAAGCTGATCCTCCAAAACTTCCGCGACGCATCCGACAAATTGAAAATCACTATGCGCGATCTGGAACCGGTCGGAAAAAATATCTCGGAATTCAGTGAGACGATAAAGACGCAGCCATGGCGATTGGTTTATCCGACGACCAAAAAATATCCTGAGAAATCGCCAACCCCAAGCGAAGCAACCATCACCGTTCGTAAAACCGCGAAACCAAAAGCTACCGCGACTCCAAGCGGTCGCGGTCGTTGATCTTTACGCCGCTTTCTTAGCCAGACGCGATTCCAGAAACTTCAGCACCGCTTTTTCACTTTCGCGAAGATCGACGTTTTCCTTTGCTTCTTCCGTCATCTGTTTCAATCCATCGATTGATTGCCGGCTGAGATAGCTTTCGACGATCGCCGGATGGACGTAGCACTTCCGGCAAATCGCCGGAGTGTTGCCAAGAATTTTGGAGACGGCCCCGATTGCCGTCTTGATGTTCGCTTTGGCCTGCTTTTTGGAATCGAATTCCTCCTGCGCGCTCAACGCCATGGCGGTCAGGACCGTTCCAGCCAGAGTGCGAAAGTCCTTCGCGCTGAAATCATCGTCGGTGATCTCGCGCAAATACTGGTTCACGTCCTGCGAAGTGATGTCCCGAACTTCGCCGTCTTCATCGACATACTGAAACAAATCCTGGCCGGCCAGATCCTGCAGCTTGGAGACAATCCTGGCGACGTGTCGATCGGTCACGTCGACTTCATGTTCCTTGCCGCTCTTCCCGCGGAAACGGAAACGCAGTTTCGATCCTTTCACTTCCACATGCCGATCCTTCATCGTGGTCAGACCGAACGATTTGTTTTCGCGCGCGTACTCCTCGTTGCCGATTCGGATGAACGTCCGCTCCAGTAATTGCACGACTGCGGCCAGAACTTTGTTCCGCGGCAGGCCCGGTAATTTCAAATCTTTCGCAACCCGTCTTCGGATTTTCGGAAGCGCTCTCCCGAATGCGATCATTCGATCGTATTTGTTTTCGTCGCGAACTTCGCGCCAGCGTTCGTGATAAAGATATTGTTTGCGATGCCGCGCATCGCGGCCGGTCGCTTGAATGTGTCCGTTCGCGCTGGGGCAGATCCATGCCTCCGTCCAGGCCGGCGGAATCGCGAGGCGCTTTATGCGCAACAACCGTTGGTCGTCGGTGATTGGCTTTCCGTCGGTGTCGAAATATTCAAAGTCGTCCCCTTTAGCTTTTCGCGTATAACCTGGGCGATCGTCGCTGACATACTGAAGACCGGCTTCTTCGGCTGCTTCCATTGCCTCGGCCACGATCCTCGCGCCGTTCCCGTTCCCATTTTTCGCCCTCGCATGCATCGCATTGAAATCGCCGGCCGTGGATAAATCGGCGGCAGCCAATGCTTCGACGACGCAGGGGACGCGTCTGTTCAATTCAAGAGCCGTAGCTCTTGGTGAACTTTTTCTTCGACTCACCGCCTTCGGCCGAAGATTCGACCGGGGTCGACGGTTTGGGCTCTGGTTGGGTCGGTTCTGGCTTAGGTTCCTCGGCTGCCGGTGCGGGTTGAGTGCCGCCCTTGGAGACGTGTTGGGCAACTTCCACGTAGACCATTTGCAAATTCGAAAGCGTATTTCGAAGCACGGTCGCCTCCTCGTTGGTCAAATTGCCCCGAGTCTTTTCCTGAATCATCGCCAGCTGATCGATAAACATTTTCGCCAGTTCGAGGTTTACTTCCCCTTCCCCGGTTTTGGGATTCGGGATTTGGCCCAAAAATAAGGCTGCGTTCTGGGCCTGCATCATCACAAATTCGATGAAGCGCTGGGAGAGCTCGCCACTCTGCGTGGTTTTTTGGACTTCAGCCATTGCGGAAAGTTGTTAGTTGAGAGTTGATAGCGACCGCAGCCTACTTTCTATCAACTATCAGCTATAAACTATCAACTATTTCGTTGCCGGTCGCACGATTGCCAAAACATACGGCTGATCACGAAAGTATTTTGCCGCCACCCGTTTGATGTCGTCGAGCGTGACGGCGTTGGTTTCCTCCTCGGTCTTTTTGTAATAATCGAAGCCGAGCCCATATAGTTCGTCGAGCGCGCATTGAAATCCGAACGAGTCGTTGCTTTGCATCGCGATTTGATGTTGGCCGATAAGCTTCCGTTTCGCGCGGGTCAATTCTTCCGGGGTGAGACCTTCGCTGGCTAGCTTCTGGATTTCGTCGAGGAGCGCCGTTTTCACCGGCTCGATTTTCTGCGGATCGGTCCCGAGATAAAACGCGAACAGGCCAGGAACCAGTCCTTGCATCTGGCTGGCGCCAACGTAGTAGGCCAGGCCCATGTTTTCGCGAATCCGAATGAAAAACCGCGAGCCGAGATCGCTGCTCGCTTCGTCGATCAGCTCCAATGCGTGACGATCCTTGTCGAACATGTCGACGCCTCGGTAACCGACCATGAGCACGCCTTGAGCTTTCTCCTTGTTGCTTTCGACCGTCTCGGTTTTCGTGATCGGGGCGGACGGCCGGGCGTCAGTTAACGCGAGCGCGCCCGGTTTCATCTGGCCGAGCGCTTGTTCGAAAAGTTGCTTCACCTCGCCTGCGTTTACGTTTCCGAAAACTGAAATCACGCCGTTTTTCGCCACCAAATACTTGTCGCGGAATGCGATCAGATCTTTTTGAGTCAGCTTTGTGACCGAGCCGGCGACGCCATTCGCGCGCAAAGCGTAGGGATGATCCGTAAACAATGCCTGGCGCAGAATATTGCGCGCCACCGCAGTGAGCTGTTCGTCTTCCTGTTTAATGCCGGCGATCTGCACCTGCTTTTCGCGCTCGACCGCTTTTTCCGGGAAAGTCGCGTTCAGCAAGACATCCGCGAGGATATCAGCGCCCGCCTTCAGGTCCGGTTTCATCACGTGGACCGAAACGCTGGTGCTGTTATTGCCGGCATCGCTCGAGATCGATCCTCCAATCGCTTCGATTTGATCTGCGATTTGTTCGGCGGTGCGCGTCTTTGTTCCTTTGAGCAAGACCCGGCTGGTCAACCGGGTGATACCGTTCGTCTGCGGGGTTTCGGCCAGCAAACCGCCGCGAAAAATCGCGGTCATTGAAATCAGCGGCAATCGCGGATCTTCGCGAACGAGCAAACGCAGACCGTTGGAGAGTTCGAACTTTTGAATCTCACCCGCTTCGACTGGCTTTGCCGTTTCCTGTTTTCCGGCCAGCGAGCCTTTTGGGTTCAACGAAGTCACGGTGAGGTTTTGATCCACCAGATATTTCGCCGCCACGCGTTTGATGTCGTCCAGGGTGACTTTTTGAACGGCGTTTAAATAATCGCGACTGAAATCGAGATTGCGGGTGAGCATCCAGTTCGATCCAATATCGGAAGCCTGACCCCGCATGGTGGTCAGCGCGTCAAGGTGATGACCAAGCGACATTTTTTTTGCCTTCGCCAATTCATCCGCGGTCGCGCCTGCTTGTTTCAATTCGCCGATGATTTGCAAAATCAATTTTTCGGCATCATCGCGCTTCTTTGGATCGACCGTTGCGTCCACGCCGAGTAAACCGGGATCGCCCGGGGTGTAGGAAAACGCCGAGATCCCAAAGGCAAGCCCTGCTTGTTCGCGGACCCGGCGATACAAACGCGAACTGCGGCCGTCGCCCAAGATCGTAGAAAGCAAATCGAGCGCCGGAACGTCCGGATGAGTCAGCTCAGGAATGTGCCAGGCCAGAGACAGCCGACTCAATTCAGTCGCGAATTCGTTATGAACTTCGCGCCGCCCAAGTTGCGGCGGTTCTTCGGGAACAAAAACTGGTTTGAGCGATTTTTCGGGATAATTCTTAAAGAAGTCGGTGAGCTGTTGACGAATCTTCTCCGCATCGACATCACCGACGACAATGAACGTGAGATTGTTCGGCACGTAACGCGATTTGTAATATTGCATCACCTGCTCCTGAGTGAGCTGGTTGTAAATTCCCATCTCACCGATCACCGGCAGCCGGTAGGGATGTTTTTGGTAAGCCGTCGCGAACAACAACAGGCTCGCCATCCGGTCGGGGTCGTCGTAGCCCATCGCGAATTCGCGGCGAATCACTTCCTGCTCTTTGTTGTATTCTTCCGGCGGCAAGGTGGAGTTCATCATCGCGTCGGACAAAACGTTGAGCGCGGTCTCGACCCCATCCTTCGGGACGTCGATCCAAAACACGGTGCGATCGAACGAGGTGTAAGCGTTGATGTAACCGCCGACGTCCTGGATTTTTTGGGCAATCTCGCTGGCTTTCTGCGTTTTCGTGCCCTTGAAAAGCATGTGCTCGAGAATATGCGAAAGGCCGGCGCCGAGTTTGTCGTCCTCGAAAATGCTGCCGGTGCCGCACCAGGCCTGGACGCTGGCCACGGGCGCGCTTCGATCTTCTTTCACAATCAAGGTCAGACCGTCAGGCAGGATCCATTTCTTGGCCGTGTTTGGCGGAAACGTGATTTCGGCCGAATCGTTAACAGCAGCAGCTTTCAGGTTCACCATGGTAAAAACAAATGCGGAAATGAGTCCCGCTACTTTAACGCGATACACAATTTATGCTTGTTTGATTCCGAATCAGCCGCGCCGTTCGATCAGGGAATCTTCGGAGCTGGCAAACCCGGGCGGGCTTCGACTTTTTTCTCAGGCGCGTACGGTTTTGCGAACGCTTCCTGAAAATCATAAACCGCTTTGAAATCTTCGATCGAGTCTTCGTCAGTCTTTCCAAAGATCCCGGCGCCGATGAGATTGAAAACCATGTGACCGATGTCTTCGCAGGAACGGATGCCCCAACTCTCGAACACCGTGATCACCATTGGGCCAAACTCCTTTAGGGCGTATTGACGGACGCCCTCTAGTAATTCCGGCCCGGAAACGTGACGCACCGTCGTGCCTTTTACCTTCTTCTGCTGTTTGGTGGTGAAATCGAGCGAGTCCCGCAAAAAAATGTAGGCCTCGCGTTGATAACGCGGGTCGCTCGTCACGATTGAATCGAGAGCTTCGGCAAATCCAATCTTCTGCATTAATTAAAAGACGCGGACCAAACCGCGCCAGCGAGTCTAACGGGCATCCTCGCCTTCGGCAACTGCTACGAAAGAGCAAACGGTGACCGGTTTGATCCGGTCACCGTGCAGTGACCTCAATTGAACCCGGAATTCGCGTATTGCCGCAATCCCATCGCGTCGAGCGTCTCGGTCGTTAACTCGCCGCTGATGCGAAGCCCATGTTTGGTCTGAAACCGCACGATCGCGTGACGCGTTTCGGGCCCCATGACGCCGTCGATTTGGCCGCTGTAAAAACCATCCCGGGTGAGTCGATCCTGCGCTCCAGCGATAGTCGAGTTCGCCGACTGATCGTTGTAACCATTTTGATAGCCAGACTGGTCGTCGTAACCGTTTTGATACGCGGGCTGGCCGTCGTAAACGCCCGGATCGCTATAACCGTAGTCGTATCCGTTCCCGTAGTTGTAGCCGTAGCCGTAGTTATACGGATAGCCGTATCCGTAACCGTAGTAGGGATAATCCCACCACCACCAGGGATCGAATCCGAGACCAAACCCGAACCAGGATCCGTCGATGAAGACGAAGCGATGACCGTGGAAAAAATGGTCGTGGTGATGGTCCCAATCGCGATGCCAATTCGCCGAATGTTGCGCTACCACGTGATTTCGCCAGTTCGGCGCCAGTCTGTTTCCGTTTCGGAATTGACCGCCTGTCCGGTTGCGAATCACACTGTTACTGTTTCGCGCGAAACTGTTTCCATTCCGGACAAATTGTTGACCATTTCGGAACCGATTGGTTTGGGCGACCGCAGCATTTCCGCCGGTAAACTGACGTCTGCCCAAGGCCATATTCGAGTTCAACGGACGCGAACGCACTCCCACTGAGGAGAAGCGTTGGCCCGAATAAACCATTCGGTTACTGCTGAAATTCCGCATCGGCATGGAACGAAACGACGCGCCGCCGGCAAAATGTCCGGCCGGCATCGAACGAAACGATGGACCGCCACCGCCTCGCGGTCCCCCGCCGCCGGCTCCAACGTATCCACCCCCGCCGCCGCCGCGATGGCCGCCGCCAGCTTGCACGGGCGCGACCAAGGCCCCACTGGCCAGGATCGCGGCCATTAATATTCTAATTTTCATTTTGTGATTCCTTTGGGTTGAGTTGTACTGATTAAACCATTGATTTAGGGATTCGTTTCGGTGAGTTCATCTTACCGCAGACCTCCGGCTATTACGAGAGTTTCGCCAGTGACCCATTTCGAGTCGTCCGAGGCGAAAAAAACCGCAGCCGGCGCGATATCGTCCGGCTGCCCCACCCGGCCGAGCGGCGTCTTGGCGACTGCCTCGTTTTCGAAGTCGCTTCCCGAAAATCCGCCGCTCTGAAATCCTTCGGTCTTCACCGGACCTGGATTGATCGCATTCACGCGAATCTTTTTCGGACCAAGCTCCGTCGCCAGGACGCGGGTAATTGCATCGACAGCCGCCTTCGTCCCTGCATAAACCGTCGCCATCGGCAGGCTGGAGGTCGACGCAAGTGAACTGACGTTGATTACACTTCCGCCCTGTGTCCCAAAATGCTTCGCCGCCTCCTGGGTGGCCAGAATCAAACCGAGGACGTTGGTGTCGAATTGACGATGAAACTGATCTTCGGTGACCTGTTCCAGCGGCGCGAATTGATAAACGCCGGCGTTGTTGACGAGGATATCGATTTTACCGAACGCTTTTTTTGCGCCGGTAAACAATTTTTCGACGTCTGCTCTTTTCGCGACGCTGCCTTGGATCGCGATGGCTTTCCCACCGCCCTTGGCGATCTCATCGACCACTTTGTCCGCATCGCTTTTCGACGATGCGTAATTAACAACCACTGCGGCGCCTGCCGCCGCTAACTCCTTGGCGATGCCGGCGCCGATTCCTTTCGACGCTCCCGTTACCACCGCCACTTTTCCATTTAATTTTCCGTTACTCATTGTTCCTTTCATTTTTCTAATCTTCGAAATTTCATTCCCGTTTTCATTTGTGCCTTCAGTGGACGAGTAAAAGAAGAGCAAGGAAGCCGACCAAAACTCCGAGGGCCGGGCTTAGAATCGCGAACCAAAACGCGATGTTCCAATCCGGGTCGGTCTTGCTCGCCGCATTGTTGATGACTGTCTTTTCTGGAATCGTCATAAGCCTATGCCTCCATGGTCAGGACGACGCGAAAACGCACCTTGCCACTGTGCATTCGTTCGTAAGCTTCGTTCACTCGGCTGAGCGGAAATTTCTCGATCATCGGGTGCACGTCGCTTAACGCGCTGAATTCCAGTGTGTCTTGCGAATCTCGCGCCGTGCCCGAATAGCAACCCGACACTGAGCGCCGTCCCGAAATCATCGGCATCATACTGATGCTCAACGGATCTCCGGGAGCTGCCGGCACCAACAAGTTGCCACCCGGTGACAAACCCTCGACCACGGCGGAAATTGCTTTCCCGCTCGGCGCCGTTGCGAGAATCACTCGAGCGCCCCCGAGTTTTTGTAATTCCTTCACCGGATCGACCACATCCGAATCGACGTAATGGTGAGCGCCCAGTTTTTTCGCGAGAGGCTCCTTGTCTTTGCCGCGACCGAGCGCTACGGTTTGGAATCCCATTCGTCGCGCGTATTGCACGCCGAGATGGCCGAGTCCGCCGATCCCCTGCACCGCGACGACATCTCCAGCACGCGCGCCTGAATTTCGTAACGCGTTAAACACGGTGACGCCTGCACACATGAACGGGCCCGCCTCGGTCGCCGGCACGTTGTCAGGAATCAACGCGATTGCTTCCGCCGGAGCGATCACATATTCCGCGTAACCGCCGTCAAAATCGATGCCGGTGACTTTGCGATTCGTGCACATCCCGAAATCGCCGCGGCGACACTCATCACAAACGAAATCGTGTCCGCCATGCCAGCCAACCCCGACGCGTTGACCCTTTTTCCAAGTCGTAACGTGATCACCAACTGCATCAATCCGGCCGGCAATCTCATGTCCCGGAACTCGAGGATACTTAAGTCCGGGCCACAATCCTTCCTTGACCAGCGTGTCGCTGTGGCAAATGCCGCAGGCTTCAACTTTTACCCGCACTTGTCCCACGCCGGGCTCGGGAACTTCGCGTTCCACTAATTCAAAGTCACCGCCCGGTTTGCTGATCTGAGCTGCTTTCATTTTCATTTCGCTTAACGCGTTTGTTAGGCAAATGCGGGTTGGTAATGTCCGATGTCGTGACCATGATGCGGCGCAAAAACGTCCGCGTGTTTGGTTTCAACCGGGCGCAAACTAAGTGTCGCGACGTGGGCTTCTACCAGGTCCGGAAGAAGCAAATGTGGAAAAGGTGTTAATTTCCATGCGTTGGCTTCTTCCTCATCGAGGACAAGATGGATCACTTCGCGCAATTCCGGATAAGCGCGCTCGTAATCTTGTTGGAGCTCTCGTTTCAGTTGCGTGACCGCCAATGAAACTGTCTGGAGGAAAACTGTTTTGGTTGGCTCAGCTATTTGATCAGTTTTCATGGAGTTGAATTTTTGCGGGTTCAACGGTTTATATTTGACTAGTCGTCTATAAAATTCGCTAAAAATTATACGGCCGCTGCCCGTGCCCGTTTCACGCCCAATACGTCTCGAGCAACGTTTTTGAACTCGCGCAGCACTTCGACGTCGTTCTGGATCCGCGCCTGCGCCATCGTCCCTTGATAGCAGGCAAACAAGGCCCGCGCTTTTGCCTCCGGATCCCGCGCCTCGATTAATCCCTGAGCCGCAGCATCGCGTACCGCCGAGATAAAGTAATTTACTTTGTTGTCGATGATTCGATCGATCGCTTCCCGGACCACTTGGTCCTGCGTGCTAACTTCGCTTCCGACGCTCAACAGCGGGCATCCCAGGATCGATCCGCACTTCTTCTGCACTTCGGCCAGGCGATCGTGGACAAAGTCAAAGTAGCGATCGAGCCGCTTCAGAGGCGGCGCCGTTGGCGAAAAGATTTCATCCATTTGCACCTTCTTCTTGTTCCAGTCCGCTTCCAGTGCCGCAGCCGCGAGTTCCGATTTTGACTTGAAGAAGTAATAAAAACTCCCCTTCTTGGCGCCTGCCCGTTCGCAAATCGCGTCTACCGAGGTCGCGCCGTAGCTGTTATGCCAGATCAGATCCATAGCCGCGTCGGTCAGACGCTCTTTCATGTCGCTTACTCTTGGCATACGGGACATTTAAAGTAAGTTGACCGACCGGTCAACTACTTTGTTCAAGAAATTTAGCGGCCGCCCACTTGGGCCCTCAGAACTCCATCTCCATCGCGTCGAGGTAAACCGAAAGGGGGTCTCTTCTCTTTGGCTTTTGCGACTCAACCGCGCCGGCCGCCTGCAGATGCTCATTGAACATCCCGCTTGGCGTTTCCAATTTCGCCGCCTCGAACCAGTTCAGGTAATCGTCGATGTCGCTCATCCGGGCCGAAAGTCGGGTGTGCAATAATTTCAACTCCGCGAGCCGTTTCTCAATCCGGTGGTTCCGATTGAGGACGAGCTCATCCGCGATTCGCTGATAATCCTGGATGATGGGTCGGAGCACCGGATTCGCCCGCGCGGCCAGCAGCAACAATTTTCGGCTGAATTCTTGCAACGCCTTTCGCTGGACCAAATTCGGTTTTGCTCGCGAAAACCTTTCCAGCAAGACAGAAGCATCGCCTCCTTCGCGCGACGGAAATTTCACTTCCAGTAATTCGCTCAATCTCTCGTCGGTTTGCGAAAAATTAAGGAGATCCGTGTCTGCTTCAGCTTTCAGGTCGGCCATCTTGGATTTCCAGCTGCCTTCGAAGTCGCGCACATCGGGAAACGCCGCTCGCAGATCTGCGGCCGGATCGTTTGAAGCGAAGGCGAGGTTATCGATGTAACGCCCAAGCCGCGATCGGCCGTCCGGGCTGTCTATTAACATTTGAACAAGGACAAACGAACCGGCTCGGTAAAGTTGTCGCGACGAGGAATCAAACGTTTCCGGATGTTGATTCAAGAACTTAGACAAACGATCCGTCGGCATCGGTGCTGAAAGCGCGATCGCCAACCCGGAGTGGTTTTGATTCGGCGCCGACATAAGCAAACCATCCACCAGCCAAGTCGGTGGATCGACGTAAATGTCACCCGGCGCGATGTCAGGTTGATTGCGATAAATCATTTCCACGACGATCACTCGCGCCAGTTCCCGCTCGATTGCCGCTGGACTGATTTTCGCGGAAACGGCGAGGTCGAGCTGAAGCTTTACTCCGGTTTCGGTCTGACTGAAGCGAAGCTGGGTTGGCGGAACCTCCGGGAGATTTACGGCGCGAGGCTGGAGATTAATCACAACGGAAATTTTCCAGGTGTCGCGACGTTTGAGCACGGACAGGAGATCGGTCTTGGTGTGCTCCGCCAGAGCGGAGACCGTACCGCGATAGGACGCATCAGCGCCATAGATAACGAACTGCCCCGACGGGCTCACACTGTGCTCGGAAAATTCCAAAGCAAGCATACCCAGCGCAGGAGCGGAAATTGCGAACAGCGACCAGAAAAAAATCCGATGGACCTGGATTTTCACAAGCAGTTGCCGCGAGATTAGTTGCGCGCCAGCGGCGTTGGCGAGCACCTATTTTTCGTCAGAAAAAGTGAAACTCTTGCGCATTCATTACGTCCAATCCTTAGAACCAAAAAACAGGTTTATGAACACAAAACGCATATTATCAAGCTTGGTCACGGGGATCATGTTGACCGCGTCGCTGGCACTGGCGGCCCAGGGGGACGGCCAGCCTCGCGCGAAATCGTATTCGCGCGCACGAGTGACTAAGCCGACAACGACAATGACAACCACCAGAGCCAGCACCGGCGCCGTTCGGACACGGAACCGGATCGTCACAAACACTGGAAGCAGAGTCGGCGTGAGAACCGGAAGCAGAGTGGTCACAACCAGCGGAGACACCGTCAGAGTAAGAAGCGGAAACAGAGTTGTGACGCGATCGTATCCGTATCGGACCTACGGCTACCGGAGTTACAGTTACGGCTATCCGTACTATTCCTACGGTCCCTCGGTTTCATTCGGATTCGGTGATCCGTATTACTTCTACGGCTACGGCTACTACGGATACAGCCAGCCCGGGTACACCAGCTACGGGAACAATTCGGTTGTAGTCACGGTGCAATCACGGTTAGCGCGAGCCGGATATTATCACGGGCCAATCGACGGCGTTATGGGACCGGCCACGAGTTACGCCATTCGCGCTTACGAGCGCAATTACGGCCTGAGAGTAGATGGCGTGATCAGCGGTGAGCTCATGCGGAACATGGGTTTCCGTTCCTAAAACAAGTCAGAGCCAATTTGATTGGTTGGTTAGTTGGCCAGGGGGGTTCGAAGGAAAAGGCGCCCCGGCCATTCCGTATTTTCCGTATTTAGTGAGTCGGCGAGGTAATCGTGACGCTTCCATCATGGAACGTCACGCTGCCCATTTTCGACAGGAGACGGTGCTCACGATCGAGCGCTGACCAAACGTCGGCAAAAATCACATCGGCATATTTCATGATTGCGGGATGAATCGGAAGCCGGCCGATCCAGCCGCCAATATTCACGGTCGTCATTTTTCCGCCGCTTAAATCCACTCGGAAAGCGGACTGACTGTAAATCGAGTATCCGAAAACAGAGCGCTCCCATCCAATCACGCACACGTTTTCTTTAAAAACGACGGCGGCGCGGCCGAAATCCAAAAACGGCTTGTTCAATGTCTTCTTTTTTCCAGCCAGCCGGTAGGCCAGGTAAGCATTGGCGTCTTGCTGCGAAACATTAAGCACCATCGGCTTGGTCGAAGCGGTCTCCAGTTGGAGGTCCAGCTGGAGCGGCATGGACACTTTCACTGCCGCTGGAAAATCCGGTGGTAGAAGCATTTGAAGTAAGCCGGCCGTCGCCGCGGCCCCCAGAAGCAACTTGCATCCGACAAAAAAATTGTGACGAGTTCGACTTGGCCCCTGCATCATCTTCTGCAGTCGCCGATGGGTTTCGGTTGGATCTTCGACTTTCTTTTGCGCCACTGCCACCGAGCGATCCAAACGATCGCCGCAGTGATGGCAATAGATTCGTTCGCCCTCGTTTTCGTGACGGCATTCCGCGCAAATCAATTTCGTCGGGGTTGTGGTCATGCAGCTGAGTCTTTTTTAGATTTAGGCGAAGAGGCTGGAGTAGATCCTTTTGAGGCTTTCGAGTCTTTGGTCGTCGCCGATTTCTCGCCGCTCGCGCTTGCGGCAGGAGGCGTCTCTTTCTTCGCCGCTTCCTGATAGGCTTTGCTCCGATAATCCGTGATGTAAAAACCCGAGCCTTTGAAAATAATTCCGGCTCCGGTTCCGAGGAGTCGCTTTACTTTGCCGTGGCCCCACTTCGACAACCGGCAAAGATCTTTCGGGCATTGAGTAAACGGCTTGTCGCGCATCGATTGGAATGCTTCGAAGTTCTGATCGCATTTTTCGCAGTGATAATCGTAAGTCGGCATGGCGGGAGTAACCCGCGGAAGTCTGCTTGAGCAAAAGCACAATTCAAGCCGCGCAATACGGCTAAATTGGCTGGTCGCCTCCCTTGACTTTAGTGCCGGGGTCGGTAAAGGGTTCGACCGTAAATTTTTTATGCGTTCTTCATTTTATCTACCCCTGTCAATCGTAGCCGTTTCGGCGTTTTTTTTTACCGGCTGCGGGGAAGACGTCCGTTATTCGGGGGAGACGCAGTATCTGGGCGGCGTCTATGGCAGCCAGCCCACCTCCAATGCGCCAGTAGATAACGTCTCCTACTGGGATGGCGACCACATCGGCGGAAAACCGTCGATCAAAATCAGTATCAAAGAGCAACGCGCTTATTTCTACAAAAACGGAATGCTGGTCGGAATTTCACAGCTATCTACCGGGCGCGAAGGAAAAAACACGCCAATCGGTCATTTTTCCGTCGTCAACAAGGACAAAGGCCACGCTTCCAGCATGTATGGCGACTTTGTGGACAAAAGCGACCAGGTCGTGAAGGCGAATGTCGCGGTCAGCGATCCGAAACCGCCCGGAACCCACTTTAAAGGCGCTTCGATGCCGTATTACATGCAAATCGCACCTGGCTTCGGACTACACGCCGGTTATCTGCCAGGCTATCCGGCTTCTCACGGTTGCATCCGCATGCCGGAATTCATGGCCGAGAATTTCTTCAAATCGGTGTCGGTTGGAACTCCGGTCACGATCACCAACTAACGATCACTTTTTGAACCGTTGCCAAACTTCGGCGACCGTTCGCGGTGGAAAAAGAGTTCGCCGCTGAATTGCTCGGGCGCGTTGCGCGAGCTGAGCCGATCTCCCGCAAGCTCGACCAGATTCACGAAAAGCGCGGGCCGGTAAAATTCTCTCACGTCATCGAGCCGGCGCGGGCATTCCTCGCCGCGGTAATCGCCCGCCAGGTCGAAAAAACTCTTTGGATCCTCTGTCCAAGCGTGCGCGCTCAGGATTCGGTTTACGAAACGTTGCTCAACT
Source organism: uncultured Verrucomicrobiae bacterium (assembly GCA_963817335.1). GTDB lineage: Bacteria > Verrucomicrobiota > Verrucomicrobiia > Chthoniobacterales > UBA10450 > AV40. The sequence goes on along the minus strand of CAWFNX010000005.1, from coordinate 688,035 downwards.
GGCGTCCCGCGCAATTTCTCCCGGAAGTCGAATTCGCCGCTGTCGAAAATGTCCTGCCCGACCCGGAAATCGCGGCCGAACGTCTCGCCCTGCTGGCCATGATCGACAGCGAACCCGGTCCCCACGTGATCGTCACCACTCGCGCGAGTTTGGATCAACCCGCGCCGAAACGCGGCGCCGTGTCGGCGGCGACTTTAAAAATCAAACGCGGCGCGGGAACAACGATGGAGCAGCTCCTCGAAAAATTAAACGCATCCGGCTACGACCGCGTTGCCCAAGTCACTACCCGCGGCCACTTCGCAGTTCGTGGCGGAATCGTCGACCTTTATTCCTGGCAAGCGCCGCTCCCGGTTCGCATCGAGTTCTTCGGCGATAATATTGAATCGTTGCGCGAATTCGACGTCGATACCCAGACGTCGGTCGGCGATCTGCGCAAGATCGACATTCTTCTCGGCGCCGCGGAAGACAAGAGCGGAGTCGTTCGCGATTACGTCGGCAAAGACGATCTCATCGTGGATCTCGACCCGGATGAAAAGGCGACCGCTCAAATTCAAATCAGTGAGAGCTGGATTGAAGAGGGTCCCGAGGATTTCAACGGCGCATTTCAGGATTGCAACATCGGCGAATTCGCCGTCGGCGATTTTCTGCTGGCCGAAGCCAAACGCGACCAATTCATCAAGCGGCTCGATGAATGGCGAAAGGAGCAGGCTCGCGTCGTCGTCTACTTTCAAACCGAGGGCGAGATCGAGCGGTTCCGGGAGTTGATAAACGTCGATGCTCTCCAGGACGTGGATCTCGTCCTCGGCACCCTCGCCCGTGGTTTCTGTTTTCCCGCAGCGAACCTGGTCGTTCTGTCCGCGTCCGAATTGTTCGGACGTTTCGCGCCTCACGCGCGGCGCCGGCTTTATCATGCCGAGCGGCACCGCGCTCAAATCGATTTCAGTGAGCTGAATGAGGGCGACCTGGTGGTGCATCTCGAGCACGGCGTCGGGCGTTTTCTCGGACTCACCCGGATCCCAGTTTCAGCGACAGCTGCTGAGGCGGGGATGTCGCCTGCAAAAATCGCAGCCGGCACGACTGCCACTACAGTCCGGGAACAAGAGGTCCTCGCCCTTGAATTCGCCGAGGAAGCGAAACTCTACGTTCCACTCGAACAGGCCTACCTCGTTTCGCGTTACGTCGGCGTCGGCAAACGATCGCCCGGGCTGAGTTCGCTGGCCGACGCAAAATGGGCCCGGGCCAAACGCACCGCCACCGCGGCCATCTTCGATTACGCCGGTAAAATGCTAACGGTCCAGGCCGAGCGCGAAACCGTCCCCGGTTACCCGTTTGGTCCGGATACCAAATGGCAGCGCGAATTCGAGCATTCGTTTCCATTCCGCGAAACACCCGACCAAATGCGCGCCATCATTGACTCAAAGATCGACATGGAACGCCCGCGCCCGATGGACCGGTTGATCTGCGGTGACGTCGGCTTCGGAAAGACCGAGGTCGCAATTCGCGCGGCCTTCAAAGCGGTGATGGACGGCAAACAGGTTGCAGTCCTCGCCCCGACTACCGTGCTGGCCCAACAACATTTCGAAGTCTTTCGCCAGCGAATGCTCGATTATCCGGTGCGAATCGAAATGCTCAGCCGCTTTCGAACGCACGGGGAGCAAAAAAAAATCCTCGAACTCCTTCGTCAAGGCGGGGTCGACATTGTGATTGGCACCCATCGGCTGATTTCTGGCGATGTCGCGTTTAAAGAACTCGGCCTCGTCGTCATCGATGAAGAGCAACGGTTCGGGGTTTTGCACAAAGAGAAATTCAAGGAGCTATTCAAACTCGTTGACGTGCTCACGCTTTCGGCCACACCGATTCCGCGCACGCTTTATCTCTCCCTGGTTGGCGTGAAAGACATGTCCACCATCGAAACCCCCCCGCTCAACCGTCTGCCCGTCGAAACCATTGTTTGCGGTTACGATGAGCGGATCATTCGCGACGCGATCAACCGCGAGCTGGAACGCCAGGGCCAGGTTTATTTTTTGCACAACCGCGTCCAATCGATCGAGCGCGTTCGTGAAAAAATCGTCGATCTCGTTCCGGGCGCGCGCGTCGAAATCGGTCACGGCCAAATGGACTCCGATGAGCTCGAAGAAATCATGGCGCGCTTCGTTGCCGGAAAAATCGACGTCCTCGTTTGCACGACGATCATCGAAAGCGGCCTCGACATTCCGAACGCGAACACAATCATCATCGATCGCGCGGATCGTTTCGGACTGGCCGATCTTTACCAGCTGCGCGGTCGCGTCGGACGCGCCGAGCACAAAGCCTATGCCTATCTGTTGTTGCCGCGTGAAATGATGACGATCGGCGCCGCGCGCAAACGCATCAACGCCATCAAACAATACAGTTCGCTTGGCGCCGGGTTCCGCATCGCCATGCGAGACCTCGAGATTCGCGGGGCCGGCAGCATCCTCGGGACCGCCCAAAGTGGCCACATCATGGCTATCGGTTTCGATTTATATTGCCAATTGCTCAAGCAGGCCGTCGCCCAATTGAAAGGTCGAAAATTTCGGCCCCGGCTTGATGTCGATCTTCGCATTGATTTCGTGGCCACCAACGAAGCCGAATTTGCCCAGGCCGGCCCTGAGCAGCGCACTCCGGCATTCGTGCCTGCGAGCTACATCAGTGATACCGCCTTGCGCATCAAAGCGTATCGCGAAGTCGCCGAGATCAGCACCCGCGACCAATTCGATCGGGTTCGAAAGGAATGGCGCGACCGGTTCGGAAAATTTCCGCCCGCGGTCGAGAATTTGTTCCTGCTGGCGGAGATCAAACTGGCTGCGGCCAAAGCCGGAATCTCCCGGGTGGAAGCCAAAGAGCGCAAATTGATGCTGACCCGGAGGGGTGAATTTGTACTTGTCGACGGCAAATTCCCTCGTTTAGTTGCAAAGCCCCCGCACCTCAGCGAAGTCCTGGAACTAACCAAGAAATTTACATGATCCGCCCAATTCTCGTCGGCCTGATCGTAGCCAGCCTGGTTGGCCGCGTTTACGCCGCCCAAGTCGAACCCGAAGTGGTCGACGGCGTCGCCGCGGTGGTAAATGATGACGTTATCACCTATTCGCAGGTCCGCGGACTGGTTGGGCCGCGCGAAAAGTTACTCCGCGCCCAATTCAGCGGCGAAGATCTGATCAAAAAGATCAAAGAAGCGCGCGAGCTTGCCCTTCAGGACTTGATCGATCGCCAGCTGATTCTCGACGCGTTCAAGAAGGAGAATTGGCAGATCCCCGACCACTTTGTCGAAGATCGGATGCACGACATTGTCCGCACGGATTTCGGAGGCGACCGCAACACCTTCATCAAGACGCTTGAGGCCCAGAATTATACCATGGGCGAGTTCAAGAAGATGGAGATGGAGAAAATGATCGTCCAGGCGATGAGGAGCAAGAACGTGAAGCTCGACGTGATCGCTTCACCCGCCAAAGTGGAAGAATATTACAAAGCCCACCGGGACGAGTTCACCAGCAAAGAGCAGATCAAATTGCGGCTGATCATGATTCCCAGCCACGCCAGCGACGGAGAAGGTGCAGCGCAAAAGGCGATGGCCGAAGAAATCTTCAGCAAGCTCCAGCATGGCGCGGAGTTTGAGCGAATGGCCCAGCTTTATTCCGAGGACAGCACCCGCGAAAACGGCGGGGATTGGGGCTGGGTCGATCGCAAGACATTGGCCGGGCCGCTCGAGAAGGCTGCGTTTGCACTCGATACTGGCAAAGTCAGCAACATCATTGAGTTCAGCGGCAACTATTACATTCTAAAAGTCGAAGATCGGCACGGCGGCGAAACCAGATCTCTGGAGCAAGCCCGCCCCGACATCGAGAAGAAACTGGTCCACGACGAAGCCCAAAAGCTTCAGGAAAAGTGGCTCGCCAGCCTTCGATCCAAGGCTTACATCAAGACCTTCTGAGGAATCTTCCTCTTCCTCTTTCTCAACAAGTAAGGGCGATTGACCCACTTATTCGCCGCTCCATTGACCTCACTCGCCCGTTTGTTGAAGATGCGCCATGCAGCTGCGCATCGGAATCACGCTTGGTGATTGTGCCGGTATTGGGCCGGAAGTTGTCGATGCCACGCTAAAATCGGGACGCGTTCCGGATTCGGCGGACTACGTCGTCATCGGCCGCCAACCAAATTGCACACCGGGCCAACCGACCATTGAAACTGCCCGCGCGGCCGCTGCCGCACTCGAGGAAGCGGTCACCCGCGCCCGACGCGGCGAGTTGTCGGCCGTCGTTACCGGGCCAATTCATAAAGCCCGAATGTACGAGGCCGGATTCAAGTTTCCCGGTCAAACCGAATTCTTCGCCGAGCGATGCGGCGTAAAAAATTTCGCGATGTGTCTCACTGCCGGCAAACTGACTGTCGCGCTGGTTACGTCTCACATTCCGCTCGCCAAAGTTCCCGGCGCGCTCAAACAGAGTGAAATTGTTCGGGTCGGTCTATTACTCGCTGATTTCCTGCTCCGCCGCGGAATCGAATCGCCGCAAATCGCAGTTGCCGGATTAAATCCGCACGCCGGTGAATCTGGAAAAATCGGCCGCGAAGAAATCGAAATTATTGAACCAGCGGTTCAAGAGTCAAACTCGTCACTCGTCACTCGTCACTCGTCACTTCAGTTCAGCGGCCCGCACTCCCCCGACACCGTTTTTCATCGCGCGATCGAAGGCGAATTCGACGCCGTCCTTTGCATGTATCACGATCAAGGCCTGATCCCGCTCAAGCTGCACGCCTTTCACAACGGAGTGAACACCACCCTTGGCCTGCCGTTTCCGCGCACCAGTCCCGATCACGGCACCGCATTCGAGATTGCCGGCAAAGGAATCGCGCGCGCCGACAGCATGATCGCGGCAATCAACTTGGCCGTTGAGTTGGCGGAAAGGGAGAAGACTACCCGCTAAACACGCGGATGAACGCTAAACTCAAACCGTCGAGCGCCTATACTCTTATTCGCGCCCTTTCGCGTGATTCGCGGGCTTTCTATTAGAACATGAGCACGACCACGCCATTGAGATGAAAAAATCGCATATCGCGTTGTTGATTGGCGTTGCGATCGTTTTCGTTTGGTCGGGAATTCATCCCTATGATCGCCTCACCTGGTGGCTCGAAGTTTTTCCCGGAATTATTGGTATCGTCGTTCTCGCCGCGACCTATCGACGGTTTCAATTCACCACCCTCGTTTACACATTGATCGCAATCCACATCTGCATCCTTTGCGTTGGCGGCCATTGGACCTACGCGCGCGAACCGATCTTCAATTGGCTCAAGGAAGTCTTTCACTGGAGCCGCAATCACTACGACCGGCTCGGCCATTTCGCGCAGGGATTCGTGCCGGCGCTGATCGCGCGCGAAATGTTTATTCGGCTCAACGTTCTCAATCGGAAGCGCTGGCAACCGTTTCTCATCATCTCGATCTGTCTCGCGATCAGCTGTACCTACGAATTCATCGAATGGTGGAGCGCGCTTCTCGGAGGCGCGGCCTCAACCGAGTTCCTCGGCACGCAAGGCGACATTTGGGACACTCAGGGAGACATGTTCATGTGCCTGGTCGGTGCGACCTGCGCGCTGTTGTTCATGCGACCCTGGCAGGATCGGCAACTGGCGAAGCTTCGCTGAGCCCTTTTGCTCTTGCTCATACTCTTACTCTTGCTCAACAGGTCCGATCCCGCGTTAGAGTAAGAGTAAGAGAAAGAGTAGGAGAATGAGTAAGACCGCAAAGTACGCTTCGGTTTTCAATATCGGGCTCCAGAACACCTTCGTGTATCGCTGGAATTATTTTTTGCGCGCGGCTTTCGGACTGATCCCGCTCGCCGGCACCGTTTTTCTTTGGAGCGCGGTCTTCAAAGAGCGCGGCCACGGTCTTCACGGCTACGACTACGGCTCGATGATCTATTATTACCTGCTCATGATCCTGGTCAGCAATCTGGTGACGCCGACCGAGGACGAATGGCAAATCGCGGCCGACATTCGCGAGGGTCAGATCAACGCGCTCCTGACCAAACCGATGAGTTATCTCGCGTATCGATTCAGCATTTTTTGCAGCGGCCGACTCGTTTACACGTTCGTCACCCTGCCGCCCATCGCGCTCATCTTTCTCTATTTTCACAATTACGTCACGATGCCGCACGATCCCGCGACTTACGTGTTCGCGATCATTTCCACCATGATGGCGGCGTTCATCCAATTCTTCATTACCTATTCGCTCGCGATGATGGCGTTCTGGATTTTAGAAATCACGACGATCGTGTTCATCGTTTACTCGTTCGAATATTTTCTTGGCGGCCAAATGTTCCCCATCGACATCATGCCGGCCGGCGTGCAGGCGGCGTTGAAATGGATGCCGTTCTATTACGAACTGTTTTGTCCGGTGGCGATTTTTTTGGAACGCTTGAAAGGTGCCGAGCTGTGGCAGGCTCTCGCCATCCAGACCGGCTGGCTCTTTCTTACGTGGGCAGTCGCGCGAATGATGTGGCACCGCGGTCTGCGCCATTATCAAGCTGTGGGTGGCTAGTTAGAGGCAATTGACCGCAATCGCCATGGCGTTTCGGTGAACCGCCGCTACCTGTCATGTCGAGCGAAGTCGAGACATCTCCAAATATTTCCGTGCTGACTGGGCTCACCACGACAGAAATCTGCAAAGAGCGCATTACTTCGTTGTCGGCAAACCCGCGGCTTTCCAGGCTCTAAAGCCGCCGGCCATCGAACGGACGTTCTTGTAGCCCATCTTTTGCAAATTTTCGGCCGCGAGCGCGGAACGGCCGCCGCCGCCGCAATGGCAAATGATCGTGGTGTTGCGATCGGGAAATTTATCTTCGACTTCGAGCTCCACCATTCCGCGACTCATGTGAACTGCATCCGGAATGTGCGATTCGTCGAACTCATCCTTCTCGCGAACATCGACAATCACCGCATCGGTGCTGCTCTTCGCTTTCGCAGCGGCGTCAGTCGGTAAAATTTCAGTGATGTTCTTTTTCGCGTCCGCGACCAAATCCTGGAATCCCTTGGGTTCAGCCATCCCAGAATTTCAACCACTAATGGACACGAACAAACACGAATTTTCTTTTGTTCTTAGTGTCTATTTGTGTCGATTCGTGGTTAGCGAATTTCTATTCGTAGCGCAACGCTTCAATCGGATCGAGGGCAGCTGCTTTACGCGCTGGATAAAATCCAAAGAATATTCCGACCGCCGCGCTGAACATGAACGCGATAATCACCGAGCTGAGCGAAATTAGCGTCGGCCAGTGCGCGTAGCTTGAAAGAATTTGCGACGCACCGATCCCGAAGATGATTCCGATCATGCCCCCGACCGAACTCAACGTGACCGCCTCGATGAGAAACTGAGTGAGAATGTCACTTCCGTGTGCGCCAACGGCCATGCGGGTCCCGATCTCGCGGGTTCGTTCGGTCACGCTCACCAGCATGATGTTCATGATTCCGATGCCGCCCACGACGAGCGAAACACCTGCGATTGAGCCGAGTAGCAATGTCATCACCGCGGTGGTCGCAGTCGCGGCGTCGGCGATCTCCTCCTGGTTACGCACGGTGAAATCGTCGTCGCGGCCCGCCCGAATGTTGTGGCGCTGTCGCAACAACGCGATGATTTGCTGTTGTGCGCCCGCAATCTGGTTGCCATCACCAACTTGAACGTTGATATTTCGCAACGTCGTTCCACCGATGACGCGTTTCATCGCGCTGGTGTAAGGCATGATTACGATATCGTCCTGATCGACACCTTGGGTGCTCAATCCTTTCGGCGTCAACACGCCCGTGATTGTGAACGGCACGTTCTTGATCCGCAAAATCTGACCGACTGGATCTTCGTTGCCGTAAATCTGGGATGCCGTCGTCCTGCCGATGACGCAGACTTTATTCGCGCTGCGGACGTCCTGATCGGTAAAGGGCGAGCCATCCGCGAGCGGCCATTGGCGAATGTCGAGGTAATCGGCGGACTCACCATAGATTCTGGTGAACCAGTTTTGATTGCCGGCCGCGACCTGGGTGGTTGAAACAACTTCTTCGCTTACCGCGACCACGTCCGGCACTTCGCGGCGAATCGCTTCCGCATCTTCAACCTTCAACGTGCCGGCCCCGCCCCAACCGGTCCGAATTCCGCTCGAGGTCGTGCTCCCAGAGAAAATCAGGATCACGTTTTGTCCAAGGCTCGCAATCTGGGCTTCGACCTGCGCTTTGGCGCCATTTCCAATGCCCACCATCGCGATAACCGCGGCGACGCCGATGATGATTCCGAGCGCAGTGAGCACCGAGCGCATTTTGTTACGACGTAACGCGCGCAGCGCGATGTTGAGAGTCGATCCAACTTTCACAAAAAGTGACGGGTGACGGGTGACAGGTGACGAGATTTCTTCATGAAGATGATTCCATGTCGATCGGTCCGATCTTCTCCAGTTCGGTCAAAGCGCTCAGCCGATGGGTGACGTTGAAATCTTTCAGGATCACTCCGTCACGCATCAGGACATTGCGACGAGCGTAGGCCGCGATGTCCTGTTCGTGTGTGACCATGATAATGGTGATGCCACGCTCGTTGAGCTGTTGAAAAATTCCCATGATCTCGACGCTGGTGCGGCTATCCAGATTTCCGGTCGGCTCGTCGGCCAGCACAACTTCGGGATCGTTCACTAGCGCACGCGCAATCGCGACCCGTTGCTGTTGGCCGCCCGAAAGCTGACTCGGGTGATGATCTTCGCGACCGGCCAGGCCCACCGACGCCAGGACCGCGTCCGCTTTCTCGCGCAACTGCGCGTTTGTCATTTTCCGTGTCCCGTAAAGCAGCGGCAGCTCCACGTTCTCGCGCGCGGATGTTCGAGGCAGCAAATTGAAACCTTGAAAAACAAAACCTAGTTTATGGTTGCGGATGTCGGCGAGTTGATCGCGATCGAGCGCGGAAACGTCGGCGTCATCCAAAACGTAACGACCTGAGGTGGGCCGATCGAGACAACCGAGAATGTTCATGAGAGTGGACTTGCCGGAACCGCTCGCGCCCATGAGGGCCACGAATTCCCCCCGTCGGATCTCGAGTGAAACGCCGCGCACTGCGTGAACGTCGACGTCGCCGGTGTGATACGTTTTGTGAACGTCAACCAGCTTAACTACTTCGCCGTTTCGCACTCTTCCTCTTCCTCTTAAATCTTCCTCTTCCTTCAACAGAAATATTTAGAGATGTCTCGACTCCGCTCGACATGACAAAAACTATGGAAATCTGCGCCCGCCGCTGAATGGATTCGTGCTGCCTTGCCTAGCGGCCGCGCCGGTCAATTCGGCCGTAATCACCCGATCGCCTTCTTTCAAGCCGTCGGTAACTTCGGTAACAATTCCGTCACTGATTCCCGTCTTAATCTGGGCCGGGTTCGGCCGGCCGAAGGACAAAACGTAAACGGTGCGTTCTGGCGTGCGGGGACGCGCGCCCGTTGGCCGTTGGCCGCCGGACCCAGGACCCGGTCTCGGTCCACCACCCTGCGCGGAAGCAGGCTTTGGTTCCGACGCCGCTTCAGGCGGTCGAAAACGCAACGCTGCGTTCTTCAACTGCAATACGTTGTCCACGTGCGCGATGATGATCGACACGTTCGCGGTCATTCCCGGTTTCAATTTCAAATCCTTGTTGTCGACGCCGATTACCGTGTCGTAAGTCACGACGTTCTGGACAGTGATCGGCGCGTTGCGCACCTGCACCACCTTTCCGTGGAAGGTGCGCATCGGAAACGCGTCGACCGTAAAATCGACATCTTGCCCAACCTCGATCGCTCCGACGTCCGCCTCGGCCACGTTCGAGTCGATCTGCATTTTCGTTAAGTCGTTCGCGATTTGGAAAATCACCGGGGCCTGCAAACTGGCGGCGACGGTTTGGCCGACATCGACGCTTCGCGAAATAACAACACCGTCGACGGGCGATGTGATTGCGCAGTGATCGAGGTCGGCTTTCGCTTTGTCCAGCGCGCCCTGCTTAATTTTCACGGTCGCCTCGGCCTGGTGCAGCGTCGCCATCGCCGAATCGAGGTCCTGTTGCGCAGAGTTTTTTTGTGCGAAGAGCTTTTGAATCCGGTCGGCGTTCAGTTTCGCGAGTTCGAGTCCTGCTTGTGCGCTGGCGAGATCACCTTCGGCTTGGGTCACGGTGGCTTGGAACAGCGCGGGATCGATCTGCGCCACCACCTGTCCCGCCTTAACCTGCGAATTAAAATCGGCAAACAGCTTCTGGATATTGCCCGAGACCTGGCTGCCGACCTGCACGTTGGTGACAGGATTCAAGGTTCCGGTGGCAGTCACGAGTTGGGTGATCGGTCCGCGGGTCACGTTCGCCGTTTGATAGGCTGAAGCGCTACTCGAGGTGCATCGCCGAACGCCAAACAAAACGAGCAGCAAAGCGACAATGATGATGCCGACAGGTAGAAATCGCTTCATGTAGGATGTGATTTGACTTGAGGTCTAATTAAAATGACAGGCAGGCGTGCTCCGGCGTTACATCGACATCTATTCCATCATGCTGCGGAACTCGCTCATTCGCGAGATGAGTTTCAAAGCGAACTTTCTGCTCTGGATGCTGGTCGAAGTGCTTTGGTTCGTCGGCCAGATCGTTTTTTTCTCCATCATCTTCGGCAATGTCGACCGCATTGGCGATTGGACAAAGTGGGAGGTCGTGTTGCTCATCGGGACCCATCAGATGATATCGCAACTATTTCAGGCGTTCTTCTTCGTCAACGTGGCTAATATTCCCGAGCTGGTCCGGACCGGGAAACTCGACTCGCTCCTGGTGTTGCCGGTCGACAGCCAATTCGCTGTGTCCACCAAACAATTTGGCCTCGACAGCATCGTCAACACGATCGTCGGAGGAGTCGTCGTTGTTTTCTCCCTGACCAAACTCGGCTTTGTCCCCGGTCCGATGTCGATCGTTCTCTACCTGATCGCGGTTTGTTTCGGGGTGGCAGTGCATTATTCGATCATGCTCAGCCTGGCGGCGGTCAGTTTTTGGATCGTCCGAGCGCAAGGACTGGTCTACGGCTACTTCAACTTCCTCAACATTGCGCGTTATCCGGACTCAATTTTTCCGCCGCTGTTTAAATTCATCTTCAGCTGGATCGTTCCGGTCGTGGTCGTGTCGAACGTGCCGGCTCGGGTGCTGGCCAAATCATTCGATCAGCCCTGGGGCCTGATGTTGAAGCTGGTTGTCGCGTCCAGCGTCATCTTTTGCCTGTCGCGCAGTTTTTGGTCGTTCGCCCTGCGGAGGTATTCCAGCGCCAGCTCCTAAGAATTCCAACCACGAATGGACACGAATGAACACGAATTACGGGAGGCTGACTGACGTCTGTCTTTATTCGTGTATATTAGTGTCCATTCGTGGTTAAAAGGGTCTTGAGGGCAAAAAAATCGTGAATTAAAGGCTCTGAGATTCGTCAAATCTCCGCTTGCAGCATCTGGGAATTGCTCTTAATTAAGCCTCCGTTTTTCCGGCGCCCAATTACTGCGGCGCCTTTTGAATTATGGCCACCACAAAAAAGAAAAAAGTTTCCTCCAAAAAAGCCGCCAAGAAACCGGCTCGCAAAATCTCTGCCAAGAAAGCCAGCGAGAGCCCGAGGGCGGCCCTGCTCACTGGAAACAATCACGATCGCAAGCTGACCCCGTTCATTCGCCAGCAAAAGGAGAAGCTCCTTCAACTCCGCGATGCCATGGTCGATTCGATGGCCGGCGTTGCCCAGGATACGCTCCGTTCGCGCGCGGAAGGAAGCGAAGCCTCCGCCTTCGGAATGCACCAGGCCGATGCCGGCTCCGATGCCTACGATCGCGATTTCGCGCTTAGCCTGCTTTCACAGGAACAGGACGCCCTTTACGAGATCGACCAAGCGTTGAAGCGAATCGAGCTCGGCACGTACGGCGTTTGCGAAATGTCGGGTAAACCGATCCCGCACGCGCGTCTGGAAGCGATCCCATTCGCCCGGTTCACCGTTGAATGTCAATCACAGCTCGAGAAGCAAAGTAAGCAGTCGCGGGTCCGGCAATCCGTCACCTCGCTCTTTGGTCTGACCGAAGATGAAGGCGGCGAAGGCGAAGCGGAAGAATCCGAAGCCACCCCCGCACCGGAATCGAAGGAGTAACGAATATGGCCCAGGAAATTGTCACCCTCGAATGCACCGAAGCCAAAGCGTTGGGCAAGCCGACATCGCGTTACATGACCACGCGAAATAAGAAAAGTCCGCGCACCCCGAACCGGCTCGAGAAAAAGAAATACAACCCGTTTCTGCGGAAACACACGCTTCATCGCGAGACCAAATAATCCAATGCAACCCAAGACTGCCAAACGCCGTTCCGCATTTCGCCGCGCTAACCGGGCCATGCCCCGGCGGCGGATCGATATCTCGATCGAAGCGATCGATTACAAAAATCCCGATCTCCTAAAAAAATTCGTGACCGAGAGCGGCAAAATTCTCCCACGACGCGTGACCGGCATGCCGGCCCATCTGCATCGCAAAATCACCCGCGAGATCAAACGCAGCCGTTCCGTGCTGCTGATGAAATAGCGCGATCGCGCCATTTTTGTAGGAGACGCTGCTAGCGTCTCATGGGAAGCCAACGGCTTCCCCTACAGTTGTAGAGGCTATTTTGGTTCGGCGTTTGAGAACAAACGCCGCTACAACGTTCCTCACGGTGACTTCGCCGCGGGATGAACTTGACCCCAGAGCATCCCCAAAATCACCACAGCTAAAAGAATCAATACTTCTGCGAATTATTTTCACTGTCGCGAAGCCTCTACGCTTTCCGCGTTTTCTTGCCTTCGTCGATCAGTTTCCAGAATTCGCGGGTTCCACCGAGAGCCTGGTCTTCTGAGCCCGGAAGTTTGCTGCGGAAAAGGAAGTCGCGAAACGTGTTCTTGTGCAGGACGCGGTGAATCGTGACGCCTTCCCGCGTCTGCTCGAAATAGATCCGGTAATCTTTGGCGCGATAGCGGTATAACTTTTTTCCTTCCCGCTCGATCACCCCAAAATGTTTGGCGTCGAGACGATCGAGGTCTTCCGGCAAAATCTGAAACTCAGCCAGCAGATCGAGCTGCATCTTTTTCGGCAACGCCGACATCTCGGCTGCGCTCAGCTCGTTGAAAATAATCTGAAACATTGAAGAAGGGACCAGTGATCAGTATCGCTAAATCGCTAAATTAAAGAAACACCCGTTTGACCCGCTGGCCAATCCGGGTCGTGATGTCCCACGTGATCGTGCCGGCTTTGTCGGCCAGTTCTACGCATGGAATTTCCGCGTCGACCTGTTTTCCCATCAGCACAACTTCGTCGCCAACCGCAGCATCCGGCAGGTGGGAAACATCGATCACCATCAAATCCATCGTCACGCGTCCGAGCAGTGGGCAGCGCTGGCCGCGGACCAACATTTCCGCGCCGCGATTGGAAAGATGCCGCGGGTAACCGTCGGCATAACCCGCGGTCAAGGTCGCGACCCGCATCGGCTTCGGCGTAATGAAGGTCCGACCGTAACTGATCGACGCTCCCTTCGGCACGTCGCGAATCAGCCCGATCCGCGTTTTCCACGTCATCGCCGGCTTCAGCAGGTTTTGGAATTCCGGGAGCGGTGAAATTCCGTAGAGAACAATCCCCGCGCGGACGATTTCGTATGTCCGCTGGTTGAACGCCAGGCTGCCCGCACTTTGCAAAACATGCACTTTGTATTTGCCCGGCACTTCCGCGCGCAATTGGTCAACAATCTTGCCGAATCGCACAAGTTGGTCGCGCGTGTATTCCTCATCTTCGTTCGAAACCGGCATGTGTGTCGAGACGCTGTGGATTTCGATGTTTGGCAACGCCGCAACGCGCTTGAAAACATCGAGCGCTTCACTTTCCACAACGCCCATTCGGCCGTTGCCGGTGTCGATTTTGAAATTGACCGCGGTATGGCCGTGCCTCGCGAATTCGTCAGCTTCTTCGAATCCAGAAATAGTTGGAATAATTCCGCTGGCGACCACGCCGGCACGTTCATCGGGAAGCGTCGGGCTAAGAGTGATAATCGGATGGTTCACTTTCTCGCGAAGAGCGAGCGCTTCCTCCAAATTCGCCACCCCGAAGAGTTGCACTTCCTTGGCCAGAGCTTCGGCGACGCCGACCATGCCGTGGCCATATGCGTTCGCCTTAACGACCGCGAGCATTTCGGCTTTCCCGATGCGCTCGCCCGCAATCTTCGCGTTGTGGCGCAATGCGCTCCGATCGATCTCGGCCCAGCAACGATAACTCTGTGTCATTTCTTTGGAATGGTGATGTGCGGCTCGCGCAAATACATCGGCTCAAGCGGTGGCAGGGCAAAGTTTCGCTTCGCGTCAACGGCCAGTTGGGCGAGCATTTTCGCAGCCGGATAACGCAGCCGAGCGCGGTCGAAGTGCGGCACTTTCTCTGTGGCGAAGACCGGCATGTTGCGATCGAGCTTATCCAATTTCGTCCGCAATTCAGCTTCGCTCGTCAAAGTTGGACCTTCGGCCAGATTACGACTGCAAACGCGCGCGTAAAAAAACGTGTTACGGCGCGCATCGCCAATCACCCAATATTCTGGCGCATCGCAGCCAATCGCACAGATAGACGGAAATCCGATCAGCCGCGCTTGCGACGCTACGTGCAATCCAATCGCCGCCGAGATCGCGATCCGGCTTCCAGCGTAAGAACCCGGCCCGAGTCCGACAATGATTGCGCCCGGTTTTCCGAATTTAGTTTGCACTTCAACCAAGTATTCGAAGAACGGCCCGGAATTCTTTCGATCATTCGGCCATTCGCGATCAAACTCGATTTTACCATTATCGAGCAAGGCAATGCTTCCCCGCGCGCTGGAGAGTTCGAGCGCGAGGATTTTCATCGATAGACAATAGCCCAGCGTTTCAACGCTGGGTATGCAAAGAAGACCGGGACTTGATGGGTCTATGCATTCTTGTCCCAGCGCTGAAGCGCTGGGCTACTATCAGCAAACGTTATCGCGCGTTGCGTCTCCGATTTCGTTTCGAACGAAATCCAGCGCGCGTTTTCAGGGATTAAATCGCGGAAGCGGTCGGCCCATTCGATCACCGAAACGCCAGCGACGAAAAAATAATCTTCAAGGCCGAGACGTTCGGCCGAGGGTCGATCTTCAAGTCGAAAAAAATCGAAGTGATAAATCGGCAACCGGCCGCCGGAATACTCATGAATCAACGTGAAGGTCGGGCTGGTCACGGGCGTGGTTGCGCCAAGGGCCGAAGCGAGACCTTTCACAAACTGGGTCTTCCCGCTCCCGAGATCACCGGTCAGCGCGATAACATCACCGGACTTCACAGTTTCCGCGAACTGGCGGCCAAACGCCTGGGTTTCGTCCGGGTTATTGGAAGTGAACGTAGCCACGGCGAAGACGTTGAGAAGTTGAGTTGTTGAGACGTTGAGTAAGCCAGCCGATGCGAGTCAGCGATAATTTCGGGAACTTTTTTTTCCATTCGCGCTCGAGACCCGCGCGTTCATGCGGTGAGACGGCAAAAAGCAGTTCGTAGTCCTCTCCGTCGGAAACGGCGTTGTCGATCTTGGCGCCAGCCGCAAGTGGCAAGGCATCCTGGTCAATTTTGAATCCGAGCTTGCTTGCCTTCGCCAGTCGCGGGAGGTCGGCTCCGAGGCCGTCGCTCAGATCCATCATGGCGTTGACCCGAAAATTTTTGGTGAGCCAGCGCGATTCGTGAATCCGCGGAACAAACTTGAGATGTTTCCCGCGCAACGATCCACCCAGGCGCCCGGTGACAAAAAGATCGTCCCCTTTTCTTCCACCGGCGCGCGAGACCGATCGGTTCCTTTCCACAAACCCGGACACGCTGACCGAAATCACGATTGGGCCGCCGGTGGCGCTGGTTTCTCCGCCGACAATCGCGACATCGAAACGCGCAGCGGCTCGCTTCAATCCGCTATAAAGTTTTTTTACCCACGGCACCGATTTGGTCGCGGGAACAATGAGGGTGATGAGCGCGAACTGCGGAACGGCCGAGGCGGCGGCGAAATCGCTCAACGGACGCATCATCGCTTTCCAACCCACCAGCGACGGAGCGGTCGAAGGTTGGAAATGAATCTTTTCGACGATGCAATCCGTCTTGAGCACGAGCAGATTCCGGGCGTCGCGAAATTTGATAACAGCGCAATCGTCGCCAAGGAACTTGCTCGAGTCAGGCAAGCCACGCAGCAGCGCCGCGAGCAACATGTCTTCCCCCACCTCGCTCAGGCGCGTCCGACCCTTGGCGGACCGGCTTAGTTTCATTGCTGAACCAGTTGGGGAAAGGCGAGGAAAACCAGCTGAGCGGAATTGAAAAGAGAATGCATTGCCATGGAAACAAGGATCGAACCACTCCACTCGTAGGCAAGAGTGAAACAAGCGCCGAGCACGAACAACGGCGCCGCCGACGGCAAATGAGTGTGGGCGGCGGCGAAAAGCAGGGCGTTGAAGGATAGCGCGACCACCACGCCGAAATAGCGACGCAGCACTCCGTAAATGAAAAAGCGAAAAATAAACTCCTCGGAGATTGGCGCGACCACCACGGCCAGAACGATGATTATCACCCGTTGCTCCATCGTTTGGGAATTGGTGAAAAGATCAACAATCTCCTGTTTGCTCGACTCACCACCCAAGAAGGCCTGGGTCAGTCCCTCGGCCACCCCGATCAAAGGCGCGGCCGCCACCAGCAAAACAATCGCGGTGCTGATGACTCGTTTCAGACTGGATTTCGAAAATCCGCCTAACGCCTCGATGTCGATACCGCGCAGTTTCAAGAATGCCGCTATGAAAAAGACGACAAAAAGCGCGAAGAGAAAGTTCGCCCGCAGATCGTTGGGCGAAAGATGGGCCGGCGACGTCCGTTCAAACGACACGACAATGTTCAGCAGCAAAAACAGGATCAGGGCGGAAGCCAGAAATGCTTCAGGCAATCCAAAGGTCCGCGGGGACGGCGCATCCGGCACGGGCTCTACTACCGCGGAACTTCGCACGCTGATCTGACGGATCATGGTGATGTAAATCGCCAGGCCGGCGAGAACGAGAAGCGCGACGAAAATGTTTCCAACCGCGCTGGAAAAGGCACTCGCAAACATTCGTTCGCGAACTACGGAGCGTAAAAGCTCGGCAGAAAATAGGCGCGGCCGCTTTCGAGTTGCGGCACGAGTTGTTTCGGAAGCTGTAGCTCGATCTTGGACTCGCCCCCAAACTCGCCAAATGCGCGGAAAATTCGAGACAGGCTGAACGGCGGGCCGTACTTCACCACCGTCGCTTCCGGCGCGTTGCCAAGTTGTTTCGCTTTCGCGTAGGCGTCCTCGATTTGCCCAAGCCCATCGATCAATTTGCTGTTGAGAGCGTCCTTTCCGGAAAGAATCCGACCGTCGGCGATGGTGGTCCGCAGCATGTCGGCCGGTAGATTTCGTTCCTTCGCCACGATGCCAAGAAACTTGTCGTAGGTTTGCATCACAAAACTCTGGATCAGGTCGCGTTCTTCCGGGGTCATCGGACGAGCGCCGTTCAAAATGTCTTTAAATTTGCCGCTTTTGAAAACGACCGAGGCGAGACCAATCTTATTGAAAAGCTGTTCGTAATTCAGGGTCTGGATGATGACACCGATACTGCCAGTGATGGTCGTTTCGTTGGCCATCAAATATTTTCCGCCGCAGGCAACGTAATAGCCGCCGGAAGCAGCAAGGGAATCCATGTAAATGACCACTGGTTTGCGCGCGCGCGCTTTTGTCACCGCGCTGTAAATCTGGTCGGCAGCTGTGACTTCGCCGCCGGGCGAATCGATTTCCAGCACGATCGCCTTTACGTGGCTGTCTTCACGCGCCTGTTCCAGCGCCAGACGCAAATCTTCGACCATCGATTCGCTGACATTTCCGGGAATCGAGCCGCTGATTATCCCGCGCATGGTGATGAGCGCGATGCGATCGGAAACCAAGCGGGCCCCGCGCTGGACCACGACCTCGCGAAATCGCGGTATCGGCTCTTCGACTCGGACGCCGGTGGTAAAGCCGCGCAAGGCGACCAGCACGAGCATGAAATTGACGAACACGCTGGCGCAGAGGGCGACGAACAAAAAAATGCTGAGACAACCGAATTTCCGATCAGCCATGGCTAGGGGTTGAAACTGGCGGAGAACCGAGGCGGGCACAAGCGGTTTTCGACCAGCTGCGGGGGTGGTGGGAACACGTTACCAGAATGTTACCAAGGAAGTTTTGTGAGGGAAGCGGGGACGCTTTAAAGTGAGTGGCAAGGAAGCTGCTCGAGAGTATGGTGAATTTGGGAAATTATAGGGATTATATGAACAGCAGCGCACATCTGACAGTCAGCGAATCTTCCGCCCGTCGGGTCAAAAAGACGAAGGCGCACAAGAAACGCGGTCGCCCACGCAGTGGCAAGACTGCGGCCCAAACCTACGACACAACCATGGCCGCCGCCGGGACCCTCACCCGTACCAAGGCGTTGCTATTGGCCGCGCTCAAAGTTTGGGAACTGAAACATCGCATCCACGATCAGTAATAGCAGCGTCACGCTGCACCCGATTGGGCTGAGGCGAAACGCTTGTTGCGTTCAATCCTTCGGCTCGACTTTGACGTAAATCTCTCGCGGAGCGCTGGCGAAATATTTTAGAAGCGCCGGACAAAGCCAGCCTTCCAGCTTAAACTCGTCATTATAATACCAGTTTCCGCCGGACTCTTCCCGCCGCCATTCCAGTTTGAAATCCGAACCGGGAAACGTCTGTGCGCTGAAGATCGCGCGAAATCCATTGCCGGCATTCGGGATCTTCGCGACCGCTTTATCGATCATGGTATCGATGCCGGCGATGAACGGCTCACGAAACAAGCCAACCGCGGGATCATCAAACACCCATGCGCCTTGATATTTGTAAGGAGCAATGACCATCAGGGCGTTCATCACGAACCGTTCGCGTTTGTTTTGCGGGATGCAACTTTGCAACCGCGACAACTACCGCGAGTGCGATGCCGGGCGAAATCTGCACTGACAACTTCCATTGAGTAAACCTGCCACCCGTCGGCTTTCATTTGCGATTAACTCGGGTAATGTTCCCCGCGTTTTGCGCCCGTAGCTCAGCCGGATAGAGCAACGGATTTCTAATCCGTAGGTCGGGTGTTCGAGTCACCCCGGGCGCGTGCTTTCTCGGTGGAAGATCCACGCGCAGCGATGCTCACAATCGAACCGTATATGTGAGGAACCTCGTTGGCCTTTTCATTGCCCTAGTTTTACTAGGCGCGACCGCCGAACGGATTTCGGCGCAAGAATCGTTGGAGAACTCAATCAATTATCTCCTCGATTACGTCGCGAAATCGAATGTCACTTTCGTTCGCAACGGACAGCCCCACACTCCGCAGGAAGCGGTCAATCACATCAAAGCTAAATACGAACATTTTAAGAATGAGATCAAAACGCCGGAAGATTTTATTCGTCTTTCGGCCAGCAAAAGTTTGCTGACAGGTCAGCCGTACTTGGTCCGCACAGCGGACGGCAAAGAAACGCAGCTCGATTCATGGTTAACTGCCGCGCTCAACGCGCACCGATCTGAAGCGGGGCATTGAGGAGATCGTTCGCATGCGACCGCGCTAACAGCCGTCCAATTCGCCAGTTACGATCATTAGTTAGATGTTACTTCGCTCAATACTGCCCTGTGTCCTCGCGCTCCTTTTCTCCAGCTGTGCGATGAAGCTCGGCAAACAACCGCGCCAGGAAGTCACTTCACTCTATTCCGCGCGATCGCCGGAATTTAAACAGGCGGCTGGTTCGCTGCTCGGCCCGGACTTCGTCGGCGGCAACAGCATCAGCACGCTGGTGAATGGCGACGAGATATTTCCGGCAATGCTGAGCGCGATCCGTTCCGCCAAACGTTCCATCAATTTGGAGACCTACATTTTCTGGGATGGCGACATCGCCAAACAATTTACTGCCGCCTTAAGTGAGCGGGCGCGAGCCGGCGTCGAAGTAAATTTGATTTTGGATGCCCAGGGAACACAAAAAATGGGCATCGAGAACAAGAAGCAATTGCAGGATGCGGGCGCGAAAATTGTAAAATATCACAGTGTTCTCTGGCCCGATCCGCGACGATACAACAACCGTAGTCATCGCAAATTGCTGATCGTTGATGGGACGGTCGCTTTCATCGGTGGCGCAGGGATAGCCGATCTTTGGGCCGGCAACGCCGATTCACCGAAACATTGGCGGGACAATCATTACAAGGTGACCGGTCCGGTGGTGGCGCAGCTTCAGGGAAGTTTCGTAAGCAATTGGATCAAGACCCGCGGCGACGTATTGCACGGCGCAAAGTATTTCCCGCCCCTGGAAGACAGCGGCTCGCTCCAGGCGCAGGCCATCCGGAGCGGCGCGCATTACGAAAATCTCGACCTGATGTATCTGCTGGCGATCGCGTCGGCGAAGAAGAGTCTGCGAATTGAGAACGCCTACTTCCTTCCGGACGATTTGGTGCGCAAAGAACTGGTTGAGGCCGCGAAACGCGGCGCACGGGTGGAGATCATTGTTCCGGGAAAGAAAATTGACCAGAAGCTCGTTCGCTCAGCGTCGCGGCGACATTGGTCCGAATTGCTGAATGCTGGAATCAAGATCTACGAATATCAACCGACGATGCTTCATGCCAAGCTCATGATCGTCGACGACAAGTTTATTTCAGTGGGCTCGGGTAATTTCGATAATCGGTCGATTCGCTTAAACGACGAAGCAAACCTCGACGTCTTGAGTTCAGATTTTGCCGCGCAGCAAGCTCATTTGTTCGATCTCGACAAACGTCGCTCACACGAAGTCACTGCGAATGAAGTGGGAGGATTTCATTTGGGCAATCCGTTCGATTACGCGGCCGGATTGCTGTCGCCCCAGCTTTAATTTTTCCCGTTGGCCGCAGGATGTTCACAACTTCGCGGGCCACGTTTGCGATAAGCTCGGATCTCTTTTCGTCTGAAAGAGACGGCGCCATCGCGTAGATCGCGATGAATATTCGCACACCGTTTGGAGGATAAAGAACCGCCACATCATTCGTCGCACCCTGTCCGCTCCGGCCGGTCTTATCGCCCACGCGCCAACCTTTGGGGACACCGGCCCGGACCAAGGTTGGGCCGGTTTCATTTTTCAACAGCCAGTTTTGCAAGAAGTCGCGCGATTTTTCTGACAGGACGTCACCGGTTATCAGGCGAACAAGATCATTACTCATCGCTGCTGGCGACGTGGTATCTCGATCGTCGCCATCTTTCGAAACATTCAACTCCGGCTCTATCCGATCGAGGCGGGTTGCGTTGTCACCGAGAGAACGCGCAAATTTGGTGAGGCCGGCGGGACCGCCGATTGCCTGCAACAGAAGATTGCCCGCCGTGTTATCGCTTTGTTCGATTGCAGCTTCGCACAACGCGCCAAGTTTCATTCCGCCTTCGGCCACGTGCTGTTTTGTCACTGGCGCGTAATCAAGAACGTCTGCCTGGGTATAACGAACAAAGCGGTCCAGATTCTCCTCCCGGCGATCGACGCGCTGCAACACCGCAGCGGCTGCCAGCAGCTTGAAAGTACTGCACATAAGAAACCGCTCATTCGGCCGATGTTCGATTCGGCGGCCGGTCTCGCTGTCAATCGCGACCACTCCAATCCGACTGCCGCTCTCGCGTTCGATCTGTTCAATTGGATCGACGGCGGACGATCCGAGTGCGTTCGCAAAGATGCTCCAGAGGAGAACGAGGAGCGAACAGCTTAAACGCACGAGCAAACGCTGTTACCAGCGATGAAAAGCTGGGTGTCCTTCTTTGACCGCAACGAAAACGCCGCGACAGGTCGCGCAAATTTTTCCCCCACCGCTTAATGTTCCTTCAACCGTCGCGCGGTCGCTAGTCATATCGACTACGTGAGCGGAAAGCGAAATCGATCGGTTGGTCGGCGTCGGCCGAACCAGCTTAATGGAGTACTCGGCGGTGACTGTGCAGGGCGGGCTACTGGCCCCGGCTTTTTTCATCAAGTGATAAGCCGCGGTCCAGTTACAGTGACAATCAAGCAACGCTCCGATGATTCCCCCATTCAATACGCCGGGAAACGCTTCATATTTTGGCTGCGGTTTCCATTCCGCGACGACCTCGCCATTTTTCGCGAAACTGCGGATGTGTAATCCTTCGGGATTAGCCGGTCCACAACCAAAGCATGAGTTGTGGGGAGCGTATTGTTCCTGAAGTGATTTCTCCATTGTAGCGGCGCTCTATGAGCGTCGGACGAATAATGCGGCGGTCATAGACCGCCGCTACAAGTTATTTGCGTTCCGCAAGACCGGGATATTTCCGGAGCTTTGGTCCAACGTAGAGCGACCGGGGACGGATCAACCGGTTGTGATCATGCTGTTCGACGACGTGCGCGCACCAACCGGCAACGCGCGAAGCGGCAAATAGCGGCGTGTTCAATTCGGGTTTGAACCCGAGCATTGAAAACACCGGCGCAGCGTAAAGATCGACATTCGCGCAGAGGCCCTTCTCCTTGTCCATCACTCCCTCCAGCTTTTCACAAATCGCGACCCAGTTTTCCTTGCCGGTGCGTTTGCCGAGGTCGCGCGCGATCTCGCGCATAACCGGAACACGGGAATCGCCTTTTTTGTAAACGCGATGGCCGAACCCCATGATCTTCGCTTTGGCCGCGAGCTGCTTCTTGAGCCAATCTTCGGCCCGGTCAGGCGTTTTGATGTCCTCGAGCATCTTCATCGATTCCTCGTTCGCTCCCCCGTGCAAGGGACCTTTTAAGGTGCCGCACGCCGATGTCACCGCGGCATAAATATCTGACAGGGTTGAAGCCGTCACCCGAGCGGCAAACGTCGATGCGTTGAATTCGTGATCGGCGTAAAGATTGAAAATCGTGTCCATCATCCGCGTTTTCCAATCCTCTGGAACCTTGCCTTCCAGTTTATAAAAGAAGTTGGCGGCGTGGCTCAACTCTGGTTTTTCTGGCAACGGTTTCTCGCCCTGGGCGATTCGAAACCCGTCAGTGATCAACGTCATTACTTTCGCGATCAATCGGATCGACTTGCGAATATTCGCGTCATGGGAGTGGTCGTTCAGGTCTTTGTCGAACGGACCAAGCATCGACACTCCGGTCCGCAGCACGTCCATCGGATGGGCATTCTTGGGGATAAGGCGCATCATCTCGTCGACTTGCTTCGGCAAACCGCGCTCGGACGCGATCTGCTGCTTGAATTCGTTGAGCTGTTTGGCGTTAGGCAGTTCGCCGTTCAAAAGGAGGTAGGCGACTTCCTCGAAAGTCGCTTTGTCACCCATTTCGTGAATGTCGTAGCCGCGATACATCAGACCCGCGTTGGGATCGACCCAGCAGATCGCGGTTTCACCGGCAATTACGCCGGCCAGGCCCGGGCTGTAGTCTGGTTTTGCTTCAGTGGTCATTTCTTTGGCTCACGTTAACAATGATACGCGATTCGACAAATGCTCAGTCGCGAAAACCTTTCCAATCTTCGGCTGCGGGATCGTAGTCGAGCAGATCGTAAAGTTCCTGCCGCGTCTGCATCTGGTCGAGCCAATCGGTTTGGACACCGGTCTTCTTTAAAGCCGCGAAAAACTTCTCGGTCGTTTTCATCGTAACTCGAAACGCGCTTTGCGGAAAAATCACCATCCTGTAGCCGAAATCCGCAAGCTGCTGAAACGTCAGGAGAGGGCTCTTGCCGAACTCAGTCATGTTCGCCATCAGCGGCATATCGATCTCTTTGGCGAAATCACGGAACTCGTCGGCGGTTTGAAGCGCTTCCGGAAAAATTGCGTCCGCCCCCGCTTGAAGGTATTCGCCTGCTCGCTCAATTGCACCGTCGAAACCTTCCACCGCCCGCGCGTCCGTTCGGGCAATGATCAGAAAATCCTTGTCCTTGCGGCCGGCGACTGCCGCTTTGATTCGCGCAACCATCGTTCGAGCATCGACAATCGTCTTCCCGGCGAGATGTCCGCAGCGTTTCGGGAATTCCTGATCCTCGATGTGGCAGCCCGCAAGGCCGCCTTTCTCAAGCTCACCAATCGTTCGGGTAACCGCGTCGCCTTCTCCGAAACCAGTGTCGGCATCGACAATGGCAGGAATTCGCACCGCATGCGCGGCGTAACTCGCCAGACGGACGACCTCGTCCCTCCACAACAATCCAATGTCGGGCACGCCCGCGGTCGAGTTGGCCATTCCGGCACCGCTGATGTAAACCGCGTCAAACCCAGCTTGTTCAACTTGTCGCGCCATTGACGCGTTCGGCACGCCCGGCATCATCACCGCGCCCTGCGCGATTAATTCGCGCAGCCTCTTACTCTTGCTCGTGCTCATCCTCTTACTCGGCCATGACGCATGCTTGCATCAGTGGATCGACGGTTTTCGATTCGTCGAGCTTCCACGCGAGATCGACAATCTTCCTGGCGCGGGTTTCGCCCAACGCCGGCACCACCAGCGCGTTGAATTTGCCTTCCAGTTGCGTGTCGCTCACCGGGTTCAAAGCATTACCCAACGGATAATCCACACGCTTGGTCAGCTCGCGGCCGTCCTGCAAGGTCACGTGCACAATATTCGCCACCGCCTGTGCGTAAATCGCGCTCAGTTCGGCATTGCGCTGCACCGTCACGTTTTCGAGAAACTTCCAAATCTTGGAATCCATGAAACGCGCCGGTTGAAACTGCTTGTCCGTCACTTCGCCATCGATCAATGCGATGCTCGTGATGTAGGGCAAACTGTGGTCCGCGGTCTCGCGCGTTTCCGGTTTCCATTTCTCGGGTTCGCTCCCAATGATGTCGACCGATGCATCGTGACTTTCGATCCTCACCGATTTGACGTTGGTGGCATCGCCAATGTTCTTGCGCAGAAATAACGCCGCTTCGATCGCGCTCTGGCTGTGATATTCGGCCGGCCAATATTTGATGCTGGTCTTCAAAATCATCGAGGCTGGCCCTTTTCCGGGCATCGCTTCCTTTGTCTTATCGAATACCGACGCGACATCGCCTAACGACACGCCGAGTTCCTTTTCGAACCCCATTTGGCCTTCGAAAATCGGCGCCGGGCCGGTCATGCCCGCACGCGCAAGCAGCGCGGCGTAAACTCCGCACCGCGCCGCATTCGCGAACGCAACACCTTTCCAATGGGAAAGTTCCCCCACTCGCGCTTGCCGGAAGGCGGCACAATTCACGCCGGCAATATTGATAGCGTGGCGCGTTTTCTCGGGATCGAGCTTCATCAGTTTCGCCGCCGCCAGCGCAGTCGAAAATGCGCCGTAAGTCGGGTGGTCCCATCCCCGCGCCCGAATGCTTGCCGCGTCACAAAACCGGCATTGCACTTCGTAAGCGATCGCCGCAGCAGTGATCGCTTCCTTTCCGGTCGCGCCGACACTTTCCGCAACAGCGAAAACCGCGGCCAGATTATCGCTCGGATGAGCCGGTTCCTTCGAGAGGTAAGTGTCGTTGTAATCGAAATAGCGAATGCAGCAACCGTTGGCGAACGCTCCCCAGTCGGGCGGCGCTTGGTGAGTTGTTCCAATGATTGTCGATCCGTGTTTCGCCGAAAAATCCGAAGCCACCGTGCGCGCGATGGTGCACGGCTCCTCGTTCCAGGCGCCGATCGCGCACCCGAGCGAATCGATCACCCGCCGTTTCACTTCGTGCACGACGTCCTTGGAAAGATCTTCGAAATTCAGTGAGCTTGCGTATTCCGCGAGTTGATGCGCGAGAGTTTTTGTAGCCATTAATTGAACGTCCAATCTGCCGACGAAAACCGCGTCGGCAAGCAGTTGTCTAAGTTGGTTGAGGGGTTGCCGTGCGGTCGAAAAATGCGCACACTCTTTTCTGAATGAACAAAGATTATCCTGACGCCAAGGCCGCGCTCGATGGCCTGCTTCACGACAACATGACGATTGCAGCGGGCGGGTTCGGGTTGTGCGGCATACCCGAAAACCTGATCGCCGCCCTGCACGAAAGCGGAGTGAAAGGTCTTACAATTGTCGGCAACAATGCCGGCGTGGATAACTTCGGGATGGGAGTCCTGCTCCCGGCGCGGCAGGTGAAAAAGGTTATGGCCTCTTACGTCGGCGAGAACAAAGAGTTCGAACGGCAGGTTCTCGCTGGAGAGCTGGAACTGGAGCTGATTCCGCAGGGCACGTTGGCCGAGCGCCTGCGCGCCGGTGGCGCTGGAATTCCCGGATTTTACACCCGAACCGGATTCGGAACGAAACTCACCGAGGGCAAGGAAACGAAAAAGTTTGGCGACACGGATTACGTGCTCGAACCAGGAATCACCGCTGAGCTTTCGATCGTAAAGGCGTGGAAGGGCGATAAATCCGGAAACCTCGTCTATCGCGAGACGTCGCGAAACTTTAACCCGATGATCGCCACCTGCGGTAAAATCTGCGTGGCAGAAGTCGAGCACCTGGTCGAGATCGGCGAGCTTGATCCCGACCAGGTCCACACGCCGGGCATCTTCGTGAACCGAATCATTCAGGGCGCGAAGTACGAGAAGCGAATTGAATTTCGCACGGTGCAAGGCGCCGATCCAAACAAGAAGACTTCATCGCCAATTCGCGATTTGATGGCGAAACGCGCCGCCCAGGAATTGCGCGACGGTTACTACGTCAATCTCGGCATCGGAATTCCAACGCTGGTGGCCAATTACATTCCCAAAGGAATGAACGTGACTCTTCAATCCGAGAACGGCTTGTTAGGCATCGGGCCGTTTCCCAACCCGGGCCAAGAAGATCCCGATCTGATCAACGCCGGCAAACAAACGATTACGACCATGCCGGGCTCCGCCTTTTTCTCGAGCGCAGATTCGTTCGGCCAGATTCGGGGCGGACATATCGACCTTGCGATTCTTGGTGCATTCGAAGTGACTGATAACGGCGACATCGCAAACTGGATGATTCCGGGCAAAATGATCAAAGGTCCGGGCGGGGCGATGGACCTCGTGGCCGGCGTGAAACGCGTCGTTGCGGTTATGGAACACACCTCCAAGGACGGCACCCCGAAAATTTTGAAGAAATGCACGCTACCGATCACCGGTTTGGGCGTGGTTAATCTGATCATCACCGATTTGTGCGTATTCGAAGTGAAAGAAGGAGGCGGCCTGGTTCTCACTGAAATTCATTCGAATGCGACCGTGGACGACATCCGCGCAAAGACTGGCGCGCCTTTCGAAGTTGCGCTCAAGAGTTAGGCGTCCGTGGCGACATCACATCTCGAAGTAGAAGTGATGATGGCTGACACAGCTTGGATTGAATTGATGCTCGCAATGCGGACACACTGATCCGCACTCGAGATACTCGGAAATAGTCAGTTCCTGTCCGCATTTACCGCACAGAACCGCGCGTTCGCCGAATTGTTTTTTCGACGAAACCTCAACCGCGTGTTCGGTTAACTCGGCGTGACATCGGAGGCACGAAAACCACCTCCCGCAGCATTTGAACTTGATCGCGACGATATCGTGGTCGCTGTGATAATGGGCGCATCGCGTCTGCTGATCGATTCCAACGCCCATGACGGTTACGCCATGAATCTTCACAGCGCTTGCCGAATTTTTTCTCGGGGACAAACCAGCACCAGGACCGACGCGATCACGAAACAGGCGATCATAACGGCAAATCCGCCGTTGAATGAACCGGTGCGCTGACTGATATCGCCGATGATTTTCGGGCCAAAATATCCGCCAATACTGGCCGTGCAGTTGATAAATCCAACCGCCGCCGCCGCTGCAGAACTGCTTAGAAATGCGGACGGCAATGCCCAAAATGACGGCAAGTAGGCAACGGTGCCGAAGCCGGCGAAGGTAAAGAGAATCACCAGCAAGACGTTAGAATGCGGAAGAGCGAGCCACCCAATAAATGCCGCGGCTGCGGTCAGCTGGGGAATGGCAAAATGCCAACGCCGCTCGCCCGTTCGATCGGAATTCCATCCAAGCAGCAACATTCCAACGAGGCCGCCGATAAACGGAACGGCGCCGATCCACCCGATTTTCGAAACGTCGGTCCATCCACTGAGCCGTTGCAACATGGTCGGCATCCAAAACCAAAACGCGTAGCCACCGGTGTAAGTGAAAAACAGGCCGGCGGTCAGAATTAGAACCGACGGATTTCGCAGCGCCTGCCAGATGGTCATGTGTTCGAGGTGCCCTTTCGCGCGGCGTTCCTCATCGAGGCGGGACTGTAACCAATCGCGCTCATCCGAGCGCAGCCACTGCACTTCGTTAGGCCGATCGGGCAAAACAAATAAGGCAAGGGTTCCAAAGACAATTGCGGGAGCGCCTTCCAAGAGAAAAAGCCAGCGCCACCCGACAATATTTAACCAATGGACCTTCAGAATACTTCCGGCAATCGGTCCCCCGATCATGAAACCGATCGGAATGGCGGCCATAAATCGCGCGATCGCTTTGGCGCGGTCCTGGTAAATAAACCAGTGCGAAAGGTAAACGATCACGCCCGGGAAAAACCCAGCCTCCGCAGCGCCCAAAAGAAACCGCGCACCGTAAAGTTGGTGGGCGCTATGGACAAAACCGGTCAGCGTGGTCAGCGCTCCCCAGGTGATCAGGGTCAGCGACAACAACCACCGCGCGCTCCAGCGTTCAACCAGCAACGCGCCGGGAACCTGCAATGCGAAATATCCGATAAAGAAAATCCCGCTGGCGGTGCCGAATACCGAATCGTTCAGGCCAAGATCGCCTTTCATCCCGAGCGTCGCGTAGGCGATATTCGTGCGGTCGAGATAATTCGCGACGTAAAGCAGGAAAAGAAACGGGAGGAGCCGCCACGCAATCCGACTGCGCGCGCTTTCTCCGGCATCTCCGGGTCCGATAGGCATCGCGACTAGAACTAGACAGGATTCACTGGATTAACAGGATGATTCTGCGGAATCCGGCAAATCCTGTTAATCCTGTCTAGTCAAACCATCGGCCGGAATCGGCCGACGACTTCCTGCAAACGGCCAGTGATCTGGCCTAACGAACAGACTTCGACCGCATCGAGCAGGGCCGGGAAGCAATTCTTCCGGCTCTCCACCACGGCCGCAAGTTTATCGAGCGCGCGTTTGGACTTGTCCGCGTTTTTCTTTTTGAACTTCGTCAGTCGATCGACCTGTAATTGCTGTTTCTTTCGCGGTGTGCGCGCGAGTTTCACTTCCGGCGTATCTTCGTCACTGCCGTTGCGGTATTTGTTGAGCGCGATGATCGGGCGCGTCCCATCGTAAATCTGCTGTTCGTATCGATGGGCCGCATTTTGGATCTGACTGCGTTGATAACGGTCCTCCACTGCTGCAAGAACTCCGCCGAGTCGTTCGATCTCGCGGAATTCTTCGAGAATCGCTGCCTCCACTGCGCGCTCGACCGCTTTCATTCCGGGCGAGCCACTCAACATGTTCATCGTGTGCTTAAACATCCCGGACTCTTCGAGCAGGATTGCCTGGCCGTGCGCGGCAAGCCGGATCCACTCCTCGCTCGGCGTGGTAAACGGTTCGTCCGCGCTGTTTGAGTGGCAGGAATTGGTCGCGTTCATGTAGGAAAGGATCAGTTCCGTCGCGGTTCGGGTGAGATTGTTTTTGAACTCCGCCGCAATTAGTGAGCGACCGCTGGTTTGGGTGTGCAATTTATAAAGTTGCGCTTTTGGTCCGGCGCCAAACACCTCGCGCATGCCGATCGCCCAAATCCGGCGCGACACCCGCGCGAGCGCGATGTATTCCGCGTCGAGCCCGCAATCGAGGAAGAAGGAAAGGCGCGGACCAAACTGGTCCACCGGCAGTCCCCGGGCAGCGAACATTTCGGCGTAAGCGAATCCATTCGAAAGTGTGTAGGCCGCTTGCTGAACGGGGGTCGAGCCCGCTTCGCCAATATGATAACCGCTGATCGAAATTGGATACCAGCGCGGCATTTCTCGGCTGGTGAATTCGACCATGTCGGTTAGAAACCGGAGCGACGGCTCGATCGGGAAAATAGTTTCGTTCTGGGCCTGGACTTCCTTGAAAATGTCGGCCTGAACCGTGCCCCGCAGTTTTGGAACGACGCTTGGACCGAATCGCCGCTTCGCCGCGGCGATGTACATCGCCATAATGATCGGCGCCGGACCGCTAATCGTCATCGACGCCGAGAAATCTGGCGAGCCGAGGTCGAATCCGTCATAAAGCCGGACCATGTCCTCCACCGTATCGATCGCCACTCCCCCCTCGCCGATTTTCCCGAACACGCCGTCTTCGTCGCTATCGATCCCGTAGAGAGTTGGTCCGTCGAACGCGGTGCTGAGACGTTTCGAGCGTTGATGTGCGCTGAGAAAATGAAAACGCTCGTTGGTGTCTTCGGCGAGCATCAAGCCCGAAAACAACCGGGTCGGTTCTTCCTGTAGAGGCAGCCGTGTCGGCTGCTTTTTAGACCGATTAGCGGGCGACACGCCCGCCGCTACAGCTTTCCCGTTCTTGTCGAAGCTTTCAACTTCGCGGATCGGCTCGAGATACATTTCGCGATACGCGCCGTTCAAATACGGAAATTCGCCCGGAAGTCCTTCCCCAAATAAATACCGCGCGATCTCCCCCGGCTCGTCGATCTCGGGCAAGGCCAGCCGCGGCAGCGGAATCCCGGTGGGGGTCCGCGTGGTCGGGATTTTTGCTTTGATATCGTTCCAGCGCCCGAGTAGATCGCGCCCGAATTCCGTATCGGTGCGCGCGCGCTTCACTTGATCGAGAACGAACTGGTTATACTTATCAACCGACTCAACGACTTGTCCGAGTTTGCTCATTTCTTCCTCCGTTTCTTGGTAGGGACATCGCGCTGCGATGTCCGCGGACCATCACAAATTAAATCGAACAAGCGATCGACGCCAGAGTCGCGATGACGTTTTGCCACCGTGTCCACTAGTAGTTGCTTGCGCCCGCCTTCGCCAAGGCTACGGCGGGCAGGCCGATTTTGCTCGAGTCGTTGCTCGATTTCCGTGTGCGCGGTCTTCGCGCGCTGCAAATCGCTCTTGTTCACAACGACGATGTCAGCCAGGTCGAGCATCACGATTTTCTGCAGCTGCAACCGGCTGCCGTAATCGGGATTCATCACCAAGATGGTTTGATCCACAATTCCGTTTTTTTGAAACGGCATCGCTTCCTGTCCAGTACCGACTGTTTCGATGATGACGTAGTCGAAATCCGAGCCTGCGAGCAGAGCGAGACAATCCTTCGTCGCGGGCGACAATCCACCCG
Source organism: uncultured Verrucomicrobiae bacterium (assembly GCA_963817335.1). Taxonomy (GTDB): domain Bacteria; phylum Verrucomicrobiota; class Verrucomicrobiia; order Chthoniobacterales; family UBA10450; genus AV40. Next base: position 656,803 of record CAWFNX010000005.1, on the reverse strand, counting down.
CCTGCCCCCGCGTAGCCATGCTGCGCATAAACACGCGATCGTTTTGGGAATTGATCATGGTCGCGCGATCGCCAAGCAGTGCCCCCTCCCCAATTACGCTTGGGTCATGCGATAAAATCGCGATACGCGACTTCGAATCTTCATTCAGAAACCGAAGCACCAGCTCGTCGATGAGCGTCGTTTTGCCCGCGCCACCCGGCCCAGTAAAACCGATCACCTTTGCTTTTCGGATTTCGGATTTCGGATTTCGGATTTTCCCTTTTGCATCTTCAATCTCGGTCAATTTGTGCGCGAGCTCATGCTCAGCGGACTTGGGCTTAACTCTCTTACCTCGAGGCTTGCCGTAGCGGTCGTGAACGAATCTCACCATGTCTTCAAGCGAAGTGCCGGCGAAGAAAATTTCGTCCACTCCTTTTCGTCGCATAATCTTGGCATCGTCGTGGGTGATCGTTCCGCCGCCACCGCCGAAAACCTTGATGTCGTCGGCGCCTTTCCTGCGGAGAAGATCCACAACTTCGGCGAAAAATTCGATGTGGCCGCCGTTGTAACTGGAAATTCCGATCGCGCGCACGTCTTCCTGGATTGCGGCCCGAACGATGTCGCCGACGGGGCGGTGATAACCGAGGTAAACAACCTCGATTCCATGCCGAATGAATTCGAGATTGATGGTGTTGATCGCGCTATCGTGCCCGTCACAGATCGGGACCGCGGTTAAAACTCGAATAGGCGCAGACATGACAAATTTAACGAGTTAACGATTCAATGATTTAGTGATTTAGCATTGCAATCGTTAAATCGCTAAATCATTAAATCACTAACTGCAAAAAATGGATAATCCGCTGGATTTCACAGGAAAAGTTGTGCTGGTCACCGGGAGCTCGCGCGGCATCGGCGCCGAGATGATCAAGGCCTTCGGCAAACGTGGGGCAAGATGCGTGGTCAATTATTTCACCGACCCTCAGGGACAAAACAAAGCCGACGCCCAAAGTGTGGCCAAAGATCTGAAGGACCCGCTGTTGATCGACTGCGACGTCACCCGGCCTGATCAGGTCGAGGCGATGATGAAGGAAATCCAGGATCAGCGCGGCGGCCTTGACGTTTTGGTGAACAACTCCGGGATCATTCGCGACCGAACGATCAAGAAAATGACGCTCGAAGAATTTGAGGGCATCATTCGCGTGAACCTGGCCGGCACATTCAACGTTACCCAAAAAGCAATGCCGGTTTTGCGCAACGGCGGGCGCGTGATCAACATGTCGTCGGTCAGCGGCCAAATGGGACTGTTCGGCCAGGCGAATTATTCGTCCAGCAAGGCGGCGATCATTGCCCTGACCAAAGTCTCCGCGCGAGAGTTGGCCCGCCAAAACATTACCGTCAACGCCATCGCGCCGGGATTCATCGACGTCGGGATGAGCAAAGGAATGCCGGACGAAGTGACCGAAAACTTCAAAAAACAAATTCCACTCGGCCGCCTGGGCGACGTCCACGAAATTGTCGACGCCGCATTGTTTCTGGCCTCGCCGATGGCCAGCTACGTCACTGGCCATGTTCTAAACGTAAACGGCGGTTTCTATATGGGGTAGGCTTGTAGGGCGTCTGTGTCAGACGCCGATCTCGCCCGCCGTTTCACAGAAACGGCCTACAATTACCGAAGGGACCCGATATCGATCACGAAACGGTACTTCACGTCGCTGCGCAGCATTCGCCCGTAGGCTTCGTTAATGTAATCGGCGTTGATTTTCTCGATGTCGCAGGTGATGCCGCGCTCGGCGCAAAAATCGAGCATCTCCTGAGTCTCGGCAATTCCACCAATCAGCGAACCGGCCAGACGATGACGCCAGCGAATCAGGCTGAACGCGCCCACTGGCACTGGCTCTGGCGGCACCCCGAGCAAGCACAAGGTTCCGTCCCGTTTTAGCAGATTGAGATAGGAATCGATGTCGTGTTTCGCCGAAACCGTATCGATGATGAAATCGCAGCTCTTGGCATGCGCATTCATCGCGTCCTCGTCCTTGGAAATCACGACTTCGTGCGCGCCAAGACGTTTCGCATCCTCGGTCTTGCCCTTCGACGTGGTAAACAGAATTACGTGTGTGCCAAATGCATTCGCGAATTTGACCGCCATATGACCGAGCCCGCCCAAGCCGACCACACCCACCGTGTGTCCTTTGCCGATTTTCCAGTGTCGCAATGGCGAATACGTCGTGATTCCAGCGCACAACAACGGGGCGGCCGCCGCCAGGTCGATCCCATTTCGCACTTGGAGAACGAAGTTTTCGTCCACGACGATATTCGTTGAATAACCCCCGTAAGTGACACCGCCGGTGTGTTCGTCCGGGCTGTTATAAGTAAAAACGACGTCTTCGCAGAATTGCTCGAGATTTTCGTGGCAGCTATGACAATCGCGACAGGCGTCGACCATGCATCCCACCGCTGCCAAGTCGCCTTCCTTGAATTTTTTGACCTCGCGACCCACCGCCACCACGCGCCCGACGATTTCATGACCCGGGACGCAGGGGTAGGTCGTTGTACCTCCCCATTCGTTGCGCGCAGTGTGAATATCCGAGTGACAGACACCGCAAAACAGAATGTCGATCTTGACGTCGTTAGGCAAAACGTCGCGGCGAGTAAATGAGATTGGCTCAAGCGGCGATTTCGCTGATGGAGCCGCGTATGCCTTCGTTTTCGCAGTCATATAATTGAGTCAAGTAGGGGACAATTGCGCGCCGGAAGTCTCTAATCCCAAGTTTGAACCAACAGCCAAACCGCCGCTGAAAGCACCGCTGCAAAGCAGGACAACACCAGGGCGGCGCGTCTCGATTGCCGGAGCTTGAATTCGGGGCGCGGAATGTCGTCGTGGATGTGGCTCCCCTCGTAAAGCTTCATCAAAACAAAAGCCACCACAAAGCCAACCGCGGCCCATTTCAGGGAACCCAGAAGGAGATCAAGCATTCGGCGTTTATTTTAACTCCGCCCTAACAAAGTTCAATTTCCAGCGCTGTCAGCAGCCGCCTCGCACGCTCAATCTACTCAGCGGCCGCCCTGCACGCTAAGTTGACTCGTCGGCTCCCGCCAACTCGCCCGCTACCCTCACGGGTTTGACCATCTACTCAGCGGCCGCCCTGCACGCTAAGTTCCCAGCGGTAACCGTCCGGATCGTGAAACCAGAGCCCCATGTTCCTGGAGCCCGGAGCTTCCGGGCCAATCTCATTGCCCGGATCTTCGAGATCAACCTTGTGCTTTTTCAAATGCGCCAATGCTTTGCCCAGCGTCGCCATGTTCGGCAAATGAAACGACATGTGATCGAAGGTTGCCGGAGATGGCTTCCCCTTGAATAACGCGATGGTCACGTTGTCATTGCCGATCGCAATTCCATTCTCGAATTCGAACTGCTTTCGCAATCCGAGAACACGTTCGAACCAGCGCGCACTTTTCCTGGGATCGCGGACGGCCAACCCAAAATGGCCGACCACTCCGAGCTTAAACGGAACTTTCATTTTCATATTTCAAATCGAGGACAAGCCTGCCAAAACAGAACGCATCCAAACATGATCGCGCTGGCATTAATTTTGTGCGCCGCCATCGCCGTCTTCGGCGTAATCGTGCTGGTTAAACCGGCCCTGAGCCACGATTTGACCCGATTATTCCTAGATAAAACCGGAATGTGGGTCGCGACCGCGACAAGAGCGGTGCTCGGTCTCGGTCTTCTCGCCGCCGCAAGCGACTCGAAAGCTCCGATGTTGTTGCGGATTCTGGGTTTGCTCATTCTGATCGTCGCGATCGCGATGCCGATTCTCGGTTTGGAACGTCACCGGAAAATGATCGACTGGTGGCTGGCCCGGCCGCGAACGGTGGAAATGCTTTGCGGCGCCGCATCGTTCATTTTTGGCGTCGGTTTAATCTACCTAATTCTCTAGAGCGCAGGTCCTTACGCCGGCAAGACCTGAGCATGGGAAATGCTTTTTCTCAGGTATGCCTCTTGAACTCATCTCCACCAAGCCGGCAAAGCGCGAAACCGCGCCGCTTACGCCGACCTTTGGGTCTGCTTACTCAATCGCGGAAATCAACGCTTACATCGCCATTCGCGATCAACTCCTCAACGAAGCGGAAAAGCTGCACACCACTGCAAAACTCGCGAGCACCACGCTGGCCAATGATTTCGTCGAAGGCTGTCTGAAGGCGACCCATTCTCCCTACGATGCGCAGTGTTTGCCCGAATCGGACGCCGCCCGCGAACGCAAACGCTGTGAAGCGGTTCGCGCTCGAATCGAAAAACTTCGCGACAGCGCGGCTTAATCCCTGCCCCACAACATCGCAACGGAAGTAGTCAAACTTCCACCCATGTTGAAGGTGAGATAGCGCTTCGCGTTTTGAATCTGCCGTCCGCCGGCCTGATCGGTCAGATGTTGATACGCTTCAACTACCTGCCGCACTCCAGTCGCACCGACCGGATGACCGTCACCGATTAATCCCCCGCCGGGATTTACCGGAAGCTCGAACGCAAATTTTCCTTTCATCTTTTCGTTGCGCACTTGCGGCAGCGTGGTCGCGCCGCTCTTCGCCAACTCTGCGCCTTTTCCGGGTTCCGCGAGCCCGAGAATCTCGTAAACCACGATCTCGGTGACCGAAAAACAGTCGTGCACATCCGCGCCCTGGATGTCGTGCGGTTTCAAGTTCGCCATGCCAAACGCGCGCTCGGCCGCCTTGCGCGCGATCGAAAATGTCGGCGCGTCTTTTTTGTCGAGCGGCAAATAATCCGTCGCGTGGCCGAAGCCGAGTAAGCGCGGCGTCTTGTGTTTGTCGCGGCCGATTTTATCCAAATATTTTCCTGACACCAAAACGAGACCTGCCGAGCCGTCGGTGATTTGCGAACAATCGGAGACTTTCAGCGGCGGAGCGACGCTGGGGTTCTTGTCCGAGACCTGCGACGCGCAATCGAGAGTGAGATCCGCGTCCCGCATTTGCGCGAGCGGATTCAATTTCGCATGGGTGTAATTTTTCCAGGCGACCGTCGCAAAGTCCGCCTCTTTGGCGCCGTACTTATCGATGTAAATTTGCGCGATTTTTCCGAACAATTTCGGGAACATGAAATCGCCGTACTCCGGCTTTTCATTGTGATAATCAGCCGCCGCCCCGAGAACGTCCGACCCGTCGAGTGACGACATTGTCTTTTGTTGCTCCGCTCCAACGACTAGGACCGCGTCGTAAAGCCCGCCCATGATCCATTGCGCGCCGAGCAAAACCGAAAGTGCGCCACTCGCGCAGGCCGCTTCGGTGTGCATGGTCGGAATTCCGCGCAGTTTCGGATCGATCTCCGGAATAAACGCGCCTAATTGCAGTTGCTTGGTAAATTGGCCCGAGTTGAAATTTCCAACCGCGCCCGCCTGAATTTCGCCCGCGTCGATCTTCGCGTCATCGAGCGCCTTTTTGCCGGCTTCGGTGATCAAATGCCGGATGGTTTTTCCCTCCTTTTTCAGATTGCGCTTAAAATCAGTCCGCGCACCGCCAAGAATATAAACTGGCTCGCTCATAGTATTATTAATTTATCTAATCAGAGCGCGCTGTCATCCCGAACTGGAGCGCCCAAATATTTGGGACACGACGGCGCGTGTCCCTCCAATTCAGCCGCCGAATGCGCTGATTCCAGTAACGTCGCGGCCGACCACTAACGTGTGAATATCGTGGGTTCCTTCGTAGGTGTTCACACTTTCGAGATTCATCATGTGTCGAATGGGCGAGTAACGATCGGTAATGCCGGCCGCGCCCAAAATATCCCGCGCCTTTCGCGCGCATTCGAGAGCCATCTGCGTGTTGTTGCGTTTCGCGAGCGAAATTTGCTCGGGGCGCGCAGTGCCCGCTTCCATCATCCGGGTCAATCGCAAGGCCAGTAACTGTGCCTTGGTGATCTCATTCACCATCCAAACAAGTTTTTCCTGCACTAGTTGGAAACCCGCGATCGGTCGATCGAATTGCTTTCTCGTTTTCGCGTAGGCCAGCGCCGTCTCATAGCAATCAATCGCCGCTCCGATCACGCCCCAGGTGATGCTCGTTCGCGCCTTCGACAAGCACGAAAGCGGCGCGCGCAATCCCTTCGCTTTTGGCAAACGGTTCTCCGTCGGAATTCGACAATTTTCGAACCAACACTCGGATGTGCGCGACATCCGCAGGCTGAATTTTCCTTCAATGTCCTGCGCGCGAAATCCGGACGCGTTCTTCTCGACAATAAATCCCCCAACGTGTCCATCGTCGTCTTTCGCCCAGACCACTTTTACATCCGCGATCGAGGCGTTCCCGATCCAACACTTGCTGCCATTCAAAATATAATGATCGCCGTCACGCTTGGCCCGCGTTTCCATCCCGCCAGGATCGGAGCCGTGTCCATGCTCGGTCAGAGCGAAGCAGCCGATCGTTTTACCCGACACCAAACCCGGCAGCCAGCGCTTATGTTGCTCTGGCGTTCCAAACGAATGAATCGCGTGAATGCAAAGCGCGCCTTGGACCGATGCGAGCGAGCGCAAGCCTGAATCGCCGCGTTCAAGCTCCTGCATCATGAGTCCGAACGCTGTGTAACTCACGCCCGCGCAACCGTGTTCTTTCAAGTACGGCGCAAAAAATCCGAGTTCGCCCATTCGCGGAATGAGCTTTTCCGGAAATTTCCCCGCGCGATGACACGGCACGATTTCCGGCATCGCTTCTTCCTGCACAAAGCGTCGCGCCCGATCGCGCGCCGCGCGCTCTTCGTCGGTCAGCAGTTCTTCGATGCCGTAATAATCAAGCGAGGTCATGTGGTATCTAAAATCCAGACCATCTCACACATTCTAGTCAAAATTGACAATAGCCCAGCGTTTCAACGCTGGGTTTGCTATGAAATGAAGATCGAGTCCCGTGAGGGACGAAAGAAAGTTTCTGTCGTCCCAATGGGACTCAACAAAGAAGAGACATTGTGCCCAGCGTTGAAACGCTGGGCTATTATCGAAACTCAGCCTCGAACGCGCATATCACGGCTTCGTTTTATTCGGCGCTTCCAAGCCGGCGATTGAGGTCTAGTAATAAACCGCGGCGTTCGGCGTTGAACGTTGGGCGTTTTCATCCGAAATAGCAGCCATCCATGGCCCGACTTCACGAGTATCAAGGCAAAGCCATTCTGGCCGCGAACGGATTTACGATTCCGCGCGGCCGCGCGGCCTTGAACCCCGATGATGCTGTCGCCGCCGCTAAAGAGCTCGGCGGCGAAGTCGTCGTAAAAATCCAAGCCTGGACCACTGGCCGTGCCGGCATCGGCGGTGTCGCGTTTGCCAACAAACCAGACGAAGTCCGCAATCACTCGAAACGAATGCTGGCGATGAAAGTCGGACAGTTTCCGGTCGAAGCCGTCCTGGTTGAGGAAAAAATCGATATCGACCGTGAATTTTTTCTGTCGTTGGCGATTGACGATGCGGCCCGTGCGCCGGTGATTATTTTTGCGGCCGGCGGCGGAACTGGAATTGAAGAGCGCGCCGCATCGACGCATCGAATTCCCTGTGACGTTAAGAGCGGACCAATCGACGCGGCTTTGAATGAAGCGGTGGCGTCGTGTGGACTTTCGAAAAATCAGGCGAAACAACTTGGCGAATCGATTCGAAAATTATTTGCCGCCGCGAAGAGCGTTGAAGCACGCTCGCTTGAGATCAATCCATTGGTTCTAACTAAGAACGGCGAATTCGTTGCCGCTGATTGCCGAATCACGATTGACGATTATGCGGTTACGCGGCATCCCGAATTGAAAATCGAGATCGCGCGCGAATTTGACCATCCACCGACTGCGCTCGAACGAGTCGCTTACGCCATCGAACAAAACGATCATCGCGGCACATTTTATTTCGCGCAGCTGGCGACGTCCGCGACCAAAGATTCTAAAGGCCTGGTCGGGTTTCACGGAGCGGGCGGCGGCGGCTCAATGATGTCGATGGACGCGATCGTGAACGCCGGATTCACCATTGCGAACTTCACCGATACCAGCGGCAACCCTTCCGCTTCGAAAGTTTATCGCGCGGCGCGAATCATTTTGGCTCAGCCGAATCTGGTCGGCTATTTCGGTTCCGGCTCCGGCGTGGCGAGCCAGGAACAATATTGGTCCGCTTACGGACTGGCCAAAGCATTTTGGGAGCTCGACCTTGATATCCCGGCGGTGATTCGCCTCGGCGGCAACACCGAAGATCGCGCGGTCGATATTCTCGCGCGAATGTCGAAGCTTTTACGTGCGCCGATTGAGGGTTATCGCAAAACGGACACGCCCGCGTTCATCGCAGAACGTTTCGCAAAACTGGTCGCAAATGCCGGCGGCGGGAAATGGAAGCCGCGACCGCAACGCATGCCGGAATTCGTGCGCGGTTCGTCAGCCAAAGCGTTTCCGGTTAAAGACGGCCGCGTTTGGATCGACATCGCGCGCTGGCGGGATATTCGCGGATTTGTGGAAACGCAATCAGGCGGTCTCATCGTTGATCGCAATGATGCTCCGTTCTTTACGCTTCCGACTGAAGAGTTCGCGAACAAAGATTCCGAACTGCTGGCATGTTCCACCGAGTGTAGAATAGCCGGCTTGGAAGGCTTCTGGCTGCAACTGGATGTTCCGGGATTGGACGAAGTGATTGGAGGCGCGCGCTAATGGCAATCCTGATTGACGAAACGAAGCGCGTCCTGGTTCAAGGAATCACTGGGCGCGAAGGCCGTGCCCGCACCCGGTTGATGCGCGATTACGGGACCAATGTTGTCGCCGGCGTGACTCCCGGAAAAGGCGGCGAGAACGTTCTCGGCGTTCCAGTTTTCAATACCCCACAAGACGCAGTCAATTCGTTAGGCAAAATCGATATCTCCGTGCTTTTTGTCCCCGCAGCCGGCGTGAAAGAGGCCGCGATCTCCGCCATTGAGGCCGGCATCAAACTGACGGTGCTGGTCCCGGATCGGGTGCCAGTTTGGGACGCGATGGAAATTGCGGCCGCAGCCAAAGCGAACGATGCGATGTTCGTTGGACCGAACACCCTCGGGGTGTTGAGTCCAGGTAAAGGGGTTGTCGGCATGATCGGCGGTCGCGCCGAAAGCGCGCGCCAATGGTTTAAACCAGGAATTCCAAAAGGCGTCGGCATTATCAGTCGCTCCGGCGGAATGGCGTCGAGCACCGGTTACTATTTAGGGCAGGCCGGCGTGCGCATTTCGACCATCGCGCATATTGGCGGGGACGCGGTCCTTGGAATTCGCATTCCCGACGCGGCAATGATGTTTGAATCCGATCCGCTCACCGAAGCGATCGTGATTTTTGGCGAAATCGGTTCGTCGCAGGAAGAAGAGCTCGCCCAGTTGATTCGCGATCGAAAAGTCACCAAGCCGGTGATCGCTTACATCGGCGGTAAAGCCGCGCGCGAAGGGACGCGGTTCAGTCACGCGGGCGCAATCATTGAGGGCGGACGGGGCACGCACGCCGGAAAAGTGAAAGCTTTGCGCGAAGCCGGCGCGACGGTGGTGGACGCGTTTGGTGAATTGCCTGGTGCAGTTGTCGAAATTTTGAAGAGAATAAACGGACAAAGCCTAATGAGCGAAGCTGACAAGAACGCAGTCTGGAACACGGCCGTAACGCGGATCGAGCCGAATCGCGTCGTGGTTCGCGGTTACGACATCGCCGAGCTGATGGGACGCGTCTCATTTGGCGCTGCGGTATATTTGATATTAACCGGTGAAATGCCGAGGGTAGCGGTCGGACGATTGATGGATGCGATCCTCGTTTCGTCAATCGATCACGGCGCAACCCCGCCGAGCGCGCTCGCCGCGCGAACAACTGCCTCGACCGGTGCTTCGTTGAGCGCGGCCGTCGCCGCCGGGATCATGTCGATCAATCGACATCATGGCGGCGCGATTGAAGATTGCGCCCGCCAACTGAAAGCGATCGCGGATCGCGCGACCCGCGAAAAAATTTCACTTGAGGAAGCGACCAATCGAACCCTCGCGGAAATGCGCGAACGAGGCGAACGCATGTCGGGATTTGGCCATCGGATCCATACCAAGGACCCGCGGACAGCACGATTGTTCGAGCTTGCGCGCGAAGCGGGAGTAGACGGCGTGCACATGAGAGCGGCCCGCGCGGTTGAGAAGTCGTTCGCCGACGCGAAAAAAGCGCTGCCGATCAACGTGGATGGCGCGATCGGCGCAATTCTCGCAGATCTGGGAATGAATCCGGCCGCGTTCAACGGCATTTTCATGATCGCGCGCACGCCGGGATTGGTTGCGCACGTGATCGAAGAACAAACACGCGAGAAACCGATGCGACGGATTGATCCGGTCAAACATGGCTACGACGGACCACCGCCGCGAAAACTTGAAAAGGACAAGTAGTAATGAAAGGTGGATCGAGCTCTCCGAGCTCGATTTCTAACGCGCTCGGAGATCGCGTTCCACCTTACAATCTTTATGGCAACAGCGACCCAACCAAAAAACTACGGCGTTAAGGAAATCGCGACGCTGTTTCCCAGCCTGCTGAAGATTAAGCAAAAGTCGCTGCGCGAAAAAGTCGCGGCAGTCTGGAGCGAAGCGATCACCACCGGTTGCGGCGGGAAAGGCTGGACCTTCGCCGAACTGCGCGCCGTGAAGTTCACCCTCCTGGCCGGCGATATCGATATGAAGTTCGTCGAGCACCTGAATTCCTGCGCCCGGCAGTGCGTCGCCATCGCCGATGTCTTGAAGAAATCGTTCCGCTGCAGCATTCCAATTCAGCGCGATTACCTGATCGCCGGCGCGTTGCTCGCCGATGTCGGCAAGCCGCTTGAATACGATAAGGACAGTTCCGGAAAAGTCGTTCAGGGAAAATTCGGGCAACAACTTCGGCATCCGTTCAGCGGTGTCGCCCTTGCTTACAAGCACGGTATTCCCGCCGAAGTGATGCACATGATCGCAACCCACAGTCACGAGGGCGACAAAGTGGAGCGCTCGATCGAGTCGATCATTTTTCATCACGCCGATTTCGTTGACTTCGACATCGCCAAGCTCCTCGGTAAGCGCGCTGCCAAAAAAGGCAGTTGAGGGTTGAGAGTTGATTGTTGAGAGTTGGGTATGGGCCTCACGCTCGTTGAAAAAATTGCCGCCCGTCACGCGGATGGACTGAAGCCGGAAAGCATCGTTCGCAGCGGCGATTTTATTTCGATTCGGCCACGTCACGTGATGACGCACGACAATACCGGCGCGGTCATTCCTAAGTTCAAACAGATCGGCGCGACCAAAATTGCTGATCCGGCGCAACCGGTGTTCGCGATCGATCACGACATCCAAAACACCACGCCGAAGAATTTGGAGAAGTACGCCAAGATCGAGGCGTTCGCTGCCGAACACGGAATCGATTTTTATCCCGCCGGCACCGGTATTTCACACCAGGTGATGGTCGAGCAGGGTTACGTTGTCCCCGGCGCGCTGGTGGTGGCAAGCGATTCGCATTCGAATTTGTACGGCTCGATGGCGGCACTCGGCACACCGGTCGTGCGCACCGACGCCGCCAGTATCTGGGCAACGGGCGTCACGTGGTGGCAAGTTCCGGCGGTCGCCAAAGTCGTTCTTAAAGGAAAACTTTCGCCCGGCGTTACCGGCAAAGATGTGATCATCGCGTTGTGCGGGCTCTTTAATAAAGATGAGGTGCTCAACCACGCGGTGGAATTTCTCGGCGATGGCGTGCCGGCGCTTTCAATGTCGGAACGGATGACGATCGCGAACATGACCACGGAATGGGGAGCGCTCGCCGGAGTATTTCCGTTTGATGAAGTGACCGTCAGTTACTTGCGCTCACGCGTTCCGGAATTCACAAACCCGAATCGTCCTGGCAAACGCGGCCCCAAAAGTCGTTCCGGCTATTCCAATGCCGACATCGACAACTGGTGGAAGAATCGACCCGAACTGAGCGCTGATCCGGACGCGGAATACGCAATTGAGTTGGAACTGGATCTCGCCACCGTCGTTCCGCACGTGTCCGGTCCGAACGAAGTCAAAACGATGGTGTCGCTTCCGGAAATGGAGCGAAAACGCGTTTCGATTCAGAAGGCGTATTTGTTGTCGTGCGTTAACGCGCGTTTTGAAGATTTACACGACGCAGCGGAAGTCATCCGAAATCGCGGCGGACACGTCGCCAACGGCGTCGAATTCTATCTCGCGCCGGCCAGCGCTGAAGTTCAGGCCAAATCAGAATCAAACGGTGATTGGAAAACATTGATCGACGCGGGCGCAATTGCGCTTCCGCCCGGCTGCGGGGCCTGCATCGGACTCGGTCGCGGTTTGGTCCAAAAGGGTGAGACCGCGATTAGTGCGACGAATCGCAATTTCAAAGGCCGCATGGGCGATCGCGATTCGCTGGTTTATCTCGGGTCGCCGGCGGTCGTGGCGGCCAGCGCGCTGGCCGGATTCATTTGCGCGCCCCAAACATTCTCCGAACGGCCAGCAGGAATCGCGGTCAGACGCGCGGAGAAAAAGGCAAAACCGCCCAGTGCCGTTGAAATCATGGAAGGTTTTCCGCCACAGGTGCAGGGCCGTGTGCTGTTCATCGACAAAGACAATCTGAACACCGACGGCATTTACGGGAGCAAACACACTTACCGCGACGACATGACGCCCGAGGAAATGGCGGCGGTTACGTTTGAAAATTACGATCCAAACTTCAACACGCTCTACCAGAACGGCGATGTGGTGGTCGGCGGATTAAATTTCGGCAGCGGCTCGAGTCGCGAGCAAGCTGCCACGGCGTTGAAATTCAAAGGAATTCCATGCGTCATCGCCGCCAGTTTTTCCGAAACCTACAAGCGCAATGCGTTTAATAACGGTTTCGTCGTGTTCGAATGTCCCAATCTGGTCACTTACCTGCGCGAGAATTTGATCCGGCAGCGGCCGGACGCTGCGCCGACCACGGTTGGTCCGGATATTACGATCGATTACGCGACATCGACCCTGACCCTCGATGGAAAATCATTCGCTTTTCCGCCGTTGAGTCCCGCAGCTCAGGAGTTGATCATTGTCGGCGGCGCCGAAAATCTCGTCGCTTCGCGACTTCGCCCGAATACATCCGCCAAACACGCGAAATGACGCCAAAACCGGCAAGCCTGACCTCTGGCCTCTGATCTTTCGCGTACTTTAGCGTATTTAGCGGATCCAATTCTTCGCGGTCGAACTTGCGACCATGACGCTCGCCGATAAGATCGAAATCTTATGGCGAAATATCGAATTGCTTGGATGCCGGGCGATGGCGTCGGACACGACGTAATGGAAGCGGCGCGGATCGTGTTGGATCGACTGAAACTCGATGCCGAATACGTGCCGTGCGATATCGGCTGGGAATTTTGGTGCAAGGAAGGCAACGCGCTGCCCGATCGCACCGTGGAAGCCTTGAAAGGCACCACCTGTGGTCTTTTCGGTGCGATCACCAGCAAACCACAATCGGAAGCGAAGGAAGAACTGGCGCCTGAGCTCAAAGGCAAAGGCCTCGTTTATTTTTCGCCGATCGTCGGACTGCGCCAATTGTTCAACCTCCACACCAACATGCGGCCGTGTAAAAGTTATCCGGGCAATCCGCTGAATTTTCGCGGCAACAGAATCACCAACCCGAGCGGTGAAGATGTCCCGATCGATCAGGTCGTGTTTCGTGAGAACACCGAAGGAATGTACGGCGGGGTCGAATTCTTTCCGCTGCCGGAGTCGGTTTACGAAGCGTTATGCGCGAATCCGAAGATGAAAAAGTGGAAGGACAAGGCGGGTTTCGAGAACATCGCGCTCTCCACCCGCATCATGAGCGTGCAGGGCTGCACCAGCATTTGTAAGCAGGCGTTCGAATATGCCAAGAAAACCGGACGCAAACGCGTCACCCTGATCGAAAAACCGAACGTGCTCCGTGAAACCGGCGGCCTGATGATGCGCTGTTTCAAAGATGTGGCCAAAAATTATCCCGACATTCGGGCCGACGACGCCAACATCGACGCGATCTGCATGTGGATGTTCAAGAACCCACAGGATTACTCCGTGCTCGTCGCCGAAAATATGTTTGGCGATATCGTGAGCGACCTGTGCGCCGGCCTCGTCGGCGGTCTCGGTTTCGCGCCGAGCGCAAACCTTGGCGACAAATACGCGGTCTTCGAACCGACTCACGGCTCGGCCCCGAAATACGCCGGACAATACAAAGTGAACCCGATCGCGATGCTGCTTACCGCCAAACTGATGCTCGATTGGCTGAAAGAAAATGATAAAGCTACGCGACTGGAGAACGCGATCGCGCGCGTGATCAAGGAAGGCAAAGTCCGCACTTACGACATGGGCGGCAAAGACTCCACGCTCGACGTCGCAAAAGCGATCGCCGATTACGCCAGCTAACTCATAAGATCGACGCGCCTACCGAAAGCGGTTTGGCGCCAAGCGATCGCTGCAGCTTGCAACCCTCCAGTCCACGCCGCAACATTCTCAACAAGGTGCGCGGCTTATATATTCTTCGGCGATGGATGCATCTGCTGCTCTATGCATTCGTCGGCAGCGTTCTTGTAGCGTACGCGGGCCCAGCACTAAGCGCGTGGATGGAAACTCGATTAGAAAGGCTGACTGATAATAATTTCGCAGCGTTTACACTTTCCGCCGCGCTATTGCTCTTGGGAGCTTTGACGTTGATACACGGGTTTGCCAAGTTCGAACTTAGGCAGGCGCGATGGATTACATATCCACCCCTGCCCGTGTCAGTGATATTTGCCTTACTCGCTGCGCCTCTTTGGCCAAGTCTCGGCAGGTTCGGCACACCAATTTTAACAGAAGATAAGCAGGCATGTTTTCTAGCAGCCGCATTATATCTTTTGTTTTGGCTGACGCATGCATCGATAAGTAACTGTGCTGCCGCCCTGAAGCTTTGGCTCAGTTCTCGGGAATCACGCAAGTTTGCTGAAGCCGACGCTTCGAAGAGCCTCAAAGCGCTTAGCGACGAAGAACTGGCGACCTGGCTTAATCGCGAGCAGCCAATTTCCACACCGAGCCAAGATCTTTTTGGCTTTTGGGATTTTACCGATCACGTCGTCCAAAAACTCGAGATCGCTGGGAACACAATTGCTATTCAAGGAGGATTTGGCTCGGGCAAGACAAGTTTTATTCGACTTCTTGAAGAGCGAGCAGCGCGACGACGAAGAAGGATGTATTTTATTCGCGTTAGTTGCTGGGGCTTTGAAGAGACTGTCGCTGCTCAAAAAAACCTTTTGTCGAGCCTCGTCCGTCGTGTCAACGAGGAGGTGGATTGCCTGTCTATTCGGAGTCTTCCGAAAGAATACGTATCGCTTGTTTCCAAGAAATTTGAATGGTTAAGCATCTTAACGTCGATCGACGAATCTCCAGTCGAACAGCTTCAGCGTGTCAGTCCAATTCTAAATTCGATCGGCGCACAAGTTGTCGTGGTTGTCGAAGACGTTGACCGAACAGGACAAAAATTTGATGTCAGTACGGTCTTCGCTCTTCTAGCTCAATTTCGCGAAGTAGAGTGTTTATCGTTTATTTTGACCATTTCACCGCATCAATCGGTCGATTTCGCAAAGCTCTGTGAGTTTACTGAAATTTTGCCAGCGCCGCCGCCGCGCACCGTAGCGGCAATTTGTCACCGGATTAGGGAACACTTGATCCAGAAATTTCCAGACGATATTCTCGTCGATAAGCTCACCGATTTACTCGAAGCGGCAGATCGAAACGAGCTGGTGACGCTCTTTAGACCGGGCGTAAAATATTGGAATTCGGCGCTTGCCGAACTTTTGCGACCGCCTCGCTTTTTAAAGCGAACCCTTCGAAGAATGACTGAGGCGTGGGGAATTTTGCACGGCGAAGTTAGCATTGACGCACTGCTGATGACGTGTGCTCTTCGTGAAGCCGCTCCAGCGGCTTTTTCGTTTCTTCAGTCAGAATTGGACGACATTTTGATAGCCGCCAGAGGTGAATTGCCAAAGTTCGGAAGCAACGAAAAATATTTTGGTAAGCTTCGAGCAGATTTAAAGACGCGGTGGCAGGAGGTTGCCGGCCGCAATGAATTCGACTCGCGGCCCGTAGAAGTTATCATCCAAAATTTGTTCCCGGGCACGTCCTTTTTGTCCGACATAGAAACCGAAGCCAAGGCACTGACGCAAGGTCCGTCCGGCGATCGAGCAAAAGTTTACGCAATGAGGCTTTTCACAGAACGAACGGAGGTTCTGCAATGACAGATCAAGAGATGCTGCGAATGATGCGAGCGCCTGACAATCGTCAACTAGGTCGACTCGCCGATGAAATCATATCGTCCGAATCATCAGCACAGGTATTTGAATACTTCGCGGACGATTCCGCTAAACAAATTCTGTTGCCGCTGATGACGGAGATCCATGCGCGTCTTCGACAACGAGATGGCGTTAGCGCAGACCTGAAAGGAAGTGAAGGGGCATTCTCGCCTTGGCGGGTTGCGAGGAGGCAATTTAATTGGAACGAAGTTGAACCCTGGTTAATTGAGGAATTATTAAAGTGCATCCCAGGATACTTGCGGTTACTCAATAGCATTTACTATTTCTGGCTAGCAACCGACGAGCACACTCGAGCTCAGCGCGAACCTGCGCGTGCAGCAGTTCGTGAAAAATGTAAACAGGAATTCTCTCACCAGAGCGATGCAGTAGTTTGCGGAAGCTTCGACCCCACATTCCCGTGGGTGTTGTTTCATCTTGTATTTACAGCGGATTACCAAAAGCAAGATACTGTTCCCTATGGCACGAGTGAGGATTGGGCTTGGTTGGCTCCAATTCTTCTGCGTGCAGCGAACACATGTCCGCCCATCTTGCTGCCTCAGATAATAATAACTGCGAATGCCTGGGAAACTAGAGCGCGAGAAGTTATTGCGTATCGATTCAACGACGAATTACTTCGCACTTGGTTTACAGAGCAAGCGAGCACCCTGATACGCATTGTAGCTGATTTTGATCTGGGCACGGTGGCCCAACTTGAATCAAATGCCTTGGGGTATCTCAAGGCAGCAAAGGAAGAAGCGAAGCGTCGATTAGCTGCAGTGTAGAAATCTCGCGTCGCTAATGACGTTAATAGAAAGATCGACATCGTTATGGCAAAGCAAGCAACTGACTCGAAGAAATTGCTCTCGTATACCATCGCGGAATGGGCGTGCGCGCTGAAGTTCGACGATCTTTCGCCGGAGGCGATCCAGGCCGCGAAATTATTCTGGTTTGATTCAATCGGCTGCGCGCTCGGCGGGAGCCAGCAGGAAGACGCGAAAATTTTGCTCAAACATTATCGCGCGATGTCCGGTGGTCCCGCCACCGGCGGGAGCAAGGCGACTGCCTTCGTTTCCGGTTTCAAGACCAATCCAGTCGATGCCGCGTTTCTGAACGGACACATGATGCGCGCGATGGATTACAACGACATCTACTGGAAAGCGGACCCGTGTCATCCGAGCGACCTGATCGCGGCGCCGCTCGCCCTTTGCGAAAGCGAAGATCTGAGCGGCAAAGATCTGATTCTGGGAACGATCATCGCCTACGAAATCGAAATGCGTCTTTGCGAAGTCGGACGACCTGGTGTGCGCGAATACGGATGGCATCACGCAACACTGAGCGCGTTTGCGGCGCCGGTCGCGGCGGGTCGCGTGTTGAATCTCAACGTTGATCAAATGGTTTCGGCAATCGGCATCAGCGCGGCGCGCACATTTTGCCCGGGAGCGGTCACAGCGGGAAAGCTGACCAACATGAAGAACACGGTTGATCCGTGGGCCGGCCGGATGGGCGCGGAAAGCGCGCTGCTAGCGCGCGATGGATTTTCGGGACCGGAACACATTATCGATGGCAAAGAAGGGTTGTTCGCCGTGTTCCATCACGTGCAATACAAAGGTCAGGCCGCCACCTTCGACGGCGAAGGTCTGGTCAAAGATTTGCCGTCGTCGCCAAAATCGCACTACCGGATCCTAGACTGCGGAATGAAAAGTTTTCCGATCGAAGCGCTCAGTCACGCGCCGTTGACCGCGATGATGAAGACGATCAAGGACAACAAACTCAAGGCTGACGAGGTGAAAGAAATCAAAGTCGAAGTCATCGCACGCGCCGCCGACATTCTGGGCGATCCGCACAAGTATCGGCCGGATTCGAAGGAAACTGCCGATCACTCGTTGCCGTATTGCATGGCGGTCGGGCTCGTCGATGGAATGGTGACACCGCTCCAATTCAAGGAAGAGCGTGTCCTCGATAAATCGCTCATTCCGGTCATGGACAAAGTGAAAGTGGTCCCGAACGAGGAGTTCGAAGCGCTCTTTCCGAAATTTCAGCCGAGCCGGGTGACGATCACGACGAACGACGGCAAGCAGCATTCGACCCGGGTCGATGTTCCAAAGGGCGATCCGCGCGATCCAATGACCGAGGAAGAAATCGCGGTGAAGTTCAACGCACTCGGCGCCGATGTGATCGGAGACGATCAGCGCAACAAGTTACAGCGCTGCATCATGAACATCGATAGCGCGAAGGATGTTAACGGACTCGTTGAGCTGACGATCGCTTTGTAGGGCAAGCTGCCAGCTTCCCATTCCCAAATAATTCGGGACGCTAACAGCGTCCCCTACAGAATTATGCCATCGCGCCCGGAGGGTCGCGATCCACCTTCAAACCGTTTCGCTTCCTGAACCGGCGCCGAACTCGATTCCCTGGGCCAGCGGGAGCTCGTTGGAGAAGTTGATCGTGTTGGTCTGGCGACGCATGTAGCTCTTCCACGAATCACTGCCGCTCTCGCGGCCGCCGCCGGTATTTTTCTCGCCGCCGAACGCGCCGCCAATCTCCGCGCCGCTCGTTCCGGTATTCACGTTCGCGATGCCGCAATCGCTTCCGACTGCGCTGACGAATTTCTCGGCTTCGCGCACGTCGTTGGTAAAAATTGAACTGGTCAGGCCCTGGGGGACACCGTTTTGGATTGCGATCGCTTCATCAAAATCGCGGTAGGTCAGCAAATAAAGCAGCGGGCCAAAGGTTTCTTCGTGAACGATTTTGAAATTCGGCTTCGCCTTTGCCACACACGGCTTCATGTAGCAGCCGCCCGGAAGATCCATTCGCTCCCCGCCGTAAAGAACTTCGCCGCCTTCGTCTTTCAGTTTTTGGATCGAATCCTGCACCATGTCAACCGCATGCTTGTCGATCAACGGTCCCATCAACGTTTTTCGGTCGAGCGGATCTCCAATCGGGAGCGATTTGTAAGCGCTCAATAGTTTCGAGCGCAGTTTATCAGCGACCGATTCGTGGGCGATCACCCGCCGGGTCGAAGTGCAACGTTGGCCGGCGGTTCCAACCGCGCCGAAGAAAATTGATTGCGTCGCCATCTCGAGGTCGGCGGTCGGGCTGACGATCAGCGCGTTATTACCGCCGAGCTCCATGATGGTTTTGCCAAGGCGACCGTGCACCGTTTTCGCGACGTTCAAACCCATCGCGACTGAACCGGTCGCCGAAATCAAAGGAACGCGTGGATCATTCGCCAGTTTCTCACCGACGCTTTTTCGATCCCCGATCAACAAACTGAAAATCGCCGGATCGGCGCCGGTATCGCGACAAACGCGCTCCGCGATTTTGGTAACGGCGATTGCGGTAAGCGGAGTCTTCTCAGAGGGTTTCCAAATCGTCGCGTCGCCACAAACAGCCGCGAGCGCCGCGTTCCACGACCAAACCGCCACTGGAAAATTAAAAGCGCTAATCACCGCGACCAATCCGAGAGGATGCCATTGCTCCATCAAGCGATGACTTGGTCGCTCTGATTGGATGGTCAGGCCGTAAAGCATTCGCGATTGGCCGACCGCGAGATCACAGATGTCGATCATCTCCTGCACTTCGCCCTCGCCTTCGGCGATGATTTTGCCGGTCTCGAGGGTAACGAGCTGACCGAGCTCGTGTTTCAGATCGCGAAGCGCATTGCCGAGCCGTCGCACTGTGTCACCCCGCACGGGCCCCGGAGTTTTTCTCCATTTCTCAAACGCCTCCTGCGCCCGCGCGATTGTAGTTTTGTAATCGTCGTCCGATGCGGTACTAATGGACGCCAATTTTGCTCCATCGATCGGCGAGATCTTATCGATCTTCGCGCCACCGCCGCGCCAGTTACCATCGAAGACGCCTGAATTTTCCTCGCTGAGCGCGAGTTTCTCGAAGACGGATTGCATTTCTATTTTCGCTTCCGGCAATACTGCCGGATCAAGCCGATCGCTTCATCGACAACTTCGGAGGTAATATCGAGGGCGGGGCGAAACCGAATCGAACGCTCCCCGGAACGCAGCGTCAACACGCCAAGATTGTAGAGACCTTTCCAGAAGCGCTCGCGCGTTTTGCCATCGGGCAGATCGAAGGCAATGAACAAACCGCGGCCGCGCACGGCGGAAATCATTGGCTCGTATTGTTGCAATTCCTTCAATTGCTCCAGAAAATGCGCTCCGACCTTGGCCGCGTTCTCCACCAGAAATTCCGATTCGATGATCTGCATGTAATGGGTGGATCGGACCATATCGGTCAGGTTGCCGCCCCAGGTTGAATTCAACCGGCTCGGCAAACGAATCGCGTTGTCCTTCACTTCATCGAGACGCGGACCGGCCATGATCCCGCAAACCTGGGCTTTTTTTCCGAACGCCATCAAATCGGGCAGCACGTCAAAATTCTGGCAGCACCACGTCTTGCCGGTTGTGCCCATGCCGCATTGTACCTCGTCGAAAATCAGGAGCATGTCGTTTTCGTCGCAGATCTCGCGGAGTTTCCTCAGCCATTCGCCGCGAAAATGATTGTCGCCGCCCTCGCCCTGGATCGGCTCGATAATGATCGCGCAAATGTCGATCCCGCGCTTGGCAATCCAACTTTGGATCTCCTGCGCGGCTCGTTTTTCCCGCGCGATCACGTCTTTCTCGCGCTCCGACTCGGGCAATGAAAAATCGACATGCGGACAGGAGACTCGCGGCCAATCGAACTTGGCGAACAAATCCGTCTTGCGCGGATCGGTGTTGGTCAGGCTCATGGTGTAGCCGCTCCGGCCGTGGAACGCGTGGCGGAAATGCAAAATCTCAGTGCCGCGTTCCCCGTGACCGGCCGCCATGTTTTTGCGGACTTTCCAATCCATCGCGGCCTTGAGCGTGTTCTCCACAGCGGCCGCGCCTCCTTCAATGAAGAGATAACGATCGAGCGGTGGCACTCCAGCAACGCGGGCGAACGTCTCTACAAATTTTGCGTAGGCCTTCGAGTAAACATCTGAATTCGCGACCTTCGCTTTAGCCGCCCGCAATAGATCGCGTTGGACTTCCGGTTCGTCGAAATACGGGTGATTAAATCCGACCGGCATTGAGCCGAAGAATCCGTAAAGATCGATCAAGCGATGTCCGGTCGCGGCGTCGACGAGATACGAGCCGCGGCTTTTTTCCAGATCAATAACAATCTTGAAACCGTCGAGCAAGATGTGCTCTTCGAGCACGTTAAGCACGCGCGATGCGTCGACAGATTTTTTATTTTTACTCTTACTCAAACGCGGCCGCGAGGTGCGGGCCGCCTCGGTAAGCATGGGCGGCATGCTCATTCGTTGATCGTAATCTCAGCGCAGAACCCGGTCAACCTGCGTCGGATCGGGGATTACTTCTTCGGACTAAAAAGCGCGTTTTTTTCGGCCGTCGCCTTTGCCAAATCAGCCTCGTATTGCGCGCGTTCGGCATTGTAGGCAATGTTTCCTTTTACGTCGCTCCGTAGAAGGTCGCGTTTTTCCAGGCGCAACTTGATGCTCCAGGCATCCAACCGCTTCAATTCGCGATCGTTCGCAACCAAACGTTTCTCGAGGTCGGACTTTTCCATCGCATAGCTGTCCGCCGGCGCCGCCTGCGCTTTTGCCGATTTTAAGAAGTCATAGCGATGAAGCGCCGAAAGGCCTTCCGGTTGAAAAACAAAAAAGGCGAGAAAGCACGGGAACGCGGCAAGCCGGAAGTAACGCGAAGTCGGTGCCGCATCGGGATAACTCAAGCGAAACAGCAACGGGCCAAAGGGTAAAAAGACGCCCAGTCCCCACCAAATGCTGACCGCAAAAGCGGCGCCGACGAGCAGAATCCGGCCAATTAAGGCGCACACTGCTCCAATCGCGAGAAAAACGAGACCAGCCACGGCCCTCTCTCAAGCACCCGAAGTGCCAAGCATCATCCTACGTGAGGCAATTCTAGGTGGTTTCAGGTAGCGGCGATTGACCTCAATCGCCATGGCGGTTCGGTGAACCGCCTCTACCTAACAATCCCTTCCCGCAGGCTGGAATGCTTTCCAGCCATCAATTCCTGAGTCAGTTGGTAGCCGCCCTTGTCTGCGTTCTCCGCTGCTCCGGCAAAGTGATGGTCGATCCGCGCCTTAGCCGAATTGCAGAAATAATTCGCGACCGACAACACTTCGTCCGCGGACTCGCCATGGTCCATTTTGTATTGAGCGAACGAACAGCTGGCGCTCATTGCGAACAGCTCGGTCGCAATGCCGACGAACCGCGATAACAACAATTGCTCGCGGTCCAGTTTCGGGCCGAACCGCGCCATCGCGTGAAACAATCCGCGCGCGAGTTTCTTGCTGGTGCGGGCCGCGTAATCGACGTGCTTTTGCAAATCGCGATGGAGTCCCTTGATGTTGCCGGCACCGGTCGAGAACCACTGACGTGGGTACCAGCCGGCGTAAAATTTTCCGGATGTCAAAACGGCCTTGAGCCTTTCCGACATCGGAAGCGTGGTATTGAAAATCGCACCGCCGACTTTCAAATGCGGATCGAGCGCTTCGCGGGCAATGAACAGTCGCATGATCTCACTCGAACCTTCGAAAATCATGTTGATCCGGCAGTCGCGCAGGAATCGTTCGACCGGGACGCCTTCTTCGCCGCGACCTTTCAACGATTGCGCTGTTTCGTAACCGCGACCGCCCCGGACCTGCATCGCGTCGTCCGAAATTTTCCAGGTTGTCTCGGTCGCCCACATTTTGCACATCGCGGTTTCGATTCGCAGATCACCCGCTTTGCGATCGACCAACCCCGAGGTGAGAAACGTAATCGCTTCCATCGCGAAAACGTTGCCCGCCATGTCGGCAACTTTTCCGGCGATCGCCGAATGTTTTCCGATCGGTCCACCCCATTGAATCCGTTCGGTGGCCCATTTCCGGCAGATTTCGAGGAGCTTCTTCGACAATCCGACACAGGCGGCAGGAATGGTGAGCCGGCCGGTATTCAGCGTGGTCAGCGCGACTTTCAATCCCTGACCTTCTTTCGCGATCATGTTTTCGCGCGGCACCCGGACATTGGTGAATTTCACAATGCCGTTGTAAAGCGCGCGCAATCCCATGAACCGGCAGCGATAGGTGATTTCCAGTCCCGGCGAATCGACATCGACAATGAACGCGGTGATTTGTTTGCGCTCTCGGCCGTTGACGATCTTTGGCGCCGTCACCGCCATCACCACCAAAACGCCGGCCTTGATCAGGTTCGTGCACCAAAGTTTTTCGCCATTGAGAATGAAGGCGGAGCCATCTTCCGTCGGATCCGCGCGCAAACTCATGTTGGCTGGATCGGAACCTGCGTTCCATTCGGTCAGCGCGAACGCTGAGATTTCCTTTCGGGCCACCCGCGGCAAATACTTTTTCTTCTGCTCGTCGGTGCCGAACAGCAGCAACGGCTGTGGAACTCCAATCGACTGGTGCGCGGAAACCAATGCGGTCAGGTTCGCGTCCCAGCTTCCGAGCAACATCGCGGCCCGGCCATAATTGACCTGCGATAAACCGAGTCCTTCGTATTGCTTCGGAATTTTCACTCCAAAAGCACCCATCGCGAAAAGTTCGTCGATGTTCTTCTGCGGGATCTCGCCACTCCGATCGATCTCATCGGCGTCCACATTTTCCCGGAGATAGTCTTCAAGCTTGGTGAGAAATTCTTTCCCCGCTTCGCGGTCTTCCGCGCTCTGTTCCGGCCAGGGATAGATCCGATTGAAATCGTAACGGCCGATGAAAAGGTTGCTCGCGAAACTACCGCGTTCGTCCAGCGGATCCCGCGATGCCTCGGCGAGCTCGAGCGCATCACGCTTGCCCTTCGACATTTTGGAAGTGTCGATGACGGAAACTGCGGCCGGTTTTTCCGCTTTCGCGCTGGTTTCTTCCGCGACTTGTTTTTCTGGCGCTTCCAGGGGCGGTTTCATGACTTATAGAATCTTGTTCCGTCTTGCGCGTGCCTCTTGAGAATTTCGCACGGCAGAAACTTCTCTTCGGTTTGACCGAGGCGATTCATTTCATCGACGATCTCTTTCAACCCGAAATGTTCCGCGAACCGGAGTGGTCCGCCGCGATGCGGCGCGAACCCGGTGCCGAGAATCATCCCGTAATCGGCGTCCTCGGGCGAGTCGACGACCTTCTCCTCCATGCAACGCGCCGCTTCGTTGACCATCAGGAACATCAAACGATTGGCCAGGTCGCCGTCTCCTCTTGAATCGCTGGCCCGTCGCCATTGATTAATCGACTCGTTAGGCGATTGCGCCTTGCCTTCGTATTTGTAAAAACCGCTGCCGGTTTTACGACCGAGCATTTTCGATTCGCGCATCTTGGCCAGAATTGCGGTCGCGTGGTCGCGTTTGCCGTAGGCCTTTTCCAGCGTAGCCGCGATGTCGATTGTAACGTCGACGCCAATCTCGTCGATCAACCGCAACGGCCCCATCGGCATTCCCCATTTGGTCAGCGCGCTGTCGATCTTTTCCGCCTCAATACCAGCTTCGAAAAGTTCGGCCGCATCGAGCAAATACGGGAACAGAACGCGATTCACCAAAAATCCGGGGGTATCCCGCACCACCACTGGAACCTTTGCAATCTGACGAACGAAGGCCAACGATTGTTCCTTGGTTGCTTCAGATGTTTCTTTGGCAATCACGACCTCAACCAGCTTCATCCGGCTGACCGGATTGAAGAAATGCAAACCGATCACGTGATCGGGCGAAACAGTGCAATGAGCGAGGTTGCTCACCGGCAAAGCCGAGGTATTGGTAGCCACGATGGTCTTGGGTCCGGCCTGCATCGACAACTCACGGAAGATTTCCTTTTTGATCTCCATCTTTTCCGACGCGGCTTCGACGATGAACTGGACGTCGCGCAACTCCATTGGTGCGGTCGACGCCACGATACGCGAGCGACCCTGGCCGGCTTTTTCTTCAGTCATCAACCCGCGTTTCACCGCGTCGCCATAGATTTTCTCGATGTTCGCCAGACCGCGGTCGAGTAATTCACGGTTTACGTCGCGCAAAATAACAGTAACGCCGCGCGAGCTGAGCCATTGGGCGATACCGGAACCCATGACCCCGGCTCCAATGACGGCCGCGTGCGCAACTTTCGGAAACTCAGCCCTCGAAGTGCCCTTTTTGAATTTCTCGGCCAGGAAAAAATTCCGGATCAGATTCTGGGTCGATTCCGTTTTTCCAAGATCAACGATCGCCTCTAATTCGAGACGAAGCGATTCATCGATCGGATTGGCGCGTCCAGTGTTGATAACGCCAAGCGCGCGAGAGCGGGCAGACTTTGGATCCGGAGTAGATCGCGTCGTAGGTTGTGACGACGAAACCGTTCCCGGACTCCGCTTGCCTTCGCCAAGTTTTTTCCGCGCGGCATCGAGAAGCTGTTCGCGCGGTACAACTTCGTCGACCAATCCAAGATCCAATGCTGCCGCAGCTGAATAAAGTTTTCCTTTCAAGATCACTTCGCTGGCATTCTCTTCGCCAATCAGGCGTGGCAACCGCGTGCTGCCGCCCCAGGCCGGAATCAAACCCAAGGTAGTTTCAGGCAATCCGATTCGGGTCGCGGGTTCGTTCGAGGCGACCCGCCAATCGCAAGCGAGCGTGACTTCGTAACCGCCCCCGGCGCAGGCGCCGTGAATCGCGGCCACCGTCGGGATTTTAAGCACAGCGATCCGATTGAAAACCCGTTGCCCTTCAGCGATGAAACCGCGCATCTCGCCGGTCGGCGCCTGCTTCAAAAGGGTCTTCAGGTCGGCGCCGGCAATGAAAATCGATTTCTTCGCCGAGGTGATAATTAATCCCCGCAGAGAATTGTCCTGTTCGATCGCGTCCAAGTGTTCGCTTAGCTCGCTCATGGTCGCGGCGTCGAAAATATTCGCGCCCGACTCGGGTCGATCGAACGTCAAAACACAGACCCGATCGTCCCCGATTTCACGCTGAATGAGGGACCGCGTAGCAACCGAAGCCATCCCATTCATATAGGGTTATTTCCTGCAAATTCCAAGTGCGGAACGATTGCTCTTGCTCCGGCGCAATGTTACAAAACTCGGGCGCGCACGCGGACGTCAATATGGTCGGCAAACTTTTAGCACCTGAAATCAGAACTCTGATTGACGCGCGCGATTTCAATGGGCTGCGCGAGCTGTTCAAGGAATGGCCGCCGGCCGACATCGCCGAGGTGATCCTCGACCTTCCAGAAGACGATCAGGTCATTATTTTCCGGGTGTTGCCGGCCGCGCTCGCGGCGGACGTTTTCGAGTACATCGGAATCGAGGAGCAGCAGAACCTGTTGCGCGCAATGGCGCACGAACAGGTGGTTGCGATTCTCAACGAGATGTCGCCGGATGACCGTACCGCCTTGCTTGAGGAATTGCCGAGCGAAGCAGCGCGCAAGTTGATCAAGCTGCTCACGCCGGAAGAACGCCGTGTCGCGCAATCGCTCCTCGGTTATCCCGAAGGCAGCGTCGGCCGATTGATGACGCCAGACTTCATCGCGGTCAACGAAGATTGGACCGTCCAACAGGTTCTCGATTTCGTCCGCGAATTTGGCCGTGACAGCGAAACGTTGAACATGATTTACGTGGTCGACGATCACAACAAATTGATCGACGACGTGCGGATGCGCGAATTCCTACTCCGGCCGCTGAGCACCCATGTCAGTGAGATTCGCGACCGCAATTTCGTTTCGCTGAAGGTGAGCGATACGCAGGAAGATGCGCTCAACCTCTTTCGAAAGTATGACCGGGTGGCTTTGCCGGTCTTGGATTCCAACGGCGTGCTCGTCGGCATTGTGACCAGCGACGACATGCTCGACGTCGCCGAAGAAGCCGCCACCGAAGACATCCAGAAACTCGGCGGTTTGGAAGCGTTGGACGAGCCGTACACTACGATTCCGTTCCTGCGAATGGTCAAGAAACGCGCGACCTGGCTGATCATTCTCTTTCTCGGTGAAATGCTCACCGCCACCGCGATGCAGGGTTACAACGGCGAGATCGAGAAGGCCGCCATCCTCGCCATGTTTTTGCCGCTGATTATTTCCAGCGGCGGGAATTCCGGTTCGCAAGCGACGACGCTGGTGATTCGGGCGATGGCTCTCGGCGAATTGACCCTGGCCGACTGGTTCCGGGTCGTCGCTAAGGAACTGCGAGCCGGGTTCGCACTTGGCTTGGTTCTGGGAACGATCGGCTTCTTCCGGATCAGTCTCTGGCAGTATCTCCACATTTTCGATTATGGACAGTATCATTGGCTGGTCGCGTTGACCGTCGGCCTTGCTCTCATCGGCGTCGTTACCTGGGGAACGATCGGCGGCGCGATGCTTCCGTTTTTGCTGCGTCGACTCGGGCTCGATCCTGCAACCTCATCGGCTCCGTTCGTCGCCACCCTGGTGGACGTCACCGGCCTGGTTATTTACTTCAACGTCGCCCTGTTCATTCTTCGCGGCACGCTGTTGTGACACGGCTCGTCCTGATCTTGTCCATCACGATGTTGATTGCGCCACGCGCGCTTGCCACGACCAAAGGTCTTAGCCAAATCGTCACCCCGGATCTGCAGGACGAAGGCGATCTTTCAACCAGTTTGCAAATCCAGGACAAGCGGATCGCGAACCCCTATGAATTACAGGCCGAGCTAGGAGTCACGAAGTGGGCTGAAGTCGCGGTCTTCCAAGGTTTCGACCCGAATGAGGAAATTTTCGCAACCGAGATAGGCCTTCTGACGAAAGAACCTTACCTGCTTTCGATCGGATTCACCAATTGGTCGCCGCGCCAGCATGTCGATCCTCAGCCCTACATCGAAGCCGGTTATTATTTAGAGCACAATAAATTCATCGTCGGCGGGATCCACGCCGGTTACAAAAACGAAGCGATCCTCGGTTACGCCTACGACTTCAACAAACAATGGCGGGTGCAGGTCGATTTCCAAACCGGCAAGGAGAATTCATCTACCATCGGATTCACCTGGAACATCACTCCGGATTTTCAAATGAACCCGGCGATCTATTTCGCCAATTACCATCCGGACCGAATCATGGGCTATGTCGTTTTCACCTACACGTTTCATCTTTGGGGCACTAAGGGCAAACACAACGGCCCGAAGGACAACGATGAAAAGGCAGCTATCCCTGGCCTGGCCAAGTGATTTACTTACCGGCTTGTCTCCGAAGCGCGTCCGACCTACTTAATCCGAACACCATTCCATGATCTCGATCGGCAGAATTTTCGGACATGACCAAAAGTTTTACGATTTGCTCGAGGCCAGCGCGCAGCAGGCCGACACCAGCGTCCATCATTTGGTCGATCTCCTCGCCAAGCTCGACAACCAGAGTTCGGCTCCGAATCTGGCTGCGTTCGCAGAAAGCCGGCGCGAAGACAAACGCATCACCCAGGAGTTGACTGAACAGCTGACCAAAACTTTCATCACGCCGTTTGAACGTGAAGACATCCAAGCCTTAGCCGCGTCACTCTACAAAATTCCAAAGACGGTAGAGAAAATCGGCGAACGGATGCTGATCTGTCCGCAAGATTTGCCCATACCGAGCTTCGCCAAACAGGTCCAGCTGCTCGATCAAGCCGCCGAAGCTGTCCTCGCAATGGTGAAGCAATTGCGCAAAGGAATGAACGTCGGCACCGCGCGTGAGATGAACGCGAAATTGCAAAATATCGAGGGCGAAGCGGATAATCTCGAGCTCGAGCTGTTGCGCGATCTTTACCAGGGCACTTACGATCCCAAGCACATCATCTTTTTGCGCGATCTCTACGAATTGCTCGAAAAGGTGATCGATCGCTGCCGCGACGCCGGCAACATCGTCCTTCAGGTTGTCTTGAAAAACACCTAACCCGCCGCCCCGCCTCGGCGGGGCAAGATCGACATGTTGCTCTTTCTCACAGTCGTTCTCGCCGCAGTCATCTTTGAATATAGCAATGGCTTTCACGACGCCGCCAACGCCATCGCCACCGTTGTCTCGACCAAAGTGCTCACGCCGCGGCAAGCGATCGCGATGGCGGCAATCTTCAACTTAACCGGAGCGCTCCTAGGCGGCGCCGTCGCTTCCACGGTCGGGAAAGGTCTCGTTGATACTGAAGTCGTCACGGTGGGAACGGTGTTGAGCGCGGTCCTGGCCGGGTTCGTTTGGAACATGCTAACCTGGTGGTTTGGTTTACCTTCGAGCTCGAGTCATGCCTTGATTGGCGGTTTGTGCGGAGCAGCCCTCGCCACTGCCAAAGGAAATTGGTCGGTGATCAAATGGCATGAAGGACTTTGGCCCAAAGTTGTCCTGCCGATGATTACGTCGCCGATCGCCGGATTTATTCTCGGCGGATTCGTGATGTTTCTGTTGTTCGTGATCCTTCACAAGCTGACACCACATTTCATTCACCAATTTTTTGGCAAAGCGCAGATCGTGAGCGCGGCCTGGATGGCGCACAGTCATGGCACCAACGACGCCCAGAAAACAATGGGCATCATCACCCTCGCGCTTTTTACCGGCACCAAAGCCGGCCGGTTCGACCATCTTCCGGTGTGGCTGGAATTTTTGCGGACGCCGGTTTTCGCGATGCCGCTTTGGGTCAAAGTGCTTTGCGCCGCCACTATGGCGGTGGGCACCGCCGCCGGGGGTTGGCGAATCATCCGCACCCTCGGCCATCGGGTGGTGAAACTTCAACCGGTCCATGGATTCGCCGCCGAAACCAGCGCCGCGTTGATCATTCAAGCAGCCAGCCTTTACGGAATTCCGCTTTCAACTACCCACGTCATTTCGACTTCGATCATGGGCGTCGGCGCGGTGAAACGTTTTAGCGGGATGCGCTGGACCGTGGTGGAACGAATCGTCTGGGCCTGGATCTTCACCCTGCCCGCCACCGGGCTGATCGGCTACTTGTTCGAACGCCTCGCCGGATAAGAAGAATCGCTAAGGAAGGCAGGAACGCAGGAACAAAACATGACAGCAAATTTTTTTTCCTGCTTTCTTGGTTTCCTTAGAGGTCTTCCGGCCGCTCTGTCTGTGTGTTAACGCCGCCGACCGAATTACTTCTTAATCGGGACCCATTCGTTCCGGGCGCGGGAGTCGGCCACGGCCTGGACGACGCGCATGTAGCGGACGCCGTCCTCAAAACTCGGTCGCGGGCGGACGCGGCCTTTTGATTTCACCGCCGCGATGAAATCGTTTTCCACGCTCCACTCGGTGACGAGATCTTTCGGAACTTCCATGTCTTCCATTTCGCGGCCACCATACTTCACGCTTCGAACGCGCTCGTTGCTGAAATCATAAAGCAACGCGCCACGGTCGCCGAAAATTCGCAACCGATCGTTGGGCGCGCCGGCATGGACGCCGCTAAATTCGAGCACGCCTTCGGCGCCGTTCTCAAATACGCAAAGCACATTGAGCATATCGGGAACGATGACGTGGTAACCGCGCCGCTCGGCGGTCAGAATTTTTCCACGGGCGAACACGGCGACGATGTCGCCGAGCCAGCGTTGCATCACTTCCACGTAAATCCCAAGGGTGAGCACGTTCAGCCCACTGATCTCGATCTTTTGTCGCCAATGGGCCGGCGCTTCCGGGTTCAAGTATTGCCCGTTGAAACTTTGCATCCGGATATCGTGCGGTTTGCCGATGAAATTTTCGGCGAGGAGTTTTTTGATCAGCAAATCGGCCCGCATCCCGAACGGCGGCGGACAAAGCATCGTCATTAGTTCGGGAAAACGTTTCGACACGGCGAGCATCTCCTCCGCTTCGGCCAGGTCCATCGACATGCGGGCCTGACAAAAAACGTGTTTGCCGGCTTCGAGGGCGGAAACCGTGACCGCCGAATGCATGTAGGGCGGAGTGCCGATCCAGATGATGTCGAGATCGGGCAAGGCGAGAAGATCGGCCCAATTCGCCATTGGGGTTGCGCTCGGAAGATTTTCCTTACAAAACTTTTCGCTGCTCTCGTAAGTCGAGTTTGAGACCGCGACGATGTCGACGTCGGGACTTTTCTTTAGCGCCGGCAAGTGCCGCGTTTTTACGATGCCGCCCGCCCCGACGATTCCGATTCGCAATTTGTTCTTTTGAGTCATCTGTTTGTTTCACCCACGAATCCGCCTTCGTCCCGCATTCGACGGGACTACGGCGTGACAAGTAAACACTAATGAACACGAATAAGAAGTAATCATGATTCTGTCACATTAATTCGTGTCAATTCGTGTACATTCGTGGTTAGGCTTTTTAAGATTTTTCGAGACTAAATCGGTTGACAACGCTGTAGGGCGCGGCATCTTGTGCGCCCCTCATCCAAGCACTATGTCGAGAGTTTGTGATATTACCGGTTCGAAGCCAATGCGCGGCAGCACGATTCGCCGCCGCGGTATGGCTAAGAAAAAAGGCGGCGTTGGCCGGCACGTGACCAAGAATGTGCCACGCTGGTTCGCGCCGAACCTGCATGAGCACCGGGTCTGGGTGCCGGAGTTGAAGAAATATGTCCGGGTTCGCGTCACTGCGCGCGGGTTGAAGACGATCAACAAAAACGGCGCCTACAAAGCGCTGAAAAAAGCCGGCGCGATTTAGTCTGCTTGGTGGATCGCGTTGTCGCTAATGCGATCAACGCGCTCGGAGAGCGCGTTCCACCTAACTTCCGCCGATTTCGCTTTCTTCTTCAGTAGGTAGGGGCGGTTCACCGAACCGCCCGCGGGCGATTGGGTCAATCGCCCCTAACTCAGAGCCTTCGTTTGCAGGCGAGACGCCTGCCACCACAGTTTCGTCATCTGCCGCAGGCGCGCCAGCTTCCACGCGTTCTTCTTTCTCTGCGGCCGGCATTTCACCCGCCGCAGTTCTTTCGTCTGCAGGCGACACGCCTGCCTCCACAGAAGAGTCATCTTTTTCTTTTGGCTTTGTTTTCGCGCGCGGCAAATCCAGCGAGCCGTCATTGAATTCGATCACGTAACCGGCATTGATCAACCAGAGCAGATCGGAAGCGAGCGCGAGCTTCGCTTTCTCGACGTCTTCGCTCGAAAGATCCTTGATCATTTTATCGGCGAGCTCTTTTCGGCCGATTCGCGGCTGGGCGCCGATCGCATCCATAATTGTTCGGACTTGTGCCGAAACGCCGGTTTCGTCGTGACGAAACGGACGAGGATAAATCGGCGAAACGAACAGCATTCCCCGCCGATGCCGAAAAACGTGAAGCCCAGTGTCGCGAAATCGCGCAGCCAATTCCTGCATCATCGGCGACGGCGACCTCGTCTCACGGTTCCATTCGTTCTCAATGACTTTGTTCAACACCCGATCGTGCATTCGCCGGCTGGCCGGTCCGTCGACAACGACTTCCGAAATGGGTTTCACGATTCCGGGCAGATAATTTTTCTCGAAATGGCGTTCCGCGTCGGTGACGGATGAAAACGTGACTGGCGGTTCCTCGCGCAAGGTCGAGTAGGTCGTCACTTTGCGCGCTTCTTCCTTCCATTTCTCGATCTCGGCCGGGTCGTTCACAATTTGGACCTGCCGCTGAAAGTCGGGGAAATTCATCCGGCGACTGAACCGTTGTTCGTAAAGATTTCGCAATCGCCGTTGGTAATCGTGGTGATTGGTCGGACCCAACAGCGTGCCGCTCAATCGATCGCGGGCGACGTTGGTAAAGCTGCCTTTGATCGGTTCGGTTTCGGTCACCTCGCTCTTGTAAAAATCCGCCTGGCCAAAACGAAACGCGTTCCGTTCCAGAAAATGTCGATCGACTGAAATCGCGCCGTTTTCGCCAAGTTGAAAGAGCGAAGTTTCCGGCGGCGGGGTCAATTTCACATCGTGACGCGGCGCTTTTTCCAAAAACAACCGGGCGAGGGCAAAGAGCGAATAGGCAACCGTGCCGGATTTGATCTGCTCGACCACGCTCTCGAACGCAGTCGCACGCGGAATAAATTTCACCCCGATCGCAGGGAGCGGTTTGTTTGCGACGGGCGGATGGTGGGGTTTGTGATGATGATCTTGGTGTCGTTGCGGCCGGCGCGGGCCGGGCCGGCGGTCATCGCGACGTTGAGGCCTTCGATCACCTCGCGGGGGATGTTCCGGGCGTTGTTCTTTCGCGCCCGGCCGATGGGAGTCATACCGCTGCTCTCCAGGCTTCGAAGTCGGCCGCTGGAAGTTCGGCGTTGGGCGTTTTCTCTGCGGACCCCGTCCGTCGCGACGATCCCGGCCGCGTCGTTCCGAACGATCTTCGCCACCGTGTTCGGCATAGCGTTCAGCCGGGGGCGGCTCGCTGACCCACGCCGGCAGCATTTTCAGATCGACCAATTCGTCGAGATCGAGAGACGTGTCCGCCACAGTTGTTCTCTACCCCAAAGCGTAAATAAAACCAGCGCGTTTAGGGGTCTCGACAGCGCAAAAAAGGTGATTGTTTTACTTGCGGTGCGGCGGCGGGTGGGTTAACCGTTGCGCTCCAACCCAAAAAAGTTTTATGGCTGACAAAACGATCGAGGAAAAGGTCAAGGACATCATCGTCGAGCAACTCGGAGTCAACCCCGAACAGGTCACGCCGCAGGCGTCGTTTATCGAAGACCTGGGCGCAGATTCACTCGACATCGTGGAATTGGTGATGGCTTTCGAAGAAGAATTTTCGGTCGAAGTGCCGGACGAAGACGCCGAGAAACTGCAGACCGTCGGCGACGTCATCAATTACATCAAAGAACGCGCCAAGACAGGGGGCGGCGGGGAAGCCGCGGCCAGCTAGTCGCGCCAGCTTGTAGGGGAAGCTTCATTTCCCTATCTTGATGAAAAACAACGGCTACAGCCCCGTGTATTTCATTTCGCGGTTGCGCCCGCGCGCAACGCGCCCAGACTAACGACAATGGATTTAGGCCTGCTCGAAAAGCCGTTGCTCCATGTTTTTGGACACGACGTGTCCTTTCTCGGGCTGATTGCTTTCGTGGTTTGGTTCGGCGTCGGCGTGCTGATGGCTCGCACATTGCAGAGCGACCTTGTTCGGCGCCTGTTCAGCCGGCTTAAGATCGATGTCAATCTCATCGCCATCATCACCACCATTCTGAGCGTGGCGGTGTTCGTATTTTTCTCAATCACCGCAATCAACGCCGCAGGCGTGCCGCTGTCCTGGAACGCCCCGTTGCCAGGCGTGACCCTGAGTTTATTTCAAATCTTCCTTCTCATCGCATTGCTGATCGCGGTCTTTTGGCTCTCGTCGCGAACCAAGCGTTTTCTTTTTAACCGTTTTCTCGCCCAGAGCGGACTCGATCGTTCGTTGCAGTACGCAATCGCGCAAATCATTAGCAACGTCGTCCTCATCGTCGGCATCTTCATCGTTCTCGACAATGCCGGCATCCATTTGGGAGCGCTCGCGGTATTCGCGGGCGCAGTTGGCGTCGGAGTCGGCTTCGGCCTGCAAAACATCGCCAGCAATTTCATCAGCGGCCTGGTGATCCTGGCCGAACGGCCAATTACAATTGGCGATCGGGTCGAAGTCGCGGGGATAGTCGGTCAGGTCCAACACATCCGCGCCCGCAGCACCGTGATTGTCACGAACGACAACATCACGATGATCGTGCCGAACTCGAAGTTCATCGACTCGCCGGTGACGAATTGGACTTATGGCGATCCCCGAGTGCGTTTTCGAATCCCCATCGGAGTAGCTTACGGGAGCGACATCGGCAAAGTTCGCGAAGCCTTGATCGTAGCCGGCAAAGAAAATCCGCACACCTTATCGGAACCGGCCCCAAGCGTGTTCCTGGAAAAATTTGGGGATAGCTCGATCGAGTTTGAGCTGGTGGTTTGGAGCAGTGAGATGAGCTACCGGCCCCGGCGTTATCGCAGCGATTTGAATTTCGCGATTGAAAAGAAGCTCCGTGAAGCCGGAGTCGAGCTTGCGTTCCCACAACGCGATCTCCATTTCCGCAGCGGCGTGCTCAAAGTGGAAAACGTGACTGCCAAAGATCGAGATGGAGCCTGAGCTGGCGGTTCCGTTTTCAGAAGGCCTCGCCAAAATTGTCCGCGTTGAAGATCTGCGAGGCAATGATTTCTGGAAGCGCGCCTTCGCAAATCAATCCAAAGACCATCGGTATTACGAGCTGATTGACCGAACCTTGGCCGGCCAATTCGAGCATTACTACATCGTGCTCGAAGATCGCGTCGGGAATGTGCGCGCGGTCCAGCCGATTTTCCTGGTTCGCCAAAATCTGGTCGAAGGCGTGCCGGGCAAGATTCGAGCGATTGTCGATTTCATCCGAAAGAAATTTCCGCGCTTTTTGACGATGCGTGTTTTGATGATCGGCTGCGCTGCCGGCGAAGGTCAGCTTGGGGCGATCGACCCGAGCGATGAGGCGTGGCTCGCCAAAGCGTTGCCTTCGGTGCTGAGAGCTTTCGCCAAACAGCAAAAGGCATCGCTGATAGTCTGGAAAGATTTTCCGGCAAAATATCGGTCAGCCCTGGCTGCGCTCACTGAAAACAATTACGTCCGCGTGCCAAGCATGCCGATGACCCGGCTGCAGATCGATTACGAAAGTTTCGATGAGTATCTCGCCCAGATTGGTTACGTATCGCGCAAGAGCTTGCGCCGAAAATTTCGAAAGACGGAACGCGCCGCCAAGATCGAGATGGAGGTCGTGACTGATATCACTCCCTGGATCGACGAAATTTACCCGCTCTATCTCCAAGTTCATGAGCGTTCACCAATGAAGTTCGAGGTATTAACGAAAGAATTCTTCGTCGAGATCGGCCGAACCATGCCGGATCGCGCGCGGTTTTTTATCTGGCGACAATCGGAAAAAATTATTGCGTTCAGTCTCTGCCTTGTTTCCGAAGATACGATTCACGACGAATGTCTCGGCCTCGATTATAGTGTCGCGCTCGAGCTCTATCTTTACTTTTACACCCTTCGCGATGTGATGAGCCTGGCCATGACGCAACGTCTGCGCACTTATTCCAGCGGCCCGCTCAATTACGATCCCAAGCTTCATCTCGGCCACGAACTTGCGCCGCTCGATCTTTACGTAATGCATACCAAATCGCTGTTGAACCCCGTGTTCCAGTTTGCCGTGAAATATCTCGAGCCTACCCGGCACGATCCTGTATTGAAAAAATTTCCAAACGCAGATCAGCTTTGAGTCCGAGCCGGACTGGCAGTATTGGCTCCAGCTGACATCATCATGACAAATCATCGACCATCCGGTTTTGCCAATCCCTGGTTTCAGTTTGTGCTAAACGTGATCGGCGTCGTCGTTTACGAATTGCTGTTGAAGGCCGGGGCCGCAGCCACTGCAGATCCGACAAAAGCCTGGTCGTGGTTCGGGGTTAACGCCCTTGCTTCACCCCTCACCTGGCTCGCGATCGTGGTGATCATCGTGGACCTGGTGATCTGGCTTTACATCTTGAAATACATTCCACTCTCAATCGCGTTTCCATTGTCGCGCACAGTCGACGTATTGGTGCCGATCGGCTGTTGGCTCGTCCTGAGAGAGACAATTTCGCCGCTGCGATGGTGCGGCATCGCCCTGGTGATTATCGGATTAGTGATCGTTGCCAAGCCGGCGGCCGAATTGGAGGAACGTTTATGAGGATGGCGGCCATGGTTTTCATCTCGCTGTGGCTGGTAACGTTCGTCGCCGGTCAGCTTCTTTTTAAAAAAGCGATGGATGTCTCGCGCGCGATGGGATTTCGACGTCGCCGAACCCTCTCCATTCTGAGCGCCGGCATTGTGGTGATGACAATTTCGTTTTGTCTAAATCTCGGCCTGCTTCAGCGTTTCGATCTCAGCTATCTTTACCCGTTCCAAGGCTCGAGCATCATCGTCATCACTTTGCTGGCGGCGCTTGTTTTGAAAGAACGACTGACCCCGCGGCTAATAATCGGGACACTATTGATCACCGCGGGCGTCGTGCTCGTTTCAATGAGCTAACGCCGGCCACAAGCATTGAAGCGACGAAAGGTTCGTGCGTTTGATTTGCTCGAACCCGGGGAGTTCGAGCTTGGGATGGTCCCAATTCGAAGCGAATTTCTGTTTCCGGCGCGCGTACTTTGGTTCGGAATAGGCGCCGCAAATGTCGCCGGCGATGATCTGATTTCGTTCGCGAAGTTTCGAGAGGGCCCATTCGAGGTCGCTGACGGTAAACCGCCCGTTCTCCCAATTGGTGACCGCTTCGTCAGGCCTCAGGCAGTCCATATCAATCGTTACGTAGAGGTTCGCTCCCCGAAGACTGGCCGCGAATTTTTCGAATCGCCCCTGCCAGTTGTCGCGCAAGATTGAGTTGGGACGTTGTTGATCTTCGAGCGGGCGATCGTCGGCCCAGGGATGAACTTCGAGTTTGCCGGCGCGCTGGGCCGAACGATTCGCAAAAATGTTGTGCGGCCACCAGCATTCAAAATTTCCGCAGCCCCAAACAGCGATGCGCTGGACCAGCGGAAGCTCGAGCGCTCGATTGATCCATCCGCCACAGGCCCAGCGCGGCGGAGTGATCGCCCAGTCAGGATGATTATCGAACGAAATCAGAACAAACGGTTGGGTGACGCGGCGAAGCCAGAGCGCGGTCAAATAATGAAAATCGCCCGAGCCGTAGAGGTTGAATGGCCCGACCCGCTCGGAAAATTCGCGATAAAAACTTTCAACCAGGCGCGATGGAGCGCAAAAACGCAAACGCGGGCCCCAGTCAGATGCTTCAATGGCAGGCAACTGAAGCGGTTCGTCCGGCCACGCGTCATCCAGCCGCAAGTAGAGCGAACGCTTCAGAAGTTGTTGTCGGTTGACCCCGAGAAGCGACCGTCTTGTTGTTGAGCGGATTGCAGATCCTGCTGAACTTCAGCCGATTTCGGGTCCAAATGTATTGCTTCCGAAAACTGAACGAGCGCCTCTGACATCTGACCTTGCTGGGCATAGATTTTACCCAGGAGATCTCGTGCTCGCGCGTTCTTACCGTCTATTTCTACGGCTTCGAGAAGCAGTTTTTTGGCTTCGTCCAGTTCGCCCTTGTTCAGCAACAATTGGCCCAAGCCCAATCGCGCGTTGAATGAACCAGGCGAATATCGAAGTGCTTGGCGCCGTTCTTCGATCGCCTGATCGGTTTGTCCTGCGCTTTCCAACAACGCCGCATAGCCGTTGTGAACGCGCTCGGATTTCGGAGCTAATCCAGCGGCAGCCTGGTAGTCAGCCACTGCCTCCTCTTGTCTTCCAAGTCGCAACAGGGTGTAACCGCGATCGTAGCGATATTCGCCATCATCGGGTTTGAGTTGCACAGCCGCATCGAACTCGGAGAAGGCGGCGTCAATTTTCGACTCGGCAAGTAACACTGCGCCAAGCTTATTGTGGCTGGACGCCGAATTGGGATCGATCTTCAGCGCCAAACGATATTGCTCGGCCGCTTCAGAGCCTCGGCCGGCCCGGTACAAAATGTCAGCGTAATCATGATGTTCTCGCGCATTATTGGGCAGGTCCGACATCACCCAGGCCTGTCGCACAACTTCAGAAGGAGTTCCCCGCGATTGCAAAACGCCAAGAATGGCGAGCGGAAGAACGAATGCGCCGACCCACTTCCCGGCGTGGGTCGCCCATGCCGGAAATAAGCCGCCCAGGGAAATATCAGCTGTGCCACCAGCCAGTCCAAGCGACTCGCGAGTAGAGCGCTCACGCACTTTCCAGATGAAACCGTCGTAATAAAAATGAAGAAGACCGGAAGCGGCGACCATTCCCATCAGGAAACGCTTCACGGCGCCGACATGCAGAAAAGAAGTGGCGTAACCAAAGGAGCCGTAAACCAGGACCAGCGCCACATACAGGCCGATCAACGCGCCACTTCGTCTGAAAATAAACCGCATGAATCCGCCGATGGTATTGTCCTTCTCGACCCGGTTCCGGTTATAGATCCAGACCAGGGAGAGATATTGCACATCGTGAAAAACCTCGAACAAGGCAATACCGGCCAGAAGATTTGTAATGAGATCGTTGCAGTACCACCAAAAGCCGATGGTGGTGATCAATAACGCGATCTTGATCAGGTTGGGGCGCTCACCGTGACGCCATGCTTGAGCGAGGTTCAACAGGAAGAGCGCCGTCGCGACAATGGTCAGGCCAAGGACAAAATACTGCACTGAAACGATTGCCAATCGCGGCAGGTAAGGTCCGCCGCTCGAATAGAAAAGATTCAATGTCGTCGTCATCCGATCCGGCGAAAATAGAACTGCGGCGGCAAACCACGTTCCACAGACCGCGAAATCCAACCGGCGGGTCCGGGCAGCGAAGGAGCCGGCCTTAGCATCGTAGATGCGACAGAAACCGTAGGTCTGCATCATGCCGTGCCAGACGCCCCAAAAGAACACCACCAAAAAAATCGCGTTTAAATTCCAAACATAAAAAGCGATGCAGGTCGTCAGCAGAAAGATGGGCGCGAGCAAAAATCGCCATCGAAATCTTTCAAACAGCGCGCGGTCGCCATACGCGCGGATCATCCCGGGAAGATGATGCCCCATTGATCCCATGGCGGCGACGAAGAGATAAATATCCTGGCCGCTCCATTGGGTTTGAGCGATCGCGAAGACAGGCACCAAAAGAAGCGGAGTCCCGACATAGAGAATCAGGTCCCGCCAGCCATCGAGAATCCAGAAGTTCTTCCTGGGTGGCGAGCTCAGGGTTGCGTCGGGGTGTAACGTTGCGCTGATCGGCTGCATCGAACCAAAATTGAAACTTTATCGGGGCACGCGCGATTGAAATCGGCTGTCGGTTTGTTTGGCGGCCTGAAGAATTTCGCCAACTTCTTTCAAAGTTGGGTCGATTCGGAGAGCCTCCTCGTACTCCATGATCGCCTGACTCGTTCGTCCTTCTTTAAGCAATAAACTTCCGAAGTTGCTGTGGATGTCGGCCCGGTTGGGGTTGATTTGCATTGCGGCCAGGTAATGAGCTTCGGCTTGTTTTACGTCCCCCTTTGTCAGCAGCGCAGTCGCTAGCTCGGCGTGGGCGTCGACAAATTTTGGCTCCAATTCGACGGCGCGCTGATATTGCGCGATTGCGCCATCGAGATCGCCCCGCTTATCCAAAAATGCCCCGTAAGTGTAAAGCAGCCGCGCCGACTTTGGGCCGACGCTCAGGGCTCTCTCGTACTCAGCCCGCGCTTCGTCAGGTTGTCCAAGCCGTTCCAGGAGATAAGCGTAACCAGCGCGGACCTCACCCGAATTTGGCTCGAGCTGGAGGGCTCGCTCATAATGAGTTTTCGCCTCATCAAACTTTGACTTTCCGATCAACGTCATCGCCAGATTGATATGCACTTTGACGTAATTCGGATCTAAACGTAACGCGTCGCGGTAGGCCTTCTCGGCTTCGTCCAATCGGCCGTTCTGTTGCAAGGCAGCGCCATAGTTGAAGGCTGCGCGCGCGCTATTCGGCAAATCGGCGGCCACATATCTGCCTCGGTCCACGGCTGGAGCGGCCCGGTACATTTTTCCGAAGGACATTGCTCCAAGTGGAATTATGAACGCGACCGCCCATTTCGCGCCATGAAGCGTCCAACCCGGAAGGAAACCTCCCAATCGGATGTCCGCCGTGCCTCCGGCAAGGCCGAGTGACTGGCGGGTCGATTTCTCGCGAACTTTCCAAATGAACCCGTCGTAATAAAAATGGAGCAGGCCCGAAGCCGCGACCAGACCGGTTAGCAATCGCGTCAGGGTAGTGAGTCCGACGTAATGATTCAGAAGTCCGATTGATCCGTAGGCGAACACCAACCCAACATAGAGTCCGACCAGGGCACCGCTGCGGCGAAAAATGAACCGCATGAATCCTCCGATCGAGCTGTCCTTTTCCACCCGGTTGCGATTGTAGATCCAAACCAGCGACAGATATTGGACATCGTGAAAGACTTCAAACAGCGCGATGCCCGCGAGAATGTTGGCCACGCCGTTATTGCAGTACCACCAGAAAGCGATGCTGGTCATAAAAAGGGCCAGCTTCACCGGATTCTGCCGCGTTCCGGCCGCCCACATCCGAATGTAATTCCCGAGCCACAGAATGGAGATCGCGATTGCCCCAAAGATGAAAATTTGTTGTAAGCCGTGAATCGCGGCCGGTGCAATAAACGGCAGACCACATCCGTAAAATCCCTCCAGCGTATCGGTCATCCTTGCCGGCGAAAGAATTACGCCGGCGGCGAACCAGACGGCACAGGTCACAAAATCAAGACGGCGGGTAACTAAGGCGAAGGATCCCATCTTGGCGTCGTAAATCCGGCCAAACCCGTAGGTTTGCATCATCCCGTGCCAGACGCCCCACAAAAACACAATCATCACCACCGGATTGGCCTGGATGTCCCAAAAATAAAAACCAAAGCAGACCGTGAGCAAAAAGATCGGGGCGAGAATGAACCGCCACCGAAAACGCTCGAACAAGGCGCGATCGCCATAAGCGCGAATCATTCCGGGCAGGTGATGGCCCATCGCGCCGAAGGCGGCCACAAACAGATAAATTTCCTGCGCGCTCCACCGCGCCTGCGCCGCCATGAAAAGCGGAATGATGAGAAGGGGCGTGCCGACGTAGAGGATCAAATCGCGCCAGCTATCGAGAATCCAGATGCTGCGTTTGGGCACTATGGCTGGAACCGCCGGAACGGTTTCCGGGCGCGAGAATGCGGTGACGTGCTGCATGGCCGTGGCGGGGCTCTATTTTCCTCAGATCGGCGGGAAAATCAATTCTGGGTCTGTTTCGCCTAACCCGGAGGCGATATCTTCCGTGCACGCGATCTTATGGGCCAACGCGAAGATAAGGTGAAACTTGTGAATCGAACTCAAACAGCGGAATTGAAAAAACATGAAGAGAAGCGCGACGTTTTTTGCGTCGTCAGCGACGCCTTTCGCGTGTTTGCGCGCAAAACGTCAATGGTTTTGGGCAGCGCCTGGGCGTTCTCTGCCGCCATTCTGATCATCGTCATCTGGGCGGCGACCGGACCAATGTTTCATTTTTCCGACACCTGGCAGCTCATTATCAACACCGGAACGACGATTGTTACTTTTCTGATGGTGTTTCTGATTCAAAACACCCAAAACCGCGACGCCAAGGCAGTGCATCTGAAGCTGGACGAGATTATTCGCGCGTTGACGAAAGCGCGGAACGAGTTAGTCGACCTCGAAGAGCTCTCCGACGAAGAGTTGGACAAACTGGAACACCAATTCAGGCGTTTGCGCACGAAGGCCGAGAATCACGGGACAAATATGCGGCACGTCGAGCCCGAAGCAGTCGAATCCGACCGCTGATTCGACCTTCGTCCGGCTTTCGCGCGATCCCGGTTCGCAGAAATACTTTTCCGCTCGGACAAAGCTTGAATACTTCGCAATTCGCGCAATCCGGCTTACGGGCGTAACAGCGGCGGCGCCCGTGCCAGATCAACCAGTGACTCCAGATCGCCCAGTATTTTTGGGGCACTAGTTTCATCAGGCCCTGCTCGATCTTTTCCGGATCTTTGTGTTTGGTCAGACCGAGTCGTTGCGACAAACGAATCACGTGGGTGTCGACCACGATTCCCTCGTTGATCCCGAAGGCGTTTCCCAAAACAACGTTCGCCGTCTTGCGTCCGACCCCGGGCAGCTCCCGCAGTTGTTCCATTGAATTAGGAACTTTGCCGCCGAACTTTTGGACGATCGT
This sequence comes from uncultured Verrucomicrobiae bacterium, assembly GCA_963817335.1. Lineage (GTDB taxonomy): Bacteria > Verrucomicrobiota > Verrucomicrobiia > Chthoniobacterales > UBA10450 > AV40. Next base: position 613,966 of record CAWFNX010000005.1, on the reverse strand, counting down.
GGTCGTCGCGCCGCGAATGCTTTTCGCTTTGCTGTTGAAAAAACCGGTCGACTTAATCGCGTTTTCCAATTCGCCCGCCGGCGCACTCGCGTAATCTTTCGCGCCCCGATATTTTTTGAACAACGCCGGCGTGACCATGTTCACCCGCTTGTCCGTACATTGGGCGGAAAGGATCGTTGCGATCAAAAGTTCCAGCGGGGTTTTGAAGTTTAGCTCGGTGTGCGCGTCCGGATAAACCCTCGGCCAAACTTTGATTAACTTCGCCACGCGCTCGCGAGTAGTCATTGCGCAAACTATGCACAATCAGGTCTGTAGGGGAAGCAGCCTGCTTCCCGTGGGACGCTGACAGCGTCCCCTACAGATTCGCAAACCGCTCGAGCTTTTGGGCGAGCTCCGGAGGAACGTGGGCAACGATCATTGTGTCGTTGTCTTCGTATTTCAGTTCAAGCACGTGGCCGACCCGGTGGATCTCCGCAATCAACGCCGATTCGCTCGCTGGAATTTTGAAACGGGAACGCAATCGCCACGCGCTGAGCGCTTCCTGCAACGCTTGGACGAGCCTGTTCACACCCTCCCCCGTCCGCGCGGAGATCGCGACGCTTCCCGGAAATCTTTGTAGATATGGCTCAATCAATTCGCGGTTCCTTGCCACGCCGTAGTCAGGCGAAGGCGGGTGCAGATTGTCGATCTTGTTGAACACGATCAGGGTCTGCTTCCCGTGCGCGTTGAGTTCCTTGATCACGCTCTCGACCGCTTCGATCTGATCATCCACCCGCGCGTGCGAAAGATCGACCACATGAATCAACAAATCGGCCTCACCCACTTCTTCGAGCGTTGCCTTGAATGATTCGATGAGCGTATGCGGAAGTTTTCGTAGAAACCCAACTGTGTCGGTGAGCAACACGCGTTGTTTGTTTGGCAAAACGAAACTTCGCGTCGTCGGATCGAGGGTTGCAAAAAGTTTGTTTTCCGCGACAAGGTCCGCGCCGGTCAGCAAATTCAACAAGGTTGACTTGCCGGCGTTGGTGTAACCAACCACCGCGGCCACGGGCCATTGATGACGTTTGCGTCCTTGTCGTTGCACCGCGCGCGTTTTACGGACCGATTCCAGTTCGCGCTCAAGTCGGGCGATCCGCTCCTGCACCCGGCGGCGGTCCACTTCCAACTGCGTTTCACCCGGACCCCGGGTGCCAATGCCGCCGGTTTGCCGCGATAAGTGGTCCCACATCCGGGTCAATCGCGGCAGCAAATATTGCAATTGGGCGAGCTCGATCTGCAACCGGCCTTCGCGGCTGCGCGCCCGCTGCGCAAAAATGTCGAGAATCAGTTGGGTGCGGTCGATGACTTTTCGGGAGAGCAAGGTTTCGAGATTTCGTCCCTGGGCCGGCGAAAGCTCATCGTCAAAAATTATCGACGTCACTTGTCGATCTTGCAACGCCGGCTTGAGTGATTCGGCCTTTCCTTTGCCAATGTAGTAGGGCGCGGTCGGTTTCTCGAGTTTTTGAGTGATAGTGTCGACGACTTCGGCCCCGGCCGAGTTCGCGAGTTCGGCCAATTCCTCGAGCGAATCCTGCAGATCCCATTTCGAGACGCCGTGTTGCTCAAGGCCGATCAGGAGGGCGCGCTCGTGCGTTTTTTTCGGACGTATCTCAATCATTCCCTTGCGCGAAAGCCAGACGCGCTTTCTGCGAAATCCATTTCACTGCTTCGTTCGTAGTCAGAAGCGACAAATTCAGCGATTGAAAATTAGTTTGTCGACGAAACCAGGTCAACTGCCTTTTGGCGTAACGACGGGTTGCTTGTTGAATCGCAGCCACGCATTGCAACATCGATGTCTTTCCGCCGAGCAATTCGCGAATCTCGCGCAATCCAATCATCTTCGACGCGGTCTCACCCATTGCACCGGCGGCGCGAACCTCCTCAATTACCCCGGCCTCAAACATTTCCTCCACCCGGCGATTGATTCGCTGATAGAGATCGTCGCGATCTCGAAAGACGAATACTCCTGTGATGGCAACTGCCAGTCCGGTCCGCCAATCGGACGGACTCGTCCCGTGGCGAGCTCCGACCGTCTCGCCCGCAGACCATTCGCGTCGCTGCTTCGATGCCGGCTTTCCGCTCAATAGACAAATTTCGATCGCGCGGACCACCCGTCTGCGATTTTTGAAATCAACGGTCGCTTCAGGATCCAGGCCGCGCAGTTTCTTCTGCAAATCGGCGAGACTGAGTTCGTTCAATTGGGCGCGCAAATCGGGATCAGCCGCTGGCACAACGGACAGACCATGGGTCAGCGCTTTGACGTAGAGGCCGCTTCCGCCGGCAACAATCGCCGCTTTTCCGCGAGAATGAATTTCAGCGATTGTTTGCGATGCGAGCTTCCGAAATTTTTCCGCGCTCAACTCTTCCAGGACCGACATCGTGCCGATGAGATGATGCGGGACTTTGGCCAGACTCGCTGCGTCTGGTTTCGCGGTCAGCAGATCGAAACCGCGATAAACCTGAAACGCGTCCGCGCTGACAATTTCAGCATCGAGTTCGCGCGCAACCTCAGCAGCGATTTCAGATTTGCCGGTCGCAGTGGGCCCAACGATGAAAAACACTTTTTTCATCAATGACGAAGCACGAATGTCGAAAGTCGAAGGAAGCCCAAAGTCCGAATGACGAAAAATATTGGGGCTTCGGTATTCAGATTTCTTTCGTCATTCGTCATTCTGATTTCGTCATTGCGGCGGTAAAAACAAAAACGGGAGACGCCCGATATCCGAGCGTCTCCCGCCGATAAATTCCGAGCGTGCCGATGTCAGTCGCGGCTCTGTTCGCCCGATTTCGCGCCACTGACCACGAGCTTGCGACCGAGAAATTCCTTGTCGTGCAATTCCTCCACCGCGCGCTTGGCTTCCTCGACCGTCTGCATTGAGACGAACGCGAAACCTTTCGAGCGCTGATTATGGCGATAGCTCACCACCTCGGCGTTTTGAACGTGCCCGACGCCGTTGAAGAGCTCGAACAGATCGCTCTCGGTTGCATCGAAGGACAGATTGCCGACGTAAAGACGCGGCGAGGTCACTTCGACTGGCTCAGGTTTACGCTGCGGCCGTGCTTCTCGCGGCTGTTGGGGCTGCGCTTGATGATGCTGGTGCTGCTGCTGACCGTTACGCGATTGCGTGATCGGTTTCTTTTGGCCGCCGCCGTTGCCACCAAAAAATGCGACGACGCGTTGCCAAAATGTTTTCTGCTTCGGAGCCGGCGCGCGTTGCTCTTGGAAACGCCCGCGACCGCCTCTTCGTCGAGGCCGACCGCGCCCGTGGCGCTGGCGTCTCTCGTATGAATGCGAGTTCATGTTGATCCTCAGTTTCTAAGTTGTTCAATGGACGGAGCGTTCGCCTCAGCCGAACACGGTCCGCGGCGCGCGAATCCCGAAAGATTTCGCCCAATAAATTGCACTTCCCGCTATCGCGGGACGACGCCGTTGGAAACTCCGCCTCGTCACGCTGGAAATAGAATCGTCTCAGGATGCAGTCCGTTTTGCTCGGCCAATCAGATCGCGAAGATGACGAACCTCGCTTCATACTCTTAGCTTCTATAGAACGGATGCGAGATCGAATCAGATTCCCAGCATCTACGGGGCGATTATCGCCCGCTCATCTGGGGTTTGCAAGAGGGTGTTTTAACCCAGGCAAAACGGCGCTCGACCGTGCAAGTTCGATGCTCGGTATCAAAAAAATCTTAATCCAGAATCGAATGTCTAATATCGCTTCCCAATCGCGTCGCGCAGCGAGTAAATGCGCGACTTGAAATACTCCCGTGGCCGCTCTCGCCGGATCGGCTTAATAAAATAGCCAAGCTTACGCGACGCCGAGCGCGGTTCGTATCCAAACTCCGGCATCAAGTCTCGGCAATGCCATTCCACCCAACCGATCTCATCCTCCGACAGTTCTCTCTCCCAGCGCGACGACGGCTCCGAGCTGACCTGAGAAAATGCGATTTGCGCGGCTGAGTTCCCGCCCCACGGCTCGCCAATTTTTGTCGGCCTCAAAATAATTTCGGGATCGAATTCAATCTCAAGATAGTCGCAGACCGCTTTCATCACGCTCGTTGGATCGCCAACGAGTCGTTCGTACTGCACGAACAATCCGGGAACGTCTCCGGATCGGATACGTTGCGCGAGTTTCGCCGCAACCCGCCAATGCGCGATGACGTAATAAACCGAGAACCGTTTTGTCTTTCTGGCTTTTTCCAGCGCGATCTGGGTCGCAAGAATCGCGCGCGGATCGCGCAGGGTAACGAGGAGTTTGGCGTCTGGAAATCGAGCAAAAATCTCCCGGACATGATTTCGATTTGCCGGCGTTTTCTCGACCCAGCGTTTAATTCGATCGAGCGGAACCCCGATTGTCGCAGCGTACGATTCGGCCATCAGCGCGAGCAAATCGCGTTGTGCATTTGCCGGATCGAAGGCAATCCGTTCGAATGTCTCGAGAAATTTTTCCTGCGGAAAACCTTTGTATTCGTGCTCCCGCCATTTCGGCTCGCCGCCGAACAACACGCGCGAGAACGATTCTTTAGTCAGATAATCAAACTGCGCCCGTCGGCTGGCGTCGCCACATTTTCGGAGAACCGTCGGAAAATATGCCGTCTCCTGCGGCAAGACGAGGAGCTGCGGATGATTATCAAGTAATGCCGCGAGCAGGGTGGTCCCTGATTTTGCCTGACCGGCGATGAAACAGGCGCGCGGATCGAAGGGAAGGTTCGCACTCATCCAAGGCGGAAGAAGAATCGCTGCAGTTTTGAAAATAGCCCAGCGTTTTAACCCTGGGTAAGAATCCACCCAAAATCGAGTCCCGATAGGGACGGAAGAACGGTTCTTTCGTTTCTGCCGGGACTTGTCCTTTTCTCTTTCGTCACCCAGCGCTGAAGCGCTGGGCTATTTCCTCAAAGCATTATTTCGCGGCGCGCGATTTCAAAAACCAATCAACGAACTTGGGGAGCCCGTCTTCGAATTTCGTCTGCGGATTGTAACCGAGAAGCTTTCGCGCTTTGGAAATGTCGGCGCAGGTCAGCGGCATGTCGCCCGGTTGCTCGGGTAAACGATTGATTTTCGCTTTCTTGCCGAGCGCTTTCTCGATCGCGGCGATCAAATCCTTGAGCTGGATCGTGTCGCTCTCGCCCAAATTAAAAACGTCGAAGGTTGGCCCGTCGTATTTCAGCGCGGCCATCGTCCCCTGAATGATGTCGTCGATGTAAGTGTAATCGCGGCGCGTCGTGCCATCGCCGAACTGGTCGATCGACTGGCCGGCCTGAATTTTTCTGGTGAACTGATGAATCGCTAGATCAGGCCGCTGGCGAGCGCCGTAGACGGTGAAGTAGCGCAGCGCGACGATGCGCATCTTGTAGAGATGCGAGTAGGTGGAGCAGAGAAATTCGCCGCTAATCTTCGTCGCTGCGTACGGACTCAAGGTTTGAGTGAGATGTTCCTCCTCCGAAAATGGAACGCGTTTTGCCGCGCCATAGACCGATGAGCTCGATGCGAAGATGAATCGCTCGATTCCCCTCGCGCGCGCGTTTTCCAGCAAATGCAAAGTCCCGGCGACGTTCGTGTCATAATATAGCTGCGGCTGTTGGATCGATGGCCGAACACCAGCCCGGGCGGCCAGATGAAAAACCGCGTCTAATTTTTCCTCCTGAAATAATTCCGCGACTTTTTTGCCATCGCGAAGATCGACGTCGTGGATTGCAATCTCTGTGGCGAACGGGCCAATGTTCGCCCGCTTGATCTTCGGATCGTAAAAATCGTTGAAGTCGTCGAGGATCGCGACCTCATGACTGTCCCGAAGTAATCTTTGGACGAGATGGGAACCGATAAACCCCGCGCCGCCGGTGACCAAAACCTTCATGCGGCCAGAACTTCAACCACGAAGGACACGAAGTGCACGAAGAAAATTTGTTTGTTTTCAGCCTCCATGTTCTCCGTGATCTTCGTGGTGAAATGAAACGCGCAATCTGGCTAAGTGTTTTTGCATTCGCGTTTACGTTTACCGCAACCCTGGCATGGAAGCTTTGGCCGGAATTGACTCGGCCGAAATACGTCGACCCTGCGTTTCGAATCCCCTCACCGCTCGAGCTCGAATCGATCCCCACTGCGTCGCATTTCGATTTCCCGCTCGGGAACGAAAACGGCGCCATGGCTTACAACGCGCAGCATTTCACCGAGAACAAACATCTCGGCGACGATTTGAACGGCATCGGCGGCGAAAACAGCGATCTCGGCGATCCGATCTACGCAATCGCCGATGGCCGCGTTCTTTTGGCGCGGGAAGGCGGCCCCGGCTGGGGGAACGTCGTTATCCTGCTCCACGCGTATCTTGACCATGCCGAGCGCAAATATGTGCAGTCCTATTATGGCCACGTTCAGGACATGCTCGTTCATCCGGGCGAGAGCGTGAAACGCGGCCAACAAATCGCCACGGTCGGGACCGCGAACGGCCGCTACTTCGCGCATCTTCATTTTGAAATGCGCGAATTCCTCACCCCTTTCATCGGCGCCGGCTATCGCGACGACACGCGCGGCTGGATCAACCCGACGAAGTTTATTGAAGAACACCGATGACGCGCGGAACGGCTTTATTACTCGTCGCAATCGCGATCGGTTTCGGAATCGAGCTCGCGACCAACAGCATCGGAAACGACAACGCGCTTTTAAAACTTGGCGCCTTACCCGACGATGGCCAGCTTCACGGCGAATTCTGGCGGATCGCAACCTACTCGTTTCTTCACTTCAATTGGCTGCATCTGCTTCTGAATGTCGGATTGCTTTGGTGGATCGGCCGAATTGTAGAGAAACAAGTCGGCCTCGGAAGTGGCGCGCTGATTTATCTGGCCAGCGTGATTTGCTCCGCGGCCGTAATTCTCCTCTGGCACTACATGAACCCGAAACCCGGCGCGACGGTCGGCGCCTCAGGCGGAGTTTTCGGTTTGTTAGGCGCGGCATTGATCATTTCTTATAGGCAACGAAGCGACAACACCTGGAAGCGGTGGCTTTGGATCGCGCTCGCGGCCGGATTCGGCGTTTCGCTTCTCCCCGACATCAGCATGGCCGGTCACATCGGTGGAATCATTGGTGGTGTTGTGATCGCGTTGCTGCTCAATTTCCGGCGATTAAATCGGACGAGCGCATCTGACAATAGCCCAGCGTTTTAACGCTGGGAGTTAATCGGAGAAATCAGAATCAAGCCCGGTAGGGCGACAGAACGGTTCTTTCGTCCTACCGGACTTAAACGATCCTTTCATTCTTTTCCCAGCGCTAAAGCGCTGGGCTATGTTCGAGCATGAAAATTGACGGCTGCAGTGCGCTAATCACGGGCGCGTCGGCGGGAATCGGTCGTGGGTTTGCGCGACAACTCGCGAATCGAGCCCGAACCCTAGTGCTGGTTGCTCGCCGCGAGCAACGCCTGAACGAATTGCGCGAAGAGCTGCACAATCGTACCGCGCAACTCAACGTGCAGACGCGCGTAGTCGATCTTTCCGACAAGGCGCAAATCGCCGAACTGATTCGTTGGCTCGAGCAAAGCAAGATCGAGATCGATTTCCTAATCAATAACGCCGGATTGGGCGACTACGGATCGATCGCAACCAGCGATCCCGATCGAGACGCCCGAATCATTCAAGTAAACATCACGGCGCTCACCTTGCTTACTAGCGGTCTGCTTCCGCGAATGATCGCAAAAAAACGCGGTGCGATTTTGAACGTGAGTTCGTCGGCCGGTTTTCTTCCGATCCCTGGCATGGCTGTTTACGCAGCGACCAAAGCATACGTGAATAGTTTCTCGGAAGCGCTCCGCGCGGAATTGCGCGGCAGTGGCGTGACCGTGACTGCGCTTTGTCCGGGCCCGGTCCACACCGAATTCGCCGACGTCGCCAAACGCCCTGGTGGTCAACCGGAGACGGGTCCGGGATTCATTTACGTATCGGTCGAGCAAACAGTTCGCGACACCCTCGCCGCAGTCGAGGCGGACAAGCCGCTCATCATCCCAGGCGTCATGATGAAGCTCGCCATGTTCCTTGTCCGTATCATGCCGATGCCAATCATGCGTTTGGCCTCGCGACTTAGGGCGAGGCGCGGCTAGCGACCGACCAAGTTCGCAACGCGCGAACACGCTCACAAGAGATTGAAACAAGAGCGGCGGTCGAGATGAGCGCCGCTTTGAGAACTAAGGTGGATCGCGATCTCCGAGCGCGATCAGAACGCGTTCCACCTTACGATGATTTTCGTTCAACCGAGCGGCCCCACAGTTTGATCGCAGGCTTCGTTCAAGAGAAAGACTGCACAAGCTGACCAGGTTTGCGGCGAACAAGAGACTGGATAATGCGCAGGGCCCACGCCCGGTTGACGAGTGAAGCCACCGAAAAGTTCGGGCATTCGGTTTAATTCGAAATGGGTGCTGACATCGAACAGTGCCCGAAAGATCATCGCTGCTTCTTGCTTCAACCCGTAACGCGCGAAACCAGCCGCGATTATCGCGTTATCATGCGGCCAGATCGAACCATTGTGATACGACATCGGATCGTAGCGCGATTCGGTTGAAGCGATTGTGCGGATGCCCCAACCTGAAAATGACTCCTCGCTCACCAATGTCGCTGCGACGCGCGCCGCTCGCTCCGGGCGCGCGATTCCAGCAAACAGACAATGGCCGGCATTCGAAGCGCGCACCCGGCAAAGATTCTTGTGGCCATCAAGCGCAAGCGCGTAAGTCGAAAGCGCTTCGCACCAGAAAATTTCTTCGAATTGGCCGCGCAAGGTTTCAGCCTGACGCGCCACTTGTTCTGCGAGCAAATTTTTTCCAAGAATCCGCGCGAGATTTGAGGCCGCGCGCTTTGCCGCGAAAACGTAGGCTTGCACTTCACAAAGCGCGATTGGGCCGTCCGGCAAACTTCCATCGGCTTGGAAAATCGCGTGGTCCGAATCTTTCCAGCCCTGGTTACGCAGTCCCCCACGCGCAGAGCGCGCATACTCGATAAAACCGTCGCCATCGAGATCGCCGAAGTCATCGATCCAATCCAGCGCGTCCTGGATGTTCGGCCAGATCGATCGGATAAGATCGATATCCGCGGTGCGGTCGTAATATGAGCCCGCGAGCATGACAAACAACGGGGTCGCGTCAATCGATCCGTAATAACGATCGAACGGGATTTCGCCGCACACCGCCATCTCGCCGGCGCGCGTTTCATGCAAGATTTTTCCGGGTTGCGCGTCTCGCTCTGGATTTTCTTCGGTCGCTTGGGTAGCGGCGAGATACGTTAAAACGCCGCGCGCAATGCTCGGATCGAATGACAGGCACTCGATCGCCGTGATGATCCCATCGCGGCCAAAAGCCGTGCTGTACCAAGGAAGCCCCGCGTACGGATAAACTCCCTGCGGAGTTTGCGTGAGCATCATCCGCAGATCGGCCAGCGAGCGACGCAGCCAAGCGTTGAATTGCTCGTTCATGGTGACGATTTCCTGACCAACTTCGTTTGCAGGCGAAGGGGTGGAACGAAGTCGTCGCAATGCTTCATCGAAACCGGCGATCGAGGTCGACCTTCGATCGTTCAATTCGCAGCGCACCGAAACATCGAGAACGGTTTGCAACCGAGGTCTCAGCCGAAAACATATTCGCGACCCAGCCGATTGGTTCGGCGGCGGATCCAGCCGAATCGTTGTATAGCGTCGCTGTCGATCCAATCCTTGGTAAGAGAACTGGATTGTGTTTCCGCGAACCTGCGGTTGATCAAAGCGGCCGCGGGACGCGCGCTTGAATCCGCGAACTTCGAACAAGTCTACAAAGTCGGCATCGGCTTCGATCGACAATTCTACCGTCAACGAGCTGCGGTTCTCAATTTCCAAGCGCTCGTAAAGGGTAGCGTCCCACAAGAATTTTGTGCGACGAATTCGGATATCGTTACCCGCGAGATCTACACAGACAACTACGCTGTCGTCGCTAATTGCTGACCTTATCAGTTCGAGACTTCCGTTAGCGATCCTCAACGTAAGCCGCGAAAGAAATCGCGTGTCCTGATGATAGACACCGCTTTCGGGCAGAGCTTCAATATCGCCAAAGAGATCAAAGACGGCGAAGGTGTCGCCGTGTTTAATTGCATGCGTCCGTTTTGAGCCGCTCGTCGTTTCAGGAGTGTTCATGAAGTTCGCTCGTCACACTAATGCCCATTATTCGCATGGGGCTGTGAAGCGACGGTAAAACAAAAGCGGCGGTTCGAATACGACCGCCGCTTTGAGAACTAAGGTGGATCGCGATCTCCGAGCGCGATCAGAACGCGTTAGGGACAACGCGTTCCACCTTATGAGGATTTATATTTCACCGAGCAGCCGTACGGTCTGGTTTGGGCGTTGGAAATGGGTTTCCCGGACAATGCTTCATCCAGGGCCGCTTTCACGTAGTTGGTCGAGGTCGGGATATCGGCCGGATTCGGGGTCGCTTTGCTGTCGATCGCGCCTTCGTAAACGATCTTCCCTTCCGGACTGATTACGACCATGTTGGGCGTGTTCTTGGCGCCGTAAAGTTTCGCGACCTTGCTTTCAGAATCGAGGAGCAGCGCGGTCTGCTTCGTTTTCCACGAATCCATGATTTTCTTCGCTTGGTCCGCGGTGATGTTGCCCTCGGTGCCAGGCGCATTGGAATCGATGGTCAGCCAGACAACGCCCTTGCCGGTGTACTCCGCTTGCAGCTTTTGCATGTTGTCGCTGCCGTAGTGCTTTTTCACGAACGGACATTCCGGATTGAACCATTCGAGCACGACGTATTTGCCCTTGAATTCAGAGAGCGACTGCGTCTTTCCGTTGGCGTCTGGCGCCGAGAAATCCGGAGCGGCGCTGCCAACTGGTGGAACGTCGGCCGCGTAGAGTGCGCCAGCGGCGAGTGTAGTGATTGCGGTTAGGAGTAGTTTTGTTTTCATAAATTATCGGGAGGCGACTGTGACGGCCTGTAGCTTATCCAGAAGAATATTTTTGGTGAGCAATTCCGGAAAGACAAACGGCTCCTGCGATTTCCCGGGATAAAGCACGTATAATGGGACACCCGGCCGGCCAAATTGTTGAAGTAATTTCGTAATGACCGGGTCGCCGTTGGTCCAATCGGCTTTCAATTTCACAACGTTGTGGCGCTGGAAGGCGTCACGCACCTCGGAATTTTCGAGCACGGCCTTCTCATTGAACTTGCAGGTCAGACACCAGGCCGCGGTGAAATCGATAAACACGGCGTGACCTTGATCGCGCTCGGATTGCAACCGCTCAGGAGTAAACGATTGCCAATCGCCCTGTTGAATCTGGACGAGGTCCGGTGTGGCATGGCGAAATCGATCTCCGATGAAATAGACGCCGGATGAGACCAAAAGTAAGAGCATCACCAAGAGAGCGAAGGCGCGTTTCGATGCGGTTGAAGTCGGCACCATAAACGCACCCTTCATCCAGCAGACGATCGCGATTACGAGCAAGAAGCAGCTCGCCCAGATCGCACCTTCGAGGCCGCGTTGCGCGCCAAGGACGTAAATTAGAAACAGCAGCGTCGCGAGCAGGAGAAATCCCATGAACTGCTTGACGTGCACCATCCACGGTCCGGGTTGCGGCAGGAATTTCATCCAGGCCGGCTGGGCGCTCAGAAGAAAATAAGGCGCGCTCATTCCCGCAGCGACCGCAGCAAACATCAGAAGAATGACTGCTGGCGATTGAGTGAAGGCGAAACCGATGGCCGTGCCGAGAAACGGCGCAGTGCAAGGCGTGGCAAGAGCGGTCGCGAACAAGCCTTGAAAAAATGAACCTGCTTCGCCTTCCCGCTCAGCCGAATGAAGCATGCGGTGCGTCACTGCTTGCGGGAGAGTGATTTCAAATACCCCGAACAAATCGAGCGCGAAAACGAGAACGATTACGCTCAGAGCAAGCACGAAGTACGGATTTGTAAATTGAGCCGCCCAGGTGATTTGGTGACCGGCTCGTTTCAGCACGATCAGCAAGAGCGCGAGCCCAATGAACCAGACAAAAATTCCGGCGATAAAAGCAATGCCGTTGCGAAAAACTCCTCGCCGATCTTGGCCGGCGTGTTTGACGAAACCGAAAATCTTAAGCGAGATCACCGGAAGCACGCACGGCATGAGATTTAAAATGAATCCGCCGATGAATCCGAAGAGAAGAAACGTGGCGAGGCCGCGTGCCGGCTGCGCTATTGGTTTTGCCACGGCAGCGATTTGTGACGGGGCGAGTTCCCACCCCGCGCGATCGTTCCCGTTTTCGTGCTCCGCGAAGACAATCAAGCCCGGCATGGACGATAAACTCTTGTCCGCTGACTCGAGTGGAATTTTAAACGAGATCTCGTTTCCGGTGCGCGATCCGATGCTCGGATGACCGACGACAGTGGTGCCCTGCGGCACCGGAAAGAAATCGATCGTTTTGTAGTTGGCGATTTGTTCGCTGCTAATCTTGAGACCGAGATCGCTCCCGGTTCGACTCCAGGACGCCGTCGCCGTTTTCGAATCCGGAAACTTCTGTGGAAGCAAATGGCGATAACGCGCGAACAGATCGGTGTTCCTCGGTTCGGCCGTTGTCGAAGTTGGTAATTCCAATTCAACCGTCGCGTTGCCTGGAATGCAGATCTTTTCGCAGACGAGCCAATCGGCTTGGGCGGATAGTTTGACCGGATTGCTGCCTGCTGCGCCAGAACCCTGTGACGGCGAATCTATCTTTGCCGGCGGTGTGATTTCCTGAATCAGCAAAATTTCGTCCTGGTAGCCGTAAGTTTGGATGTCGCCGGGATCGTTGGTCTTGAGTGGAATCGGCCATTGGATCTCGCCAACATTCCAGCCCGGCGGCAGATTCCATTTGATCTCAGTCGGCAGACCAGCATCGCCGGCATATTTCCAGTAGGTATGCCAGCCGGGCGCCATCCGGAGAAGCAGACCAACGCTGAAGGGTTTGCCTGGAACAATCGCCGAGGTGTCGGCAACCAGCGACGCTTTGACCAACTCCTTGCCCTGATAGTTTTGGGCGGCAACGGAGTGTGCCAATAAGAGCACACCGGCTGCGATCGAGAGCTTGCCCAATAAACGCATCCTCGAAATTATCATCGGCCTAACCGCACCGCAAAGAAGGGTGGCTCGCATCGTGCTGCGAAATATGACATGCGGGGCCTCCTAACGTTCATTGCAATCGCGGCTATCGGCGGCGGTCTATTCGCGTTGCAAAAGCACCACGAACAACAAGCCGCGAAGAAAGAACAACCGGCGGAGTCAAGCCAGGCGCCTCGACAAACTTACGAACACGATTGGGCGAAGCATTCGCTCGACACCACCCACTCCGTCATTGATCAGATCCAACATCAGCGAAAAGACGACGACTTGAAGGATGCGGTCGGGCGTCGCTGAAATTTCTACGATCTCTCCTCAGCGCGGCAGATTGATTACCTGGTGGGACGGTTGGCTGAGTCGCCGAGCTGCTGGTGAACCGCGGACTTGAAATCGTCGGCCGAAAGCGCCGTTGCAACATCCGCAGCGGTTGAAGCTTCCTGGTTGCGCCCGAGCTGTCCCACTTGGCGGAGCGGTTCACCTTCGCCATTTAAGACCACATCGCGGCCCGTTCCTTGGTCATGCTGAACATGAAACCGGCCATAATTAATGCCGACCAGAGGCACGAATTGATCGTTGTTGTGCTCGACAAACAAAATGTCCCGATCTCCGACCTGGAATTTGGGAGTGTCTGTTATTTCAAACGTTTCGTCGCCGACCGTGCCGCCGAGCATTCGGATGGTGTAAGAAGAGCCTGCCTGCCCTTTCACATTATCTTCGATCTGGAACGTGACGTAAGTTTCGATATGGCGCTGCGCGCCTTCACCCGCCCAAACCGACTGGGTGTTGGTCACTGTTCCCTGAAAAATGAATTCAGCCTGCTGAACCAGTTGCTCAAAAGTCGGGGGAATCACCGACGTGGCCGAAACACGGCTAAACGCAACACCGATCAAGATAAGTGGGAGAAGATGTTTGATTTTCATGTGAAGTAGAAAGTGTCGACGGGTTATTTGGTCAGCAGAACAGACGCGCTCGTTGGGGAGGACAGAATGTAGCCGGCGCCGGTAGTAAGAATCATCGTTGCCGTCTTCGTACGTTTTGCCGCAGCTACTTCTGTCAACCTGACGGTAGCCGAGGTCGATCCGGCCTGAATCGTGACCTGACCAGGCGTTCCGCTGAGCGAATAGTTGGAGCCAAAACCGGCGGTGCCGCCCATTGCATAGGTTACAGTAATTGCTGTCGCTGGCGGACTCGTGGTCGAAATAGTGAATGTTGCAGCGCCCCCCGTTTGAATGCTGCTCGGCGCGACTGAAAGCGACACTGAAACTTTCGACGGTGTTGGAGTAGCGGTTGGTGTCGGGGTGGGCGTGGGCGTCGGTGTTCCAGCAGAACTGAACGCGGTGTACCTGTAAGAGTTGAAACTCCACGTGCTGTTGACTTGAAAGCCAAGAGTTACATAAATCGCTCGGCCGTCAGTCGGAACATTGACCGTTACGGTTTGCGCGCGGGTTATGCCTGAATTGTAAACATCGCTGCCGTTTTGCGAGCTGCCGACCAGGAGGGCGAACGCCGTCGCGTTCCCTGCAGTCCAGTTAAAGGTCACACTGGACGAGCTAAACACCGTTCCAGGGATTGGATTGACCATTTGCACGGTTCCGGGGGTAGCGGTTGGGGTCGGACTGGCACTGGGCGTAGCGGTCGGGGTGGGAGTTGGTGTCGCACTTGGAGTGGGGCTCGGCGTTGGTGTCGGCGTCGGAGAACCGCTGGGTGCTCCATACAATGCTTGAACGCCAGCCACATCGTCCGGCGAAGGAGTGTATTGATTGCCGATGTATGGACTCATGATGGCCCCGGCAACGCTTGAGTGGGCCAAGCCGATGGCATGACCAACCTCGTGCAAAGCGACGCGCTGAATGTCGAAGGATGATCGTAACGCGCCTCGGTACGAGTCCCACGGTTGCGCGGTGTTAAACAGAGTGTCCGCCTCAAGCATAGTGGAGCCGCTGTACGAATATCCAGTGATCGCCAGGGTATTGGAGCCGAAGCTGCTGCCGAAAAAAGTGCTCGCGAAGGCCAGCGAATTCACCCGATCCCCTCGAGAAACAGGCGCCGTCGAATTCATGATTCCACGCAATTGGATGGCGCCCATTTGTTGGTTCCACATGTCCAACGCGGGAGCGACCGCGACGTTCCAGTTCGTGTTTCCGTCTGAGAGTGTGCCATTCGCATTCCCCAGCGAAAGCTGCAGTGTCACCGTGCCGCTCGGCCACTTGGGACCTTCCAACACGTAAGCACGGGTCGTGAAAATGGCGGCTACAGAAAAAAGGAGCCCGAGAAAGCCGGCCAACAGGCGGCGAGAAGCTGGCGAAGTAGACAGAAACCGGGTGGTCATAATTTCTATGCACACCACAAAAGCAATATCCGTGCGCTGTTTACCGGAAACCGCCGAGAATCTTACGGCACTACAAAAATCTTCTGCGAGTCGGGATCTTTTACTTTGCTTCCAGGGGCGTATCCGCTGACGTCGATATAACTTCCGTTTGACTTGAACGGATTGAAAACCAGACCCGGTTTGCCCGGAACCGGTTTGGCTGTTGGAAACTGCGCCGAAGGGGTCGTCTTCGAAGCCACCGGTTTCGATGTCGCGCCAGGAGATTTCTCGTTCGACTTCCGGGATGCAACTCGCGGAGTCGGCGAAGGAGCCGGCAACGGCCGGCCCGGCTTGGTAACGTCGGTATTCGGCGCTGGCGTCGGCTCAGACGAGTGAAACAACCGCACGGGCGCTGTAATTATGCCGCACCCGGCGAGACCGAATGCGACAAATACGAACAACGCAATCGGCGCCGACTTCCAATTCATCGCGTTGTTATAAGTCGGCTTTTCTTTAACGCAACAAATCGGTGATGAACTGGTCGACGTTTGCTTCAGTAGTGGCCCACGAACACATCAACCGATAAACGTCAGGCTCCACAAATTTGTAAAAATGCCAGCCCCGCGCGTGAAGACTGTTGACCAGCGAACCGGCGAGGCGCACGAACACCGCGTTCGCTTCGACTGGAAACACAATGTCTATTTTGGCATCGCGACGTAATCGCCCGGCAAGGCTCTGCGCCGTCATGTTCGCGTGATTCGCGTTGTTTAACCAAACCCGGTTTCTGAGCAGACCGAGCCACGGCGCCGCCAGCAGGCGCATTTTCGAGGCTAACTGTCCGGCTTGTTTCATTCGGTAATCAAATTCACGCGCGAGTTCTTTTTTAAAAAAGATTACAAGCTCGCCTGCCGCCAAGCCGTTCTTTGTTCCACCGAAACAGAGAACATCGACCCCGCGCTGCCAGCTGATTTCTTTCGGCGCGCATTTCAGCGCGGCGACGGCATTTGCAAACCGTGCGCCGTCCATCTGCAAAAACATTCCCCGTCTCTTGGCGAACGCTGCGATCGCATCAATCTCATCGCGGGTGTAGACCGTGCCCAACTCGGTCGCTTGGGTGATGCTGATCGCGCGTGGTTTGTGGGCATGCACTTCGGGTTGGTGGGCGATTACCGATTCGACTTCCTGGAGATCGATTTTGCCGGCCGTTCCGTCAACCAACAGCAGTTTGGAACCGCGGGTGAAAAATTCCGGCGCTCCGCATTCGTCAGTCTGAATATGAGCCTGCTGGTGACAAACCACGCTGTGAAAAGGCTGGCAAAGTTGCGCGAGAGCGAGGGCGTTTGCGGCGGTGCCGTTAAACACCAGATAGGTTTCGCACTTCGTCTCGAAAACGTCGCAAATCGATTGGCGTAACTGCCGCATCCATTCATCGTCTCCGTAGGATTCGGCGGCGCCACGATTCGCCTCCTCGAGAGCGGCCAACCCTTCGGGGCAGAGTCCCAACGTGTTATCGCTGGCGAATTCGTGGTGTTCGCGGGGTTTGTCCATCGCGATTCCTTGCTAATCGACTTCGGAGCGAGCGGCAAATGGCAATCCAGCAAAAGCAGATATTGCCTGACGGACCCGAGCCCCAGGGCCTGCAGGGTCCGCCAGGCAAATCACTCTAACTGCTCCCTGAATCTGAGCCGCACTGCGGCGGCTTGTAATCCCAACATTCGGAACTCGCCCGCAAAGTGACCGTATCCCCCGGCAATTTTTTTACCCGGCGGCCAAATTCCTCGCCTTTACCTCGGATTAGCGCGCGATTAGCATTAAGTTATGGGCGCGCTCCAGACCGAAATCGAACGACGCGGCGACCGAATTTTTGAGCTGGTCGACCAGCATCCAGAACCGCTTTTCAGCAAAGCCGGCTTCTATCAACGAATGATGGCTCTTTCGATGCGGGACGAGCATTTCAAAGTCCAACTCTTTCGTTTTGTCGATGTTCTGGCCTCGCTCCATCGGGGTCCGGACATCGTTCAGCATCTCGACGAATATTTTGCGGACATGCGAAACGGTTACGGGTCATTGATCCGGACCGGGGTGCGCGCGGCGTGGATCGTCCCCTGGATCAGCGGACAACTTTTGCGCTGGAATGTGTCTGGAATGGCCCGGCAGTTCATCGCCGGCAAAAACCCGCACGACGTTTTGAAAACGCTGCGCAAACGACGCGCCCGGGGGATCGGATTCACCGTCGACTTGTTGGGCGAAGCCGTCGTTAGCGAAAAAGAAGCTGCGGAATACGCCACTCGCTGCCTGGAATTGCTGGAGCATCTGTGTCGCGAAACACGCGACTGGACTGATCCGCTCGGCAAAAATTCGGAGCTGTTCCCGGTCGTCAACCTCTCGGTAAAAATTTCCGCGCTCTATTCCCAGATGAATCCTGCCGCGCCGGCGGACGCGATTGCTCATCTCGCGCCAAAGCTCCGGCCCATCTTGCGTCGCGCTCGCGAGCTCGGCGCGTTCGTGAATTTCGACATGGAGAGCTTTGCCCATAAACAAGCGACCCTTGAGTTGTTCAAAATGCTTTTTAATGAACCCGAATTTCGGGACTGGCCGCAGATCGGGATTGTTGTTCAGGCCTATTTGGCCGACGCGGAAGAGGATTTGCTGGACCTGCTCGACTGGGGCCGCAGGCGCGGCGGCCGATTCGCAGTTCGGCTGGTGAAAGGCGCCTACTGGGATTTTGAAAAAATAAAATCGCGCCAGAACGGATGGGCTTGTCCGGTGTTCCTCCAAAAACCGGAGAGCGACCGCAATTTCGAAGTACTTACCCGGATTTTACTAGAGAACGAGTCGATCGTAACGGCGGCGTTCGGTTCGCACAATGTCCGCAGTATCGCGCACGCCCAGGCAGTAGCGGATGAGCTTGGGATTGATCGGAGCCGTTTCGAATTTCAGCTGCTTTACGGGATGGCCGGGCCAATCAAGCGCGCACTCGTAGAAATGGGTTACCGCGTCCGTGAATATTGTCCGGTCGGCGAGCTGTTGCCGGGAATGTCGTATCTCGTTCGCCGTTTGCTCGAAAACACTTCGAACGAAGGATTTCTCCGCGCAAAATTTTCTGAGAACGTTTCCGAACAGGCGCTGCTGCGCGACCCGGCTGAGCTCGTTACTCAGGGTCCGAATGGCGCGCGTCGTGTCGAAGTTAACGGCGACAGTACTTCGCTCGAAACGCCTCCCGGTGATACTTATGAAAACGCACCGCTCGTGAATTTCGCATACGAACAAAATCAGGAACGCATGCGAGCCGCGATCGAGCATGCCCGAACGCAGCTCGGCCAAAAATATCCAATCGTTATCAACGGCGAAAAGATCTGGACGGACAACACGATCGCGTCGATCAACCCGAGCAATCCCGATCAAGTTGTCGGCCATGTCGCCGAAGCGGGAATTCCCGAGGCAGACCGCGCGGTCAAAGTTGCCCGCGATGCGTTCGATAAATGGAGCCGGACGTCATTTGAAACCCGTTGCCGATTGTTGGAACGCGCAGCCGACATCATGCAACGCCGGCGCTACGAACTTTCCGCTTTGGAAGTGTTCGAAGTCGGGAAAGCCTGGGCCGAAGCGGACGGCGACATCCGCGAAGCGATGGATTTTTGTTTGTTCTACGCGCAGCAGATGCGCCTGATAGGACGGCCGCGCCTCACTCAACACGTTCTCGGCGAGGAAAGTTATCAGCATTACTGGCCGCGAGGAGTCGCTTTCATCATCGCGCCCTGGAATTTTCCCCTGGCGATTTTGACCGGAATGGCGACGGCCGCGCTCGTCACCGGCAACACGGTCATTTTCAAACCAGCTGAACAATCAGCGGTGATTGGTTCGATGTTGATGGAAATCTTTGAGGAGGCCGGCGTTCCGCGCGGCGTTCTGAATTTCTTGCCGGGTAAGGGCTCGCTGATCGGCCAGCACCTGGTCGATCACAAAGATATCGATCTCATCGCGTTTACCGGCTCGCGAGAAGTCGGACTGCGGATCTGGAAAAGCGCCGGAGAAACACGCGAGGGCCAGCGCGAGCTCAAACGGGTGATTTGCGAGATGGGCGGCAAAAACGCCGTGATCATCGATTCGGACGCGGACCTGGATGAAGCGATTGTCGACACAGTTTATTCAGCGTTCGGTTACCAGGGACAAAAATGTTCGGCCTGTTCGCGGTTGATCATTTTGGAAGACATCTACCCGCGCGCGATCGAGCGCTTGCTCAACGCAGCCGCGAGTCTGCACGTTGGAAATCCCGAGGACCCGAGCGTTACGGTCGGTCCGGTGATCGACGGCAAAGCGCACAAAAACATTCTCAATTACATCGAGTGCGGCAAACAAGAAGCGCGGCTCGCATTCCAGCGAGGCGATGTTCCGGAAAAAGGATTTTTCATTCCGCCGACGATCTTCACCAATGTCAGTCCACGGAACAAGATTGCCTGCGAGGAGATTTTCGGACCGGTGCTCAGTGTGATCAAAGTGCGCGATCTCACCGAAGCGTTCGAGGTCGCAAATAGTACCGAATTCGCGCTGACTGCCGGATTTTTCTCGCGCAGTCCGGCAAACATCGAACGGGCCAAGGCGGAGATTTGCGCCGGAAACGTTTACATTAACCGGTCCTGCACCGGCGCCGTGGTCGGCCGTCATCCGTTTGGCGGGTTCAAAATGAGCGGCGGCGGCACCAAAGCGGGCGGCGCCGATTATCTTCTTCAGTTCACGGTGCCGCGAGTGGTCACCGAAAACATTACTCGTCACGGATTCGCGCCTGAAACAACCCCGCAATATCGCGACGAATTTCTCTGGCCGCCCCGACACTGATCAAATCGTCAGCTTTTGCGGTACAACTGCAGGACGGTAATGATCATGTAGATCACCGGCCACGCTGCCGCGACCAGAATGATCCCGAAGACTGCCATCTCTTTCGCGCGTTCCCGCGCTGCTTCGATCAAATATTCTCGCCCGATGTTGGGACGCCCGAAGTCCCACTCATCACCTGCGTAGTCGTCCCATCGATCGCGACCTGCCTGAAAACAGTAATCTGATTTCGGGAAACAATTACGCTCGAATGGAGGCTGCGGCTTCACCGGGACTAAACTACAGCTTGGATCATTCCACGGATCCCCCGGCCATCCAATGGAGGATTTTGTCGTGCCCATGATTGAGCACGCTCACGTGGTCTGCCTGTTCCACCGCGAAAAATTCGACGCCCGGAAATTGGCGGGCAAGCTCCCGGCCCATTCGAACTGGGATCACTTCGTCGTTTGTTCCGTGAAAAATCGCAACCTGCGCCTTCGGGTTGCGCTTGATTGCATCCGCGAGATTCGCCCGGTTGTCGTAACTTTCGATCAGCAAACCTGAGACCCAACCTCCAAAGATGGACGCGGCTTCTTCGCGCAAAGTGGTGAAGGGCGCAATCAAAACGACGCGCTCGACGTTATGACGCGCGGCGAAATCGAGCGCCACCGCCGAGCCTAACGAATGACCAATCGCGCAAAGCGTCAGTTGACCTTCGGTTCGATTCAGTCGTGCGGCCAACGCGCTCAGCGCCGCATCGGCTGACGCCCGCGTACTGGCAATGGTCGCGTAACCGCCGTTTTTTCCGTATCCAGGATAATCGATCAGCAGGAACGCGTCACCATTCCATGGATATTCGCGAAGAATCGTTGTCCAATCGAGCGCCAGCGAACCGTTGCCGCAAAACGCCAGCCAAATTCGTTTCGGCAACGGTTTGCCGCCGGGAAGATAATACGCCGAATATTTTCCAGCACCTACCCGGTAATTAATTTCAACGCCGTCCGCCGGGAATGCGTAGGCGTAACTCTCGTCGTAGGAACGCGGATGATAGACCAGCGAATGCTGGCGGAAGTAAAGAATCGATAGGGCAACCAGAACGATCAGGCAGAATCCGAGAAGAGCTCGAACGACTTTCCGCGCGAACGACCGATTACGCATCTCACCACAAGAACGTGCTCGTTGCAGCGCGACGCAAACCGATCTTATCTAGACCATGCTCTATGTCGTCGCCACACCAATCGGAAATCTCGGCGACATCACCGTTCGCGCGCTCGAGATTCTAAAAGATGCCGACCTTGTCGCCGCGGAAGACACCCGACACTCCAGGATCCTCTTAAAGCGTTATCAAATCGACAAACCGCTCATTAGTTATCATGAGCACAACGAAGCGATGCGGACCGCGCAGTTCGTCGAACGTCTCGCGGCCGGCGAAGAGATTGCGCTCATCACCGACGCGGGAACACCGGGAATCTCCGATCCCGGCGCCCGATTGGTTCGCGAATGCATCAAACGCAGCCTCGATTTCACAATTGTTCCCGGGCCGTCGTCGATTTTGACTGCTCTGGTCGGCTCAGGATTTTCCGCCGAGAAATTTTTCTTTGGTGGATTTCTTCCGGTCAAAAGCGGCCAACGAGAACGTGAGCTCCGGGCAGCCGCCGAGCGCGATGAAACCTCGATTTACTTCGAGTCACGTTATCGGCTCACCAAAACTCTGAAGACCGCAATCGACCTTTTGCCCGATCGACAGCTTTGTATAGCTCGCGAACTAACGAAGAAATTCGAGGAGTTTCGCCGCGGAACAGCGGCGGAACTGTTCGCGCACTACGAAGCGCATCCGCCAAAAGGCGAAATCGTGCTGCTGATAGGTGGAACGCGTTGTCCCTAACGCGTTTATCGCGCTCGGAGAGCGCGACCCACCTTTAACTTGCCAAGCTACGTCTCTTGTGAGACTTTGCGCGGCTTTTTCTCCCCGGAAAAGACCTTATGACTTACGCAATCATTAAGACTGGCGGACGGCAGTATCGCGTCGCGGAAGGCGACACGGTCGACGTCGATCTTTTGGACGTTGAACCGGGCAAAACCGCCACCTTCGAAGTGTTGATGCATATCGACGGCGGAAAGATCAGCGACGGCGGGAAAGTCACAGCCGAAGTGGTCGAGCAGCGTAAGGACAAAAAAGTAATCGCTTTCAAATATCGACGCCGCAAAGGTTATCACCGAACGGTCGGACATCGTCGCAAACTCACCCGAGTGAAGATCAAAAGCATCACCGGCGGCTCCAAATCTAAAAAGTCCTAGCTCAACGTCTCAACCCCTCAACAACTCAACTTCTTCCAATGGCACATAAAAAAGGACAGGGCAGCGTTAAAAACGGTCGCGACAGCGTTAGCAAGCGTCTCGGCGTAAAAAGATTCGGCAGCGAGATGGTTGTCGCGGGCAACATCATCGTTCGTCAGCGCGGCACGAAGTTTATGCCGGGAAAAAATGTCGGCCTCGGTCGCGATTACACGATTTTTGCGTTGGTGGACGGCAGTGTCCGTTTCGATCGCGGTGGACGGCGCGTCAACATCGATCCGGCTTCGGCGAAATAAGTTCCCCTTCCCGATCCGCCGCGAGTGCGGTATAACCGAACGCGTTCATGATGAAATACCGCACGTTTATTTTGTTTGGCGCCCCGGGAAGTGGTAAGGGCACTCAAGGCAAAACTCTCGGTACCATCCCCCGATATTTCCATTGTCCGTGCGGCGACGTGTTTCGTTCGATCGACACCCGAACGAAAGTCGGCAAAGCATTTCTCGAATATTCCAGCAAAGGCCAACTCGTGCCCGATGACGTTACGGTCGAGCTATGGAAAGAGGCAATCAATGCCGCGGTCGACGCCCACAAATTTAAGCCGGACATCGATGTTCTCGTACTTGATGGGATCCCGCGGAACGTCAACCAGGCGAAAATCATGCGGGACATGATCGACGTGGAAAAAGTTTTTCATCTGGCCTGTCCAAATCGGGAGACGTTGTTCGGGCGTTTGAAAAAGCGCGCCCTGAAAGACAACCGACTCGACGACGCAAACGAGGAAGTCATTCAGAAGCGGCTCGACATTTACGAAAAGGAATCCAAGCCGGTGCTCGCTCATTATCCGAAGGAATGCATCAGCGTCATTGACGCGATGCAGCCGCCCGCGAAAGTGTTGTTCGACATTTTAGCGAGCGTAAATGGGATTAAGAATGAGCCCGCACCAGCACGAGCAGCCGCCGCAGCAGCAGTTTGAGAATTTCACTGCTTCGAGCCTCTATTGCGAAAAATGCCGCGCGGCGATGCCGGTCCGCGAACGATTGCTTCTAGTCCTGCCCGATAAGGAGATTTTCGATTATCTTTGCACCGAGTGCGGCTCCTCCGTTGGGCAGCGCGAAGTGACAGCCGGGGAAAAAACGATGGCGCAAGCAACGCGGCCTTTCCGGAGACGTTACATTCCACCTAAACCAAAGACCCGTTAAGCGGTCCCGAGCCGGACTGGCATTAAATGCGTATCGTATTTATCGGCACCGGTGACATCGGTTTGCCGACACTGCGAGCACTTCAAAAATCCGAGCACGAGCTGCTCGGCGTTGTTACCCAGCCCGACAAACCAGCCGGTCGTGAACAAAAGATCACCGCGCCCCCGATTAAAGCTGAAATCGACTGTAGCAAACTCCTGGTTCTGCAGCCGGCCAAGATCAAGGATCCGCAGGCAATTGAACAAATCCGCGCACTCGCGCCGGATGTCATTGTTGTCATGGCTTACGGACAGATTTTGCCGGGCGCCGTGCTCGAGATTCCGAAGATCGCCTGTCTGAATCTGCACGCATCACTCTTGCCGCGATGGCGTGGCGCGGCGCCAATTCAAGCCGCAATCGCGGCCGGCGATCATGAAACCGGCATTACGGTAATGCACATGGATGAAGGGCTTGATACCGGAGACATTTTGCTCCAAAGCAAGATCTACATCCAAGCGACCGACACCGGAGGATCATTGCATGATCGGCTCGCGGAAATCGCACCGGAAGCTCTGCTCGAAGCTTTGCGCTTGCTTGCCGGCGGCACCGCGGCGCGGGTCCCGCAGGACAAACAACTGGCAACTTATGCTCCAAAGCTGAATCGCGAAGCCGGTCGAATTAATTGGACCGAACCAGCCGCAGTCGTCGAGCGAGAGATTCGAGCCTACAATCCCTGGCCTGGCGCGTTCACTGAACTAGAGAATCAAAAGCTAAAGATTTTCTCAGCCGCGATTGTCGATCTTCGCGGGAAACCCGGAGAAATCTTGCGGCGTGACACCGAATTCGTGATCGCGGCATCGGACGGCGCGTTGTCACTGACTGAGATTCAGCTCGAAGGCAAACGCCGAATGCGCGCGGCGGAGTTCTTGCGCGGTCACAATCGGTAGGGCGACGCGCTGCGGAACCGCTCGAAAGGCGCGTTTTGACTTTCCAAGAGCGACATCCTCGCGTTTCATTTGACCTGCGATGAAGACCGAAGCGCCGGCCTATAAACGCGTCGTGCTCAAGCTGAGCGGCGAAGCCCTTCAGGAACGGGGGGCGCGCGAAAATATTTCGCCGGCAGTGGTCCGCGAAATTGCCGAACGGATCAAGGAAGTTAACCAGCTCGGTGTGCAAATTGCCATCGTGATCGGCGGCGGAAACATCTGGCGGGGTTCGTCTGCGGCGGTTCGAGGAATGGATCGCACCACCGCCGATTATATGGGAATGCTCGCGACGGTGATCAATGGCCTTGCGCTGCGCAGCACCCTCACCAAGCTTGGCGTCGAAGCGCGCGTTCAAACCGCGATTGAAATGAAAAACGTAGCCGAGCCCTTCATTCTTGGCCGTGCCGTCCGACATCTCGAACTGGGTCGCGTCGTGATTTTTGCCGCGGGCACAGGCAATCCTTATTTTTCGACCGACACCACTGCGGCGTTGCGCGCGAGCGAAATTGGCGCCGACGTGATTCTGAAAGCAACCAAGGTCGACGGCGTTTACGATCGCGACCCGACAAAAGATCCGAACGCGAAGCGGTTCGACCGAATCACGTTCGCGGACGCGTTGACAAAGCGGTTACAGGTGATGGACTCGACCGCCTTCAGCCTTTGCATGGACAACAAGATCCCTATTGTCGTGTTCGACATGTACAAACCAGGAATTTTGCGGGACGCGGTGCTCGGGCGAAAAGTCGGCACGCTGGTTTGCGAGGAAGATGAGACCAAGTAAAAATTTACGGACATGAGCAGAGACGACATTCTTCTAGAATCCGAAGTGTCGATGGAAAAAAGCGTCGACTATCTGGTGCACGAGTTTTCCGGGGTCCGCACCGGCAAAGCTTCACCTGCCCTGGTCGAAAACCTCGACGTCCAGGCTTACGGATCGACCATGAAGCTTAAACAACTCGCGCTCATTACCACTCCGGAATCTCGCTTGCTGGTGTTGCAGCCGTTTGACGCGGGAACCGTCCAGGACATCGAGCGAGCCCTGAAAGAATCCAAAATTGGAATTACGCCCGCGGTCGACGGAAAAATCATTCGACTCCCGATTCCCGAACTTTCCGAAGAACGCCGCAAAGAATTGGCGAAATCGTTAGGCAAAATGGCCGAGGAAGCGCGGGTTCGTATTCGCAGCAATCGGCGCGCCGCTCTTGACGAGGCCAAGAAACTCAAGACCGGCGGCGGAATCAGTGAAGACGAAATGAGCGATTTGGAGGACGAGATCCAAAAACTGACCGACCGTTTCGTCAAATCAATCGACGATCATCTCAAGCACAAAGAGACTGAGATCATGAAAGTGTGAAGACATTTAACGAGTTAGCGAGTTAGTGATTCAATGATTTCAATCGTTAAATCATTAACTCGTTAAATGGCTAAATTTTCCGCTCTCGCTAGAGCCGAACCAAGTCGAGCAAGAACTGGCACCAGAGATAGATCATTCCGCGCCAGGAATATTTCACGTCGCCTTCGGGCGTTGGTTTGAGGACCCCCTTGTGAATATTGTGGGCGATCTGTTCCCGAAGATCGCGCTCCATCTCTTTCTCGATCTTTTCTTCATCCAACGCTTCCATCGCGTCGACCTGGATATTGTTTTTCCGCAAAAACGCTCGGTGGCTCTGATAGAGCTGCCAAAATGACTGGTCCGGTCGTTGACGATTGATTCTGAATTGGGGGGTCAATTTCAACCCGTAGGAGAGTGGATAATTCCAGGTCGTCCAGATAACGCCGGTACGCGTGCGCGAAGAAATTCGCAAATAATAGAAAGCGAGGTCGTGCTGCTCGTTCAGGCAAATCGTTGCCTGAGCGCGGTCCTCCGCCTTGTAAAAGAGCCGAAAAAACTGGCGATAATCTTCCCAATCCCAGCCCGCGTCGTTCAGGTGCACGAACCCTTCGTTTTCGATCTCGCGGGTGATCTCGTTCAGCGTCGGAAACGTGTCGCTCGAGGGTGGCGACTTAGGCCGCAGTTGTTTCTCCTTCGGAAGACGCAAGGTCCGAATTCTGGTGAGAATTTCCACCCACGGCAGAAAGAACCAAGCCGCGGCGGCGACCGCCCCGAGCAAGTGACTGTTGGATATGAAATAAACGAACAGATAAGAAACCACCAGGATCGCGACTGCGCCGGCCTTTTGGGAAAACGAACTTTGAAAACTGCGGAGGGCGACCGCCAGAACTCCCACCCCGAGGAGGATAAAAAGCTTGAAAAGCATTAGGGATGGATTCGGTGCTCGGTCAGGAATTTCTCCAGCTGATCGGTGTCAAAATTGGCTAGGACATAATCGCCCGCCACAAATGTCGGCACGTAGGTCTGCTCCGAAAGCTGCTTCATTTCCTCGTAGGCTTGCCGGTCTTCCCCGACGTCGATCGCAACGAATTTATAGCCGCGAGATTCCAGGTATTCCTTGGCGTCAATGCACCACGAACACCATTCGCGGCTATAAAGCTTTAATTCCATGAGCAGCGGAATAAACCCGGTGCGGTGCGGCCCGTCAATGGGCCCGCTCAATAAGACTTCGCCCAGATCACCCGCTTGGCGCTTGTCTCACCGGTGAAAATGCATTTCCCAGGTTCGCCTTCAAACGGCACCACCCGGATCGTTACCTTGAGATCGTCTTTGATTTGTTCCTCCACGTTGCGTGAGCCGTTCCAATGGGCCAGCGCGAAACCGCCATGGATCTCGGGTTTGTCCGGGTTTTTCGCGGTGAAGAAATCGTAAAATTCTTCTTTCGATTCGATCACGCGAGTGTTCTCTTCCTGAAACTTTTTTGCGCGGTCCAAAAGATTTTGTTGGATCGACAGCAACATCTCCGGGGCGGTCGCGGCGAATTCCTGAAGCGACATCGATTGCTTCGATTTAATTGGTTGGTCGCGCCTTGAAACTTCCACCGAGCTTTTTTCCAGATCGCGCGGACCAATCTCAACCCGAATCGGCACGCCTTTCTTGATCCACTCCCAGTTTTTCACGCCCCCGCCCAGGTCACGCCGGTCGACTTCGACTTCCAGCGGCGAATTCGCGAAATGTTTCCCGCGCAATTGCAACGCCAGCGCCTCGCAGGTCTCCAAAACCTTTCCGCGGGTGTCCTCCTTTGGCGTAATCGGCAAAATAACGATCTGGGTAGGCGCGACGCGCGGGGGAAGAACGAGCCCGTCGTCGTCGCTGTGCATCATTACCACGGTGCCGACCATTCGGGTGGTCATTCCCCAGCTCGTGGTCCAGCCGAATTCCTGTTTGCCTTCGCGGTTTTGAAATTGGATCCCGCTCGCTTTGGCAAAATTCTGCCCGAGAAAATGCGACGTGCCTGCCTGAATCGCTTTCCGGTCCTGGACCATCGCCTCGAGCGTCAAGGTCTCCACTGCGCCCGGGAATTTTTCGCTTTCGGATTTGGCGCCGGTGAAAACGGGAATGGCCAGATGTTCGCGCGCAAACCGCTCGTAAACCTCAAGAATCAACGTCGCCTCCGCGCGCGCCTGCTGCTCCGTCTCGTGCACGGTGTGGCCTTCCTGCCAAAGAAATTCGGTCGTGCGCAAGAACAGTCTCGGTCGCATTTCCCAGCGCACCACATTCGCCCACTGATTCAAAAGAATCGGCAAATCGCGGTAGGATTGGACCCACTTCGCGTAGCTCGCCCCGATGATCGTCTCCGAGGTCGGCCGCACCACCAGTGGTTCATTCAACGCGCTGCCCGGTTTTAGCTTTCCGTCCGGGCCGGCTTCCAGCCGCGTGTGCGTCACGACAGCGCATTCCTTGGCGAAGCCTTCTACATGCTCCGCTTCTTTCGCGAAATAACTCAACGGTATGAACAGCGGGAAATAAGCGTTGCGGTGCCCGGTCGCCCGGAACATCGCGTCCAGCTGGCGCTGCATATTTTCCCAAATCCCGTAACCCCATGGCCGGATGACCATGCAACCGCGGACGTCGCTCGATTCGGCCAGCTCGGCAGCCCGAACAACTTGCTGGTACCATTCCGGAAAATCCTCGCTGCGCCGCGGACTGATCGCGCTCTTTTGTTCGGCCGTCTTTGTCATCGAAGAGAACGAATTAAGCGCGCATGGCCGAAATGGCTAGCTGCCTTTTTTGTAACCTTTTCGGCGCGCCGGTGTCTTTATTTCAAGATATGAAGATCAAATCACTGATTACCGTTTCGCTCCTGGTTGGAGCGTTGCAACTTTCGCCCGTGGTGTTTGGACAAGGCCAGAATGGAAATGGGCCGGGCCGCGGCGGCCGCTGGCAGCAGCGATTAGCGAATCTTTCTCCCGACGAGCGGGAGAAATTGAAAGCGGCCCGACAAAAGGCCATGCAAGATCCCAGCGTTCAGGCAGCTCACGAAAAGATGCGACAGGCCCGCCAGGAGTTCATGACAGCAATGCACGGCGCGATGGTCAAAGCTGATCCCACGATTCAGCCGGTGTTGGACAAAATACCGAAGGGCGGTCGCGGCGGCGGCGAGCGGGACGAAGACTGATTGCCGGGAAACGCGGTTTAACGCGACACCAGCGCGTCAGCGCGCTCGGCAAATCCGCCGGCGAAATCAATCGTGCAAACGGTTCGATATCGCGCGTGCGGACCAGATGCGGCGCCGGCGTAATTGAATTTCGGATTGAAAATGTTTTTCCGATGACCGCGCGACCGGACTCCATCGTCGATAATAAGCGCTAGCACCACGCCCCGCGCCGTTTTTTGGCTGTAGGAAATGTTTTCGCCCCAGGTCGTGCTCCACGAACCATAGCGACTGATCCGGTCGCCCGGACTGCTTCGATCACTTCCATCGTGGCCAAGCTGGCCGGCGATTTGTTCCGAGCAATGATCGGCGGCAGCGTGACACATCCCCGGCGACAACGTTAATGGCGGCAAGGGCCGGGCTTTGTTTAGAAAGTGGACGGCCTCGTCGACTGCGTGTCCGCCTTCGATCATGTGGAATGGGCGGGATTCGGCGGCAAAAGTGGCGTAAAGTTTGGGGTTTTCGCGGGCGAGATTGAGTTCCCGAAGGACTGCGGTGGAAGAGATTTGGTTCTGCTCGGCGGCCGGGGTATTATCTTTGGCCTGGGCGAAATGGACGGCAAAAACGAGGGCGGCGAAGGATAGAGTTGCTAGGCGCATTATAATTACCATAAAGCACCTTTAATGCCCGAATTACCCCTGATTCCACCGGTTGACAGTCGCCTCTCCGGCCCGTAGTTTCCGTGCCCTTTTTCAAACGCCGATGAAAACTTTTTCCGCCAAGGCCAACGAAGTCGACCGCAAATGGTGGCTCATTGATGCCAAAGATCAGGTCCTTGGCCGCGTCGCGGTCAAGGCCGCGAATCTATTGCGCGGCAAAGAAAAGACGGTTTTTACGCCTCACGTCGATACCGGCGACTTTGTAATCGTGATTAATGCCGACAAGGTCCGGGTATCAGGCAAAAAAGAGGAACAAAAGAGTTTCATGAGTTTTTCGGGATACGTAGGCGGACATAAGTCTGAAAGCGTCCGCTCGCGCCGTGCCCGCCATCCCGAGTTATTGGTTGAGCGCGCCGTTCGCGGAATGATCCCTCACAATCGCCTCGGCCGCTCCGTTTATCGCAAGTTAAAAGTTTACCGTGGCGAATCGCATCCTCACAGCGCGCAGCAACCGAAGTCAGTGAAGTTCGCCTAACAATCATTTATGGCTCAAACCCAGGAATTCATCGCCACCGGTCGCCGCAAAACCTCAGTCGCACGCATCCGTATGACGCCGGGTAGCGGCAAGATCGACATCAACGGCCGTAATTTCGAAGATTACTTTCCAACTGTCCCGTTGCAGAACGTCGTCCTGCAACCATTGCAGACGGCAAAAGTGGTCAACACCTACGACGTTTCCATTAACGCCAGCGGCGGAGGCGCGACTGGTCAAGCGGGAGCAGCGCGACTGGCAATCGCTCGCGCGTTATTGCAAACCGATCCAAATCTTCGCGGCGGGTTGAAGACCGAAGGCCTGCTTCGGCGTGATCCCCGGATGAAAGAGCGAAAGAAATCCGGTCAGCCCGGCGCTCGCAAGCGGTTCCAATTCTCGAAGCGCTAATTGCTGCCGTAGCGGCGGCTTCGACCGCAAATCATTGAGCCAGCAGATCTGCCGATGGGGGACATCGACCGCTACATCCTACTTCGGCTTCTGCGGAGTCGGCGCTCCGCCCGAAACTGGGGGCACTGGCGGCGCCGCGGGAGCTGCCTTCGGAGCCGCGATCATCGGCGGAACGCCGGGAGCCGCTGCGGCTGGAGGAAGTTTCGGTTGCTCCGGTAGCTTCATTGAACGCAAATAACGCATCGCTTCCGCTGCCCAAACTGTTTCCATGCGATCGTCGCGCCCCGCTTCGACCGTCTGACCAGGCATGCGGTATTTTGTAAGAATTTCTTCGCAAACCCGGCGCGCTTCTTCGATTCGGTTCTTGGCTTTTAGCAACGGCACTTCGGAAATCATTGCCAGGGGCGCGCTGAAATTGTTCGGATATTTCGCCGCAACCTGTTGATATATCGCCAGCGCCTCATCGGTCTTCCCCATCGCTTCCAAATTTGCCGCCATCATCAGTTGCGCGGTCGGCAGAAATTCATGCTCCGGGTTTTTGTCGACGAAAGCTTGCAAAGTCGTGTTCGCTTCGGCGAACTTCTTTTCGTTGCGCTGCCTCTCAGCCAGAAGCAGATACGCGGTCGCGCCGGCTGGCGTGCCTGAATAACCCGTAATGACTTCCTGATACTCCTGGGGCGTCCGGGCCGCGCCTAACAATTCCGCCGCCTTCGCTTCGCGTCGGTTGGCGTACAACCGATAGCCGGCGAATCCGATCAGCGCCACAATGGCAACGATCAGCGCGGCGGCGATTTCCTTTTGATATCGCAACCAGAAAACTTGTGCTTCGACTGAAGGGTCGGTCGTGGTTGGCGGTGCTGTAGGCATTGGTGAATACGGGTCTTGCGCGGACCAGTCTGGCCCGCGTGAGCGTGCTCTTATGCCACGCGAAACGTTACCGCGCAAGGTAACGTGACGTTGCATCCGGCATTTTTTGCCTTAGCTCGGAAGCTCGCCAGCGGTTGCGACTATCCTCGGATCGAAGTGCAGGCTTATTCAGTCCGAGACCGGGGCCCTAATGTCTCTTGCGCTTGCGGCCGCCTTTTCGCCCGCCTTTGCGCGAACTCGATTTGCTCCGTTTCTTTCCGCGACCACCGCCACCTTTCTTTCGACCGCCTTTATCCGATTTGTTGACCGTCGCCCAGGCGCGTCGCTCGGCTTCTTTCTTGCCCACGCCGCGCTTTTGGTAACCACGCTCGATCTTGGAGGCTTTCCGTTTTTGTTTGCGCGTATATTTCTTTTTGCTTCCTCTTGCCATAATTCCCTCGTTCCTTAAACAAAACGAAATCCGGACCTTCACCGGATTTGTTTTTCGCCACATCTAACGATTCGATACTGCGTGAAATCGCGCTTCGTCACCAACGGAGGTAGAAGCGATCAATTGAGTTTATTGGAAAATTCGCCGCGCGGCCTCACTATCACCTTATGAACCTATGGCACGAATTCTGGAATCCGGTCCGCGACTTTCTTGGGCTCGGCGCTCTCCCTGAGACGCTGACCTTTACCCAAATCTCAATCCGCGGAATTATCGTTTTCGTTTTCACCTTGATCATGGTGCGAATGAGTGCCCGGCGATCACTCGCGCGACGCACTGTGTTCGACAGCATTTTTCTGGTGATCCTCGCGTCCGTCCTGGCACGTGCGATTAACGGATCGTCGGACCTTTTGCCAACAATCGGCGGCGGTTTTGTCATGGTCGCTTTTCATCGGTTGCTTGCATGGACCGCGTTCTATTCGCATTGGTTCGGCAATCTCATCAAAGGCCCCGAGCAGTTGTTGATTCGCGACGGCGAATTGATGCATTCGCCTCTTCGTATCAATGCCATTACCGAACACGATCTTGAGGAAGATTTGCGGCTTGGTTTGCACATTGAAAACCTGTCGCTGATCAAAGATGCGCGGCTGGAACGCAGCGGCGGTATTAGCTTTATTAGAAAAAGTTGAACTGCGACGGGAGAAGTTCAATTCAACATTGGACGTTGGACGTTCGGCGTTCGACGTTTTCTTAATGCAGGCGCACGACAAGCTTTACACTCCCGGGCCGGTGGAAGTTTCCGCGAAAACTATGGCCGCATTCTCCCGTCCGATGATCGGACATCGCGGCGAGGATTTTAAAAATCTCTATCGCGAGATTCATCCGAAGCTGCAAACCCTGTTCGGAACCAGGCAGCCGGTATTTCTTTCGACATCTTCGGCGTGGGGCGTGATGGAAGCGTCGATTCGCAACCTCGCCGATCGCGGCCTGCTTTGCTGCATGTGCGGCGCGTTCTCCGACAAATGGCTCGATGTCGCGCGTCGCTGCGGCAAAAACGCGGAGCCGCTGCAGGTCGAATGGGGCAAGCACATCGATCCCAAAAGTCTCGATCGGGCCCTGGCGTCTGGAAAATTCGATACCGTCACCCTGATTCACAACGAAACCTCGACCGGTGTGCTCAATCCGTTGCCGGAAATTTGCCGCACCCTCACCAAATATCCGGAGGTTGTTCTCGTCCTCGACACGGTGTCGTCCTTTTCCGGAATGCAGATCGAAATGGACGCGCTCGGGATCGACGTAATGCTCTCCGGCTCGCAGAAAGCGCTGGCGCTGCCGCCGGGATTTTCACTCTTCTCGGTTTCCGAAAAGGCCTTCTCGCGCGCGGAAAAACAAAAGGACCGCGGCTATTACTTCGACTTTCTTGAGTTCAAAAAACAACAAGAGAACTGGATGACGCCGACCACGCCGAGTATTGGTCACATTTTTGCCCTCCAATCCAAGCTCGACGAAATTTTCGAAGAGGGATTGGAGAATCGCTACGCCCGCCACGCCCGCACCAACGCGCTTGTGCACGATTGGGTGAAACGGACCGGCTTCGATTTTTTCGCCGAAGAAGATTTCCGATCAAAGACCCTGACCTGCGTTAAAAACAACAAAGACGTCGACGTCCTCGATCTCGCGAAACGCCTGCGCGAGAAACATCACCTCGTCATCGATCCCGGCTACGGCAAACTCCGAGGGAAAACATTTCGCCTCTCTAACATGGGCGACGAAACCGAAGAAACCATTTCGCATTTACTCGGCTGTCTCGACGATTGCCTCAAAAAGTGAAACGCATTCTCATCATCGGAATCGGCTCCTTGATGTTAGCCAGGCTGCAAGCAGCGGAAGCTTCCAAGTTGGAAGAAGAACTGATGAAGCACGCCCAGGAACTCTTCGATGCCGTTGCTGCCGGCAACCAGGAGCCGTGGAAAAAGTATTTTGCGGATGACTGTCTATTCTTCGATGAGAAGGGGCGAAATTTCACCAAGGCGGAATTGGTCGCCGACATTCAACCGTTACCGAAAGGTTATTCGGGAAAAATTACCGTTGGAAAACCAAAGAGCCTTATTCAGGGTGACACCGCGATCCTCAGTTACGACATCGATGAAATCGAAACGGTTTTTGGTCAGGAATTGAAGGCGCGTTATCACGTGACCGACACCTGGCTGCGCCGGAACAACACGTGGCAGACCGCCGCCAGTCAGGCGTTTCGCTATTACGAAGATCCGGCTATGGGCAAGATCGACAAAACAAAGCTGCAGAACTTCGTTGGCATCTACGAACTCGCACCCGGCCAAACTCGGACCGTCTCGATTGACCGCGACCACTTGGTCGTGGAGCGAAAAGGGAAACGCGAGGCGCTTTTTCCCGAAGCGAGTGACCTGTTTTTCCGGAAAGGCGTTGAAGGGCGAATTTTGTTCCGCGCCGATGCCAAGGGTCAAGTGGACGCCCTGATCGATCGCCGGAACAACGAAGACATTGTCTGGCGGAAGGTTCAGTAAAAAGCGAAGGGCGCCTTCGTTTCCGAAAGCGCCCTTCATATTTAGATGGCGATAAGCCGAATTCTGTCGTGGATGATCATTTATCTCAGCCCGTTGCCGAGCTGCCCCTAAACCGATTCGTCGCCGAAGCGATCGTTTCAGTTTAGGTGGTGCGACGATACCCGAGGATCATAGCGGACCGGCTGTCCTCCCTCTGTTTTGTCTTGCACCGCATGGGGTTTTTCTTGCCGTCCCGCTTACGCGAAACGCGGTGAGCTCTTACCTCGCCTTTTCACCCTTGCCTGCGCTTTTCTCAAAGAACCGGCGGTGTCTTTTCTGTGACACTTTCCGTCACCGCAATTTTTCAACTGCGGCGCCCGCGTCTTTTACGCGGCATGCTGCCGTATGGTGTTCGGACTTTCCTCCAGCAATCCCGCTTGCGCGGGATCACCAGCGATCATCTGCCATCGATCGCATTCTAGCACATTCCGGTCTCACCGCATTCGCAGGGCTATCAGGGCGATAATGCGCCGACTTCAACCAAAGCGAGATGGGTCCCGTCCTCCGACAATCGGAGGTGCAATGGCCATGAGCTCTTATTGTCGACATGGTAAGAGCACCTCAAATCACGCGTCTCTGGGTCGAAGCTCTGAATGTAGGTTGTTGGGTACTTTTGCTCTCGTTTGCCGCCCAGCTCGCTGATCCGCGACACTTCCTCCATCGTCAGACCGTTCCTTTCCGCGTAAAAGGAAATCGGGAACGGGCCCAGATCATTGGGGAAAACCAAAGCCATACTCTTCCAGTTCTGCTGCCCCGTCCGGACGTAAAGCTGGGCCGCCGGAAGATCAATCACCACAACCAGCGGTCCGGCCTGATAAACCTGCGGCTCAACTCCGTCTGACACATCTCCAAACCATTCGATCTCAGCCGATCCCGGTGGGCGGTACCCGGCACTCTGCGAAAAACCGTGTTCGCTCCGGCCACGTTCTTTTCCATCGATGATTAAACTGCCCTGATTCGGCAGGGGCATTTCCCGACGAACGGTCTCTGACGGATCGTCCTGCGACATGCCAAGGAAAAGCACCACGATGCCGACAATCGGCAACACGATCACAATCCCGGTCACGATAATTCCTATCTTGATTCCGCGAGACATCTGTCGCCCCACGACTGCAAGCTTCGTACCATCGAAAGAAATCTCCTTACTAACCGGCACACGTTGCCCATTGCTATTCCTACAAAGGCGGCAGCCTCAGTTCACACTCGGCAGCCCAGAAACGAAACGATCCAAAAATTCTTGGGTTCTTGGTTTCCTGATTAAAAATTTTCCCTATATTGAATTCCCCCCGAATTAACTCAAACCGGAGGATTTACCTTATGGCACTTGCAGTTGGAACCAAAGCCCCAGATTTCACTCTTTCGACCAAGACCGGCGACGGCCCGAAACACGTCAAATTGAGCGACAATTTCGGAACGAAAAACACCCTGCTGTTGTTTTTCCCAATGGCCTTCACGGGAACCTGTACCGAAGAAATGTGCAGCACGACGAAAGAGCTTCCGAATTACAGCGGAATGAATACGGAGGTTTACGGCATCAGCGGCGATAACCCGTTTGCCCAGGCAGCCTGGGCCGAAAAGGAAAAAATCAACGTGAAATTACTCAGCGATTACGAGCATAAGGTCGCGAAAGATTACGGCGTCGTTTACGATTCGTTCCTGCCCCAAATCAATCTCGGAATGAGCGGCGTGCCAAAGCGTTCCGCGTTCATTATCGATAAAAGCGGCGTGATCCAGTACGCGGAGAGCAACGACGACGCGAAGCAGTTGCCCAATTTCGACAAGATCAAAACCAAACTTGCGGAACTGAAGTGAACGACGAATTCAAGGCCCTGGAAAAATTCGATGCCGGCAAAGGCCGTGAAGGGTTTTTGTTCTCGTTGCCGGCCCTCGAGGAACAGGGTGTCGGGAAAATCTCGCGACTGCCGATAAGTATTCGAATCGTTCTGGAATCGGTCCTGCGGAACTGCGACGGCAAAAAAGTCCGCCGCAAAGACGTCGAGACCCTGGCCAACTGGAACGCGAAAAAACCGGCCAATGAAGAAATTCCGTTCGTAGTCGCTCGGATCGTTCTGCAGGATTTCACCGGCGTGCCGTTGGTGGTCGATCTTGCCGCGATGCGCAGCGCAGTGAAACAGGTCGGCGGCGATCCAAAAATCATCGAGCCGCTCGTGCCGGTCGATCTGGTGGTTGATCACTCGGTTCAGGTCGATTTTTTCGGCTCCGTCCGGGCGCTGCAGTTGAATCTGGACATGGAATTCAAACGCAACCGCGAGCGTTATGAATTCCTAAAATGGGGCCAGCAGGCGTTCAGCACCTTCCAGCTCATCCCGCCCGGGATCGGAATCGTGCACCAAGTGAACCTTGAATATCTGGCCAAGGGCGTCCTCTCTGCGCAATCAACAATCAACAATCAACCATCAACTGTCTTTTATCCGGATACCCTGGTTGGGACCGATTCGCACACCACGATGATCAACGGCCTCGGCGTCGTCGGCTGGGGCGTTGGGGGAATTGAAGCGGAAGCGGGAATGTTGGGACAACCGGTTTATTTTTTAACCCCGGAAGTAGTGGGCGTGCATATGAGCGGCAAATTGCGCGAAGGCGTGACCGCCACCGATCTCGTTCTGCACATCACCGAGATGCTGCGCGCGCAAAAAGTGGTCGGTAAGTTCGTGGAATTTTACGGCGAAGGCGCGGCATCGCTGCCGGTGCCGGACCGGGCAACGATCGGCAACATGTCGCCGGAATACGGCGCGACGATGGGATTTTTTCCGATCGACTCGGAATCGGTTGGGTATCTGCAGGCGACCGGACGAACGGAGGAACAATGCGCCGCCTTCGAAAATTATTTTCGCGCGCAAAAGATGTTCGGGATGCCGGGCAAAGGAGAGATCGATTACTCAGTGGACCTCGAATTGAATCTCGGCGACGTCCAGCCGGCCGTGGCCGGCCCGAAACGTCCCCAGGACCGGATCAATCTGCCGGCGCTCGGGGACACATTCCGCTCGCTGTTGAAGAAATCTGTCAAGGAAGGCGGTTACGGAAAAGCCGATGTCGATTTGAGTGCAAAGCATGTGGTCCAACTAAATGGAAGCGCGCCGACGGACGGCGACATGCCTTCGACCGATGACGAAGCCGCAGGCCAGGCAGAAGAGCGAAACAAACTGGAGATGATTTCCAATCGACCAACGCCGGATACCGCGAAGGAAATAAAAGCTTCGACGGCCGATCCGTTTCATCACGGCGAAAGCAAAATCGGACACGGAACTGTTTTGATCGCGGCGATCACGAGTTGCACGAACACAAGCAACCCGAGTGTGATGTTGGCCGCCGGTTTACTGGCGAAAAAGGCGGTCGAACGCGGGCTGCGCGTCGATCCGGCGGTGAAGACATCGCTGGCGCCGGGCTCGCGGG
This sequence comes from uncultured Verrucomicrobiae bacterium, assembly GCA_963817335.1. GTDB lineage: Bacteria > Verrucomicrobiota > Verrucomicrobiia > Chthoniobacterales > UBA10450 > AV40. The sequence goes on along the minus strand of CAWFNX010000005.1, from coordinate 575,907 downwards.
TGGTCACCGATTATCTCGACAAGACCGGGCTGCAAAAATATCTCAACCAGCTCGGTTTCAACCTCGTCGGCTACGGGTGCACCACTTGCATCGGAAACTCCGGGCCGTTGCATCCGAAAATTGAGCAGGCGATCAACGAATTCGATCTGGTTGCAGCATCGGTCCTTTCAGGAAACAGAAACTTTGAAGCGCGCGTCCACCAAAACATCAAAGCCAATTTCCTGATGTCCCCGCCCCTGGTGGTCGCGTTCGCGCTCGCCGGCCGGGTGGATATCGATCTGAACAAGGAGCCGATCGGCAAAGACAAAGACGGAAAAGAAACTTTTCTGCGCGATCTCTGGCCGTCGCTCACCGAAATCCGGGACGCAATGCGGTCCGCGTTGACCCCGGACGTTTTCCGAAAATTGTATCGCGATTTTGCCAATCAAAATCCCAAGTGGAACGAAATCACGTCCAGCGCCGGCGAAGTTTATCAGTGGGACGAAAAGAGCAATTACATCCACCAACCGCCGTTTTTCAAAGATTTCTCGATGAAGGTCGGCAAGATCGAGAACATCCTGAACGCGCGCGCACTCGGAGTTTTCGGCGATTCGGTCACGACCGATCACATTTCGCCGGCCGGGGCGATCAAACCGACTTCGCCCGCCGGGAAATATCTGATTTCACGGGGAATCAAGCCGGAGGATTTCAATAGTTATGGTTCGCGGCGCGGAAACGATCTGGTCATGACGCGCGGCACATTCGCAAACGTTCGGATCAAGAATCTGATGGTCCCGGGAAGCGAAGGCGGCGTCACGAAATATTTTTCCAACGGTGGCAATGGCGAGCAAATGTCGATCTTCGACGCGGCGATGAAGTATGCGGAAAAGAAGACTCCGCTCGTGATTCTCGCCGGGACCGAATACGGAACCGGTTCGTCGCGCGACTGGGCCGCCAAGGGCACGCGTTTGCTTGGCGTAAAAGCAGTTGTCGCGGCCAGCTTCGAACGAATTCATCGCTCGAATTTGGTCGGTATGGGCGTGTTGCCATTGCAATTTCAGGACGGCACCAACGCCCAGACCCTCGGGCTGGACGGTTCCGAAAGATTTTCGATCACCGGTTTGTCAGACTCGATTCAGCCGGGCCAGGAAGTGAAACTGGAGGTCCAGGGTAAGAATGGCGAAACGAAGTCGGTGCCGGTACAACTGCGCATCGATACGCCGATCGAAATCGATTACTACCGGCACGGCGGCATTTTGCAGTTTGTGCTACGCCAGCTGCTCGCGAAGTAGCACCTGGATTGGCGAGCCGTCCGCGATGAAGGCGGAATGAGGAGATGCGGCCAGCGGTTGGACGAATTGTTCGCCGTAAAGTGTGCCGACGTCGGCCTTGAATTCAAAAGCGTCCGCGTTCCAGATTTTCCACCGCGGATGCTCAACTCGGTATTCACTGCATCCGCTCCGGATCTTCGTGTACCCCCAATAATGTTCGGTGATGAAGTCGGCATGGGTCCCGGCTGGAATTGTTTGTGGTTCGCCGATCCCGCTCATTTTCAGCGATTCCCACTTTCGACCCCGGCGCCAGGAATACTCTACGCTTAATTTGCCGTCGACATGATCGATCTCATGCTTCATCGGCAGGGCGACGTAATTTTCGCCGTAAAAAGTCCGCGCAACGATCGCGATTGCCCGGCGCGGTACAAGTTCGCGAACAAAAACGACACCCCGACGCCAGGTGTCCGCCGATTTCTTCCGAACATAAAATCGCAGATTCACTTCCTCGAAATCGCGATGCAAAGGAATCGGCAAACCAAAAAGGCGGGTATCGAGAAATAAAAAACCGACAACACTAAGAAATGTTTCGCCATTCTCGAAGTCGATCTCGGTTCCCGCTGGGACTAGGGGCGCAAGGACCTTCGGATCGACAACGAAGTTGAGCACGGCGAGGTATCGCCAGTTCGCGGTGAGAAAGGGTCGCACCGCCGAAATATGCGACGGTCACAGACCGCCGCTACAGCTAATGCAATAGTTTCTCGAGCGACGGATCTGGATCAGCGCCAAGCTTTGTCGCCAGGGTATACTGCTCTTTCGCCTGTTCCCGCGCCGGCGGCGATGAGGTCGCGTAAATCACCGCCAGATTAAAATGGGCGTCAGCGTAGTTTGGATTTTCTCTGATTGCCTCGAGCAATTCCTTTTCCGCCGCTTCCTGCCAACCTTTCTGGCTTGCGGTGATGCCGAGGTAATTATGCGCGGTCGCGCTTTTCGGGTTGATGCCGAGTGATTTCGTCAACTCAGTGAGCGCGCTGTCAAATTTCGCCTGGCGATAGAAAACAATGCCGAGCGTGGTGTGGGTAAATTCGTCATTCGGCGACAGAGCCACCGCCTTTTTCAACGTCAACTCCGCCGCTTTGAGTTTTCCGGTGCGGAAATAAACCACGCCCAGGTTGGACAGCGAATACAGGTTGTTTGGCGTCTTGGTCAGCATCTCCTGATAAATCTTTTCGGCAGTGTGGTATTTGCCCTTGTCGAAACTCTGCTTGGCCTGCCAGGCAAGATCGACCACCTCCGGCGGAACGTTCGGTTTAAAGATCGCCGGGATCGTGTACTCGGGCGGTCCTTGGATCGCCGCGTCGGTCGACATCGTTTTATCGACCGTTGGGGAGGACGGTGGGGTTGAAGCCGAAGGTTTGGTGGTGTTTTTAGCGAAGGTGAAGCTCGCTTTGACCGCGCCGGGGTTGTCGTCTGATATCGAAACAACCGGTTGTCGAAGCAACGCAAGTTCGTCAGTAGTTAATCGAGTGACGGGTTGGGCCAGTAGTTGGATCTGCTCGGTCAAGGTTACGGATTTGATCTGCAATTTATCGAACTCGGCCAGCATCAGCTTTTTCGCCTGATCGCGCCGGGCTTCTTCCTGACGCTCGCGAACGATGATGTTGCGCAGCATCTCGTTTTCCTTGGTCAACTTGGCGGTCTCCTCGGGCGTCGCCCCGACCAGCTTAACTTGCTCGAGCTGTTTGCCCGCGTCGTCGAGCTGCGAACGCAGTTGCGTGAGGGTGACTTGGTAATCTTTGTTCTGCTTCTGACTCGCCGCCAATTGCGTCTGGAGGTCGCCGATCTGTTTCTTAACGTCAGCCAGCTCCTTTTCCTTCTTCGGCTTATCTTCGCTAATCTCGCGAACGGTTTTTTCCGCGTCGGCGAGTTTCTGCTTCAAAGTGGAATTCTCGGTCACAAGCACTTCAACCCGCTGTTGGGTGTCTTTTAGGCCTTTTACCTGGGCTACCGCGTCATCGCGGTCTTTTTCCGCGGTGGCGCGTCGTTGTTCGGCCGAGGTTACCTTCACGTTCGCGTCGTCCCGTTCTTTTTCGGCAACGCTGCGTCCTTGTTGGGCCGAGCTGAGCGCTTTCTTCAACTCCGCAATCTCGGATTTTAAGGCTTCCTGAGCCTTGTTATCTTTTGAACCCGCCTCCGCAGTTTTCTTCAACGAAGCCTGCGCTCGAGTTAGCTGATCCCGGACCTGTTCTTCCGCAGTCTTCGCCTTATCAAGATCATCTTGAGCGTTATCGAGCTTCGATTTCGTTTCATCGAGTCGGCTGTTCAATGATTGCTTTTCCGTTTCGGCCGCGGTCATCGCCGTGCGAGATTTCTGCAATTCGGATTCCAACTGATCGACTCGATCGCGGAGCTTTTTTGTTGCCTGCTCGATCGCGACTTCGTTTGGCGTACTGGTGGGCACTTCCTTCGAAACCGGCGCGGCCGGCTGACTCGGAACAACCTTTTGTTTGGTGATTTGAACTGGAGGTGGCGAATTTTGTGGCGGCGCGACCGCAACCTCCGGGGCCGCTGCAGACGACGCTGCCAGACTCTCCTGCGTTCCTGTCTTGTCCTGGACGCGCAGAATGCTTTCGCTCACTTTACGGCCGCGATATTCGACAATGGCCGGCTGCCAATCCGGATGGGCCTTGCGCAACTGGTCCAGCAGCGTTCCCGCGAAGCGATATTTATCGAGAGCGGCCCTAAACTGGTTTTCGTGCTCCAGTTTTTCGCCCTGCTGGTCGGTCATGTACGCCTTGAGAAAAGTTTCGCTGGGATCGTCGGCCTGACCGAGCAAAGCAGGCGACGCGGTCCAAAAGACCACAGAAGCAAGGAGGATCCAGCCAGTTTTCATCGCACGGCGCAGGGCGCGGATGATAACAAACGGGGCGTGGGTTGCAACGAAACGATGGGGCATCAATTTGATAAGAAGCGGAGATTGTGCCACGCGGGCGACCTTCTGCCGGCGTTTGCAATCGGGCGTGTAAAAACTAGAATCTGAATCCGCCATGGTGGTCGTAGCTCAATGGTAGAGCCCCAGATTGTGGTTCTGGTTGTTGCGGGTTCGAGTCCCGTCGACCACCCCATTTTTTAGTGACCAGTGACCGGTGACAAGTGACAAGCACGAATCAGAATAGCGAATTGTTTTCGAGCTGATCACTGGTCACTATTCACTTCTCACTTCCGCAACGTGTCTGTAGCTCAACTGGATAGAGCATCTGACTTCGGATCAGAAGGTTGGGGGTTCAAATCCCTCCAGGCACGCACTCTTGTTGCAATCATCGCCACAGCCGCTGTCGCATTCGGCTGGCTCACTTGGAAATGTTACAGCGATCCGAAGGTCAATTTTCTGCCCCACGACGGACAAAGCGATTGGATCCTCTTCCCAGCGCCGATCGACCCACGGTCCCATCCCGTGGCCTGGTTGGATGCGACATTTCGCCGAGACTTTACTCTCGATTCGCAACTCCAAAATGCGCGCTTGGAGCTTCGGGCCGCGAAGCGCCTCGAATTAAAAATAAATGGCGAAACCGTTCCGCTAAGTTTCGTCCGAAATTGGAAAGAAACGTCGATCCTGGATGTGTCCAAGTTCCTGCGGCCCGGCGAAAATAGAATCGACGCGCGAGTTTTTAACAACGACGCGCCCCCCGCGCTCTGGCTGGTACTGAGTGCTGGCTCATTCACATTGCGGACCGACGCCAAATGGGAAGCGTCGATTGCCGGCTCTTCTTGGCAAAACTGCGCTCTGGCCGCTATTCCGCGCAGTCCACGTCCGGGAAGTTTTCTGTTTGGCGGGGAGAGGATTTCGGACGTCCCTCCAAGAGTTTGGCTGAAATGGTTGATCTTTGCGCTCGTCGCAACTTGCCTGGCAATCGCGATCTTCCGCTGGATCTCTTCACCGAACGCTGATCTTTCCTGCGCCCAGATGTTCATTTTGCTCGGCGCCTGCATTGCGATTTGGTTCGCGCTCTTCTGGAACAACACAACGATGCTGCCGTTTGTAAGCGGCTACGATTCCAAAGACCACCTCGCCTATATTAAGTACGTCCAGGAACGCCACGCCCTCCCCCTGCCCAATCAGGGCTATGAAATGTTTCAACCTCCCCTTTACTACGCGCTCTCGGCCGTCGTCCTGTCGGCCTTTCACCTTTCCACCGTCGATGCCGCTGCCGTTCACCTGCTTCGCGCACTTACCATGCTCTTCGGCATCGCCAATTTCATTTTCGTTTTTCTCAGTGTTAGGCTGTTGTTTCCCCGGCAGGCGGTCGCTCAGCTAATTGGTTTGATCACCGCCGCGTTTCTGCCGATGCAACTCTATCTGTCGCATTATGTGACGAACGAAACGCTGGCCGCCACCCTCGCGAGCGCCTCGATTTATTTGGGATTGCGCGCGCTCACAGTGAAACGCGCCTCGGTTTGGCACTTACTGTCGCTCGGAGCTTGCCTGGGTGCGGCGATGTTGGCAAAAGCAACGGGCCTGTTATTGTTTCCGCCGCTGGTCGGAGCGTTCGCGATCAGACTCTGGCAACAACGGGCCGACGCTTCGGATTGGCTTCGCACGTTGGGATCCCCAGTCGCCGCTGCGTTGATCGTTTGCGGCTGGCACTACCTTCGAATTTGGCGACATTTCGGATCGCCAATTGTTGGCAACTGGGATCCGACTCTCGGATTCCCGTTGTGGCAGGACCCGGGTTTTCACACCGCCGGCGATTACTTGCGTTTTGGCCAGGCGCTCATTGCTCCAATGTTCAGCGGCTTCAACGGATTCGCCGACGGAATTTACTCCACCCTTTGGGGCGAGAGTCTTGGCGGCGGACTGTCTGGCGTTCTTTCCCGCACGCCCTGGAATTACAATTTGATGGTTGGAGGCTATTGGCTCGCGCTCTTGCCAACTTTTCTTGTAATCGCCGGCGCTGCCATTGCCCTGTTACGGTTCGTTAGGCAAAGATCACCGGAATGGTTCCTTATGATTGGATTAGCGACGGCGGTAGTTGTCGCGCTTATTTTCATGACCCTTAAAGTTCCTTCCTACGCGCAGGTGAAGGCGTTTTACGGGTTGGCCGCGCTCGTACCGTTCTGCGCATTCGCCACACTCGGCTGGAATACTTTCACGAGAAGTTCTCGGGTCCTGCGGCTCGGGTTGTTCGTCGCACTTATTTTCGTGGCGATCAACAACTGCGCGTCAGTTTGGATCCGACGGTCGCCCGAACAACACATTTACGCGACGCTGCGATTAAGCGCGCAATCGCAGCTTGATCGTGCGCTGGTCGAGGCAACCGAAGCGGCTAAAACCGATCCGGGGAACGGAAGCGCATCGTACGTTCTCGCTGCCGTACTGGATGAAATAGGCGAATCGCAAAAAGCGAGCGCGGAATGCGAGCGCTGCCTTCAGGTGAATCCGAACAATGGCGATTGTCACTTCCAGTTGGCGGTCTGCCTAGGCAAGCGCGGCGATCTGGGCAGCGCATTAATTGAAGCGCGTCATGCCTTGCAACTGATGCCTGAAAACCCGCGCGCACACGATCTTGCTCTAGCTCTCAATCGCGAACTTCAACGTAAAGAGGAAACGATCGCCACGGGCCGGGACGCCCTGGCAATAAGCCCGTTTGACGCCGATTTGCATTACCGTGTTGGTTTGGCCGCCGGACAGTTTGGGGAGTTTGCCATCGCGACCACTCAGTTTGCCTACGCTCTCCTGCTTGAGCCGAGAAAGATGGATTACGAACAAAAATTGCGGGTCGCCCTCTCATTTCTTCAGCAAAGTCCGAATGCAACCGACACCATTCGTGATTTGCAACCGCTTGCCGCGGGTTCATCGAAGTTGCTCGAAATTTTAGCTCCGTATCGGCAAGATCCGAGCTCAACTTCGCCAGACCGACCATGAAGGCGTCAGCAGGCAGAACGCAACTCGATGCCATGATCGTGGAGATTGAGCTGACCTTGGTCAGTATCATTCAGGGTGTCGCGTTGACGGTCTTGATCGAGAGCTCGCGCGACGCAATCACAGATCTGAAATTCATTTATTGGCCGTACGTCCTGGCCGGCCTCCTGGTAATTTTTATTTTCTGGTCCCGCGCTGTCTTGCACATAATCACCGTGATCCGCTGGCCGCTGGAATTCGGACACAACTTTCTTTACATCGCCTGCGCGCTTGTCGAAGCGGTATCATTCGCTCAGCTTGCCAACCCGGCGAACTGGTTTGGATTTGGCGCCGCCTTCATCGCCGCCGGCTGGGTGTTATTCTTCTACGACCTCCGCCTGATCCATGCGCGTCAGCGCGACAGCAGCGGTGAAGCCGGTAATCGCCTTTACGAACGGGTACGACGAGATCAATGGCTCAATCTGGTATTATTGCTGCCCGGCGTGTTTGTTCTCAATGTTACCTGCGCGATCTGCATTCGAACTTGGCCCGAAATTTTTGTCCGGAATAACGCGCACCTGTGGCTAATCGGCGTCCAACTCATCGGTTTCGCGGGTTACTTGATCTACGTCGTCCGCTTTTACCTCAATCTTGCGCCGTTGATTGCCGCGGCCCATCGGGAGTGGCAGGACAGCCCGGACAGTCGCGAGCAAGACTGATTTATTAAAGAGCGCTCAACGCCTGCCGCGCTTTTTCTATATTCGACGGGCGCAGCACAATGATTCCGTTGGGCGAATTGGCCCCACTGGCGAAATAGGCGTACTCAATGTTGACCTCCACGCGGGAAAGCGCATCGGCGATTTTCGAGAGGACTCCGCGTTCATTCGGCGCATCGATGAACAGCACATCATTCTCGAACGCCAGGACTCCGCACTCGCCCAAGAGCATCAGCGCTTTTGTCGGGTCGCTGACAATCATTCGAACCACCGCGTGATCGACTGTGTCGGCGACGGTGAGGGCGTGGATGTTGATACCGGCTTTCGCTAAAGCTTCACACACGCGGGCGAGCGCGCCGGGACGATTTTCCAGAAAAACCGCAAGTTGCGTTGTGGTTTCCAGGGAGAGGATTGCTTTCATGTTGAATGCAAAAATGCCCTGAGCGGCGGTTCCTGACAACCTAACAAATCCTACGTTTCAAAACCTTCCCGCAGATTCGCCAACTGCTTACGTAGATGCCATTGTCGACCCGACAATGAACAAATCGATAGACGAGAGCGCATCGAATTTGCCGCGGTCCCCGGGCACGGTGGGCTTTTACACTGCCTGTGGAATCGTCATCGCAAACATCATTGGTACCGGCGTCTTCACCAGCCTGGGATTTCAACTCGCGGATATTCAGGCGGGATTCCCTCTTATCATGCTTTGGATTGTCGGCGGAATCGCGGCCGTTTGCGGCGCGCTTTGCTATGGCGAGCTTAGCGCGGCCCTTCCCCGGTCGGGCGGCGAGTATCATTTCCTTTCAGAGATTTATCATCCAGCGGTTGGATTCATGGCCGGCTTTGTCTCGGCCACGGTTGGTTTTGCCGCGCCAGTCGCGCTTGCCGCCATGGCGTTCGGAAAATATTTCCGCGGCGTGTTCAATTTCGGTTCCCCGGTCGTCTTTTCGTTCGTCGTGGTCTGGATCGTTGCCCTTTTCCACTTTAGAGATTTGCGACGTGGCAGCACCTTCCAAAATGTCTGGACGGTTGTGAAGCTGCTGCTGATCGCCACGCTCATTGGAGCCGGATTTTTTGTTCAACCAAAGCAGCCCATTAGTTTCCTCCCCGGCGCCGGAGACACGACTTCGATTTTCAGCGGCGCGTTCGCAGTCGCGCTGGTCTGGGTGATGTACTCCTACTCCGGATGGAACGCATCCAGCTACATCATCAGTGAAGTGAAACAACCGGAGCGAAATGTGCCGCGATCGCTCCTGGTCGGAACATTGGTTGTGATAGTGGCCTACGTGTTACTCAATGGCGTTTTTCTCGCCACCACCCCGGAATCAGAAATGCGCAATCAGGTGGAAGTCGGCCTGATCGCTGGAAAACACATTTTTGGTGAGAACGGCGGCAGACTTGTCGGCGCGGTCATTTGTCTCGGACTGGTCTCGGCGATCAGCTCCATGACCTGGATTGGTCCGCGTGTCACAATGTCGATGGGTGAGGATCATTGGCTGCTCCGTTTCCTTGGACGCAAGAACTTCCAGGGCGTCCCGGCGAATGCAGTGATCACGCAATTACTAATCGTCAATTTACTTTTGCTGACGGGGAGCTTTCAAAGTGTTGTGCAATACATCCAGTTTGCGCTACTTCTCTGCTCACTCCTGGCCGTTGTCGGAGTGATCGTCCTGCGCGTAACTCGTCCGAATATTTCGAGGCCTTACCGCGTCTGGCTTTATCCAATTCCACCGCTCATTTTCGCCGTGATCACCATCTGGATGATGATTTATTTGTTGCGCTCGCAGACCGTTGAATCCATCGCCGGAATTGTAACCGCGCTGGTTGGCTTCCTGCTTTACTTTTGCGCCGGCAAACGCGTCAGTCCCCGCCAATGAAGAGTTCCCGTCCCCCGCGATTCGTTTTTGCGACCCTGGCCATACTTGCTCTGCTTTCGAGCAGCGCAATGGCCATCAGATGGCCGTGGCAGCGCAGTACTCCGACACCGGCGCCAATCGCCGCGCCACGAGAAGCTGCCCGGCCCATGCAATCAACCGGGCCCCCGCCGCCCGATGATACGTCACGGTTCCTCGCTGGAATGCCAATTCCAAAGAATTCACCGCTTGCACCTCTGACCAGCGATCCCGCCTGGCAGGAGCACGCCGCGAACTTCGAAAAAGCTTTTGCGAAATTGAACATGCGCCAGTTGGCCAGGCTTCACGCATGGGAGGAACAGTATTTTCCCGAAGCCAAAGAACACATTCCAGTCGCGTTCTACATGTTCAGCGGTCCCGATTTTCTGTACGTCGACCAGTTTTTCCCGAAAGCCGACGTCTACATTTTGTGCGGCAAAGAATCTCTTGGGCCGCCGCCTGATCCATTGCGCGCCGCGAACCTTGGCAACGCTTTGCACAACTTGGAAGAGGCAATGCATTCGTCGCTGCGCTTTAGCTTTTTCATCACCAAGGACATGAAAGTGGACCTTCAGTCGCAGGAATTAAAAGGGACCATTCCAATTCTCTACGTCTTTTTGGCCCGCGCCGGTAAATCGATCAAAGATGTGACCTACGGTTCGCTCAACGAGAGCGGAACTTTTCAGCAAAGTCGGCCGGGTAGCGGCGGAACACCCGGTATTCGAATTCAATATGCCGATAGTCGCTCGGGCCAGGAGCAAACCCTTTATTATTTCACCACCGACATTTCGGACAGCGGAATTTCTTCAACGCCTGGTTTTCTCCGCTTCTGCGACCACTTCGGCATCGGTTGCAGCTTCTTGAAAGCGTCTTCCTACCTGATGTTCGAAAGCGGATTCAATCGGGTCCGTAGTTTCATCGTCGACCACAGCAAAACCGTCGTCCAGGACGATTCCGGCATTCCGATATCCTATTTCAACCGCGACAAGTGGAACATTCGCGTCTTCGGCAACTACGTCGGACCGATCGAGATTTTCAAACAACATTATCAGCCGAAGCTGGCCGAGCTTTACCAACAAACCTCGCCGCCGCCGCTCGACTGCAATTTCGGTTACCGCTGGAAACGCGAGGAAAGCAATCTGATGGTGGTCAGCCGGCCCTGATTATTCCTGAAAGCGGCGGAACCACGAATAAGGAAACACGTCGCCGGGACAATCAGTGGGCCAGCGCGGCGGGTTGATATCGCGATGCGGTTTCACGATCGGCCAGTGATCGCCGACTTTGCCACAACGTTGGCGCAAATAGCGAATGAGCTCTTCGCAACAATCGAGCTGCGCGCGGGTCGGCTGATCGCGATTGAAATCGCCGACCAGACAAATGCCAAGGGCGATATTGTTCAAATAGTCGCTGTGAACGTGGCCGCCGTTGATTTGACGACGCCAGCGATCGCCGATTTCGACCTGGCCGTTGCCGGTTGACGTTCCATTACCGATCACAAAATGGTAGGCGAGCCCGTTTTGCATCCGGCGAAAATGCCGATGGTAATAGTCGAACGCGGCAGCGTTGCCCTGACGGGTCCCGCTGTTGTGCACGACGATGTATTGCCAGCGACCACGCGCAACCGGAGCGCGATCGATTTGATTGCGAACCGAGGAGGTCAAATAACGATACCCTGCGCCGCTGCTGGCGCTGCTTCGCCCGCCACCAAATACTCGGGCCCAAAAACCGCGCGGCTTTTCATAACCGGACTTCTCGATCGTTAATTGCTCCGGCTCTTGAACTGGCGCGGCCAGGGCGGACTTCGCTCTCGGGATTGGCGATGGCGGCGCGGCCGGGCTCGGCACGGCGACTGCGCGCGGTGGTGTTAGAGTTTCCCGCGGTTCGGGAGTCTCCGACGGCTTTGGAGGAGTCTTTTTTTTCTTCGGAGTCGGTGATTTCTTCGCGGCGGCCGTTTTCTTTTTCTTTTTCCCTTTGGGTGAAGCTTCCTTCGTCGGAGACTTTTTCGGTTTCGGGTGCGTTGTTGCCTCCGGAGTTTCGGTCGGCTTTGGGGATGCTTCCTTCGTTGAAGATTTCTTTGTTTTTGGTTTTGACGTCGCCTCCGGTGTTTCGCTTGGAGTGGATGACGCTTCCGATTCTTCAGTTTTGGATTTTCTTGCTTTCGCCTTTTTCTTTGGAGACGGAGAGCCTGATGCAGCTTTCTTTTTCCCAGCTGGCGACACTTTCGATTTCGCGATAGGCGTCGGTGACTTCTCATCAGACGACGAATCAACCGCGCGCGCTTTTAGAATCGGTTTGCCTTCGTCGGTTTGCTGCGCCTTGAGGACAAAGCACCCGATGAGTGCACTGATCGCAAGAAAACAGCCAAACCGTCCCACTGCTGCGCAGCGTAACAGACTGTTTCGCGCGATCAACCGATCAAACGCGATTACGCGGGCTGAACCGCTGCTTCCGGAGTTTCAATTTTGCCACGACGCTCACGTTCACGGCGAAGAATTGCATTCAACTTTCCGCCGAGAAGCAGGAACAAACAGGTGAGGTACATCCAGGTCAGCAAAATGATGATCGACGCCAAGGCGAGATAGGTCGCGTCGTAACGGCTGTAGCGCGCCACGTAAAGCTGGAACAACTTCGTGACCGTAATCCAGCCGATCGAGAAAAAGGTCGCGCCGGGAAGCGCTTGTCGAATAGTGAGATAATTTTCCGGGGTCAACAGATACAGAACAAGGGCCAGCCCGATCAATGATATCAAGGTGAGCGGCAGATTCAGATAAGTGACCCAGACTTGCAACGGCACTTTTAGCTGAAAATTCACTTCCGCTACGCCGGCCAGCGTCTCGCCAAACACCACCGCGTTGAAGCAAATCAGGATAACGATCCCAAACCAGAACAGCAGCAGAAACGAAATGATGTATTTCGACCACCAATTACGCGGCTCTTTCACCCCGTAAGTGTGACTCAACGCTTTGGAGATCGTCGCGATGAAGATCGTGCCGCAATAAATCCCCAGCAGAATTCCGGCGTTAGCAATGAATCCGCTGGAGCCGGTCACCACCACGCTCGCCGCGGCAGCATCAAGCGTGTCCTGAACCTTGGTATCGGGCGGCAAAAAGCTTTTCAGAACACCGAAGATTCCGTGCAATTTCGCAGGGTCGGTCCCAAACAGCCCCAACAAATGCCACAGAAACAGCAACACCGGCGCGAGGGCGATTAAAAGGGTGTAAGCCATTTGGGCCGCCAGACCGGTCGTATTGTCGGTCGCGGTTTCCCAGATAAGGCGCCGAAAAACCCGCCAGGTGGTCTGCAAAAATTTCACGCGGACAAGTTTACTTTGCCGACCGGAAATATCCATTAAAGTTCCGCGCGCGCCCGGCCGCGTGATCGACAATCTCATATCGTGAAAAAAATCCTGATCCTCACCGCCGGTTTTGGTGAAGGTCACAACAGCGCAGCCCGCGGCGTCCGGGCCGGACTCGCGCGAATCGCGCCGAAAGTGGAAGTAGAGATGCGCGATCTGTTTCCTGAAACGTTCGGCGCGCTGAACGAGATTATTCGTCGGGCTTACATCGGACTCATCAATCGCTGGCCTCGATCGTGGCGCTACGTTTACGATTGGCTCGATCGAAAGAAAGATTTCGATCAACGCTTCCAAAAATTTCGCGGCCTAAAGAAGAATCTAGGGCGCTTACTCGACCGTTTTCAGCCGGACGTCGTCGTCTCGACCTTCCCGCCCTATCCTTATTTGTTGCAGCAAATCCTCGGAAACGATCGCCGATGCAAAAACGTCGCGGTCGTGACGGATTCAATCACAGTGAATGCGATCTGGTACCACGCTCCAGCGGATTATTTCATTGTCGCTAACGACCAAAGTTCTGCCGTTGTCCATGACCACGGCGTTGCCCAGGAAAAGATCAAGGTGTTCGGATTTCCGGTCAGTCCGCGGTTCGCCGATCTTGGGAAAGATCGACCGTCGCCACGCGATATTGCGCCGCGCGTCCTCTATGTGATCAACGCTGGAACTCAGCGCGCGCCGGACCTCGTTCGAAAACTTCTTGCTCTAAATATTCAGCTGACTGTCACAGTTGGTCGGAACGAAAAATTACGACGGGCAATTGAGTCAACCGCTGGCGATCGCAAAATTCAAATTTATGGATGGACCGAAGAGATGCCGCGTTTGCTTTGCGAGAATCACGTTCTCATCGGTAAGGCCGGCGGCGCAACGGTCCAGGAAACGATCGCCGCAGCCTGTCCCATGATCATCAATCACGTGGTGTCGGGCCAGGAGGAAGGCAACGCGCAGTTGATCGTCGAAACGAACTCTGGCGTCATCGCGCTTTCCAATGACGACGTTTTGTCCCAGGTGCAACGCGCATTCGCGAATAACGCACAGCAATGGGACGAATGGTCGGCGAACATTTTCAAAATCAGCCGTCCCCGCGCGTCTCTCGACATCGCCGAATTTCTGTTATCGATTTAAGCTCGAAACACTTCGTTTCCGCCCAGAAAAGTCCGCAACACTTCCAGCTCGGGTGAAATCACGACTAGATCCGCGTCACCACCGATTTTGAATTGGCCTTTGTTGCTCAAGCCGATCGCGAACGCCGGCGTGTCTGTCGCCATTACAATCGCTTCGGGCAATGGCACGCCAATTTTCGTGACCATGGTGCGGATGAGGTCAATCATCCGCGACGCGCTGCCGGCCAGGGCGGACCGATCCGCCAGGAGACAGACACCGGCCTCAGCAATGCATTTCGTTCCGTAGAGCGAAAACTTGGAGCCGTCGGGCAGACCGGCGCCCGCGGTCGCATCGGTGACCAGACAAATTCCGCGGGCGCCTTTCGCCCGATACAACATTTTCATCAGGGTCGGGGAAACGTGGTGCCCATCGGCGATCAGCTCACAAATGATTTCCGGTTCGCTCATGGCGAATTCGAGCAACCCGGCAACCCGATCGATCCCGCGACGCCTGGTGGTCGACATGCAATTGAAGGTGTGGGTCACATTTCGCATTCCATGTTCGAACGCCGTTCGCGCATCGTCTTCCCAGGCATCGCTGTGACCGCCGCTAACGCTGACTCCGTTTGCGCAAAGTTGATCGATCAACTCCAGGGCGCCCGGCAGCTCCGGCGCAATCGTCATTCGCTTGATGATATCGCAATGCTTCAGTAGCGGCGCGTAGGCGGCTGGCGTCGGCTTGCGCATCGAACTTACCCGTTGGGCGCCCGCTTTTGCCTTGGAAATGAACGGCCCCTCAATGTGGACACCTGAAATTTGTTTGATCGAAGACCGGCAATCGCGCACTGCATTCACAACATTAATAATCGCTTTCGTTGGGGCGGTCGCGGTCGTGAGTAAGAGAGAAGTGGTGCCGCCGGTCGCGTGGTAATCGCAAATCGCACGAAACGCTTCCTCACTTCCCTCCATCGTGTCCCGGCCCATTGCGCCGTGGACATGAATATCGACAAATCCCGGCGCGAGATAACTGCCCTCAAGGTCGACAATTTGTTCGCCCATTGCCGGGGCCTCCCCCCGAATTGCAGTAATCATCCCGTCCTCGACGAGCAAATCGAGTCCATCGCGAACGCCGTTCGGAAAAATCAATCGCCCGTTCTTAAAGATCATCGAGAAAGTCTAAGTAAATCCCCCGCTCGGGTGAATACTTCATCTGGGAATCCAAGCGACCTTTTAAATTGAAAATCACGCTCAATTGGATTGTCGATGGTTTGGATCTGACGAAAGCTTTCGTAGTTAACCGATCGATTCAACCAAAGTCGATGCCCCAGAGCAGGTACCGGAAAACCGCAGCCATGAAGAATCCGTGGCTCGATCCGCACCGGGAACTGATTGCGTTTACCCGCCCAAAAGTCCATTTTCTCGAGCTGCGATGGAGCGCAGCCGATTTGCGATCGAAAGTGTTTTTTGGCGGAGAGTCATCGATTGGTCGGTTGCCTACATCCCTGCAGTTTTTCATGCGGCCCTAATTTGGTTTACCGCCGTTGTATTCTTTTTCTTCGCCGGCCGCGCCCGTCGCGCGCTAATGAGAAACCTGCGACTCGTTCTACCGAACTCATGGCTCGTTGCGAACTGGATGCGAGTAGTCCGCGTATTTGCCAATTTCGGTTGGTCACTTGCCGACACCGCAACGTATCGAATTTTGAAGCCACGATTTAAGTACGAACTCGAACGAATGCGCTACCTCGAGCAACTCGCATCCGGACGCAACGCCATCGTGCTCACCGCCCACATGGGGAGCTACGATCTGGCGGCAGCGCTGTTTGCCCAAAAGTTCCATCGCTCGATCCGGATGGTGCGCGCACCGGAGCCCGATCCTTCATCGGCCGAGCACATCCAACTGGCGTTGGAGCAATCGACGGCCGGCGCCGTTAAGGTCGGCTATAGCAGTGACGGAACGTCGCTTGCGTTTGATCTACTCAGCGCCCTGCGAGCGGGCGAGATCATATCCATGCAAGGCGACCGTGTCGTCGGCGAAGTCGGCCAGGGCGCAGTTACGTTTTTCGGCCGGAACGTTCGTCTACCTAACGGTCCTTTTGTTCTATCGCAGATTTCGGAAACGCCGATTTATCCGCTTTTCATTGTTCGCACCGGACATCGCAAATACAAAATCGTCGCCCGCGAACCCATTCTATGCGCACGGAATGGAGAATCGCGGGACGAAATAATCGCGGCCGCAATGCAGAGGTGGGCCGAAGTGTTACAGGAAATTACTCGAACCTATTGGCCGCAGTGGTTTGCGTTTACGTCCTTTGTTTAAACCGGGCTGATCAGTTGGAAATACCAGCGGACGAACTTCTCGCCGAAGAACATCCAAATTAGCGCCCCCAGAGCGAGATAAGGGCCGAACGGCAGCTTTGCTGACCAAACCCGTTTGCCGACCAGCAGCGTGGCCAATCCCACCAAGGAACCGGCCACAGAGCCGGCAAAGATGCTGAAAAGCGCACCGCGCCAGCCCAAAAATGCGCCGATTGCGGCAAGGAATTTCAGGTCACCGCGACCCATTGCTTCTCGCGGAATCTCCAGCTCACGCGCAACCCCGGAAATTTGATCGACGGTATCGAGCAGAAACTCATCGTCTCCAACGCGCACGCGGTTGTAATGGAACTCCAGGACTTCAAGGCCAAACGCGCGCTGGTCAATCGTCGCTTCGTCGCAATGAAGAAGAAGACGGTCTTTTTCACGGGCAAAGTAATCGCTCCATAGACTGCGTTCCTCGCCCACAACAAAATCGGCATCATCGCCCTGTCGCGTCCAGGTAAACCGAGTTGGCGCGTCGAGTTCGACCCGTTTTTTGCCGAACGCGATTTTTCCGCCCTCCAGAACAATCCACAAGATCACATAACCCAAGGCCGCGGCGAGGACGGAGCGCACAAGGGCAACAACGCGTGAATCGGCGTCCATCAAAGCCGGGACCACAATGCTGGCCCCAATTCCCGCGATCGCCCCGCCAATCGTTATCTGATCGGGAATAATGAAATGTTCCAGGTCGACGAATGTCGCTACGATCAAGATGGAAACAAAAATCCAGTAGGCGATAGCGACCTGCCACGGAAAAAATTCCCAGACCGCGAGAAACAAAAGCGCAGTCAACAATTCGACGCCAAAGTAACGAAACGCGATCCTTGCGCCGCATTTAGCGCATCGGCCACGCAGGAGCAGCCAGCTAAGCAGCGGAATGTTTTGTTGCCATGGAATCGGCGCGTGGCAGGCGGGGCAAAACGACCGGCGCGGTTTGTTGACCGAAATGTCGCGTGGCAGCCGATAGATGCTGACGTTAAGAAACGACCCAAATACCGCGCCAAGGATAAACGCGACAATGGAAAATAACGTGTAGTAGGAAGCGATTTCCACGCGTCAGGTTGGGCGCGAGCGCGCTGCTCGGCGCTCCATGATCCAGGCGATCCAAATGCAACTTTCGTAGAGGAGTGCCATCGGCAGCGCCATTGCCACTAAGGTCAGGAAATCTGGAGTCGGTGCAATGATTGCGGCCAAAATAAAGATGAGCACGATCGCGTAAGGCCGGGTGCGGGCCATGAATTTGTAAGTGATCAAGCCGAAATAAACCAAGGCCAGCACGACTACCGGCAATTCAAACGCCAATCCGAAACCGAGAACGAACTTCGTCACGAAAGAATAATATTGTTGGACCGTCCAGGTCGGTGCCCAGCCAAGCGACTGGGTATCGCGGAAAAAGAAAAGAATCGTTTTGGGCAACAACCAGAAGTAACAAACGCAAACGCCGAGGAGAAACAGACCAAAGCTCCCAATGATTGCCGGAAAGAGAAAATGCTTTTCCACCGCGGTCAGCGCCGGCAACACAAATTGCGCGAGGAAATAGAGAAGCAATGGGAATGACAGAACGATCCCGGAGTAAAACGCGAGATGAAACGAAATCACAATCGAATCGGTGATCCCGAGCGCTTTGAGCGAACCAACTTGCGGATCGACCGCATGCAAAGGCGCCTGCATTACCCGCACCAGGGTTTGGCGAAACAGAAAGCAAACGATCATCGCAACCAAAATGGCGATGGCCATTTTAACCACGGTCCAACGCAGGTCCTCGAGATGTTCCAGGAACGGTTTCGAGGTTTCGCTTTCGGGCAGATCCCGAAACTTAAAGATGTCCTTAAGCGCCATGACCAATCAACCTGGGCCGAGCGAGATCAAGCCTCGAGCAGCCAGACGGGCGCAAATCGCCAGGGTGTTAGAATCGCGAATCTCATTCCGGGAAATCATTCGACTCAATTCATGGTCGTCTACTGCCCGACACTCAAGGATTGCCTCGCCTTCTTCGCGCTTGTGAACCGCCGCGCGCCGCACCGGACGCACCAGAAAGAAATAGCAATGCTCGTCAGTGAGCCCAGCCGAAGTGAAAAAGAATCCAAGCGGAATTATTTCCCCGCCCGGCGCGAGGTCATAACCGGTCTCCTCGTGCAGCTCTCGTAAGGCGACAGCTTCTATCTCCGATTCGGTAGGATCCGGCTTGTCGATCTGGCCCGCCGGCATCGACCAGATTGCCGCCCGAATCGGGATCCGTTCCTCTTTGATTAACAAAAATTTTCCATCGCCGGTCATGGGCGCAATCACAACTGCGGCCTTTCGTCTGACCGTCGTCCAGAGCCGAGGTTCGTCAGAAGAAGGCGTCCTAACTTCTTCGGTCACGACCTTAAGGTGAGCATTCGAAAAATTAATTTCAGCAGAAACTGTTTTCCAACCGTCCTTGTCCTGCACCAGCTTAGTTTGTGTCACGCCGGAAGATTAGCCGCGAAGCTGCGCACGCCAATGTTTGATCTGCGCCTTGACGTTTTCCGGCGACGGGGCGCCGGTAGCCCGCCGGGCGGACAAGGAACGTCGAACATCAAATAACTTTGAGACATCGACTGCGAATAGGGACGAATACTTTTTAAGTTTCGCAAGCGGGATGGCGCTCAGCGGCATTTGTTTATCGGTCGCGTCGGCTACGATCTTTCCGACCGTTTCATGCGCTTTACGAAAAGCCATCCCCTTGTGCACGAGGTATTCGGCCAGATCAGTGGCAAGTAGGTTGGGGTCGCTGGCCGCCGCCTTCATCCTCTCCCGATTGATTTTCATTCTCGGGAGCATGGCCGAAAAAACTTCCACGGCGGAAATCACGGTATCGACCGAATCAAACAGGGCTTCTTTGTCCTCCTGAAGATCGCGATTGTATGACGACGGCAGCGCTTTCAATGTCGTTAAGATCGACACCAGATTTCCGTAAAGACGCCCAGTCTTCCCCCGGGTGAGCTCGGCCATGTCCGGATTCTTTTTCTGGGGCATTAAACTCGAGCCGGTTGAAAATTCTTCGCTGAATTCGACGAAACCGAACTCGCTCGTGCTCCAAACGATCAAATCTTCGCTCAGACGCGACAGATGCATTCCGATCATGGCGAGGCAAAACAGGAATTCGCAGACAAAATCGCGATCGCTCACGGCGTCGAGACTGTTTTGACTGACCCGCGTGAATTTGAGATCGCCCGCGATGGATTCGCGATCGAGTACGATGGTCGAACCTGCGAGCGCGCCGGACCCCAGCGGCAAAACGTCTGTTCGCTCGAGACAATCATTCAAGCGTTCCACATCGCGGGCCAGGGCCTCGACCTGGCTCAACAAATAATGAGCGAAGTAAACAGGTTGGGCGCGTTGCAAATGGGTATATCCCGGGATCAGAACACCCACATGTTTTTGGGCGAGGCCGAGCAGTGACTTTTGCAGTTTCTTGACCTGCAAAGATGTGCGGCGGATTTCGTCTTTAACGTACAGCCGCAGGTCCAGCGCGATTTGATCGTTTCGGCTGCGCGCGGTGTGCAGCTTCGCCCCCGCTTCGCCAATTTTTTGGGTCAACGCGTTCTCGATATTCATGTGCACGTCTTCGAGCGATTGATTCCACAGAAATTTTCCCGAAGCGATTTCGCGGTCGATCTCCCGCAAACCGGACTCGATCTTTTTCTTTTCCTCGGCGGAAATAATCCCAGCTCTCGCCAGCGCAGCCGCATGGGCAATCGACCCGGCGATGTCGTTACGATAGAGGCGGCGATCAAACGATTGCGATTCGCTATAACGGGCTGCGACCGGCGCCATGGATTTGCGAAATCTTCCCTTGCGCATGGGATCAGTCCACCGAGGCCGTGCGAGTCAGGATGACCGCAGCATAAGCCGCGTCCTTCAAAACAAATTTGCGGACCTCAAGGCGAATTTTTTGAATGCGAAATTTACGCAGAAGATGAGCCGTAAGATCTTGGGCCAGGGTTTCCAAAAGCTTCGGCGATTCTTGGGCGCAGAATGTTTTTGTCTCCTGACAAAGGAGAGCGTAATCGACCGTTCGACTCACCACATCTTTGACGTCACGCAGGTCCCGGGCCGGCCAGACCGTAAGGTTGAGAACAAGACGCTGACGCTTCGCTCTCTCGGCTCTTGATACGCCAATGTGGGCAAGCAGCTTGAGCTGCTCAATGTGAATCTCATGTTCGGCGCCAATTCGCATGGTTTCCAACGGTTAACCGACGCGAAAGCGAACGTCACGAATGATCTTTCCCCCGAAGCGCTGCTTGAGTTTGCGCAAAATGTCCATCTTCGAGACCTGCTCCAGCTCGTAGTGCAATGCAGGCTGTAACACACGCACGTAAAGCACCCCGTCGCGCAATGCCACCGGAGCGGAATGGGCGGCAATAAATTCGCCGACGATGTTGCTCCAGGCGTCGGCCACTTCGGTTTCGTCCAACCTTTCCTTCAAGCCCAGCCGTTGCATGAGGTTTGGCAAGACGTCGGCCGGCAGCGCCCATCGGTTGTGAGTCACGGTTTTTCCCGGCAAACCGCGCCATTCCGCAATAATCCTGGCGCGAAGAGATGTCTTCATGGAAGCACGATGCTTGATACTCGAGTCTAGATACTCGATGAACAATCCAGAATCTAGCATCCAGTATCGAGTATCGGGATGCCGCGCACCCAGCGCTTAATATCTGCGGCGCATATTGCTCGGCAGAATATTCAGCTCGGTCCGGTATTTGGCGACGGTGCGCCGGGCGATGGGAATGCCGCGTTTACTCAAAATCTCCACGATTTCTTTGTCGCTCAGCGGCGAATTCCCGGCTTCATCTTTCACCAGATCAAGAATTGCTTCCTTCACGCTCGTGTTACTCATCGACTCCCCCGTCGCGGTTTGATAACCGGGCGTGAAAAAGTATTTCATTTCGAACACTCCCTGCGGGGTGGACATGTACTTTCCGGAGATGGCGCGACTCACAGTGGTTTCGTGAACTCCCACCGCGTCGGCGATTTGCACCATGGTCATCGGTTTTAGGAATGCGGAACCTTTATCAAAAAACTCACGCTGCCGTTTCACGATTTCGTGGGCAATGTTGGAAATCGTCTGCTGGCGCTGATGAATCGACTTGATCAGGAATTTTCCGCTTCGGATCTTGTCGCGAATGTAGTCCTTCACATCGCTGCCGTTGCGATCCTGCGCCATGATGTCCTTGTAAGTATTGCTGATGCGCAGATGCGGAATTTGTTCGCCGTTTAAAATCACCTGGTAGCTGCCGTTCACCTTTTCCACGGTCACATCCGGCAGAACATAATTTTTCGGAGCTTCGGCGAAGATGGCGCCCGGCCGCGGATCGAGCTGGGCAATATTGTTGGCGCACTTCTGGACCTGCTCGACGCCAATTCCGATTCGCCGCGCTATTTCCGGGAACCGCCGCTTGCCTAAATCCTGCATGTGATCGGCGATGATTTTGTACTCGAGGCTGCTTTGCCGGCCTTCGCGCTTGAGCTGAATAAGCAGACAGTCGCGCAAGTCTCTCGCGCCCACGCCTGGCGGATGGAAGCTTTGGATCAGCGTGAGCATATTCTCGAAATCCTCTTTCGGGATTCCAGTGTTGAGCGCCATCTCCTCCGGTGTCGTCTGCAGAAATCCGTTATCGTCGATGTTCCCGATGATCAGCTCGGCCGTTTTGCGATCGTCTGCATTCAGCACGTTCTGATTGAGCTGTCCCATCAAGTGCTGTTGCAACGTCTCCTGGGTCGGAATCGAATCGAAAAAGAACTGCCTTTTTTCTTCGGCTTCCTGTGAGCGGCCGCTGTAGCTGCTCGATTGCGCCATGTAATCGCGCCATTCGTCATCCAGTTTCGCAAGCCGATCGAATTCCTCTTTGAAATTATCGTCAGCCGGCGCCTCAGACTCGGGGGGCGCTTCCGGGTTTGGTGGATCGGCCAATTCCTCCAGCACCGGGTTGGTTTCCATCTCCTGCTGAACAAGATTCCGCAGCTCGAGCAACGGAGCCTGGAGAATCAGGAGGCTTTGCTGGAGTTGCGGGGCAAGGACTTGCTGCAGAGAAAGATTCTGCGTCTGATGCATCCCAGGTCCGGCCATAGTGTGGAGTGTACTGTCGGGCGAGCGACAGGCAAGCAGGTTACGGGCCGCTCCTACGGTGGGACGAGGATTTGGCGGCAAATCACCTATCCCGGAACGTGAATTGCTACTCTGGGCAAGGGATTCACCATTCGCCGAAATGAATAGAGTTTTTCCTTTGCTGATGTTCGCGATCTTCGTGACCTCTGGCGGCGTTGCCCAAACGCCGGAGGCAAACCTGGAGGTAAAACTTCTCGCACTGATCAAGGAAGTTCAAACGCAGCAAGCGCAAATGGCGGAGAATCAGAAGCAAATCGAGACCAAGCTCAGCGACGTCGGAGAGACAGTCCGGGTTGCGAGAATTTACGCGGGTCGATCGCAATGAGTAAGATTGCTGTTCTCGCCTTAATTTCCTTGTCGATCTTTGCTGCAATGCTCAGCTCCGGAGATGCGCAGGACTCGTCCTCGTCAATAATCCAGGTTGTCAATGCGTTAAAGCAGCAGCAAGCCCAACTGGCTGATAATCAAAACAATATCGACCAGAAGATCGCCGACTTGAGCGAAAAGATTCGTTCGGCGCGAATCTTCATGAGTCGAGCCGGCGGCAAGCACAAACCTCCACCGCC
This sequence comes from uncultured Verrucomicrobiae bacterium, assembly GCA_963817335.1. Lineage (GTDB taxonomy): Bacteria > Verrucomicrobiota > Verrucomicrobiia > Chthoniobacterales > UBA10450 > AV40. Next base: position 552,644 of record CAWFNX010000005.1, on the reverse strand, counting down.
TCCAAAATAATGACTAATCCGATTCGCTTCGTTGCATTTCTATTCTTCGTTGCCGCATCAGCATCTCTTGAAACTAAGGCCACGGCTCAGTCGCCCGCGCCGATCATCGTTCAAGCGGCAACCTCGACCGCAGCTGCAACATCAACGTCCCGGCCAGCCACGACCGGAGACGATCTCCAATCGATGTCGGCAGCAATAAAAGCCCTCGAGGAAATCAAAGCCGCGAACGACGACGTTCTCGCGAAACAAAAAGCAGCCTTAGAGAAGCTCGACGAACTTCAGGAAGCAGCAGAGCAGCTCCAAATCTTTGCCAAGCGCGGCTAACGACGTCGCGAGCTATTTCTTCTTCGGCTCGATCTTGCGATAAAGCGTGGCCATGCTGATTCCCAGCATGTTGGCCGCTTTTTCGCGCGCGCCATCACAGTGGGCCAGAGTCGCCTCGATATAATTGCGCTCCTGCTGCTGAACGAATTCATCCAGGGTCTGTCCTACGGGCATGTTCGCGATCGCCTGGTCGGTTTTGCTGTCGTGAGCGTGATTGACAATGTGCGGCGGCAAATCGGTCGGCAAAATCAATTCGTTCTCGCACAGGGCCCAGGCGCGCTCAATCGCGTTCTCCAATTCGCGCACGTTTCCGGGGTAATTGTAGTGACACAAAATATCGACCGCCACCGGATCAATTTTCTTCGGTTCGCCGCCAGTCGCGCTCGCCTGTTTTTGCAAAAAGTGATTCACCAGCAGCGGCACGTCTTCGAGTCGCTCGCGCAACGCCGGAATCTCAATTGGAATCACGGCGAGGCGATAATATAAGTCTTCGCGAAATGTTCCGTCTTTCAGTTTCGGTTGAAGGCGCTCGTTCGTAGCGCCGACGACGCGAACGTTGACCGGCGAACTTTTGTTATCGCCAACGCGTCGGACCTCGCGCTCCTGCAATACGCGCAGAAGTTTTGTCTGCAATTGCGGCGCCATGGAGTTCACTTCATCGAGAAAAATCGTCCCGAGATTTGCTTCCTCGAATAAACCACGCTTGTCCGCGACCGCGCCCGTAAACGATCCTTTCTTGTGGCCAAACAGTTCGGACTCCAGCAAATTCTCCGGCAGCGCGCTGCAGTTGATCGCCACAAAGGGATGATGCTGCCGGTTGCTGTTGAAATGCAGCCCGCGCGCGACCAGCTCCTTGCCGGTGCCGCTTTCGCCCACAATCAGGACCGTGCTATCGGTGTCGGCGACTTTGCTGATGAGATTGTAAACGTGCTCCATCTTGCCGCTGGTGCCGATGATGTTCTCAAGCTTGTGTTTTTCCTTGAGCTCTTTGCGAAGATAGGTGACCTCGCCGACCGCCGCCTGATAGTCGAGCGCCATCTGGATGCGCGTTTGGAGTTCGTCGATCTTAAACGGCTTGAGGATGTAGTCCCGAGCGCCCATCTTCATCGCCTGCACCGCGGTTTCCGCGGATCCGAATGCGGTGATCAGAATGACCGAGGTTTGGCGTTGATGCTCGCGCACGTGCCGCAACACATCGAAGCCGTTCATCGTTTCCATTTTGATGTCGGTGATTACGACTTCGGGCTGAATGGCGTCGAGCTGCTCGATCGCCTTCGAGGGGGCGTTGAAGGGAAAAACTTGGTGTCCTTTTTCGCGACAGAGAGTCACTATCACTTCTACCATCGCGGGTTCGTCATCGATAACTACGATTTTAGCCATGGGAAATCTCAGCGCGGAGAATATTTCAGTTTTGAGAAAAAGAAAGCGATTTTGAGAATTTAGCCGGCTAAGCCGAAATCTGGCCGGCGATCATCGACCAGCCTACCGTTCCCTCGAAGGAAATGATTTCTTCGAGGGCTGACTCGGATGCGGCCACCGGGATCGCAATTAGATCTGCAGAAAAATCTCGGCGGATCTTCCCCAAGGCCTCTCCCTGCTCTAATGCTCGTCCGGGATTTTGAGTCACCATTTTCAAAATCTCTTTCGGCGGTACAGCCGGAAATTCATTTCGGAACGCCCGCATCTCGGCGAACAGGCTCAAGTCGTCATTGCTCGCGAGACTGTCCGTTCCCAAACAAATGTTGAAGCCTAGCTCGCGCAGTTTGTGAAACTGAAACGGCGAGTGCCCAAAGTAATCGTGGCTCCGCGGACAATGCACCACTGAGTTTCTCGTTGCCCCTGTCTTGATCAGCCGCAGATCTTCGTCAGATACGTCGTTCACGTGCACGAGCAGATACGATCGACTGGCTTCGATCATCCGCTGGATCGGCATTCGCCCACCGCAATCGCTCATATTACGTCCGATCTGCTTCAGAAAATCGTAAAGCTCGCCGCCCTCCTCTCGGAACATCGATGCTTCCTCGCGCGACTCGGCGAGGTGCGTTGTTAGCAGAACGTTGTCGCGCTGCCCAATTTCCTCACAACGCCGATACAAGCTCTGTGAGGCTGTAAATGGCGAATGCGGCGCGAGTCCCCAATGTTCTTGCGATTTCAAAAAGTCGACCGCGCAATCGACAAGTTCGTCGGAGCGGCTCGGGTCGCGCACGTCAATCAGTTCCGCGAACCACCAGGTCCGAATTGGCGATTCGATTCCCGAGACCAACTCCGGAAACGCAGTGAGGTTCGCGATGGTTGTTGTCCCAAATCGCTTCGCGTCGGCGAAGCCGTCTTTAATCGATCGGACATAATCGTCCGGCGAAAGTTTCGCCTTCTCCGTGTTGATCGCGCGAATCCAGCCGGTGAACGACTTTTGGCGCGGGATCTTGCCCCGTAAACAGGTATAATCGAGGTGACAATGCGCGTTGATCAACCCCGGCAACAATACTTGATCACCGAGATCGACAATCTCTTCGCCGGAATGGCTTTTCGCGATCTCCGGGAATTTTCCGACATCCGCGAAACGATCGCGCACCACCACAACGGCTCCATTGTCGAGCGGCGGACCATCCATCGTCACGACAACTCGCGCCCGAACGATCATTCGTTTGTCTCGCCTTTGACCGCCTTGCGGCATTCATTCACGAGCAGGCTGCACGCTTCCTGACAGAGAAGCGGAACGGTGCGCCTGTTGTTGCCGGTCTGATCGTAGGCCGGATCAAATTTCTGTCGCGGCAATTTCGTCGACGGAACAGCACCTTCCCAATCGCGTTTCCATAAAATGGTCCGCAAACAGCCGTCGCCGGACTTACAAAGATTGCCGACAACACCATCGATTTGTTGGTCGGAGATCTTCGCCGCAACCCGATACATCCCCGATTGCCGATTCAAAGTGTCGCGCAATGACGTCGTTACCAGTCGATTCTGGTTCCACGCCTCAATCATGGCCAGTCGTGCCGGATAAAAGTAATCGACGGCACGCCTGAGCTGATCGACATCGGCAAGGATCAACCGCCAGCCGTGGCGAAGATTAGGCGCAGTTTTCAACGGCCGGTAACTTCCAGTATCGTCATATCGCGCGATTTCGATCGCATCTTCGGTTCGGGAAAAATTTTCGACATTCTCGTTTGTTCGATCTTCGCGATGACAAAGGACAAATCCACCGAGATCGGTTTGTTGAATCAGAATTTGACCGACTGCCTCGCTATTGTTGAGCACCGTGGCGAGCGTTGTCTCGGTCGGGTCCGGCATTGAGCCAGCTAAGCCACGCAGTGCGCGATCAAGCCGGCGGCACGCTCGAGAAATTGTCGATCCTCTTCGCCAAAGGCCTTCACCTTATCGCTTTCGGCATCGATCATTCCGACGATATGGCGGTTTTCACACCGCATCGGAACAATGATTTCCGAGCGCGTCGTATGAAAAGTCGGCAGGTAACGCTTATCTTTCGAAACGTCCGCGACCACGATGGATTTCCCCGATTCCAGGGCGGCACCACACAAACCCTGAGTAGTTGGGAAGCGAGGATAGGTTACGGGCTCGTTTCCGGTGCCGGCCAAAATCACAAATTCGTTCTTCACGATTTTGTAAATGGCAACGAACCGATAACCGCGCACCGCCCGAATCATCTCCGCGACCTGCTTGACGCTCTTCTTGGTGCAGCCGCTGGCCAGAACATAAGCGCCGATATCCTGAAGCTTTTTGAGAGTGTCTGCGTGCATGCGAGAAGTTTGTCGGTCAGGCAAGATTGCGAGCCCGGGCTCGTGTGCAACTTTTCTCGGTTAATTCTCTGAATCGTCCGCCCGGGCCGCTGTGGACGCCAGTTGGACGATGATATCGGCTACCCGCGGGTCGGTGCCGATCGAGCTTGCGTAAAACAGCGAGCGATTATCGATGCGATAGGGGCCACGCCGAAAGACGTCGACGCCTTTCCGACCGGCAGCGGGCGAACCTTCGTCTGCAATGCCGAGTAATACTGGAATGTCTTGATAGCTGTGGAGTCCGTCGGAAATGAAAAACGGGACGACGACCACGTTGGGCGTGCTGGTCAGCACTCTCCAGTCCGACACCAACGGAAATTCCTCCATATAGACGTTCAGCACATTGGCATAACGCCCTAGCGCCCGGATTTTTTCGGCCTCGCGCTTCGCCGCCACTGCGCTGTTCTCGTTCAGGTCCGTTCCGTGCGCGACGATCAGCAAACTCGTCGCGGGCTCGGGGACTTCCGGCGCAATCTCCCGGGCTCGCTCCACCAGCAACTCGGTCATTAGCGAATGATTGCCCACCGGTTCGCCATAGTACCAGGTTTGACCATCCGGGCGCCTGGTGACCTTCCCGTTCAACTCAAGTTCCCTGGGAATGACGGTCTGGGTAAAATAACCTTCACTGATGAAGTTGGGCACGACGCAGACCTTACGGATCGTTTTTGGATCGAACAGGAACCGCGCGTCACGCAAACTTGGTTCTTCCTTCCAAAACGCGCACTGTACTTCCGCGAAAAGCTTCCGCCGGCGAATTTCAACGGCATGGCCCAATGTCGGCCCGCTCGAGTCAGGGTTGACCGTCGAGCCATGGCCCACGATCAACAAACCGGCATCAGGTTTGCCTTTCACGCCTCCTAATTAACCACGAAGAGCACGAAGGGCACGAAGCTAAATATCCTTCGTGATCTTCGTGTCCTTCGTGGTAAATTTTCGCGATGAAATTTCGGACCTACAAGAACACCGATCTCACCGTGAGCGAGGTCGGCTTTGGCCTTTGGACGGTTTCGACCGGATGGTGGGGAAATTTTACCGAGGGCGAAGCAATCGCGCTGATGCACAAGGCATTCGATCTCGGGGTGACCCTTTTCGATGCGGCCGACACCTACGGCAATGGATTGAGCGAAGAATTAATCGCCAAGGCGTTTCCAAAACAGCGCGACGAAATCGTCATCGCGACCAAGGTCGGCTATGACTTCGTGAATTACGGCGAAGCCCGCGGCCGCGGTCAGCGCGAAATCCCGCAGGATTTTTCGCCAGAAGCAATCGAACGCGCAACTGACGCGGCTCTGAAGCGATTGAAAACCGATCGAATCGACCTGTTGCAGCTCCACAACATCCGGATGGAACAGGTTTACGATGACGCGGTTTGGAAGACTCTCGAGAATTTGAAAGCATCGGGAAAAATTCGTTATTTCGGCATCGCCCTTGGACCGGCGATCGGCTGGCTTTATGAAGGCGCGAATTGCATCCGCGAACGCCATATCACCAGCATCCAGCACATCTACAACATGCTCGAGCAACATCCAGGGGGCGCGATGCAGGACGTGGCAACGGAATTGAACAAGGACACGATGTTCATGATTCGCGTAACGCATTCGTCCGGCATGCTGGAAGGGAAATACACCGCCGACACGATTTTCCCACCAACCGATCACCGCAGCCATCGTCCCCGCAGTTGGTTGCTTAACGGCGTTAAGAAGATCGACAAATTGCGTTTTCTCGAAAACACTCGTCGCACCCTTGGGCAAGCGGCCCTTCTCTGGCTGCTCGCGGACGATCGCGTCGCTTCGACTCTGCCCAACATCTACAACGAAGAGCAACTGGTTGAGTTCGCAAAGGCGCCCGATTGCCCACCCTTAACCGCGGACGATCTCGAGAAGATTCGTAGTCTCTATTCCGAAAATTTCGGCCTGGAACCGGAAGAACCTAAATTCAAAGGAACCATGGAGCAGCCGAAAGAAACGGCCGCTGTCTAGTCCGAGTCGTCTCCTTCTTCGACGGGCTGAGCGCGGCGAACTTCTTGAGTCGGTTCTTTCCTGGTGCGACCCTTGGTTTCCGACGATTTGTAAATTTCTTTGAAGATGTCGGCGATCATCGGCGCCGCCGTCGTACCCCCGTGGACTTTGCTTCCGACTTCGCCTTCGTAGACCGCCGAAAACGCATAACGTGGTTGGTCAGCCGGTAAAAATCCGGCAAACCAGGCGGCAGTACGTTCTTTGTTTTTCGGGCCCCATTGCGCGGTGCCGGTTTTTCCGGCGACTTCAACGCCGTCCAACTCCGCTTCGTGACCGGTGCCGTTCGGTCCGTTAACAACTTGAATCATCCCTTCACGAACTTCGTCCATCGTTGCCTCAGAGGCATCCAACGTCCGTTTCTCGCGCAGCTCGTAAGCGGTCACGATTTGTTGATCGACCGATTGCACCTGCCGCACGAGCCGCGTTTGATAAAACTTACCGCCGTTGGCAATGACTGCCATCGCCTGGGCCATTTGCAGTGGCGTTACCTGCGTGTCGCCCTGTCCGATCGACAAGTTGGCAATGTCGCCATTGAGAATCTTACGGCCGTGGGTTGCTTTCATGTAATCGTCGTTCGGAACGCGCCCTTCAGCTTCACCACGCAATGGAATCCCGCACTTTGCGCCAAAACCGAGCCTGAGCGCCCAATCGATAATTGGCTGCGCGCCAGTTTTGATTCCGACCTGATAAAACCAGGTGTCACACGATTCGGTAAGCGCCTGAATAAAATTTTCCGCGCCCTGGTCGCCCTTCTTCCAATTGTGAAAGGTGAGATTGCCAATCTGGATCGCCGGCACGCATTGATAGAGATCGTCGGAACGCACCGCTCCTGTCTCGAGCGCGGCGATACCGACCGCGACTTTGAAAGTTGAACCAGGTGGATAGGCCGAACGGAAAGCTCGCGCTAAAAGCGGAATATCGGGATCGTCCTGTAACTGCTTGAACTTCTCGGCCGAAATTGACGGGACAAAAAGATTTGGATCGTAGACCGGCCACGACGCCATCGCGAGGATGTCGCCATCGGTTGGATCTACGATCACGATCGCGCCGCGTTTGGCTTTTGCCGCCAACGCTTTTTCCGCGAGCTGCTGAAGCTGGAGATCCAATGTGGTTACGATGTTGTTTCCGGGAACCGCCGGCTTGATCAATTTCTCCGACGTCTTGCGACCATCTTTGTCGAAGGTCAGTTTGTATTCGCCGTGTTTTCCGGTGAGCAGCTCGTTGAATGTTTGCTCGAGGCCATCACGTCCCTCCGTTTCCGGCCAAAGCGTTTCGTGGTTATCGATGATCCCGTCAAGATTGCGGCCTTTCTTGCCGGTGTAGCCAATAATGTGGCCGGCAACCTTCCCATTTGGATAAACCCGGACGTAGATCGGACGCACGACCAGAGAATCTTTCGCCCGTTCCCTGACCGCTTCGTACTCCGATTGGGTCAGGTTCTGCGCGATCTCCAACGGGAGGATGCCGCGGTTGTGATAGTGACGTAGAAGCGCGTCGTCCGAAATCTTGATCGCGCGGCCGGTTAACTTGACCGCCTTCTCGATTTTTTCCCGCGCAAATGCGACTGCTTTGGTGTCGGTAAAATCCAGCGGCGTCGGAAAATTGATCGCCAGATTGTAGGTGACCTTGTTTTGAGCGAGCGGCAGACCGGTGCGATCCACGATTTGGCCGCGCGGCGCCGGAATATCGAGAATGTAAGTCCGTGCCAGTTTTTGCGTTTCAAAGGTTGGAATGATCGTCTCTTCGTCGCCTGTGGGCGGGAGGCTAGGGCTGGGTGTTGCAGACGACAGAGGCGAGGTTTGCGGGATTGCCAACCCAGACCCAAACAGTGAAAGAAGAATTACCGCCCAGACCTTCATTGCGAGATCGACATCTTCCGTTGACGTCAATGCCGCTGCAAGAAGCGATACACCTCTTCGGCGAGTTTGGGTCCGATCCCTTCAGTAGCCGCGATCTGTTCCAAGGTCGCTTTGCGAAGACGATTAACGGAGCCGAATTTTCGGAGCAGCAAGTTTTTCCGGTTCTGGCTCACTCCAGGGCAATCATCCAAAATGCTTTCATCGATTCGCTTCTTTAGCAGTAACTGGTGATAAGCGTTGGCAAATCGATGCGCCTCGTCGCGAATTCGTTGCAACAGGTGCAACGCACCGGAATCCTCTGGCAACTGCAGCGGCATGGCTCGTCCCGGCCGATAAATTTCCTCCCGTTCCTTAGCCAGACCGAGGATAGGCAAATCATGAAGGCCTAGTCGCTGCAGCTCACGACAGGCAGACGACAATTGGCCCTTGCCGCCATCGACAATGATCAGGTCCGGCAACCGAACAGCCACGAATTGCGGATTGCGGATACCGGATCCCGGAAAGGATTCGAGGCGACGCGCAGTTTCGAAAGCATTTTCCTGCGAATGCTCTGGTGAAAGATCAACAATCGTTTCTTCATTCTCGCTTTCCGGTATCTGGTTTCCGCTTTCCGCAATTGTTAACAGCACGCGCGAATAGCGTCGCCTTACCACCTCCGCCATGCTGGCGAAATCGTCCTGTCCTTCGACTGTTCGCACCCTGTAACGGCGGTAATAATTTTTGTCCGGAACGCCGTCGCGAAAACACACCATCGATGCTACCACGTGGGTCGTGGAAATATTCGAAATGTCGAAGCATTCCATTACCCGCGGCGGTCGCGGAAGTTGCAACGCTTCCGCCAATGCCTGCACGTCCGCCATCGGATCGATCGCACTGGGCAATGTTCCCCGGGTGAAACGCCGGGTCGATCTGGTCGTCTCCCGGACATCGTCAATCATGTTGCGAAGCTCGGCTGCCTTCTCGAAATCCATTTTCTCGGCGGCTTTGCGCATCTCGGCGTCCAACATGTCGATCATCTCGCGCGATTGGCCTTCAAGGAATTCGCACGCCTGCGCCACCCGCTCGCGATATTGCTCGGCTGTTATTTCGCTCAAACGCACCGGCACCTGGTAAGTGGAAGACTTCAATTCACGCTCGCTTGGCGCGCCGCGGCCGAACGTGAGCACGCCAAATTTCTTTCGCATCAAATTCAGCGTCTGCCGAAGCGCACCTGCGGCCGCAAATGGCCCGAAATAGCGCGAGCTGTCGCCTTTCTTCAGACGGGTCAGGCGAAAACGCGGCCACTCTTCGGACAAATCGACTTTTACGAGCAAAAAGCGTTTGTCGTCACGGAATGAGATATTGTAGCGCGGCCGATATTCCTTGATCAGCTTGCCTTCGAGGAGGACCGATTCGGCTTCGCTGCGAACCACGTGGGTTTCGAAATCCCACGTCGCGTCGAGCAACGCGCGGGTTTTCAAATCAGCCTGCGCCAATTTGGACGGCAGAAAATACGAACTCACCCGTTTTCGAAGGTCGCGCGCCTTGCCAACATAAATCACCCGATTGAATCGGTCGCGCATCAGGTACACACCGGGCTTGTGGGGTACTTCGTGCACTTTTTTCTGCAGGTCGGGCTTTTGTTTTCTCGCCAGCGCCATTGTGGGTCCGCAAATGTACTCGTTGCGATCAAGATCGACAATTGGAGGGCGTGAGCGCTGTCGGCGCCCTCATATTGGGACACGATGCACGTGTCCCTCCAGGAAATCTAAGCCGCGCGCCGCGGTAACGCGGATTGGACCATCATCAGTTCACTTACGTTTTCGGGAGTGAGCAAACCCACCAGTCGTTTCATGCTGTCGAGCACGGGGACAGCCGGACAATTGCACTCCTGCATGATGCGAAACGCTTCTTCAAAGCGCGTTCCGGTCGTCACCGTTGGAATATCTCGCCTCATCACGTCTGCCACCCGAATGTTCGGATCGTCCTTGCGCAGGGCCGCGATCAAATCGTGCCGGGTCAGAATTCCAGCGACGCCTCCGCTTTCGTCTACCACCGGGAAATCGTGCTGCGACGTCGCCAGCAATGCGTCGACGGCTTCCTGCAGGGTGGCCGTCGCCGGCAGAGTGCGAAACTCGCGCACCATCGCGCTCGAAACCGGAAATCTTCTCGAGACATCGCGCATCTGGGCCAGGGCGGCTTCCTGAGACGCACCGATGTAAACGAAAAACGCGATGAAAATTAGAAACGGATTTGCATGAAACAGTCCCGGGACCCCGAACAGGCCGACAATTCCAAAGAAGAACGCGAATCCCTGACCAACAGTTGCTGCAACTTGAGTTGCCCGGGCATAACTCAGTCGGGTCGCAAGCAAGGCCCGCAACACCCGGCCCCCGTCCATCGGAAAGGCAGGAATCAAATTGAACAGAAGCAAGTAAACGTTGATTTTGAAAATGTTCACCAGGAGATCGTCGCTGTGAAGCGATGTTGTGATTCCTATTCCGCCTCGCGCCGCAATGACGACAAACAGACAGAGCGCAATAATCGCGGTCACTGCCGGCCCGGCTGCGGCGATCACCAACTCTTGTTTCGGCTCTTCCGGTATCCTCTCCAATCGCGCCACTCCGCCGATCGGTAACAAGGTAATATCGGGCGTATTGATGCCGTAACCTTTCGCCGCGAGGGCATGGCCGAATTCGTGCAACACCACGCAGAAAAACAACAGCAGAACAAATATCACCGCGCTGGCCGAACCCAGAGCCAGCCACGCGATCAACAAAACGAACGTGATATGAATCCGAAGTTGAATGCCGGCGATCCGGATAACGGGAATAGACCAACTCATAAGAAGACTTTCGTTCCTATTTTGATCGCGCGCCACAACTGTTGAACGCGGCTCGTTCGCAATTGAGACTGAGCGCGAATGGAAGTGGTCGACGTTGCGATTGTCGGAGGCGGCCCGGCGGGGGCCAGCTGTGCCGCGTTTTGCGCAGCCGCCGGATTGCGAACCGTCGTGATCGAACGCGAGAAATTTCCGCGCGAAAAAGTCTGCGGCGACTGCATCAACCCGGGCTGTCTACCGATCCTGGATCGCCTTGGTCTGACCAGCGGAGTCCGCACCTGGCCGCATGCTGTCATCGACAGCGTCGATTTCATCACAGTCGGCGGGCGCAACGTGCGGGCAAGGCTTCCAACAAGTGGCGCGAAAATATTCACGGTGAAACGCAGTGTCTTTGACCAACGGCTCCTTGATCGTGCGCGCGAATTAGGAGCTCGAACTCACGAGGAAGCGACGGTTGTCGCGCTCCATAAAACGCGGGACGGCGATTGGAAAATCGACTTCGTTCGCGACACGCTTCGGGCTCGCGTCCTGGTCGGAGCAGACGGTCGCAATTCGACAGTCGCGCGATTATGCAATTTACTGCCGCGACCCGAGCGCGAGCGAATCGCGTTGCAAGCGCACGTTCCGTTGCCATGCGACTTTGGCAATCGGATCGTTTTGCAGCTGTTGCCCGAGGGCTATTCCGGCCAGGCACCCGTGAATACGGAGGAGCTCAACCTCTGTTTGGTCGGAACGGCGCCCACAATCGCCTCTTTGAAGACCTGGGCCGAAAACGAATTTAGCCTTCCTCGCGACCAACCATGGCGCAGCATCACGCCTCTCACCCGAGCTCCAGTTCCATCCAGGCAGGAGAATTTGTTTTTCATTGGCGACGCCGCGCAGGTCGTCGAACCGTTTACCGGCGAAGGAATTTATTATGCGCTGCGTTCAGGTGAGCTCGCTGCCAGCGCAATCGCAAAAATCATCGGCGGCGACGACCGGAAATCCGCGCTGGACGACTTCATTCGCGCCCATCGGGCGATATATCGGGGACGGTTATGGATTAACAAGCTCGCCCGCGAAGCGGTTTTGCACCCCTCAATTGCCTCGAAATTTCTAGCCGTGACTCCAATCAGCGCGCCGTTCCTGCGCTCGTTTACACGAAGGATCGTTAGATCGACTGCCGGGCTGCTTTGACGGTATTCGACATCAGCATCGCGATTGTCATCGGTCCAACACCACCCGGGACAGGGGTGATCGCTTTCGCCTTCGGTACGACTTCATCGAACGCGACATCGCCCACCAGCCGGTAACCGCGCTTGTCATTCTTGTCTTCTACCCGATTGATTCCGACGTCGATCACAACAGCGCCGTCGCGAACATGGCCAGCTTTCACAAAATGCGCGCGACCGATGGCCGCGATCAAAATGTCGGCCGAGCGCGTAATTGCTTCCAAATCTTTGCTGCGCGAGTGCGCCACGGTCACCGTCGCGTCTCCGCCTTTGGCTTTCTGCATAAGCAACAGCGCGACCGGTTTTCCAACAATCATACTCCGTCCAAGAACGACTACGTGCGCGCCTGCGATTTCGATTTTGCTCTCAATAAGCAAACGCTGAACGCCAAGGGGCGTGCATGGAACGAATCCGGTGGAATCACCCATGGCGAGCTTGGCGACATTCAGCGGATGAAATCCATCCACATCCTTCGCCGGATTGAGCGCGCCCACAATCACCGCTTCGTCGATTTGTTTTGGAGGCGGCGATTGAACCAGGATCCCGTGGATCGCCGGATCGCGATTCAATTCTTCAACGCGTGCGAGCAGTTCGCTCTGGCTCGTCGATTCGGGTAGTTCAAGCTTGACCGAATGCAATCCTAGCTCGCGACTCATCTTATCTTTCGAACGCACGTAAGCCCGCGACGCGGGATCGTCCCCTAGCAACACCACTGCCAGGCCAGGTGTGACTCCCTTTGATTTCAGCGCCGCGATCTCACCACGAAGATCGACATACACTTTTTCGGCAACAGTGCGCCCGTCGATCAAATTTGCCATGGAACGAAATTAGATGAGCTAATGGCGTTCAACCAGCGACATCATCGCGTTCTGCAACCGGAGCCGCTCCGCTTCAAATTCTTCATCGCTCGAGGTCGGCCTTATCTGTTCGGGTCGGCCGATAATCACGCGGATCTTCGAGAATGGCCGCGGAATGATAAACCGGTCCCAGTTTTTGAGCCGCCAGCAGCTGGAATATTCCATGTTTATGGGCAGGACTTCGGCGCCCGTTTTTTGCGCGAGAAAAACCATGCCCGGGCCGATTTCATATGCCGGCCCGCGCGGTCCGTCAGGCGTGATCACAACGTCTCCGCCATTGGCCAGCACGTCACCGAGTTGAAGCAACGCGGTCGCGCCTAACCTTGAACTGGAACCGCGAATGACGTCGTAATCGAAACGATGAATCGCGTCGCTCAACAATTCGCCGTCGCGACTCGCGCTAATCAAAGCAGCGCCGCGGCGATTTGAAAAAAAGCGCCGCAACACGAGTGGGAAAATCAACAAGCGATTGTGCCAGAGCGCGCCGATGTAATTTCGGGCCACGGGTTGCCCGATAATGCCCGCCCGGTCGTCGATTTCGTAGCGCAGAGTGCGCCCAAGCAACTTCAAGAGATGAAACCCAAACGCGATCAACCAGCGCGCTTTCCAGCCTTCGATCTTCAAGATTTCTTGCGTTCGCGGCGTCCCGCGGTTTTATCGGCCCAGCGATAAGCGCGCGCGCTTGACAGGCCGATTTGATCGAGAATCCGCCAAACGACGGTATCAACAACTTCGGCCACGGACGCCGGCCGGCTATAAAAGGAAGGAATCGCGGGAAGAACAATCGCGCCGGCTTCGAGCAACGTAACGACATTGCGCGCATGAATCAGGTTCCAAGGCGTCTCGCGCGGCACCAGAACGAGCTTGCGCCGCTCCTTCAAGAAAACGTCCGCCGCCCGCAGGAGTGCGGTGTCGCTCGAGCCGGAGGCAATGCGTCCGATCGTCGCCATCGAACACGGAACAATGACCATTGCATCGAATCGGGCAGACCCGCTGACAAACGGCACGTTGAGATCGTTCTCGGAATGCTGGACGATTCCTTTCGGAATTTTGAGCGAATCGAGCTCGTGTTTCGCGACTTGTTTGGAATGACCGCTCATCACGAAATGAATCTCGTGCGCGGTGGCGTCGATTTGCTCAAGCAAACGCTGGAGATAAATCGAACCGCTGGCGCCGGTGGCGGCGATCACAAGTTTCATGGGTTTAGACACGAATTACACAAATTTTCACCAACGGGACTCACTCGAACTGCGCATTTCGTTGTACAATGGCCGTCCGCACTGAGTTTCATAGCACGATTCGCTTCCATTCAAGCGAGTCGCCGCCGAAATTTACGAGCAAGCCGAGCCGGATCTTCGACGCAGCAAGGTAGTTTAACACCTGTTTCTTGTGGGCGTCACATAACTGTTCGACCGCTTTTGCTTCGAACAAAATCTTGTCCCAAATAATGAAATCGGCGTAATAGCTGTGAGGAAGGAGGACCCCTTTGTAACTCACCGCATAGGACTTCTCCCGATAAAACGGAATTCCGGCGCGGCTCAGTTCGACAACAAAAGCATCCTTGTAGATGACTTCGTCGTGCCCCTTGCCCAGCTGGCGGTGAATCTCCATACAAAAACCGATAAGTTCAAAAACTTCCTGCTTGTGAAGTAGCTGATCCATCCTGGGGGTAGTCGATTGTCGCGAGTTAGGGCTTGGGGAGTCAATCCGGTTTCCAACTATTCGTGTGAATTCGTGTGATTCGTGTCTACGCTTATTTCATGGTCAAGAAACTGTTACACACCCGTTATCGAGTGAAGGACCTTGAGAAAACGGTCAATTTTTACAAGGACGTGCTCGGCTTACAGGAAACCCGGCGACATACCTCCGGGCGCGGATCGCAACTGGTTTTTCTCAAAGCTCCCGAAAGCGACGAGGAGATCGAGATTTGCAAATTCGACGAAAGCGGACCGGTAATCGTCGGCCCGGACCTGACTCATCTCGCATTCGAAGTGGACGATCTCGAGAAATTCGCGCGCGAATCGGCCGCGAAGGGATATCCCCTGTCAGACGGGCCCCATAAAACGCCGGGAGGCAGCGCAATTGCCTTCGTCGACGCGCCCGAAGGCTACGAAATCGAATTGATCCAGCGCGGAAAAGATTTATAGCCGCTTGCGCGCATTGAATCTTTGCCGCTAATTTGCCGCCCATGAATCGCTGGAATCGCGCCGGTTTCGTTTTTTGCGCGATCGCCTTTGCTTCCCTGTGCCTTGCGGTTGAGCCGACGGCAATTTCACCGGACCAGGACAACCAAAACGAAATCCGGCCGACGGGCGTTCCCCATCGCCAGTATGCGAAAGCGAAATCGTCGGCGAGTGCGGATTCGGACGAAAGTCCGAGTGCAACCCCCAAGTCGCGCCGCTCACATCGAGCGTCTGCCCGCCAGCGCGATTCTGACGACGATTCGATCGGGAGCCAAACCGTTCCGGGTTCAATTCCGAAAACCAGCGCGGTCTCGGTGATTGTCATCAATGCCGCAAGTGGACAGGTGATTTACGAGAAAAATGCCGATCAAATGCGCGCGCCGGCGAGCACGACGAAACTGCTCACGGGCCTGATTGTCGCTGAAAGCGGAAACCTCGACCGGCCGGTGGTTGTCCAACAAACCGATACTCTGGCCGAACCGGTGAAGTTGAACATTAAACCGGGCGATACTTATCAGCGATTCGATTTGCTCCGGGCGTTGTTAGTCAAGAGTCCTAATGATGTTGCTCGTTGTTTGGCGCGCGACAACGCCGGCAGCATTGAAGCGTTCGCCGAGAAAATGAACCAGAAGGCGTTCGCCCTCGGGGCGCGTAACTCGCATTGGGTCAATCCAAATGGGTTGCCCGATGCGCGGCAATATTCCACCGCCCGCGATTTATCCACGATCGCGCGCGTCGCCTACGCCAACCCGATCATTCGATCGATTGTCTGTCTCCCTCAGCTGAATTTCCGCTACGCGAATGGCCGCATGCGGGAACTGGAAAACACGAACAAGCTCCTAAAGCGATTGCCCTACTGTAACGGAATGAAGACCGGTTATACCGAAGCCGCCGGCAAATGTTTGATTGCGAGCGGCTCCAACGGCGGCAAGAACATCATTGTGGTCGTGCTTGGAGACAGTCACTCCGGCGTTTGGAAAGACGCGGGCAATTTGCTCGCCTGGGCGCTTTTTAGTCCGTCTGCTGGCTAAAGGACAAGGTGGAACACGCTCTCCGAGCGCGTTAGATCGTGCTTTTAGGACGTTGACCGGCTAATCCGCCGCTTATTACGGCGTGCGCGAGGCCGCCCAGTAACGCAGCAACGGGCTAGGCATCAACGCCGGATTGTGATCGACGTTATCCGGAGCATCCGCTGGAACATCTTCCGGACCTTCCGCTGGCGGGGCCGGTTCTTCGCCGGGGACGCCGGGTGCGGTCGCATTGCTGGCGTATTTCGCGTTCAAGCGCTGCTCGAGAGTTTGATTAGCAGCAGTGGTCTGAGAGGTGGTCGAGCAAGCAGGCAGAAAGGCGAGACCGAGCAAACAGAAGGCGATTTCAATTTTCATGGTGCGAAAAACGTAATTCAGTTACGTGTTTATAATTACTATAATTCGCCGGGCAATGGCAAGCATTTTTTTCTCCTCACGAAAAACGGCTCAAAATCGGCCCCAGCTTCTCCATTGTCTCCCTCGGCCACAGCCTTCGTTCGGTAGTCAGGGCCGCGTCCAAGGCGGAATGCTCCGGCCAAGTCGGTTCGGCTGGAATCTTCGGAATAGCCTCGATCAATACCTTTTTTGCGGCCTCGGCATTAGCCGTTAAATGTCCAAAAACCGTCTGGGCCGAGACCGGTTCTTCCTCGGCCTTCCAGCAATCGTAATCGGTAATCATCGCCATCGTGGCCAGGGCGATTTCCGCCTCCCGAGCCAATTTCGCCTCCGGCAGATTAGTCATCCCGATCACGTCAAAACCATGGCGCCGGTTGAGCTCCGATTCGGCCCGGGTCGAGAAGGCAGGTCCGTCCATGTTTACATAGGTGCCGCCATTGTGAACGTTGACTCCAACCTTTTTGGCTGACTCGGCCAGCAGATTGCGCAACTGGCCGCTGATCGGCTCGGCGAAAGAAATGTGGGCGGCAATTCCTTCGCCAAAAAAGGTGTGATGCGCGCGTAAACTGGTGCGGTCATAAAACTGCGAGGGCAGCAAAATATCGCGCGGTTTGTATTTCTCCTGGAGGCTGCCGACTGCAGTCACGGCGATGATCCACCGGACGTTAAGGGACCGCAGTGCGTAAATATTCGCGCGATGATTCAATTCGTGCGGCAAGATCCGATGGCCTCGCGCGTGTCGGGGCAGAAAGAAAACCTGACGGCCGCTGATCGTCCCGCCAATCAGCACGTCCGATGGCGACCCAAACGGGGTATCGACTTTATGCTCGGTCGCATCGCGCAGTTGCTCCACTTGATAAAGACCGCTTCCCCCGATGACGCCTATTGCTGGTACGCCTGCTTTCATTCGGCCGCCGATTTAATCGGAAAAATCGACAACTTGGAAAGCGGATAATCTCCCCGTGGCGGAGGCGACGCCGCGGTGTATTATTTCGCCCGCCGATGCCCAAGTTTTTCATCAAAACCTACGGCTGCCAGATGAATGAGCGCGATTCGGAACAGGTCGCCCACTCTCTCATCCTACGAGGCTACGAACGCGTCGAGACTGAATCGGACGCCGACGTGGTCCTACTAAACACCTGCAGCGTTCGCGATATGGCCGACCAAAAGGCGCTCGGCAAAATGGGAATGCTGGGCCGGCTCGCCAAAGAACGGCCGCAGATCGTTTTTGGTTTTCTCGGATGCATGGCCCAAGCGCGCGGAGCCGCCCTCCTCAAAGATCTGCCGCACCTGGACCTCGTCATCGGCACCCAAAAGTTCCATCGGGTGGCCGAATACGTGGAAGATGCGCTGAACAGCAAACGCACTCGGGCCATGGACGATCCTCGATTTTCAATCGTGGACATTGAGGAGGAATCGGGATCGCAATCAACAATCAGCGAACAGCAATTGACCCGCAAACAGGCCACTGCCTTCGTGTCGATTATGCAGGGCTGCAACATGCGCTGCACGTTTTGCATCGTTCCGCAGACCCGAGGTTCGGAGCGCAGTCGCCCGATCGAGGAAATTGTCGCCGAGGTCCGTGCGCTGGTTTCTCGCGGCGTAAAAGACGTGACCCTGCTCGGCCAGATCGTCAACCTCTACGGACGGCATGAATTTCCAAGAATCGACAACAAGAGCCCGTTCGTGCAGTTGCTCGACGCGGTTCATGACATCGACGGCTTGGAACGCCTGCGATTCACTTCGCCCCATCCGATTGGTTTTCGCGAAGATCTGGTCGAGGCCTACCGGCGCCTGCCAAAGTTGGTCGACCATCTTCACTTGCCGGTCCAATCCGGTTCCAACAAGATTTTGAAGGCAATGCATCGCACTTATACCGCCGAGAAATACGTCGATCTTGTTCGACGGGTTCGCGAAGCCCGCGAAGGAGTCGCTATCACCACCGACATCATCGTCGGATTTCCAAGCGAAACGGATGACGATTACAATCAAACGAGGAAACTTGTCGGAGAAATCGAATTCGATAACGCGTTTGTGTTTCGCTATTCACCGCGCCGGGACACCCCGGCTGCCGAAATGCCCGACCAGATCGACGAAAGTGTCAAAGAAGCGCGCAATCACGATCTGCTTGAGCTGGTGGATGACTGCGCGCGCCGAATCAACGACCGACTGGTGGGCCGCACGATGCAGGTTCTTTGCGAGGGCCCGAGCAAAACGAATCCTTCTCGTCTGATGGGACGCACCCGCACCAACAAAATCGTCGTGTTCGAAAGTCCGGAAGATCACGCGGGCGCATTCGTGGACGTCCACGTCGAACGGGCCACTGGATTCAGCCTTTACGGAACGCCCGTCGGCGTTGAAACAAAAACCTCAATCGCCGCTGCATGATTTACGACTTCGATCTTCATTCTTGTGGTATCGTCGCTGGCCTACTGCTTCTGCTCATCAGTTTGCCCGGATTCATAAAGCCCCCACTGGTCCAACACTGGCTGAAGACTCTGCCACGATCGCGGGTCGCGGGGGTTGTCTTGCTGACGGTGGTTCTCGTCTGGTCGTTCTGGCTCCTCGCAACCATGGAAATGGGCGAGTTTTCAAGTTTCCGCCGGCCACTGCTGATCGTTTTGCCAATTGGCTATCTACTGATCATCCGGTTCGTGGAAGAATTTCTCGCAGTCCGAGCGCTCGGAATTTTGTGCCTGCTCGCCGCCGAACCCATGCTGGAGGCGGCGTTCTTTCGTTACGAAACCAGCCGGTTGTTCCTCACGGTGCTCGCCTATTTGCTGATCATCGCCGGCCTGTTCTGGGTGACGATGCCTTACCTGCTTCGCGACCAGATTAACTGGAGCGCCGAGACCAAGACGCGCTGGCATTCGATTAACGGCATCGTCGCGCTTTACGGCGTCGCCATTCTCGCCTGCGCGTTTACCCAATACTGATCTTCGCTTGAATCGAATCCTGGTGATTCGTGGCGGGGCGATCGGCGATTTCATCCTCACTTTGCCGGCGATCAAGGCGCTGCGCGAAGCTTATCCCGCAGCGCAAATCGACATCCTCGGCTACCGGCACATCGCAGTTCTTGGGGAGAACCGATTTTACGCGGACCGGGTTCGCTCGATCGAATCAGCGGAGCTATCGAGATTCTTTGCCAAAGCTGCGGAGCTGCCCCGTGAGCTGGCAAAGTATTTTGCCAACTTCGATTTAATCATCAGCTATCTCTACGACCCGGATTCAATCTTCGAGAATAATCTGAGCCGCGCCGGCGCAAAACGGATCATTCACGGCCCGCCCAGGATCAACCATCACTCACACGCGACCCGGCAACTCGCGCAGCCAATCCAGGAACTCGAGTTAAATATCTCAGACTTTGCGCCGAAGATATTCCCGTCGCGTGAAGATCGAGATCGCGCTGCAAAATTTCTCGTCGGGTTAGATACTCCGGTTGTTGCTATCCATCCTGGAAGCGGAAGCGACAAGAAGAATTGGCCTCTACAAAACTGGATCCAGCTTGGAGATCATCTGCTCAAGAATTCTCCCGGATCGCTCGTAATTGTCGCTGGCGAAGCTGACGCATCGCAAACAAACAAACTTCAGTCGGTGTGGAAATCTCCCCGGGTCCGGTTCGCGCAAAATCGGCCGCTTCCCGAACTGGGAGCGCTGCTCAAGAACGCGATCTTCGTCGGTCACGACAGCGGGATTTCGCATTTGGCGGCGGCCGCGGGCGCAAGTTGCATTCTGTTGTTCGGCCCGACTGATCCCGCGGTCTGGGCGCCGCTGAACGAAAATGCGCGCGTGATTCGCGCGCCAAATGGCAGGTTTGCCCGGCTCGATGCCGATCTTGTCAGCGCGGCGCTGGATCAGGAGCTGATGCGCATCGGCATCAGGACGTAAAGGAATGGCGTCTGAATTTTCAGGACGCCAGGACTCATTTCGTCGATCAGATCAAGAAAAACCTCGTCCTCGGCCAACGCGCGCAACGGCGCCATGAAGAATTCCGGATTGAAGGCGATGGAGAAGTCGCGGCCTTTGTATTGCACCGGAAGCGATTCCTTGGCTTCTCCGACTTCCGGCGTGTTGGCCGTGATGTCGATATTGTTCTTGCTGAAATTGAGCTTGATCGAATTCGACTTCTCGCTGGCGAGAAGCGACACGCGTCGTAACGAGTTCAGAAACGTTTCGCGTTCCAGAGTTACCCGTTCCTTGGCCTCCCCCGGAATGACCTGTTTGTAATTGGGGTAGTTCCCCTCGATTAACTTCGACACCAGTAAAGTCTTGTTCAGATCGAACGCGATTTGGCCGCTGGCCACGCTTACTTTCACGTCCCCTTCGTCGGTCAACAGCCGCTGCAGCTCGGTAACAGCCTTGGTTGGAACGATGATGTCGGTTTCCTGACTCCGGGGAATTTCCAACTCGATATCAACCATCGCCAGACGGCGCCCGTCTGTCGCGACCAAGGTCAGCTTGTTGTCCTTGAAACTGAACAGCAGGCCGTTGAGGACGTAGCGGGTTTCGTCGGTAGAGATCGCGTAGGAAGTTTTTCGCAAACCGTCTCGCAGATCCTTTTGGCGGATAGTGACGACCTTCGCTTCTTCGAATTTCGGAAGCGGCGGAAATTCCTCTTCAGGCAAGCCGAGGATCTTGAAAAAGCTCTGGCCGCTGCGAATCGAAGCCGCGTTTTTGCCATCGACATCGATCTGGATCTCGCTGGCCGGCAATTCGCGAACAATATTGAACAAACGCCGCGCTGGGAGCGTTGTCGCGCCCTCCTTCTCAACCTCGGCCTCAAAGCTTCCCCGAACCCCGACATCGAGATCGGTGGTCGTCAGATGGACGGCACCGTCGCTAGCCTGGAGCAACACGTTCGACAGAATTGGCAGCGTTGTGCGAGTGCTGACGACGTTTTGAACCTGTTGCAAACCTTCCAGCAGCTTTTCTTTAGTGGCGCTAAACTTCATGGAAACAAATCTGGTTAAGATGTTAGGCGGCCCGTCTTATTCGGCAACCGCAAAGTCTTGTGCGCTGGATCGACCGGTACACTCAGCGTTGCAGTGAGCTATCGATGAACGAAATCGTTTGGCGGATATTGTCCTGCTCTTTCATCCGCCTTTTTACCAGTTTGCACGCGTGCAGAACCGTTCCGTGATCACGGCCTCCAAACGCATCTCCGATTTCGTTAAGCGAAGATTTGGTCAATTCCCGGGCGAGATACATTGCCACCTGTCGCGGGAAAGCGATGCTGGCGGGCCGGCGTTTGCTCGTCATGTCGGCCAATCGCACGTCGAAATGCTCGGCCACCTTGCGTTGAATTTGCTCGATCGTTATCGAGGTCCGCGCTTCTTCCTGCAAGATGTCCTTCAGCAAATGCTCGATCACTTCCTGGGTCAGCGCTTTTCCACTGAGCGATGCGAATGACGCCACTCGCATGAGGGCCCCTTCGAGCCGCCGCACGTTGCTGCGGATTCGATTGGCGAGAAACTCAAAAACCTCGTCCGGCAACTTGATCTGCATCCCGCGCGCTTTTTTACGCAAAATAGCGAGCCGCGTTTCTATCGCGGGTGGTTGGAGCTCGGCGGTCAGGCCCCATTCGAATCGCGAAACCAGCCGGTGCTCGAGATTGGCGATTTCCGATGCCGGCCGATCGCAGGAAAGCACGATCTGCTTATGGCCATCGAAGAGGGTATTGAAGGTGTGAAAGAATTCCTCCTGCGAGCGTTCCTTGCCGGCCAGGAATTGAATGTCGTCAATGCAAAGCAAGTCGGCCTGTCGATAGCGTTTCCGGAATTTCACCAGGTTGTTGTGCTGGATCGCGTCGATGAATTCGTTGATGAACAATTCGCTCGAAAGATAAATTACTTTGGTATTTTTCTTTTTCCCGACGACGTACTGCCCGATCGCCTGCATCAGGTGGGTTTTGCCGAGACCGACGCCGCCGTAAATGAAAAGCGGGTTGTAAGTCCGCGCCGGGGCCTGGGCGACCGCAAGGCTGGCCGCGTGCGCGATCTCATTGTTTGGACCGATTACGAACGATTCAAAAGTGTTGCGCGGATTCAGCCCGAGCGAACCCGTGCTCGCTGGTCTTGTGCTTCCTCCTGAATCGGCCTGTTTGGAAACCGCGGTCACTTCGGAATCGTCGACCGGTGCTTCGGAGGAAATGAATTTTATTTCGCGTGCTTCGCCGAGAGCGGTGAGCACGGCCGCCTCCAGGGCGACCATATGATTACTCTCGATCCAATACTGATAGATGTTGTTCGGAACGCGAAAGCTCAGTGTCTTTGGGGTGACGGCGGCGAGTTCCACCGCTGAAAACCAACGCTTAAATGTGTCGGCGCTTACGTGAGGTTTGAGGGCGGCCGAGAGTTTCTGCCAAAGCTGCGTACATTTCTCGTCCATGGGAGTTGTTAACAGTGTTACACAATCGCCATAAAGGCGGTTATGAGAGGGACTTCATGCTTCTTGCCAGGACATCGCTTTGAAAGACGTGCCTCGACGCCAAGCATTAAAAACGGATTAAAATTGTCAAAATTGCCAAAATACGAGGGGAAATGCCTCTTTCGCGCCCAACTAGTCAATCCATGCGCGATGGAACTGACGACTCGTTCATCATTTCGATTTACCGGGGTTAGGGCTTTGCTCATTCTAGGCAATCAAATCTTTCTCAGACATGTTCACATCTTATTCACACGCCCCTTTCTTTCGTCCCCTGGCGCAGGCTTGAGAGTAGAAATCGCGCACAACATCGACAAGAAGAAATCTGAACTTTATTTTTATTTGTCGGTCAAAAAATTCTTGACTGAAAAAGCAATTCGAGCGTGTGCCGAAACAGGAAAATTTGTCATCGTGTTACTCATCAGTCGCCTCCGGGCAGCGGTATTTTCTTTGCTCCAACGGACTGCTAATGTTCTCGCCGCGTCCTAAATTATCATGTCGCGTCTCCTGATCTCAGTTCTGTTTTTGTTTGTCGCCGTTTCAATTATCGGTGGCGCCGAAGAATTACTGCCACCATTTGGATTTCGCTGGAACGATCCAATGTCCCGCGTGGAAGCGGTGCTCAAAGGCGCCAAAGCAACAATTGTGTCGCGCGAGAAAAAGGAAAATCGCGAGGTCTGGACGGTGGAGGGCCTGGTCCATCCCGGCTTGAAACGCACCCTCTTCACTTTTAAGGGCGGCTCACTCTTTGGCGTTGAACTCCAATACGAATATCCAGATTGGTCGATTGAACGTTACAACGAACGCATGGGCGAAATCCGTCGTTACTTCGACGCCAAATACGGAACCGGAAAATTGGTCTCGCGAACGCGGGACACCGACTCCGACGTCATCCAAACCCTGGTTGGCTATCAATGGACGATCGGCGCGACGATGCTCGAGCTTTTCTATTTCTCGGCCCAACACGACCAGCTCGTGTTCCGGACGATTTCGGTAGACTACAAGGCGTTGTAGCCACGGCCCTGGGGGCCGTTGGGGTTGCGCAGAAAACACGCCACAGGCGCGTGACTACAACTTCAGAGCGTCGTTTCGGCAACCGCGCGTTGCCGGTGCTTCAACCCGCGCTGGGTTTCCTTCTGCAGCCGCTTCAATTTACTCGATAAACTTATCTTTGCAGCGGAGCTCATCCTATCGATGAACAAGATGCCGTTCAGATGATCGACTTCATGCTGAATAGCCCGCGCCAGGAATCCCATTGTCTCGATCTCAATCGCGTTTCCCTCCAAATCCTGCCCACGCACAACGATTGAAGTTGACCGCGAGATCTCGCCCGTAATTTCGGGGAAACTTAAACACCCTTCCGTGCCGGTGTCCGTTTCGGCGCCAAGCGTCACATCCGGATTGATCAAAACCAGCGGCATCGCGCTCACTGGATCGACATCTTGTCCGTTGAATTTCACTGTGCTCGGCCGGTCCTCCACCTGAGAGATATCGAGCACGCTGAGCTGAATCGGTTCGCCGATCTGTTGCGCAGCCAAGCCGACGCCGTTGGCCGCGTGCATTGTCTCGATCATGTTTTCAGCGAGCTCGCGAATCCGATCGTCGATCTTTTCAATTCGTGATCCCTTCGCCCGCAAAACCGGGTCGCCGTACTGCACAATCGACAATTTCATTTTTCGCCGCGGGTGAACGCCGGAAGATTCTTCACCCCGGCCAATTTCAGCGCGTCCATTACTTTGACGATGACCCCGAAGGAAGCCTTCTTGTCGGCTTGCAAGGCAAGCGAGGTCCGCCGGGTATCGGACAAATTCTTCACCGCGCTTTCCAGGTCTTCCACTGCAATCGTCTTTCCATCGAGCTTGATCTCGTCGTTCTCGCTCACCGTGAGAAGGGCATGCTCCAGCTCGGCCGGCGCGCTAGTTGCCGTTTTCGATTCCGGCAAATTGATCTGTACTTCCGGCTGGTCCTTCTTGAACGTGGTCGAGACAACAAAGAAAATCAGAAGAATCGTCAGAATGTCGACCAGCGACACGATGATGATTGACGGGGCGCGGCGTTTACGGACTGCGAATTTCACAGACGACGATCCTGACTCACGCCATAGGCGCGATTTCCGGCGTGGCGGGTTGGGCCGGAGTGATCGGCTGGGCCGGCATCTGGGCCGGAGCCTTTCGAGTGCCAAGCAAGCGGCCGTAATAACATTTGGAGAGTAAATCGGTCACGAGCGATTCCATTTCCACGGAAAGGACTTCGACCTTTTTCGAGAAGTAAACGAATCCGATCAAGCTCGGCACGGCAATCCCCAATCCAAACACGGTACAATTCAACGCTTCGGAAATTCCGCGCGCGATCATCTTCGGATCCGCCGAGCCGGCACTGACTCCGAGACTGGCGAACACATGCACCAATCCGGAAACAGTTCCGATCAAACCAATCAACGGGGCGATGCCGATGATCACTTCCAGGACGACAAGTCCACGCTCCAATCGCACCATTTCGTATCGGGCGCGGGTTTGGACGGCCTCGACATTTTCAGAACGCGGCCAGCGCAAATGGGCCAACGCCACTCGAAGAATCCGGGCCAGTGACGAACCGTCGTGCTGAACCATCCGAAAGAGGTACTCCGGATTTCCGCCGGGTGGGAGCCGCTCCATCTCGCTTTCGATGGTGAGGGGCAGGACATTTTTTGCCCGCAGGGCAAGTGTTCGCAAAATGATGACGGTCAAGGAAACGATCGAGCAGACCAGCAGCGGCCACATGAACACGCCGCCCTTGGCAAAGAATCCGGTAACAGTTTCAAACACGTTCGACATTTCGCAGCACAGTTACCCGTTTGGGAAATTTATAAAGTTAATCTCTTGTTCCAAACCCTCTGAGGGCAGGGTGCTCGCCACCTCCTCGGGAATGGGTGGCAACTGAATCTCCATGATAGATTGCAGACAGACGTTAGCGAAAGTCTCATTCGAACTATTTTCCCGCACTTTCAATGATCCAGGCTTCACCCGTCCGCTGCGGTCAACCCAAAAGGTAACGCGAACAGTTCCTATACTCACCAAATCGCCACTCTGAGCCATGTAACTGTACCATCGCGAGCCAATCGCGTCGTAGACGAGTTTTTGATAACGCCCGAGCGGTGTGCCGACTGCATTCACGGCCGACGAGCCACGGTTCGAAATCGATCCGGCCAACCGCGTCTTCTCTCTTAATGGTTGGTATGACGATCTCGGCGGCTGCGCCTTCCTGGCTATGCTCGGCCGCGGCGTGGGTGTCGAAGTCAACATCGCTAACTCGTCAGACTTCGAGACCGGCGTGGGTTGGACCGTCGCCTGCGGAGTCGCTTGCTCCTGAGGGGCGACGCTCGGCTGCGGTTGAGCACCCTCGCTCGTCAACGAAGGAGCCTGCGAATTGAAATCAAGTTTGGTTCGGTCACTGCCTTCCTGGGACGGCAACGGCATGCTCCCGGTCGCCGGTTGCTCGCTCGCCGCAATCGAGTTTGCGTTCGATTCGAAAGTTTTGTCTTTCGGCGCCTCGGTTTGTTTCGATTCGTCATTTGGAACGAATATCGTGTTCTTCATCGGCGCAGGCGTCGCCGAGAGGTCTACGAAGCTCAGCTCTACCGGCTTGTCGTCTTCGGCGGCAGAGAACGGCGAATACAAAAGACCGCCATAAACGGCCAGCGCGTAACCGATAACCAAGTGAATACAAAGCGCAGCCAGAAGCGCCCAGAACACCTTGCGCATCTCTTGCTTTCGCTCGTCTGCGTCATCCGCCGAATGACCGATGATGAACTCCGCCGTGTTCATGAATTCAGGACCGAAACATTATCGCACGCCCGAGACGGTGACAAACGACCTGTGCTCGTTGTCTTGTTAGTCCGCGCCCTACTCTTACGCGCGTGGTGAAATAAGTACTGCTGGGCGTAACCACCATGGTTGCCGAAGTATTCCTGTGTGAACGCCCACAACCGCGCGGCGTTCAATTTTCGCGCCCGCGGAAAATACTTTTCTCGCAGGACCCGCTCGATCCAAACGTCGATCGGGAACGCGCGCAATCGCTCGTAGGCAAAAAGCATCACACAGTTAGCAACCTTCGCACCCACGCCAGGCAGACCGCACAAATGCGCGCGAAGTTCGGTGTCGGAAAGCTGGGCCAGTTTCTCGAGATCGACATCGCCGGAAGCGATTTGACGCGCCGTGGCCAGCAGATTTTTCGCGCGATAACCGAGAGCGCATTTGCGGAGCTCCTTCTCGGAACTGGCTGCAATCCGCTCGGGTGCCGGAAATGGGTAGACGATTTCGTTTCTGATTTTGCGTGGTTCGCCGAATCGTTCCCGCAGTTTGTGGGAGATCTGCCGGATATGCGCGACCTGTTTCATCGACGAACAAATGAAAGTCGCCAGGCACTCCCACTTCGGTTGCCGAATAATTCGCAAGCCGCGGCAGAAATCGCGCGCCGCGTTCATCGCCGGATCATTCGGAAACGACGCGCAAATTTCGGCCAGCGGATGATCGAGTGCGAAATACCGTCGCACGATCAATACAAACGGCACATGCCGGACCGTTTGGTGGGAGTTTCGCACCAGCCTCCGAAAACTTGACCGATATTTTCGGTCAAGTTTATCCACCGCTATGACCAAAGAACCGTCGCGTTGCTCGACATAGATCGGCTGTTCGGCGATCGTTCCCACAAATCCGTCGCCGGACCTTTCCCAATTAAACACCTGTCCGGAATCGAGCGTGATCGCGAGATCGAAATCGGGCGCGGAAACTTCGACGAGCTTCCCGGTACTTGCTGACGTTGTGGCCGTCACAGTCACTTATCGGTGAATGTACTCCTCTTCGTTCGATATTCGACATTCGTCATTCGTCATTCAGAGTATCGCCGTCATGGACGGGCGGCTGGCGATCGATAGCGGAGTGCTTCTCATTTACTTCGTCGTCATCATTTCGATCGGCCTGTTCATGGGTCGCAAGGAGCGCGACCTTGCCGATTTCGCCCTTGGCCGCCGGCAAATCGCCTGGTGGGCGATCCTCGCGTCACTCATCGCCGCCGAAACCAGCGCGGGAACCTTTTTCGGCACGCCGGGTGAGGGTTTCACGTTTCGCAATTACACCTATTTGCAGCTGGCCCTCGGCACAATTCTCGCCCGCATTCTGGTCAGCTACATTTTCATCAAGCCCTACTACGACTATAAAGTTTACTCGATTTACGAATACCTGACCGTTCGCTTCGGCGTCGGAACAAAGAACGCCGCATCGGCCGTTTTCCTTTTCACCCGGTTACTCGCATCCGGCGCGCGTTTGTACGTCGCTGCCATCGCGCTCGCCCTCGGTTACGAAATGATTCGCGGCGTCCGTCCGAGTCAAACCGAAACGCTCTTCATCTATATCGGCGCTGTCGTTGTGATTGTCCTTTTGACCGCGATTTACACGACGCTTGGCGGAATCAAGGCCGTCATTTGGACCGACGTGATTCAAGCTTCAATCATGATCGGCAGCGCAATCGTCGCGGTCGGCCTGCTTTACTTTTCGATCCCAGGCGGCGGACACGAAATCGCTCAACGACTCGGCGGCTTTCATCTTTCCGATTTCATCACCACCGGCCTCGATCCCACAAAAAGCGGCTGGGTGAAATGGAAAGGCATGTTCGCGATCGAGTACACGATTTTTGCGGGACTGATCGGTTCGACTTTCATGACAATGTCCACTCACGGAACTGATCAGGACATGGTCCAACGAATGTTGACCGCTCCCGACGTGCGCCGCAGCCGGCGCTCATTGATCCTGTCCGGTCTCGCCGATATTCCGATCGCCTTCACTTTCCTCAGCATTGGCGTTTTGCTTTGGGTCTTTTACCAAACCCACAACGACCCCGCTCTGCCGAAAACCCCGAACGAAATTTTCTGTCACTACATTCTTTACGAAATGCCGGTCGGCATTCGCGGTTTGCTCCTTGCCGGAATCTTCGCGACTGCGATGGGTTCGCTCAGCACCGCAATCAACGCGCTGGCAACCAGTTTCACCCGCGATTGGTACGAGCCCTACGTCAATCGCGAAGCGACCCCGGAACAAAGCTTGCGCGCGGTCCGCTGGGCCACCGTCGCGTTTTCTGCCCTGATGATCGTAGTCGCGTCAACCACCGCTTACGTAGTGATCGTTTATCCGAACGTCCGGATCATCCCCATCGTGCTCGGCATTTACGGCTACACCTATGGCTCGGTCCTGGGCATTTTTCTCGCGGGCATGCTGACAAAATCGCGCGGCAACAATTTTGGCAACGTGCTGGCGATGATCATCGGCTTCATCGTGGTTGCGATCCTGAGTGGACTACCAAACAACATCGCAGCGCTCTTTGGAACGAAGCTCTACCAACAGCCCGAATGGTTGCCGGTGATGGAGTTTCCGTGGTGGATCTGTTTCGGAACGATCGTCACTTTCTTTATCGCGATTCTTTTCCGGAGTGACCGCGAGCATCACCCGCCCGTCGCGTCGATCGGAATTGACTAGCCACGCTCTCTACTTAACTCTCAACCAAACCAATTCCCATGCATGTTGTCACCGATAAATGTAACGGCTGTAAATTTACGGACTGTGTCGAAGTCTGCCCGGTCACGTGTTTCTACGAACTGGACAATCAGTTGGTAATTCATCCCGACGAGTGCATTGACTGCACTGCGTGCGTGGATGTCTGCCCAGTGCACGCGATTTACGCGGAAGCGGACCTTCCCCCGGAATTTACCAAAGATATTGAGTTCAACACCGTTCAGGCCAACCAGATAAAAGACTCCAACGGCGAGCCTATCACGAAAAAGAAGGAGGCATTGCCCGGCGCCTTGGAAAAGAAAAAGGCGCTCGGTTATTGAACTGACTGCCCCCGGTTACGGTTTCTTCTCGGGTGCCAGCTTAATACTGAGTTCGCGCAATTGACGCGGGTCGACGTCGGCAGGCGATTGCGACATCAGGTCCATGCCGCGATTGTTTTTCGGAAACGCCATCACCTCGCGGATACCTTGTGCGCCACAGATCAGCATCACGAGGCGATCGAGACCGAACGCAATTCCGCCGTGCGGTGGCGCGCCTAGACGCAACGCGCGCAGCAAATGGCCGAACATTATCTGACGATCCTCCGGGCTGATCCCGAGCACTCCGAACATTTTGTCCTGCAACTGCGGCTCGTGTATCCGAATGCTGCCGCCGCCAATTTCGACTCCGTTTAACACTACGTCGTAAGCTTCAGCCCGGACCTCGGACAATTTCGTTTTGTCGTCCAGCAAGGCGAGATCTTCGGCCTTCGGGCGGGTGAACGGATGGTGCATCGCGTTCCATTTGTTTTCCTCCGCGCTCCAAAGCAGCAGCGGAAAATCGTAAACCCACAAGAAATCCCAGTCCGAGGTGCGAGCCGCACTGGCATTTGACTGGCCTTTAACAATCAGGTCCTGGATTTCAGCGACCCGCAGCCGAATT
Source organism: uncultured Verrucomicrobiae bacterium (assembly GCA_963817335.1). GTDB lineage: Bacteria > Verrucomicrobiota > Verrucomicrobiia > Chthoniobacterales > UBA10450 > AV40. Next base: position 522,267 of record CAWFNX010000005.1, on the reverse strand, counting down.
CTGCCAAGAACCTCACAGGCGATGTCCCATTTGTCGGCGGCAAAGAAAATGCAGTCGCCTTCTTCGATTTTTAACTTCGCCTTGAGCGCCGCTTTTTCCGCGTCGGAAAAGAATTTTACGATCGGCGATTTCCATTCGCCGTTCTCGACTTTGATGAAGGCGAGACCCTTCGCGCCAAATGTCTTCGCGATCTCAGTCAGCTCATCCACCTGGCCAATCGTGATTCCGGCGAATCTCTTGGCGTTGACCGCCTTCACTACGCCGCCAGCGTCAATCGCTCCGCGAAAAACCTTGAAACTGCTCGCGCGAAAGTCATCGCTGAGATCGACCAGCTCCATTCCAAACCGGCGGTCCGGTTTGTCACTACCGAATCGGCCGACCGCCTCGCGATAAGTGAGCCGATCGAACGGTCTTTTAATGTCAATGTTGCGCGTAGCCTTGAAGATCGCGGCCAGCATTCCCTCAGTCATCGCGAAAATATCATTCGGCTCGACGAACGATGCTTCAATATCGATCTGGGTGAACTCCGGCTGGCGATCGGCCCGTAAATCTTCATCCCGAAAACATTTCGCGATCTGAAAATATTTTTCGACCCCGGCCACCTGGAGCAGCTGTTTGTATTGCTGTGGCGCCTGAGGCAAAGCGTAAAATTTTCCCGGCATCAATCGACTCGGGACCAAAAAGTCCCGCGCGCCTTCCGGTGTGCTCTTCGACAAAATCGGAGTCTCTATTTCGAGATAACCTTGAGAATCCAGATAATCACGGGTTGCTTTCGCAGTCCGATGACGAATTCGCAAATTGCGCGACAGCTCCGGCCGGCGCAGATCGTAGTAACGATAGGTCAGCCGCAAATCTTCGTTGTGAATGTCGGCATCGATCGGAAACGGGAGATCGTCCGCGCGATTCAAAATCTTCAATTCGGCCGGAATTAGCTCGACGTCGCCGGTCGCCAGCTTCGGATTTTCTGTTCCCGGCACCCGCGGCGCCACTTTCCCCGAAACTTGAATCACATCTTCGCTACGCAATCCGTGCGCTTGTTTCGCGAGTTCCGCATTCTCCTCCGGCCGAAAAACAACCTGGGTCAGTCCCTCGCGATCTCGCAGATCGATGAAGATCACGCCACCATGATCTCGCGAGACGTGGACCCAACCGGCAAGGGTCGCATCTTTGCCGATGTCGGTTTTGCGAAGTGAATTGCAATCGTGCGTGCGATACATGGTCAAGCGGAGCCGCAGACAGTGAAGAATTTCGCGACGCTGTCCAGCAGCGCATCGTTCGAAATCAGCGATTCTTCCCGGGTGGCGAGATTTTTAACCTTCACCTGTGGCCATTCGTCGCCGTAGAGCAACGCAATCCGCGCCCCGGCGTTTTCCGCATTTTGAAATTGCCGGCCGACCTTATCGGGGGTGAGCGGATAATCGACGCGATAACCGCGGTCCCGCAGTTGCTGAATCCGCTCGAGGGCATCGGAACGACGCTGTTCCTTTGCGATGACGACGTAAACGTCGATCCTATTTTGTTCCTTGAGCGAGGTTTCGAGCTGTTCGCGAGTCGCGGTTCGTTCGCGCAACAATTCGCCGAGAACAACATCCCCCATGGCAAACCCGAGCGCTGGCATGGAGACCTCGCCGTCGCTCAGTTGAGCAATCAAATTGTCGTAGCGTCCGCCGCCGGCAATCGCGCGCAGTTTTCCGGCGCGGTCGAACACCTCGAACACCGTCCCGGTGTAATAGGCCAGGCCGCGGACGATCTTGACGTCGACGTCGACAAATCCGGCGAGCCCTCGCGCGCCAAGTCCATCCACCAGTCGATCAAGTTTTCCACTGCGACCACCTTTGTCGAAAATCGAGAACACCGGACCGGCCAGCTTGCCAAGTTTTTCTTCGGTTTTTTCGCGGGGCTCGCGCCCCGATTTATCGATGATCTGCAAAACTTCCTCCCACCGTTCCGTGGGAAGCTTTTGCTCCTGCAAGAAATCTGTCCAAAACTCGCGATCGCTGATCCGAACAACGAAATCTTGTTCGGTCAGACCAAACGAGCGCAAAATGTCGATACAGAGCGCAATCAGCTCGATGTCGGCCGCAAAATCGGTTTCGCCTACAACGTCGCAATTCAATTGGTAATGTTCGCGCAACCGGCCGCGCTGTTGTTTTTCGTAGCGAAAGAATTGGCCGATTGAAAACCACTTCAGCGGCTTTTTGAAGGCGCGCTCGTGGCCGGCGACCACCCGGGCAAGGGTCGGCGTCAGCTCCGGCCGCATCGAAACTTCGCGGTCGCCTTTGTCGGTAAAATTAAAAAGTTGATCGACAATTTCGGCGCCGCTTTTTTTTCGGTAAAGCTCGGTCGATTCCAGGACGGGGCCGTCCCATTCAACGAAGCCATAGCGGCGCGCCACCTCACGCCAGCGCGCGAAGATGTAGTTCCTGGTCGCGCAATCTTCGGGCAAGAAATCTCGAAAACCTGGAAGTGTCTGCATTTTTCAAAAACCGGACAGCCGACTCGGCGCGAACCATTTGTGGCGCAGCGGTCGAATAAATCGCCGCTGCCGGGAGTCAAACGTCTTCACAAGAAAGAGCATTGGGTAACCAAAGCAAACAACAACTATGAAAAACACATTAGCGAAAATATTGGCCGTGGCTTGCGGTTTAGTCGCCGCGACGGCGATGGCCCAAACTTCGACAACGGTCACCACAACCAAGGATGCTGCAGCGGGAACCGCTGTCACTGAGACGACCACCACCAGCGAAACCGGAACAATCGCCACCTATTCACCCGGCACCGATTACATTACGTTTCGGGCGGGAACAACTGGCGCTCCGGTTCGGTATTACTACACGAACGATTCACACGTCTTCGATCCGGAAGGTCACCCTCTAAGCTGGTCGGTGATCCGGCCTGACATACCCGCGACTGTTTATTACGTGCGGGAAGGCGATCGCATGATTGTCCGCAAAGTTGTGCTCACCAAACCGGCGGTAGTCGAAAAAGAGACGACAACCACCACGACTACAACCAGACCTTAGGGCTAACGGCGCATAGCGCCGTGGCTACACCAAATTCAAAAGCGCTCGCGAAGAAATTCGCGGGCGCTTTTTGTTCCGAGCCGGACTGGCACTATCAATCGCCGTAACCGCGCGGAAATTTCTGGTGCCACTTCCACGCGCTTTCCAGAATCGTGTCCAGCGATTGAAATTGTGGTTTCCACTCCAGCTCGCGTTTTATTTTTTCCGAGGAAGCAATCAGACGCGGCGGATCTCCGGGCCGGCGCGGCTTCTCCACGACTTCGATTTTGCGCCCGGTAACCTTCCGGCAGGAATCGATTACTTGTCGCACACTGGCGCCGCCGCCGGTGCCAAGATTGTAAAAATCACTTTTCGACGCGCCCAGCGCGAGCATATGAGCTTTGGCGAGATCGATGATGTGAATGTAATCACGAATGCAGGTCCCATCCGGCGTGTCGTAATCGGTCCCGAAGATTTCCACACTCGGTTTTTCGCCGAGAGCGACTTTCAGAACGTTAGGAATCAAATGGGTCTCGACCCGATGGTCCTCGCCAAACTTCGCCGACGCTCCGGCGGCGTTGAAATAGCGAAGGGAAACAAACGTCACTCCGTGGATTTGATCGTACCAGCGCAGAATCTTCTCGAATGCCAGCTTGGATTCGCCGTACGGATTGATCGGCTGCTTCGGGGTTGTCTCGTCGATCGGAAGTTTTTCAGGCGGGCCAAAGATCGCGCAGGTAGACGAGAAAATTATTTTCCGGACGCCGGCGACTACCATCGCATCCAGAAGATTAAGGCCGTTGGCGACGTTGTTGCGAAAATACTTCGATGGATTTTGCATCGACTCGCCGACCAGCGCATTGGCCGCGAAATGCATGACCGCATCCGGCTTTTGTTTCGAAAGCGTCTTCTCGACTAATTGCCGGTCCCCCAAATCGCCTTCGACGAATTGAGCGCGGGAATCAATCGCCGCCCGGTGCCCCTCGCTTAAATTGTCGAAGATCGAAACGGCGTGGCCTTCATCGAGCAACAGCTCGGCACAAACGCTTCCGATGTAACCGGCGCCACCGACGACAAGAATCTTCATCGCCGGAAAAGTCGGCGGACTACGCCGTTAATCAATCCAAAGTGCGACTCGACGAATTTCTCGCCGAGGTCTGCTTTGAGTTCGTCGCTTTGGCCGAAGACTGAGCCGAGCTCGAAGCCACCTTTTCCGCTTTTGCCGAAGATTGAGTCGAACTCGACGCAACCCGCGCCATCGCGGAGGGAGCCTTCTTTTGCAGAGAAACCATCATTTTTTGAACCTGCGCGTGTTTCATCCGCGGAGCGAGAACCTGGAGACTCTTTTCTTCCGATCCCCACTGCAGAATGTCGATGTCGACGTTGCGCACGCCCCAGCGTTTCATTTCGAGCTTGCTCGGCTTGTAAAGATCGATCGTGTTCGTTCCGACGAGCGCCGTTCCGTAATCGTCGATGATGTATTCCTCGCGCGTACTGCAAATGCGGAATCGGGTTCCGACCGGGAAGACCGACCAATCCGCGGCCGCGCTCATGACGTGGTGACCGGAAAGATAGGTTCCGAGAGCGTTGTGAACACCCCCCCTTTCTTTATGAGTATAAGCGGTGGTTCGAACGTTAGGCATGCGACCGAGATGCGAATTCGCGGTTGCGACCGCGGCCAAGGGTTTCTGCACCGCTGATCGTTCGGCACACCCGACAAGAAAACAGATAGCTGCAAGAGCTATTGTAAGGTTAAGGCTGTTCGACATTTACAACACCGCGGCCTCAATTAGCACTGTGGGGCGCGGTAGCAAGAATAATCTTACGCGTTGACAATTTTATGTTTTTCGCGCCCAGCATCTTTAGCTGGGTAAAATCAGCAGGAATCGCGCTAAACGCGAAAGTTACTCACAGGTTCTTCACTAGCCCCGCGAGAATTCCGTCGTGCAATGTGGACACCGCGTCGCCTTGATCGGAATCGACATCGCGCACGCCGGACAGTCTTTGGCGACCGGCGCGGCGGTTGGTGAAGGTTTCTTCATTTTGTTGATTCCCTTCACCAGCAAAAAGACGCAGAACGCAACAATCACGAAATTAATCGCGATCGTAATGAAGTTGCCGTACGCGAACACCGGCCCCAATTTCTTCGCGTCAACCAGCGACAATCCCGGCGTGATTTTGTCGGACAACGGAACGTACAGGTTACTGAAGTCCAGATTGCCGGCGACGCGACCGATCGGCGGCATCAACAAATCTTCGACAACAGAGCTGACGATTTTTCCAAACGCAGCGCCGATGATGACACCGACGGCGAGATCGATCGCATTTCCTTTAACAGCGAATTCCTTAAATTCCTTCCACATGCCGCTTGTTTAGTTAGGCGACGACGATGTTGACAAGCTTTTTCGGGACGACGACGACCTTGCGAACAGTCTTTCCGGCAACGAATTCCTTGATTTTCGGATTCGCGAGCGCCGCGGCCTTCATTTCATCTTCGGTCGCGAAACTCGACAGCATCATTCGATCTCGAAGCTTTCCGTTCACTTGAATTACGATCTCAACTTCGTCTTCGACCAGGAATTTTTCGTCGTAAGATGGCCAGGTTTGTTCGGTAATATCGCCGGGCGACTTCAATTTTTCCCACAACTCCGAGCTCAGGTGCGGGGCGAATGGATTGAGCAAGACCAAAAATGCCCGGAGCGCTGAAATCGGGATGACGTCGGTCCCGCTATGCGGGATAAATGCGTTCACGAAAATCATCATCTGTGAGATCGCGGTGTTGAAACCGAGCGACTCGATGTCCTCCGTCACTTTCTTGATCGTGGCGTGAAGAACTTTGCTCTGCGCCTTGGTCAGCTCGGCATCTTTGATCGCATTCGACAACTGCCACTCGCCGGCCTGATTTTCAGTCATGATGAGTCGCCAGACCCGCGCCAGAAACCGGGCCACACCTTCGACCCCGCGCATGCTCCACGGTTTCATCTGCTCCAGCGGCCCCATGAACATCTCGTAACAGCGAAACGCGTCCGCGCCGTACTGTTCGATCACGTCGTCGGGATTGACGATGTTCCCGCGCGACTTCGACATTTTCTGGCCGTCCTCACCGAGAATGATCCCCTGATTCACCAAACGTTGGAACGGTTCCGGTTTCGACAAGTAGCCGAGATCGAAAAGAACTTTGTGCCAAAAACGCGAGTAAAGGAGGTGGAGCACAGCGTGCTCCGTCCCGCCGACGTAAAGATCGACGGTGCCCGGATGATTTCCCGCCGCCCAATACTGCTCCGCTTTCTCGCCGACGAAGCGCTGGCCGTTCTGCGGATCGCAGAAACGCAGGTAATACCAACATGAACCTGCCCATTGCGGCATTACGTTCAGCTCGCGGGTCACTTTATCCGAGTAGCGGATCCAATCCTTCGCCTTGGCCAGCGGCGGTTCGCCGGTGCCGGTCGGTTTGTAATCTTCCAGCGGTGGCGGAACGACGGGAAGCTCGTTTTCTTCAAGTCCTCGATGTTTTCGATCCGAGCCGTCCGGCCCGGACTGCCAAACAATTGGAAACGGTTCGCCCCAATAACGTTGCCGCGAGAAAAGCCAGTCGCGCAGTTTATAATTGATCGCGCCTTTGCCCAGCCCGCGCTTCTCCAGCGAATCTGTAATCTTCCGGATCGCTTCGCGCGACGGTAATCCGTCGATAATCGGCGAATTGATGGCGACGCCGTCCCCGACAAATCCGATTGGATCTTCGTTGCCAGGCGGCTGAACTACCTGTCGGATTGGTAGATTGAACTTGCGCGCGAATTCGAGATCGCGCTCGTCGTGCGCCGGCACTGCTTGAATCGCGCCGGTACCGTAACCAAGCAGGACGTAATCGGCGATCCAGATCGGAATTTTTTCGTCGTTGGCGGGATTGATCGCGAAAGCTCCGGTGAAGACGCCGGTTTTCTCCTTCGAAAGCTCGGTGCGTTCGAGATCGCTTTTACGGGCGGTCCGTTCGCGGTACTCGCGAACGGCGGGCCACTGTTCTTCGTTCACGATTTGATCGACGAGCGAATGTTCCGGCGCGAGGACCATGTAGGTCGCGCCGTAGAGCGTGTCAGGACGGGTCGTAAAAACGCGGATGCGCGCATCGTGATTATCGATCTTGAAATCGATCTCGGCGCCTTCGCTCCGCCCGATCCAATTTTGTTGAAGCAACTTGATGCCTTCCGGCCAATCGAGGCCTTTGAGCTCATTGATCAGTCGCTCGGCGTACGCGGTAATTCGCAACATCCATTGTCGCATCGGCCGACGGACAACGGGAAAACCGCCGACCTCACTCTTGCCATCAACCACTTCTTCATTGGCCAAAACCGTGCCGAGCTCCGGACACCAATTCACCGGCACATCGGCGACGTAAGCCAGCCGGACAACATCTGGATCACCTTCTCGGTAGGTCGAAATCGGTTCGGCCTTGTTCGCTTTCGGATTGAACCACGAGTTGTAGATCTTGAGAAAAATCCACTGGGTCCATTTGTAATAGCCCGGATCGGTCGTGTTGATCTCGCGCTGCCAGTCGTAGGAAAAACCGATTCGTTTTAACTGCGATTTGAATTTCGCAACGTTTTCGCGCGTGGTGATCGCCGGATGCTGGCCGCTTTTGATGGCATATTGCTCGGCGGGGAGCCCGAACGCGTCCCAGCCCATCGGATGCAAAACGTTAAAACCGCGCAATCGCTTGTAGCGAGCGATGATATCGGTCGCAGTGTAACCCTCCGGATGCCCGACATGCAGGCCGGCGCCGCTCGGATACGGAAACATATCTAGCACGTAGAATTTTGATTTCTTCGGATCGAAATTCTTCTCGCCCGGATTGCGCGCGTGGAAGCTCTGGCGCTCGTCCCAGATTTTCTGCCACTTTGGCTCGATCTGGTCGAACGGATAGGGTTTGCGACGCTCGCTGCTCATCGGATCATCTCTTAGGAAAGCAGGAACGCAGGAAAAGCAAATGGACTTACTCCTCGCAACTCGGAATCCACACAAGGCGGGTGAATTTCGCGCACTGCTCGGAAGTCAATTTGGGATTGTCGATCTCAAGTCGTTTCCTGCGCTCGCCCTGCCGAAAGAAACGGGCAGCACGTTCGAACAGAATGCCGTCGTGAAGGCGCTGACCGTTTCGAAAATGGTCGACAAACTCGTGATCGCGGACGATTCCGGGCTTGAAGTGGACGCGCTTGATGGCGCTCCGGGAATTTATTCCGCGCGTTATGCCGGCGAGAAAGCCGGCGACATTGCTAACGTCGACAAGCTATTGCGAGAGTTGAGAAGCGTCTTCCAACGGTCGGCCCGGTTTCGCTGTGTCATTGCGGCTTCGCGCGCGGGAAAGGTTTTAGGGACGTTCGAAGGCGTGGTGGAGGGAGCGATTGTGGACGCTCCGCGCGGCAATGCCGGATTTGGCTACGATCCGATCTTTCGACCGGCCGGATTCGAACAGACCTTCGCTGAGATGGCGCCGGAATTGAAAAACCGAATCAGTCACCGCGCCAAAGCGGTTGCGTCGATGCGCGAAGCCCTTTCCGAAATCAGAAATTAGTGCGGAGGTCCGGGCGGCGGCGGCGCTGCCGCCCCTGGCCCACCTCCGCCAGGCGCGGCGGCGCGAATCTGATAGCCCACCTTCTCGATCTTCGCTCGTCGGACCATATCGAGCACTGTGATTACGTCCCCGTGAAGCGCCATACCCTCAGCGCTGATCGAAACTTTTATGTTCGGATTGGCCGCGTGAAGCTGAAATAGTCGCGGCATCACCTGATCCGCGGTGACAACTTGTCCGTCGAAACTGACAACGTTTCCGGCACCGACCCGGATCGACACGAAGTCCTTCGGTGTGTTAGGCGGAGGCACCGATGCCGACGGCAGCGCCACCTTGATTCCTTTCATATGGGTCTGGCTCAGACTGACCATCATGAAACTCGCCAGCAGAAAGAACATGATGTCGATCAACGGAATAATTTCGATCCGGGCGTGCTTCTTAGGAATTGGAGACGAGACGTGCATAACTAATAGGAAGCTCCTGTCATGGTGTAGGTGATCGGGACCTTAACCTTCGGCGCGCACTTTCCGGGCGAAAAGCGCCAGCGTCGAAACGCGCTTACGGTTGATTGGTCCAAAATCGGACTGCCGATCGATTGCGCCATCGACACATCGGTGACATTGCCGCTGGCGGTGTCGACGCTCAGAAGAGCAACCCCGCTTCCGGTCTGGTGGCGGCTGCGGGCCTCGTAGGGGTACTCCGGCTTAGGCGCATAAATCGCGACTGCTTTGGCTCCGGTGATAGACATCGTTCCCGTTACTCCTTGCGGCGCCTTCACCGGACCGGTCGGCCGATTGGTTTTTGGCGGCGGAGGTTTTTCCTCATGGAATTCGGGCGCTACATCGGGAATCGGCGGCGGCTCCTGGATCGGAATGTCTTCGGGCGGGGGGGTCGGCTGATCTTCCGGCTGCAAGGTTGCTTCAACCGTCGCTGTCGGAATGTCTGCCAAGTCGACTACGGGCGCCTCGTGCTTGATCGCCGCAATGCCAACGGCACTCGCATGAATTACAAGAGCTGCGATCAGAGCACCCCAGGATTGCCAGCGAGGTGGCGGTTTATACAGAAGTGGTCCAGCCATACCTACGGTCCGTTTGATGAAGGCATGTTCTTTAGCGCCTCGCTCTTAATCTCGAACGCGACTTTGTAGAAGCCCGCGGAGCGGAGAGTGTCGAGCACGCGGATAATATTGAAATGCACCGTGTCGGCATCGCCCCGGATGAAAACCTTGGCTTCGGGATTCTCATCGTGAACTTTCTTCAGCCTGACCAGCAAATCGTCGTAGCTCCGCATTTCCTCCTTGTCGAAATACGGATGGCCATCGCGATCTACCGACACGCTGATGTATTCATTCTTGGCCTGGGTCTCGCCCGTTTGGCCACTGGGCAAATTCACCTTCATTCCCTTCATGTGCACCTGGCTCAAGCTCACCATCATGAAGCTCGCCAGCAGAAAGAACATGATGTCGATCAACGGAATGATCTCGATCCGTGCTTTGTGGTGCGGGATTGGTGAGCTAACACGCATAAACTTCTAGATCGACGAGCCCTTGGCCGAGCTCTGAGGAGCGCGCCCTCCGATAGCTACTTCCTCGTGGTGTCCTTTACCTTGAGCTTCGAGCATAACTTCGAGGTTTGTGGCCGCAGTTTGCAGTTCGAACTCCAAGTTAGACACCCGGGAGGTGAAAAAGTTAAACGGAATCAGTGCGAAGATCGCGATACCGAGACCGCAAGCGGTCGCGATGAGCGCTTCGCCGATACCGCCGGTGATTGAGGCGATCGCAATCTCCTCATTCCCCAAGGCGAGAAAGGCCTTCATCAGACCGGTGACCGTTCCCAACAAACCGAGCAATGGTGCGAGAGTCACCAACGTGTCCATCACGACGAGGAAGCGGCCGGCGCGTTTGATCTCAATTCCGGCCGCAACTTGCAACGCGCCCTGCAACGACGCGTGCTGGTGGTTCAAACCGTTCCACATCATCCGCAGGACCGGATCCCGTGAATCGCGCGACAGTCGGGACGCTTCCGCCACATCGCCAACTTCGATCGCGGTGAAAACCTTCTCGATCCGCTTCGGATCCCTGCGGAACCAGCGGCCCATCCACCAAAGGGTGCGTTCGATGACCACAGTCAAAGCCACGATCGACACAATCAGGATCGGCCACATGACGGGACCACCCTGGTTGAACTTGTCGATGAAGAAATTTCCTGTGACTTTGGTTTCGTACAAGTGCGCAGCGGGAGCCGCGGATGCGCTTGGCCCGGGACTCAATGTGGCAGTAACGCTGGTTCCGGGAGCAGGAACACCTGGAGCGCCGGGTGCACCCGGAGACATTCCTGGAGCGCCGGGCGGCATTCCGCCGGCAGGCGGTTGACCGGGAACTCCCGGGGGTTGCTGAGCCGGGATGCCTGGAGGCTGACCGGGAGCGCCGGGTTGCGCAGCCGCGGAATTCGCTGGCGCGCCCGTCGGAGGTGGCGCATTGGGCGGCGGCGGTGGCGGTTGTTGCCCAGGCCGCTGCGGTGGTTGGGCAAACGCAGTCAGCGCGATCAAGCTGAGACACAAACTTAGGAGTGTTTTCATAATTTCGGCGGAGTTGAATTTACTGCTCGGTACATCCGATTTATCCCAAAAGGTTTGGATGCGAGTCGAGCAAAACTTTTCACTTTTCTTTAGTGGACGCTCCGCAGGCTAGCGCCGTTTAATATTCGCATTAGCCACGCTCGCAGGATGTAACGTAAACATCCCAATCGAGATGCGAATCGGGGAAAAGGCTATCCGCGCGTGACTACCCGGTTGCGTAAAAGCGGCCAATTATCGATCCGGGCCTCCAGCTGATCCCCGGCCCGAATCGGTCCGACACCGGATGGAGTTCCGGTGAGGAGCACATCGCCCGGCAACAGGGTCAGTGATTGACTGGCGAACGAAACAACCTCCGCGGGCGGATAGATCATTTGACTGGTGCGCGCGTTCTGGCGCACTTCCCCATTCTGCCGCAACTCGATCGATACATCGCGAACGTCGACATCGGCATAAACGAACGGACCCACCGGCGTGTAAGTGTCGAACGACTTACATCGCCCGAACTGCTTCTCCGATTTTTGTAAATCCCGGTCGCTAATATCCAGACCGATGGTGTATCCAAAAATGAAATCGGGCGCCTCTTCGATCGAAACATTTTTCGCCACGCGCCCGATCACGATTCCGAGCTCGGTCTCGTAATCGGTTTGATGTTCCGGAAACGCGATCTCGATCGCGCCCTCGTGCGGCAACAGCGAACTTGGCGCTTTGAACCAGATCAACGGAGTGCCGAGCGGAGTCCGCTTCATCTCCGCAATGTGATCGGCGTAGTTCAATCCCACCGCGATCAGTTTCGACGGCCCGACGGGAAGGTCGACCGCCGCGTCCGCCACTTTGCGCACCTCGCCAGTCGGTTCGATCGCGATCCAATACGGCTTGGCCAGGACATGAACGTCGTCTCCACGAACTTCCCCGTAGAAAAATTTCCCGCCTGATTTGAATCCGCCAAATGTTTTCATCTCATTGTCAGATTACAGGTAGGGGCGATTGACCTCAATCGCCCGCCGGCGGTTCGGTGAATCATGCCGCTTTGCGGCAATCCACAAGCGGGCACATTTTGGATGAACTAGCGGGAGCGTAACCGCCGCTACCTCGGAACCACTGCCACAAAATCGCGCACCGGTTTTTGTTCGCTGATCGAAAAGGCGCTTCCATTCGCCCGTTTAAACCAGAACGCGCTGGAAGAACCGCCGTCCAGATTGAGTGCGCGCTGGATTTTGAAATCAGGGACTGCGACGACCGCAAGAATATTCGACAAGTCCGCCAGAGTAACGTCCGAACAAAAACCGATCGCCGCTTTATCGCCGCCGACGGCTGCAAACGTGCGCCGGGCAATTCTCGTCGATTCCAAACCGTGCACCGATTTCGCGGCGTCCACAATCATTGGCCCACACTCGACCGCGGCATCCGGTTTTTGGTTGATCGAAAATTCCGACACCCGTGAGATTTGAACTTTTTTCCCGGTGAAGCTGAGCACGCCTGAAAGCAAACGCGCTTTCTGCAGCGGCGCGACGATCTTTCCGTCGACAATCAAGAGGCCGATCGGCCGATATTCGGGATCAAAGTAACCGCCGTTGACTCCCGCGAGAAAACTTCCTTTGGCCATGACTTCGTCCAGGTCGAGCCGTGGTTCTGCCGACTGGTCAACGATTTTAAGACGACACGATTTCACCGAAAAAATCGCCAGCTCGAGGGATGCCCGGTCGCCGCTGCCGGAATCCTCCATCACCACATAACGGTGTTGGATTCCCTTCGCGGGCGAGGGTTCGGACTGGCTGGAAATCTGAGTCCACTCCGCCTTGGCAGTGGAGAAAACAAGAAGAACAAAAATCCCGGCGCTAAGCTTTCGCACCGTACTTGTCGAGCAACGCTTGAAAGCGCGAATCCTTGCGGATGGGATCCCAAACCGGATTGAATTTCAACATGGCCACCGTCACCGTGCTTGGACGCTGCAGTAAACCGTCAAGAAGAGCAACTGCATCGCTGGCGTCGCCAAAGATGGCGTGAATCTCCGCCGCGGATTGAGTAATCTCTGGGCCGTCAAAAGCGTCTTTGCTTTCGGGCAACAATTCTTGGGCGCGCTTGATTTCGGCCAGGGCCGCGTCTTTCTGGCCAAGCCAGGCCAGGGCTTCTGCCAGCCGAGAGTGGGCCGCGCCATCATTTGGAGTCTGCCTGATGTCATCCTCGGCATAACGCTTTGCCTTTTCAAAAACCTCACGCGCTCCAGCTGCATCACCGATCTCCTTTTTCGCCACACCAATTGTCACGTATTTGCCGCACAACGCGCCGGGATAGGCCGTGATCAGCGAATCTGAAAGTTTGTCCGCGACCTCCACGGCTTCGTTATACCGATGCAAGAAAATAAGCATCTGCGCCCGACCGGCCGCCAGTTGGGTCTGGATCTCCGGACCCAATTTGCTTGAATCCATTTCGTCCAGGAGTTTTTGCGCAGGAGAGAAATCGCCTTTCTCGTCAATGGCAACCTTGCACTTGACCTCGAGGAGACCGAACGCAGTCGGATTAATGGCCAACCCCCGGTCCAAGATCTTGTTCGCCGCATCCCAGTTTCGCTGCATTTGATAATTAATGGCAAGGTTTTGCATCGGCCAGATATCTTTCGGATTAAGGGCAACCGCCTTTTCCAAGCTGGCGTTGGAGTCATTCCATTTGCCCTGACGCCGTTGAATGGCGCCGAGCGCAAGATAAACTTCGGATTCGTTAGGCAATCCACGTTGCGCGATCTCGAATTCACTGGCCGCGGCCCCGTAGTTGTTGTCGATGTAATAATAAACAAATCCGAGGGCGAGATGCGCTTCGGGCAGTTGCGGCTGCAATTGGACTGCCCGCACCGCCAGCGAACGCGCCTTCTCCCGTCGCTCCGGTGACCGTCCGAATGAGTGGGCGATCCAGCTTTCCAGATAAGAATAACGCGCGAAGGCCAGCGCGAAGTTGGGATCCAAGGTGATAGCGCGCTCATACGCCTCCTCTCCCTCCTTTAATTTCGCCAAATTCTCGTAAGAGCTGCTGTGCAGATCGTGCCCTCGAACGTAGGCAAGATAAGCTTCAGAGTTCTGGGTTGGCTTGTTCTCGATCTGCGCTTTTTCCGTTGGCGAAAGCTTGGCTTGCAATTCGTTCGCGATTTTCTGAGCAAGATCGGTCTGAATCGCAAAAACGTCGGTCAAATCACGATCGTAATCACTGGCCCAGATGTGCTCGTCGCTGGTCGCGTCGATCAGCTGCACATTCACCCGAACCCGATTGCCGGAGCGGCGCACACTGCCTTCCAGGATGGTCCCGACTCCAAGCGCTTTCCCGATCTCCCGTACGCCTTGCTTCGCGCCGCGATACGGCATCACCGAAGTACGCGAAATTACTTTCAAGTCGCCGATCTTCGACAGGTTCGTGAGTATGTCGTCCTGAACCCCGTCCGCGAAGTAGGCGTTTTCTTTTTCGTCACTGAGATTTTCGAACGGCAGAACTGCGATCGATTTGTCGATCTTGCGAGCGGCCGCGCGTGGCAGGAGAAAAAAACCGGCGGCGAGGGAAATAATGATTCCGGTCACGACTAGCATGATTACATTGCGCCGGAGATGCGAACCGGGCGCAGCCGGCGCCGGCGTCGCTTTCACTCCTTGCGAAGTAATGTCGAAAGCCCACGCCAGAATTAGCGCGATCGGAAATCCGATGAGCAAAAGCACAATGACCAGCCGCAGCGACCAGTTTGGCAATTCCCAAGCCGGAAACGCGGCCGATGCGAGCTGAATGATGCCGCCGGCGGCAATTACATAGGCGACCGCGACGCGATAAACCTTTCGCCGCTTCACTTCCTCGAAGAAGCCACTCATTGCCAGTGATTCAGGGTTTTTATTATAACTCAACGGCAGGGGTTAGACATGCAATTCGACAATGCCGTTCACTTAACCCCGGTGGCGAACACGGTCTGGAAATGCGGGTTCTGTTTTTCACGGGAAACCATCGACACCTCCACGTCCCGAAACCCGGCCCCTTCCAACAATTGATGAAGGCGCACTTCGCTAAATCCGAGCCAGCGGTCCGAGTAAAGTTTTCGAGCTCGTTCAAAGTTGTGACTCAACAAATCGAGCACAACGATTCGGCCGTCTCTTTTTAGAATTCGATGGGCCGATTGGATCGCGCGCTCCGGTTTGATGGCATGATGCAGAGCCTGACTCAGCAGAACGAGATCGACGCTCTCCCTTGCAATCGGCGGATCTTCGAGATCGCCCAACCGGTATTCGAGATTTTTGAAACCGTGCTGTTTCGCCAGCTTCGACCCGAACTCGACCATTTTCGGCGAGTTATCGACCGCGATGACTTTGCGAGCGTTTCCGGCCAGCAACTGGGAAAGCGTTCCCTCGCCCGCGCCCAGATCAACAATCGTCAATCGCGGAACCAGCGAGATTAGCGCATGCGACAAGGCTTTCCAGGAACGCCCGGGCACGTAACTGCGCCCAAATTTCCCCGCAAGCTGATCGAAATATTCCCGCGCTTTGTCCTGACGTTTGCGCAGGGCCAGCTTTAAGGCGGTGCGGTCGCGGGCGGTTTCAGGAACTTCGCGCGCGAGGAGTTGCAGGATTTCCTGGATTCGACCGCGTGGTCCGCTCCTGCCCCCGGTTTTGGTTGCACCGTAATAGACGTTCTTGCCGGCCCGGCGATCTTCCACGACACCCGCGCGCTTCAATTGCGCGAGATGACTCGAAATGCGGGATTGGCCCATACCAAGAATTTGCTGGAGCTCTGCGACCGATAATTCCTCCTGCTCGAGCAGCAAAAGCAATCGCAGACGGGTCGAATCGGCCAGAAGCCTGAGCAAATTAATCGTTGACGACATTCTCCGAACAAACGATATATCTACGTATCATGATTGGTCAATATGTTGTGCTGACCCTGATCTCCGTTCTCGTCACTGGTCACTAGTCACCTCACTTCTTCCTATGTCGCGTCGTTACATCTTTTCTTCTGAATCCGTTGGCGAAGGTCACCCTGACAAAGTTTGCGACACCATATCAGACGCAGTCCTCGACGCCTGCTTGCGACAAGACAAACGGAGTCGAGTCGCGTGCGAGACCTACGCGAAAAGTCACACCGTGATCGTCGGCGGTGAGATCACGATTCCTAATCTCCCCGAAACGCGGTCCCTCGAAACCGTCGTGCCCATTTCCAAGATCGTGCGCGATTGCGTGCGCGAGATCGGTTACGTGAACGACGATGACGTTTTTCACGCCGACAAGATCGACATCCAAAACATCATTACCCGTCAATCACCGGACATCGCGCAAGGCGTCGACGCGCGAGCGGCTGAAGGAAAAGATACTGCGGAGCAAGGCGCGGGTGATCAGGGGTTGATGTTCGGTTACGCAAGCAACGAAACGCCGGAGCTCATGCCGGCGCCGATCATGTTTGCCCATCGGCTCGGTCGTGAGCTCACTCGCATTCGCAAAAGCGGAAGAGTTCCGTGGCTCAGGCCGGACGCGAAATCGCAGGTCTCGGTGATTTATGAAGACGGAAAACCGGTCGGCATTTCTTGCGTAGTCGTTTCAACGCAGCACGCGAAAGACGTGAAGCACTCCGAGATCCGCAGCTTCATCATCGAGGAAGTCATTCGCAAAGTTTTGCCGCGCGAAATGTTGACCGAGCAAACTCAATTTCTGGTGAATCCAACCGGCAGCTTTGTGGTTGGCGGACCGGAAGGCGATACCGGCCTGACCGGTCGAAAGATCATTGTCGATTCCTACGGCGGCATGGGACGTCATGGCGGCGGTGCGTTTTCTGGAAAGGATCCGAGCAAGGTCGACCGGAGCGCCGCTTACATGGGGCGTTGGGTCGCGAAGAACGTCGTGGCCGCGGGCCTCGCATCCAAATGCGAGATTCAATTCGCCTACGCGATCGGCCACCCCGAACCGCTGAGCGTGCACATCGACACCTTCGGCACCCACGCGGTCGACGAAGAGAAGATCGAACGTGCCGTCCGATCGACATTCAATTTCAAACCAGCGGCGATTATCAAGCAGCTCGATCTGCTTCGACCGATTTACTCAAAGACCACGAACTACGGTCACTTCGGGAAAGTTGACGATCCCGACATCACCTGGGAATCAACCACCAAAGCCGCCGAACTGAAACAGGCCGCGAAGTAATTTTATGAGCACCACAACGACCGAAACGAAAACCAAACAGGATTACAAAGTCGCCGACATTTCGCTGGCCGACTTTGGTCGAAGGGAAATCTCCATTGCGGAACAGGAAATGCCCGGACTGATGTCGATCCGCGAGCAGTATGCGAAGTCAAAACCGCTCGCCGGAGTTCGCATCACCGGTTCGCTCCACATGACGATCCAGACTGCGGTGTTAATCGAAACCCTGGTCGATCTCGGCGCGGCGGTGCGATGGGCTTCGTGCAATATTTTTTCGACCCAAGACCATGCCGCGGCCGCGATCGCCAAGACCGGCATCTCGGTTTTCGCGTGGAAAGGCGAATCGCTCGAAGAGTATTGGTGGTGCACCTATCGCGCCCTCTCCCACCCGGATGGCAAAGGGCCGCAGCTCATCGTCGATGATGGCGGGGACGCCACGCTCCTGATTCACAAAGGTTACGAGCTCGAAGAAGGCAGCGATTGGGCGAAATCGAAATCCGAGACCAAAGAAGAACAGGTCATCAAGGACCTGCTGCTCGAGGTCCAGCGCGAGAACCCCTACCGCTGGCACGAGATCGCGAAGGACTGGCGCGGCGTGTCCGAAGAGACAACGACCGGCGTTCATCGTCTTTACAAGATGGCGCAGGAAAACAAACTGCTCGTTCCGGCGATCAACGTGAACGATTCGGTCACCAAATCGAAGTTCGACAATCTCTACGGCTGCCGGCATTCGCTGGTCGATGGATTGAACCGCGCTCTCGACGTGATGATCGCGGGCAAAATCGCGGTGGTTTGCGGTTATGGCGACGTGGGCAAAGGTTGCGCCCAGTCATTGCGCGGCCAGGGCGCGCGGGTCGTGATTACCGAGATCGATCCGATCAACGCGTTGCAAGCCGCCATGGAAGGCTACGAAGTCACCACGATCGAAAATACGCTTGGCCGCGGAGACATTTACATCAGCGCGACGGGCAACACCGACGTAATCACGCTCGAGCACATGCAGAAAATGAAAAACCAGGCCGTCGTCGGAAACATCGGCCACTTCGACAATGAGATTCAGGTCGATGCGCTCAACAGTGCTAACGGTGTGAAGCGGACCAACATTAAACCGCAAGTCGACAAATACTCTTTCCCCGACGGACACGAGATCTTCCTGCTGTCGGAAGGCCGATTGTTAAACCTCGGGAACGCGACCGGTCATCCGAGCTTTGTGATGTCGAATTCATTCTCGAACCAGGTGCTCGCGCAACTCGATCTCTGGAAAAATCGCGATACCTACAAACCCGGCGTCTACGTATTGCCGAAGAAACTCGACGAAGAAGTGGCGCGCCTTCACTTGAACAAGATCGGCGTGAAACTGACCAAGCTTACCGAGAAACAAGCCGGTTATCTTGGGATTTCAGTCGACGGCCCGTTCAAGTCCGAGCATTACCGCTACTAAGAATTGACGATCGCTAGGCTGCCGCGAGCTTTCGCTTCCTGACTTTCAGGTTCAGCATCTCGACGAAAACCGAGAAGCCCATCGCAAAATAGGTATAGCCTTTCGGAATGTGAAACCCGAGGCCGTCGCCGATTAAATTCACGCCGATTAACAGCAGAAAGCTGAGGGCGAGCACTTTTAAGGTTGGATGACGCTCGACGAAGCGGCTGATCAAGCCCGCGAAGAACATCATCACCCCGACCGCGATCATCACCGCGGCGATCATTACTACGACATGATCGACCATGCCGACCGCAGTGATCACTGAATCGAGCGAGAAAACGACATCGAGCAGCAGAATTTGCAGGAGCACGCTGCTGAACGACGCGCGGGCCCGCGCGACACCATGGTCATCCTCTTCCTCGAGCCGCAAATGAATCTCGCGCGTGCTCTTCGCAATCAGGAACAGTCCACCCGCAATCAGAATCAACTCGCGACCGGTCACGTCGAATCTTGAAATCGAGAACAACGGCTCAGTAAGTCCCATGACCCAGGTCAGCGAAAGCAGGAGCAGAATTCGGGTGATCATCGCGAGCGCCAGGCCAGTTCGTCGCGCGCGGTCCTGCTGTCCGGCCGGTAACTTCCCCGCGATTATCGAAATAAAAATTACGTTGTCGATGCCGAGAACGATCTCGAGCGCAGTGAGCGTGAGCAGGCCGATCCAGGCCTGCGGACTAAATAGCCATTCCATATTTGCCTCCAATCAGGCTGCTGTAACCAGACCGAAGCTGTGATTACCAGAACGATTTCTGGGTCATTTCGACTTGGGTGGCTTCAACGTAAGAACAATCCGGCGTCTTCCCGTGTCGCCATTTGCCGACCACTCGAACACGGCGATGAGAATGAACCGCATCCTTCAGGATTTGTGATTCTCGCCACGGGGCCGCCAGTGAGATCGACGCTGCTCCGGCGTGAAGGATAAACACCACCTGCGATGCGCAGGATTCGCCCGGATATAGCGTGACCGTTCCGGCCCGATCGAATCCGCCGCCGCCCCTCGCCCCACTCGGCCGGACCGAAGCCGGCCTCGCTCTCTCCGGCTCGCCGCAACTCGCCAACAGAAATGCCATCGCCAGGGTCCACAATGAGCGCGCGAGTCGATTCATTTCTTCTCCTCAACGAATTTTTCGCCGTTCCGCAAGCCCGTTAATTTTGTTTCCGTTGCGACAGAATAAATCGGCCCAGGGCGCGGCTCTCCTCGTCCGGCGCAGCTTCCAGATGGCGCAACATTTTTTCCTGATCCTCACGCGAGCGATTCTGACCAAGCTTGAACTTAGCTTCCACCCGCGTGATGGCGATCTTGAAACCGACGATGGCTTTCAACATCACGGCGATTTCCTGTTCTGATAACGGGATCTTCCAGGGCGTCGGCATCGTCGATTCGAACTTCGCGGTGGTATCGAGGACGATCTGCTTCAGCTCCGGCTCATCGACCAGCGACGGTTTCCCATAAACGTGCGCGACGGCGTAGTTCCAGGTTGGGACGGTATGCTGTTGCTCGTACCAGGATGGTGAGATGTAGGCGTGCGGGCCGTGAAAGATGCACAACACTTCTTTGCCGGTGTCGAAGTGTTTCCATTGTCCGTTTGCGCGCGCCATGTGACTGCGCAGAACATTTGCCGATTCATCAAACAAGACCGGCAAATGACTGGCCACGACGTTGCCCTCATCGGCGGTGATCAGGGTTGCGAAGCCGTGCGCGTGAATGAATGGGTTGATCGCTTCGCGATTTTCGACGCGGTTCAGTTGCGGGATATACATGAAGAGAAGTGATGAGTGACAAGTGACCAGTGACAAGCAAGAAAATCCTGCTTTTCTTCCTCTCGTCACCCGTCACCCGACACAGGTCACTGCATGAAGAACCGCCAGGCCGCTATCATCTTTATTCTGGTCACCGTGACCCTGGATATCCTGGCCATGGGTTTGATCATTCCGGTTTTGCCAAAACTGATCCTCGATTTTCTTGGCGGTCGCATGACTGACGCAGCTACGTGGAGCGCGCGTTTTGCAGTCGTGTTCGCGTTGATGCAATTCGTTTTTTCACCATTGCTTGGCGTTTTGTCCGACCGCTTCGGCCGGCGGCCAGTGATCTTGCTGTCGAACCTCGGCCTCGGGCTCGACTATGTCGTAATGGCTTTGGCGCCAACGATCGGCTGGCTATTTCTTGGCCGCATCATTTCCGGAATCACGACCTCAAGCATTCCGACCGCGATGGCTTACATCGCGGACGTGACACCAAAGGAGAAACGCGCCGGCGCGTTTGGGATGATTGGCGTGGCGTTTGGAGTGGGATTCACGTTTGGGCCCGCGATTGGCGGATTGGTGGGTGACATTAATCCGCGTCTCGCATTCTGGGTCGCGGCCGGTTTGAGTCTGACCAACTGGCTTTGGGGATTTTTATTCGTGCCGGAATCGCTCGGTCAGGAGCAGCGCAAGCCGTTCGCGTTGCGCCGCGCTAATCCGGTCGGCTCACTCGTTCTGCTGCGATCGCATCCCGAGCTGTGGCGACTGGCGACGATTCAATTTCTCGCCTACACCGCTCACAATGTCTTCAGCGTTTGGGCGCTCTACGCGATTTATCGATATGCCTGGAACCAAAAGTGGATCGGTCTCTCGTTGATGGTGGTCGGCATTTGCACGGCAGCGATTTCGGGCGGGCTGACCGGCCGAATGGTGAAACGATTCGGCGAGAAGACCACCCTTTACACCGGCCAATTTTTTGGAGGGGTGGGAATGACTGTGGCCGGCTGGGCTCGGAACGGCGCCGCTTACCTGGCTTCGATCCCGATTATTTCACTCTGGAACATCGCCATGCCGGCCGCGCAATCGATGATGACCCATCGCGTCAGCGAAAAAGAACAAGGCGAACTGCAAGGCGCGATACAAAGCATGCGATCGATCACTTTTATTATCGGTCCGTGGGTGTTTCTAAAAGTTTTCGGTTGGTTCATCAATCCAAAGAACCCGGTGCACGTGCCGGGGGCGCCCTACTACCTGGCCGCGGCGCTTCTTTTCACCGCGATGCTAATGTCGACCCGAATCAAAGTATCCCCCGCCCTGTCGAGCAAAGCAGCCGACACTCCACCGGAGACGCCGCCTGAAATTACCGCGACCGGCGCCGCGCCGATTGCGTCACAAGAAAACGTTTGAGAAATCGCGCAGGGTCAGCGATTGAATCGCCGTGAGAGCAGCCGGGCGTTGCCTGATCGTCGCGATAACGATTTTCTCGTGGCTCGCGATCTCCAATCATTGCGCGTTGAGCGCGGCCGTGGCGAAGAAAACTGAAGCGACCGGCGGTTGCCCGTTTCATTCCAAGCCGGCTAAGCCGCAGCCAAAACCAGCCACCACCGAATGCTGTAAGATTCTTCGAGCGACCGCTACCACGCCGCCAAAAACCCCCGCGCCGACGATCGTTTGTCTTGTTCCGTCCGATTTTGGAGAGTCAGCCATCTTCTTCCCGCCAAAAAATTCGATCGCGACAGCGACACTCGATACCGGACCACCCGGCAAAACCTCGTTTACTCAGTTGAATCGGAGCCTGCGCGCGCACGCTCCGCCGTTTCTTAGCTAACGCGACTTCCATCGCGCAAATCCGCTGTAGCGGCAGGCGTGTCGCCTGCACTTGCCAATTCCGCAGCCGGCACGGCTGCCACTACAGAAGAACCGAAATGAAGATAATCGTGGGCATCTCGATCGCTTTGTTCGCGCTCAGCGCGGCGGTAACGGCGACTGATCTCAATCGCCCCAAATCTGGAGAGAAAGAGGAAGAGCAAGAGAAGAAACTTTACACCTGTCTGATGCATCCCGAGATCGTGCGGACAGCGCCCGGTCAGTGTCCGAAATGTGGAATGACACTCGTCCCGCTCAAAGAAAGCAAACGCCGAACACCGAACGCCGAACATCCAAGGTCGAACTCGGAACACGTCACACATAACGCGGACGGAATGGCGATGCCGACGCATGAGCACGTCGAAGACGCGGCAAATGTGATGGGAATGCACTCTTCCATCAACGTCGCCGATCCGATGAATCGCGAAGGCTCGGGCACGAGTTGGTTGCCCGATTCTTCGCCGATGCACGGTTACATGAAAATGTTCGGTGACGACATGTTGATGCTGCACGGCGCGATCTTTCCGCGCTACACCAACGTCAGCAGCGATCGCGGCGACGACCGGATCGATTCGCCCAACTGGGTCATGGCGATGTATTCCTTCCACTTGGCGGGATTAGGCGAAAATACCCAGCTCGGCCTGCGGGCGATGATGAGCCTCGATCCGCTGACCGAAGGCGGGCGCGGTTATCCGTTGTTATTGCAAAGCGGAGAATCGTGGCACGACCAACCGCTTCACGATCGGCAACATCCGCACGATTTGTTCGACGAAATTTCGTTTTCGCTTTCCCAGAAGCTCGATCGCGACCTCAGTGGTTATGTTTATTTCGGCTATCCCGGTGAGCCCGCGCTGGGACCGCCAACGTTCATGCATCGTCCGAGCGCGATGGACGACCCCGACGCGCCGATTGGCCATCACTGGCAGGATTCAACCCACGTCACGTTCGGAGTGGCAACGGCAGGCGTGCAATGGAAGACGGTGAAAGTGGAAGGCAGCATTTTCACCGGCCGTGAGCCGGACGAAGACCGTTACGATTTCGATCAACCGCGCTTCGATTCCTACAGTGGTCGAATTTCGTGGAACCCGACGCCGGACCTCGCGCTCCAGGTCTCGCACGGTTACATCAAGAGTCCGGAAGCGCTCGAACCTGACGCGAAGCGTCACCGCACGACGGCATCGCTCATATATAATAAGAGCCTTGGATCCGATTCGAATTGGGCTACCTCGCTGGTCTGGGGGCAAAACAACGACACTCACGATGGAAAAACCGAATCGGTGCTCATCGAGACGGATTACCAGCGCGAGCGCGACACGGTTTATGGCCGATGGGAATGGGTTGAAAAATCGGGACACGAACTCGTGCTCAAGCCCGTGGACGGTGAAGAGATTTTTTCGGTGTCTGCAATTTCACTCGGCTACGTGCGCGATCTTTCCCAAGGCAAAATGATCGACGTCGGCCTTGGCGGACAATTCACTCTCGATTTCTGGCCCGGCGGGCTCGACCGCTACTATGGCGGTGGGCCCGGTTACGGGTTCCAGATTTTCCTGCGGGTTCGGCCGTCGCTGCACTCGCATGAAAGTGCGATGCAGTAACGACGACCTCAGCCGCCTAGTTTTGCGATGATGCCGTCAAGGATTCGGCTCAACGCGACCAGCGCCACCGAACAGAAAATTCCCTTGGCCAGGATGTACCAGGCAATTGCCTCATTCTCAAACTTTCCTTCGAAAACTTTGTTGCCGAGGAGAAAGGCATAGACGCACATGACCAAAACAATCAGCGCGGCGGGCATGGCGACTGGCTTAATCGATTTCATAGGAGCGATGTTTATTGGCTAGAGTTCGTGGTCCGAAGCCGAAACTTTCAACATCTCTGCCGAACTGCAGCGGCAGTTTATGACCGCCGGTTCACTGAATACGCCGTTACAGAAGAACCATTGTCATTTCGGCTACTTGTAGGAAAATTAGCGCCCGGTCATGCATCGCCTTCCGAGGATTAATTATCACGACATCGAACGGATCATTGAGTTCGATTTCGTCCGCGCAACCGAGGCCGCCGCCCTTAACTCGCTGCGCTGGCTCGGACGGGGCGACAAGGAATCGGCGGATGCGGCGGCTTGCGACGCCATGCGCGGCATGTTCGATCTCATGAACATCTGCGGCGAAGTCGTCATCGGCGAAGGAATCAAGGACGACGCGCCCGGGATTTTCAAAGGCGAACAACTTGGGACCTGGGTGCCGGGCGCTCCGCAGTTCGATATTGCGATCGATCCGATTGACGGCACAACCAACATTTCTAAAGGCGCGCCAAACTCGATCAGTTGTATCGCGGCGGCGAGTCCCGAAGAAGACGTCAAAGTTGCGCTTCGCGATATCCCGGCGTTTTACATGTCGAAGCTCGCCTACGGACCGCGGGTGATCGATTACATGAAGAAGCGCGGTGATTCGCTCCATATCGACATGCCAATCTCCGAGATGCTTGCGATTGTCGCGCGCGCCACCGACAAACGCGTCCAGGATGTCGCGGTGATGATGCTCGACCGGCCACGCCACAAGGAAATCGTCGAACAAATTCGCGCCTGCGGGGCGTCGCTCCGCATGATCGGCGACGGCGATATCGCCGCGGCCATGGCTCCGTCATTGCCCGAGAGCGAGATCGATCTCTATATGGGAATCGGTGGTTCGCCTGAAGCAGTGCTTGCTTCGGCCGGGATCAAATGTCTTGGCGGCGAGATGCAGACGAAAATGTGGCCGCGGGACGAGAAAGAAAAGAAACAGCTGGTTGCTGACGGCTGGGAGAAAGAAATCGACCGCGTTTACACCGCCGACGATCTCGCCCAGGGCGAAAAGATCATCTTCTGCGCGACCGGGATCAGCGACAGCGCCCTTCTACGCGGCGTAAAATCGAAAGGCACTACGGCCATTACCAGTTCGATCTTGATGCGCGCCAAAAGCAAAACCGTCCGACTGATTCGCACCCTGCACAATTTGCACAACAAAACGATCCGGCTACGCTCGGATAATCGCGAACACCTGATTTAGACGAACTAGACAGGATTGAATGGATTAACCGGATTGAGATTCCGGATTCGAATCCCAAAAATCCTGTAAATCCTGTCGAGAACTGTCTCGACAGGGCGGCTTCACTGGGTTCAAATTCAAGAAACCTTTGCCGCTTATGAGACAGATACCCAAAACTGAATTGTCGCCGGACAACGGCTGCGTCATCGACATGAAATGGAAACTCGGGTCGCTCGGTTATCATGCCAGCGGCGCGGGCAAGGTGGCGGTCGAGCCGAACAAGGAAATCATCCGTCTCCCCGAGCTGGTGCTTTACGATCACATCGGGTTCAAAGGCGCTTACGCTCGAACCAATCTCAGTTTTCACTACGTCGGCGATTATTGGAACGATCGGATGAGCTGCATCATCGTGGTCAGCGGGGTCTGGCGGTTTTACCGGGACGAATATTACAAAGGCCCCTACTGGGACCTCGGCCCTGGTTACTACGAGAGCTTCTTCGCGGCCAAAGGCCCCGACGACGTCGTCAGCTCGTTTCAGTGCATTGCGCTGACCTGAGCGCGTACGCGGTTTAGATCCAATTAATCGATCTATAATGGAATTAGGCCCAAAATCTGGGCGTAATCCTAGTTAGGCGCAAAGGCCCGTCTCCAATGAAGTTACAACAGTCTCTGAAGCCAACTGCGGTATTTGCATTTTACTTTGCCATCAGCATCGCAGCGCAAGCAGAGCAAATTCATGATGAATTTGGTAGCGCGATTGATGCGCACGGAATTAGACATTTGGCACGCAGTCCTGGATTCGGACCATCATTCGCTGATGTGATCTTTGGACCAAAACCTGAGTATCCATACAGCGAAAGGCGGCTTCATAACGAAGGCGTCGCAGTGGTGCGCATGGATATTGATTTGAAAACGGGGCTGGTAACAAACGCGAGCATCATTCGGTCGAGCGGCTTTCCGAAGCTCGATGATGCGGCTTTTAACGCATTGCGACGATGGCGCTTTAAGCCAGGCAAATGGAAGCAAGCCGAAATTCCGGTTATATTCACAATGCACGGACCAGCCCCGACGCCGTTATCAGGATCCACGCACGGTCGTGGACCACTGAGACCCTAATGACAGACCTAACCACTCGATGAAGCCAACGACCACCGAAAGGAACAACTTCGGCATGTTTGCCACCGACCCCGCCCGTGGCTTATCGCTTTCTCGTTAGGCCCGGGAGAGTCTCAAGACTTCAAGCCCACAGCCCCAGGACAGAGTGAACCCGGAACCGCCGTGGCCGTAGTTGTGAATCACGGTTCGGCCGTCAGAAACTTTTTCTCGCTCCAGACGGACACCTGATTTTCGAAACGGACGCAGGCCGACCCGTTCGCGAAGAACACGCGGCTGATCGATTTCCAAAACGCGGCGGCATTCGGCAACGATCGCGTTCGTCGTTGCCGGATCGAAATTCAGATTATCGCTGACGTCATTCGTTCCGCCGAACACGCAATCGTGCGTCCGCGGAATTGCGTACATCAGCGGATCATCGTCGCACACGATTGCGCAATTCAAATTCTCGGGCTTGGGAACGATTACGACCTGGCCGCGATGCGGCTCGAGATCGGCATCCAGCGCGAGCTCTCGCGCGCCGATGCCGGCGCAATTGATCATGAGATCAAATTTTGGATTAACGTCTTCCAGTTTACTGAAACGAACACCGCTCTTGATTTCACCGCCGGCTTTTTGAAAACGGCTGGCGAGATAGTCGAGATAAATTGTTGTGTCCATGAGAGGAACACGAACAGCAAAGCCGCTTTCGAAAGCAGAAATATTTAGAGATCCCTCGGCTTCGCTCGGGATGACAAAAGCCGAAGCCCAATCGGGAACTTCAATTTTTCCAGTCCGGCAATATTGGCGGAGCTCGATCATTGAGACGCCGCTGCTGGGATCTTTTGTTAGATCGACAAGGATCCGGTAGGTTGCGAGCGCCCACGGAATGACTTTGGCGGCCGGCTCGGCATCGTAAGGAAACCAAAGCGCACCCGCAGCGCCGGAGGTCGTTCGAGTACCGACTTCCTCTGCGAAAATCTTTACGGGGAACCCGCGTTCCGCAAAAACGACTCCACAAGTCAGTCCCGAAACGCCCGCTCCGACAATGGCCACCGATTTTGCCATGGGACAAGTTGTAGTGGCGGCTGTCCCCAGCCGCAAGGAATGCGACGTTCCACCCGGTTCTGCATTAACATCGCGCTCGGAGATCGCGATCCACCTCGCCCGGGCGATTGCCCTTCAGGTTTGCAGCGAATAAACTGTCGCCTGTGAAAAATTTGATCGCGTTGTTTTTTCTGACAAGCGTGAGTCCGCTAATTGGCCAGCCGGTGGTCAGCGAATCGAAGTTCGCGGACGCCGATCATCTCAAGGTCCATTACACGAATTACGGCAAGGGCGAGACGGCGCTGGTTTTTGTTCATGGTTGGGCCTCCGACGAAACGGTTTGGGCCGAGCAAGCGCCCGCGCTCGCCGAGAAAATACGCGTGATCACGATTGATCTGCCGGGGCACGGTCAAAGCGACAAACCCCAGACAATCGAGTACGACAAAGATCTCTACACCCGCGCGATCAACGGCGTAATCAACGATGCCAGCTTGAAGTCAGCGATTTTGGTTGGTCACAGCAACGGGACTCCGTTCACCCGCGAGTATTACCGAAAATTTCCGGCGAAAGTGAAAGCGATCGTAGTGGTCGAAGGGCCCCTGCACGCGATGTTTGACCGAGACACGATGGAAAAATTCGTCGTTCCGTTAAAGGGGGATCATTATGCGGAGGCTGAGGGCAAGATCATCGATGGAATCACCAAGCCAATCAAAGACCCGACGCTGCGGGACAAGATCAAAGCGTTAATGTTGAAAACGCCGCAACATGTGGCGGTGAGCGAGTTCGAAGCGACCGCGGACGAATATTTGTGGAAGGAAGACAAGATTGACGTGCCGGTGTTGATGATTTTGGCGAAGCAACCGGCCTGGTCGCCAGAGTACGAACAATTCGTACGTAAACTCGTGCCGAAACTCGATTATCAAGTATGGGAGAACGTTTCTCATTTCCTGATGATGGAAAAACCGCACGAATTCAACGCCGCGGTCCTGGCATTCCTGGAAAAGAATGGATTCCTCGATTCCCAATCTCGGCGCCCGACTTCCTAGGTGCGCTCGCTTTGCTCGGCACCTCCCGTCGTAAAGTTGGCTCCCGCCAACTCTAAAGGGCTCGTAAGGCGGGCGCGATTCGATTAGATTGGAACGGATGGTTTCACTGAATCGAAACGGGCTTTCCGACAAGGTCCTCGAAGGCAAACGCATTTCCACGGACGAGGCGATGGAACTTTATCGTCTCCCCTTGGAAGAGCTCGGCGCCCTGGCCGACGCGCGTCGGAACCTGGCCAAGCAAAAGAGTTACGGCGGGCGCGGACGCGAGATCGTGACTTACATCGCCGACCGAAACATCAATTACACCAACGTTTGCAACGTTTACTGCAAGTTCTGCGCGTTTTACCGGACCGACCGCGACGAAGACCATTACGTGCTCTCTCGCGAGCAACTCGATCAAAAACTCGACGAACTTTCCGCCGCCGGCGGAGTTCAAATCCTGATGCAAGGCGGACACCATCCGAAATTGCCGTTCGAATGGTATCTCGACCTTTTGCAGCACATTCGAAAAAAATATCCGCACATCAACATTCACGGATTCAGTCCGCCGGAGTTCCAGCACTTCGCGGAAACTTTCCAGATGCCGCTGCGGGAAGTGATTTCAAGATTCAAAGACGCCGGACTGGGGTCGATTCCCGGTGGCGGCGGGGAAATTCTGGTCGACCGAGTGCGCAAGAAAATTTCGCCGCTGAAAATCAATAGCGACCAATGGTTGGAAGTGATGCAGGTGGCGCATGAGCTCGGACTGAAATCGAGCGCGACGATGATGTTCGGTCACGTCGAGACGGTCGAAGAGCGAATCGAACATTTGCAACGAATCCGCGACCAACAGGACCGGACCGGCGGGTTCACTGCGTTCATTTGCTGGACGTTTCAGCCACAACACACGGTTTTGAAGGTTCCACACCCCACCGGCGTGGCGGAATATCTCCGGATGCAGGCCCTGTCCCGCATTTTTTTGGACAATATCGACAACATTCAGAGCTCATGGGTCACCCAGGGGCCGGGCATCGGCCAGGTGGCGTTGAAATACGGCGCGAACGATTTTGGGTCGGTGATGATGGAGGAGAACGTGGTGAGCGCCGCCGGGACGACGTTTTGCCTGAACGCGGCGGAAATTGAGTCGCTGATTCGCGATGCCGGATACGAACCGAGGCGACGAAATAATTCCTACGAACTGTTGAACTGAACCGGGTTTCGCGCTGTCTATGAGGACGCCTTAGCCACTTTCGACGAAATCCTGCCTTGACGATTGCCGCCTTCTCCTCTATTTGCCGCCTGTCCCGCGCCGTTTTCTGGGCTGCGCGGGATTCGGCATTTTGATTGTTATGAGAGAATTCTGGGGATCGGCACGGGGCTGGACGTTAGCGACGCTTTTCGTCATCTGTGCAACGTATTTTGGCGCCGTGTCTTCTGCGCACGGGCAAGGTGCGCCGATTATCCGGTCAATTGACGTCCAGTATTCGGGCCCGTCCACCGTGAGCAAGGAGCGGATCCTGGCTCAGATGCGCACCGCCGTGGGCCAGCCTTATTCGGACTCAACGGTCGAGGACGACATTCGCAATCTTTACAAAACCGGGACGATCCAAAACGTGCGCATTTTCGCGCAACCCGAAGGCGATGGCGTCAAAGTGATTGTGGCGGTGCAAACGCGCCCGGTCATTCGCGAGCTTGTGATCGACGGAGCGCAAAAGGTGAGCGCGAAGAAACTGCGCAAGGAGATTGCGGTCAAATTGAATGCGCCGGCGAACGAAGACGACCTGCAAAAAGCTCGACAGAAGATCATCGATATTTATCAGAGCAGAGGATTCACCGGCATAACGGTGGATTTCCGGACGGAGCCGATTGATGAAAGTAAGGGAACCGCTCGGGTGATCTACACAGTGAACGAAGGGGTCAAGGGCGCGGTGAAGGAAATCACGTTCGAAGGCAACCAGCATTTCAGCGACCGGGTTCTGCGCAAGGAGATGAAGACCAAGGGCAAGAGTCTCATCTCGTTCATCGATAAATCCGGACGGCTCGACGAAGTCCAACTCCAGCAGGACCTCGATAAGGTCAAAGGATTTTATCAAGACAAAGGATACATCGACGTCGATGTGCAGGAGCTGCGGCGTGAACGCAAAAAAGGAGGACCGCTCGTCATCACGGTCGGGATCAAAGAGGGAACGCAATATCACGTCAATAAGCTGACCTTTACCGGTTACAAGCAAACCACCGAACAGAAGCTCCGGGCGTTAATGAAAATGAAGGAGGGCAGTGTTTACTCGCCCAAACAATTGCACGAGGACGCCAAGGCGATCGCTGACGGTTACGGCAGTGGTGGTTATGTCGACCTGGTAATTGTCCCGCAGGGCACCCCAGCCGGGCCGGGCCTGATCGACGTTCATTACAAGATCGACGAAGGCAATCGTTCGTTCGTCGAGCGGATCAATATTGTCGGAAACACCCGCACCAAGGACAAAGTCATCCGCCGCGAAATTGGGGTTAAGCCGGGCGATGTATTCAACACCGTCCGGGTGGAGACAAGCAAAAAGCGAATCGATAACCTTGGTTACTTCGCGAAGGTCGACACTTACCCCGAGGAAACCGGGGTGGAAGGACGCAAGGACCTGGTGGTTCAAGTCGAGGAGAAACGCACCGGGTCTCTGAATTTCGGCGCCGGTTACAGCACAATTGATTCGTTAATCGGGTTCGTCGAACTGACCCAGGGGAACTTCGACATCGCAAACTGGCCCGGCCTTACTGGCGCCGGTCAGAAATTCCGCGCGAAAGCGCAAATCGGAGCCGAACGACAAGATTTCGTGGTCGCCTTGACCGAACCATGGTTTCTCGATCGGCCACTTTCCCTGGGTGGTCAGGCGTTTTATTCCGACGCCAGTTATTTGAGCTCAGTTTACGATCAGCGGAACTACGGCTTCTCGCTTGAGTTGCGGAAGCCGCTCTTTTCCTGGGTCTACGGAGTGTTGGGTTACAGTTTACAGAACTACGACATTTACAATGTCTCGTCCGGTGTCTCGCCGGAGATCCGGGCCGAAGAAGGGACCACGACAAAGAGCATGGTCTCAACCAGTTTGGTGTGGGACCGTCGCGATAATCCGTTTTTGACCCGCAGAGGCGAGAGAATTTCGATCTCGCCCTACGTTGCCGGAGGCCCTCTCGGCGGGGACGAACAGATTTATGGATGGGACGTCCAGGCGACCAAATACTGGCGGTTCTGGAAAGATATCATTTTCCTGGTCGACGCCGAAGCCGCAACGGTCGACGTCTGGGATTCGCCGGAGTTCAAGTCGTTTTCGACCACAGGTCTTGTTGTCACAGGGCCCCACACCTTTTTCATAGATTCGGGAGGCAACGAGGTCCCCGTAACATTCAACGAGCAGGTATCTAACGTGCCGATTTACGACCGGCTTTATTTGGGCGGTTCCAATAACCTTCGCGGCTTCCAGTTTCGCGACATCAGCCCGAAAGATTCCAATAATCAACCCATCGGCGGTCAATCGATGTGGCGCGCCACAGGGGAAATTACGTTCCCAATCATCGAAAAAGCTCGCGGCGCGATCTTTTCCGACGTCGGCGCGGTTAACGAGGGCCCCTGGACCTTCGGTGTAACCGACATGACAATTTCACGCGGTCCGAATCAGGTCGCGACGTTCAGATATCAGGCGCAGCAAGCCAAACTGGGGCTTGGCCCAGCTCCGGCCCCACTTACCCCGCGAAGCACATTTCCAAGCCTGGGGTCCGACATCGGTATCGGCTTGCGCCTCGACCTGCCAATTGGCCCGTTGCGGCTCGATTACGGTTTTCCCATCGACACGGCGGGAAATGCCAAGCACGGTCACTTGAATTTCAGCGTAGGCTACCAGTTTTAACCCCTAATATTGGCACTTGCGGTCTGGCCGGTTTCCGGCGACTTGTTTACCCCTTCTATGAAAAAAATGCTGTTTTTGATGCTTGCTTCCTTGCTCGTCCTACCGGTGGCCGTCCGGGCGCAAGGAATGAAAATTGGGACGGTTGATATGAATCGGACCTTCCGGGAATACAACAAAACAAAGGACGCCGAGGCCAAGATTAACGACGCCAAGAATCAGGCGAAAAAAGAATATGATGAGCGCGCCGACGCCTACAAGAAGGCCCTCGATGATATTAACAATCTCAACAAGCAGCTCGAAGCGCCGGCCTTGAGCGCGGATGCCAAAGCCCAAAAGGCCAAGGAGCGCGATGACAAGATCTCCAACATCAAAAACATGGAGCGTGAGATCACCGAGTTCCGTCAGACTCGCGAGCGTCAGCTTCAGGAACAAGCCCTCCGCATGCGCGAAGGCATCGTCAAAGAAATTACCGACGTGGTGATGGAAAGAGTCAAACAGAACAATCTCGACCTGGTGTTCGACAAATCCGGCAACAGTCTCAACGGCGTGCCGGTCCTAATGTATTCTCGGGACAGCGTCGATTTTACCAACGATGTGATCGGGGTTCTGAACAAGCCCGGACGGCCCAGCTCGGTCAATACGAGCATGCCGAGTCCGGCCGGCGCCGCTTCCGCAACACCGAAGAAACCTTAGTCGCAGCTTTCGAATTCGAAAACACACGCGGGAGCTAGCTCGCGTGTGTTTTTTGTGTACCGGCAAGAATCTGAACTAAGTTGCGAGTGATCGACAAAGTGAAGCATCGACAACAGTTATTTCTCGCGTTTGGCACTTTAGCGTTTGGCTTGGTTGCGACCATTTCCGCGGCGCCGAGCTGGGAAGCAACTCTGACCAAGGATCCGCCGGGAAACTTTCCCGAGCCGCGACCAGTGAGGACAACCTACCATTTTGGCTGGTCCGGAATCACCGCCGGCAAGGGCGACATACACTTCAGTAAAGTTGCCGGCAGCCGATATCAGCTCGAAGCGACTGGCGGAACGAGTGGTTTCGTCCGCGCCTTATGGAAGTTGGACGCGACCTATCGGGGATTTGCCAATGCCGACACCCTTCGACCGATCGAAAGCAACCAGGTCGAAGCCTATCGTCGAAAGAAGATTACCACTGAACTGAATTTTACTGACGCGGGCGTGAGCCGGACCCGGACCGAAACTCCCGGATCGAAAGATAACAAGCCGAAAACATTTAATTTTCCGGGCCTGTTCGATTTGCACGGAGCGATTCTGTATCTGAGAAGTCAGCCGCTCACCGATCACTCGGTTTACCGGATCGTGGTCTATCCCGCGACGTCGGCATATCTCGCAACCGTAACGGTGCTTGGCCGCGAACGAATATCAGTCCACGCCGGATCCTACAACGCGATCAAGTTCGACGTTCAATTGAAACGTGTTGGGAAAGGCCTCGAACTGGAGCCGCACCGGAAATTTCGACGCGCCACGGTTTGGGTATCGGACGATGAAAACCGCATACCGCTACGGATCGAAGCGCAAATCTTTGTCGGCACTGTTTTTGCAGAACTGTACGCCGTGCATTTCGACCAGGAAAAGTCCTGACCTCGCAGATCGACCGTGTGGTCGAGCAACAGTCAGCGTTCGCGAATCCACTGGCCACGCACCGGTTCTTGCGGTGGGCGATGGCGCGGAATGTAGACGGGTCTGTTCCCGCCCGGCAGCAATTCGAGAGCGGCCAGCGTCTCCAAATCGAGTCGTCCGGTCACCGGTAATCGGACCCGCGCCTGATAGGCGCGCAATGAGAACTCGAAATCCGGCCCTAACGAGCCATCGGCCGCCCCGTGATAAAACCCGCGCTGCGCCAAAATGTTTTGCGCCGAAATGACAATCTTACGCTGAACTTGCGGCGGCGCCGCTTCGTAGGGCGTTCCGGCAAAATTCTCCGCCGGCGACGCTGGAACAATCCCCACATCGGGCGGTTGCGAATTTTGCCGCGGCGACTGGGGGAAAGGCTGGCCGGTCATTGGATTGGTGGGCTCCTGAGTTTGTTCAGGTTCCGGCTCTGACTTTAACGGCGCTTTCTCCTCGGACGTCTCGGGCGTTGTGGTCGGCGATGCTTTTACAACATCGCGGGCGCCGGAAGAATTCACTCCCAGCGCCTTGAGGGTTTCGTCGTTGAGATCGCCCGTGATCTGCAATCCATTGCGAATTTGGTACCGCCGAATTGCCGCAGTCGTCTCGGCATCCTTGTTCCCGGTGGCTTCTCCGTAATAGAAGCCCTCGTCCTTAAGCGCTTGCTGGACGCTTTCGACTACTGGATCGGCCAATAGTGTCCCCATCGGCAGCAGAAGCACCAGAACCGCAGTTCGAAGTTTCATATGAATGCTTCCTTTGACGCCGAAATTTTAGACCTATTCAGGGTGCGGCTCGGTCACGGCCAGAGTCAATTGGCGTTCCTTGAGAACGTCGCGGTAGCGCAGAATGCCCTCGCTTATCGCCGCCGCCATTTGATCGCGATAATCGTTGCTCTCCAGTTTTGCAATATCTTCCTTATTCAGGAATCCCCCCTCCACCAAAACGGCCGGCGTGCTCACGTTTGCAATCACGAAGAATCGTTCGGCCTTGATTCCGCGGTCCGGCGCCTTGGTTCGCGCAATCATCGCTTCTTGAATGAATCGGGCGAGGCTCTGGCTCGCCAGGGTAGGAGACTCTGCGGCCGGTCCTTGAAAGAAAGGAATCCAGGAAACAAGGCGCGGGGCGGGAGCGGTTTGATGGTCGGCATAATAGGTTTCGATTCCGCTGACTGGTTTCTTACTCTCGTTGAAATGAATGCTGACGAAAATGCAGTCTCTCGCGCGATTTGTTACTGCGGCGCGGTCTTGCAGCGAGACATAACTGTCCCCCACCCGTGTCATCAGAGTAGCCAACCCCTGGGCCTGGAGTAATCGGTTAACTCGCTGTGCGATATCGAGAGTCAGGTCCTTCTCATATATCGCTCCACAAATTGCCCCCGAATCCTGTCCACCGTGGCCAGGATCCAGAACCACCAGGGTAAACGGCGCAGGGGCGCTGGCTCGACCAGAAGAAGTCAGCGGTCGCGGGGTCAAAAGGAATTGCCACCAGATAAACGATGCCACCATCAGGGCAAGACCCAACCAAGCGACAATGTTTTTCATCGCCCCGCCGAAACCGGATCGCCCTCCAGACATCTTTACCTTCGCAGGTTCGGCAGTAGTTCTTCTTCCGCCAAGCTTCGGTAACGGATCGCGCTCTTGCTGTCGCGTTCGAGCACTGCTGCTTCGATCCCGAAGTCAGCGAGTTGCGCGTCTCGATGTTTGCGGATCGCCTCCCGGTCGGGCACTTCCTTGATCGCGTTCTCGCCCAGCCCCATCCGACCTACGCTCCACCCATCCGCAGCCACGGCTATCGCGTCCGGCAACGTCGCGTCGGTGACGTGATTTTGTTGCAGAAATTTTTCCATGAGCTCGGCAGACACATTCGTTCCACTGAGAACGGCGAAGCGTTGTCGGGGCTGCGCGGTCGGCCCATCGGCCGCAAGCGATCCGTCATAATCGATCCGCAAAAACAAATCCTCTTTCGGACTCGATCCGATCTCGGCGAAGAGCAATCGCGCCAGGTAAGGCGGACCGTAAACTTGCTCGAACGCCGCCTTCATCACAGGACTGAGCGAATAATGCGCGAGCCGTCGGAGCGAAACATCAGCAGCGGAGCGGGTAAATCCTTCGGTGCTGGCTAGTTCAATCGCAGCCAGGCGCAACCGCTCGATATCGCCCGGATGACCGATCGCCCCCATCGCGATCCGGTCGTAGATTTCGTAGATCTTTTGTCGCGAACGGCGGCCGACGGTCAGAAAAAGTATTCCGTCTCGATATCCGACTGCGGCAATCGGACTGCCTTGCGCAAGTTGAGTTTCGACGTACTCGCGCCGGTTCGCGATTGCTTCCACCCAACGATACGGTTCTTCGATCATGCCACTTTCTGGTTGAAAATGCCGGCGACCTTTTCTTCCGACAACGTCGTGATTCCATCGCGGGAAACTATCTTGATGAGCGGGAAAATCTTTCCGCCGCGATCGACCCCGCCTGTTGCCGTATCTCCCTCCGCCGCCGTGTCCAATGCCCGCAATGCTATCGCGACGGCTTCGTCCTCATTCAATTCGTGGAGCTTCTTCGAGCCCCAGTTATTTTCGTAATAAAGGATGCCCCGCACTGCCGGCGAACCGGATCCGGTCGCGGCATACTCCGTCACTTCGAACTGCGCTCCCATCGCATCATAAAAATAAAGACGCGCTTCTGGTTTTGAATTCGAATCGTAGGTCGCAAAAATCGGAACCACTACGCCGACGCCTTGCATCACAAAGCCGAAGTTGTCGCGTAACAGCTTGGAAAGGGCGCGCACTTTTCCGTCAACGCTCATTTCCTGCAATTGGGTCCGCCGAAAATATTGAAACGAATGTTCGAGCACCCGCGCCATCTCCCAGGCCGTCGCAGGCACCCCCGCGATCGCCATGATCGAATGCCTATCGATTTCCAAAACTTTGTCCGCGCGATCGTAGACCACGGTGTTGCCGGCGGTTGCGCGTCGATCGCCAGCTACCAGAACGCCGCCGGAAAACTTAAAGGCCAGAATTGTGGTCGATTCCGTCGGAACAAAGGAATGACCTCCGGCCGCGCC
This sequence comes from uncultured Verrucomicrobiae bacterium, assembly GCA_963817335.1. Lineage (GTDB taxonomy): Bacteria > Verrucomicrobiota > Verrucomicrobiia > Chthoniobacterales > UBA10450 > AV40. The sequence continues at coordinate 485,113 of CAWFNX010000005.1, read as the reverse complement.
GCTGATTTCGGGTGCGTTTTGCAAGAGTCCTTTGCGACGCAGAAGCGCTGGAAAATCTTCGCTCCCTCCCGAGAAATTCGGATCGAGCGCCAAAGGTGGCTTGTCCATTATTGGCCGGTCCGTTGCCGGTAGCGCTTGGATTGGTTGGGATCCACCTTGCGCATTTTCTTTAGTAAATCCTTGGTATCAGGCCGGGACACGTCAGGCGACCGCGGTCCCCCTTCGTCCCCCTGCTTCGGACCCCATGGAGCGGGATCAAACGGCTTTTGCACTCGCTCCGGCATGCAAAAAATTTAAGGCGAAATAGTATAAAGGCAAGCCGGCCTGCTGACACATTCGCCTCGCTTGCCAGTGCCATCGGCTAATGGCAAAATTCGAGTCCCATGACATCGCGCCCTGCGAACGTTTTGATCCCGGCATTTTTCCTGGCCTTCGCGAGTTCCAGCGGCTTCGGCCAAACAATGGCGCCGACCCCAAACCAGGCGGTAAGTCAAACTGCGCAATTGCAGGAGCTCACGAAAAAGATCGACGAGCAAAACGCGAAGATCGATATGCTGTCGCAAGAGATTCTCAAGCTTCAGCTGGAAATCAGCAATCATCGCCCGGGGGTCATGATTGGTGAGGGCGCTCCGGCAACTTCAACCGGCACTTCGGCAACATCGACAACACCTGCGGTGGAGTCGTCCGCCAAAACTGGCAATGGCAGTAGTCATGTCGTTGCCCGCGGCGAGACTCTCACGTCCATCGCGAAAATGTACGGTGTCAGCGTGGGCGAGCTCCAAAAATACAATCACATCGATAATCCGTTGAAGTTAATGGCTGGCCAGACACTTTTAATTCCCCCTTCCCCGATTCCGTCGCCATCTTCTTCCGGCGAATAACCGATGGAGGAAATTTCCAGCCAAAGCTGGTTTTTGCGAAAGCATCACGACGGTTCTGTTTTCGGTCCGATCTCATTCGATCAACTTGCCAATTGGGCTTCCACCGCGCAGGTCGCGCCGCACGATCTTGTTTCAACCGATCAGCAAACCTGGTTGAAAGCGCCGATGGTTGCGCAACTTGCGATGGACTGGTTGGTCGAAGTGACCAGCGAACATTACTACGGACCGACCACCGTCGGCGCGATCCAGGAATTTATTCACCTTGGTGATATCAATGCCGACACCTTTGTGATCAATACCTGCGACGGAACGCGACGACAGATCGGCCAGATGCCCGCGCTCTTCAAAACGACCGCAAATGCAAAGGTCGAAGCGTCTCAAGCAAGCGAACCGGTCGCGTCAGGAATTTCGATACGGCTACAGGAACGGATCCGCGATCTGGAACAAACGTTGCGCGACGAACGGCGCGCGCTTCGAGAAGCCGAGGAGCGCTACGCAGCATTGGAAGAGAAATTCAACGAACTTCTGAAAGGTAGGGGCGATTGACCTCCATCGCCCGCGGGCGGTTCGGTGAACCGCCCCTACCAACTATCTAGATCGATACTTCCTCGTCTGGGGATTCAATCTGCGCCGCTTCCAATTCGTCTGCGACCTCGTCAATGTCACGTCGCGATTCGAGCAAACTCTGCTCGCACAATCGCGCATATTTGCCGCCATGCGCAATCAACTCCTCGTGCGTGCCCCGTTCAATAATGCGACCGCGATCGAGCACAAGGATCTGATCGGCACGAACAATCGTCGAAAGCCGATGCGCGATTACGATTGATGTGCGATTCGCCATCAAATGCTCCAGAGCTTCCTGAATCAGACGCTCGGTGGCTGTGTCCACGCTCGCGGTAGCTTCGTCCAAAATCAGAATCGGCGGGTCCTTCAATAACGCGCGCGCGATGGAGAGCCGTTGTTTTTCACCGACACTCAACTTGACGCCGCGTTCGCCGACCACGCTCCCCAGTTTCTCGGGCAATCGCTCGATGAACTCCCGCGCGTTCGCGACATCGACCGCCCGCCAAAGATCGGCATCTTGCGCGTCAGGCCGCCCCATCAGCAGGTTTTCGCGGATCGTTCCGTTAAACAGAAAACTTTCCTGCGTCACGACTCCTATCGATTCGCGGAGCGCGCCCAGGTCGTAATCGCGGATCGATTTCCCATCGACCAAAATCTGGCCGCTGCTGAACTCGTAAAAGCGGACCAATAAATTGACCAGCGTTGTTTTCCCCGCGCCAGTCGCGCCAACCAGGGCGATGGTCTCGCCCGGTCGCGCATGAAACGTAACGTGATTCAGCGCCGATTGGCCGCCGCCGCTGTAACTGAAGCTGACGTCTTCGTACCGCACGTCGCCAACAATCGTGCTTGTCGTCCCGGTGGTTAACCTGCCGGGCTCGATCGCTTCGTCCATGATTTCGAAAACGCGCTCGCCCGCTGCCCGACCGGCCTGAAGCAATTGATTGAGCTGATGCAATTTTCCGACCGGCTCATAAAGGTACCCGGTTAACAACAGAAACGCCACTAGAGCGCCTAACTGCATACTTCCCGCGAGAACGGCTTGGGTTCCGACAAACACGGTGACGATCACTCCCAGGGTGCCGATCAGATACATGGAAGGGTTGTACATTGCCCACACTTTCATCACGACCAGGGTGGCCCGGCGAAGCTCGTCGCTCACCCGATTGAACCGGCGGTGCTCGTCTTTTTCGCGGGCAAAGCTGCGGATTTGTCGAATCCCGGAAAGATTATCGTGCAGCAGCGCGTTCATTGCGGACGCGGCCCGGCGTTGCAATCGGTAACGCCGATGCGCAGTCAGGGTGTACCAGAGCGCGCCCCCGGCGAGAAAAGGCACCGGGCTAAGCGCGAACAGAGTCAGCGTGAAACTCAGGTAACACATCCAACAAAACACGACGACTATTTGCAGGACGGCCATGACCCCTTGCTCGATGCCGTCGATCAACACCCGCTCGACCGAAGTCACATCCTCCAGAAGCCGGGTCATGAGATCGCCCGTAGCGCGATTGTCGAACCACTTGAGCGGCAGGAACTGAATGTGCGAATACAAATCGCTTCGGAGATCGAAAATCACTCGCTGCTCGAAAGTGTTGTTCAAAACCAGCCGTAATGAGTTGAGTCCGTTTTGGAGTAACGCCGCCAGCACCGCGAGCATAGTCAGCGAAATTAATTTTTCCGGGTGATGCTGCCTAATGACGACATCGAGAACCTCTTTGGTCACCAGCGGGAACACCAGCACCATCAAGGTGCCGACGATGGCGCAGCTCAGCATCCCGAGCGCAAGCGCCGGATAATGTTTCAAGTACCGAAAAACCCGCCAGACAGTTTTCATCCGGGAGGCGCGATCAGAAGGATCGTCCGAGCCTGCTGCGTGACTGCCGTGGAACCCACCCATTCTCTAACTTACACCCGATTCGGTCTAGCGCTTCACGATCTAACGAGAATAAGCTCAGCCACCGTTGGCGACAGCGAACTTTCTTAAATAGTTTCTGCTCTCTAATTTCATCTTTGTATTTTCTTCTCGGTCACGGGTTGGCTGAAGCGCTTGGTTAGACGATCTTGCACTCACGTGATAACGTCCACCGCGGAACGTGAGGCATGTCTTCGCGGCTTCACGCAGTTATGGGAAAACGCTGTTCACTTGGCCTTGCTTGTTTCGCGCTCTTCACTGCATTTGATCCGTCCTTCGGTGCTCAAATCGAAGTAGTCACAAAAACAGAAAAGCACCTCTTCGGAAAATCGTCCGTCGCTCGGCCTTCAAGTCGCTATCCGTGGAAGGCAAGTATCGTGACAACAGTTTTTTGGATTGGCGAACAGCCCGCTGGACACAATCTCGTTCCGAATCGGACAAGCGCCTGGGACAAACAGTGGACAAAAAACTACGGCGGTTTTGATGACCCAAATCCCGCCCATCGGAGTAATTATATCCCGGTAAGATTTACACCGAAGCAGAACCCTTTTTACTGCGCACTTCCCTATAACGATAAAGCGCATACTGGCCACCAACCGGAAGCACCTCGCGTTGTCCCGTGGTTTAAGGAAGCGTATCGGGGCCCGGCTGTTTCCACTTGTAAAGATCGATGGGTTGCGATCCGCAAAGGCAATCGAATCGCTTATGCGCAATGGGAGGACGCAGGACCATTCCGAACGGATCATTGGCAATACGTGTTTGGCAACGAACGTCCAAAACCCAATCTAAATAGGGGCGCAGGGCTCGACGTCTCCCCTGCTGTGCGAGACTACCTCGGATTGAAAGAGACCGACGTCACCGATTGGCGGTTCGTGGACCTTAGCGAAGTGCCGCGCGGGCCGTGGGCAACTTTGGGAGAAAACAATACGTTTCGCCATCAACGGCTGCAGAAAAGTGTAAAGGTCGCTGAGGATTGAAGTCGAAACAAAGAAGGCCTGATCGTTCGTTAGTTTTTGGCAATTTTCGACACGCCGGAATTCTTGAACTGTCCGACAGGCCTTCAGACACGATCGCCCGAATGCTGATGGCGATCTTTGAAGGTGAGCTCGGCGATGCCTGATTTGTCGAGTTCACCAAGGCCTTCTGCGATCATGCGCTCGTATTGCTCTTTGGTGGCGCGAGCGAGTGGAAGTTCGAGCCCCAGCTGGCGCGAAAGCTCAAGCGCGATACCGCTGTCTTTGGCTGCATGCGCGGCCGAGAAAAAGCAACTGTGATCGCGATTTTGCATGTCTTCACCGTCGGTCTCGAGAACTCGCGAGTTCGCGCCGGTTTGGGCGAAGACCTCGCGCAGCATTTTTAGATCAAGTCCGAGCGCAGCACCGAGACCGAGACCTTCCGCCAGTCCCGCGGTATTGATGTTCATCACCATGTTGACCAGCGCTTTGACTTTCGCCGCTTCGCCGGCTTTGCCGATGAACCGCACGCTGGCGGCAAGCTCTTTCAAAATCGGTTCGGCTTTGCGAAAAGCTTTTTCGGTCCCGCCGCACATCAAATAGAGTTTCCCTTCGCGCGCCTGGGTGATGCTCGACGCCATGCAGGCTTCGAGCGATTCCGCGCCGGCTTTTTGGGCCAACTCCTCGACTTCCACGTGCACCTGCGGCGAAATCGTGGCGCAATTAATGAAAAGTTTTCCGCTGGCGTTCTTGAGCAGATTGTCGCCGGTCCCGGAGAAAATTTTACGCATTGCATTGTCGTCGGTGACAACGGTGAAGATCACATCCGATTCAGCTGTTACCTGCGACAAATCCTGGGCCGCCGCGCAACCCAGCTCGGCCGCGAGATCGGTTGCAACTTTTCGGTTCGAATCAAATACCGCAGTGACGTTAAATTTTCTGTCCTTCAACCGGCGCGCCATGTTCGCGCCCATTCGACCCACTCCTACAAATCCAACATTCATCTTCAAACTCTATGGACAAAAAACGGGTTGTGTTTTTTCTCTTCGCCGACGCTCGTCATCGGCCCGTGGCCGGGACAAATGATGGCTTCATCGGGCAACGTTAAAATTTTCTCCAGATTATTTCGCACAGCGTCATTGTAGGAAACGCTGCCCCCACCCATTGAGCCAGCAAACATCGAATCGCCGACGATGGCGATCGGCCGCGCGAGACCAGTGCAGACAAAAGTCATTCCGCCGGGCGAATGTCCCCAGGTCAGACGTGCTTCGATGTCGATCTTGCCCAGGTTAAAATGTTTTCCTTCGTCGATGTTTTCCGCGCCGGGAACAGGTTCGCGGGTCGGAGCAAAAATCTGAGCGCCGGTTTCTTCGCGCAGCCGCGGCAGATCCGCTACATGGTCCGGATGCGCGTGGGTCAGTAAAATCATCTTGATGCTGAGATTTTCCTTGGTCGCGAGCTTAAGCATCGTGCTCGAATCAGCGCCGGTATCAAAGGCAACCGCGTGCTTTGAGCCGGGATCCCAAACCAGATACGCATTTACTAACATCCCATTGTAGCTGGTGGAAAACTGGGCAAGCCCATCGAAATTCTCGATCGCACTTGGTTTGTATTTGCCCTGGGCTAGATCGACCAGCGCGTCTCCATCCAGATTCAAAGCCGGCGCAATCGCGCGAAGTGTCGCTTCGTCAACTTGGCCATCCCGCACTTTGTGGATTGCCTTTGGATCGGCGCCGGATTTCTTCGCCAACTCGCTATCTGAGATACCCAAACCGCGTTGGGCTTTGCCAACGACGTCGCCAAAATTGTCTTCGAGATCAATCATAATCCTTATTCGTTAGCGCGAGATTGCGCGCGCTTCTCGATTGCATCGCAGCTCGGAAATTTTCTCGCGGACAGCTTCTTCGAACTCGAGGGCAACATTGATAAAGGAAATGGATTTCCCGGCTTCCTTTTCGATCGAAGTCATCGCGACGTTCGAAATCCCGCACGGAACAATGTGCGCGAACGGCGACAGATCCCCGCAAACATTAAGCGCGAAGCCATGCATCGTGATCCAATGTCGGACGCCGACGCCGATCGACGCAATTTTGCGATTGATTGACTCGCCTCCCGGCTCGCCAACCCTCGCGGGCTGTCCCGTCCATGTCGCTCGACTCCCGTCGGCTCCATTCCCGACCCAAACTCCGGTCAAACCTTCGCGTCGCGTCGCCGAAATTTCTCGACGCGCAAGAAAATCAATCAGGGTTTGCTCAAGCCAGCGCAAATAGCGGTGCAAATCCTGGCCACATTGGCGGAGGTCGATGATCGGATAACCCATCAATTGGCCGGGGCCGTGATAAGTTGCCTGACCGCCGCGATTGATTGCGAACAGCGGATGCGGCAAATGCGCTGCGCCTAACAAGCTCGATTTGTCCGGATTGCGACCGATGGTGTAGACCGGCTCGTGTTCGAGCAGCAGGATTTCGTCGGGAGCATCCGGGTCTTGGCGTTTGCCCGCCACGATCTCCTCCTGGAGCGCGAGCGCGTCTGCGAAATTGATTCGGCCAAGCCGCCTGATTCGCAGATCGCTTGTCACGCCGGAGTCACTCGAAGGCGGAATCATATTTGTTTGGCTCCGGGAACTCCCATCCGCGCGGTTTCTTGCGCCCGCAGGTGGGTTAGCCCGATCGCAAGCGCGTCAGCGGCGTCGTCGTCCGGTGTTTCGGTCAAACCAAGAAGCGCCCGCACCATAAATGCGACTTGAGTTTTTCCCGCGCCGCCGCGACCGACCGTCGCCTGTTTGATTCGCGTCGGCGGATATTCAAAAACCGGGAGCCCATTTTCCGCCGCGGCGAGAATCGCCGCCCCGCGCGCCGCGCCAAGCAGAATAGCGGTCTTGTGGCTCTGGACGTAGATAACCGATTCCAGCGCGCAACAATCCGGTTCGTGTTGTCGTATCAATTGGGCGAGCTGATCGCGGATCGCGACCAGGCACGATGAGGAACGGACCGATTGGGCGTTATGGATTGTGCCGAAGTAAAGCGCGCGTGCTTTTCCGTTATTTGCATCGACCACCGCGACGCCGGTGTTGCGCAAGGAAGCGTCAATGGCGAGAACACGCATCTCAATGCATTAAACCGAGCGCCAGAAAAACGCAGCCGGCAATACCGAAGACCAAACTCACGATCCAAAAACGAGGCTTTTTGGTGAGCGCGGCGATCGCGGCAATCGCGATGGCAATCTGAAACATGGTCACGCCACGGGCTAAGATTTCGTGCTGGTGAAAATTAGATTTCGCCTCGTTCTGCTTTTCGTTCGCCTCTTTCTGAATCTCCTTTTGTTCTTCCTGATATCGTTCGGCCTTTGCCTTGTCTTCTTCGGTGGCGGCAGCGCCGCTCAGAGACATCTTCGCGTCGAGCACAGCGGCCTTGACTCCCTTAGCTTGATAATAGGCCCATTGATCGGAGGACTCGATCTGACTCATCATTGCTTCGTTGGCGTGCATTCCGGAAAGCAATGCGGCAATGGCGGCGAGAACGGCAAGAATTGCGGTGCTAAGCGCGACCCATGAAATCCATTTTTCGCCGCCATGCTCAGCCCGGTGATGAATCTCTTCGTGCAAACCTTCCAGCGGAACTTCGGCCTCTTCCATTGTTCTAGCTTAAGGTCGACACCATCGCCTTCAAGGCCGAAACATAATGCCGCCTGAGCGCGAAGAAAGCTGAAGCCGGCTTCACGCGCCGGGTTTTTGGCCGCGAAAACCCAGAAGCCGGAGCGCGTTCAAGACCACAACAACCGTGCTGCCTTCGTGGCCTAGCACGCCGACAGTGAGATTGATTTTTTGAGCGAGCGCTGATGTAACGAGAAGCAGTATGACGCTAAGTGAAATCACGATGTTCTGACGAATGATGGATCGCGCGCGCCGACTCAGGGTGACGGCGTGTTCGACGTTCTCGATCTTGTCATGCATCAAAATCACGTCAGCTTGCTCGAGCGCAGCATCAGATCCCCGCGCGCCCATTCCGATGGCGACATCGGCAGCCGTTAGACTTGGCGCATCGTTAATCCCATCGCCAACCATCGCGACTTTCTTTCCCTGCTGCCGCCAACGGTGAACGCACTGCAGTTTTGCAGCGGGCGCGATTTCGGCATGCACCTCCTCGATTCCAACCTGACGCGCTACCGCATCGGCGGCCGGCGCGCGGTCACCGGTTAGAAGCGCGACCGCGATTGAATTTCGTTTCAAGAACTCGATCACGCCCCAGGCAGCGGGACGAACTTGATCGCGCAAGAAAATGATCGCAATCGGTCGATGCCCGGCGACCCAAACTTCGGCGTCGCTCCCACTCGAGAATGCGGGAAACTGAATCGCTCGATCAAGGAGAAGCCGGCGATTGCCGACCAGGATTTGTTCGCCGTTGACTGAAGCTTCCATTCCGAAGCCCGGGATGTTTTGGAAATCGGTTGCCTTCGGCGGCGCGAGGCAACGCTTCTCCGCTTCCTGAACAATCGCGCGCGCGAGTGGATGAGTGGAAAACTTTGCCACGGCGGCGGCAATCGCAAGCGCTTCGTCTTCGGGCCGCGCATCGAGACTATCGATCTTACGGACGACCAATGCGCCCGTGGTCAGAGTTCCGGTTTTGTCGAAGGCGAATTGATTAACACTCGCGAGAGTTTCAATCGCGACCCCGCCGCGGAACAAAATGCCGTTGCGGGCACCGGCAGCAATCGCGACCAGGATCGCCGACGGGATCGAAAGAACCAATGCGCAAGGCGATGCCACAACAAGCAATGTCATCGTGCGATAGAACGCTTCAGTGAAAGGCTTTTGCGAAAACAAAATTACAAAAACGACTGCGCTCAGACTGAGCGCGAACCAGGTGTAGTAACGACTGAATGCATCGGTGAATCTTTGGGCCGGCGCCTTTTGCTGCTGAGCTGTCTCGATCAGCTCAAGAATTCGGTGGAGCGCGCTGTCCTCAGCCGGCCGCGCGACGCGAATCACCGCCTGCCCATCCAGATTGAGCGTGCCGCTGCTGACGGAATCCCCGTTTCGTTTTGGAACCGGCAATGATTCACCGGTCAGCGCCGATTCATCTGCCGAAGTCGCGCCCTCAATGATGACGCCATCGACAGAGAACAATTCGCCGGCCTTGATGAGCAGCTCATCGCCGCGCCGGACTTCTTCAATCGGAACATCGATCCACGATTCGCCATCGCGTCGCAAAGCGCGTTGCGGCGCCGTCTTTAAAAGCGACTCGATGGTCTTGTTCGTGCGATAATTGGCGAATTGTTCGAGCGCGTTGCTCAGCGAAAAAAGGAACAGTAAAGCAGCGCCTTCGGTCCAAGCCCGGACCGTGGCCGCGCCAAGCGCGACAAAGATCATCAAAAACTGGATGTCTATCTTATGCTGCTTCAGACCGCGCCAGACATCCTGAGTCGCAAACCAACCGCCGGAAAGATAAGCGGTCGCGAACAAAATAATGATCCACGCGCTTGAAAATCCGGCGCGCTGTAAAAGGAAACCGGCGAGCGTGGTCGCGCCGCAGACGGCAACGAGCGGGAGCATGATCCGATAATCGTGCGGAACGGCCGGGGGCGTCGGGCGATTGCGCCAACGTGGCAACGGAATGCGCTGCCAAATGACGCGCTCTTCATGCGGCGGATGCGCGCGATGAAATTCCAAAACATGATCGTTGATGTGATGTTCGTGAAAGAGCGGCGAGCCACCGTTCCGCGCCACTGAGATTCGCCACTGACCATCGAACTCCCGGTGCACATTGGTCGTAACTCGTTGCAGAAGCCTCTTCGGCGGCGCCCGGTAGAATCCGAGATCGATTTCGCGTGCCTTGGAGTCGATCCGGACTCGCTTCACTTCCGGATGATGCGCGAGAATCCGTTCAACTTTCAGGCCGACTTCGGCCGACTGCTCCTCTCCAGTCCGCTTTGGTCCGTAGTCTCGACTGACGCCACTACGTTTTCGGGAAGGAGCGATGAATGAGCAGTGCATAGAGGCCAACCATGGCCAGCGTGAAAAGTACAATGATGTAATCCACAGTTTTTTTCCTTTCACCCATGAGCTTCCATCCGATACGCGGCATCGGCTTTTCGGGATTTGCGATTCACTGAGCAAAACTTGTCGCGGCAAGAAGATGTTCCCCGGCGCGCGAGCCGAATTTCGGAGTGATCTCAGAAGCGGATCCGGCCAGCGCAAGAAACGCACATAATTTAGCAAGCTCAGCGCAGCAGTTCGGGACCTGCAACGCCAAAGTGTCGGCATGAAAACGCAAGCATTGCTCGAGCGCGGGAGCGCAGCCGCCATCGGTTTGAAACGGATCCTCGTTCCGGTGGATTTCTCACCTTTGTCGAAGAAGGCGTTGCATTACGCGACGCGAATGGCCCGCGAGTTCGGTGCTGAGGTAAACATTCTTCACGTGGTCGAGCCGGAAGTTCCGCCGGCCTTTGACGGATTTATGATCGCGCCGCCACCGATTTCCAATGGCGCGGGCAACAGCTGGACCGGTCAACTCAAGAGTCTCGTTAGTCTTGTTCGAAAAGCGGGAGTCGAGCCGGTGGACTCTTCGGTCCGCAGCGGCCTCGCTGCCTTCGAAATCGTCGAAGCGGCCAAAGAGCTCGACGTCGATCTCATCGTGATCGCTACCCACGGGTATACCGGCTGGAAACATTTTGCGATCGGCAGCACGGCCGAGCGCGTAGTCCGCGCGGCGCCTTGTCCGGTGCTCGTGGTTCGCGAGAAAGAACATGACTTCGCTTAAACCGAAAACAGAAAGAAACCCAATGAACACACTACTCGAAGAGCCAAAGACAATTGAAACCCAACCCGAGCCAATGGCGACGCGGGTGGCGCTCCATCCGTTTCTGGCGGGGATGAATCCAACCCAGCTCTCCTTATTGACCGACTGCGCCATTCCGGTGCAGTTCAAACAAGGGCAAACAATCTTGCGTGAAGGCGAAATGGCGAATCGATTCTACCTCATCGAGAGCGGAAAAGTAGTGCTTGAGTCGGGCGAAGGATTCGGCGAGCCAGTCGTCATCGAAACGATCGGCGCGGGGGATTTGCTCGGCTGGTCGTGGATGTTTCCGCCTTACGTTTGGCATTTCACTGCGCGTGCCGCCGAACCAACTAAAGCGATCTTCTTCTACGGAACGATTCTACGGGAATACTGCGAGCGCGATCACTCGCTGGGCTATGAGCTATTCAAGCGGATGACACCGATCATGATGAAACGATTGCAAGCGGCCCGCCGCAAAATGCTCTCCGTCCACGCCCATCGGGCCTCTCTCGAACCAATTGTTCTGGAATCTCCGTTTCTGGACCAGGAACAAGACTCTCCGGAAAACGATTAGCACAAGTTAGCTGGAGGGTGCGCGGGAGCAATCACGATTGACCTTTATAGGCCGTAACCGGATATTCTGTCGTATTCTTGAGCGATGCGACCTGAGGCCGAGCGCGATGAGTCGAATAAGCAACTGATCGATATGTTGCGGCGGTCGCGGCTGTTTCGCGATTACGAAAATGTTTTCACCAAAGCGACTGGTCTGGCGTTAACCCTGCGGCCTTTGGAATTCTGGCAGCTCGCCCATCGCGGCAAGAAACATGAGAACCCGTTTTGTGCCATGCTGGCCGAACATCCGAAGTCGTTGGCGGTTTGTTTGCAAGCGCACCAGGAGATGATCGACCACACCGGATTACTGCCGCACACGGTCACTTGTCCATTTGGTCTGACCGAGACAGCCATCCCGGTGAAATTGGGCGCTGACACAATCGGCTACTTGCGAATCGGCCAGGTGCTGCGGCATACGCCGGCCAAGGCCGATACTAATAAAGTCACGCGCGAAGTCGAGAGGGCCGGCCTCAAATTCAATGGCGCGCTGCGCAAAGCTTGGGAAAAGAACCCGCTGATTCCACCCGACAAATACAACGCGATCATCCGTTTGCTCTCATTTTTTGGCGAACAACTCTCCGCTTTGACGAATCAATTGGTAGTCGAGCGACAAAACGCGGAGCCGCCGCTGATCCAAAAAGCGCGGGAGTACATCGGAAAACACAAAATGGAACCGCTCCACCTCGCTGACGTCGCCAAGGCCGCCGGGGCGAGTGTGTTTCACTTTTGTAAAGTGTTCCACAAATCGACCGGACTGAAATTCACCGACTACGTAGCCCGGGTTCGGCTGGAAGACGCCCGCACCCAATTGTTGAATCCAAACAAGCGGATCAGCGAAGTCGCTTACGACGTGGGCTTTCAGTCGTTGACGCAGTTCAATCGCATGTTCAAACGCGTGTTCGGTCAGTCTCCGACAGACTTTCGCAATCACCTGAATAACACAGGCAGACGAGTGTTAAAAACCGCAGCCCGGTGATCGATCCGGACATAGCCGCTCCCCTCGTCGTCGGGCCCGCAGGGCAAAAAACGGCGCGTCTTTAGCAACCAAGGACAAGCCGACCGGCGGCTAAACAGTGATGCTGTCGGTATGAAAACACCAAGCATTCGAAACATTCTGGTGCCAGTTGATTTTTCGCGGATGTCGATCGAAGCGATCGGCGCAGCCAGAAAACTGGCGGAGCGGTTCGGAGCGGCTGTTCACCTCGCATACGCGCACGAATTTTTTAATTCGGCCGCCTTTACAGCTCCCCCGACGCCGATATTGCCGTATCCGGTTTTCACCTATGACAAAGAATCGGAAAAGGCCGCAAAGCAAAAGCTCCTTGCCATCGCGACGCGCTGCGGACTTTCTTCAACAGCAACTCACGTTCTGCCGGGTTCGCCGGTGTTTGACGAGATCTGCCATTTCGCGAAGGAACTCCCGGCAGACTTGATTGTGATGCCGACGCATGGCCGCACCGGCTTGAAACACGTCTTTCTCGGCAGCACCGCCGAGCGAATTGTTCAGCATTCGCCTTGTCCGGTATTGGTTTCCCGTCAAACCAAGAGGCAATCCAAAAACGGAGCTCTCGCTTCCATCAATACAATCCTCGTGCCGGTCGACTACTCGAAGTGTTCGCTCGCCGGTCTGCGATATGCGATCGAGTTCGCCAAGAAAGTCGCTGCGCGTCTTATCGTGCTTCATGTGGCCAATCTCGGGCCGCAAATGATGACGGACGGCTACGGCATGTACCACTTGGCGCCCTACAAGGAAGCAGCAGGGCGTGCTTCGAAACTGCGGATGCGCGCGTTTTTGCGTGGCGTTAATTTCGGATCGGTTCCATTCGAGACTTTGGCGGCCGCGGAGTTTTGTCCGGAAGGAATCTATCGCACCGCAGAGAAAGAGAAGGCCGACCTCATCATCCTTTCGACGCATGGTCGCACCGGCCTGAGCCACATACTCATCGGGAGCATTGCAGAACGCGTGGTGCGTCGATCGCCCTGCCCGGTGCTCGTGGTTCCCTCGCATCCTCAAATGCGGAGTGCGCAGTTGGTGCGCCGGCCAAGACCCGCTCGCAAGACGAGGCTCAGCAAAACTCCACGCGCTCTTTATCCGCGCGAAACATTCACCAGAAAGTATCGAAAGCTTGCCGTTAATCCGTTTCCGGAACGCCGCAAGACGAACAAGTTCCGCGAATCACACTTATTAAAATGACACAGGCCTTAGTCACTGCCGAATTAGCACCGACGATTTCATCGCGAGACGTCGTCGAGCTGAAAAATGTGCACCTGAAGTTCGGCGAAAAGCATGTCCTCCAAGGGATATCACTTTCCGTTGCGCCGCAAGAGCGCCTCGTGATCATCGGGCAAAGCGGCGCAGGCAAAACAACGATCCTGCGGTTAATCCTTGGAATTTTAAAGCCGACCACTGGCTCCGTGTTCTTCGGCCGCAGTGAAGTTTCTCAAATGAACGATCATCAGCTTGAACCGATCCGTTGCCGAATGGGCATGGTTTATCAGGACGCGGCCTTGCTTAGCTCGATGACCGTGCGCGATAACCTGGCGCTGCCGTTGCGGGAGTTAACGAGCAAAACTCCCGCGGAGATAGATCGCATCGTCGACGAAAAGCTGGAAATGGTGGAGATGTCCGGTGAAGGCAAGTTGTATCCGTTTGAGCTGAGCGGCGGAATGCGGAAGCGGGTCGGCTTGGCTCGAGCTTTAGTAATGGAGCCGGAGCTGATTTTGTTCGACGAACCGACCCAGGGTCTGGATCCAGTGATCGGGGCGCTGATCGATAAGTTGATCATCGATCTCACTGAACGGACCAAGGCGACGTCGATCATCGTGACGCACTTAATGGACAGCGCATTCCATGTTGCAACCCGGATGGCCATGCTGCATCGCGGTAAAATCATCGCCGACGGAACGCCGGGGAGCTTCAAAGAATCAACGAATCCAGTTGTCATTCAGTTCCTGAACGGAACCGTCGAAGGTCCAATGTTGGAGCGGAGTAGATATCACATGCTCTCGCCTGCGGATTGAGCAGACTGGATAACGGGGGCCGCTGTGCATAAATTGCTGCTGTCCGACCAACCCTGAGCAAAAAATAGCCGTTGTTTCGCAAGCCCGGGCGAGGCTACCGGGCTCTGTTAGTCAAAATTTCGGTATGAAAACGAAGGTTGCTCTGCCAAGAACGAGACCAGTTCGTCATGTTACGCCCCCGGCACGGCGAGCCGCGACCAAGCAGACGGCGGGCCGACTGCAAATTCGAAATGTGCTCGTGCCGCTGGATTTCTCCGCTTCGTCCCTCGAGGCGCTAAGATTCTCCGCGCCCTTGTTGGGGTCCTTCGGCGCGAACTTGCATCTGGTCCACGTCACAACGCCAGACGAACCGATGGCCGGACTGGCAGCGATGCCAATAGTCATATCCGAAACAGCTTTGCCCGATCGGCTGAAAGCGGACATGAAGCGCGCCGTAAAAAAACACGCGGCGACATTAGAACCGGCCACGATTCACGTGCTGCGCGGTAAGCCCTACGAAGAGATCTGCCGCCTTGCTCGCGATTTACAGATCGATTTGATCGTTATCGCAACGCGTGGGCAGACTGGATTCAAGCATCTCCTGCTCGGAAGCACCGCCGAGCGCGTGGTGCGTTATTCGCCTTGTCCGGTCATGGTTGTTCGCCAGCGCAAGACCCGCCTCGGCAGCGCGCAAACTTGCACCGATTTAAATTTCGAAAACATCCTGGTGCCGATCGATTTCTCAGACTGCGCTAATCAAGGTCTCGCCGTCGCCCTTAATCTTGCTACCCAATTCAATTCCACGCTCACCCTGATGCATTCAGTGAATCTGGATTACTACGTGGCGAGCGACGATTACGCTCGCTATGACTTTCCGCAATTACTGCGGCAAGCCGAAAAAATCGCCCAAGAGCGACTTCAACAAATCGTGCAGCATCTTCGCCACGATGGGTTTGATGTTCATGGAAAAGTCACAATAGGTCATGCCGGCCAGCACATCTGTGACCGTGCCCGGGAATCCAAAGTTGGCCTGATTGTTACATCGACTCACGGCCGCACCGGCTTCAAGCATGTTCTGATCGGGAGCACCGCTGAATACGTAGTGCGCCATGCCGATTGTCCGGTGCTCGTGGTGCCAAGTCACGATCGTCCAATTATGAAACCCAAGGGAACCAAGTCATGAAACATCAATTAATCATCAGCCTGGCCGCAGTTGCATTGGTCGGGAGCGTATTTGCCTTGCGCGGACCGAAAGCCAGCTCTGCGGATCAACCTCCAACCGTTAAACCGTTAACCTACGCGAATGTGGTCTCGCATTTCAAAGACGCCCGCTTGAAAGCAACTGAAGTCCAAAAGCGTTGCACCGTCTTTTTCGAAGGCGAATGGAAAACCCGGGACATTTACGACTACGCTCTGATTATCGTCGAGAACTCGGATGAAGATGTTCAAGTCACCTTCTATTTAACCGATGCCCATGAAATGAATTGGGTGACCGAATTTCTCGATGCGCCATTCTTTGCCTCGTCCGAAACTCAAGCCCTTTTCCAAATGATGAATTCCGGACACGACGCGCGAAATGAAAAAATCGGCCGTTTTAGTCGAGTTGACTTCCATCATTGGAAACCGCGCCACGCCGAGATTTTCGTTTTTAGTTTAACACCCTGGCAGCCGGGACGCTAAGCTCGGCTTGTGCCGATTGAACCCGCTGCTTCCGATCAACGGGTCGGGACTGAAACGACGCCTGACTCCAGCCTGACTGCGCCGCCCGAGCGCGCGGATGAGATCTTTCTCAAAGGCCCGCGCTCGCGGCTCGACGAGTTCGTGACGTTGTTGCGCGTGATGCGCGATTTCCTTCGGGGCTTTCGCGTCCTCCATTTTGTCGGATCTTGCGTTACGGTTTTTGGTTCGGCGCGGGTCAAGACTGACACGGAATACTACGAGCTCGCGCGAAAGATGGGCGCGGCGATTGTGCAGCTCGGGTTCACGGTCATGACCGGCGGCGGCCCCGGAATTATGGAGGCGGCCAATCGCGGAGCGAAGGACGCCGGCGGCCGGTCAGTCGGTTGCAATATCGAACTGCCGTTCGAACAAAAACCGAATGCTTATCTCGATCGTTGCGTCACCCTCCACTACTTTTTCGTCCGCAAAACGTTGCTCGTTAAATATTCCTACGCGTTCGTGTTCATGCCTGGCGGCGCAGGCACCCTCGACGAATTATCCGAAGCCATGACTTTGATCCAAACCGGCAAGATCAAAAATTTTCCAATCGTGATCATGGGCATCGATTATTGGCGCGAACTGATCGAGTTCATCGCCAAAATGGCAAAGACTGGAATGATCAGCGAATCGGACGTCGATCTCATCTACGCAACGGATTCCGTAGATGATGCCATCGCGCACATTCGCACCAAAGCAATCGAGCCATTTGGCCTCCGGGTCGTCCGGCGTCTGCGGCGTCACTTACCCTGGCTCGGAGAACGCGGGTTGTCGGAAGCCAGCAATTAGTCGACAACTTCGCGACGGGCGCGAACCCAGATCCAGATCGCGGCGACAATGGCGCCGACGAACGCACACGCCATATCCTCCTGGGCGTCCCATATGTCTCCTTGCGTGCCGAGATACGCGGAACCCAGGTCTGGCCGGACCAGGTGCGCCACAATCGCTTCGACGATCTCAAAGAAACTGCTCAGCGCCCAGAGCGCTGAAACCGCGAGCCACGTTGCCCAATTCGGTTTCGCTCTCGCTGACCGAATTAATAATTCCCGCATCGGGTAAGCCAGGAACAGTCCAAATCCGAAGTGGATGATCCGGTCGTAATGGTTTCGACTTAAATGCAGCCAGTGTTGCAGCCAAAAACCGAATGGAACTTTTGCGTAGGTGTAGTGCGCTCCGATGGTATGAAATGCCAGGAAGGCAAAGATCAGCGCGTAGGAGAGATCCGAGAATTGAAATTTGCGATAGGTCGCTCCGAGGACGATTGCCGTTGTAAACACCAGGAGATTCTCCAGGAACCAATCCGCCCGATCGAGTGGCCGAATCGCCAACCCAATCCAAAACGCAACGTAGGTTGCTAGTATTATTAAGAGGAATCGATTCTGGGCCGATTTCACGCTTGAGATTTCTTGCGGCCGAACAGGGCAACCCCCGCCATCATCGCCAAAGCGCCAGCCATTGCTGAGAGCATATCGTTTTGCGCATCCCATTCGTCTCCCTGCCCGCCGAGCCAGTTTACCCCCTGCCCGGGCGCGACGATCTCCGCCACGATCGCTTCGAGAATTTCAAAGAAACCGCTTACTGCGAGAATAATGCCGGATGCAATCCAAAAGCTCCATCCCCTGCGAATTCCGCTAAACCGGACCAGCAGTTCGCGAATCGGAAAGACTAGAAACAAACCGAAACCGAAATGGGCGACGCGGTCGAAGTGATTGCGAGAAAACCCAAATGCCTGCTTAGCCCAAATACCGAGCGGCATTTTGGCGTAGGTATAATGCGCTCCAATCATGTGGAGGACCAGGAACAGCGCGATACAAATGTAGGCGGTGTTCGAAAGTTGCAGTCGCCGACGAGTCAACGCCAAAACGGCAGCAAAAATGACCACCAAAATATTCTCAAGGACCCATGCCTGCCGGTCGATTGGCTGGATTGCGGTCAGAATCCAGATCCCGGCGCAAGCGAGGGCCAGGAAAGCGACGAGCCGGGTTTGATTCACAATAATTCGTCTCCGATGTTGGCTGACAGACCTCGTTAGCAACAGGGCGAATTGCTGAAAACTTAAATCTCAGCCCCTTTCTTCTACGTTGGATGTGGCTGAATCTCGTCCAGCGAAGGAATTACCCGCCTGGCCCGACGTTGACTTCTTCAGAACGGCGCGCCCGAAATGGCGCTGGAGTATTTCTGCACCGGTCGGCGGGCCGCAGTTCGCGACTTGCGACATTTTGTTTCGATGTTGCGCAAAGGCTGCTACCCAAGAAACGCCAAGCGTTTAGCAATTGGCGCGAAGCAGTTGATCAAACACTTCGTAACTTTGCGTCATGAAAACCAAATCAAATGGAAGAAAATCTCGCGCTCGACATTTGTCGAAAGTCACCGCCAAGCGCAAATCCCGGCCTCGAGCTATTTTCATAACCCGGCCCAGCGACAGCAAGTTTTCCTGCGGCGTTAATGACGAAGAGGCGTTAGCGGTTGAGGAGTCGCTGGACGAGAGAGAAAGGAGAGGATGATGATCGGTCGTGCTCGAGTCTCCGTTTCTCGATCAGGAACTGGATATTCCAGAAGCTGGAAACGCGCGTGGATCGAATCGCTAACGCAATTTAATCGAATGTTTCGATGCTTTACCTTCCCGGAGACCGAATGGGTCTGTTGCTGCCACTCAGGATAGGCATCACAGTTCGCGCTGGTCCCTCTTGTATGCTGCACGGGCTGCTTGGAGCATCTGATCGTGCTCCGCTTCTTTGATTCCTTCTTCGACAAGCTGCGCACTCTCGCTCCGTCCTTCGCTGTCCTCGTCTTCGCCAAACGACTCCGGCGCGTGATGGCCGATTGAGCCCCGTACGAGATCCCAGCGTTCCGATTCGGGCAACGATTCCAGAACTTGATCCAGAATGTCCATGTCCGACTCGCCCGTTAACTCACGTTGGGCCTGTTCATAGTCAACCTGGGACGGTTGAGGGGGAACACGGCCTGCGATAGCGGCCAATTCGCGCGCGCGAGCTCTTACCATCTCTGGAGTCACCGTGCCAATGCCGGTCGCATTCTCAGTTAAAATACCCTTGTTAAGTGGATTTTTATTCATGGTGGTTGGCGGCGTGCAACCGCGCACGCCGCCCCTTTGGTTCTCTGCTTATTGCACTTTGACTTCAATCGGCTTCGGTTTCACTGCCGGAGTTTTTGGTAGGTGCACTTTCAATACGCCATCGCGGAATTCTGCCGCGATCTTCTTGGCGTCGGCATCTTCCGGCAGCGTGAACGAACGTTCGAAACTGCCGAACGAGCGCTCGATCCGGTGATATTTCTTTTTCTTCTCTTCTTTCTCGACTTTCCGCTGGCCCGAAAGTGAAAGAATTCCGTTCTCGACTACAACTTTCACCTCTTCCTTCTTCATCTCGGGCAAGTCCGCCGTGAACAGATACTCATGATCGTCCTCGGTGATATCCACCAAGGGTGACCAGTCAGGTAACTTCAGGCTCTCGCCGTTTTCCATCCGGCGGACGAATCCCAATCGATTTGGGAATCCATTGGAGAAGAAGCTCCCAAGCCGATTTTGCAGCTCGTCCAGTTCTCCGAAAGGATTCCATTTAATTAATGTGCTCATTGTTTTTGTCTTTCTATTAAGACAATCTGGTCGACTCGGAGACACACACTCATCGGGACTTGCGAGAATCTGGTCGGATTTTGCGCATAGATCACGGCCTATCACACAAATCAACGCCCCGCGTCGGACGAATCGAAATCTGTCACACGGAGCGAATTGATCATCGATGGCGGCCAGCCGAACAAGACAAGAACTGCGCAGTGGTTCGCAAGATTCGCGAAGCGCAAGACCTTCCCAGCGTGTCTGCTGAAAACAGAAAGAGGAACTCTATGAAAGTAAAAGATGTAATGACCAAAGACGTTCGGATTTGCGGAATCAACGACAACTTGTCCACTGCGGCCCGGATTATGTGGATGCGCGACTGCGGAATCCTGCCAATCGTTAACAACGAAGGAATCGTCGTCGGGGTTTTAACCGATCGCGACATTTGCATGACCGCCGCCAGCAAAAATCGGGTGCCGTCGAGCATACCCGTCGCGGAGATAATGATGCGTCAGCTCTATTTCTGTCCACCTGAAGCTGACATTCGGGAAGCATTGCAGATCATGCGGGAAAAACGGGTCAGACGATTGCCCGTTATCGACGAGAAAGGAAATCTTTGCGGCATTCTCTCGCTCGACGATGTCGCGGTAAAGATGCGCGATGCGGACAGACCGGCTGAGCTTTCGGCCGAGGATGTTGAACTAACGCTGGACGCAATTTGCCGGCGCAGTTCGCAAATGGAGGCGGCCTGAACTGACAATGAAGACGCGCGAACTGCACCCCGGTTTGTCGGAACGGGTAGCCGGATCGAAATCGGAATCTCTTTGCCTGCAAATTCCCGCCGGTGAGGTGATGCTATCCGGCGACCTGGAAATTCCGGAAAACGCCATCGGCCTGGTGTTGTTCGCGCACGGGAGCGGAAGCAGCCGTTTTAGCCGCAGGAATCGCGCGGTGGCAGAGATCTTGGGCAGGTCCAGCATGGCTACGCTACTGTTCGATCTGCTGACGACGCAGGAAGAAACGGAAGATGCACACACTGGTCATCTCCGTTTCGACATCGGTTTGCTCAGTCGCCGTCTCGCTATTGTTACGCAGGAAATTCTCGAAGAACCGCGATGTCGAAATCTTCCGGTCGGATATTTCGGGGCGAGCACGGGCGGCGCGGCAGCTTTGCGCGCAGCGGCCGCTCTTGGAGAAACAATCAATGCGGTGGTCTCTCGCGGCGGTCGACCCGATCTTGCCGGCGACGCGTTGTCGTACGTTAAAGCTCCCACGCTTCTCATTGTCGGCGAGCGTGACGAAACGGTCTTGTCATTGAACCAACAGGCCTATGTCCAACTGCAATGCGAAAAATCTTTGGCGGTTGTGCCACACGCCACGCATTTATTCGAAGAACCCGGAGCTCTCGAGGAAGTCGCGCGCCTCGCTGCCGAATGGTTAGCGAAACACTTCAAGCCATCAAAAAAATGAAAACACAATTCTTGAACCGAACCGAAGCGGGCAGCTTGTTAGCAGAACATCTCGACGTTTACCGCAATCGCGATGACGTACTGGTTCTGGCATTGCCGCGAGGCGGTGTTCCGGTAGCGGCCGAGATAGCGAAAAAGCTAAACTTGCCGTTGGACGTGTTCGTGGTGCGCAAACTTGGGCTCCCCGAACACCCGGAACTCGCCATGGGAGCGATCGCCACCGGAGGCGTGCGTGTACTTAATAAAGACGTTGTCGATGTTTTGGGGATTCCGGCACTCGTCATTGATGCGGTGGCAGCGCAGGAACAGGAAGAGCTCGCCCGGCGTGAACGCGCTTATCGTGACGATCTTCCGGCGCCCGATGTGAAAGGCAAAACTGTCATCGTGGTCGATGATGGGATTGCCACCGGTTCAACCATGCTGGCGGCAGTAGCGGCGCTGCGACAATTAGATGTCGCACGGATCGTTGTCGCTGCACCGGTAATTGCCGGATCAACATACTACGACATGCGCCATGCCGCCGACGATGTCGCCGCGCTGCTAGTGCCGGAGAATTTCTATGGTGTCGGGCAGTGGTACGAAAATTTTTCCCAAACAACGGACGAGGAAGTCCGGCAACTCCTGGCCCAGGCCGACCCGCGGACCGGAGCTGCGTCAATTTCGAAACAATGAACTGGAGGACAAAACATGAAAACACATCAACCGGACGTTTTTGAATCGACCCTGCAAAAGACAAATCTATGGCTGAGAGAGCTCTGCGATGCATTGCATTGGGACGATCACCACAAGGCTTACCACGGATTGCGCGCAGTTTTGCACGTGTTACGGGACCGTTTGCCGGTGCCGGAAGCGGCCCATCTCGGTGCCCAGCTCCCAATGCTGGTGCGTGGTTTTTACTACGATAATTGGAAACCGTCGGTCACGCCGGTAAAAATCAAGACGCCGCAGGAATTCTACGACGCCGTCCGCAGGAATTTTACGGTGGACCGCAACGTCAATCCGATGCGTCTGACCGAAGCGGTGTTAATGCTTCTTTGCGCCAACACGTCGCCTGGTGAATTCGAGAAGATATTCGAAATCTTTCCGCCCGAGCTCCGCGAAATCTGGCCGGCATTCAGCACTGCGACACCAGTATGACAACCGCTTCGCTGATCATTGTCGCCGATCGCGGTCGACTGAAAGCGTACCGAGTTCGGGAAACGCCAACCCGTGGGCCGAAATTAGCAATTGGTTCAGGCGTTCGGAATCCCAAATCTGAATACCATGTCGCGAACGCACCGCACGACCGCGATGACCGACTGGCCGAGCTCGAGAGCGAAGAGAACCGGCACATCTGCGCGCAGTTGGCCGATGAGATCGCAAAGATCGTCGAGCGCGACTTCGGTGAAGGATGGTCACTCGCCGCTCCGGAATCGATTTACAATCAAATCGTCGATCTTCTGCCGATCGAAATTCGGGAACGAATCGTGGAGCACCTGCCGTGCGATCTTTCAAAAATACCAGTCGCCCGGCTGCGCTCCCATTTCCGATCGCTCGAGCCGGTTTGATATTACCGGCGGCCAAAATACGCTCGATCTTTAGCAAAAGGCGCAGAGATCGGTCGTTCGCTGCAGTTACGTTTCGAGCATGAAGACAACTCTGGAACCGAGCCCAACGACAGCGGCAATGGAAAAACCAGTCGTTCCCAAACAAGGTGCAAGCGACGATCACGCGGCCCAAATCAAAATCAAAACCATTCTGGTCCCGCTCGATTTCTCGCGTCCGTCGATGGTGGCACTGAACTACGCTGTGGAATTGGCGCGAAGCTTTGCTGCCACGATTCATCTTCTTCACGTCACCTCACCGGACGAGGCGGCCTCGGCCGGAGCTGCTCATCTCATGCGCGAAACCGCTGAGTCGCTCATGTCCGCTCGACGAAAAGCTCGCGCAAGCGCATGAGAAGCATCCTCCGTCGTTCTGGCCGGCGAACAGTCACGTTCGAAGCGGCCAACCGTTTCAGGAAATTTGCCAGCAGGCCCGCGAGATCGGCGCCGATTTGATCGTATTGGCGACGCGCGGACACAGCGGACTTAAGCGTGTCCTACTTGGAAGCACGGCCGAACGAGTCGTCCGGTTCGCGCCTTGTCCGGTGCTCGATCGTCCGACGATGGAGACGCGGAGAACCTTGGTGTGCGCCAGATCCTTGTGCCGACTGATTTTTCGCAATGCGCGATGGCGGGCCTGATCTACGGCGCGCTTTGGGCGAAAAGTTTCGCTGCAAAACTTCGCCTGCTGTACGTGCTGTTTCCAGCAGCGCCTGTGTTGATCGACCGTGTTGCAACGAATTTGCCAACCGAACAGATGGGTGTTCCGATGGACACGCAACTGGAAATGGAGGCACTGGCCAAGCTTGATATTCTAAAGGGCGTGAAATGCGAATCCAAATTAAAATTGGCTACCCTGTCGACACGATCTGCGGCGAAACCGAAGAAGTCGATCTTGTCGTGATCTCCACTCATGGCCGCAGCGGATTCAAACATGCATTGATGGGGAGCGTCGCCGAACAAGTTGTCCGATACGCGCGAGTGCCCGGTCCTGGTGGTGCCGAGCCAGCTGCGTGAATTCTTGAATTATATAGATATTATGCCGAAGGACATTGTCGAACTTCTGGCTGAAGCGGCTGAACCGCTGGTCGGTTCGCCGAATGATTTCGATTCGGTGATCGATCTGATCGGCGATCGGCGTTTCGTTTTAATTGGCGAGGCCAGTCATGGAACGCACGAGTTTTACCGTATCCGGGCGCAGCTTTCCAAAATTCTGATCGCGCAGCGCGGCTTCAATGCGGTGGCGGTAGAAGCCGACTGGCCGGATGCATATCGAATCAACCGATTCGTGCGCGGTGCCGGCAACGATCTCGACAGCGTGGAAGCGCTGAGCGGGTTCCAACGTTTCCCGCAATGGATGTGGCGAAATGCCGACGTGCTCGATTTTGTCGGTTGGCTTCGCGAGCACAACGATCAGCAAGGCGATCGAAAATGCGGATTCTACGGACTCGATCTCTACAGTTTGAATGATTCCATCAGCGCCGTTCTCGCCTACCTCGACAAGGTCGACCCGGATGCAGCGAAACGAGCACGGCACCACTACGGTTGTTTCGAACAATTCGGTCAGGACACCACCAGCTACGGTTATGCGACTGGCTTTCGGATGGCGCCCGATTGTGAAGCGGCGGTCGTCAAGAACCTGGTCGATCTGCGACGGAAGGCGATGGATTACCTCCAGCGTGACGGCCAAGTGGCCGCGGACGCCTATTTCTGCGCCGAACAAAACGCGCTGGTGGTCCGCAATGCCGAGGAATACTACCGCACCATGTTCAAACGCGAGGTGTCCTCGTGGAATCTTGCGCGACACGCACATGATGGAATCGCTGGTGCGCCTAACGAATTATCTGAGCAGCCGCGGATCGCCCGCAAAAATTATCGTTTGGGCGCACAATTCGCACCTGGGAGACGCGCGCGCTACGCAAATGGGCCGGCGCGGCGAGATCTAATCTCGGGCAACTGATTCGCCAGCAATTTGGGAACGAAGCGGTATCAATTGGTTTTACAACTTACGGCGGCACAGTAACCGCCGCTTCAGAGTGGGACAGCCCTGCGGAACGCAAAACGGTCAGGCCCGGTCATCCGAGCAGCTACGAAGCGCTGTTTCACGAAACTGAAGTTCCGAATTTCTTTCTGAATCTCCGCGACAACCACGCGCTTTCCCCGTATCTGCGCAACGAGCGGTTGGAGCGTGCGATCGGCGTAGTTTACCGGCCGGAAACGGAGCTGATGAGTCATTATTTTCAGGCCTGTTTACCGGATCAATTCGACGGTGTAATGCATTACGATCATACCCGTGCGGTTGAACCACTGGAGCGAACTACCGAATGGATCGCAGGAGAAGTAGAAGAAACCTTTCCAAGCGGACTGTAAACCAGGCCTCTGTCCCCCTAACTACTTGTGGGCTCGTGCTGGCGGCTTGGCATCGCCTCGGCCCAGAGCGAAAGCTCTCCGATTCAGCCGAGCCAGCTCCCTTCCCAAGCCAAACCGGTTCAAGGCGTGGTTATGCCGGTGCCCAAAGAGATCTTTCGTTCGCTGGATCAGTTTCGAACGGCCAACTGGCAGGCAGTCCAACGGCCGCAAATCGCGGATTGGAAACCACGCGGCGATCAGGTCCAGATCGCCTCAATTCTTGGAATAGCCGTCGCTGAAGGTTTTGTAGCGATGGAGGCACGAGATTCGGCGCAGGTCACAAAAATTGGAACCAGCGTTTTAAAGCTGAGTCGAGGTCTCGGAGTGGAACAACGGGCATTGCGGCGCAGTCGAAGTATCATGGACCACGCCGAGAAAGGCGAATGGGTCGCCGCCCGCGAAGAATGGGATCACGTTTTGGCGGATCTGGAGCGCGGGATGTCCGAGCTTAAAAGCGAGCAGCTTGCCCAAATTGTGAGTCTGGCGGGTTGGCTTCGCGGAACGGAAGCTCTGTGCGAGCTGGTATTGCAGAATTATTCCCCGGATCGCGCCGAACTTATTCGGCAACGAACCCTCGTTGAAACTTTGGAGAAGCAAATCCTCGCCATGAAACCGGAGATGCAAACCAATCCACTTATTGTAGCAATGCTCGCCGGATTGCGGAGCATCCATGCAACAATTGAACAGGACAGTGGTCCCCTGACCGAAGAGAGTGTACGTCGAATCCGAGACGTTTGTGCCACAGTCGTCCAGCAATGCTCGAAACCGGTCGAGGAAGGGCGGTGAAGGCTTCCGCCAAACACTCACCGCGGAGAATCGAGGTCTTCGTCGATCGAATCGAGCAGCTCTTCAATTCGATGGATCCGTCACCGTTTCCCGAAAAAGACCTCGATCACGACGCAGAGGAATTCATCATCAGTTGGGCGCAGGAATTTCCACGTAAGGACCCGATCTCTTTGCTCGTTCACGTGAACGAACTTCCCGCGCATGAAAACGCCCAACGGGATATAGAAAACTCTATCCACCACTACTTCGCTTATCGATCGAACATCAATCGTCTTGAGTTTCGGCACCTGCTTAGACAAGGCCGCGTTAGTTTGTTAATCGGTCTCGGCTTTCTCGCGATCTGCCTTTTGATCAGCGAACTGTTGTTGCGCAAGAATAGCGGAACATTGTCGATCGTAATTCGAGAGAGTCTAACGATCGCGGGATGGGTCGCGATGTGGCGCCCGATGCAAATTTTTCTTTATGACTGGTGGCCGCTGCGACGCACCGGTCGGTTGTTCGAAAAACTCAGCCATATGCATGTCGAAGTCCGGAAGCGCAATGGTTGACCCAGCGGACTAATTCGCACCTGGCGCCGCAAAAATCGACTAATCCTTCGCAAGATTGGTGGAGCGGCTTGCGGCCCCTTCTGGATTGTTAAACAGAAAGGAAACGCCATGACCACCATCGATCTCGTTCTCGATTTGGGGCCACATCTACGATGAAGGTTTCAAACCGCGACCGAATCGATTTTTATCGGGACCCGGACGTACGCGCCCGGATTCGGGAATTCATCGGATGTGATTCCGGTGATGAGGCGTCTTCAGAGTTTTTGGCCGCGACCGATGCGGATTCTGCTCCACCGTTCAGATCCTATTCACCAGTCGCATTGAACTGGCTTCTCAGTCGCGGATCCGAAATTTGCCGATCTCTTTGGGACCACGAAGGCTTAATTGCCGATTTTGACATTGAATATGTGAACTTCGATGACGGCGCTGAGGCGTTCGTAAATCCGGAGCGAATCTTTTCCCTGCAGGAGCCGGTTGAGCGCGCCATCAAACAACTTTTGGAAAAATATCGGATCAGGTGTTTGCACATGCTCAGCGGTCGGGGGCATCACTTTATCTGGCGAATAAAGAAAGATTCCATCGAGTTCAAGGAGCTTGCCGAGCTGGGACGCGCGACTTCCAGTTTGTGGACGCTGGAACGACAACCGCACGGACCGGAGCATGAGCCGGTGTCCGCAGGTTTTGGGCATGCGTTCGCCGGCCTTGGCTTGGTGATGGAATTCCTGGCCCATGAAGTGAAGCGGATCGCCGCGCTGACTACAAAAATCCCGGTGGAGCTAACGGCGGTCGAAGTCGGACCATCAGAACACGGCCGCGAAATGATTTCGATCGACATCTCCGAATATGGCGACCCGCTCTATGCGCGAACCGTGCGGGTGCCGTTTAGCGTTTACCGAAAGCCGTGGCAGCAACGTTGGGCGGTGCCGCCGAACGTTCTTGAACATCTCGAGCCATTTTTTGTCATCCCGCTCGACGGCGCGGATTGGCGCGACAGAATTGGAATCGCTCGCAACGCCGAGTTGACGCAAAAACTTGCCCGACACTCTTCCGGAGAAATCCCCGATGGCACTCGGGGCACAGGTCGATTACTTGGAGAATACGAGTGTTCCAAAGTCGCGAAGTTTCATCAGTTCTTTTATTCGCAAGAGCCGCATCAGAGCGAACTCTGGCCCCAGACTTACGACGACTTACCGATGGACATTTTGCCAGCTTGCGCGCGTCGGGCTTTGCAACAACCCAACGATCTGCTGCTTCGTCCGGCGTGGATTCGTCGCGTTGTTCGGGTGATGCTCGCACTCGGCTGGCATCCAAGACACATTGCTGGATTGATCACGTCCAAATACCAACGCGATTTTGGCTGGACCCAGTTCACCGATGTCGATCCGGCAACCCGCGCGGATTTTTACACCCGAGTCTTCGCCGGTTTGTTCGCTGCCGGAACAGACGATCTGGTCGATTTCAATTGCATGTCGGCGCAGGAACAGAAGACGTGCACGTTTCGCGGGTGCGAATTTAATCTGGCGGACTTCAAAACCTCGGCCTTGGAAAGGAGAGCGCATGACAAGCTGGCCCATCGGCCTTTCAACCGGCTGCTTTTATCATCAGAGCATTCTTGATTGTCTGCCGCCGATCCGCGAAAGCGGTTTCAGCATGATCGAAGTTTGCTCGTCGCCGGAGCACCTCGATTTCCACGATATGAAAGTAGTCGAGCGCGCTGCGCAGCGTATCAGCGAATTGGGGATGGAAGCGTATTCTTTCCATGCACCGTTCGCGCCCAGGATCGACATCAGCTCCACAGACGAAGAGCGACGCGCCGAATCCGTCGCGGAAATTGTTCACGCAGTGGAGGCAGCGGCCGCGTTGCGCGTCCATTATTTTGTCTTGCATCCGGGTCCAGAAGATCCTCCGGCCAACGGGAGGTCTGATCAGCTTCCGCGAATGCATAACGCGATCGACTCCATTAACCAGTTGGCGCGACGTTGCCGCGACCTCGGCATCATTTGTGTGCTCGAAAATAAATTGCCGCACCTGCTTTTCGGCAACACCAGCGACATCCTCTGGATCGTTGATGGAATTAACACTGCCGACATCGGTGTTTGTCTGGACACCGGCCATGCATTTCTGGCCGGTGACTTACACAACCTCATTCACAAATTATCCGGCCATCTCCGGATGATCCATGCGCATGATAACAACGGCACCGGAGACACTCATTTGCCACCGGGCGAAGGCAAAATCGACTGGTCGCTGCTGATGCAAAACCTGATTAAAGCGCGGTTTCGAGGAGCCCTGATCCTGGAGATGGCTGGACAGCCCGATCCAGCTCTGACCATGGCCAATGCGCGCCGCGGCCGAACATATCTTCGCAAAGTTGCAAGGGATCTCGCGTTGCAACCGACATAATTCGTGAATCGGTTCGCACCAGAAGATATCGGCCTGACAACAGAGGAAGCGCGGGAGCGCCTCGCGAAGTTCGGCCCGAATCGGATCAGATCGCAGCGCGCCATGTCCGCGACCGCTCTTTTTCTCCGGCAATTTAAAAGCCCGATCATCCTGATTTTGATCGGCGCCGCGATCATTTCCTTCTTTTTACAGGACCCGACGGATGCGAGCCTGATCCTGGCGATTGTTTTGGTAAGCGGGGTTCTTGGTTTCTGGCAGGAACACAGTGCGACTCATGCGGTGGCGAAACTGCGCGCGATGGTCGAAGCGAAGGCGCGTGTTTTGCGAGATGGCAGCGAAACGCTCGTCCCGCTTGCGGAAGTGGTGCCGGGCGACATTGCGATCCTCGCCGCGGGCGCGGTGGTTCCAGGTGACGGCCGCCTTCTAGAATCTCGCGAGCTGTTCGTCAACGAAGCGGTTCTGACTGGAGAAACCTTTCCAGCTGAGAAAGACGCGCATCCTGTCAATTCAGCGGCCGAGGCGGCAACAAAACTATTTCTCGGAACAAATGTCGTCAGCGGCTGGGGCAAAGCGGAGATTGTTTCCACTGGTCGAGAAACTCGGTTCGGCAAAATCGCTGAGAGCTTGCGGCTGCGCCGTCCGGAAACAGAATTCGAACACGGGGTCCGCCGTTTCGGTTATTTGCTCGCCGAAGTGACGTTTTTACTCGTGCTGGCGATCTTTGCGATCAACGTTTTTCTGCACAAACCGGTGCTGGACTCATTTCTGTTTGCGCTGGCGCTCGCAGTCGGGCTGACGCCACAACTCCTCCCGGCGATCATTACAATCAACCTTTCCCATGGCGCGCGCCGCATGGCTCAGAAAAAAGTCATCGTGAAGCGCCTGGCCGCGATCGAGAACTTCGGCAGCATGGATGTCCTCTGCTCGGATAAAACGGGCACCATCACCGAAGGCAAGATCGACATCCGGGCGGCGATTGATGCCCAGGGAAAAGAAACGCAGAAAGTGCTCCTGTACGCTTATCTTAATGCCGCGAACGAAACCGGATTCGTGAATCCAATCGACGAAGCGATCCGGGCCCATCCCGCGCCCGATGGCAGTGGTTGGCATAAATTGGACGAGTTGCCCTACGATTTCATGCGCAAGCGACTGAGCATCCTTTTTGAAAAAGACGATCAACATGTTTTGATCACGAAAGGGGCGCTTCGAGAAATTTTGGAGGTCTGCTCCGGCGTCGAGCTAAGCGACGGATCGCGAGGTGAGATTGACCCCGTTCGCGAGTTTGTTGACGAACAATGGCGCAAGTTTAGTTCGGAAGGATGTCGCGTCCTTGGGGTGGCTTATCGGGAATTTGGGCGAGATATCTCGCGGATTGATCGCGACGGCGAAACCGGAATGACATTTCTCGGGCTGCTCGCACTCTCCGACCCGCCAAAACCAGGGATCCAATCGACATTGCATGAGCTCGGCGAGCTCGGGATCCGATTAAAAATCATCACCGGCGACAACCCACTCATCGCGGCACATCTCGCGACTGAGGTTGGCCTGAATGCGGAGCAGATTCTCTCTGGTCGCGAGATTCAAGAGACGAGCGATGCCGCGCTCATCAGGCGAGCGGACGAGGTCGATGTTTTTGCCGAGATTGAGCCGGGTCAAAAGGAGCGGATCGTTCTTGCGCTGAAAAAAGCCGGACACGTCGTCGGTTACATCGGTGACGGAATCAACGATGCCTCCGCCTTGCATGCGGCAGATGTGAGTTTGTCAGTTGAAGGCGCCGTCGATGTTGCCCGCGAGGCGGCTGACTTCGTATTACTCGAGCGCGATCTCGAGGTGCTGGTCGATGGTGTCCGCGAGGGCCGCCGCACCTTTGCCAACACCCTCAAGTATGTATTCATCGCTACGAGCGCGAATTTCGGAAATATGTTCAGCATGGCCGGCGCGTCGCTCTTCCTGCCGTTTCTGCCGCTGTTGCCAAAACAAATCCTGCTCATCAATCTGCTGACCGACTTCCCGGAAATGACGATCGCGAACGATAGCGTCGATAAAGAGCTGGTCGAGCGACCGCGTCGTTGGGACATTCATTTTATCCGCCGCTTCATGATCGCATTCGGCCTGGTCAGTTCCATTTTCGATTACCTGACTTTTGGCGTCTTGATCTGGATGAACGCGACCATCGACCAATTCCGCACGGGCTGGTTTATCGAATCGATCTCGTCGGCGGCGCTGATTGTTCTGGTTGTCCGTACTCGGCGTCCGTTTCTGAGGAGTCGTCCGAGCAAATTGCTGATGATTGCTACGCTTGCGGTTGTGATCGTTGCAATTCTAATTCCGTACCTTCCGTTTGCTCACCTGTTGGGATTTGAACCGATGCCGGGGCGTTTTTACTGGATCATCGGATTGATCATTCTCGGTTACGTGGTGGCAGCGGAGCTGGCCAAAATCGTGTTTTATCGGCCTGGGGCGCCGCGCCTGCGACCTTCGCAATTTTCGCTCAGTTAAAAGCAAACTGCGGTTATCCGAAATAGGCGCGCGCGGTCATGGTTTGGTGGAGGAAATATGAAAGGCCTGCAAACTCAAACGCATCGCGCGGTGTTGTTAATCGCGATTGCAATCGCACTGGGCATCACGGTTCACGAGGCTTTCCTCGTGCTCGCGCAGATCCTTGCCGTAGCATGGTGTATGTACCTGATGATTGCCGCGTTTACTCGCCGAGTGGAGCATAAGGCGGACGCGCATTGATGTGAACAGTCGGACGCTGATTCGGAATGTCGCGCAGTTTTTGACCGGTGCGATGAAGGAGATCTGACCGCTAACTCGCGGTCAGACCCGCAAACGCGCAGTGGCAACATGCCCCCAACGATCGCAACTGACCGCCGGTTGTTGGTTCAGGATTGAATCAAGAGCGTGGACAATCTGGGCAGCGCTCACCGGCTTCGTCAGATGTCGGATGGCACTGCCTTCAAACATCAGATCGTGCTCATATTCGCTTGAGACAAAAATCAAAGGGCGTGGCGGCAGCCATTGCGGTAGTTCTTCGGCAATCTCCGCTCCGTGACCGTCCGGATCGTAATCGAGCACAATCGCAGCCACATCATCGAGTTCACAGTCTGATACTTCCGAGACGTCGCGTTGGATTTGTGCGACGCGAATATCGAACCCGGCTACGTGGGCGGCAGCCAGAGCCGCGGCGTAGGTGTCGACATCGGCATTCACGAGCAGAATAACATTTCGTTTCATAACCTACCTCCTTTGGTTAACACACTATCAACCCGGCCGCATTCTCCCGCCGCGCGGCGCTTGGCCTTTCCTGTGCAGAAATTGCGGGTGCAAATCCGGCAATTCACGCCTGATAAAGTCGCGGGCAAGAAATGCGCGACAATTCGCAATTGCCGCGGAGAACAATCCTGCGTGTCGGAGAGATTAAGGGACCAACTGAAATATGAAAACGATTCTTGAACCCGGACTCTCCAAGCAAGCACCCAAAAGAAATGCAAGTGTCTATCCGCAATCTAACTCAGCAACGATGCGGGCAAATGTCTTTCACGGACCAAACGCCATTCGGGTCGAGGAAGTGGCCCGACCACACGCCGGCGCCGGCGAAGCGATTATTCGCATCACGTTGACGACGATTTGCGGAACGGATCTGCACATTCTCCGCGGCGAATACCCAGTGAAGCCGGGATTAGTCATTGGTCATGAGCCAGTCGGCGTGATCGAGGAACTCGGTGAAGGCATAACCGGATACGAAATCGGTGACCGAGTGCTTGTCGGAGCAATCACGCCGTGTGGTCAATGCCGCGCCTGTTTGTCCGCACAGTGGTCACAATGTGGCCATGGTGAAGGCGTCGAAGCAATCGGCGGCTGGCGATTCGGCAACACCATCAACGGCGCCCAGGCCGAATATTTGCTCGTGCCAAGCGCGCAGGCGAATCTCGCAAAAATTCCGGACGACCTGAGTGATGAACAGGTCGTGCTCCTCGCTGATATTGCTTCGACCGGCTTCAGTGGCGCCGAATCGGCGAATATCCGAATCGGCGATACGGTGGTTGTTTTTGCGCAAGGCCCGATCGGGCTTTGCGCAACTGCGGGCGCAAAACTGATGGGGGCTTCGTTCATCATCGGTATCGAGAGCGACCCGGTTCGGATGAAGATGTCGAAACAAATGGGCGCCGACGTCGTCCTGGATCCGCGCGAAGTCGATCTTCTATCCGAAATTAAAAAATTAACCGGTGGCGGCGCCGACGTGGCAATCGAAGCACTCGGAATTCAAACGACATTTGAAAACTGTCTGCGCTGTTTGCGTCCGGGCGGAACGCTCAGCAGCCTCGGCGTTTATTCGGGAAAATTGCAAGTCCCCTACGATGCATTCGCTGCCGGCATCGGCGATTATAAAATCGTCACTACGCTCTGTCCCGGCGGCAAAGAGCGGATGCGACGTCTGATGTCGCTGGTGCAATCGAAGCGCTTCGATCCAACGCCTTTGATTACTCACCGCTTCAGCCTCGATGATATTGTCGAAGCCTACGATTTATTCGGTTCCCGCCGTGATGGCGTTCTCAAAGTGGCAATCCATCCATGAAAACTCTGAATCAAAACATCGCTTTCAGATTCCGAAATCTCGAAATCACGTCGACGACGCTGGTAATGCATTTTTACGACGACAAGACAGTTATTCCGTTGGCGGAGATCACATCCTATCGACTGAACTGGCTGCTGCATGATCCGATTTTTGGGAAAAAAATATGGGTTCTGTTCCTCACCGTCGAACTTGAGAACGGCGAGGAAGAATCGGGACCGGTCGCATTCGCAAAGTTCAATTACCTTGGCGAAGATCTGGAATCACGCCGGCACATTGAGCGCACATTGTCGGACGCCTTGGATTCGGCGATCGCGCGTACGGCTACACCCGCGCAAAAAATGATCTGTATTTAGCAAGGCCTGCCGAGCCTGACGTCAGGCGCTGCAGCAGAGTTTGGCCAATGAATTTCATTGCCATCAAGATGCTGCTGGGCGACCGGGCGAAATACATTGGAATCGTCATCGGTCTGACCTTCGCATCTTTTCTACTGACCTGGCCGTCGGCGCTCTTTACCGGAGTGATGAAGCGCACGTTCAGCTTCGTCACCGACGTAGGACTTCCGGACATCTGGGTGGTGGATCCCCAGGTGCAGTACATCGAAGATGTGAAACCGCTGCGCGACACCGAAGTGTTGCGCGTTCGCGGAACCGAAGGCGTTCAATGGGCGGTCGGCCTCTATAAGGGCATGCTTCGCGCGCGAATGGACGATGGCACGTTTCAGAATTGCACCGTGGTCGGATTGGACGATGCGACATTGATCGGCGGTCCGCCGAAGATGATGGCCGGTGAATTGGCGGACTTGCGACAAGCCGATTCGGTAATTGTCGATGAAGCCGGAGCCCGGGGGAAACTGGCAAAGAAACAGCGCGATGGCCGACGTGTTCCGTTGAAGATCGGCGATACTCTCGAGCTAAACGATCATCGCTGCATTGTGGTCGGGATAAGCCGGATTACGCAGACATTCCAGAACGTTCCCGTTCTTTACACCACCTACTCGCGCGCGACGACAATTGCGCCGCAGGAACGCAAACTTCTTTCGTTCGTGATCGCCAAGGCGAAGCCGGGGGCGGACGTTTCCGCGGTTTGCCAGCGAATTGGCCGGCTCGGTTTGAGGGCCTACACGCCGTACGAATTCAAGAAACTGACCTTTTGGTATTTTCTAAAATACACCGGGATGCCGATCAACTTCCTGACGGTCGTCACGCTCGGATTCATCGTTGGCATCGCGATTTCCGGCCAGACCTTTTACAACTTCACTTTAGACAACCTGCGCTATTTCGGAACGCTCAAAGCGATGGGCACCACGAATCGCATGTTGCTGCGCATGATTTCACTGCAAGCGGCGGAAGTTGGCGCGATTGGCTACGGACTGGGAGTTGGCGCAGCATCGGCTTGGGGCGGATTTCTAAGCGGACGCACTCAGATCGCGTTCAGCTTGCCGTGGCCGTTGCTGCTGGTTAGCGCGACCGCAGTGCTTTTCATCTGTGTCGGCGCAGCCGTAGTGAGTATTCGCAAAGTTATGAAATTGGAGCCGGCAATGGTGTTCCGGAGTTAGGTCATGATTGCAACTGAACCTCCTCCGTCGCCCGCGAAAACAGAGAAACGCAACCAAGTTTCCGTCCGATGCGCCAACGTTTCCAAAACATTCGGGACCGGAACTACGTCGGTGCGCGCCCTTCGTGGCGTAAATTTAGAGATCCGCTCGGGGGAATTGATGATGCTGGTGGGCCCGTCCGGTTGCGGCAAAACCACGTTGATTTCCGTGATCGCGGGCGTGCTGAGTCGGGACGGCGGCGATTGTTCCGTGCTGGGCCAGGATTATACCCGAATGTCGATGGATGCGACGACGCGGTTTCGCGGCCAAAACATCGGCTTCGTTTTTCAAGCGTGGAACCTTATTCCGGCCCTTACCGCCGTCGAAAATGTCGCCGTTCCGTTAATTATTAACGGAGTCCGTCGTCGCGCAGCGATCGATCGAGCGGCAGAGATGTTGCGCAAAGTCGGTTTCGACGATCGGATGATGCAATCGTTCCCTCCGGATCTGTCCGGAGGCCAGCAGCAGCGCATCGCGATCGCGCGTTCTCTCATTCACGACCCGAGGCTGATCGTCTGCGACGAACCGACCAGCGCGCTCGACAGCGAGACCGGTCACAGAGTGATGCAATTGATGCGGACGCTGGCGGTTGGAAAGGATCGCGCGTTGCTCGTTGTCACCCACGACGCGCGCATTTTCGAATTTGCAGATCGTATAGCGCAGATGGACGACGGCGTGATCACGCGCGTATTCGATTCAACAGAAGAAATGAAAATGGAGGGATAACCATATGGTTCGGAAATATATTCTACCCGCAGTGGCACTGATCGGCATTTTACTGGGACTACTGGTTGCGTCGCGGGCCAATAAAACATTACCGCCGGCTGCGCCGGTGGCCGCGGCACCACAACCACCCTACCGAGCATTCGTCGCCGGCGCCGGAATCATCGAAGCAAACACCGAGAACATCGCCATCGGCACTCAGATTGCCGGAATCGTGTCGAAAATTTATGTTCAAATCGGCAGCCGGGTAAAGACGGGCGACCCGCTCTTCACGATCGACGACCGCGCACAACGCGCCTTAATCGCGACTAACACTGCCGCGGTCAACGCTACCTGTGCCCAAATGGAGCTGACCAAATACGAACTGAAGCTGGGCGATCAGCTCATCGGAAAAAAGGTAATCAGCCAGGAAGATCTGGAGACCCGCCGTCGTACTGCCGACACGGCTGAAGCAAAGTTTTTGCAGGCCCAAGCCGACTTGGAAGCGGCCAAAACCGATCTCGAACGCCTCACCGTCCGGGCGCCAGTGGACGGCCAGGTGCTGCAATTGAAAATTCACCTGGGCGAATTCGCGCCCACCGGTGTGCTCGCCCAGCCGCTAATTTTGTTCGGCGGCACTGAGCCGATGAATGTGCGCGTGAATGTGGATGAGAATGATGCCTGGCGGGTACATGCGAATGCGGACGCGATCGGTTATCTCCGCGGAAATAATCAGCTCAAAGCGCCGCTTCGCTTTGTCCGATTCGAGCCGTACGTTATTCCGAAGGTTTCACTCACCGGCGACAGCACCGAGCGCGTCGATACTCGTGTGCTTCAGGTCGTTTACAGTTTCGACCGCGGAAACCTGCCTATTTACATCGGACAGCAAATGGATGTCTATATCGATGCATCGTTTGAACAAAACCGCGAAACCTCTGCTCTCTCGCAAATGCACTAATCGGCCGGTCAATCGGCCGTCACAGGTGGCGTTAGACTCGTTAGGCCAGCGGCGGCCGGCGCTTGACGCAATGCTTTCTCCGGAATCGATAGCCATTATCGGCGCAAGCGAAAAGCCAGGCAGCGTTGGGCGCGCCCTCTTGGAAAATCTTCAATCGTTCAAAGGCCGCGTTTTTGTCATCAATCCAAATCACTCAACAATTCTGGGACAAGAAACGTTCTCGAAAATCAGCGATGTCTCGAGCGATATCGATCTTGCGGTGATCGCTACGCCCGCGGCAACGGTTCCGAGCATCGTAGCCGAATGCGCCGCAAAAGGCGTGAAAGGCGCGGTGATCGTTTCGGCCGGATTCAAAGAGTGCGGGCCAGCCGGCGCAGAATTAGAACAACAGGTCCTAGAGCGCCGAGGTCAGATGCGAATCATCGGACCGAATTGCGTAGGAGTAATGTTGCCGCACATCGGATTGAACGCTACCTTCGCGAGGCCGTTGGCGCTCCCTGGAAATATCGGCTTCATCAGTCAGAGCGGCGCGCTTTGCACATCCATTCTTGATTGGAGCTTGTCGAATCGCGTCGGCTTCAGCGCCTTTGTCTCAATTGGTTCGATGGCGGACGTAAACTGGGGCGATTTAATTTATCACCTCGGTGATGATCCTCACACCCGCAGCATTTTGCTTTACATGGAATCGATCGGTCCGGCTGCTGCGCGAGATTTCTTTCCGCCGCACGCGAGATCGCGCTGACGAAACCGATCATTGTCATCAAAGTCGGCCACACCGAAGCGGCAGCCAAGGCCGCGGCCTCGCACACTGGTGCGTTAACGGGCGCCGACGAAGTGCTCGACGCGGCCTTTCGGCGCGTCGGCGTGCTGCGCGTCGATTCGGTCGGCGCGTTATTCGACATTACAGAATTACTTGCCAAACAGCCGCGACCAGCCGGACCGCGACTGGCGATCGTGACGAACGGCGGCGGGCCGGGCGTGCTCGCCACGGACGCGCTGATCGAGTGCGGCGGAAAACTGGCGATGTTGTCGGAAGATAGCTTCGCAGAACTAAACAAGCTCCTGCCGCCACATTGGAGCCGAAGTAATCCGGTCGACATTCTTGGGGACGCGAATGCCGAGCGTTACGAGAAAGCAATCGAGATTGTGGCCCAGGACGAGAACAACGACGGCTTGCTCGCCATTTTGGCGCCACAAGCAATGACGGAGTCGAATGCGACGGCCGAGCGCCTTCGCCGATTCGCGAAATTAAAAGGCAAGCCGATCTTCGCCAGTTGGATTGGCGGTGGCGGTGTTCGGCCAGGCGCGGAAATCCTGGACCACGCTGGAATTCCAACGTTCGAGTATCCCGACGCCGCTGCGCGCGCTTTCTGCGCGATGTGGCGTTACTCACAGAATCTCGATGCGCTCTACGAAACGCCGACTCTGGCAGCGACGGCAGATATCAACAAAGCGCGAGCGGAACAGATTATCGACCGAGTGCGCAAGAACGAGCGCACGTTGCTCACGGAAGTAGAATCAAAACAGCTTCTGGCCGCTTATGGCATTCCGGTGGTGGAAACCAAAATCGCAACCAGTGAGAAAGAAGCTGTCGATCTTGCCAAAAAGATCGACGGACCTGTCGTCCTGAAGATTTTTTCTGAAACGATTACTCACAAAAGCGACGTCGGCGGCGTCAAACTCAATTTGCGTGGCACGAGTGCTGTTCGCCGCGCCTATCGCGCAATCGAAGCTGCTGTAGCGGCAATCTGCGACCGCCGAACTAAAACAAACGGCGCTCATAGAGCGCCGCTACAGAAAGCATTTCGCGGCGTGACCGTTCAGCCAATGATCACGGGCGACGGATATGAACTTATACTTGGCAGCAGTTGCGATTCGCAGTTTGGTCCGGTTCTTCTCTTTGGCGCGGGCGGATATTTTGTTGAAGTTTTCAAAGATCGCGCGCTTGGGTTGCCACCGTTGAATCGAACCCTGGCGCGTCGGCTGATGGAACGAACCCAGATTTACAGCGCGTTGAAAGGATTTCGCGGACGTCGCGCAATCGATCTCGGTGCGCTGGAAGAATTACTGGTGCGCTTTAGCCAGCTGGTGATCGAGCAACGCCGGATAAAAGAAATCGATATTAACCCACTCGTTGTTTCTCCGAAAGCGCTGGTGGCGCTCGACGCGCGCATCGTTCTGCACGACGCCGAAATCGCGGATGAAAAATTACCAGGATCGACAATCCGACCCTATCCGATCGAGTACGTCACTACGCGCAAAATTGGCGGGGCCAATATCACGATCCGTCCGATTAGGCCGGAAGACGAACCTCTGGTTGTCGACTTTCATCGAACCCTTTCCGACCGAAGCGTCCGGCTTCGTTATTTTGGGACGCTCAGCCTGGAGGATCGAATCATGCACGACCGGTTGCGAAGAGTGTGTTTCATCGATTACGACCGAGAGATCGCGCTGGTAGCTGATTTGGTGAAACGCGACGGCTCTCATCAAATTCTCGGAATCGGACGATTAGTGAAAGAGCACGCCGCGAATGAAGCGGAATTTTCGGTCTTGATCAGCGATCCATGGCAGGGAAAAGGCCTGGGCACCGCGCTCCTAAAGTTGCTGGTAAGGATCGGACGCGAGGAGCGGTTGCAGCGAATCGTCGGGCGTATCGCGTCAGAGAACTTGATGATGAAAAAGGTGAGCGAAGAAGCGGGATTCACTCTGCGCTTCAATCAGGCGGCGAACGAATGGTTCGCGGAGGTCGCGCTTTAGACACCGCGCAGGTGTTACAACGCTTCGACCGGACAAATTTCCACCGTGCCCCAGAGGATTGATCGATCCTGGCTGGCGTAATTCTTTTTCCCGGAAGATAGAGGTTCGCGGAAACTGCGCAGCACCACCGGTGCGCCCGGCATGGCTGCGTGTTTCACGGCGGCAAATAATTGATGCCGGTAAGCCGCATTAGCCCCATCGAGGATGTTCGAAAGCGTAAATCCAGTGAAACCACCGGACGGTTGAGACTCCAAAAAAGTCGCGGCGTCCGCGCACTCGAGTTGAATCCGCTCGGGCACCGGCACGGAATGAATTTCTCCCAAAAACAGTTCGCGGGCGTAGGGATTCCGGCGATTGGAATGCAGATTGAAGCAACGCTCCATCCTGCCGCGCAACACAGCGCCAAAGTTTGCCGGCAAACCATCAAGCAGCGCAGCCGAATAGATCAAGCGCAGTGACGATCGCGAAAAGAGAAGCTCGAATGCCGCGCGAAAGCGGCGGGTATCGAGATGGCGACGCCAATAAGTGATTTGTTCTTTCGGGTCGTCGAGATCCAGAAAAAACTTCATCCGTGATTTCGTCCAGCCAACCATCGGCGCAAGAGCGCGACCAAGCCCAACGACGCGCTCGGCGGTGCCCCGCTTAATCGGCGAACCGGCAAGCCGCCGCTGCACGTAAGCGATCTGAATTGGATTGATATCAACCGCTACGACATCGTGATGATGCGCAAGTTGCATTGCGGTGCAGCCCGCCGAGGCAATGCAAAAGATTCGTCCGCGAGACGGGAACGCCGCGAGCTCAATAGCCGCGTCCTCGTGCATTGTTCCGAACAGCAGCTTGTCGGATCCGCCGCGCACGCTGAACCGACCACTTTTCCAGGCGGTCGTCGGAACGGTCGAACTCAGCTCCATGCTGGAAAACTGGCCGAAACCCAGACCAGCACGAGAAAGGCAAAGTTTTTCACGACCATGCCAGCAGGGTCGTGAATGAGATGCCGGGCCCAGAGAAGCCCGCAAGTGTTCAAAGTTACGAGCAAAACAGATTGGAAAACTGCGCAGACAACCGGAGCCACACCGATCAGGACCCAAATTCCGATCGCGACTTCAACCATTCCCAGTAATTTGAGGAATGCCGCCCCAACGCGCGGACCGTAGCGAGGCACCGCCTCGACCACTTGGATCTGCCGCGATTCGCCACTGAGAAGTTTGCACCACAGGCCCTCGTAAAACCAGACCGTCGCCACCGCGATGTGGATCAACCACAACGGCGGCAGAAGAAGCAACGCGCTCATTTCCGTTTCCGAAAATCAACCCAGCCGAACAGTCGCCTGCATCGCGGCGAGGATGTGGTGATGGAAGGAATGACAAACGATGCTTTCCAACTTGCCATACAACCATCGAGGCTGATTCGGGCTTTGATAACGAGTGGAGAGCGCGACCCGCGTCCGGTCCCTGGAAAGATTGCGCAAGGTGTAATTGCCTCCGAGTAATTTTATGCCGCCGCGCAATGCGAGATTTTGCTCGATGACGTCGAACGAATAACTGCGTTCGCGAGTTATATGAGTAACTCGTTTCAGCAGATGTCCCCTGATATACCGGCATTTGATTTCGCCACCCACCTCTGACTTGCAGCCTTCACTGCCGATCGGTGTCGGAAGAACAGCGCGCAAAATCCACGGCAGCGATTTCTCGATCTCCTCATAAAACATCAGCGCTTCCCAAACTACGCCGACTGACGCGGAAAAATCCTGGCAGGTAATCACCGAGGCAGTGTGTGGCCACGCGCTGCAGGCTACCGGTTGAATCGCCGGCTTTGTTGTCTCCACAGTCAGCTCCAGCGACGACGAAGATTGCGGCATCGGGCAAGAATGAACCGCTCGATTTCACCAGTCCATTGCAAAGCTTCGTTCGCTTCCGAGGGCAAGAAACGCCCGCCTTTTGCCAATCCCTGCGTGGCTCGGTTGCAGCGGACGTCGTTTGCTAGGGCAAATACAAATTCTTTCGAAAGGAACGTTATGGTGACTCATTTAACTTCGCGCAAATCGAAGCGAACAGGCCGGTCGAAATCGAAAATCTCATTCGGGCCGCGTCGAGGCGTTTTCATTAACATTGCGACTCATATTCGGAAATACGGCGCCCCGCTCGATCAAACGACGGTAGAGAATTGCAACACGTTCGATCTCTTTTACCGAACACTCTGCGCAGTGATGTACAACTACGTTCCGCTCTCCGGACATCCCGGCGGTTCGATTTCTTCCGGTCGCATCGTCTCGCGATTGTTGTTCGACACGATGGATTACGACTTGTCGCAGCCGAGCCGCCGCGACGCCGATATTATTTCCTACGCTGCGGGTCACAAAGCGCTCGGGCTTTATGCGATGTGGGCGTTGCGCAACGAGATCGCGCGCGTCGCCGCGCCGGACCTGCTTCCAGCGCACATCAA
This sequence comes from uncultured Verrucomicrobiae bacterium, assembly GCA_963817335.1. Lineage (GTDB taxonomy): Bacteria > Verrucomicrobiota > Verrucomicrobiia > Chthoniobacterales > UBA10450 > AV40. Next base: position 442,898 of record CAWFNX010000005.1, on the reverse strand, counting down.
AGAGCAATTGCGGCTTGAAGATTTGCTGGGGTTTCGCCGCAATCCGACTTCGCACACGCCTTTGTTCAAATCATTCCATGCCAAACCGCTCGACGGCCATCCTACACCGGCGACCCCGTTCGTAAGACTTTCGACCGGCGCATCGGGAGTTGGAATTCCGGCTTCCTTCGGACTGGCCTGGGCGGCAGCTGACCTCTACGGCGATGATGCCCCGCGCGTACATATTATAGAGGGCGAAGGCGGGCTGACGCCTGGCCGGGTCGCCGAAGCGTTGGCTGCCGCAGGAACGGCTTCCCTTGAGAACATTATTCTGCACGTCGACTGGAACCAGGCGTCCATCGATTCGAATCGAGTCTGTCGCGAACTGGAAACCCCCGGCGATTACGTGCAATGGACGCCAGCGGAACTGGCTTACCTGCACGACTGGAATGTAATCTACGTTCCAGACGGCTTCGATTGGCAGGAGATCACTGCGGCGCAAAGACTGGCGCTCGATCTTCACACTGGGCAACCCACCGCGATCATCTATCGAACGGTTAAGGGTTGGAATTACGGGATCGCTGGGAAAGCGTCGCACGGTGCCGGTCACGGGCTTTGTTCGGAAGAGTTTTTCACCGCGCTCGCGCCATTGTTGCCAAAGGAAGATAAACAGTTGCCATGCTGCAATTGCGCGACGCAACGCTGTCATGGCGGAGCCGACGGGATGGTGATCGAGCATTGCTATTGGCAAACGTTGAAGACAATTCGGCAGGAGCTGGAATCGCGCTGGCCGATTGTTGACGCTTTGGCAGGGCAGCTGCGCGCGGCGCAGAAGCGACTTAACACTCGCGAACGGAGACCCTCCATCAGCGCGCCGCAGGTCAGAATTGCCTATGAAATTGCGCGAGAGACCAACGACGCGATTCCAACTCATCTGAAATTGAAACCCGGGAAGAAAACGACATTACGAGACGAGCTCGGCCGAGTTCTGAATTATTACAACCGGAAAACGGGCGGCGCGTTTGTGGTGGCTGCCGCCGACCTGCTCGGATCGACCAGCATCAGCAAAGCAACCGAAGGCTTTCCGAGCGGTTACTACAATTACCAGACAAATCGCGAATCGCGACAACTGGCAATCGGCGGAATTTGTGAGGACGCGATCATGTCGATGCTATCCGGCATCTCGGCGTTTGGCGAACATATCGGGGCGGGTTCATCCTACGGCGCGTTCAGCGCGCCGCTCGGTCACATCGCCGCGCGGTTGCACGCAATCGGAAATCAAGCCCGCGTGGCCGCCGAAGGCGGCGAATTCCATCCCTTCTTTCTTGTTTGTGCGCATGCCGGACTGAAAACGGGTGAAGATGGTCCGACGCATGCCGATCCGCAGTCGCTGCAACTGTTGCAGGACAATTTCCCGCTCAACACGATGATCACGCTAACGCCGTGGGACCCGCAGGAACTTTGGTTCCTCGTGTCCGCGGCGTTGGCGAAACGTCCGGCGATCATCGCACCGTTTGTGACCCGGCCGCCGGAAATTGTGGTCGACCGTGAGACGCTCGGCTTTCCACCGGCATCAGCTGCGGCCCAAGGCGTATATCGTTTGCGCAAAGCGCGCGAACATTCGCACGGCACAGTTGTCTTGCAGGGAACGGGAGTCACGAACGCGTTCGTGCAACAAGCGCTGCCCCTGATCGATCGGGAGAAGATCGACCTTAATGTCTACGTCGTAACGTCCACTGAACTGTTCGACATGTTGCCGCAGACGGAACGCGAACGGATCTTCCCGGCTGCGCATCAACATCAGTCGATGGCGATCACGGATTTCACGATGGCGACGATGATGCGCTGGGTCCGGTCCGATTATGGACGCGCTCATTCACTGCATCCATACCGACACGGACATTTCCTCGGAAGCGGCACCGGAGCGACGGTCATGGCGGAAGCAGGGTTGGACGGCTTGAGCCAGTTCAAAGCTATCCGCGCTTTCGTTCAGGGTCGTCAGTTAAACTGAACCAGACAATCTCAGGAATTATTGATGCCGCGGACTTTGCGGACCTCGCGGGCAATTTGGGCGAGCTGGTTGCTCACTTCGCCACGCGGGATTCGAACTTCGATCACGTAGACCTGATTTGATTTCTGCGCAGCCGAGAGAGCTTTGTCGAATTCGCCTTTGGTCGAAACCGTGACGCTGTGTCCACCGCCGACGAGGTCACAAATCTTGGCATAATTCCACTGCGTAATCTTGTTGAAATCGCCGTCGCGAATCTGACGCATCGTGCCGTAGCCGTCGTTATTCAACACAATCACAATCGGATTAAGCCCGAGGCGAACTGCAGTCGATACTTCGGCGCCGGTCATTTGAAACGCGCCATCGCCTACCAAAACGTAAGGCCGCAACTTTTTCGCCGCGAGGGCAACTCCGATGCCGGCGGGCACCGCAAACCCCATCGACATATAGTAAGCGGGCGCAATAAACTGCGGTTGTCGCGCGCTGCGAATGCCAACGGCCCCGAAGATCGCGTCGCCGATGTCCGCAATCACACAGCAGCGCTCATTCAGGTGGAGCGACAAAATTCGAAAGACGTCGCGCATTGTAAGCAATTGCGGGCGTTCGCTCTTCTTCAGCGGCGACGGGAGTCCGTCCGCGTTCGAATGTTTGAAATGTTTCCGCGGCGCCTTCGTCGTCGCGAGTGCCTCGAGGAACTCCCGAAAATCAACCGAGTCGTAGCGATGATATTGAACGTTCACCCGTTCGGTGGTCGCGAGAACCGTCCGATTTCGATCCAACTTCGCGGTGTAAAAGCCCATGCTCATGTCGGTGATGAACGTCCCAAGCATCAGGACGAGATCGGCCGATTCCACATAGTTGCGAACGTATTCGTCACTGCTCATCGCTCCGCCGTAGACCCCGATGTAAAGCCGGTGATTTTCGGGAATCGCGCTCTTGCTCAGAAGATCTGCGGCGATGGGAATGTTCATTCGCTCGGCCATGCGCAATACCAGCCCCGCGGTGCGATAGCGCGCCAGTTCGACGCCGGCGAGAATCACCGGTTTCTTGGCGTCCCGAATCAGTTTAAGCGTTTCATCGAAAGCAGCGCGAAGAGTGTGTGGATCGGATTTTGGAATCTCCGGTGAAGCAATCCCAACGATTGGAATCTCGCGGTCGACCATGTCGTGCGGCACTTCGATGTAGACCGGACGTTTGTAACGCAAACAGGCCTCGACGCAGCGCGCGACTTCTGAAGCCGCGCGCTGCTCGTCCAGCAACACCGCGCTGGCAACTGTAACTTCATCGTATACGCGGCGTTGAGTCTCGAAAGTCTTTACCTTGTGATGCAACAGCGGATCCTTTTCGCGATCTTTGCGGCCAGGTGCGCCGCTCACCACCACGACCGGTGATTTTTCGGCGTAGGCGCCGGCGATCGCATTCAAGACATTGAGACCGCCAACACAATAAGTTACGCAGACCAATCCGATTCCGTTGATTCGCGAATAAGCGTCGGCGGCAAAACCCGCCGACGGTTCATGCGTCATGGTAACGCTTTGAATCTTCGATTTCTCGAGCCAGGTAAACGTAGGAAGCGCGAAATCGCCTGGAACACCAAAACTGTGGCGAACCCCGCGACGATAAAGATATTCGAACAAGAATTCGCCGAGCGGCATTGTCGCTGGAAACGAATTCAAGGCCGGCGCGGACGAATCCTCGGAAATCGCGGCCGCGCAAGAGAATCCCCTGTGCTTGAAAAATTTTTCATCTTTAATCCAGTTCGCGACATTCGCCGCGAGTTCATTTTTGTGCCGCTCAATCGATAAAGTAGTCGTCCTCTTCGCTTCCATCGGTCATTGGCATGAGCCAATGATGTCTGGACAGGTCGCGTTCACAATAAGCATCGACGGCCAAACCCGCCCAGCATGCAATCGGAACGAGCAGCCCGGCGCCGGCGGTAGCCAGACTGAGCAGGATTCCGATCCACAATGCGATCGGCATCCCAACGAACATCCAGATGAACCCAAGCGCATAGTGCCCCTTGTAGATGTGACCGAGACCGGGAACGACCGTCAGCATAGCTGCGATTTTGTTTTCCGCGTCCACTACCTGTCGATTTTGCGGTATTAACGTTGCATTCATTATTTTACCTCCAGTGTTCACCACTCGGGATGTCTGAGGCATTCAAAGATGATGACTGCGTAAAGCAGCGTCATCCCTCCAACAGCGGCCAGAATTAGGTATTGCATAAGTATTCTTTCCTTTCGTCGTTAGGATAGCGGCGACAGAGCCGCCGACCCTCCGTGAATTGCCTTTTGCTTTGCAAAAATTGCGCAGGTCCATTCCGCCGGCCGAATCGGCCCGGACAAGATCCGGTAAGTAAACCGCAAGCAATGCAAAGAACGACCAGCCGGATTGGGCCTCAATGAGGTGTGAAACTAAAAGACTCTTCCGAAGCCGGATTCGCCGGATTTAACCGATTCCCTCACAACGGGCACCGGGCGGAGCCGCGCGATATTTGGAAAGCGCGGCGATTCATTGAAGAACATGCTCACGAGCACCTTTCGCTGGCACGAGTAGCTCGTGCCGTAGGCATCAACGCGACCCACTTGAGCGAGAAATTCAAACATGTGACCGGCATCAAGTATGTCGATTACGTCGCACGCACCAGATTCCAAAAGGCGCGCGAACTTCTGGCAGATGTCGACCTTCAGATCAGCGAAGTCGCATTCGCGGTCGGGTTTCAATCGCTTTCGCAATTCAACCGCGTCTTCAAGACCCTGTCCGGAAAGTCGCCAAGTCAATATCGCGCAATGCATTCACCCGAAGTGACCGCCGTTAACGGTCGGCGGCGATAACACGTTCACCCTCAACTTTCGCCGAAGAAATGCAGTAGTCAGATGATCGCAATTCTGACAACTATCTGCACGTGTGGCGTCCGAGACTAACTCCGATGGCTCCACGGTAAACGCGAAAAACTGTTGTGGGCGGTCGGGGGAACAGCCGCGCTCACCGTCGTTCTCCTTTCTTGCAGCACGTTTGAGACGAATCGCTCTATTCTCGCGCCGCCGAGTATTCCCGGCGCTGAATTCGTCGGCTCAGAAGCGTGCGAGACTTGTCACGAATCGATTACCAAAAACTTTCGAACGTCGACCCATGCGCGTCTGAAAGCACCGGGCGACAACTCCAAGGAGATGGGATGCGAATCGTGCCATGGACCTGGAAGTCTGCACGTTGCCGGCGGCGGCGATAAGAGCAAGATTGTCAATCCGCGGAGGTCGCCGGACGCTTGCTTCCAATGCCACCTCGAAGTCCGGGCAAGATTTGAGATGCCTCACCATCATCCGGTGCTCGAAGGCAAGATGAGTTGCGCCGATTGCCACAACCCGCACGCCGGCCGCGCGATCAAAGGCGGCGGCACAAGTCTTCCCCAACAAGTCAAAGGCGGCGGAACTCTGCTGCTCGGGGAAAATGAAACGTGCTTCCAATGTCACGTTGCCCAGGCCGGTCCGTTCGTTTTCCAACACGAGGCCCTGCGTGAAGGTTGCGTAAGTTGCCACTCTCCGCATGGCTCGGTCAACGCGCGAATGCTCAACGAGCGCAACCAGACCTTGTGCCTGAAGTGTCACTTCCAGGAACAGAAAGCCGGCGGCCGAATTTTCATCGGCGATTCCGATCACACTACCCGTCTGCCCCAAGGAACCTGCTGGTCGGCCGGCTGCCACGAGGCGGTCCACGGTTCGCAGGTAAATGGCCACTTCAGGTATTAATATGAGAGCTACCCGCTTCTCTCCCGCTCCGGTTCGAAGTTTCGTGCGGTTGACCTTACTGAGCCTGTTTGCGGTTTGCCTCAGCGGCCCGTTACGCGCTGAGGTGAATGCAGACGGCACTGAAACGGCCGACGGAGCGTCCGCGAAAGATCCAAAAGCGGTAGTCGCGGAAGGGAAAGACGGTAAGTCAACCGCCGCAGCCAGCACCACCGAACAAGAGACCGATTACAAGAACTGGATTGAAGTTGGGGTGGGCGGAACCTGGACCAGCGGCGATCGAGCGCAGTTCGAGCAGCAACATTGGCTGCCGGGTGACCAACCTTACGGCGGGATCACCGACCTTCATTACGAACACAGCGTCGGCGAGAAAGCCACCCTCACCATCGATGGCCACGCCCTTTGGGACATCAACGATTACGACATCAAAGTCGATCTATCGCAGCCGAACCTCGGCTACATCCGCGGAGGATTTACCGCGTTTCGCACTTGGTACGACGGCAACGGCGGATTTTTCCCGCCGAATGGCGGCACCCATTTCCCGCCGGCATTCGATGAAATGCATATCGACCGCGACGAAATCTGGCTGGAAATGGGAATTCGCGTTCCGGACTGGCCGGAAATTACAATTCGCTGGTCGCACGACATTCGTGACGGCCAGAAAGATTCGACGATTTGGGGCGACACAACATTAACGGGAATCGCAATTAACCCTGCCCGAAAACTCGTCCCTGCTTATCGCGACATTGATGAGAAACGCGACATCTTTGCCTTCGACGCCACCAAGACGTTTGGAAATACCGACGTCGGCATCGGCATGCGCTGGGACCACTACTCGATCGACAATAACCTGCAGCTCGAGCGGGGCGGCGGCCAGTTGCCCCCGGCAGTTCCGCCGCCGGGCGCGCAACGTTTCATTACTCAAAACGATCAGAATGACGTCGACGATTTCACCGGCCACATTCTGAGCGAAACCCGCATCAAAGATAATCTTTGGTTTACCTCGGCGTATTCATACACCACCTCGGGCGCGGATTTGTCGGGATCACGCATTACTGGACCGGGTTATAATTCGATCTTTGTAACGACCTTTCCGCAATTGCAGTCCAATGATCATGCCATCCTGAACCTCTCCGGCATGTCGGAGAGCCGGGAACACGTGTTCAATTCGAACCTGTTCTGGATGCCATTGAAGGATTTGGAAGCGCTGCTTGGTTTTCGTTACACCCATGAGAACATCGACAGCTCATCGACGTTTCTGGACGCCAACACTGCTACCGCGCCGCCCCCGACTCACTACACTGCTGCAATCCCGAAAGCGGCCGACACGTCTGAGGATACAAACGAAACGGCGGAACGCCTGGAGCTGAGATACAAGCATTTTCAGAACTGGTTGTTTTATACCGAGGCGGAATTGGAACAGGCCTGGGGCGATGTCCGTGAGCATGAAGTTTCCGGAACTCTTGTGGGCGGCAGGCCAGTTCAATCGGATCAGGGCCAGCTAAACAAGGACACCCATTTCTTCGATCAAAAGTACACCGCCGGCGCGACCTGGTACCCGATGGCTCGCCTGAACCTGGCTGCCCAGTACTATTATAGAGAGGCCGACTACGATAACGATTTCCACACCGAGCTCTTAGCACCGCCCGTTGCCGGCTCAGAAAGAAATCAGCGATTGATTGGACAGGATTGGACCACCAACGATGCCAATGTCCGAGTCACGGCCCGACCGAAGCTTCCGGAGATACTCGGCACCCTTTCCCTGGTCACGCGTTACGACTTCATGCAAACTGAGGTTTCGGGGAAATGGGCCATTTCACCGACATCCCCGTTCCCACTCCCGAGCAACACGATCTTGAACGAAGAAATGACCGGGCTGATCACCAATCACGTCGTTAGCGAGAGCGCGACGTGGAGTCCGTGCCCGCGTTTTTATCTGCAGGCGGTCGGTGAGTATGTCTTCAATCAAACCGAAACCCCGGCAAGCAAAATTAATCTGATCGCTACTGGCGTCACACCCTACAACAGCCCGACGGTTGTCGATTTTCGAAACGACTACTGGACGGTGACGGGAGCGAGCGGTTACGTCCTCGACGAATTCACCGATTTGCGGGCCGATTACACCTTCTATTGCGCGAACGATCATTTTAAGAACAGCCGAGTCTCAATGCCTTACGGACTGGGCGCGACCGAGCACACCGTCGGAGCCACTGCCAGCCGGCAGTTCACCAAACAAATTCGCCTGACCCTGCAATATCGGTTCTTTGATTACCGGGACGAATTGTTCGGTGGTCATAACAACTACACCGCACATTCGATTTTTTCCGCGCTTCAATATCGTTTCTAGGTTTGGTAGAGAATAGTTGTTCAGAGAGGATTATCTTATGAAAACAATCGTTTCACTTATCGTCACTTTGCTTGTTGCATCCGCAATTTCCGGTCGCGCGGCGGACGCAAAGGCTTTGTGGGCCGCAAACTGCACGCCTTGCCACGGAGCAACCGGAAATGGCGACACCAAGATGGGGAAAACGCTCGGAGCGATGGATCTGACCGATTCGAAGAAGCAGGGCTCCTTCACCGACGCGCAGGCAGCCACTGCGATAAAAGACGGGGTGAAGCAGAATGGCAAAACCGCAATGAAAGCTTTTGGCGGCAAGCTGTCTGACGACGACATTAAGGCGCTGGTCGCTTATGTTCGGACTTTGAAGAAATAAAAACCAACGCGCGTCGAACCAGAAAAAGGAACAGCTCTATGAAACGAAAAATCTCTTTATTACTCGCAACCATCATCAGCTCCGCGGGAATCGCCGCCGCCGCAGACGCGGGTGCCACTTGGGCGGCAAACTGCGCCTCCTGCCACGGTAAGGACGGAAGCGGCAACACCATGATGGGAAAGAAGCTCGGAGTGAAAGACTACACCAAAGACCAGAGCTTCAGCGACGCCGAGGCTACGAACGCGATTAAAAATGGCAAAGACAAGATGAAGGGTTTTGGAAGCAAACTTTCCGACGCCGACGTCAAAGCGCTGGTAGCATACGTCCGTTCGTTAAAGAAGTAGGGGAAGACTAAATCGAATATCGGTCGGCGCAGATATCGATCTTCGACTTGGAATCGAAAATCGTATAGAAATCTGACCGATGGCCGAGGCCGCCAATCCCACCGCCCGCAAGCATCCATTTCGCAACTGGATCAGCTGGTTCGGGCTGTTGCTCGCCGTCAGCGCGCTTTTCTCGTTCTGTCTGCTGGTTGCGATCGACCAATTCGCGGGGCACCGAAATCCCTACGTCGGCATTCTTGCTTATGTGCTTGCACCGGGGTTTTTCATCCTCGGCGTTTTTGTCGCGTTAATCGGCGCGGTTCTGCAGTGGCGAAGAAATCGCCGTGCCCTTAAGGCGGCCGAGCCCCTTGTCCTCAAGATTGATCTGTCCCGATCGCGCGATCGAAAGTTTCTCTGGATGTTCGGCGGTTTTGCAGTGCTGTTCTTGTTTGTCACCGCGCTCGGTAGCTACCAAACGTATCAACTGACCGAGTCTGTCCAGTTCTGTGGCAAAGCTTGTCACCTTCCGATGGAGCCGCAATTCGTCGCTGCCCAACACACCGCCCACGCGAAAGTAGAATGCGTTGCCTGTCACGTTGGGCCGGGGGCGGCCGCGTATTTCAAAACCAAAGTCAACGGTGTGAAACAGCTTTATCATACCTTCCGCAATGACTTTGACCGGCCGATTCATGTCACCGCAGCGAATCCCCGCCCTCCCCAAGCCATCTGCGAACAATGTCACTGGCCATCGAAATATGTCGGCAATGTCGATCGCACGTTTCAACATTTTCTCTCCGACGAAAAGAACACACCGTTCGCAGTGCGGCTGCTGCTTAACGTCGGCGGCGGCGACCCATCCAACGGTCCGCCCGGCGGCATTCATTGGCACATGAACATCGCCAACAAAATCGAATACATCGCGACCGATGATCAGCGAATGTCGATTCCATGGGTGCGCATGACCAACCCCCAGGGCGTTGTCACCGAATATCGCGATCCCGATTTCAAGGAGGATCTGGCGAAGTATGAGATTCACCGGATGGATTGCATGGATTGCCACAGCCGCCCGGCGCATAAAGTGCACACACCGAACGATGCGGTCGATCTCGCCCTTATGACCAACCGACTCGATGCCAGCATTCCCTGGGTCAAATCCAAGGTTGTGACCGCGCTAACCCAGCCGTACAAGACAAGGGCCGAAGCTGAACAGGGAATCGCCATCGCGTTGCGGAAGGATTACCCCGATCCCGGCCAGGCAAATCGAATCATCGAAGTCGCTCAGTCAATCTATCGCGAAAACTTTTTCCCGGAGGTGAAGCTGGATTGGCGAACGCATCCCGACTTTGTCGGACACAAGAGTTGGAACGGCTGTTTCCGTTGTCACGACGGCAAACACACTGCGGCAGATGGAAAAATGTCGATCAAAGCGAGCGATTGCAAATCATGCCATCTAATTCTCGCGCAAGGCGATCCCGAAGGGATGAAGCAAATCAATGCCCAGGGGCTCGACTTCGTGCATATCGATGCTCCTTACACTGAATTTTCCTGCACCGATTGCCATACGGGCGGTCCTCAGAAATAGTATTCGGGCGATGAGAGGGTTTGTGATTTTTGTGGCGGGGTTGAGCGCACTCGTTGCGGGCTGCCAAAAAAATTCTGAGATCAAGGTTTATCGCGTTTCCAAAGCGCCATTGGAAGAATCCGCTCCCGACCAACAGAACGCGATGCCGGCCAATGCGCCTTCGCCCTCAATGCCGGGTGGCATGGCGCCAACCACCTCCACCGCATCAGTCCCGACTCCGCCGAACTGGCAACCGCAGCCTCTTTCGCAAATGCGGCAGGCGAGTTTTCTGGTCAAAGGGGACAACGGGGCCGCGGCCGACATTTCGTTCGTTAGTCTCGGTAGCTCCGCTGGCAACGTCCTTGAAAACGTAAATCGCTGGTTGTCACAAATCGGACAACCGCCAGTCAACCAAGACAAGCTCAAGCAAATCGCGCAACATCTCACGACCTCGATCGGCGACGTCACAGTCGTCGACCTGGCCGGCCTGCCAAACGGCGCCGATCCCGCGAAAGATGGGAGAATCATTGCCGGAATGACATCGACGGGCGGAGCGACATTATTTTTCAAGATCCGCGGCAACGACGCGTTGACCGAATCGCAGAAAGCCGATTTCATCAAATGGGTTGCCGCGGTTTGCAACACCCAAGGCGGCAGCAAATCTCCCGAGACGGCGAGCGGCGCGCCGCCGATGGCGGGCGCACCCAATCCCCAAATCAAATGGAAAACGCCCGAAGGTTGGAGCGAAGTTCCGCCATCATCGATGCGCTATGCCAGTTTCAGTGCCGGGGCGAATGACAATAAGGTCGACATCTCGATCGTTACGTTTCCCGGCGAAGGCGGAAGCGATGCCGATAACGTAAATCGCTGGCGTCAGCAAATTGGTTTGCCGCCAATGAGTCCGACTGCAGTAGCCACGCAAGTCGCGCCGTTGAAAAGCGGCGACGCCACGTTCTCGACCGTGGACATGGCCGGAGCGAACGCGCGGACACTCGCCGCCTGGACACGACGCGATAGTCACGTTTGGTTTTTCAAGGCGACCGGATCCGGAGCCGCGGTGGAAAAAGAAAAACCTAACTTTGTAAAATTCATCCAATCGATCAGATTTTAATCATGCTTCGCAAAATCATCGATCTCACGACATCGCTGAAGCTGACCATCGTTTGTCTGGCGGCCGGGATGGCGCTCATTTTCGCCGGCACCCTTGCCCAAGTTCATCTCGGAATTCATGAAGCGCAGCAACGCTATTTCCAAAGCTGGCTGGTTTGGTGGCCGGCCGAGGGTACCGGGTTTCGAATTCCTATTTTTCCCGGAGGTCACCTGATCGGCGCGGTATTGCTGGTCAACCTTATTGCGGCGCACGTGAAACGTTTTCGCTGGACCTGGAAAAAGTTCGGCATTCATCTCACCCACGCCGGGCTCATCATCATGCTCGCCGGCGGACTTTTTACCGACTTGTTCGCGGTTGAAAGTCACCTGCGCCTCGAGCGCGGCGACACAAAAAATTATTCGGAAGACCAGCAGCACATGGAGTTGGCCGTCATCGACACCACGGACAACGATCTTGATCAAGTCACGGCGATTCCCGAGAGCGTGCTGAAAAAGAACCGGACCATCGATCATTGGAGTCTGCCATTCCGCATTGCCGTCCGGAATTTCTATCAGAATTCACGGTTGAAAATGTTGAACGATGGTGGACCCGCGGCCAAGCCGATCGCAAATCAGGGACCGGGCGCGATGATTGCGGTCGAACCAGTCCCGCGGACGACCGCGCAGGACGAACGCGACGTTCCGGCCGCGGCGATTGAAATTCTTCCGAAGGACGGCGGCTCGTTAGGTACCTGGCTGGTTTCCGACGCGCTCGGCGCACCGCAAACATTTTCCTGCGGCGGCCGCACCTGGAAGATCGCCATGCGCACGGCGCGTTATTACAAGCCCTACAGCGTCACTTTGCAGAAATTCACCCACGAAAAATACGCCGGCACGGAGATCCCGAAGAACTTTGCCAGCAAGGTGACGTTGATCGATCCGGAGCGATCAGTGAACCGCGACGTTTTGATTTACATGAACCATCCGTTGCGTTATCGCGGCGAAACATTTTATCAGGCTGGATTCCAACAGGACGATCGCGCGACTATTCTCCAAGTGGTGCACAATCCAAGCTTCCTCGCGCCATATGTCGCGTGTGTGATTGTAGCCGCCGGGTTGCTTTGGCAATTCGGTTTTCATCTGGTCGGTTTCGCCCGAAAACGGAGGGCAACAGCATGAAACGATTCGTACCGTTGATCGTATTGCTGGTAATGGCCGGCTGGATCGCCGGAAACTGGATGCCGCCCCGGGTAGCCAAAGGCGATGCCGACCTGGCGACGTTCGGCAAGATACCGGTGCTCGTTGGCGGTCGGGTCAAACCGCTGGACACCGTCGGCCGTAACTCGCTTCTAATCATTCACGGAAAACAGGAACTCCGCCTCGACAGCGGCCGCACCTTAAGTGCGATCGAATGGCTGACCGATGTTCTCTTCGATGCTCCGGTCGCCGATCAGTATCCGGTTTTTCTGGTCCAGAATGACGAAGTCCTCGGTTTGTTCGGCTGGGAACAGAGTCAGCGAAAATATTTCAGCTTCACCGAATTCTCGCCCTTCCTGAAACAAATCGAAGAGCAAGGCGATCAGGCGGACAAACTCGAAGCGGTGCAACGTTCGGCTTATCAGAGCGCGATTCTGAATTTGCGGAACGCGCTCGTGCTCTATCAGCGTTTGAAAAACAGCGTGCAGCTCGAGGGCACCCAAAATTTCGCATCCGAACTAAAAACCTATATCGCAAACGTTCCGGGAGCGGCCAAAGCGGCCGTTCAAGCGCAACACGGTGAGAATTTCGATCGGACAAAACTGAACGACCTGGCCGAGCTGATCCAAAAATACGAGAAAATTTCAGAGATGGCTTATATCCTCGCCGTTCCGCCTCTCGATCAGAGTAGCACCTGGCATTCAGTCGGCGACGGCTTGCTGCATTCGGTCGCTACCGGCGTAATTCACCCGATCGTTCTCGAATATGCGCAGATCGGCGATGCCTATCGCGCCAAAGATCACGCGACATTTAACCAACATGTCGATCTAGCTGCGAATTGGTTCACGAAAGAACAGCCGAGCGCGGCGAAGCGGTCGTCGTTCGAATTTCTGTTCAATCGGTTGCAGCCGTTCAGCCAAAGCATGGCGCTGTACATTCTGGCATTTTTGCTGGCGTGCACGTCGTGGCTTGGCTGGAGCCGAACTCTCAACCGCACCGCGTTTTACCTGTTGTTGCTCGCGCTCGCCATCCACACCTTCGGTCTGTTTTCGCGGATGTATCTGCAAGAACGCCCGCCAGTGACGAATCTTTATTCGTCGGCGATTTTCATCGGCTGGGGCGCGGTCATTGTCTCGCTGATTCTGGAACGCATTTTTCGCGATGGAATTGGCGCAGCCTGCGCCGGAGCGATCGGTTTCGTCACGTTGATTATCGCGCACCATCTTGCCGGCAGCGGTGACACGTTGGAAATGTTGCAAGCGGTGCTCGACACCAATATCTGGCTGGCGACGCACGTGGTCGCGATTACCACCGGTTATTCGGCGATGTTCCTCGCCGGAATGCTCGCAATTATCTATATCGTGCGCGGCGTTTTCACGCGCTCGCTGAAGAAGGAGACTGCCGATTCGCTGGCCCGAATGACTTACGGAGTCGTGTGTTTTGCCACGTTGTTCAGTTTCGTCGGCACCGTGCTCGGCGGAATCTGGGCGGACCAATCATGGGGACGGTTTTGGGGCTGGGATCCAAAGGAAAATGGCGCGGTGCTGATCGTTCTTTGGTGCGCGATTATTTTGCATGCGCGCTGGGGTGGATTCATTCGCCAACGCGGACTGATGGTGATGGCAATCTTCGGAAACATCGTGACCAGCTTCTCCTGGTTTGGGGTCAACATGCTTGGAGTCGGTCTGCATTCCTACGGATTCATGCAAAAGGCATTTCCGTGGCTGCTCGGTTTCATGATCAGCCAGCTCGCGCTGATCTGTGTGGCGCTACTTCCGCTCGAAAGTTGGCGGAGTTTTGCATCGGCTGATTCGTCGGCCGCTCGACCGGAGGTTTCGCCTCCGCTGCGGCCTTCTGAATCCGCATCCTAGCGAATCAATAAACGCACAGGGTTTGGCAATTGCCGCACGGTGCATATCACGCCACCTGCGACCATTGAGCTGTAATCATGGAAGCAGCAACGGCACCCTGGCCACCAAAACACAACTGGCGTTACATCGCGCGTGAGGCACCGGCCAAACGCGCCGCGTCAGAACGGATCTGTGATTTCGATGAAATCTACAGTCTCTACGACGAGGCAACCGTTCGTGCACAGGCCAGCCGCTGTATCAATTGCCCTAATCCGCCCTGCGTACAAGAAGGATGCCCGCTTTCAAACCGTATCCCGGAATGGCTGGCGCTCACTGCCGACGGCAAATTTCTGGAGGCGGCTGCATTGTCGCAAACGACCAGCAATATGCCCGAGATCTGCAGCCGCGTTTGTCCGCAGGACCGGCTATGCGAAGGAGCATGCATCTTGAACGCGCGCAGCGAACCGGTCGCCATCGGACCAATTGAGAAATTTATCAACGATTACGCCTTCGCGCATGAATCAGCGAATCCGCAGGTGGCGCCGTTCAATGGATTCAAGGTTGCTGTGGTCGGCAGCGGCCCTGGAGGGATTGCTTGCGCGGACGAATTGTCGAAACTCGGTTACGCCGTGACCATTTTCGAAGCACAAGGCCGTCCTGGCGGATTGTTGGTGAATGGCATTCCGTCGTTCAAGCTCGAGAAACAAATTGTGCAGCGGCGGTTTGATCTACTTGACCGAGGCGGGGTAACGGTTCGCTGCGGCGTGACAATCGGCCGCGACATCCCATTGCCGAAATTGCGCGAGCAATTCGATGCGGTGTTTCTCGCAATCGGCGCCCAAAAACCAAAAGAGCTCGACATTCCGGGAGCCGATCTAAAAGGAGTACATCGCGCGCTGCCCTTCCTGATTCAGAAAAACCTTCGGGCATCCGAGGGAGCGCCGATCGATGTTCATGGAAAGCGCGTTGCGGTCTTGGGTGGCGGCGACACTGCGATGGATTGCCTGCGCACTTCTCTTCGTAGCGGCGCGCGCGAAGCGATTTGCATTTATCGGCGCGACCTGGAAAACATGCCGGGCAGTCGCCGTGAGTACTTGAATGCGATTGAAGAAGGCGCGGAGTTCCGGTTTCTGACCAACGCGATTGCGTTGTCGGCCGGACTCAACGGTGGAATCTCAGAAGCACGGTGCGTCCGAATGGAGCTCGGCGAACCCGACCCGAAGGGCCGCCGCAAACCGCAGGTTATTCCAAATTCGGAGTTCACGATTCCGGTGGACGTCGTTCTGGTGGCCTACGGTTTCGACCCGGTCCCAGTTTTTGCGGCGGGCAACTCCGATAAGATCGAAGTGAACAAATGGGGTGGCGTCGTCGTTGATTCAAATCAAATGACCAGCGTGCCCGGGATATTCGCCGGCGGAGACCTCGTCCGGGGCCCTGATTTGGTTGTCCGCGCGGTGCGGGACGCGCGCGCCGCGGCGGTCGGAATTCAGAGATACTTGGCGTCACAACTTCCGAAAAAATGCTGAGCGCTCCCGGTTTCAAATGTCTCGGGGGACTGCCACTAAACGCTTGCTGTAACAGCGGCAAGTGAATAGAAAACTTGCGATGGAGGGAGAGGCCGCTTCCAGCCGCGGAACGTCTAGACGCCGTTTCGTCGATCTGCTTTTGGGCGCTAGCGCGTTAGCCTGGGTGGCGAGCGTCGCGTATCCGGTTATTCGCTATTTAAAACCGCTGCCACAAACCGGACCGACCGGACCGACGCATTTGACGCGCGATGAAGCGGCCAAGCTCGAGCAAAATAAATTCGTTATCGTCCCGGTAAGCGGACAGCGCGTGATTGTTTTGCAATCACAGGACCAGTTGTTCGCGTTCGGCGCCAAGTGCACGCACGAGGGCTGCACCATCACCTATTTGCCAGGCCAATCCATCATGTGGTGCCCGTGTCACGACGGCCGGTTCGACATGAACGGCCGGGTATTGTCCGGGCCACCTCCTCAACCGCTCACCAAGTACGTCGCCCAACGTCAACCCGACGGCAGCATCATTATTTCTGAACAACACGCCTGACAACAATGAGCCAAAGGGCGGCGGTTTGATGGGCTGGATCGATCGACGTTATCAACTAACGCCCCTGTTCGAATTTTTGCGGCACAAGGAAGTGCCCATCGGCTCGCATTGGATGGGCTGGTACTATCTCGGTGGCGTGACGATGTTTTTCTTCGTCGTCCAGATCATCACCGGTGTGTTGCTGCTGATGTATTATCAGCCCGGTGAAGCTACCTCCTACGAAAGCATCCGGTTCCTGACCACAAAAGTTCCGTTCGGATGGCTGATCCGATCAATTCACAGTTGGAGCGCCCACCTGATGATTATTTCGCTGGTGCTCCACATGTTCAGCACCATGATGTTGAAGGCGTATCGCCCACCCCGCGAGATAACGTGGGTTTCCGGCTATCTGTTGTTTTTATTGACCCTGGGCTTTGGGTTTTCCGGTTATTTGTTGCCGTGGAACAAGCTCGCCTACTTCGCGACAACGGTCGGCACCAACATCGTCAGTTCCGTGCCGTTGTTAGGCGACTGGATGTTGCAGGTTCTGCGGGGCGGCCACGATGTCACCATTAACACGCTCTACCGGTTTTTCGCCGGACACGTCGTGATTTTGCCGCTGGCATTTGTCGGCGTTATTGGATTGCACCTGTTGCTGATCCAACGCCAGGGGATGGCGCCGCCCGTGGGCGCAACCACGGCGCCGCGCGGGATGAAATTCTTCCCGAGCTTCGCGCTACGCGATCTGTTGTTGTGGTTTGCGTGTTTGATGTTGCTGGTAACCCTCGCGGTTTTTCTTCCCTACGGGCCGGGAATTCCAGGAATGGACTGGGAACTTGGCGAGAAGGCCGATCCGTTCGCCCCCGCCTATCCGGGAATCAAACCGGAATGGTATTTCTTGTGGGAATATCAACTTCTCAAAGAATTTCCTCCGCACTTGTTCAGCCTCGAAGGACCGCAGGTCTGCTTGTTTGTAATCGCCATCCTGCTCGGCATCTGGGCGATCATTCCGTGGCTGGATCGGCGGGCCTACCGGAACATGCAGTCGCCGGCCTTCACGGATTTCGGCTGGGCCGCAATCCTCTTCCTCACCTACCTGACATTGATGGGTTGGGACATCGGGGCCAAAGCCGGAAACGACGATCCCGCGTCGCTTCAAAGAGTCGCCCATGTGTGCGCGTTGTGGACCCTTATTGCCGGAGCAGTTGTGGTGATCATGCGCGTCTGGCGGTTCGAACATCGGTGGTTCATTTTGACCGGCGCAGTGCTTTTGCACGTATCACTTCACGGCCTGCTGGGATTCTCCTACTTGCTCGCCGCTCTCATTTCAGCGGGCGCGGCAGCGATCGTGATTGTGGCGATGTACCTCCTTGGCCGCGGTAATCGGGAGACCGCTGAATGAGAACGATCCTGGCCGGCCTCGTATTGTTCTCGGCGGCTGCCTTCGCCGCAGGTCAAACGCCAGCGAAAACATCGCCAAGGCTTGCGGCGATGCTGGACGCCAAGGACGAACACGGGAATGCCATCATTACACCGGAGCAGCGAAATTATTTCGATGGGCTCAACGACAATATCAAAGAACTGCTCAATCGCGATGTTGAAAAGGAAACAATTTCGCGTGCCGAGCACTTGTCGATCCTGCTCGAGCTAAAATTGAGTTCGCAGAAGATGGAGCTGTTGCTCCAGAATAACTGCGTTCTTTGTCACAGCGATTCGGCGAATCAAGGCGCCGACACTCTCTTTGTACTCGCGCCAGCTGGAGCTGCGCCATCACACATGAATCTGAAGGAGCTGGTAGAAGATGTTCATTTTCGTCAGGGCCTTTCCTGTGCCGGTTGTCACGGCGGCGATCCCACCGCCGATCTTGGTCATGATCAGGTCAAAGAGTGGCCCGAGAAAGATCGAGACAAGAATCGCGCGTGGGTCGTCCAGTTCTGCGCGCG
The DNA here is from genome assembly GCA_963817335.1 of uncultured Verrucomicrobiae bacterium. GTDB lineage: Bacteria > Verrucomicrobiota > Verrucomicrobiia > Chthoniobacterales > UBA10450 > AV40. The sequence continues at coordinate 424,442 of CAWFNX010000005.1, read as the reverse complement.
GTGCCACGCCGATCCGGCGAAAATGCACGACTTCAATCCGGCGCTGCCGACAGACCAGCTCGCGAAATTCAAGACCAGCCCGCATGGCCATCGACTTCTCGATCTTCACGATGATCGCGCCCCGTCCTGTGTCAGCTGCCATGGAGTTCACGGAATTCGACCGGCGAAGGATCCTCAATCGAAAGTTTATGCGCAACGCGTGCCTGAGACCTGCGGCGCCTGTCACGCGAACGCCACCGTGATGGCCGGTATCACGCGCGCCGATGGTTCGCCTCTCCCGACAACGCAACTGGCGGAATACCGCGAAAGCATTCACGGCAAAGCGCTGGCCCGTGGCGATCTCGGCGCGCCGCGCTGCAATACGTGTCATGGCAATCACGCAGCCAGCCCGCCCGGTGTCGCCCAGGTGAGCAAGAGTTGCAGTATCTGCCACTCCGCAAACGCCAGCCTGTTCGATGGCAGCAAACACAAACAGGCTTTCGATCAACACAACTGGCCGGAATGCGGCAAATGCCACGGCAACCACAATATTGTCAAAACCAGTGACGCTATGCTGTCGACCGCGACCGGCGGTTTGTGCGGCGATTGCCACCGCCAAAACGCAAAAGACAATCCCGATTGCATCCAAACCGCGGATTACTTTCACCACACAATTGCTGAGATGGATGAAGCGCGGAAACGCCTTAGTGCCGATTCGGAAAAATTCGCGGCCCGCGGTCTGGATATCGAACCAATCAGCAACCAGTTAACCGAATTGAGTGACACTCTGAAGAAATCGCGAACTTATGTGCACTCGTTCAGTCGAAATAGTTTTCAGCAGGTTGCCGCGACAGGTGAGCAAGCCATCCAAAAATCTGAAGAACTGACCAACAACGCACGCCAGGAATACAAATTCAGACAGTACGGGCTCGCCGCGAGCATCGTGGCGATCGGAATCCTGATGCTGACGATCTACCTCAAATTGCGACAGCTCGAGAAATGACGCCGGAAGACCAATCCGAACCAGCCAAAGCGTTCTTCCCGAGCGGCGCGGCTTTCTTCTTTGCGCTGTTACTGGTCTTCTACGCCGCTCTCTGGGGCGTGATTTACTGGGTGATGATCGCGCGCAGCTGAAATGACTCCTGCCTTAAGACTTGAGCGGCGAATCCTTATCATCTCGGTCGCGTTCGTGCTTGTGCTGTTCGGCCTGGCCGCGCTGGCGATCAATATGTTTCACGTCGGCCTGCCAACCTGTCTGACCGACATTAAGCCGTTCCAAAAAGGCGAATTGATCACCCACGCGGCCGATCACTACGAAGTGCATTACGTGGCGAAAATGTGGGACTTCGAACCAAAGGAGGTCACGGTCCCGGCTGGATCGACAGTCGATTTTTATGTGAGCACGCCCGACGTCACGCACGGATTGATCCTGTTAGGCACGAACCTGAACCTGATGGTGGTCCCCGGCGTGGTAAATTATGCGCGGGTAAAATTCGACCGGCCGCACAACTATCAGTTGCTCTGTCACGAATATTGCGGAACCGGGCACGAACGAATGGCGGCAATCCTGCGAGTGGTCGATGCCGCGACATTTATGCCTAAGAAGGCCGAGGCTCCCGAAACCGGGATAAACGATGCCGCCTACAAGCTGCTCGAGGCGAAAGATTGCCTCACTTGCCATTCGGTTGACGGCTCGGAAGGGATCGGACCGACGTTCAAAGGCATGTACGGCCGCAAAACCAAATTGAAGAATGGATCGATGATCGCGGCGGATGACGGGTACCTGCGTGAATCGATCGTCGATCCGAGCGCGAAAGTTGTGGACGGCTTCGACGATGTAATGCCGAAACCGGAGTTAACCGACGAGGAGATCAACATGATCCTTAAATATCTCGAGAACCTGAAATGACAGAGATGGAACTGGTTGACGAACGCAGGATCGACATCGAACCGGGATTGAAACGGATGATCCTGATCGAGCTAATTTTTCCGACCGCACTACTGATTCTCGGGATTTATCACGGAATGATGCAGGTGCTTTACCGCGCTGGTCACATTCATACCCGAAAGGTTCTTGGCCTTGAATATTATCAAGGGCTCACATTGCACGGTGTGGTCAACGCAATCGTGTTCACCACTTTCTTTGCCGTCGCGTTTGGTTACGCGGTGATTCGTTTTTATCTCGGACCAGTAAACATGAAAGTCGCCTGGCTTTCGTTCGCGCTGATGATTATCGGAACGCTGCTCGCGGCTGCAGCGATTCTTTCAGGGACCTCCAGCGTGCTTTACACGTTTTATCCGCCGCTACGCGCGCATCCCGCGTTTTATATCGGACTCACTCTCGTCGTTGTCGGTTCGTGGATCGCGTTCTTTAACTGGATGCCGGTCTACCTCGTATGGAAACGTGAGCATCGCGGAGAAAAGGTTCCACTCGCAGTCGTCGGGATCTTTGCGGCGTTCATCGTCTGGCTGATCGCGACATTACCGGTCGCAATCGAAATTATTTTTCTACTGATCCCGTGGTCCATGGGCTGGATTCCTACGGTCAACGTACCGCTGGCTCGGATGCTTTTTTGGTTTTTCGGACATCCCCTCGTCTACTTCTGGCTGCTGCCGACCTACGTCATGTACTACACGATGTTGCCGAAGCTCGCGGGCGGTAAATTATTCTCCGATTTCGCCGGACGGCTCACTTTCATGTGGCTGGTGCTTTATTCGGCGCCGGTCGGCATTCATCATCAATTCACCGAACCTGGAATCAGCAGCACTTGGAAGTTCGTCCACGCGTTCTTCACCATGCTGGTGGCGGTGCCAAGTTTCGCGACCGCGTTTGTGATGGCCGCTTCGATGGAGCTCGGCGCGCGAGCGAATGGAGGCCGTGGTTTGCTCGGTTGGTGGAAAAAACTTCCTTACATCGACAAGGACCGCTGGCTCTTCAGCTACTTCTTCTGCGGCCTGTTCATTTTTATTTTTGGCGGCGTCACCGGAATCATCAACGCGTCCTACAATCTCGATACAGTCGTCCACAACACATCCTGGTTGCCTGCCCACTTTCACCAGACCGTCGCCGGCCCCATTTTTCTTTCCTACATCGGCATGACGCTTTTTCTGGTCGCGAAACTTACCGGCAAGCAAATCAAACTGCCGCGATGGAACGTGTGGGTGCCTTATATCTGGACGCTTGGAATCATGATCTTCTCCACCGGCTTGTTCATCGGCGGAGCCGGCGGAGAGCCGCGTCGCACGAACATGGGACTCACCTACACCAATCCGCAGTCGCCGCTTTATCACGCCGATTGGCAGGCTGCAAAACATCTTGGAACAATCGGCGGCACGATCATGACCATTGCTGCGCTGATTTTCTTCGTCGTTTTCTTTGCCACGCTTTTCAGCAAATCGACAACGCAAGGCGCTCTCGAGCTCGTTGTGTCGGAGCCGTATCACGACGAGCAAGTGCGCGCGGTCCAAAGTTTCACTCCCTGGCTGGCCGGAGCAGTGTTGTTGCTCGTGATCGCCTACGCTCCACCGATCGCGCAAACCTTACGAAGTAATTTTCCGGGCGCGCCGCCCTACACACCAGACCGGCCGTTGCCGATCACGGCCGCGCCAAAACCATGACGCGGTCCACACTTTTAGTTTTTCTTTTCCTCAGCGCGCATTTGCGGGGAAACGTGGTCGACGTTGCCCCGGAACGGGGACGGCCGGTGGCTCCGATTAACTGGGTGGACGAAACGGGTCGCGCGCGCACTCTAACCGAGCTTTCGGGTTATCCAGTGCTGCTGTTGCCAGTCTATACCCGGTGCCCGGGGCCGTGCCGGCAAAACGTCGACCGTCTAAAAGACGCATTGGTGAACTCGACGGCCGATCAAAGACAATTCCGAGTCTTGTTGTTCTCATTCGATCCGACCGATGATGCCGCGGCATTGGTCAAATATCGTGAGCGCCAGAATATTCCGCTGAATTGGTCGGTCGGAACTGCGTCACAAAAGAGCATCAACGCATTGCTTGAGTCGATCGGCCTGCAAGTCGGCAAGGCGGGAACAGAATTTACCCACCCAAACGTTCTCATCTTTCTCGATCCGAAACTCCGGATCGCGAAGTGGATTTATGGAACAAACTATTCCAGCGCGGACGTCGATCTTGCCCTAAAGGTTGCCGGCGGTGGAAGTGACTGGATTGGCGAGCACTCACAATTGGTTTACTCACTTTTACTTTTCGCGGGATCGCTGCTTTGCGTCACTCTTTGCTATTCTTGGGCGCAGCTGAGATCGCTACGGGGATCAAGCTGCATCAACGACCCGAGTTCGCCGGTTGTGATCGAACACTAGATCCTCGTAGGTTTCGTTGACGATGTGGTCGACCACGGCCTTCAAGTTGCCGCCGCTTTGCTCCCAGGCTCGCAATTGTCGATCCGCGCCGGTTCCTTCGCGCATGATCCTCTCGACATGCTCGACTTCGTTCTCGAGACCGAGCTCGCCGACCTCTGTGGAAATGAACTCGAGCATTTCATGTAGCAGCTCACGTTCATCCATTTCGCAACCGCGCCCAAAATCGATCAGTTTGCCGTCCAAGCCATAACGGGCCGCACGCCATCGGTTTTCATCGATCAATCGTCGCGGATAACTTCGGAAGGTCACGTTTTGGGCGCGAAGCTTGTGCAATTTGACTACGATGGCCTGCATCAGCCCGGCCAGCGCGATTGTATCATCGACCCGCGACTGCGCGTCGCAAATCCGAAACTCGATGGTGTTGAAAAATGGATGGAGTCGAATGTCCCACCAGATCTTCTTCGCGTTGTCGATGCAATTCGTTGACACGAGCATTTTGAGGTAGTCGTCGTACTCGGACAGGCTTTCGAACGCGTCCGGAATCCCGGTTCGCGGAAAACGCTCAAAAATCATCTGACGGTAGGCTTTTAAACCGGTGTTTTGGCCGAGCCAAAATGGTGAGTTGGTCGACAACGCGTAAAGATGCGGCAGAAAATAGCGCGCCTGATTCATCACATCGATTGCTTCTTCGCGATCGGGAATTCCAACATGGACGTGCAATCCCCAGATCAAATTTGCGCGAGCGATTTGCTGCATGTCGTTCAAAATCGTCACATAGCGTTCGTCGGGACTGATCAATTGATCCATCCAGTGCGAGAAGGGATGCGTTCCGGATGAGGCAATCTTGAGGCCTTCCATCGCAGCGATCGTCGCCAGTTCGCTCCGAAGCTCAATTACCTGATCGCGCGCGGCGCGAATGTCAGCGCAGATCTCGGTCCCCAATTCCACGACCGACTGGTGGAATTCAGCTTTCACATGTTCTTTCAGAAAGACTTTGCCGTCGGCGAGAATTTGCTGGATGTGCGAACGCAATTCGCGCGTTTCCGGATCGATGATCTGAAACTCCTCTTCGATTCCGAGGGTGAAGATATGATCCTTCGTTCGCGTTGGGTTTGGAATTAACCCCGACTTACACCGGCAGGCTTCAGCTGAAGGGACAGGTTGACCAAGGACTGCGACGCAACTGTCTGGCTTCTTCATGAATGCAGTCTGGCGGCAGTCATCCGCGGCCGCTCTGCCGTAATTGGCATTCGCTACCCATTTCTTGTGGTGAACAACTATACGTGGCAAAAAACGCCTATCATTCGCCAAGACGCGCCGAGCGATGCCCGTCCTCCAGGCTAATCATGTCATGTATGAAAACTGAATCTCTGTCCCACGATCTTGAAAATAAGCCGGATCTTTGGAAGGAAATTGCGGCGCATCCGTTTCTCTCCGGAATGAGTGCGCACCATCTCGAGCTTCTCGCGCGACACGCCGTAAAAAAGACGTTCGCACGGGACGAAATAGTTTTTCGGGCGGGCGAGCCAGCGCACGGTTTCTACCTTGTCGAGACAGGAAGAATCGCGTTGGAAGGCTCGGTGATGGAACATGGACCGCTCGCGACCGACATCGTCTGCGGCGGCGAGCCCCTGGGTTGGTCCTGGCTGTTCCCGCCTTACCGCTGGCATTTCGATGCGCGCGCTCTAGAGCCCACGACTATGATCTTTTTCGATGGCGATGTTTTGCGCCGGCATTACAACGAAGACATCACCCTTGGGCACGACCTTTCCCAGCGGATCTGCCAGGTCATGGTGCACCGTCTCCAGACCACTCGCCGCAAATTGATTGAAACGATGCAAAAATGCGGCGATCAGCAGGGACGGCTGGACGAGCAAAATCACAATAGAAGACCGCAACGAAACTAAGGTAAGATGGTTCCATTGCTGAAGTCATGGGCATGAAGGATTTACCGGGAGCAGCGGTCGCGATTTTTTTAATCGGATTCGGCGGCAACGGGTTCGCCAAGGATAACGGAAATTCCGCGCCGCCGCCGGCTCCAGTACATCACAGCGCAAGCGCGCCGGTAACGGCTCCCATCGGAGGCGGAGTGCCGCATAATTCGGTTGGAGGCGCCCTCCCGCACAATCTCTCCGGCCCCACTTCTTATCGCCCAATGACGACTGTTACTGGAAGCGGTCAACGGACGCTGATCTATCCGGGAGTGCGTAACTCTACTATTCATCAACCAACGGGTTCGAACCTGAACACCGTGCGCACCGGAGGACAACAAGGCAGTGGCAAACGGGGTTCACAATCCCGAGCTGGTGTCGTAACCAAAACGTCTAATTTGAATGCGGTTCATACCGGCGCGTCGCCAGGCAGTGGCAAATTGCATTCGCCTTCCGGCATCGCCACCATCAGCAAAACCAAACTCGATCCGCAAACTTCAACCCGCTTGCGCAATTGGGGTGGAGGCGTTTCGACCACAACGCAAGCGCGTCAGCTCAACGCGAATAACCACCACCATCATCACGATCACAATTGGTGGAGACACCATTGTGCGGCCATCATCTTTTTCGATTCGGGCTGGTGGGGCTGGTATGACGGGTGGTGGTATCCGGCCTGGGGCTACGATCCTTACTCTAATTATGAGTACAACGAGCCAATTTATGGCGACGTTGCGCCGGAGCAGATCGTGGCCGGTGTTCAAGCCGAACTGCAGCGCCGCGGCTATTACACCTATGCCATTGACGGCAAGATGGGGCCGCTCACTCGCGCCGCACTCGCGCGTTATCAAACCGACCATCGAATGAACATCACGTCGGGCATCGATCCGGCGACCCTTAACGCGCTCGGCATCGTCCGTTGATTTGCATCAACCGCGAATCTGCGGTTGAAGAGTTGGGTGTCCTCAATGCGCACCAACGTTAGCGCGGGCCTGCTGATGTTTCGGCGAAACACCGATTCGCTCGAATTTCTGCTCGTGCATCCCGGCGGACCGCTCTGGAAAAACAAGGACGACGGGGTGTGGAGCATTCCGAAAGGCGAAGTGCAGCCGGAAGAAGACCTGCTAACGCGCGCACAAATTGAATTCGAGGAGGAAATCGGAATCAAACCGTCGGGAAATTTTCTTCCAATTGGTTCGATCAAACAAAAAGGCGGCAAGACCGTTCACGGCTGGATGTTCGAAGGCGACCTCCCCGAGTCCTTCGAATTGCACTCGAACACATTCCAACTCGAATGGCCGCCGCGCTCGGGAAAATTCGCGGATTTTCCCGAAGTCGATCGCGCGGAATTTTTTTCGGACGAAATCGCGCGGCGCAAACTTAAGCCGGCACAGATTCCGTTTCTCGACCGACTTTGCGCCGCGTTGACGACAACCTGACTAGTGATTGTCGGCTGCTTCGGCCGCAAGCACGCAACGAAATCCGTAAATGACGTCGCGCTCGTTTCGATCGACGACATTGCGATACGACGATTGCATCTCCAGCCGGTTCGTAGTCGCCCACGAACCGCCGCGAAGGACCCCCCAGTCGCGACCGGTCGCGGTGGTTCCACCTTTGTAGGTGTCGGCGACCCACTCCCAAACGTTGCCTCCGAGATCGTACAGGCCTAACGGGTTCGGCTTGAAGCTTCCTACCGAAGAGGTCGCGCCGCGCTTCTGCGGAATTCCATAGTTCCCCGCCCCGCTCGGGGGCGGCCATTGCCTGCCCCACGGAAACTCGTTTTTGATCTTACCGTCTCGCGCCTGGGGCGTCCCGCCAGGTTCGTTCTGCAATCCAACCGCTGTGCTCCATTCCTTGTCGGTCGGCAATCGATAGGACTGCCGTTCCTCGATCAGGTTCTCGTCGTGCTCTTTGTCGGTGAGCCATTTGCAGAATGCCACCGCGTCGAACCAGTTCACCTTCACGATCGGATGATTTGCAGTCTGTTGAAAATCGGTGGGCTCGTAGCGCCGGCCAGTTGCCTGCAGAAATGTCGCGTAGTCCTGCACCCGCGTTTCCCAGACGGAAATCCGAATTTCCCCCAGCGGAACGAATTTCATGCCTAACGAGTTCGTAAATGGCTGGTCCGGCGTCGGACCCACGCTTTTCTCCAACCGCGCGGCCAGAAATGTTTGCTGCTGCGGATCAACCTTGCCGGTGACGGTAGTGGGATTGTAACCCGGCAAGCGCAATTCGTAGTTCACGTCGCCGGGCTTTACTTCTTCGATCACCAGTGGCGTTTGGCCCAGATCTTTGCCGTTAGCTCGGACGCTCGCGCCACCAGGCGCGCTGGTAATTTTCACGCTGCCGTTGGCGAAAACAAAGTGAGCCGCGTTCGATTGCTGCGGGCCAACCTCGATCCTTTGTTCTTCGTTAGGCCATCCGGTGACATGCGCCGTGATCAGATGGGTGGTTGCCGGCAGTTCAATTTCCAGCGGGGTCCGACCACGCGCCGTTCCATCGATACCGATTTCGGCGCCGCTCGGCTCGCTGGTGATTTTGATCGGCGCGCTAACAAACGCCAAAGATTTCTTCGCCGTCTCCCCGCGCTCGACCTCGATTTGGTCGCGCATTTCCCAATTCCCCCGATGCATCTCGATCGAATATTTTCCGGTCGGCAAATCGGCAATTATTTGAGGAGTAACACCGTTACGCACAGTTTGGCCACCTTCGCTGCGAAGGGAAAACTGCGCGCCTGCCGGTTCCGATTGCAAGTCAATCACACCCTTACTGCGCACGAGATGAAACTCTGAAGGTTGCGGCGAGCGTGTTGCCCCGAGGTCGATTGTAGTTTCGACCGGATCGTAACCGGGACTCATGATCCGCAGCCGGTATTTCCGTTGATCCAAATCTTCGAACGTGGCCGGACTTTTTTCGGCGTGATCGCCCAAAATCACCAGCGCGCCCGGAGGATCGGTCCGGATGGTTCGTTTCAAATGCATCTCGGTGTTTGATCCGCTGCCCTGTGAGTAAAACCAAAACGACAAGGCGCCGACCGTGAGGACCAACGCCATTGCGGCCAGAATTTTCCACGGGAACTTTCGTCCGGCCGGCGACTGACCGTTGTCGAGAGCGGTCAAATCGCGATGCATTTCGGCGGCCGCGCGATAACGCTTCTTCGGATCGTGGGCGCAGGCCTTCACCAGGACGTCGTTGAGTTGCAAAAGCTGCTCGCGATCCGGGCGCTGACTTAATTGCGAATCGATTTCCGGAAAATCGAGCCGATCTTTCCCGGTGCTGACTTCGTAGAGAAGTTTGCCCAGGCTGAAGATGTCGGACTGCGCTGTCCCAGGGCCTTCCGGCGGGACATAACCTTCCGTGCCGACAAACGATTGTTGGCCGCTGGCCGCGACCAATCCGATGTCCGCAAGTTTCGGAACACCGTCGATGAAAATGATATTGGATGGCTTGATGTCGCGATGAGTCAGGCCATGCGCGTGCAGGGCCTGGAGCGCTTCGGTCAATGAAAGCCCAAGCTGGATCGATTCAGCAGCTGACAAACGGTTGTGCCGCGCCAGATCACTTTTCAACGTGCGCGGCTCATAGTGAACGAGGTCGATTTTGCGTCCGGCGAGATGATCGTCCGCCAGCTCCATGCTGTAGTAGAGATGTTCGGCCGTGCGACCGACGTGGAGAATGTCGACGAAGCCGGCGTGTTCACGCGAGATCGGCTCGAACGCCGACATTCCTTCGAATTCTCTCAGGAACGCGCGCTCGCTCTCGAAGGTGCTGCGATAAACAATTTTGACCGCGCGCAACCCACCGGTCACGGTGCGCGCTATCCAGATCTCCCCATAAGCGCCGCGACCGATCACGCGCAGCAGTTCGTGATCGGGGACGACAGGGATTTGAGCGGAAACTTGATCCGGAATGGGGCTGATTTTACACAGCGGCAGGGTAAGAGGCAATTCTGCCGACGCGCCTCGACTAACGACCGGCTTTCTCCAGGGCTCGGATTTCCCTCTTCAGGGCGGCACCGACGCGGTGCCTCGCAAGGTAAACCTGGCCTACGCTGACCTTTAATTGCTGGGCGACTTTCTGGGCCGGCCATTCTTTGCGCACGTAGCAATCGAAAATCTGAAACTGCTTTGGATCGACTTTTTTCTTCACCCGGGCGATCGCTCCCTCGAACAAGTTTTCCTTCCATTCCGCGTCCCAAACCGCATCGAGATCGTCGATCCGGGAATCGGGAACGCGCTCAATTGTTGCGGTGAGACGGTCGTCCGTCGAGCGGGGTGCTTTGGCGTTTCCGGGTTCACGCTTGCGGAATTGATCGACAATTCGCCAGCGAGTGATTTGTAAAAGCCAGCCTTTGAACGAACCGCGGTTGGGATCGTATTTTAACTTTTCAATGTTTTTGGCAACGGTGATGACCGTTTCCTGGACAACTTCTTGGGCTTCGGCATCGGTCAGCCCGGATTTGCGCGCCGCCGAATAAATCAGCTTCCAGTAACCATCGAAAAATTCCTGCCAATGTTTTCGGTCATTCCAGTCGGCCAGCCGCTCGATCAAGCTTCGTCGGGTCGCAACTAATCCGGTCGTTTTCATCTTTCGTCTTAAGGCCCTCCGTTCTAGCAGAATATAGGATCGATTTCATGAAAGATTTGCGGTCGACTGGCGTATTCACAACATGAAAATCCCAGCCTCCCTTTCGAATCTTCTCCAGCTCCTCCTTCGGCCGATTTTTTGGCTAGGCCGCTTATTCTCGAAAATTTGTTTCGCCATTTTCGGGCGCGTTTCCTGGAGTCCCCCGGGCTGGCTTTCGCGAGGCGACGCCGCGTGGTCGCAGTTTGGCAATACCCGGCCCAAAACAAATGCGGCCTTCGTCATCGCCGCCCTGTTAATCATCTGCGGCTCGCTGTGGACCTGGAACTGGTATCAAAGCCGGCCGAAGCCGCACCGCGTTTCCGCGTCCATTGTCGCGATCCCGGTTACCAAGCTGGACAAAGAGCTGCAATATCCGCCACTGGTGATTCGGTTCAGCGATCCGGCGGCGCGTTTGGAAGATTTGAAAAAGCCATCGCTCACTGGGGTCCGACTTGAACCGCAGCTCGGCGGCGCGTGGTCGTGGAATTCGGACCGGGAACTGATCTTTCGCCCAACGGAGGATTGGCCGGCCGATCGCAAGTTCCAAATTACATTCGATAAACAGTTCTTCCCGTCGCAGGTCTTGATGGAACACCTGACCTACGAAACGCGCACGCCGGCGTTCTCAATCGCGATTTCGCAACTGCAACTTTATCAGGACCCGACAAACCCGAAGCAGCGCCAGGTCACGGCAACTCTCGAACTGACGCATCAAGTCGACCCCGGCGAGCTGGATAAACACATCAAGCTGACGATGGTCGGCGGCTCGCCTGTCTTCCCCACATCCGACCAACCACCGCATTTTTCCGTCACCTACGGATTACACCATCGCCTGGCTTATTTGCGCAGCTCAAATGTTGCGCTTCCGGAAAAGGAAGATTTCATGAAGGTTGAAGTGAGCAGCGGCGTCCGGACATCGCAGGGCGGCGCGGAAACTCACGAGGCGGTCGAACAAAAAATATCGATTCCGTCGGTCGCGACCGCGTTCCAGATCAATTCGATTGAAGGAAACATCGCCCGAAACAAGAACGGCGAACCCGAACAGGTCCTGATATTTACAACAACTGCCGACATCAGCACCCGCGACCTGGCCAAAGCAGTCAAAATCTGGCTGTTGCCAAAACGTGAAGCCGAAGAATCCGGAGACGAAGACTCTGAAAGCGCAGATCAAGGCGACAGCGACACGAAAGCGAGCGACTCGGAAGAATCCGACGACACCAGCGAATCGAAAAAACAGGAAGCAAAATGGGAAAGCGCGACTGACGTTCCGGACGAAATTCTCGAACAAGCCAAGGCCGTTCAGTTCACCACCCTGCCATCGGAAAAGGCGCAAGATCGACAACACGCGTTTCGAGTGCGCGTGGAATCGGAAGGCGAACTTTACGTGCGCGTCGCGAAGGGAGTTAAGGCCTTTGGCGATTACCCGCTGGCCGAGGACTACAACGCTGTTGTTGGAGTGCCCGAGCTTCCCCGTGAAGTCCAAATCGAGAGCCAGGGCGGATTGTTGGCGCTTAGCGGCGAACGGAAATTATCGATCCGGTCCCGCGGCCTGAACGCGATCGAATACGAAATCGCGCGCGTCGCCACGACCCAGATCAATCATCTGGTCAGTCAAACCGAAGGCAAATTCGAGGACCCGGAGTTCAAGGATCCGCACTTGTTCAACCGGGAAAACATTTCGCGGATCGCGATCCAGCACCAACCGATTGCGGTCCAGGACAAATGGAAGGCCAACTATTCCGCGTTCGATTTCTCCGAACAACTGCGAAAGCCCGCCGACGGCGGCAGCGAACGTGGACTTTTCTTTTTGATCGCGCGCGGCTGGGACCAGGAGAAAAAGAAACCGATCAGCGAGATCAAGGACAGCCGGTTCCTTCTCGTCACTGATATCGGAATTCTGACCAAGAAAGGCAGCGATGGCAGTAGCGACGTCTTTCTGGTGTCTATCAAGACCGGCAAACCGATGGCGGACGCGACGGTCGACATCCTCGGCAAGAACGGAATTCCAATTCAAACAGCCAAAACGGGAGCGGATGGTCATTGCACGTTTGCGTCCGTGGAAAAATCCGAGCGCGAGAAATCGCCGGTGGCATTTGTCGCGCGCAGTGGAGACGACATCGCGTTCATGCCGTTCGCGAGCGAGGACCGGGTGCTGAATTTCTCGCGGTTCGACATCGAAGGCGCGGAAAATATCGGCCCGGATGGCTTGGACGCGTTCGTTTTCACGGAACGCGGCGTTTATCGGCCAGGCGACGAGATCCACGCGGGAGTCATCGTCAAACAGCGCAACTGGCAGGGAAATCTCAAAGGCTTGCCGATCGAAACCGAAGTGGTCGACGCCCGCGACCTGAAGGTTCAAACGAAAAAAGTCACCCTGCCCGACAGCGGATTCGTGGAGCTGAGTTATCTGACCGCCAACGAATCACCGACCGGCACTTACACGTTTAACGTTTACCTGATCAAGGACAACAAACGCGGCACCCTGCTGGGATCGACAACCACGAGCGTAAAGGAATTCCTTCCTGACCGGATGAAGATCGAGACGCGGCTATCCAAAGCTGCGCCCAAGGGCTGGATCAACCCGGCTGATGTCCACGCCACGATCGCGTTGGCGAATCTTTACGGAACTCCCGCCAGCGATCGGCGCGTAACTGGAAAGGTCGAGCTCGAGCCGGCGGCGTTTTCGTTCTCCGAATTTCCGGATTTCACTTTTTTTGATCCGCTGATCGATGAGAAGAAATCGCGGAGCGAGCAAACATCGGATCTCGGCGAGCAAAAGACCGACAACGACGGACACGCCGATTTCGATCTCCAGCTCGAAAAATATGCCGATTCAACCTACTCAATGCGCTTCATTGCCGAAGGTTTTGAAGGCGAAGGTGGGCGCAGCGTCACCAGTTATGTCAACGCGCTCGTGTCCGCGTTGCCATACGTGATCGGCTATAAGGCAGACGGCGACCTGCGTTACATTGACATGAAAAAGTCTCGCGCGGTCGACCTGATCGCGATCGATCCGCAGCTGAACAAGATCGCGGTCGAAAATGTAACCCTCAATGTCATCGCGCAGGAATACGTTTCCGTGCTCAAGAAACAGGAGAACGGGAATTACGCCTACGAATCCGTCTTGCGCGAGCGCCCGCTGAAGTCGGAAAAGATCGCGGTTGCCGCGACCGGACTTCATTACGCCCTGCCCACTGCCGATCCCGGCGATTACGTCCTCGAACTTCGCGATGACAAAAACCGGCCAGTAAGCAAACTTCGTTTCTCGGTGGTTGGCCAGGGGGCGGCGTCGCGCTCACTGGAAAAGAACGCGGAGCTCCAGATCAAGCTCGACCGCAAGCAATACAATCCGGGCGAAGACATCGCCATCAGCATCGTCGCGCCGTATGGCGGAAGTGGGCTCATCACGATCGAGCGGGAAAAAGTGTACGCTTATGCTTGGTTTCAAACCAACACGCCCAGCAGCATTCAGCACATCCGTCTGCCGGAAACATTCGAAGGCAGCGGTTACATCAACGTCGCATTCGTGCGCGCGATCGATTCCAAGGAAATCTTTGTCAGTCCGCTGAGTTACGGCGTGGTTCCATTCACCGCCAATCTCGAGAAGCGCCGGCTCAAGATCGACCTCGAGAGCGCGGCCACAGTCAAACCCGGCGACGCGTTGCACATCGGTTACAAGACCGATCGCCCGTCTAAGATCGTCGTCTTCGCGGTAGACCAGGGAATTCTGCAGGTCACTGATTACAAAACTCCAAACCCAATCGCGTATTTCTTCCGTAAATGCGCGCTCGGGGTCGAAACCGCGCAGATTGTCGATTTGATCATCCCGGAATTTTCGTTGTTGCGGTCGCTTTCCGCCTTCGGCGGCGACGGCGGCGAAGAAAAACACCTGAATCCATTCAAACGCGTCACCGAAAAGCCGGTCGTGTTCTGGTCCGGAGTTCTCGACGCTGACCCGACTCGACGCGAAGTCGTTTACAACGTTCCGGATTTTTTCGACGGAACGTTGAAAATCATGGCAGTCGCGGTTTCGAGCGATACGATCGGCTCGTCCGACCGTGACTCATTAATCCGCGGGCCATTCGTGGTGACGCCCAGCGTGCCCGTCCTCGCGGTTCCAGGCGACGAATTTGAGGCCGGGGTGACCGTGGCCAACAACGTCGAGGGCTCCGGGGCCGACGCGGAAATCGAATTGCGCGCCGAGACTTCGTCACAGTTGTCCGTGAAAGGGCAACCGACCCAGAAAATGCAAATTGCGGAAGGCCGCGAAAAGAGCGCGGTGTTTCGTTTTCACGTCAACGACGCCCTTGGCTCGGGCGAAATTAGATTCATTGCCAGCCGAAACGGGATCGAAACGCGGCGCCGCGCAACCCTGAGCGTGCGACCGGGGGTTCCTTACGTGACCGATGTTCGCAGCGGCAGTTTCAAAAAGGCGAGCAACGATGTTGCGATAAAACGCCAGATCTACACCGAGTTCGCCAAGCGCGATGCAGCGCTTTCGGCCGTGCCCCTCGGACTCGCCCACGGTTTGGATTCTTACCTAAAGAATTTCCCCTACGGATGCAGCGAGCAAATTACCAGTGGCGCATTCTGTCGCCTCGTCCTGTCCAGCGAAGCCGACTTCGGACTGAACCGCACAGAAGTGAACGCCCAAATGGAAAAAACGTTCGGCATTTTGCGCCGTCGCCAAAATGCTCAAGGCGCGTTCGGATATTGGGCGCCGGAGAACGGTGAACATATCAGCTTCAATTCCGCTTACGTGATGGATTTCCTGAGCGAAGCAAAGGCCGCCGGCTTCCCGCCGCCGGCGGAAATGTTCGCGACTGGACTACGCAGTTTGCAGCGGATGGTAGCAAAAGAACCGTCCGATCTAATCGACGCGCGCCGAATTGCCTATGCGATTTACGTCCTCACCCGCGAAGGCGTTATCACCACGAATTACATTCTTAATCTGCGTGATTACCTCGACAAAAAGCACGCGGACGAATGGCAAAACGATCTCACTGGCGTGTATCTGGCAGGTTCACTTAAGCTTCTGCACAAAGATAAAGACGCCGAGGCGTTGATCGACAAGTTCAAGATGGACAACAAAACCGAGCGCTCTTACGAGGATTTTTGTCAGCCGCTCGGGACGAACTCGCAATACATCACCGTTCTCTCGAAGCAGTTTTCGGCGCGACTCAAGAAGGTATCGGCGAATCAGTTCGAACAAATCCTGAAGCCGATTGGCGATGGTCAGTTCAACACCCTGTCGGCAGCGTATGCCGTGCAGGCTCTGAAAGCGTATTCGCATGTGATCGCGCAAAATCCGCCGCAACTGACCATCGCCGAAGTCCACGCCGACAAACGCGAAGTCAGTTTGGTTAGCGGCCCGAAATTGCTCCAGCGCGCGCAGTTTACAAAAGATGCGACTGCGCTGCGATTTAAGAGCTCGCCGCCGATCAGCGGCCCCGGCGCATTCTATCAAGTCGTCGAAGCCGGATATGATCGGCACGCTCCGGAAAAAGCAATGAGCGAAGGCCTGGAAGTCTTCCGCGAATTGCTCGACAAGGATGATAAACCGATCGCTCACACGAAACTTGGCGAGCCAATCCACGTCCGGGTGCGCGTGCGCAGCACCAAGAGCGACACCTTCACCAACGTCGCGATCATCGATCTGCTGCCGGGCGGATTTGAAGTGGTCGGTTCGTCACTGCAACCGGGAGTTTCCTCGATCAACGGCGTCGATTACGTCGATGTTCGCGAGGATCGTGCGGTTTTCTTCGGGACGGCAAGCGAGAACGTCCTCGAAATCAATTACCAGATTAAATCCACAAATCGGGGCGAGTTCGTCGTGCCTCCAGTGTTCGCCGAATCGATGTACGAGCGAAACATTAAAGGTCGCGGAATTGGCGGCAAAATCACGGTGACGGAATGAAACAGCTTCGTCGAGTCCTGCGGCCGCTTCTTATCGCCTGCGCGTGCTTCGCGCTGGTGTGGCTGTTCCTGCCAAAGCCGCCGTTGCTCGATGGCATTTCGTTCTCCCAATGCGTTCGCGATCGCAACGGCGAATTGCTGCGTGTCACGTTAGCATCGGACCAAAAGTTTCGAATTTGGACGCCGCTTCAGGAAATCGCCCCGGATTTGGTCGATGCGACACTCCAATACGAAGACAAATATTTTCTGCATCATCCTGGTGTGAATCCGATTGCCCTGGCTCGCTCGGGATTTGGAGTTGTTCGTGGCAACGCGCGGACCGGCGCTTCGACCATCACCATGCAAGTCGCGCGGCTGCGTTTCCATCTGCAAACTCGGACACCGTTCGGAAAACTTCGCCAAATCCTGCGCGCTCTCGAACTGGAACGCCATTATTCAAAATCCCAGATCCTGGAGGCGTATCTGAACCTGGCGCCTTACGGCCGCAATATCGAAGGGATTGGCGCGGCCAGTCAGATTTATTTTCGAAAAGAGCCCGCGCATTTGACCCGGCCGGAATCAATTTCGCTCAGCGTCATTCCGCAAAGTCCGACCAAGCGCGCCTTGTATGCCGATCGCGACAACCGGTCGCTCAACGTTGCCCAGGGAAATTGGTACGATCGTGCAAATCCTGGCGAGAACTCATCCGCGCGGGAATTCAGCGCGCGCGCCGCCACTCAGCACACATTTTTCGCCCCGCACTTCGTTCAGCAGGTTCTCGAAATGGTAGGGTCGGCGCGCTGCGCCGACCGGACATCGCAGCGCGATGTCCCTACCTCAATCACCACAACGCTCGACTTGGAAAAACAGCAACTACTCGAGCGGCGAATCGCCGATTACATCCGCGCCAATCGTAATCGCGGATTTCAAAATGCCGCCGCGATGCTGGTTGACGTTCGGAATATGGACGTGCTCGCGCAGGTCGGCTCCGCAGATTTCTTCAGCGCGGCAATTGAGGGGCAAGTCGATGGAACGCGCAGTCCGCGCTCCCCGGGTTCGACCTTGAAACCGTTCGTTTACGCGCTCGCCCTCGATCAAGGCCTGATTCATCCGTTGTCGATCCTGGCCGATGCGCCGCGCAGTTTCGGCGATTACAACCCGGAGAATTTCGATCGCGATTTTCTTGGACCTATTCGCGCATGCGATGCATTGGCGCGCAGTCGAAATCTTCCGGCGGTCGAGCTGGCCTCGCAGCTGGCAAATCCGACGCTCTACGAATTCCTCCGCGGCGCGGGCGTCTCTTTGCCACGATCCGAGCCGCTTTACGGCCTGGCGCTCCCGCTCGGCGGCGCAGAAATTAAAATGGAAGATCTGGTGCGGCTTTATGCCGCGCTTGCGAACAACGGCGAATTGCGTCCGCTTCGCCGAAAAGAATCCGATCTCATTCCTGCCCATGGTCGCCGGGTTGTGACTCCGGAAGCGGCCTTTCTGACGCTCGAAATGCTGAATGTCCCCCGCCCTGAGATTGGTTATGTCGATTCGAACAATGTCACGCCGGTATTTTGGAAAACCGGAACTTCCCAAGGTTTTCACGACGCGTGGTCGGTCGCCGTCTTTAATCATTATGTGCTCGCGGTCTGGATCGGCAATTTTGATGGCAAACCGAATCCGGCGTTTCTCGGTCGCTCGGCCGCGGCGCCGCTGTTATTTCAAATGATCGACGCACTTCGCGCAAGTTGGCCCGAGCCGACAGCGCCTCACCACCCACCGGCGAACGCGAATTTAAAACGCGTGGAATTCTGCGCAGTATCCGGAGATTTACCGGGCAAGAATTGCACGCACCGGATAGAAGGTTGGTTTATTCCGGGAATCTCACCGATCAAAACATGCGACGTGCACCAGGAAGTTCTGGTCGACGTCGCGACCGGTTTGCGGGTGCCGGTCGATGACGGAACGCGTCTGCTTCGGCGCGAAGTCTACGAATTCTGGCCGAGCGACCTGCTCAGGCTTTTCGAGCGGGCCGGTTTGCCGCGACGTTCCCCGCCGCCGTTTCTTCCGGGAACGGAATCGGAGTTGACTGCTCGCAGCGGAAATCCGCCCAAGATTATCTCGCCGGCCGAGGGCAATGCGACGGTGCTCGACACTGCGAGTGATATTCCACTTCGCGCGAAGACCGATGCTGACGTGCGCGAGATTTACTGGTTTGCGAACAAGAGTTTCATCGGAAAATCGCAGGCGGCCGAGATGCTCAGCTGGAAATCGTCCCGTGGCAGTTATCAACTGATCGCTCTGGACGATCACGGCCGCTCGACGTCATGTCGCGTGGATGTGCGTTAATTGCGGCGGTCATCCGCCTACGCTCAGCTACGGCGTGACAAGTAGACCATCGCCGCTAAAGGTAAAATGTGTCGCGACAATACACGCTTCATCGCCCGGCAAAATCGACATCGATCCACATCGATTACCCGTCAGAGCTCAACGAGCAGCAGCTCGCGGCCGTCACCGCGCCCCCTGGCCCGCAGTTGATCATCGCCGGCGCGGGATCGGGAAAGACCCGGACCCTGACCTATCGCGTCGCCTATCTCCTCGAGAACGGGATCGATCCGCGAAATATTCTGTTGCTGACGTTCACCAACAAAGCCGCCCGGCAAATGCTCGATCGAGTGACAAATTTGTTGCCGATCGACGCCAGTGGAATCTGGGGTGGAACGTTTCACTCGGTTGGAAATCGGATCCTGCGGCGGCACGGCAGCGCCATTGGTTACAACAGCGGTTTCACCATCATGGACCGCGAGGATCAGAAAGATTTGATCAACACCGTGGTCGCGAGCGCGGGGATCGATCCCAAGGAAATCCGATTTCCGAAAGGCGACGTCCTCGCGGAGATTTTTAGTTTCGTCATCAACACCGAAACGCCAATGGAGGAACTGCTCGCGGGAAAGTTTCCCTACTTCCTGCCACTTCTGGATAAAATCAAAGACGTCCAGGAGCGCTACGAAAAGAAAAAGAAAGCTACGAACTCGATAGACTTCGATGATTTGCTCCAAAAGACCCTATCGATGCTGCAACAGCACGCAGGCATCGCGCAGTTTTATTGTCGTCAGTTTCAATTCATTCTGGTCGATGAATATCAGGACACGAACAAAATCCAGGCGGACTTGATCGACTTGCTCGCCCAGGAGCACCGCAATGTGATGGTGGTGGGCGACGACGCGCAATCGATCTACTCCTGGCGAGGAGCGAATTTTCAAAACATCCTCGAGTTCCCGAAACGTTATCCGGACGCCAAGGTATTTAAGATCGAGATGAATTATCGCAGTGTCCCGGAAATTCTGAGCGTCGCGAACTCCGCCATTTCCGCGAACGTCGACCAATTCAAGAAGAATCTCCAGGCGGTACGCGAATCGAATTCGGCGAAGCCGGCGGTGGTCGCGCTCAATGACGGGGCCGAACAGGCGCAATTTGTTGCCCAACGAATCCTGGAGTTACGCGACGAGAATGTTGATCTCAATGAGGTCGCAGTCCTTTATCGGGCCCATTACCACGCACTGGAACTGCAACTCGAGCTTTCGCGCCGCGGGATTCCGTATCAAATCACCAGCGGCATTCGATTTTTCGAACAGGCACACATTAAGGACGTCATCTCATTCCTGCGCCTGGTCGCGAACCCGCGCGACGAAGTCGCCTTCAAACGAATGGCGAAGCTGCTGCCCGGCATCGGCAACCGCAGTGCAGACAATCTCTGGAACGCGTGGGACAAGTCACTGAACGAGCAAGGCGAAATCACGTCATGGAGCGAGCGATTACTCCCGATGAACGTGAGCTCGAAATCGAAAAAGCATTGGACCCAACTCGCCAGCACCCTGGATGAAATCGCGCCAGGCGGTCAGCCCAATCCGCCATCGGAAATGATCACGTCGGTCATGGAAGCGATTTACGACGATTACGCGAAAGTGAATTTTACGAATTACGAGTTGCGGAAGGAAGATCTGAATCAGCTCGCTGCGTTCGCCCGGCAATTCAAGGATTTGAGTGAATTCCTCTCCCAATTGGCCCTGATCAGCAACGTCGATGCCGAAGTCGCGCCGAACCAAACCGCCGATCGAGAAGCGGTGAACCTATCCACGGTCCATCAGGCGAAAGGATTGGAGTTTCATACTGTGTTCGTCATCTGGCTCACTGACGGTATGTTTCCGAGCAGTCGGTCTATGGAGCAGCGCAAAGATCTCGAAGAAGAGCGGCGTCTGTTTTACGTCGCAATCACCCGGGCCAAGGACGAACTCTATCTCACCTACCCGCACATGCGATTGACCGGCGGCTACGGCGACGTTTTCCAACGGCCGTCGCGATTCTTGAAGGAAATTCCGAACCAGCTCGTCGAAGACTGGCAAGTGAAGCGGAGCTGAAGCTCCGAAACGTCGAAGCCCGAATGCCGAATTCCGAAACAACCGCTCGAGGCAGGGCAGGCCGCTCGATTGTATGCTTATTCGCATTTCACTTGTCACCCGTCACCCGTCACTCGTCACTCTTATAATGAATTTGTCGCCGGAAAAGAAGATTGCGGGCATTCTGGCGCCGTTGTTTGGCTTACGCAGCGAGAATGACCTGGGCATCGGCGACGTTGCCGTGTTGCGCGAATTCATCGACTGGGCGGCGGAGATCGGATTCAAGCTGGTCCAGCTTTTACCAATCAATGAAATGGGCGCGGACAACAGCCCATACAATGCGATCAGCGCCATGGCGATCGAGTCTACGACGCTGCAGCTCGCGCCGGGCTCTCCCGAAGATTTATCCCGGGAAGATTTCGAGGTTGTGATTGCGGACATCGACCTTGCGAAGTTGCGCCAAAGCAAAGTGCGATACGCCAATGTGCGAAAATTGAAACGGCGATTACTCGAAAAAGCGTTCGCGAACTTTAACAGTCGGGCGTCCGTCGATCGGCAGTCGCGTTTTCGAGAATTTTGCGAGCGCGAATCGCATTGGCTGAACGATTACGCGTTGTTTCGCGCGCTGGTCGAAATCAATAATGGGTTTGAAGCGTGGGACCAATGGCCCACGGAACAACGCACAATTTCATCTGCGCGAGTGTGGCTGTCACGGCAAACATCGGAACAACAGCACCAATTTTCCGAGCGCGAAGATTTTTTTCGGTACGTGCAATGGATTGCCCACGATCAATGGGCAGCGGTTAAAGGCTACGCGGAAGAAAAAGGTGTCGCGCTGATGGGCGATATCCCGTTCGGAGTCAGCTACTACAGCGCGGACGTGTTCGCTCGACCGGAGCAGTTCGCGCTCGATTGGTGCGGTGGCGCTCCCCCGGAAACACATTTCAAAGACGACAAATTCACCCAAAAGTGGGGACAGAACTGGGGCATTCCACTGTATCGCTGGTCGACCATGCGCGAACGTGGCTTCGATTGGTGGCGTGAACGCGTCCGCGCCGTCGCGCATTGCTTTCATTTTTTTCGCATCGACCACGTTCTCGGCTTCTATCGGATTTACGCATTCCCCTGGAGGCCGCAGCAAAACAAAAAATTTCTCGAACTGGATTGGAACCAGATGTTCGAGAAAACCGGCGGACGCGCTCCTCATTTTACGCCACGCGACGATTCGACAATGGAAAATTGTCACGCCAATTGCCGTGAAGGCGAAGAATATCTTCGAGTCGTTCTCAATGAGGCAGGGCCCGGACGGGTGATCGGCGAAGACCTCGGGACGGTACCCGATTACGTGCGCCCCAGCCTGCGGTCGTTGGGCATCGCCGGTTTCAAGATTCCGCAGTGGGAATTTTATCACGGCCGGGTCACCTCTGGTTCCGAATACGAGCGATCATCGGTCGCGACTTATGCCACGCACGATCACTCACCGATCCGGGCGATGTGGGAAGAGGCGTTTCATGGCAACGGCGACGCCGCCTCCCAGGCCCGCTCCGATTTGGAGAAAATCGCGACGTTTGCCGAATTCAAACCCACCGGACACGAACTTGATTTCGAGCGCGATTTTTATCCTGCAGTCATGCATGCGCTTTTTAAAAGCGAGTCCTGGCTGGCGGTGGTGATGATCACCGATCTGCTGGCGCGGAAATACCGGTTCAACGTTCCGGGCGTAAGCGCCACCTTCAACTGGACGCGGCGTATGCAGCGTAGCATTTCGCAACTGCGTTCGAGTCCGAAGGAGCGAAAGCGCATGGGGCTGATTCGGCACCTTCTCGAACAAACAGGCAGAATTTAGGTAGGGGCTATTGACCTGAACCGCCCCTACCTTAGAAAAATCTGTGTTTATCTGTGTTAATCTGTGGCTAAAGATTACTGATGAAGTCTCCGATTAAAGTCGCCGTTACCGGCGCCGCTGGCCAAATCGGCTACGCACTCCTTTTCCGCATCGCTTCGGGTGAAATGTTCGGCCGGGAACAACCGGTCGCGCTTCACCTGATTGAAATTCCGGCGGCGCTCAACGCCCTCGAAGGCGTCGTGATGGAATTGCACGACTGCGCGTTTCCGCTGCTGCAATCGATCGTGCCAACGGCCGACCTCGATGAAGGATTTCGCGACATCAACTGGGCTCTCCTCGTCGGGAGCGTGCCACGCAAAGCCGGGATGGAACGCAAGGACCTGCTTGGCATCAACGGCAAGATTTTCATCGGTCAGGGCCAGGCGATCGAGCGAAACGCCAACGCCGATGTTCGTGTTCTGGTCGTTGGCAATCCTTGCAACACCAATTGCCTGATCGCGATGAACAACGCGAAGGAAATTCCGCGCGATCGCTGGTTCGCGATGACGCGGCTTGACGAAAACCGGGCCCGCGCCCAGCTCGCCCACAAAGCCGGAGTGGAAATCACACGCGTCACAAACATGACGATCTGGGGCAACCATTCGGCGACCCAATATCCCGATTTCTACAATGCGAAGATCGATAACAAGCCGGCCGACCAGGTGATCGGCGACGAAAAATGGTTGAAGAAGGATTTCATCGCCGCAGTCCAGCAGCGCGGTGCGGCAGTTATCAAGGCGCGCGGACTTTCCTCAGCCGCTTCGGCCGCGAACGCGGTCGTCGACACGGTGCGCTCTTTGACAAACGATACTCCCGCAAAGGATTGGCACAGCGTGGCGCTCTGTTCGGACGGAAGCTACGCCGTGGAAAAGGATTTGATCTCTTCATTCCCCATCTGCGTTCGCGGCGGGAAACTCGAGATTGTTCAAAATCTACCGGTCAATGGTTTCAGCCGGGACAAGATCGACAAATCGGTGGGCGAGTTGAAGGAAGAGAAATCGCTGGTTAGCGAATTGATCGGAAAATGACTGTAGGGGAAGCCGTTGGCTTCCCATGGGACGCTAACAGCGTCCCCTACAGTTTTAGCTTCTCGCCGGTCAATCGCTCGAACGCCTCGACGTACTTCGCCGCGGTCCGCGCGATCACGTCGCCCGGCAATCTTGGACCCGGAGGCGTTTTGTTCCAATCCAGGGTCTCGAGATAATCGCGCACGAATTGTTTATCGAAGCTCGGCGGGCTTTGGCCTTCGGCGTAATGATCCGCCGGCCAGTATCGGGACGAATCCGGCGTGAGCACTTCGTCGATCAACAGCAATTGGCTGTCGATCGTCCCAAACTCGAACTTGGTGTCGGCGAGAATAATCCCCTTTTTCTCGGCGTGGTCGCGGCCCGCCGAATAAATTTCCAGACTTAGCACCTTTGCCTGCTCGGCGACGTCGTTTCCAAGAATTTCGGCGCACCGCTTCATGTCGATATTCTCGTCGTGGCCGGTGTCGGCCTTGGTCGCGGGCGTGAAGATCGGTTCCGGCAGTTTCGAAGCCTGTTTCAACCCGGCGGGCAACTTGATTCCGCAGACGCTTTGCGATTCCTGATATTCCTTCCAGCCCGACCCGGCAAGATAACCCCGCACCACGCATTCAACCGGCAGCGGCTTCGTTTTCTTAACGATCATCGATCGACCTTCGAGTTGGTCGCGGAAGGGCCGCAATTGTTTCGGGAAGACGTTGAAATCGGTGGTGATGAAATGGTTCTCGATCTTGCCGAATTTGTTGAACCAAAACGCCGACAGCTGGTTTAGGACCGCGCCCTTTTTCGGGATCGGATCAGGCAGGATGACGTCGAATGCTGAGATCCGATCGGTAGCTATGAAGAGCAGCGTGTCGCCCAAATCATAGACTTCGCGCACCTTGCCGCTGCGAAGCTTTTTAATACCTGGAAGATCGACAATCGATTGCGCGTCGGTTTGCATTTAGCATTCTTTGCCATGGCCGGACTAATCGTCAAACCGCGAGCACGAATTCTTCATGGTCACGATTGGGTTTTTTCCAGTGAAGTC
The DNA here is from genome assembly GCA_963817335.1 of uncultured Verrucomicrobiae bacterium. Classification (GTDB taxonomy): domain Bacteria; phylum Verrucomicrobiota; class Verrucomicrobiia; order Chthoniobacterales; family UBA10450; genus AV40. The sequence goes on along the minus strand of CAWFNX010000005.1, from coordinate 399,361 downwards.
CTGAAAATCTTCGGCGATCCCGCCGACGGCGACGTGATTTCGCTCAAGGACGGCCGCGACAAACTGATCGGTAGCGCGATCTATAATTCCAAATCACAAATCGTCGCGCGGCGGTTCTCCCGGCAGCGACAAGATCTCGATCTCGACTTTTTCAGGCGGCGAATCGCTCAAGCCTCGGAATATCGAGATCGCCGAAAGATCGATCCCAAGCGGAGACGCGTCGTTTGGAGCGAGAGCGATGGCCTGCCGGGCGTGATCCTGGATCGCTACGGCGATTATTTCGTGCTCCAAACGCTGACCCTGGCGATGGACCTGCGGAAGAAGTTGATTGTCGATGCGATCGCAAATGTTTTTCGTAGGGCAAGCGCTCCGCTTGCCAGCACCAAATCGCCAGGCGATGCGCCTGCCCTACAATGCATTGTCGAAAGAAACGACGCCGGGATCCGAAAAGCCGAGGGCCTCGAATTGCGCACCGGAATTTTGAGAGGTGAGGCGCCGCCAGGCGCGATCACGGTCGAAATCGACGGATTGAAGTTTGATGTCGATCTTCTGCACGGTCAGAAGACCGGCTTTTATCTCGATCAGGCGGCGAACTATGCGGTAGTCGCCGGTTTCTCCTCAGAGAGACGGGTCTTGGATTGTTTTGCCAACCAGGGAGCGTTTGCCTTGGCCTGCGCTCAAGCCGGAGCGGTTGATGTCGCTGCCGTTGAAGAAAGCTCGGACAATGTGGCGGCAGGGAAGGCAAATGCCGAACGAAATGGATTGAGGGTGCGCTGGATCGAACAGGATGTTTTCAGCTTCCTTCGCGGCGCCGAAAAAGCCGGGGCGGAATACGATTTGATCGTTCTCGATCCGCCGTCTTTCACCAAAACAAAGAGCGGCCTGAGCGATGCGCTTCGAGGGTATCGCGAGCTGCACGTGCGCGCGTTCAAGCTTCTTTCCAAGGACGGACTGCTGGCGACGTTTTCCTGTTCGCATCACGTGAGCGAAGCCGCGCTTGAAGCGACAATCAGTGATGCGCTGGTCGATGCCCGCAGATCAGCGCGCCGATTACGCCGGTTTGAACAAGCGCTCGATCATCCAGCGTTGCCGACGATTCCGGAGACCGAGTATTTCAAAGGCATTCTTCTGGAAATGATGCCCGGCAGATAAATATCGGCGCAATTGATGAAAATAGCCCAGCGCTTCAGCGCTGGGTCCGGCGATGCAAATTAATCAAGTCCTGATAAGGACGACCGAACTGTTCTTTCGTCCCTGTCGGGACTTCGATGATTTGCTAATCTTATACCCAGCCTTGAAAGACTGGGCTATTTCAACCAGGCTCGAAAATTCTTTCCCGAAAAATCTGGAATTCTAAATTCTCCCCGTTAATGTGCCGTCGGCGGCGACCACGCGAGAGGTGAGGAACGATTGAAGAAGTTTGACATGCCTGAAAAAATTCGACCGATCGAACAAATGCTGGAATTGAGTGAAGAGGAATCGATGTCGCCGGAACATCTCGATTCGCAGGTCCAAAAAGCGCAGGATCAACTTCTCCAGCTAAAGCGTCAGCAGGACCAGATCGAAAAGCAGAAGCGCGAGTTGGAGGAACTCAGCCGGAAGCAGGAAGAACTCGAACGCGGTCGGGCCGAGATGTCGGATAAACTGACCCGTTCCCTGGTTATTTTGGAACGCGAAGCGTACGACGCCCAAAAACGTCTCGAGCAATTGCGGTCGATGCGGGAAAGTTTCGGACAACATTTGGAACTGATCGAGGCGATCGACCCAAAGACCTGGAACCCGTCGGACTTGCACAAGGAATTGAGCCGGGCGCTGAGCACAGTGGAGGGCGCACGGGTTGAGTTTGTGCAACAGCGCAGCCGGCTGCAGGCCGGCAGCGAGAGCAACGGCGAGGAGCCCCTCGCGGAAGTAGAGCCGGTTTTTTCCAGTGATGGGCGGTCGCTGTTGCAGTGGATGAAGATTGGCTTCGCTTTCAGCATTCCGTTCATCGTTTTCGGATCTATCGCGCTGTTTGTATTCTTCTGGGTCGCGGCACACAGCCGGTGACGCCGCATGCTTCGTCGCCCGCTTAGATCGGCATCCGCGCTCGATCAGACGAAACAAGAACTGGCCAAACAGGAATCGCAATTGCGCGAACAGATGGACAAGCTTGAAAAGATGATCGCGGACGCGCCACGGGTGGCTGAAGAGGTAGAGAAAAGGCAGCGTGAAGAATTACTGATGCGCGCCAGTCAGGGCGGAAGCCGGTTGGACGTCTCGTTTACGCTACAGGACTGGCGCCAGGGCGAAGTCGGATCGGGAAAACGTCGCGGATCGTTGCGAAAGGAACGTCGGGAAGGCCGTATCGTTTTCGTGGTTCTTGTCATTGCCGTTCTGGCGGCCGCGATTTGGTTACTCAACCATTTGCATTTCTAATCCATGGCCAAACCCACTGAGCTCGACGTCGGATACGTGTCGAAACTGGCCCGGATCAATTTGAGCGAGGAAGAAACTCGCCGGTTTCAAAAACAACTGGCCGACGTCTTAAAATACGCCGAGAAACTGAGCGAAGTGAACGTGAGCCAGGTCGAAGCGGCCGCGCACGGCGTGCCGATGTTCAACGTATTTCGCGAAGACAAACCGTGCGATTGGCTCACGGCGGAGGAAGCGATCAGCAACGCGCCCCACAAAGCCAATCAGCTTTTCGTCGTTACCAAAGTTGTCGAATGAGTCGGTCTGATTTGCCGGCGCTGACAATCGCCGATCTCCAATCGCTTCTTCGCCGCAAAGAAGTTTCGCCGCGGGAAGTCTTGGAATCGTTGCGCGACCGTATCGAATCAGTCGAACCGAAAATCGACGCCTACCTCTCGATGGATTTCGAGGCGGCTTTAAAAGAGGCGGAAAAGGCAGACGTCAATCTACCGCTCGGCGGCGTGCCAATCGCGATTAAGGACATTATCAATGTAGCGGGCCAGCCCTGCACTTGCGGATCGAAGATTCTGGCGGGCTATCGATCGCCTTACGACGCGACCGTGATTGAGAACCTGCGCGCAGCCGGCGCGATCCCGTTCGGCAAGACAAACATGGATGAATTTGCAATGGGGTCCTCCACGGAAAACTCCAGTGTCAAAGTCACGCGGAATCCGTGGGACTTGTCCCGAGTTCCGGGCGGTTCGAGCGGCGGTTCGGCCGCTGCAGTTGCCGCCGACGCAGCATTTGGCGCCCTCGGTACCGATACCGGTGGATCGATTCGCCAGCCGGCATCGCTCAGCGGCCTCGTGGGATTGAAACCAAGTTACGGCCGCGTCTCGCGGTTCGGTGTCATCGCGTTCGCCTCGTCGCTCGATCAAGTTGGACCGCTCACCAAGACGGTGCGCGACGCGGCCATGATCATGAGCGCGATGGCGGGTCATGATCGACACGATTCGACATCGCTGCCCGACCCCGTGCCGGATTATACAAAAAATCTTGGCCGCGATCTGAAAGGCGTTCGACTCGGAGTTCCGAAAGAATATCGCGTCGAAGGAATCGATCCTCAGGTAAGTTCGGCGGTGAATGCGGCGATCAAACAACTGGAATCACTCGGCGCGGAGATTGTTCACCTCAGTCTGCCTCACACCGATTATGGAATCGCGGTTTATTACTTTATCGCGACCGCTGAAGCATCAGCGAACCTGGCCCGTTTCGATGGCGTTCGTTACGGGTATCGCGCGAAAAACCCGAAGGATCTTCTCGATCATTACGGTCGCACCCGGGAAGAAGGTTTCGGCGAGGAAGTAAAACGGCGGATCATTCTGGGCACCTACGTGCTGAGCTCCGGTTATTACGATGCGTATTACGTGCGTGCCCAGAAAGTTCGCGAACTGATTCGCCAGGATTTCGTCAAGGTGTTCGAAAAAGTGGATGCAATCATTTCACCGACTTCACCCGAACCGGCCTTCAAGATCGGCGCGCGCACCGCCAACCCCCTGGCCATGTATCTGGCAGATATTTTCACCAACACTGCAAATCTCGCCGGTATTTGCGGGATCAGCGTTCCGTGCGGCTTCGCGAAAATAAACGGCAGCCAATTGCCAATTGGGCTGCAGATCCTCGGCAAACGACTCGACGAAGCCCGCATTTTACAAATCGCGCACGCTTACGAGCAGTCGACCGACTGGCACAAAGCGAAGTCACCGATGGCGCTGAAGCCGAAATAAACCCAGCCGACGACGGAACGTGACCTGTTGCGATTCTCAAATTGACTTTTGATTGAATGTCGCTGAAGGATTTCGCGTTTGACGCTCTCAGATCGACGTTACGAAATGGGTTGCGGCCTGGGTAGCTTCAGAATGCCGAAAATCGGATTCTTAGCCTGGGTGATCATTGCTTCGGCGACACTTGTCGCTTCAATCCAAGCTTCCCCACCGAACGCGCTTCCGGCCGAACCGCTTGAAAAGTACGACAACGTACCCTCGCTGCTGCGGCCGAATCAGTTTTCGCCCCAGATGATTTCGCAATTCGGAAACTTTATCAGCTACCAGGTCAATGTTAATTCCAGCGGACAGAACATTATCGGGGACGCGGCGAACGAGCCTTCCATCTGCGTCGATCCGACTAACCCGGCGAAGATGACGATCGGCTGGCGTCAGTTTGACGATGTTAGCTCGAATTTCAGACAAGCAGGCTGGGCCTATACGACTAACGGGGGAAGTTCGTGGACGTTTCCTGGCGTTTTGGAAAACAACGTGTTCCGCAGCGATCCGGTGCTCAATTCTGACGCAACCGGGCGATTTTTCTACCTCAGCTTACTGCAATCATTCTTCGACAACATGTGGCGCTCTCTCGATGCCGGGCAGACCTGGACAGACATTTCGCCCGCTGACGGAGGCGATAAAGAATGGTTCACGATCGACAACACCAATAGCAGCGGACACGGCTTTCAATATCAGGCGTGGAGCACTAGCGGTAATAATTATGGCGGGAGACAGTTTACACGGTCGACAGATGGTGGCGTCACTTGGCTCAATCCAATTAACATTCCTCACTCGCCGGCGTGGGGAACGCTCGATGTCGATTCGAACGGCAACCTGTTTTTGGGCGGGGTGAATCTAAATACAGGCCAGATTTGGTGCGTTCGGTCGGTTACCGCACAGAATGGCGCTATCATACCGAGCTTCGACCAAAGTACACCTGTCGATCTTGGGGGCGGCATTAGTACGGGCGACACAATCAATCCTGCCGGACTGACCGGCCAGGTATTCCTAGCGGTCGATCACTCCGGCGGGAGCATGAACAACAATGTCTACATGCTAGCTAGTGTCCGACCCACAGCAGCGAGTAACGGAGCTGATGTCATGTTTGTTCGGAGCACTAATGGCGGACAAAGCTTTACCGCGCCGCTCCGAATCAATGACGACCCTTTCAATCAGGCCAAATGGCACTGGTTTGGCACTCTTTCAGTGGCTCCAAATGGACGCATCGACGTCGTCTGGCTCGACAGCCGAAATGCCGCGAATAACACGGATTCACAGCTGTTTTACTCGTTTAGTAATGACGGAGGAAATACCTGGTCACCAAACGTGGCGGTGAGTCAATCGTTCAATCCATTTCTTGGTTACCCTAACCAGGACAAAATGGGCGACTACATCACTATTGTATCCGATAACACCGGAGGGGATGTGGCCTACTGTGCTACCTATAACCACGAAGAGGATATTTATTATGTTCGTGTCGCTCCACCGACTGGTAGTCCTACACCCACTCCTACGCCGACACCAGTCGCTACCTCGACACCTACACCAACTTCCACTCCAGCCGGAACGCCAAGTCCGACGCCGTGTGGACGCGTTGGATGCGGTCCGACTCCGACGCCGACGCCTGTATTCTCACCAACACCGACTCCAGTTGCGACGACCCCGACACCTACTCCTACTCCTACTCCTACTCCTACACTAGCGCCAACTCCGACGCCGACTCCGACGCCAAGTCCGACAGCGGCACCTACTCCGACTCCAACTCCCACTCCTTGTGGACGTGGTGGATGCGGTCCAAGCCCGACTCCAACGCCGACGACGCACCCACACCAACACCGACTCCAGATGCGAGCCCGACCCCGACACCTACACCACCCGACTCCGGCCGCGAGCCCGACACCAACGCCAACTCCAGCCGCGAGCCCCACACCAACGCCAACTCCCACGCCTACTCCGACTCTGCACAGAGGACCTTAAGTTCTCGCCAATCAACGAATGCGCAGAAGAATTTCCTCGGAGATAAGATTTCGGCCGTTGGCCGTGGTCACAATGGTGATGCGCCAAGATTCGCAACGCGAAATCCATTCTGGGGTTGGTAAATCACGCAAGGTCCGCCTTCGCTGAACCTCCGGCGTGGCCGCTCCGAGTGGTTTCGGAGCTGGAGCCGACGACGGGATTCGAACCCGTGACCTACGGTTTACGAAACCGTTGCTCTACCAGCTGAGCTACGTCGGCGCGCGGAGCGAAAGATTACATCCGTTGGCATCGGACTCAAGCGAGTTGAACTAAAACCCGACGCAGGCGATTGAGGGCAATCGCCCCTACCTGAAACGACATGAATCGACTGGAGGAAATTCTGCAGGTAAAACGCGTGGAAATTGAACGGCTCCGGCTGCGCCGCGCGGAACTGGAGCGACAGGCGAAAGAGCGAAGCGATTTTCGTGACTTTCGCGCAGCGCTCCAACCAGGCGATCAAAAGGTCGCGGTCATAGCTGAAGTCAAGAAAGCGTCGCCCTCGGCCGGCGTGATCGCGCACTCCTTTTATCCGATCGAGATCGCGGAGGACTACGAGTTGAACGGCGCCAATGCGATTTCAGTTTTGACCGACGCGAAATTCTTTCACGGAGACTTGAAGCATCTCACCGACTTACGATTTGCTGTTTCCCTGCCATTGCTACGTAAAGACTTCGTTCTCGATGAAATTCAAATCATCGAATCGGTCGCTACCGGCGCAGACGCGATTTTGCTGATCGTCGCTGCGCTGGACCAATCACAATTTGCCGATCTGCTGAAGATTGCAGCGGAGCACAAAGTCGCCGCGCTGGTCGAAGTTCACGTCGAAGGAGAATTGCATCGCGCGCTCGAAGCCGGTGCGAAAATCGTCGGAATCAACAACCGCGATCTGACCACATTCGAAGTCGATCTTGGCGTGACCGAAAAACTGTGTCGCGAAGTCCCGGACGACATTGTTCTCGTGAGCGAAAGCGGAATCAAAACGGCGAACGACGTCGCTAGAGTAAAAGCCTGCGGAGTGGACGCGATTCTCGTCGGCGAAGCGTTAATGCGCGACGAAATCTCGATCGAGCAATTGCGCGGTGACTGATGCCTTTTTTTGGTCGGAAAACTTGACCGAAAATATCGGTCGAGTTTTGCTGAACAGATTCAAGATTTCGTCGTCGCGAATGCGCGGCGGATTGAGCGCCAAATTCCACGGGGTCCGGCAACCGCGCCAGCCCGCGCAACCAACACCGGACAACTGGCGTGATTCAAAATGCCGCGAGTCAGATCCCCCATGATGTAATGCCGTAACATGCCGCGCGCCTGGGACGAACCGGTTACAATTAAGTCGTAACTTCGTTCGCGGGCCTCGGCAAAAACCTGATCAATCACGATTCCATGCCGGATCCGCACTTCCGCCGGCACGTTAAGCTTTTCCAAATCCGCTTTTTGAGCGCTCAAATTGATCGCAAGCTCCGACTTCGATCCCAACAAACGCTCCACGTCTTCCTCGAGCCTGACCAGATCGGCGTACATCGCCGGCGGCTCGGCCATGACGTGCAGTAAAGTGACCGACGCGCCGGCCGCGCTGGCAAGTTTGCCGGTCAGTTGCACTGCTTCTTCGATGAATTCCTTTCCACCGGTGCAGACTAGAAAACGTTTCAGGTGCGCCCATTCCCCCATCGCGACCAAAACCGGCGGGGCAATGGACTTAATTAACTCGTACATTTTTGCCGAGCGCCAATGCAAACCGGTCGCACCGGTTTTGCGGGCGCCGACGACGACGAGATCGTATTTTGTCTTCGCCGTCTCGTTGGCAATCTGAGCCACCGGATCGCCGGCGCACATTTCAATCTTCGGCGAGAAATCTTGGGTCCGAAGTGACGCCGCTTGTTTCTCGAGCGCCTGCTGCAGCGAACCTTCGTCTTCAGGCCTTTCAGCGACGCCTAGAACGACGACATCCGCCTTGAGCGGGACCGCGAACGCTCCCCCGAGTCTCATGGCGCTCTCGGCGGCCGGCATTCCATCGCTGCAAATCAAGATTTTCATGCGCGGCTACAATTTGTGTCCGCTCATCAGGGTGTAAATAACGATCGCGGCCCCGATCAGCGGCAACGGCACGAACGCGAGGCGAATTTTGGGACCGGCAAAATACTGGGTGGCAATCGCACCGATCTGGGCGCCGATCGCGGCGCCGGTATGCATGACCAGCGCGATCAGAATGTCGACGTTGCCTTTCACCGCGTGAGTGAAAGTTCCGTAGCTGGCGGAGATGATAATCTCAAACAAATCGGTGCCGACTGCGAGATGAGTTGGGATTCCTAGCACGTAAACCATCGACGGCATGCGGATGTAACCGGCGCCGCCGCCGAGAAATCCACTGAACAGACCGCCGACTAACGACACGGCCAGAATCACCCAAAGCGAAATTGTGACGCCCGAAGTTGGTAAGTGAATCATTGGGGGGATATTCATTCTCTGAATCGCGCGCGTGACAGGGCTGAATGCCGAGTGATCACGTTTCGTAGTCGACTTCGCCATGGCGAGAGATTTGCGACTCTCCCAAACCATAAAGCTGGAAATGCTGACGTAGACCGCGATTGAGACAACGCTGACGACGAAGTTCACGTTGCCGGTGCGTTTCAGGATTTGAATCAGTTGGGCACCAATCTCAGCGCCGACGATCGTGCCCACAGTCATATAAGCGCCGAGTTTTAGATCGACGTTCCCGAAAGCGCGATGCTGCCGCACCGCTACCACGGACTTACCGACGATGTGGGCGAGATCAGTCCCAACGGCATAATTCCAATCTAAACCGACGATGCGCAATGCGGGACCGGCAATGAAACTCCCGCCAACACCGAAAAATCCACCCAATATTCCAATCACGAACCCGACGACTATCAGGTAGATCGGGCTGATGTGAGCTCCGGAGATCGGAAAAAACATATTATCAATCAAGAGCGACGCCGAATCACTTGGAGCAAGAATGTGGTAAGGTATTGCAGCAGCACCGCTTGGCCGATCATGAGCAGGACCGCAACGATGGCATAGGTATATCGGTGTTCCTGCTCCAGTTGGCGCAGCCCGCTTCCGAGGAAATGAAGCACTAGAAAGAAATAGGCGACGACGAGCACCGAATAGATCGCCAACTCGATCAGGAATGCGCGCACCGTGGCGACTGTCTCTTTTTTCATTTGTTCCAGATTCTTCGCGTCGAATCGCGCTAATGGTCGCTTGGATCCTCACGAAAGGTCAAATCCCATTGCGGTTCCATCCTTTCTTCTTAACCTTTCATTGCTGCTCAATCCCCAAAATATGGCCAATGCGGCAAATAAATATCCCGAGAACGCTGCTGGGAAATTCTACGTGGACGAGCAATGCATCGACTGCGATCTGTGCCGGGAAACGGCGGCGGCCAATTTCAAGCGCAACGACGACGGCGGGCACTCCTACGTCTACAAGCAGCCCGAGAATCCCGAGGAAGAAGCTCTTTGTAAGGAAGCAATGGAAGGCTGCCCGGTCGAAGCGATCGGGAACGACGGCGCGTAGTTTATCGATGTCGTTCGGTCGAGCCGTCCAATGAAATTGCAGGGCAGGCGCATCGCCTGCCGTGACTGGTTGCCCTACAAAACAAACCACGCAGGTTAGTGGACAACTAAATCAAGCATCAAAACTCAAACCTCAAACATCCCAGTCGCGCTCACCATTGCCGGTTCGGATAGCAGTGCCGGCGCCGGACTCCAGGCCGACCTGAAAACATTCAGCGCGCTTGATGTTTACGGGTTGAGCGCGGTGACCTGCGTCGTCGCCGAAACTCCCGGGAAAGTTTCGCGGCTGGAACCGATCAGTCCGGAAATGGTTCGCGCGCAGATCGAAGTCTTGGCAAAACATTTTCCGATCGCCGCGATGAAGACCGGCTTGCTCTGTTCGGCAGCGACCATTACCGCGGTGGCCCAATCGATCATCGATCTTGAGTACCGCGGTCCAGTTGTCGTCGATCCGGTGATTACCGCGACCGGTGGCGATCCACTTTTGGAACGCGGCGCCATTGAAGCTTACGAAAAAAAACTGTTTCCGCTTGCCTCGCTGATCACCCCAAATCTGGATGAGGCATCGCAGTTGCTCGGCCGAAAGGTTGCCGACCGCGCTTCGATGGAGCGCGCTGGCAAAGAATTAAAAGAAAAGTTCAAGGCGGCAGTTCTGCTGAAGGGCGGACATTTGGAAGGCGACAACGCAATCGATCTTTTGTTTGCCGATGGGCGCGTGATTGAATTCTCGGCGCCGTTTGTTCGCGATGTAGCAACTCACGGGACGGGTTGCACCTATTCGGCGGCAATTACAGGCGGGCTTGCCAAAGGCGCGCCTTTAGCCGACGCGATCGCCCGAGCGAAAGAATTTGTGACGAAATGTATTTCCAGACGGCTGCGTTGGAGCGGACCGTCAGGCAACGTGGATGCGTTGCGCCATTCTGTGTAGCCACGGCGCTGTGCGCCGTTTGTTCCGCCCGGACGCGCCACAGGCGCGTGGCTACGCTTTCTTCTTCTTGCCGGGACGTTTCAGTTTCTTCCAGCGCTTTAGCTGCATCGCTTCTTCAGCCGCGGCAGTTTCCGCCTGTTTTTTGCTGCGGCCGCGGCCTTTCCCCAGCACGATCCCCTCCCAGACTGCCTGCACGACAAATCGTTTGTCGTGTTCGGGTCCCGTCTGGGAAAGAACTTCGTAAACCGGGCTCTTCGGTGAAATGCTTTGCAACAATTCCTGCAGATTTCCTTTGGGATTAATATCAACGGGTTCCTCGGCCAGCTGGGCCAGGTCCGCTTTCGCCTGCATCAAAATGAATTTTCTCGTTGCCTCCAGGCCGCCATCGAGATAAACGGCGCCGATCAATGCTTCGAAGGCGTCGGCTACAGTAGACGTCCGCGCTCGACCTCCTGATGCTTCCTCACCGCGTCCCATCAACAGGAACTGGCCGAGCTCGATATTCACCGCGTGGGTCTTCAATGCATCTCGTGAGACAAGACGCGAACGCAATTTTGTCAGCTGCCCTTCGGGTTGATCCTTGAAGTGACCAAAAAGATATTCCGTGATCACGAGTTGTAGGATGGCGTCGCCTAAAAACTCGAGACGTTGATTATCGAAATGGCGTTGCTGAGTCTCGTGACCAAGGCTGGGATGAGTCAGGGCCTCGGCCAGCAACAGCGGATTGCGGAACTTGTAACCGATTCTTTCTTCCAGTGGATGCACGTCAGTGCTTCTGATAAATCTCGAGCGAGGTGACGACATCGAGAGCACGCTGCAAAACCGGATCGCGTAACGGTTGTCCCGAGCGCGATCGCAGGCGGCGTTGCGCGTCTGGAATGTCCAGTTCGGGATTGGTTCCGGCCATGAGCGCGGCTTCGTTCAAGTGCGGTCGATCGGTTTCGTAGACAAACGGGCCCATTCCTTTTTCGGCGCTTTGGCGGAACACTTGTCGTTTCTCTGTCTCCGGCATTTCGACCGGCAAATCCGGTTTTACTCCTACGGGAAACACCGGTTGACCGTCGGGCAGGACTGCTTCGGCGGACGCGACGCGGAGAATTTTGCCGCTAGGTAACGGCTGGTCTGAATATTCGACCGCTCGACCCGCCGTCGATTGTCCGATGATCAACGCTTTGTCGTAAAGTTTGAGGGTCGCAGCGAGCGCTTCGGCGCCGCCTGACGTAGCGCTATCGACCAGAACAACAATCAACCCTTGAAAAGCGGGGTCCCGGTCCGAAGTAAATTGCCGGTCTTGACGCGCACCCGGTTTGCGCACGCTGAAAAGCGGTTTGCCTTTGGGGCAAAATCGTTTGGCAAACTCAGCGGCGCTCGCGAAATCGCCGGTGCTGCTTGCCCGAAGATCGATGATCGCCGCATCGATCTTCTTTGGGCCGAACTCCTGTAATTTCTTATCGAGCTCCTTAAGGTTTGCCGCGTTTAGGTCGCCGAGCCGCAAATAGCCGAGATGGCCTTCAAAAATCTCACTGTAAAACGGACCGGCGTTCTCCGCCGTCGTGCCTTCGCGATTCGCCAGAAGCATTAATCCCCCGGGCATTCGAACCAGCAATCCTGTCAGCGTAGCGCGATTCAATTCGGCGTCGGTGATTGCATCGGGACTGGCAAAATTGGCTTTCAAGAGAGAAAGCGCGGCTTGCAGATCCGCCTCGCCTAACGAATTGATGATTTGCTCGGTTGTTGGCGACGGCGACGGCGACGATGCGGGAGATTTCGCGGCCGTTAAGGGACTGCTGGTTGTCGGCGCCGAAGACGGCACCGGATTCTGGCCGTAAACGTGTATTGCCAACGCTATTGAGATCGCGGTTAGCCCGGCTCGGTTAAACATCGCTTCACTGTTTAGCCTGTCGCCGCGCTCAGAGCAATATCGCGACGATAGTGGCATCCGTCGAAACCGATAAGTGATGCTGCTTCGTAAGCGCGCTCGCGCGCCTCTGTAATGGTGGCGCCCAATGCGGTGACTGCCAAAACCCTGCCCCCGGCCGTCACCACTTCACCGTGCTCGCTTTTTGTTCCGGCGTGAAAAATTTGGACTCCATCGAGTTTGGCCGCCTCGCCAAGACCTGAAATCTTTTTCCCGGTCTCATATTTTCCGGGATAACCAGCCGACGCGAGGACGACTGTTACCGACGCGCGTTCGTCCCATTCGATCGCGTGATTGTCGATCTTGCCATCGATTGTCGCTTCCAACAGCGACACCAAGTCGGATTTCATTCGAGGGAGCAACGCTTGCGTCTCCGGATCGCCGAACCGGCAGTTGAACTCGAGCACCCGCGGACCGTCCTCGGTGATCATCAATCCCGGATACAACAGGCCGCGATAGACAATGCCTTCTCTGCGCAAGCCATCCAGAAGAGGTTGCATCACTTTCGTCTCGAATGTCGTCTGCAACTGCCGATTCCAGTTGTTCGCCGGGCTGAAGGCGCCCATGCCGCCGGTATTCGGGCCCTGGTCGCCATCGAACGCGCGTTTGTGGTCCCGGGCAGACTCAAGCAGCCGATAATCCTTCCCGTCCACCAGCGCATGAAGCGAACATTCGGTGCCGCGAAGAAATTCTTCGATTACAATCCGCCGCCCGGCGTCGCCGAAACGCGCTTCATTCATCATCGCTTCAATCGCCGTCTTCGCTTCCGCTTGATCGGACGCGATGATTACACCTTTGCCGAGGGCCAGCCCATCGGCCTTGATCACAACCGGGAATTTCCGTTGCGCGCAATATTCGAGGGCTTCCTGGCTTTCGGAAAATGTTTGAGCTTCGGCCGTCGGCACTTTCTGTGCGCGCATCAATTCCTTGGCAAAAATCTTCGATGACTCCAGGCGCGCCGCTGATTTTGTGGGCCCGAAAACGCGCAACCGGTCGGCGTTAAAGAGATCGACAATTCCCATCGCCAGCGGATCGTCGGGGCCAACGACGGTAAGACCGACCGTGTTTTCTTTGGCGAAGCTGCGCAATTGACTGAGATCGGTCGCCGGAATTGCCACGTTCTGGGCGATTGCCGCCGTTCCCGCGTTCCCGGGCGCGCAAAAAATGTGATCGACCGTCGGAGATTGTTTCAATTTCCAAACCAGCGCGTGTTCCCGGCCGCCGCTCCCGATCACAAGAATTTTCATTCCTTTTTCACTGTAGAGGCGGCCGTGCCGGCTGCGAGAAAATTTAGATTTGCAGGCGAGACCCTGCGATCACCGCGATTATTCGCGCGACCGCGACTCTTCCGGCATGATCGGCAATTCCAGTTTTTCGGTGTGTCGAATGATTGCGATCTTCGATTCCACCCCAATCTGCTCCGCCATGAGTCGTTTATGCAATTCGTGGATGCTGCCGATCGGTTCGCCATCAAATGCGACAATCAAATCGCCTTCGCGCAGACCCGATTTCGCGGCAGGACTTTCTTTTTCGACCGACGCTATCAGCACCGCCGTTTCGAGCGGCAGATTGTAGAAACGAACCACCCGGCGATGGACCGGAATATTTTGTCCGGCCACGCCGATGTAGCTGCGGCGTATTTTTCCGTCCTTGATCAACCAGCCCGCCACAAATCGCGCAGTGTTGCTCGCAATTGCGAAACAAATCCCCTGGGCCGGCCGAATCATGGCCGTGTTCACTCCAATCACTTCCCCGGCGGAGTTCACTAGTGGACCGCCCGAATTTCCGGGATTCAGCGCCGCATCCGTTTGAATGATGTTGTCGATCAGCCGGCCAGATTGCGCGTGCATCGAGCGCCCGAGCGCGCTGATCACGCCCGCGGTCACACTCGCCTGAAAGCCAAACGGGTTTCCAATGGCAATGACGATTTGTCCCACCCGCAAGCTTTCCGACTCAGCCAATCGAACATGCGCCAGATTAGGCGCGTCGATCCGAATCACCGCGAGATCAGTGTCGGGATCGTCACCGACCAATTGCGCAGGATATTCGCGACCGTCGGACAGATTCACTACCACCGCGGTCGCTTCATGAACAACGTGGCTGTTGGTCAAAATAAATCCGTCAGGTGCGATGACGAATCCCGAACCACTTCCGCCGACTTCGCGCGGCCCGCGCCGGCTATTGAGTTGATGTTTGATATCGATGTTCACAACCGCAGGCGCAACCCGATCAACCGCGGCCACAACCGTCCGAGAATATTCGTCCAGCAACAAAGAATCATCTGGCCTTACCGTTGCCTCGCCGGGAGGCGTTGCCTTGTCCGGGTTTGCATCGTTTAAAAGTAATTCTAAAGACATACTTAAATCTCGGAGGCGCGCCCATTTCGTCAACTACACCTCGGAAACGCATATACAGTCTTCTGTACATACTACATGCGAGCTTGCACGTAGACCGATCGCCGGTTACAAGAGCGCATGGCCTCAGTCATGGATTCCCAGTGTCCGTCCCGGCTCGTCCTCGATCGGATCGCGGACAAATGGACTGCGCTTGTTATCCAACTCTTGTCCAAAAAAACGATGCGCTACGCGGAACTTCATCGAGAGATTGGCGGAATCTCCCAGAAAATGTTGACCCAGACCCTGCGCAGCCTGGAACGGGACGGTTTGGTCGATCGAAAAGTTTACCCGGTGGTTCCGCCCCGAGTGGAGTATTCGCTTTCTCGTCTCGGGCGAACTTTGATTGAGCCGCTGCGCGGACTTTGTCGCTGGTCCGAAAAGCATCTCGCCGAACTTCAGGCCAATCGCGCCCGGGCCAGGGCAAAATCAGCCGCCCCAATTTAATCGACGCCGATTGCCGCGGGATCGTTCGTTCGCAAATTACCTGTTCCATGCCTGGTAAGATCGTCCTGCTTCCGAACCGGATCTTTTTGCTTTCGCCAGCCTATGCCGGCGGTCGAAGAGCCCAAATGATCCTGAGCGAGCGAGCCCAATTCGAACTGGCGAAGAAACTGCGGAGCAAACAGGGAGCTACCATCGCCGAGGTTTTTACCTTTCTGAGTGGCTTGTATTTTCGCGGGAAGATTGCTTACGCGAACGCGTTTGCGCGCTCGAATGACGAAAGTTGTGGCGTTTTCGTGATCACGCCCACCCTTGGTCTGGTCGATGCAAGATCAATCATCACGCTTTCAGACCTGCGCGAATTTGCTGCGGTTAACATCGACGAAGAGGACCCGCGTTATCGCAAGCCGTTGGAAAAATCGGTTCGCCTCCTGGCGCGAAAACTTCCTGCCGCTTGCGACATTGTTTTGCTCGGCAGCATTGCGACCGGGAAATACGTCGATGTTTTTCTAAGACATTTTAGCGAGCGTTTGCGTTTTCCAGCTGATTTTGTCGGTCGCGGGGATATGAGTCGCGGTGGTTTGATGTTGCGTTGCGCTGCCGATGGGATCGAGCTTCGATACATTTCTGTCGCGGGCGCGGTTTTAAACGGAAAACGCCCGCCGAAGCTCGCTCCGCGGCGATATCCTAAAGGATGCCCTTCATCATAAAGCCGCCGTTGCCGCCGATGGAATCCCGGTCGGCAGACGAAATTCCTAATGGCGACGACTGGCAATACGAACCGAAGTGGGACGGATTTCGATGCATCGCCTTTCGCGACGGCGATAACGTCTATCTGCAATCAAAATCGGGCCAGCCACTGGCCCGCTATTTCCCTGATGTCGTCGAAGCAGTTCGAAAATTGCCGTCGAAAGGCTTTGTTCTCGACGGCGAGCTCGCCATTCCAGTTAAGGGCGCGCTCTCGTTCGATGAGCTCCAGTTACGATTGCATCCGGCGGCCAGCCGGGTGGCGAAGCTTGCCAAGGAACACCCGGCGATTTTCATCGTGTTCGATCTTCTGGGTTACGATCGGCACTCGCTGTTGAAGAAGCCATTGCGGGACCGCCGAAAAGCGCTGGAGAAATTCGCTCGCGCAAATTTCAAATCGAAAGGCGCGGCTCGCCTTTCACCAGCCACCACAGATCTTAAACAAGCGAAGAAGTGGTTCCAAAAAGCCGGCGGCGATCTTGACGGGGTCATCGCGAAGCGCATCGATATGCCGTACGCGTCAGGCGAACGGACCGCGGTCGTGAAAATCAAACAGATCCGAACTGCCGATTGCGTGGTGGGCGGATTTCGCTACGCGAGCGGCGCAAAGATTTTGGGTTCCTTGCTGCTCGGTCTTTACGATAAGAACGGATTGCTAGACCACGTCGGCTTTACCTCGGCGTTTAATACGGAAGAGCGTCGCGCTCTCACAAAAAAGTTTGAAGCGCTGCGCAAGCCGCCTGGCTTTACCGGTAACGCGCCCGGGGGTCCGAGTCGATGGAGCACGGAGCGCAGCGGCGAGTGGGAACCAATCGACCCGAAGATTGTCGTCGAAGTAACCTACGATCATTTCACCGGTGGACGATTTCGGCATGGAACAAAGATCGTGCGTTGGCGAAAAGATAAATTGCCGCGACAATGCACCGTGGACCAGGTGGAAGGCCGCGAAGGACGATCTTTAGCGCTTCTATAGCGATGCTCTATTGGCGTCGGTAGAATGATGCGACGGTCATAGACTGCCGCTACAGTTTATTCCGAGTTCAGCTCGAAGTTGATTTTTACGTCGTAGTGATCGCCTTTGCCGAGGCCATCCGGCAGCGGATCGACGTGATTCACTCTGTCCGCCAACGTTTTAACCGAATCGTCCAGCTCGGCATTGCCCGACGACCGAACAATTTCGAAACTCGAGACGCGGCCGTCCCTTTCGATTCGAAGTTTTACCAGCACAGAATTTTTCCCGCCCGCATTCGCGACCGTCGTCGGTTGGGCCCATTCACTGTAAAAACGGTCGTGCAGCATGCTGCCATACCAACCGAACTGCGACTGGCTTACGCTGCCACCAGCGTGGCCGCCACCGGTTCCCGGAGATGTTCCTTTGCCGGCACCGGCTTGGGTCGCCGGAGGTCCCTTAGCGGGAGGTTTCGGCTCAGGCAATTCATTTTTCGCCAAAACAATTTTCTTTTTCTCGGTATCGGCGACTTCGGATTTCTTGGGGGGCTCTTCCTTTTCTTCGGGCTTTGGCTTCGCCTTGGGCAGCGGCTTCGCCTTCGCAACAGTCTGTTTTTTCGGCGACGGCTTTGGCGTGGGTTTCGGAGTTGGTTTTGGGGTGGGCTTCGGCGTGCCTTTTATTCTCGGCTTCGGTTTTGGCGTCGCGGTTGGTGTCGTCGAAGGCCTGGCCGTTGGAGCTGGTAATTGAATCTCGCTCGGTGCGGAGGTTAAAACCGGCCGATCTTCATCTTCCTCCCGCACTTTCTCAGTTTTTGAAAGCGGGCGTGGCAAGGTTTTCTCGCGAATCGGGGGGTCCTTTTTCTCGGCCACCATTCCGTCCCCGGCGCCGCCATTCAACCAAGTTACGCTTTGAGCGCCTTCGTCTTTGCTGTCGCGGCTCCAACGAATCAATCCGTAGATCACCGCGATGTGGGCCAGGCCAATGAGCCCGACATTCGTCCAAAACCGCAGGTTCTTCGGCATCGCTACCTCTGCTCCGCCCGGGTTGCGATCCCAACCTTCATGATCTGGGCGCGCTGCAAGGCATCCATCAGGCTGATTAACTTTTGCACCGGCAAATCGCGATCCGGCCGAATGACCACCGCGACATCCGGATTAACGCGTTTGATTTCGGCCAACTGCGCCGTCAGAGAATCAATATCTACAATCTGATTGTTGAACCGAATCGCTTCGTTGCGATCGATCGAAACCGTCTGCACCTGCTGCGAAGTGACCGGCGGATTCTTGGCCCCGCTCGATGGGATAATCAGACTCATGCTGCTCTCCAGCAGCGGAGTGGTGATCATGAAAATGATGAGAAGGACGAAGGCCAAGTCGAGCAGTGGAGTGATGTTAATCTCCGCGAGTGAAGTCAGACTTTGCCGCTGCGAGTAACGCCTCATCTGCGAAAGGCCGATTCCCGGGCGCCGTGATCGACAAACTTGTGCTCGAGCTCAGACGCAAGTTCGGCGGCGAAATTGTCCATCTCGACGATCATTCCCCGAATTCGTGTGACCAAAAAGTTGTAACCGAACATTGCCGGAATTGCCACGCAGAGCGCGGTAACGGTGGTGATGAGCGCGCCCGAAACGCCAGGGGCCATTGCGGCAAGGTTCGGCGCGCCGGCTTCGGCCACACCGGTAAAGGCGTCCATCACGCCCCAGACCGTTCCGAGCAATCCCAGAAACGGCGAACCACTGACCGCGGTCGCCAGCAAAATCATTTGCGACTCGAGCTCAAGCGCTGTTTCCCCCACTGCGCGCTCCATCGCGGCGGTCACTGAGCCCATTTGGACCGGCGAAACCTTGTCGGCAATTCCTAGCCGGGCTTTGAATGTCTCGTCGACCTCGGCCGAACCGAGCATTTGGAAAGTCATTTCCTGGCAGCCCGCCCGATAAACGTTGAAAAGTGGCGAACCGGGGAAGCGCGCGTTCTTCTCGAATAACCGCAGGGGTTGCCGATCCTGCCGGAACGCGTGCAGAAAACGCGCGTTTTGTTTTCGGGCGAACTGGATCACCCGCAGCTTGGTCAGCATGACCGACCAGCTAAAAATCGAGCCGACCGCGAGGAGTAGAAGAACGAGCTTACCGGCAACGGTGGCGTGCCCAAAGGCAAAGACCAGACCGCCAGCCGCAATCAACAACGCTATCAATCAATTCACCTGCCGAAACTATTAGCGGATTCTGGCAAAAGCGAAAGGGCTACTCGCGCGTGGCGATCTTTTCCGGAAAGGTCGGCCGCAGTTTGGCAAAGACGACAAAGGCGAGACCGATTGCGATCAGGAAGAACGAGAAAAACTGGCCACGGGTAAATCCGCCGATCAAGCTGGCATCCGGTTCACGGAAATTTTCCACGATGATGCGAAAGATCGCATAGAAAATGAAAAATAACCCGGTGAGCACGCCGTTCGGTTGGCGCATTCGCGTCCGAACGAACCACAGAATCGAGAATAGCACGACGCCTTCAAAGAAAGCTTCATACAGTTGTGACGGATGCCGCGGTGTTAAAATTGAGCGGAGCGCTTCCTTGACCTGCGGCTGATGACGCACCGCGGTAACGATCGCCTCAGGAGAATTAAGCGAAGGATCGATTTGTCGGCAGGCGGCAACCGCCTGTTCGGCTTCATTTGTGTTTTCGGTCAGCTCTTTCGGAAACTGCATCGCCCAGGAGACATTTGCCGCCCTACCGTAAAGTTCGCCGTTGATGAAATTGGCGCACCGGCCAAAGAACAGACCGAGCGGAGCGGTGACAACGAGATTGTCGCCGAGATTCGTCCAGGAGATCTTGTGCCGCCAGGCAAAGTAAAACGTGAACGCTAGCACGCCGATCATTCCGCCGTGGCTGGACATTCCGCCTTCCCAGACCCGGAAGATCGACAACGGCTCCCGCAACATTTCCGGTTTGTAGAAAAAAACGTAGCCAATGCGCCCGCCGATAATCACGCCAAAGAGCGCCGCCCCGGTTATAAAGTCACCGACTTTGCCCACCGGTAAATCGGCGAAGCCACGTTGGGCCAGTTTCCGATAAACAAAATAACTGCAAACAAACGCCAAAACGTAGGCCAACCCGTACCACCGCGGCCCAACGTTGTCGTAAATCCGGAAGAGCAGCGGATCGAGATCGTGGATGTAATAAGCAAGCATTCGGTGCGCGATTCTTACCGAGCGCCCGAACGGTTCAATACTTTTCGCAAAAATGGTGCGGTCCGGCTGGTCTTGTTTTTCGCCACCTGCTCCGGTGTCCCACTGGCGACAACTTTGCCGCCGGCCGCGCCTGCTTCCGGCCCGAGATCGACGATGTAATCCGCCTCCGCCATCACGCTCACATTGTGCTCGATCACGATCACGGTGTTGCCCTCATCGACCAGTCGATGGAGCACTTTGAGCAGGAGATCGACATCGGCCATGTGCAAACCGATCGTCGGCTCTTCCAACAGGTAAAGGGTTGAGCCCGGCTTGCGCATCTTGCGGATCCGCTCGTTTTCGGCGCGACCGACACCGCGTTTCAGCTGAGTCACGAGTTTTAACCGCTGGGCTTCGCCGCCGCTCAACGTCGGACTCGGCTGACCAAGCTTGAGATAGCCGAGTCCCGTTTCGACGAGCAACGACAGCGGTCGCGCGATCTTTGGATGCGCGGAGAAAAACTCGGCCGCCTCCTCGATCGTCATCTCCATCACGTCGCCGATCGATTTTTCGTTGTAGAGCACCTCTAGCGTTTGAGGATTGTAACGGCGGCCGCCGCAATCCTCGCATGGCACCAGCGCTTCCGGCAGAAAATTCATTTCGAGTTTGATCACGCCCTGGCCCTTGCAGGTTTCGCAACGGCCGCCCTCGGCATTAAATGAAAAGCGACTAGCGGAATACCCGCGCACCCGCGAAACCGGAAGCTGCGCGTAGAGGTTCCGGATCTCATCGAACACCTTGATGTAAGTTCCGGGGGTGGACCGCGATGTCTTGCCAATCGGAGATTGGTCCACTTCGTAAACAGCCTCGATCTCCTCGGTGCCGCTCACGAGCTTGAACAAGTCGCTATTGCCGCGCCGTTTTTTGTTTTCCAAATCTTCCATCACCGCTGGAAGCAGAACGTCGTGCATCAAAGTCGATTTGCCCGAGCCGGAGATTCCCGTGATCACGGAAAGCCGCCCAACTGGAAAGCTAACGTTAACGTTCTTCAGGTTGTTGGCCCGCGCGCCGTGCACTTCGATCCAGTTTTCGACCGCGCGCAATGATCGCCGCGTCTCTCGTGTCGGATGGGACAGCGGGTTCTTCAGGCATCGACCGGTTTCGGAATTTTTAGCCCGTTCGATGTCACGCAAGGTTCCGGTCGCGACAACTTCGCCGCCATGAATGCCGGCGAGCGGCCCGAGATCAACAATGTGATCAGCCCGGCGCATGGTTTCGTCGTCATGCTCGACAATCACCAGCGAATTTCCTTTTTCGCGCAACGCCTCCAGGGTGTCGAGCAATCGCAAATTGTCGCGCGGATGAAGACCGATTGTCGGTTCGTCTAACACGTAAAGAACGCCCCGGAGATTAGACCCAAGTTGCGCCGCCAGCCGGATCCGTTGCGATTCGCCACCGCTCAAAGTCTTTGCCGAACGCCCGAGCGCGAGATAACCGAGCCCGACGTTTTCCATGAAAAGCAGGCGCTGCCGGATTTCGGGAATCAAATCGGCCGCAATCGTCGCCTGAGTTCCGGTAAACTTTAGTTTGTCGATCTTCTCCGCGGCGTCGCTGGCGGAAAGACTTGTGAACTGATCGATTGTCATTCCCTGCACACGCACATGTCGGGCAACTTCGTTGATCCGCGATCCGTGACACTTGGGACACTCGTGGGCCTCGGTGGCATCGATCCATTCCGATTCGCGCTCGGCCCGAAGTTCGTTCTCCAGCACGGAGTCGCCGGTCTCTTCGGCAGCGGTTTGAAATTCCTGGTCCCAGATTTCGCCGAACCCACCGCACTCCTCGCAGGCGCCGTGCGGCGAATTAAACGAAAACAATCGCGGATCGAGTTCTTCGAACGCCCGGCCGCAGTTCGGGCAACTCATCTCAGTGCTGACCACCGTCAGATTATTTTTCGAATCGAGCAGATGGGCCGTGCCTCGTCCGATTTCGAGCGCGCGTTGCGCCAGATTTCTCGCCTTGGCAATCCGTTTTGCGTCGATCACGCCGACTACAACTGAAATGGAGTGTTCCTTGAAACGTTCCAGTCGCCGAAATTCCCCGACGGGGATTAATTGCCCGTCGACGAACAAAGTGTCGAAGGCTTGGCGCTCGGCCCAACGCGCGACGTCGGTGTGAAATCCTTTTCGCGCTTTGACCAGCGGGGCGAGCACTTTGAGCGCGCCGCGTTTGGCAGCCGCCTCGATTTGTTTCACGAGCGCGGCCAGACTCTGGCTTTCAACCGGTAGATTGCAGTCCGGACAAAACTGCGTTCCGGTTTTGGCGAAGAGCAATCTCAGAAAATGATAAACCTCGGTCACGGTCGCGACCGTTGATTTTCCGCCGCCCCGCGTCACTCGCTGCTCGATCGCGACGCTCGGAGGCAGACCGGTGACGAGATCGACATCTGGCTTTTCAAGTTGCTCGACGAACTGCCGTGCATAAGGCGACATGCTGTCGAGAAACCGTCGCTGCCCTTCTGCGAACAAAATATCGAAGGCCAGCGTCGATTTTCCGGAACCGCTAAGGCCAGTGATCACGACCATCTGGTCACGTGGAATCCGGACGTCGATGTTCTTGAGATTGTGCTCGCGCGCACCGTGAACACCGATTCCGCCGTTTGTTCCGCTAATCCTGAAACGCGGCGCAGTTTCAGCCGCACGAGCGAGTTCTTCACTGTCATCCTGAGAGTAAGCGAAGGACCTCTCGAACTTCCGTGTGCTTTTGCGAGGTCGCTCGCGTCCGCTCGGGATGACGTGCTTCAAAAATCTTCCGGTGTGTGACGCTTCAACCCTCGCGACTTGCTCCGGCGTCCCTTCGGCTGCGATTTCGCCGCCTTCGTCCCCCGCTTCCGGACCAAGATCGATGATCCAATCTGCGCATTTAACGACTTCGAGGTTGTGCTCGATCACGACCAGGGAATGGCCGGCGCCGACCAGACGCTGAAAAACCTGAAGCAGCATCGCGACGTCATCGAAATGCAAACCGGTGGTCGGCTCATCGAAGATGAAGAGATTTCCGCGCGCTTCTTCTGTGGAGGCAGCCGTCCCGGCTGCACCGTTGCGATTAGCAGGCGAGACGCCTGCCGCCACAGAGTTCTCCCGGAGATGTCTGACTAATTTCAGCCGTTGCGATTCGCCGCCGGAAAGGGTGTTCAAAGGTTGTCCGAGTCGCAGATAGCCGAGGCCGACTTCATCCAAAATGTCGAGTGGCTCGGAGAGTGTTTTGAGCTCGCCGATCTGGGCGAAGAATTGAATCGCTTCGTGAACGGTCAGCTCGAGCAAATCGTGAATTGATTTACCGTGCAGCTTGATCTTCAGCACGTGCGGTTGAAACCGTTTGCCTTCGCATTCAGCGCAACGCACATAAAGATCGCTCAGGAACTGCATTTCAATTTTTTCGAAACCGGTCCCCGAACAACGTTCGCAACGGCCGCTGCCGGAATTGAACGAAAACGCGCTCGCAGTCAGGCCTTGCGCCAAAGCTTCCGGCAGTCCGGCAAACAGTTCGCGAACCCGATCATAAAGACCCAGATAGAGAATCGGCGTCGAACGCGGCGTGCGCGCGAGCGGCGATTGATCGACCATCACCACTTCACGGATGCGATGCGCGCCGGTGACCGATTTGCACGCGCCCGCTTCGTGGTCGGACGACTGACCCTTGGCCAAAAGCAAGTTCCGATAAAGCACATCGTGAATCAGAGTGGATTTGCCGGAACCGGAGACGCCGGTAACGCAGGTGAAAACACCGAGCGGAACTTCGACATCGATATTCTTGAGATTGTGCTCGCGAGCGCCAGAAATCTTGATCGCCGACTTCGATCGCCGCCTCGACTTCGGAATCGAAATTGATTTCTTCCCTGTGAGATAATCTCGAGTTAGCGATTGGTGGATCGCGCTCTCCGAGCGCGATTTAAACGCGTTCGGAGGACGCGTTCCACCTAAGACAAAATCGTCCAGTGCCCCGCTGTATACCAGTTCGCCCCCGTCCTCGCCGCGGCCGGGACCGATATCGATCAAATTATCGGCGGCGCGAATGATTTGTTCCTCGTGCTCAACCACGAGCAGGGTGTTGCCGCGATCGCGCAAATTATGCATGACCCGCACAAGCCTGCCGACGTCGCGCGGATGCAGTCCGATACTCGGCTCGTCCATCACGAACAGAGTGTTAACCAGCGACGCGCCGAGGCAGGTCGTGAGATTGACTCGCTGGACTTCGCCGCCACTCAATGTCCGCGTCGATCGATCGAGGGTGAGATAACTAACGCCGACTTCGCAGAGATAATTCAGGCGAGCGCAAATCTCGTTGCGCAACATCTCCGCGGTCTTGTCTTCAGAAAGAAGTTCGAGGTCCTGCAAAACATCTCGTGCGTTATCAATCGAGAGCGCTTGAAAATCTGGAAGCGTTAGCTGTAGCGGCGATCTCTGATCGCCGTCTCGACGGTCGGAGACCGCCGCTACAATTCGAAAGTTCAGCGCTTCCGGCTGAAAACGTCCGCCGTTGCAACGCGGACAAGTGGTGTAAGAGCGATAACGGCTGAGCAGCACGCGCATGTGCATTTTGTAGACCTGCGATTCGGCCCAGCGGAAAAACCCGCGCACCCCGTACCAGCGATCATCGTCGTAATCGTCGTCGCTGTACTTTTCCCCACGTTCGCGCGCCGCCACCACTGACTTCTCACCCTCGATAACAAATTGTTGATCCGCTTTCGGCAATTCCTCGAATGGAATGTTGATATCGACGTCTTCTCGGGCGCAGGCGCGAAGCAAATCTTTTTGGGATTCGCCGAATTCCTGTCCGCGAAAAACGCGGACCGCGCCTTGTTTGATCGACAACGAGCGATCGGGAATCGCCTTATTTAAATCGATTGTGACAGTGCGACCGAATCCGCGGCATTCCGGACAGGCCCCAAGCGGATTGTTGAAACTGAAGAGTCCCGGCGACGGAGGGCGGATGTCGACATCGCAGTGCGCGCAATGCCAGCCGGTGCTGAAAGGATGAGGGTTGAAGGCTGAAGGTTGAGAGTCGGAGCCTGTCGGAACAACGTTTACCTTCCCTTTGCCGAAACGGAGCGCGGTTTCGAGCGCTTCAACCAGTCGGGCGCGATTCTTGTCCGCGATTTCAATCCGATCCTGAATCACCTGAACCCGCGTGCCGAGACGGAGCGACTTTTTCGGATCGTCGTCTACCCGGACGACTTCGTTATCGATCAGGACGCGGAGATAGCCCTGCTGCTGAAGAAATCCGAAAAACTCCTTCGGCTCAGTTTTGGCCGGAACTGAAACCCAAAACGTGATCAGCACGTTCTGGCCAGCGCAATTGCCCAGGACTTGATCAGCGATTGCTTTCGCTGTTTCAGGCCGAATTTCGCGGCCACAGCTGGGACAAAACGCTTTCGCGATTCGCGGCCAGAGCAATTTCAGGTAGTCGTTGATCTCGGTCATCGTCCCGACGGTCGAGCGCGAGGTTTTGACCGGATTCGATTGCTCGATTGCGATCGCCGGCGGAATTCCGCGAATGTCGTCCACCCGCGGCTTATCCATCCGATCGAGGAACTGCCGCATGTACGGCGAAAAAGTTTCGACGTAACGGCGTTGGCCTTCGGCGTAGATCGTTTCGAACGCGAGAGAGGATTTTCCAGAGCCGCTCGGCCCGGTGACAACGGTCAATTGCCCGAGGGGGAGATCAACATCGATGCCTTTGAGGTTGTTCTGGCGCGCCCCTCGAATCTTCACACACCCCCGCTGGAGAGGCGCGGGGGCGCATTCTTTGTTCTCTTTCGTCCGAACCACCGGTGATTATCCGGGATGCGGAATCGGTTCGCAAATTAAGCGCGTTATTTTGCGAATTTTTCGGCAAGTCTGTCATGCTCAGCGCTGAGTGCGCGGGGCATGTCTTTGCCGAGCGTGTCGAAGAACTTTTGCTGCGCTTCGAGCTCTCTCTTCCACTCGTCGGGCTTGATCGTGAACAACGCGCGCATCGTATCGCGGGTAATATCGAGCTCGGCGAGATCGAAGTCCTCCGGGCGCGGGATCGTGCCGACCTCTGTTTCGGCGCCACCGCCGTGGCCCTCGCAGCGATCAAGCACCCATTTTAAAACGCGCATATTTTCGCCGAAACCGGGCCACAGGAATTTTCCATCCGGACCCTTCCGGAACCAGTTTACGTGGAAGATGAGCGGAGGATTCGAGAGGCGCGGGCCGATCTCGAGCCAATGCTGAAAGTATTGGCCCATGTTGTAACCGCAGAACGGCAACATCGCCATTGGATCGCGGCGCACTTGGCCGACCGCACCAGTGGCGGCAGCGGTGGTTTCCGAGCCCATCGTGGCACCGACATACGTGCCGTGCTCCCAATCGCGCGCTTGAAAGACAAGCGGCATGGTGTCACTGCGACGCCCACCGAAAATGATCGCGCTGATCGGAAGGCCTTCGCCTTTTTCAAAATCGGGATCGAGGACCGGGTTGTTACGGCACGGCGCGGTGAACCGGCTATTGGGGTGCGCGGCTTTTTCTTTCGAGTCTGGCGTCCAATCGTTTCCACGCCAATCGATGGCGTGTTTCGGCGGAGAACCGTCCTTGCCTTCCCACCAGACATCGCCGTCGTCGGTCAGCGCGACATTTGTGTAGAGCGTGTCGCGCGAAATCGTTTTCATCGCGTTCGGGTTCGATTTGTGATTCGTTCCGGGAACGACGCCGAAATAACCGTTTTCCGGATTCACGGCGTAAAGCCGGCCGTCGCGGATCTGCATCCAGGCGATATCGTCGCCGACCGTTGTGACTTTCCAGCCGCCAAAATGTTTCGGCGGAATCAACATCGCAAAATTGGTTTTGCCGCACGCGCTCGGAAACGCTGCCGCCACGTAATGTTTTTTTCCTTCCGGGGATTCAACTCCGAGGATCAACATGTGCTCGGCCATCCAGCCTTGTTTGCGCGCGAGATACGAACCGATCCGAAGGGCGAGACATTTTTTGCTCAATAGAACATTGCCGCCGTAACCCGAGCCGACCGAGATGATCGTGTTGTCCTGCGGGAAATGGCAGATGAGGCGCCGCTCCGGATTGACATCTAATAATGAATGGACCCCGCGGTTCCATTCCGCCTTCGGATCGTTGCCCAGGCGTTTCACCGCAATCTCGCCCATTCGGGTCATGATTCGCATGTTCAGCACCACGTAAATCGAGTCGGTGATTTCGAAGCCGACCTTAGTCAGGGGCGAGTCGGGCGGGCCCATGATGTAGGGAATGACGAACATTGTTCGTCCCTGCATCGCGCCCCTCAACATTTCGTGAAGTTTCGTGTAGGTATCGGCTGGAGCGCTCCAATTATTCGTCGGACCGGCTTCTTCTTTGGTCGGCGTGCAGATGAAGGTGAATTGCTCGACCCGGGCGACATCGTTGGGGTTCGAGCGATGCAGATACGAACCGGGGACCTTTTCCTCGTTCAGTTTGAACAAAACGCCATTCTTCGTCGCCTGCTCAAGCAGGAACTGATGTTCCCGGTCCGAACCGTCGCACCAGAAAATGTTTTCCGGCTTGGTGAGCAGTTCGACCTCGTGCACCCAATCCAGGACCGCCTGATTCTGCGGTTGGCGATCGCCAATTCCTTTCGGCGCCGAAATAGCGGGTGCGAGGTTTTTCATGAATAAGCTATCGTTCTGCCAGATGTCATCCTGCGGAGTCGAGCGGGGTGACGAATTTCATCCGGTTCACGCCGTTCTCCAAGAAATTTTTGCATTTAGGCGAACGCTTGCTTGCGCGAGCAAATCGGCGGCTGTCTATTGACGGCATGTTCGGGGTCACTACGTCCGATGATTACCGGCCGGTAACCTGGATGGGACGGTACCCCGTCGATGTCACGACGATGCTGGTAGGCGTTCACGTCGTTTGCGCAATTTTGACCGCGCTGATCGTCGGTTTCTTTCATAACGGCGTGCTCAACTACGCGATGTTCGACAGTGCGCAGATCTGGCACGGCCAGGTTTGGCGACTCGTGACCTATGCCTTCATTCATCCGCCTTTCGGCTACGCGCTGATCTGGTTCGCGATTGAAATGTACATGCTTTTTTTCTTTGGACGCGAAGTCGAGCGATTCATCGGCCAGCGAGCCTACATTTGGCTTTATGCCCTTTTGTTGTTGGTGCCGGCGCTGATCCTGACCCTGTGGGGCCTGACCACCCGAACTGGGCTGGCCGGATCGGGAGCACTGCACTTCGCCGTTTTTACCGCCTTCGTTACCCTCTACCCGAATGTTCAATTCTTTCTGCGGATTCCGGCAAAATGGATTTTTGCAATCCTCGCGGCGATCGGAACGCTGAGCGGATTGGCGGCGCACGACTGGCAGGACCTGGTGGTCCTCTGGTCCAGCATCGGATTGGCTTTCTTCTTTATTGAGCTGCGCGGGGCCGGCCCGGAATTGGCCTGGATCAACGATTTCAAAGCGCGATTTCGCCCGAAGCCGAAATTGTACGTCGTGCAAAAATCTACCACGCGGGCGGTTGAACCCGACGACGTTTACGCTTCGATCGATCCAATCCTCGACAAAATCTCCAAGTCGGGAATGGGCAGTTTGACCGAAACCGAGAGAAAAATTCTCGATCGCGCCCGCAACCGTCTGCTGAAGAAGGATTGAGCGCGTTTAGATTGACGGCGCGCTGAGCAGCGTTGCCACGAATTCGTCCACGTTATCGGCGTGGATCAGCAAAGTTCGCAACGGCCGATCCTTGGTAATACGGGCGATCGCCCCCACCACCACCAAGTAGTCACTGATCAAGCGCTCCGGCACGGCGATCAGAAATATGAGATGGGCAATTTCGCCTTTGATTGTCCACGGAAGGCCGGCTTCGCTTCGACCGATCGCCACCACAATTTGATCGACCAGTTTCGTGCGGGCATGGGGAAAAGCCACGCCATCGGCGGCGTAAGTTGAATTGATCGCCTCCCGGCTGCGCAATTCCTCTAGAAACTTTTCGGTATTTCGTATCGCGCCGGTGGCGGCAAGAAGATCGACGAGCTCGCGCATCGCTTCGGCCTGGGTCCGGGCCCGAAGGTGGAGCGCTATCTGTTTTGGCTCAATCAGATCAACGAGGGCAATCGCCATGCGAAGCAGGAAATGTTGGATTCTCCTTCAGTTATCCGGTTAATTGACCGGTCGTGGCAACCGAAAATAGCGTTCCGGCCCCAAACCAGGAAAGGACCGTCTCGCTCCAGCGCAGTATTTACGATCCCGGCTACGTCAACGCGATGTCGCACTTTTATCGCGGAGAAATGAACCGGATCATGGTCTGGCGGCAACGTCTCGATGTGACCACGAACTGGGCCATTACCAGCAGCACCGCGATTATCACCATCGCCTTTTCCAGCCGGGAAGTGCCGCACATCATTTTCTTTTTCAATCTCGCGATCCTTTGGGGGTTGCTCTGGATCGAAGCGCGACGTTATCGGTTTTACGACGCTTTCCGCGCGCGCATCCGAATGTTGGAAGCGCATTTTCTCGTGCCCATGGTGATGGAAAATCGGGATTTGCTTCAAGGTGAATGGAAAAAACTTGTCTGCGAAGATTTGATCCTGCCCTGTTTCAAAATCAGCAAGCTGGAAGCAGTTGGGCGAAGGTTGAAGCGAAATTACGTTTTCATTTTCATCCTGATCCTGGTGGCGTGGGTCACCAAGATCTTTCTCCACGCACCGAAAGCGATGGGAAGTCCGCTCGATTTTTACCGCGCATTGAGCGTTGGGCATATTCCATCCTGGCTGGTGGCGTTTGTTTTTACCGGAACATTTGCCATCGTTATTGCGATCACTATTTACGTTAGCAAGAAATCGTCCGGCGAAATCTCCGAATTCGGAACCCATCGCTCGCTCTGGAGGATTTGAAGAAGTTGATAGTTGTTAGTTGAGAGTTGATAGAAATGCGAAATGGCGGCTGCTATCAACTATCAACCATCAACTAACGACTTTGCGAAGCTTTGCGACATCGTCGCAAAGTTGCGCGCCCCCGACGGTTGCCCCTGGGACCGGGAACAGACCAACGAATCTCTTTTGCCGGCGACGATCGAAGAAGCCTACGAGGTTGCCGAAGCGGCCCGGTCCAGGAACGACGCCCATTTTCGCGAAGAGCTCGGAGACCTCCTCCTGTTGGCGGTCATGCACGCCGAGATCGCGCGGGAAGCGAATCGGTTCAACATCAACGACGTCGTTGGCGAGATCACCGAAAAGCTGATTCGGCGACACCCGCATGTTTTCGGGAAAAGCAATGCGCAAGACAGCGGCGCCGTTTTGAAACAATGGGAAGCGATTAAGCGCGAGGAGAAAAAGGACGACACCCATTACCTCGCCAGTCTCCCGCGTGCTCTTCCCGCCCTTCAGCGCGCGCAAAAAGCTCAAAGCAAAGTCGCGCGGGTGAACTTCGACTGGACTGACCTCTCCGACGTCATGGCAAAGGTAGAAGAAGAACTGGGGGAACTGAAACAGGCGATTCAGAGCGACAATCCGCCATCGATTGAAGATGAAATCGGCGACCTGCTTTTCGCGGTCGTGAACCTGGCTCGGAAGTGCAAACTCGACGCTGAGACGGCGCTCCAAGCGGCGACCGACAAGTTTGTGCGCCGGTTCAATTTGCTGGAGGAGGAATTGACCACCCGTGGGAAAAAACTGGGCGAGGTTGATCTTGCCGAACTGGACGCGATTTGGAACGCAATTAAGAAAGATATTCTATGCTAGATACTGGATGCTGGATTCCTGGCATATCGAGAATCTAGGATCGAGCATCCAGCATCTGGTGCAAAGCAATCTTGCGGAGTTCCGGAGATCATCCATATTCCCCGTCCCCAATGCAGATTCTGATTAATTTCCTGCTGGCGATCTACGTTCTGGTCGCGCTGCTGATGATCCTGGTGATCTTGATGCAACGTCCCAAGAGCGAAGGGCTTGGCGCGGCGTTCGGGGGTGGCGTGACGGAAAATATTTTCGGCGCGCAAACCACCAACGTCCTGGTCAAATTCACCTCCTGGCTGACCGGAATTTTCTTCGCCCTGACCTTCGTTTTGTCGGTCATATATTCTCACAAGACGAGCCGGGACACCGGGCTGCGCAACGAGTTGCTAAGGCAACAGACCACTGGGCAACCGTCGGCTTCCGCGCCGCCGGTAAATCCAAACGCTCCAGCCGTTCCGGCCCCGGGCGCTCCGGTTTTGCCGCAAACAGGCGCATCGACCACGGCCACACCGCCAATGGTTCCGTCGGCATCGCCGGCGCCTTCAAAGCCGAAGCGATAAATCGGAATTGCCGGACCGGATGTCGCCGGGCACTATCCCGACGATGCATTTGAAGACCGTGACAGTCATCGTCACGGCCTCGCTGGCCCTCGGCGGATTCTCACTCTATGCCCAGGACAACGACGCGTTGCTGGATTTGCTTGTCCGAAAAAAACTGATCACAAAAAAGGAAGCTGCTGAAGTTCGAGCCGAATTAAAAAAACCGGCGGCAACAAATCCCGCGGGATCGACCGATCAACCGCGAAAAACCCAGAAACAATACGCCGGCAAAATCTATACCGAGACCAGCGTCCCGGCGGAAAAGGATTCCGCGAGCAAATGGAAGTTGTCGATTCCAATCACAGAGCTGGAACTCTATGGCGATACCCGCGTTCGTTATGAAATTCGCAATGGCGAAACGTTGACTGACGACACGCAACAGCGAAATCGCGAACGATACCGTTTGCGCCTCGGACTCCGGGGAATTTTGGCGGACGATTGGTTTTTCGGGATCAGACTGGAAACAAGTGCCAGCGAGCGATCGAGCAACGTGACCTTCGGTGATGATACGTCGACATCTTCGCCCGGCGGCGGCGGTCCTTTTGCCAAAGGCAGCGATGGCATCGGCGTAGGCCAGGCTTATCTCGGCTACAAAGGGTTCAAGGAGATCACGCTGACTGGCGGCAAAATGCCGAACCCGCTCGTCAGCACCTTCATGGTCTGGGACCCGGACATCAATCCGGAAGGTTTGGCGGAACAGTGGAAGCACACCTTCACGTTCAGCAATGTCGTCGTACCCAAACCAGTTTCTTTTTCAAAAGACGGCCTCGCGCTTCCCCCAGAAAAAAGGAAAGCCGAGGACTCAGCTGTTGGAATCGACGTCTTTGTTAATCTTGCCCAGTTCGTTTACGACGATGCGAACCCGGAGAACCCACTTGGCCCAAGAGCAACGACCACTGGCAACGGTGGGACTCAACTAATTCCAAACACCGACGCGTTTTTGCTCGCCTGGCAGGTTGGGGCAAAATTTACGTTCCCAAAAACGCTCTACGCGCAGATCGCGCCCACCTTCTATAATTATACCGGCAACGGCGACACCTTTAACATTCACTACCGGGGCGGCGACCCGAAACTTTCGAACTCGGCGTCGGTCGGCCAAAATCAGTCCGGCATCAACAGTCTGCTCGTCTTCGACATGCCAGCTGAGATCGGCTGGAAACTTGGGGACTTGCCGATGCGATTGTTCGCCGATTTCGCGATGAATCTCGACGGCGACGATCGCGCAGCAGCAGCGGGACATCCGAACAAAGGCGACCAGCGATACGCGTATCAAATCGGCGCCGGTATCGGGCAGTTAAAGAAAAAAGGCGACTGGCAGTTGAATGTTTTCTGGCAACGACAGGACCAATACGCAGTCGATCCAAACCTGGTTGATACCGAATTCTGGGACAGCAAAGTAAACATGCAAGGCATCGGCGTCACGCTCGCTTACATGTTGAACGACGCGGTTTGGATCCAATTACTTTATGGCTACGCGGAGCGCGCAGACGACTCGCTCGGCACCGGCGGTTTCGGGGATATCGCGGTCAATCCGCTGAAAAACTTTC
Source organism: uncultured Verrucomicrobiae bacterium (assembly GCA_963817335.1). Taxonomy (GTDB): domain Bacteria; phylum Verrucomicrobiota; class Verrucomicrobiia; order Chthoniobacterales; family UBA10450; genus AV40. The sequence goes on along the minus strand of CAWFNX010000005.1, from coordinate 366,162 downwards.
AACTTTTCCAGGCTGACTTGAACCTGAAGTTCTGAAAACCTCGAGGTGCGAGTTCACGCAATTGTCACGTTGCCGTCATCTGGCCGTAACAATTGCTTTCTAGCTTGCCGTCGTCGCGAGAAGAGCTGAGGCGAGACGGCGCTCGACTCGCGATCCAACCCCGCGGCGAATACCCGCAATTCCAAAGGAGAAAAATGTTAAAGAAAATCGGTCTCATTGCAGTCTTTGCAGTTTTCCTGAGCCCTGTGTCAATCTTCGCGCAAGATGACAGCGCATTGCTCAACCTGCTCGTTAAGAAGAAAATCATCACCGAGAAGGAAGCAACGGAAGTGCGCGCAGAATTGAAAAAGGAAGCAGCGTCCAAGCCCGCGCCACCGGCCGAGGGACCGATGAAGATGCAGAAGACCTACGACGGAAAGACCTACGTCGAAAAAGAAGTGCCGGTTGAGAAAACCGCCGCCGATAAATGGAAATTGTCCACCCCGATAACCGAGATCGAGCTCTTCGGCGATGTTCGGCTCCGTTATGCCTATAACGGCGGACAGACCGACGATGATTCTCCGCTGGGACCGCACGTCAACGGCACAGCCGGTCACGATGATTGGCAGGAGCGTGAGCGGGAACGCTATCGGATCCGGGTCGGGTTGAAGGGGACGTTGCTCGACGATTGGCTCTTTGGGATTCGCTTGGAAACCAGTGCCAGCGATCGTTCGACGAACGTGACTTTCGGAGACGACACAGCGGGCGGGGCCGGGCCGTTTGCAAAGGGAAGCGATGGCATCGATGTCGGCCAGGCCTACATTGGATACAAGGGATTTCACGATATCACTCTCACCGGCGGAAAGATGCCGAACCCGTTGGTTAACACGGCAATGGTCTGGGACCCGGACATCAATCCGGAAGGTCTGGCCGAACAGTGGAAACATACCTTCAGCTTCGGCGAAACCGGTGGCGGAACGCCATCCTACAGCAAAGACAGCAAGAACATCGCGCCGGTGGTGGCGAAATCGGAGCCGCTGATCAAGCTCGATATCTTCGTCAATCTGGCCCAGTTCGTTTACGACGACGCAAATCCGGAGAATCCGCTTGGGCCGCGCGCGACCACGACCGGACAAGTCGGCCGGGTCCGCGGGAGTCAGTTAGTCCCAAACACCGATGCCTTCCTGATGGCCTGGCAGGTCGGGGCAAAAGTCACATTTCCGCACGGCATATTCTTTCAGGTCGCGCCTACTCTTTATAATTATACCGGCAACGGCGACACCTTTAACATTCACTACCAGGGCGGTGATCCGAACCTGACGAACGCTGCCTCGCTCGCCCAAAACCAAACCGGCATCAACAGTCTCCTGATTTTTGACATGCCGATGGAGCTGGGCTGGAAGATTGGCAAATTGCCACTGCACATTTTCGGCGATTTCGCCGCCAACCTGGAAGGGGGCGAACGCGCCAACGCTGCGCTTCATCCCGGGTCCGGCGATCAACGCTACGCGTTTCAAGGTGGCGCGGGAGTTGGACAGTTAAAGAAGAAGCACGATTGGCAACTCGACGTTTATTACCAGCTCTCCGAGCAGTATGCGCTCGATACCAACTTGGTTGATGATGATATTTTCGACGGCCGTCTGAACATGCAAGGCGTCGTGGTGAAGGCCGGATACGCGTTGAGTGACGCAGTGAGTGTCAACTTCACCTATCACTACGGCTGGCGCTACGACGACAATCTGGGGACCGGCGGAACGCCGATCGCGATCGGAATCAATCCGCTCGACCAGTACCAACTGTTCTTCGCCGATCTCAACATCAAATTCTAACGAACACCAGGCGATTAAAATCAAGAAGGTTAGGTCAAGAGAGCCCGCTGGAAGAGTGTTCCGGCGGGCTTTCACTTTTGTGGTGGCGATGATATGTCGATCCTGACTCAACCCCGGTTCTCGTTCGAAAAACCGTCGGGCTTTGGCGAAGGGGAGCGTCGTGTCCGCACCGCCTGGATTTCCGACGTGCATCTCGGCACCAGGACAAGCAACGCCGCCGCGCTCTTGCAGTTCCTGCGCGATTATGAATGCGAACGACTCTATGTTGTTGGGGATTTGATCGACATTTGGCAGCTGCGCCGAGGACGTTATTGGCCGCAGCAACACAACGACGTTATCCAGAAGATCCTGCGCAAGGCCCGAAAAGGCGTGCCGGTGATTTTCATTCCCGGAAATCACGATGAATTCGTTAATTCATTCGCGGGTTCCTATGGAAACATTTCGATCCAGGAACACGCGATCCACGATCTCGCCGACGGCCGCCGAATGCTCGTCATTCACGGACACGAGCTCGACACCGTGGTCCAAAATGCGAAGTGGCTCGCTTATCTGGGAGACGCCGGCTATCAGTTTCTGCTCTCGCTCAATCCCGCGATAAACTTCGTCCGCCGCAAGTTCGGTCTCGGCTATTGGTCGCTCAGTGCCTACGCAAAAAAGCGGGTCAAGGATGCGGTGAATTTCATCGGCGAATTCGAGAAAGCCATTGTGCGCTACGCCGAGAAGTTCTCGGTTGATGCGGTTTTGTGCGGGCACATTCATTCCGCGGCGATCCGGCAAATTGGCAACGTCACTTACTATAATTGTGGCGACTGGGTGGAAAGCTGCACCGCGCTGGTCGAAGAGGCCGACGGCACCCTCGAACTGGTCACCTATCCCGCGTTTTCGGTTCGACCGGAAGAGTTCACTTCGTCGGAAAAAGTCTTGGCCGGGTAACACGCTGGTGGCCGCTGATCCGGCAACCACGTCACTCCGTTGTCACCGCGTTTTGACAATTCGTAACCTGACTCCGGCAATCCTGCCGCGACGGTGACGCATGCGCGTGATTACGATTAAACGAACGGTCTCAAGAAAAAAATCCGCTGGTCGATTCGCCCGGGATTTTCTGTCGCTGGAAAGCCATATCGAGTTTGCGATCGAAGCGCTCTTTTTCGGGGCGTTGCTGGCGATCTCAGCGTGGCCGATTGCCCAGGCGGCGGAAGCGATCAATCGACTGCAATAAAAAAAGCTTGCCCGGACAAGTCAGCCGGCTAATATTTAACCAGATGGTTAAATATTCAAAGAGCCTCGACCGCACTTTTGCCGCCCTGGCCGATCCCACGCGACGCCGGATCCTGGCTCATCTTGCCCGGGGCGATCAGCGGGTGACCCATCTGGCCCGCCCACACGCCATGTCGTTGCCGGCCGTTTCCAAACATTTGCGCGTCCTGGAAAAAGCCGGACTCCTTCGACGACGTCGCTTTGGGCGCGTGCACGAAATGCAGCTGGAGGCCAAGCCGCTCAAAAAAGCCGCGCAATGGGTCGAGGAGTATCGAAAGTTCTGGGAGGGATCGCTCGATCGCCTGGCCGATTATTTGGAGAAGACGGCCAAGAAAGGAACCAAGTAACAATGTGTCCTGTTTGCTTCGCCAATCTTGTTTTGGTCGCAATTGGCGCCACTTCCGGCGGCGGGCTGGCCACGTTCGCGCTCACGAAATTTCTTAAACGAAACAAGCACAGAGAAGATCAGAGGAACGAAAAATGAAAACACCACCGATCGTTTCAGCGCAAGAGTGGGAGGCTGCACGCCAACAGCTGCTGGTGGAGGAGAAGGAGTTGACCCGCGCCCGTGACGCGTTGGCAGCCAAGCGCCGCCGGATGCCATGGCTGGCGGTAAAGAAGCAATATCAATTTGACGGTCCCAAAGGGAAAGTAAGTCTGCTCGATCTGTTCGATGGCCGCCGTCAGCTGATTGTCTACCGGGCCTTCCTCGAACCGGGCGTGGTCGGCTGGCCGGACCATGCCTGTGTTGGCTGCTCCATGGTGGCCGACCAGGTGGCGCATGTCGCTCATCTGAACGCCCGCGATACTACTCTCGCGTTCGCCTCGCGCGCATCCCAGACGGACATCGAACGGGTGAAGGCACGAATGGGGTGGAAGATGCCCTGGTATACAATCACGGACAACTTCGACAAGGACTTTGGCGTTGACGAGTGGCACGGCACGAACGCGTTCATTCGCGAGGGTGACGACGTATTCCGCACTTATTTCATCAACAGCCGCGGCGACGAGCAGATGGGGAACACTTGGAACTACCTCGACATCACCGCCCTCGGGCGTCAGGAGAACTGGGAGGACTCGCCGGAGGGTTACCCTCAGACGGTACCTTACGAGTGGTGGAATTGGCACGATGAGTTCGGCCAAGACGAAGCCTCCTCCAAGGTCCTTGAGCAGGTTCGCCGGGGCCGCGCAGCCGGGCAAGCCGACGGCGACGCCACATGAATATTGAAGGGACCGACACCAAAGAATCGCCATGAATCGCGTCACTCACTTTGAGATTTACACTGACGATCCAAAAGCGGTGCAGCCGTTTTACCAGGATGTCTTCGGCTGGACGTTCCAGAAGTTTGAAGGCGGCCCGATAGAATACTGGCTGATAACGACCGGCTCAGATAACGAGCCGGGAATAAATGGCGGCCTAACAAGACCGAGGCAGGGGCAAAATCCCGGAACTATCAATACCGTTGCGGTCCAATCGCTCGATCAAACGATCAAGAAGATTGAACAGCAAGGCGGGAAGATCTGCGTACCCAAAATGGTGATCCCGAAAGTCGGCTGGCTCGCCTACGCCGAAGATCCCAGGGGAAACGTATTTGGGATCATCGAACCGGATACGAACGCAAAAACCTTATGAGCACAAAGACCGAAATATCAGGCGCAGTTGTTGCAACAAGCACTATCACACTTCATCGGGTGATTCGCGCGCCGGCGGAGCGCATTTACAAAGCGTTCCTTGATGCCGACGCGCTGGCGAAATGGCTTCCGCCCAATGGATTCACCTGCAAAGTGCACCACTTGGACGCGAAAGTCGGCGGCAGCTATAAGATGTCGTTCACGAATTTCACGACCGGCAAAAGTCATTCCTTCGGCGGAACGTATCTCGAGCTGAAGCCGTACGAACGCATCCGCTACACCGACAAGTTCGACGATCCCCACATGCCCGGCGAGATACAAACCACGATCACGTTGAGGAACGTTTTGTGCGGAACGGAGGTGAGCATCGTGCAGGAAGGCGTGCCCGCGGTCATTCCGGCCGAAATGTGTTATCTCGGCTGGCAAGAATCGCTCAGGTTGCTTCAAAAACTCGTCGAAGTAGAAATTCCAGATCAAATGTGAACAAAAAAGAAATCATGACTGCAAAAACGACAGAAAAAACGTCGCTTGAAATCAAGCGCTTCATCAATGCGCTGCCGGCGCGGGTTTACGCGGCCTGGACCGACCCCGAGCAATTAAAACAATGGTGGGGACCGGAGAACGTTCAGACGCGCAACTTCACCGCGGATGCCCGCATCGGAGGGAAGTATCGCTGGGACCTGGTGAATCAGGACGGCGAAGAGATGAGCGTGTTTGGCGAATACCGCGAACTCATTGCCGGTAAGAAAATTGTCTTCACCTGGAAGTGGGACGACGACGAGGCGTGGGAGAGTTGCAATAGCCTGGTCACGGTTGAACTCAGCGATCGCGATGGCGGCACTGAAATCAAATTGACGCATGAGCAGTTGCCGAGCGAAGCGTCGAGGGATCGCCACAACGAAGGCTGGAACAGCGTGATCGATCGACTGGAAACCTTCTTCAAACGGTAATTATCGAATCGGAAAGGAAAATGAATGAATACTGAAGAAATTGGAAAAAAGGTGGTGGAGCTGGTCCGCAAACAAGCCTGGCTCGAAGCGGTCGATACGCTTTACGACAAGGATGTCGTCAGCGTGGAAGCCTACAGTGCGGGCGGCGGGCCGACCGAAACGCGCGGGATCGACGGCATTCGCGGCAAGGTTGATTGGTGGCTGGACGCAATGGAGGTCCACAGTTTCGAGGCGGACGGTCCATTTGTTGCGCGCGACCGGTTCGTCGTGAAATACGACGCCGATGTGAGTGAAAAGAAATCGAAAGCTCGCCGGCAACTGTCGGAAGTCGGCGTTTACACGGTCAAAGACGGCAAAATTGTGCGGGAAGAATTCCTGCCCAGGTCCGGCGGTTAATTCTTCTTTCATTTGCCCGGCACCTGTCGTGGAACAGGCGCCGGTGACGGCATCTCTGCCATGCTCCCACCAGGAACACGATAAATCGTGGCCGCATTTCTTCGGTCGCCCCAAACAAGCCGCACCGGTTGAACAAAAATACCGCCGTTATTGCAACTGCGGACAAAATTCGTTTCACTCAATGCGCGTCGGGCAGCGTTCGCAATGAAACACAAAAAAGGCCGCGAGATTGAGCGCAAGTTTTTGATCAAGCACCTGCCCGTCGACATCCTGCATTCAAGGCATCATCCGCTGCGTCAGGGTTACCTGGCGAACGAAGCGCGCGGCCGGCACGTTCGTTTGCGAAAAAAAGGCAAAACGATGTCGCTCACTTTCAAGGTCAGCCGCGAACGCGGGTCGAGCCGGGAAGAGCGCGAGATCAGATTGAGCGGTAAACAATTCGAAACGCTCTGGGCAGCGACCAAAGGAAGGCGCTTACGCAAAACCCGTTACGAGATTCCGTGGAAAAAACTCAAGATCGAGGTCGACATTTATCATGGTCGAAACCATGGTTTGATGGTGGCGGAAGTTGAATTTCCGAACCACGCGAGCCGTCGGAAATTCAAACCACCGCGCTGGTTTGGCCGCGAAATCACCGGGGAAAAGCGCTACAGCAATGTGCGGCTGGCCCGGGAATAGATCCACGACAATGAGCTATCAACTGCGAAACCGAGAAAAGCTGGCGGGAGGGCTTCGCCGGATTTGCCGCAAACAGATCGAAGCTGCGATTGCCGTTGTTAATGGCGAGAAGAAGACGCACGACACGCCGATCCATGAAATGCGCAAGCATATTAAGAAGGCCCGGGCCGCGCTTCGGCTGGTGCGCAAGGAAATTGGGGCCGGTCTTTTCCGCGAACAGGACCATTGCCTGCGCGACGTGGGCCGGCTCACCTCCGAGATCCGCGATGCCGAGGTGCGTTTGCAAACGGTGCGCGAACTTCAGGGAATCACGCAACGCCACAACCGGCGGGGCGCTTTTCCGAAACTGGAGACGATGCTGATGATGGAGTTGGAAAATTTCATGGCTGCCTTTGCCGAGTGGCAAACTCAGGCGGTCCCAATGCTGGATCGAGCACGCGCGACGATCGATTGTTGGCCGCTTGATCATTTTGATTGCAAACAATTGCGTCGGGCAGTGCAACGAAGTTACAAGAGCGCCCGGAAGGCGCTCGCCTGCGCTCAGGCTTCACCCGTCCCGGAAAATTTCCATCATTTCCGGAGCCGCGCGAAACGACTCTGGTACGAACTGCGCATTCTCCGTCCGGTGAATCCCGTAGTCCTCAAGAACTTGAGCGACGATCTCGACGCCTTGGGAGGTTTACTCGGACGCGCGCACGACCTGAGTTTTCTAGGCGATCGACTTCGCCGCGAGCAACAAAACGCGGAACTGGAGCGCGAAGGACACAAACTGCTGGCAGTGATTGAAGTCAGCCAGGGCGACTTGCAGCGCGGCGCAGCCGAGTTGGCCGAGCACTTTTTTGCGGAGCGGCCTCGTGACTTCGGCGAGCGCATCGGCGGCTGGCTCGAAGACTGGGAGAACGACGCGTCCCCATCGATTCCGAAAGAGCTTTTCGGCTGATCCTCCGCGAATTCGGATGCGCCTCGGTTATTTCGGCGCGATTTTAGGCGGAAATAGCCAAAGCAGGCGACCGTTGCGCCACGAACGATTTAATTCAACCAACGCAACGCCTGCTTTTGAAAGCTTCAGCGACGCACCGGTCAACTTCGAAATGATTCCGGTAAAATCCGGCTCATGTCCGACAACCATCAAACTTTCTTCAGGATACTTTTTTAACAATCGCTCCAAGTCTGCAGGTCCGAAACCGGGCGCGAGCAATTTGTCCTCACGACATTTCACCTTCAACCCCTCTGCCGCGATCTCCGCAGTCTGAGAGGCGCGAGGCAGCGGACTCGTCACGATCAAATCCGGCTTTGCTTTGATTCTTTTCAGAAACGCGGCGACGACTCGCATTTCCTTTTTGCCGTGCTTGGTGAGCGGACGTTCGTCATCCGGTTTTTCCCAGTTCGGCCAATCGGCCTCACCATGTCTAAGAAAATAAAGCTCCATTGCTTCCCTCCCTCTTGCTCTTGCTCTTGCTCTTGCTCTTGTCTTCGTTCTTATCAGCAAGCGGAGCGCTCGCCCTACAATTTTTCCCTAAAAGATTTTCCACTTCCCCCGACCGGTTGCCGGATCGGTTTGCCAAAGGCGAACACCACCCGGAAACGCGTTGCGATTGTGTCCAAGCTCGGTGCCTTTAGGGAGTTTGCGCAATTTTTTCGCCTTGCCGCCGCCGAGCACCACATAATCCGCGATCACGGATTTTTTCAGCTGACTGACCGCAAAAATAACTTCGCGCTCCCATTCCTTGCTGCCGAGTTTGTCGATTCCGCTTCTGCCCAAAAAATCTTCAATGATCCGACGATCGCGATACGGCAGGTCGCCCAACTCGAGCGGCAAAATCATATTCGGCAGAACAAGAGTTGAACCGAGGCCTGTGCCCAGTCCAAGAAAAAGCATTCGGCCGCCGCGATAGCTACCTAAAGCCTGGAGAGCCGCATCGTTCAAGATGCGCACGGGCTTTTTCAGCGCTTTTTCGAAATCGAATCCGACCCACCCCTTGCCCAAGTGTTTCGGGTCGCTCAAGATCCTGCCATCACGGACTGGCGCCGGAAATCCAACTGCGATTGCTTCGTATTTCCAGTCCTTCAACTCTGTCTTGATTTGCGCGACCATTTCGCGCGGCGTCATTTTCGGGCCGGACTTAAATTTCCGCTTTTTTTTGCGGGAGATCATCAACTTCACGTGGGTGCCGCCGACGTCGATGACGAGAATTCTTTTCTTCACGATCTTTTGGGCGGTTCCGGCGCGACCGTGATCGGAACTAATTTGTCAGCGGGTGGCGGTTTCTTTCGGCGCTGTTGTTTGTCGCGCTCCCGCGAAACTTCACGAAAATGCCATTGGGCCTGGGATCGCGGCTCTGGGCCTTCCGGTTTCAAACGTCGATAGCTTCCGTCGGGCTGCAACTCACGCGATTTGACGCGATCGTTCAGAAAGCGAGGAAGAACCTCATTTACGACGAGGTCGCGCAGTTGCGGAGTCTCGATGGGAAACGCAACTTCGACCCGGCGCAGAAAATTCCGCGGCATCCAGTCCGCGCTCGAAAGATACACTTCGGGCTGGCCACCATTTTCGAAATAATAAATGCGGCTGTGCTCGAGAAAACGGCCAACAATACTCACGACCCGGATGTAGTCGCTCAATCCGGGCATTTTCGGCCGCAAACAACAGATTCCGCGCACAATCAGGTCGATCGTAACCTCGGCATTCGACGCTTCGTAAAGTTTCTCGATGATCTCCTGGTCGACCAGCGAATTGAGCTTGGCCACAATCCGGGCGGGCTTGCCGGCACGGGCATTGTCCCGCTCGCGCTCGATCTTTGCGATCAAGCGCTGCTTCATGTCGAACGGAGCCACCATGAGTTTCTTCAGTCCGGGATAACCAGCGAGGCCCGTGAGGGTGTTAAAGACGATCGCGACTTCTTCGGTCAGTTGCGGATTGCTGGTCAACAAACCGAAGTCTGTATAGATGCGCGCGGTCCGCTGGTGATAATTCCCGGTCCCGAGATGAACGTAGCGTCGGATCTCATCGGAATCCCGCCGGACGATGAGCAGTGCTTTACAATGCGTTTTCAATCCCACCACGCCGTAAATGACGTGCGCGCCCGCTTCCTCGAGTCGACGCGCCCACTGGATGTTGGCCGCCTCATCGAACCGGGCACGCAGTTCCACTATCGCGGTCACCTGTTTGCCAGCAGTGGCTGCATCGATCAACGCTTCAACGATGGGTGAATCACCGCTCGTTCGGTAGAGTGTGATCTTCATCGCCAACACTTGGGGATCGCGCGCGGCTTCTTCAACCAGATCGACAATCGGGTCGAAGCTGTCATAGGGATGATGCAAAAGCACATCCTGGCGTCGCATCACATCGAACATGTCCGCGTGCGGCGGCAGGGCCGGGTCACGTCCTGGTTGAAACGATTTGTCTTTAAGCTTGGCAAACGCGTCGTTAGCTAAAATTGGCGACAGATGCGTCATCGAAAGCGGACCGTCCAGTTTGTAAACGTCGGCGTCGGTTAGATCGTAAAATTCGAGGAGCAATTCCACGAAGTCCTTCGGACAATCCGCTTCTACCTCTAATCGGACAGCATCGCCCTTGCTCGAGCGTCGCAGCTCCTGTTCGATCGTCCGCAACAGGTTCTCGGCTTCTTCGTCGTCAATGTAGAGATCGCTGTTGCGGGTGACCCGAAAAGCGTGGACGGCATCGAGAATCAAACCGGGAAACAATTCGGCGATGTGCTGCTTAATGAGGGACGCGAGGTAGATGTAATCCCACGGTTCGTCGTCGCCCTGGCGTGGCGCCAAAATCAATCGCGGAATCACCCGCGGCACCTGCACAATGGCAAAGAGAGGTTCGCCCCGCCGTTTCGTTTTCGCCCGCACCAAAAGGTTGTGACTCTTGTTTAGTAAATCGGGAAATGGATGGCTGGCGTCGACGGCCAACGGCGTCAGCATCGGAAAAACTTCTTCCTGAAAATATTTGCGCGACCAGGCTGCGCGACGGGTGCCGAGCTCGGAGACTTTACGGATTCGGATGCGATTTTTCTCCAGTTCCGGCAGTAACTCCTTATTGAAAAGGTCATATTCTGTGGCGACTAACTCATGGGCGAGCCGCTGAATCTGATTGAAAGCTTCGGTTGGACTTAACCCATCAGGTCCAACGTCGCTGGTTTCGCTCTCGATCTGCTGCTTAATGCCGGCGACGCGAATCTCGAAAAACTCATCGAGATTCGAGCTGAAGATCGCAAGAAACTTGATCCGTTCGATCAGCGGCTGGCTGGCATCCTGCGCTTCTTCGAGAACGCGGCGATTAAATTCGAGCCAGCTCAGCTCGCGATTAATAAAGTTCTTCGGATCACCAAAGCGTTCACGGATGCTGCGTTCATCTTTGATCGGAACAATTGCCGCGGTTGGTTCCGTTTCGACCCTGGATTGTGCCTGCGGCATCTCTCAAAGATCGGCAATCAGCCGGCCATGACAAGCGCGAGACGTTCTAGCCGGCAACGCCAGCAGTTTGGTGTCGAATGTCTTCAGCCGCAGCGGCATACACGGCGTCTTCAGCGATGTTAGTCGCATGATCGCCCACCCGCTCAAGGCAGCGAGAAATAAAAATCAAGTTCAGATAACCCCGGAGTTGCTTCGGATCCTCCGCCATCCGGTCGGTTAACTGGCGGCTGGCCAGCTTGTTCATCAGGTCGAGATCTTTATCTCGCGCCACCACCTCACGGCCGAGCACGACGTCCTCCCGGGTAAATGCATCGATCGCGTCCTTAAACATGGCCATGGCGTGGGCCTGGATCGGCACGATCAACTCAAGCTCGGGCAACGGGGCGTGCTTGTTCAGTTTTCGCGCGCGTCGCGCAATGTTCGTCGCCTGATCGGCGATGCGCTCAATGTTGGGCGACAGTTTCATTGCCGCAACCACCCGACGAAGATCGGACGCCACCGGTTGAAAGCGAAGCAGCACGTCCACGCCCTCTTTGTCCATTTGCTTTTCGAGCTGATCGATCTCCTCATCGTCCGCGATCGCAGTCACACACAAATTATCGTCGCGTTGCAATAAACCTCTGATCGCGCGGTCGAGGGTGCGTTCGGCGAGGCCGGCCATCATTAAAACGTTATTACGCAGTGAAGTCAGCGCTTCGTCAAAATTTCCAAGGATATGTTTTGGTGTAACCATTCCAATCTCTTCGCTGTTCTATTACCCAAATCGTCCCGTGATATAATCCTCCGTCTGCCGATCGCTCGGGTTGGAGAAGATCTTCGTCGTCGGTCCAAACTCGATCAGCCGACCAAGATAAAAGAAGGCCGTATAATCCGAAACCCTTCCGGCTTGCTGCATGTTGTGGGTCACAATCACGATGGTGTAATTCTTTTTTAATTCGTGAATTAGCTCTTCGATCTTAGCGGTCGCAATCGGATCCAGCGCCGAGCACGGCTCGTCCATCAGAATCACTTCCGGTTCCACGGCAAGGGCCCGCGCGATGCAAAGTCGCTGTTGCTGGCCGCCGGACAGGCTCGTCCCCGGTTTATGTAGATCGTCCTTAACTTCATCCCAAAGCGCAGCCATCCGCAGCGATTTTTCCAAACGCTCATTCAAAAACCTTCGGTCGCGAACGCCGTTCAGCTTCAAGCCAATGGTTACGTTCTCGCCAATCGACATCGTCGGGAACGGATTAGACTTTTGGAACACCATCCCGACTCGCCGGCGGACAATCGCCGGATCGACATCGGAGGCGTAAAGATTTTCGCCCAGCAAGCGCACGGTTCCGTCGACCCGCGTGCCCGGCACGAGTTCATGCATGCGGTTGAGCGAGCGGAGAAACGTGGATTTTCCGCAACCGCTCGGTCCGATGATAGAGGTGACTGCATTCGATAGGATGTCGAGTGTTACGCTATCGATCGCGCGCTTCTCCCCGTACCAGATGGAGAGATTGTTAACTTCGAAGGTCAGGCGGACTTCTTCCGAGTCCAGGACCGATTCCGGGGTTCGGTCATGCGTTTCGAGGACGATTGGATCCGAAGCAGGCATAATCAGATTAACCATGAGAATTCTTAAGCCGTAGTTCGACCACGCTCCCGGGTGAGAACCCTCACCAAAACGTTAATGCAAAAAATCCCGATGACGAGCACAAGCGCGCCCGCCCAGGCCTGGCGGTGCCAGTCGTCGTAGGGAGAAATCGCGTAGCTAAAAATCTGCAATGGAAGCGCCGCGATCGGTTGACTCAAATCGTGGTTCCAAAAACGATTACCAAACGCAGTGAACAACAGCGGTGCCGTTTCGCCGCTGATTCGCGCCAGGGCCAGCAAAATCCCGGTAATGATTCCCTTGGATGCGGTTTTCATCACCACGTGGACAATCGTTTTCCATCGGGCGACCCCGAGCGCGAGGGAGGCTTCGCGATAGCCGTTGGGGACCAGCAAAATCACTTCTTCGGTGGTCCGTAAAATCAAAGGAATCATGATTAATCCAAGAGCGAGACCGCCTGCATAGGCGGAAAAACCTTTGAACCGCAACACCACCAGCCCGTAGACCACAACGCCCCAGGTGATTGACGGAACGCCGTTAAGGACATCGGCAATAAAACGCAGCATCGAATTGCCGCGGGCTGAGCCGTATTCGGCCAGATAAACGCCGCCAAGAACCCCTACCGGGATACCCATGAGCGATCCAAGCGCCAGCAACTCAAGAGATCCGACGATCGCATTCACCATACCGCCGCCAGGTGCGCCAACCGGTTTGGGCAACTGAGTGAAGAAATTCCAGTTTACCGAACTGGCGCCGTTCACCAGCAAATGAAAGAAGACCAAGCCAAGTGGTGTAATCACCAAAACGGCCGCGGCAAACGTGCCAAAAGAGACCAGCGCGCTTTTGAATTTGCGCCAATGATGTCTGTCTTTGCGTTTCGAGTGCATTGTTACTGGACTGCCCGGGTTGTCGAAGTCGTCGTCAGGGTCCGGAGTAGAAGCTGGGCCAAGAGATTGACTGCAATGGTCACGCCAAACAGGACCAGACCTATTTCAAACAACGCTTGCAGGTACGTGTCAGTCGTCGCTTCGGTGAATTCGTTCGCAATGACGCTGGCTAGGGTGTAACCCGGCTTAAACAACGACGCTGCAATCTGGGGAGTATTGCCTATCACCATTGTGACCGCCATTGTCTCACCCACAGCGCGGCCGAGGCCGAGGATGACTGCTCCAAACAAACCCTTCCGCGCATAACTGAGCACTGCGATGCGCGTCACTTCCCACCGGGTGGCGCCGAGGGCGTAAGCCGCCTCGCGTTGCAGATTCGGCACGCTGCGCAAAATCTCACGCGAAACCGACGTGATGATCGGCAAAATCATGATCGCAATAATGATCCCTCCAGCCAGCATGCTCGTTCCGTAGATCGGGCCGGTGAAAAATGGCGTCCAGCCGAAAAGCTTTTTCAGCAGCGGAAATGGATAATCTCGCAGCCAAGGGATCATCACGAAAATTCCCCACAATCCGAGAATAACACTCGGAATTGCAGCAAGCATTTCGATTAACGAAACAATGGGTTGCCGAATCCAAAGCGGGGCCAATTCGGTCAGGTACACTGCCGTGGCAACACTCAGCGGCACCGCAATGAGGAGCGCGATTAAGGATGAAACGAGGGTGCCGTAAATGAACGGCAACGCTCCGAACTGTTCGGCAACCGGGTCCCAAGTTGAAGTGGTGAGAAATCGAAATCCGAACTTCTGGATCGCCAGCGATGAACCGCGGGCCAGCTGCCATCCCAGCAAAAAAATCAGAACAATAACGAACAGCGCCATTGCGAGGGTAAGCCACTCGAATGCCTTGTCCCCAAAACGGGATGGCGGCGCCATCCGCGCGGACGCGGATTGCTCTTCCGCCAGCATCGATGCGGCAACATCCATAATCTGGTGATTGAAATCCCGGCGCTCTCTTAGAAAACCTACATTTTGATTTCGTCGATTCGTTTCAAGACACGCTGCTGCAAGTTCTCCGGCAACGGCGCGTAATCCAAATCCTGCGCCATCTTCTCTCCGTCTTTCTGCGCCCATTTCAGAAATTCGACCAACTTCTTCCCTTTGGTGGCATCTTTCTGTTGCTCGTAAACTAGCAACCAGGTCGCCCCACAAATCGGATAGGCAGCTTCACCAGGCGCGTTCGTAATAGAAAAGCGAAAATCGTCTGGGATTTGCGCAGTGGCCATCGCTGCAGTGATTGATTCGAGTGACGCCTTAACAAATTTGCCGGCAGCATTTTTCACGTCCGCATAGGCCATTTTGTTTTGAATCGCATAGATCAACTCAACATAGCCGAGCGCGCCGGGCGTTTGCTTAATTTGGCCAGCCACACCTTCGTTGCCCTTGCCGCCAATACCGGTCGGCCAATTCACTGACGTATTCGTGCCAACTTTCGATTTCCACTCCGGGCTGATCTTGCTCAAATAATCGGTCCAAATGTAGGTTGTTCCGCTCCCGTCAGACCGATGCACAACCACAATCTCCTGGTCGGGTAAATTCACGCCGGAATTCGTGGCCGCGATTTTCGGGTCATTCCACTTTTTGATTTCACCGAGAAAAATCCCCGCGATTGTATCGGAGTCGAACTTCAACGCCGGATTTCCAGGTAAATTGTAGGCAACCACGTCCGCGCCTGCGACCGTCGGGATGTGAAGAAGTTTTCCGGGAGCTTTGGAAAGGTTATCATCGCTCATTGGTCCATCCGAGGCGCCAAAATCAACCGTTTGCGCCATGATTTGTTTCTGTCCGCCGCCTGACCCGATCGACTGATAGTTAAACCGCACCGATGGATCGACCTTGGTATAAGCGTCGAACCATTTTGAATAGATTGGGTACGGGAACGTCGCTCCCGCGCCGTTAATCATCATCTGCGCCGAAGCGCTCGCGGTCAGCCCAAGCGCGAGTGTGAGTCCCAAAAGTTTGCCGCCGAGTCGGGAAAATTTTGTCATGCGACGAAACTGCCGCACCACACTCGAACTGGTCAAAACGTTTACTGTTACGTTTGTGTTACAGCCGGGAGAATGACCGAAATGGTGGTCCCTTGTCCGGGTTCGCTCTCCGCTTCAACCCGGCCGCCGTGCAGGTGGGCGATATGTTTCACGATCGATAATCCAAGGCCGGTACCGCCGAGTTCACGGCTGCGCGCTTTATCTGCTCGATAAAATCTTTCAAAGATCCGGGGCAGATCTTCATGACTAATTCCAACACCTTTATCGGTCACACTCAGAACGATCTCGCCGTCACGCCGGTCCGCGGCGAGGCGGATGGCGCCCCCTTTGTCCGAATACTTCACCGCGTTGTCGAGCAAGTTGTCGAAAACCTCGCGCAACCGTTGTTCATCCGCGCGAATCGTCGAACAATTATCCGAGACGTCAACGACCGTTTCCAAGTCTTTGGTCAGGAATTTTTTTTTCCAATCCCGGACCAGTTCGGAAAGAAATCGAATCAGGTCGATCTCGCTCAATTGCAGGTTCGAGCTGCCTGACTCCAGCTGGGCCAGGGTCAGCAAATCATTCGCCAGCAAACCAAGACGTTTCGAGTGCTGGTCCATTACTTCGAGAATTCGAGTCGTTTCGCCACGCGGCATTTTCGGATCGTCGAGCATGGTTTCGATGTAACCGCGCAAGATCGACAAGGGGGTCCGCAGTTCGTGAGAAACGTTAGCCACAAAATCGCGACGCACTTCATCGGCGCGTTTCAGGGCGGTGATGTCATGAAACAAAACCACCGCGCCACTGATGGTGCCGTTATCGGCTCCCATCGGCACGGAGGTCATCTGGAACTCGCGCCTGCCGATAACGAGTTCACCGTGACTCGGCTTTCGTTGCCGCAAAGTTTCGCCAATAATTTGTTCGACCGCCGGATTGCGCACACTTTCCAAAAGCGGTGAGCCTAACGAATCCTCTCCGACCCCAAACAACTCGGAAAATGCGGGATTCATAAGAGCGAGACGACTCTGATCGTCGACCACCAGCAAACCATCCTGCATCGCGGACAGAATCGCCTTCTGGCCCGATGAGCGCTCGCCAATTTGGCGATCCAGCTGGCGTTGCCGCAAAAGAATTTCCTCCAGGGCAACACTGACCCGCTGCGCTTCCCTGCCGCCTTCGATCAAAAATGTCCGCGGTTGCTCGCCGCGCCCGACCGTCCTGACAAGTTGGTCAACTTCCCGCCAGGGTGCGACCCACTTTCGAAAAACTCGATAACTAACGGCCAGGACCGATACAATAATCGCGGCGACGAAAATCCAGACCATCATTTTTCGCGCAAACGATAACCAAATCCGCGAACGGTTTCGACAATATCTCCAGCTTTGCCCAGTTTTTCCCGCAACCGGCGGACGTGAGTGTCGACCGTGCGGGTATCGATGACACTTTCATAACCCCAGACCTCGTTCAGCAACCGATCGCGCTCCTGGACCCGGCCGCGTCGTTGCATCAGGGTTCGCAAAAGTTTGAACTCGAGGCTGGTCAGCTCAACCCGTTTCCCGTTCACCAAAACTTCGTGACGTGAAGGATCAATTGCGATTGGACCCGCCGAAAGCCGATTATCCGTCTCTTCCGCAGCCCCTCGGCGAAGAATAGCTTTGATCCGCAAAACGACTTCGCGCGGACTAAACGGTTTCGTGACGTAATCGTCCGCGCCGAATTCCAAACCGACGATGCGGTCAATCTCCTCCGCCCGTGCGGTCAACATGAGGATGGGAATGTGTCGGGTCGCTGAATCGGTCTTGAGCAATTTACAAACTTCAAGTCCCGGCATTTTTGGAAGCATCAAATCAAGAATGATGAAATCGGGCTTCTCGGCGCGCGCTTTGGCGAGACCGGTCGCGCCGTCACCAGCGGTCGACACCGCAAACCCGCCGGCTTTGCGCAAGTTGAGAGTGAGAAGATCGACAACGTCTTTTTCGTCTTCGACGACGAGGATCCGTTTGCTCGACACCGCGTCCATGCGCGCGAGACGTTAATGCAGCGTTACTTCGGTTCGCCCGCGACCGCCGGTTTGACCCCGGCTTTCTCGTTTAGGCATTGAGTAAACTCCTGCAAACTGGAAACGATTTGCGGCGCCTTGCTCAGAACGGCGCTGGCCAATTTTTCGGCGTAATCGGGACGGCGTTGCGACATTTCCGAAAGCGCCATCATGACCGCGAGCGCATTGTTGATGCCGTGTTTGATCTCGCTGAATTTCTTCTGCAAGTCGGCCAGTTCCTCAGGAGAGAGAGGGCGATTGGGTTCATTCATAAATCGGGAATTTTGCTGGAGAAAACGCTCGGCTGTGCTTGACTAAAAGGTTCGAGATTTGTCGTCCCGATGCCTGCGCAAGTTATCAAGATCAGTGGTGCGCGCCAGCACAATTTGAAAAACCTCCACGTCGAATTGCCGCGGGAGAAGCTCGTGGTAATTACCGGCTTAAGCGGTTCAGGCAAGTCATCCCTCGCCTTCGACACGCTCTATGCAGAGGGACAACGACGCTATGTGGAAAGTCTCTCCGCTTATGCTCGTCAGTTCCTCGACCAAATGGAAAAACCGGAGGTCGATTTCATCGAAGGTCTATCCCCTGCCATCGCTATCGAGCAACGCAGCGCGGGCGCAAATCCGAGGTCGACCATCGCCACCACCACGGAGATTTACGATTATCTGCGAGTTCTGTTTTCGGCCGTCGGTCAGCCGCACGATCCAAAAACCGGCAAACCGGTCCATCGCCAGACCCCCCAACAAATCGTCGATCAAATTCTGGCTTACGAGCCTGGCAGCAAAATCATTGTGCTCGCGCCGCTGGTCCAAAACCAAGTCGGCGAATTTCGTGACGTGATCGAACGATTGAAACGCGAAGGCTTCGTCCGCGCGCGGATCGATGGAGAGATTGCGGAGCTCGATCGACCGGACCCGGTTCGGCTTAAGAAGGATAAGCGACACACCATCGAAGCCGTGGTCGATCGATTGGTTGCTCGCGAAGGAATTCGGGTACGACTGACGGACTCGATAGAAACGGCGCTCAAATGGGGCGGCAATAAATTGTCGATCCTCAGAGAAAAAGATGCGCCGACCGGTCCGAGCCGGACTGGCACTGAGTCGAATGAATGGGAAGAACTGCGTTATTCCACAAACTATAGCGCTGACGGCTCCGATTTTTCTCTGGGCGCGCTGACCCCAAAACATTTTTCGTTCAACAGCCATCTCGGCGCCTGTCCGGCCTGCCACGGTCTCGGAACCCAATCGGTGATCGATCCCGATCTGATGATCTCGGATCAAGCCCGCAGCATTGCCGAAGGCGCGATCACTCCCTGGCGGCGAGGAACAAAACGGATGCGCGCCTATTACCAAAAGTTACAGGGCGCGCTGGTGAAACATTTCCAAATCGACGAAGACGTGCCTTTCGCCGACTTGCCGGAGCTATTTAAGAACGCGCTCTATTTCGGAACCAATGGCACGCCAATCGAGATGAATTTTGGAGGTAACTCCGATAAATCGCGAGCAGGCGGTGAGAAGAAACGGCCGTTCGAAGGCCTGGTCCCTCAGATGCAACGGCTCTACGAACAGACCCAAAGCGAATTCACCCGTAACCGGATCCGCGCGTTCATGACCCGGGTGCCGTGCAAAGTCTGTGGGGGCGCGCGTCTAAAACCGGAAATCCTCGCCGTAACGATCAAAGATCGGCAAGGACGAGAACTGAACATTCATCAGTTCAGCGAGCAAACCACGGAAGCGGCCGCGCGTTACATCGACAATTTGGAATTAACCGCGTCTCAAAAGAAAGTCGTCCCCGACGTCGTCCGCGAAATTCAGTCGCGTTTGCAATTCATGGTCGAGGTCGGTCTCGGTTACCTGACTCTAAACCGCGAGAGCGGCACATTGAGCGGCGGTGAAGCGCAACGAATCCGGCTGGCGACTCAAATCGGGTCGGGATTGGCCGGCGTTCTTTACGTCCTGGACGAGCCGAGCATCGGATTGCATCAACGTGATAATTCACGGCTCCTTGGGACCCTGCGGCGGCTGCGCGACCTGGGTAATTCGGTGATCGTGGTCGAGCACGACGAGGAAACCATTCGAGCGGCCGATCACATTGTCGATCTTGGCCCGGGTGCGGGTCCGCGCGGGGGCGAAATCGTCGCTCAAGGAAAACTGAGCGAGGTTGTGGCCGCAAAGAATTCGCTGACGGCAGATTATTTGTCAGGGCGATTGCGGATTCCGATTCCGAAGCATCGAACCAAGCCGCGATTTCCCCGAAACAAGGCCAATAAGAACGAAGAAGGCTGGCTGATCGTAAAAGGCGCTGCGGAAAACAATCTCAAGAACATCGAAGTCGGGTTTCCGCTCGGGCTGTTTACCTGTGTGACCGGAGTCTCAGGCAGCGGCAAATCAACCTTGGTCGATGACATTCTGCGGCGCGCGCTGTTCCGGCGATTTTACAATTCGAAAGAGAAACCGGGAGCATATCAGGCGTTGCGGGGCGTCGAGCAAATCGACAAGGCGATCGTGATTGACCAAAGCGCGATCGGCCGGACGCCGCGCTCGAATCCGGTGACTTACACCAGCGCATTCGGGCCAATTCGGGAGTTGTTCGCGCAACTGCCCACGGCACGAGTGCGCGGTTACGACGCGGGCCGGTTTAGTTTCAACGTCAAAGGCGGCCGGTGCGAGAATTGCGAGGGCGGCGGTTTAATTAAGATCGAGATGCATTTTCTGCCGGACGTTTATGTGCAATGCGAAGTCTGCCGCGGACGACGTTATAATCGAGAAACGCTTGAGATCACCTACAAAGGAAAGAACATCGCCGACGTGCTCGATCTCACAGTGGACGAGGCCGCCCGATTCTTCCGCAATGTCCCCAGTATTTCGGACAAGATGAACGCTTTGCTCGATGTCGGGCTTGGATATTTACAACTGGGTCAGCCCGGGACCACTCTCTCCGGAGGTGAGGCGCAACGAGTGAAACTGGCTACGGAGCTCGCAAAAAAAGCGACTGGCCGCACCGTTTACATTTTGGACGAACCCACAACCGGTTTGCATTTCGCCGACATCGAAAAATTGCTGCAAGTGTTGATGAAACTGCGGGATGCGGGTAACACCCTCATCGTAATTGAGCACAATCTCGAGATGATCAAGTGCGCGGACTGGATCATCGATCTCGGCCCGGAAGGCGGCGAGCGCGGCGGCGAACTGGTGGCGGCCGGACCGCCGGAAGAAATTGTCGATGTTTCCTCAAGTCAGACCGGAAAGTATCTGCGGCCGCTATTGCAAAGGAAATGAAGCAAGCCCGAAATCTAGCCGCGGCGCTGCTGATTGCATTTGCCTCACTTGGCCACGCGGAAATTTCAAATCAACTGGCCGAAGCCGCCCGCCCATTGAACGAAGGTGTGCCGGAGGTCGCGGTCACTCGGTTGCAAGCATTAATGAAGCAAAGCTTAACCGAATCGGATTGGCGAGCTGTTGCAGAAAAACTGCTTGAAGCACTGGTCGCAGCCAATCAAACGGCAGACGCGCTGAAATTGGCCGACGATCCGCGCCTCCAGCAAAGTGCATCTTCAATCTTTTGGCACGCTCAGCTCCTCGCGAGCATGCATCGCAATGCCGAAGCGTTGTCCCTCTACCAGCGCATAGCCGCCGATGGCGCCTCAAGCCTTCAGGCAGAAGCCCTTTTTGGCGCCGCCGAAATGTTGCGGGCTTTGGGAAGGGAAGATGAAGCGCTGAAAAACTTCGGCGTTTTATTTCGCGATCCAAAATGGAACGTTCGCGCCCAACTTCGAGCAATTGAGATTTATCTCGATAAATCCGACGCGACGAACGCCCGACGTTTACTGGAGAAAACCCAACCCACAACGATCGCCGAGAAAAAACAACGCCATTTCCTGCGCGGACGTCTTGAGCTTGCCCTTCACCGTCCTGATCGCGCAATCGGAGACTTCGATTCAATTTTAAAACAACCCGAAGGCGCCACCCATGAGACTTTAACTGCGGTGCTCTTCGCGCTGGCGGATACCCACCTCCAGCTCGGCACGCCGGAAACCGGCGACGACGCCCTCGAAAATTTTATCGAACACCATCCCCACGACGTCGATCTTCCAAGAATTTTTGCGAAACTCGACGAGCTCTATCGCGCGGAACGCAAGCCGTCTCGAACTGAGCTCGATCGTTGGGGCAAGGACCTGGCCCAGCCGCGGCGCGCCTTAGCCCAATGGTATCTCGCGCGGTTCGATTTGAGGATTGGCCGCAGAGATCGAGCGCTCGACTCGTTTACCGCGTTGCGGAAAAATCACCCTCAAAATGCCGCGCTCGCTCCAGCGCTGCTCGACTTCGCACGCTTCGACGTGGAAGAGCGCCGATTCGAAGAGGCGCTCGCAATCTTGGACGAAGCACGTGGCTTGCGACCAGAACCCGCCATCCTGGACCGGGTGAATCTTCTCACGGCCGAGATCAATTATCGGACCCGGCGGTTCGACGCGGCCAGTGCGGATTTCGAGAAGGTTGCGGCCTCGAATGCGCAATTAGCTTCGGTTGCGACGTTTAACGCCGCGCTCGGCGCGCTGCAAGAAGGAGATGAAACGCGATTCATCGCCAATGTGGAACAACTTGGAACGAAGACGAGCGACCAAAAATCGCAGGCAGATCTGCGGTTGGAAGCCGGTCTCACCGAAGCGGGCAAAGGCGATCCGCGCGCGAGCAATTCGTTAAATAGTTTTTTGCGCGAATTTCCGAAAAGCGAGCGAGCTGCGGAAGCATGGGTCGCGTTGGCTGAACTCGCCTTTCACGCCACCCCACCGCGGATCGACGAAGCGCGCAAGGATTTGGCGCGGGCGACAGAATCGAAACCAAATGCGACCGCGCAGGAACGCGGTGAGTATCTCGCAATCTGGATCGAGGACGCCACGCCCGGTGGCGAAACAAAGGCGATCGAGCTCGCTAAAAAATTCGTTCAGCAACACGACAAGTCCGCGCTCCTGCCGTCCGTTCGGATGAAGGAGGGCGAGATTTATTTTCGGCAGGAAGATTTTGCCAATGCGGAAACCCAGTTCGAGCTATTGACGGAAGAAGACCCAAAAGGACCGCTAACCGAGCGCGCTCTCTTTTTTGCCGGCGAAGCGGCGATGGCCAGCATCACGCCGCAATCGCTCGACCGGGCGATTGTCCTGTTCGACCGGGTAGTGCAGTTGAATGGCGAATTCAAATGGGCAGCGCGAAACGAGCAAGCGGTTATCGAACGCAAATTGGGAAAACCGCAGGACGCGCTGGCTCTTTATGATGAAGTCTTAAACGGAGCTGCACGGCCCGGAGAGAAGCGCGAAGCGATTTGCGGGAAAGGCGACATTTTTTTCGAATTGGCCGCGAGCGACCCGCAGAATTATCAGCGAGCAATAGAGGCTTACGATCGACTGGCGTCGGACCGCGAAGCGCCCGCCCATTGGCGCAACCAGGCTCTTTTCAAAAAAGGACTTTGCTTGGAAAAGAAATCCGATCGCGCGGGCGCTCTGGCCAGCTTTTACACAATTCTGGAAGAGGCGACGCGCTCGGAGCGGCCGCGGGAATTCTTTTGGTTTTACAAGGCGGGATTCAACGCAGGCCAGTTACTGGAAACAGATTCAAAATGGCAAGCGGCTGCCGCTATTTACGAAAAACTCGCAGCGGCGGGCGGAAGCCGTAGCAGTGAGGCGCGCGAACGTTTGGACCGACTTCGGCTGGAACATTTCTTGCGGCAGGAATAGCTCCGGCCTAACCAGCGATTTAACTTGCCTTTACCCAACCAAAGACCGATCCTTTTTCCATGACAACTGTAACAAAGCTAAGCGGCTTGTGCGGTTGGTCGGTTCGATGCGCAGCGATCGCGATTTCGGTCGCGGTTTGCGCATCGGCTTTTGCTGCTCCGAACAAGAGCGTCGCAACCTCAAAACAACAAGTAGTAAAAAGTAAGAGGTGCGTAGCTCTCATCACAGGTTCTGCCTGCCGGCAATCCTGCGATCGTCTCGGTGTGATTCCGACCACAGCGTACCAGCTGGACCGCGTAGGCGGCCACTCGGCAACAAACGATTAATCATCAGCGAATAATTTCGCTGGATGAAGTTTCCGGCGCCCTCACGCCGGTCCGGGTGGTTGTTTTTGTTGGTAATTCCTGAGGCGGCAAGCGTGGGCCGCCTCTGTTGTCTTTGGACGTGGCTTCCATCGCCTTGATAATGCGGGTCAGTCCTTCGTTCACCGGACATTCCAGGCGGTGATGCGCGCCAAGCGCCGCGACCGTCCCATTCAGATAATCTATTTCCGTTGGGCGATTGCGCACCAGGTCCTGTTGCATCGAGACAATGTTCTGAGATCCGGCATAGGTGGCATTAATTTCACCCAATAGATCTCCTTCTAGATCGATGCCTTCAGCGCACGCAACGGCCAAACACTCACTAACGATCAGCTCCTTCAGTCGATCCAAAGTCGGATCGACAATCCCGCCAACTTTGCACCCGACGATTGTCGTAATCGGGTTGACCACACAATTGAAGATCAGCTTTCGCCATGCTTCGGTTTTGATGTCCGGACAGATCCGGCAATCTAATCCGGCAGCGTTAAAAATCGTTGCGATGTCCGGGGCGCGCTGGTGGTCTTCAAGCAGGGTGTAGCCTTTCGCCATGTACCGAATCACGCCCGGCTGTTCAAAAATGGCGCCGAACTGAGTAATCCCACGAAGAACGTTGCCTCGGTCGCCGAGTGCCCCGCGCGCGATCTCATCACTGTTAAGTCCGTTTTGCAGGGCAACGATCGTTGTGTCATCGCGAACCAGTGGCGCTATCGGCTGAAGCGCACTGGCGGTTGCCGGAAGTTTTGTGGTCAACAAGATCAGTGTGTCGGACGCAATCCGTTCGATGTGGGTGGCCGCGCGGACGTGAACGATTTGTTGTTCAAGGCCTTCGATCGTTAAACCGCGTTCGTTGATTGCGCGGACGTGATCGGGACGACCGACAAGGGTCACGTCATCATTCCCGGCGGCCAGTTTGGCACCGTAAAGACTTCCGATAGCGCCTGCGCCGAGAACGAAAATCTGCATCCGGGGCAAACCGTAACATGCAGGCGTAACCCCTGCGACGCCAAACCCCGACTGGTTAAATCAGAGCGATTGGGACGGTGAAGTGACAGCCAATGCTTGCAAACGTGACATTTGTGCAAGCGCGGCTTGCGATTCTTTTGTTCGTCCCATCTTTTCCAAAATGTCGGAAAGCAAAGCGTATTGGCTAGGTTGGTCGGGCTGGCGAGCGACCGCGCGGCGCTGCAACTGGTAGGCTTCTTCGAAACGATTTTGGCGAACTCGCATCTCGACCAAAAGCCTCAGCGCTTCCGTGCCGTGAACGTCGAGACTCGCCGCAAGCTGTAATGCCGCCTCGGCCCGATCCACATCGCCGCTCTGCATATAAAGTCGTCCCAAGGCAATGGCAGCTCCCTGGTGCCACCAATTCGCCCGCGAAAAATCCTGAACCAGCCGAAGCGCTGCCTCGGGCCCAACATGTTCACGAACAATCTCGGCCTTTAAACGAATCAGCTCCCATACTTCCGGGTAATCCGCATGCGCGCGATCGAGAATCGCAAGCGCGGCGTCGTCCTTATGGGCATTGTGTCGGACGTAAGCAAGATTGAGAGCTCCAAGCCATGTCCGGGGGTACTCTTCTCGAGTTTTGGCCGAGTTCTTTTCAATCGTCGCGAAGATCGCTTCGGCCTCTGCGTTCTTGCCTTCACGAGCGAGGACACTGGCGAGATTGTTTTGCGCAATCGGATAATCGGGGTTTTGATCAAGCACTGATCGGAATATTTTTTCCGCCTCGGAATATTTTCCGTGGGCTGCATAGACCTGACCGAGATTGCCAGCGACTCTCGCGCTGCGACTCCCTGCTTCAAACGTGCGTTTGTAGAATGTTTCCTCGTCCGTCCAATCTCCACTTCGGACAAAGCTACGAGCGGCGAATCCCACAACGAACAGAACCGCCAGTGCAGTGATGGGGGCGCGGAATCTTGCTGGCACAAGACACGCCCAACCGGCAACGAATATGAGCAAGCCAACGCTGGGCAAATAGAGCCAATGTTCGGCTACAGTCGCGTTAAGTTGAACGATGTTCGAAATTGGCAAATAGCCGAGGAGGAACCAGGCCGCGCCGAACGCACGGGTCTTTCGCCAGCGGTCGCGCTTTAACAGGCTAGCGATGAGCACGGCAAGAGTGAGTAGGCCTAAAATCGAAAGGTACTCCGTACCGATCGTTCGCCGCCAACTCTGCAGACTTTCATAATGGTTCGGAAGGAAAACGGTGCGCTCCATGTACAATGTGGATGGCCATATCAAGAGGCGGCTGTAATCGCCGAGTGCCCGGGCCATTAGGACGGCCCGAACCGCGCCGCTGTATTCAGGCGGGGCGGGAAAAGATTGCCTAACACCGGGCAAACTACGCAAACCGGCATACACACCGACAAGTGCAACACACGCAATCGTAATGTAAATCCGTGTTCGCGCGGGCGTCGCCCCGCCAAACAACCAGGAATGAAGGATGAAAAGCAGGATCCAAATCAGGGCAATTTCGCGGGAGCACAGCGCAGCGAGAACCAAAATCGCCGCCAGCACCTGGCCGCCAATGCGAAGAGCGGATCGCGACGCGCCTTTGGAGTAAATGAAAAGGAGCCAAGCCGCGGACGAAAAAACGAACGCGAGGCTGTCAGCGCGGCCCGAAATATAATCAACAGCCGCGCTATGAACGGGGTGGACCACCCACACTAACGCGATAAGCCAAGCGATGGTGGACACCCAGGGCGCACCCAGGAGTTTTTCTTGTCGAACAGCATCGGTGGCGCTCGACAGACGAAACGAGATGAGCAGTTGCCGAAGCAAAAAATACAGCAGAATGGCGGCAGTTACGTGAAGCAGCACGTTACTGAGATGAAACCCAAACTCGTTGTCATTCCAGAGCCAGTAATCAAAGCAGTACGAGATATTCTGGACCGGGCGGTAATGTGGGGAGTAGGAATCGGCAAACAGATAATGCCGAAACGATTCTAAAAGAAGAAGCGGACTCTTAATGAATGGGTTTTGGTGGACGAGGTATTGGTCGTCCCAAATCCGCTGGCCTTGGAGAGCCGGACTGTGAATTACTATTCCGGCGGCGGCGATAATCGCGCAGCGCAACCAGTGCGTAGTGGCGACTCGGCGGAGAAACGCTCTGAATCCTTTTCGAACCGGGATTTGATTTCGGGTCGGGTTTTCTCTAACGAATGGGGCTGAGGCACGCATTAGCTTGTTTTTCTCTCTGTACAACCGAGCCGACCCTTCAACTATGGAAGGGCCGGCCGGTCATCAGAGGATTAGTAACCGGCGGTTTACGGTCCGTAAGGCGACCAGAAGCCCACCCCAGCTACGTCAGACAGCGTGGCGTAATCGGCCGACGGAACTGACGGGATTGTATCGACCGCTTGAGCGCCGTAATCGGAGCCTAACATACTCTTGCCTGTGTTGAAGAGCAGTGAGTTCTTCTTCACGTAGTTAGTCCAATCGGCCACGGCAACGGTAGCTCCGGTAGTCCGCCCGGTTTCGATCGCGTACTGATCGACCGCAGAGTCAATCATACGCAGGTCGTTCAGAATTCGGCTAGCTTGCGAACGTTTACGCGCCCGAAGAAATCCGGGGACCGCGATTGCCGCGAGCAGCGCGATGATTGCAACTACGATCATGATCTCCACCAGGGTGAATCCGGCGTGTTTGGTTTGAAGTTTCTTTAACATAATATGATTGCGTTTGTTATTTTTGGGAGAGCCGCGATGTCCGGAACTTTTTCCGCCTCTCACGACTCATTCCCTGCCATTCCGGACAGCCGCGAATGACAGGAGAATGAATCGTCAGATTCCTAAGGACCGTAAGGCGACCAGAAACCGACACCGGCTACGTCAGACAATGTGGCGTAATCGGCCGACGGAACTGTCGGGATTGTATCGACGGCTTGGGCGCCGTACGCACTTCCCAACAGGCTTTTGCCGTTGTTGTACAGGAGCGAACCCTTTTTCAGGTAATTCGTCCAGTCGGCGACGTTAACCGTCGCACCGGTGGTTCGGTTAGTTTCAATCGCGTACTGGTCAACCGCTGAATCGATCATTCGCAGATCGTTCAGAATTCGGCTGGCCTGCGAGCGTTTGCGCGCCCGGAGAAATCCCGGGACCGCAATCGCTGCGAGTAAGGCGATAATCGCAACTACGATCATGATTTCCACGAGGGTGAAGCCCCCGCGGCGTTTGTTGATGGCGTTTAACATGCTATTGCTTTCTTTGGTTTGTTTGACTGCGCTCCGCGATCACCGCGAAGTGCGCTTTTATGAGCAGTGTTAATGCCAACACCGGTGAAATTTGACCCCCTGGCCGGCCGGTTCTCCTTCGGTCTCAGCCACTTGGTGTTCGCCATGGTTTTCGTCATTCGCCTTTGGGCGCTTGTGCGGCTCACCCACTCCCCGCTCCTGCTGCCGACCCGGGGCGACATGCATTTTTATGATGACTGGGCCCGCGAGATCCTTCGGGGACACATCGTCCAACCGCTGGCATTTTATGGTCTGCCCGGTTACGCCTATTTACTGGCGTTCCTCTACCGAATTCTCGGCGAAAATCCTTTCGTTCCCGGACTGCTCCAAGCGGCCCTCGACGCCGGAACCGCCGTGCTGATTTACCAGATCTGCTTGCGAGTTTTTTCCCAGGCGGCACGGCCAGTTGCCATCAAGCTACGTGCAGTTGGTCTAATCGCCGGTCTCGGATGGGCCTTTTTCGTTCCGGCGGAGGCTTATGCCGTGGTTCTCATGCCGACGGCCTGGTTCGTTTTCGTTTTTTGGTTCGTGGTCTGGCGAATAGTCCGAAATGACTCATCGCCTGGTCCGCTCGAATGCCTTCTGCTCGGCGCTCTGATGGGCCTCACCGCCACTGGCGTCGCGACAATACTCGCCATTCTTCCGTTATTGCTAGCGGCGTTGCTTTTGAAATCCAAATCGCCAACCGCCTATTGGCACCGCCTCGCGGCGCAATTCTGCGCGGTCACTATTGGTATCGTGATCGGCACGTCGCCGTGCTGGATTCATAATTACTTCGTCGCAAAGGATCCGGTTTTTCTTTCGGCGCATAGCGGCATCAACTTTTGGATCGGCAATAATCCGCACGCGAATGGTTATCCGAGTTTCCCTCCGGGGCTCCGCGCCGGACAAGCCGCGATGCTCGAGGATTCAATTACGCAGGCCGAAGCAGCTGGCGGACGCGCGCTCAAGCACGCCGAAGTTTCGGCTTATTGGTCGAACAAGGCGAAAACGTATATCAGCCATCACTTTGGAGATTGGCTTGGCTTAATCGTCCAAAAAATTCGCAATTTCTGCAGCGCGTTTCAATACGATGACTTGAGCATCATTACCAATCTTCGCGAACAAGGAGTTATTCCACCGGGACTGTATTTCGGAATCGTAGCCGCATTCGCCCTGCCCGGAATTCTCCTCGGGTGGTGGCTGGCTCCGCGCTCACGCTGGGTTGTCGCGGCAATTCTGCTCGTGCTGGCGGCACTGCTCCCGGTTTTCATCACCGAGCGTTATCGACTCGTCGCCGTACCCGGCTTGCTCATCTTCGCCGCGTTTGGCTTGCTAATTTTCTGGCAGGCAATCCGGACTAGTCGTTCTCGAAGTGCGCTCGTTTATCTTCTTCTTCTTTCCGGATCCACGATTGCGGTGGCCTGGCCACAACGCGACCCGGGTTTGTGGGCTCTTGATCTCTACAATTCTGGCTGGCAAGCACTCGAATCCGGCAACCTAGCGTTAGCCGACAAAAAACTGTTGTTAGCTCACGCCTACGTTCCAAGTAATCCTGAAACGAATTTTGCCCTGGGCAACCTGCGGCTGGCGCAAGGACAGCCGGAGATCGCGGCCTACCTATATAAAGTCACCTTACAGTTCGATCGACAACATCGGGGCGCACTTAACAACCTTGGTGTCGTGGCGCTGGAACAAAATGATTACAAGGCCGCCGAAGATTGGTTCCATCAGGCCGAGCACATCGATCCGCGCAATGCCAAAATACATTTCCTCCTGGCAAAGGCGCTTCTGGCCAGAGGTCATCGTGACGAAGCAAAAGTTGAAATCGACACCGCAATTCAGCTGCGGCCGGAGCAAAACGAATTCACACAGCTGAGGAAGGAGATAGAAACAGACTCCACGCGACCATGAAGTCTGCGCTGGAGAATTTGCCGCTCATTTCCAGCCCTCGATCACCCGCACGGGCAAGTTTTCAATTTCGTTGACGGGCCCGACGTCGGCCATCGAGACATTTTGAATGTGCAGACAGTGCTCATGCAGGAAATAGCTAACCTGCATTCCCCAGACACTGTAAAAGGCTTCGCTGCCCCGCCAACCGCCGGGCTGGGTGCTGGCCCGGGGAAGAGTGGGCGGGACTTTTCCCGCCCCGACAAAAATCATCGGGCCGACTACCCAAACGCGGTGTCCTGATCGCAAGGCCTGTTCCGCGCGCTCGAAAATGGGTTGCAACGGCGCTTCTGCTTGCATTTGCGCGATCACTGGTTGATGCGATTGAAAACGAAAATCCGGCACCGGTGGGATCGTCGTCCACGGGGTCCGGCCCGCATAATAGCGTTGCATCGTGACTCCATATTGCCATCGGGAGACGACAATTAAGTCCTCCTGAGCGGCTACTCTCTCCAATCCGCGCGCCACCACGTCGAGGTTCGTGTGGCGCGCCGCAATCACTCGGGATGTCGGGACTGCCATCCAAGCCAGGAGTAAAAGGACCGCGCTGGCTCGGAGCGAACTATGAAGTCGGCCGTTTTTCGGCCAAAGAATCGGATCGATGCAAACGGCGACAAACGCGATCAGTGAGAGATAATACCAAGGATTGGTCCCGTAGCTGAGAACCTTGAGGAATCCGACATAGCAAAGAATCCCAAGCAGTAAGGCAACTCCGCAGAATAACACGACCTTTCTTCGTTCCCATGAGGCGGGATTCTTTGCGCCGCGAAATACCGTCAGAGCGGCGGTAACTATGGCCGCGATAGACAGAACGCTCCATATCAAAATCCCGATCGAACTCGGCGAACCAGTCACCTCGGACAGCCGATTCCACAGCGTGGTGAAAGAAAACGGATATCGGACCAGAAAGTTCCAATCGTCGGCATGCAAAAACGTGCCGGCGTAGGGAAGAAGCGAGAGCGCGGCCACCGCACCTGCCCCGACGATCGCACAGGCGCGGCGCCATTGGCGTTCCGCCAGAGCGACGACGCAGCCAGCCACACAAATCGCAAACAGAAGCACCGGGTTGTAGTAAGTCGCGTGCACGCCTACCACCGCTGTCACCGTCGCAATCAGCCAGGTGGACCAATCTAGTTTTTGCGTGACTCTCCAAATGAAGCCAAACATGAGCAGAAGAAAAACGAGGCTTAATCCATATGCTCGACCCGAATCCCCGTACCGAATCACCATCGGGTTGGCGCCGACAAGGACCAGCGACCAAAATGGGAATGCAAGACCCAGGAGTCGTGCGTTGATCCAGAACGCTCCGACGAGACTGAGCCCAATAAGCAAGCCTAACAAACGAATGCTGTCGTCTCCGGCCCCGAAGAAATAAGACCAGATACGAACCGTGCTGGCAAAAAGAAGCGGAAAGGAATCCTGATTATGGAATCGCCAAACGTCGTGCCAGGTTGGGACGGTTGCCAGATTGACCGTGTTAACCTCATCACGCCAGAGTCCGCCCACGTTCGGAGTCAGGCAAACATGCAAGAAGATGATCAGCACGGTTGCCCCGAGGGCAACCAGATGATCCGCTCTTCGCCGCCGGACTCGATTCAAAGCCGAGGTGAAGACCGCAGACAAAGAGATGGGTTCCGCTTCTAGAACTGACGGCAATTCCATCACGTCTTGAAGCTAGCGCGCGAAACGCTGCGCCAGGACCGGTTCGGACTTGGGCGCTCCCCCTTCGACTTTTCTTCCGAAGCTCCGCCAAGCCAGCTTCAGCACCATAGCGGAATATTGGAAAAGGAGCTGACCGAAGTTCGACTTGCTGACGCCCGCGGTGCGCTCGCAATATTGCGCCGGCAATTCAATGATCTTCATGGCGCTGCGCTGCGCGAAGTGAAGAAGGCGAAAGTAATAATCGCCGTATCCAAAAAAAATTTCGTCAAAGGGGAGACGGCGAATCAAGCGCGTGCGCGCCACCCAAAACCCGCCGAGGTTGTCCTGGATCTGGGTTCGAATGATAAGACGCACCAGAAGATTGTAGATGAAACTCGCCAGATAGTGCGCTGTGTCGGCCATGCGGCCCCCGGGACAGAAACGCGAACCGTTCACGAGATCCGCGATCTGCACGACGTGTAGCATGCCGGGTATTTCTTCGGGCCGATGGGTGAAATCCGTGTCCATGACCAGCAGAAAATCGCCGATCGCCGCGTCGATTCCCGTGCGAATGGAGGCAGCCAATCCGCGATCACTCGTTCTCAGGATCGTCTTGACCTCGGCATCATCAGCATACGCTTCGCGAACCAGATCGAGCGTCCCATCGTGACTGTTGTCATCGACCACCAGTATCTCTTGCGTCCAATTACGCGGGATCTGTTTTTTGATTGCGGCGACTAGATTAACGATGTTGCCAGCCTCGTTGTAGGTGGGAAGAATGACCGAGACTTTCACGGCACGTCTTGCAGCACCTTGCGTGCCTCTATAAAAAGGAGCGAACCGTCCGGGCTCACGCCTCTTTCGCTAAAACTCCGCCTGATTTTGCGAGCGATAAGCGCGAAAAAAGCTTTTCTAAGTTTTGGCCAAAGTACCCAGCGCGCGCTAACGCGTTTAAGGACGATCGAAAAAACGGCCAGCGGCGTTAAGCAATCGTTCCGTATCGTCATGTCGGGCGGGTTATATCGAATCATCTCTAGCACTTCGAAACCCGCGTGCGTCACGATTCGGCGCCATTCAGGAGCGCTGTAAGCATGGTAGTGTCTCCAAAAACGGTTATACCAACTTCGAAATCTGGCCGCAGAATTGGTTAGGCCGAATCGGACTAGAATTCGATGGGCGACTGAGTTTTGTTCGAATTCATCGGTCGGAACGGTCAAAAGGAAGCTGCCTCCGACTTTGAGGAGACGATGTGCTTCGTGTAGGACCGGCCCAAGATCGGGTATGTGCTCGAGCACGCTGTTCGCGAAGATGGTGCGGTAGACCCCCGACGGTTTGGGAACTTCCGACCCGACACAGCAAATTAGCTCGTGATAGGCGCCGGTCTTCGCCGCGCACGCTATTTCTTTCGCGTTTGGATCTACGCCGGTGTCGATCTTATCGGCGAAAAGATTCTTCGCCAACAACCCGTCTCCGCATCCGAGATCGAGGACCGGCGCGGCAAACTCCTGTTTCGACAAAAGCCCACACTCCAAACCGCGCTCCAGAGCCAGGGCCAAGGGAGTGGTCGCGAGATAATTTGAAACCGGATCGTCAGTGAAGCGCATAATCGTAAGTCTGCGCCGGTTTGTTTTGTCGAAGAGACGGTCTTCGACGCTCGAGCAAGGTGCGGCAAATATAATCGACCTGATCTTCTTCCAAGCCAACGTAGCACGGGAGACTGATCACCTGACCGGCGAGATCCTCGCAAATCGGCAAGGGCGCCGCTTGGTAGAGAGGTTGTTGGCTGGCTGCATAAAATCCCGGACGGCACTCGATTCCGCGATCTCGCATTTCGTCCACGACCGCGTCACGTCCCTGAGGGAACATCGACGGATCCAGCCTAAGAGCGAGAGCCCACAGCACCGGGGTTACGCTTTCCGAAAATTGCTGCAATGTAACTCCCCGTTCCAATTGCAGTCGCTCCCTGTATTGATGGTGAAGCGCCGCTCGGTTCCGACTCACCTCGGCAAGGTGTGCGAACTGAGCACAACCCATGGCCGCCTGAAAATTCGTTAGGCGAAAATTGTGCCCCGCCACTTCGTGCCAATAGTAGCGGACATTGCGAGCCATCCCGTGGCTGCGATAGAGCTGCATCCGTTCGAACACGGCTCGGTTGTCGGTTACGACCATCCCGCCTTCACCGGTGGTAATCGTTTTGGTCGCGTGAAAACTGTAAGTGCCGATTACGCCCAAACTTCCGGCCGCTTCTCCTTGGTAGGACGAACCTAGCGCCTCGGCCGCGTCCTCGATCAGTGGAATTTCCTTCTCGGCCAATAAGGCCTTGAGCGCATCCATCTCGCACATGTTTCCGTAGGTGTGAATTGCGACCACCGCTTTGGTCCGGGGAGTGAGCACGCGCTCGACCTCTTTTGCGGTCAAACACCAGGTAGCCGGATCGACTTCGGCAAATACCGGACGAGCTCCGCACAGAAGCGCGATATTTGCCGCGCCCAAATAGGCGAAGCCCGGCACAATGACTTCGCTCCCTGGCCCGATGCCAAGGGCTAGAAAAGCCAGATGGAGCGCCGTCGTCCCGTTGGAAGTCGCGCAGGCAAAGCGCGCACCTACGAAATCACGGATGATTTCCTCGAATTGGTCGATAAACGGGCCGCCCGATATCCAGTTTGAAAGAAGCGCTTCGCGTATCCGTTCCGCTTCGTCACCAAAGAGATGGGGCCGAGCCCAGGGAATCAGAGGCGCCATTATTCCAACTCCTTTTTGTAAACGTTGAGCATCAAATCATGATGACGCTTCTGTCCGACGAACGTGAACCCAGCCGCGCGATAGAAGGCATTCGATCCAGTTTCATCGCAATTCGTGCTGACAAAATATTCTTGCCGTCGCCCTCGGTTTTGAAGGTCTCTCTCGAGCGCATAGACTAGCGATGTTCCAATTCCCTGACCTCGGGCATTTTCCGCGACGGCGATGGCAAGCAATTCCGAACGCCCCGGATCCGATGCGTCTTCGATTAGGTGCGCAGCGTCATCGCTATCTATCCGACGAAAGAAATAGCCCGCCGTCTGAAAAACCTTTTTCAGCAATCGGGGCCGCCAAAGGTTGGCCGCGCCGGCAAGCGCCAGCCTAACCAATCCGATGACACCGAGAGTCTTTAGCGAGTCCAGCAAGTTAATCGTGGCCGCGACGAATCCGATGGTTTGCTGATCGCGTCGGGCTGCATACATGAGCACTTCGCTCCGTCTGCTCAATTGCTCATAGAGAGAGGCGAGAAAATGGGGGCCGAGCGCTTCCATAATTCCGCCGTGGATCGATTCGACGTGGAGTTTGGCCATCTGCTGAAATCGTGCCGCAGGGCTCGCCGGACCGAGGCGCTCGATGCGAAATGTCTGATGAAGCGATGTCTCCACGGCGCGCGTCAGCACTCCGAGTAAATTTCGAGGGCCGGAAGGGGAAATATCATTTTGCCGCCGCGCTGCAGGAAAGCGCGTTCCCGTTGAATGAGATTGTTGCGGAAAGGCCACGGCAAGACAAAAAAGTAATCGGGCTTCAGGGCGTGGGCTTCGGACTCAGAAATGATCGGAATACTTGTCCCCGGTGTGAAACGACCAAACTTGTCCTTGTTTACCTCGGCGATCGCCGGGAGTAACTCAGTGGTGATGCCGCAGTGCTGCAGCAGAACATTTCCCTTGGTCGAGGCACCGTAACCAATGACGGTGCGCTTCTGTTCTTTCAATGAATGGAGCAAGGCGAGCAGCTTGTGTTTGTGCGTCTGAACCGCCGTTTCGAAGGCGCGATGTTGCGCCACCGTGTGCAAACCTTGCCCTTCTTCGATTCGCAAAAGCTTTTCCAATTCCGGGCCGGCATCTGCGTAGGCCGACGCGGTCTTCGCCACGGTGACGGCGAAGCTTCCGCCGTTTGTGTCGTTAAATTCCACGTTCAGAATTTTGAATCCGCACCGATCGGTCATCCACTTGATTTGGCGCAGGCCGTAATACTCGAGATGCTCGTGGCAAATCGTATCGTAGGCCATCGTGCGCAACATGGCTGGCAGGTAACTCATCTCGAAATGCCAAATCCCCTCGTCATGCAAAATGGAAGCGATGTCCTGCATGAAACTGAGCGGATCCTCCAGATCGTAGAACATTGCGATCGATGTGATGATTCGCGCCTTCCTCTCGCCGAAATTTTCCCGAAATAACTGCGCGGAAAAAAATCCGTCGAGTAAAGAAATGTGCCTGGCATAGAAAGGCGCGAACTTGTGCGCGGCCGGATCGATCCCCACGACGGTAAGATTCTCCGCCGGGTAAAATGAGAGAAGGGTCCCGTCGTTGCTTCCGACATCGAGGACCAGATCGCCAGGACTGAGGGGATAACGCGAGACAAGTAGAGACACTTTCTCTTCGAGATGCTTTACCATCGCTCGGTTCAAAGAAGATCGATAGCCGTAGTGTTCGCCGTACATCTCGTTCAGATCGTAGGTCTGGCGAAGTTGCACTAGACCGCAGGCCGAGCGGTTGATGTCCGTGGCACAAGCAACCAGCCCCAACGGCCCCTTCGTCACAGGTGCCGCGGCCACGTTCGGGAAAACCCCTGTCAAATACTGTTCGCCGAGTGAAAGAATGGGAACGAAATCACGGTTCCCGCAAATTCGACACCGTTCGATTTCGCGATATCTGGGTTGTGAAGTTTGCGAAATAGCGAGCTCGCGTTGCGCTGGCAGAACGCCGGCGGCATGTGGGGTGAGAGCCACAGCAGGCATGACTGACTTTGAGCAGTGGCCATGCCAGTCCGGCCACGTTCATGACGCGGGGCGGCAGGCAAAGGCGTTCCTGCGCATGGCAACGAGAACCGACGGCCCGGCTCGAATCGCATCGGCATTGAAGCTGCTCAAACTGGCGGGGTGAATCCCACACGCGATTGGCGCAATCTCGCCATCATTTGTCTCGCCCTGGTAGCTCTGGGAGCGAAACTCGCCATCGCTTACAACACGATCGGCACGAACGATGCCGTGAATTTTTATGGGTTCGCCCAGGCATTAAGCAACCACAGTCTCGAATGGACCTACCAGCATAGCCGCTACTTTAATCATCCGCCGCTGACGGCGTATTTCCTTCGCGCAATCTACGACATAACCGAGAAGCAATGGTGTCAGGATCTCGGAATTCATTTTCCCTTTGCTCTGCGATTGCCCGGTATCCTCGCTGATTTCCTTGTCATTCTTGTCTTACTGCGACTGCGCACCACGGATCTGAAAATTCCGACCTGGGCAATCGCGTTGTTCGCGATCAGCCCGGTGTCGCTCATGGTATCCGGATTCCACGGCAACACGGATCCAGTCATGGTTTTGCTTCTGGTTTGTGCCGTTTGGATGTGCTTGCGAGATCAAGCGGCATTGGCGGGGCTGTTGTTTGCGCTCAGTTGTCAGATTAAAATTGTGCCGCTGCTGTTGCTGCCGGCGTTTCTTTTCTTTTGGTATTCCAAAAAACTACTCCGCGGCTTTCTAATTGGTGGCGCAATTACAACGTGCTTGTT
Source organism: uncultured Verrucomicrobiae bacterium (assembly GCA_963817335.1). Taxonomy (GTDB): domain Bacteria; phylum Verrucomicrobiota; class Verrucomicrobiia; order Chthoniobacterales; family UBA10450; genus AV40. The sequence goes on along the minus strand of CAWFNX010000005.1, from coordinate 329,054 downwards.
GTGGAGTGAGCCGCTGCTGCGTTTTCCTGTTCTGTTCGCGAAGAACGTGCTCGGCTATGGAAGTTATTGGGGCATCTGGGGAATCACTTATTGTCTTCGTATTACCGGGCTGCCGGATTTTCAGACTGTCTCCTTTGTCGACCTTGAGCCGTCTCAGCAAATCATCATGTCTATTCTAAAAACGGTGGTCGTTCTCGGGGCGCTGATCATCGCGTGGCGCCGTCGAAACGCTACCGGGCCGGAATTTGTCGGCACCATAAGTTACACCTGGCTCGTATTTTTCGTCTTTGCTCCAGGAGTGTGCGCGCAGTACCTGATCTGGTTGGCGCCGTTCATTCTGCTTTCCTCTCCGAGGTTTTATTCTGCGCTGCTGGTGAGCAGTTCAATCTTCCTCTTCGCGTTCTACCAGAGTACCGCGCGCTCTTGGCCATGGTTCGTCGCACTCTCCACTGATAGCCGCAGAGAAATTTGGGCGCCGTGGTCCCTTTTGCCGTGGGTCACGATTATTTCCGGCGCGGCCCTGGTTTTCTACCAACAGATCAATCGCCGGACATTCGATCTGCAACTCCCTCGGTTTGCCAGACTCGGCGCCGAAAACCCGTAATGCCGATATTTGTCGCCAAGTGCGGCTAACAAAAATCGCAATATCAATTTGACGCTGCGACTTGTTGGCGGTCGAGCCGGCCCCCTTTTCGGACCAACACCAGGAACATTTTGGTCTCGTAGACCGGTCGATAGTTTTCCCTGCACCAATCAACCAGCTCGACGGCGGCGTCAGGTCGCCTTTTCACTTCCAAACCGACCACCATCATCTCGGGCTTGGCTAATTCGAGATCGCTGCGGACGCGACGAGCCAACGTCTCAGCCAGCGGCCCGTCCTGCATAGGATACGAGAAGAAAATTCCGGACGGCGGCCGACGGCCAGACGTGAAATACAATCCGCTTTCATTTCCCCACTCGTAAAAAGTTTCTCCAGGAAGCAACAGATGATCGATGTCGTGCGCGAGTATGTCGGTCGCGAGAAACACGCCGCCGTATTTCTTCACCGACCACATTTTTGAGGGAACACTATAGTAAGGCGCCTCCACGCACGCGAGAGTGGCGACTGCGACACCAGCGGTGGCATAGGCAAGCCACGTCAGACGCTGTGGCAGAATTCGCATCAGGGTCGCGACCGACCAGCTCGCGCCAATCACCAGGGGTGGCAACCAAAGCTGGTAGTAATGTTGGAAAAACCAGCCAGGTAGCAGCACGGCGATTTGCGCACCCACCGCAAATGCAACCAGGACAGCCCAGGGCCGGCATGGACCGAAGATCGCGCCCAATATCAAACCGACTGCAGCAAGACCGCCAATAAAGCACAGTACCCAAAGGCCGTCTGAAGAGATAATGAAAGGTGCAACATTGAAATTCTTTCGCCAGATATCCGCTGAGTACCAGCGATTGTAGGTAAACACCGCGTCTACGAATGCTTGGTAGTGACCCCGAATCGCGAAATAACCGAATACCGCGCCCCATGCCGCCGCTCCAGTGGCAGCCAGTATTGCCACCGTACCAAGCGCTTTTTTTCTCGAGCCCCCAACGGGGTAGACCAAATACGTGATCGCAACGAGTCCTATCTGGGCGATGACAATCTGTTTGTAGAGCGAGGCGACCGCAAAGAAAAGCCCGGCCAGGGTTGCGCCGGCGAACCCCAAACCGTTCTTGCCAGTCCTAACGACAACTGCGAATCCGGCCGTCAGAAAGCAATTTAGAAAAACCTCCGTGTTGGGCTGGTTGCCCTCGAAAGTAAGATCCCCGGAGACAAGCGCCCATAAAGCGGCTGCAAGCAATCCCGGCAGCGGGCCGCCCCCAATTGCCCGTCCGGCGGCATAGCAACCGACCATCGTGCCAATCGTGGCGAGCACGCTCATCAGGAAGATCGATCTGCGGCCATAACCGGTGACGAGTTCTGCAGCAGCATAAGTGACGTGGATAGCCGGCGGCTTGTGGTCCCACACTTCGGCGTAAAGTGCCTTCCCATTCAACATCTCGTGCGCGATCACGGCATAGGTAGTCAGGTCACGCTCAAGCGGTTCGTCGTAGGTGTGCAACCGCAACGAAAAAACCAACCCGCATAGCCCGAGCAAGACCACGGCCGGCAGGATTTTTGTTAATCTGCCCATTGCTCGAAAGGAAACGGATGCTTCTTGCTGTTGGCCCGGTTTGGGTCGGCGAACGTGATCTCCGGTCGCCCATGAAGGAGTCGTTCAACGATTTCCAGGCCCTGCATGAAGGAATGGTCCTGGTTGCTGACTTCGTACTTCCACGCGCCAAATCGACCGCGGGAAAAAATGTTATCGACTTCAAGCGCCGGCAAAATTTCCGAGAGCGCTCTATCTCGATGCAAACCCGGCGTTGGATAACCGTATTTCGCCCGATAACTCCAGGTGGAAAGAATCTTGTCGCCGTTTAGAAGCTGCGTGTTACGCAAACCGTCAATCGTTTGTTGCACAAGCTCCTTGTGATCGACTGGCTTTTCCTCGGATTCAGACGTCTCGGTCATGAGCGACCAGTTGTTCTCGTTGTCCGGCACGTTGTGCGGCGAGTAGTTGCTGAACACGGTGACGCGATAAAACGGACAATCGCCCTCCGGGAAATACATCCAGCATTTTGTCCGCAAATGCTCCGGCGGTTTCCCTTTCAGGCCGACGCCGACAATATTTGCGCTGGAATACTTCAAACCGGCCGTGGCGAGATCAACAAATTCATTGCGGCCACTCAGTCGCAGCAGTTCGGTTAACGGCAAAGTGCTGATGAGCGCATCGTAGCTCCAGTCGCGACCGTCAGTCGTTGTCACTCGTTTTGCTTCCGGATCAATTTTTTGCACCGGGCTGCGAAAATTCATTCGTTCGGGAGGCAGTCCGGCCGCGCACGCGCTCCAGATCGCTCCAGTTCCACCGCGCTTCGGAAAATGAAACACGTTGTTTGGCCCCCACGAGAGATCGTCCTTCTCGAAAACAAGATTATGAAGGACTCGGGTCAGATCAGTTACCGCTACCCGTTCACCGACCCAGCCATGTTGCATTTGCTCGGCGGGATAGGCCCAGACTTTGAAGTTGTATGGCAACAAAAAGATCTCTGCGATCCCTGCGCCGAAGGTTGCCAAAATCCACTCCTTGAAATTCGTTGGCTTGTGCGACCCGGTTTTCTGAATTTCAACCAGCCCGTTCAGGCAACGCGCAATCTCTTCCCGCGGCAGCCGGTGCAGATTATTTTGGAACGGATACGGCACAAATCGATTGCGGATCCACACCCACGATTCGCGCTGGTGGGTGAGCCATTCCTTTTCCGGAATGAGCTTGTGCATCAACGCATCAAAGTACTCGTAATGCGAAAACTGGACGTGGCCGCCGATGTCCCAGAAAAAGCCGTTCTCGTCGCGAAATGACGAAGCCAGACCGCCGGCGTAATCGTTCGCTTCCAGCAACTGCCAGTCGGCGTGGCCCAGCTCGTTAAGACGCCAAGCGGCGCCGAGCCCAGCGGGGCCGCCACCCAGTATGAGAATTCTCATAGGAGATCCGTTGAAAATCGCGAAGAAATCTGACGCCCATCCTCGCAATTTTGTGGTAGTTGATGCTGTTCTCGCCTCCCTGCCTGGCCCGAAAGTGGATCGGCACGTCCTTCCATCTCAGATCCGGTTGCCGCTTCAGAGCGATAGTCAGCGCGATGTTCTGAAGATCGATATCAGCGGGAACGCATCGCAACGCAGAACGCAACGCACTCGCGCGGATAAGGCGATAAGGCACGTTCGCGTCGCGCATAAAGGCGCCGCTCAACAACCAAAGCAACAGTCGGTAGGAACGTGTGATTGCCAGGCGGCCGAAGCCATCGTCTCGGGTCCGGCGATAGCCGAAAACGCAGTCGTGGGGAGAGCGCTGGCCAAACATCGTCTGGAAAAATGCGGGATCGCACTGTCCGTCCGAATCGATCTGAAAAATCCAACGGGCCGTCGTAGCCGCCGCCATCTCGTAACCCTCGCGGCAGGTGCGCCCGTGACCGGAGTTCGGCTTGTTCACAATTCGCAACCGTGGGCCGAGCTCCACGGCTAACCCACCCAGCTCCGAAGCCGTGTCATCGGTCGAGCCATCGTTGATTGCAAAAAAAATGAAATCCGGTGTCGCGCTGTTCAGACACGCGAACCACTCCCGCAGAACGGCCCCGATGTTCGCCGCCTCATTATAGATAGGCATGACAGCGGCCAGTTCGGGTGCGCTGAATTGGTGTGGGGACGAATTCATCGGCCCAGCTAGAAGCAACTTCCTGGCCTCAGGGTGGTTTTTCCGGCAGGATTGTCGGCAAGTCGTCTGCCCTGGTTTAGTCTTTGCTCAGCACGGTTAATCCGGTTACTGAGTTCTCAACCAGACCGGCCGCTTCGAAGAAATGTTACAACCCCGCAAGATTGAATTGGTCCTGTTCGCGATTGTTTTGGCGGTAGGAATCTTTTTGCGCCTTCCGCCAGGTCTGTTTCGAGACGGAGCGCCTCTGTCGTTGATTGCCGCAGTTCATCCCGCGCCGGCGTTCAACCAGGTCGGGTTCGATGAAGGGTTGTACGCGGAGTACGTGACGAAGCTCGATAAACTGGGTCTCTCCGCTTACCCGCTCATTGTTCAGGACTACGTTGAACGTCAGGAAAGATTGCAGCGTTCGATCCTGTCGCCGTTGCGTTTTCTCTACATTTTTTGCGGTTACATTTGGCATCTTTCTTTTGCCGTCGACCCACTGACCGCCCTCAAAAACGTCGCGTCGTTCTTTAGTATTCTGACGCTTTTACTCTCGATGAATTTTGTCCGTCGCTTAAAGAATGCGAGTTGGGCACTTGGCGTCGGCGCCCTTATGGCCGTTGCCCCAACCCAGCTTCACATGTCCCAACATGCATTGGTGGACGGGTTCTTTACGTTTTGGGCTCTCCTGTGTCTCTGGCTCCTCTGGGAAAACCTCCAGAATCCCAAGACCTGGCAATGGCTCGCCGCTTATGTCGTCGCGTTGTCCCTGCTTGTCCTGACCAAGGAAAATTCTTTTTTTGTTTGGCTGGCCATCGTTGTCTTACTCATTGCCAATCGGTGGCTGCAATTCGGCAACGTTTCTCGCGAACTGATAATCGGCACGGTGCTCGGTCCGCTCATTGGTGCAGTCGTTCTCATTTTGCTCGCTGGCGGCGTGTCCGAGGCCATTCATACCTACCGTTACTCAGTCGCCAAGAATTATGCTCTCCACTACGCCGTTCTGACCGGCGATGGCCCGTGGTGTAGGTATCTGGTCGATCTGCTGCTCGTTAGCCCCTTTGTCCTACTCCTGGCATTTGGAACCATGTTCCGGCTGAATCATGCAATGAAGGCCGAGTGGTTCATGGCGATCTTCATCGCCGCGAGTTACCTCGTGATGTGCAACGTGAAGTATGGAATGAACCTGCGTTACGCAAATATGTGGGATATGCCGCTGCGGTTCCTCGCTCTCGGCGAAATTGTTTGGCTGGCATCATTCGCGAAGCGGTTTCAAATTGCGATCATCGCCGGAGCAGTTGTCCTGCTCGGGGTCATTGAATTTCATCAGTACATCGTGCTCGCCGTGCGGTATCCGCTTTACGAACTCGTCCCTATCGATTTGCTTCGAGCGCTGCGGATCTTGAAATTTCCGTCCGACGTGCAGCCCTAGCGCGAAAGCTGCCGGCCTTCGAAAGCGGCTACTCGGAGTTGCCCAAGGCCGTGTTCGCAGCTTTCAGAATGAACTCATCGTCATTATCGCCCAGGCCTGCCAGAAAACTCCGAATGCGACGGAACGATTGGCGCAAGAAGAGTTCGGCGGCGGTATTTTTTGTGACCGGCGATCCGCCGTTGCGCTGACCAGATTGGATTTCGGAGTCCCATCGACTCAGGACCGCGGTTGAGGCAAACAAATCCATCGCCGCGCCAGCGATTCGTTCCTGGACCAACTGCATGTCCAAAATCGGCTCGCGATAAAGAATGAGCGACTTGTTGACGGCAACGTTGAATCGCCAGATCAACCGGCCCAACTGGTTTGCGTAGGATTTGAGCTCCGAGCTGCGCACCGGAACATCCGGAGTCCGGACCGTTGCCCCGAGGCGGCTCATCCCGGCGTTCCAGGCCTTGCCGATCCCGCCTTCGCGCGTCGGCTTGAGCATCGTGTCGTAGATTTCCTTGAATTCCATGCCGGGCCCGCGCATTCCGACCAGGGCGACAAACGATTTGAGCACTTCGTTGCTGCCTTCGCCGATCTGATTGATCCGCGCGTCGCGCAACATCCGTTCCAACGGAAGATCCGTCATGTAAGCGGCGCCGCCGTGAATTTGGAACGCTTCATTGACACATTCCCAAAGCAGCTCTGTCGTGAAAACCTTCAACATGGCGGTCTCGACCATGTAGTCTTCAAGGCCGCGATCGATCAGTGACGCAGTGATTGTCGTTATCGCTTCCATCGCATACGCGTCTGCGGCAATGCGGGCGATTTTCTTCTTCACCAAATGAAAGTTGCCGAGCGTCTTATTAAACTGCTTTCGCGTACTCGCGTGCTTGACCGCCAGGGCTAAACAAGTTTTCGCCGCACCGGTGCAACAGGCGCCAAACGTTGTGCGCCCGAAATCGAGGACCGTCAGCGCAACCTTCAATCCTTTGCCGAGAGGTCCGAGAACATTTTCTTTCGGCACTTTCACGTTTCGCAGCGCGAATTGCGCCGTGGCCGTGCCGCGGATCCCCATCTTCTCCATCCGGCCGTTGATCATTTCGAAGCCAGGCATATCCGGTGTAACCAAAAACGCGGTAATCGCCTCCTTGCCGGGTTTTCCAGGAACCGGAGTGCGCGCCATCACTGTCAACACCCGCGCGATCGCGGTGTTGGTAATGTAACGCTTCTCGCCATTCAAAATGTAATGCGAACCATCTTCGCTCGGCGTTGCCGTCATCTGGACGTTGGCCGCGTCTGAACCGGCTTCCCGTTCCGTCAACGCAAATGCGCCGAGCCATTCACCGGTGCAAAGCTTCGGCAACCATTTCTGCTTTTGCTCGTGGGTACCGAATAACAATAACGCGCGAATGCCAATCGAGTGGTGGGCGTTTACAAATACCGAGGTCGACGCGCAGCGCGTTCCCAGTTCTTCCAATATCTTGGTGTTGGCCAACTGCGAAAACCCATGCCCGCCGTACTCGGCCGGCGCAGTCATTCCAAGAACTCCAACCCGACCGAGGCCATCAATCACTTCGCGTGGAATGTCCGCGTTCCGATCAATGGCCGTGGGATCGAGCTTGGCGTCGAGAAAATCACGCAATTCTTTCAGAGTTTGATCGAGCTGTTTTTGCTGACCTTCCGGAATGCGCGGATAAGGCATCACCCAATCCGAAACGAAATGCCCGGCGAACAAGCCTTTGACGAAGCCAAGCGCTTGCGGACCGGTGAACAACAGTTCCTCGGCCTGCTGCATTTCTCTCTGTCTCTGGAGTTCAGCTTCAGTTGCCATGATAAATTAGGATACCGCTGCTATCGCGAATGCGGCTCCTGCCACGCCGTAGCCTTGGCGAAGGCGGGTCACGAATTGTAGCCAACCGCGAGCGTCTGTCCAACCCCGCGCAGCGGATTATCGAGGAGTCGCGGTCAGCTGCAGCCCTGGCTGGTGCCGCATTCGGTACAAACTCCGCAGGCCCCGGCCCGGATCACTTTGTCGCTGCCGCAATGCGAACAAACGATATCCATAAACATGTTCCCGAGCGCTTCCTGGACCCGATCGGCGTGGCTGTGACCGTTGCCGGAAATCTGTGGTTCGCCGTCGTGCGACGCATGGCTCGTAATAACGTCGAGAATTTCCTTCTCCCCGGTGCGAGCGAGATCCGAGACCGGACGGTTCAGCGCTTTCTTTTCCATCTCGGGAATTTCTTTCAGCGGCAATTCCGACTGACCGCGGTTAGGTGAAGTCGCTTCTTTGTAGCCCTTGATGAATTGACAGGCCAACCAGCGGAAAACGTAGTCGGTGATGCTGGTCGCGTTCCGAATATCGGGATTTTTGGTGAATCCACTCGGCTCGAACCGTTGATAGGCGAATTTCTTCGCCAAACTTTCCAGCGGCACGCCGTACTGCAGCGCAATCGACGTCAACGTTCCCACCGTGTCCATCAATCCGCCGATGGTGCTGCCTTCCTTCGACATGGTGATGAATAGTTCGCCGGGTTGTCCGTCCTCGTACAAGCCGACTGTGATGTAGCCCTCGTGTCCCGCGATCTCGAACCGATGGGTCAACGACATGCGGGTGTCGGGCATGCGATGCCGCAGCGGTTTATCGACCTTGCCGCGCATCTCCGATAACTCCGCTTCCAGCTCGAGAATTCGTTTCTGGAAATCTTCGCGATCAATCGTGATATCGAGCGCCACATCGACATCTTCGGTCGTGCCGCCCATGTCGCGCGTCTTCCGCGTGTTCAACGGCGCGGACCGCTTCGATCCTTCCCGATAAATCGCAATCGATTTCAGACCGAGACGCCAGCCTTCTACGTAGCTGTTCATGATGTCGTCAACCGTCGCCGTTTCCGGCAGGTTCACCGTTTTTGAGATCGCACCGCTAAGGAACGGTTGCGCTGCCGCCATCATTTTCAGGTGCGCCATGAAATGGAGAGAACGCTCGCCTTTAAACGGCTTGAACGCGCAATCGAAGATCGGCAAATGTTCCGACTTCAATCCGGACGCGACCGTCGTGCCATCGGAATCGATTACGTCCTCGATGGTGTCGAACGCGTCGATGTGCGCGATGATTCGGTCCACCTCTTCCGAATTGTAACCGAGTTTTTCCAACGCCGGCTTCACCGTCTGGTTCACGATTTTCAACATGCCGCCCCCGGCCAGGAGTTTGTATTTCACCAGGGCGATGTCCGGCTCGATTCCGGTGGTGTCGCAATCCATCAAAAAACTGATCGTGCCGGTCGGCGCAAGCACGGTCACCTGGGCGTTGCGATAACCATGGCGCTTGCCCAAATCGACCGCGCGTTTCCAGGTTTTGGTCGCTTCTTTTTTAAGATAGGCGAACTCCGCGACGTCCGGAATTTCATTCACCGCGCAGCGATGGAGATCCATCACTTCAAGCATGGATCCGACGTTGTTCTTGGCCACCGGTTTGGGCACGCCGCTGCAATGCGAATCTTTGTAACCCGGGAACGGTCCGAGCCTCTGCGCCATCCGCGCGCTTTGTTCGTAAGCTTCGCCGGTCATGATCGCGGTCACGGCGCCGCAGAGCGCGCGACCTTCGACGCTGTTATAACCGTAGCCGTAGCTCATGACCAACGAACCGAGATTTGCGTAACCGAGTCCGAGCGTCCGGAAGATGTGCGAGTTCTCCGCAATTTCTTTGATCGGATAACTGGCGTTATCGACCAGGATTTCCTGCGCAGTAATGTAGATGCGCACTGCGGACTTGAATCGTTCGACGTCGAACTCGCCGTCCGCGCTCTTGAACTTCAGCAGGTTCAGTGAGGCCAGGTTGCAGGCGGTGTTATCGAGAAAAAGATATTCGCTGCACGGGTTGGTGGAATTCTGGCGGCCGGTCCCTTTGCAGGTGTGCCACTTATGTATGGTGGTGTCGAACTGCATTCCAGGATCGCCGCAGATGTGGGTGCCCTCGGAAATTTTTCGCAGCAGCGCCTTGGCGTTTTTGCGCTCGCACGGTTGACCGTCTGTCACCCGGCGCGTCCACCAGTCCTTGTCGGCCAGGGCGGCATCCATGAACTCGTCGCTCACCCGCACGCTCAAATTCTCGTTCTGATACATGACCGAGCCGTAAGCGTCGCCATTGTAACTCCCGTCGTAACCCTGCTCGATCAATGCCCAGGCTTTTTTCTCTTCCCTTTGCTTCGCGTCGATGAATTCCTCGATGTCGGGATGCCAATCCTTGAGCGTGTTCATCTTGGCGGCCCGCCGGGTTTTGCCACCGCTCTTCACCACGTTGGCGACTTGATCGTAAACCTTTAGAAACGAGAGCGGCCCGCTCGGTTTGCCGCCGCCACTTAATTTTTCCTTGGTCGATCTTAAGGTGGAGAGATCCGTCCCGGTGCCGCTGCCATACTTGAACAACATCGCTTCGCTGGTCGCGAGGCGCATGATGTCTTCCATTGTGTCTTTGACATCCTGGATGAAACACGCGCTGCCTTGCGGATATTCATATTGAGTCGGCGCTCGCTCGGCTTTACCAGTCGCCCGATTGTAAAAATAATTCCCGGCGCCGGCGCCTTTGCCAATTCCGTACTCATGATATAAACCGACGTTGAACCAGACCGGCGAATTGAACGCGCCGTGTTGATTCAAACAGAGCCAGGTCAACTCGTCATAAAAAATCTCCGCTGCCTCCGCGTCGGCAAAATAACCATCCGCAATTCCCCAGTCCGTGATCGTTCGCGTGACGCGATGAATCAATTGCCGCACCGAACTTTCGCGTCCGGCTTTGTGCGGGTCTGTTCCGTGAGCGATGTCGCCGTAAAAATATTTTGAGACAGCGATCTTCGTTGCCAGCGCGCTCCAATTTTTCGGAACCTCCACGTTCTCTTGTTTGAAGATGATCTGGCCGCTGTCGTCGGTGATTTCGGCGGTGCGATGTTCCCACTCTACCTGGTCAAACGGTTTCACCTCCGCGTCGCTGAAAACGCGCTCGAAACGCAAACCGTTGGCCGACTTTTTCGCCGATCGAGTCCGACGACGATCAGCCGTCTTGCGCGGTTTGTTTAGAGCTGAGGGCGGAATTCCAGGTTTGAGTTGGATCATGGCGAAGGTTCTTTTTCGTTGTGAATTGGCGGTGAATTTCGGCGAACAGCGAGGCTAATAACCTGTTAATTCCGGCGAACAACAAGGAATAGCGTTAGCGGCCCGGCGGATACACAATATGCGGTGCAAAACGCGCCCGAATCAAGCCATTAATTGTGACATTTTGAGCGCCGGCTCGCCGTTTGGGCTGCTTGTTCAGTTCAACGCTGAAAAGCTCGTCGGATCCATGAAATACCGGTCAATGTGATCCACCAGGGCGCCTTTGGCCTCCGATTCGGCCTTCACTTTTTGCCATTCCGGATCCGCCTGGAAAGCGGCCCAATTTTTCTCAGCCTCCGGGCGACTGGGATGTTCCAGAACGTAAATAAACAGATTCTGGGAACTGGGAGGATCTTCGGGCGTCCAGTAACCGATACTCTTCATGTTGTGGCGTTTGAAGATCGCGTCGGTATGATCACGAAAGCGAGCTCTTAGCTCATCAATTTTGCCCTCGTTCACATGATACATGCGCAGTTCATAAACGTGATGCGCTGATTCTGCGTTCGAGCCGCGCAGCGTGCTGAACCCGAGCATAACTGCGACGCCAACCACAAACGAGATGAGATGAGGTGCTTTCATGCCGCCGAAGATATGGCTAAATTCGCTGGCGCGGAAGGGGTGGGATTATCCAACGCTGTGCGTTGGCTCCGGCTAGAGCTGGCCTGCCAAGCCGTAGTCTTTGAGCGCCGACGGAAAAATCAAAACTTTTGGCCCGCCTTGAAGGCTGGCGGAAGGGGTGGGATTCGAACCCACGGTGGGTTACCCCACGCTCGATTTCGAGTCGAGTGCCTTAAACCGGACTCAGCCACCCTTCCTCGGTTGTGAAAGAAAACGTCGAACGGTCCGAGCTCGCCACAGGACGAGTCCGTCCGACTGGCGGACCGGACTGGCGGTCAACGTCCAACATCCAACGCTGAATGCAACCTGTTCGACGTTCGCTGTTGGGCGTTGGGCGTTCGAGGTTTTCCCATTTTTGGCGCCAGACTTTCTTGACTCCGAGCTCGCTCCGAAATAAACGTCGCCTTGAACAAAGTTGGCAGCGGCATCGTCAATGCTTGGGAAAGGAAGGCGCGATGATTAGGGCTAATTGTCGGGCACGGTTTACCGCCGCGGATTTCGATTTCATCGTTCGCACTCTTTCCCGCTCTCGAACTGATAGCGTTTCCCTGGTCGATCTCTTGAGTGATTCGGAAACGCGCGACTCCGTCCTCGATCATCCGCTTCTGGTCGAAACGATTCTTTCGAACGCCGGACATTTGCGCATCTCGTCGCAATTTTATTTCTACGTTCTGGCCCGGCGTGTTTTGCAGCAAGCCGGAATTGGGGACCGAAAACTCTCCGACTACATCGGTTCGTTGCTGGAGACTTTTTCGCGCGCCAATCAGTTGCAAACCTCCGATATGGCTCACGCTTACGCGCACCAATACATTTCCGACATGCTGATTGCCCTCACTCGGGCGACGCCGGAACAAACATTTCTGCTTCGCGCTCATGTCGGAAATTATTCCCTCTTTATCACCGGAATTTTTCACGAGAATACTCAGCGTCGGAGCTTGCGGGGCGCGCCAGACATTGATTTCTACGAAAATGTCGGACGCACTAATTATCAATTGGTCGCCTCCCATGAAACTGCGCGTCGCTGCGAACTAACCGACGTCTTCACCGGCCTGGCGGACCGTTTTCACGACGTGCGCCTCGCCCTGAACGATCTTTCGGATCGCCTGCTTCATCTCGATGAAGATGCGCGACCGCTGGTTTTGTGAACGAAACTCTCTTCAGCCAAATCCAGAGATTATTTGAGCAAACCTATGCCCAGGTCGGGATTAATCTCGAGGATTGCCTGATCGACGGGCGCCGGTGCCGGGAATTGTCGATTCTGGCCGGCAGATCCGCGCGCGAATTGAGCGAGCTCGCCCGCACATTTCTGCGGACGGCCAACGACCGCCTTTACGTTGGTATTTATTATTCCCGCTGGATGATCGAACAGCTTGAGCGCCACGATCCCCGGGCCGGCCTGAGCGATCGCAACATCCGTTCGTTGATCGCCTTCGTGGAAGAAATCAACCATGCGCTGCATGCCGCCCTTCAGTTCAACAACGGCGCGCGCGAAATTGGCTCCGAAGATTTTGCCCGCAACCTGGAGTTGCAGGCCCAGGTGGATACCTACCTGGTTTTACTTTTGTTCGTGGCGTTTTTCCGAAAAACCCAGCGCGTGTCGCAGACCGACCGCCGATGGCTCCGGTTCCACCTCTTCAGCCGCCAGTGTCCGGACGCTTTCGCTGACCGAAACCTTCGCGCGCGTTACGCAGAAACGAACGGACTGGCTGCGAGCTACACTTGGTATCTTGATACTCTGAACGCGTTTCGCCGGGTCGAAGAAATCCGACTATTTCGCTCGCTCGAATACACCGACAAGAAAAATCGGATCTTGGCGTTGCCGCCCGCAAAAACTCGTCCGCTCTTGCGATTTTAATTTGCGAAAACCGATACGCAGTCGCTAAATACCGATCGTGTTCAGTTTGACGATGCTCGGGAGCGGCAGTGGGGGCAACAGCGCGCTGATCGCGACCGACCATTGCAGAATTTTGGTCGATGGCGGACTCAGCGCGCGCCAAATCACCCTTCGGCTCGAGCAATGCGGCGTAATGCCGGAACAGCTCGACGGGGTGTTGCTTACTCACGAACATGGCGATCACGTTTGCGGCCTGGAGGTTCTTTGCCGCAAACTCGACATCCCGATTTACGCAAATTCCCAAACCGCGGAAGCAGTCCGCTACGGTTGTACCCTGGGCCAACATCGGCGGTGGCGAATTTTTCGCACCGGCTCTGAGTTCAAGATTTGCGACATCACGGTCCAAGCTTTCCCGGTGCCGCATGACGCGGTCGATCCGGTTGGCTTCGCGTTTTATGCCGGAGCGAGCGGCCTAGGCTTTATCACTGATCTTGGTTACGCGACCAAAATGATCGTGGAGCGGTTGCGCCAGGTTCATACCCTGGTCATCGAGACGAATCACGACGAGAAACTTTTGCAAAGCGACACCCATCGACCGTGGCCGGTGAAGCAACGAATCCAATCCCGTCACGGACATTTATCCAACAACGCGGCGGCGACGGTGATCGAAGAACTGTTGCCGGGAAAAATCGATCGAGTTGTCCTCGGACATCTCAGCCGGGATTGCAATACCCCGGAACTCGCCCTCCAGACGGTTCGCAACACCCTCGGTAAATCCGGCAAGATCGACATCGAACTTTTTTGCGCGACCCAATCAGAAGTCAGCCCATGCTTTCGAATCGGTGAAACCGTGCGCGGACATTTTCAGCCTACTTTTGAGAGCGCGTTTTTCCCGGCGGCATGAGCGCAGTCACTACTGAAAAACCATCGCGGGCGGCAGCAACAAAGCATGAAATGAAGATTCGCGACGCGCGCGAATCTGATCTGCCGGCGATCATTCAAATCTACAACGCCGCCATCGCCACCCGCGCGTCGACCGCCCAACTCGAACCCGTGACATTGAAAAGCAGGCGAAATTGGCTGAAAGACCATTCTCCCGATCGTCACCCATTTTGGGTCTTGGAGATGGACGGCAGAATTGCGGGCTGGTTGACCCTAAAATCATTTCTGCCGAGGTGCGCTTATCGCGACACCGCGGAAGTGAGCGTCTACGTCGATGAAAAATTCCGGCGACGCGGAGTTGGTCGCGCCCTGCTTGCCGAAGCGATCTCGCGGACGCCAGGACTCGGCATCATCGCGATTGTGGGACTGATTTTCGCTCATAATCAGGCAAGCCTGCGGTTGTTTGCCGAGCTTGGGTTCGAAAAGTGGGGCTTGTTGCCCCGTGTTGCTCGTCTCGACGACGTCGAACGCGACCTCACCGTCATGGGCTGGCACGCCTAAAATCAGGCTCGCTTCAGACTTCTTCCGGACCGACGACGAGGTGAACGACTCCGCTCGGCTCGGCAATGAAAAAGCCATTAAAATCCTCCCGCAGGTTCTCCACTTCGTCGCGCCGCGCGACCCCATGAATTTTTAAAAATGCCGCGGCCGATTCGGTGTCGTTGGTTTCAATCTCGAGCCAGATATCGGGATGACTGAGGTTCGGAACTTTATCGATCCAAAGGCGATTTGGTCCAAATTGGAAAATGCAGCCGTCCGTTTCCTCTTCGATCAGCGGGAGCGCAAGGGTATCTCGATAAAACGCCACCGTTTGCTCGTAGGTGTGCGATGGACATTTGATCGCGATATTGGCGCCGCCAGAAAATTGCGGTCCATCAAGTTTGGCCACCATGTTGTCGATCTAAACTCGCACCGGGTTGCGGTCAAAGATGGTCGACCAGTTTTTGAGCGACCGTTTTCGCCTTCTCGAGGGCCACGGCGTCGTTGGTGAACCCGCTCACACCGATGGTCATGAACGCGCCGCCTTTGACGACATACAGCATCAACACTCGCGATGCGAATCCAGTTTCGCCGCCGGTGGTGAACATTTGCGCGACGTCGCCAATGCCGGACACACTTTCCATTGCCCCGTTGGCGGCCGCGACCAACTGGAGTTCCTTGTCCGGGGCAATCGCATTCGGTCCCGGCAACTGGAGACGAATCACCAGCGATCTGCCGCGCCGCACGCTGTAGTAATTGCATTTCGAATAATAACCGTCAGCTCCTTCCCCGCTACGCGGGCTTGGATCCTTGACCGCCTCGCCTAAAATATCGGACGCGTCCGATTTGGTAATGATCTGGGCCACGTCGGGCCGATTGTCCGCCGCGGAAATCGAATTCGTTAGGCCAATCGCCAAAGCCAGCCACACGATTAATTGGCGGACCGGCATCTTCAACCGCCCGCCGATCCGCTGCCCCCGGGCTCACTCATCGAAACCGCGTCCAGCGCGCTCTCGAGTTCTTTTTCCGGCAAGATTTTTTTCTCGCGGCAAAGCTCCCGCACCGTTTTGCCGGTGCGAACACTCTCCTTGGCGATCTCCGCAGCCTTATCGTAACCGATTTTAGGGGCGAGCGCGGTGACCATGGCCATGGAAAGTTCAACCAACTCTGCGCAGCGCTCCTTGTTCGCCTTGATTCCCGTAACGCACTTTTCGCAGAAAGCGTCGACCACATTGGCGAGAATCCGGATCGAGTCGAGAAGATCGTGCGCCATCACCGGCATCATGACGTTGAGCTCGAAATTTCCGTTGGCCCCGGCCCAGGTGATCGCGGTGTCGTTACCGAAAACTTCGGCGCAAACCATCATCATCGATTCGCTCATCACCGGATTGACTTTGCCGGGCATGATCGAACTTCCCGGCTGCGTCGCCGGCAATTGGATTTCGCCGATGCCGCAGCGTGGACCGCTCCCCAGCAACCGAATGTCGTTGGCGATCTTAAATAAACTCGTGGCAATGGTCTTGAGTTGGCCGCTCGCTTCGACGACTGCGTCCTTCCCGCCCTGCGCTTCAAAATGGTCTTTCGCTTCGTAAAAGGCGATGCCGGTCCGTTGTTCGATGTGGCGGAGAGCCTTTTTCGGAAGATTGACGTTACGATTCAACCCAGTCCCCACCGCGGTGCCGCCGAGCGCGACTTCGCGCAGGACTTCGATCGCTTTCTCCGCGCGCTGTTTTCCATAGGCGACTTGCTGGGCGTAACCGGAAAATTCCTGGCCGAGTCGGACCGGAGTTGCATCCATCAAATGGGTCCGGCCAATCTTAATAATGTCCCAAAATTCCTTGGCCTTAGCGTCCAGCGCGGCGTGCAGCTTTCCCAAGGCCGGCACCAGGTGGTTTTTCAATTGTTCGGCGGCGCTAATGTGGATCGCCGTTGGAATCACGTCATTGCTCGATTGACCCATGTTTACGTGATCGTTCGGATGAACCAGTTCGCGGGAACCGATTGGTTTGCCGGCCAATTGCGCGCAGCGATTGGCGATGACTTCGTTTGCGTTGGTGTTCGTGCTCGTGCCCGAGCCAGTCTGGAAAATGTCGAGCGGAAAATGTTGGTCCAGTTTTCCTTCGATCACTTCTTCGGCCGCCTGAACGATCAAGGCCGCGCGTTCGGCGTCGAGCAAACCGAGATCGTGATTGGCCTGGGCGGCCGCCCATTTGATTAAGCCAAGTGCGCGAATAAACGGCCGAGGAAAACGGTAACCACTGACCGGAAAATTGAGAACCGCGCGTTGAGTGGATGCGCCATAAAGCGCCCCTTCGGGGAGCGACATCTCGCCCATCGAATCTTTTTCCATCCGCATTCCGCCGCCACCGCTCATGCGTTATCTGCGAAAGCTGGATGCCGCAGCCGCGACCTGGGCCTCGCCGTTTCGGCCGTTAGCCCTTTCGAAAACGGTGATAAACATCGGAGGAATATTTTGCAGAAAATATTCGGATTGAGCGTGCTCGAAAATTTTGGCGTGCTGCTTCAACTCGTTCGTGACCTGATAAATGATAAATCGTCCGCCGGGTGCAAGCGCATCGTGGGTTTGCTGAAGAAGCGCCCGCTTCTTGTCGATCTGAAGAATGCTGAAGGGAATTCCAGACACGATATAGTCGCAGGCTTCAATTCCGCGGCGATTAAGTTCGCGCTGCAAGTGCGCCGCGTTGTCATTGATCACGTGGACACGGGCATCGTCACTGAATTGGCGGCGTAAATCGCGCGAAAATGCCGCATCGATTTCAAACAGAAGCAACTGGCAATCCGGCCGCATTCGGCGCGCGATTTCCCGGGAATGGACCCCTTCGCCCGGGCCGTACTCGGCGATCACCCGGGCTTGGTCGAAGTCGATCTTGTCTGAAACACGTTCGACCAGTGCCTTTGAGCTGGGGACGATCGAGGCGATTTGAAACGGCCGTTTCAGGAATCGCTTGAAGAAAAGCGCGCTCATCGAGGATCGAATAGTCACCCTCAGGCCGGGCATTGTCCAGTCGCGAGTGCCTCGGGCGGCCCAGACAGGCCACCGGTTAGGCCAAATAAGGCCCAAAGAAAGATTGACACCTATTCTAGAATTTATAATGCTAGGGCGAGCGAAATGTCTTGCCCATTTTCCCGCGAATTGGTGATTTTCCAAACATGCACAACCTCCTAACGGTCAAGGAAACGGCCAAATACCTCCGGATCCCGTTGCCTACCGTTTACTATCTGGTCCAGCGGGGACAGCTCCCGGCCATCCAAATCGGCGGCCGCTGGCGTATCAAAAAATCCTCTCTCGACAAAGATATTCTTAAAGAAGACAAATCCGGCCAACCTACCGTGCTCGTCGTCGACGACGACGAAAGCCTGCAAAATTTGTTCAAACTGTTCCTCCGCAAAATCGGTTTCAGTCGCGTTGTGGTCGGCACGGTCAAGGAAGCGCTGGCGGCAATGGAAAAACAGAAATTCGACCTTTGCTTTCTCGATTTGAAGCTACCAGATGGTCCGGCCGATGACGTCTACGATACGATCAAAAAAGATCAGCCCGAGTGCTCAATCGTTATTATTACCGGTTATCCCGACAGCGCGATGCTCGACCGCATTCTGGCGAAAGGACCAATTACGGTTTTGAAAAAGCCGCTCAAGGTCGAGCAATTGAAAGAAACCGTTCGAATTCTCGGCCACAAGGAAGCGGTCAAACTCGCCGCTTAAAGTCGAAGCGCTTTCGAAGGCTATGCTGGGCCAAGCATCCCGCGCTTGACTCATCACTCATCACTGGTCACTTGTCACTGCTTCAAAATCGCGCGGTTAGCTCAGTGGTAGAGCACTACCTTGACACGGTAGGGGTCAGAGGTTCGAAACCTCTACCGCGCACCATTTTTACCCGTCATGCGGAGTTCATCTGAAATTCTGAAGAGCGCGATCGGAGCGGCGACGAAAACCTTGCAGTCGATTGCGGAGCTGGAAACCCAGATCGCAAGATCAGCCGATCTGATTACAGATTGCCTAACGACTGGTCACAAAGTGCTGGCGTGTGGAAATGGCGGTAGCGCGGCCGACGCGGCGGATTTTTGCACTGAATTCGCCTGCCGGTTTGTCGAAGATCGGCGGCCCTACCCGGCGATAAACCTTTCGCAAGGCGGCAGTTTGATCACTGCAACCGGCAACGATTACGGATTCGATGAGATTTTTGCCCGGCAGATCCGGGCGTTGGGCAATCCCGACGACGTTCTGATCGCTATCACCACCAGCGGCAAATCAAAGAATATCCGGCGCGCGATTGAAGAAGCGCGCTCGCGCAAACTAAAAACAATCGCCTTGCTCGGGCGCGATGGCGGATCGACCGCCGGACTGGCCGACGTCGATCTTGTCGTGAAAGGCGATTCGACTGCGCGGATCCAGGAGGCGCATAAATTTATTCTTCACATCATTTGCGAGATCTGCGAGGCGCGATTGCCGAAATGATCTAATTGGGAGATCGCGTTCGGCGTTTCGTCTCTTTTCAAACAAGACCAGCTCCTGTAAACCGTGTTGGTATTATGAGAAACGCTTTGCTTCTTCCGGCGGTCGTTTTCCTGAGCAGCGCAGCATTGATGTCGGGGGCAGCCGTTCGCTACGAGGCGAAAATCTGGCGCGCCGTGCAAACCTACGATTTGGCCACCCTTAGCAAGAATTTGAACGGACACGTTCGCGAATTGGTCGCGATGAAATGCAATTTTCGGGGCAAAGACATTCATCACATGAAACCGAATTGGTACGAAAGCTCGATCTGGCAGCCAGTCGCCGGAGAAAGCGGCAAATTCGCGCATGTTCCGGTGATGGTGGCCAAACCGGATTTGAATGCGTTTAAATCAATTCCGACCGATTCAAGCGGCGCCGAGATCACACTTTACGGACGGGTCGAGTACGATGTCGGATCCAAATTTTATTTCGTCCGAATGGTTGGACGGAATGCTACGGTCGATTCAGCGGGTAACGCCACGGTGACGTGGTAGATCAATCTTCGCTCTTTGCAGATGTTTAAAAGAACCATTCGCCCAACTCTCGCCGGCTTTTTCTTTGTTTTTCTCGCGAGCGGCAACCTCGCAACGGCCGCCGAGTATCCCACCCCGACCGAAGGCGATTACACCATCCCGAATTTCAAATTCACCTCCGGCGAAAGTTTACCCGAGTTAAAGATCCATTATCGAACGCTCGGCCAAATCGAGAAGGACTCTGCCGGTAAAGTCACCAACGCGGTGCTGATCATACACGGGACCACCGGCAGCGGCGCGCAGTTCATTCGGCCCGAGTTTGCCGGCGAGCTTTTCGGAAAAGATCAACCGCTCGACGCCACGAAATTTTTCATCATTCTTCCGGACGGAATTGGTCACGGGAGATCGAGCAAACCCAGCGACGGACTTCACGCGAACTTTCCGCGGTACGGTTACGTCGACATGGTCGAGGCACAGTATCGATTGCTGACCGACGGCCTCGGAGTGAACCACGCGCGTCTGGTCATGGGTACTTCGATGGGCGGAATGCACACCTGGCTCTGGGGCGAATCGCATCCCGAGTTCATGGACGCGCTGATGCCCCTGGCGAGTTTGCCAACCCAAATCGCCGGTCGAAATCGCGCGTGGAGGCGCATGGTGATCGACGCCATCCGGAACGATCCGTCCTGGAACGGAGGCGAATATAAAACTCAGCCGCCAAGTCTCCGCACCGCCGCGGAAATGCTCTGGTTCATGAGCAGCAATCCGGTTTTGCGACAAAAAGATGCGCCAACGCTCGCGAAAACAGACGAGGTCTTGGACAAATTTGTCGACCAAATCGTCAAAACCGATGACGCGAACGATGTCCTCTACGCCCTCGAAGCTTCACACGATTATGATCCCGGGCCGAACCTGGAGAAAATTCGCGCGCCGTTGCTGCGCACTCAATTCGGCCGACGATTTGATCAATCCGCCGGAACTCGGAATTCTCGAGCGCGAGATAAAACGCGTTCCGCACGGCCGCGCGATCGTGATTCCATTGAGTGATCAAACGCGCGGCCATGGCAGCCACACAATGGCCGCGCTTTGGAAAGATCATCTCGTCGAGTTGCTGAAAGAATCGCAGCATTGACGGCGCTGATGCCAAGAATGGCAACGCGCCGCTGTAGGGGGCGCTTTTAGCGTCCCATTATCTTGACAAACGGGAAGCGAACCGCTTCCCCTACAGAAATCATGAGACGCGCGCTCTTTATCTTCCTCACATCCACAATTGCCGTTGCAGCTTTCGCCCAGGATTACGACGTCATTATTCGCAACGGTGACGTCTACGACGGGAGCGGCGGCGAAGCACAGCACGTCGATGTTGCGATCAAAGGCGATCGCATCGCAGGTCTGGGCGATTATTCCAAGGCGAGCGCGAAGACAATCGTGAACGCCACCGGCCTCGCGGTCGCGCCGGGGTTCGTCAACATGCTTTCCTGGTCGACCGAATCGTTAATTCAAGACGGGAGATCCCAAAGCGAGCTTCGCCAGGGCGTAACCACCGAGATTATGGGCGAAGGCGAATCGATGGGGCCGGTGAACGATCGGTTGCGCGACTACATGGTGAAGCAGCAAACCGACATCAAATACGACATCAAATGGAACACCCTCGCGGAATATCTCCAGTTTCTGGAAAAACGCGGCATTTCCTGCAACGTCGCGTCATTCCTCGGCGCCACGACCGTTCGCGCATACGTCATTGGCTTTGACGATCGCGCGCCGACTCCGCAAGAGCTGGATCAGATGCGCGAACTCGTGCGAAAGGAAATGGAAGCCGGCGCCCTCGGCATCGGCACATCGCTGATTTATCCGCCGGCGTTTTACGCGAAGACCGACGAGTTGATCGAACTGTGCAAAGTTGCCTCTAGATATAAGGGCAAATACATCTCGCACATGCGCAGCGAGGGGAACCAGCTCTTTGAAGCGCTCGATGAGCTGATTCGCATCTCGCGCGAAGCGAACATCCCGGCGGAGGTTTATCACATCAAAGCTGCCGGCCAGAAAAATTGGCCAAAAGAAGACGAATTGCTCGCCCGAATCGAAAAAGCGCAAAAGGACGGACTAAAAATTCGCGCCAACATGTACACCTACACCGCCGCGGGCACCGGTCTGGATGCCTGTTTCCCGCCCTGGACCGAAGACGGCGGTTATGAAGCGTTGTTCAAACGTCTGCGCGACCCGGCTACGCGCGAGAAAATCAAAGCCGAAGTGAAAATCGACAGCGACAAGTGGGAAAACCTTTATCTCGGCGCCGGTTCGCCGGACAAAATTCTGCTGGTCGCGTTCAAGTCCGACAAACTGAAACCGCTGACCGGCAAAACGCTCGCCGAAGTCGCGAAAATGCGCGGCAAAGATCCGATCGATACCGCGATGGATTTGGTGGCCGAAGACGAATCGCGCATCGGAACGATTTACTACATCATGTCGGAAGAGAACGTGAAGAAGGAATTGAAGAAGCCGTGGATCTCATTTGGATCGGATGAAGCGTCGCAGGCGCCCGAAGGTCCGTTCCTCAAATCGAATCCGCATCCGCGGGCTTACGGCTGTTTCGCGCGCGTCCTCGGCAAATATTGTCGCGACGAAAAAGTGCTCACGTTACCGGAAGCGATCCGACGTTTGAGCGCGCAACCCGCGCAAAATCTCGAGCTCGATCATCGCGGCATGTTGAAAGAAGGAATGTTCGCCGACGTGGTCGTGTTCGATCCGAAAACAATCACCGATCACGCGACGTTCGAAAAACCGCATCAGTACGCGACCGGCATGAAACACGTTTTCGTGAACGGTGTCCAAGTAATCAAAGAAGGCGAGCACACCGACGCCAAACCCGGCCGTGCCGTTGTGGGGTCCGGGCAAGATCAAATGACGAAAAAGCTCTTATTGTCCCTCGCTTCAGTTGCTTCCTTTGCGGTGGTTTGTGGTCAGAGCTCGCCATCAAAAGTGGTTGATGTTGATTCATCCGGCAAAGTTACAGGAGCAAAGATGCTGAAGAGCACTGGCGTTCAAGAATACGATGACGAGGCGCTCCGCAAATTTCGTCACTGGCGATTCAAACCACCCACCGCGCCGCAAGTAAAGATTCCAATCACTTTCACGACCGCCGGAAAAAGTTACTAGTGTTTCGACCCGCGTCAGACTGAGTAATCCTGCGGCTCTCTCGAAAGAGACACGCATTGAGTTCGGCTTCGGCGTAACTATTATAGAAGCAGGTGGTTTTGTTGAAATGGACCCGATTGGCAGCATTAAGTTGCGCTGGCTCCACGGCGCGTTGCACGACGTCACTTACGAGCTGGCGCGATCCCAGTTTCAGTTCGCGCCCCACACCTGGGAGCCGGCGATCAATGCCTACCGCTGCGAGAAATGCATCAGGATCTGTGTCGATCTGGCCGGGGTCGAGCGCTCGCAGATCGATCTGATTGTCGAACCTCAACGGGTGCTCATTCGCGGTGCGCGCGAGCTGCCCGAGCCCTCGCACGACGAAGGCCGCGCGGTCCGATTGCTGGCAATGGAGATCGATTATGGACCTTTCGAGCGCGAGGTGGCGTTGCCGGTGGAAGTGGAAGTCAACCAAGCGAGCGCGGAGCAGCGCAACGGGTTGCTCTGGGTTTCGCTCCCGATCAAAGAACAATGCTGAACGAAGAACCATTTGCGTTCCAGGCCACGGAGCTTGAAGCGAAGTCCGCTCCCAGCCAGGCCATTGCCGCAGACCTCAGCGATGATTCGACAACCCCGCGGATTCCGGAAGAATTGTCGATCCTGCCGGTGCGCGGGTTCGTGGTTTTTCCGGGAACAATCGTTCCCCTCAATGTGCGCCGGCCGGCATCGATCGAATTGCTCGACGAAACGTTGCCGCGCACAAAGGTGATCGGGCTTTTGACCCAACGCGACGAAGCGAAAGAAGATCCGGAACCGGAGGATCTTTATTCCGTTGGCACGGCGGCGCTGGTGCTGAAAATGATTCGCCAGGCCGACGATCACGTAGTCATCATTGCGCGCGGACTTCAGCGTTTCAAGCTTCGCAAGATCGTCGACGACTTCGCCGTTTATTCGCGCCGAAGTGGACTTGATGAAATCGATCTCGCCGGCGGCGAGCAAAGAGTGGGAAGCGACCTTCCGAAACCTGCGCGATTCAGCCGCTCACTTGTTCGAATTGAGTCCGGAGACTCCGGAGCAAGCGCGGTTGATGGTTCTCAACATTACCGATCCGGAACAACTGGCAGATTTTCTGGCTCCGAACCTGAACGTCGATGTCTCGCAGAAACAGGCGATTCTCGATGAACTCGATGTCGCGAAACGGGTCGGGTTCGTGCAAAAGCACATCTCGGCTCAGCTCGAGATCGCCCAGATCCAGGAAAAATTGCAAAAGGACGTTGCCTCGCAATTTTCCGATGCCCAACGCCGCGCGTATTTGCGGTCGCAGATCAAAGCGATTCAGAACGAGTTGGGCGAAGGTGAAAGCGGAAGCGAAGAACAGGTGGCACAGTTGCGGGAGCGACTGACCAAGGCCGAACCGCCGGAGGAAGTAATGGCGCAGGCCGAGCGCGAACTGAAGCGACTTGATTTTATTCCATCCGCCAGTCCCGAGTATTCAGTCATTGTCAGTTACATCGAGATCATCGCAGATCTCCCCTGGAACAAGTTCAGCGAGGACCACATCGACCTTGACCAGGCGCAGCAGATTCTCGATCGCGACCATTACGATCTCGAGAAAGTGAAGCGACGGCTGATTGAATATCTGGCGGTGCGCAAACTTAATCCGCGTGGGCATGGGCCAATCCTGTGTTTTCTCGGTCCGCCAGGGGTCGGCAAAACCAGTCTTGGCCAATCGATTGCCGATGCGTTAGGTCGCAAATTTGTCCGAATCAGTCTCGGGGGGATGCGCGACGAAGCCGAAATCCGCGGACATCGACGCACTTACATTGGCTCAATGCCCGGGCGGATCGTTCAAGAATTGCGCCGGGCCGGAACCCGCAATCCCGTTTTCATGTTGGACGAGATCGACAAGATCGGCGCCGATTTCCGAGGCGATCCGGCCAGCGCGCTGCTCGAAGTGCTCGATCCGCGCCAGAACAACGCGTTTGTCGATCGTTATCTCGATGTGCCATTCGATTTGTCGCAGGTCATCTTCATCGGCACCGCCAATTACATCGATGGCGTGCCCGAGCCGTTACGGGACCGAATCGAAGTGATTTCTCTGCCCGGTTACACCGAACGCGAGAAATCGGAGATCGCGAAACGATATCTCATCCGGCGACAGCTGGAGGAAAACGGACTCAAACCCGATCAATGTGAATTTCAGGAGGAAGCGATCCGGCAAATCATTAACGATTACACCCATGAGGCGGGCGTTCGCGAACTGGAGCGGCAAATTGGCGCGATTTGTCGGTCGGTCGCGTCGAAGTGCGCGCGCGGAGAATGCGCGCACGTTGATGTGACACCGGAATTCGTCGCGCAAACGCTCGGGCCGGCGCGTTACGTGCGCGAAAGCAAATTGAAAACCAGTCAGCCCGGAGTCGTTACCGGGCTCGCCTACACGCCTTACGGCGGTGAAGTGCTGCACATCGAGGCAACGCGATACGCGGGCAAAGGCAACGTCACGTTAACCGGACAGATCGGAAACGTGATGAAGGAATCGGTGCAGGCCGCGCTCAGTCTGGTTCGGAGCCGCAACGGACAGATCGGCGTCAAGGCCGAGGATTTCAAGGACATGGACATTCACGTGCACGTTCCAGCCGGGGCGGTGCCGAAAGACGGGCCGTCGGCGGGAATTGCGATGTTCACCGCGCTCGCCTCGTTGTTCACCAACAAGCCGGTGCGCCCCGACGTTGCAATGACCGGCGAAATCACCCTGCGTGGATTGGTTTTACCGATCGGCGGGCTCAAAGAGAAAAGTCTAGCCGCGATGCGAGCAGGAATTTCCACCGTGATCATTCCAAAGTTGAACGAAAAAGATCTGGTCGACGTTCCGGAGGAAGCGAAACAGAAACTGAAATTCGTCCCGGTCGAAAATGTCGACGAAGTGCTCGCGGTCGCGTTGGAAAAAAGCGGATCGCCAGAGCCTGCGCCTCCAGCTGTCATCGACGGTAACGGAAAAGATTAGACTGCTTCCCAATTCGAATGAGACGCTAACAGCGTCTCCTACAAAAAATCGGCAATTAGTGCGAGAGAGCGTCCGCCCGCTGTTCAATTTGTTGCAAGCTCGGGCCTGAATCGCGGATCCAATCCCGGGTTGCATTGATGTCGCCCTGGTTCACCGGTTCGGCACGGGCCACGATTTCGTCACCGACTTTCACGGGCGCGGCCTTCGGCGCTTTCCAGTGATGCCCGAATTTCCGGAGGGCGTAGTACATCGTGCCCGCCTCAACTGCGCTCACTCCACTACAGCGCATCGCGTTGTAAAACATTCGATCGCACTCCGGCCAGGGCCTGGTGTGTAGATCGTAGGAGACGTCGTGCAGCACGGAGGCATTGCGATATCTTCCTTCAAACGGTCCGCCCATCAACGACCAGAGCGAGCGTGGAATGGAAGCACCATCTACCACCGAGCCGGCGGGCGCGATCCAAACGGCTCCGTTGGGATCGGTGTAACGCAGTTCGCTCAACAAAGTCATAGTGCGCCCGTCGTTTTCCCAGCGCGCTTCGACGTAGCCGCTGTAATGACCCCATTTGCTTGGTTGCTTTAGCGCGCCGCGAACCCAGGCCGGCGTCTTGTCTCCAGCGCAGCCGACTAAAAGAACGGCAACAATTATGACCAAAAAAGCCCTCATTGGTATCCCCGGAAAACGCCCAACTTTTAACGTTCAGCGGCCAACGTCAACTTCAACGAAGCGCGATCGACTTAGCTCGTCCAGGATTTCCACCGCTTACGAAACGGGTTCGTATAACGCTCGAAGTCGATTCCTTTGACCCCATCGCTGACTGCGTCGGTAGAATCCTCGATCTTTTCTTTCACCGACCGAAACAGCGGCCAGATGAAAGGCAGGGAAAGAGCGCCCCAATTGATTCCGCCAAGTGGAGTCTTGATCTCTTTTCCTTCCGACCGCGATGCGTAACGAATGGCCAAACCGATGGCGACGCCGACAGTAAGCGCGCCAATCACCAGGGGCACTGGATTCTCGCGCAAAAACAGCTCGGTCCGGCCGCGGGTTGAATGCGGTCTGGCTCGGATTTGTTCGCGGCGGCGTGGGCGCGGCTCAAGCACGCTGGGCGGACGGCGGCGTTGCCGGCGCGCGGACACAGTTTGTTCCGCGGCGAGCGGATCGTCATTTACAAAATCGTCTTCGACTGAATCCATCATCAATTATTCGTAAGTGCCCGGTCGAACGCGCTGGTCAAACCAGTCCCGTCCGAGGCTTTGGTTCGACCAAACATGGCACAAGGGATTGTGACTACAACAACTCTTGGTAGGCCGCGAAAATTTCTTCCGTCGCGGCAACGAAGATCACCTGGTCGACTGGATGGCTCGCCTCCAAGAAATTGCACGTCACCTTCACGGCGATTGCTGCGGCTTCTTGAATGGGATAGCGATACGCGCCGCAGCTGATCGCGGGGAACGCAATCGTTTTGATCTTGTTCTTCACCGCAAGCTGCAGCGAATTACGATAACAGTTGGCCAAAACCTCCGGTTCTCCGCGTTTTCCACCCGACCAAACCGGTCCAACCGTGTGAACGACAAAACGCGCCGGCAAATTGTATCCGCGCGTGATTTTGGCTTCGCCCGGCCTGCATCCGCCCAACGTCTGGCATTCTTCCACCAACTTTGGTCCGGCGGCGCGATGAATCGCGCCGTCGACTCCTCCACCGCCGAGCAGTGTGGTATTGGCAGCGTTCACGATCGCGTCGACATCGAGTCTGGTGATGTCTGCGCGGACAATGTCGACCCTCGGCGCAGGCGTAGCGCTCACGGCGCCAATCGATCGATCGACCACGATCCGTCCCGCTGAAGCGTGTAACGGAAACGATCGTGCAAACGATCAACCCGGCCTTGCCAAAATTCGATGCGATCGGGTGTGACCCGATACCCGCCCCAATTTGGCGGAAGTGGAACTGGCCCTTGAGCAAAGCGCTGCTTCATTTCCTCCAGTCGCGCGTTCAGAATTCGGCGCGCATCGATAACTGCGCTCTGTTGCGACGCCCAAGCTCCGAATTGCGCGCCACTCGGACGGCTGTGAAAATATTCCTCGGACTCTTCCCGGGAAGTTTTTTCGACTTTGCCCTCAATTCTGATCTGGCGCTCCACTTCCATCCAATACATCACCAGCGCCGCGTTTGGATTCTTTTCCAATTGTCGTCCCTTATCGCTGGCGTAATTGGTAAAAAAAACGAATCCCCGCTCGTCGAAATGTTTCAGGAGAACGACTCGAGCGGACGGTTTGTCGCCAACGCACGTAGCCAGCGTCATTGAATTCGCATCGTGAATTCCCGCCTTAATCGCAGCGGAGAACCACTTGTGAAATTGCTGGATCGGATCCGGGTCGAGGTCATTACGGCGCAACCCTTCACCGATGTACTCGTGTCGAAAACCGGCGTAATCGAGCTTTGATTCGTCCATCGCAAGCAAATGACAGCTTTACGATATTCGTAGTCGCGAAGATGTCGATTCTTCTAAGCAGCGGACGCTCTGAGTCGATCGGCGTCGCCGACTGCGTTTGAAGGTCGCGGCGAGAGTTCCCAGCCGAGCATTACCTGTTTGCGGATTCGGCCGCCGCCATAATTTCCAAGCGCTCCAGTTTCACGGATAACGCGATGACAAGGAATCACAAAGGAAATGGGATTTGCGCCTACCGCGCTGCCGACGGCTCGAGCGGCCCCGGGTTGGTTAATCTCCGCGGAAAGTCGCCCGTAGGTCGTGAGCGATCCTGTCGGAATTTTTAGAAGCGCGCGCCAGACCCGTAGCTGAAAAGGCGTTCCCCGAACAAAGGCCCGCAAATGCGGGTGGGACTGAGATTGCGGCGGTCGGGCGAAGATCTCGGAAGCTAATTCCGCTGCTCGCTGATCGTTGCGACGCAAATGAGCGTTCGGCCAATCCGTTGCGATCAGTTTCTGCACCCGGTCGCGGCCGCCAACGTCGACAAAAGAGAGATGACAAATTCCGCGTTTGGTTTCGGCGACGAGTGCTTCGCCAAAAGGGGTTTCGGCAAAACCGAAATCGATTTGCAGCCCGGCGCCGCCGCTCTTCATCTCACCGGGCGAGGCGGCTTCGAGCGTGACACACAGATCGTGCAACCTACCGGGACCTGACAAGCCCGCGTCAAGCGCAGCATCGAAAACATTGTCCCCGTCTCGTAACAGCTGTTTCACATGCTCGAGAGTGAGGCATTGCAAAAAATCCTTGGGCGTTACGCCAGCCCAGGTCGAGAACAGCCGGTGAAAATGGAACGGACTCAAGTTGGCAGCATCGGCCAAAGCGGCCAAATCGGGTTGCTCAGTGTGATGTCGATCCAAAAAACGGATCACCCTAGCGACGCGTTCGTAATCGTTCATATCAGCATTCTCTCATCGGGCACAACTCGAGCCCACCCGGTTCTTGCTGCGATTTTACAAGTATTTAATAAGAGCGCGAGCAGCCTTTAGCTGACTCGAACCACGCGGCCGAGCTCGCGGGCGAGCGCCTCACTCGCTTCCTTGTCGTCCTCGTAACCCCAGACAACAATTTCAAGAATTTGGGCGCCTATTTCGCGACGACCCTCCAAGGCCGCGCGCACCCGTCCCCGAAACGACCAATCCTCCAACACGGCCGAAGCCGCACTCTCGTAGGATGAGCGAGCGTCCCAATAACAATAGAAAACGTGCAACGGCGCCCCGGCCTCATTGAATCGATAGGAACGGATCGGAAGGCTCACTCCGTTCACCTGGATCATGCGAAGACCATTATCTCGCTCCATTGTGCGACCGCTGGCCGGCAAACAAATATCGGGACGGTGAACTTTGACGAATCGCGCGGCCGTGCGGCCAGGGAACCAGCGAAAGAAAAACATGAGCCACTGATGACCATCCCCGCCTTCCCAACTGGCGCCGGCGCCCTCATTGTATTGAAGTAAGGATTGGGCTTCCGGCGCGATCGGCACGGCTTTGTAATTGTTTTCGGAATCTGGCCACAGCACGGCCCAGTGGGTACTGGCAATGGTTTGGTGCGACCGATACCAAACTTGCACGGCGCCTTCGGCGAGAATCAACCAGGCCGCGAGAACCGCGAATGGCGCCCAACCAAATTCCATCCGGCCCAGGCCGGTCTCGATTGCAGTCGAACCGGGAGACCCAGATCCGCGGCGCATCATCCAAAGACTCACAAGCCA
This sequence comes from uncultured Verrucomicrobiae bacterium, assembly GCA_963817335.1. GTDB lineage: Bacteria > Verrucomicrobiota > Verrucomicrobiia > Chthoniobacterales > UBA10450 > AV40. The sequence goes on along the minus strand of CAWFNX010000005.1, from coordinate 299,034 downwards.
GAGACCAAAAAGACAAGCGATCAAAATCGTGAGACCGGCGGGATCGTGCCACGATTCGATGCGGGCAAGACCTTGATGCGTTCCGACCCAGACCAGAACGGCGGTCCGCACCACGTTGCAAACGAAGGCGAGAGCGGCGCCAATAATCACCAGCATGAAACGGCGCGCGGCGCTAAATGAATACAGTTCTCCGAGGAAAAGCGAGATCATCAGGGTCGCTTGAAGGGAACGAACGCCGCTGCACGCTTCTTCGATCCCGATAAATCCGGCCCCAACTTCGATAACATTCCCGTGCTGGAGCGCCGGAATACCGGCCAGCTGCAGGAAGATGACGTTGATACCCGTCACCATTCGCATCAGGTCTTGAATCACCAGTTGCTCGATCCGAACCGGCCACGGCACGGCCACGAGAAAGAATAAAAATGGAAACGAGAAGTGCCGCAGCCAGCTTGCGCCACCGATCAGGTAAACCACGGCCAACGAAATTGTGACAACGACACCAGCGAGGAGCCAGCTCAATAGCCGCCAGTCAGGATTTGCTTCGGCAACCAGTCGAATCGGCAAGAAAAACGCAGCGCCGCAGGCTATGATAAGGATCGACAACGCGCGGCCGCGAGGCGCTGTCGGGGCCGGCCGATTCTGCCAACGTTTCCAAAGCAGGTAGACCAGAAGAACTGGGACAATAAGACCGTAGTTATATTGAGGGTTCAGCCACCACTCGCCTTTCAATTGATTGACGAGCTCCCACCAAAGAAGGCCGAAAGCTACAAATACTACCAGCCAAGCCGACGCTTTTACCCTTTGTGCGGCAACCGGCGCGGGCGGCGCAATCGTATCGTCCATTCGCGGCATAACCGTAGCCGACCCCGAGCAACTTGCGAGCCCGAGCGAGGGCGGCAGCACCACGGACAACCCATCGTTATTGCGGAACTGTGATATTAGTACAGGAACAGCAACTGCTTGAGACCGCAGTTGTTCAAATGTTGCACATGCTTGATCAGTCTTGGAGCCGGACAAGGCAATAAATGGAAGCTTCGCATCGACGAACAGAACGCGCCTATCTGAAGCTCCTTTTTGGCGCGCTGATTGCGATTATTCTGCTAATCGCGCTGGGCTGGGGCGGACACGATTTCTATGTGCGGTGGCAGGAGAGACGATTGACCCGACGGGCACTGGTCGCGCTGCAACATGGAGATGACGCGACTGCCAGCCTGGCTGCCCGGGCGGTGTTGCAAATAAAACCGACCAGCGCGCCGGCGGCCCGAATTGTCGCTCAACTGGCAGAAAAAGGCGGTAATCGCGCGGCCCTCGATTGGCGCCGTAAAGTAGTCGAAGCCCAACCACACTCTGTCGAAGACGCGTTAGCGCTGGCCAGGTGTGCCTTGCAGTTCAACGAACCGGCGGTGGCGGTGCAGGCATTGTCGGCGATGGACGAACAAGGGAAAAATCAAGCTGGTTATCATGCCGTCGCCGCAACCCTCGCCGAACTGAAAAAAGACCACGAGACGGCGATCCACGAATGGGAACTGGCCGTGCAGATGGCGCCGGAAGAAGCGGCTTACCAACTTCAACTCGCGACCTCGCAGGTACAGAGCACGAATCAGGATCGATATCTCGCGGGCGAGGCTACGTTAAACAAATTACGCGAAAATCCAACCCAACGCGCAGCTGCCACTCGTGAATTGATTACAAGTGGGGTCGCTCGACACCAACGCGGACAAGAATTAGTCAAGCTTGCCCAAGACCTTCAAGGTTATCCCGAGGCAACCATCGCCGATCGCTTAATCTACCTGGATTTTATCCATCAAATCGATTCGCCCGATTTCACAGCTTACCTAACCAAGCTCGAAGCCGACGTCGCTTCAAAACCGGTCGAGTTAGGAGCGCTCCTCGAGTGGATGAGTCGGAACAACCTGAATCTGGTTGCGCTCGACTATATCAAAAACTTACCCGCCGATAATCTAAATAAGTGGCCCGTACCGCTAGCGATCGCCGAGTTGTACGAACGACTGAAGGATTGGCACAAACTGGAACAGATCACCAAAAACGCCGATTGGCGACAAGGCGAGTTCATCCGACACGCCTATCTCGCCAGAGCGTTACGTGCCCAGGACAAACTCGGGCCGGCGGAACACGAATGGGCTGCTGCGGTGAAGGAGGCTTCAGCGCAAGGGTCCACTACCATGGCTCTTATGCGCACGACCGCGGATTGGAAATGGGAAAAAGAGCAAGTGGAATTGCTGTGGTCGCTAACAAACGATCCGGAAAAACAAAAGGAAGCTCTCGAGGAACTGTATCGCTATTACGAAAGAACCAGCAATACCCAGGGCCTTTATCGCGCGCTCGTACGCTGGGGCGAACTGGAGCCCGGCGACCTTGACGTCCAAAACAATCTCGCGCAGATCTCCCTGCTGCTGGATGCCAACGCCGACGACGCTCGAAGAGTTGCAGCGGAACTTCACAAGAAAGCGCCGTCCAATCCCGCATATACGGCGACCTACGCCTATTCGCTCTTGACTAAGGGCTATCCGAAGGAGGCCGCCAAGGTCATGAGTTCATTGACGGCGGACCAGTTGCGCGAACCGGCGATCAGCGCCTATTACGGGCTCTGCCTGGCTGCGGTGCACGACGAAAAGGCGCGTGAGTTTCTAACCGCCGGGCAACAGGCCCCGCTGCTTCCAGAAGAGAAAAAGCTGGTCGAAAAAGCGTTTGCCAGCCTGGATTCCTGGCGACGAATTCGCTAGGCCTAACGACGAGATCCCAGCGAGACCAACGATTGGCCCACTCTAAGCTTTAGGTGGCCGGGGATGACGTCTCTTGCTGCCTACTTGGGTAAAATCGTTGCCGCGAGCTGTTTCGCGTTTGCGGCGTCTAGCGCGCTAAGCGCGCCAGAGACCAACGATGCCACGCCGGTAACGCCAGTGACAGTGCGCGGGACTGAAGTTCGGGAATTTGACTGGGCCAAATCGCGAGCCCGTGCGCGGATTGTATACACCAGTTCCGGGCCCAGGGCCCTTAGTGGCCAACTAATCGACAACGATCTCCAGACCGTTTTCCGATTCTCCGAATCAGACCCGGCGCCGACTGTCATTGTGGAGCTGGCTCAGAGCGCGAAGCTGCACCGGGTTAGCACGGTCTTCAAAGCCGAGGATGCGAAGGTTGACGTTTTCTTGCTCAACGAGTTGCCGAAAAACGGGGACTATCTCCGATTCGCCACTCCGAGCGCCACGGTTGTCAGTCTCCCGGATGAGCGAGGAACTGTAACGGTTGATTTCTCAGTCAGCAGCGCTCGCTACGTGGCCTTGCGATGGAAACGAAATAAGCACGAAGACCCATTCACCGTGGCTGAGATCAGCGCGTTCAGCAACGATCCGGCTGACCTGACCTACGACCAAGGACCGCGTTTGGCCGATAACATGAGCACTGGCGTGCTGCCGGCGCCGCCACCGGTTCCTGTGGTGAGCCCATAACGGGGACCGCAATCAGTTGATAACGGCCGAGGCGGTGGCCCATCGCCCGCTTATGATGAACCAATGCGTCCTGCCTTAACACTTCTTGCCATCAGTTCGTTCGGGTTTGCGCGGTATATCCGCACGCGCAGGCGAGCCTCATTTACACTTACGATTTTCACGGCGCGGCCTTAGCCCGCGTCACTTACTGACGGCTAGAACTTTGTCGAGATCGGCAAGAACCTTGTCGAAATCTGGCCTCGCTTCACCGCTGTCGGACAAAACTCTGCCGTTTGCTTCCGCGAGAATCAGTCGCGGAATCTGATGGGTAAACGCGCCCGCGAGCGCGCCAGCTTTACCTTGAAGTTTGTCATAGCTGACGACCGGCCAGGGCATTTGGGTTTGGCTGACGTAATTCTCCATAGCGAATGCGGAGCGATCGGCGCTGAAGAAAACGACTTCAACCTCTGGGTGTTGGGGATGGACCCGATTGTAGTAATCGGCAAGCTGCGATGTAAACTGCCGCCCTTCTTTGGACCAGATCGCAGAGAAAAACAGTAGGTAAAACTTTTTCCCCTCGAGGGTTTCATTATCGAACGGCACCAGACTTCCCTCGTGCCAATAAACCAAATCGTCCTTCAGGTGATCGTACATCGTGCCGCCCTGTTGGGCGGGGGCTGCTAGATTCGCCGGCGCCTTTTTGATCGTAGCCGGTGCCCGTCGTTGGTTCCGGGCTGCGAAGCGCTGGCTTCGATACGACTTTGAAGTGCCACTCGGTCTTTCTCCGAAGCTATCTCTGCTGGTGATAGTTGATAAGCCCCGCTACGCAAAGCATCGATCAATGACTCGTTTGCTCCCGCCTTGACGAATTCTTTTTCCAGCGACTAATCAAACGTGTCCGCGAATTTTCGTTTCGCCAATTCCTGAAGCACAACCGTCGCTGGAGTAACCGGACCGCAGCATCAAACTCACTTCCTTGGCGGTCAGGGGCGCGACTGTTGCGGTGAGGCTGCAAACAACAAAGAAGAAACAGAGGCCGACAGACGAGCGGACCATGGTGCTGAACTAAGCACGGAGCGGGCCTAAACTATCCGCGGCCCATAAGATGCTCAGTGAGTTGCGCTGCCCATCCGTATGGGAATCTCCAAGGTAAGTGTGCTCGCTGCAGCTACTTGTATGCTGATCTGTTCTAGCGTCCGAGCAAGCCTCATTTATACCTATGATTTCCCGGGTGCTCCGGGATCGGGTTTGGCAACGGATCAAACCAACGGCCAACCCGCAAACGCGACCATGAGCGACTTCACACGTAACGGCGGACTTACGGGGAGTGGCGCTAATGGAGTTTTCGGCAGCAAGAATTGGTCGACCTCTGCCACGCTCGATCCAACCGTCTTTACTGCATTCACGATTACCGCCAATCCGGGATTCGTGCTTAGTCTTTCGCAGTTGACCTTCGACTCGTTGAAGAACGGTGCGGCCAGCCCGCTCTTGGCCGAGGTCGATCTGTTTCTGAATGGCTCAACAACCGCCTATGCCAGCTTTCCCTGGACTCCCCAAAACGCACCGATGACCAGCTACGTTTTTAATTTCACCCCTGTCACCTACGCCGATAACGTAACCACCGCGACGTTCAAATTCTTCGCCTGGAACGGCGTCGCCACGAATGAAGTTCAGTTCGATAACGTAGCGATCTACGGCGGGATCGACGTCCCAGAAACGGCCACTTTGGGGCCAGTGCTTTTGGTGATTGGCTGCGCACTCTGTCTGAGCCGGTTTCACCGAGTGGATCCGGGCCGTCCGAAGGCCGAAATGCGGGTAAATCGGTATATTTATTGCTTTTATAGGCCGCGATCTATCAGATCGTTATGCGGCGTTCCTGGAACAAAATCGATAGCTCAGCTGGCTTTACCATGGCCGAAGTCCTGGTCGCTGTTGCAGTCTGCGTAATTTTCGCGGTTGCCGCCTATGCGACCAATGAGCGGATGCTTCTCGCGCTCAAAGCGCAAAGAGAAACCACCGCCGCATCGATGATGTTGCAGGAACGAATGGAAAGGCTTCGGGCCAGAGCATACTCAGAAGTTGCCGATAAGGATTTCGTAAAAAACAATATTCTTACTTTTAATCCCAGCCCTAGTCCGTCGCCGACGCCGGCATTTCCACCGAATCACGGCAAGTCACAAGGTAAATACGCAACCTGGTCGGAGGCACCCCTGAACAACTTGCAGGAGACGGTAACGATAAGCGGGTATCAGGTTGCTACTTCTCCGAGTCCAAGTCCGAGCGCAACGCCATCCGATAATTACAATCAGTGGACCCGGGACACGTCGTCGAGCGGAGATGGCAACCCCCACGAACAGAACCATGACGATAAACTCGCCAACCAATTCGATCTGATAAAGGTCGACATATTGATCACCTGGACCAGCGCCAACGGCCGCATTCGAACGCGAGATCTTTCCGCAATATTTGGCAAGGGGAACATCGGACCATGAAACTGTCTGCCATAAGGTCAGCACTCGCTTTTACGTTGATCGAATTGCTGATGTCGATGGGCTGCGGCACATTCATACTCGCGGGCATCATCGCTGCCACAGTTTCATTGCAACGAAGTTTTCTGGCAACGGAGACATACTCGGGCGCCGAATCCGACCAATTGCGAGTGCTCGATTACATTGCAATGGACTGCCGTCGGGCGCTCACAGCCACGGTGACGGGCGGCAGTATCACTTTGACGCTCCCGGCTTACTTCAATTCCTCGAGCACTCCCGCCTATCAACCGTACATGCCCACAATAAGCAGCGGCAATATCGTTTATGGTTCGGGCTCGGTCCAGATCACATACGCCCAAAGCGGGAAGAATTTCACCCGCGAAGTGAAAGTTCTCGACGCCGGCGGGTCGACCGTGAGCGATAACACAACTCCGATCGCGAGGAATGTCTCTACTTTCACCGTTACCCCAATCAGTCAGACAAATCCGTGGTCGTCGATCAGTTGCAGTATCATGTTCTTTCCGACGTTCCTTAAGAACACTGGGTCTGGGACTTGGTGGACTGGATCGAGCGCACCGGGTAACGGAGCTGGGGCAGACGGTGATTGGTACGTAATAGATACCACCGCAACTGATCAAAGCACCGTAGGGAACGTGTACTTCAAATCAGGAGGAACCTTTTCACTGATGCAGAACGTGAAAGCGACGACCGTTTATTGCAACACGTTCCTACGAAACGCGTCGGCGCGTAGTAATTGATTAACCAAAAGTATGAAAACGACATCGAGTCGCACAAGTCAGGGCAGTGTCTTAATGGTGGCATTGCTATCGATAACCGTTTTAACGTTGATCTGCGCCACCAGCCTTTACATTGCGTCTCAAAATACAAACACCGGAATCCAGACCGCGGCTTGGCAGCAATCGTTAAGTGCGGCCGAGAGCGGCGTGGATCAGGCTGTTCGTGCGCTTAACACTGGCGTGTGGACCAACTGGAAGACTGCAAATACCGCTACGTTGCCAACTACTGAGCCTGTTACCGGCACCGGCAGCACTGCCACGGCGAAGCCAACGTCAATCCAGTATAACTACTTACCTTCTTCGGCATTTAACCTAAACATGCAGGGAGAAGGAGCGGTCAGCGTTTCCGCATGGGTCACAATCGATACCGCAGGCGGCTTGTCGGATTCCACTGGTTCTTGGTACCGCATCCGGTCCACAGGTCAGACAACGTTTCAGTCTAATTCCGTGTTTAATCGTGTTTCCAACAACAGATTGGACAGCGATCTACGAAATACGATCACCATGAATTTCAATCGAAAAGGTGGCAGCAACCTTGGCCCATCAAGAACGATTGAAGTTGTAATGCAGCCGATTCCTCAGGGTGGGAGCGCGAAGGGCATTACCCTGGCGAATTGGCTGGCAATGACTGGAGGAGGCTCGGCAGATTCATTCAATTCGCCCAGTGGCCAGTGGTCTCTCGCTTACCGGGATCTTAGCTATCCCCTGTTGGTAGAAGAGGGTGCTACTGGTAACTCGGCTAAGTTTGCCAACACCGGCCAAACGTACGTTTACGGCGGAGTGGTTTACAGTGGAACTGCGCCTAAGAACATCAACGCGAGTGGACCACCGGCTGATGTGACGGGTCAGATCTCGACACCGGACAATATCACTATCCCTGCGACATCGGACCCGACTGCGTCAGGGAGCACCTATAATTGGATCTATCAAAATCCATGGAGTGGCACAACCGCGAGTTACTCGTGGCAACCCAACGGCGGTAGTGGCAGTGGAACCTTTCCACCTTCCGCTGGAAATTATGCGACTATAACGGGAGGCGGAGGTCTTCCCAAGTACGGCGGGACCACCTTGACCTCGGTGACTGCCAGTGGTACCGCGGCAAACCCGGCACTGGTTATCGTCAGCGGCGATTTCACAGTTCCTGGTGGAACTACATTTACGATCAACGCCAGTACGACTGGGAGCCCACCGGTCACAGATTCTTCAAACAGCTACATCACTGTCTGGGTAAAAGGGAAATTTACCGCGTCGGGTAGTGGAGTGATTAACCAAGCCAGCGGAACACAAGTGACCTGGATTGTTGATAACGACATCACTGTGAGTGGCGACTCCTATAACAATCTAAACGGCACGGCGGCGACTGACTCCTTTATCGGCGTGGGCAATCACAAATTTACTGACTCGGGCTCTGCGACGTTCACGGGCACTGTAGACGCGCCGAGCTTCTCAGGGAACACCATCTCCGGCAGCGGCGATTTCACCGGGGCTTTTGTCGGAAGTGATCTTACCATAAGCGGTAGCGGAAGTTTTCATTACGATGAAAGCTTGAATAGAGGCGGCAGCAGTCCAACTGTCGGCAACTACGCTTTCGCCAGCTGGTTCGAGGACAACTCCGACCCGACCCACAAGGACGCGAACGGCAATTTCGTCGTCTACTAAATGGGCTGACGACCCCTACGCTAACCCCCCGGGAATGGCCCAGGGGGGGAATTCACCCGGGACCAAGAGGAGGACCAATGCCAAAAAGGGGCGATCATTTGGACTATAACTGGCTAAACGGCAGAGTCTTATGCCATACCGACTGCAGGGCAATTCTTTTCAGCAAATAGGCGTATTTATTGCTTTTATAGGTTCCGCTCTCCCGGATTACCTATGCGCCTTTATTCGCAAAACCGCCAACCAAGCGGGTTTACCCTCGCTGAAGTGCTGATTGCGGTCGTCGTCGTCGTCATTTTCGGCGTCGCAGTCTTCGCAACCAATGCCCGGTTGATGATCTCTTTGAAAACGCAGCGCGAAACAACCGCTGCCAGCATGATGTTGCAGGAGCGAATGGAGTCCCTACGCTCACTTTCTTACACCGGACTTTCAAGTACTACGTCATCGCCTTCTGCAAGTCCTTCCCCAAGCCCTCCAACATACGCCGCAGATGTCGTTGCCGATACGACGATCTCGGAAGCGCAGCTCGGCGGAGGAATTAATGGCAGCCTGACCGAGACCATCACCGTCAGCGGCTACATGGATACTGCTGGAAATTGTCCGCCGACGACAGCCGGTTCAAGTCAATGGGTCCGCAACGCCGCGCATCCCAGCGGTAGTCTGGTTAGTTCGACCGCTAACATGGCGACGAACTACGACCTGCTCCAAGTAGACGTTCAGCTCTCCTGGACGAGCGCGAACGGACGCACACGGAAGAGGGAAATGACCGCAATCTTCGGAAAGGGGAACAAAGGCTCATGAAGCTACCACGACGAAAAACTCTTTTCGGCTTTACGCTTATTGAGTTGATGACCAGCTTGGGTTGCGGCTCATTTATCCTGGCCGCGGTCGTCGCTGCCGGTGTCTCGTTACAGAAAAGCTACGCGGCGTTTGAGGGTTATTCGACCGCAGAAGCTGATCAGCTTCGAGTGCTGGACTACATCGCGATGGATTGCCGTCGGGCTAACGCTGCAAGCATCGGAACGGTGACCGTAAGCAATGGCGCCGAAAACATTACCGAAAACCAACTCGTTCTAACTCTACCCGCTTATTACAGCTCAGTCGACAGTACAGCGACTCCCAACACCCCGGTTTTGGGGGCTAGCGGCGTCACCTACGGAGGGGGCAGCACTGTGACAATTAAGTACTACATCAAGTACTACAACGCGTCAGCATCTGGGTCGGGTAACATTGCCTACTTCGTTCGTGAGGTAGTAACGGCTACGACCGATAACACAACGCCTATAGCAAAGAACGTTGCGAGTTTCTCTGTAACTGATCTGAATCCGGCATCAACCGGGACAGTTACCTGCTGGATTATGTTCTTCCCAACTTTTGCTCGCATGCCCGGAACCGGAGCGTGGTGGAGCGGACAATACTCACCAGATCATGCGCCGGACAACGCTATTGGAGTCAATGGTGACTGGTATGCAGTTAACTACACTGCAACCGACAAAACGACAGTAGGTGACGTTTACTCCAAGTCGGGTGGAGTCTACTCGAGAATTAGCAACGTCAAGGCCACAACAGTTTACTGCAACACTTTCCTACGAGAGGCCGACGCCAGGCAGACCAATACAAACTGAATCCGACTAATCGTTCTTATGAATCAGAATCCCATCAGTAGCCAAAAAGGAAGTGTGTTAATCATTGCATTGATGACGATCACAATCATCACCATGATTTGTGCGACGAGTCTGTACATCGCATCCCAAAACAGCAACACCGGCATGCAGACCGCCGGATGGCAACAGGCTCTCACCGGCGCCGAGAATGGCGTCGATGCCGCGGTCCGGGCGCTGAATGCTTACATAAGTCCGACAGGAAGCGCCTCCCCTGCGGCCGCCTGGTCGGCGGCGGGTTGGAAGGTCGCCAGCCAAACCGGCACCAGCTTGCCCACGAGTGAACCATCATCCGGATCTTCGGCGAGCGCTCCACCGAACTCGACCCACTACAATTACCTTCCTTCTTCAAGCTTGACCGTGAATCTTCCCAATGCGGGCGGCGAAGGTGCTACCCAAGTCTCCACCTGGGTCACCATCGATACGGCGGGGATGCAAACCAGTCAGGACTCACACGGTCAACAATGGTATCGGGTCCGTTCCACCAGCCAGACCATTTACCCCTCTGGCTCAGCATTACTCAAGCGAGTTTCAAACAATAGGCTTGATAACGATCTTAGGAATTCGCTCATGCTACATTTCAACCGCACTGGTGGAAGCACACTTGGTCCCACCCGCAAGATTGAAGTGATCTTGAAACCATTATTTAGCTCTTTTATGCCAGTACTTCTACGGAACGACCTAGACATGAGCGGCGGAGGCGTTATCGATAAATTTAATTCAAACACCACGCCCACGTCGACATTCTTAAGTTCGCCGGACACCTATCGCAGCACCGTCTACAACGACACGCTTGTAGGCATACTCAACGCCGATGGTTCGGACTTGAAGAATACTTTCATTTATGGCGAAGTCGCCTATAGCACGACCGGGGCGGCGCCGAAAAACACAAATAACATTCAGGGAACTCCGAAACTCACTACCCCTTTCAGTTCGACAATCCCTTCCGTTTCGGATCCGGCTGGGACGCCGGATGCAACGTATGGCGCCGGCAGCCCGCCTTTCGCAACGATAGCAGCAGGAACAAAGGCCCATCCAAAACTCGTCAAAATTACTGGGAATTTCACAGTTCCCGGAGGACAGTCAGTCACTATTACCGCGCCTAACTCGGGGGCGGACAACAATTACATTATCTTTTGGGTGACAGGAAACTATACGACCTCCGGCTCGGGTTTTATCAGTCAGGCCTCCGGCGTCCACACCACCTGGTACGTAGACGGAGACATGACAACCAGCGGACAGTCTTACACCAACGGCGACGGCGTGGCCTCAGAAGTCAGCTTTATTGGCGTCGGCGGAAGCGGTTCGAAGTTTACCATCTCAGGCGGTGGCAACTTTGTTGGCACTATCCTGGCGCCGAATTATGATGGAACGATTTCCGGTTCCGGTGCCCTGGTCGGTTCAGTCGTCGCCAACAGCCTTAACATCAGCGGTGGTGCAAGCATTCACTATGATGATGCGCTCACAGGATCTACAGGCGATGGAAACTACGCGTTCGCCAGTTGGTTCGAAGATAATTCCGATCCCAGCCATAAGGATGTAAAAAATAATTACGTCGTCTACTAGTGGGAGCTGTTGGCTGACAAAGACGTTCCCCGCTCAGCGAGAAAATTGAAAAACAAAAACGGCGCTCAATCGAGCGCCGTTTCTGCAAACAAACAGGAGAAACGCGGCCTGACTTACGCCTTTCCAAACGCGCGAACTCGCGCCATTAGGGTGCGCCGCGAGCCAAACGCCACTACCAAACCAATAAACCCAAAGACTACGGAGCTTGGAGTAACTTCAGGAACTACGCCCAGAGCGCCCGAGGACGTGGTCAACGTTCGAGCGATGATCTCGCCGTTGATTTGGCCCGGATGGAGATTGATCGATGCATTCAGACCTGTGGCCAGAACGGTGCCGAAAATCTGCTGGGCATTTCCACCGCCGCTCGTCGTCAGACTACTGTTCGCACCGGTGAGATTGATAAACACGTCACTTGATTTCAGGCCGCCGGCCAACAGTATCCCATTACCCTGGCTGCCACCGTTCAGCGTGATGTTGCCGGAGATATTAAGCACAAACGTAGAACCAGCCGGAGCACTCAAAGTCAGTGCGCTTTGGTTGAGATTGATGCTGGAAATGTTGAATACGTAAGTGCCAGCTGAAGATTCGCTAAGCGTCAGACCTGAGTTAATTGCCCCGAGGGTTTGAGTGGGTGTAAGCGAGGCCAGCATCGCGGATGCATTCACTGCATCTGTCCAAGCGGCATTCAGCTTGGCAGCGTCGTAAACCGTTGTCAGGACGGCTGGCCCGTTGTTAGTAAACCCGGGGCTGAGATAAACGGTTGCTGGCTTCTGAGTGTTCGTTTGCCCGCCGCCGCTTTGGGTCCAGTTACCGTTGACGACGCCGATCGGTCCACCTTGAAACGCGGAGTCGGAGGTGTTGTTGCTATTATAGGTCAAGACCGACCACCCAGCGGCGGAGCCTAAATCAACGACCGATGCCTGGGCAGCAAATGAGGCAGCCAACAACGCAGTGAGAGAGAGAAGACCAACTTTGAACGACATTTTCATAGGTAAATTATCAACAGTCTCCATAATTCTCATAATTGTGTCGCACCGTCAATAACAATTTTTGTGCCCTTTTTCCACCCTTCTAAACGAAGGGAGTTCCGGTCTATCGAATTCCCCCGCAAATAACAAGAAAAAAGAGCGGCCCGCCTAAACGGGCCGCTCTCAAATCGAAGGAATCCAAAAATAGGCCTTTAGATCGTCGCTTTTTTCCGGCGAAGGACAGTCAGATGCGACACGCCCAGCATCAGGAACGCCGCGACCGCAGCCAGGTAATTCGCCGGCTCGGGCACCTGTGGGATACCATTGCCCACCGCGACGAGGAGATACGGGTCACTGCTCGTTTTCTCGCCATTCTTTGCGTCGGCGTAAAGAAGGAAGCCGCTGATTGGTCCATCCGCGAGATTCATGCTCTTCAACACAGCGCCGAAATTCAGGTCCCAAACGTCTGATTTCACGCCGGTGCTGGTATTGGGAACCATGTTCTTAAAAATGTCCGCGGGTGTCAGACTAGCGAAAACGGCTCCGCCCGGACCGAACAAGGTGATCGAGGGTTCGACTTTTCCAGTCTTAAAGAACGTGTCACCAGTATTGATATCGAAATCTTCGATCGTGACCGTAATGCTCGATGCTTGGACAAGGCTATTGTAGGTAATCCTCATACCAGTCGATACGGTGTTCTTCGAGGCGTCCTGATACAGCCCTAACCCAAAGTCCTTTAACTTGCCCGTACCATCATCATAGGAAACACCGATCGAATCCTTGAATTCGAAATCGCCGTTAACTTGAGGATTGAAACTGCTGTTACCAGTCGGATGCGACGCATCGATTCCTTGCACAGCCGACATTGAAAAGTTGGCGCCGGTAGGCGTGAACGGTTGACCTCTCAGAAACGTGGCCTGTGCGCTTTGGCCGGCCCACCCAAAAGCAAGAGCGATGGCGGCGATGGATAAAGTTTGTTTCGTTGTGGACGATCCGATTGTTTTCATGTGGGGTTGAATCCTTACTGGTTCTGATTTTCTATAATTTCCAAATCATCAGTGTCAGTCATCACACCACAATTTCTGATTCGTTGGCAACCGAAAAAGTAGGGAACTGATGTATCATTTGGGCCGACGCCGGACCTCAAGACAATCCGACGGTCGAAGACACTTTTGTTCGGCTGACGATTCCGTCTAGATTCCGCCAATGACTTCGATCTGGGACCGGGCCAATCCGCAGCTGCGCGATCTCGGTGTTTACGAACCGGGTAAACCGATCGAAGAAACCGCGCGCGAGCTCGGAGTCGAGCCTTCTGAAATCATCAAGCTCGCGTCGAACGAGAATCCGCTGGGGCCGTCCCCGAAAGCGGTCGCGGCCATCCAATCGGCCATCGACACGGCCCAACTCTATCCCGACGGCGGCGGATTCCTCCTGCGCAACGCAATCGCAGCCAAGCTCGGATGCGCCCGCGAGAACATAATCCTCGGAAACGGTTCAAACGAAATCATCGAACTGGTCGGCCACGCTTTTTTGAAACCGTCCGACGAGGTGATTACCTTCAAACACGCGTTTATCGCCTACAAACTGGTCACCGCTCTCTTCGGCGCGCGCACAATTGAAATCGCGACCCCAAATTTCGAGCCTGATCCGAGCGCAATTTTGGCTGCGATCACGCCCAAGACGAAAGTCATTTTCATCGCCAATCCCAACAATCCAACCGGCGTCCTCATCCCGTCGGACAAGATCGACGGTTTTCTTGCGCGGGTTCCAGATCACATCGTTACCGTTTTGGACGAGGCGTATTTTGAATTTCTCAGCGATCCGCCCAACACCGTGAACCACGTTCGTGACGGTAAGAACGTGATTGTGCTCCGCACGTTCTCGAAAATTCATGGCCTGGCCAGTCTGCGAGTCGGCTATGGAATCGCTGCACGGGAAATGATCGAGGTCCTGCAAAAGACCAGACAACCATTCAACGTCAACGGACTCGCGCAGGTCGCCGCGCGGGCGGCCCTGGATGATTCCGATTTCCTTGCTGAAACAAAACGGGTGGTCGATAGCGGTCGCACTTTTCTGGAGAACGAATTTGCGGCGATGAAATTAAAATTTGTGCCGAGCGCAGGCAACTTTGTCTTCGTCCAGGTAGGCGATGGGCCGGCGATCTTTAAGAAAATGCTCGCGCGCAAAATCATTGTGCGCCCCCTGGTTGGCTACGGTTTACCCGAGTGGCTTCGAATTACGGTCGGAACAATGGAACAAAACGAAAAATGTATCACGGCATTAAAAGAAGTGCTCAGTTAGATTCGACCGACAATTCAGCGCTGGTTGGTGCGGATACCATTGCCGCGATTTCTACCCCGGCCGGCGAGGGAGCGATCGCTCTGGTGAGAATGTCCGGGCCGGGCACGATTGAGATCGCCGATAAAATTTTTCGCGGTAAAGAAAAACCGTCTCGGTTTGAATCGCATGTTCAGCATCTTGGAGAAATCACAACCGAAGCTGGAACGTTGATCGACGAAGTGTTGCTATCGGTCCATCGCGCGCCGGCGAGTTATACCGGCGAAGACCTGGTCGAGATCAGTTGCCATGGCGGGACGCTGGTGACCGCCAAAGTTCTTGAAATCTGTCTGGCCAATGGCGCCCGGGCCGCGCGAGCCGGAGAATTTACCGAGCGCGCATTTCTGAACGGTAAAATGGACCTGACCCAGGCCGAAGCGGTGATCGATCTGATTCGCGCCCGCACCGATTTGGCGCTCCGCTCGGCGACCGAACAGCTTGAGGGCAAGCTCGGCCAAAAAATCAGGGCGATTCGAGAGGCCCTGGTCGATCTGCTGGCTCACATCGAAGCGGCGCTCGATTTTCCGGAGGAAGGCATCGAACCGGATGAAGGTGGAAAACTGCGCGCCCGCCTCGACAGCATTCGCGAACAAATTGCCGCGCTTCTCGCCACTGCCGATCAGGGACGAATGTTGCGAGAAGGGGTGCGGATCGTGATTTACGGAGCGACCAACGCCGGAAAATCAAGCCTCCTGAATCGGTTGATCGGCTACGACCGGGTGATTGTGAGCGACACTCACGGAACAACCCGTGATACGATCGAAGAAGCCGTCAACCTTCGCGGCATTCCGATTCGTCTTTTCGACACGGCCGGTTTGCGAATATCGACCTCCGACCTGGAACGCGAGGGAATCGCGCGCACCGAAAGTTCGCTGAAGCAAGCGGACCTGCGACTGCAGGTGATTGATCGAAACGCTCCTCGTCCCGCGCATTTTGCGGAAAGCGCGATGAACGGAAATGAGATCGTTGTCCTTAATAAGAGTGACCTACCGGAGCACAGCGATTGGAACGACTTTCGCGCGGTTCGAATTTCATGCGCTACCCACGAAGGATTGAGTGATCTGCAGGAAGAGATTATTGCCCGCATCGGAAAACAGAACCTCCGCGCCGAAAACTCGGTCGCGATTAACTTGCGGCATCGCGATTGTTTGCGGCGCGCCTTGGAAACTTGCGATCGGGCCCGGCGCGGCATGGACGATGGCCTATCGCCCGAATATCTGGCAGTGGATTTGAATGACGCTCTTCGGGCCGTTGGCGAAGTAATCGGGGCGGTTGGCGTCGAACAAATCCTGGATTCAGTGTTTGGTCAGTTTTGCATCGGCAAATGAAGAACGGTTATGAGCGATTCGTTAGGCCGCTCCTTTTTTCAATCGATCCCGAAACGGCGCATCATTTCACCATTGCTTGTTTACGAGCTGCGTCGGGGGTGGGGCCGATTCTAGGCTGGCTGAAAAGGTTTCAGCCAAAACCGGACCCCAGAAGACTCTTCGGCCTCGATTTCCCAAATCCAATCGGCCTGGCCGCAGGCCTGGATAAGAACGGTCTGGCGTTGCCGGCGTGGGCCGCTCTCGGTTTTGGTTTCATCGAGATCGGCACGGTCACCGCCAGGGCACAGCCGGGGAATCCAAAGCCTCGGATCTTTCGCTTCCCCGAGCAGCGCGCATTGATCAATCGCCTCGGTTTCAACAACGAGGGCGCGGACGCGATCGCTCGTCGCCTGGGCCGATTGAAGCGAACTGGACCCTGGCCCGGCGTTCCGATCGGAATCAATATCGGGAAATCAATGAGCACGCCGATGACCGAAGCCGGCGCCGATTATCTCTATTCGTTCCAGCGGTTGCGCGAATTCGCCGATTACGTGGTGCTGAATGTCAGTTCCCCAAACACCCCGGGTTTGCGAGAACTCCAGGGAGCGGATGCGCTCGCCCGGCTACTGGGCACGATCGGCGAGAAAAACATAAACCCTCGCAAACCGATCATTGTGAAAATCGCGCCCGACCTAACGACTGATCAACTCGGACAAATCATCGCAATTTGCGAAACAAATAACGTCGCTGCCATCATCGCGACGAACACCACGCTCGACCATTCGTCGGTTCCGGCGGACAAAGACGAGCAGGGTGGATTGAGCGGAGAGCCAGTTCGCGAGAAATCGACTTCGATGATCCGCGAGATCGCCGCCAGATCAACCATCCCGGTCATCGCATCCGGCGGAATTATGGACGGCGATTCGGCGCGTGAGAAATTCGCGGCCGGCGCGCAGCTTGTTCAAATTTACACCGGACTAATCTATCGCGGGCCGGGTTTAATTCGCGAGATTGCCGACGCCATTGCATGAAATTGTCGCGAAAACTTGGCAAGTTTGTGAGTCGCGAAGCCTATCGCCGCGGTTGGCGTCGCGCGCAGCGCTCCATCTTCCGACTGCCGTTCGGACCGGTTATGGCCGGGGTCGATCAAAATCGCCTCCGGGAAATCCAGAAACGGCATGCCGGGGAAAAGTACGCCGATATCGATCACTGGTTGCGGGTAAATCGCGAACGAGTCCAGGATTTGAAATTGCATCGTTGCCCGCCGCAGCGCGTGCTCGACCTCGGCTGCGGCGGCGGCTACTTCCTGTTCATATTAAAAAGGTTCAATCATTCGGTTCTCGGCCTCGACCTGGATCAGGTGCCGCTTTTCGCTGAATTGCTCGACGTATTTGGAGTGACTCGGGTCGTTTTTGAAATCAAACCGTTCGAGCCGCTGCCGAATCTCCGGCAACAGTTCGATTGGATCACTGCCTTCTCAATCGGTTTCGATCGATACCGCGAAACGAACACCCGCTGGGGCGTGAAAGAATGGGATTTTTTGCTTCGCGATCTGCAACGGCAGCTGGCACCCGGTGGAAAAATTTATTTCGCGGTGAATCCATTACCGACTGGTGACTATCTGAGCCCGGAAGTGCGCGACTACTTTTTGAGCCGCGGCGCCGACGTCGAGCGCGAACGAATTTTCTTTCGTAACGGCCTCCGCGGTTGACCAAAGATCCTCAACTTCCGGCCACGCAGACCGCGTCCCAGCTGCGAATCAATCTCAGGAGGTAATCAAAATGTTAAAATGGGCGTTTATCTTTCTGGTCATCGCGCTGATCGCAGCGCTCTTCGGATTCACCGGAATCGCTGCGGCCGCGGCCGGCATCGCCAAGTTCCTTTTCTTCCTATTCCTGGTCATATGCCTGATTTTCTTCATCATCGGCATCTCGATTGGCAAAAAGGTAATGTAATCGGACGCGAATCCGAAAACGCACTCCTCAGCGGAGCTGACGTGAAGCGCCAGTCTACTTTCCCGTCCAGACTGTCCAGCCTGCCAGGACGTTTTTCTCGCGCAGCTTACATTTGTCGCTGACCTTCGTGAACGTCAGCATGTCTCCGTTGCGGCTAAACTTGTAGGTTGCCGGACCTCTGCACGACTTCGGAGTATGCGATCCATGCGATTCCTGAATGTTCATGGTATCAGCCGTGGCGGTGTATTTGCCCCAGACATCGACTCGACGACTCTTGGTCAGACTCACCTGGAATGTTCCGTCCGCCTTGATCGCCCAAACCGTTCCTAGCGAATTTGTCCAGGTACCGACCAGCGCAGATTGGCCGGTCTCCTGGAACATTGCGCACCCGGTAAACAGGGCGACGCCGACAATAACAAAAACGAGGGAGATATGTTTCTTCATGTGGTCGATGCTGCTCAGATCGCCGGTCATTTTCAAGAAAGAATCTCGCGCGCGCCTTTACTGGCCAGCGCGTGGGTTTAGGTTCGAATGATGTCGATTACTGAAGAACAAGTTCGCGATGCATTGAAAACGGTCCGTTATCCGGGTTTCAGCCGCGACATCGTTTCGTTTGGTTTGGTCAAAGGCATCGATATCGCGGACGGCGAAGTAAAGGTGCAGCTCGCTCTGGCCACCAACGACCCGAACGTTCCGGCAACCATTAAGACAGACGCGGAAAAGGTTTTGGGCGCGCTCAACGGCGTCCGAAATTCAAAGGTCTTAATCGACATTCACGCCCCGCCCGCGGGCGCCGGCGCCGGGGCCCAGGTTGGCCCCCAGCGCCTCCCCGGAATCAAACATGTGATTGCGATCGCCAGCGGGAAAGGCGGGGTGGGCAAGTCGACTGTCGCGGCAAACCTGGCCGTCGCGCTTGAACAAACCAAGGCGCGTGTGGGTTTGTGCGACTGCGACATTTACGGCCCGAGCATTTCCCTGATGTTTGGAACGCGGGAGCGGCCGACGGCCACCGACGAGAACAAGATCATTCCAATCGAGCAGTACAACTTAAAGTTGATGTCGATGGGGTTTCTGCTCGATGACGCGTCCCCGGCAATTTTGCGGGGACCGATGGTGACGCGCTACACCCAGCAATTCCTGCGGCAAGTCGAATGGGGAGAGCTGGACTTCCTGGTGTTGGATCTCCCGCCGGGCACCGGCGACATTCAACTAACCATCGTGCAAACCGTCGCGTTGTCGGGCGCAATAATTGTAACCACTCCGCAGGAAGTCGCGCTTATTGACGCGCGAAAAGCGGCGACCATGTTCGAGAAAGTAAATGTTCCCGTGCTGGGCTTGGTCGAAAACATGAGTTACTTCGTTTCGCCATCGGACAACAAACGGTATGACATTTTCGGAACCGGCGGCGGGGAAAGAGAAGCAAAGCGTCTTCGCGTTCCGCTGTTAGGCCAGATTCCAATCGACATCGCCACCCGCGAATCGGGCGACCGAGGGCAACCCATTGTGGCCGGGGACGGGCAATCGCCAGTGGCCCAGGAGTTTCGGAAGATCGCGACCATGATTCGCCAAAAGCTTGCGTAACTCCCCAGATGAGCTTGGGTTAAATAGGTATGGCTGATGCTACGTCATACTTTGTCCGAGGTGAGTTAAGGTTGACCAATTGTGATTTTTATGGAAAAAACTGCTGAGATGCCTATGGCCGAGGCAGAAAAAGATAAGTCGCACTTCGTTAAGAACTCCGTCCTCTACAAGGAGTTCCTCGCCGAGCGGGAAGAAATTTTGAAACATAAATGGATCGAGAGCGAAAAAGCCGGTAAAGACATCGGCTTTGAAAAAGCGCTGCTCGATTGGATTGTGAAACATCGATCCAATTGGAGATCGAAACGATTGAAGGAGGCTCGCACAGAAAAGGCAGCCTCCTAAATTTTGTACACCTTTAATGCGATCCCGTGAGGTCGCCAAGGACGTAAATGAAAGACGACGACAAACATACGGCGAGTCCGACTCGGACCCCGATCATGGACGCGGAAGCGATCCGGCGCGCATTGCGGCGGATTGCGCACGAAATCATCGAGCAGAACGCCGATCTCAAATCGGTGGTGCTGGCCGGGATCCCGCTGCGGGGGATAGAGATCGCGCGCCGACTCGCTGAATTCATTCGCGAGATTTCGGGGATCGACCTTGAAACCGGCACTATCGATGTTGCCATGCACCGCGATGACATTGGCAAGCGGGCCGAGTTGCCAATGGTTCACGCATCAAAACTTCCGCTGCCCCTCGAACATCGCACCGTCATCATCGTGGATGATGTTTTCTTTACCGGCCGAACCGCCCGCGCCGCGCTGGACGCAATCAGCTCCTTCGGGCGACCGGCCCGAATTCAGCTGGCTGCGCTGGTCGATCGTGGCCATCGCGAATTACCGATTCGCGCCGATTACGTCGGCAAAAATCTTCCGACCGCGACCCGCGAACAAATTCAAGTGCGTCTCGAACAAATCGACAACGAACCCGACGCCGTCTGGCTTTTCAAAGAATGAACTGGAGTCGCAAAGATTTACTCGGGCTACGCGAGCTCTCCGTCGCCGAAATAAATTTCATTCTCGAAACCGCCGACGCGTTCAAGCAGGTCGGCACTCGTGAGATCAAAAAAGTTCCGGCGTTGCGTGGGAAAACCCTGATCAACTTCTTCATCGAGCCAAGCACGCGGACTCGCACCTCCTTCGAACTGGCTGCGTTTCGTTTGAGCGCAGATGTGATCAACATCTCGGCCTCCACCTCGAGCCTGACCAAAGGTGAAACATTAAAAGACACCGCGCGGAACCTCGAGGCGCTGCACGCCGACATTCTGGTGTTGCGCCACAGTTCGGCCGGTGCCCCGCAGTTTCTTGCTCAACGGTTGAAATCGAGCGTCATCAATGCCGGCGACGGCGCCCACGAACATCCGACCCAGGGCCTGCTCGACATTTACACCATCCGCGAAAAGCGCGGAAAGATCGAGGGCCTGAGCGTAGTGATCGTTGGTGACATTCTTTTCAGCCGCGTTGCCCGCTCGAACATTTTCGGCCTAACGAAACTCGGCGCGCGGGTCACTCTGGTCGGCCCGAGCACGCTCGTCCCGCGCGAGTTCGAAAAACTTGGCGTCGCCGTTTCGCACAAAATCGATGAAGTATTGCCCCAGGCTGATGTCGTGAATCTGCTTCGGATCCAGCACGAGCGTCAGCGAAAGGAATATTTTCCGGGTATCGGCGAATACACCACGCTCTTTGGCCTCACCAAAGAGCGCGCCAAGCTTTTGAAACCCGATTGTCTGATCATGCACCCGGGACCGATCAATCGCGGCGTCGAGATCGACAGCGAAGTCGCCGACGGCCTGCAAAGCGTCATCCTCGATCAGGTCACCAACGGTCTCGCCGTTCGAATGGCCGTTCTTTATCTCTGCGGAGGAATCTCAACATGAGCGCCGCACCTGAGGTGGATCGCGATCTCCGAGCGCGATCTGAACGTGGAATCAAACCGCGCCCGGAGGTCGCGGTCCACCAATGAGTGCGACCATTATTCGCAACGGACGCATCATCGATCCCGCGAACAAACGCGATGAAGTCGCGGATCTAGTGATTGTTGACGGCAAGATCGCGCAGAAGTCGGAAGTCAGAGATCAGATGTCAGAGGAGATTGACGCGAAAGCCTTAGTCGTCGCGCCGGGACTTATCGACATTCACGTCCATCTCCGCGAACCGGGTTTCGGTCACAAGGAAACGATCGCCTCCGGGGCGCGCGCGGCCGCGGCGGGCGGATTCACCACGGTTGTTTGCATGCCCAACACGTCGCCCGCCGCTGATAATCCGGCGACGATCGCCTGGATCAAAGATCGTGCCGCCGAAACTGCGTGCGTGAACGTTTTGCCGACCGGCACCATCTCAAAAAACATTGGCGGCGAAGAATTGGCGCCGATCGGATCGTTAGGCCGGGCCGGCGTTGTTGCGATCACGGACGACGGTCAATGCGTCCAGAACCACGAGCTGATGCGACGCGCAGTCGAGTACGCCCGGATGATCGGTCTGCCCGTGCTCGATCATTGCCAGGATTACAACCTGGTCGGCAACGGCGTGGTGAATGAAGGTTATTGGAGCACGTTGCTGGGCTTGCCTGGTTGGCCGGCGGCGGGGGAGGAAGCGATCGTGATGCGAAACATTTTGCTGGCTGAGTTGTGCGATCACCAGATTCATTGCCAGCACATCAGCGCGGCCGGGAGTGTACGGCTGATTCGTGAAGCGCGAAAACGCGGGGTCAAAATCACCGGCGAAGTTTGTCCGCACCACATCGCGTTGACCGACGAAGCGATTCAAAACTTCGACACGAACTACAAAATGAATCCGCCGCTCCGTTCCAAAGCGGATGTCGGCGCAATTTTGGAGGGGATCGCCGACGGCACGTTGTCCATCTTGTGTTCGGACCACGCCCCGCACGCCGGATTTGAAAAAGAGGTCGAATTCGACCAGGCGCCATTCGGAATTGTCGGACTCGAAACTGAACTTGGGCTTTTCATCGACCTGCTCGTGCACAAACATCGCAAGATCGACATCAGACGATTGATCGAAATGTACACCGCC
The DNA here is from genome assembly GCA_963817335.1 of uncultured Verrucomicrobiae bacterium. GTDB lineage: Bacteria > Verrucomicrobiota > Verrucomicrobiia > Chthoniobacterales > UBA10450 > AV40. The sequence goes on along the minus strand of CAWFNX010000005.1, from coordinate 276,239 downwards.
GAGCCGGCTCAACTGCTGCAGCTTGGAGCCGGAACATTGTCGGTCGGGGCACCGGCGGACGTCACCTTGATCGATCCGGACCTGGAATGGACGGTTAAGGTCGATCATTTTGAATCGTTGTCGCGCAATTCGCCGTTTGACGGCTGGAAACTGAAAGGGCGCGCGGTGCGAACAATTGTCGCCGGCAAAACAGTGTGGAAGTTAGGTAGCGGCGATTGACCTCAATCGCCATTGGCCGTTCGGTGAACGGCCGCTACCCCGAAAATCCGCCGCTGATGTAGCTCTCCAAATGCGCGATCGTCGCGCTTTGGCAGGAGATCACGTATTTGACCAAATCGCCGATCGACACAACCCCGATGACTTTGCCGCCGTCGACGACTGGCAAATGGCGAAACCGTTTATCCGTCATTGCCCGGAGACATTCTTCCACGCCTTCGCTTGGATTTGTGACGGTTAGATTCGTGGACATGATATCGGAAACTTTGGTTTCAGACGATTTCTTGCCGCGCAGCATCACCTTTCGGGTGTAATCGCGTTCTGACAGCATTCCGACGAGCTTGTTTCCCTTCATCACCAAGACCGCGCCGATATTTTTCTCATCCATCATTTTAACCGCGTCGTCCACGCAGGTGTCCGGCGTGACTGAGAAAATCTCCCGGCTCTTTTGTCCGAGAACTGCGCTGATGTTTCCGCTGACGTTCATAAGCTCAAAATCGCGGAACCTTAAAATACAACACCTCAAACCGACCATGCAAAAGAATTCTGATTGAGCCAAAGCAGCCGCTAACCTACGCTCGCCACCAAGATGAGCTGGAGCAGAGAAGAGGCGTTAACCGATCCCGCGATAGTTCGGTCGACGAAATTCTTGTCCGAATTCCGCTTTTTCCTGCGGGACATTCCAACCGAGATCACGGTGAGGCTTTATCAGCCAATGCACGCCGGCGGCATTGTTTTCAGGCGAAGCCACGACATTCTGGTAGACGGCATAAACCCGCCGCCAAACACGGAATGCAGCGACGATTGCGGAGAAGGCGAAATTTTACACGTTGCGGTCAACGATCTGATCGCTGTTTACAACGCTGCCCGCGCCAAAGGAATGAAGCCGGACAGCTCGTGGTTAAAGCCCAATCCGCAGTTCAACGGGGCCGGTTGATCAGCGGGTCAACGAGGTCCCGAACTTTTGCCCGATCAGTCGATTGAGATGCTCAGCGATTGCCGGCTCTTCCAGACGCTGAATGACTTCGTTTAAGAAACCGTTAACGATCAGGCGCTGGGCGATTTTTGACGGGATACCGCGGGAACGAAGATAAAACATCTCGTCTTCGTTGATCTGGCCGGAGGTCGCGCCATGAGTACAACGGACATTGTCGGCCAGAATTTCGAGGCCGGGCATTGAGTTCGCTTCGGCGTCGTCGCTCAAGAGAAGATTGCGAACTTTCTGATATGCATCGGTGAAATGGGCGTGCGGTTCGACGCGGATCAAGCCACCAAAGGTGCAACGCGCCTTATCGTCCAACGCATTCTTGTAAAGCAAATCGCTGGCGGTGCGAGGGGAGATATGGTCCTGCAAGGTGCGCGAATCGAATTCCTGCTCGTTGGTTGCCACAGCCACGGCAAGCAAATCGCTCCGGGCACCTTCGCCAACCAGACGGCTCAAACTTTCGAAGCGCGAATATCTCGAGCCCAAATTGAGATTCAAACTCATCGCTGTCGCGTCGTGATCGACCGTGGTCGAGTTCAGTTGCAACGCGATCACTTTCGGAGCCCAGTTCTGCGCGCACACATAGGTGACCTTCGCGCCTGGACCGGCGATCAGATCGTTCACCCCGCAAGCGAAACCCGCGGCATTCTGATCACATGACTGAAAATGTTCGATCACGGTGACCTTTGCCAGTTCGTCGGTCACGAGCAGCAAATGCGGAAAAATCGAAACGTTGTCATGTCGCAACCAATGGAAAATTTCGATCGGGCGTTCGATCTCTACGCCGCGTGGCACGAAGAGGAACGTTCCGTTTGAAACCATCGCCCGATGCAACGCGGCAAACTTCGCCGAGCCAAGGATGGCGTCCGTCGACATGAAATACTTTCGGAACAGATCTGCGTGCTCGACCATCGCGCACTCGAGCGGTTGGAAAATCACACCGCGCTTCTTCAAGTCTTCGGAAACGACGGTGCGCTCGACCAGTTGATCGTTGGCGAAAATCATTCGTCCGGCGATTTGATCGAGACCGCGAGAGTATTTCAGGACGTTTTGCCGATCGTCGTCCGAAAGCGGCGCCGGGACTTTAAATGTCGCAAGATCAAGAAGATCGACATTCGAAAACCGCCAGCCTTGATCTTTTCGGGTCGGGCGGGGGATCGATCCGAATGTTTGCCAGGCGGCCCGTTGCTCCTCGCGAAACCAATCGGGTAGATTGCGCGAGTCGACTGGGCCGGACAGAATTCCGGTTCTTAGAGACTGTTTTTCGTGTGCGACTGACGGCATGATGTCGATTTTAACAAACTAATTTCGTCCGCCTACGCCAGGGCTACGGCGTGATGGTTAATGCGCTCCGCGCATCAACCGACCGAGCCTTCCATTTCGAGCTCGATCAAACGCTTTAGCTCGACCGAGTATTCCATTGGAAATTGGCGGACGAGATCGTTAACGAACCCGTTCACGCTCAAGCTCATTGCCTGGGCTTCACTCAAACCGCGCTGTTGCATGTAAAAGATTTGCTCCGAGCTGACCTGCGAAACGCTCGCTTCGTGCTGAACCGCGTTCCCAGTGCCGCGGACGGTGATCGCCGGGTAGGTATCGGTCCGCGAAGTCGAGTTGATCAGCAGCGCGTCGCACTCGGTGTTGTTCTTGCAATGTTTCAGGTGTTTCGGCACGTGGACCAGTCCGCGATAAGTCGCGCGGCCGGTGCCGACCGAGATCGATTTGGAGATGATGTTCGACGTCGTCTCATCGGCGGCATGGATCATTTTCGCGCCGGTGTCCTGGTGCTGGCCGTTGTTGGCGAGCGCGATGGAAAGAACTTCGCCCCGCGCTTTTCGGCCCTTCAACACGACCCCCGGATATTTCATAGTCAATCGCGAGCCGATGTTGCAATCGATCCATTTGATCTCGGCCTCTTCGTGGGCGAGTCCGCGTTTCGTCACCAAATTGAAAACGTTCGACGACCAGTTTTGCACGGTGATGTACTGGATCTTTGCGCCCTTGAGCGCGACCAACTCAACCACCGCGCTGTGCAGGGTTGCGGTTTCGAATTTCGGGGCGGTGCAACCCTCCATGTAGGTCACTTCGCTGCCTTCGTCGGCGATGATGAGGGTGCGCTCGAATTGTCCGAAGCTTTCCGCGTTGATCCGGAAGTACGCTTGAAGCGGATGTTTCACTTTCACTCCCGGCGGCACGTAGATGAATGATCCGCCGCTGAATACAGCCGCGTTCAGCGCGCTGAACTTGTTGTCGCTAATCGGAATAACTTTGCCGAACCATTTCCGGAAAATTTCCGGATGCTTTTTCAGCCCTTCAGTTGAGCCAACGAAAATCACGCCCTGTTCGCCGACCGCCTGTTTGATGTTTGAATAGACCGCTTCGCTGTCGAATTGGGCTTCGACGCCGGCGAGAAATTTGCGTTCCTGTTCCGGAATTCCGAGTCGCTCAAACGTCCGCTTGATGTCTTCTGGAACTTCTTCCCAGGTACGCTTCGCGCCACCGCCTTGCGCGAGATAGTAACGGATTTTGTCGAAATCGATCGCCTCGAGATCTTTGCTCGCCCAGTGGGTAGGCAACGGCTTCTCGAGAAAGGTCTTCAATCCCCGCAGCCGAAATTCGCGGACCCAGTCCGGATCTTCTTTAACGTCGGAAATAAAATGAATGGTTTTCTCGCTCAACCCCCGCCCCGCGTCCTTGGCGTAGGCGACGTCGTAATGGAAATCGCCGACGCTGCGGTCGATATCGACAGCTTTGGTTTCAGGTTTCATTTATCGATCCTATCTGGTGACTGCCATTTCGCCGGCAGATTCTCGGGCCCAATCGTAGCCGCGTTCCTCAAGCTCCAGCGCAAGATCTTTCCCGCCGCTCCGGACAATGCGGCCCGCGACCATAACGTGAACGTGATCCGGCACAATGTAGTTCAAAAGTCTTTGATAGTGGGTGATTAGAAGAACGCCCAGGTTCGGCCCTCGCATGGTATTAACGCCACGCGCGACAACTTTGAGCGCGTCGATGTCGAGCCCACTGTCAGTCTCATCGAGCACTGCGTATTTCGGTTCGAGCATGGCAAGTTGCAAAATCTCGGTTCGTTTCTTTTCGCCACCTGAAAAACCTTCATTGACTGCGCGTGACGTAAACGAACGATCCATCCCGAGAAGCTCCATCTTTTCGTAAAGCTTCGCGTAATACTCGGTCGCTTCGAGCTCTTCGCCTTCCGGCAAACGCGCCTGCAAGGCCGCGCGCAAAAAATTCGCAATCGTTACTCCGGGAATCTCGCTCGGGTATTGGAACGCCAGGAACAAACCTTTTCGGGCACGCTGATCCGGTTCCATTCCCAGAACGTCTTCGCCGTCCATCGTGATCTTCCCTTTGGTGACGTGATAATCCGGATGACCGGCCATCACTTTGGCCAAAGTGCTTTTGCCGGAACCGTTGGGGCCCATGATGGCGTGAACTTCCCCCCGAGGCACGGTCGAGACTCAGACCGCGCACGATCTGCTGATCGCCAATAGCAACGTGGAGATTATCGACTCGGAGCTCGTTCATAAAGGCGGGGTAGAAAATATAGGCCAGTTCGGGTTGATTGCTAACGGATTTGAGTTGTTTCTTAAGGAGAGCATGGGCCAATATGGCGCACATTGGTTTCTATAATTTCTATTAAAGGGCATCGCGAATGCTACCAAGGCAGGCGTGAACTCGGACGACAACCCGCACCCTAACGTCAAGCAAACGCTCTCCAAAGAGTCCGTCTCAAAGGCCTCCAGCGAATTAAATAACTTGCTCCAAATCATCTCCGGCACCAGCGCCGAGATTGCGAATTTGCGGGAAGGCGACGACGGATCGGAACGATACCTTTCCATGCTTCGCGCCAGCATCGCACGTGCGGAAGCGGTCGCAGGGCAATTATCGGAGCAGGCCGGAAGCACGAACCGGAAAACGGCGATCAATCCGGAACTCGCCCAGTTTGCGCCGCCAAGGAAAAACGTTGCCGAAATGCCCGTTTCCAAACCACAGGTTCTCGTTGTCGACGACGAAGAAGTCGCGCTCATGCTCTTGAAGCAGCTTCTGACCACGGCAGGATATCTGGTCAGTACCGCTCAATCGGGATTTGAATGTCTGGATGTATTCCGGCGCCGTCCGCTTTCCTATCGACTGGTCGTCCTGGATCTGACGATGCCGTTCATGGACGGCGAGGAAACTTTTCATCGTCTTCGCGAGATCAACCCGGACATACCGGTTATGCTTTGCACCGGCTTCATTCAAAACGAGCGACTGGAAAAACTCATGGCGGCAGGATTATCCGGCTTCTTGCGAAAGCCGTTCGCGCCAGAAGAAATTCTCGGCCAGATCCAGGCCTTGCTGGAAAGCGTAAAGTACGCGCGCGGCGCCGGAGAGTCCTCGTCACTCACGGCTTGATCGGTGTTGATGACATCTAATCAGCGCGATCGAGCCAGCGAACGCTTTTGCAAAAATCGCCTCTTTGAAGTCGCGCAGGCGCTCCGCGTTGATTCGCTTCCCAGTTAATCGCGCGGGATCTCGGCCGTTTCGCGGACCGGCGGCGTTATCAAAGCCGCTGGGCGGAAACCGGCGCCAGCGTGCCATGCTTCATTGCGAGTCTGGTCCTGGCCGGTAACGACTTTGGCCGCGTTGCCGATGGTGAATATTTCGCACGGTTGATGCGACGCATCCAAGGTCGCGCTACCGAGTGAACAAAGATCAAAATGTTCGGCGACCAGAGAGGCAACGCTCTCGCTCAGGATCAGACTGGTTTTCTTTGTCTTGGTCAGCTCCTGAAGCTTCCAGCTGACGTTCACGGCGTCGCCGATCAGCGTAAATTCCATCCGCTGGGGCGATCCAATGTTCCCGACCACGACTTCGCCATAATTAATCGCCATCCCGACTCGTAGTTCGGGCCAGCCGCGTTGACTCCAACTCTGGTTTAGCGCACGGAGTCTTTCCTGCATCGCCAAACCCGCTCGAACCGATGCGACGGCGTCGTCGCGCGCGCCGCGGCTGTCCAAACTTCCCCACGACGCCATGAGCGCGTCGCCGATGAACTTGTCGAGCGTCCCGCCGTTTTCAAAGACGCATTCAACCATCGCGCTGAAATATTCGTTGAGTTGCGCGACCAGGGTTTGGGCTGAGCTGCGCGCAGTAACCGCGGAATAAGAGCGAATGTCGGAGAAAAGAATCGAAACCGGCTTGGTCACGCCGCCCAACGAGTCGCGATACATGTCCGGATGATCGACCAGCTCGTGAACAACGTCGCGAGAGACGTAGCGCTCCAAAACCCGCCGGACGCGCATTCTTTCAATCCGCTCGGTGGCAAAATCGCAGATCAATCCGAATAGCGTGGTAGTGCCCAAGACGTTCAGCGGCGCGACAACTGATAGATAAGTCGCTGCCCAGTTAAAACAGGCCAGCGAGCTCAGGATCGTGCCGCCAGCGATCACGGCAATCAAAATCAGCCGCGTCCACAAACTTCGGAAAACCAACGTGGCAATAACCGCAGTCAAAGCGGCGAAGCCGATACACATGAGATTCGCGATTGGCGACAGCTCGTAAATGAATTCATGATGGAGCGCCGCATTGATCGCGTTCAAATGCAATTCCGGCCCCGGCATTTCGCCGAACGGCGTCGGGTGCTCGTCGTGCGCCCAGTTCCCATCCGCACCGACGATAACGATCTTGTCTCTAAAGAATTTTCCAGACTGATAGGTTCGATCCCAATAGGTGGGCACGAAAATCTCATAAAGAGAATGTGGAGGGAAACCGAGCCGGGGCGGCGCGGTAAAACGAATTAAGTGAGAATCAATATCCGTCGGCACATCCTGAGGATGATTTGCCTTGATCAGCGCGGTGGCGGCGATGGACAAGAACTCTTCAGGCGGCGCGCTCGTCGTTATGTTCCGAAGCTGATTCAATGTTTCGCGGTATCGAACCCGCCGGATCACATCGTCCTCGTCCTCCCAGAAGTTTGCGAACCCGACTCGGTTGTCGGTTGGCGTGGACAACGGGATTAGTGTTTCACACGGTCGAACTAACGTTGTGTCCACGAAGTTGCTGCCGATGACTACATGGTCGGCGTATCGATCGAGCTCGGCGCGAAAAGGAGCATCGTTTTCGGTCGACGTAGGAACGTTCACGTCAAAAATAACCGTCTTGGCTCCGGCCTGAACGAGTTTTTGAAGAATCAGAGCATAGATTTCCCGCGACCAAGGATAACCTTTACTCATCAATCTGAGCGCACGCGCGTCCGCGGACTTATCGCCATCCAAGCCAAAAACTTCGCCTATGTCCGTCTCATCTACGCTAATTGAGGCAGCATCGATCGCGAGAAAGGCAAGGTCCGCGTTAGGCGGGGCCGTTCGTCCAAAGCGGTTGAGGGCGTCGCGGTACAAGTTTTCGAGCCGCACCCAGCCCAGCGGTCGGGCTAAATCAAGAAATACCGCTAACGCGCACACTAGGAGCGCAAACCCGGAAATGATGGAAATACGCTTCGCCGACACCCTGCCCGTCTTCAGCGGAAAACGTGCCTCGTCAGGGCATCTCGGTGGGACCAAGGTACAGGCTATGCTTGGGAGCAGGAAGTGGCTTCTCCTGCCTGCCGTATCTTGTTGATCGGGACCGTCTTCGTGTCCCTGGGATCGCTGTCTGCCCAGACCAATCCGGCTGTCGAAACATCACGGTTGTTTGAACGGAGCGCTCCCCCAACTGGCGGAATGGTCACACCGGACGGAATGGCCTTGCCGGAAGGAGAAAGCGCCACCTCGGAGGACGGAAGTTTTGGCGCGCAGCAAATCCTGAAGACACAGGAGAAGATTCCCGACTTTACGCTCGGCGGCAGCTTGTCAGGCTTTTACACCAACAACGTCGCCCTAACCCGCAGCCACACCATTTCCGACAGTTTCCTCGTCGGCGCCGCATTTTTCAATTGGACCCCACGTATAAATCCGACGCTTCAGTTTCAATTTGGCACCGGTGTCTCGTTTTTCCGCTACTGGGACACAGCCGCCCTCGACTTTGAAAACATCGGAACCGGGGCCGGGCTTCTTTGGACGCCGCCAAATTTCTGGGGAATCGGAATTCTCGGACGTTACGATTTTGCCGAACTACTCGATCCCGGAAGCAACGAAATTTTGCAGGACCACGAGTTCTCGGTCACGGTGCAAAAACTTCTGGTTCTAGGTCGATCGCACTCGCTTACGCTCGGCGTGATTGGCTCGGCGGGAATCTCCGATCCGTTTGCAGAACAGCGCGATCAAGCCGGCTTTGCCGTTGGCTATCATCTTCAGGTCACGCGTCAGCTAGGCACCGATCTGGGTTATCGACTTTCCGGCTACTTCTACAACAAAGGCGGCCGCGACGACTTGAACCAGGTCTTCTCGTTAGGCCTGCATTATTACATCACGCCCTGGGCCTCGGTGGACAGCTTTCTGACTGGGGCGCTCAACCACTCCAATGAGCCGGCGTTTAGATATAACGTGCTTAGCACCGGAGGGGGTATCGGCGTAACTGCCCATTTCTGAGGGGGTTAGGGAGTTATAAAAGGTATAATTCTTGCTTTTGTCATAATTGATGAATACCAGAACAGCACCCTTAATCGCCGCTTTAGCCTTCCTTCCCGTGGCATTTGTGACCGCCGGCCCCCTGACCCAAGCCCACGTCACTAAAATAATTAACCAGGTCAAACTGGTCGACCCGGCTGCGGGTGACCGCGACGCCAAATTGGACGACGTCGTCCAAGGCGACCTTGCACTGACGACTGGAATCAAATCGCGATCGGAACTGCTGTTCCAGGACGACACCCTGACCCGGCTGGGACCGGAAAGTTACTTCAGCTTCAAAAGCGGTACGCGCGACATGACTTTGCAGAAGGGGACCATGCTATTGCAGGTCCCGAAGGGCTTGGGTGGCGCAAAGATCCATACAGCTTCGGTAACTGCTGCGATCACCGGCACAACGATCATGATGGAATATGTGCCACAGAAAGCGATCAAGGTGCTGGTTCTCGAAGGAACCCTGCGGCTGTCGATGAACGGCCGGTTTGGTGATTCGCTTCTGCTCACCCCTGGAAAAATGGTCATCATGGCCCCGAACGCTAAGAGAGTTCCCGATCCAGTCACCGTTGACCTCAAGAAGATCGTTCAGACTTCGACGCTCGTGAACATGCGCGATAAAAAAGACAAACTGGCGAGCACGAACACGCCACCGATCCCGAGCATGTCGCTGATCGAAAAGGAAGTCGACCTGCAGCAAACCGGCAAGGATGGCCACCGCTTGGCAGACACGAACCTGGTCATTCTCGGCAAAGGAACAAACGTGTTGCTCGCTTCCGACGATTTAATGAAAGAAATCGGACAACGCATTGACGTTGCGAAAACGCAGTTGATTTCAAGAGCATCGGATATCGTGCCCGCGCCCACGCCCGTGGCGGTCGCGACCCCGGCACCGACGCCAATTCCACTTCCGACGCCGAACGCAAATCCGCCGCCAGTGGGAGGGCCGCCAGCACCGCCGGCAGGTGGCTACACGATCGACAATACGTCAGTCATCAATACTCCGAATGCTGTCGCGCCGACAATCGTCACCCAAGGCGTCACCACAAACGGGGTGCTCTACACCAATTTGGTGACCAACGGTTCGCCGTCCGGATTCCTTTTCGGGGCTGCCTCTGCATTCGATAACAAGCTCAATTTCGACAACACTTTTCTCGCCGGCGGCGGCTTCCAAAATAGCGATGTCTTCACCTTTGATTCGCTAAAGCTGACTGGCGGAATTGTCTTTGCCAATGACGGAGGGCCAAACGACGTCGTCCTCGTTGGCAACAACGGTATAACGAACGGCGCCGGCAGCTTTGATCTTGGCGGAGTCAACGCGATCCTGTTCGCGACAAAGTCCGGCTCCATTACATTCGATCCCACTATTTCGTTCACCACCACTGGCAATGAACAACCAAAGGTCGTTCAATTTTACGCCCGCTCGGGAGATATAAACAGTGCGGCGACTTTCTCGCTCACCAATTCCGATTTGCAATTTGACGCCGAAAATAATGCAAACTTCAGCGGTGGCACGCTCACTTCCAAAAATCTGGAAGTGACAGCTCTGCAAGCGATCAATTTTGACGCCAACGCCACGGTCGGACAACTTTTCCAGCTCGATGGGGGGGACGTTGAACTAGGCGGCTCGGTCACCACCGGTACGGCTTACATTTACGGAAGCTCAGCGACGATCAATGGCACTTTGAGCACCGCGCACTTAACCGGTAACGTGACGGGCGACTTTATTGAAAATAACAGCGGTCAGCTTGTTGTCCCTGCCGGCGCGCCCGGTGACGCTTTTACGAGCATCACTGCCGGCGGCAATGTCACCCTCGACGGAACTGTTAACGCGAACAAGCTCTCTATTAGTGCCGGGAACGCGCTTACCATCGATGCCCCGGTTACCACATCCGATGCCTTAAACGCGACGGCAGCTTCGGCCGCGATCAACGGAACGCTCAATGTTAAACAAGCCACCTTTCAAACGACCGGTAACTTCGTCCTGGGCATCTCGGGCAGTCTGGCGACTACCGGTGGAGACGTGCAGATCAACGCCACTGCCGGTGGCATAACGGTTGATGGTATTATCAACAGCGCGCATAACCTGCTGTTGACCGCCAGCGGCGCGATCGTGATCGATCATTCCATGACCGCGGCGAATCAAATCTCCATCAAGGGGGGAAGCATCGCTTTTAACACCGATTTTAGCGGGCCCGTAGCAGGGCCCAATGCGACTGAGCTTACCGCCACCAGCGGCGACATCAATGCTACCGGCCATACGTTAAGCGGTTTCGATCAGATTCTGTTGAACAGCGGCAACTTCACTGTCGGCACTTTAACCTCGACGAAAACCGTCTCCGTCGCCGGAACACTGGCGGGAAATTCGATTACCGCCGACACGATCACCGCAAACGCTTTGCAGGTCGATAGCCTGACCGCGAACAAGACGCTGACCGTGAACACGGCGAACCTCGCGCCTTACACTACGAATACCGTTACAATCAACGCCCCAACTCTTAACCTGGTGGCCGGCGCAAATCTGAATGGCGCCAATGGCACTCCGTCACTAACGCCAGGCAACGCTTCGAATCTTGCCATCACCACAGGGAGCTACACAGTCGCGTCCAGCTTTAACCTGAATGGCGGCGACGGTGATCCAAGTCAGAATGACTTGGGTGGAAACGGTGGCCAACTCGACTTGACCAGCAACTCCGGCGGTGGACTCACAGTCAACGCGCCAATTTCCGCAACGACCGGTCTTAACAGTAAGAATGGAAAGAACGGCGGCAACGGCGGTACCGTAAATTTAACCTCGGCAAACGCGATCAATCTTAACAGCACGATCGAAGTTTCTTCGGACGGCGTTTCGAATCCTCGTCGTCGCAGCGCCAGCGGCGGTCATATTAATATCAAGAGCAATGCCAATGGCGGTACCGCAATTAACGTCAGCAGCAGCGCCCAGCTCTTAGCTCTTCTTGATGCGTCGGCGCCCGGACCGGGCGGCTCGATCAAATTCACGTCGGCCGGCGGAGCTATTAATCTGAGCGGCACCGTTCAAGCCGATCGCGGCACAATCGAGGTTACCAATAACGGTACGAATGGCGGACAAATCAATCTTACCAACGCGACTCTTCTGGCCGACACAATCAAAGTTGGCGCGCTCGGCACGAACGGACAGCTGAACATCGGCGGCGGGATGATCTCCGCGGATTCGCTGCTCAAGCTTTACGCTGGCGGCAGTAATGGAACGATCGATTTCACTAATAACGTCACGCTTGGCGGCAACAGCGCGAAGATCATTGCTGCTAACACCGTGATCATCAACAACGGCGTGATTGTGAAGATTCTCGGTCCGTCGGCCGCAGACGTTTTCACCAATCACGCGAATTACACGGGCTTCGGCGGCAACAATCTGACCACCGGCACGTTCGCGGGCAAAGGCGCGGTGACTCATCCGCTGAGCGGCGCTCCCGGTTACTAAGCTCGCGCCGATATGGTCGTCGATAAGCCATCGGGGCCCAGCCTGGACCTCCGCCCGGGCACGTCCCTCGAAGGCGAGACTCCGAGCTTTATTCAGAATGCGTTGTTTGCCGGGTTGAGTCCGGAGATTTTCGAAACAATCTCCAATCAGATCGAGATTCTGCACTTGGCCCCGGATGAGGTCCTTTTTGAAGAAGACGAACCCGGCGATTGCCTTTACCTGATCGCCGAGGGCTCGATCAAGATCTCCAAGCGCGGCCGCGGCGGTAAGCAGGAGACCCTGACCTATTTGCCGGCCAATGATTATTTCGGCGAAATGGCGCTGATCGACAGCGGCAAGCGTTCAGCTCAGGCCACAGCGGTCGGCACCACGATCCTTGGCCGCATTGACCGCGAAGCGTGGGACCTTCTGCTCCGTCTCGCGCCGCAACGCATTCTGACCAACTTCACTCACTCGGTCACCCAGCGCTTGCGCCAAAACAATCAGCACTTCATCGAGCAAATGATGCGCAGCGAGCGTCTCTCACTCATCGGCACAACGATTAGCTCGATCGTCCACGACATGAACAATCCGATTGGCACGATCCTTTGCGCCTGCGGGATCATCCAGGCAAACGCTTCCGACGCAGGCACCCAGCAGCTATCGGGACACATTCGCGACGCCATCGAACGAATGGCCGCGATGACTCGCGAGCTGGTCGATTATTCGCGCGGTGAGACCCAGCTCAAACTGGAAACGGTCAACGTCGCGAACTTCGTGCGACAACTCGAGCCGGACTTTTCCAAATGTCGAGCCGGTTGCGACGTTCAAATCCAGGTTGAGTTCGCGGGATCGGTCCGGATGGATCGGCATCGAATGCTTCGGGTTTTCGGTAATCTCATTAAAAATGCTCGCGAAGCAATGACGGCCGGCGAACAAAATGTGCTTGGTTTCTCTGTGCGCGAGACCGGATCGGAGGTTGAATTCGAGCTGAGCGACACCGGACACGGCATCCCTTCGGAATTGTTGCCAAAAATCTTCGAGCCGTTTGTTACCGAAGGAAAAAGCAATGGCACCGGATTGGGCTTGGCCATCGCCAAGACCGTGGTCGACGCGCATGGCGGAACCATCACCGTCGAGAGTAGTACCGCTGGAACGACCTTCCAAATTCTCCTGCCGATTTCTCCGGAGGGAAAAGTGTCATGAACGAAGCCGACACGATCACCGTCCAGTTCCGCGGCGTTCGCGGGTCGATACCGGCTCCCGCTCCGGAAAACATGCGTTACGGCGGGAACACCTCGTGCGTGGAAATTCGGTATGCCGATCAATTATTGATCCTCGACGCCGGAAGCGGAATCCGTGTTCTCGGGGATGAACTGGTTCAAAGCGCGCAGGAAAATCCCATTGAGGCGACTCTGCTTCTCTCGCACAGCCACTGGGACCACATTCAAGGGTTGCCTTTTTTTGCTCCGGGTTATTCGCCTGACAATCGAATCAACATCTTCGCAGAATGCGGTCGGGGCGAACAACTCCAACGCGCGCTCGAAGCCCAAATGGCTCCGGAGCACTTTCCGGTTCGATTGCAACAGATGCGCGCTCTTCAGCCGGTCAGAGAATTATCTCGGGAAACCACCAAGCTCGGCAGCCTGCTGGTTCGAACAACCCGGCTAAACCATCCAGGCGGTTGCACCGGTTTCCGAATCGAAAGTGCCGCCGGACACGTTGCCTATTTGCCGGATCACGAACCTTATCGAAACAACGCCGGCCAAAGCAATGGGAGCGCAGACTCAGCCCAACCCGAATTGATAGAATTTCTTCGCGGCGTCGATTTGTTGATTCTCGATACCCAATACACCGCGCAGGAATACGCCAAACGAGCGGGATGGGGCCATGGATGTTTGCCCGACAGCGTTGATCTCGCAATTGAAGCCGGTGCCCGACGACTCCTGTTTTTTCATCACGATCCGTCCCACAACGATCGACAGCTCGACGAGATGGTCGAAATCGCCCGGCCAATGGCATTCGGGTCGCCGCTTGTCATCGACGCCGCATCCGAGCACGAAATCATTTCGCTTACCGCGGCGGACATTGGCGTAATCCCCATGATCGGATTTTCGTCGCTTCAACCGATCCTCGCTCCGATGCCGTCGTTAGCGCGCCCGGAGAAAGTTCATTAAGCGGCAAATCGCCCGGAAGGTTTTCGAACGATTCTCAGTTCGAACCGTTGCGCTTTAACCCAAAACGGACAAGCTAGGTGGTTCATTTGCCCTGTGGTGTAATGGTAACACAGCGCCCTTTGGAGGCGTTATTCATGGTTCGAGTCCATGCGGGGCAGCCACGTAAAAGCGGCTTCGCCGCTCACGTGGCTACGCCTTCTGAGTCTCGTGCAAGATAATGTTTGAGTTGATGCGTGAGGAACCTGCGTCCAGCACCACTTTTTAGATATCGCTCACGGCCTTTCGCATCAGTCGAGTCCATATACGCTTCGTAATAGATCAGCATCCATGGCCCGCGATTTTTCGTCGGTAACAGAGTGGAGCAGGTAAACGTAAAACACCCCGGTTAACTAGCATTTCTTAGCCGCGTGAGGCGAAAGCCTTTTACGCGGCGGGGCAGCCAGCCCTCGCTCATCCGCCCGGGGTCGGACTCGCCAACGGAAATGCAAATGTCGCCGAAACCGACGGGGTCGGGGAAGGGGAAGCACCGGGCGAAGCGGACGGACTCGGCGACGGTGTCGGGGTCGGACTTGGCGGAGGAGGAATAATATTCTCCCAGTGATGCAGCGGCACGCTCGAGCCGCCGATCTCGTCGACGAATTTCTGGCAACGCGCCTGAAGCTTTTCTAAATCAGGCGGACCAAACGGTGTATCGGCTGTTCCCGGAAAAATTAAGTAGGTGGCTTTCAGTTCGCTCACCGGCCGATTGTAGGGAGTTGACTGGGGATTGATCTCTTTCGCGATCCGGAACGAAGCCTCACCCACTTTATCGTTCGGACCGATGTCTCCCACGATCGCCGGATAAATCCCGTCACCGAAAATGACGAGCGCGTAATCGCCGGTTTTCGCTCCGTCCTTTTCATGCGCAAACGCGCCCGGGATCACGATGTAGGGATCGGTCGTGCCGATTAGAAAACTGTATTTCTGCATCGTAACCACTTCGGCGCGCAGTTGTGTGATCGCGTTTCGCAAATCGCGTTTCCGATCAGCGCTTGTAGTTTTCGCCGCGAATTCGTCTTCCAAGCGTTGTAATTTTTCCTGCGTAGCGGCGAGATACGGATTCGGCTGCGACGTTTTCTTTGCCCATTTGTAACTCGTGAATGGCTTGAAGTTGGTTGGCGCGCCTGCTCCCGCCGGCATTCGATCGCTGTCGGAACCATCACAGTCGACGTCCATGTCGGCCTGAAGGAGGAGCGCTTTGCGATGCGTTTGCGGATGCTGCAACTGCAAAATCGTCTGACAATCGAAAAAGTTGTGGCGCGAAAGCAGAACGTCGAGGCGATTCAAATTCTCGCGCAGCATCCTGATCTTGGTTTCGTAAAGCTGGGCGAACAACGGTGACACCGGCTCGGCTGGAAGCATCATGGTGAGCGCCGGCAAAAGTTCCGGAATCTTTGGGTTCACTTTGGCTAGCTCCTCAATCGTTCGATTCGGTGTTGGGATCCGCGGCTTTAACTTCAATTCGAGAACGTAACTTTCCGGATCGGCCCGTTCCGTCGTCGCGTCTGCGCCTGGAGTAGGTTCGACGCTGGAATGCAGGGTAATGCCGCTGAACAAGCGCCCGGTATCGAGCTTACCACCAATCGGCGGCGGTCTCGTCGGTGACGGTTCCGGGGTCGGCGTGGCTAATTCTTCGCGCGGCGCGAAATACTGCAGGCGTTCCTGCGAAATCCATCGATACAAAATCAGGGCGACCAGAACCGCCGCAACCAGGAGCACCAAGCCTCGCAATGCGCGTAGTGGAAGTTTTGCCACCGATTACTTCTTCAACCAGGCGACGATTGCCACCACAAGCCCGATCACACTCAGAATCGACATCAGGCCGGCCGGCATCATTTTCCCGGTGCGGATGAGTTTCGGAACGAATTGCACCGCGAGCAAAAGGGAAACGATCAAGGCCATCGCAAGCCCGGCGGTCCGGTTCGTCGGCAAAATCCAACCGGCCACCAGTAGTAATACGCCGGTAATGGCGCCGGCAATGATCGAGGGCAAGCTCCCGGCTTTTACATAGCCGATAACGCCGCCAACGATTGTCAGCGCGCCGAAGATTAGGAAATAAATGCTGGTCGCGTCCATTTGAGTCTTGGTCGGACTCGTAAGCCATTCATCAACCCCTGTCCAGTTTGGGCGCAGCTAAAACACTAAGGCCGGCGGCGCGGCATCAAGCCCCGGGGCGCGACTTTGCCATCTGCCTGTTGATCACTTGAAACTCGACCGAAATTATCGGTCAAGTTTGCAATCAAACGGTTGTCGCGGGAAGTCCGTCCTGTGCCGGACAGCATGGCAATTCCCAATCACCAAACGTCAAAAAAATACTGGAGACCAAAATACGGGCACGCCGATTTTAGAGCTTGGAGCTTCCCTGGGGTTTGGAGTTTGGGATTTGGTTTTTACTACCTATTCCGTTCCCAAGTCTTCGATTTTCAAAATCGGATGTATCTCCCACGCCGTGGCCCGCCACGGATGATGATAACCCTCCGCGCTGAACCATTCGATGTAGCCACCGATGTCGCTATCCGCCTTGTTGTGTTCGTCGTCCCACAAGAGTGGCCCGGTTACCCGGATTTTGTGGGCTTTGCTTCCGGTCGCGACAAAACTGTTGTCCGGCAAACGTTCAAACGCCGCCAGTTTCTGGATCCGCACGCCACTGCGATAAATCAGCGCCTGCGTTCGCGGCGTTATTTCACAAATGATCGGCGTCGGATCGCCCGTTTGCGCGGCGTGATTGGTTGCCTCGGGTGACAATTCCAGATGCCAATCGAGAAAATCTTTGCTCCGGCAATTTGTCGTTTCCGGCACGCCTTGATAAGCGAGAACCAGCCAGCCAGTGACCGAAACGATCTGTTTCTCCAGCGAAGCGACCTTTTCCTTTTGCTCCGGACTCAAATCGCGCCGGTGTTTGCGCTCGATCTGACGATCGTACTCCGCCATGCGGGCCAGGAAGGTTGCAAAATCAAATGATGAAATTTTGCCGGGGATTTCAGTTGGGCCGCGATTTTTCTGAATGTTGCGCTCATTGCCGTCCTGAGTTCGCGCCACGCCGGCAACTTGAGTCAGGCAATCCCATCCGGTGAGGTCGAGGTCGCGCAGTTCGGGCAGAGGCAGCGTTTCGGATAATGCAACGAGACAACACCCGACGAACAACCATAAAGAAATGATGCAACGCGCAGCCATCCTAATTAGGTAGCGGCGATTGACCTCAATCGCCATTGGCGGTTCGGTGAATCATGCCATATGCGGCAATCCATAAGCGGGCACATTCTCGATGAACTAGCGGGAGCGTAACCGCCGCTACCTGACCGAAAAGAACGATCTCCACTCGGAATGACAAGCTTGTTTTAACCGTAGCGGCAGGCGTGTCGCCTGCATTCGTTGAAATCATTTGCAGCCGGCACGGCTGCCTCTACAGAATCTTGTGCATTCCTTCCGCTACCGCGACGGCAAACTTTATTGCGAAGATGTCGATCTATCGCGGGCCGCGACTGAATTCGGCACGCCGCTCTATGTCTACAGCGCTAACACCATTCTCGATCACTTTACCCGGCTGGACGCCGCGATTGCCTCGCTCGATCACCTGATTTGTTACGCGGTCAAAGCGAACTCGAACCGCGCGATTTTGAAACTGCTGGCCGACGCCGGCGCAGGATTCGACATCGTCTCCGGCGGCGAATTGTTTCGCGCGATCAATGCCGGCGCTAATCCGCAAAAGTGCACTTTTGCCGGAGTTGGAAAAACCTGCGATGAAATTGAATACGCGCTCGACCAGCGTGTTTACAGTTTCAACGTCGAAAGCGAAGCCGAGCTGGAATTGATCGACAAAATCGCCGCCGCGAAAAATACCCGGGCGCCGATCGCATTGCGGGTCAATCCCGATGTCGATCCCCACACTCACAAATACATTTCGACCGGCTCGCACGAGAACAAATTCGGGATCGCCCTCAATGATGCCGCTGCGGTTTATGAGCGCGCCGCCAAACTGCCCAATATTGAAATTGTCGGAGTGCAGATGCACATCGGTTCGCAGATCACCGAAGCCGGGCCGTTCGCCGCGGCGATCAACAAGGTCGCGCCATTTGCTCGCGATCTGAAATCAAAATATGCCATTAAGTTTTTTAGCATCGGCGGCGGAATGGGAATCATTTACCGGCGCGCGCTGGAAAGCGGTTCCGGGAAATGGTGGCACGATCACGGCGGCGAACCCTCCGCCTTCAGGGTGCGCGATTACGCAGATGCGATCCTGCCCGCGCTACGCGATCTTGGTCTCCGCGTTCTTCTAGAGCCCGGCCGGTTCCTGGTCGGCAATGCCGGCGTCCTCCTCACTCGTGTCCTCTATATTAAGTCCGCCGCTGGACGGATTCGCCGTGGCGAAAAGGCCGCCGGCCAGAAAACTTTTGTGATCGTGGATGCCGGAATGAACGACCTCGTCCGCCCTGCTTTGTATCAGGCGTATCACGACATCGTTCCGGTCAAGGCGCCGCCTTCTGTAGGGGAAGCTGCCAGCTTCCCGACGAGTAAGAGTAAGACGGAGAAAGTCGACATCGTCGGGCCGGTTTGCGAATCCGGCGATTTCTTCGCGCTCGATCGCGAAATGCCGGAGGTGAGCGCAAGGCGATCTCCTCGCCGTCATGAGCGCGGGCGCCTACGGCTTTACCATGGCGTCCAATTACAATTCGCGGCCGCTGCCAGCCGAAGCGCTGGTTCGAGGCGACGAGGTGAAGCTGATTCGCAAACGCCAAACCTGGAAGGATTTGGTCGCGGATGAATTGTAGGGCGTTTCTATGAAACGCCATTGCCTACAAGGCGTCTGGCACAGACGCCCTACAACCGCTCTGTCGCCTTGGTTCCCGGGCTTTAGCCCGGCGATTTATGCGTAAACAGGAAAACCGTTCAAACGGTTTTTTTACGTGTGCGAAGCCGCCACCGCGCTGAAGCACGGTGTTAATATCATCGGCCAAATTTGCAGGTTTTCGTTTTCTGCATAAATACTGCTTCCCTCGAATTCGCATGAAACGTCTGCTCCTGATCTGCGTATTTTCGGTCCTCGCGGTCGCCGCTAAGGGTGGCGACAACATCCCGAAAGGCGAATGGGTCCTTCTCGTAGGGGGCCCGTCACTCAAGGAGTGGGAACAATACAAAGCCCAGCCGCACGACCACTGGTGGGCCAACTTCGTCCGGGCCGCACGTCTGCGGACCGAACAATTGCGCGAGGGCCTCGGTCCGGACGCGCCGATTACCTGGCTCGTTTACAAGCAGGGTTACCTCGATCGCATGGCCCAGGAAAAGCAGGACCTAATCGGTCTCATCGGAACAATTCGCGACAAATTCAATCTCAAGCTCGTTTGGATTAAAAACGGCGACGACGTCATCAATTACCTGAACAACGGACAGGATCGAAAGCATCTCAAGGTCGCCGGGTTCGAATATTTCGGGCACTCGAACCGCGCCTGTTTCATGTTCGATTACAGCAGCAACGTGGACAGCGCGTCGAAATCGTTCCTCCACGAATCGCAGCTGAAGGAGATCCACGGCAACATTTTCGCGAAGAACGCCTACGTCCAAAGCTGGGGTTGCCACACCGGCGAAGAGATGAGCGCCTGGTTCTATCACGCCACCGGCATCAAGATGATCGGCGCGCTTGGCAAAACCCAGTTCATGATGGAAGAACTGCCGATCCTGACCTCGCAGGGCGGCAAATGGGTGACGATGCCGGAAAAGATGCCGGGCAACTAGCGTAGAATCGACAGGATTAGCCCGATTTCTACGAGACCCAAATCGATTGAATCCTGTTAATCCTGTCTAAGCATTCCAGTTTTAGAATTGACGCGGCGAATCATCGGTTCGTAGATTCGACGCAGTGAAAGCTCTCCTCGGCGCGCTGATGTGTCTCGTATTCACAATCGCGCAAGCCTTCGCAATCAGCGGCGGACCGCCTTATCCAGGAGGAACAAATGTCGTCGGGGTCTACGCCGGCGTGATGAAACCAAAGAACACGCCATCAACTTGTCCCGGAGATCCATCTACCTGCCCGGACAGTCCACCGGGATGCTCATTGAATTCGCTCGGAGTGTTTTCGGTTGGCGTCGCCGACTCCGGTCTTGCGACTGGAACTTTCGTTATGTTTTCACTAGGCCGCGTATTTAGCGGGACGATCCAGGGTACCGCTGACCCTGGCAAAGATCCGAGCAAAGCAACGCTCAAGGCCGTTTTGAGCTCGACTTTCAACTTCACCGTAACTTTTCCGCCAACCCCGTGTCCAAATCCAACTCCGGCTCCGGCGTGTACGCCGTCGGGTTTCTCGGAGGACGTGACGGCAACGGCAAACGGCAGTCTCGATACGCACATCAAAAATGTTTCGTCGCAAACGAGTCTCGGTGCGTCGTCCGTGCGATTGGTCGGTTCCGCCACGATCGAAATTAGCCAAGGAGAAGTATTCCCTGATTTGTCGCCGGTTATAAATTGCGCGATGTTGCTTAAGGTTGGGGGCTTCAAACAAACTAGCACTGCCCCGACCACCGTAGGTGGCGGCTAAATCGCGGGACGAGATTGGCTGAGTCGTTTCAACGAGGGTGCCAGCGCGGTTTGACCCTGATGGAAGTGCTGGTCGTTTTCTTGATTATCGGCATCCTCGCTGTGCTTTTGGTCCCAGCCGTTTCGGGGTTTCGCGCACGCGCGCAACGGGCGCAATGCATGGAAAATCTGCGAGGCCTCTACACCGCAGCCGAATTATATGTCCAGCAAAACGGAGGCTGGCCGCAAATCAGCTCTGATGATTCGGACGAAAATGATCAAGCTTACGCCGCTGCGTGGATTGCAGCGCTTAAGCCATTTGGTCCCCTCGAAAAGAGCTGGATCTGTCCGACGATCCAGAACCTGATGCAAAATCCAGATTACACCAAGCAGGAGAACGTTCGGATTGATTACATGGCGACGCCTTTCGACGACAAACCGACAACTCCGCATCAGTGGCCACGCCAGCCCTGGTTTATCGAGGTTGGCGACGTTCATGGTCACGGAAATCTGATCATTTTTACCGATGGAAGCATCAACGACCTGCGAACCGTGACCGGAAAATAAGCGGCTTGAATTTTGCCGCCAAATCGTGGATGAGATGCGAACTAACCTTCGATGAAAACCGACGACCAGAGAGGAATTAGCGTGATCCTACTTTATATCGCGCTGCTCTTTTTGCTGATCGGATGGGCCGGGCACATGAAATCCGAGTTCCATTACCGAACGGAGATTTCCAGCACCGCCTTCATCGTGGCCGCCGTTCTGGCCGGGCTCGCTGTGTTGCTTTTTCTTTTGTCGCTAGGGAAAAAGCGGCTGTAGAGACGGCTGTCCCCAGCGGCAGTTGCGCGTGAGGACACGCGCCACTACAACCAAACCCGAATCCATGACACCAAACAAATTCTCTGCTTCGTTTCGCGTACTTTGGCGTGGTTAGCGGATGGATTGAAAATAGACGCGCTCGCCCTCGACTCGCGCACCGCGCCTGAGAAAAAATTCGCGGATCTCAGGGAGGAAATATTGACAATCTTTACCGGAATTGATCTCGAGCAGGATCTGCCCGCCCGGCTTTAAATGCTGCCTCAGGTCGTTCAGGAAAAATTCCCATTCGTCCGCCGTCCAGCCGCGGGTTTCATCCGCATTGCGATTGAATGCCGCTGAGAACGCCGTAATCAAATCAAATTGCCGGCCGAAATCGGGCAACGGCTCGAACGCGCGGATCCGCCAGGTCAATTTGTAAATGCCGAACAGCTCGATCAACTCATTGGAGAGCGGATAATCGCCCACGTCGAGACCAACGCAGGAGTGCCCGGATTGTTTGGCCAAAAACAGAAAGAAACCCGCGCCGCATCCGAGATCGAGAATTTGCTTTGGCGCGGCGCCGTCCAACTTCAGTTCCTGGACCCGCGGAAGATTGATCTCCAGCCAACGTTCGACATCGGCATACTTTGCATAACGCGCGCCCGACCCGACATGACGCTGCCGGATCTCGCGCAATCGATCGGTGTCGATCTTATCGAGAAGCGGCTGAAGCCGATTGGAGCGGGATAATTTCATAATGGCAATAGCCCAGCGTTTTAACGCTGGGACAAACGTCGGGACACAAAGCGAGTCCCGCAAGGGACGAAAGAAAGACCCTTCCGTCCTGCCGGACTGGATGGAGGTTCGTCTGATGGCCCAGCATTGAAATGCTGGGCTATTATCAGGCAAAAGTTCAAATTCTAACGCCGTAAAACGGCACATTTGAGAATCGCGTTAGGGACAACGCGATCCACCTATGCATTACGCGAAACGGCGGCGACCATTTCTGGCCGCCGCCATCATTCCTTCCATGACCCCCCAAGAAATTATTGCGTCATGGCCGCGTGCATTTCCTGCATCGCGTTGCGCATGTCCTGACGAGCTTTTTGGAGCGCGTCGAACTTGGTTTGCTGGTCGGCGGTCAGCATCGGGCGAATCTGGGACATGGTCTTGTCCATGATCGCCTGAGTTTTTTGCATCGCGTCCTTGTGGATGGCGATAATTTGCGGTTTCGCCTGATCGAGCAACGGTTGAACCTTGGCCTGTTGGTCAGGTGTCAGGTCCAACGATTTCGTCAGATGCTGCATGGCAAATTGGTGTCCGTGCCCACCGTGTCCGGCAAAGCCGGGCCCGTCTTGCGCGTCAACCAAAGCAAAGCCACCCAGCGCAATTGCGCCCGCCGTTGCGAGTGTCAGTAGGTTTCGTTTCATATTTGTTTTTGTTTGCATATTTACGCCCGCCTTCTCCGGGCTATTTGATAACTGTTGACGAGCCGATGCGGTGATTGGTTACAAATTTTTTGCCGAATGCCCGCCGCACCGCATCGGAAACCCCAAATCCCAAGCGCCAAATCCCAAACAAACTCCAAGCTCCAAATTTGAAGTTCGGCCATGACGAGGCTTTTTGGGGGTTGGGGAATTGGAGCTTCCTTGGGATCTGGGTATTGGATTTTGGGATTTCAAAGTCGGGCACGATTCCCCGCACCGACGAAGAAAAATGGTAACCGCAGGCTTGCCTTGGCGGTCATTGTTATCAGTGTGGATACGATTTGGACATGGATGATCCTGACCCTGATGCGCTGGTTCAAGCCGCGCTTCGGCATGACGATGAGGCGGCTCGCCAACTGGTGCGCCGACTCTATCCGCTTGTCGCGAAAATGGTACGGTCCCATCGTCCGCGACGAACTTCTGAGGAGGATCTCTGCCAAATGATCTTCATTAAAGTCTTTCAAAAACTGTCCCAGTTTTCGGGCAAGGTGCCGCTCGAGCATTGGGTGTCCCGGATTGCGGTGAACACCTGTCTCACCCAGATCGAGTCGGAAAAAGTGCGGCCGGAGCTGCGGCACGCGGACCTGAGCGAGGAAGAAGAGGCGGTGGTCAAAAATCTTTCCGTTTCCTCGGAGGAACTCGCGCCGGACAATCAACTCGCTTCCCGCCAACTGGTGGAACATCTGCTCGAGTTCTTGAAACCGGTCGAGCGCCTGATTATCGATTTGCTTTACTTGCAAGGCCGTTCCGTAGAAGAGATCCATCAGATCACCGGGATGGGCGTCGCCGCGATTAAGGTGCGCGCGTTCCGGGCCCGGCAGAAAATGAAAACGCAGCTTACAAAACTTGGAGTAGGACCAAATCTATGAAAAACGTCGGCCCTGAGCTGGATCGATTACTCCGGAGCGCGGCCCAAGCCCACGACAACGCGTCGGCCGAAATGCCGTTTGGTTTCGACACCAGGGTCATTGCCCTCGCGCGCCGAAATGGAAACGGTTCCGCCTTCGCGGGACTGCTTCGCCGGGTCGCCCTTGTCGCTGCCGCGGTGATTGTTTTTGCGAGCGCCGGCGCGTATTTGGAATTCGATCGCAGCAGTGACGCCATTTTCACCTCCGGCAACGAGTTCGCCATTGCCGATTCCGCCATTCAGGACGAAGTCGCGCAATGAATAACGCGCTGAAGTGGAAATTGATCGCCGGGTTCCTCCTGGTGTTCATTGCCGGCGGGGCCACCGGTGTGTTCGTGACAATGGCGATTGGCCACCACTTCATGTTAGCAGCCCATTCTGGTCTTGCCGCGCAGACGATGAAGAATCGTTTGCGGTGGCAGCTTCGATTGACCGACGAGCAAATGACCAAGATCGGACCGATCATCGACAAGACCGGCGCCGAACTCGAAGCAATCCGGGGCGACACCGGACGACACGTTCGGGATGTAATTACCCAGGCGCATCGCGACATCGCAGCGTATCTCACTCCCGAACAACAGCAGCGTTTGCAGCAAATGGAAGAGCGCCGCCAGCATTGGATGCAACAGCATCACGGCCAATGGCATCGAAACGCCATGCCCAGCGCTACTGCGTCGGCGGCGCCGCAGTAGACTTCGCAGCCCGGGCCAGTAAATCGCGCACTTCTTCGTCGCTCGTTTGCGAAAAATCTTCGTAGTACTGGCCGACCGCCTGGAAAAATTCCGGGGCGCTCGCGCAAACCACTTCATCCGCCACGTCTTCGAACTCGCGGCACGTGTCCAACGGACCAACCGGAACCGCCACCACAATTTTCGCCGCGCCGCGCTGGCGCAATGCTTTGACCGCTGCCCGCATGGTCGCACCGGTGGCCAGACCGTCATCAATTAGGATCGCCGTTTTGCCTGACAATTCCGGCGCGGGTCGACCGTCCCGATATTCATGCTCGCGCCGCTCGAGCTCGGCGGTTTCTTTTGCCGTAACCGCGTCGATGATTTCGTCCGCGTTTGGCAACGCGTTCACAACATCCGCGTTCAATACCCGCACCCCGCCGGAAGCAATTGCGCCGACGGCCAATTCCTCGAATCCTGGCACGCCAAGTTTGCGAACAATGAAGACATCGAGTGGAACCCGCAAGGCCTGTGCGACTTCGTAGGCGACCGGAACACCTCCGCGCGGCAATCCGAGCACAATGACGTCGTCGCTTCCCGCGTACTTGCTGAGTTTTGTTGCCAAAAAACGGCCGGCTTCGGAGCGATCTGGGAACGATCCTTCCATGCCGTCACGGTTTGTTTTGAATCAACTGGCTGAGCGAACTCACCTCGGCGATTGGCTCGCTTGCTTCCAAATAACGGCGAAAGCCGGCACAAAACAGACCGCGCCGGCTCGACCACCATACCTTGATCCCGGGCCGGTGGTAATAAACCCGGATGTGCAGGTCCCAGCTTTCCCATTGCTCTCGATCCAGAGTTCCGTGTTTTTGCTGAAACCACGCGTTCTCAAAAAGCTTGAATGTCGTGAAAAATATCGACACGCATCGCACCCGTTCCGCTTCGCTCACGCCGTGCCAGTCTTCGGCGGCGGCCGCAAAAGCGCGCAACTGTTCGGGATCCGCCGGCTTGCGGACCGAGCAGCGCAATCAGCGATCGGGTTAGCGAATCAACCACAATTGATTTTTGCGAACGCGTGCTCTGCCGGATCTGTACAGCCAAGATAAAACAACGACGCAATCACGCCGAGCGCCGCAACAATCTGCGCAATCGAATTGATCGTCTCCAACCTCACGCCGGAGCTTTACCAAATGGCGCCGCATCTGGCGACGCCGTTCTCGTCACATGTCACTCGTCACTATCTTGGCATCGCCTGTTCCGCATTCGCCATCGCGTACGCCCACACCGCCACAATCGCCGAGGTCTGCGCCAAATTTTTCGGATCAATCTTGTCCAGCGTATCCGCCGCGGTGTGGTGATAATTGAAATAGAACCGCCCGTCCTGAATCGGCGCGAACGATGGCACACCGGCTTTTTCCATCGGTTCAATGTCAGCGCCGGCATGCTCGCTTAACTCGAGCGCGCCCGCGCCTGATTCCTGCAATACCGCCGCCACGGGTTTCAACAAAGTCTTCACTTCCGGTTTCGCTTTAACGTGGAGTCCGACCGGATGATCGGCCCCGTTGTCGGTTTCCATGCATCCAAAATGGTTTGCCCAATCTTTCTCATGATCTTTCGCGTACTGTTTGGATCCACGGGTTCCGTTTTCTTCGTTCATCCACGCGATCACCCGGATCGTGCGTTTCGGTTTCAAATGCAGTTTCTGGATGAGATTCGCCGCTTCCATTGAAACAGCCACGCCTGCGCCGTCGTCGATCGCGCCCGTTCCCAAGTCCCAGGAATCGAGATGTCCGGAAACGATCACAACTTGCTCGGGATGTTCGCTGCCTTTGATGTCGCCGATCACGTTGGCGCTCTCCACGTCGGGCAACGTTTGCGGCGTAAGCACTAGTTTCATTTTGACCGCGCCCTGCTTTGCCAGATCGGCAATCAGATCAGCGTCTTCGCTCGTCACCGCGCCGGCCGGAATTTTCGGCGCATCCGCCGCGTATTTTGTCGATCCAGTGTGCGGAATTCGATAATCGGCGCCGCCAACCGACCGAATCAAACATGCGACTGCCCCTTGCCGGGCGGCCGCGCTCGGGCCATCGCCTCGATAGGCTACCGCTTCGCCGTAGGCTTCGCCGCTGCGACCTATCGCCGCCATTTGTTTGTCGAACGGATAAGTGAAAACCACGATTTTACCGGCCACTTTGTCGCGCGGCATCGCTTTCAGCTCGTCGAAATTCTTAACCGCGACGACTTCGGCGGTGATTCCTTCGTTGGGAGTCGCAACGCTTCCGCCAAGCGCGCAGAGCAAAATCTTTTGGGTCGTGCCGTCGGCCATCCCTGGAAATTGAACGAGCGCCGCCGTCTCCTCGCCCCGCACCCAGTGCGGCACCGTCACTTTTTCCAGCTGTACATCGCAGCCAATCGCTTTCAGTTCACCCGCAACGTACCCAACCGCTTTTGCCGCCTGGGTCGAACCACTCAACCGCGGCCCGATGTTATCCGAAAGATGCGCGACTTCTCGATAGGCGTAATCGCTGCTCAAGGCGGCTTGCTGCAATCGTTTCAGATCCGCGAGCGTTTGCGCGGAAAAAACAACCGGGGTTGGCGACGGCGTTGCTGACGCCTCGTCGAACGCCGCACCGGGAGAAGATTTTGTTACCGGTTCAGCGGATTGCAGGTCGACTGCGGCTGTCAGCAAAAATCCGACAACGAAGACCGAGCAGAATTTTTCCATCCAACGAAAATGTCGAGTTCTGCGCGGATGACAAGTTGGCAGGGGCCGTTGCCCCCAACGGCCCGCCGGCGATTGAGGGCAATCGCCCCTACCTGCCGTCGGCTCCGTTCGAAAAGTAACGATAAACGATTTTCTGATGCTTTGTTGCGCCGAGCTTTTTCAGTTCCGCCATCGCATTCTCGTCCGCTTCGGCTTGGGTTTTTCCACGACCGACCACGTTCTGATCTTTTCGTGACTTGTCGGCGCCACGACCAACCGCCACGTAACCCGTTACATCTGATGAAGATAGGATTTCAGCTCGCGCAATACCTTCGCCACCGCGCTTTTTCAAGTCACGCAACGCTTCGTCCCGTGCTTCTGGTTCCGTCTTGTAATCGGGGCTGCCTTTTGACGCGCCCGACGAATAATAAGTGACCGACGTCCAAACTCCGTCCGCGTTGTAACCAATCGCTACCGCGTCTCCGGCCATCGAAGACTGGCATAGAGCCAAGAGGCAAGAGCTAAGAAAGGTTATGATCTCGGGCCTCATCACCCGTCACCCGTCACTACTCAATTCTTCCTTCGTCGAAATCGATCAGGTCCGGAATGCACTCAATATCGTTCCG
The DNA here is from genome assembly GCA_963817335.1 of uncultured Verrucomicrobiae bacterium. GTDB lineage: Bacteria > Verrucomicrobiota > Verrucomicrobiia > Chthoniobacterales > UBA10450 > AV40. The sequence continues at coordinate 248,121 of CAWFNX010000005.1, read as the reverse complement.
TTCCGCAATTCCCATCTCGTTCTTTCGTTGCTCCAATCGCGGCGTAACCCGATCGCGCCAGCCAAGCTTTGATATAAATCCGTTCCAGACAAAAACATCGCCCTCATTCAGTCGGCGGCCTTTTTCGAAGCACCATTCCAGAATCTCTTCGTCCGTTCCGCCTTTCTTCACCCGTTCAATCAAATCTCGATGATGAATTCGCAGAAAATTGCACAGCGCGCTGTCCGCGGTCTGCGGCCCGCCGAAATTTTCCCGATAATCTGAGTGCAGTTCGCCGCCGAGATGCATCCGAATCTTGTCCAACATCCGCGGGAAGTAGAGCAGGCCCTTGGTCATCTCCTTCGGGCTCTTCGGAAATTTACGATCCATATATTCTAAGGTAGCGGCGGTTCACCGAACCGCCATTGGCGATTGAGGTCAATCGCCGCTACCTAAATCCCGCGGCTTACTTTGGATTGAACTGTTCCCCCCGCTCCAGGGCCAACTCGGCTTCGAGATTTTCAAGATCGCGCCCGATACTCGCCACGGCCGTGACCTTCTTCTCCGCCTGGAAAACGACCGACGCGTCCTTCGCTTTCAAATCGCCGGAAACGCTCGGACGATCATCGCGGCCGCCGTGACCGACGTAATGGACGTGCAGGTCGAAATGATTGCTCCAGAAGAAGGGCGGCACCACAAATGGTTCCCGGGCGCCCAGAATGTTACGTGCTGCCGTTTGCCCCTGGCGCTGGGCCACGACCCAATGCTCCACCCGGATGCGCCCCGCGCGAGGATCGGGCCAACGCGCAATGTCCCCGGCGGCGAAGATTCCCGGCACATTGGTTTCCAGGAACTCGTTTACTAGAACGCCGTCCTTGGTAGTGATGCCCGCGTCCTCGGCAAGCGCGGTATTGGGTCGCACCCCAATCCCTGCGACAACGAAATCGCAATCCAACTTTGTCCCGTCATCCAATTGCACGCTTCGCTCCTGAATCTTGGCCGCCTCTCGCCCCAAATGAAACTCTACCCCGTGCGCTTCGTGCGTTTCTTTAATCAAATTGCCTAGTTCGCTCCCCAGAACATTTGCCAGCGGCACCTGATGTTTTCCGATTACCGCGACTTCAAGTTTTCTCTCCCGCAAGGACCACGCCACTTCCAATCCAATAAAGCTTGAGCCGATTATCACCACGCGCTTTGAGTTTTTCGCTTTGTCGATGATCCGCCGGCTGTCGGCCAGCGTCCGCAAATAACAAACGTGCGGCAAATCGTGACCGGGGATTTCCAGTCGAACCGGATCGGCTCCAGTGGCGAGAAGCAGGGCTCCGTAGCCTAACGAGCGGCCATCGGAGAGCGTTACCTGACTTTTTTTGGTATCGATCGTTCGCACTTCAATTCCAGTGATGGTGTCGATCTTGTGTTCGCGATAAAATTCTGCCGGGCGAAGTGGGATCCATTCTTCCGGTGCATTGCCGGCCAGATAGTCCTTGGAGAGGTTCGGCCGGTCGTAGGGAAGAGATTCGTCCTTACCGATCAACGTGATCGCACCCTCGTAACCCCGGCGACGCAACATTTCCGCCGCAGCGCCACCGGCCGCGCCAGCGCCGATAATTACGACACTGCTTGGCGATGCCGCAGGTTTTCGCGGCGCCGGTTTATCATCGATCTTCGCGGTGACGAAGATGCGTTCGCCGCGCTTCTCGATTTTCCAGCACGAAACATCGTTCAACGCGGGCGCGGCAATCGCTTCACCCGTCCGCAGATCGAAACGCGCGTGGTGCCACGGACATCGCACCGTGCAATCCACCATCAAGCCTTCGGCCAGCGGCCCACCGTAATGCGTGCAGGTCGCGCCGATGGCAAAAAAGTCCTCGCCGCGCCGGGCGATCAGCACCGCTTCGCCGAACGCGTGGCCTTGCACCATTTTTCCGTCAGCCACTTCATCGATTCGAATCCCTTTTTCGAAATCAGGGCCAGCCAGCTGAGAGGATTCTTCAGCCATGGTACTACTTGATCGCGCCGAATAGCCAGTTCGCGCGTAGCGCGATTGAACGCCTCAACTTCTCAACAACTCAACCCCTCAACCTCTTCAGACCAATCCCTGGTCCAGCATCGCTTCCGCGACTTTGGTAAATCCGGCGATGTTCGCGCCGTTTACGTAATTGCCGGGTGTGCCGTATTTCTCGGCCGTGCGATAGCAAACTTGGTGGATCGTCTTCATGATGTTGAACAACCGCGCGTCGACTTCTTCGCGTGTCCACTTGATCCGCATGCTGTTCTGCGCCATCTCCAAACCTGACGTCGCCACGCCGCCGGCGTTCGCCGCTTTCCCCGGCCCGAAAAGAATTTTCGCGTCGAGGAACTGGTTCACCGCGTCGATCGTGCTCGGCATGTTCGCGCCTTCCGAAACGACATAGCAGCCGTTCTTCAAAAGGTTCGCAGCGTCCTTGCCGTTGATCTCGTTCTGGGTCGCGCTCGGAAACGCGCACTGCGCCTTATGATTCCAGAGCGGATTATAATCGAGCTTCGGATCGGCCTTGGTAAACACAACACCCTTGAACTTGTCGGCGTACTCCGAAATCCGCCCGCGCCGATTGTTTTTCAGGTCCATCACGAACTCCAGCTTCTCGCGATCGATCCCGGCTTCGTCATAAATGTAACCGGTCGAATCGGACAATGTCACCGGCTTCGCGCCGAGGGTGATCAATTTCTCAATCGTGTATTGCGCTACGTTGCCGGCGCCCGAAACCAGCGCGGTCTTGCCTTTTAAATCTTCTTTTCGCGTCTTCAGCATTTCTTCCGCGAAATAAACCGCGCCGTATCCGGTCGCTTCCGGCCGAATGACCGAGCCGCCCCAGGTCAGACCTTTGCCAGTCATCACCCCGGTGAACTCGTTCTTCAGTTTCTTGTACATTCCGAACAGATATCCGATCTCGCGCGCGCCGACGCCGATGTCGCCCGCCGGCACGTCCGTGTCGGGTCCGATGTGCCGCCACAATTCGCACATGAACGCCTGACAGAACCGCATCACTTCGGAATCGGTCTTGCCGTGCGGATCGAAGTCGCACCCGCCTTTGCCGCCGCCCATCGGTAACGTGGTCAGCGCATTCTTAAATACCTGCTCGAACGCCAGGAACTTCAGGATTCCCAAATTCACGCTCGGATGAAATCGCAATCCGCCTTTGTACGGCCCGATCGCGCTGTTCATCTGGATCCTGAACCCGCGATTCACATGCAGCTCGCCTTTGTCGTCCTGCCACCCGACCCGAAACATGATCACCCGCTCGGGCTCGATAATACGTTCGAGGATCTTCGCTTTGCGAAAGCGCGGCTCGCGGTCAAGCACCAGGGTAAGCGACTCCGCGACTTCCTGGACCGCTTGGTGAAATTCTAGTTCGCCCGGGTTCTTCGCTTTGACCCCAGCCATCAAATCCGACACGTATTTTTCCATGGTTTTTACCGGCGAATGGCTGCGAACCTTAGCTTCAGGTTCGCCGTTAAACAAGAGGGAAGCGGGAATACGGGGGCCTTTGGGTAGCTTGGTTTTGGTTTGCATATGTGACATGAAACAAGCCCCCAAAGACGAGGCGTCACCGCTCGTTTCTTGGGTTTCCTAACTCGTTTCTTGCGATGGACTTGCAGCCCTAGCGTGTAGTTGATCGAACGGCTGCGCCTTTTGTTGACAGTAATGCCAAGCCGGCTCGGATCTCTCAACTAAAGCGAGCCCGGCGAGCGTTCTATCAACTATCAACTTCCGTTCCAATTCCCATCAGCAATCCCTTCTCGAGCACTGACGGATTAATCGTCAGAAACAAAACAACGCCGTTCACCGGCGACACAATTTTCTCGAGCACATCGCCAAACAAATCTCCAACGTGGCCGATCTGTTGTCCTTTCTTGACGAGGTTACCCGCTGCAACTTTCGGATACCACATCCCCGCGTGCTTCGTGTAAAGCCACTCAAACTTCGTCAGTACCTGTAGTGGCGGACGTGTCGGCCGCTCTTGTTGTAGCCACGGCCCTACGGGCCGTTTTCTTTCTCCCAGCTCCCGGCTCCAGCATTCCCAAGTGCTGCATCACCCGGCTCACTCCATTCACGAGCAATTCCACTTGGTCCTGCTGAAGTTGCCCAACTCCTCCAGCTTCCGCCAGGATCGCTGGAATTCCTTTCTCCGCCGCGCCGGCATAACTCGATGAGCCCTTCGACGGCTGAACCGGCTTTGAAATCGTCAGGAGGTAAGGCAGCCCAAACGCCATCGCGATCTCCTTCGACTTCTTCGCGACGTCATCTTCGCCAGCTCTGCAAATCACGAACGGCACCAGCGCTTCCGGAATATCGCCGCCATGAAGATCGATATACGCGTCGGCACGGATCACGAACTCGTGGATGAGAGCGTGCGTCATCTGCTCGGAATAACTTCCGCTCGGATCGCCCGGGAACACGCGGTTCGGATTCACATTATCGATCGGGCAGACGAACGGCGTCCGGGCCCGAAACGACGCCAAACTCAACACCGGCATTAAAATTACCGCGCCCGAAATCTTCTTCGGATCGAGCGTTCTGCTCAATCGAATCACCGCTTCGATCGCCGGATATTCGCCGCCGTGCACGCCGGCGTTCACAAACAACACCGCCCCCGGTTTCACACCGGTAACTGAAATCACCGGCCGCGGCTCATCCTGCGCCAGCGCCGCACCCGGCAACTTGATCAAATGTCGCTTTGTTTCGCCCGACGTCAGCTCGCCTAGAATCGGAATCTTTTTCATTTGAACCGCGGATTACGCGGATACTACAGATACGACACGAATTACACGAATTTACACGAACTAGGTAGGGGCGATTGCCCCTAATCGCCCGTTCTGCAACTCTCAACCAAAGCCCGCCGCGGCGGGCGTTCTCTCAACCATCAACTCTTGGTTCAGAGCTTTTCGAAAAATGACGGATCTATCGGCGGATTTATTTTGATGCTCTTGATCTGCGCGGTCTCGAGCACTTTACCAGTCTTGAGATCAGTCTCTGAGCTGGCGAAAGCGAATTGCACACCTGAGACGGCGCGAAAATCTGTGCTCCGTTGCTCAATCGTTGTCGGCGTCGGATCAATATCCACATGCAATGGGCGAAAATCACGACGACGCGTGATTAACCAGGTGTTCGGATCGACATAGAGCGTGGTGCGATAACCATCTTTTAACGTCAGCCCAAGCGCGTAGTAGTTGATCCCCTCAATCTTCTCTCTGCCGATGAGCTCGACCTGATGGCCGCGTTGTTTGAGCTCATGCAAACCGAAGAGTTTCCCGGGGAGCTCAACTCCGTGTTGGAGCGCCGCCGTTGCCTTTGCCGAAGCGGGTTTTGATTCCTTACCATTCCATTCCCAACCGCGCTCTCCGTCGAACGCTTCGGTGAAAACGTGCTTGCCTCCTGCCGAAACGTCGATCCGCATCCTTCCCGGACGCGCCGCATGATACACTCCGTCGGCCTCGAAACCGGGATCGCTGATGTGCAAATCCACTTCGATCGATTGAATCGCCTCGATCGCAGCCCGGCCGCCCATCGCCTTGGTGTTGCGATCGATCACGTCGTCGATCGTTAAGTCAGCGCGACCACAACCCCACAACGCCATCACCGCGCTTAACAAGATCCATTGACACAGAAATCTCCTGGCCATCCAGAAACGACGCCGCTAACGAGGAAAATTGTCTACCGGCCAGTAGTTGTAGCGGTGCTTGTTCTCAAGCACCGAACTAATAAATAGGCGCTTGAGACAAGCGCCTCTACAACACTCGCGTAATCCGAGTAATCCGTGGTTAAAGACTGCTGGGGAGCCGCGGTGACGCTAAGAGTTTTCCGAATTCGCTCCATCGTTTCTCCGGATCGTTGCCGCTTCGTTTCTCGATGTAACGGCGCACCATGTCTTCGCCGAGATTGTAATTGATCACGTAACTGCGGTACCGCTGGATGAATTTCACTCGCTTCTCGGCACGAGGCGGCTCCATCACCGCGTATTTCTGCAGCCATTCCGCCGCGGCTTTCTCGTCGATCTCGCCGTTGATCAATCTTCGCGCGGCCTCGTTTCCGGCGTAATCGAGCTCCTTAAACAAATCCTGCACCGCGTAATATTCGTCCGCGCGCGCCGGATCGATTCCGGCCACCGGAAACAACACCTCCTTCTCGAACTTCATTCGCTCCGCCTTGTTCGGGAACGCAACCTCCCGCCCGAAATTCGCCGTCCCTTCCGCGATCAGCGATTGGGGTGAGAACAAAGCGTAAACCGAAAACTCCATCCAGCCGCGATCGCGGACCAGGTTTTTTTCCAGGAGCGAATTGTAAACATGATGACCCGGATACCCTTCGTGAGCCGCGAGATCGACCGCGCGATCGATGTAGATCGGCAGATCGGTGTTCACCTGGATCACGCTGTGGAAATTGCCTTTGTACCAATTGTAACCGCCCCACGGTTTATTGGTCACGTACTCGACCGTGAAACTCTCGTTCGGCGGGAGCGCAATGTGCGCCAGCGTCCGGGCGCGACATTCCTTGATCGCGGCCTGAAACACCGCATCGAGTTTTTCCTTCGGAATCATGAACGGCTTCCGCCATTCCTCGTAACGCTGCCAAAGCGGGTCCGAGCCGGACTGGCCGTTTGTTCCCGGAATTTTCTTCTCCAACTGCGCAATGATTTCGTCAAAGTGTGAGTCGGGATAAGTCGGCGCCACGGCGTCGTAAAGTGCGCGCGACTCATCATCGAACTTCAATTTCTCGCCCTTCAACATCCGGACCCGCGCCGCTAGCGCGGAAACCTGTTTCTGTAAATATTCGCGACGCAGTTTGAGCATCTCATCGCCGGCTTCTTCTGTGGCGGCAGCCGTCCCCGGCTGCATTGCTGCGAGCTTGCCGCTTAGCTCTTTGCTCTCTGCAGCAATCGCGTCGAGCGATTGCTTCTTTTGCTCGGCTTGCGCCTTCCACTCCGCCGGCCCGTAAAACGCATCGACGTAATCGGGATCGTGCTGTCCGAGCGCCAGCACCAGATGCGCATACCGCTCCGCGATCGTATTCATCGCGTCCGCTGCTCGCGCGCTCGCGTTCGCCATGATCAAACCGCAGAGAATGAAAAACAATATCCGGGGCATCCTGAAGAATAAATCCGAACCACTAATAAGCACGAAGTTACACGAATCAGGTAGGGGCGATTGCCCTCAATCGCCCGCTCCGAACCTCTCAACTAAAGCGAGCGAAGCGAGCGTTCCATCAACGATCAACTCTTTTGCTTGTCACTGGTCACCCGTCACTCGTCACTTCTTCCCAGGTGGCTTCATCACGCCGATCTGAATCAAAAAACCCATCACATCTTTCTCGGCCCATTTCTCCACCAGTTTCCCGTTCGCAATCCGGTGAATAGTGATCGACGTCATCTTCAAATCGTTGCCGGTCGCAGGCGCGCCGGGAAGGTCCTTTTCGTGTTTTCCGTAGGCAGTTAGTTGGGTAACCACTTTGTCGCCCTCGGCGATTTGTTCTTCGATCTGATGATAGCCGGGGGTTGCTTCCCAAAAAATCCTGAACGCCTGCTTCAATCCTTCGCGACCTTTAGCCAGCCCAGGAAACGGCGGCGGATTATGATCGACATAATCTTCGGCCACCAATTCATCCATCGCATCGATGTTGCCCTTATCGATCTTAGTATAAAACCGCCGTACTAGCTGTTTATTCTTCTCTTCTTGCGACATTCTTTACTCTCAACTCTTCGGCTGCGCTCGTCACACGTCACTTGTCACCCGTCACTTCTGCGAAATCTTGAATCACGCCGGTCAGCGGCGAACTATAGACGGGCTCATTACGGATGCACCAACGGTAGCGTAATAGACACTAATTCACACGAAGTAGGTAGGGGCGATTCTGATTGACCCTAATCGCCCTTTCATCAAGATCTCGTACGGCTCGGACGCTTCGACGATGTGGCCATAGATCCATAGTTGGAGAGTCCTTTCGGCCGCAAAAGTCTTTGTGGAAGCAAGTGCCTCGCGCACGTGCGCGAGTGTAGCCTTTGTACTTCGTACGGATCCCAGCCAGGATCTTCCATTCCGCGCATGCGGATCAAAACACTTACAAACTCAAATTCCGACGTTTCTAAAGCGCGTCTGAACGCCGGCTCGAGCGAAATTCGCATATTCAAGAAGCGAGTCGCAATAGATTGCCTTGAAGCCATTACGATCGACTTTTGCTTCGGGCGCAAACGTGATCTTACCGTCAGGCGATCGATTAAACCCGACGCGACGTAGGTGCTTGTCTAGAAGTTCCACCGTGTCCGCATCCATCAGAGAACAAAACAGCCGGAGCCTTTCGACTCCGGCTGTTCGAATTCATTCTTTCGTTGGGCTTAGTAGTCCATGCCGCCCATGCCGCCGCCTGGAGGCATTGCCGGAGCTTTTTCCTTTTCAGGAACTTCCGTGACCAATGCTTCGGTGGTGAGCAACAGACCCGCGATCGACGCGGCGTTTTGCAACGCGCTTCGCGTGACCTTGGTTGGATCGACGATGCCGGCCTTCACCAGGTCGACATATTCGCCTTTGGCGACGTCGTAACCTTCGTTGCCTTTGCGCTTCTTCACTTCCTCGACAATGAGCGCGCCTTCCGCGCCGGCATTGTTAGCCAGTGTGCGCAACGGCTCTTCGATCGCGCGACGCACGATCTGGACGCCGACTTTTTCGTCTTCGTTGAGACCGCGCATGCCCTCGAGCGATTTCTGGGCCCGGATCAATGCGACACCGCCACCCGCGACGATGCCTTCCTCGACCGCCGCACGCGTGGCGTGCAACGCGTCTTCGACCCGCGCCTTTTTCTCTTTCATCTCGGTTTCGGTCGCTGCGCCGACGTTGATGACGGCAACACCGCCCGCGAGTTTCGCCAGGCGCTCCTGGAGTTTCTCGCGATCGTAATCGCTGGTCGTCTCTTCAATCTGACGACGGATCTGAGCGACCCGGCCCTGGATGTCAGCACCCTTGCCCGAACCTTCGACGATGGTGGTGTTTTCCTTGTCGATGGTGACGCGCTTGGCTTTGCCGAGATCTTCAATCTTGATGTTCTCGAGTTTGATGCCGAGGTCTTCGCTGATCAGTTTGCCGCCGGTCAGCACCGCGATGTCTTCCAGCATCGCCTTGCGACGATCGCCGAAGCCAGGGGCTTTGACCGCGCAGACTTGGAGCGTTCCGCGCAATTTGTTCACGACCAATGTCGCGAGCGCTTCGCCTTCCACGTCTTCCGAGATAATCAGGAGCGGACGTCCGGCTTTCGCGACTTTTTCAAGCAACGGAAGCAGGTCCTTCAGGCTCGAGATTTTCTTCTCGTAAATGAGGATATAAGGCGTGTCGAGAATCGCCTCCATGTCTTCCGCGTTCGTGACGAAATACGGAGACAGATAGCCTTTATCGAACTGCATTCCCTCGACCACTTCGAGAGTGGTATCGATCGAACGCGCTTCCTCGACTGTAATCGTGCCGTCCTTGCCGACTTTGTCCATGGCGTCAGCGATAATCTCGCCGATCGTCTTGTCCCAGTTGGCCGAAACGGTCGCGACCTGCGCGATCTCGGTGCGATCGCTTACTTTCTTGGAGATTTTTTTCAGCTCCTCGGTGATTGCCTCGACGGCTTTCATGATGCCGCGTTGCAATGACGTCGGGTTCGCGCCGGCGGTGACGTTACGGAGACCTTCGCGGTAAATGGATTCCGCGAGAACTGTCGCCGTGGTCGTGCCGTCGCCCGCGACGTCCGAAGTTTTGGAAGCGACTTCGCGAACGAGCTGCGCGCCCATATTTTCATACGGATCTTCGAGCTCGATTTCTTTCGCGACCGTCACACCGTCCTTGGTGATCGTCGGACTGCCGAATTTCTTATCGAGAATAACGTTGCGACCGCTCGGTCCGAGGGTGGCCTTGACGGCCCGGGCAAGTTTCTCGACTCCGCGCAGCAAAGTGTGCCGCGCTGCTTCATCGAATTGTAATTGTTTAGCTGCCATAATTTTTTAGTTGAGTAGTTGAGTTGTTGAAATGTTGAGGAAGAGGAATTCGGAATCCATGAATCCAGGATTGGAGAATTTGAAATTCTTCATGGTTTCCTGGTTTCTGAATTAGTCCCTCCTCGTTTCCTTATCCGATGATCCCGAGGATGTCGTCCTCGCGCATGATCAGGAATGTATCGCCATCGATTTTGATTTCGGTGCCGCCGTATTTGGAAATGAGGACCTTGTCCCCTTTCTTCACGGTGAAATCCACCTTCTTGCCTTCTTCGTTCACCTTACCGGTGCCGAGAGCGACCACTTTGCCTTCCTGCGGTTTTTCTTTCGCAGTGTCGGGAATGATGATCCCGCCTTTTTTTGTTTCCTGCTCTTCCATCGGTTGCACCAGCACCCGATCTCCGAGCGGTTTCACGTTAACGTTTGCCATAAGTTAGTTTGGTTTCTGTTTTTTGTTTTGGGTTGAGCCGGCGGTCCGGCAGCAGCCGGACCGCCGACAAATTGTTTCGGTTACTTTTTCTTATCTTCGTCGACGACTTCGAACTCAGCGTCGACTACGTCACCTTCACGTCGCGCACCTTCGCCTTGCGGTTGCGAACCGGGACGTGATTGCGTCTCGGGGCCGGGCTGCGGACCGGCTTGTGCACCTGCACCTTGGCCCGCGGAGGCTTGTTTGTAAAGTTCGGCGCTGACGTCCTGGAACTTGTTCTGTAAGTCGTCGTAAGCGCGCTTGATCGCGTCGGTGTCGTTCTTGTTGATCGCTTCCCTGACCGCGGCGATTGCGTCCTCGACCGGTTTGCGTTTGTCGGCCGGGATCTTGTCGCCCAGTTCCTTGAGTTGTTTCTCGGACTGGTAAGCAAGCGTGTCGGCGTTGTTCTTGATCTCGATCGCTTCCTTCGCCTTCTTGTCTTCGTCGGCGTGCGCTTCCGCTTCCTTGCGCATCTTCTCGATCTCGTCCTTGCTCAAGCCGCTCGAGCCGGTGATGGAGATTTTCTGCTCCTTGCCGGTGCCGAGGTCCTTGGCCGAGACGTGGAGAATGCCGTTCGCGTCGATGTCGAAGGTGACTTCGATCTGCGGAACGCCGCGCGGGGCCGGCGGAATTCCATCAAGATGAAACGTGCCGAGGTTTTTGTTGTCGCGAGAAAGCGGACGCTCGCCTTGTAAGACTTTGATTTCCACGCCCGGCTGGTTGTCGCTGTAAGTGGAAAAGATCTGCGACTTCCTGGTCGGAATCGTGGTGTTACGCGGAATCATCGGTGTGGCTACTCCCCCGGCGGTTTCAATCGCCAGCGTGAGCGGAGTCACGTCTAAGAGGAGGACGTCTTTCACGTCGCCGCGAAGAACACCTCCTTGAATGGCCGCACCAACGGCGACGACTTCGTCCGGGTTTACGCCTTTGTGCGGTTCCTTGCCGATCAAACTGCGCGCGGTCTCGACAACTTTCGGCATGCGGGTCATGCCACCGACGAGCACTAGCTCGTTCACTTCGCGCTCGGAAATTTTCGCGTCCTTCAAACACGCTTTGACCGGCGGAATCGTCCGCTGAATCAAATCGTCGGTAAGCTGCTCGAGTTTCGAGCGAGTCAGTTTCTTCTGAATGTGTTTCGGACCGCTCGCGTCCGCGGTGACGAACGGCAGATTGATTTCGTATTCCTGCGAGCTCGACAGCGCGATCTTCGCTTTCTCAGCTTCCTCTTTGATCCGCTGAAGCGCGTCGGGTTGTTTGCTCAGATCGATGCCGCTGTCCTTTTTGAATTCGGCCACGATCCAATCCATCACCTTCGCGTCCCAGTCGTCACCGCCGAGATGAGTGTCGCCGTTGGTCGCTTTCACTTCGAAAACGCCATCGCCGATTTCGAGAACGGAAATGTCGAACGTGCCGCCGCCCAAATCGTAAACGGCGATCTTCTCGTCCTTCTTCTTGTCCAAACCGTAAGCAAGCGACGCCGCAGTCGGCTCGTTGATAATGCGCAACACTTCGAGGCCGGCGATTTTGCCCGCGTCCTTGGTCGCATTGCGTTGCGAGTCGTTGAAGTATGCCGGGACGGTGATGACCGCCTGGGTGATTTTTTCGCCGAGCTTCGCTTCCGCGTCAGCTTTCAACTTGGACAAAATCATCGCCGAAATTTCCGGCGGCGAGAACGCCTTGCGTTCGCCGTTCACTTCCACTTGCACATGAGCGTCGCCGTTGGCGGCCTTCACGATTTTGTAGGGAACGCGGTGTTCTTCTTCGTGGACCTCATCGAACTTGCGGCCCATGAATCGCTTGATTGAAAAAACTGTGTTCTGCGGATTGGTCACCGCCTGACGCTTCGCAGCCTGGCCGACCAATCGCTCGCCGCTCTTGCTAAACGCGACGACCGACGGCGTGGTGCGGGCGCCTTCCGAATTTTCCAAAACTACCGGGTCGCCACCTTCCATCACGGCCATGCAGGAGTTGGTGGTTCCCAAATCGATACCTAAAACTTTTGCCATAAAATTTTTGTTCCTTTCGGTTTCCTTTCTTGAATCGAGTCGAGCCGCCCAATCACGACCTCCAGCGTGGGCAGCCTTCGACGAGCGGGTCTTTAGCACAGGCCGAGCCGCGCGCCGGGGTGGACGCTTAAGTCTCTGTCTACGAGGTGTTAATCGTGAATCTTAGCAAATTTAGGAGCCCTCAAAGTGAGACAACACGGCACAAACTTGGGCAACTGGCCTCCAAACAGTGCGCCAGCGCGGCGCTGAAATCTCCACGCTCCAAGCTAGGTAGAACGGCCTCTCCGGGGGCGTTATCTCATCGCGCTCGGAGGTGCGAGCCGCACTCGCGTTTGCGATCCACCCTCGGCATAGCCCCTGCTCGTTGTTGTCGGGTGGAAACGACCAAAAATTCTCTGCGCAAAGTCGCGTCAGATCCCGACATTTTCTTTCATTGTCAGCACTGCAAAACTGCCTTGGTAGCGAACAAGTCGGCCGCGGGGATGAACCTGGCTTGCCAAAAGTGCGGCCAGCAAACACTGGTGCCGCAACCACAGGAACCCGATGCAAACGACCAGGCTTACGCTGAGGAACTTCGCGGAAAGTTGAAGGAAAACGAATCCCAACGCGCGGAAGTGACCGGTCACATCAACCAGCTCACGATCCAGCTGCATCGCTGGCAATTGCGTTTGCAAACGTTGAACGAACGCAAAGCCCAGCTCGAAAAAGATTTGGGCGGGAAATAGGTAGGGATGGCGCGCTGCGCCGTCTGGACATCGCAGCGCGATGTCCCTACCAACTGCATTGCGCGCTTCGCGCGCATGCGTACTCTTTCGCGTGCGGCAGTATCACGATCTTCTCCGGCTCGTTCTTGAAGAAGGTCAACTGCGGGACGATCGCACCGGCACTGGAACGCTATCGGTCTTTGGCGCGCAAACCCGATTCGATCTGCGGGCAAGCGGCCCGGGATTTCCGCTGCTCACAACAAAAAAGCTCCACATCAAATCGATCATTTACGAGCTGCTCTGGTTCTTGCGCGGCGATACCAACATCAAATATCTGAACGAACACGGGGTCACGATTTGGGACGAGTGGGCGGATGAAAACGGAAATCTCGGTCGCGTCTACGGCGCGCAATGGCGGGATTGGCAGGGCGCGAACGGCGTTCGCGTCGACCAGATCGAGAAGTTAATCGCGCAGATCAAAAAGAATCCGAACAGCCGGCGATTAATCGTCAGCGCGTGGAACCCGGCCGAGATCGAGAAGATGGCGTTGCCGCCGTGTCACGTGCTGTTTCAATTTTACGTCCAAGACGGGGAGCTGAGCTGTCAGCTTTATCAGCGGAGCTGCGATTTGTTTCTCGGCGTTCCGTTCAACATCGCGAGCTACGCGCTGTTAACGATGATGATGGCGCAGGCTGTCGATCTTACCCCGGGCGATTTCGTCCACACCTTCGGCGACCTGCATCTCTACAACAATCATCTCGATCAAGCGCGGGAACAGCTCGCCCGCGAGTGCCGGCCGTTGCCGCGGATGAAATTAAATCCCGCGGTGAAAAACATTCACGAGTTCGAGTTCGAGGATTTCCAGCTCGTTGATTACAACCCGCATCCGTCAATCAAAGCGCCGATCGCGGTGTAAGTTTTCCGCAAAACTGTGGAGGCAGGCGTCTCGCCTGCAAAACCAAAGAAGCAGCCGGCACGGCTGCCACCACAGTAGAAATGTCAGGCAAAGTCTGTCACAGAATTTCGGGATCGCGTCTGGCGTTAGTTCCTGGGCGCGCTCAATTCTCAGCATGAAGTCCGCGGTGTCCATCGCGTTCGCGGTTTCCATCCTGACTGCACAGGCGGGGCCCAGTCGAATTGTTGCCTACGGCGATAGCGGCGTTTACGGCAAAGGCGTTGCCCGAAGCGAAACGTATCCGGCGCAGCTCGAAGCGATGCTGCGGCAGAAAGGTTACGACGTTACAGTCAACAATGACGGCGTGAACGGCCGCACCACCGAAGATGCGGTGACCAATGTGGGCAGTGTCGGAAAAGCCGACGTGGTGATTGTTCAGGTTGGGGTCAACGACGCAAAGCACGGCGTACCGGTGGAGACGATTCGGAGAAACATTGCGACCGTGATTGAAAAATTGAAAGCGAATGGCGCGGCAGTGTTGGTGGTCAGTTATCCATCAGCCAACGTCTGCGATGTGGCGTCGTCCAAAGGCGCGCCGTGTGTGACGTGGGGCGGCCTGCCCGCGGCCCAATATCATGTTCCGGGCGATCCCCAGAACCATTTCAATGCCGCTGGGCTTCATGTGATGGCGTCGAGAATGTTGCCGGCGCTGGAGAAATTACTCGGCCAGAAACATTAACGCGCCGATGCGGGCATGGCGGTAGAACGGTCTCCCCGAGGACGTTTACTCAATCGCGCTCGGAGGTGCGATCCGCACTGGCCTTTGCGATCCACTTTTAAAGCGCCAATCGCGGTCTGGGGTTTGAATTATAGGCAAGCGCATCGCTTCCCTTTTCAAAAGTTCGGCAGCCGGAGCGTCTGCCCTACAACTTTCGAGTCTCGCGCGGGTTGAAACAAAATGTGAGGGCATTTTGGGGAGCCGCCATTTCATTCGTAATTGCAGCCGTCGCGTCTGCACAAAACGAAAATCTCTACCGGGTTGAAATCGATTTAGGTCAGCAAACCGCTTATCTGATTCGCGGTCGGCGGATTGTGATGCAGTCGCCGATCTCGAGTGGCCGTTATGGACACTTGACCGGGACCGGCTCGTTCAAAGTGATCGAGAAGGAGCGGAGCCATTACTCAAGCATCTATGGGAAGATCGTCGATGCGAATGGGCGCACGGTGATCGCTGATGCCGATGTGGACATGAAAGTTCCGCCCGGTTGCAAGTTTGTTCCGGCGCCAATGCCCTGGTTCATGCGGTTTCACGAAGCCGACGGAATGCACGCCGGTTATTTGCCGGGATATCCCGCGTCACACGGTTGTGTGCGAATGCCCGATCAACTCGCGGTTGCCTTCTACAACGCGGTTGAAGTCGGAACGCCGGTCACGGTGTTCGGCCGGACGCCGCGAACGAATCAATATTTTCGGTACGGAACGCAGCCACAGCAGCGTGGTTTCCCCTGGCCGTGGTCTCGACAACAAGCCGGGCCGCAATACGAACCGCAGCCTAGAGTTTACGATTCGAGACCAGTGTATCCGTGAGCCAATTCTGTAGGGGAAGCTGCTAGCTTCCCTTCTGAGCCGAGACGCTAACAGCGTCTCCTACAAGCCGCAAAAATTACGGGCGCTGGGTCGTCGATTTCTTAATCGTCGAGCTAGCGGCAGTTTTGGGACCTTTGGAAAGGTCAACCAAATCGGCAAGAATGTTGAGCGTTTCGTCGCGCTCAGGATCGATCGCCGGTTCTTTGGTATCGTCGGTTGAACCGGCCGCATCCGCATCCTCGGGATCGTCGGGCGCTGCTTCCGGAGAAACCTTGGCTATACCGTCCTTTTTCGCCTGGGCCAATTTTCCCGGGATACATGATCAACTGGAGATTCGGTTTGTCGACCGTGTCGAGGGTAACTCGATAAATGCTCGGCTCCTCGTCGTGCCGGGCGAGCCGTTCCTTTGAACGAAGTTCTTTTCGCGCTTTGTCGTCCTGAATTTCCTTCTTGCGAGCGTCCTCGTTCAGCGTGATGCGATTTTCATCCAGCTTGTGACGAAGCCGATCCATGTCTTCCATGACAAAGTGAAACTCCTCATTTTTTTCCACGCGTTCGGCCGACCGGCGTTTCAATTCTTCAATGAACAGCGGACTGGACCATTTCGTGTAACGAGCCTTCGGCACTTCGTCGTAACCCAGCGGATTCTTTAGCGCGCCTTCGCCGAACTCAGGCAAATCGGTCAAGGTCGGCAACACAATGTCGGACGCGACGCCGTGAAGCTGAGTTGAGCCGCCGGCGACGCGATAAAATTTCTGAATGGTCAGCTTCAGTTCGCCGTCATCGTCCGACCGACTTCCAAGCAGCGAAGTGAACCGGCCGATCGGCAAGATCGTTTGCACGGTGCCTTTACCAAAAGTGCTTTTGTCGCCCACGATGATCGCGCGGCCGTAATCCTGAAGCGCCGCGGCGAAGATTTCGCTGGCGGAGGCGCTTTGGCGGCTGGTCAGAACAATCAACGGACCAGAATAGGCAATGCCCGGATCGGGATCACTCGAGACAACGATGTTCCCGTTGGAGCCTTTCGTTTGGACGATTGGCCCGGACTTCAAAAACAATCCGGTCAGCGAAATCGCTTCCTCGAGCGAACCGCCGCCGTTACGACGGAGATCGATGACCAGTCCGGTGATGTTTTCCTTCTTGAGGCGCTTGAGCAGCGCGAGAACATCGCGCGTTGTGCTTTTCGCGTGCCGATCCATGTCGGCATAGAACGATGGAAGCGTCAGCCAGCCGAGTTTCACCTGTTCGCCGTTTTCGTCCTTCTTAATAATAATGTCAGCGCGCGCTTCCTGGTCCTTCAGTTTAATTTCATCGCGCACGAGGTCGACGTTCTTGCGCTGAGACGGATCGGGCGCGTTCGCCGGAATTGCGAGTAATCGGACTTTGGTGCCTTTCTTGCCGCGAATCATTTCGACAACTTTGTCGAGGCGCATGTCGCGCACATCGACATACTCGCCCTGGCCCTGACCGACCGCAGTGATTCTATCGCCGACTTTCAAACGTCCGTCGGTTTGGGCCGGTCCGCCCGGAACAAGGCTCTCAATTTTGGCGTAGCCGTCTTCGGTTCGAAGCATCGCGCCGATGCCGACCAGGGATAGTCCCATCTGGATATTAAAATTCTTGAAATCCGCCTTGCTCAAATATTCCGAGTGCGGGTCATAGGTTTGGGCGAGCGCATCCAGATAAAGTTTTACCTGCTCGTCGCGATCCTCTTCGTGAACGTTGCGCGAGATGCGATCGTAGCGGCGCGAGATCAACTGGGGCGGCGGTTCGATTGGATGTTCGCTAAGCTGTTCCTGAAGTAATTCGCTGGCGATACGATCGTGCCAAAGCCGGTCTGCATCGGCTTCATCTTTTGGCCAGGGCGCCTTTTCCCGGCGGACTTCCACCGTGGCGTTGGTCTTGAAATCGAATGGTTGTTTTAGCAGCTCCTTCACCTTGGCCACGCGATCGTCGACCCGCTTTTGGTAAAGATCGTAAATCTCGTAGGCCGGCTTCAGATTCCCGAGCAGGACATCGTCGCCCAGGGCGGTGCCATATTTGGCAGTCAAAGCATCGACATCCTTCTGGGTAAAGAAGAGATGGCTGAAGTCGAGGAGCTCGAGATAGTTCTTCAGGAATTTCTGGGAGACATCGGCATTCAGCTGCTGATGGGTATAATGGCCCTCTTCCAGGAGCCGGCCGACTGAGACGCAAATTTGCTCGGCGTCCGACTTTGCCTCCACCGGGCGCGGCATTACGCCGACGAATGCGACCGAAACAACCGCGAAAAGCAGAGGGAATCGTAGTTTCATGGGAATTGACGCGGTCTCCACGTTCGCAGACTTCATGCCTAAAAGCAACCTAACCCATTGACCCCGGTGCCACATGTAAGCATCTGAGACAACCCTACGGTCCGAACATTCAAAATCTTTCAGGATTTCGCTACCTGAAGAGGGTATCGGTGTAATCCCGACCGCCATTGGCCCCGGCGATCCGGCTCATTTAGAATGAGCACAATGAAATACGAAACGTTCTGCGGCGGGATCTTCGAAACGAATTGCTATCTCGTCTCGGCGCCCGAGGGGTGGATTTTGTTCGATGCGCCGCAGGGCGCGAGCGACTGGGTCGCTTCTCTAAATATCGATCTCAAACTGCTGCTTCTGACTCATGGCCATATCGACCATGTCCAGGACGTTGCGGCGGTAAAGCGACGGTTTGGCTGTCAGCTCGGCTGTCACCCGGCGACCGCGCCGATGATCTCCGACCCGAATTTCTTCCGGGACTTCGGTTTCGAACTAGAAATTGAACCCGCCCAGCCGGACTTCCTGATTGAAGAAACGCCCGCCCGAAAATTTCTCGGCTTGGAAATGCAGGTACTCGAGGTGCCCGGCCATTGTCCGGGAAGTCTTTGTTTCTTCGAGCGCGAGAACAAATTGCTAATTGGGGGCGACGTTCTGTTTGCCGGAGGCGTTGGCCGATGGGACCTGCCAGGCGGTGACGTCGATGTTCTATTTAGCGGGATCCGCCAGAAACTTTTCCCGCTCGGCGACGCCGTGACCGTTCTTCCCGGCCACGGGCCGCCGACCAAGATCGGGACCGAACGCCTAACCAATCCCTTCGTTAGCGAACAGGCCCGGTGAGTTAATCCCAGCGATAATAGTCGCCGCTGCGAACATGCAGCCGGACTTCGATCTGGCGCAGTTGTTCGCGCAAACTATCGATGTCACGGCGCAACCGTGAGCTGTCGTAGCCGCGACGGGAGCGCAAGTTCACCCGGCTCACGTCACCCGAGATCCGGTCGACTTCGCGGCGGAGACGCCAGTCCCCGCGGTAGCGGCTCAGCTCCCAACGAACGTGCGTGAGCATGCGATTGAGGCGGTCAAGCCGCGAATCGAGCCCGCTGCGTCCCGGTGAAACGTAGGCCACCCGGTTGTCGTGACGATAAGCGAAAGCCGAAGCCGTGATCAGGCTCAGCCCCAGTGCGAGAAGTAATGTCAGTTTTTTCATATCGAACCTCCTTTGTTCGCAGGGTTCGACGAAACACCGACAATCGAATTCGAGCTTCGAACCGAAAATTAGTGAAGCTCGAGCAAAAGATTTTTGAATAATTCCAGACCGTCGATTTCAGCCGCCACGTCGCCGAGCGAATCCACCGCTTTCGGAATGTGCTGAAGAAAATGTTTGTAGCCTTTGACCAAACCAAGGAAGCCATAGGCGCCCAACGCCTGCATCAATCGTTGCATCGCGCAGAGGCGCAGGATCTCGCAAAAATCCGTGGTCGGTTCTTCGCCGCAATAATGCTGGAGCAGCTCGGTCCGTTCCGCCGCCGTTAGATCGACATAGGGGTCGTAGAGCAACGAGGCCAGATCGTAGTGAGCGAGGCCTGGACGCATTCCCTGAAAATCGATCAGATACGCCTGCCCGTTTCGCATCAAAATGTTCTGCGATTGAAAATCGCGATGAACTAAAACCCGCGGCAACTCGGCCAATTTCCCGGCAATGCTCGCGAACGCAGGCAAATGCGCGATCTGATCGATCTTCGCTGGTTCGACTTTGAAATGCCGCACCAGGCTATTTTCAAAAAAATAGCTTTGTTCCCAAAGGTAGAGCGCGGTGTTGAACTCAGCCGGCAAATGCTGGCGCATTTCAATGCAAACCGATTCCGGAAGTTGGTGAAGCTTCCGTGCTTCATCCAGGGCCGACTCGTAAAAAGCCCGCCGGACCATCCATGATTCGCTTCGGTAGCTGAACAAATCTTTTTCTCCCAAGTCCTCGAGCCAGATCAGGCCTTCGTCCGCGTCATGATAATAAATCCTGGGAGCTCGGATTTCGTGCGCCTCCAGAAATTGCGCGATCTCGACGTAGTGCTGGTTTTCTTCGCGGCCGCGATCGTACTTCACTAATATCAACGACTGTTCGGAAGAGCATCGAACGCGATAGAATTTGCGGTCCGACCCGCCTTTCTCAATCGGCGTAATTCTAATTTCATCGACATTGAACCGCGGAAAATGCCGGCTGGTCTGGCGAAGAAGGAGCTCGGTTCTCATGAATCAGATGTCGAGGTTGCGATGAATACCGGTGGCAGTTTTTCGGGCGCGGACAATACAACCAAACAGCTCGGCATTGGAAGCAATTTGTGAACCGGGCCACATAATTGTGTCTTCGAGAATCGCGTCGGCGCCAACGCGGCAATCCTTCCCGACAACCGAACAGCCTCGAATCGTTGCCTTTGGATCAACCATCGCACTTGGGTGGATCGACCCAGCCCAATCCGTCGTCTTCACATAAGCCGGCCGCCAACCGTCGATGATCGCCCGATGCACTTCAAAATATTCGGCCCGCGATCCGAGGTTGAACCACTTCCCTTGGTCGAGAACCACGCCACCAATCTTGCCGCCTTCACCGATCCAATCCCCGAGAACTGGGATGAAGGAAATCTTTTGCCCTGACGGAATCCGTTCGAACACCGCGCGGTTCCAAATCGCGATGTTTGCGAAGTCGTAATCGCCTGCAACGCCGTATCGATTGGAAATATCAACGACCCGGCCGTCGCGAAACGCGATCGCGGAACCCAATCCGGTCTCGCGCAAGCCGAGGGTGACGTCGTTCCCGCGCTTAAAATGCTCATCGATCAGTGGCTGCAACGCGACGTCGGTCAAAACATCGCCGCTATAAGTAATGAAAGGTTCGCTTCCAAGGCGGGTCTCGATGTTTTTGATGCCGCCCCCGGTGTCGAGCAACACAGGTTCGTTTACAAAAGTGAGATTGATCCCCGAGTAACGGTTTCCCGGAAATGCCGCAGCGAAGGTTTCCGGCAGCCGATGGGTGTTGACGAAGATCTTTTCGATTCCGAGATCGATCAAATGGTCGAACGCAAAAGTGATGAGCGGTTTTTGAAAGATCGGCACGAGCGGCTTCGGTAATTCTTCGGTAAGCGGCCGAAGTCTTGTGCCGAGCCCGGCGCCGAGGACGAATGCTTGTTTGATCACAGCCATGGCGCTAAAACTTGGGAATGGCTGAGGAAACAGTCTGGTGCGGGAGTGTTTCGCAATGGAAAAACTTTGGGTTCTTTCTTTTCCAAGGGTTGGTGGCGGCGGCGATCGTAATCATTTTCATATTATTAGAACGCCGGTCCTCGCCCGAGATCAGGAACTTTAGCCCGTACATTTTGCTTCTCCTGGTGGTGCCAATCTTTATCGCGGCGAAACGTTATCTCCAGACGAAATGCAAAGTTTATGAGCTGACGACGGAACGATTGAAAACGACCGAGGGGGTTTTTAGCAAAGTCACAGACACCCTCGAGTTTTATCGGATCAAAGACATCGAAACCCAGCAGCCGTTTCTCTACCGGATGTGCGCGATTGAAAACGTCCAGCTCAATACTTCGGACGCTTCCTCGCCGGTTGTTTTCATGGAGGCGGTGCCTCACGGCGCCGGATTAGCCGACAAGATTCGGAATCGGGTCGAAACGATTCGGCAACAAAAAGGCGTTCGCGAAATCGACGTCGAATGAGGCGCCGGCCGACGAAGTGCGTTCGTTGACAACGTCGCCAGTTAATCTTCGCGCCGGCTGACCCGATCGAGGCCTTTGGTCAGATCATTCAAGGCACGCAAGCAGGCGGCCTTGTGCTTATCGATCCAACGCTCGGCGATCTGCTTTAATGGCGCCGGATTAAGGTAATGGAGCTTTTCGCGGCCACTCCAAAGAGGGACTACCAGCTCGGCTTGGATCAGCAAATTGAGATGTTTGCTGATTCCCTGGCGAGTCATGTCGAGGTGTTGGCAAAGCTCATTTAAAGTTTGGCCGTTGCTCCGATAAAGCTGGTCAAGCAATGCTCGTCGATTGTGGTCGGCTAGGGCCTTAAAAACGGAGTCCATCTCGGGTAGTTATGCAACCAAAAGGTTGCATATTTGGGCGGACTGACAACATCTTTTGCAAGAGAAAGACCGCCTGCCAGCAAGGGCGGGGATTAATCTTTAACGGCCGAAAACCCGCTACGTTTTCTTCAGGTAAAGCGTGCGCGTCCCGAAGTCGATGATCCCGTGATGGCGGTTCAGGATTTCAGCTCCCAGCAGACCCACCGCCGGTGGCGACAGTTGCAGGGCTTCGTTCAAGATTCCCCCGAGATCGACTACCCCGACATCATTGCGTCCAATGTCGACCACGCCCACTGACATTTTCCGGATCCGGGCCACGTCGAGTCCTTCTTCCTTCATGTTGATCGCCGCCGAAGCGAGGCGCGTTTGTTCGGTCGGAATGTGAAGGCGCTTAACGAAAGGTCTGTGTAAGAGGGTGGCGAACGCACCCGTGTCGACCATCAACCGCGCTTGAGAGCCGTTGACCAGGCCATTGACGTACAAGTTGAAGCCCTCCGTCACGAACATCGGCACTTTTTGAAATCCGCGAAAATCGAGACCGGGGACCGCCACCGGCAGGTCCGGTTGCAGATTCAAAATGAGAAGTTGCCGCTGACAATCCAAGACTGCCCGGCTGGCGAAGAGAACGTCAGTGCCAAGGATCCCGTCAGCCTGTTGTTCGTGCGCGCTCCGAGATGCGCGGCGCGCCCCGCTCAGATCGGCCGAAATCGCGGGGACTTCTCCGACAGTAAGCCCGCCGAGGCGCAGCGTTCGCGCCATTACCAATGTGTTGTAAGAGCCATTCACCCGGACGCGAGCGGGATATTTGGAATCCACCGGAACCTCGTTGACCCCAAAATGACCGCGACGCTTAGAGGCGATCACAGTTCCGGGGGACCCGCTATCAACGATCAGGAGCGCGGGCTTATCGTTGATCCAGGCGTGAACCAACAGGTGGTTCTGACGCGAGCGGACGAGCGGCAGCGCTTCAAACTGCGTGTTCTTCGCGACGCCTGCGGACCGTGAACTCGGCGCAGCGTTCGCCGCCAAAGGAATTGAAAGGCCGACTGCGCACACCATCGGCAAAATGACTCGCGCCCCACCCGCAAGAAGACGGCCCCTGGAAATCACGGGGCCGAGAATAGCATCTTTCCCGAAATGCGGAAACGAATTCTGCTGCCGATCACGTAAATTTGCGAAAAGCTGCTTTTGGCGTTGCCCGATTCGGCCCGGTAAGATTAACTCTCGCCGACTCCGAGCGCGTTTAACCCGTGGAAACTCCGACGATTTCGCCGCCTCCATCCGACCAGAAACTCGTTCGCGGTCTTGGCTTGCTCGATTCCACCATGCTCGTCGCCGGATCGATGATCGGCTCGGGCATTTTTATCGTTTCCTCCATCATCGCCCGCCAGGTCGGCGCGCCGGGTTGGCTTTTGGTGGTGTGGATAGTAACCGGCCTGCTCACTCTGATGGCGGCGCTGTCTTACGGAGAGCTGGCGGCAATGATGCCCAAAGCGGGCGGGCAATATGTCTACTTGCGCGAAGCGTTCTCGCCGCTGTGGGGATTTCTTTACGGCTGGACGCTCTTGCTTGTCATTCAGACGGGAACGATCGCCGCGGTCGCGGTCGGTTTTGCGCGTTACACCGGCGTGCTCATTCCCTGGTTTTCAGAATCGAACTATTTGATCGAACCGATCCGCTTCGGCGGTTACGCATTTTCTCTTTCTACCGCGCAAGCTCTCGGGCTGGCGATGATCGCGCTTTTGACGTTCATGAATACGCGCGGCTTAAAGCTCGGCAAGATCGTCCAGAATATTTTCACGACCGCGAAAACTGGCGCGCTTATCGCGCTCATTCTCCTCGGCATCATTGTTGGTCTGCGATCGGGCGCCGGCGCAGAAAACTTCAAAAACTTTTGGACTTTGCGCGGCGGCTTGCAGGAAGTCGGGCCCGGATTGACTGCTGCAGCTGCGTTCGGCCTTTTTGTTGGGATCTGCGTGGCTCAAACACAGTCTCTTTTTTCGGCTGATGCCTGGAATAACATCACCTTCACGGCCGGAGAAGTAGTTAATCCGCGTCGCAATGTGCCGCTGTCGCTCGCCTTGGGAACATTTTTGGTGATCGGACTTTATCTGCTCGCAAACGTCGCCTATCTCGCAACCCTTCCGTTCGCCGCAATTCAGAATGCACCGAGTGATCGCGTCGCGGTCGCATCCGCGAACGTCATTTTCCCGGGCGCCGGCGCCACGATCATGGCCGTTGCGATCATGATTTCCACGTTCGGCTGCAATAACGGCCTAATCCTGGCTGGAGCGCGCGCCTATTACGCGATGGCCCAGGATGGTTTGTTTTTTCGCCGCGTCAGTAGGCTGAACAAAAATCATGTGCCGGCGTGGGGGTTGATCATCCAGGGACTTTGGGCCGGCTTTCTTGTCCTTCCGCGGGTGGTGCACCCAGACGGAACCTACGGCAATCTTTACAGTAATCTTCTCGATTGGGTGATTTCGGCCGCGCTCATTTTTTACATTCTCACAATCGCAGGGGTTTTCATGCTGCGCTGGAAGAGGCCGGACGCTGAGCGGCCCTACAAAGCATTCGGGTATCCGATTGTTCCGATCCTCTACATCGTCGGCGCGACGGTGATTCTTTTCGTTCTGTTCATTTACCAACCGGCAACCACCGTGCCGGGCCTGTATATCGTGCTGACCGGTGTGCCGATTTACTTTCTTTGGAAATTCTTCGGGAAACCGCAGCGTTCATCTGAAGCAATCGCGGATCGCACCGACTAATTAAAGAGAGCATCCGAAAATCAGGAGCCCAATCATGGCAAAACTATTCGCAAGGAAACCGCTCGCCCGCCTCATGCAAGAAGCCGAGGAAGTCGGCGAGCATACCCTCAAGCGCTCGTTAGGCTGGATGAACCTTGTCGCGCTCGGCATCGGCGGAATCATCGGCGCCGGTCTGTTCGTGCGCACCGCGGCGGCCATCGCCGATCGGGCAGGTCCCTCGGTCGTGCTGGCATTTATCGTCGCTGGAATCGGCTGTGCGTTCGCAGGTCTTTGTTATGCGGAATTCGCCTCGATGATTCCGGTTGCGGGAAGCGCCTACACCTATTCCTACGCGACGATGGGCGAATTCGTAGCCTGGATCATCGGTTGGGATCTGATTCTCGAATACGCTGTTGCTGCTTCAACCGTGTCGGACGCATGGAGCGAATACGCGAACCGCGTTCTCGGCTGGTTCAACATGGCGATTCCATATCAGTGGACGCATTCGCCTTTCGAGCACGATCCTAGCGGTGTTCACGGAATCATGAACGTGCCGGCGCTCTTCATTTTATTCCTTCTTACATTGCTGCTGATTCGCGGCACCAAGGAATCGGCTTTCGTGAACGGACTAATCGTTATTTTGAAAGTGTCCATCGTTCTGCTCTTCATTGGCATCGGTTGGCATTTCATTAATCCGGCGAACCACACACCGTTCATTCCGCCGGCGACCACCCACGTGACTGCGCAGGGGATCACCCACAACTATGGTGGAATTCTCGGAATTCTGGGAGCGGCTGGCGTCGTGTTTTTCGCTTATATCGGATTCGACGCTGTTTCGACTGCCGCCCAAGAAGCGCGCAATCCGAAACGTGACATGCCGATCGGCATTCTCGGTTCGTTAGTCTTTTGTACGATTCTTTACATCCTATTCTCCTACGTCCTTAGCGGCGTCGCGACGGTCGAAGATTTCCGCGCCGCCGGCCGGGAAGCGTCTGTCGCGTTTGCGATCAGCAAATACATGCACGGTTACGAATGGCTCTCGCGCGCCGTCACCGTTGCCATCCTTGCCGGGTTCTCGTCCGTCATTCTGGTAATGTTGTTGGGCCAATCACGCGTCTTTTTCTCGATGAGTCGCGATGGACTTGTGCCGGCGATCTTTTCGCAGGTGCATCCGCGTTATCGCACGCCTTGGAAATCGAACATCCTCTTTTTGTTTTTCACCGGCGCCCTGGCCGCGTTCGTCCCGGCCGATGTTACCGGCGAAATGACCAGCATTGGAACATTGTTCGCGTTCATTCTCGTTTGCGCCGGCGTCTGGATCATGCGAGTCCGCAATCCCGAGCTTGAACGAGCGTTCCGTGTGCCCGCTGCGCCGCTGGTCGCGATTCTCGGAATCATCACCTGTGGCGCGATGATCTACGGACTGGGCTGGACAAACTGGATGCGACTCATCGTATGGCTGCTAATCGGCTTTATCTTCTACTTCGGTTACGGGAAGAAACACAGCCATCTGGACGCGCCAAAGCCGCCGGACATGCCGGAAGGAATAAAAATGACGCGGGACGGGCTGCTGTGACGAAAGACCAATTCGCCGCCCAGACAGATCGCCACTAGCTCCAATTACTTGCGGGGCCGACTCGTGAGGTACTGCTCGAACCAAATCCAAGTAATACTTCGGCGCGTCGCTTCAGGGTCGCGCCATTTTGGCGTTTGTTAAATGCGATTCGTGCGGCCTCAAGTTTCTCGACGGGCAAATTCATTGCGCGCAAAACTTCCCAGTCTTCATCGCTCAACAGCGCGCGTTCCTCGTCGCTCACTGCACGTTGTTGCAACCGTGAAACAATTTCACTCAGCGCGCCTTTGTTCGAAGCCCGAGAAAGATCGATCAGGCGCTGGAAGCTCAGATGGAAAGGAATTGTCGCCACGTCAACTTCATCGCTTCCGGCGACTCGATCCACCGGCATGGTGACGTGGTCAGAAGTCGCCACTGAGTTCCACGCTGACTCCGGCTGGAAATATCCGATCTCGACGCGATAATTTTCGCGAGGGTGCGCAACGGTCAGATAACAATTGCCCGCCATCGGCTCAACCGCATGGATCAACTCTTCGGTCCCGTCCGGCCGATACACCCGCAGATGGACTTGTCTGTCCACAGGCGCGGTGTTTTCGAAAACGCTCGACCAGTCAATGTTCCAGTAGACGAAAAGCGTTAACGGATCGCGCGCGATCGCAAACAAAAGCGGTGCGCCGTAAACTCGCGGCAACTCGACCGCGTCGGCCAAATCAGCCGGGAGTCTTTCGCTTCTGGCCAATCTCACCACCGGTCCATTGGAAATGCGGTACCCTTTCGGGGCGGTCGCAGGCTGTTTCTTTTCGTTCGTTATTTCTTCAGTCATCACACAATCTTGAACAAGTTGACGGAAACCGCGCAAATACAAAGCGGAATTTGCGCCAACCAGAGGAAGATCGACAATCGATTTTGCCCTTGCGTGCGAACGATGGACAAGCCTTACATTATTTTCAATCCAATAGCGGGATCGGCCGGGCGCCGCGAAGAGATCCGCGCGCGATTGAAAGAACTTCAGCCGATTGCTTTTCGCACGACCCGCAGAAGCGGAGACGCCGAGAAGTGGGCCCGACAGGCTCGCGCTTCCAATGCGCGTCTGATCATCGTTGCCGGTGGTGATGGAACATTAAACGAAGTCGTGAATGGCCTCGGAATCTCCGCTCATCAGATGTGTGTTGGACTTGTGCCTCTCGGGACCGGCAATGACTTCGCGCGTACCCTCGGCCTTCCGTCTTCCCTGGATGACAATATCGACGTCCTTCGCTCCGGAAAAACAAAGCGAGTCGATCTGGTCAGGGTCAAGAGCAAGCGCTCCAGGTATTTCGTGAACGTGTCGGCCGGAGGTTTCAGCGGAATGGTGGACGAAAAGATTACACGCCGGATCAAACGAACTTGGGGACCACTGGCCTATGTTCGCGGCGCAGCTGCCGCGCTGCCAAACCTTCACGCTTACAAAACCGAAATCGTGCTGGATGATCGGGAACATTTTTCCGCGGAGCTTTACAATGTGGTAGTGGCGAACGGCCGCTTCGTTGCTGGTGGATTACCAATTGCGCCGACGGCGGATCCCAGTGATGGAAAACTCGAAGTCGTCTTGATTCCCAAACTTGGCGCCGGCGAAATGGCGTTGCTCGCCGCGGAAATCGTTCTAGGTACACATCTTTCAAGCAATGCGACGATATTCAGACAAGCCAGAAAGATCGCGGTCCGATCGCGCCCCGGAATGTTTTTCAACGTTGACGGAGAACTGGTCGGGAACGCGCCCGCGGTGTTTCAAATCATGCCCCGCGCGCTAAACTTCATCGTTAAGTGACAAAATCGAAAATAATTCCGCTGAACGAGTTGAACGAACGCATCGCCAGGCTGCGCGCGGAGGGAAAAAAAATCGTCGCCACCAACGGTTGCTTCGATTTGCTGCACGCCGGCCATATTCGTTATTTGGCAGCTGCTCGAGCGCTCGGTGACATTTTGGTTGTTGGTTTGAATGGAGACCAGTCAGTCCGCGAACTAAAAGGTGCGGACCGGCCAATTAATAACGAAAAAGATAGAGCGGAAGTATTGGCGGCGCTGGACTCAGTTGACCTGGTAACGATTTTCCCGGAATTGCGCGCGACACACTTTCTTGAGTGCGCGGGTCCGGATGTTTACGTGAAAGGCGGCGATTATGATTCAGAGTCGCTCAATCAAGAGGAACAGGCCGCGCTAAAAAAAATCGGCTCCAAGATCGAGATTGTGCCGTTCGAAAAAGGTTACTCGACTTCGGGCCTGCTTGAGAAATTGCGAGGAGGCCAGAAGTGAAGTCGCTCGGGCTGGGGATCCTCGGGTCCGGCAAAGGATCCAATTGCCGCGTGATCCTCGAGAGCATCCGCGCGGGAACGTTGCCCGCGCGCGCGCGCGTGGTGATCTCGGATGTTCTCGACGCTCCGATTTTGGAGATCGCGCGAGAATTTTCCGTCCCCAACGCGTATTTGCCGCCTGGTCAATTTCGAACCCGGCTCGAGCCAAATGTTGAATCCGAACTTGTTCGGATGCTGCGCGAAGCCGACGTCGATCTCGTTGTTCTCGCCGGCTTCATGCGCGTCCTAAAGGCGCCGATGCTTGGAGCGTTCCCGCGACGGATCATTAACATTCATCCTTCGCTTCTCCCAAAGTTTCCGGGACTGGAAGCGTGGAAACAAGCTCTCGCGGCCGGCGAAACTGTCACCGGATGCACGGTGCATTACGTCGACGATAAAATAGACCACGGCGACATCATCGCTCAGCGCCAGGTCCCGGTTTTGCCTAACGACTCAGCGGAAAGCTTGCACGAGCGAATTCAAATTGCCGAGCACGCGCTTTATCCGTCAGTCATCGCGCAGATGTGCGCCGAAGCTGTCTAGCCGCGTTCTGATTTTTGATCGCGGGCAAGCAAATCCTCCATCGCCCGAATCGCCGGTTTTCCCTGATGCACCAAAGCGTAGACCTCATCGATCACCGGGGTGTCGACGTTTAGTTTGCGAGCGCACTCGAACGCGCTTTTTGCCGTGGGAATCCCTTCGGCAGTCGTTTGCATCGAAGAGATGATTTCCGGCAAGCTTCGTCCGCGACCAAGTTCTTCTCCCACGCGTCGATTGCGACTGTGTTTACTAAAGCAAGTGGCGACAAGGTCCCCGGCGCCACTCAACCCGTAGAATGTCCGGACGTCTGCGCCCATCTTGGTGCCGAGTCGGATCATTTCAGCCAGTGAGCGCGTCACTAACGCTGCTTTGGAATTGTCGCCAAGGCCAAGCCCGTCACCAGCGCCGGCGGCGATCGCAAAAATATTTTTGAGGGCCCCACCGAGCTCGATTCCGGTGATTTCCTCGCCGGTGTAAATCCGGAACCGGGGCGTGCCTAGACCATCCTGGAGCTCAGTTGCGCGCGTCGGGTCCGTGCAAGCCACGACTGTGGCGGTCGGCAGCCCCTGCGCAACTTCGATTGCCAAGTTGGGACCGGAAAGAACCGCCACCGCATGTCGCGGAAACGTTTCGGCCAGGATTTCGCTCATTCGCTTGCCGCTTCCGTGTTCGATTCCTTTAACACAGCTCAGGAACACGGCGTTGCTATCGGAGAAAAATGGTCGCAACCGGCCAGCAACTTCTCGCAGCGCGGTTGACGGAGTCACGAAAACAATCAAGCCGGCGTCGGCACAATCTTTAAGCTCACTTGTTAGGCCAATTGACTTTGGAAGGGTTACACCTGGAAGATGAATTCTGTTTTCCCGCGTGGTTTGAATTTCCTTGATCCGCGATTCGTTGTTTCCCCACAGCAATACCGAGTGGCCGCGGTTTGCCCAAATTAGCGACAACGCGGTGCCCCATCCGCCGGCTCCGATGATTGCGAGTCGTTCGAGTTTCACTTTCGGGCGAAGCGGGGTTCGGTGCCGTCAAACAATCGCGAAAGATTCGATCGGTGGCGAATGACTACAATCGCCGCCAGACATAACGAAAAGTAAACCAGCACTGGCGATTGCAGAATGCCCAGAAAATAAAGTGTGGCGATCGCGAGCGGGAGCGCGATTGCCGCTGCGATCGAAGCAACAGAGACGTAGCGAGTGATTTTGAACATGACGATCCACACTGCGCACATGACTAACGCCGCTATCCAACTAATGCCAAAGATAACGCCAAGGGAAGTGGCGACTCCCTTTCCCCCTTTGAAGCCAAGCCAAACCGGATAGCTGTGGCCAACGACAGAAAAGATTCCGGCGAGAGCGGCGCTGAGGTCCGTAGCCATTGAATTCAGGCCGCAGCGTCGCGCGATCACCTGGGCAAGCAAAACGGCGACGAGCCCTTTGCAAAAATCCACCAAAAACACCGGATATCCGACCGGTTTGCCCAGAACGCGGGTCACGTTGGTGGCACCCACATTTCCACTTCCAACTTTTCGGATATCGATTCCACGCATCCGGCCGGCAAGGTATCCGGTGGGGAAAGAGCCGATGCAGTAAGCGATCAATCCGATGGTGACAAAGCAAACCATGGGGCACCGACCTTAATTGACCGATAACTCTGATCTTAAGTTGTTGCTCTTGAGCCAGATGTGTAAAATTGCTACATCCGCTGACGTCACCCCGCTAATTCGTGCCGCGTCCCCGAGACAAGCGGGCCGGACTTTGCCAAGCTTTTGGCGGGCTTCCGAGCTAAGTCCCTTCACTGCGTCGAAATTGAAGCCATCGGGAATCCCTTGAAGTCGATTTCGCTCCAAGTCCCTGTTCTGCTGACATTGCCGTAGCGAATAACCCTGGTACTTGATCTCCGTAGCCAGCAAATCCCAAATTTCCGAAGGCGCGACCGAGCGGATTTCTTCCGGTAAATCTTCGACACCAAAGTCAGTCCGTTTCAAAAGGTGGCTGACTGGCGTGCCGTTGATCCTTACTTGGTTCAACGTTGCGCGGCATCGTTTGAGGAGATCGCTCTTGGCCTGGAACGATCTCCACTGTTCATGACTGATTAGTCCCAACTGGAAGGCCTGCGGGGCCAGACGTTGATCAGCGTTGTCATGGCGCAGATGCAACCGATCTTCGGCGCGACTGCTGAACATTCGATACGGTTCCTCGGTCCCTCTCATTACCAGGTCATCTATCAGCACCCCGATATAGGCCTCATTGCGTTTCAGAACGAATTCGGGCCTTTGACGGACCGCCAAAGCCGCATTGGTGCCGGCCACTAAGCCTTGGGCGGCGGCTTCTTCGTAACCAGAGGTTCCATTGACCTGGCCGGCGAAATAGAGGCGTCGCACTGGTTTCGTTTCAAGGGTATGGAGGAGTTGAGTCGGCGGGAAATAGTCGTATTCAACCGCGTAACCGGGCCGCATGATCTCGGCCCGCTCCAGCGCCGGAATGGAATGAACAAATTCGAGCTGCACATCGTAGGGCAAGCTCGTCGAGATACCGTTTACGTAATACTCCTCGCTGTGACGACCCTCCGGTTCCAGGAAAAGCTGGTGCGTTTCTCGGTGGGCAAACTTCACAATCTTGTCCTCAATGGACGGGCAATACCGAGGCCCGGTGCCTTCGATGCGGCCCGCATACAAAGGGGATCGGTGGAGGTTCTTTTGAATGATTTCCCTGGTTCGCCCGCTTGTCTGGGTGATCCAACAAGGCAGCTGTTCCACGTGGAACTCTGGCGCGGCCACGTCGTTCAGGGTGAAAATATCGTCCTTTGCCTTTTCGCCACTGGCCCAAAACGAGAATCTCGGAGGTGGTTCATCTCCCGGCTGGATCTGGCAACCATCGAAATCAATCGATCGCCCATTCAATCGGCAGGGCGTGCCGGTTTTGAATCGGCCGACTTCAAACCCGATTTCCTTCAAACTCGCGCTCAGGCCAGAACTGGTGTCCGCCATTCTCCCGCCGGGCTTGCTGCTTTCACCAACGTGCAAAAGCCCGCGCAAAAATGTGCCAGCTGTAACGATTACAGTGTCGCCAAGGATCTCGACGCCCAAGTCTGTCTCGACTCCGATCGCGCGGCCATCGGCTACCAGGATCTTGCAAACCGTGGCCTGTTTTAACTGGAGGCCAGGGGTTCGTTCCAAGATCGCTTTCATTCGAAATTGATAGGCCTTTTTGTCGCACTGAACCCGGGGAGCGCGAACCGCGGGGCCTTTTGATCTGTTGAGCATCCGAAATTGAATCCCTGTGGCGTCGGCATTGAGGCCCATCGCACCGCCCAGCGCGTCGATCTCTCGAACGATCTGACCTTTGGCTAATCCGCCAACTGCCGGATTGCAGGACATCTGGCCAACGGTGTCGAGATTCTGAGTCAACATCAGCGTGCGACAACCCAGTCTTGCCGCCGCCAACGCCGCCTCGATCCCGGCATGACCGCTACCGACAACGATCACTTCGTAATGAGTTGGTAACCTAAACATTTCGCCTACGCTCCAAAATTCCCTGGTCCGCGTAGGGCAACAGTTCGGCCAGTTTGAATTCCTGCACCTCGCCTGACACGGTCGCGGAAATCACTATCAGTTGGGGACTGAATTCGGCCAAGACTTGCCTGCACGCTCCGCAAGGCGCCGCTGGCCGGACAGAATCGGTCACGATCGCTATGGCCACAAAATCCCGGTTACCACTCAAGACTGCCGAAGCCATGGCGCACCTTTCCGCGCAAAGGGTTAGCCCGAAGGACAAGTTCTCAATGTTACATCCGGTGTAGATGTCGCCAGACCTTGTTAGGAGCGCTGCGCCCACAGCAAAATCGGAGTACGGCGCGTAAGCCTTGTTTCGCGCATCGCGGGCAGCTTCTATCAGGCGGGAATATTTCATAATATGCTTACTATTAAATATTTATGTATTCTCCACTAGAGACGGATCGACCCGCATTTCTCGCATGACTCTCAGCGCCGTGCGGGTCAGGAAAATAAACAGAAGCATAGTGACCGCAAACGCGCCGCCCCACGTCCAATATTCGACAATGCGCGGATGAGTTCGACCGCGCGCCAAGTTAAGACCGAGCTGCCCCAAGGTCCCGAGGTAGGTGTACAAGAAAAGCCCGGGCGCTCGTCCAACCGCAGTCCAAAGCATGTAAGGCCAAAACCGAATTCTGGTTAGGCCGAACAGATAATTTAGGAGGCTGGTTGGAAACAGTGGATGTAGCTGACTCAAGAAAATTATTTTCCACGCGTCACGCGCCACTGCTTTGTCCAGGACCTGGAGCATCGGACTGGTGGAAAGGCGTTGATTCAAATAGCGCCGGCCTAACCAATGACTCAGCCCAAACGAAATGGCTGCTCCGATGCTGTTGCCTAACAACACCAAGGCAAAGCCCCACCACAGGCCGAAAAAAAATCCTGCCCCAACACTCAGAATTCCACCCGGCAAGAGCAGAACATTACACGCAGCAAAAAGTAGTGGATAACAGATCGCACTCCCTGCGCCCATTCCGGTCACCCGACTTTGCAATTCGCCGACGACAGCAACCATTGGAAAGAACCGCGAAAGCAGGATGAACCCGACGATGATCAAAGCAAATCCCGCCAGCTGAAGGTAAACGGCTCGCTGGCTTCTC
This sequence comes from uncultured Verrucomicrobiae bacterium, assembly GCA_963817335.1. GTDB lineage: Bacteria > Verrucomicrobiota > Verrucomicrobiia > Chthoniobacterales > UBA10450 > AV40. Next base: position 214,277 of record CAWFNX010000005.1, on the reverse strand, counting down.
AGCATTGCGGAGTCTCCTCGCCTCGGAGGCTTCGCGCAAAGCAAATCCGGCGCGTTCAGCTCAGCCGCTGGGTCCTGCGCCAAGCAAACGCGAATACAAACGGCCTGTGATTTACGCGCTTGGGGACTGCACTTTCCGACGACGCGGAATGCCTAGGCTGTCAAAAATCACCCGCGTGGCATCGGACCGATTGAGAGTGTAGAAATGAATTCCGGCGACGTGGTTGTCCAAGAGATCGTGACATTGTTCTAATGCGAAGTGAACCCCGACGCGCTTGACCATTTCGGAATCGTTCTCGCACCGCTGAATGGCGCGCAGAAGCCTGGCCGGGAAACGGGCGCCGCCAGCTAACTCGGCGATCCGCCGCAACCCGCCCATCGAAGTAATTGGCATTATGCCGGCGATGATCGGGATGTGAATGTTGGCGAGCGCGCAGCGTTCACGGAAGTCGAAGAAGTCGCGATTCTCAAAAAACAGTTGCGTTACAATGTAGTCAGCGCCCGCATCTACTTTCGCTTTCAGGTGATCCATTTCGACTAATCTATTGGGCGTCGCAGGATGGCCTTCGGGAAAACCGGCCACGCCAATCCCGAAGCCGCGAGGATCCGGGTGCACGCCGGATTCATTGAATCGGCGAATGAACTTCACCAAATCGATCGCGTGTTTGAAAGAGTCGCGCGACTTATCGTAAGCGATTTCCGACGGCCTATCTCCTCCAAGCGCGAGAACGTTGCCAATCGCTGACCTGGCATATCGAAGCAGGATCGTCTGAATCTCTTCTTCGTTGTGACAGACGCAGGTCAAATGAGGGATCGGATCGAGTTTTGTTGTGTGCTGAATGCGCTCAACCAAATCGTGGGTTAAATCTCGCGTCGAACCACCCGCACCGTAGGTCACGCTAACAAAATGTGGCATGTACGTTTCGAGATCGCGAATGGTTTGGTAGAGGATCTCGGCTGCCTCCGGCGTTTTCGGCGGAAAGAACTCAAACGAAAACGTGGGAGAATCCCCCCGCATGATGTCTGTGATGTGCATGAATTCCGGTCCTATCTTCGTTCTTTTCGCGACTTTTGGTCAACCGAACCAAACAAGCCGATTTGGAACCGTCCGGCCGAAAATGGATAAGCACCTTCGATACCTCCGCGATCGAGTAGCAACTTTTCGATTACGTCCTCGCCGCAGAGTACGCAGTCCTCGAGTTCGGCCGGCAAGTCCACCATCCTGGCGGCGTCCGGCCAGCGCTTCGACCAATCGATCCGCATGGCTACAAACGCGCCGGCCGGAATTTGGCCGTGATCGGCTTCCCATTTCTTCAGCCGATCCATCGTCAAACGAGCGCTCATATTGTTTTGTTAACCGATGCCTTAGCAACAAGCCAACAACTTCCAACAACTCCTAATAAGTTCGGGGGTTCGAATCAGGATGGAGGTTGTGTGTAGTTGTTGACAGTGTTATCAACACATTGCTCTGCCTCTACGTCTCGGCGCAGTGCCGCAGTTGTTCGCGCGGAGAAGAAGAAGAAGAAATGGGCCATCAATTAGAAATAGTATTTGTACTTGCGAACAACTCTCCGGCTTTACCCGATTTTAGTTAGCAAACCATGTTACCCCACGTTGTTGCTCAGGATCAGCCCTCCTCCTCTTCAAAACCGACAGACAGTTTGTTTGAGCGCGTCGCCTGGGTCTACGCATTTTGCCGAGAACGATTATTTAGGGACGACACGGACCGCATTATTTCAGCGCTTTGGGAAACCCGGACGCCGATGTCCGGAGATCGCGTCATTGAACTGGGCTGCGGCCCGGGTTTTTATTCCCGAAACCTAGCGCAACGGTTTTCGAATATTACGGTTACCGGCGTCGACCGTTCCGAACGACAACTTTCCTGGGCGCGTCAACGCATCGAGGCCAGCTCAATTCAAAATTGCTCATTCGAGCGGGTAAATGTGTTGTCTCTGCCGTTCGGGGACGGATCGTTCGATGCGCTGATTGCCTCGCGCATGTTTACGATTCTTTCTGAGCAACGCCGGGCGATCGAAGAAATGTTTCGCGTTCTAAAAACGGGAGGCCGGTGTTTTGTCGCTGAGCCGCGCTACGCTTTCTGGGCTTCGATTCCACTTTTTTCAATGTGGTTGCTGGCTAGCGTCATTCATTCCGGCAACGGTTATCGCGAGCCAACCAGAGCTACGGTCTTAAGTAGTCGCGCATTCGAAGAATTGTTTAACGGTTTGCCTTGGAAATCGGTTCGCGTTTGGCGGGATGGTCGCTACCAGTACGCTCTTTGCGAGAAAAGCTGACCTCACCGCAGCCTAAGAAAATGCAGCGGCCTCATCGAGTTCTGGATCCTGCCAGCTCGGACCGCCCATCGAAAAAGTTATGCGCGCTTGCCATAATGACCAAAGCGCCGCGCGCCGGTCATGTTAAAACGCGACTCGTCCCGCCGCTGACCCCGGAACAGGCCGCCCAGCTAAACGTCTGTTTTCTGCGCGATACCGCGACCGCAATTCAGCAAACTTGCGGATCCAGTGCGGTCGGCATCGCCGTCTACACGCCGGTCGGTTTTGAACAGGCTTACCTTGATATCTTGCCGTCGAACTTCCAACTCCTCGCCCAGCGCGGCGACGGCTTCGGTGACCGACTGATCTTTGCGGCTGAAGATCTTTTTCGGTGCGGCTTCGATTCGGTTTGCCTTATCGACTCCGATAGCCCGACCGTTCCGGCCGTTGATTACGCTGAAGCCGTTAACTTGCTATCGACGCTGAATGATCGTGTCGTTTTAGGTCCGTCCGATGACGGCGGGTATTATCTGATCGGTCTGAAAAGAAATCACCGCGAGCTATTTGAAGGAATCGATTGGAGTACTGAACGCGTGTTCGAGCAAACGCGGATCCGAGCCAAGGAGTTAAACCTCGAAGTAGCGCTTTTGCCCTACGGTTACGATATCGACGACCGCGCGTCATTGGAGCGACTCAGCGCCGAATTGCTCGGCGAACGAACGAACGAAGACATTGCGCCTCGCACACGGGAGTTTCTGGCCGCGCTCGTCAAAGCGGAGGGCAAAATCTTTGCTCCCCAATGAGCAAGCGCGCTCTTGTTACCGGCGGCGCCGGTCTAATTGGTTCGCACGTAACAGACCTACTTGTGCGGGAGGGCTGGCAGGTGCGCGTGCTCGACAATCTCGAACCAAATACCCACCGCCGAGGCAAGCCGTCCTGGATTAATCCTAAAGCCGAATTCGTCGAAGGAGATCTTCGCGACCGCCAAACGATCACCGGCGCGCTTGATAAGATCGAAGTCGTGTTTCACCAGGCGGCCTACGGCGGGTACATGCCCGAAATTTCAAAATACGTACACGTGAATTCGTTAGGCACGGCCCAGATGTTGGAAGTAATTCGCGAAAAAAATCTGTCGATTAAAAAAATTATCGTCGCGAGTTCCCAAGCTGTTTACAGCGAAGGCGCGGGCAATTGTCCGAAACACGGTCTCGTTTTTCCACCCGTGCGCCCCGTCGAACAATTGCGGAACGGCGACTGGCAAGTGCATTGCCCGATCTGCGGCGAGATTACTGAAAGCGCACCTACTCCCGAGAGTGCGCCAGTAGGCGGCGAAACGGTCTACGGCCTAACCAAAGTCGATCAGGAAAAACTTGTTCTTCTGTGGGGGAAACAAATTGGGGTCCCCGCGGTTGCACTTCGTTACTCATGCACTTACGGACCGCGCCAGTCGATCTTCAATCCTTACACCGGGGTAATTGCCATTTTTTGCACGCGTTTGCTCAACAATTTGGCTCCGGTCCTCTATGAAGATGGCCAACAAACTCGCGACTTCTCGTTCGTCGAGGACATTGCACGCGCCAATTTGCTCGCTTGCGAGACCGACAAGCTCGATGGGCTCGCAGTGAACGTCGGCAGCGGCGAAGGCACACCGATCGGAAAAGTCGCCGAGATCCTGTCGCAACTTCTGAAGATCGACATCCAACCGGAAACGCGAGGCGAATTTCGCCCCGGTGAAATGCGTCATCTCACCAGCGACACAAAATTGATCGGTGCTGCCGACTACAAACCACAGGTCCGGCTCGAAGAAGGTATCCAGCGCTACATTGATTGGATCAAAGCCCAATCGGACATCCGGGATTATTTTACCGAAGCGGAGCAAATTCTAAAGAGCAAAGGCATCGTTCATCGAGTAAAAGTGGAGAATGCCTGAGACTACCGGCATTCCCGATTTCAATTCCCTGGTTGGTCAACACGCGCGAAAAGATTTTCCGCTGCTCGATGCGGACATGACCATCGCGGACGCGCTTGAACGGATTCGGCGAGAAGGCGTGGGAGAACGCGTTATCTATTTCTTCGCCGTCGACCCTGACAAGAAACTCGTCGGAGTTTTGCCAACCCGTCGTTTGTTGACCGCTGTGCCGGAAACTCGTCTGCGCGATATCATGGTCCGCCGCGTCGTCGCGATTCCGGCAACGGCAACCGTGCTCGATGCCTGCGAATTTTTCGTTCTCTACAAATTCTTTGCCTTTCCAGTCGTGGACGATCAACGCCGGGTCGTCGGTGTGGTTGATGTAAGTCTTTTCGCCGAGGAAATTTTGGGGGATCGTGAGGAACACGCCCGTCCGGCCGCTTCCGCAGCGGTCCGGGACGACGTGTTCGAAGCGCTTGGATTTCGCCTCGAGCAGATCCGTGGCGCATCGCCGGTGCGAGTTTTCCGATTTCGGTTTCCCTGGCTCCTGGTGACCGTCGCCGGCGGAACGATTTGCGCGATCCTGGCCGGAACATTTGAAGCGACCCTTGCTCACAGTCTGGTGATCGCGTTTTTCCTGACAATGGTGCTTGGCCTCAATGAAAGTGTGAGCGCGCAATCAATGAGCGTGACGATCCAAATGCTGCGGTCCGCGCCGGTGACATGGAGTTGGTTTGCTACCGCGTTGCGTCGCGAATTCGCAACGGCCATTCTGATTGGGCTTGCCTGCGGAACAGTCGTCAGCGCAATCGTGTTTCTGTGGCGGCACGATCTTCGCGCGGCCACAGCCATTGGCGGAAGCATTGCTCTCTCACTGGTCACCGCCTCATTGTTTGGACTGGCTGTTCCTTCGCTTCTGCATCGATTTAATCTTGATCCAAAAATTGCCGCCGGCCCGGTGACGCTGGCGCTCGCTGACGTCTGCGCGCTGATAATTTACTTCACAACAGCGCGCCTTGTTTTGTGATGCACAACGTGTCCGTCGTTGTCCCGGCGCTGAACGAAGAGGAACCGATCGCGGAAGTGGTGCGCGAATGTTTGGCCACAAAAATCCCTACTGAAATCGTCGTGGTCGACAACGGCAGCAGAGATGCAACTGCGGAGCGCGCGCGCGAAGCGGGCGCGCGAGTCGTCAGTGAGCCGCGACCGGGTTACGGCCGCGCTTGCGCGGCTGGCGTTCGAGCAGTTTCCCTGGAATCCGACATCATTGTGTTCCTCGACGGTGATGGGAGCGATTGCCCGGAGTTCATTCCACAGCTGGTCGGGCTGATTGCTGCAGGAACGTTCGACTTCGTGATCGGGTCGCGCACCCGTGGCCAACGGGAACCGGGCAGCATGAATTTTCAGCAGATTTTCTCCGGCTGTTTGGCCGGATGGCTGATGTCGATCTTGTATGGCGTGCGTTATACCGATATGTGCCCATTTCGCGCGATCCGGCGCGATGCCCTGGAGAAACTGTCGATGAAAGAAGAAACCTACGGTTGGAACTTGGAGATGCAGATGAAAGCCGCGCGCCTCGGTTTGCGGATTCTTGAAGTGCCGGTCAACCATCGCTGCCGCGCCGGCGGCGTTTCCAAGGTTTCCGGCACATTTCGAGGAACGTTTCTCGCGGGGGCGAGAATTATTGCCACGTTCTTGCGTATCGCATTTCAATCCGAGTAAGATTGATATCGGATGAGCAAATCGAAGGCGATCTCGGCTGGCTTGCTGGCTGGACTCATTGCCGGCATGGCGATGATCGTGACGATGTTGTTGCTCGCGTCGTTCGGTATTGCTACGCCGCTCGCGATCATCGGAGATCGTCTTTCTGTTTTCATTAAACCGGGACCGTTCCTTTCGTTGATGGGTCGCGTCGGAGGTTACAATCATCTCAAACAGCTCGGAGTCGGCTCGACCATGGCGGGTCAGCTGGTCGTCAGCATGCTTGGCGGCGCGGTGTTCGGTTTGTTGATGCGCAGCAATCCACGCCGACGCGTTACTCCCTGGACAATGTCGATCTTCGTTGTCCTGCCGGTGATCGCGCTGGGCGTTGTTCTTTGGCCTGTGCTCGGCACGAGCTACTTAGGTTTCCCGATCGGGTCGGCCAGAATGATTACTTTGATTGGCCTCGTCCTCAGCGTTTTGATTTTCGAACGCGCACTGGTTGGCAGCTTTAATTTTCTTACCCGATCAAAGGCGGAAAGCTCCGAAGCCGAATTTTCGCCGCCGATTGGGCGTCGTGCGTTGATCCTGGGCGGGGTGGGCGTCCTGGTTGCCGGCGGCGGAGTTGCGTTATTAAGAAAACTTTATCGCGCGGCGGCGTTCAGTTACGACGGCACGCAATACAAAGGCCGCATCGTCCAGCCGATCACGCCTAACGAGTTGTTTTACTGCGTCACCAAGAACGTAATCGATCCTCGCGTGAACGCCGATCTTTGGCATTTGGAAGTGAACGGTCTCGTCCAGACGCCGAGAACCTACCGGATTCAGGATTTGGACGCGCTTACCTCGATCGACCAGGAGACAACGCTGATGTGCATCAGTAACGGGCTCGATGCCGGGTTGATGAGCAACGCCGTTTGGAACGGAATCGTTTTACGTGATTTTATCGATCCCGCGGGACCGCTTGCCGGCGCGCAACGGGTTCGTTTATACGGTGTGGACAATTACACCGACACCATTCCCATCGACAAAGCGCTCGAGCCGACAACGCTGCTCGCGTTGAAAATGAACGGCGAGTCGTTGTCCGACCGTCACGGCTATCCGATGCGGGCGATCGTGCCCGGTTATTTCGGCGAGAAACACGTGAAATGGCTCACTCGCATCGAACTGACCGGCCCGGATGCGAAAGGTTTTTACGAAACACAAGGTTGGGGTCCGGACTTCATCGTGCCGACCCGATCGCGAATCGATGTGCCGGATAATGAATCGCGCTTTTCGTTAGGCCAACTCGTGAGCGCACCGATTCAAGTCAAAGGCGTTGCCTTCGGGGGCGACCGCGGAGTTTCTCGGGTGGAGTTCAGCGACGACGACGGCGAAACCTGGGCCAATGCGAAAATTGATTATCCCGGAACGAAGTTAACCTGGGTGCTTTGGAGTTACGATTGGCAACCCGACGGCCCCGACGATTACACCCTTGTGGTCCGTGCGACTGACGGCGAAGGCGAAGTCCAGGAATTCGAGGAAGACCGCGGTTGGTTCTCCGGCGTGACCGGCCTCCACAAGATTTTCGTCCACGTCACCGCGTGATCACCCGGGGACGATTGACCGAAGATTGATCGTGAGCGGTTCGGTAAATAACTATCGCTGACATTTGGAGCACCAGGCGGTGGTGCGGCCAGCAACGATAGCATGGCGAAGCGGTGTGCGATGAATCGGACAGATGCCACCGCGTTTCCATTTTTGGTGGATTAGCCAAGTGCGCGGCGGATCGGCGAAATTTTCGCCGAGCGTTTCCAGCGATCGGCCCACGACCCATTTGGTTGTGCGGAAAATCAAGGACCGTTCGCGCCTGCTTAATTTGTTAATTCGTCTCGAGGGCAACACTTTGGCGCGCCACAGAATCTCGTCGGCCATCCAGTTTCCCACTCCGGCGAAACCATTCTGCATCAGGAGCGCAGCTTTGATCGGGGCCTTTCGGTGTCGTTCCAGGAAGTCGTTAAAGAATTTTTGATCGAATTTGGGTGTATCGATTTCCGGGGGACGATTTCTCCACCAATCGGGTTCGCCTTGGCCATGATGGAACCGAACCTGCCCGAGTTGGCGCGGATCCGTGAACACAAGCGCGCGTTCTCGCTGAACCAACACCAGATGATCGTGCTTGGTTGGACGAAAATCAGGTCGTTTGACATGGGTCTTGCCGGTCATGCCGAGATGAAGGCCGAGCCAATTGTCACCCGAGAACTCGAACAGCATCTGTTTGCCACTTCGTTTCGAGCGTAGCAGCTTTTGGCCGATCAAATTCTGGCGAATCGCGCCGCCATCGGTTCCGCGAAAAACGTATTTCCGCGAGTGCGCTTTAACATCGATAATTTCCTGGCCGATTCCCGGGTTCCATTGCTTGCGAAACCATTCGACCTCGGCGAGTTCCGGCATCGCAAAACATAGGCCACAAGCCTGTGTTCTGCTTGCGTCGTGTGCTAGATTTATACATGGAGAAAGTGATCATCGTGGGCAGCGGTTGCGCCGGTCTCACCGCCGCGATTTACGCCGCGCGCGCGAATCTCAATCCGCTGGTTTTGGAAGGTCGTCAGCCGGGCGGCCAGCTTTCTACCACAACGCTGGTCGAGAATTTCCCAGGATTTCCGGAAGGAATCGACGGCCCGCAGCTGATCATGAACATGCACCAACAGGCCGAGAAGTTCGGCGCGCGTTTTTCCTACGCTGAAGTGACCGATTACGAGGCGATGAACGATCACATTCGGGTCAAGGCGGATGACGAATGGCTCGAAACTCAGGCGCTGATCATCGCCAGCGGCGCTTCGGCTCGTTATCTCGGGCTCGATGACGAAGAGAAGCTGATTGGCCATGGCCTAACCAGTTGCGCCACCTGCGACGGCGCATTTTATAAGAACGTTCCGGTGGCGGTGGTTGGCGGCGGTGATTCCGCGGCGGAAGAATCGCTATTTCTGACCCGGTTTGCGTCGAAAGTTCATCTCATTCATCGCCGCGACCAGCTGCGGGCATCGAAAATCATGCAGGAACGCGTGTTCGCCAACAAGAAGATCGAGCCCATCTGGAACACGGTGGTGACAAAATACATTCCGGACGAAAAAGGCGAGATGAGCGCGGTGCGTTTGCGGAACGTCAAGACAAACGAGGAACGCGATCTTCCGGTGGCATGCGTGTTCGTGGCCATCGGGCACGATCCCAACACCAAAGCCTATCAGGGAAAACTTGAGACCGATCCGGAGGGGTATCTCATCGCGCGGAACCTCGCCGAAAGTAAACATCCGGGCGTTTTCATTGCGGGTGACGTGGCCGACCGCGAGTACAAACAAGCCGTGACTGCAGCGGGATCGGGTTGCGCCGCCGCGATTGAAGCGGAACGCTATCTCAGCGATCTGGAGAATTCGTCGAAAGCGGACTAGACAGAATTCACAAGATTGACAGGATGGATCAACTCCTTCGCCGCGTTTGAAGGAATCTTTTAAATCCGGTTAATCCTGCCTCATTTGGGAGTGAAAATTTGCGATGTCACCCAGTTTTATTCGCCGGTCAGCGGCGGAGTGAAACGCTATCTGCACGAAAAAATCGACTACATCGACAAACAGACGGCGCGTGATCAGCACGTCCTGATCGTTCCGGGTCAGAAACCAAAGGTCGATGTTCGCGGTCGATCGCGTATTTATTCAATCCGTTCGCCGCTGATTTCAAGAACAGGGCGATACCGGGCTCTGGTGAATCTGCGCGCGGTGGGGCAAGTTTTCCGCCGAGAACGTCCCGATTTGATTGAATCGGGAGATCCTTACCAACTTGGGTGGCACGCGGTCCGTGGCGGTCGGGCGTTGGGTGTCCCTGTAATCGGATTTTATCACTCGCATTTTCCGGAAGCTTATCTTCGCGCGAGCGCCAGGCTCCTGGGTAAACGAGCAGCCGGCCGGGTGATGAAATTGTCGCGCGGCTATGTCCGTCGGCTTTACAACCGTTTCGCGGCCACCTTGGTCGCATCGGACCAAATCGCTCAAATCCTGCGGGAATGGGGTGTGCACAATGTTCACGTCGTCAAGCTCGGCGTGAACGTTGAAACATTTCGTCCGGACAAAAGCGATCGCGAGCAAGTTCGAAATTCGTTAGGCATTAAGCAAGGCCGCAAACTGTTGCTTTACGTAGGCCGTCTCGCGAAAGAGAAAAATACGGCAAGGCTGTTCAAGGCGTTCGCGACATTGAACCAGCGGGCGCCGGAAGCGTTTCATCTACTGGTGATCGGCGAAGGCCCGCAGCGCAAACAATTACGCGAGCTCCAAGCGCAACATCGGAATGTTTCTTGGATCCGTTATTGCGCCGAACCGCATGAACTCGCCCGTTATTATCGCGCCGCGGATCTCTTCGTTCATCCGGGGGTGCAGGAAACATTCGGTCTGGTCGCCCTGGAGAGTCAGGCTTGCGGAACGCCAGTGGTCGGCATTCGCGGCAGTGCCATGGACGACCTGATTTTTCACGATCAAAATGGCTGGGCCAACGAGAATTCGAGTGAGGCTCTGGCCAACGCGATTGAGGCGTTCGCCGGCAGAGAGCTGTTGAACCTGGGGCAACAAGCATCCGAACAGGCGGCGCGATTGCACGCCTGGCCGAAAGTTTTCGAACGCCTTTTTTGCATTTACCGCGAGGTATGTGCAAACTACAAAGGAACCCCGCCAAAATGAGCAGCGATAACTCCTTTACGATCCGTGGCTATCGCAAAACAGACCGCGAGGCCGTGCGTCGGTTATGTTGCCAGACCGGATTTCTCGGGACGCCGATCGATCCGGTTTACGAAGATCGGCAGTTGTTTGCCGATTTCCTGACCACCTATTATACCGACTGGGAACCGGAATCGTCATTTGTCGTCGAGATTGACGGCGAAATTCGCGGGTACCTGCTGGGGTCACGGCGGCCGTTGCTCAACCAGCTTTATTCGTTCTGGCAGAACATCTCGCTCTTTCTCAAGGCCCTGACCCGTTATTTTCGGTACAACGCCGCGTCCCGCCGGTTCATTCTCTGGACTCTGGCGCATGGCTGGCGAGAAGTGCCGGCGGCGCCCCGCCGCGTTCCGCATTTTCACATCAATCTGCTTCCGGACGCGCGGAAAATGTCGACCACCCGCGCGTTGATGAGTGCCTACCTGAGCTATCTCTATCGGCGCGGGGAAAAGCGGGTTTATGGACAAATTGTCACGTTTGAGAGCCGCCGCGGAGAAATGATGTTCGAACGTTACGGCTTTAAAGTTTTGAACCGCGGCGAGATCACGAAATACAAGGCGTTTTATCCCCAATCCGTTTATCTGAGCACCGTGATCAAGAATTTGGAAACCGCCGAGCCGCTAAGGGTCACGTCGCGCTCGCGCTAGCCGAAAGCGTTCCGGTTTGCGATCGCAGCAATCCGTCCGAAAAACAATTCTTCTTGTCGCGGGCCTTGTTGTTCTGGTGGCCGCGATTAGAACCCCGATGCTGGGCATTCCCTTTGAACGAGACGAAGGTGAATACGCCTACATCGGATGGCGACTTGGGCACAACGAATTGCCATATCGCGACTGGGTCGATCAAAAACCGCCGGCGATTTTCTGGATTTATCGAGCGGCTCTGGCATTACCGCTCAACCCAATCCGCGGGGTGCATCTTGCATCACTTGTGTTTTCGGCCGCATCGGCTTGCGGGATTTTTTTCCTGGCGCGGCGATTTACCAATCAGTTTTGGGCGTTTGTCGGAGCCGCCGTCTTCGCGTTTCTATCCGCAGATCCCCTCATTCAAGGAACAGCGGCCAACACCGAGCTGTTCATGCTGCTGCCACTGATTCTTTCACAAATCGCCTTCTTCAGATCACTCGAAAAGCCGAACAATACGTGGACGATCTTCCTCGCCGGGGCGCTAACCGCAATCGCGATCTCATTCAAGCAGGTCGCCGCGGTGAACTGGTTCCTATTGATCGCGCTCTACCCGGTTTTTACCAGCCGAGAGAAACGTGGGCGCGACGCGCTTCGATTCATTGCTTTGTCCGGGGCTGGCCTTCTGACCGTAATAGGAGGAATCGCTATGTTTTTTTGGATGGGTGGCGGCCTCGCCGCGCTGACTGAAAACGTTGTAACCCATAACCTCGAATATGTCGGCGCGATGACGTGGTCCGATCGCGTGCATTCGTGTTTCGACACGTTGTCTACCCTGGCTCGCACCGAGTCGTTGATCTGGATTTTTGGTTTGGTCGGTTTGGTCGCGTTGCTACGAATTGGTGAAACGAGGTGGTTCGCTTTTCTCACGGGCTGGTTGCTCACTAGCGGTATTGGTGTGAGCGCGAGCGGTTACTTTTTCCCGCACTATTTTCAGCAATTGTTGCCTCCGATCGCATTGGCGGCCGTTGTCAGTGCCGAGCGGTTGAGTGAGACCGGGCGCAGCAAATTGATTTCGCGGGCAGCGCTATGCATCCTCTTTTTGGTTCTTCCAATCATAACGGCTTGGCCGTTTTGGTTTTCTTACTCGCCGGCCGATGCCGTGAGAAAGATTTATCCCGGCAATTTTTTTGCCGAAATGCCGCAGTTCGCTTCACGGCTTGGCGAAGTAACTTCACCGGATCAGCGCGTTTTCGTCTTCGGTGCTGAGCCCGAAATTCTGTTTTATGCACAGCGGGTTTCGGCGACACGGTACATTTTCCTTTTTCCGCTCTATGGTCCGTATCGCAACGTTCGCGAGAAACAGATCGCCGCGGCTGACGAGATTCAACGCGCCGAACCCGGAGCGACGGTTTACGTGCCCAATGGTCTTTTCTTTAACCCGGACACCGACCAGTATTTCACGGAATGGAGTCTGTTGTATTTTCAGAAGAAATTTTTGCCGGACACGTGGCTTATCAAAGAAACGGAAGATCGCGCCGGTCTCGTGCCGGCCAGGCCAGATTTGACGCCTCCTCATCATCTGCTCGGTGCGATTTTCATCAGGAAACCGGCCACTCAATAATTTTCCATCGGTTGTTCGACCGTCGACTTTGCGCTACTTTCCGGCGCTCCGAGCCGGAATGGGGCCGAGGCGGGCAGGCACTTTTTTTTGCCGGCATAGCTCAGTTGGTGAAGCAGCTGATTTGTAAATGCCTAACGAGTTTTTGCGCACCTCTTCATATCGTTGCGGAGCGTGTTTTTCGGAGGTAGCGCTAACGAGTCCGATTTTCGTGCTGTTTCACTAAATTGCGCAGTTTTGCAGCAAAAAATTGCCGCTGCTCTTTCTTGAAGAGAAAACCGTAGGTGCGACCGATTAAGCTTCCACGTTTCTTTCTGTGCGTGTAGGGGAAAAACGAGGCCAAGGTGTTCGACTCGCGGGATGTAATCGTCCGCGATAATTAGCGAGCAGCTCGAAATCCGTTACTGCACAGCGGCGGGCGGGATCGGCAGGTTCAGGCGTAGCAGTTCCGAGTTTATCACTTTAGCAAAGCCTGCCAACGGCTGGGCGCCACTGAGGAAATGGCCGTTGACGAAAAAAGCCGGCGTGCCGGCCACGCCCAGGCGCTGTGCCTCAGACATGTCATCGCTAATGCGTTTCCTTATCTCAGGACTCGTGAGATCTGCTTCAAACTTCGCTGCGTCAAGTCCGAGTTCGTTTGCGTACTGCCTGATCTGGTCAGGCGACAGCCTGCTTTGACTCGCCAAGAGTTTGTCATGAAACTGCCAAAACTTCCCCTGGCTGTGTGCTGCCTCAGCTGCCACCGCCGCTTCCATGGCGTTCTGGTGAATCCTGGTGAGTGGGTAATGCTTCCACACGATCCGTACCTCGTCTTTGTAAACATCCTGAAGCTGTTTGACGGTCGGATCGACCCTCGCACAGAACGGACACTGAAAATCAGAGAACTCGACAATCGTGACCGCTGCCGACTTCGGCCCCTCAAAGGGCGCGCCTGCTGTATTCACGGTATAGACTTTGTCCGGATCGGGCCCGGATAGCCGCGCGGGCGCGGCGGGATAAGCCGGTCGCGAATTGATAGCCGTGACCAACTGCGCCAGGCGATCGCTTAGCTCGGCCCGCTGCCGGCGTACCTCATATAGGTTCACGCTGGCAATCCCAATCAAGACCGCGACGCCGATAAGGATAGCGAGTAGCACTCGCACTGACGTTTTGTCGGTTATGTCGTTGTCCATTCTATTCATCCCCTCTCTTCAGCTGAGTTATTTCTTTTCGGCGCAGTAACAGTTCGCGCGCGCGAGATTGTTCTTTAATCCGGTCCATCACAATTGTTGGAGGCGCATCAACGATGCAACCTATCCAGTTTCTATTTCCCCTTAGGCACCGAAACCGTAGCAGCTGCAGTTGTCGGGTTTGCGTGAGCGTCGGTGCACGTGTTCGTTATAGTATACAGGCGCCCGTGTCCGCCGCCTGACCGCTCTGCTCGCAACCCTATGTGGTGCGAATCGATGGGGACGATGTCGTTAGCCGTGTCCCCGTCGCCCATTCCGTTGTCGGGCTCGTTGCTGGTTCCGCTGAGCGTACACGTGACCGCGCCGCAATTGTCGCTCGCCGTATAGTTGACCGCCACGTCGACTATCTTGTGGTTCGGCGGCGACAGCGTGGTGGGCGAAACTGACATGTTGCTGATCATGGGCGGCTGGTTGTCGACCACAGTCACGTTAAAACTGCAGCTTGTTGTCTGGCCAGCCTGGTCGGTCGCCGTGCAAGTATCGGTGGTCGTCCCGACCGGGAACGCCGAGCCCGACGGTGTATTGCACACGACGTTGTTCACGGCACAGTTGTCCGAGGCCATCGGCGCGAACGTTACCGCTGCCGTGCACTTGCCGGGGTCTGCCGGCTTAGTGATGTTGGCGGGGCAGGCGATCGTGGGTGGTGTGGTATCGTAGTGGGGAGTCACCGTAACGAGCCCGACGACGCCGTCTTCGTTGTGAGGTAGATGGATGTCCAGCACGGCTCCGTTTATAAGATCGAAGCTGTTTACGCAGTTAGTACTGCCGGCGCCGCTACCGTCGCTTGTGGCGCCGCAGACTGAGATGTCGTCCGACCCGGAGCCGAACGTTTCGTCCGCCCATTTATGCCACTCCACGTGCACATCAGCTCCCGTGAGAACGGCGTTACCAGGAACTGAAGGCAGCCCCAGCGGCAGTTTGAAATTCGAGAGGCACCGCGAATAATTCGCTCCCCCGCATGGACCGGTGCTACCGTGCTGCCGGTAAAAGAACGCCCATTTTTCGGGTTGCGGGTTCTCCGGGGTGGACTCCTGAATCCGGATCGCCATTGCCAAAATGGGATGAATCTCGTCTGTGCCTTGGTACGGATTATCAGCGCAATCGATACTGGGGACGCCGATGACCACCGCCATGTTGTCGTGCCATTGACAGTCATCATCCACCGTCTCGGACGGTGGACACGTCAATGCCGGGTTTACAAGGGATTTCAGATAGCAACTGCCTTCGTTGTCTCCTGTTGGACCAATTTGGCAAAAACTTGAATCAACCTCGCAGCGCATTACCCGCCAAAATTGGTTTGCGGGGCCCCAGTCGTCGTCCGTGAAATTGTCCGTCACCTCGCCCGAAGAAAATTCAACGTGTATACGGCCATGCGTTTCGTCGGAACAACCGCTGTGATAGAGATACCCAGGCCCGTCCGTGTCAAAGAGTTCGTGTCCCTGGCTCTCCATATCCCACGTCCAATCGTCGTCGATGATCGACGTAAATTGCCCACTCATAGTATCTTCCCATCGAATCGGGGCACGATAGACGATGACATTGTTCGGGAAGTCGATTCTGGCCGGATCGTCGAATCCGCTGATATGGAAATTGCATGTGAAACTCTCGTCGGTATAAGGCCACGCACTCGTGAAGTCGGAGGTAGACGCACCGCAGAGATCACATAGGCCTACGGACGAGCGTGGATCCGGGTCTACATGATGGTGCGGAGACCCTTGATTGATCCCTTCCTCGCAGTAAGTCAGGCATGTGCCGGTGTTGGAGTTGCACGACAAGGGGTCAATCTCGCAGTCCCCTTGTCCGGCACTGTTGTCACAACTATCGAAATGATAGCCGTCGGGGTCGGACCCTTGGATCCCGTAGCAGAATGGAAATGGATCCGGAGCGCATCCGGCCCAAGTTTGAAGCGGAGTGCAGGCGCCACCCGGACAATCACTGTTGCTGGTGCACGTCATGCCGTTATTTTTGCCGCCCTGGCAGCTTGCTCCCGTCGCCACTCCATGATCTCCACATTGGTTTGCCTGATAGCCCCAGACCGGCATGAACGCTTCGCCACCCGGGGCCGTTCCGTGGACGGGTACTAGGTCGAAGGCGTTGTAGATGCTGCCTACAAAAGCCCATGTGGTGTTCTCGGCTCCCGAGCAAATGCCCGGGCAATCATAGCCACCGAATAGTTTAACGTTCTCCGATCCGATGACCTCGGGCTGGATCGGCTGGCACACTCCGTTCTGTAAGTCGTATCCAGGCGCGCACTGACATTGCCCATTTGAGCAGTAGATGGGAGTGCCAAAGGGGTCGAGACTACAGGTCTGCCCGCAGATCGCAGGACCAGGGCACGGCATCGATGCGGTTGTAGTATTGGTCTGATTCAAGGTCGCATTGGACGTGGCGAGAGCTCTGCGCTGACCGCCGGGCGTCGCCAAACTAACTACGCCTAGGAAGGCGCCCAGCAAACAAAGTGTCCAAGCCAATAAGATGCGATTGGTAAAAAAACCGGATTCGGGAACGTTGTTTTTCATACGGTCTATCTCGTTGTTGAAGTTGAGTTGCAGCCATTCACAGCTGTACTGCCGGAAATCGCGCGCAAGGTTACGTGGCGCCGATTCCAACTGATTCGATTCATATCGGGTTGTTCCTTTCGGAAACCGAAGAGGGAAGTCATTTCAGCGGATGACCCGCTTATAACCCTAGCGCCGGAACGGCTGGCCGATTCGGATTGGAGTATTTCTACCGAGTCTGGTGGACGGATGTCTAGCCTTTTACGTGTAGGACGTAACCTCAGGTTAGTGCCGCCGTTGTTTTCATCTCGCCATCCTTCTCCGGAATTGATGAAGGAAGTTTTAACTAATTATTACCGTTCTCTCGAGCGAGACGATTATCATTGCTGCCGGTTTCGGTGCGCCGTGGCAATGGCTTTCCCTTTTGGGTGCGCGGAATGATGAGAAGCTCTTGATGGATTAGCTAAAAGCGGCTTTCGTATGGCGCAGCGCCGGCATAGCTCAGTTGGTAGAGCAGCTGATTTGTAATCAGCAGGTCGTCGGTTCGAATCCGTCTGCCGGCTCCAATCCCGAAAGCTTTCGGGATTGCCACGTCGGAGTCCGCGAAGGCGGGCATATATAAACCGATTCTTTCAGCGAACTGCCCCAAGGCTACGGTTTGGCAAGCCCGCGATCTTCTACTTCGTGCCCGCGAAGTGAAGGAAGTTCAGGATGTCACTGCGCAATCGCAAAAAGTCGGAGCTGTCGCGTTGTCGCGGACGATTCAAAGACACATCGATGGTTCTTTCGATCCGCCCCGGACGCGGTGTCATGATCATGATTCGATCACTCATGTAAATCGCTTCGTCGATATCGTGCGTGACGAGAAGCATCGTAGTGCGTCGCGCCTGCCAGATGCGAAGCACTTCGTCCTGCATTCGCATTCTGGTGAATGCGTCGAGCGCGCCCAGCGGTTCGTCCAGGAGCAAAACTTTGGGATGATTGATCAACGCCCGTGCAAGCGCGGCGCGCTGGGCCATTCCACCTGACAGATGGTGCGGATAAACGTTGGCAAATGTTTCGAGCCCCACCAGGCGGATGAACTGATCGACTTCCTGTTTTTTCTCATGCAAAAGCCCACGTGCAACGAGCCCAGCCTGGATGTTGCGACGAACCGTCAGCCATGGGAAAAGATTCGGATCTTGAAAAACCAGGCCACGTTCCGCGTTAGGCGCGGTGATCCGAACTGAGCCAACAAGAAGATCGCCTTGGTCGATGGAATCGAGGCCGGCGATGAGGCGAAGCAGGGTGGACTTGCCGCAACCGCTTGGTCCAATCAGCGAGACCAATTCGCCAGGCGACAATAAAAAAGAGATGTCATCCAGGACTTGTCGCCGTGAAATCGGATTTTCCGGTGCCGGAAAACTTTTCTTAACGTTGCGGACAATCAATGAGGCCGCTTCGATTTCGGCAGCCGCTACCATTTGATCACTCCTTTTTGCCAGACGAGCACACGGTCCCTGATTTTGAACAGCAAAGTCATGAGAGTCGAAAAGAACGCCGCCATGATGATGAGAGCGGCAAACACTTTTCCGTATTCCGCCCAGCCCTGGGCCCAACTGACATACCAACCGAGACCAGATTTTACTCCAACCGATTCCGCCACCACCAGAGTCAGAAACGACGCGCCTAGTCCCATGAACAGGCCGATGAAGATATTCGGGACGGCGGCAGGAATTGCGACCCGGAAAATGAGATAACGCGGACCAGCGCCCAGAGTGCGCGCGACATCCAGATACGCAGCCCGCGTATTAGAGATTCCTGAAGCAGTAAGCATTGTGACCGGAAACCAAACGGCGAGCGCGATTAACGCCGCGGACGAAACGATTGCGGAAGGCGAAAGCACCAACGCGAGCGGAATCCAGGCAGTTGCCGGAATGGGACCCACAACTTTTAGGATCGGCATTCCCCAATACCGAATCGGAGCCGACCAACCAATGCACACTCCGCTCAACAGGCCGGCGATTACTCCGAGCGAGTAACCACTCAACAGCAAAGCCAATGAATGCCATGTGCTATCGAGCAGCATCACGCGATCGTTGATCATGCTTCGCAGCACAGCTGCAGGACCGGGGAAGTATGGGAGCGGTAAAATTCGAAGACCGAGCGTGATGACGTCCCAAACGCAAAGAGTGACGATGGCTGCGGTAAAGATTGGCCACATATTCGCCATCCATCGTCGCAATCCGGGTGAAAAACGGCGCAGGAGCGCGAGCACAATCGATACTCCAATGACTTCACCAAAAAGAAGTCGATAGGAATGAGTTTCTAGGGGCGCTTCGCTCTTTGCGATCACCATATGCACGCCAAAAGCGAATGCCGCAGCCAGCGGTACCGCCACCATCGTCCGCCAGCGCAAGACGGACGGCGGCTCGACAACAGTCGTCGCAACTAAATCGTCCTGAGCTTCCATCGATCCAGAGACGAATGCGACTTTCGTCCGTCTATTTCTGTGCTGCCAATACCTTTTTCGCTTTGCAGCAGGAGTTTTCGGTATCGTGCAAAATCAGCTCCGCGTACAAACGGATATCCTGATCCGGTGGGACCTGGCCACCGGCGACTTTTTCAACCTGCAGATTTCGCAACCATTCATCCGTCACGCCGTCGAGATGAACGAACGCGCGTTTGGCCAGATCGGCAACGTCGGTGGTTGGGCTCAACATGCCCGCAACTTTCATTTCCGCCGCCGCCGAAGTAACGGCTGCTTCGCCACCCGAAACGCTCGGAACATAACGCAAATGTGAAAGGGCCACTGTGTTCAGTTCAGGATTTGAGGCGAGATATCCTTTCTCCACCGACAAACGCGCCGCCGCGGCGGGATTTGCTTCGACCCATTTGGCGCCTTTGAGCAATGCGCGCGTCGCCGCCGCCGCTGCTTTCGGATTCGCCCGCAAGAATTTCCCGTTCACGATCACCGCGCAGCAGTACTCATCTTTGTAGGGAACGTCCTGAGCTTGATCGGCAACGTTCTTCACTTTGCCTTCGGCGATCAACAAACTGCCGATCGGCTCGGAATCGGCGATCGCATCGATTTCACCTTTATCGAGCGCGAGTCCCAGCTCGCCGGCGGGAAAAACCCGCCAGGTGATTTCCCTGGAAGGATCAATTCCGTGCGCGCCGAGCACCCGATTGGCGAAAATGAAGGGCGGTGTGCCCATTCCCGGCACGCCAATGCTTTTGCCGCGAAGATCCGCGATTGAGTTAATCTTGCCATTCACGGCCGCTTGGACCCTTAAACAACCCCGATGAATTCCGCCGGTGAACTTCACGTCAAGGCCCTGTTCGATCGGCTTCAGAAAATACATCACTAAGTGATGAGTGATGTCGAATCCCCCAAGAGCGAGAATATCTTTGTAATTGGCCCACTCGCATTTGACCATCGCCACGTCGAGCCCTTCTTCTTTGAAAAAACCGTTCTCGACCGCGCTGAAAATCGGAGCTTCGCAGGTGATTCCCACGTAGCCGATGCGAACCTTATTCGAAGCAACGCTCGAATCGGAATCTTTACGCCCGCATCCGGCCAGGAGCAGGCAGGTGATTGCGGTGATGGCGCGCAGTTTTTCTGAGAACGTCACGCCGGAAGTATTCCAGTGCGCCAAATCGGGTCAACGCTTCTTTGCTGGCTTTGGTTCGACCGGCCGAAGATAAAGATTCATTCCGCCGACGTCGACGATCCCAAAATTCCAGGATAGATATTCTTCGCCGAGCAATCCCGCTCCGACCATTTTAGCTACATTACCAACTGCGACCTCGGCGTTGTTCACGGTCAAATTGGTGCCCAAAGTCAATTGTTTGACGTAACCAATACCTTCTCCATGGAAGGACATATTGGAGGCGAAAGATGTTCCGGCCGCAGTTGCCACCGACGCCGAGAGAAGTGTCATGCCACTGCCGGTATCCACGATTAATCGGACGGGATGCCCGTTGACCGCGGCTTCGATCTCCAAATGTTCGTCCGAGTTGAACCGCATGGGGATTCGGGTGAAACCTCTGCCGCTCAGAAATTGCGCGAGCTTTTGGCTGGTGCTCGCGGACGGACCTTTCGGATTTACATAGAGCATCTGGCGCGTGCAATCGACGATCACTCCGAACTTCGACATTTCATGCGCGCCAAATAATCCATCGAGGTGCGGGCGCGCGATCAGATTGATCTGATTTTCGTTGGCGACCTCGATTGGAACATTTAAGAACGTGCAGTTCCCCATTTTCAGCGTCGCGAGCTTGCTGATTCCATAACGCTCGGCGATTCCGGTCACCCCGCCGATGTACCTCTTTGTTTCCTGAACGCGCAGACCGAGCTTTTGGGCGCTGGTCCGGTCTATCAGCGTAATCGGACAACCACTGTCAATCATCAGCGCCGTCCGGCGGCCATCGATCAACGTGTTGGCAAAGAGATGGTTGCCGAATCGTCTCTGGAGAGGCGAACCGCCAAAGCCCTCATGCTCCAAAAACGTTTTTAGCGCGGCGGGCGCTGATGCGGCAGCGCTCCGACTCACCTGAGACAGCATGCAGAAAATTGCCGAAATCGCCAGCGCGAGGGGGAGCGTTCTCATGACTTTTTTCAACCTCAATTCGCGAGTCAGCTACAGGGCGGATGTTTACAGCAACTGATAAGGGTCGACGTCGACGGTCGCAATCACATCCTCCGGCAACGGCAGCTTGTCGAGAGTTTCACGAATGAGACTGCTAAGGCGCATGATCGCTTTGCCACGCATCAAAATGTGAAAGCGAAACTGGCCCTGAAGCTTTTCCAACGGCGCGGGCGCAGCGTCGCTCAAAACGAATTCAGAAGGAAGAGATTCTCTTAATCGTCGCACTAAAGTTTCGGCCGAGAGCTTGGCCCGGCCTTCGTGCTCGGACCGGACCGTGATTAGAACAGCGTGTTTGAATGGCGGAAAGCCGCAGCGCTCTCGAAATTCTAGCTCCTGGTCGAAGTAACCGGTGAAATCGTGATGACGGGCAAACTGGATCGACGGTGAAAACGGGGTGTAGGTTTGGACGAAAACCTCGCCGGGAGTTTCGCCGCGGCCGGCTCGCCCTGCGACTTGAGTCAACAACTGAAAAGTTCGTTCGCCTGCGCGAAAATCCGGCAAATGTAGCGCCAGATCCGCATTAATGATCCCGACCAATGTCACGTTGGGAAAATGCAGGCCTTTGGCGATCATTTGCGTCCCCACCAGGATGTCGATCTTGCCAGAGCGAAAGCTTCGAAGCGTTTCGCGATAAGCTTCTTTGCGGGTCATGGAATCCGCGTCCATCCGACGCACATTCGCTTTGGGAAAAAATTGGGACACCGTCGATTCCACTTTTTCAGTCCCGAATCCGGCATAAATCAGCGCGTCTTTGCCGCAGGCCGGACACTTCTTCGGCACGGTGGCAGTGTGGCCGCAGAGATGGCAGCTTAGCCTTGCCATATGCCGGTGAAATGTGAGGGCGACGCTGCAATTCGGACATTGGCGCGCTTCGCCGCAACTGCTGCAAAGCAACGACGTCGAAAATCCGCGGCGATTCAAAAATAGAATTGTTTGCTCGCGTTTCTCCAGCCGGTTCGCGATTGCTTGGGACAATTTTTCGGACAGGATCGGAACGATCTTCCCCTTCCGGCGCTCTTGTCGCAGATCGACAATTCTCATCAGCGGCATTTGCTGCTGGTCAACACGCTGGCTCAGAGTGAGCAGTTCGTATTTAGGGCCAGTCCGGCTCGGACTTGTTGCGTTGTGATAGCTCTCGAGTGACGGCGTCGCGCTCCCCAGAACGATGGCGCACTTCTCGATTTTCGCGCGCACCACCGCGACGTCGCGCGCATGATATCGAGGAGCTTCCTCCTGTTTGTAACTTGTCTCGTGCTCCTCATCCACGATGATCAATCCGAGGTTTTTCATTGGGGCGAACACTGCGCTGCGGGCGCCGATCACAATCCGGGCCCGGCCGGCGTGGACCTTGTGCCATTCGTCGTGACGTTCCCCGTGGGACAAATGGCTGTGCAGAACGGCAACGGCATCGTGAATTTCCGAGAACCGGCTTTTGAAACGTTCGACGGTCTGGGGGGTAAGCGAAATTTCCGGGACAAGCACGATGGCAGTCCGGCCGCGCTCAAGGGCAGAGCGAATGGCCTGCAGGTAAACTTCCGTTTTTCCACTGCCGGTCACACCGTGCAACAGAAGCGGTTTCGCAGCTTCCGGCGCGGCCAGCGCGGCAGAGATTCTTTTGAGCGCCGCGGTCTGTTCTGCGTTCAATTCGAGGTAGGCGCTGGCCACGAATTGTTCGTCCGCGTGCGGGTCCCGCGCGATTGATTCCTCGCGCAAATCGACCAAACCGCGTTTGGCCAGAGCGCGTAACGCCTGATTATCGAGCGATGTGTTTCGCAATAACGTGGCCGCCGGAATCGGCCTCTCCAAGTTCGCGATGATTTCGAGGAGCTCGGCCTGCCGCGGCGCGCGCCTGCGCAATTTGTCGATTCCGCCGCGGTCAATATTTGATGGATGAACCACGAGTTGTTTTTTCCAACCGATCTCCGCGCGTCGGATCACTTGCGGCAGGAGGCTGCGCATCACTGTTTCAAGCGGGCAGCAATAGTAAGCGCTCATCCATTTCGCGAGCTCGAGCAGTCGTTCGCTGATAACCGGTCCTTCGCCGACCAGCGCCTCTATCGGTCGAATTCCCTTGGCCTCCGTTTGCTCGAGAGTAGCGAGAACCGTCGCCAATGCGGATTTTTCGCGGAACGGAACCCGGACGCGCGAACCGACGTAGATTCGATCTGCCAGAGTTTCGGGCACGGAGTAATCCAGCTCGCGCTGAATTGCGCGGTCGATAATTACGCGGACGTAGGCGGGCTTCATCATCTGCCGACTCACAATTTAATTGAAGTTTAGGACGATCACGAGCACCCGCCTTCGTCTCTGTGTCGCGGGACTACGGCGTGGCAAGTGGGCGCAAAACTGAGATAATGACGGCATGAGATTAATATGGAAACTAGTTCTCTGTTTCCTTCTCTCGTTGGCGGCGGGGTTCGGCTATCTCGCCGTGCGATCCGGGGATGCGCTGTATAGTTCTTACGAATGGCTGAGTCCGGCGCGTTTTCAGCAATACGATTTAATCATTACCTCAGTCGCGGTGGAACGCCGGCTCGATCCGATGCTGATCAAAGCCGTGGTTTGGCGCGAAAGCCGGTTCGATACCAAAAAATACGGCAGCGCCGGTGAGCGCGGATTGATGCAGGTGAGCGCCAAGGCCGCAAACGAATGGGCCCGCGAGAACAAAATCGAAAACTTCAAGCTGGACGATTTGTTCGACGCCAAGACGAACATTCAGGCCGGCTCCTGGTATTTGCGCCGCGCGCTCGACCATTGGCAGAATGAATCGGAACCCTTGGCCTTCGCCCTCGCCGAATACAACGCCGGACCGAGTCGCGCCCAACGCTGGGTTGGCCCAGACGGAATCACCACCAATCAGTTTCTCGACAACATCGAGTTCCCGGCTACGCGGAGCTATGTCCAATCGATCCTCAAGCGTTACGCGTTTTACAAACGACGTGGCCGAATGTGAACGGGCGGAGATCTCTTAAGCAAACTCCGCCGCAATTCTCGCGTTTAATTGCGCGACCCGGTCGATCTTCAATCCCAAATTGACGCCCCTCTGATTTAACGCTGCGATCACGCTTTCGGTGGGAATATTCCCGACCAGAGCATCCTGGGCGAACGGACAACCGCCGAGCCCGCCGAATGCGGAATCGAACCGCCGGCAACCGGCATCGTAGGCCGCGAGAATTCTTTCGGCAGCATCTGCGCGAGCGCTGTGCAGATGGACGCCAATCTCGCAACCGGCAGCCGACTTCATCGCCGCAATCACAATTCGTTCGATTAATGCCCGGTCGGCGATTCCAATCGTGTCTGCCAAAGAGATCGATGCCACGCCGAGTTGAACAATTCTTCCGATCGCGACTTCGATTTCATTTTCGTTCCATGGATCTTGGTAGGGATTGCCAAAAGCCATCGAAAGATAAACGACCAGACCGAGCTTTGCGTCGTCGGCGCGTTTCTTGATTGTCCGCAGCGCCGCAAGATTCTCTTCCGGCGTTTGGTTTTGATTGCGACGCAGAAACGTGGGCGAAACCGAACAGGGATACCCGATGGTGGTGACGTGTTTTGTAGCAATTGCGCGTTCTGCGCCTTTGTCGTTGACGACGATTCCGATGATTTCGGCGCCAGCAGATGTTTCGAGTTGAGCAACAACCTTCTCACTATCAGCCATTTGCGGAACTGCCCTTGGCGAGACAAAGCTCACCGCATCGATGTGTTTAAAGCCGGCTTGGATAAGATCCCTCAAGTATTCGACCTTCAGGTGAGTCGGAATCTGGCGTGGCAAACCCTGCCAGGCGTCGCGCGGACACTCGATTAACTTTACCGCTTCGTTCGCCATCATCGGAATCTTTGGTAACGGTTCAAAGGAATGATGAAATCGCAAATCGCCGAGGTCTTGCAGGAAATTGCCACCCTGCTTGAGCTGAAGGATGAAAACCCGTTCAAGATTCGAGCTTACGCCAATGCTGCTCGCTCGCTCGAAACTTTTGGCGGAAATTTGTCCGATCTTCAGGACGAAGAAGCGCTCGGGAAAATTCCGGGCATCGGCAAAGCGATCGCGGCCAAGATCAAGGAACTCGCTGCCACTGGAAAACTGAAATACCTGGAAGAACTGCGGGCCGAATTTCCGGCGGCCATTCTCGAATTGTTTTCAATTTCCGGCCTTGGCGCGAAGAAAATCAAAGCGCTTTACGAGCAACTGCACGTCAGTTCAATCGAACAACTGCGTAAAGCCTGCGAATCGGGAAAAGTCGCCGAACTCCCTGGGTTTGGAGAAACAACTCAGACCAAGATTTGCGTCGGCGATTGAGCAGCGGGCAAAGCATTCCGGTTATTTCCAATTTGGCCAGATTGCCGCGGAGACCGAAAGCCTTCGGCAAGATCTCGCTGCCCATCCCGACGCGCTCCAAGTCGATGTGGCCGGAAGCTACCGGCGCCGCCGGGAAATTGTGCGCGATGTCGATTTTGTAGTGGCGACCAAGAAACCGCCGGCAATCACCGAGTTCTTTATCAAACATCGGTTGGTCGAATCGATCATTGCCCAGGGCCCTACCAAGACGAGCGTGCGGCTTCGTTCCGGAATTCAATGCGATCTTCGAGTTGTCAGCTCTGCCGAATATCCGTTCGCGCTCAATTATTTTACCGGCAGCAAAGAGCACAACATCGAAATGCGCAGCCGCGCGTTGCAGCGCGGTTGGACGTTGAACGAATATCGTCTCTCCATATTGCCGCCTGATCCGAAGGCAAAAAAGAAAAAGGCTTCGGCGAAGATTCCAACTGTTCGGGAGGAAGCGGATTTGTATCGCGCGCTCGGGCTCGATTTTGTCCCGCCGGAGTTGCGCGAAAATTGCGGTGAATTCGAAGCGGCAGAAAACCATTCGTTGCCGAAGTTACTCAAGAAGGAAGATCTACGCGGGACGTTCCATTGCCACACTGTTGCGAGCGACGGTCACAACAGCCTCGAAGAAATGGCGGCTGCGGCCCAGGAGCTGGGTCTCGAATACCTGGGTATCGCCGAACACAGCAAGAGCTCGATTCAAGCGCACGGGATCGATGCGGCAAAGCTGCGCGAACAGATCGCAGCGATCCGAAAGTTAAACAAGAAATTCAACGGCTTCCGATTGTTCGCCGGGGTCGAGTGCGATATTCTGCGCGACGGGAAACTCGATTTCGAAGACGAGGTCTTGTCCGAGCTGGATTTCGTGGTGGCCTCGGTTCATTCGGTTTTCAATTTGCCTGAAGCCGAAATGACAAAGCGCGTCATCCGGGCAATGGAAAATCCGTTCGTCACCATTCTCGCGCATCCGACAGGTCGGCTGCTATTGAAACGCGAGCCGTATTCCATTGACATTCCCGCCGTGCTGGCGGCCGCGGCCTCGACCGGCACTTGGGTCGAGCTGAATGCCGCTCCGAAAAGGCTTGATCTCGATTGGCGCTGGTGGCCGCTGGCCAAAGAAAAAGGCGTCAAATGTGTGATCGATCCCGACGCTCATCGGACCGAACGAGTGCAGGACCTCTGGTTCGGCGTTGGGATCGCCCGGAAAGGTTGGTTGACCAAGGCAGATGTAATGAATTGTCTGCCAGTCGACAAAATCGCGATTGCGCTCGAGGCAAAACGAAATCGGAAAAGTTAAGCCTTTTCGCGTTGCGGCATAAACATGGTCAAACATTTGCAGGCGCCGCCCGCTTTGAGGAATTCAGACATCGGAAGCTGATGACAGTTGTATCTGCGTTCGGTGAGAGTAGACACGAGCTTGGGCGCGCCTTGCGGTAAAACGATGTCGCGATTGAGCGGAATGGCATTGCAACAAAAATGCATCGCTTCCTCTGGCTCGACCGCGATCAAATCGGACACGTGTTCTCGAATCGCGTGCTGCCCGTATTCGTCAAACGCGGCGGGAAACCAAATGACAGCGCCATCGGGCAGCGGGCAGAAGCAGGTGTCGAGGTGGTAAAAGCGGGGATCGACCAGCTCCACTGAAACCGCGAGACATCCAAGCATCTCTGCAACTGCGCGGTGCGATTTGATGTCGGAACGAAATTTGTAACCGCAAAACAAAGCATCGCCTGCAAACAAAGCATCGCCTTCGCCTTCGAAATAATAATCGCTCGGCAACCAGGAGATCTGATAGCCGCGTGCTTCCATCCAACGTGCGAAGTGAGGCGCTTCGGCGGCGCGCTCTTTGTGGCGAAAATTACTGGGAATAAACTGCCGGCCGATCGCGAGCCCGGCGTTGGCGGTGAAAACCATGTCCGGCAATTTGGGTTGAGGGGCGATCAATTCGATTTTGCAGTCCAGCTTCGACAGAGTCGCGTGCAATCCGGACCATTGTTTTTTGGCCACGGCCGTTTCCGCGCCGCGCGCGCGGCTCATCCACGGATTAATTTCGTATTCGATCCCGTAGAAGTCCGGCGGACAAAGCAACAATTCGAGCATAGGGCCGACGATTAATTGTCGCCAAGCTGAGGGCGTTTCACTTCGGCGCCTTGTTCTCGCAGCCGTTGAATCAATTCATCCAAATCAGCTTTCGTCGGCGCCGTAATCTCGATCCGAGCAAGACTGGGGTCGACCCGCTTCTGGCCGATTTTGAATTCAACAATGTTAAAAGTTGCGCCTCGGGTCACGATCTGGTCGAGCACTTTGGGCAAAGTGAGCGAATCGATAATGTGGCCACGTAGCTCGATGATATCGGAAATCATCGATAAAATTTAGCCGATGAATCTGCCTTCCGCCAATTGCGCCGGAATGTTGCCGGATCGACAATCCAGGTAGAGTCGATTTGCAGTTTAGCGGACCGTATCGCCAACGATCATAAATCACATGCGACGAAACAACCATCTGGCCGGATTAGCTGAAAAGATTGCAGGGCGGCTCGCAACGAAGTCGGAAGTTTTCATCATTCATCCGGCCGAGCTTCGGGCCCTCCGCTCTGTTACGGACGAAGAATTGCGTTCCTTTGCCGCCAGGAACGGGTGGCGCGTCGTGCGTCGGCTCGGCGGCAGACAAATCGAGTTTTATAATGACGCCGGGGCTAAAGCCACGACGTCTTCCGGTACAATCCCTCCGCCTTAGAGGTCGTAACAGAGCAACATTTTGGCGGCGGAACCCCGCTGCAAGTTAACCTCCGACCACTACTTAAGGCCCTCTGTGCGGCGGAGTCGGGGTTGGAGTAGGAGTGGGACTTGCCCCAACCGTTGGCGTGGGGGTCGGGGTAGGCGTGGGGGTAGGGCTAGCTACCGGTGTGGATGTCGGCGTAGGTGTAGGGCTGGCTACTGGCGTCGCAGTAGGAGTAGGCGTAGGACTCGGAGCCGCAGTTGGTGTGGGAGTAGATGTTGGGGTCGGGGTGGGAGTAGGCGTAGGACTTGGGTTTATTGTAGCCGTAGCAGTCGGGGTCGGCGTTGGCGTCGGTCCGCAACCACCTCTCCCGCAAGGTGTCGGGGTGGGAGTAGGACTAGGCGCCGCCGTCGCTGTGGGAGTAGGCGTTGGCGTCGGAGTCGGAGTAGGACTGGGCGCAACGGTTGCCGTCGGTGTAGGAGTTGGAGTGGGGCTGACTACAGGCGTCGGCGTCGGGGTAGGTGTTGGGGTGGGACTTGCGATCGGAGTTGCTGTTGGGGTCGGCGTCGGTGTGGGGGTGGGAGTAGGCGTAGGACTCGGGTTTATTGTAGCCGTAGCCGTCGGGGTTGGCGTGGAAG
Organism: uncultured Verrucomicrobiae bacterium; assembly: GCA_963817335.1. GTDB lineage: Bacteria > Verrucomicrobiota > Verrucomicrobiia > Chthoniobacterales > UBA10450 > AV40. The sequence goes on along the minus strand of CAWFNX010000005.1, from coordinate 185,377 downwards.
TGGGCGTCGAAGTTGGGCTAGGTGCAACTGTTGGAGTTGGGCTCGGTCCGCAACCGCCTCTCCCGCAAGGTGTCGGGGTAGGAGTAGGACTAGGCGGCGCAGTTGCCGTGGGGGTAGGTGTTGGCGTAGGCGTCGGAGTCGGACTAGCGATCGGAGTTGGAGTCGGTGTCGGCGTAGGAGTTGGGCTAGGCGCCACAGTTGGGGTTGGAGTAGGTGTAGGACTAGGCGCTGCAGTTGGAGTCGGCGTGGAAGTGGGAGTTGGCGTTGGAGTCGGGCTAGGTGCAATCGTTGGCGTAGGTGTCGGAGTCGGTGTGGGCGTAGGAGTCGGAGTTGGAGTTGGCGTTGGGCTAGGGCCACAACCATTTCTACCACAAGGGGTCGGCGTTGGAGTTGGGGTAGGACTAGGCACAACTGTTGGAGTTGGCGTAGGAGTCGGCGTCGGGCTAGGAGTCACTCCGCCGGTAATTGTCAGAATCCCATTGCCAGTGGCCGATTGACCGTCCGGATTAGTGATCGTGACATTTTGCGGGCCGTTTGTGGCGCCCGTCGTGTTAAGATTGAGCGTGACGTGGGTCGGGTCTGTGTAGGTAACTGAGTTGACGGTAATGTTGCCGGTGACACTGGCATGGATCCGACTCGAAAAGCCGGCGCCTGGATCAAAAAATCCCGAACCCGAAGACGACGTTCCAGTAACGTTCACATTTGCTGAGGATTGTCCGGCGGCGACAGTCCCGGGGCGGCCGACGCCGGATGGGCCGGGGGAGGCGCCAGCAGTTTCACAACTTCAACGCCGTAGGTGCTGCCGCCGTCGCACCATTCCTGGACCGACCACATCGTCATGTCGTCGTTCGGATCGACACTGGTGAAAGAGTAATCGCCCCAACGATGCGGACCGCCATTTTGAGCGTCCGCCGGGCTGTAGATATCGGAGCTCGAAGTGAAAATGTTCGGCGCATCGACTGAGCCGAGCGAATCATTTACCAGGCGACCCGTCGTTGCCGCGTTGGCGTTGAAGTTCGCGCCAGCCGCGCTGAAACCAATCGCGGCATGTCCCTGACCTGAAACAACAACGGACGGAATCCAATACCAGTGGGCGAACGAAGCGGATGGAGTTGAATCGAAAATCGTGCCGGATTGATTGACCGTCGGAGTTCCGCTGCCAACTGGCACAACTAGTTCATACCAACGCGCAGCATCGCGATCTTCGCTTCCGGACGAGACTCCGGTCGAGTCGACGGCGATGTTATGCGCCGTCCACAGACGGCCATTGCGAATGTGCGCGGCGAAAAGCCGATCGTCCAGCGCATCCAGATTGGTCGACGTAGGGCAGCTAAAGCCACCGCAAAGCGACGGGACATCAAGCGGAAGCTGCGGTCGCATTGACGGTAATCGGAATATTGGCGGAAATGCTCGGGTGTGCCGCCGGGATTGCTTATGCGACGCAGGACCAATTCTCCGAAAGTGCTGTCACTCATGCCAATGATATAACCTTCGGTTGCGTTTGGATCGTAGTTGTCCACGCCGCGCGGGCTATCCGGGCCGTCGCGCCAGTGCCGTCGTGATCAAACCCCGAAATGCGGTGACGACGATTGGTCCGCCGCCGAGGACAGAACTTTTCTGCACAACGAAGGCTGACGTCGTTACGAAGCAGAAGTTGGGTGGGGTCGGCGTACAATTCGCCGTAAACATGTTACCGCCGATATAAAGAGCGTTGGCATCGACCCCGAGCGAATCGTAATCCAGAAACTCACCGGTATCGCCGCCACCGACGGTGTTTTGTTGGAAAAAGAAGAACTGTCCAAACCGTGCTGTTGGTGATAACGCCATTGCTGGCCGCATCAGATACCGCAATCAGAACGCGATTGGGCATGGTCTCCGATATGGATGGCTTGGTTGTCGCTGCTCGGAATGTCGATGATTTGCAGGAACCAGCGCTTCGATATCCGGTCATAGCGGATCTGCGGATCGCTTGTGAAGTTCACGCCGATTCCACCGCCGACTGGAGTCATCACCGACGAGAAGAAAATTGTCCGGATCGACATTCAAGACGCCGTCCGCCGTGCCGGTCGCTTTATTGAAACTGCGCAACCGGCCGTTGACGAAAATAATAAACTGCGATGGGCCGGCCGTGCCCATGGAATCAGGCGGGAATGCCCCCTCGGTGTCTATAGGTCCGGTAACACCGTCCCATTGCAAGCCGATCGTTTGGGAAAAATTTGGCTCCGCGACACCGCCTGGTGCGAAGGTCGAACTCTTCTTCGCTGCGCCTGGAGCAATTTGCGGATCGAATCGCGCTGCCGGATTCTGTGGACGGTTCGCGCGCCCGGGAATTACAAATTCGTGCTTGATAAGGCCGTACTTCCGCGGCCCTTTCGCCGCGTCCGCCGCCATGATGTCGGCGGTAGTGCGACTAATGCCTTTTTGACCGGCTTCAGGGTGCCCAACCGTGTAACTGCTGCTACTGCTCGGAGGCTGACCGAATCCAACGACTCCGAGAATGACGGTTGCGGCGACAAGCGCCGGGACAAAAAGCCGCCGCGTGAGCATAGCGTTTGGGAGGGACATAGACTACAGGGTGAGTTTCAAAACAGCTTAATTAAGGGCTGAATCAGGGAGTGGCGGGGCCGTGACTATCTCCGGCGCTTAACCCGATGCAAGCGGAATTATAGCCTTAATTCTTATCTGTCGGCTCAGATTGGCTTGAAAAGAACGCGGTCAACGGGCTGGTCGCGGCAGCCGTCCGCAATTTATCGGCCAGGCCGATCTCGCGCGCTTCGCGGCCGGCCTCAATTGCCTTCTTGAATGCCTGGGCCATGCGGATCGGGTCCGGCGCAATTGCGATTGCAGTGTTTACCAAAACGGCGTCCGCGCCCATTTCCATCGCTTCCGCCGCCTGACTTGGCGCGCCGAGACCGGCGTCAACCACCACCGGCACTGTCGCTTGCTCGATAATGATTTCGATTTGCGGGCGGGTTTCGATTCCGCGATTGCTTCCAATTGGCGAACCAAGCGGCATCACGGTTGCGGTGCCGACGTCCTGCAAACGCTTCGCAAGGACCGGGTCGGCGTTTATGTAAGGCAGCACGGTAAATCCTTCCTTCACCAAAATTTCAGCCGCCGCGAGCGTCTCGACCGGATCGGGCAGCAGATAACGCGGGTCGGGATGGATCTCGAGTTTGATCCAGGTCGGCAAACCGGCGCTTGCGGCCAGTCGCGCCAGGCGCACAGCTTCGTCGGCATTCCGAGAGCCGCTGGTGTTTGGCAAAAGCAGAAATCGTTTCGGATCGATAAAATCCAGGATGTTCGCGAAAGGATCGTGCGTGCCGGAAAGATCGGCGCGCCGCAAAGCGACGGTGACGATTTCTGTTCCACTGGCCACCAGCGCGTCCCGCATCAATTCGTTCGAAGCGAACTTCCCCGTTCCCACCAGCAGTCGGGACGTGAACTCACGGTCCGCGATTTTCAGTTTGGAAGGCTTGTCCGACATTGCTTAAACATAGGTAAATTCTCCTCGCGCGCGAGCATCACGCAAAAACTCGTGGCTGGCGGCCAGTCCGGTCCGCCAGTCGGACGGACTCGTCCGGTGGCGAGCTCGGACCGAATTCGCTGTACGAATTGAATTTGTTCGATCACTTTTCGGTGTGACCAAATTCGATTTGCGATTGGAGGATTGTGTCGCCGGGATGGCCGGGCTTCCGGAAACAAGCGTCGATCTGGTCGTCACTTCGCCGCCTTACAACCTGGGCATTCGATACGGCAAATATTCGGACCGAGAAGACCGGTCGATTTATCTGAAATGGTCCGCGGCCTGGGCCCAACAGGTCCGCCGCGTTCTCAAACCGGACGGCTCATTTTTCCTCAACATCGGCGCCGCTCCGTCAAATCCGATGTTGCCGCACGAAATCGTTTCTCAACTGCGCGACTTTTTCGTTCTTCAAAATACGATTCATTGGATCAAATCGGTCGCAATCGACGACCGGACCTTTGGCCATTTCAAACCAATCAGTTCGAAAAGATTTTTGAACGACTGCCACGAATACATTTTTCATTTCACAAAAGACGGCCGTGTCGAAATCGATCGGCTGTCGATCGGCGTGCCCTACCAGGACAAAACCAATATTGCCCGGTGGTCGCACACCGGAGGAAGTGACAAGCGCTGTCGCGGCAACACCTGGTTCATTCCTTATCGCACAATCCAGAGCCGCGAGAAGGAGCGCCCGCATCCGGCCACTTTTCCGGTCCAGCTCGCGGAGTGGTGCATCAAATTACAGGGCGTTTCCCGCGCGCGGACCATGCTCGATCCATTCCTGGGAATCGGAAACTCGGCGGTGGCTGCGAAAGACTGCGGGGTAAGAAAATTCATCGGGTTCGAGATCGATGAAACGTATCTCGCCGAGGCGAAACGACGGCTTCGACTAAAATAGTTCGTCGTCTGATTTCGCCGGCCCGATTCCGAGCTCAAATCTTTGCAGCGACGCAACCAGATTCCCTGGCAGGGGCCAAACCCGCTCGAAGATCCGTGGACCCAGCGGTTTAGCTGTCGTGTATCCGGCGGCAAACATCTCCAGCCTCGCATCGAGATTGTCGATGTAATGCAGCGTCATCGCTTCCGGTGTTCGCGGTTCGACCGGAGATCCGAATTCCTTTTCGCCGTGGTGCGAAGCCACCAGGTGCAACAGGTGAATGCGAACATCTTCCGACGGCGGCGACATTTTCTTCCACGAGTCGGAATTGTCGGAATTCAATTTTCGCCACAATGCGTTGACCACTTCAATTCCGATCGAAATGTGGCCGACCAGTTCGCCAAGTTCGTCGTAGCCCATGACGAATCCATTTTCTGGGAGGGCGTTCTCCCACAGCTTTCCGCAGTCGTGAAATAGAACCCCGGCGATCAGAAGATCGAGATTTAGCTGCGGATAGAGCGGCGCGACCGCTATCGCGGTGCGCATCATTTGGGCAGTGTGTTCCACCAGACCGCCGCGACGCGCGTGATGATATTTTCGCGCGGCCGCGGTCCGCTTGAGTCGATCGCCAAACTCCTTCACGAAGGCCTCGCAGAGTGCGCGCAAACGGGGGTCGCCGACCTTCGCGATTGCCTCATTGATGAACTTCCAGTCGGTTTCTTGTTTGGCGCGCAGTTCCGGAGGGCCCTGGAGCAATTCGTTTTTTTCCTGCGGCGTCAACGGCCGGACCGTCCACTTTTGCGCTTCGAGTCCGAATTGAGAATGCGAGCTGAATTCGCCGGTAAGCTCGATGAAACTTTCATTAGTGAGGGAGTTGCACGCTTTGTACGCTGGATGATCGCTCCAGACCCGCAGCGTCATTCGATCGCACGCGTCGGCCAGACTTAGCTCGCAGTACGGCTTTTGTTCCCGGGTGAGTTTTGGCGCCGCTGATTCGACCTGCACATGAGCGCGAGCCGTGACCGGGCTCCCGCCTGGGCGGGACGCCGCCCGGCGAATTTCAGTCAGCGTCATCAACTGCATGTCGATCTTCGTTTCTGGAGGGATCAAGACTAACGGGAGTCCATTTACTGCAATTTAATCTCACCGCAGGCAATCCGCTTGCCGGAGTTCCCAGCCGGATCGGTCTTCAAATCATCTTCCCCTTCATGAACAACGACCGATTTGCCAATGATCGAGTCCTTGCCGCTCAGACTGAGCTTTGCTTTCCAATTCAGCTGTACGATCCCGCTAACGTCCGCTTCAATATTTCCGAGATCGCCGGCGTGATGCTCGGGCGTGGTTGGTCCGCCATGATGTTGGTTTGCCGGATTGAAATGCGGGCCGGCTGAGGCTGCGTCCGGCGAGGAGCAATCGCCTTTATCATGAATATGAAACCCATGCTTGCCAGGTTTGAGACCCTTAACCATTCCCGTCACCAGCACTTCATCACCAACTTGCCTGAACGCGACTATTCCGGTCACCTGACTGCCGGATTTGGGTTCTAATTGCGCCATTGCGATCTGCATCCCCTGTGTCGCCAGACGGGTATTTCGAGGGCTCGATGTCGCCGCCGATTCTGAAGGCGCAGTCGTGCCTTCTTGAGTCTGCGCAAAACACGCGGCCGCGCAGAATAGTGCCATGCAAATAATTGTTTTCATCCCGCAACGGTACGGCGTTCTCCGCAAAAGAAAACTCTCAATCGAGCAGGCGCTGTTCGATTCCGGCATAGGCGTCCACTCGGCGATCGCGCAGAAAGGGCCAGTGGGTGCGATGCTCGTTCACTCGCGCCCAATCGATATCAGCCATCACAATTTCCTCTTTGCGGACTGACCCTTTGGCGATGATTTCTCCGTCGGGCCCGCAAATGAAACTTTGTCCCCAAAATTCAATACCGTCGCCGCCGGCGGGCGCTTCGTGACCGACGCGGTTCGCCGCTGCCACGTAACAGCCATTGGCAATTGCGTGACTGCGCTGGATCGTTTCCCAGGCGTTGTGTTGGGCTGCGCCGAATTCTTTCTTCTCGCTCGGATGCCAACCGATCGCCGTTGGATAAAAAATAATTTCTGCGCCTCGCAACGCCGTAAGTCTGGCCGCTTCCGGATACCATTGGTCCCAGCACACGCAGACTCCGATTTTTCCGCGTTTCGTGTTCCAGGCCTGGAATCCGAGATCGCCCGGAGTGAAATAAAATTTCTCGTGATAGAGCGGATCGTCCGGGATGTGCATCTTGCGATATTTCCCGAGAAATTTCCCGTCCGCGTCGATGATCGCAGCGGTATTGTGATACACCCCGGCCCGCCGCTTCTCGAAAAGGGATGCGATGATTACGACGCCTGCTGTTTTTGCCAGCTTGGCGAGCGCGGCGGTCGATGCTCCGGGAATTTCTTCAGCCAGTTCGAAGTTCTTATGTTCTTCGGTCTGACAAAAGTACTGCGACCGAAACAGTTCGGGCAGACAAACGATCTTTGCCCCCTTCTTCGCCGCGTCGCGAATAAAATCGAGAGCCCGCGAAAAATTCTTTTCCGGGTCCGCGCCGCAGCGCATCTGGACCAGCGCAATCTTTGCTTTATCGGCCTGTGCCATTCAGGAATTAACCACAGAGCACACGGAGATCACGAAGAGGAACACAAATTTTCTCTGTGTGCTCCGTGATCTCTGTGGTGAGTCATTTAATGGAATCCGCCGGCACGATATCGATTTTCTCTATCGTGATGCGTTTGGTCGGCTTGCTCATTTCGCCCATACTGTTCCGAGTGACCGGGGTGTCGCCGATCTTTTCGAGCACATCGTCGCCTTTAATCAGTTTGCCAAACGTCGTGTACTGATGATCGAGCCGTGTTACCGGGCCGAGGCAGATAAAAAATTGTGATCCGGCAGAATCAGGATCGGGCTCGCGCGCCATCGAGATGACACCGCGCTCGTGCGAATGGTCGTTGAACTCGGCTTTGATTTTGTAGCCAGGTCCACCCGCGCCGTACGATTCCTCTTTGGCAGGATCTTTCGAGTTCGGATCGCCACCCTGGATCATGAATCCTTTTACGATCCGATGAAAAATCGTTCCGTTGTAGAACCCCTGCTTTGCCAGTTTCTTGAAATTCTCGATCGTATTCGGCGCGGCATCCGTCCAGAACTGCACCACCATATCGCCCTCACTGGTTTTAATCACCGCCACTTCATTTGCCGCGGGAATCGTTTTGTTCTCGTCCTTCCTTTCCTCAGCGGCCAAGACGGCCGAGGTCAATAACACGGCGATCAAGATCGACATCTTCATGTTCTTCTGTAGCGGCGGTCTGTAACCGTCGCAAATTTCAAGCCTTGGTGTGATATTCCTGCAGACTTCGCACCTGCAGCTTGCTCTTTTGCAACGAGCGGATCCCGTTGGCGCTCGCCTGGGCCGCGCGCACGGTCGTCATGATTGGGATTTTTGCCGCGAGCGCCGCGTTGCGAATCATCACTTCGTGCTCACGAGGGATTTTCCCGCTCGGCGTGTTGATAATGAAATTAATGTCGCCGTTTTTTACCCGGTCGAGCACGTTCGGCCGCCCTTCGTGAAGTTTGAACACTTTTTTCACCTTGATCTTCGCGGCCGCAAGCGCGTCGGCCGTTCCGCTGGTCGCAATGATTCCAAATCCAAGGTTCAAAAATTCCCGGGCCAGCAGAATGATCGATTCTTTGTCGGTATCTTTCACGCTGATGAACACGTTGCCCTTCTTTGGCAACGGCGGAGGCGCGGCCATTTGTGATTTTGCGAATGCGAGCCCGAGATCGACGTCCATACCCATTACCTCGCCGGTCGATTTCATTTCCGGACCGAGCGAAATGTCGGTGCCCTGATAACGGAGAAATGGAAAGACGGCTTCCTTCACCGAGAAATGCTTCGGCACGATTTCCCTGGTGAATCCAAGCTCGCGCAATGTTTTGCCCGCCATCACTTTGGCTGCCAATTTCGCCAGCGGAACGCCGATCGCCTTGCTTACAAACGGGACCGTGCGCGATGCCCGCGGGTTCACTTCCAGCACGTAAACATCTTCGCCTTTCACGGCGAACTGCACATTCATCAAGCCGCGCACGCTCAGCTCGCGCGCCATGGCTTTTGTCGCCGACGAAATTTCGTCGAGGACGCGTTGCGACAACGAAAATGTCGGGATCACGCATGCGCTGTCGCCGCTATGAATGCCGGCTTCCTCGATGTGTTCCATGATTGCGCCGATCACGGTTGTTTCGCCGTCAGAAATGCAATCGACGTCCACTTCGATGGCATCCTCCAAAAAACGGTCGACCAGAACCGGGCGGTCCGGGGTCACTTCGATCGCGCTGGCCATGTAACGGCGAAGGTCCGGCTCGTTATAAACCAACTCCATCGCGCGCCCGCCCAGGACAAACGACGGCCTAACGAGCACGGGATAACCGATTTTGCTCGCGATCCCGACCGCTTCGTCGGTGCTGACCGCAGATCCGCTGGGAGTCTGGCGCAGCCCCAGTTTGTCCAACATCGCCGCGAACAATTTTCGATCTTCCGCCGTCTCGATGCTTTCCGGTTGAGTGCCCAAAATCGGGACGCCGGCCGCCTTCAACCCGTTGGCGAGATTGAGCGGGGTCTGGCCGCCAAACTGCACCACCACGCCATCAGGCTTCTCCTGGTCGTAGATATTAAGTACGTCCTCCAGGGTGAGCGGTTCGAAGTAGAGCTTGTCGCTGGTGTCGTAATCAGTCGACACCGTTTCCGGGTTCGAATTGACCATGATAGTTTCGAAATCCAGCTCGCGCAGCGCGAAGGCCGCGTGGACACAGCAGTAATCAAATTCGATCCCCTGCCCGATACGATTGGGGCCGCCGCCGAGAATCATTACTTTGCGTTTTCCACTTTCACGCCGCTCATTTTCGTCGCCGTAAGTGGAATAATAGTACGGCGTATAAGCCTCAAACTCCGCCGCGCAGGTGTCCACCAATCGATAAGTCGGCAGGATCGCCAATCGTCGTCGCGCCGCGCGGACGCCATCCGGCCCCAGCGAATTTGCGTAGCCGAGTTGATGATCAGAGAAGCCCATTTTCTTCGCGCGCAGGAGTCCGTTTCCACTTTGGAAGATAGCCGGCGCAACTTCTTTGGCAGTCAGGTCCACCGACCACGGCTCGGTCATCACCCGGATCTCGTGACTGCTCAGGGCCGATTCCTCAATTCTCTTTTGGGCCTTCACGATTTCCGCCACGTTTCGCAAAAACCATTTGTCGATCTTGGTCAGATCGTAGACTTCGTCGATCGATGCGCCTTTGGCGAAAGCCTGGCCGATGTAGAAAATCCGTTCGGCATTGGGGATCGCGAGCTTCAACCGCAGCGTTTCAACATCGACTTCTTTGTCCGCGCCGTCCCCGATCAGGCCAAAACGTTTGATTTCCAAACTGCGCAACGCTTTTTGCAGCGCTTCCTTGAAGGTGCGACCGATCGCCATGGCTTCACCGACGCTTTTCATTTGCGTCGTCAGCGTCGGATCCGCCTGCGGAAATTTCTCGAAGGTGAACCGCGGAACTTTGACCACGCAATAATCGATTGTTGGCTCGAAACAGGCCGGCGTTTCCCGTGTGATATCGTTTTTGATTTCGTCCAGCGCGTAACCGACCGCGAGCTTGGCCGCGATCTTCGCGATTGGGAACCCGGTTGCTTTCGACGCCAGCGCGCTTGAACGCGACACGCGCGGATTCATCTCGATAACCACCATTCGGCCGTTGTCGGGATGAACCGCGAACTGAATATTGGAGCCGCCGGTTTCGACGCCAATCTCGCGAATGACCGCGAACGAGGCGTCGCGCATCATTTGATATTCCTTGTCGGTCAGGGTCTGTACCGGCGCGACCGTGATCGAATCGCCGGTGTGCACTCCCATCGGATCAAAGTTTTCGATCGAACAAACGACGACGCAGTTGTCCATCCGGTCGCGCATTACTTCCATCTCGAATTCTTTCCAGCCAACCAGTGATTCTTCGATTAGCACTTCGTTGACCGGCGACATGGCGAGTCCGCCCCCGGCGATCTCGGTCAAATCGTCCGGATTGTAGGCGATGCCGCCGCCGCTGCCGCCCAACGTGAATGCGGGCCGGATGATCAGCGGGAAACTCCCGATTTCTTTGGAGATCCTGTGGGCGTCGGCCACGGAATGGGCGACGCCCGACCGCGGAACCTCGAGTCCAATCCGCAACATCGCTTCCTTGAACAGCTGTCGATCTTCGCCTTTTGCGATCGCCTTTGCGTTGGCCCCAATCAATTTCACTTTGTGACGGGAAAGCGCCCCATTTCGGTTGAGCTCCATCGCCGCATTCAGCGCGGTCTGGCCACCCATGGTTGGCAGAAGTGCATCCGGTTTCTCGCGGTCGATAATCGCTTCGATGACCTCGGGCGTGATCGGCTCTATATAAGTACGATCGGCGAACTCCGGGTCCGTCATGATGGTCGCCGGGTTCGAATTCACCAACACGACTTGATACCCTTCTTCGCGCAGCGCCTTACAGGCCTGCACACCGGAATAATCAAATTCGCAGCCCTGCCCGATCACGATTGGACCGGAGCCGATCAGTAGAATTTTCCTTAGATCGTTGTTCCGCGGCATCTGCGCAGCGCGCAGGATAAGCTAATTCATGTGAAGTTCACGCCCGAATCGGCAACAATTTGGCTTTTTCTTCCCCAGGGCTGATTTTCACGCTCCAATCGCTGCCGGTTGCGTTTATTTCGCCTGATATTTCGGGTTCTTCGCCTGTTTCCTCACCGCCGCGAAAAGTTTGGTGATTCCAGTCTCGCTTGCGGTGTTGGCAATGAACGGCGGAACGACGACGCCGCTATCGGTAAAGACGTGATACGTTGCCGTCGTCTTGCTGGGGCCGATCGGCTCCAGCAACCAGGAGCCGTTCACCAGTTTCAACCGAAATACGCCGGACTTCTCCGCGGGACCGCGCTCGTTCGCCGGTTTCCATTCGCTGAAGTAGGCGAATCCATTTTCCGCCGGCCACGATTTTTTTTCGATCCGAATGGTGTAATCGCGATCACCGACGATTTTTGGCGAGATCCGCTGATAAGTGAGAATCGAATTGTGGTCTCTTTCAATCACCGTGGCCTCGGCGGTATAGGGCATGAAGCTCGGATATGATTCGACGTCATCAATCACCTTGTAGACCGTTTGGCTCGATCCATCGATTTCACCGATCGCCTTGAACTCTTTGAGGCGCGATCCCGGATGCGGTCGGCTGAAAATCGCCAGGCCGTTTGTTTGCTTCACCAATTTCCATTCAGTGCCCTGACCAGGCGGGGCCGCAAGGATCGGCCCTGCGACCCCGGCGATAAACAGAATGATCAGCGCTCGCTTCATCGATACGTCGTTACCAGTCACTTAGGATTTGACGTGTCCCAAAGCGCCGGAATTCAGGGTAACCGAATGAAAGACGGTTCCCTAATCGTTTTATTTCCTGGCCATTCCGAGCTGGGCGAACAAAAACGAATATTCATCCGCGAGCTGCTTGATTCGTTCGCTCAGGGCGGTGCCAATGCCATGCCCGGCACTTGAACTTGTTCGGAGCAGGATCGGGTTCGCCGACTTGTTCGCTTCGTCCAAACGGGCAACCATTTTACGTGAATGATACGGCGCGACCCGACCGTCATTGGCGCCAGTCATGAACAGGATCGAGGGATATTTTGTTCCATCGACCACGTGATGGTACGGAGAATAGGCGTAAAGAGCCTTGAATTGTTCGGGATCTTTCACGGTCCCGAACTCGGTGACATTGAACGCGCCGTTTGGGGCGAGCTCGACCCGCAGCATGTCGTAAATTCCGACGAACGAAACCACTGCCCGCATCAGCTCGGGGTGTTGGGTGATCAACGCGCCCATTAACAAGCCTCCGTTACTTCCGCCCAGCAGCGCCAATTTCTCCGATCGCGTCCACTTTTCTTTGATCAAATATTCCGCGGCCGCGGCGAAATCATCGAAAACAGTTTGTTTTTTGGTCAGGTTTCCGGCCTTGTGCCATTCCTCGCCGAACTCGCCCCCTCCTCGAATATTGGCCACCACATAAACGCCGCCATGGTCGAACCAAATTCGGCGGGCGAAATCAAAATTCGGGGACATGCTGATTCCGTAGCCGCCGTAACCGTAGAGCAAAGTTGGATTGTTGCCGTCTTGCTTGGTTCCTTTCTTGCGCACGATGTTGAGCGGGATTTTCGTTCCGTCTTTCGACGTCGCCATTTCGCGCGTCACTTCAATGTCCGAAAATGAGACGGGTGATGTGTTCACCAGCGCGGTCTTCACCGGTTCTTTTGCCGGATCAACCAGGTGGAACCAGGCCGCCGGTTCGATGAAGCTCACATCCCGAAACAGAAGTGAGTTATCTTCCAGCGATTCCATTTCCGACACCGCCGATATTTTCGGAATCGCGATTGTCTGCGCATTCTTGCCGTCCAAATCAAATCGTCGGATCTGCGACGGTCCGCCTAGCAAATCTTCCACATACAACGCGTTCGCCGTTGGCTCCATTGACTGAATGACCGCGTCGCTTTCGGAAACGATGGTTGTCGCACTTGTCAGCGCCGGATTGTCCAATGGCATTCGCAGAATTTTTCCCCGCGGCGCGTCCGCACGGGAAAGCAGATACAGCGCATTGTCTCGCCCGAGTCGCGCAGCTTTAATCTGATCGCTGAATTGAGTCAGCTGCTTCCAGGTTCCGTCCGGTCCGAGCAAATAATGAGAAAAGTCCCCTCCGTCGCCATTTGCCACCGTCGCCAGAATGAACTTTCCATCGCGGGACGTCTCCAGCTTGACCTCGGCAATCCGAGGAAAATCCTTGCCGATGGAATACGTGTCTTCGGTGTCACCGGTACCGAGCTTATGAAAATAGACTTGCTGAAAAAAATTCAGATCGGTGTCCGGCTTCTCGCCCTTGCGGGGAAAGCGTGTGTAGTAGATGCCGGTCCCGTCCGCGTTCCAGGCGGCGCTTCCACCCGCCGTCGGATATTGAACGTGCGCAATCGAATCGGGCAGCGCTTTGCCAGTGGCAGTTTCGTAAATGTGAAGAGTCCCGTCTTCACTGCCGCCCTGCGAAATTGAAATGGCGACATACTTCCCATCGCGCGAAGGGACGAACCAATCGATTGCGGTTGTGCCTTTCGCGTCTAGCGCGTTCGGGTCGAGGATGATCTTTTCCGACTTCAAATCGTCGGCCGAAGCGAGGGTTACCAGCATAGGTTGCTGCTTCGGTGGCTGAAATTTCATGGCAAACAAAGTACCCGGCCGCGAAACCAGGCCGGTGTAACTGGGCGAAGTTTTCGCGTACCAGTCGCTTAATTGTTTTTCGACCGCTGCCCGATCGGGCAATTTGTCGATATAAGCTCGTGTCTTTTGATTTTGCGCATCCGACCAGGACTTAACCGCCGGATCGCTATCGTTCTCGAGCCATTGATAATTATCTTCGACTTTAACGCCCTGGTATTCGTCCGTGACCGGCTTTTTCGGAGTCATATCGGCTGCCGGGAGCATGGCAATTCCCGAAAACGACACTGCGAATAGAAGTAAACAGCGGTTCAATTGCATAGGGTGGTTAGAATCTACAGCCTGCGCCTGCGTTCAATGCTTTTCCGTCTTTAGGTAGGGGCGATTGCCCTCAGCCATGCCGTCCTGCGGGCAATCTACAAGCGGGTACATTATCGGCGAACTAGCAGGGCGCGTAATCGCCCGCTTCAGTAAGTCAAAAACTTGCGCCTCGGTGAGTTCCTCCGCGCCGCGGGCGGTTCGGTGAACCGCCGCTACCTATTTCAGAATCGACTCCGCCGGATACATCACGCCGTTTTTGATCACCGTGTCGATGTCCGATGCGTGCGCAATGTCGTCGACCGGATTCGACTTGAGGATCACGAGATCGGCGAAACATCCATCGTCGATCTTGCCGATGTGCGCGCCGGTTTCGCCGCCGAAGAGTTTGGCCGCGTTTGCGGTCGCGCATTGCAAGATTTGCATGTTGGTGAGTCTCGCTTGTTTCATCAGCTGAAATTCTCGAAACAATGCCGGTCCGTGAATTGTCCCGATATTGCCCGCATCGGTCCCGGCGGCGATGGTCACACCCGCGTCTTCGAGTTTTTTCAAGTTCGGCAGAGCGACTTCGTAAGTTTTGTCGATCCGGTCCATCGCAGTTTTTGGATCAGCCAAAGCGGCTTTGATCCGATCCGGCAATTTGTCCTGCGGAATTTTGGTCACGTCGAGGGACGCGATCACTTCCGGATTTCCCCACTTCTGTTCTTCCGGCGTGAGATTCAATTGATGTGAAAACACCCGGCCGTAGCGCTCGAACACCACCAGGGTCGGAGACAGAATCGTATGTCGATCTTTCAACAGCTTCACGAATGCCTCATCAATCGGCTTATCGATCACGCTGTGAACGAGAATGTCCGCGCCTTCTTCCACTGCGGCGCGCGCGGTGTCCAATTCGGTGGCGTGCACCGCCACTCGAATTTTGTGAGCGTGGCTCTCTTCAATTGTCGCGCGCGCGATCGGCCGGAACGAATCGACTGGATGATCCTTGTCGACGATGTACCAGATTTTCACCAGGTCCGGTCTTTTGTCGGCGAGTTTGCGCACGAACTCGCGCGCTTGATCAGGTGTGTCGATCTTCACAATCGGCGGATCGCCGAGGTCGAGCTTCCCTCGTGAAACGCTCGAGATCAGCGGCCCAGCGACCGCGACTCGCGGCGCTTTTGCGGTCGAGTTCGCTTTTTGGCGAACCTCGAAGTTCCACAGCGGCCCGCCGACATCGACCACGCTGGTGATCCCGCACCGGATGTAGCGCGCGAACACGTCGTCGAGGTGAGATTTGATCCAGCCGACTTCATCTTTATATGGCCGGATGCTGTTGAAGTCGGCACCGTCGGGCCGCGTGAACAAATCGGCCGATTGGAAGAAATGGACATGGGTGTCGATGTAACCGGGCAAAATGAATTTGCCGACGCAATCGATCTGCTTACCAAGCGATGCCGCGTCCTGTTTGCCTATGCTCACGCGCTCGATCTTGTCGCCATTGATCACCACCGTCGCGTTCGGTAACACTTTGCCGTCGGCTGGATTGATAACGGTCGCGCCAACGAGGGAAAATTTTTCAGCGCGAACGGCGATCGCGCACAGGACGAGAATGAAAACGATAAGCTTTTTCATATCCTAAAGTGTTGTGGAGGCGCTTGTCTCAAGCGCCTGTTTATTAGGTTCGGTGCTTGAGAACAAGCACCGCTACAACCTCGCGCTATTTTTCAACTCTTCGGTTCGTCTGCAATTTTCACAACAATTTTTCCGCGGGTGTGGTGCGTCTCCGCTTGGGCATCAGCTTTCGCGGCATCACTCAATGGCAGGACTTGTGACACAACCGGCTTGATCTTGCCCGCGTCGATCAACTTGGTGATCTCCGCAAGCTCGACCGAATTCGGATGCGATGAAAGCGACGCCCCGCGAATTTCATGCTTTTTCAGCTCGGCCTCGTCGCAACGCGATATGATCGTCACGACGATTCCGCCTTTTTTCACTACGCCATACGACCGCCCGAGCGTGTCGCGACCAACCGGATCAAGCACAAAATCGACATCATTCGCGACATCTTCGAATTTTTGTTTGGTGTAATCGATCGTCACGTCGGCGCCGAGCTGTTTCAACAAATCCTGGTTCGCGGTGGATGCCGTCGCAATCACCCGCGCACCGCGCGCTTTCGCGATTTGAATTGCGAAACTTCCGACTCCGCCCGAACCGCCGTGAATTAGCACGGTTTGTCCGCTTTGTAATTTTCCGAGCTCGAACGCCTGCCATGCGGTCAGCGCCGCCAAAGGAACAGCCGAGGCTTCGACGAAATTGAGCGACTTCGGCTTGATCGCCGACTCGGTTTCGTTCGAGATGCAATATTCCGCCCAGCCGCCGCCCCAGAGGAGATACGCGTAAACCGGATCGCCGACTTTGAGCTTGGTCACTTGGGCGCCGGTCTTCACCACCACGCCGGCCATGTCGTAACCCAGAACCAGCGGCAAGTGAGTTCCGAATGCTTTGGCGAATTTTCCATTGAGAATGAGCGGATCGGCCGGATTTACTCCGCTGGCGATCACGCGCACGAGAATTTCGTTCTCTTTCGGCTCCGGAACCGGAACATCTTCCAGCTTCAAGACTTCCGGGCCGCCATATTGGTGCGCGACCACCGCCTTCATCGTTTTCGGTACTGGCTGCGCGGCCGTGATGAGAACGCTTGTGGTGAGAAGGAGAACAATGAGCTTTTTCACATCGATAACGTTGTAGCGGTGCTTGTTCTCAAGCACCGAATTAGTGAACAGGCGCTTGAGACAAGCGCCTCTACAACTCTTAGGATCTTTTTCGATCCGTCGTCGCATCATTCCTTGGATTCCGGGACTGCTTTTTCGGCAGCTTTGAAACCGATCTTGGAATGGGTGCCGTCGCAAAATGGTTTTTCGGTGGACGCGCCGCAGCGGCAGAGCGCCATCCGTGGTTCGACGGGGAATTTGTTTCCATCGCTGTCCGTCAATTCTACTTCGCCCTTCACGATGTAAGGACCGTTCTTGATTGTCTCGATTGTTACCATGTGGCCAATCTACCTGATGTAGAGCGCGCTGGAAACGTTGTAGAGGCGGCTGTGTCAGCCGCCTGTCTATAAATAGGCGCTTGGCACAAGCGCCTCTACAACATCACTATTTCACTCCACATGAGAATGAAACTTTTTGGTCCGCTATTTTTTCTCGTCGCTTCAGCTTTTGCTCAGAACGTCAAACATCCGTTCACCTTTGAGGACATGATGAAACTCAAACGGGTCGACGAGCCGGTGCCATCGCCGGATGGAAAATGGGTCGTCTTCTCCGCGACCGATGTCGACCTTGAAGCGAACACGAAGATTTCCCACTTGTGGATCGTGCCGGCGGCCGGTGGTGAATCGAAGCGGTTGAATGAAACGCCGACTCACGAGGAGCGACCGCGATTTTCCCCCGACGGCAAGCGCTTGATCTGGACTTCGAAAGCGACCGATCCCACCCAAATCTGGATGTGCGATTTCAATTCCGATACCGGAACGCTGTCTGGCCAGCCGCATCAGGTGACGAACATTTCAACGGGCGCCGACGGCGCGATCTGGTCGCCCGATGGAAAGAACATCGTATTCGTATCGGAAGTTTATCCTGATTGCAAAGACGACGCCTGCAACAAGCAGCGGGATGAAGAGCTGAAGAAGAGCAAAGTAAAAGCAAAAATCTTCACCAAACTGTTCTATCGGCATTGGAATGCGTTCACTGGCTTCAAACGCAGCCATCTTTTCGTTGTGAGCGCGGATGCAAACTTGACCGATAATTTCGGTCAAGTTTCCAGCGGCCAGCAGCCGAGTACGAACGAACCGAGAGATTTAACCCCTGGTGATCACGACGTGCCGCCGTTTAATCTCGGTGGGCAGGACATGTATTCGATTTCGCCGGACGGGCAGGAACTCGCTTACACGAGCAACATCGACGAGGTCGAAGCGACCAGCACGAACAACGAAATTTTCGTTGTGCCCATGGCGGGCGGCGCGCCAAAGAAAATCTCCACCAGTCCCGGCGCCGACACAACACCGCTCTATTCGCCGGACGGAAAATATCTTGCCTGGCGATCGCAAGCCCGCGCCGGCTTCGAATCCGATAAATGGCGGCTGATGTTGCAGGATCGACAGTCTGGAAAAATCCGGGAGTTAACCGAAAAATTCGAGCGATCAGTTGGCAGTTTGGCCTGGCGAGGAGATTCGCAGACGATCTTCTTTACCGTCGAAGATCATGGCGAAAATCCAATTTATGGATTTTCGCTGTCTGACAATAAAGCCAGCGAAGTCATGCGATTGCACGGTGACGACTTGGCCCCGTCGAAGGACGGCAAGGCCGTATTTTTCACGCGAATGTCAATCGCTGCGCCTAACGAGATCGCGCGTTTCGACCTCGAGGAGTACGACAACGCATCAGGCCACGGGCAGGACGTAGTCTATCCAAAGCCGATCACGCACATGAACGACGCGCTGTTGTCGCGGATCGATATGCCACCGTTGGAGTCGTTCACGTTCAAAGGCGCGAATGACGAAGAAGTTCAGGGTTTCATGGTCAAGCCGCCGGGATTCGATCCGAACAAGAAATATCCGCTAAAGTTTTTACTCCATGGTGGACCGCAAGGAGCGTGGGGAGATTCGTGGACGTATCGCTGGAACGCGGAGTTGTTCGCTGCGGTAGGAAATTACCTGGTCGTGATGATCAATTTCCACGGCTCGACCGGTTACGGGCAGAAGTTTACCGATTCGATCAGCGGCGATTGGGGCGGCAAACCGTACGTCGACCTAATGAAGGGACTCGATTACGTGGAGAAGACTTACCCGTTCATCGACAAAAACCGCGAGGCCGCGCTGGGCGCGAGCTACGGCGGTTACATGGCCAACTGGTTGTTAGGCCACACCGACCGATTCAAATGCATCGTGTCGCATGATGGCACGTTCAATACGGAGTCGGCCTACGGAACGACCGAGGAACTTTGGTTCCCGAATTGGGAATTCAAAGGGCCACCTTGGAAGAATCGCGAGCTTTATCGGAAATGGTCGCCGCACCTGTTCGCGGACAAATTCAAAACGCCGACGTTGGTTGTGCACGGTCAACTCGATTATCGGCTCGATGTTTCAAATGGGTTCGACCTGTTCACCACTTTGCAAGTGTTGAAAGTGCCGTCGAAGATGTTGTATTTCCCGGACGAAGGTCACTGGGTGCTGAAACCGCAGAATTCGCGGCTGTGGTATAAAACCGTGAACGACTGGGTGGATCAGTGGTGCGGGAAAAGAAATTCGAACTAGACAGGATTAACGAGATTCACCGGATTTAGGTCAGAGCAGAGTTCTGAAATCGAATACAATCCTGCTAATCCTCTCCTCTTTCTGATTATCTCCGCCGGCGTCCGTAGGAATAACCGCGATGCGATCGGCCACCGCCGATGGCGCGGCGTCCGCCGGCCATTGATTCCGGTTCGAAGAGCACAGTGTAGAGATACGGAAAGTTTTCGAGTTTCAGGCGCGGAATCTTTTGGCCGATAAAGCGTTCGATCGCCTGAAGTGAGGCAACTTCTTCGCCGTTCATGAGGGTGAACGCGTCCCCGACATTTTGGGCGCGACCGGTCCGACCGATCCGATGAACGTAATCTTCAGCGTGTTCGGGAACGTCGTAATTGATCACGTGACTGACGCCGGCGATGTCCAGTCCGCGCGCGGCAATGTCGGTGGCGACCATCACTTCGTATTTACCGCTCTTAAATCCTTCGAGCGCTTCAATCCGCTCGCGCTGGGTCCGGTTGGAATGCAAAACCGCAACCGAATGATTTCCCTGTTTCAACTTCTGCGCGATTTTATCGGCCCCGTGTTTGGTTCGGGAAAAGATCAGCGCGCTATCAAAGTTGGTGCGTTCGAGCAACGCCATCAGAAGATCGAATTTCTGCTCGGCGGCGACCGGATAAACCGCGTGGGTCACCGTTTCGGCGGGGGAACGGCGCACGCCAATTTCCACCATTTCTGGATCACGCAGGACCCAGGCAGCGAGTCGCTCGATCTCCGGCGGCAGGGTCGCGGAGAAAAGGAGGGTTTGCCGATCGGTCGAAATTTTTTCCACGATCCGGCGAACATCCGGAAGAAATCCCATGTCGAGCATGCGATCGACTTCGTCGAGCACGAGAATGTTCACGTCCCGAAAATGAAGAGTCTTTTGTTCGAGATGATCGAGCAAACGCCCGGGCGTTGCGACCACGACATCGACCCCACGTGTCAAATCTTCGCGCTGTTTGCCGTATCCGACGCCCCCATGAACAACCGTCGCGCGCAAATCGGTAAATCGACCATAATCGCGAAACGCGGTTTCGACTTGAGCAGCGAGTTCGCGGGTCGGTTCCAAAACAAGGCAACGGAATTTTCCGTGCTTGGCCAGCAAGGTCAGGATCGGCAACGCGAAAGCCGCGGTTTTGCCGGTGCCGGTTTGCGCGGTTCCGATCAGATCCTTGCCCGACAGAATAATCGGGAAAGCGCGGTGCTGGATCGGGGTCGGCTCGGTAAAACCCATGGCCTGGGTCCCGCGCACGACTTCCGATGAAAGGTCGAAATTATTAAAGGACATTTCCTAAAGTGAAACCTCGCACGAAGCAGGCCAATTATCTCTAAGGAAAACAGGAAAGCAGGAATCAGTTAGGGCTTTCGTTTCCTGCGTTCCTGCTTTCCTTAGATATTGATGCTTCGGATTTTTGTCCTGGCGGACACCCATAACAAATTGCCGCAGCAAGTTCTCGATCTTGCGCGCGACGCTGATGAGATCTGGCACTTGGGCGATGTTTGCGAACCGACGATTACTCTGGACCTGGAGACGATCGGGCCGCCGCTTACGGTGGTCCGCGGAAATTGCGATTGGAACGAGGACTGGCCGCTGGTGGTCGATCTTACCCGCCAAGGTTTGAAGTTTCGGCTCGTGCATATTCCGCCGGAAGTTCCGCCGGATGATGTCGATGTGGTGTTGCATGGTCATACTCACGTGCCGCGTAACGAAAAACGTCGCGGGGTTCTGTTTTTGAACCCTGGTTGTGTGACAAGGCCAAACCGCGGCGTGCCCCGAAGCGTAGCCTGGCTGGAAGTCAGCAATGGTAAAATCAATTGGAAGCTGATTGAAATCAGGTAGCGGCGATTGACCTGAATCGCCATTGGCGGTTCGGTGAACCGCCGCTACCTATTCTTCCTTTTTCCGGCCGAACCAGCGCCGTTTTTTCTTTGGCTCTTCGGCAGGCTTTTCCTCTTCTTTGGCCTCAACCTTTTCGGTTTTTGGCTCCTTAGTCTTGGTTTCCGGTTTCGTTTCGGCTTTTGGTTCTTTCTTCTTCGCCTGCTTTTCCTCGGTAGGCTTTTCTTCAACAACCGCCGCAACGTCAACCCATTCGATCAGCGCCATCAAAGCGGAGTCGCTGTGACGTTGACCGAGTCGAATGATCCTAGTGTAACCGCCGTTGCGCTCGGTAGAAGCCGGCGCGATTTCGTCGAACAGTTTTTTGACCGCGTCCTTCTGGCGCAATGTCGCAAACGCGGTCCGCCGGGCATGGATCGAACCGTTCTTGCCAAGAGTGACCATCTTTTCGGCGATCGGACGAACCGCTTTGGCTTTCGCCAGCGTTGTCTTGATCCGGCGATGCTCAATCAAGCTGCAAACCTGGTTTGCCAGGAGCGCTTTGCGGTGTTCGGCCTTTCGGCCGAGCCGCACGGTTTTCTTTTGGTGTCGCATTGAATTGGCTCGCTCGAATTATTTGCGCTCGGTCGCCGCTTCGCTGGCGCCGTTTTCAGAAGCACCATCGACCGATGCAACGCTGGTCACTGGTTCTACCAGACCAGCCTCAAATTTCATTCCCAAACTGAGCCCGAGCTGTTGGAGCTTGTCCTTGATCTCGTTGAGCGATTTCTTGCCGAAGTTGCGGTACTTGAGCATTTCGCTCTCGGTCTTTTGCGCGAGCTGACCAACCGTCGTGATGTTCGCGTTGTTCAAACAGTTCGCGGCGCGCACGCTGAGCTCGATCTCGTTGACGCTCATATTGAGAAGCTTCTTCAGCTTCATGTTTTCTTCGCTGACCCCTGCCGGCGTTTCGTCGAACTCGATCACTTCCTCGTTGAAGTTCACGAAGACATCGAGGTGATGACGGAGGATCGCCGAGGCCTGGAGAAGCGCGTCGTCCGGAGTCAAGCGGCCGTCAGTCCAGACTTCCAAAATGAGCTTGTCGTAATCGGTGCGTTGGCCGACCCGGGTGTTCTCGACCGCGTATTTCACGCGAGTGACCGGCGAGAAAATCGAATCGATCGGGATGAGACCGATCGGCTGGTCGGTGCGCTTGTTTTCTTCGCCAGTGGCGAAACCGCGGCCGACCCGGACTTCGAGCTCGGCGTCAAATTTATGTTTCTTGTCGAGAGTGCAGATGATTTGTTTCGGATTCAGCACTTCGTAACCGGTGACTTCCTGAATGTCGCCGGCAGTAATTTCGCCTTCCTTGTTCACGCTTAGCGAAAGTTTTTTCGGCTCGTGGCCATCGCTCGATTTGAACTTCACCCTTTTGAGGTTGAGCACGATGTCGGTCACGTCTTCGACGACGCCCGGCAAGGTGGCGAACTCGTGCTGCGCTCCGGCGATTTTTACCGCGGTGATAGCGGCGCCTTCGAGCGAGGAAAGCAGGACCCGGCGAAGCGAATTTCCAACGGTGTGACCATAACCGGCCTCAAACGGCTCGGCGGTGAACTTGGCGTAGGTATCAGTGGCCGAGCTCTCGTCTTTAGACAGAGTTTTCGGCATTTCAAAACGACCGTAACGAACTGGCATAGCTTAATAGTTAACGATTTAACGAATGAGTGATTTAACGAATGCAGCTAGCAAATCGTCAGATCGATAAATCTTTAAATCGCTAAATTCCTTTCAGGGCCGGGTTTCCCCTGGCGAGTGTGGTTTCAGCCAAGCGACTGAGACCCAGGGACCAACGGCGTAATTAAAAAACTCGCTGCGGAGCGTGGAATAAAGAGCAAATCCGGGATTTTGCAAGTCCGGGCCAGTCACCAGCTGGAACCGGCACCGCCACCCCCGAAACTGCCTCCGCCGCCACTGAAGCCACCGCCGCTTGATGAAGATCCGTTGCCGCGGCGGCTTGAACTGCTGAGAAGGAGGTTGAGCCAGAAAAAAACAACGTTTCCCCAATCGATCGTCCAGTGCGTGCCCTTGCTCGAAAGACCGACCCCTCGAGTTGCGGTTCGATGAAGGCCAAAAAGCAAGCTAAGCGGGACGAATAAGAGCAGAAACAACAGCGGCGCGATGCTCCGATGATGGCGAGGAGTCTCCTTCACTGGCCGTTTGGCTGCGGTGTACTCGCCCCGAATAGCTTTGAGAATCGAATCGATCCCAATCCGGAGTCCGCCTTCGTAATCGCCGGCGACGAATTTAGGTTTCATCTGGTACTCCGTGATGTTGAACGCCGTCACGTCCGGCAGCGCGCCTTCCAAGCCGTAGCCGACCTGAATCATCATTTTGCGATCTTCGACAAACACGAACAGAACCACCCCGTTGCGCTTGTCCTTTTGTCCGACGGCCCAGGAATCGGCAACGCGTTGGGTATAGGCCGCGATGTCGTCGTCGCTTTGCATTTTCGGGAAAATTGCGACCACGACCTGGTTTGAAGTCTCAACCATGAATTGCATCAGTTGCCGGTCGAATTCGGCGGCTGAGGATTGTGAAACGATGCCGGTGTAATCGTTGAAGTAATGGGCCGGCGATGGCGGAATGACTTCGGCGGCACGTACCGCGTTCAACGCTAGCGCCCCGATCAACGCAATACAGAAAGCGGCTCGCTTCACTGCTCGCGATGGTGTGATGACATCGATCCTTTCGGGAAATGCGCAGCCAGGGCGCTCCCGATTTCGTGAATGGCCTCAATCAATGCGTGGCTGAACTTTTCGTTCCGGAAATGTTCGCGCATTTTTTCGACCAGCGGTTGCCAGAGTTCCTCACCGCATTTCTGGTGGATTGCTTCGTCCCCGACGATCGCGAACTTATGGGCGCGCGGGGCGACGAAAATCAGAACGTCGTTATGTTGAGAATTCTTGTGAAGACCAAGCCGGCGAAATCTCCTTTGCGCGGCAATCACCGGGTCGTCTTTCAGTTCGCCGCGCTGAATGAAGACGCGGATCTCGCCGGAGGTTTTCGATTCGGCATCGCGAATCGCTTTTACGATCTGGTCGTGTTCCAGCCTGCTCAGAAATTCTCTCGTTCGCATTCGATTACCAACTGGACCCGGCGCCTCCGCCTCCAAAGCTTCCGCCGCCGCCACTAAATCCGCTGTCCCCGCCTCCACCGGACGACCAGCCGCCGCGGTCACTTCCGCCTCCGCCCAGCGACCAGGCCCATCCGCCGCCACCGCTACTGTAGTGATATCCATGGCGCGGTCTCAGACGCGACACAAAGAAGAGAAACATCGCGAAAAAGAAAAACAGCAGAAGATTGGGAACGAACATGTTTGCTTTTTCGGGACCGCGCTCGCGAACTGTGTTTCCCGACCCTTTGTATTCGCCACGGACAGCTTTGAAGATCGAATCGATCCCTTCGGCAAGGCCGCCCTCGTAATCGTTCTTCCGAAAATGCGGCTTGATCCGGTATTCCGTGATGTCGAATGCCGTGAGGTCGGGCAGAGCGCCTTCCAATCCGTACCCAACTTGGATGAACATTTTTCGGTTCTGGGTGAAAACGAATAAAACGACGCCGTTTCGTTTATCTTTCTGGCCAACGCCCCACGCTTCCGCCACCCGCCGGGTGTAAGCAGCGATGTCGTCGTCGCTTTGCATTTTTGGGAAGACTGCGACCACGACTTGATTTGAAGTTTCGCGCTCGAATTGGGCGAGCTGTTCGTTGAATCGCGATGCCGCTTCTTTCGAGACCACCCCGGCGTAATCGTTGAAGTAGGCCGCCGGTTTTGGCGGAATTACTTCGGCGGCGTGCGATTGAATCGCGACAAATGCCGCGAGGCACAGCGCGATCTGTTTCAAATAAAGATGTAGCGGCAGCCGTGCCGGCTGCTTTAATGCGGGCGACACGCCCGCCACTACAGTACCGAAAATCACGTTATGGTGTCGCCGCCGCAGTTGCCGCCGGGGAAGCCGCCGGCGCGGGCGAACCGAAATTGAAATTCACGGTCGGCGCTTTTTCCGCGCCTTGTTGCGCACTAAAGAATGGCCGCGGAGAAAATCCAAACATCCCCGCAATCATGTTCGTTGGGAAACGGCGCACCGCGATGTTGTAATCCTGCACCACGGTATTGAATTTGTTTCGCTCGACGGCAATTCTATTTTCCGTCCCTTCAAGCTGAGCTTGCAGTCCGCGGAAATTTTCGGTCGCGGTCAGCTGCGGATAATTTTCCGCCACAACCAGCAGACGTGAGAGTGCATTGCTGAGTTGGCCCTGCGCTGCCTGGAAATCCTGGAGTTGTTTGGCGTCGGTCGGCGCTTTGCTTGGGTCGAGTTGGACGCGCCCGACACTCGCGCGAGCATTCGTCACTTCGGTGAGGGTTGATTTCTCGAAGTTGGCCGCCCCGGCGACAGTATTGACGAGATTAGGAATCAAATCGGCACGACGTTGATAAACGGTTTGGACCTGCGCCCATTGGGTGTCGACGCCTTGCTGCAACCCGACCAGCCGATTGTAGGTCCCCCAGAAAAATAGCCCGATAACAAAAACGATGAAGACGAGAATGACGACAAGACCGCCACAACCGATCGCAAATTTGTTCATAAGAGCGACAATCTAAACTGTGGTTTTCTGTAGGGGAAGCAGTTTGCTTCCCGAGACGCTAGCAGCGTCTCCTACAGTTTATCGCCCCAGGACGAGACGCAAAAAGTAGCCGTCAGAAAATTTCGGGCTCATTCCCTGGCGGACGATGAGCGCGTTCATCGAGGGGATGATGAACAAGCGCTGATAATTCGAGCCCAGCGCAACCACCATGTCTGGCGGCGCAGCCCGGCAAATGCAAATTCCGCCCCAACGCGCTCGCTGCCATTTGAGATCAAGTTCCTTTTCGTAATCGATTTCGTGGGCGTTGGGCGCCTGGCGGTTTAGCCACAATGTTAATCCATAAGATGGATTTGCTCCCGATCCAGCGAAGGCCTGACTGAGCAAACTCGATGGGACTACCTGTTTTCCGTCGTAATTGCCGCGTCCCAGCAGCAATTCGCCGAACCGCGCCCATTCGCGCGCGCTCAATTCAAATCCACTGGCGGGCAACGGATTGCCCCGACCGTCTTTCTTGAATTCTAGACTCGTTAGGCCAAGAGGCGACAGCACGTTCTCCTGAATGTAGGAAATCGTTGACCGTCCGTTCAGTTTTCGGCGGAGCAGTTCGTTGAAAATTTGAAGATGGCTTGGGCCGTAGGCGAATGCTGTGCCGGGCGGCGCGACCAACGGCAATTGAATCGCGACAGCGCTCCGATCATGGATCGAATCGCTGTGAAGATGTGGCGCAGGTTCGATTCCGTCGGTTTGATTGAGCAATTGTCGAATGGTGATCTTCGACCTCCTAGGGTCATTTTTCCATTCCGTGATGGTGTCAGCTACGAGATCGTCCAGTTTGATCAACCCGTCGCGCACCGCGCAGAGCGCAGCGATTCCCCAAAAGCTCTTGGTGCCGCTGAAAATCTTGCAGCGCATGTCCGCGCCGCCGCCGTTTGCGTAATGTTCGAAAACGGTCTTTCCATTTTGCCTGACCAGCATGGAGAACCCCCGGTTGTTTTCCGAGTATCCCGCGGCACGGGCGCAATTGCCGGGTTGAATGTCGGCGGCAAATAACGACGTCGAAGCTGAGAAGGCGATGGCGACGATCGACAACCAGCGCATCGCGGACAGTGGATTACTCGGTGCTGCCGGTCTCCGCG
The DNA here is from genome assembly GCA_963817335.1 of uncultured Verrucomicrobiae bacterium. Classification (GTDB taxonomy): domain Bacteria; phylum Verrucomicrobiota; class Verrucomicrobiia; order Chthoniobacterales; family UBA10450; genus AV40. The sequence continues at coordinate 158,465 of CAWFNX010000005.1, read as the reverse complement.
GCGGGAGCGCTTACTTCTTCAGTGGGCGCCTGAGCGGGTCGGGGCGCTACCGGCAAGTGCCGGGTGCGCAATTCCTCAACGTTTGGCAGTTCGTTGAGCGTGCGCAGGCCAAAGTGATCGAGAAAAAACTCGGTCGTTTGGTAAAGCAACGGCCGGCCGGGAATCTCGGCGCGTCCGGCGATTTTCACCAAGCCGCGCTCCATCAAGGTTTGGAGCACACCGTCGATCGTGACGCCACGGACAGCTTCAACATCTGCCCGCGTGATCGGTTGGCGATAAGCGATAATGGCAAGTGTTTCCAGTGCGGGCGAACTCAAACGTGCTGGCTTCGGGGCGGGAAATAATCCGCGAACCCACTGCGCGTATTTGGGATCGCTGGTCAGCTGCCAACCGCCGGCCTTCTCTACCAACTGAAACCCGTGCTCGTTTTGAATGTATTCGACCTTCAATTGTTCGATTGCGGCGGCGACTTCCGCCGGCTTTATGTTGGCAAACTCGTTAGGCGCAAAATCGTCTTCCGCGCCGGCGTTGCGCAAAAGATCGGCAACCTCGTTGGTCGACAGCGGCTTGTGCGCGCTGAACAGGAGAGCTTCGATGACGTGGCTGAGGTTCATTACAAGGAGTTTTCCATCTGAAAGTCGCCCAGCGTTTTAACGCTGGGGGCCAATAATGAACACGTGTCGAGTCCCCGAGGGGACGAAAGAATTATCCTGCCGTCCCTGGCGGGACTCATGATTGCAAAGGCACGATTCTCCCAGCCTTCAAAGGCTGGGCTATTTTCGGAAGAGTGCTTGCGCATCGTAGAATTAATTTGCGCCGATCGCGGTCTGGATCGCATCGGCGATTCGGTTGGCGTGTTTGTCGATTTTATCCAATTCACGGCCCTCAATTAAAAGCCGGATTTTCGATTCGGTGCCGGAATAACGCAGAAGAACGCGCCCCTTGCCGCCAAGCTCGCGTTCAACTTCGTCCCGCAATTTCACGACCTCGAGCAATTCCTCGATGGGCGGTTTTGATTTCACAACCAGATTACGCTGGGCCTGGGGATATTTCTTCAGGCATTTTTTCAGTTTACTGAGCGGCTGACCGGTCTCGTGCATGATGCGCAGGATTTGAAGCGCGCTGATGATGCCGTCGCCGGTGGTGGTAAAATCGCGGAAGATGAGGTGGCCGCTTTGTTCGCCGCCAAGGTTCAGATTTTTCTTCATCATTTCCTCGATCACGTAACGATCGCCGACTTTCGTGCGAATGACTTTGCCGCCGTTGGCCGCCAGCGCTTCATCGAGACCGAAATTGCTCATAACGGTCGCGACCAGCGTGTTATCGCGGAGCTGTCCGGATTTCAAAAGACCGAGCGCGGCGATCGCGAGAATTTCGTCACCATCAACAATATCGCCGTTTTCGTCACAAAGCAGAACGCGGTCGGCGTCCCCGTCGTGAGTAATCCCAACGTCGGCATCGGTTGCTTCGACGATCCGCCGTATTTCGTCGGGATAGGTACTTCCGCAACCGTCGTTAATGTTCATTCCGTTCGGTTCGTCGTGAGCAACGACAACTTCGGCGCCGAGCTCGCGCAAAATGCAGGGCGTTGATTTGTAAGCGGCGCCGTTCGCCACGTCGACGGCCACCCGCAGTTCTTCCAGGGACATCCTTCGCGGGAAACTCGCTTTTGCGAATTCCACGTAGCGGCCCAGCGCGTCGTCGATGCGGGTAGCGCGGCCAATATTTCCGGCGGTCGGCCGAATGTTGTCGATTTTGCCAGTGAAAACGAGGTCCTCGATTTGGGCTTCAACCTGGTCGTCGAGTTTGTACCCGTCGTGCCGGAAGAATTTTATGCCGTTGTCCTCATACGGGTTGTGCGATGCGGACAAAACAATTCCGGCATCGGCGCGAAGTGATCGAGTGATGTAGGCGACGCCGGGAGTGGGCAGCGGCCCAATAACAAGCACATCAACACCGAGCGAGGTGATTCCGGCAACAAGGGCGTTCTCCAGCATGTAACCGGAGCGACGAGTGTCTTTGCCGAGAACGATTTTCGGCCGGGTGCCTTCCGGCAGGGTTCGAGGATTTAACTGGGTGAACACATGGGCGGCGGCCCGGCCAAGTTTCAATGCCGTTTCCGCCGTGACAGGTTCAACGTTGGCGACACCGCGGACGCCGTCCGTCCCGAAGATTTTAGTCGCCTGCTGCTTCACGACCTTACTGAAACGCTCGGATGCCAGTACGTAAACGGGAAAGTGTCGGCAATCATTGTGGGGGCGGCCGGTTTCGATCGTGATCGCTCAGGAAAAGGCATTCGTTGTCGAGCCCGAGCGCGACGGTATTCCACTTCAATGGAAACTTCTCGAGGATCTGGGTTCGCTGAATGACCGGCGCCCAGTCCTTATATTCGCCTCTTACGATATCGCGGAGCTTATTGTCTGTTCCGCTGACCGGCGTCAGGTAAACGCCGTTCACTGGTCCGCCAAGAACGTTGTAGTCGCCGAGATCGGTACACACCCGGATCGTTTCAGGCAGCCACAAACTTCGCCGATTCGCGTACCATGCAACGGCCCAGGGCATGTCGGAGGCTGTGATTTCTTCTGGCTGCATCCAGTCGTTCAACACCCCGATCAGCCCTGGCATATAGGGTGGCCACCGGACGAACGGCTTTTGCGGAGAGAGCCATGGCGTCGCGAAAATCATCGGTAAGGCGCAGAGCAGATAAAGAAGTGTGAGAAAACCGACCCGGGCGAAGGGAATATTGATCGTCAGGCGGTTCCATTGCACAAGGAGATAAGCGAGACCGTAACAGGTCATCAGAGGGACGAAGATCAGATGGAGCTGATTTGCGGCCACACCCTGTTCTTCATTGATCCCGTAGAGGCACATCCCGAGCACCGCGCCGCCCCACATTGCTAAAATAATCCAACGGATGGCCGCGGTTTCCGTTCTTTTAAACGGATGGAGTAGCGAAACAAAAAACATCAGCGCTACCACGCTAAGGCCGAAATATTCGAAGAGATGCGCGGTCTGCGAGGTCAGGCCAATGGCCAATTTGTCGCGGAACGAACCGAGCAAACCGGGGCCCGGATCAAAATTCATTTGTCGCATCCAACCCCACTCGGTGTGACCGATTCCGGTGAAAAGCGAATAGATCGCCACGCCTCCAGGATTCCCGCAGACCGCGAGGGTACGAATCAGCCACGGAACATAAATGATTGCCCATGCGCCGAGTATGATTGCCGCCGGCCAACCGCGGGGCCGGAAGAAAAACGCGGCGAAAATTACCGCGCCCAGCAAAATCCAGAAAGTCAGAGCGTGAGTCAGGGCAAGCAAACCGAATACAGCACCGACGGCGGCGAGCCATTTCATGGTCGATTCGCCCGCATAATGCGCTTCGACTGCTCGGACCAGCAGATAAACCGTCACGTTGAACAACAGGAGCAACAACATCTGCGGCAACCCCGATAGCGAATATTGCCACATCGAGTCGCAAAGAAGGACCAGACCACAGGCGAGCAAGGCAAGGCGTCGATCGAACAATCGACGCGCAGTAAAGAAGAGGATGGCGATCGATCCGAGGAAGAGCAGAATCGACATAATCGCAATCGCCCGATCGCCGGCGTAAATCAATGTGCGCGGCGTTATTTTCCAGTAAGGCTTGACGAACAAAAGAGCGATGGCATCGACGAATGGCGGCAACGGCGCGTTGTAAGTGTCCGTCCAAATTTTTTCGGACACGGATTTCCCGTGAGTTTGGAGTTGGCCGATTGCCCGCGGGCGCGCGACTTTCGTCTTCCAACCCTCGCCGCTGGCAATGGCGCGTCCGATTTGGGCCTGGTCCATTCCCTGGGAGGTCGAGAGGCCGCGAAATTGGTACAAATAAATCGCGGCGATGGCGATGATACCGAGCGCAACGGCGCTGCGTTTGATCCAGACGGCGAGTCCGCCTGCTTCCAGTGCGTGAACTGCAGTCTGAATGAATTCTTCGCTACCCGGCATGTTGTTTCGGTTCGGCTTTTGTCGCCCCAACATCCTTTTCTGCGTTCAATTCGTTGATCTTTCGGTGAAGGGTGCGCCGGCTGATTCCAAGTTTTTTCGCGGCGGCGGTTACGTTTCCGTTGGTTGTAGCCAGGGCCTGCAAGATGAGTTTGCGTTCGGTTTCGTGGAGATCCAGCGGGCTGGCCTTTTCGCCGAATGCCTTCGACGGAGAGATTCCGCGCGGCAGAGTCGCGCCGCCGGCTTGTCGCAGCGACTGCGGCAAATCACGGACGGTTATTTTTGGTCCGGTCGACATCACGACTCCGTGCTCGATTGCTGTCCGCAATTCCCGAACATTTCCTGGCCAGTTATAAGTAAGCAGCGCGTTCATGGCTTCAGGCGTCAGATCGATAACTTCCTTGTCGTTGGCCTTCGAAAACAGGCGCAAGAACCCGCGCACGAGCAACGGAATATCGTCTTTCCGGTCACGCAGAGGCGGCATGACGATGCGCACGACGTTGAGGCGAAAATATAAATCGTCCCGAAATTTCCCTTCTTTCACCGACTGTTCGAGATTTTTGTTTGTTGCCGCAATCAAACGAACATCCGCCCGCAAGTTTTGGTTGCCGCCGACCCGCTCGAACGCGCGCTCCTCGCTGATCACCCGAAGCAATTTTACCTGCGTGGAAAGCGGGATCTCCGCGATCTCATCCAGAAAAATCGTGCCGCCGCTCGCTTGCTCGAAACGTCCAATGCGTCTCTCATGCGCGCCAGTGAACGCCCCTTTTTCATGACCGAACAGCTCGCTTTCAAGCAAAGTCGGCGACAGCGCCGCGCAATGCACGGTTACGAACTTCGCTTTGTTGCGGCGGCTCAAATTGTGAATGGCATGGGCCGCAAGTTCTTTTCCGGTTCCGCTTTCGCCTTCAATCAAAACGTTTGCCGACGAAGGCGCGACCTGACGGATCGTGTTCAATACTTCATGGAGCGCGGGCGATTCGCCGATGATGTTTTCGAGGCCGTAACGCTCGTCGACTTGTTGGCGCAGCGTCCGGTTCTCCTCGGTCAGCTTGCGATCCCGCAGCGCTCGCGAGATTAGCATCTCGACCTTGTCGAGATTCAACGGCTTGGTCACGAAATCGTACGCTCCGCGCTTCATCGCTTCTACGGCGGTGTCGACGGAACCGTAGGCGGTCATCATGATGCAAACCGGCGGGTCGGGCATTTTCAGCGCCCGATCGATCAATTGCATTCCGTCCTCGGGACCGAGACGCAGATCAGTCAGAAGCAAGTCGACGTGTTCGCGTTCAAGGACGTTCATCGCGCTGGTAATGTCGCTCGCGACATACACATCGTAGTCGTTCTCGAATAGCCGGCGCAGTCCGTCGCGGGTGTGTTTTTCATCGTCGACGATGAGAAGCGTGGGCTGGATGGAGTCCATGAGAGTTATTGGCGCAGGACTGCGTCATTTATTCTCACTCAACCGCGTAATCTCTCAATGAGGAAGATGACTTTATTGTCCTCCGGGTGGCGCTTCGTGATAGGGCAAATTTGATTGGAAAAGGGCGAGTTTGCTCCGCAGCGATTCCGAAAGCGACGTGATTCCTTTTGCATCCGCAATCGCCAGTGCGTCTCGGCCGGCGGCAATGGCCTTGTCGAACTCGCCGTTCTCGGCGTATGCCGCGGCAAGGGTGTAAAGCATTACCGGATCGTTTCCGTTCGTTGCGAGAACCGCTTGCTCGGCGAGGTGGACGGCTTTCGCCCCGTCACGCAGACGCGGATTGGCCGCGGTGGCGAGCAGCCACGCGAGATTATTTTGAGCGAGGACCAGGCCAGGCTCGCCGTTCAACGCTGCCTGGTATTCATGCTCTGCTTCTTCAATTTTGCCCAGCTGACGCACTGCGTTGCCAAGGTTGTTGTGCGCATTGGCGTAATCAGGTCGAAGCTCGATCGCCTTATGGTAATGAGTGATCGCTGCCTGCACGTCGCCTTTCTTTCGAAGCGCGTTAGCAATGCTGTAATGGCTTTCCGCATGGTCGAAGGGGAGCTCGAGTGTCTTCTCATATTCGGCGATCGCGGAATCGACCTCGCCATTTTGGAGTAAAGCATTGCCCAGATTCAGGTGGGCCAGCGCATGTCCGGGAGATTTTTCGATCGCTTTGCGCAAATACGAAATAGCTTCATTTGTGTCGCCTTGTTGGAGCAACGCCGCCCCAATGTTGCTTTCAGCGTCGGGATTATTTGGAGAAATTTTGAGGGCAGTTTGGAAGTGGTCCATCGCCTCGTTGATTCGGCCCTCCTGCACGAGTGCTTTGCCCAGGTTGTTGTGGTCCTTGCTTTGGTTAGGCCAGAGCTCCAGCGCTTTTCGAAAATCTGCGATAGCTTCATCTAGGTCGCCGCGTTCGGATAAAAAAGAACCGAGATTGCTGTAGGCCATCCAGCTGTCCGGGTTGCGCGCGATCGTCGTTCGCCAGAGGGTTTCAACATCTCGATACTGAGCGGATTGGCGCCAGGTCAACCCGGCGAGAATCAGCAACAGGCCGGCGTAAACAATCGGGCGAAGGACCCGCGCCGCTGATCCGAAAGAGTCCATCGCGATCGTGATTCCGGCGGCGAACAAAGTTAGCGGCGCGGCGCAGGCCAAATATTGGAAATGGTCGGCGACGAATGAGTAGATAAACGGGTAAACGTTGATGAAACCGAGCGCCGGAAAGAGCAGTCCAAGAAAAATCAGGGTCGCGGCCAGCGGCCCGCGGAGGTTCCTGCGTAGTATCCAGAGGAAAACGCCTAAAAGAATCAGCGCGAACAGAGACAACCACTGCCACCACATTGTTATGTCGATTTGCCAGCGCGGATAAATGAAAGTCAGCTTGTCCGGCCAAAGAAGTTTGAACAGGTAGAACCAGAAATCTCGGGCCGCGATCAAACCACGTTGCAAGATCGACAGTTGGAAAACGTTGCCTTGAGCGCCCACCAGGGTCCGCTCGACCCAGGCAGTGAAAAGACCGGCGCCAATTCCGATTGCGAAGAATGGCAGCAACGGAGTGACGTCGTGGCGTACTCGCAATTGTCCGCGCTTGAACCACAACACAACGAGAACAACCGCCGGCAACGGCGCGATCACCGTTTTACACATCAGCCCCAGCGCAAAGAGAACCAGCGCTGCGATATATGCCCCGCGCTTCCTGGTTTCGTCGAAATCGAGATAAGTCAGGATCGCCCAAAAGAAGAACAAACCGGAGAGGGTGTTCTTCAGTTCCGAAATCCAGGCGACCGACTCGACCTGGACGGGATGCAGCGCGAATAGTCCGGCAGCCAGCCACGCTCCCGGAATTTTTAGACGTAACAGGATCTGGAGAAGAACGATCGCGCCGATCGCGTGCAGCAGAATGTTAACAAGGTGATAACCGAGAACTGAATCGTCCCAACATCTCTGCTCGATCCAGAAAACGGTGTGGACCAGCGGATAATATTGCTGAGTCGCTCCTGGTCGCGTCCATATCTCGACCAAGCCGTGCGCCGAACGAAGATCAGGTTGGGTGATGTGGGCGTTGTCGTCCCAAATCGGTTTGCCATTCCATGCCGGCAGGTAAGCAACCGCGGTAACAATAATTAACACCAGGCCGAACAGCCACACTCGCTCCGGAGTTTCAGCGGCGGTTTTTTGCTCCGGATTCGCCATTAATTCGCGCTCGATTTCGAATCGCCCGCTTCGAGCATGCGAATGCGCCGGTCAACGTGGGGCAGGCGAATTGTTACAGTCAGGCCTTTGCCTGTGCTGCTTTCAATCGACAACTCGCCACCATGTTCCCGAACGATTCGGCGAACAATCAACAGACCAAGGCCGGAGCCGCTGGTCTTAGTCGTGAAATATGGCTCGAACACGTGGCTCAAATGTTCGGCCGTCATTCCGCCGCCCGAATCTGTGAACCTGACGATCACGTGGGAATCGTCCAGGTCGGTCCGGATCCGCAGAATTCCCCTCGTTTTCATCGCCTCAAACGCGTTTTTGATCAGGTTATAGAGCGCCTGCTTTATCTGGTCGCGATCGAGCTCGAGCAACGGCAAATCCGAGCGCAGCTCTTGTTCGACCACGATGTCGCGATCCTTGATCTCGGGCGCCAAAAAGCGGACGGCTTCTTCAACAATCGAATTGATATTCTCCGGCTTAAATTCAGGACGGCTTGGCCGGATGGCGCGAAGGAACTGCGTGATTATGGAGTCCAGCCGATTCACTTCCGCGCGCGCGACCGCGACCGATTCCTGAAGTTCGGCGCCTTTCGCGCCATCGAGCTTTCGCGCTTCGCGCTCGATCAGTTGCAAATGAATATTCAGCGAGTTTAACGGGTTCCCGATTTCGTGGGCGACGCCGGCGGCGAGCAGGGTCAGAGCGTTAAATCGTTCCGATTCGATCGTTTGCTGTTCGGTCCTGCGGCTTTCGGTGATGTCACGTAAAATGATGGCGTGCCCCACCTGGTGACCGGAAATACCAATCTTGTCTCCGTCTTTTTTGTCCGCGCCGGGTTCGCGCTCGATAATGAGCGGAACGATGTAAAAGTTAATGAATCGATTGGCCGGGTAAAAAATCTCCATGTCGCGGCTGACCGCGACTTCGCTTTGCGAAAGAGATTTCCAATCGAGCCCGCGGACCCGTTCATCCAGACGTTTGCCGATAGAGTCGTTCGCTTCCAGACCAAACAACTGACAAGCGGCATCGTTCAGATAGGTGATTCGACCGCTCGCATCCGTGACGATGATTCCTTCCTGAATCGAATTGAAAACGGTTTCGAGAAACCCTTTCTCCTGGGCCAGGCGCAGGAAATAATTCTGCACCTCCTCCGGCCCAATTTTGCCGAGGCGGCCGATTAGCTTTTCGACGAAGCCCGCTTTCACAACATTGCAGATTTCAAATTCTCGATTGCAGATTTTAATTCAGCGCGGACGCGCCTAACTTCAATCTGAAATCTTCAATTTGAAATCGACAATTCCGCGTCAGCTTCTCGTCGGTTCGTAATCTTCAGCTTCCTCAACTGGCGCCTGCTGACCGGTTTCTTTCTCAGCGCGTTCCTTGAGCGCGGCTTTGCGCGAGAGCTTCACCCGGCCCTTGTCGTCAATGCCGATGCATTTGACCCAGATCATGTCGCCGATTTTAACGACGTCTTCGGTGCGTTTCACTCGGAAGTCGGCCAATTCGGAAATGTGGACGAGACCGTCCTTGCCCGGCAGCACTTCGACAAATGCGCCGAACTCTTTCGTGGAAACGACACGGCCCTGATAAGTCACACCAATCTCGATCTCCTTCGCCATCCCGCCGATGATTTCTTTGGCGCGCGCCATCGATTCGCCGCTCGTCGCATAAATGTGAACCGAGCCGTCGTCCTCGATGTTAATCTCGGCGCCGGTCTCAGCCACGATGCCCTTGATCGTTTTGCCGCCCGGTCCGATAAGAGCGCCGATTTTCTCGGGATTAATTTTGATCGTCTCGATCCGTGGAGCGTACTTCGACAATTCCGCCCGGGGTTTGTCGAGCGCGCCGCGCATGATTTGCAGAATTTTGGTCCGCGCTTCTTTCGCCCGCTGGATTGCTTCGGCCATGATTTGGTGGCTAACACCGGGAAGTTTCAGATCGAGCTGGAATCCGGTGACGCCGTTATCGGTGCCGCAAAGTTTGAAATCCATGTCCCCGAAATGATCTTCCGAACCGATGATGTCGGTCAGCAGTTCGTAACGCTTCAGTTGGCGATCTTCGCCTTGCTCGGTGACAAGGCCGACGGAAATTCCGGCGACCATTCCCTTCACCGGCACACCTGCGTCCATCAGTGCGAGCATTCCGCCGCACACGCTCGCCATTGAAGTGGAACCGTTTGATTCCATGATCTCGCTCGAAATTCGAATCGCGTAGCGAAAATCGTTTTCGCTCGGCACAATCGGTTCGAGCGAGCGCTCGGCCAAGGCGCCGTGGCCGATCTCTCGCCGTCCGGGTCCGCCGGTTCGGCCGGTCTCGCCCACGCTGAACGGCGGGAAATTGTAGTGCAGAATGAAACGCTTCGAAGTTATTCCGCCACCATAGGCGTCGATATTCTGTGCTTCTTCGATCGGCGCGAGGGTCACGAGCGCAAGCGCCTGGGTCTCGCCCCGTTGAAAAATTGACGAGCCATGCGCGCGCGGGATCACTCCGGCTTCGCTGGTGATTTGGCGCAAGTCCTGATAACTGCGGCCGTCCATCCGTTTCTGTTTTTCAAGAATACTTTTGCGAAACGCTTTCTTCTGGACGTGATCGAATGCCTGGGCGATCGAAAACCCATCGGTCTCCGGATGTTTTTCCAGGATCGACGTCTTTACTTCTTCACGGAGCGCTTCGACGGCTTTGGAGCGAGCGACTTTACCCGCAGTGTAAAGCGCGCCTTCGATCCGGTCGCCCGCCACTTGATAGGCGATTTCGAGTAACTCTGGTTTGACGTGAAGCAACGGCATCTCGCGTTTCGGCTTCGCACTTTGGGACGCCAGCTCTTTTTGAATCCGAATCATCTCGCGTGCGTGCGTATGTGCGAACTCGAGCGCTTTGACGAACTCCGCTTCCGGAAGCTCGTTGGCTGCGCCTTCAATCATGATGACGTCGTTCTCAGTCCCGACGTAAATGAGGTCGAGATCGCTGTCGATGCGCTCGGTGTGAGTGGGGTTGGCCACGAATTGTCCGTTCACTCGGCCGACCCGTACCGCGCCGATCGGTCCGGCAAACGGAATATCCGAAACGCAAAGCGCGGCCGACGCGCCGTTGATCGCTAGGATGTCGGGATCGTTTTCGCCATCGGCGCTGAGCAGGATCGAGATGATCTGAGTATCGTAAAAATATCCCTGCGGAAACAACGGACGTAGCGGACGATCGATCATTCGCGACGTCAGCGTTTCCTTTTCGGCGGGCCGGCCTTCGCGCTTGAAATAACCGCCTGGGAATTTTCCAGCGGCGGCCGCTTTTTCGCGGTAATCGACCGTGAGCGGGAAATAATCCTGACCTTCTTTGATGGATGTGGCCGAGACCGCACTTGCCAAAACCATGGTGTCGCCGCATGAAACGATGACCGCGCCGTCGGCGAGCTTGGCGATTTTTCCGGTCTCGATTGAGATTTGATTGGCCCCTATTTGGGCTGTGACCTTCTGTTGCATATTATTTTCCTGGATTGTGCGAGTTCCAGGTCGGTCACCCTGACTGTAGGTTTTAAATCCGTGGTCCCGCAGTCGCGGGACGCGAAACTAAAACCTAAAATCCAAGGTGCCTAACGACCTGGTTGTCGCGTTTCTAACTTTCGAATCGGCGTCGCACTCTGGGCGCTGGGATCGATCCCGCAGGGCGGGACGGAATTATTTCCGCAGATTCAACTTATCGATCAGCTTCTTGTACCGTTCAGCTTCGGACCGGCTCAAATAATCGAGCAAGCTCCGACGCTGGGCCACCATCTTAAGGAGGCCGCGGCGTGAGGAGTGGTCTTTGGCATGGCTCTTCAAGTGTTCGGTGAGTTGCCCGATCCGGCGCGTTAACAGCGCGATTTGAACGTCGGCGCTGCCCGTGTCCTTCCCGTGCAATTGGAACTGCTTGATATCCAGCGTTTCGGTGTTTTCAGCCATTTTCGAACGGCGGCTATTCTAGACGAAGATTCCGCCTTCGCAACTACAGCGTGACAGGCGGCGGAATCGCAACCGCGACTTGAACTGGCTCGCACGCCCGGACCCATCAGCGGCCCCGGCGATCCGAATCTTGCGATCGAATGGCGATTTTCTAGTGCACCATCGCGCCACCCCATTTGCCCCAGGCCCAGAGCAAAAGAATGGCGCAGATCACTGACATGATGAACCCCGCCGGATGAAAGGCGGAGCCGGGGGCCGGTTTGGAAAAGATTCGTCCAATCAGACCGCCGACAATCGATCCGGCAACGCCGAGGACCGTGGTCATTATGAATCCAAGGTGTTGGACCCCTGGCATGACCGCCCGTGCGCACAAGCCTATGATGAAACCGACAATGATCGACCAAATGATGTGTAACATGGGATTGATGCTAAACAGGTTATCCGCCTGGAGGCGACTCTTTTTTCAGGTAGGGTCGAGGCCTACTTGCGTTGGCGGTTGGCTTCGTCGATCGCGAGATATTCGTCGCGCGGAGGACTGAATGTGTCGACCACCCGGGTCTCCTCAGTGGTTTCGACGCCGTGCGGCACATTACCCGCCAGGTAATAAGAATCGCCGGTCTTCATGTCGTGCGGCGTTCCGTCGACGATCAGTTTCATCCGCCCTGAAAGGATGTGGACGATTTGCTCTTGGGGATGCTGGTGCGCGGGCATTTTGCTCCCGGCCTCGAGGGTGGCCAGCATTTGATACATGGTTTTTCCGCTGGCGAGGGTTTGCCGTTTAATTCCGGGACAGATTTGGATCCACGGGTTTTCGTTTTTCATATTTCAGGCCTCGGGTTCGAGCTTAATCCGAAAGTGATAGGATGAAATGCTCATTCGTTTGGAAAAGTAGAACCGATGAGCGTCGAATCGCTGCACCCCGGAATCGAGTTCCAGAGTTTCGCAATTCTTGGCCCGCGCCTGTTCGATAAGCCAATCGAGCAATTGGCCTCCGTATCCCCGGGACCGGTCGGCGTCCAGAGTGACCAGATCGTCGACGTAAAGGTTCCGGCCGGAAAAAAGCGAATCGAGAAATCGGTAGCCGGCCCCGGCCCGGATTTCGCCTTCTGATTCGAGAAACGCGAGCAGATAGCCTTGTTTCTGCTGGCGCTGAACGCGCTTCACAAATTCCTTTTCATCGGCAATGTGGGTCCGCAGTTCCTGCATGACCGGAAAACATCTGCCGATTTCTTTCGGCGTTTCGGCTACGGCGATGCGCACGTTTTTCATCAAGTCGATGCGGATCCGGTTTCGCGCTTACCATCGTACCAAATCTCGAGGCCTTTGCGGGAACGGGCGATCCGCGGACCTTTGAGGATAACGCGAAATGAATGTCTCAGAATTTCCAAGGTCGAATAGAGTCGTAATTTGCGCCCGGAAGTGACGATGGGCTCGGCCAAGATTCGAAAACGACCGAGCTTTCGCAAAGCCAGACTGAAATAAACTTCTTCGCCAATAAAAAGATCTTCATCGAATCCGCCAATCGCCTCGAAATTTCTCCTGGTGGTGAATAGAAAAGCGCCGGCGCCGAGGTTTACCGCGAAATAAATCGCGCAGAACACGTTTACAAGTAGCCGCGTCCAGAAAGGGATTGGTTCGGTAACGGCGACTCGGGCACCGCCGCCTGAATAACCTTGTTCCAATGCCGCGATCGCGCCGCTGACATGTTTGCCATTTATTCGCGTATCGGCGTCGACAAAGAGCAGAATCTGTCCGCTGGCCGCGCGCCCGCCCGCGTTGCGCGAAGCGGCGATCTGCCGGCGATTAATCGAAATTAATTTAGTGCCCGCGTGGCGCGCGATCTCAGCCGTTCGATCGGTCGAAGCATCGTCGACGACAATGATTTCATGTGGCCGATCTCCAGCGGCGTCACAAATCGCCTGGAGCGTTCCAGGCAGTTCAAATTCCTCGTTGTAGGCAGGTACGATAAACGACACCACGAGTGCACAATAATGGCATTAGCGGATGCTTGCACCTGTCCTGTTAACTGAACCAGCGCCCTTCAGCTCGGTCACGGGCCCCTGTGTATTGGCGTTGGAGTGGGAGTCGGGGTCGGCGAGGCAAGCGGAGGTGTTGGAGTCGGGGTCGGCGTGGGAGTTGCCGTTGGAGTTGGCGTTGGAGTAGGTGTGTGTCCAGGCGTTGGAGTCGGGCTTGGACCGCATCCACGTCCATGGGCGCACGGAGTGGGAGTTGGAGTGGGAGTCGGGGTTGGTGTAGGTGTAGGTGTAGGCGTAGGCGTAGGGGTAGGTGTCGGGGTTGGCGTAGGTGTGGGTGATGCGCACCCCGAGAGCCATCGTCCTGTGTTGGCGACGATCCGTGCAATCTGACCGCTATAACTGTCGGATAAATCTCCGAAGTAACCGCTGATCCCTACCGTGCGTCCCTTGTAAGCCATCATGAGCGAACTGTCGTTCCACGTGCCTGCCGCTGTCGCCCCGGCAGCCAAGGTCACAACCTCGCGATAGAAGGATTGAAGCGTCGTAACACCATCGCAGAGCGGCGCAAACGTACAGGTCTGGAGCGTGCCAGTGCTGAAGTTAACCGCTGCGTTGTCATTAAACGGCGAGTCATTTGTTATCCAAGCGCCACCAATCGATTTGGTGCTACCGTACCAATCGAAGTTCGCAGCCACCACAATCCCGCCACCCGATATGTAGGAATCGAGATTGTTACCCAATGTAGTCTGATCCTGGTAGGCGCAGTTGGAGAAGACCATCGCTATGTCGTACTGTTGCAACTGAGCGACGGTTGGTGTGCCGGCGGTAGCATCGAAGAAATCTGCAGCAGTGATGCCAGGTTCTGCCAACAGGCTAGCTCGTAAATTAGTTTCAGGGTTGCTGCAGTCGGCCGAAACGACAAGCACTTTGAACTGGCAAGGTGTCGGGGTTGGAGATGCGCAACTCTGCAGCGTGTAGCTTTGCCCGCCTGTAGCCGCACCGCCCGAACCGTTGCAGAAGTACTGGGTAAAGTTGGTGTCGTTTTGCTGCACTCCCGCGGTGGCGCTGGTGTTGCCATTAGTCAGTGTGCCGTAAATTAAGTCGAAACGACTCTGCCCCTCGTACAATCTCAGCTCGAAATTGGCGGTGCCGCTCCCAGGGAAATACTGTGCCCGCCACTCAATGTTGTAGATGCGGTTGGGAGCAGTGCCACTTACCGATGTGAATATGCCGGCCGGGCTATTGACCAAGTACAGGTCGTCCCAGTACGGGAAGATGGTGTAGTTGTGGGTGGTCCACGGCAGGCAAGTGTTAGTGAAGGCTGTATCGGTGGTCGTGAACTGGGCATTACCATTGGACGACAGATTAATGCTCGTGAAGGTTTGGTCGTACAACTTGTAAGGAAACGGAAGCGAGATCGTGGTTACCTGATCATCCCCGTGATTGCCGGTGTCCGTCGTGCCTGGCACGATGCTGCCCCCTATCTGCTGGATCACGTATTGGTCTCCAGGGCAACAAGAGGCGTTGAAGATTTCCATCGAGCTCAGCGGCGTTACACCGTCAGTGGCATAACCTCCGGCCAGCCAGATTGTATTCGTACCGTCGGTATCGGTCGGGAAATTGCGTCGCGCAGTTGTAAATGGCACGTCGGTTGTCCACGTATTAGTGCCTGGATTATAGACGTCCACCTCGGTGGAAGGATTGGGCGCAACTCTGCCACCACCCATGACATACATCTTCCCATTGAGCGTCAGCCCACGAGTCTCACCTGTCGCCCTCGGTATCGCTGCAATGGACCCGATGGTGTTAGTCGCAGGATTGAAGCTGAACGAGTTGGTAGTGTCAACCACTGTGCCACCCTGGAAGTCCGATGCGCCTCCCACGTAGATGATGCCGCCTATGGCGGCTGTGGGTGCAAACATGATCCCTTCGGGCGTATTTACTCTCTGTGTCCACTTGGAACCTACGGCAGCAGTAGGATCAAACTCCCAGATCTGGTTGGTGGAAGCTACATTGGTGTTGAACCCGCCCAGGATGTAGAGCTTGTTGCTAACCACTGCAAAGCCACCAGGCAGGATTGTACCTGCCGCATCGCCAGGCCAGTTGTCCGCGGCGGTGAGTGTGGTCGCGGTGTCGGTGGCCGGGTCGTAGAAGAACACGCGCGCTGTGGCGGTGGTCTGCGTAGCTGCGGAACCGCCGACACAATAAATGGAAGGAGTGCCTGAGACGGTGAGCACGCCACAAGCCATGTTATTCACCTGGTTATCGGGCAGTGTCACACCCTTCTGCGTCCATGCGTTGGTGCCGGGGTTGTACCGGAGCACGTGTTGGAACTCAGAGCCTGCCACATCTGAGGTTCGGCCACCCACGGTATAGAAGTCGCCGTCCGGGAAAGAAACGCCGACTGCTCTAACTAGCACTGTAGGCAGATCAGGACCTGCCAACCAACCCGTCGCGCAGCCCGATATTATCTTGTCGAAGGAAACATCCTGCTGCGGCACCCCGGCGATTGGGACGGCGACCTTCCCGGTGCCGTCCTTGCTGACGGCGGTGCGGTTGTAAAGGAAGAGTCCGATCGAAAAAAGAAGGGTGACGATTAAAATGCGTGGATTGAAGAAGCCGGATCGAGAAGCAGAGTTTTTATTCATGATTATTATCCCTCCCGGCACCGAAAAGGCATAAGCGTTCCGGCGCTACCGGAAGATTATTTGACGGCCCGGCAGGGTGTCGAGCAGAAATCAGGCGTTGTCTCACGATCTTGCTCGGCAGCGGCCGACGCAGTAAGCTTTTTTCCCTAGCGAGCGCTAAGTCTAACGACGATCACTACTTCGGATCGATCGGGTCGGCACAAAGGTAGATCGACTTCTCCGAAGGCGATGCTAGATCCGTCGCGTAAAGCGCATATTTATTTTAACAACACGTTAGGGACAACGCGTTCCACCTTGCCTGAACTCGAACGATCGCCTCCGTCTTTGACCGCAAGCCCACGTGCGTCAATCCGTAGGTCTTGAATTGAGGAAAGAAGTCCCGTTGTTGAAGCAGTGCCCTTCAGCCCGGTTGCGGAGCCCTATGTATTGGCGTTGGAGTCGGTGTGGGCGTAGGACTACGTGTCGCGCTTGGTAGCGGAGTTGGCGTTGGAGTAGGAGTAGCAGTAGGTGTCGCGCTGATACGGCAAGGGTTTTCAACTAGTCTAACGGTCACGGTCCATTGGGATCGACCGAAGTGGGCGGCTCGTACCAAATTTCGACGACGTAGCCGTCTGGGTCGGCGCAGTACAGGTACGGTTCGCCCGGACAGAATTCGCCCTTGTCCAGAATTTTCCCTCCGGCTTTCTTCACTGCATCCGTCGCGGCTTCGATGTCTCGCGGATTCGTTAGCCGAAATCCAAAATGTTCGATTCCACCGCGCTTTCCGGTGCGTTTTGCTTTTTCGTCAAAGACCAGCACGTCGCGTGTGCCCGGAGTTTGCGCCTGAATAAAGCTGCCCTTGTCATGAACTTTTTCGACGCCGAAGACCTTTCGATAGAACTCGAACGAGCGTCTTGCGTCTTTCACCGCCAGTGCGACATGAGTCAGTCCATATGTCTTTGTCATTCTTTGAATTTAATCCCGGCTTTCTGCACTTCGCGATAAGGCAAGAGCCAGACCAACGATTCATCGTGAAGATCGACAACCTGAATGCGGTTGCCCCAGGGGTCGTGGAAGTCGCAGCGGAACGGCGGCTCCAGTTTCAATTTGTATTTCTTGGTGAGCTTTTCGCGCACTTCCTCGATCTGTTTTTCGTTACGGACCATGATTCCAAAGTGACGCACGTTTGCGGGTTGTGTTTTCTTCACTTCGAAAATTGCGAGGAACTGGTGCTCGCCGAGTTTGAAAAAGGCGTCGCCTTCGCCTTCGTCGAGTTGCTCGAGATTGAAGACGTCTTTGTAAAACGCGACCGCCTTCTCAATGTCGTCCACTTCGATCGCAACGTGATTGCAGCCGTAGACTTTAACTCCTGTCCGGCTCGGACCGCTCATTTCCAAATTTACATCGGTACTCAAGACGTCCAAAACATAAGATCGATATGGACGAGTTCAGCTATTTGTCGGTTCTGTTGTCTGTCATTCTCGGCCTTGCCGTAACCCAGATTTTGAAGGGTTTTCGAGGGCTGGTGCTATCGCGGGCGCAGATCCGAATCTACTGGCCCGTGGTGGCCTGGGCGTTTCTCTGGTTGCTGGCCTGCGTTCAAAGTTGGTGGGCCATGTTCGGAATGCGCGGCATCAACAACTGGACTTTCGAACAGTTTAGCGTCGTTCTGCTCCAGACCATCCTTACCTATATGGTCGCCGGGTTGATTTTTCCGGACCTGTTCGGAACGGAACCGATCGACCTAAAAGCAAACTTCTACGCACACCGGCGCTGGTTGTTCCTGCTCGCCTTCGGTGTGATTGTTACCAGCGTAGGGAAAGACGTTGTCCTCAGCGGTGCGCTGCCGAGCACGACCAATCTGGTTTTTCATGCAGTCTTCGGCGCAATACTGTTAATCGGTGCGGTCACGCCTAACGAGCGCTATCACAAAATCATGCCGATTATCGCGATCGCGCTATTCATCTCCTACATCTTCGTTCTGTTCGCACGGATCCATTAACCGAAGCTTCGCGATTTAGCGCCGCAGCCGCTCCAATGCCTTGATCATTTCTCCGCTCCGGTCCCGAAGTTCGGTGTAATGCACGGCGACTAATTCGTCGGCTAGCTTTTCGCCTTTGGCGGTTAATTCCAAATGCCGTTCGCGCCGATCGTGTTCGCCTGGCCGGCGCCGGATCAGTTTCCGATCGGCTAATCGATCGACGATGTTGACCGCGGAATGATGTTTCACTTGGAGACGCTCGCTTAGTTGGGAGATGGTGAGGGTCTTACCGGGGAAAGCTTTAATGGCCAGAAGGGCTTCATATTGTTCCGGGTTCAACCCGGCTTTGGCCCGGAGGAAGTCCTTACTAAAGCGAAGAAACTTGCGGCCCAAGTAGCGAAGTTCGGCCAGGGCTTCGTAATCTTCCGGCGGTAATGGATTCATGTGTAATATTTTGCCCGTCAGAATATCGACTATCGATGTGTTGGCATGAGGGCTGCTATTTGTTCGCCATTATGAAATTCGCCGCAAAGTCGCACAAAGGATTCACCTTAGTCGAGATAATGATCGTCGTCGCCATCATTGCCTTGTTGGCGGCTATTGCCGTTCCGGGATTCCTCCGGGCCCGCAAACGCTCCCAAGCTTCCAGGATCTTGAACGACCTGCGAATGATCGATTCAGCAGTCGATCAGTACGCCATCGAAACGAACCGAACCACCGGTGCGACGGTTAACGTCGCCGACTGGACGAACTACCTCAAGAAAGGTTCGCTTCTTTATAATAATGGAAACAGTCTTTTCGGTTCCGCTTACGGAGCTCAGGCCGTCGATACCCTTCCCCAGGTTCCGTCGGCCGATTACGCGACCCTGTCTGACGTGGCTGGCGTCGGTTTCTGGTCGCCTTACGGACCGTAAACGGGTGTCGGGTCGCGCGGGTTAGCTGACGGATCCGACATCCTGTCGAGTGAGTTGGAATTCTGCAGATCGCCGGAACTTTCAAGATTATTCGGCCGGATTTTTGCTCTCTCTAACAACCATGGATCAACAGATCGGCATCGACCAGGTGGAGCAGCTTCTGCCCCTGGCGGCGCAATGGGCGATTGAACAGGAGCGGCGCGTTTTGTGCGAAGGGGTTCCACTCTCCAAATCAGAGCTGGCCGATGCCAAAGCGGCTGGAGTTCGAAATCCCGAACGGGTTCGCTTGCTTCGGGTTGATGCGATTCCAGTTCCGGTCCATCCCATGTTGAAAGCCGCGGCCGCTTCCATCAATTTCATCACCGCTGCCCCGCGCGGCCTCGCGTTGCAGAATGGCATCTTCGTTCGATCGGATCACTGGCGCGATCGCACTTTGATTGCTCACGAGCTCGTCCACACCGCGCAATATCAGAGACTTGGCGGCGTCCTTCCGTTCCTTCAAACCTACATTTTTCAATGCGCGACGGTCGGCTACCAGCAGGCGCCTTTGGAACTGGAAGCGACCGCTACCGCAGAACGAATCTGCTCCGCTTAATCGCAGCCGGTTTTCGTTTTACTTCTTTCGATGGCCGGTCATTTCGGCTCGGACACTTCGACGATCCAGTCGGGTGAGATTCTTTTCCATTGCCGAAGTAAGCAATCGAACGTGCGGAATTTCGCAAAGATGTTCCGCGATGAACCAGACTGTTTTGTCGGTTGTCATCCAATTCAGACGATCGAAGCGCGCGAGATTGACCGGCCGTGAATAGGTTCGCAGGGTTCGTTCAAACCGCAGATTGAAATAAATATTGAAGTAACTCATGGCCAATTCTCGCAATGTCCGGTAGACCGGCTCGCGATAACGGCAGCCGCTGAAGTTTGATTTTGCGACCGCGCCCCAATGCCCCCTTACTTTGAAAATCGCGACTACGTGATCGGTGTCCTGTCTTGCCTCCAAATCGAAAATCAGCGGCTGAAACCCAAGCACGCGCAGAGCGGCTGCCGCAAAAATTCCGCCTTCCAGGCAGGATGCGACCCGATCGTGCAACACCTTTCTCGGTGACCGCGCGGTGTAACTGAGATTGTAGGGCAGGGCATCAAGAAACCGTTGAACACCAGCCGGCGTTTTTAGGGAGCGGAGTTTGCGGACCTCGGCCGGGGTGAATCCAAAATCGCGGTGAATGGAACTCGATCTTGTGATGATCGATCTTGCGCTATCCGTGCTGATTTACAATCCGACCGGATGTCGCGCTTCAAATCCGCCGGCCGGCACTCGCTCTGCGACTTGCCATCCTGGCGCCCATTTGTCGTGGGCGGTCAGATACGGCGTCGTATCGAGGCGCAGTCCCGCGATGATCGCGTAAGTGTGGCCATTCCGCGCGTAAACGGTGATCCATTTGCCGCGGCCGCTTTGGCCAAAGTTGCGAAACTCGGTTGAACTGATTGGCGATTTCAGCAAGCCGGCAGCGCCGAGCGCGTAAGAAACCGTTCCGGAACAATCATAACCACGATCGACAAACGATTTGTGACCGCCGCCGAAAATGTACGGTTTGCGAAAAAGCTGGTTGGCCGCCCAGATCGCGCGTTTCACCGCAAGCGGCGCCGAAGCAGGCGCAGCGGCTTTCCCGGCGTTAAGACGTGCCCGATTTCCCGGCACAGTGGGGCCGGAAATCGGAAAGGGATTTGCCTTAACAGACGAGGCGACCGCGGCCAGGACAGCCGCACTAATTAGAATTTTCGGACTCAAGGGAAGCAGGGAGCGTTTCGAGCGAGTCCTATGCCATAAAACTGGGTCTTGCCAAGAAAAAAATTGGGCCGAGAAAAGTTTCTAAGACCGTTTACCCGAGCGATCGCGATACTTGCTGCAAAAGGGTTATGTTTTTTTATAAGATAAGCCCTGAGTCGGAAAGTATGCCGCAACTCGATTTCCGCGAAGCGCTTTCCACTCCTGAAGAACGGGTTTTCTCCGTCTCCGCGCCGGTTCCGATAGGTTCGCCCCGGCCATCCGACACCAAATCATTTTTGCAGGAAGTCGGCCTGAGCCAGTCCACCTGGGCCAACATCGTTTTTGTGGCGATCGCCGTTCTGGGCGGATTGGGTTGCGCATTCTATTTCTTTAATGGTGGCGAATTGTTACGCGCAGCCGCAGCGTGGCCGAACGAATTACTCTATCCTCGGCCGCCTTCAACCGAAAGAATCGACGTTTCGGTCCAGCCGATTGCAGTCGACCAGTACAACCGCGAATCAGATTCGGCGACCCCGAAGAAGAATGATAACCAAGAGCCCAGCACTCAGGATTTTCGGAATCCGCAATTAGCGCAAGTTCCTCCGACAACGGAGAGCGGAGGCTCAGCCCCAGTGATACCTTCGCCTGGCGGCGCGATTCTTCCGCCAGTCGGTCCGATCACACCGATTACTCCCATTCTGCCAGTGCCCCCATTGCCACCAGTAGTTCCTCCTCCACCGGACTCCATTTTTCGGGACTTAAATTCGCTCCCAACCGGCCCACGCACAGTGGCCCAGTCCTTTTACCAAACGGTGGATGACACGGTTGCCACCGTTCTTCCCAAAAAGGTTTCTACCCCCGTCACAACGAGCAAAGTGAGCGCGGCACGCAAAAAGATCGCGAGTGCTCGTTCGAAAGCGGCGGTCCGCGGTACTGTTAGTTCGACCGTGAAGTCCGCGTCTCAGACGACACAGAAAATCGCGACCCAGGTCCAAACTCCAATCATCCAGAATCAGACGATGTTCGGCGGCGGCATGGGCGCCACCAGCGGACTTACCGGCGTTGGCAGTTCCGGCGGAGTCGGCGGCATTGGAGTATGGGCCGGCGGCGTCGGAAGTAGCAGCGGAGTCGGATCAGTCGGTGCAGTGGGCGGCGTCGGCGGGGTTGGTGGAATTGGCGGGATCGGCGGGATCGGTGGAGTTGGCGGAGTGGTCGGTGGAATCGGCGGCCGCCACTAGTTAACGTTGTTCTCGCGCCGAGCGTTATTTTCGGCTTAAGTTTCTCTCATGTGGCGCGGCGTTGCGCTCCTGGTCACGATCAGCTCAATCGCTGTCGCAGATCAGAAATCTGCCGATCCGGATCCCGGCTCATTCGATATTGAACCTCCGCTCTTAATTCCAGATCGCGACCGGGAACAGCCGCCCGAAGCGACATCTGCGACGGATTCGCCGCGAGATATCGATCTCGCCAAGCTCGAAAAACAATTCGAGCGCGCAAAAAGGAATCTCGCCGGTCTGGATCGGTTATTAAAAATCGGTGCGCTTTCGAAATTGGAAGTCGAACAACGAAGGTTGCGAGTCGTTCATCTCGAATTTGAACTGGCGAATGCGCGACTGGTTGTGGCCAAGGAACAAATGTTGCAGAAGGATAAGCAGCTGACCACTGGCGAAATTGCGAAGACGGACGTCACTCCAGCGGAAAATAATCTCGCTCTCGCGATCGAGGCGGCGCACTCCGCGAGCTCGAAACGCGAACAAGCCGACATCGATGCGGCGGAAGCCAACGTGCATCGGCAGGAAAAACTTCTTGCTCTTGGCAGCGCACGGAAAAAGGACGTCGAGCGCGCCGTCCAAAAACTCGCCGATCTGAGAGCGCAGAGAAACTAATAGCCGGCAGCTTGGCCGTCCTTGCGCGATTCGCTGGCCCCGACGTAAACCCGTTGACCGTCGTGCATTTCAACTTTGATCGCTTGATATCCGCCGTAGCCGCCGACGTCGAAGCGAACGTTATGTCCGCGCTTCCATAATTCGCGCTGCGTTTCCATTGGAATTCCCGACTCCAAATTTACGTAACCACCGGTCTCCATTTTCTCGCCAGTCGGTTCGTTGTCGCCCTCATGTTGCCAGCGCGACGCGTCGCCGGCCTCCTGAACGTTCAGTCCGAAATCGATTTGATTGGTCAAGACCTGAACGTGACCTTGAGGTTGCATGCCGCCGCCCATCACTCCGAATGCTTCCCAGGGCTTGCCATCTTTCATCACGAATCCGGGAATGATCGTGTGAAACGGCCGCTTGCCCGGCGCGTAAACATTGGCGTGGCCGGGTTCCATTGAAAAAAGTTCGCCGCGGTCCTGAAACATAAATCCAAGTCCGGGGACGACAATGCCGCTGCCCATTCCGCGATAATTACTTTGAATCAACGACACCATGTTGCCTTCGTCGTCCGCCGCGCACAGGTAAATCGTATCGCCGTTATCGATCTTGCCGGCTGCGACCGTTTTCGCGGCGCGCATTGGATCGATCAACTTTCGCCGCTCTGCCGCGTATTCTTTCGAAAGCAGCGTCTTCAGCGGAATCTTTGCGAATGCCGGATCGGCGTAATATTTCGCGCGATCGGCCCATGCGATTTTCTTCGCTTCGATCATCGCGTGCAATGTCTCAGGCGAATTGCGGCCCATCTTCGCAAGGTCGAACCCTTCGAGAATGTTCAGGATCTGGAGCGTTGCGATCCCCTGACCGTTCGGTGGCAATTCAAAGACGTCGTAGCCGCGATAATTCACTGACACCGGATCGACCCAGGTGCTGGTATGTTTTTCGAAATCTACTTTGCGCAGGAATCCGCCGTTTTCCTGCATGAACTTGTCGATCTTGTCCGCGATCTCGCCTTTGTAAAAAGCGTCGCGCCCTTTCTCGCCGATCAATCGCAGCGTTTTTGCCAGCGCGGGATTTTTGAAAATGTCGCCTTTGGCCGGGGTACGCCCTTTGCCGTCGAGGGTATAAGTTTCGAAAAATCCGCCCGGCATATCTTTGTAAAGCGCGGGCCCGAAATGCCAGTAGAACGCGATCAGATCTGTGACCGGAAAACCTTCTTCGGCGTAATGAATTGCCGGCGCCAGATCGTCCGCCAGTTTCAGCTTTCCGAATTTTTTGTGCAGCTCCGCCCACGCATCCACCGTTCCTGGAACGCTGATTGGCAACATTCCCCGCGGCGGAATCGTCTTGCTGTTCAGTTTGTCGAGCTCGGCTTTCATTTGCTCGTAGCTCAGGCCCAGTGGCGAACGACCGCTCCCGTTGATCCCGTAAAGCTTGTTGTCCTTCGCGCTGTAAACAATTGCGAATAGATCGCCCCCGACTCCGTTCGAGACCGGTTCCATCAAGCCGAGGGTCGCGTTTGCCGCGATTGCGGCATCAACTGCGGTGCCGCCTTTCTTCAAAATATCCAATCCGGCCTGCGTCGCCGCCGGGACACTGGTGCAAACCATTCCGTGTCGGGCCAGAACTTCCGAGCGAGTTGCGAAGTTCCTGCCGGTGATCCTGTCGATTTGGGCCGAGGCCAGGTCGACCGCAAGCAGAAGCGCGGCGACAAAACGAATCGCGTTCATACGAGAAACACTACTACGATTGACCAATTCTGATTCAAGAAATCCTAAAGGTTGTCCGTCCAATTAGATACCACATGCTTCTCCGCGTCCTGATCTTAATTACCTGTGTCAGCGTTGCCGCTCCAGCGATAGACGCGGCCGAACCGTCGTTAGGCAACTCACTCAAGAAAATCTTTTCGACCCCGACGCCAACGCCACACAAGAAAAAGAAGGTTACCGCATCCAAGAAATCGCCCACGTCCACACCGTCGCCGTCACTGTCACCAAAAAAGAAAAAGTCGCCAACCAGCGCGGAGTCGCCAACGCCATCACCGAGTGCTTCTCCGAAGAAGAAACGAACGCCGGTGGCGGAAGCGGAATCGCTGGCCGCCTCACCTGCGGTTTCGCCGCGCCGGAAGAAAAAGGCTTCGCCGACAGTCAGCCCGACGGAAAGTCCTTCACCGTCGGCAAGTCCAAGTGCCTCGTCCCACCACAAGAAGAAAGGTTCGTCGACTCCGACTGAAACTGAATCTCCCGCTCCCACGGCAGCAGAATCATCGGCGCCAACTCCAAGTCCGCAGAAGAAACAACACGCGGAAAACGCGACACTTTTGCCGAACCAGATCAAAGGGTTTGAAAATTATCCACTCAAAGTCCAAAAGCTCCTGACTGCGGCCCTCGAGCTGACCACCCGCAACCTCGATTACAAATATGGTTCGGCTGATCCAGGCAGCGGCGGAATGGATTGCTCGGGCTTTGTTTATTATGTGCTCAAACAAAATGATGTTGCCGATGTGCCGCGCGATTCCAGCGAGCAATATGTCTGGCTCCGTCGCGCCCGGCTGTTCGAACCGGTCTTGAGCGAGAAGGACGATTCGTTCGAGTTGGAGGATCTAAAGCCGGGTGATCTTCTTTTTTGGACCGGGACCTACTCGATCCAGCGCGATCCTCCGATTACGCACGCGATGATTTATCTCGGCCGCGAAAAGAAAACCGGAAACCGGGTCATGGTTGGCGCCAGCGACGGCCGCGTTTATCAAGGCGAATCGCGCTACGGAGTCAGCGTTTTTGACTTCAAAGTCCAACACCGCGAACCAAACGGAGAGAGTAAACTGCGGCCGACCTTCATCGGCTACGGTCACATTCCCGGCCTGCAGGATTAGTCCAAGGCGTCCGCGTATTTTGGATCGACAATGAACCATGGCTGTCACTAAAAGACGCCATGAATCACAAACGAGGTTTTCTGGCGTTCATCGTTGCGTTCGTTTTCATGTTTTTCTTCGGATTCGTCTGGCACGGCATGCTGATGAAACCGATGTATCAGGCCACGGCGTCGATGTGGCGCCCCGAGGCTGACTTTAACAGTCACTTTCCTATTCTCGTTCTCGGCCACGCCGTCGTCGCCTTCGCATTCACCGGTCTTTACGTCAGCAAAGTTGGAAAGAACTGCGCTGGGGTCGGCTTCGGTTACGGCATTGTGATCGGGATTCTGGCCTGCGGCGTCAATATCATCCGGTTCGCAGTCGAACCGCTGACCACAAACATCCTGCTGATGTGGTTCGCCGCAGATCTGATCTGCTTTGCCATTATGGGCGCGCTGGTCGGCGCGATTTACAAACCGCTTTCAACGAACACGACCGCCTGATTATGAAACGATTTATTTTCGCTTTCGTCGTTGCCTACATTTTTATGTTCGCAATGGGATGGCTGCTTAATGGGGTGGTGTTGAAGGATGTTTATGCAGAAGCCGCGACGCTCTTTCGACCGAGAGCTGAAATGGCGAATCTCTTTCACTGGATTCTAATTGGACAGGCGCTGATTATTCTTTCGTTCATTTTAATCTATGCCATGGGCTTTGCTGGTGGTGGTGTCGTTGCTGGTGTCCGCTTGGGATTGTTAATCGAGCTGGCCGCTATCGGTTTTCGAATGGGGGTCTATGCGACGCAGCCATTTCCGCCAAAACTGCTGATCTACGGCAGCATCAGCGGTTTGATCGAAATGGCGATCGTAGGCGCCATCGTCGGTGCGATTTACAAGACGAGCAGCACCGAATCGCAACGTACCTGATTCGGCGTTGGACGTTCGGCGTTCAGCGTTCGACCTTTCGTTCAATGATTTCAGAAACGCCTGCGGAACTCGGTTATCGAATGCCGGCCGAATGGGAACCGCACACCGCCACCTGGTTGAGTTGGCCGCGTCGTGAGGGGATCAGTTTTCCTGATTCGTTCGACCACGTTCTCCCGGCGTTGCGGGAAATGGTCGGCGCATTGACCGAAAGCGAGCAGGTCTGCATCAATGTTGTGAATGGCGCGCACGAAGCCGAAGCGCGCGCCGTGCTCGACGCGCTGCCCCATCAGGAATGCATCACTTATTATGAGGTACCGACGAACGAGCCGTGGTGTCGCGACCACGGTCCGATCTTTCTGACCCGCGATGTCGATCCAAAACTCGCGATCGTCGACTGGGATTACAACGCCTGGGGGAACAAGTATCCGCCATTCGAGCTGGACGAAGTGGTTCCGACCCGCGTCGCTGAGCTTCTGAAGGTTCCGGTGTTTTATCCGCGAATGATTCTGGAAGGTGGCTCAATCGAGGTGAACGGCGCCGGGACGCTACTCACCAGCGAATCGTGTCTTCTAAATAAGAACCGCAATCCAAATCTATCACGCGGAGAAATCGAGAAGTGTCTCCGAGATTTCCTCGGTGTTCGCGAGATTCTCTGGCTCGGCGACGGAATCGAGGGCGACGATACGGACGGGCACATCGACGATCTCGCGCGGTTCGTTTCCGAAGCAAAGGTCGTTACCGTGGTGGAAGAGAATTCGGACGACGCGAATTACAAACCGCTCCAGGAAAATCTGGCGCGTTTGCGCGACATGAAAGTGGGTGGGCGAAAAATCGACATCGTGGTCCTGCCCATGCCGGGAAAGATTGTGCGCGAGGGAATGCGTTTACCCGCCAGTTACGCAAACTTCTACGTCGCGAACGAAGTCGTTCTGGTTCCGACCTTCGCCGATCCTGCCGACAAAATGGCATTGTCGATTTTGGGAAAATGTTTTCCGGAGCGCCGCATTGTCGGAATCGATTGCCGCGAACTCATCTGGGGTCTCGGCACGTTTCATTGCCTGACCCAGCAGCAACCGGCGATCAGGTAGCGGCGATTGACCTCAATCGCCATGGCGGTTCGGTGAACCGCCTCTACCTAATCTGCCACTGGACCCGGTTTGTAACCGCTCTTCAAGATTGCGTCGTGGAGATCCGGCGCGTGAACTTTTCGAGCGTCGAATTTTACCGTGACCCGTTCGTCCGGAAGATCGACAACGACGTCGAGCACGCCCGAGATCTTCATCAACACCGGCCGGAGTTTGCGCACGCACGCGTCGCAATCTTCGCCTTCGGTTGCAATCTCGATCGTCTCGACCATTGCGTGATCGGCGCGTTCGGGATTAAACGGATCGCTCGGTTCGGGCTCGTTGGGTCGCGCTGGGTCCATCAATTAGTGAACGCATCCGCCTGGTGAAGCGGTTTGGGTTTTGTGCCCGGACGCCATTTTGTCGTTGGAGTTGTAGAGGCAGCTGTGTCAGCCGCCTGTTTAATTGGTTAGGCGCTTGAGACAAGCGCCTCCACAACTTCTGGCCGCTAACTTCCCGGGCGATTGGCTCCAAAACTCGCCAGACATTTTCGGCAAGGATCTTTTGCCCGGCCGCATTCGGATGCACGTGGTCCGGTTGATTTAGCGTTGGATCCCCGCCGACGCCTTCCAGCAGATACGGAATCAGTGCGGCATCATTTTTCGCTGCGAGCTCTTTATAGATCTGGCCAAACCCGAAAACGTAGTCGTCTTCCGTGTAATTCGGCAGCTGCATCCCCGCGATGATCACGCGAGCGCGAGGATTTCGCTTTTTCACTCGATCGATGATTGCCTGGAGATTGTTTCGGATTTGGACGATGGGCACGCCCCGAAACGCGTCGTTGATCCCAAGTTCGAGGATGAAGATGTCGACTTTGCGTTTGAGATGGACGGGAAGCCTCTCCAAGCCGCCCGCGGTGGTGCCGCCAATTTGGCTGGCGTTCGTGATCTCGAAATTGGTTAAACCAGCGACGCGCATTTTTTCTGTTACCAGCGCCGGCCACGCCTGGCTCGATCTTAGACCGAACCCGGCTGACAAACTGTCGCCGAGCACGAGGATTCGCTTCACCGGTGAAGAATCGTGCGCGCCAAAAGTCGCGGATTGGCCCCATAAAATCGTCAAGATGACGATGATACTTCGCCATTGCTTCATCCAGTTGCCCATTCTACTTTCCCGCCCCTCCTGATTGCTGAAGAATTGCTCAGCAGTCGAAAATCAAACCCCGCAATTCGGATATTTACTTATGGCTAACTACGGAATCAACGGATTTGGACGCATCGGTCGCAACGTCTTGCGCGCCATGAATCAAAAACAAGTCCAACGCATTCAGGCGATCAACGATCTTACCGACACCAAGACTCTCGCTCATCTTCTGAAGTGGGACTCGGTCCATGGACGTTTCGACGGCGAAATCGGCCACGACGAGGAGAACATCATCGTTCGCGGGCACAAAATTAAGGTTTTGAAGGAACGTGATCCGGGCAATTTGCCTTGGAGCAAACTCGGCGTTGAGGTGGTCCTGGAATCGACCGGGTTTTTTACCTCACGCGACAAAGCCGAGCTTCATATCAGCAAAGGCGGCGCAAAAAAGGTCCTGATTTCGGCGCCGGCGAAAAATCCTGACGCCACGATTTGCATCGGGATCAACGACAATATTTACGATTCAGCCAAGCATTCGATCGTTTCGAACGCGAGCTGCACCACCAATTGTCTTGCCCCGCTGGCCAAGGTTTTGAACGACAGGTTCGGGATCGCCCATGGATTCATGAGCACGATCCACAGCTACACCAACGACCAGCGCATTTTGGATTTGCCGCACGAAGATTTGCGGCGCGCGCGGGCGGCGGCGGTCAGCATTATTCCGTCCAGCACGGGCGCGGCCAAAGCGATTGGTGAAGTGATCCCCGATTTGAAAGGAAGATTGAACGGCGGCGCGTTTCGCGTGCCAACGCCGGACGGGTCCGTCACCGATTTCAGCGGGGTGCTGGAAAAAGACGCGACGGTTGATGCGGTGAACGCGGCCTTTAAGGAAGCGGCAGCCGACAAGAGTTATAAAGGCGTGCTCGAATACAGCGACGAACCGCTGGTGTCGATTGACATTATCGGCAATCCGCACTCCTGCATTTTCGACAGCAAACTCACCATCATGCTCGGCAACCGTTTCGTGAAAATCGTCGGTTGGTACGACAACGAATGGGGCTACAGCAATCGCTGCGTTGAGATGCTCGAAATGCTCTCAAAATAAGAGGCGACAGGATTGACAGGATTAAAACAAAATTTCGGAAAACTAATCCTGTGAATCGTGTTAATCCTGTCTAGTTCGAAATGGCAAAGCTTTCATTGCGAGATGTCGATGTTCGCGGGAAACGCGTGCTGGTCCGCGTCGATTTCAATGTCCCGATCAAGGAGGACGGCGACAAAGTTGAGATTACTGACGACACCCGGATCCGCGAAGCGCTTCCGACGATCAATTTTCTGCGCGAGCACAAGGCGAAAACGATTTTGATGTCGCACTTTGGTCGGCCGAAAGGCAAACGCGTGCCGAAATATTCGCTGCGACCGGTCGCAGATCATTTGCACATCCTGATCAATCAGCCGGTGCTCTTCAGTCACGACACAATCGGTGAGGTGCCGCAAAAAATCGTCAGCGCGATGTGCGATTGCGACGTCGCGATGCTCGAGAATCTTCGATTTCAGCCGGAAGAAGAGGCCAATGATCCAAAATTTGCTCACGCCCTCGCAGATTTGGGCGACATTTATGTGAATGACGCATTCGGCGCGGCGCATCGCGCGCACGCATCCACCGCCGGCATCGCCATGTTCATGGATGTCCGGGCGATGGGCTTCTTGATGGAGAAAGAGCTGAAGTATCTCCACGAAGAGCTTGATAAGCCGGCCAAGCCATTCGTTGTCATCATGGGTGGCGCGAAAGTGTCGGATAAAATCGGCGTCCTCAAAGCTCTGATGCAGAAAGCGGACGCAATCCTGATCGGCGGTGCGATGGCGAATACATTTTTCAAGGCGGAGGGAATTCCGATTGGCGCCAGCCGGGTCGAGGCTGACAAGACTGATCTGGCCAAAGAACTTCTCGATCTCGCGAAAGAGCGCGCTGTGAAATTTTTGCTGCCGATTGATGTGGTCGAGACCCAGGAAATTAAGCCCGGCGCTCCGAAACGAAACACCAGTCGCCTTTCAAGTGAGAGCGGCATTACCGAAGGCTGGCAGGCCGTTGACATTGGAAAAGCGACCATCGCCTTGTTCCAGGAGGAAATCGCAAGAGCTAAAACGGTTTTGTGGAACGGGCCGGTCGGGATTTTCGAAATCCCCGATTTTGCCGACGGCACGATCGCAATTGCCGAAGCAATGGCGAAGTCCGATGCGACGACTATTATCGGCGGCGGCGATTCCGTCACCGCAGTGAAACAAGCGGGACTCGCGGATAAAATGACTTTCATTTCGACAGGCGGGGGCGCATCGCTCGAGCTACTGGAAGGCAAAGAGCTTCCCGGCGTCGCCGCACTAACGGATAAGAACTAGGCAGGATTTACACGATTGTCTGGATTAAAGAATGTTGCTGGTTAGCGCTATCTGAACAATCGAGCCAATCCTGTTAATCCTGTCTAAGAAAATATGCGTAAAAAAATCGTGGCGGCGAACTGGAAGATGAACATGACGCTCGGGGAATCGACCCGCTTTATCGAATCGTTTCTGCTCGATGCAGCCGACATTCGAGACGTCGAAATCGTGATTATTCCGCCGTTTACCGCGCTCGCCAAAGTCACCGAGTTATTGGAGAACAAAGCGCAGAGTATCAAGGTAGGCGCGCAAAACATGCATTGGGAGCGCAACGGCGCCTTCACCGGCGAAATCAGCGCCGCGCTGCTTCGTGATTTGTTTATCCATTACGTCATCCTCGGTCACAGCGAACGGCGGCACTTGTTCGGCGAAACAGATGAGGTCGTGAACAAAAAAGTTCGGGCCGCGCACGAAGCAACGCTGCGGCCGATCGTTTGCGTCGGGGAAACCCTCGAGCAGCGCGACAAAGGCAATGTCGAAAAAATATTGTCGATCCAGCTCCGCGGAAGTTTGAAAGACCTGAGCGAGAAAGAACTTCAGGAAACCGTGATCGCCTACGAACCGGTCTGGGCGATTGGCACCGGGCGCAACGCCACTCCGGAGCAGGCGCAAGAGGCGCACGCGTTCATCCGGCATACCTTGCGCGAGATGTCGGACGAAACGACGGCCGACCGAATTCGAATTCAATACGGTGGGAGCGTGAAACCGGAAAACGCGCGGGATTTGATGACCCAGCCCGACATCGACGGCGCGCTGGTCGGCGGCGCCAGCCTCGATCCCCGAAGTTTCGCCCTGATCGTCAAAGCGGCGCGGGACCAAGGGTAGCGGCGATTGACCTCAATCGCCATGGCGGTTCGGTGAACCGCCTCTACCTTTTGATCTCCAGATAGGTGCGCGATTGCACCTTGTTGGTGCCCGGCTGCATCTCTTCGACCCGCATTTGTTTCAGAAACCAGCGGTTGTCGATCTTCTGGGCGGCAACAACCTCGAACCGCTTCACCAGTTTTCCGCCCGCATCGTAGCCTTCCATGCGCATGAGCGCGCCGCTCTTTTTGTCCACCCAGAGAAAGATGTTCGCGTATTGCGAATCGCGAGTCGGCGCCCCCAATTGTATTTTCCAACAGCTGCGTGCATGGACTGTCTCGTCGCCAAGCACCCGTCCGCCGGGCCAGTAAAGAAACTTAAGCGCAAGATCTTCGTAAGTGACGCCGGTGCCGCGGATTTTCTCATCCAATTTTTCGGCCGGAAATTTTTCACTGCCATCGTCTGTCACCAGGTCGAGGCGCGAATTGTTTTCGCTAAGGCGCAATTCAATCACTTCGTCCGGGTCGGTGAATGAATACCGAATCACCGGGCCGTTTTGACTGAGATGAAATGGAATGACTGTGTCGTTTTGGCGGAGCTGGCCATCGAGATCAAGTTGTTGTCGGGTTTCCAGCATCCGGACGGATTCCAGAATTTCCTGCGCGGACGGCGGCGGCGCTGCGCGGACTCGAGCAAGATTAAGAGTAAGAGAAAGAGCAAGAGTAAGAGCAAGAGGAAGAGGGCGAATGGTTCTCACGGAAGGTTTTGGGGTTTCAACAGATCACGAATCACTTATCGTTCTGTCCAACGCAAATGGATCAGCAGATTTTTCATGTCATCAACGAACGATGGACGAATCCTGTGCTGGATTTGTTCATGGCGGCGATCAGCGATGCCGATGTCTGGAAACCATTGCTTATCGTGATCATCTTTGCGGCGTTGGTGTTTGGCGGGTTCAAGGCCCGGGCCTGCATCTTCTGTCTGCTGATTGCAATTGTGATCGCCGAGCCGGTTACGAACGCGCTGAAATCGGCGGTCAATCGTCCGCGACCGAAGCATGTCGATTCGGTGCGAATGGTGCGATTGGAAAAAGGGCGGCCCGAATTCATGTCGATCTT
The DNA here is from genome assembly GCA_963817335.1 of uncultured Verrucomicrobiae bacterium. Classification (GTDB taxonomy): domain Bacteria; phylum Verrucomicrobiota; class Verrucomicrobiia; order Chthoniobacterales; family UBA10450; genus AV40. Next base: position 125,407 of record CAWFNX010000005.1, on the reverse strand, counting down.
TAAGAAACCGATCGTGCGCCGCTCGGACGAATCCGATCGGAGGCGCGGAGATCCTTCGTTTCCGTCCGGCCACATGGTCAATAACACCATCGCGGGCATTTGTTTGACCCTGTTTTACAAGAGAGGCTGGCTTTACTGGATTTTTGCGGCCCTGATCGGGTATTCGCGGATTTATCTGGGAGCGCACTGGCCCACCGACGTGCTTGCCACAGTTTTTTTGGCCGCCGCCGAAACCTTTTTTATCCTCGCAGTAGTGGAATTATCCTGGCGATGGCTGGCCCCGAAATTCTCGCCGCAAGTTTTTGCACGACATCCGAGTTTGGTGGTTAATCCGGGCGAATGAACAAGACTCGCGCAATTTGGTTGTTCATCATCGCGCTCACCCTGGTGCGCTTGTCGATGCTGGGATCCACCGATCTCGAATTCGACGAAGCGCATTACTGGATGTGGTCGGAGCGGCTTGCGCCCGGCTATTTCAGCAAAGGTCCTGGAATTGCCTTCGCGATTCGCGCCAGCACAATGATTTTCGGTCCGACGGAATTTGGGGTGCGTTTCTGGAGCCCGATTCTCGCCGGCGCCAGCAGCTTGCTGCTGTATTATTTCGGCCGCCGTTTGTTCAACGAGAGCGTCGGACTTTGGACGGCGATCGCCCTCAATGTCACTCCGATCTTCACGATCGGCGCGTTTGTGATTACGACGGACGGGCTGTCGATCTTCTTTTGGACGGCGGCGATGTTCACTTTCTGGCTCGCGGTTGAGAAAAGCCCGCGGTTTTCGTTTTACTGGCCGCTTACCGGATTGCTGATTGGTCTCGGATTTCTTGGCCGGTTCACCAACGCATTCGAGATTGTTTGCGTCTTGCTGGTGCTGGCATTTGCGCCGCGGTTGCGGCAGGAGTTCAAGAAGCCCGGGCTGTATTGGTTGCTGGGAATATTCGTCGTTTGCACCATCCCGCCGATCGTTTGGAACGCCCAACACGCCTGGATCACCCTTCTTCATTTGCGGACTCGCGGCAGCTTGACCGAAGACGTGGGCTTTCGGCCGCTCGAGCCTCTGAAGTTTTTCGGCGAGCATTTCATTTTCTATTCGCCGCTTCTCTTTGCCGCCGTGGTCTGGGCGGTGGTCCGGAGTTGGCGCAGAGTAAATCAACAGTTCAAGGTTCTGTTTCTGTTTTGGTTTGGGGCGCCGGTCTTTGTTTTTTATTTGCTGCTCTCCTTCAACCATGTGGCCACTCCTAACTGGGACGCGGTTTCGTTCGTCAGTTTCGGATTGCTCACGGTTTATTACTGGCAGGAACGAATCGACAGTCGCGGAGTCAGGAGCTTCGCCACGGGGGCGATTGTTCTCGGCTTTGTGATCAGTTTGTTCTCGCTGGATTCGGATATGCTGCGCAGCGCGGGCATTCGTTTTTGGCGAAGCGATCCCAGCGACCGTCTGCGCGGCTGGAAATCAATGACCGCCGAAGTGGAAAGAATTCGCGGCGATTTCGAATCAAAACTCGGCGAGAAACTATTTCTGATCGCGGACGAACGTCATCGCGCCTCCGAGATTTCGTTTTATCTGAAAGACAAGCGGGTCGAGGGACCAGGACATCCGCAGTGTTATTTAGTCGAATCGCAGGACCTGGTGAACGAGTTTTCATTTTGGCCGCGCTACGATCAATTCGTTGACGCCCCGGTGAAGCCCAATCAATCCTCCGACGACGCGTTTACCGAGCAAAAGGGAGAAAATCCATTCGTGGGTCGCAGCGCATTGCTGATCCGAAATTACGGAAAGAACCCACCGCACAATATTAAGGCCGCTTTCGAATCGACCGAGCCCATCGGAACCATTGAGCTGCGCCGTTTTGGCAAACACGTGCGTTACTGGCAGATTTTTCTCTGCCGGCATTATCGAACGCTTTCATTATGAGGGACTCCACCGGATCGCCCGCTGTCTCCGTTGTCGTTCCTGTGTTCAACGAGGCAGAAAATCTGCCAATCTTGCAATCGGAGCTTCGCGCGGCCCTCGCCGGATTGGATCACGAAATCGTTTTTGTCGATGACGGCTCTGCGGATGGCAGCGCTGATAAAATCGAGAGCGCGCCGAACGTTCGAATTCTGCGGTTCGAGAAAAATACCGGCCAAAGCGCCGCGCTTTACGCAGGAGTCAAGGCCGCGCGAGGTCAGATGATCGTGATGATCGACAGCGATCTGCAAAATGATCCGGCGGACATTCCGCGGTTGTTGGCCGAAATCTCGCGCGGCGCCGATTTGGTTTGCGGATATCGGGCCCAACGGAAAGACAAGCTTGGCAAACGTTTGACGAGCCGGATCGCAAACTTCGTCCGCGGCCGGTTCACCAAAGATTACGTGCGTGACACTGGCTGCACTCTCAAGGCGATGCGCCGCGAATGCGCGGACGCGCTGGTTCCGTTCAAAGGAATGCATCGATTCATTCCGGCGCTGGTCCGCGGTGCGGGTTATCGGTTGATCGAAATTCCAGTAAACCACCGGCCTCGGCGCTTTGGTCAGACCAAATACGGCTTTGGCAGCCGCGCCTGGCGGGCCACGATGGATATGTTTGGCGTCCGCTGGCTGCTCTCGCGACGACTGAATTACAAAATCCGCGATTTGTGAGCCTGAAATGCGCTTGTCAACGTAACCGCCCCCGGTAAGCTTGCGCTCCCGAATCGCGAAATCCGCATGTCGTTGGGTAATTTACTTTCGGCTGAGCAAATCATCCCCGAGATGAAGGCGACGGAACGTTGGCCCGCCATCGTCGAGCTGATCGATTTGCTAGTCAGCCTGAGCAAAATCAAACCGGAAGATCGAGACAGTATTCTCGCTTCACTGAAACAGCGCGAAGAAACGATGAGCACCGGAATCGGCTTCGGCATCGCAATCCCGCACTGTTCCTCCGATCGGATCGAAAATGTCGTCGCCGCTTTTGGGCGCTCGAGCAATGGGATTGAATTCGATGCGCTTGATAATGCGCCGGTGAAATTTGTGGTCCTCTTTATTGTTCCAAAGAACCAGTTCCAGACCCATCTCCGTACCCTGGCTTCGATCGCCAAATTTCTGAACGATCGCGGTACCCGGGACAAACTCGCCAGCGCAAAATCGACCGACGAGATTCTGTCGATCTTCCAGAGCTCAGGGCAAAAATAACTGTAGCGGCGGGTCCGAGCCGGACTGGCCTTTTTCGACCGCCGATCTAATTAGTTTCGACGCTCAGAGAGCGCCGCTACAGTTCGGTTAATGCAGACGTTCCAGGAAATTCTCGCGAAACGATTGGCCGACGCGCTCGCCAAGGCCGGCTTTCCGCATGTCGGGGAGCTGACCCAGGCGACCGATTCGCGCTTTGGCGATTACCAAACGAATGCGGCTCTCGTCCTGGGTAAACAACGCGGCGAAAGTCCTCGCGCGGTCGCAGAGAAAGTCCTGGAGCATATCGACGTTTCCGACTTGTCGGAACCGCCGTCGATTGCCGGCGCCGGCTTTATCAATTTCAAACTGTGCAGCGACGCGATTGCGAAAAAGACCGGCGAGGTTTTCGTGGATGAACGCCTCGGCGTTGCAAGTTCGACATCGCCCAAAAAAATTATTATCGATTTTGGCTCCCCGAACGTGGCCAAACCGATGCACGTCGGGCACATTCGGAGCACTGCCCTTGGCGACGCCCTCGCGCGAATCGCCGCATTTGTTGGACACGATGTGATCCGCGATAACCACATCGGCGATTGGGGTACCCAGTTTGGAATGGTCATCTGGGCTTGGAAAAACCTGCTCGATAGCGACGCGCTCGGGCGCGATCCACTGGCTGAAATCGTGCGTATCTATAAAGAGGCGAACGCAAAATCCGCATCCGATCCGGCCGTGCGGGAAGCGTGTCGCCAGGAACTGGTCAAGCTGCAAGCCGGCGACAAGGAAAATCTCGATATTTGGAACGAGTGCGTCGCGTTATCGATGCAGGACTTCGAACACGTTTACGATTTGCTCGACATTCATTATGACATCCAATGCGGCGAGAGTTTTTATAACGATCGTTTGCCTGAAGTGGTCGAGCGCCTCCTGAAATCAAAAATCGCCGAGAGCAGCGAGGGCGCGGTCGTCGTTTTCTTTCGCGATGTTCCCGAGCTGGCGGACAAGCCGTGCATCATTCGGAAGAGCGACGGCGGATTCAATTACGCGACCAGTGACATCGCGACGGTGGAGTATCGAGTCAACGAACTGAAGCGCGACACGCTTTGGTACGTGGTCGGCGCCCCCCAGACCTTGCACTTCAAACAGATTTTCGAGATTGCGCGACGCGAAGGTCACCAGGCGGATTTTCGGCACATTCCGTTTGGCAACGTCCTCGGCGACGATCGGAAGCTGATGAAAACGCGCTCGGGCGAAAACGTCCCGTTGCGCCAGCTGCTCGAAGAAGCGTGCAACCGCGCGCGGAAGATCGTCGATGAAAAGAACCCGGATTTGAGTGAACAGGAAAAAACCGACATCGCGCAGATAATCGGTATCGGCGCGGTCAAATACGCCGATCTCTCGCAATATCGAATGACCGATTACGTTTTTTCGTGGGACAAAATGCTGGCCTTTCAGGGGAACACCGCGCCGTATTTGCAGAATGCCTACGTCCGGATCCGCTCGATCTTTCGCAAAGCGGAACAAGGCGTTCCCAAGATCGACAAGTTCCATTTGGTCGAGCAAGCCGAGGTCGGCTTGGCGATAAAACTTTGCCAGTTCGCCGAGGTCGTCCCACAGGTGTTGAACGATTTCCGGCCAAATATTCTGGCGAACTATCTATTCGAGCTGGCGAACAGCTTCCACAGTTTCTACGAAGCCTGTCCGGTTTTGAAATCGGAAGAACCGTCGCGCGGTTCCCGTCTGGCGCTGTGCGATTTAACCGGTCGCGTGCTGCAGCGCGGGTTCGATCTGTTAGGCATTAAAGTTCCGGAGAGAATGTAGCGCTCTGCTTTGACAGGATTAACACGATTATAGGGATTTGATCTTCTGATCCTGTCCATCCTGTAAATCCTGTCTAAATTTGAAGGGCTGTGACAGCCAAGCACCCACGCATCCCGGTTTGCACCTATCGGTTGCAGTTCAACCGATGGTTCACCTTCGCCCAGGCCCGCGAAATCGTTCCCTATCTTCGCAAACTCGGGGTGACCGACGTTTACGCTTCGCCCTATTTCCAGGCGAGCCCCGAGAGCATGCACGGTTATGACATCACCGATCATAACCAGCTCAACGCCGCGATTGGTTCGCGTGAAGAGTACGATTCATTCGTCGGCGAATTGCGGGCAAACCAGATGGGCCAGGTCCTCGACTTCGTCCCCAATCACATGGGCGTCATGCAGCCGGGGAACAAATGGTGGATGGACGTGCTGGAGAACGGTCCAAGCTCGATGTACGCGCCGTATTTCGACATCGATTGGCATCCGATCAAATCCGATCTGGATGACAAAGTCCTTCTTCCAATTTTAACCGACCAATACGGGCGCGTTCTCGAGCGCGGCGAGTTCAAAGTCCAGTTCGAAGAAGGCGCCTTCTGTCTGGAGTATCGAAACCAGCGACTGCCGATCGCCCCCGGCACTTACCGGTATGTGCTGGAATTGGCCCTGGAGAATCTCGCCGAATACAAGGACGAAGCCTTCTACGCGGAATTTCAAAGCATCTTGACTGCACTCGAATATTTGCCCCGGCGGACGGAAACCGATCCGGAAAAAACTGCCGAGCGCGCGAGAGAAAAGGAAATCGTTAAACGACGTCTGGAGTGGCGGTGTCAGGAAGCGCCCCAGGTTCAGCGCGCGATTGAAAAAGCGCTCGAGCAAATCAACGGTCGCCCCGGCGATGCGCGCAGCTTTGATAAACTCGACGAGCTTCTTAACGCGCAGTCTTATCGACTCGCGTTCTGGCGAGTCGCGGCCGAGGAAATCAACTATCGTCGATTCTTCGATGTGAATGACCTGGCGGCAATTCGGATGGAATTGCCGGAAGTGTTCGATGCCGCACATGAACTTGTTCTCGATCTGGTCCGCAACGGAGCCGTGACCGGATTGCGGATCGACCATCCGGACGGCTTGTATTTACCCAGGGAATATTTGGAAAAGCTCCAGCGGCGCAGCGCGAAAGCGCTGGGCCTGACGCCTCCAAAGAATGGCCGCGCCATTTACATGATCGTCGAAAAAATTCTCACCGGCGCTGAAGAATTGCGCGCCGACTGGCCGGTGCACGGCACTACCGGCTACGATTTCGCCAATCAGGTGACCGCACTCTTAGTGGATGCTTCCGCCGAAGCCGCTATCACCAAGACATTTCATCGGTTCATCGGGCACACCATGCATTTCGGCCATATGGTTTACGCCAAGAAACGGCTGGTGATGCGGCTCGCGCTGGCCAACGAAGTCGAGGTGCTCGGAAACATGCTGGATCGGCTCTCGGAAAAAAACCGTTGGTATCGGGACTTCACTTTCGAAGCGCTGGCCCGGGCGGTCCGGGAAACGATCGCGTGCTTTCCAGTCTATCGAACTTATCTGGCGCCCGGTCACCCGGTCAGCGAGGAAGATCGACAGGTGATCGAACGCGCGATTGCCTCCGCCAAGCGCCGCAATCCGGCGATCGAAGAGTCGATCTTCAATTTTGTGCGCGACATTTTGTTGTTTCGGTTTCCTGAAAATCTCGATGCGGAGGCCCGTGAAGAACACGTTCGCTTTGTGCTAAAATTTCAGCAGTTCACCGGGCCGATCATGGCGAAAGGCGTCGAGGACACCGTCTTCTACATTTACAATCGACTCGCGGCCCTGAACGAAGTGGGCGGCGAGCCGCAGCAATTCGGCGTTTCCATCGAAATCTTTCACGAACGGAATTTGGAACGACAACGAAACTGGCCGTCGACGGTCCTTGCCACTTCCACCCACGACACGAAAAGAAGCGAAGACGTCCGCGCTCGAATGCTGGCAATCTCTGAAATCGCCGAGACCTGGCGGAAATCGATCGCCAAATGGCGGGCAGCAAATCGGCGCTGGAAGAAGCGAGTCGACGAGTCTGAAGCGCCGGACGCGAACGAGGAATATCTGCTGTATCAAACCTTGCTTGGGACCTGGCCGGTCGGTCCCGATGGCTCTCCGCAAAAACGGATCAGCGCGGAATATATCGCGCGAATCCAAAATTATATGACCAAGGCGTTGAACGAGGCGAAGCTGAACACGAGCTGGATTCGGCCGAACGAAGAATGGCTTGCCTCCATGCGCGATTTTGTCGCCGGAATCTTAGAAGCAACCCCGAGGAACAAGTTTCTGCCGATCTTTTTGCCAGTGGCGGAAGAAATTGCGCGGCTGGGGGCGATTAACTCGCTGACCCAGCTTTTGCTCAAACTCATGTCGCCCGGCGTGCCCGACATTTATCAGGGAAACGAGATCTGGGATTTTTCATTGGTCGATCCGGACAATCGTCGCCCGGTGGATTACAAGGCTCGCGCCGAGATGCTCTCGTGTTTGTCGACCAAATCGCCCGAGGAACTTTTACAAAACTGGCCGGACGGTCGCATTAAAATGTTTCTCACTCAGCGCGCGCTCCAATTTAGGAGCGAACATCTTGATCTGTTCCGGAGCGGAGATTATTTGCCGCTGCGGGCCAATGGCGCATTTTCCGATTGTGTGATCGCGTTTGCGCGCCAGCTGGATCGACAATCGGCTGTGGTGATTGCTCCCAGACTTTCCTCCCAAGTTGGCTTTCCACCGATTGGCGATCGCTGGATAGATACAACAATCGAATTACCAGAAGGATTTCCCCTGGAGCGTTGGCGGCAAGTCTTCACCGGGCACGAATTCTGGATCAAGGAGCGTCAGATTCGCGTTGCGGACGCGTTGTCGACGTTACCTTTCGCGATAATCGCGAATGTCAGGTAGTGCGCCGACCCACTGCGAGAAATTTCCGAGGTTTTTCGCGAGGTCATCGCCGAAGCCAAGAAATGTGTGCGGCGAGGCGATAATCAGGTAGGGCGATTGAGGGCAATCGCCCCTACCTAATGATGTGCGCCCTGCGCGAATCGCTCGAACAGGTCGCCGACCCACTGCGAGAAATTTCCGAGGTTTTTCGCGAGGTCTTCGACGAAGCCGATAAACGTGATGTGCGGCGAGGCGATGATTAAGAAGACCGACAACAGGACCAGATTCAATAAATAGATCACCACGAGTGAAAAAAATGTTCCATGGTCGCGGAGATCGGTCTGGTTCTTCGGAATCATCCAGCAGGTAAAGGTGAAATGGAACGCCCAGGTCACACCGAGGACCGCGTAAAGGGCGCGGCCGTACGGTTGCATGTTGTAAAAAAGGCTGAGCACGCCGTAGATCCCGATGGCGAGAATGCTGTAGAGCGGAAAAAAATAGGGCGCGAGCGCGATCCAAAAGTTTGTTCGGTTGGTGACGATGTGGCCGCCCGCGCGCCCAACTCGAAAACGGCTGACCCGGCCACCCATTATCCAGACCCAAACTGCGTGGGTGAGTTCGTGGCCGAAAACGTAAAGAAGGATCGGTCGAGGCAATCCCATGAACGCGATCAACCACAGAACCGCGCCTAACGAAAAAAACCAGAACGGCTCGGCGGTCCAAAGATGTTCCGTGACTGTAGCGCGCGCGAACGCCGTGAAAAACGTCTGAGTCAAAATCGCGCAGATCGGCAGAAGGAAAATGCCGAATACAAATTTCACCCAGCGGGTCGGCACCATGTAAGTGCTCGGGGTCGGAGCGCGGCGCGTCGTCGGCACGACGTAAGGCGCGACTTTCACGCCGCGCGACATTTTCCGGCCACGGACCATTCCCTCTCTTCGGTTCATCGGTGCGATATTAGCGCAAATCGAACACTGAGAGGAAGAGGAAGAGGAAAGGTTACGCCCGTCCCATGTAGGCGCCGGTGCGGGTGTCGATTTTGATGGCCTCGCCTTCTTTGATGAAAAGCGGAACGTTGATCGTCTTTCCGGTCTCGAGCTTGGCCGGCTTGGTCACGTTGCTGGCCGTGTCCCCGCGCAAGCCTGCCGCGGATTCGATCACTTTCAAACTGACCGAGGCTGGCATTTCGATCTGGACGGGCTTGCCTTCAGCGTAAAGCACCTGCACGGGCGTGTTTTCGACCAGGTAATCTTTTGAATCGCCGATCAAATTGTCATGCAACGTTACCGTGTCGTAGGTCTCGGGGTCCATGAAATGGTAACCGTTGTGGTCTTTGTAACTGAACTCGAGTTGTTTCCGCTCGATATCGACGAGCTCGACTTTATCGGTAGAACCGAACCGGACATCTGCGCTCTTGCCGGTATTGATGTAGCGGATGATGGCTTGAACGAACGCGCGCAGGTTCCCCGGCGTCCGATGATTCACTTCGAGCACAATCGCAGTGTTCCCGTTGTATTTGATCGCCATTCCCCGGCGAAGGTCGTTAGCTGCTGCGGCCATAAGAAAGTTGAGTCGTTGAGAGGTTGAGAAGTTGAGGTGAATCAGCGCGGCGTCAAGCTCTTCTCAACGGCTCAACAATGCCAGTCCGGCTCGGACCTCAACACCTCAACCTCTTCAGAGTAACTTCAAGCGGGTCAGGTCTTGCGAATCGACCACGCCGACCGGCACCTTGTCATCGTCAACCACGACGAGATCGTCAATCCGATGGGCTTCGAGCAGATTGAGAACTTCCACCGCGAGTTTGTCCTTGTGCACAGTGACTGGATTCAGCGTCATTAAATCCGCCACCAATCGTTCGCCCACTTTCGGATCCGATTGAAAATGGCGCGCAAAATCGCCGTGGGTGAAAATCCCAAGCAGCTGTCGATCTTCGCCCGCCACGACTGCGGCGCCGGCGCGCACACTGGTCATCGCTTTAAGAACATCTCGCACCGTTGCGTCTGGTGGGACCACCGCCATCGATTCTCTCGGCCGCATCAACTGATGCACTCGCATGAGCAAACTTCGGCCGATTTTTCCGCCGGGATGAAACTTCGCGAAGTGCTCCTTATCGAAGCCGCGCGCTTCGAGTAAGACCATCGCCAGCGCGTCGCCCAGGGCCAACATCGCGGTGGTGCTCGACGTCGGCGCCAAATTCAACGGACATGCCTCCTGTTCAATGTTCACGTCGAGAACGACGTGGGCGTTCTTCGCGAGCGTGGAATCGCTGTCGCCGCACATCGCGATGATTTTCACCTGGAACCGCGCGATTGCCGGCAGAATCCGAACCAGCTCTTCAGTTTCGCCACTCGAGCTGAGCGCGAGAATGACGTCACCATCGGCGACTACGCCAAGATCGCCGTGGAGCGCATTCAACGAATCAAGGACTACCGCGGGCGAACCGGTGCTCGTCATCGTCGACGCGATTTTGCTTCCGATGTGTCCAGATTTTCCGACCCCAACCACTACGACTTTGCCGCGGGCATCGACCGCGTCCTTGATTAACGCGACCGCGCGCGAAAAGTCGTCGCCCAGCCGCTGCCGAAGCCGCTGAAGCTCCCCAATTTCTAAATCCAAAACGCGTCTGGCTTTTTCCAAGTAGTCCATTTGTCTTGACAATTCTGCGCCGGGGGAGTCTAACCGGCAAGAACCGACCTTAACCGGAGAAACAGTAATGAAAAAGCTCGTGCTGCTAGGGGTTTTAATGGTGGTGGCGGGCTTGGTCTTCGGGCAGCCCCCACAACCACAAAAGAAAACGTTTACCGCGAAGACGACCGGCAAGGTCCGGCCGGCGCCGTCCCCGCCTCGTTTGCGCCGTGAAAATACGGAAGGCAGTCTGGCGCGGGCAGCTCGCGGTGGAAATCCGTTTCAATTGTTGAATCCGAAAGCTCCGGCAGTTTACGGCCGGGCCGAGGACAACGTCTTTCTCGATCCCGACACTGGAAAGTGGAAAGGGTTCAGGCTGCTCACAATTAATTTTTGATGTTCGCAGTTTGATTGTTGCGAGCGAACTTGTTCTGGGGCGAGTTTGATTTCAAACGTTGAACGACTCGTCTGAATCACGACCGGTAGTCGCGCTTTACTGCGCCACCTTTCTCAAGCCGGAGATGTTGCACATCTATCGGCAAATCACCGGCCTTCAGCGCGTTGAACCTGTCGTGATCGCGCAAAAACGGGAGAACCCGGAGAAGTTTCCATTCAACAAGATCGATATCGTCGAAAAATCGGCGACGCATTTTTTGCGGCGATTCTGGTTTCGACAGGTTTGCAACAAACCGTGGCAGATTTCGGCGGGGGAGGTTCGGGCAATCACCGCTGTCCTGACGCGGGAAAATGCGCAGCTTTTGCACATTTTTTTTGGCCACATTGCCGTTCATCTTCTGCCATTGATCAGGAGCTGGCCGAAACCCCGCGTTGTTTCTTTTCACGGAGCGGACGTTTTGGTCGACATGGATAAAAGGGCCTATCGAAAAGCGACAAAAGAGATGCTCAATCTCGTCACGCGAGTTTTCGTCCGGTCGGCCTCTTTGCAGCGCGCGGTGGTTGAGCTTGGGTGCGACGAAAACAAGATCGACGTCGTTCGCACTGGAATTCCGTTACAGGAATTTCCGTTTCGTGATCGCGAGTTGCCAACCGACGGCAGGTGGCATTTTCTTCAAGCGAGCCGCCTGGTTCAAAAAAAGGGGATCGCCACGACCCTGCACGCATTTACTGCATTTCTAAATCATTATCCTAATGCGGTGCTGACGATCGCAGGCGAAGGCCCAATGCTCGAAGAACTCAAGGAACTTACCCGCCGACTCAAAATTGCCGATCGGGTAATGCTCCCGGGATTTTTAGCGCCCGAGAAATTGCGGGAGGTGTACTATAGCTCGCACATTTTTCTTCATCCGAGTGAGACGGGCAGCGATGGGAACCAGGAAGGCATTCCAAATTCGATGTTGGAGGCGATGGCGACCGGGCTTCCGGTTTTTGCCACCGAACACGGCGGCATTCCTGAAGCAATCGAGAATGGGGTGAGCGGCATTCTGGTGGCCGAGCGTGACTACGAGGCTTTGTCCAAAGCGTTGCTCGATGCCGCGCAGAATCCCGATTTGCTCAAGCGACTTGCCCGAAATGGAGCGAATGTCGTGGGCAAGAAGTTCGACCAGCGGCAGCAAATCCAGCGACTCGAGGAGATTTACTTAGGAATGATTGGCGATCCGCGAAAAGAAGATCGCTAATTGTTTGCGCACCGCCTGAAAGGACAGGCGCTCGGCTGCGCGCCATTGCGACTCCACAATTGCGGTTGCACGCGTCGCCATGTTTTTTAGCAGCTCGATCGCGATTGTCTTTAACTGCACACTGGTGCGGCCTTCGCCGCAAAAATTGGCGAAGGCAATACGTTCGACCGCGCCATCGCCGCCGACGCAAATTGTTCGAGCAAGCAACGCGTCGCCTGCAACTTGTCCCGGAACGCGGCTGCGATCGAGCTGAAGCACGATTTTGTGTTTGGCGACTTCGCGGACGTACTCGGGATACGGTTCGCGCTTGTCATGAATTCGAAGTTTCCCGGGTGGAAATTTCAATTCCTCCAAGAGTTTTGCGCCTTTCCGGCCGTCGAGATTGAATACCGTGACCGGTTCGTCGGTGGCGACGCATATTTCTCGCGCGAGCAAAAGCGCAGCGAGATGATTACGCGATGGGACGTCCCACTCGCGCGTCCCGACAAAAATGCCCGATTGCTGGTTTGGGGGCACCGCAAAGTCCCAGGCCTTCTCTTCCAGGGGATATGGAGTTGGAATAAAGGCAACAGTGTCGGCATCGCGTTTGAGTCGTACGCGACGAAAAATCTCGGCTGCTTCCGGGGTTGTCGCAATGCAGCCGTCCGCCGCGGCTACGACCCGAACAAATCGGGCAAGCTTCCCGCGGTCGCGCAGTTGCGCCGCAATCTGGTGCAGTCCGGTTTCTTTAAGCGCGACGGCAACCGTGCGTTTCGCTTCATGGCATTCGGTCAACGCGCGTTCCGTCGCGCGAAAATTTCGACGCAGCAGCAACAGGATTGGACGCTTTTCCTCAATAGCGTTTTCTGTTGAGCGATGGACCGAACCACGAGTGCAGGCGGCGAATCCGTGAAAATTTACCGGCGGATGCGTTTTCATGTCCGGGGCCGCCGGCTGGTCGAAATATTGTTCCAGATCGCGTCCTCCGGGGTTGAGAACGCTTAACCGAAACTCAGTTGCGTCGTCCGACGCCATTTATTCGTCCGATTGCCCCGGCGACGGTGTGACCGCTTTCAAAAGCGCGCCTTCATCGACCTCGTCCATTGGCCCCACCGGCAAGGCGCGTCGAATCTCCACCGGCGTCTCTTCCGGTTTTGGTTCGACAGGTATCGCGCGCAACACTGGCTTTTGCGCTTCTCGCTTTGCGTTCTCGAGCAGTGGATCTCGCATCTCCGTCCCGCCGGTTTCCGTTTCGTCGTGATCGTTTTTCTCGGCGTCGGTAGCCACTTGATCGGCTGGGGCTGCGTCAATTTTGACGGTCGATTTCACCGAATTATAAGGATCGTTTTGGGCGAGAAGGGTGGGGCTCTTGAGCGCGATCGGTTTTACCTCGCTCAGATCGGCTGCGGGCTCGGCCCGCGGCGCTTCAGTCCCCTCGGTCTGGGCCTCGGTGACAATTCTTGCGCGAGGTTCGCCGTGAACGTTGCACGGCTCGGTGGGCATTTGCGCAGGTGTCGCAATTTCCATGTAAGTGGTCCGCTTTTGCACCGCTTCGCCATTGGGACCTTTGACGGTGTCGTAACATTTATCCGTCGCCAACAATCCGGAGCGCGAACAGATTTCAACCTCTTTCAAGCCGGCGGGCCGCTTGATTTCCCGTGGCGGATAATGTTCCGCGGCTGCGTTCATAATGTCGACCCAGACCGGCATGGCCAATTCGCGACCGAAAGCGCCCCGATAAATTTTTTGCGGTTTATCGAATCCTGCCCACACCGCACAGGTCAGTTTGCTGTCGTATCCGGCGAAGATCGCATCGGTAAAATCATATGCGGTTCCTGTTTTTCCCGCCGCGGGAAATTTTTTCAGACCGAATTCAGTTCGCGCCGATTTGCCGGTTCCATTTTCAAGCGCGTCGACCAGACAAGAGTGCACTTCATAAGCCGTTTCGGGTTTGATTACGGTTTCTTTTTTGGCTGCGCGCTGTGCGACCCAAACCGTGCCATCTTTTTCTTCGATTTTATCCAAAATATGCGGAGCAGTTGGGCGCCAGCCGCCGTTTGGGAAAATCGTGTAGGCCAGAGCCAGTTCTGCCAGCGTCACCTCGCTGCTTCCGAGGAGAGTCGCGGGGTAGGGGCGAAGAGTGGAACGAATGCCGGCCGTTCGACACAGTTTCAAAACCTCGTCGAGTCCCGCCTCCATTCCGATTCGCACCGTGGCGCCGTTCTTCGATTTCGCGAGAGCTTGTCGCGCGGTCATCGCGCCTTCGTAACGATTGTCGGCGCTTTCCGGCCCCCATTCGCCGAGAATTCCGGTGGTTCCGCCGATCATCACCGCGCGATTATCGAGCGGCGAATCTTCGACCAACGATCCGGGAAACATTCCCTGTTCAAAAGCCGTCGCGTAAACGAACGGCAACATTGCCGTTCCGGCCGGACGCTTGGACTGCAATGCGCGATCGTATTGATTGTGCTCAAAATCGCGTCCGCCAACCAGGACGAGAATGCCGCCGGTTTCATTGTCGATTCCGACGACCGCGCCTTGCAAATAATCCGGGGCCGGCTGGGCCGAAGCCGTGCCGTTCGATTTTGCCTGTTTAAAGCGCGCTGCGTATTCGGCGTAGGTTTGGTGATCGTAACCCGGATGTTGCTCGGCCTTGTCCAAACTGCTGCGCAAAGATTCCTCCGCGACCTTTTGCAGTTCGCCGTCGATCGTGGTGTGAATTTTGAAACCTTCGTTCATCGCGCGGCCCCAGCCGACCGCGTTGATCACTTGTTGGCGAATGTAATCGACAGCGTAATTCTGGCCCTGGGCATTTTGCCGATTTCCGACAACTAGTTCGTGAGCCTGAGCCGCGGAACACCTGGCGCTGTCGATGAAACCCTGGTCCTGCATGCGAGTGAGAGCGTAGTTTCGCGCGTCGCGCGATGCGCCTTTGTCACTCCACGGTGAAAGTCGGTTAGGACTCTTGATCAATCCCGCCAGGGTCGCGCATTCTTCGAGCGTCATCTCGCGCGCCGGTTTCCCAAAGTAACCGCGCGCCGCTGCTTCCGCGCCGTAGAGCCCGCCGCCGAAATAAATCCGATTCAGGTAAAGCTCCATGATCTTCTGCTTGTTGAAATTGTCCTCGATCCGCCGGGACAGAAAGATTTCGACCAATTTGCGCCGATATGTTTTTCCTTTGAGAGCGAAACTGTTTCGGGCGAGCTGCTGGGTAATCGTGCTCGCTCCCTGACGAACGCGTCCGGCGGTGAGGTTTTTCAAGCCGGCGCGCAAAATGCCCGACAAGACGTAACCGTGATGCTGATAGAAATGCGCGTCTTCAACCGCGACCACCGCGTTCACCAAATCGCGCGGAATCTGATCGTAGGGAATGGTCTGCCGATTTTCGACGTAGATTTGTCCGAAGATTTTGCCGTTGCGATCGAGAATAACGCTAGCCGATTCCATCTGCTCGAGCTTGTTCAAGTCGAACGTAGCGGCCTGATTTTTCAGGTCGGCCACGTTCATCGAGACGTAGATCGCGATGCCGCCGAGGATGAATGCCGCAACCGTGATCGGCACATAAAATTCCGGCCGCTTGTACCATGGAGGTCGGAACCAATATCCCGGCGGCGGGCTGAGATAACTACTGTTGCGCGGCGTTCTCACGGCGAAGGGGCGACAACTTAGGCCAGTCGGTTGACGATTCAACGATTTAGCGATTTAACGACTTAGCGATTTAACGAGTGAGTACCAGCAATTCGATTCTCGTCGAACTAATCCGGAAGGAAGTTCGTGACCACGGTCCGGTTTCCTTCGCCTGGTTCATGGAACAGGCTCTTTATCATCCTGAACTCGGCTACTATTCGAGCGGTCGCGCCGAGATTGGGCGGCGCGGCGATTATTTTACCAACATCAGCGTGGGTCCATTGTTCGGACAACTGCTGGCCATCCAGTTCGCCGAGATTTGGGAAAGTATGGGAAAGCCCGCGAATTTCAGCATCGTCGAGCAAGGGGCCCACCACGGTGATTTCGCCCGAGACGTTCTCGAATTTCTGCGGCAGCAGCGGCCGGAGTTCTTTGCATCAGTCGGCTACCGAATCGTCGAACCGTTTCCAGTGTTACAAGACCGGCAAAGGCAAACCCTCGACGAGTTCGGCGATCGGGTGGAATGGCGAAAATCTCTCCGCGAACTCGACTTGTTCGTCGGTATTCACTTTTCCAACGAGTTGCTCGATTCGATGCCGGTGAATCTGCGCAATAAGCGGGTCGGCTTAAATGGTGACGCGCTCATTTTTGTTGATTCGGCAAAAGACGAGAGACCGAATCAGTCGCAGCTCGACTGGGTCGACAGTCTTGCGGCAAAACTCGAGCGCGGTCTTGTTTTGGCGATCGATTACGGATTTACCGGCAGCGAGTTTCGCGAAATGCTCCAGGTTCGTGCGCGGCATCGTCTTCTCGATTCGCCGTTCGAGGAAATCGGAAATGCGGACATGACCGCGCATATTAACTGGACTGCGATCGCGAAGGCGGCGAAGAAAAATGGATTACGCGTCTCGGGTTTTACCGATCAGCATCACTTTCTGACCGGAATCATCGCGACGTTCCCGGAAATTGTTGCGGTAGAGAAGTCAAAGCGCGCATTGCAAACCCTGCTTCATCCGGAAATGCTCGGCCGCAGCTTTCAAGTCCTTGCCCTATCGAGGGATGTCGATCTTGGACCGTCGTTGAGCGGATTCAAGTTCGCCCGCGACCCGGGCAAGGAACTCGGGCTTTGAAATTGGCAAGTCGGACCCGGTATTTGCATCTCCGTCTTTTCCACCTAATTTCCCACTCCTTTAACGGACAAAATTATGGCCGACGTCGCCAACAAATATCCCGAAAACGCAGCGGGCAAATTCTACGTCGATGAACAATGCATCGATTGCGATTTATGCCGCGAAACTGCGCCCGCGAATTTCAAGCGCAACGACGACGGAGGTCACTCCTACGTCTACAAGCAGCCCGAGTCGCCGGAGGAAGAAGGTCTTTGCAAGGAAGCGATGGAAGGTTGTCCGGTCGAGGCCATCGGCAGCGACGGCACCTAGATTTCTGTAGTGGCGGCTGTCCCCAGCCGCAATTCCCAAAACGTCGCAATAGGCGTAAAGTTTAACGTGGGCTTCATTTTCACCATCATAGGGGTGATGGTCTCATTGGATATCATCTGGTGGATTGTTTTCGCGCGACTCGCGACTCCTGGCTTCGCGCGCATTGTGGTCTCGATTTTCATGGTCGCAATGATGCTGGGATTGATCGCTATCATCGTAGCGCGATTGTCCCGCGCCGGTTGGGACCGTGTAATTCCGAAGTTTGCCGTCTCGGCCATTTTCATCTGGCACTTCATTGGTCTCGGATTGCTGGCGTTGATTGGAGTTGCGCTCATCCCGATTCTGCTCGGGCACAAAATCATTTCTCGGAAAGCGCCGCCCAAGATCGAGCAGCCGACGGAATCAGGGGCATGGAGTCGGCGCGACTTTTTGCGTTTCGGCGCCGCCATGTTGCCGCCGGTTTTTACCATCGGGCTAACCGGAGTCGCGATGTATCAACTCAATCAGGTTCGCATCCGGCGCTTCGTTTTGCCGATTCCGGATCTTCCGGGCGCACTGGACGGAATGACTATCGCGCAAGTGAGCGACATGCACGTCGGACGTTTTACCAAAGGAGAGGTCCTGGAGAAAACAGTGCGTCTCGTCAACGACCTGCGCACGGATCTTGTGTTGCTCACCGGCGATCTGATCAATGACGCGCTGGCCGATCTCGACATGGGATTGGAACTGGCTCGAAAAATGGAAGCGCGCTTCGGTTTGGCGATCATCGAAGGCAATCACGATTTGATTGAGAATCCGCGCGAGTTCGAAAGGCGGGTTCGGGCTTCCGGAATTTCCTTCCTGCTCGATGAGTCGACCATCATGAACGTGCGCGGATTTCCGGTGCAGCTTCTCGGGTTGCGGTGGACGCGTGCCTATGGGGAAGGTCGCGATGCCGCGATCGCAGCTGAAGTCAGAAAGTTGCTTGAGCAACGAAGCGCCGACGCGTTTCCAATTTTGCTTGCGCACCATCCCCATGCGTTCGACGCCGCAGCCGAGAGCGGAATGCCGCTCACGCTTTCTGGCCACACCCACGGCGGGCAATTGATGTTAAACGAGCAACTCGGATTCGGGCCGGCGATGTTCCGCTACTGGTCCGGACTCTACGAGCGCGGCGCGAGCAAGCTGATTGTCTCAAACGGCGTGGGCAATTGGTTTCCGTTGCGGGTAAATGCGCCGGCGGAAGTCGTCCATCTCACCCTCCGCAGAGCGTGATGTTACAGCGGTGGCCGGTTCGCGACAAAATGCGGATCAATCGGACCTTCCGCGAACATCCAAGCGCTGGAACGATATCGCGACGCAGATCGGAGCGGATGTGTGACCATGCCATGCGCCGGAGCGGCCGGAGCGCGGGTTGCATGAGTTCGGTTGGCCAGGAGCGAGGTGGTCGCCTGATATTTGTGTCCGCTCTCATATTCGTAAAAGGCGACGTAAGTTTGGCGGTTTCGTAATTTAATCGCGGCGTTCCAGTTGAAGGTCGGATCGAGTAGGAGCGTGCCGATCCTGGTTTGCCATTCCACCCATGCGTGGGTGAGTGAATCGCTGGCGCGGCGTTTTCCAATGACAAGACGCAGATTCGTCGCGCCGTTGGATTGCATTCGATCGTAAAGAACAAGCGCTTTTCCTTTGCAATCTCCGACCCGCGCCGCTTCTACTTCCGATGGCGTTTGCCATTCGCGGGAGAATCGGTACGGCATCGCACGCAACTCGATCATCCACTCGTTCACAACGTTGAGCGAAGGTCCATAAGTCCCATACAGGGGTGGGGCCGTTAATGTCTGCTCGACTCGTTCCATCTGCCGGTCGTAGGGGGTGGACGTAACCTGGAAAGAAGTTGATTGGGCAAGAGTGGATGCCGTTCCGCCGGCAACGATTAAGAACCAAAGCGCCTTCTTAAGGAGAGAGATCATGGCAGGTGCCATGACCTAAAGCACTGACTGTACCTGCCACGCCGTAGCCTGGGCGAAGGCTGGCCCCCTTTGGACTACGGTTTCGTCGTTTCGGGCGGGGTTTGGCCGGGAGCCGACGTTGATCCTGGAACTGTAGGGGAAGCCGATGGCTTCCCTGGGACGCTAACAGCGTCCCCTACAGATGCTGCCTTCGCTGCTGCCGCCTTGGCCGCAGCTTCAGCGGCGGCTTTTTTCTTTGCTTCCGCGGCCGCAGCCGCGCCCGCCAGATTTTTGTCTACCGCGTCCGCTTCGACGGGATGAATTTTGTGATAGTACTGGTTCGATTTGGAAAGTTGCTCTTTGCGGAACAGCAGATTGTCGAAACGCTCGCGCTTACTGAGCTCGAAATCCTTGTCCATCTTGATTGCTTCGAACGGGCAAACCTCAACGCAGATCTGGCAGCTCATGCAGACCGAGATATCGATGTCGAAGACCGCCGGATAAAACTGCGGTTTCCCGACGTAATCCGCCTTCTTGTCCTTGCTCTTAATAATGTAGATGCACTGCGGCGGGCATTCCTTCTCGCAAATCTGGCAGGCCACGCAGCGCAGCCCGGCCTGCGGATCGCTGCCGTCATATATCAGGAACGGAAAGTTCCGGTAATTCTCGGGAAGCGGGCTGCGCTCTTCCGGATACTGCACGGTGATCAGGCGATCCTTTTCGAAATAACTTCCGGCAAAGTTCCGGAGGGTAACCGCCATTCCCTTCAAAATGCCCGTGCCGATCATTGAGTTTTTAATCTCGCTGAAACGGCGGCATATTCACAGGAAAAGTTGATCCCGATGCGACTGCTTGGTCTTATCCTGTTGTTTGTCGCGACCTTTACCGCCCAGGCCGGAGAGCGCGTATTCGAAAGCGGTCCGCAAAAAACGCATTTGCTCGAGCTTTTCACATCCCAGGGCTGCAGTAGTTGTCCGCCCGCGGAAGCGTGGCTTTCCAAACTCAAAGGCGAGGCGCGACTTTGGAAGGATTTTGTGCCCCTGGCATTTCATGTCGATTACTGGGACCGGCTCGGCTGGCGCGATCCTTTTGCGGCTAAGGATTGGACCGCGCGGCAGTATCAGTATTCGTCGAGCTGGAAGAGTGACAGCGTTTATACACCTGGCTTTGTGCTCGACGGTCGCGAATGGACGGAACGAACGGTTCCAGCGTCATCCGGTGCAAATCCCGGCGCCCTGAAGTTGTCCCTAATCAACGGAAAAGTTCTTGCCGAATTTGTTCCCGCCAACGGTGGAACTAAGGATCTCGATCTTCACCTCGCTGCGCTTGGCTTCGATTTGACGACCAAAGTGGGCGCCGGCGAAAACAGCGGCCGGAACTTGCGTCAGGATTTTGTCGTCCTGTCGCTAACGAATCAAAAAATGTCCGGTGGCAAAACGGAATTCGATTTCAGTCCGGATTCGCGCGCAGGTGCAATCGCGGCCTGGATTACATCACCAAATCAGCTTGAGCCGATCCAGGCAGTCGGCGGTTGGCTTCGCTAACTGGCGAAAGCCGTTTCGAGCGTGTGGCTTGTGATGCTCGATGCTGGATGAAGAAGCCAGGCGTTAGGTTGTAATCGAAATCCAGCATCCAGAATCAAGGATCTAGTATCGTTTTGTTACCTATCCACTTCGCCCATCACAATGTCGATACTGCCGAGGATGACCATTACATCGGCGACGACGTGACCAAGGCACATGTCTTCGAGGATCGTGAGATTAATAAAACTGGGTGGCCGCACCCGATAGCGATACGGATTCGGTCCGCCATCGCTGATCAGATAAAATCCGAGCTCACCCTTTGGTGCCTCGATCCGGCCATAGGCTTCGCCAACCGGCGGGCGAAACGCGCGCACTTTCACTTTCGGATTCACGATTGGGCCCGCCGGAATTTGCGGCAACGCCTGTTTGAGAAGGTCGACGCTCTCGCGCATCTCGAGCGCGCGCATCATTAGCCGGTCGTAAGTATCGCCGTGATCGCCGAGAGGAACGCGGAATTTAAATCGCGGATAAATTCCGTAGCCATCCACTTTGCGAATGTCGTAGTTCACGCCGGATGCCCGCAGCATCGGGCCGGTGATTCCAGCGCTGATCGCCAGGTCGGGCGAAAGTTTCCCGACGTTCTGGGTCCGGGCGATCACGATCTCGTTTTGTAAAATCAAATCCTCGAATTCGTCGAGGAACTTCGGGAAACGATCGACAATTTGTTTCGCGCGGGCGAGCCAGGCATCGTCGACGTCAACCCGGCAACCGCCGAACCGCATGTAATCGCACATCATCCGCGAGCCGGAGAGCGATTCGAAAAGATCGAGAATTTTCTCCCGTTCGCGGAACGCGTACATCAGCGGTGTGCCCCACGCGCCCATGTCACTCAGCAAAAAACCAAGTAGCGACGCGTGATTTTGCAGCCGGGTCAGCTCGGCAAGGATCAGGCGCAAATATTCGGCGCGCTCGGGTACTTCAATGCCAGCAAGTTTTTCAACGCTGAGGGCGTAGGCCCAGTTGTTCGTCATCGAGCAAAAATAATCGAGGCGATCGGTATAAGGCATCGATCCGAGATAGGTCGTGTTCTCGCCGATTTGTTCGTGGTTGCGGTGCAGGTAACCGAACACCGGTTTCAACTTCCGGACGATCTCGCCTTCGAGCGCCACATTCATCCGGAAAACGCCGTGAGTTGACGGATGTTGCGGTCCCATCGAGACCTCGAGCAGCTCGCCGTCGAACCGTGAGCTCATTGTGACTGGCGGCCGCTCCATCGCCTCAACAGTTTCGATCGTGGCGCTCATTTGTTTGGTGTAGCCACGTCGCTGTGCGACGTAATTTGTTCTGCTCCATCCAGCGCTGGCCGCGGTGGATAATGCTGCTTGGCGCGCTCCAGGACTTCATCGTGCGCGGTCGGTTCCCACTCGAAATCGTCCGGCGGCACGTAATCCTTGCGCATCGGATGATCTTTGAACTCGTCCCACATCAAAATCCGCCGCAGATCGGGATGCCCGTCGAAGTGGACGCCGTAGAGATCGAAGATTTCGCGCTCCTGAAGTTCGGCGCTTCGCCACACCGGGGTGAGCGATGGCAAATGCGTGCCATCTGCGCGATTCGCGGTCCGCATTCTAATAATGAGCGGACCGTGTTTGAGCTTGATTGAGTAGAGGTGATACACGGCTTCGAGATAACCGGGAATTTTCTCCTCGCTGGTCTGGTCGACTTCTTTCTCAACGCCGTCGACTGTTTGTTTCACCTTGGTCGTTTTCTTCACCGTTCGATCAAGCCAATCGACGCCGGTGACATTCGAACAAAAATCAAAACTCAGCGCCGGATGGTCGCGAAGAAACCTTGCAACCGCTACGGCATGCTCGTTGTCGATCAAGAACGACGACTGTTGGGCCGGTCCGGGGTTAACGATGATCTCGATCTTTGCCCCGCGCGCGGCCAGCTCCGCCCGGTTTTTGATCTGCTCAAGAGTTTCCACGTTTCAAACAGCTCCGAGGTGGATCGGCCTCTCCGAGGACGATTTTTGACTGGGTAGGGTCGGCGCGCTGCGCCGACCGCGGTCATCGCAGCGCGATGACCCTACCAACGCGCTCGGAGATCGCGTTCCACCTTTCATACGCGATCGAGTTTCGGCGGATGGTAAGTCTTCGGATTCGCCGGCGGATTCAAATCGTGTTCGCCGAACGCCGGAACCGGAAATTCGCTCGGCTGTTCCGGTTTCAGGAATGCGGCCTTGTCCGCGCCGCGCAATTTCTGGCTGTCGATTTTCTTCTGCAATTCCATGAAAGCATGAAGCAACGCTTCCGGCCGCGGCGGACATCCAGGAATATAAACGTCGACCGGAATGTAACGATCGATTCCCTTGAGAACGTTGTAGCCCTGCTTGAATGGGCCGCCCGAAATCGCGCACGCCCCCATCGAAATCACATATTTCGGGTCGGGCATCTGGTTGTAAAGCCGTACGATTTGGGGCGCCATTTTCTTGGTCACCGTGCCGGCGACAATCATCAGATCGGCTTGCCGCGGCGAGGGCCGGAAAACTTCGCCGCCGAAACGCGCTAGGTCGTACCGCGACGCGGCGGTTGCGATCATCTCAATCGCGCAACAGGCGAGCCCGAATTGCAGCGGCCAGATCGAATTTTTGCGGCCCCAATTGTAGAGCTCCTGCATCGAAGTGACCCAAATGCCCTGGCGCTGCAGTTCATTGCGCAACTTTTCGTCAATTGCCTCGCTCATTCTTGTCCAATTTAATTCAGAAGCCAGGAAACCAGGATGAATAATAAAATTTTCCTGGCTTCCTGGGTTCCGAATTCATTTTTCTGATTTTACTTGGCCCAATTTAAACAACCTTTGCCCCACGCCCAAACCAGGCCTTCGATCAATAACAGCAAAAATACGAGCAGAGAGATGAATGCGCCGAACGGCAAACCCGTGAACGCTACGGCAAACGGCACCAGAAAGATCGCTTCCACATCGAAGATCAAAAAAATGATCGCGTAGAGATAATATTGAGACCGGAATTGAACGTGGGCATCGCCGATCGACTCGACGCCACATTCGTAAATCGCATTTTTCTCTGCGCCCGGCTTGGGCGGCTGAAAAAATCTTCGCCAGCACCAGGCCAGCGCCAGCGGCAGCAGTGGAAAGGTAACGGCCACGCCCGCGAACACCACGATGAACAAGTAAGGATTCGGCGTCATGAATGAAAGATCGACAATTCAGCCACAGATCGACACAGATTTACACTGATCGATAGAAAGAATACTACTACTCTTTGATCTGTGTTTCATCTGTGTTAATCGGTGGCAACCTAAAAATGGCGAATTCAGTCGACCAAGTCTTTGTCCATGCAAAACAGTGGCTGCTTTCGCCGCTGGAAAGCCATGCTCCTGACTGGCTGATCCAAATCGTTTCGAGTCTTCTCAACATCGCTGCCGTCCTCGGAGTTTTCCTGACGCTCTTTGCCCTGATGTCGGTGCTCGAGCGAAAAATTCTCGGTCGCATTCAAAACCGCTACGGCCCAAATCGGGTCGGACCCTGCGGTCTTTTCCAGCCGGTCGCTGACGGGATCAAAATGTTAATCAAGGAAGACATCGTTCCGTTGCGCGCGGACAAGGTGGTCCATTTTATGGCGCCGATCTTGATCGCGGCGGCGGCAATTCTCGCCCTCGGGGTCATCCCTTACGGCCGAAACATGACGCCTTTTGTCATCGACGGCGGAATTCTGTTTTTCTTCGCGGTCGGATCAACCACGGAGCTCGCCGTGTTCATGGCGGGTTGGGGCAGCAACAACAAATTCTCCCTGCTTGGGGCGATGCGAGCGATTGCCCAGATGATCAGCTACGAGTTGCCGCTCATCATCACCGTGTTGCCCGTCATCATGGTCGTTGGCTCACTCAATCCCGACAAAATTGTTTTCGCCCAAAGGTATTATCATTTCGGCTTCCTTCCGCATTGGTTTGTTCTGACGCCGTGGGGCGCCACCGCTTTCATTTTGTTTTTCGTGTCCGGTTTGGTGGAATCGAACCGCACACCGTTCGATGTGCCTGAAGGCGAATCTGAAATCGTGGCCGGACACATGACCGAATATTCCGGTTTCAAGTACGCCACCTTTTTTCTGGCGGAATATCTGGGAATGTTTGCGGTCAGCGGACTAGCGGTGACCCTGTTCCTTGGTGGCTGGCACGCGCCGCTGCCCTGGCTTGGATTTATCCCGTCCTACGTCTGGTTCTTCGCCAAATTGTCCGTGTTGCTTTTCATGTTCGTCTGGATCCGCGGCACGCTGCCTCGAATTCGCGTGGATCAGATGATGAACTTTGCCTGGAAGTTCATGTTGCCGATGGCATTCACTTGCCTGGTTGCGGCGGCAGTGTGGCACTACAACGGCCGGCGCTTGGCAGGCTGGCTCTGGTCGTTCGCGATCGTTGCCGTGGTTTACTTCGTCCTTTCGCTCCTCCTCGACACCCGCCGAAAATTCGCGCCGCGCACTTATCGTTTCGCCGAATGAACCCCGTCGTCTTCTCCATCATCGCTATTTTCACCCTGACATTCGCGCTCGCGGCCGCGACCAATCCGCGGCTGATGCACGCGGCTTTAAGCTTCGCAGCAATGTTTATCGGCATAGCCGCGTTCTTCTTTTTGCTTGGCGCCGAGTTTGTCGGACTGGTGCAGGTTTTCGTTTACGTCGGCGCGGTCGCCGTGCTGATCGTGTTTACGATTTTACTGACCCGTCGCGATGCCGAGGAACGCCACGGATTCAAGTGGGGTGGAGTGCTGGTGGCCGCCGGCGTTTTCGCCTGCTTGATTTGGGCGATCCTCAAGACACCAACGATTTCGATTGCGGCGTTGGCCATTCGAGCGTTGACCGTCAAACAAATCGGCGAGGCGCTGATGACCGGTTATGTCTGGCCGTTGCTTTGCGTAGGGGTTCTGCTGACCGCGGCGCTCGTCGGCGCGCTTGTTTTGGTAATGGAGGACAACCGCGAATGACATTGTCGATCTTCCGCATCTGGGGAGCACACGCGCCCTCGCGTGTCCTTTTCGGCGCCTCGCCGAAAAGTCTGCTTCGACGGCCAACAGCAGAAATTTATACAAAAAGTTCGCTATCGCGAGGGCGCGATCGGTCCGAGCCGGACTGGCGTTTGCATGCGCGGCGCATGCTCTCCCCATTCCAAATCGAAACGCAATGATAACAACGCTTCAAGTTTTCCTCATCGTGTCGGCGGCCCTGTTTTCCATTGGGTTGCTGGCAGCGCTCAGCCGACGTCACGCCATTTTTATTTTGATCGGCATCGAGATGATGCTTGCCGCGGCTAACTTGAACTTCATCGCGTTCTGGCGGTTCGGCCCGCGATCGCCTTATCCAGTCGGTGTGATGGTCGCAATTTTTTCGATCGCCATCGCCGCCGCTGAAGCCGCGGTCGGTCTGGCCATGGTGATCGCAGTTTATCGTCACTTCCGAACCACGAACGTCGATCAACTCGACAAGCTCAAAGGATGAGTTCCTGGATTGTGAACGATATCTGGCTGATTCCGGCGACGCCGATTGTCGCTGCGCTGTTGATTCTCGGCTTTGGAAAGCGTGTTCGACTCATTTCCGCATTAGTGGCGGTGCTTGGGCAAGCCGTGGCGTTGACGCTGTCGATCCTTGCCTTTGTGCCGACGCTCGGGGCAATCGCGACAAAAGGAGAGCCATCTCACGTGTTTCGCGCCGTCAACAATTTTACCTGGTTCGTGTTTGGAGACGTGCCGCTGCGCGTCGGCTTCGTTCTCGATCCACTCGGCGCGGCGATGCTTTTGATGATCACCTTCGTCGGTCTTTGCATTTTTGTTTTCAGCATTGGTTACATGGCCGAAGACAAGAATTTCTCCCGGTTCTTTGCCTATCTCTCGTTTTTTTCGGGCGCGATGCTCGGCGTGGTCGTCGCCAACAGCTTACTCCTGCTGTTCGTCTTCTGGGAGCTAGTCGGTCTCGCTTCCTATTTGTTAATTGGATTTTGGATCGAACGACCGAGCGCCGCGGCCGCGGCCAAAAAAGCATTTATCACCACGCGCATCGGCGACATGGGATTTTTCCTGGGAATTCTTTGGCTCTATCAAAAGAGCGGCACGCTTCTCTTCTATGACAACAATACCGGCTGTCTTGAAAACACCGCCGTTCTCGGCGCGAGTGCCACCTTCATCGCGCTTTTGATTTTTTGTGGCGCGGTCGGCAAGTCCGGACAATTCCCGCTTCACGTTTGGTTGCCGGATGCGATGGAAGGTCCGACTCCGGTCAGTGCCTTGATCCATGCCGCAACGATGGTTGCGGCTGGAGTGTTTTTAGTCGCTCGGATTTATCCCATTTTTGCGGTCGGCGCGATAAGAGGCGTAAGCCCTTCTCTTACCGTTGTCGTTTGGATCGGTGTGATCACCGGATTGATGGCCGCGCTCATCGCGATCGCGCAATCGGATATCAAACGCATTCTGGCCTACTCCACCGTTTCACAACTTGGCCTGATGATGGTGTCGTTAGGTGTGGGCGGCGTCGCGGCCGGGATCATGCATTTGCTGGCACACGGATTTTTCAAGGCGCTGCTGTTTCTCGGTGCCGGTTCGGTCATTCACGGACTTCATCACGAACAGGACATTCGAAAAATGGGCGGCCTTCGAAAATTAACGCCGATTACGTTCGCGACTTACGCGATCGGAATGATGGCGCTGAGCGGCGTCCCGGTTTTCTTCTCCGGTGGCTGGACCAAAGAAGAAGTCCTGGACGAGACCGCGCACTGGCCGGCATCGCAAGTTCCGTACTATTTGTTGCTGCTCGGCGTAATTTTGACTGCGCTCTACATGACGCGGCAGATGATGTTCGTCTTTTTCGGAAATCCCCGCGCCCAGGCGAACGAAGCGCACGAATCGCCGAGGGTGATGACGATTCCGCTCATTGTCCTCGCGGCATTCACAATTCTTCTGAGTTTCATCGTTACGCCCGCATGGCCGTGGCTGAACAGGTATTTAAACGGACAAACTGCATATTTTGATGCGTCTTTCTTGTCTGATACCGCGATCATCCTCTCGCTTGCGCTCGTCGGCGCGGGTATCGCGATCGGCGTCTGGCTGTATCGGCGGATCGGAGATGTAGATCCACTTCAGCAAAAACTTCCCGGCCTGTTTCGACTTCTCGAAAATAAAATGTGGATCGACGAACTTTACCAATACACGATCATCGCGTTGTCAAAGTTTGCGGCGCGCATTTCCGATTGGATGGATCGTTACATTTGGGATGGACTGGTTCGGCTGATCGGCGCAATCGGACGGCTGACAGGTGCAATCACCGCAGGAACTGACGAAGGAATTATTAACCCGAGTGTCGACGGAGCGACGAGCGGCGCACGCGGGGTCGGCCGCGTGATGTCGGTCCTGCACTCCGGACAAATCCGAATTTATCTCGGCGCAATCGCCGTTGGAATGCTTGCGATCATTCTATTTTACGCATGGTTGGCCTGATCACCGCTCTCATCCTCATTCCCGTCGCCGGCGCGATCGTGCTTTACATCGGGCACGCGAAGAATCCGCGCGTCGTTGCGCTGATTTTCAACGCCATCTCACTGTTTTACGCGTTGATGCTCTGGCAAAAATTCGATCCGACCGCGCCTGGGCTGCAATTGATCGAACGCCATACCTGGATTCCGTCGATTGGCGCCGAATATCTGGTCGGCGTCGACGGGCTGAGTTTGTTGCTGGTTTTGCTGACGTCGGTCGTCTTTCCGTTCGCGTTTTGCGCCGAAAAACTGGAGCGCGGAGCCTGCGCCTTGATGCTGGTGATGCAGTCAGCGCTCTACGGCACGTTCACCGCCCAGAATTTTGTTCTCTGGTTTTTGTTTTACGAAATGAGCCTGGTTCCCGCGTTCCTGCTGATCAAAATTTACGGCGGCGAGAATCGTGACTATGCCGCAGTAAAATTCTTCCTCTACACATTTCTGGGCAGCGTCGCCATGTTGCTCGCGTTCCTCGGGATTTATTTTGCCAAAGGAACATTCGATTTCGCGAAGCTCGCCGAGCTCGGCAAGGCCGGGTTGCTTACCGGCAACGTCCGATGGTTCGTCTTCGGGGCAATTTTCCTCGGACTGGCGGTCAAAGTTCCCATTTTCCCATTTCACACCTGGTTGCCGGACGCCTATCAAACGGCACCCACCGGTGTATCGATGGTTCTCACCGGCACTCTTTCAAAAATGGGCGTCTACGGTTTCATCCGGTTGCTCGTTCCACTGTTTCCGAATGAAATCAAAATTGCCTGGCCGTGGATACTCACGCTGGTGGTTTGCTCCATCGTGTTCGCGCCGCTGGCAGCCTGGGCGCAACGGGATCTCAAACGCATGGTCGCCTATTTGTCGATCAATCATCTCGGTTATTGCCTGCTCGGATTGTTCGCGATCACCGCGGGCCCGACGCCGGCGTTGATCGACAAGCACGCAGCCTTAAGCGGAGTGTTCCTGCAAATCTTCAATCACGGAATCACCGCCGCGGCGCTGTTCTATTTTGTCGGCTTATTGGAACAGCGACGCGGGTCGCGCGGGATCGATGATTTCGGCGGCCTGATGCAATGCACACCACTGCTGTGCGGTTGGATGAGCGTGGCTATGTTTTCGTCGTTAGGCCTGCCCGGGCTTAACGGTTTCATCGGCGAATTCTTGATTTTCAAAGGTTCGTTCGCGGCGGCCGCCGGCTTCACAGCGATCGCGGTGATCGGTTTGCTTTTCACGGCGGTCACCTTTATGCGCGCGATGCAGTCGCTCTTCAGCGGCCCGCTCGTCGAAAGTTGCGCCCGATTCCCCGATCTCCTTCTCCGCGAGAAGTTCGTCATTGTTCCAGTCACGCTTTTGATGTTCGCGATCGGCCTCAATCCACAGTTCATCTTCAACACGTTCAACGCGACCGTGGCGCACATGGCGCGCTTGTTTAGCTAAGCGTGATGATCGCCTGGACGATTTACCTCACCTTCGCCGGCGCCATCATCGTTTTGTTGCTGCCGCGAGCTTTCGCGCGCTGGATTGCGCTAGTCGCCGTGACGGCAGGTTTCGCCGTCACGCTGGCGACATTTTTCCGTCCCGAAGTCGATCTGAGTCATTTCACGACGATTGTCAGCGTTCCGTGGATTCCGGCGTTGGGAATGAATTACCATCTCGCCCTCGACGGGATCAGTTTGACGCTGATTCTTGTGACCGGCCTGGCCGCGATTAGCGCAATCTTATTTTCCTGGGAGGCCAACGAGCGCGCCAAGGAGTTCTTTTTCTGGCTTCTCCTCGTGGTCGGCGGTTCTTACGGCGTTTTTCTCAGCGCCGATCTTTTTCTACTCTTTCTGTTCTACGAGCTGGTCATCGTTCCGAAATATTTCCTGATCGCGATCTTCGGTTCCACCAACAAGGAGTACGGCGCGATGAAATTGACGCTGTATTCGTTTTTCGGCGGCGCGCTGGTTTTTCTCGGCGTCATCGCCGCTTACATCGCCGGTGGTTCGTTCGATTTAAATCAACTCTCGCAGTTCCAATTTCCGTCGCAGCTGCAATCGTGGGCCTTTCCGGTACTCTTTCTAGGGTTCGCGGTGCTGGCCGGCATCTGGCCATTGCACACTTGGGCGCCGACTGGTCACGTGGCAGCGCCGACGGCTGGCTCAATGTTGCTCGCGGGAATCGTGATGAAGCTGGGCGCTTACGCCGCGTTGCGCGTAGCGCTGAATCTTTTCCCCGAAGGTTTTCAAATGTGGCGCACGACCTTCGCGGTCCTCGCCGTTATCGGAATTGTTTATGCCGCCGCGGTCGCGTTGCGTCAGAGCGATCTGAAATTCGTGATCGGTTATTCAAGTGTCAGCCACATGGGATTTGTCTTACTTGGGCTGACGACCGCGAATGTCTTCGGCGTTTCCGGGGCGGTGTTGCAAATGTTCTCCCACGGCGTGATCGGCGCACTTCTCTTCGCCGTGGCCGGCACCATGATCTATCGACGCACCCACACCCGTGATCTGGATACGCTTTCCACGATGAACCTTCGCCGCGCGCTCCCGTTTGCGGCGTTCACTTTTGTCGTTGCTTCGGCGGCTTCGCTGGGCATTCCCGGTTTTAGTGGCTTCGCCGCGGAAATCACCATCCTCATCGGCGTCTGGAAAGCGTATCCAGTTGCGGTCTGGATCGTGGGTGCGGGCATGGTGCTGGTGGCCGCGTTCACCTTGCGCGCATTGAAACGCACTTTCTTCGACGCCGACGCAGCAGCAACGACTGACGCGCCGCAATTGGAACCGATAACGATTCCGGAAAAAATCGGCGCCAGTCTGCTGATGTTTGCCACGGTGGCGGTCGGACTTTATCCAAAAATCTTGCTGGATCGGATTCAACCGGCGGTCGAGGCAATGAGATTTCTCAGATGATCTCAACTGCTCAATGCCAGTCCGGCTCGGACCTCAACCGCTCAACCTCCTCGTGAGCTACCTCGATTTACTCAAACTCGCGTCGACGGAAGCGATCATCGTCTTGATTGCGCTGGCGGTGCTGACCATTGGGCTGACCAGCGATCGGGCGCGCACTTTTCCCGGCATTGTTGCGGCGGTCGGAATAGTCATTGCGATTTGGACCACCATGCGGTTGCCGCAACATGCGAATTTGTTTGGCGGCATGCTGGTCATTTCGCCGCTCAATTCGCTGTTCAAAATTGTCTGTCTCGGACTCGCGTTCGCCACCGTTCCGCTGGCCGTTTCGGAAAAATCAATGCGCAACCCCGGGGAATATCTTGCGATGCTGTTGCTTGGCACGGTTGGGCTGCTGTTACTGGTCGGTAGCGAAGAGTTTCTCATGATTTTCATCGGGCTGGAGCTTCTCAGCCTGTCGCTTTACGTCATGGCTGCGTTCGACAAAACCGACATGCGATCCGCCGAAGCCGGCCTGAAATATTTTCTTTTCGGTAGCACCGCCAGCGCGTTCACCCTTTTTGGAATCAGCCTGGTTTATGGAATGGTGGGAACGACTTCGCTCGCAGTAATCGCGGCGAAACTCGCCGCCGGTTCGATTCAACCGCTCCTCGCGGTAGGGATCGTCATGACCCTGATTGGGTTCGCGTTCAAGGTTGCGGCGGCGCCATTTCATCTCTGGGCGCCGGATGTTTATCAAGGCGCGCCGATTCCAAGCGCCGCTTTCATTGCATCCGGCTCCAAGGTTGCCGCGTTTCTTGTTCTTGGAAAAATCGTGCTGGTGGGTTTCGCACCTGCCCAAGGCAACGCGGCTTGGCACATGATGCTGCCGGGCTGGTCGCCTCTGCTGGCGGTATTGGCCGCCTTCTCGATCTTGTTGGGGAGCGTCGTTGCTCTTGTTCAAACCAACGTTCGGCGACTGCTGGCCTATTCCGCCGTGGCGCATGCCGGTTACACTTTGTTGGGCCTGGTGGCCGGCGGTCGCGAAGGATTTTCCGCCACTCTTTTTTATACAACGATCTACGCTATCACCCTGATTGGGGCGTTTGCCGTCGTCGGAATGGTGAAACGCGAAACCGGCGGCGATGATTTCCAAAACTTTGCCGGACTGGCCTCGCGTTCCCCGCTGTCGGCAGCTTGCATGGCGGTTTTCATGCTCTCACTCGCGGGATTACCGCCACTCGCGGGATTTTTCGGCAAGTTTTATTTGTTCAGCGCGGCGTTTCGGGCCGGAGGAAACCACGGTCTTCTCTGGCTGGTTGTTGTCGCGCTCTTCGGGAGTTTCCTCTCTCTCTATTATTACCTGGGCGTCCTCAAGACGATCTTCGTGGACAAAATGTCTGAAACTAGTCACTCGTCACAGGTCGCTGGTCACTTCGTCGCCTACGCGACGATGACAATTCTGGCGGCCGCCGTTCTGTTGCTTGGCGTTCTCCCGCAAACTTTGGCCGCGGCAATCGCCCGATCGGTGCCTTAAAAAAATCTTCGTTAGACTGAAAAAAATGCGTGCTCATTTGTTGAGAATCACGTTATAGATTTTCCGTGCAGCAAAAGCGGACAGGTGAAGCCGCGAACGTTCACCCCCAAAAAGCGGGGCCGATCACTGAATTTATCGACCGCCATTACCGCCACTTCAACGCGGCGGTGGTCAAAGATGCTGCCGATGCCTACATCGAGCACCTGAACAAGGGCGGAAAAATGATGGTCACGCTTGCGGGGGCGATGAGCACCGCCGAGCTCGGGGTTTCGCTCGCGGAAATGATTCGGCAGGACAAAGTCCACGCCATCACCTGCACCGGCGCAAATTTGGAGGAAGACTTGTTCAACCTCGTCGCCCGGAGCCATTACGAGCGATTGCCGAACTATCGCGAGCTCGGCCCCCAGCAGGAAGAAGAGCTTCTCAAGCGCCATCTCAACCGCGTTACCGACACCTGCATTCCGGAAGAGGAAGCGATTCGCCGGATCGAGCGCATTGTGATCGACGAATGGGTCCAGGCCGCCAAAAAAGGGGAGCGAAAATTTCCTCACGAGTTTCTGTTCAAGATTCTGCGCGAATGTCACCTCAAGAAATTCTACGAGATCGATCCGGCCGACAGCTGGATGATGGCGGCAGCCCACAAGGACCTGCCGATGATTGTTCCCGGCTGGGAGGATTCGACGCTGGGGAATATTTATGCGGCGCGCTGTATCACCAATCACATTTGCGATGTTCACACGATCCGATCCGGGATCGAATACATGATGGCACTGGTGGAATGGTACCGGCGGGAATCGAAAGATAATTCCATCGGTTTCTTTCAGATCGGCGGCGGCATCGCCGGCGATTTTCCCATCTGCGTCGTGCCGTTGCTCAATCAGGACCTGGTCACCGAGCAGGTTCCAGAGTGGGGCTACTTCTGCCAGATCAGCGATTCAACCACCAGCTACGGCTCCTACTCAGGCGCCGTGCCGAATGAGAAAATCACCTGGGGTAAATTACGCTCGACCACCCCGCGTTTTGTCATCGAGTCGGACGCAACCATCGTCGCACCGCTCATATTTGCCAAAGTCCTTGGTTGGTAAGATCGCTGGTGCGACTCCTGTCGTGGCGGATTTTTCCGACTTGTCACTTGTCACTTGTCACTTGTCACTGGCAGAATTGCTGCCATGAAAACTTCCCTGATTATTACCGCGTTTCTTGCAGCGGTTTCGCTCGCTGCTTCATCGTTTGCTCAAACGGCCGCCTCGCCCGCGCCGGGCCAAAAGAAGTCCAATATGGGCCAGGTCGCCGTGCCGGATAACTCCAAGGCCGCCCAGGCCGCGGGAAAGCCCAGTGCCGCGGACATGCAAAAAATGATGCAGCAGATGGCTGAGATGTCGAAGTTGAACGAGAACCACAAGCTGCTTTCCAGCCTCGACGGCGATTGGGATTACACAATCAAGTTCTGGATGAATCCCGATCCAAAGGCCCCGCCTCAGGAATCCACTGGGACCGCCGTTAGAAAGACAATCATGGACGGCCGGTACGTGACCATGGATGTCACCGGGACAATGCAAATGCCGGGCGAAGACGGGAAAATGAAAGATGTGCAATTCCACGGGATGGGGACCGAAGGTTACGACAACGTGAAAAAGAAATTCGTCGCCTCATGGATCGATAACATGGGCACCGGAATCGAATTCTCAGAAGGCAAGTACGATCCTGCGGCCAAGGCCTTCACTTACTCAATGGAGATGGAACCTATGCCGGGGATGAAAACCAAGGTTCGGGAGGTGATCAAGCTCGTCGACGACACCCATATGCAACTTGAGTGGTACGAGACGCAGAAGGGTAAGGAAAAGAAGACGATGGAGATTAGTTACACCAAGAAGTCCTAGCCGTTTTTCCAGTAACTTTATCGAAGCGCCCGCGGACATTCCTCCGCGGGCGTTTTCTTATCGTTTTCGCTTTGAGTACCGCGGCTAATGACGAAATGCGCGACGAGATCTGCGGCGTAGCCTTGGCGAAGGCAGGAGATCAGTTACCCCAAGAAAAGACAACTGATCCCGGTGTTCAGTTCTCGGCAGTGGGATAGGTTTGGAGCGCGCGCATGTACTGGGCGCGCTCGAACGCGGCCGGATCGGGACAATTCCTCTGGCTCATGCTGCCTTTGAGTTGTTCGACGGATTCGTATTCGTGTTCTTCCATCCACTCTCGTATTTCTCGCTCGATAACCTGAAGGTGGTTGATTCCGCGCCGCAACAGCACCGAACAAAGCATCGTGACGTCGGCGCCGGCCATTAACATCTTCAGGACGTCGGTCGCGCGGTGAATTCCGCTGGTCGCCGCGAGATTTGCGCCAATCCGTCCGTGCAGCATCGCGATCCAGCGCATGGGCAGACGCATCGCCATCGGCGTGCTCAGCAGAATGTTCGGAGAAATCTCCAGCGTCTCCAGCTCGACGTCGGGTTGGTAGAAGCGGTTGAAAAGAACGAGTGCGTCGGCGCCGTTGCGATCCACCCGGCGCGCGAACTGGGCGAAGTTTGTGAAGAACGGGCTCAATTTTACTGCGACCGGGATTTTTACCTGCGCTTTGATCGACGCGATGATGGTGAGGTATTCGTCTTCGATGTCTTCAGCTGAGCGCTCGGGATTGCTCTGCACGCTGTAGATATTTAGCTCGAGCGCGTCCGCACCCGCCCGCTCGATCTCTCGGGCGTAATTCATCCAGCCCCCAAAGGTGGTGCCGTTGAGGCTGCCGATAATTGGAATCCGGACAGCCGCTTTCGCCTCCGCGATGTTCTCGAGATACGCTTCCGGCCCGACTTTGAATTCGTCGTGCTGGGGAAAGAAGCTCAGCGATTCGGCATAACTTTCCGTGCCTTGATCGAGATAGAACTCCAGTTCGTGGTGATCGCGCCGGACCTGCTCTTCAAAAAGAGAATGAAACACGACGGCGGCCGCGCCGGCATCTTCCATGCGTTTGATATTGTCAATTTTTTCTGAAAGCGGCGACGCCGATGGCACCAGCGGCGTCCGCAATTTGAAGCCGAGATACGTGGTCGTGAGGTTCATAGGGTTGCTCCCAGGTTGAATTTTTGGGTCGCGAGAAACTCGTAAAAGGTGCGGCGCTGAGCCACGTCGCGCTGCGATTGCGCCAGCAATTCCTTGGCGGCGCGCGGCTCGGTTTTTTCCAGCATCTTGAATCGATTCTCGAGTTTGAAGTAATCGGCCACAGACGTGTGCCCTTTTGGTGAATCGAGCTGGAGCGGATTTTCGCCGAGCCGCTCCCGCTCGGGATTGTAGCGATAGAGCAACCATTGGCCGGAGCTCATCGCTGCCTTTTGATTTTGCAGAGCCGTCGCCATGTTGATTCCGTGGGCGATGCAATGGCTGTAGGCGATGATCAGCGCCGGACCGTCGTAAGCTTCGGCTTCGAGAAACGCTTTCAGCGTTTGCTCGTCCTTTGCGCCCATTGCCACCGACGCGACATAGATGTGACCGTAGGTCATCGCCATCAGGCCGAGATCTTTTTTGCCGGTCCGCTTCCCGCCGGAAGCGAACTTCGCCACCGCTGCGCGTGGTGTTGCTTTCGAACATTGTCCACCAGTGTTAGAATAAACTTCGGTATCGAGAAGCAACACTTTCACGTTACGTCCGCTTGCCAGCACGTGATCGAGCCCGCCGTAACCAATGTCGTAACCCCAACCGTCGCCGCCGACGATCCAGACGCTCTTGCGCACCAGCATGTCCGCGATTGCGAGTAATCGCTTCGCATCGGGATCGTTTGACGACGCAAGCTTCTGCTTCAGGTTGGCAACCCTCTCGCGCTGGTCGGCGATGTCCGCTTCGTCCCGCTGGCGCGCGTTCAAAATCTCCGTCGCCAGATGACGACCGACCTGCGGCGAGAGTTTCTGGAGCAACTCGCCGGCGAACTCCTGTTGTTTGTCGATCGAAACCCGGAACCCGAGACCAAACTCCGCGTTGTCTTCAAACAACGAGTTCGACCAGGCCGGCCCGCGACCTTGCCGATTTTGGGCATAAGGTGTGGTCGGCAGGTTGCCGCCGTAAATCGAGGAGCAGCCGGTCGCGTTCGCAATGATGAGTCGATCGCCAAACAATTGGGTGAGCAATTTTATATAAGGCGTCTCTCCGCAACCCGCGCACGCGCCGGAAAATTCGAAGAGCGGTTGGCGCACCTGCATTTCGCGCACGTTTTTGTCAGCGATCTTCGTTCGGTCGTATTCAGGAAGGGAAAGAAAGAAATTCCAGTTCTCACGCTCGGTGTCGCGCAGCTGCATTTGCGGTTGCATGTTGATCGCCTTCAATCGGGCCTCGGATTTATTGCGCGCCGGGCAAACATCGATACAAATTCCGCAACCGGTGCAATCTTCCACCGCCACTTGCAGGGTGTAGCGTAGACCTTTCCATTCCGGTAGCCGTGCTTCGCGGGATTTGAACTCTTTGGACGCGCCTTGCAATAGCGCGGGCTCGTAAACCTTGCTGCGAATTACCGAATGAGGGCAGACAAACACGCATTTGCCACACTGAATACAAACTGCCGGGTCCCATACCGGCACTTCGGCGGCGAGATTGCGCTTTTCGAACTGCGTCGTCGCGGTTGGGAAAGTGCCGTCGTTAGGCAATACGCTCACCGGAACGCTATCGCCGCGCCCCGCCATGATTTCACCCAGCACGTTGCGCACAAACAGCGGGGCGTTCTTCAGATGCCCGTTGCCTCCGGACGCGCGCGCTGTTACCGCCTCCGGGATTTTCACCTCGGACAAATGCGCGATGGTTGAATCGACCGCGCTCACATTCATCGCCACGACTTCGTCGCCTTTTTTGCCGTAGGTTTTCGCGATCGAATTCTTAATCGCGTCGATTGCGTCCTTCTCCGGGAGCACCTCCGAAAGCGCAAAGAAACAGGTTTGCATGATCGTGTTAATCCTGCGGCCCAAACCGGCCTCGTGGGCCACTTTATTTGCGTCGATGACAAAGAAGCGGGCACGACTCTCGATCAAACGACGTTGAACGTTTTCTGGCAGGTGTTCCCACACTCGTTGCCGATCAAACGGCGAATTGAGTAGAAACGTGCCTCCGGGCCTGAGGTCCTTGAGCACGTCATAGTTTTCGAGCAAGAACGATTGATGGCAGGCGATAAAGTCCGCTTCGTTAACGAGGTAGGTTGATCTGATCGGGCGCGGGCCGAATCGCAGATGCGAGATGGTGATTGCGCCCGCTTTCTTTGAATCGTAGACGAAATAGCCTTGAGCGAAATAAGGGGTGCTTTCCCCGATGATTTTGATCGATTCCTTGTTCGCGCCCACTGTCCCGTCGGATCCGAGCCCAAAAAATTGGGCCCGGATCACGTCATCGGCTTCAGTCGAAAACTTACGATCGACATCGAGACTTGTGTGGCAGAGATCATCATCGATGCCGACCGTAAAATGGTTCTTGGGGGAGGGTTGGGCGAGGTTGTCGAACACGGCTTTGACCATCGCCGGCGTGAATTCCTTCGAGGACAAACCGTAGCGGCCGCCGACCACGCGCACATCGCGGCGGTCCTGTTCAAAAAGTGCGTTCACGCAGTCGAGATAAAGCGGCTCGCCGACGCAGCCCGGTTCCTTTGTCCGGTCGAGCACGGCGAGTTTGCGCGCGGTCGAGGGCAGCATCTTTACGAACGCGCTCGAGTCGAAAGGCCGGTACAAGCGAACCTTCAACACAGCGACCTTTTCACCGACCGCGTTTAAAAAATCCACCGTCTCGTGCGCGGCTTCGCATCCCGATCCCATCAGCACAATCACCCGCTCGGCGTCCGTCGCGCCGTGATATTCAAAAGTTCCGTAACGGCGGCCGGTTAGTCCAGCAAACCGGTCCATCGCGTGTTGCACGATCTTTGGACACGCCGCGTAAAACGGATTCACCGTCTCGCGCGCTTGAAATGCGACGTCCGGATTTTGCGCGGTTCCACGAATCACCGGATGGTCCGGCGAGAGTGCGCGACTCCGATGTTCGAGCACGCGATCTTCATCGATCATTTCGCGCAGCATGTCGTCATGAACGATGTCGATCTTCGAAATTTCGTGCGAGGTGCGAAAGCCGTCGAAGAAATGAACGAACGGAATGCGTGACTCGAGGGTGGCCGCATGGGCGATCAGCGCCAGGTCTTGCGCTTCCTGCACCGAGGCGGAGCAAAGCATCGCCCATCCTGTCGCCCGCGCCGCCATAACGTCACTGTGGTCGCCAAAGATCGACAACGCCTGGGCCGCAATCGCGCGCGCAGCGATGTGAAACACCGTTGGCGTCAATTCGCCAGCGATCTTGTACATATTGGGAATCATCAGGAGCAGGCCCTGAGAGCTGGTGAAGGTTGTGCTGAGAGCGCCGGTTTGAAGCGCGCCATGGATCGCGCCTGCCGCGCCGCCCTCGCTTTGCATCTCGATCACTGACGGAACCGTGCCCCACAAATTCTTAATGCCTTTGGCCGACCACGCATCGGCCCACTCGCCCATTGGCGAAGCCGGCGTGATCGGATAAATCGCAATCACTTCGTTCAACGCGTAAGCGATGCGCGCCACGGCCTCATTCGCGTCCAATGTCTTGAGGCCGGTACTCGCAATCGAATTGTGCACCGGACGCGGCTCGTGTTTGAAATCGACTGCGACGTGGTGCCCTTTGTCCGACCTCATCTCCATCGTTCCTGTTTTCATGATCTCTGCCTTTCGAAATAAAACGTAGCCACTAGAGTGCGTGGACGATGCACGGCGGTTGCGTTTTGCTGTGCAGTTATTGCGCAGATTTTCGGTCGCTTTGCGAACCCGGCGGTTCAGTGTCGCCTTATTTCGCGCTCGTCCGGCCTTTTCTTCTTTGAATGCCGCGACTAATGACAAAGTGCGCCACGAATCCGAGCCCAAACAGGATGTAACCGATCTCAGGTCTCAGCGTCGCCGCGATTGCTAATTCCGCGATCCCGAACAACCAGACAAAAGTTTCGCCTGCGAACGCCTGCCTCCACTGCGGTTCCAGATTTCCAGCCGGAACTTTCGGCCACAGCGATGGCCAATATCGGGGAACGGCTCGGCAATACCTGAGATAAGATTCGCCCTGGGTTTTTCGCAACGCGTCTTCTTCGCGAAAAATCAATCGGTAGACGAAAATCCAGTTCACGAGCACGAGCAAAATGAATCCTGATCGGCTGGCCAGAACGCCGATTCCAGCCGCCATCGGAACATTTGCCAGATAAAGAGGATTTCTGGTGTAACGGAACGGACCGTCCGCCACCAGCGCATCGGAATGCTGCGCCGTGTCGTGCACCACGTCGGTCCGTAAATACGCCGCGCCCCACGTGCGAATTATTGCCGACACGAAAACTAAGAGCGCGCCGGCCGTGATTGCAATCCGGGCAAAAGTTTCAGCTTCCGGAGTTCCTCGTTGAATTGCTGGCGCGATCAAATGCCGAGCCCAGACGACGAACGATGTGTGATCGTTTCCCGACAACGCGAAGCCCGTGAGATAGATCGCCATGATGATCCAGAACCGGTGCTCAAACTCAAATTTCGTCGCGCGCATAGCTTTGATGCTTGCACTTGTCACTCGTCACGGGTCACTTGTCACTCTCTTGGATTCGCTTTCCGTTTTTTTTCTCGCCCAAGGCGAACAATCGGCCGCCTCCGTTATGGCTCGACTGACAAACTTCATCGGCGCCGCTAAACAAAGTCTCGATTTCGCGGTTTACGACATGCGGCTCAGCGATCCGCTCAAAGCTGCGCTCGCCACGACCTTGCGCGAGCGTGCCGCCGCAGGCGTGCAAATTCGCTTTTGCTACGACTCCGACAAACCGCTCCAGCCAAATGTCGCTGCGGGTCAGGATCCCGCGCCGGCGGGCACTGGAGTATTTGTCCAGTCGTTAGGCTATCCCTGGCGGCGCATCGCCGGAATGAAACTGATGCACAGCAAATTCATCGTCCGGGACGCCCAATCCGTCTGGACCGGTTCGACCAACCTGACCGACGACGCTTTCACTCTAATGGAAAACAACGTCGTCGAGATCGATTCTGTGCCGTTGGCCAGTTACTACGCGCAGGATTTCGAACAGATTTGGGAAAAACAAAGCTTCGATAACACCGGAGAGATCCAGACTGCGCCCCTGCCGCTCGTTTTTTCCGCTCAACCGGCCGAAGCCCGGGTCATGT
Source organism: uncultured Verrucomicrobiae bacterium (assembly GCA_963817335.1). GTDB lineage: Bacteria > Verrucomicrobiota > Verrucomicrobiia > Chthoniobacterales > UBA10450 > AV40. The sequence goes on along the minus strand of CAWFNX010000005.1, from coordinate 84,678 downwards.
TTTCGCCGGGATGCGGGCTGGCCATTGATTCCGAGATCGCGGGCCGGGTTCGCGCGGCCAAACGCCGCGTCCGGATCTGCAGCTTATTGATCAATTCCGGCACACTGATTTCCGAGCTCGGCAATCTGCTGCGCGCCAGCCGGGTGAAGGTCGATGGCATCTACGATCGCACCCAAATGAAAGAGGTTTATCAGCAATGGCAGGAAGTGCCGTCGAACCACTGGAAAATTCCCGCGCTCCGGGAAATTGTGCTGCGCGCGAATTTGGTCGGAAAGAATTCCACACCTTACACCCCGACCAGTGTCCACGATTTCATGCACAACAAAGTGCTGGTGATCGATGATACCGTGATCACCGGTTCCTACAACTTTTCTCGGAGCGCGCAATTTAATGCCGAAAATATTCTCTTTATCGAGAGCGCGTCGCTGGCCGAAACCTATAGCGCTTACATCGATCATCTGATTCAAAAGTATGGGAGGAGTTGATTGTTGAGAGTTGATAGCCGGAACAGGTAGGGCGATTGCCCTCAATCGCCCGCTTTGCGATGGCAGCGGTCTTGCCTGCAATTCTTTGAAAGATTCCGCAGGGCCTTCCGAAGTATGACTCATGTATAGTCCAGCCTTTCTATGCAGCCTCGCTATGAATTTCTATCGTTTTCTCTTTTGTAACTTCTACTTTTTGATTTGTTGAGATACGCGATTCTGGATCCAGTTCTTTTCCTGGATTCCTGTTTTCCTAATTAAATTCGTGTCTGCTCCTCCCTCGTCACTTGTCACCCGTCACCCGTCACTTTCTATTGATCCGCGTTTTCAGGATCGCGAACGCCAGCCCGGACTCGATCTTCTTCGCGCCCTGGCCATCATCATGGTCGTTATTTACCACGCTGGCATCATGGGTTTTCCGATGCCCGGCCATGTTCATCGCTGGGGTTGGATCGGGGTCGATCTTTTCTTCGTTCTCAGCGGTTACTTGATCGGCGGTCAATTGCTGGCGCCGCTCGCTCGGGAACAGCCGATCGGTCTGCGCCGATTTTTCGCGCGCCGCGCCCTTCGAATCATGCCGGCGTATTTCGCCATTCTTGCGATCTACATTTTTCTGCCGTCATGGCGCGAATACCCGAACATGTACCCGTGGTGGAAATTTCTGGTCTCAGTCCAAAACATCGGACTTCACGGCGGCACCGCGTTCTCGCATGCCTGGTCGCTCGCGGTTGAAGACCAATTTTATCTCGCGCTCCCGTTCATCTTACTTTTTGTGAATCGCTGGCCTCGCGCTGCGATCATTATTCCCTGTGTGATCTTTTTCGGCGGAATTCTCCTGCGAACATTTCTAGCCTGGCAAAATCCCGCTGAAGATTTCGGCGTTTCCGTCCGCGCATTTCAGGCGTGGATCTATTATCCAACCTGGACCCGCCTGGATCCGCTTGTTCTTGGAGTTGCTCTAGCGGCGATCGAGAAATTCCGGCCGCAATGGTGGAACCGCCTGATCGAATTTGCGATTTGGCTTTGGCTACCTGGCCTCGCCCTGATCGTTTACGCGTTGTGGCTTGGCGAGGGCGATTATCTCAGCGTTACGGCCGCGGTCTGCCAATTTCCACTTCTCGCTTTCGGGTTTGCCGCCTTGCTGGTCTGCGCCGTAAGTCCGCGATTAATTTTTCGCCGCGTGAAAATTCCAGGCGTGGCCTTCGTCGCCAGCATCGCTTACAGCGCGTATCTCGTTCAGAAACTCGTCATCCACGCCGTCTCGCAATTTTGTTCGAGTCACGACATCGCGCTGACCTCCGCGTCCGCTCTTATCGGAGTTGAGATCTGCGTTTACGCCGCGGCGATAATTTTGTTTTTCACAATCGAGCGCCCGTTCTTGCAGCTGCGACATCGCCTCGCTCCGCGAGCGGGAATTAAACGCGGATATTGCGGATAGTTCTGCGCCTTTTCTGCGGAATCCGTGGAATCAGTGTAATCCGCGGTTCTGCTCCGATCTCTGGTCGCTGGTCACAGGTCACTCGGCACTTCTTTTCGCCAGTGCGAAAGTCGCCCAAACAAATCGCGCGTAGCGGCCGCGATATCTTCTGCTTTGGAAACGCCGCCATCGATCAATGCGCGTCCGGTGCTTTCCCAAATTTTCCGCACAACCAGCGCGCCATTCTCGCGCACGATCCGGCCGAGATGCTGAACCGCGGCCGCAGTCGCGGATTTGCGAATCAGCTCCGGCGAACTGCGGGAAGTGAGTTCGCAATAGCGCCGCGCCACTTCGCCAACGCGCAAAGTGAGAAAGGCGTTGGCGGCTCCGTTCGAAACGCATCTCACCAGCAGCGCCGAAATTCCAGCCAGCCCCGGGATTCCCCCTTTCAACGCTGGCACCATCGACGTCGCCAACGGCGCGACCATTTCGCCGAGGTCGAGTGATTCCAGTCCGCTCGATATGAAAGCGGTGCCCGCGACATTCACGTAAAGCCGAATCAATTCTCGCGGCGACGGACGTTGGACGTAGATGTGGGCGACTCGCGTGACCATTTGAATTTGGGTGAACAGAAGGATGAGCGCGTCGAGCCGTCCGTTTTGCATCAGGGCGGTGCTCAGGAACACCGTGCTTGCCGTCTTTCGCACAACTGAATCCGCTTCAGTCGACAAAACACCGAGCGCGCTCTCCGTTTCGTCGTCGGTCGAAACCGGCAAACCTCGCGTTCTCGGATTTGTCGCCAAACGCACCCGAAGCGCTTGCAGATATGCATCGTGCTTCGGTCCTGAAATCTCTTCCGGCGGAATCAGGGCTGCCGGAAGTTTCGCGTAAGCGATAATGGAATAGAGCGCGAAAGCTCCCGCCGCCAAAACAACCGTCCAAAATACCACCGCGCCCGCGATCGGATGGATCCGGTCCGCCAGCGAAATCAAACTCACCAGGCCGGTTATGATCAGCGAAATAACGCAGACCGTCAGAAGAACGACGAGTCCGATAATGATCTTCCGCGCACCTGTGCTCTGGCCGTTCATCCGGGTAATTTCCGCAGGTTTCCGTTCGTTGTCATCTTTGCTGAATTACGCTCCCGCTAGTTCGGCGAGTTAGTTCCCCGGATGTAGTTTGCCGCACGGCGGCGGCCTTCCTGGGTTCCTAATTAGTCATTGTCTCGGTACAAAAAAAGCGGGATCAACATGTGAATCCCGCTCCCAAAAGCTACCGAAACGTGATGTTAAGCGTGTTGCATGTGATTATGTGGCTTTCGAGCTTTTGCACTTATAAGTAAGCACGTCGCGCACGGACACCTTTGCAAGAATTGCCCATTCTTTTGCGTTTCTTGCTGCGCGTCTTTTCGGTCAAAGATCCATTTCTCACCGCGCGGCGCTCCCGCGCCTCGAGCGACCGAGTTGAAGCCCAAGATTCCGTACTTTCTGGTTGGGAAAGAATTTCCAGGGTGAATTGTCACTTGTAACTTGTAACTTGTCACTTGTCACTTGAGTGATGACCACGAGCGAATCACTCATCGCAGCCGCACGAAATCTCAGCGCCGCGGTCGGCAAACTTAAATTCGCCCCGCCGGTCACCCACGTTTACAACCCGCTCGATTACGCCTGGGCCGCGCACGAAATTTATCTGCGCCGTTACGGTAACAGCGGCAAGCAGGTGATCTTTCTCGGAATGAATCCGGGGCCCTTCGGCATGGCCCAAACCGGTGTTCCGTTCGGACAAATCGCCGCGGTGCGCGATTGGCTCGGCATTCGGGCGAAGATCGATCGCCCGCGCAAAGAAAATCCAAAGCGCCCGGTGCTCGGTTTTGATTGTCATCGAAGCGAGATCAGCGGGGAACGGCTGTGGGGTTTGTTCGCAAAACGTTTCGGCACCGCCGAGGAATTTTTCCGCGACCACATCGTGATGAATTATTGCCCGCTGGCGTTTGTAGAGGAAACGGGACGCAATCGCACCCCCGACAAACTTAAACCCGGCGAGCGCGAACGATTATTCGCCGCATGCGACGAACATTTTCGCGAAGTTGCCCGCATTCTCGAACCGGAATGGATCATTGGCGTGGGCGACTTCGCCGCCAAACGGGCGCGTGCCGTTTTTCATGCAGGCGAACTGCCAGTCCGGCTCGGGCTTGGACAGATTTTGCATCCAAGTCCTGCTTGTCCCGCTTCAAACAATGACTGGGCGGGTCAGGCGACCGCTCAACTGCGCAAACTTGGCGTCTGGAATTAGGAACTCAGAATCAATCAATCAGGAAACCAGGAAGGCCGCCGCTGTGCGGCGAACTACATCCAGGGAACTAACTTGCCGAACTAGCGGGAGCGTAAAGCCAGGAAAGGAAATAGGCTTCCTGGTTTCCTAATTAATTCTTCTTATCTTGTTGCATGAATAGGCAGCAACGAATCGCGCTGGTCACCGGCGCGAACAAGGGGATCGGTTTTGAAGTTGCGCGACAACTCGTACGTGAAGGGCTCCGCGTTTTTCTCGGTGCGCGTGATGAGAAGGCGGGAAAAACGGCGGCAGACAAGTTGAACAAAGAAGGTGCCCGCACCGCCTGTGATCCCGTCACCCGTCATTCGCCACTCGTCACTTTTCTTAAGATTGACATTAGCGATCCCGACAGCATTCAGCGCGCGGCCGAAGAATTTGCAAAACAAAGCAATCGCCTCGATGCGCTGGTCAACAACGCCGGCATCCTCCTCGATGACGACAAAGGCATTCTCACTTGCACGCCGGAAATCTTCGAGACCACGTTGCGCACCAATACCCTCGGCGCGTTGTTGGTGTCGCAGGCGTTCGTTCCGTTTCTGAAAAAGAGCGACGCGCCCCGGATCGTGAATGTTTCCAGCGGCGGTGGCCAATTGGCCGACGGTGCTGACGGCTGGGCGCCAGGTCCTATTGCATTTCAAAAACCGCGTTGAACGGCGTCACCGTCCAGCTCGCCGCCGCGCTTCCAAGTTTCGCGATCAATTCCGTCTGTCCCGGTTGGGTCCGCACCGACATGGGCGGCTCCAACGCGACACGATCCGTCGCCGAGGGCGCATCGGGAATAGTTTGGTTGGCCTGTGAGGCACCTCAATCCTTGACCGCTAAGTTTGTGAAAGATCGAAAGGCAATTTCTTGGTGACGATTGTGCCCACTCGTCACTAGTCACAGGTCACTCGTCACTTTCCTTGATCGAAAAGTAATTCCCTGGTAAGACTTTCCGCCTCGACGACGCGCCGGTGCCTGGACTAGCGTAGCATGCCAACTGGGAGCCGCTTTTATCCATGGCTACCGAGCTGAGAACCAACCTACACCTGCAGACAGCGCATGTTCTGTTTGTCGACGTAGTGGGCTATTCAAAGCTACTCGTTAACGAGCAGCGCGAAGTTGTCGAGCAGCTCAATCAAGCCGTCCGCCAGACCCCACAGTTCCGCAAAAGTGAAGCGGCCGATCAACTTATCAGGATTCCGGTGGGCGACGGGATGGCGCTGGTTTTCTTTCAATCCCCGGAGGAGCCGGTGCATTGCGCAATGGAAATCGCCGCTGCCTTAAAGAACCATCCGCGTATCCGGGTTCGAATGGGAATCCATAGCGGCCCGGTGGACCGGCTTAAAGACGTGAATGATCGGGTCAACATTGCCGGTGCTGGGATCAACATTGCGCAGCGCGTAATGGCTTTGGGAGATGGCGGACACATTTTGTTGACTCGCCGCATCGCAGCTGACCTGTCGGAAGATCCTTATTGGCACCACCATCTCCACGATCTCGGCGAAGTTGAACTCAAGCACGGCACCAAAGTAGGCGTCGTTAACCTCTATACCGAAGAAGTAGGCAATCCTCAGCCGCCGGAAAAAATCAAAGCGTCGAGAAAGAAGGATCCTCCGCGGGCGTCGCTGGCCGCGATCAATGTTTTCGCTCGCACCAGGAAAGCCCAGGTTGTCATTACTCTTTTGGTGCTGGCGATCGGCCTTGGCCTTTGGAAACTTTCTTCCTGGGTTTCTCGTTCGTCGGATAATTCGCCAGCGGTTTCGGCAAAGAGCATCGCAGTGTTGCCGTTTGAAAATCTCAGCGCTGATCCGCAAAACGCGTTCTTCGCCGATGGTGTGCAGGACGAAATTCTGACCGATCTGGCGAAGATCGCTGCCTTAAAGGTAATCAGCCGAACGTCAGTCATGCAGTACAAGACGGGTTCCGTTCGCAATCTTCGGGAGATCGCTGCTGCTTTGGGCGTCAGGAACGTGTTGGAAGGCAGCGCCGAGCGCACCGGCAACCGGGTTCGGGTGCGCGCGCAGTTAATCGACGCCAAAACCGACACTCATCTTTGGGCCGACCGATTCGACGGCGATTTGGCTGATGTCTTTGCCATTCAGAGTGAGATTGCTCAAAAAATTGCCGACCAACTTCGAGCCAAGATTTCACCGGACGAAAAAACTAAAATCTTAACGGCGCCAACCAGCGACCTCGCAGCCTTCAATTTATATGTTCAGGCCCAGGCGCTCTGGGCGGACTCATCGGACCCAGTTCATGGCAAGGACAAGCTTCCGGAAGCGGCGCGCTTGTTAAACGAAGCTGTCACCCGCGATCCAAATTTTCTGCTCGCCTGGTGCCTGTTGGGAAAGACACACGGTGCGATTTTTAGGCAAGGCTATGATCGCAGCACGACGCGTCTCGATCTGGCCCGTGCTGCTGTGGAAAAGGCAATTCATCTTCAGCCGCAATCCGGAGAAGCTCATCTCGCCTTGGTTACATATTATTATTTCGGCCTTCGTGACTTCGAGAATGCCCGGCGAGAGCTTCTCATCGCGCGGGACGCGTTACCCAACAATCCCGAAGTGTTTCAGTATGCCGGCTTCATGAATCGCCGCGAAGGCCACTGGGAACAGGCGACACGTGATCTTGAACAAGCGCTCGATTTGGATCCCCGCAATTTGTTTCTGTTGCAGCAGTTGGCGTTAACCTATCAGCCCCAACGCCGCTACCGCGAAGAAGCGCAAGTCTGGGACCGCGTTCTGGCAATCATTCCTGGAGATCCATTGACTCGCATTTCACGCGCTCTCGTCGCATTTAATTCCAAAGCAGACCTCAACCCGTACCTGACAACGCTGGAGGCTTTGTCTGCGGAACACGCGGTCATTACCTCGGAGATCGACTGGCCTTCCGTTACCATCTGTCAACGCAATCCTGCTTCAGCAGAGCGCTCGCTGAAAAGCCTTCCCATCGATGGCGAAGTGAGTAACGGCGTGCTCATCCCCCACAGCTATTGGGAAGGCGTGATCGCTCGTCTGAACGGTGACGAAGCGAAAGCTCAATCCGCGTTTGCCGCAGCTCGCACCGAAATCGCGAACGCTGTCACGAAGCAGCCCGACTTTGCCGGCGCTCTTAGTTTGTTAGGCCTAATCGATGCCGCGCTTGGTCGAAAGGATGATGCTCTAAGAGAAGGACGTCGCGCGTGCGAACTTCTCCCGATTTCTCGGGACGCGATCGATGGCGCCGCCTTCGCGGTTAATCTCGCGCAAATTTACGCCTGGACGGGCGAAAAGGATCTGGCAATTCAACAGATAGCGACGATCGAACGTGTGCCAAGCGGTTTGAGTTATGGTCTCCTCAAGCTTCAGCCCTTCTGGGATTCTTTGCGCGGCGACCCGCGCTTCGAGAAAATCGTTGCTGGCCTCGCGCCAAAATCATAGCGGCGTCAGTTGTCGTTTCGCCGGCGCATCCCAACTCCCGCCACGTAAAGCACCGATTCGCTGATTCCGTCGATCTTAAGATCTTTTTCGATCAACGAATCGCTCAAGGCGGCGGTGCAGAACGGCGCTAGCCCGAGCCAGGTCGCAACCAGACAAAACGTTTGGCACAAATGCCCTGTTTCCAGCAGGACCACCCGATAAGCGCGGGACCCTGGATACTTCCACATTGTTCGAGCAAAGATCGCCGTCATTAAGAACAGCGCTGCCGCGTCTTTTACATAGCTCTGATAAGCGCAGTACAGTTTTGCCTTTTGCGGAGTCGCGTTCGCGCTGATCATCTCGAGTTCATGTCGCCCGGGATGATAATGGTAAAGGCCTCGCCTGAGACCGCTCACCCGCAACGCCATCAGATAGACTTCTCCGGGATGTCTCGCTCCGCCCGATGGGCTCGTTTTATGGATTACTCGACCAAAGACCGGCGAATAGAGGTAGCCGGCAACCCCCCAAACCAGGGAAAGAATCCGGGAAACGTCCGCCAGGGGCAGGTCTCGTTTCGAGAACTCTCGATGAGTCTTCCGACTCATGAGGACTTTAAGGAACTCCGAATTCGGCGACGCGATTTTCGGCAACGGGATTTTCTTTGCGCCGGTTAGCGATTTGAACTTACTCGGCGCGGGCCGTTTTGGCAGCAGGGCTTTCCATTCGGCAATGCTCCGTTCCCGCTTCACGTAGCGCGCGTCTTTCGTTAGAAAATGAAAGCTCCCATCTGGCAGCCAACTGGACCATTGCCTGGCAAGCCGTTCATCAGACTCGGCATCGGCTGAGTTCTTTCGCACCAATAGGCCGTGTTTTAGCAGCTGTGACAGGGTGAAGTTTACACTTTGCCGAGAGTAGCTCGAGAAATGATTATTGGCTTGCTTGGCGGTTTTCCAGTCGTCGAAGAAATCGAGCACGTCGCACGTGATCGGCCGTCCCGTCACGGTGTGGCCGGTGGCAAAATTGGAAATCCGCAGGACCCCATCGTGCCAATAGACCAACAAGCTGCGAGCCCGTCGCAACTCCAACCGGCGGCGCCTAACCACGACGTTATCGCCTAGCGCTTCCCACCGAAAGGTACGTTAAACGGTACGTTAAACGAACTGTATCCGCCTAAGGCTTTTTCATAGCGCTTAACTTCTTTCAGCTCCGCTTCCAAAGTGCGCGCAGCTTGCCGGAGCGCCTTTTTCGCTTCGACCAGCAGTTGCTTCTCAGTTAGTTTTCCCTTCGCAGATCGTTTTCTTTTTCTTTTAGGCATGGGGTGAGACCTTTCTTTTTGAGCCGTTGGCTCCTTCTGTGCGCACGACTCTGCCCAGAACAGATCGGGAATGTCAACGCTTTGGTCAAAGTGACCAGTGACCAGTCACCTGTGACTGCTGACCTCAGCTTTCAGCTTTCAGATCTCCCCTAGAGGTACCGTCGTACGCGGCGGCGATAATTCAGATAAGTGTCGCCGAATTTGCGTTCCAGGTACGCTTCTTCGCGACGGACGACGAACAAATGCATGACGATCCAGACGGGAATTAAAAAGAATAAGCTCCACCAGGTATTCAGCAGGAAAGAGAAACCGACGTAGATCACCGTGAGTCCGACATAGAGCGGGTTACGCGTAAAACAAAACGGCCCGGCCTCGACAATCGTCGTCGTGGGTTGGGTCGGGTTCACATTTGTCTCGTGGTTGATCATGGTCTTGCGTCCAGTGGCGACGAGCGCGATCCCGATCACCGCCGCGGCGATTCCAAGCCATTTCCATCGATCGTCGCGAAATATCAGGAGCCGGTGAACGCGGTCATCAATCAGCGCGCCGAGCAAAAGCGCCGATAAAAAGAACAACGGGGGATGAACCGGGACCCCAGAATGATCAGTCGACTTCTCCATCACTCAATCCTGGCCATTAATAGACACGAATTAACACGAATTTCCTGAATTGACCTCCGACACCGAACATTACCGGTGTTCTGACCCTCGGTCACGTTTGGATAACTCGATTCAGGACATTCGACCCTCCAGAAAACCAGGGATAATTACGAATCTCTCCTCGCACTGAAGAATTGAATTAGGAAGCCAGGAAAACAGGAAACCCGAATTCTTAATCCGCGTAATCCGCGTAATCCGCGGTTAGTCTTCTCTGTGGTGGCAGGGCGTGCCGCCTGCATTTTCTCCATCTCAACTTCTCAACAGCTCAACTTCTCAACCCGCCAGGTCCAAGTGGCGAAATGCCGGATCTGGTGTATACTCTATGATGTCTAAAGCAATCACCGCTTCGTTCAGACGTCGGATGCCCGATAACGTAACCGAGGAGTTAGTGGCAGTGCTTTCCTCCCGGGCCTCCTACGAGTTCAAACCCTTGTTCGACCTAGTCCTGTTTAACCTTCGGGAACGAAACGCGGCCAGCGGCGGGGAAGAAATGCTGCGGTTGCGGGTTTACGAAAAACTTCAGGGCTTGGTTAGCCAGGGCGCGGTCGATCGAACCGTCAACGGGATCACGAAAAAATACAAAGGCGTCGGTCCGCGCATGCTCTCCCTCAAAGCAGAGATGAAAGTCCTGCGCAAAGAGTGGAGCAAGAAGCTTGCGGCGAAAGCCGCCGCGCGGATCTGATTGCGAGTAGCTCCGTTTTTCAGCTGTCAGCTTTGAAATGCGTTGGCCATGTTTTGTGGTGGCAGGCGTGTCGCCTGCATTTTCAACATCTCAACGATCTCAACGATCTCAATTTCTTCAGATTCGTATCATTAGTGATTAAAGATCCGTCCCGCGGCTTCGGAACACGGGTTAGTTCCGTTTTTCAGATTTCCGCTTTGAAACGTCGAACCATGCCGCTCTGCGGCAATCTACATCTAGGGAACATTATCGGTGCACTAGCGGGAGCGTAATGTTTAGATACGACCCCAATTCTCTTCCCCCGCAACTTTCCTGCGCGTGACGGTCGCGCTCTGAGGTAGGGGCGATTACGCTCCCGCTAGTTCAGCAAAATGTTCCCGCTTATGGATTGCCGCAAAGCGGCAGACTTGACCTCAATCGCCAGCCTGTAATCACGTCACTGTCACTGGTCACGCGCTTGCCAAGGCGTAGCCTTGGCGAAGGCTGGTCATTTGTCACTGCCTTGATTGAGATCGGTGAAATCACGGCGGACCTGTTCGATTCCGCGTCGATACCCTTCGGCGTCGCCGTAGTCGAAGAAATATTGGTAGCGGCTGTGCACTCCTTTCATTCGGAGCGCATGCTTGATTGGACACCAATACTGTTCGGTCCGGGCCGCGACCTCCGTCACGAAAGCGAAAACGCCGTTGGCATAGGCGCAATACTGGCAGTTCAATTTTTCAATGAGATTCAGGTAGGCCAGGCGATGCCGATCGAACAGAATAAAGTCCGATCGCCTGACTTTCGGAATGCCATAAACTGGAAAACAGATCGTTTGGTAAGCGGTGATGACCAGATCGAGAAAAACGACCGGGAACACACAGAACCAGATGATCGGTGTGGTCAGGAGAACCAGCAGATTTGAATCGCGAAGAAAACGAACCAGGCGTTTCAAAAAGTTTTTTTGGCTGGCCTTGGCTGCCTCGGTGAAGTGGACCTTTCCTTTGCGGACTTCGTAGTAAAACTCTTGCCGCTTCCGCTGAAGCTCACGCAGGAGATTCACTTCCGCCTCCCGGAATTTGACGAACACCGCATCAAGTTGATCAAACATGGCGATTATCGGCCGGAGCGGCCGAGACGGTGTCCTTTGCGACAAAGGTTAAAGGGAAGATGCGTGCTCTACTCTAGTCCGTTTACAGACAAATGCGCTGAATCAATCAGCGCCAGTCGCGCGCCTCGATTGGACGTCACGCGCCCGCGATCGAGAGAACGAGTGACTCCTCAACGACTCACCTGCTCAACCACTCAACTTCTTGCGGATACGGGTTGCGCGTTCGACCTTCCAGGTTTCCATGGCAGACACGTCAGCCGGCCCAGTCATCGCGAGCGCGAACAATCTTTCCGTGAAATACGGCCATCAGGTCGTCCTCAACGGCGCGACGATTGCCTTCATCGAAGGCGAACACATTGGGCTCGTCGGCCGCAACGGCTCAGGCAAATCGACCTTCCTTCAGATTGCGGCCGGTGTGGCCCAACCCGATTCCGGTGAGTTCACCCGGCAACGCAATCTCGTTACCGGCTACATGCCGCAAGTTTCCGGCCTTGGACGATGCGACCACGGTCCATGCCAACATTCTCGGCGGCGCGCAGCGGATTCTCGATCTCATCGCCGAATACGAACGCGTCCCGGGCGACAGCCCGCTCAGCGCCACCCTCCTCGACCAAATCATCCACGCCGACGGATGGAATTTGGAACACCGGATCAAATCGCTCATCACGAATCTGCACGCCCCGGAATCCGATCGTGTCGTCGGCACGCTTTCCGGCGGTGAAAAACGCCGCGTCGCGCTTTGCCGGGCGCTGCTCGCGCGTCCCGATTTTCTGATTCTCGACGAACCGACCAACCATCTCGATACCGGCTCGATCGAATGGCTGGAGGATTTTCTCGCGCGTTATGCCGGCACCTGCGTGTTCGTCACCCACGATCGCTATTTTCTCGATCGCGTGGCGACGCGAATCGTCGAGCTGTCGCGCGGCCAGTTCATCAGCTACGACGGCAACTACACCGATTACCTGCTCGCGCGCGCGCAACGAAAAGCGGTAGAGGAGGCGCAGGAACATCAACGGCAGAAGTTTTTGAAACGCGAACTGCAATGGGTGAGAAAAGCGCCGCGGGCGCGCCGGACGAAATCGGTCGACCGGGTGGAACGTTATTTCGAAATGGCGGCACAGGAAGGGCCGGAAGCGGAGCTCGACGTCGAATTGATTATTCCCACGCCGCCGGAGCTCGCGAATCGCATCATCGAATTGCGCGACGTGAGCGTGGAACTCGGCGGCCGCACCCTTTTTCAGCACGCGAATCTCAATCTCACGGCCGGTGAACGCCTTGGCGTTGTCGGCCGCAACGGCCTCGGCAAATCTTCGCTCCTTAGAGTCATTCTGCAGGAACTGCCGGTTGCCAGCGGTGAACTGGAGATCGGCGCGCGGACCCAGATCAATTACGTCGATCAAAACCGGCTCCTGCTCGACGATGAGAAAACGGTTTGGGAAGAAGTCGGCACCGGCGGAGAACACGTCACGCTCGGCGAGCAAAGCATTACCTTGCGCGCGTATCTAAGAAGATTTCTTTTCAGCGAAGACCGCATCAACACCAAGATCTCGCAGCTCAGCGGCGGCGAACGCAGCCGGGTGCTGCTCGCAAAAATCCTGAAGCGCGGCGGCAACGTCTTGATGCTCGACGAGCCGACCAACGATCTCGATCTCGGAACGTTGCGCTTGCTCGAGGAAGCGCTCGTCGCCTTCGGCGGCTGCGTCATCGTGGTCAGTCACGATCGCTATTTCCTGAATCGCGTTTGCACCTCGATCCTCGCCTTCGAAGGCGAAGGCCGCGTCGCCTATTCCGTCGGGAACTACGATTACTATTTGGAAAGACGCGAAGCGCTTGGCACCGCTCCCTCAATCAGAGGTCAGAAGTCAGACGTCAGAAGTCAGTCAAGTCAAAGACTCGCCGTGGCGAGCTCCGACCCGGCGCCGGCCGGAGTCGCTACCGAGCGAAAGAAGAGCGAAGGGAAACCGCGAAAGCTCAAATATAAAGAAGAGCGCGAATGGGAATCGATGGAAGCAAACATTCTCGCCGCCGAAAACGAGGTATCGGATTTGGAGGCCACATTTGCCGCCCCGGATTTTTACACGAAACCGCGCGCGGAAATTTCCGATTTGGAAACTCAATTAAAAACAGCGCGCGACAAAGTCGCTCACCTCTACGCGCGGTGGCACGAACTCGAGCTCCTGCAGAGCGCGTCTCCGTAGAGACGAGAGGTCAGCGGTTCTTCTGCGGTGGCAGGCGTGTCGCCTGCGTTTTCGTCATCTCAACTTCTCAACAACTCAACGATCTCAACCTCTTCAGATTCGTGTCCATTAGTGGCTAAAGGCTTGGTCTCGGATCAAAAAAAAGCGGGATCATTTCTGATCCCGCTATAAAAGCTGACGGAAGGGAACGTCAAATTTAAGTGTTTTAAGTGACTCCCGAGCTTTGACCACCATTTAGCAGCAGCTGTGCCACCATCAGATCTACTGGGTTCAAATCTGGAAGCCAGGAGGCCTTGGTCACTTCTTTTGGCAAATCTTGAATCTTGAGATACGACCCCAATTCTTACAGGGTGATAAATTCTGAATCCAAACGCGACATCAGCCGCGTCCAACCATTAAATAGAATAGCTATGGAAACGACCAGCTCACTTCCTACGCCGCCGCCGCTACCAGCCGGCGGCCCTCCGACCACCTCGATTACCACTTCGAATGTCCGTACCTGGAACATTCTGTGTCACGCCAGCGCGTTGCTCGGCGTTTTTCTTCATTTCCCCGGGCACCTGCTCGGACCGCTCATTGTCTGGCTGGCCAAACGCGACGACTCGCCCGAGATCGATGCGCACGGCAAAGAATCGCTCAATTTCCAAATCTCGATGCTCATCTACAACGCCATTGCGGCGGTCTTTTGCCTTGTTCTGATCGGCTTCGTTTTTCTGGCGATCCTCTGGATATTAAACGCCGTCTTCGTTGTCGTCGCCTCTTTCCAAGCGAGCGAAGGAAAGTTTTATCGCTACCCGATGACGATCCGATTTATCAACTAATCGCATACGCGATTCGGCGCTTTAGGTGCTGAATGGAGCGACTGGGGTGAGCGACATGTCCGGCGAAGCCGCGAGGTAGCGGTCGACGCAGCGGGAGGCTGCCGAGATACAACGCGGTGTTCGTCATCGTTGCGTCCATTCAAGCAAGTGAGGGAAAATTCTACCGGTATCCGATGACAATTAGATTCATTCAGTAAAACGCGGATGACGCTGATTGGAAAAACCAGTAATCCTCTCAATTCGTGCAGATTAGTGTGCATTCGTGGTTAAACTCTGGCCCAATGACCAATAACAATTGACCGATAACCGTGCCTCTGACCTCCTTGTCACTCGTCACGTGTCACTGGTCACTTCCCCTTGAAGCGTGCCTGACGAACGAGAAGCGATACATTGAGATGTGAAGGGTCAAATTTGCTCCTGGGCGTGCGCGATTGTTGCCGTCGTTATTATCTGGCCGGTGGCCGCAACCGCCGGTCCGCCGTTTGTGACCGACGACCCGGAGCCGGTCGAATTTCAGCATTGGGAAGTGTACCTCGCTTCGATGCAGATGAAGACAGCCGATGGATGGTCGGGCACAGCGCCGCACCTCGAAGTGAACTACGGAATCGTGCCTGACGTTCAGCTTCACGTCATCGCGCCGCTCGCCTACGACGCGCCGACAAGTGGCGGCTCTCACTACGGCTACGGTGATACGGAGTTGGGCATAAAGTATCGGTTCGTGGCCGAAACGGACAATGTTCCACAAATCGGCGTTTTCCCGTTGCTCGAGGTGCCGAGCGGAAATGGCCATGAGGGCCTGGGCAGTGAGCAATTGCAGCTATATCTGCCGGTTTGGCTCCAGAAAAGCTGGGGAGAAAAGGACCACCAATGGACCACTTACGGCGGTGGCGGTTACTGGATCACGCCCGGACACGGGAACGAGAACTGGGGATTTATCGGCTGGCTTTTGCAGCGGCAATTCCCTAATCACCTGACTCTCGGGGCTGAAATCTTTCACGAAACTCCGAAACAAATCGGTGGCGATTCCGACACGATCATCAACGGCGGCGGAATTTACGATTTCAGTGACACCTACCATTTGATGATGACCGTTGGTCACACCGTGCAAGGGCCGCATCAATTTATCGCCTATGTTGCATTTCAATGGACGTTCGGCCCGGCGAAATAATTGAGGTCGAAAAGGGATGGGCCGGATTACCAGCCTGGGAGGCTTGACTGTGCCGATCGACGAGCGAAATGGCCGCGGGATGAATTTTCTCAAACGCCGGTTCGCCGCGGCTCCGGAAGGAACGGCGCAAATCAGAGGTCGGATGTCAGAGGTCGGAGAGCTGCTTGACAGCGACCGGCAAAGCGAGCGACAAGAGCTGCAGTGAAATTTATTAGACGCCGGTTCGCGGCAGCTCCAGAAGGGACGGCTGTCCTGTTCTTCATCCAGATCTTTGCGACGCTCGGGTTCGCTGTTCTTTACTCGACGCTGGTTCTTTACGCGACGAAGCATCTCCAGCTTCCGGTTAGATTGGCGACTGCGTTGATGGGTGTGTTCGGCGCGTTCAACTACGGCCTGCATCTTTTCGGCGGTTACCTCGGCGGACGTTTCCTATCGAACCGGAATCTTTTCGTCGGCGGCATGGCGTTGCAAGTCGTCGGCTGTGGCTGCATTGCGACCGGCACGCTGGCATTATTCTACGTCGGTCTCGCCCTTTTTCTCACCGGCAGCGGACTCAACGTTACCTGTATCAACATGATGCTGACGCAACGGTTCACTTCGGACGATCCGCGGCGGGAAGGAGCGTTCCTCTGGAACTACGCCGGCATGAACGTCGGATTTTTTGTCGGGTTCACCGTGGCCGGTTATTTTCAGGGGACCGAAAGTTACGCGAGCCTTTTTATTTTTGCGACGCTCGGCAACTTTGTGGCGATCGTTCTCGCCTTGGCGTCGTGGAAAACGCTCATCGACCGCAATACGCCGTTGCTCGAGGCAACTTCCAAGAAGTTTCAACAACGCTTGCTCGCCGGCATCGCCATTCTCATCGGTCTCGTCCCGGTGGTGTGGTTTCTCCTCCAGCGACCTGGCATGACCGAGCCGCTGATCAAGGGAATCTGCGGCCTGGTGGCGTTGACCCTGATTTATCTCACGGTGCGTCACCACGATCGCCGGGAGAAACGGAACATGACGGCGTATCTGGTTCTGACTGTCGGCTCACTTATGTTCTGGTCGTTATATCAGATGGCGCCGAGCGGGCTCATGCTTTTCGCCGTTCACAACGTCGATCGGATGATTGGCAAAGTGGAAATTCAGCCGCAGTGGATTCAAAACATCAACACTGTCTGCATCGTGGTCGGCGGACCGCTGCTCGCGTCGCTCTTCACCCGGATGCGGGCGCGGGGTTGGAGGATCGACATCCCGCAACAGTTCGCGGCTTCGTTGTTGTTGATGGCGGTGGCTTTCCTCATTCTTCCGGTGGGCATCAAACTGGCGGGTGTCGACGGCAAGAGCGCGTTCAGCTGGTTGTTCTGGAGCTATGTCCTGCAGAGCGTCGGTGAACTGCTCATCTCTCCGATCGGTTACGCGATGATCGGCAAGCTCGCGCCGAGGCAGTATCAGGGAATAATGATGGGCAGCTGGATGCTCTGGACCGGCCTCGCGTCGCTGTTCGCGGGCGACTTCTCGGGCATGATTCCCGAACCGACCGGAGCTACAGCGGTCGCAACCAATCCAGGATATATCAAACTTTTCGCAGAGCTCGGCGCTGGCAGTCTTGCAGTTGGCGTTGCGCTGGTCGTGCTGATTCCGTTTTTGCGAAAACTGATCACGGACAAGGCGGAGGCGGTTCCCGCCGAAGAAGCGCCAACTGCGATCGGGCCGGCGGTTGTCACTAGTTGATTGTTGATTGTTGATAGAACGAAGAAGAAAGCGGAGCGCGACGTTGTGGGGCAAGCGAATCGCTTGCCATCTTTGTTTTAACTGTAGGGGACGCAGCTTGCGTCCCGCGCGGGAAGCCAACGGCTTCCCCTACAAAAGAATTGCAGCCGACACCCCGCTTAGCGGGGCCGCTACAACCAAAAAGTGACGAGTGCCCGCGTAAACCTGCGGCACGCGGCCTATCGGCAGTGACGAGTGACGAGTGACGAGCGCAGAATTCATTTCATGCGGTCGGGTGAAATTCAACGAACCGGCGTTCATTGGAACGGTTGAGGGGTTGAGGCTGAGCGTTGAGTGGTTGAGACGACAGCGTCGTTCACGCGGCTGCGCGGAACTCAATAAAGCGGCGAGTTACCTCGCCCTTTACGGCCTGGCAAACAAACCAGCCTTTCTCGGGAGTTCCATCGTGATTGAAGCGGACGCGCGAGCAGCATCGATCGGTGGTGACGATCGCGTTCCGGAACGGACGTTCGGTGAACCCGTGAAAGTGTCCGCAGAAAAGCGCTTGGAGATTCAGCCCAAAGCAGCGCTTAAGGAGCTCGTCGGCATTGAGCGGGCGGGCGACAACGAAATCGCCCAGCGGAAAATGAGTGAACAGGATGGTCGGACGCTTGGCATCGAGCTTGGGAACGTTTTGATCGAGCCAGTTCAGAGTCACGGCCGATATTTGAGTCTGTTGCGATTTTGTCCCTTCGCTTGAATCCAGGCCGATGATTTGCCATCCGCGATGGGTAAAGGAGTAGTTAATCTGACCGGGAAAGATTCGCTCGTAAGCTGACCGATCGATCATTGATCGGTGATCGTGATTGCCCACCACGGCGTGACACGGAATGCCGAGCGCAGCGAACGAATTCTTGATCAGGGTCAACTGGGCGTGCGTGCCGTTGTCGGCGAGGTCGCCGCCGAGCAAACAAAACTCGGCCGTGGGCGCACTCGCTTTCATCTGACTAACGACCTGATCAAACCAGGGACGGCAGGCGGGTTCCAGAGCGTGGAGATCGTTTACCGCGATGAATGTGAAATCATCGGCGACGGGCGCGTCTTCGCCGCGTAGACGGCCGGGCCAAAGTCCGATGGAAAGTAATGTACCGGCGGAAAGGCGGAGCCACTCGCGGCGAGTCAGGCTTCTCATCTCAGTGGAAGTGAATCCGTGATCAGTGACAAGACTGACATCACTTCATTGTATCTCGGCTGCTCCCGCAGCGCTCGACCGCTACCCTCGCGGCTTTTCCGGCCATGTCGCTCACCCCAGTCGCTCCATTCAATCGAACGTTTTGCTGCACCGACCTTATTTCATGCGGTCGAATGTTTTCTGTAACGTCTGCACGTCGGACAGATTTCCGGTTTTCTCGCGGGTGGTTTCGATCCACTTCTTTTCCAGCGCATTTTTCGTGGGACGATCGGATTGGTAGAAGACACCGAAGACGCCGGGGAAGGGGAGCTGCGCTAATTTATATGCGGCGAGTTCGTCGGTGACGTCGTGGCGGAGTTCGTCCTCGGGGGCGTTGTCCCATTTCTTTTCCTGGATCAGCTCGAAGCTGCCGCCTTTGCGCGGGTTGGCCGGATCGAATGCGCCCGGAAAAAATTCGACGCATTCGCTCAAACACTCGATCACGCTAAAACCCTGGTGATCCATCGCGCGCTCGATCATTTGGATCATGTGATTGACCTGGGACGCGTGAGTGCGGGCGATGAATGTGGCGCCGCCGGCGATCAGTTTTTTCATCGGGTTGACCGGCTGATCGATCGCGCCCTGCGGATCGGTCTTGGATTTGAATCCGATCGGCGAAGTGGGCGAGGTCTGTTTCTTGGTCAGGCCGTAGACGAAGTTGTCCATGATGAAATAGGTCATGTTGATGTTCTTGCGGCCGCCGTGATCGACATGGTTGCCGCCGATGGAGAAACCGTCGCCGTCGCCGCCAAACAGGAACACGTGAAGATCGGGCCGGGCGAGGCTGATGCCGGAGGCGAGTGGAACGGCGCGACCGTGGATGAAGTGAGCGCCGTGGCCGTTAACGAAATACGGAAAGCGCGACGAACAACCGATGCCGGCGATGGTGACGATCTTTTCGTGATCGACGTTTCGTTTCTCAAGAACTTTGTAGAATGACGCGAGAACCGCGAAATCGCCGCAGCCGGGACACCAGGTCGGGTGATCGGCGGTGATTGCCTTCTTAGTTAGCTTCTCGCGGGGAGGTTCTGCGGTTGTAGTTGACGATCCGTTAGGTTGTTCACTCATAAAAAAGCTGAAATGCTGAAAACTGAGACGCTGAAATCATAATGCGCCTTCGGCGCTGTGTTTTTCTTGTCACTGGTCACAGGTCACTTGTCACTTTCTTAGCCGACTCCCTGCGGCACGACTTCCTTCAAATGTTTCACGTTTTCGCCGGCTGTATCGTGATGCGTGACCGCCGCGCCGTCGCGGGGGATGTTTCGCGCGGCGAACGATTTTCCCTGGAACACGCCTTCCAGGATTTCTTTCACCCGGAAAGTTAAGCCGTCGGTCTTGGTGAAGCTGGTGATTTTGGGTTCGCAATAACGCGCCCGAAGCAGGGTGGCGAGCTGGCCGTACCCGTAAACGCCCTGATCGTTCATCTCGACGGTGACGACGCGTTTGAAATTCTTGAAAATCTTCTCGAGCCCGTTCGGCAACGGATGAATGTGGCGGAGATGGAGGGCGCCGCATTTCTCGCCGTTTTCCCGGGCCCGTTTTACCGCATCGTGGATCGGTCCGTAAGTTGAGCCCCAGCCGACGAGCAGAACGTCGCCTTCCTGATCGCCGTAAATTTCCGGAACCGGAAGTTCCTCGGCGAGCTTGCGCAATTTGTTGCGACGTTTCGCGGTCATGGCCATGTGCAACTTCGGCGAGCCGGTCGGATGCCCCATCTCGTCGTGCTCGAGTCCGGACATAAGCGGATATTTTCCGTCCAGGATCCGGGTGCCGGGCGGAACGTGCTGGGTGATTTGATCGAGCGGATACGGCTTGTGAGTTGGCCGCGGAGTCAGGTCCGGCTTCGGATCGATCATGATCTTCGAGAGATCCGGTTCGTCAAACGCTTCGATCCGGGTGGCAAGCGAAGTGTCGCTCAAAATGAATACCGGGGTGGAATATTTTCGCGCGATCCGCGCGGCTTCGATCGCGATGTAGAAACAATCTTCCACGGTTTTGGGCGCGAGGACGACGCGGGGACTGTCGCCGTGGCTGCCGAAGATCGCCTGATGCAAATCACTTTGCTCGACGTTGGTCGGAAGGCCGGTGCTCGGGCCGCCGCGTTGAACGTTGCAAATGACGAGCGGCATCTCGGCCATTGACGCCCAACCGATAGCTTCGGTTTTCAAGGAAATGCCCGGCCCGGCGCTGCCGGTCACGGCGAGCCACCCCGAATAGGACATCCCGATCGCGATCGAGACGGATGCGAGCTCATCTTCGGCCTGAACAAAAATGCCGCCGTACTTTGGAAGTTCGCTGCGCAACACTTCCATTACGGTGGACCAGGGGGTGATCGGATAACCGGCGCCGAAACGAATACCGCCGGCGATGAGTCCGTAAGCGAGCGCGGTATTGCCGTCCATGGTGATCTGGTCGCGGGCGCCCGGTTTTTTTTCCAGCTTCTCAAACTGGTAAAGATGCTTGAGCAAATTGCCGACCGGATAAGCGTAGCCGGCCTGGTAGGCCATCAGCGCGGTGTTCACCACGCTTTGGTCTTTGCCGCCGAATTTTTCGGTGATGATTCGTTTCAATTTCTCAACGTCGAGCTGGAAAATCTTTGAGATCAATCCGAGGACAAAAATGTTTTTGCCTCTGTCCTTGGCGGTGCCGCCGAGCGCTTCAACAGTCAGCCCGGTAATCGGGATGCCCACGTAAACGAAACGCTTGTCGTCGAGATTCGGCTCGACGTTGTCGGAATCGTAAAGCAACACGCCGCCTTCACGGAGAAATCCGATGTGGTCCTGATAACTGTGTTGATAAAACGCGATGAGAAAATCAGCTTCATCACCGGCCGATAATACTTCGCCGTTACCGATGCGGACCTGGAAGATCGACGGGCCGCCGGAAATCGTGGCGGGGATCGTCATGTAGGTCATGACTTCCTGGGCGCTGCGTCCGGCGAGTCGGGCCAGGAATGCGCCGGCGGTTTGGATTCCGTCCTGGGAATTGCCAGCGAGTCGAATGACCGCGTCCTGAATATTTTCGGGGCGAAGATCGGCCCGTTCCGAAGGTGGCGCGCCAGCAATGGCATCGGCATCGGATTTCTGCACTGTGGTTACGTCAGGATTAACAGGTTCGCCCATGGGGTTTCGCGATCTTACGCGAAGATCAAAGTAACAGATCACGCGCTTGGCTCAAGCGCGGGTCTGGAGAGCAAGGAGCAAAGGGCGAAGAGCGAAGGGGAAGCGCAGAAACCAGTCTGCTCAACATCTCAACGACTCAACACCTCAACCGCAGCGTGGCCACTAGTCGGAGTGTCGTTTGCGCGGTGCCGGCGTTGGGTCCTTGGACCCGAACACGTGCTTCAAACTCTGTCCGATTTTGCTCAACGCCGACGGCGGGGTCGGAGTAGGTTTCGCATGCGACGAATGGGTTTGAGCGTGCAGTTGAAAATTAATCGCAGCGACAGAAGCGGCGTCGATGTTCACGACCTGGCTGCGTTCGGGCAGGTTGGGTAAACGAGCGATAAGTTTTTGTCTACCTAACGGCAGATCGACAGTGATCGGAGCGTTGCCCAACGAGCGTGTTCCAAGAAAAATCTCCGCGCCGTCCGGTGTGCTGCTGACAGTCGCGCTGCCGTGAGGAAAAGTGTAATCGACCGGGACTGATTCGCCGGCATTGACTGCGACTTCGGCGCGATCGTCCGGCCAACCGTCGTTATGAAAGAACAGGGTGTAACGGCCTGGCGGTAAATCGGCGACAGAATCAGGAGCGGTCCCGGAGTGAACCGGGGCGGTCGTCGGCAACGATTTTCCGGCGATGACTCCGGAGTAAACAGCGAAGCTTGCGCCGGGCGGACTGGTTGTAAGAACGATCGTGGCGTTGTCGCCGGTTGAAGCAGGAGGCGGAGCCGAAGCGCCATCTTTGGTGACGATGTCCGGTTCAATCGCAACCGTCTTGGTCGACGGCGGCGGCGGTGGCGCGCTTGCAACCGCATCGGATTTTTCGGTGGCGTAGGCGAGAGTGCGCGGAACGGTAACGACGCTGTGTTTCTTTGTCGGCACCGGTGTCGAACGGGCGTTGGATTCCGAAGCCGCTGGCGTTTTCGTAGTCGCGAGATTAGCCGGGCTCGGTTTGGGATGGTGAAGGACGATGATCAAGGCGCCGATCAACGCCATTGCTCCACCGGCAAGGGCGGCGATTCGCGGATCGAGGGCCCGAAACTTTTCGCTGACGGCGGCGGTGATCTTCGCGATGTCGACTCTTGGTTTGGCCTCGAGTTCGCGCAGTCGGACGGTGCCGCCAAGCCGAAGTCGACGAGCAACATCGGCCGGTGTGCGGGGCCGTTGGTCGGGTTCTTTGGCAAGACAGGCGGCGATTGTTTCCTCCCAATACTTTGGGATCGATTCGCCCTTGATTCCGAATTTCGCGCGTCGTTGGGTAATGGTGGGCGCCACAACTTCGCGGACCTGGGACGCGACATCGCCGCCGTAGAAGGGCGGTTTACTCGAAAGCATTTCGTAAAGGGTGGCGCCAACAGCGTAAATATCGTCAGAAGCAGAAGGATCTTCACCGAGCAGCTGCTGCGGACTCATATAATTAAGAGTGCCGCTGGAAGTGCGGACGCTGACGTAGCTCATCGAGTCCCGCAGCGTGCAGGCGATTCCGAAGTCGGTAATTTTCAGCTCAGCGCGACTATTCACCATCAGGTTTGCCGGCTTTAAGTCGCGATGGACCATACTGGCGGATTGATGAGCGTAACTGAGCGCGTCGCAGAGCGAAGTGACCCACGGCGCAATCTCTTCTACTTCGAAGCACTTGTTAGGCTTCCTGACCCGCAACGACGAGAGGGTAGCGCCGTCCACGTATTCCATCGAAATGGCGGCGCTGTGCTCATCCTCAACAAAATCGAAAATTCGGACAATGTTCGGGTGAGTTAGCAGGAGACTTTTGCGCGTCTCGCGTTTCAAGTCCTCCTGGGCGGAAGCATCAAAACTGACTGATTCGGGCACGAGCTTCAGGGCAACGAGGCGATCAAGCCGCTCGTCCTTGGCCAGCCAGACCACGCCCATGCCGCCGCGGCCGAGGACTTTCTGCAACGTGAATCGTCCAAAAAGCTTTGTGCCTCCGACGACTCCGCGCGTTGTCTGGCCGGATTCGCCGTCTTCCTCCGGTCCCGAGACAGTGAACATTAGTTCTGGCGAAAGCAGAGCGTGTGCCCTTGGAGCGATTCGGTGGCATGCATTTCGCTCGGCCTAACCCCATGAAAGGGTCGATGGCCTGGCTTGATCTCGGCGATCGAAAGCTTCCGTTGGCGGGCAAAACGCTTTCGTTAGGTCGGGCAAAGGACAACAACGTCGTGTTTACTTCGACCAAAGTTTCGCGCCGACATGCGTTGGTTCACGCGCAGGGCGGGGCCGAATTCTCGCTGGTCGATCTTGGAAGTAGCAACGGAACGCATTTGAACGGCCGACGGGTCATTCAACCGGTGTCGCTGCAAACTGGGGACGTGATTCAAATCGGCGAACAGAGTCTGACTTTTCGGGTGGAGGAAACTCTTATTTCGGATGACCAGGTGTATCACACCGAAGCGCAGCTCACCGTGCGCGATGTGAGTGAGCTGACGTGCTGGTTTCTTTTGCTGGATATCGAGAACTTCGTCACACTCAGCGCTGAAGTGCCGCAGGCTGAGTTGGCGCGAATGGTTGGGGCATGGCTGGCCGAGTGTCAGCGAGTGATTGAGCAGCACGGTGGAACGCTCAGCAAATTTCTCGGCGACGGTCTGCTTGTTTATTGGAACGCGAAGCTGTGCGAACCGAGCAAAGTGATGGACGCGTTGCGCGAACTGACTTCGATGCAAGCGCGCCGACAACCGCCATTTCGCTGGGCCCTGCATTTTGGCACTGCGGTTTTCGGCGAAGCAGTGGCTACGGGAGAATTGAGCGCGCTCGGCCAGGACTTGAATTTTCTCTTTCGGATGGAACGCATTGCCGCCGCAAATCATTTTGGTTCGCTCGTGAGCGAGACTGCGCAAACTCAATTCGCGCCTCTGGTGAATTTACAACCGATCGGCCGTTTCGCCCTGAAGGGCTTCGACGAAGAGTACAATTTTTTCAGCTGGTAAGAGCGGCGTGGGTCCGACCGCTGACAGGAAGACGCAGAGTAAAAAGAAAGAGCAAGAGCAAGAGCGGGGCGCAGGGAGCAAGCAGGCGAAGACGGAACCTCTCAACTGCTCAACGTCTCCCAACTCCCCTAGCCGCTCGGATACCAGGCGTGTTCCTGCCAGAAGTTCTGAAGGGAAACGTTGTTGCCGTTGAAAATGTTGCGCTCGGCTTTACGCATATTTGCGACACCGATGGGAAATGCATTGCGCGGACGCAAACTGCATTTCCCGTCGCCGCAGTATTGCCAAAGATTCCAATTGCCCAGGGGCGCAATGCCGCGCGGTGGGGCGTGATAATTCGCGACCCATAACCAACAATTGGAAAGCACAGCGCGCTGCGCGCCACTCACACCGGGAAACATTTGGCGCAGGCGATTTTCGCTGCCGTAAATGCCGGGATATTTCCCGGTGCGCTCTTTGATTCGCTGCACGAACGCGACCGCTTGCGCCACGCTCATGTTGCCGCCGCGATAATGATTGTTTTCAAAATCGAGGACGAGCAATACGCCCGGGCGATTTTTCTCTTCCTGGACCGGACCGGCTACAACCGGATGCGAGGAGGCGACGACTGAAAGAAAATGATCGGCCTGACGAACCGGATCCGTGCCGTCGCCAAAATGGTATGCACCCCAGAGCAATCCGGCCCGCATTGCCTGGAGCTGCCGCTCGGCGTAGCGCCAGTCCCGCTCGAATCGCGGAAAGCTCGCTTCATGAATGACGCCAACGACGCCTTCACTTTTCATCGCCACGAAATCCGGTCGCATCAGATCGTAATGCGACAGGTTCACGACGCTGTTGCTGGCCAGCGCGCCAAGGGGCAAGAGCAAAGAGGCGAAGAGAAGGCGGAACGAAAACTTCACCGGCGAAAGATAACGAGGGGAAGAAAAGTAGAAAGTAGGAAACGGAGCAAGCAAGCGCTCAGCCTCCGAGAGGAAGAGCAAGAGCAAGAGCAAGAGGAAGAGGAAGATTAGCCGCCCGGGGGAGAGCTCTCGGGCTTCTTCGTATCTTCGTCGCCGGGAGTGACGTCCAGACCGCGGCGCTTCAACAGCGGTTCAAGGTAGGGATCGCGGCCGGTGAAATTCTTAAACAAGCCAAGCGCGTCAGCCGACCCGCCACGGGAAAGAAGTTTTTCGCGGAAAAGATCGCCGTTCTCGCGAGTGAGTCCGCCGTGTTGTTTAAAATATTCGACGGTATCGGCGTCGAGTACTTCGCTCCATATATAAGAGTAGTATCCGGCGGAGTAACCCCCGGCGAAGGTGTGGGAAAAATAAAAGCTCCGGTATCGCGGCGGGACCGGAGGATAATCGACGCCGGCTTTTTGCAACGATTGCTTCTCAAACGCGATCGCGTCGGTCGGAATCTGGGACGGATCGAGCTGGTGCCACGCCTGATCGAGCAACGACGCGGCCAGGTACTCGGTGGTTTTGTAGCCCTGATTAAATTTTTCGGCGGCTTCAACTTTATCGAGCAACGCCTGAGGGATTGGCTCACCGGTCTTGTAATGTTTCGCGTAATTCTTCAAGACCTCGGGCCACGACGCCCACATTTCGTTCACTTGCGACGGATACTCGACGAAGTCGCGCGGCACGCTGGTCCCGCCGAAACGCGGATATTTCACGTTGGAAAACATTCCGTGAAGCGCGTGACCGAATTCGTGGAACGCGGTGCGAACTTCATCGTGGGTCAGCAAGGTTGGCTCGCCGGGCGGGGGTTTTGGAATGTTTAGGTGATTTGCGACGATGGGTTTCGTGCCGAGCAAAGAATTCTGCAGGACGTAGGAGTTCATCCAGGCGCCGCCGCGTTTTGAGGGACGCGCATAATAGTCGCCGATGAAAATCGCGAGCTGTTTGCCGTCGCGATCGAACACGTCGAACACGCGGACATCTGGTTGGTACACCGGCAAATCGTGACGTTCCTTGAAGGTGATGCCGTATTCCTTGTTCGCGGCATAGAAGACGCCATCGAGGATCACGTGGTTCAGCTCGTAGTAGGGACGAAGCTGCGATTCATCGAAATCGTATTTCGCTTTGCGAACTTTCTCCGAATAAAAATCCCAATCGGCAGCGCCGATTTGAAAACCGCCGTTTTCCTGATCGACAATTTTCTGTTGCTCGGCAGCTTCGTGTTTCGCATTACCGCCAGCGGGCGGAGCCAGATCGCCGAGGATTTTGTTCACGGTCGGAACATTGTGGGCGGTCTGGTCTTCGAGTTGGTAAGCCGCCCAATTCGCATAGCCGAGGAGTTTGGCTTTTTCGGCGCGCAATTGGGCGGTGCGCAGAACGATCTTTTGGGTGTCGAATTCGCCGCCGTGGCTGTTTCGCGCGAGCGAGGTGTCCATGATCCGCTGGCGCAACGGACGATTTTGGAGCGAGGCAAGCAATGGTTGCCCGGTCGTGTTCTGCATTTGAATCACGAACTTGCCTTCTTTGTGCTCCGCTTTGGCGGCGTTGGTCACCGTTGCCATCTGGCTGTCAGTCAATCCGGCGAGATCTTCTTTTTTATCGACCACGATCGACGAAGCGTTTTTCTCTTTCAGGACGTTCTGCTCGAAATCGGTCTGCAACGTCGCCAGCTCGCGGTTGATCTTCTTCAGCTTTTCCTTGTCTGAGTCTGAGAGCTTCGCGCCGGCCCGGACGAAATCTTTGTAATAACGCTCGAGCAAGTAGGCCGACTCTGGATCGAGCCCTAGCTTGTCGCGATTATCGTAAAGCTGCTGCACCCGGGCGAACAACTTGGCGTTCAGGTGAATCTCGTCGTGGTGGGCGGAAAGTTTCGGCGCCAGTTCCTTGTCGATCTTTTGCAACTCGGGATTGGTGTTGCAGGCGTTCAAGTTCTCGAAGATGCGATCGGCGCGGTCTAGCAGGCGACCGGTTTTCTCGAGGGCGACAATGGTGTTGTCGAATGTTGGCATGGCCGAATTGTTGGCGATCGGTCCGATCTCCTTCAATTGCTCGCGCATGCCGGCTTCGATACCCGTTTTGAAATCCTCGTTCTTGATCTTGTCGAACGGCGGATAGTGAAATGGGAGCACGCTTTCTTTGA
This sequence comes from uncultured Verrucomicrobiae bacterium, assembly GCA_963817335.1. Taxonomy (GTDB): domain Bacteria; phylum Verrucomicrobiota; class Verrucomicrobiia; order Chthoniobacterales; family UBA10450; genus AV40. Next base: position 57,025 of record CAWFNX010000005.1, on the reverse strand, counting down.
GCAGCAGGTTATTGGTTGAATCGGCGGCGGACACAGCGGTGATTTGGGCAACGTTTAGCAATACGCAAGCGATGATGTAAGATCGAATGGTCATGGCGGGGTTAACTTTTCCGCGGGCTAGCCGTAGAACGCAATCGAAAATCCGCACGCTCGGCGCCGTGTCGATGTTTGGACTGGCGATGTTGTGCCTGATTTCAGCCAGCGCGACTGCCCCGACAGAAGAGCCAAGGGTGCAAGTCGCCGCGGCGGTTGCAGGCGAGACGCCTGCCTCCACAGAAGAGTCGTCGGCCGAATTTGACGCCCACGCGGCCGAACGTTTCGCCAAGCTAGCGCTGGCCTGCGTGCACAAGGAATATCCAAACAAGATCGCGCATGTGCTGAATAGTGACGCGGATGTCGCGCCGCCCCGAAAACTGACGCCGGCGTTTCGCGGTTGCTACGATTGGCACTCGTCAGTCCATGGACATTGGCTGCTGGTGCGTTTGTTGCGGACTTTTCCGGACGCGCCCTTTGCCAAGGACGCGCGGGCGGCATTGAAGCAAAGTCTCACCGCGGAAAACCTGAAACAGGAGGCCTCTTATATTAAAGGGGAAGGCCGTTCCAGCTTTGAGCGGCCTTACGGATTGTCGTGGTTACTGCAGCTTTGCGCCGAATTGCGCGAATGGGATGATCCAGATGCCAAGGAATGGTCGGCGAACCTGAAGCCGCTCGAAGACGTCGCGGTGGAGAGATTGACCAACTGGTTGCCGAAACTTTCGCATCCGGTGCGGATCGGCGAGCACGACCAGACGGCATTCGGACTCGGATTGATGTTCGATTATGCTCGCGCGGCGAAGAACGACACGTTTGCCAAACTGGTCCGCGATTCGGCCAAAAAGTTTTTCCTGGCGGATAAAAACTGTCCGCTCAATTACGAACCGTCGGGTGAGGATTTTCTTTCACCCTGTCTCGGTGAAGCCGACGTGATGCGGCGGGTGCTTCCGCAAAAGGAATTCTCGAACTGGTTGAAGACTTTCATGCCGCAGATTCCGGTGGGCCGGGAAGGAAGCGAGAACGCCGATTGGTTGAAAGTCGCGATATCGCCGGACCCGAGCGATCCGAAGTTGGCCCATCTGGACGGGTTGAATTTAAGCCGGGCCTGGATGTTGGAAGGAATTGTCTCGGCGTTGCCGGAGGACGATCCGCGCCGGGTGGCGTTGGAGGCGGCGGCGGACGCGCATCGCCGCGCCGGACTTGCGGCGGTGACGGGAGAACATTATGAAGGCGGACATTGGCTGGGAAGTTTCGCAGTCTATTTGACCACTCGCCGCGGAATCGCGGACGATATTGAGGGAAAGCACTGATGCCTGAATCCGATTCAGATGAGCGGTTGCGGTTGACGCCTGAGCAGCGCCGTTTTCTCAGTGGTTCCCGATCAGCAAACCCGCCTCCGGTTTCCGAGCAAAAAACGTACAGGCCCGAGCCCGCTGCGAAAGTCAAAGGCGGAGCTCCGGTCCCGCCTGATCCGTCCGAAACAACCAGCCCGCCCGAGCCGCACCGTGCGTCGCGCCGATCTCGCAGCACAGGAACTTCGAAGATGCTCGAAGTGCAGAAATTGGCATTGGTGGCCGGCGCGCTCATTCTGCTAGTGGCGACATTTTATGTCGGCAAAAAATTCGAATACTGGCGCTATGTGATCGCTACTCGAAGCCAGGCCAAGATTGCGGCGAAGGTGACGGGCGACTTTGCCGGCGCTTCAGCGGAGGAGCTGGTCGAACACGCTGTCATGGATGAGCAGCTGGGTCATTGGGACGACGCAGCAAAGCGGTTGATCGCGGCGAAATACAAGAACATTGCGCTCGGCGGAATCTTGTTTCACGCCGCGAAACTTTACTACGATCATTCCGATTTCGATTCAGCAGACCGTTTGTTCGAAAGCGCCATCGGGTTCGGAGAAAACGTGGATGGGTCGAATTATTATCGGGGGATGATCGCCGTCAGCCGGAGCGATTTTCCGGCGGCCGAACGCTTCTTTGAGGCGGCAATGAATGCGGCGCCATTCAACCCTGACTATTATTATTCGTTGGCCGAAACCCTTCGCAAGGACCACCGCCCGAAGGACGCGATCGTCCGTTACCAGCAAGCGGCGCGACGCGGGAAGGAATCGGAGCAAACGATTTGCCAATTCAAGGCGCGAATCGCCGCACTCGAGGCGGGGGATCTTGATCCCGTGCGGGACGAGCTCGACCAAAAACAGAAGTTGGGCCCGTTGCCGATTGATTGGCAGATCACGGCCGCCGGGCTGGCAATTCAACAAGGCGATATCGGCCAGGCGGTTAAGATTCTCGAAGAAGCGCGTGAGGCGGATCGACCGCAGCTGGACGCACACTTTGCTGCCTGCATTGGAGACAGGTTTTTCGCGGTGGCTTGCCAGAACAACCAGGAATTGGCCCAAGCCTGCCGGGTCAATCCGTAGGGCCTCGGGAGGTCAAAAACGCGCAATTTGCGGAGGAATAATCTTGACTGACGACCGCTCTGTCGCTGGAATACGATTTCCTACGAGAGTCATACAATCGGAGGGAAAAGGGATGAAAAAGCTATCCGCCATCGCATTAATCGGCGTTGTCGCCGTTGTCTCAACAGTTCGAGCCGATATTATACCAAGTTTTGACGGCACGACTCCCGGCACCGGGACCAACACCGTTTGGAATTACTCGATTAACATTACCTCCGATCAACAGGTCACTACCGGCGATTTCTTCACGATTTACGATTTCGGTCCGTTCATCGCTGGATCAAATGTGCAGCCGGCCGGATGGACATTCTCCAGCTCGCTGATGACGACGCCTCCATTTGGGACGAATCCACCCGATAATCCAACTTTGGAGAACCTGACTTGGATCTATGGCGGAGCATCGACAATTCCGAGTGGCACGCACTTGAGTGGCTTTTCAGTCACGCAGGCGACATCGCAATTCCAAGGAGCGCCGTCGACCCAGGCTGCTTACTTTGCCGCGCAAGGGACTCGATCCACCGGCGGAAGCGCTGGAACCAAAATAAGCAATGTTGGCCAGATCCCGGTCCCAGTTCCTGTTCCCGAACCAACGACGTTATCGCTGCTCGCGCTGGCGGGAGCAGGCTCGATGTTACGAGCAATTCGCCGCCGCAAATAGCCTAACGAACTTCAAATTTCAGAACGGCGGGACGCAAATCCCCGCCGTTTTTGTTTTTCTTCAGTGATGCGCCATATGATCTTGGGCCGCGGGAAAATCATATAGGACCAAGGTCCGATTTCTGGAGAGCCGGCCGCCCGGCGATGTTTGGTTGGCTCGCCAAGTTCACACCATGAGCGAAACGTCACTCCCAGAGAAACATCCTGACGCAAAACGGGCGCCGAAGGCAGAGCCGTTGAAAAAGCGCTGGGTTGAACCGGTCACAGCCTCGCTAATGGCGCTGGCAACGCTCAGCACGGCGTGGTGTTCCTATCAATCGGCCGCGTGGACGCGCCAGAGCAATCGCTTGATGAATGAATTCAACGCGTTAGAGCGAAAGGCCGGTTTATTAAGCGTGCACGGGGCGCAGACCGCCACGCTTCACGTTGCGATGTTCATGGAATTACTCGCAGCGCAGCAATCCGGCAACGAAAAGCTGGCCAGTTTTTATGCGGAGCGATTTCCGCCTGATCTACGCAAGGCTTACGATGGATGGATGGCGCAAAAGCCGTTTGAAAATCCAAAAGCTGATCCCCATCCGTTTGTGCCGAGTCTTTATCAGATGCGCGGGGCGGCTGAGGCCACCGAGGCCACGGCAAGCGCTGCTAATAAAGTAGAGCAAGCCCGAAAAGCCGGCAGTTTTTCCGGCCAATATCTCGCCAACACGGTGTTGTTTGCGGCCGTGCTCTTCTTTGCCGGTGCCTTGAGCAAGTTTGAACAACGGCGGGTCCGAGTGGCTGCCTTCATCTTTGCCGTTGTGGTTTTCGGATTTGCTGTTGCCCGCACCCTCATGCTCCCGATGTCATGACAGAACGATCTCAAGGAATTTGACTGATCCCTGAAGTTCTAATTTCCCTGGGGCGGCAAGAGATAAAGCGCTGTGGCAAACATCAGGTAGACCATAAGGACGAGCACCCCGACAAACCAAGCTGAGCGGCCGGAGGTCGTCACCAGTGCGGCCGTTACCGTCGCTAACAACACCATTGCAACCGCGCCTGGCCAGAAACTCAAATCCATCGGCGCCGGGCCGATGAAATAACTGAGCAGGACGAGAACAGGAGCGACAAACAGCGCGATCTGGGCGGCGCTACCGAGGGCGATACCCACACTGAGATCGAGGTGATTCTTACTCGCGGCCGAGAATGCCGCCGCCATTTCTGCAGCCGCGCCGACCAGCGCGACGACGATGAAGCCGACAAATGCGGGACTCATTCCAAAGGCAGTCGCAGCTTCCTGAACTGATCCGACAAATACTTCGCTGACCAGCGCCACTAGAATTGTAACTCCAGCAAGGGTGGCGAGAGCCAAACCGATCGGCCAGGCTGCTTCAACCACTTCGTCTGATGCGCCGGCGAATAGCTCACGATGAGTCTTGAGTGAAAACAAAAGGCCCAGGCCGTAGGCGATGAGAAGCAAAACCGAAAGGGGCACACTCAAGTTCTTGCTTAATTCGGTTGCGCCTGACCAGCCTCGCGCGCCGATGGTTGATGGAATGAGGAGGGCGACGGTGGCAAGAAAAAGAAGACCGGCCTGGAGTCGCGCACCGACGCGGTTGAATTCCTGAACGTGGTATTTAAACCCACCGATCAGGAACGACGCGCCGAGCATAAACAAGGAATTTGTTACGATCGCGCCGGCGATTGATGCTTTGACCAGCATGTATTGCCCGGCCTGTAGAGCTGCGATCGCGATAACAAGCTCGGTCAAATTGCCCAGAGTAGCGTTAAGCAGCCCACCCACTGAATCTCCCGTCTTGGCCGCGACCGATTCGGTGGCATGGCTGAGCAGGATCGCGAGCGGCAGGATTGCCAGGACGGAAAGAACGAAGAGAAGAGTGTGCGCTCCGGGCTTCAATCTTTCGGCCGCCAAAACGACCGGAACAAAGATCAAGAGCCAAAGCAACGGATTACGACGGATTTCGTGGAAGAGCGGTCGCATCGGATTCAGGCTAGTTTCCACATTCCCGTCCAATCTCGAATAAGACCAAAGTCGGATAGCCTGTTCGCGATGGTTTAAGTAAGAAATAGCAACGGGTTCCGAAGGCCCGTCGAAAGGATGAGTGAACTATGCCATTCGACACATTCGATCTTGAAAATATTGACAAAGAGCGCCGTAAAGCCATCGCCAAAACAATTCGCCACATTGACGTTGAAGAACTCAAGAAGATCGGCGGAGAAATCTTCCGTTACGCTGATGATCCTTGGCGGGAAGCGTTCTTTCAATTCCTCGACGAAAACAAAGGATCAACTTTTCATCACGCGACCACGAGTGACGGAGTGAATATTATTTACTGCCGCGACAAGGATAAAGGCATGTGGTTTTTGCCGGGGAGCGGAATGGGCCCATTGCAAGCCAAGGGTCGGAAGATCATGACGGAAATGATTGCGGGAGGTCATTAAATCTGTGCCGACTAAACCTAGCATCGCGGACGATGTTCGGGTTTTCGGACAATCAGATGTCGTTCGGCTGAGTAACGAAGATGCGGCAGTCGCGTTGCTCGAGCGTGCAGTGACTGGCCTTTGGGATGTAGTGAACGAGTTGACCCGCCTTCGTCGCACCTCGCGGCAGAACTATCGCGTCACGATCTTCGGCTCGGCGCGGATTCAGCCCGGATCGGTCGCGTATGAGAGCGTCAAGCGACTCGCGACCGAGCTTTCAACAATGGGCTGTGACATTTTGAGCGGCGGCGGCCCAGGATTGATGCAGGCCGCGAACGAAGGTGCAACCGCGGCTGATCCTAAAGGTCGGAATCGATCCGTCGGCATTCGCGTGCAGCTCCCGTTCGAGCAGGAGGTCAATCCGTTTGTGAGCAAGGCCTACGAACACGCCACATTTTTTTCCCGACTCCATCATTTCATGATTGTTTCCGATGCATTTGTGGTCGTGCCCGGTGGCATCGGAACTCTCCTGGAAATGTCGATCGCGTGGCAATTGCTCCAGGTCCGGAAGCTTTACAACACTCCGCTGGTTCTGATCGGTAAGATGTGGGCAGAATTAGTCGACTGGGGCCGGCAGAGCATGTTGCAAAAAGGCAGCGAGCTCGCCAGCGAAGTCGATTTCACAATTCCGCATTGCGTCAGCACGGTTGAGGAAGCGATCGCGCTGATTGGGAAAAATCGCACTGCGTGGCTGGCGGCGCAGACTTCTTAGGGTTCTGTTTGCGGGGGATGCAGTGAATCAACGGAAACGCCGAGCCACTTGGCGGCTGCTCGCTTCTCTCCGAAAAGTCGGACGTGCAACGATGAGTGGTCAGTCAAGAGCGCGTGCAGTTTAAAATAGTGCGAGAACGCCGCGTCTTTCACGAGAAAGGCAGACTTGATTGGCTTTCGCCCTTGACGAGAAAAACGCCGGTAAAGCGCGACGTGGAAAACATAGCGAAAGTTAAGCTCGACGGCGGTTAGCTCGGTGCTGTCGATAAATCGACGTTCGGATGCGTCCGATTTGGCCTCCTCATCTCGAATAAAGGCAATGATCTTATTAACGGCCTTCTCGTTAAGGATGCCGCGGGGTTTCCAGAGGAGAAGTTGGAGTTCTGGTTGGAAATATACGTCGGGGGGAAGTTTCATGCCTGACTGCGCGCTTTCGCCGCCGCTGGTAGTATAAGATTATTGAAACCAGAGCTGCGCTGGGTGTTAGCACTCACTGGCAGGTTGGCATGGGCTTGTGAAACTAGAGACTGCTAAGATGCAATTCCAAAATCCGATCGAGCTCGGCGATCGTTTGCGGAAGGCCAGTTGATCCGTGCGGACCAGGCACGATCTTTTCCGATTTGGCGCCGTCGAGGTGAGAGCTCCAGTAAGCGACTACACCATCGGTGCTGTTCGGCGAGTTACCTTTGCCGCGATCGCCAATGATCGAATGATACGGAACGGTAATTTGCGCGCTGTTGACGATGGGGAACGAAGGATTGGTCGGTTTCAAACCGCTGACACTGTTCGGCAAACGTTTCGAAGATCCGGTCAAGTGAGCGATCTGTTGAGTGGTCAACGAGTCTTTCATCGTCTTTGCCACGGTAAGCGGCAAGGTGATCAAACTGATCCCGAAGTTTCCGATTCCACCACTGGCTATATCACTGCCACGGTGCGGCGTACAGACGAAGACTACCCGTTTGATTCGGGGATTGGCCCGAAAAGTCATCGAGCGGACAATCAAACTATCGGCTGAATTTTTAGACAGAACATCTTTCGCCACTGGACCGATCTTTTTGTCGTTCTCCCACATCTGTCCAGTAATTGTCGTAACCTGCGCATGAGTCAGCATTCCACCCATGCTGTGCCCGACTACGACATAAGGCTTATGATTCGGATAAAGCTTGTCGGCTCTGGCCAATTCTTCCCGTAATCGCAATGCCGAGTAGAGAATGGGATTACCGGTTGTATAGCCGAAAACCCAGAACTGGTAATGCTTTCGGATCTCAGGGTCGGCCTGGAGTCCGTTGATCGTTTCCACCCAGGTGAACGGGGTGGAGAAGAGCCCGTGCACAAAAACGATCGGGATACGGTCGGGATCGTAGGGCTGGAGAAAATAAAGTCCGGTTTTGTCTCTCTGATTAGAGCCGCGAAATCCAGCCATCAGGCCCACCCACATAAGATTTGCCGGCGGCCGGTAGTAACTAATCGGCGCTGAAAAGTCTGCCGCTAGCGTGCGGGCTTTTCCTTCCACCACAGCGGTGGGCTGTTTTGCTGGACGGCGCAATGCGAGAGTCGCGTCGTGTCCTTTGAAATCGAGGGTCGCTGTGACTGGCGCAGTTGTGCCTTTCAAGGGCGCGAAGTTTTCACGCGGGTTGGTTTGCCGGACGCCAACGAGTGAGCCACCAACCCCAGGCTGGTGGTTCTCTTTTTTAATTAACGTTTCTTTGATCTCAGCCGACGGGATAAAGGACGTAAAATAATTGGGGGACCAAACTGCATTTCCGGCCGGTTGCAGCCGCAAGTGATAAGTTGTGTTGTTGGCCGTGAGGGTTAGCGGATGATTCCAGAGATGTCCTCCCGGCGCCGAGCGCAACAGAATTGTTAACTCGGCAGCAGCGGAGTTGTAGGTATTGAGAGCCAGGGTCGGCTGCGTTCCCGAACCCAGGTCTGGGGCGGTGAGCGCGGCGGCTTGCAAGTAATCTGCCGCGCGAACTTCAAGCGGGAGCTGGGTCGACCGCGCGTCGCGCAAACTCTTTGCAGCAGCAATATCCTGGGGCCGGCCGACCGGCTGAATCGCGCAACTTGTCAGGAAAACTGCGCAAGTAATCGCGGCAGCAAACCGGACGCGCTTCCGAATATGTCTTAGATCAGGAAACATTGGACTTCGGGGTGGTGTGGATCACAACCAGGGATGCGCAAGCCAAACAAAACGCAGGAGATTTGCGATAAGAATGACAAAAAAGATCGCCCATGGAGAATCGACGTTAATTATTGAGAGATTGGTCGCCGATTTGGTATGGGACGAAAGTCCTACGCGCGAAGCCAACGGTTCGTCTACTCTTTAATGCTAAAGCCGGGCAGGCCCTCACGGATTCGACGCGAAAAATCAGGATCCTGACTTGCAGCTCGAGCGCGTTCGTTGATTTCGCTTCGCTGCTTGAGCTCAGCGAAGGAAAGACCGCCGGTCGCGATGAGATGGCGCTCATATAATAGTTCGTCGCCTTTCCCGTTCACGAGAATGCGCCAATCCCACGGCATCCGCTCGCCAGTCGGACGCTGAGCCCGAATGGCCGTTGTGCAATTCGTCGTAACGGCGTTGTACCAGCGCGGACGCGTGTGCAATGCGTTGAGCGTGCGGAGGTATTCTAGAAGCCGTTCTCGCGCCTGCGGAGGCGAGGCCAGCGTCCGGTAGAGATAAACATCTTCGCCCTGACGATAATTCGTTCGCAAACGAATCACATCTCGCTCATCCGCGCAGATGTAGATTAGTTCATATTGTCGATACAGTCCGCCGATCGCTGAGTAGTTTTCGCCAATTTCCTTGCGGGTCTCGATTGAAAAACAAAGCGGCGGAGAATCGGCAAACTGAAAGCTGACGATTGGGTGCGCCATATAAGGCGAGCCCCAGTACGTGATCGCGATATTCAGACCGGTTAATTGAGAAATGCGAAAGCTCCGTGTTTCCCAGCGCGGGGTGTAGTCAGTCTCGGTGCGATAGTCGCAGTTGCGCACATTATGAACTGTAACGTCGTCGCCATTGATTTCGGCCCAACCCGTTTCGCTGACATCAAGTTGCCACGGGCGGTCATTGCTCGGCTTGAGCGTCAGCCACCAGCCCAGAACTGCGCCAAAGCCAACCAAGACGGCTGCTAGCTTTAAAGACCTGCCGCGAAGAAAAATCGTGGCCACGACCAGTGCGATCACAAACCCGATCGCAGCGGGTGCGCGTAGGGCGGTGATTGGAAAATCAAGGTAGAGCGCGCCGAAGGCCCAAACTGCGCAAAAGACGCAACCAGCCATCCGACTATCCAACCGACAACTCTGATCGCGCACATTCGGTGTTCGGCCAACCGCCGAAGATAATTTATTTCAGGGGACCGGGATTTACGCGATCGTTGATTGCAATCCGGCGAGCCTGAAGTTCCTGTTTCAGACGCGGCGATGCTTGACCTGAAATTGCAATAAGAATCCCTTTCTTGCCGGACTGAGCATCAAGTTCCTGCACTTTTTCGCAGAAACGCGCCGCACCGGGCGTCCAGGCCGCGTAATCCCATTGCAGGGCGACGACAACGGTCCCGTCCGTTGCTACGGCAACTGGGAACCGGTCCGCGATCAGCGCGATGCGGGCCAACGGCTTCTCACTGTTGTGGATTTTTGCCAGGAGCGCGGCTGTTTGAACACAGAAGATCGCGTCCGATTCGTCGGAAGCAGTTTGTCCGGCGATGCGAACAAACGCCGGGCGATTGGCCACTCCCTTGAGCGATTGCAGATTGAGAACGAACGCAGTCGAGGTCGTCGGTGAAAAGGTATTGTTCTCCAGCAATCGATTGATGTCGCTTTCGCTCGTACCCATCGCCGCCAACGCCTGACGATTTATAATCTTCAGGTCGGCCGGTGATTTATCGCGCAGCATTCCATCGAGGGAATTACTCGTGCTGGTCACGCTGAGCGCCATTCCGACGCCGCCGCCGACCGGAAGGGTCGCCGCTTTAAAAGCAAATCCGCCCGCGAACGAAGCCCAGGCAATACCATCCAATTCTTTTTGCAGGACGGTGTTGGTGCTGTAAGGATCGACCCCGAGCTTTACTGCAAGTTTTCGTTTCGCATCGGAGTATCCGATAAGCTGTTGTGTCTTACTTCCCTGAGGGTCCTTGCCTTCGCTTTTCTTTCCAACGTTCTTAATGCTTTCGCCGGCCCGCCCCATGAACTTCATGATCCCTTTCGGAACGTTTGAAATCGTATTGGCCGGATCAGTCACCAGATTCTTGGCTCCATTGAGAGGACCTTTCGCCGCCGCCACGAGGGAATCCTTGAACTGATCGGTGCGCGAAACATCTTTGAGCTCGGCAATTGCTCCCATCTCCCTGACGCGTCGCATGAGCATTTCGTTTCCATCGGCTTCAAAGACTCCGTAATCGGAATCGATGACGAACTGATTTGTGCCGGAGAAGGTTGGCACCGATTCGCGCACGCTGAAGGAGGGGCCTTTCAGAAACTCCGGCTTGATAATATCACTCGCCTTCAGCTCCGGAAGTTCTTCAAAATTTTCCTGTCCAGGCGCGGCCGGTTGATCGTTTTGGGCGAGGCACGAAACGGCTGCGCCGAGTAATATCGATAATGATAGGAAGCGGGTCTTGTTCATAATTTGTTGTATTGCAGATGCTTGGACGTTAAAGCGCCAATCGCCGGGTTAGGGCAAATAGATCGAGTTACTTATTTGTCCCCGCACTGGCGGCATCGTCCGATTCTGGCCAATCGTCGTCGGTTTCGTGCCAGGTTTTGTCCGGGTTGTATCGTTCCATCGCCTGGAATGTCTTCAGCGTGTTTTGTCCAAGATCTTTTTCGTAAACAATTCCGTTGGGGCCGACGATGAACGTTTTGACTCCGGTAATGCGATATTGCGCTGGAGCCGCAGCCAGCGCAAAACCGCCAATCATTGCGCCGTCTACCACAAAGTCCATTTGCCCCATAGGGGCAGCTGGCCCCTGCCCTTTCAACACTTTAAAGTAGTAGCCGTGATACGGCTGCGACTTTTGGGTGTAGCCCTGCTCGAGAGCATTCGCGATTCCTTGACCAACCGGCCCGCCCCACGTGCCGTCGGCGTTTTGCCAGGCAAGCCCGTCATGTTTTCCCGGCGTGCTGACAATTTTTTGCGCGTATTGATTCACTTTCGCATCGTCGTGCTTTTCCTGAGCGTATTGCTGTTGCGCGTCGTCGAAGCCGTGACAAATGGCGATCGCGTCCAGTTCGTTCGAACCGATCCTGCGATTTAGAATTTCCTGCCGACCAATTTTGGTATCGAACATCCACTTGCTTCCACGCTTAACGATTGGGATCGCCAGCGGAAAATCGTCGTCGCCCACAGTCACAATTACCTGGTTCGGATTTTTCGGGTCGGTCCCGACGTTCATTTTTGCCTTCGCCTTCTCGGCAAACGCGGTGGCTCTGTTTTTGTCGGCAACCGGATCCGCGGAGCTAACAACGTCTCCGGCATCCGGTCCCAGAATCTCCTTGAGCTGGGCGACGTCGAAAGAGCTCGCGGCCGCAATCAAGCTGTCCGCCGCTTCCTTCGGGGTATTGAATTGTTTTTGTTGCGACGCAGTGGGCGAATCCTTTTTCGTTTCTGTCGCTGCGATCAAACTAAGACCGGCAACGCAAATGATCGCAGAACCGAACAGGAGAATTTTTGTTGAGGTCATCATATGTAACTTTGATTTCATTGGTTTTTCCTCGTGCATTGATTGTTTAACGACGACGACCGCCGCCACCACCTCGTCCGCCGCCGCCGCGACCTCCTCCTCCTCCGAACCCTCCGCCGCCGCGTCCTCCTCCGCCGCTAAATCCACCGCCGCCCATGCTGCTGCCTCCGCGCGAACTAGCGGATCGAGCCGAGCTTCCACCAAATCCGCCACCGCCAAACGCACTGCTACTGGATCCAAATCCGCCGCCGGATGAAATGCCGCGATTGCCGATGCGATCTCCGCCACCACCACCAAACGAACTTCCGCCGCCGCCAAATGAGCTGCCGCCGGCAGGTCGAGTTGACGCACCCGCGCCACCGCCGGGTCGATTGGCACCAGCAAGATTTCCTGAACCGGCTCCACCGCCCGGACGATTGCCGGCGCCGCCAAGATTTCCTGCGCCCGCTCCACCGCCGGGCCTGTTTCCACCAGCAACTCCCTGTCCTCCGCCAAGGCCTCCGGCACCCGCTCCGCCCGGACGATTTCCGGCGCCGCCAGCAGGTTGCTGACGAGCCCGGCCGCCAAATTTGTTGGCAGTTCCTCGATCGCCGTAAGGGGCGCCGCCGCGATGCGATGGATTGTGCGACCATTTTCCACCGCCACCTTGGCCAGGCCGATTACCCTGGCCTTTGTTAATATTGTTGATGTTGTTTCGGTTGAAATTGTTGTTGTTGTTAATGTTCACATCACCGCCGCCGTGCCAATCGCAGTTGCCCCAGCAACCACCCCAGGCCGCGCCAATTGCGAGTCCAGCTCCGAAGGCGAGTGCTCCATAATATGCCGGATAGACGTACGGATACGGGTAAACCGGCGCACCATAAACCACCGTCGGACTGTATTGGGGAACGTAAATGACTTCCGGATCCGCCGGTTCGATCACGATCACTTGTCTGTTGTCGACGGTCTGGGTTTCAACTTTTTGTTGCTGCGTTGTTTTTAAATTTCCGGTGCCTTGGGCTTTCGCGCGCATGCGTTGAATCGAGTCCATCACATCGGATTGCTGGGCGAGGAACGCGTTTCCCAAGTCCATTGTCCACGAGACATGTTCGCTTAGTTGTTTGAGAACATCCGGAAACGCGGCCAGCGATTGGACACTCGGGTCCCAAGGCTGCTTGGCCACCGCATCTGCGAGCGCTTTGTCCTTTAGTTTCGAATTGTTCTTCATCCACTGCTCGAGCTGCACGATTTCCAATGGATACGTTGACGCCGCGAGGATCTGCGCGACCAGCGGATCCGGGTAAAGCGCAATCGGCGCGACTAACGAATCGAGTTGGTCGTTGGATATCTTCGGCGCTGCCTCCTGGGAAGGTGCGTTGGTTGTCGTCGTCACGACTTGCGACTGCGCTGGCGCGGCCGCGCTCGGCAGGATCGCCGATTTTGGCTGCTGCGCCCAAAGCGCTGGCGAGCTCACTGACAGCGTCGCAAAGCAAAGAGTGCTGACCGGAATTCGAAATTCCCGATTACAAAATGTGCGTCGAACGTTTGTTAACTTCATGGTGTTGGCGTTTTCGTTGAGATTCCTTTCCGCTCGGAATGTTTCAAGAGTGACGAATTGCCCTTCCGCCAGATATTGGACTTTGGGCTTATATTTTCGGACTTTGTGGATACGCGAGTTCGAGAATCAGTTTGCTGAGTCATTCAGCGCGGCACATGGAGTAATCTCGGCGATCAAGCTCGACAAGCAGACGCAGGACGTTCTCTTCAATTATTTGTCGCCTGATTAGCTGCCTGGCCCTCTTCCGGCCACTCGTCATTAGTCGCTTGCCAGCCCTTCTCCGGATTATATCGTTCCATCGCTTGGAAAGTCTTGAGCGTGTCCGGCCCAAGATCCTTCTGATAAACAATTCCATTCGGGCCAACGATGAACGTCTTCACGCCGGTGACGCGATATTGAGCCGGAGCGGCAGCAAGCGCGAATCCGCTGATCATCGCGCCCTCGACGACAAAGTCCATCTGTCCCATGTGGGCAGCGGGACCCTGGCCTTTCAGGACTTTGAAATAATAGCCATGATAGGGCTGTGGCTGCGCTTGTTGGGTGTAACCTTGTTCGAGTGCTTTCGCGACAGTCTCTCCGACTGGACCGCCCCATGTGCCATCCGCATTTTGCCAGGCAAGACCGTCATGTTTGCCAGGCGTGCTGATGATTTTCTGGGCGTATTGATTTACCACTGAATCGTCATGCTTTTCCTGCGCGTATTCGGTTTGTGCTTCCACGAATCCGCGACAGATCGCAATCGCGTCCAGTTCATTAGTGCCGATTCGCCGGTTTAAGATTTCCTGCCGGCCGGCTTTCATGTCGAAGACCCACTTTCCTTTATTCTTCACGATCGGAATCGGAAGTGGAAAATCGTCATTACCAACTGTCACAATCACGCGACTTGGATTCTTGGGATCGGCCCCGACCGAGGTCTTTTCCTTTGCTTTTTCGGCAAAGGCTACTGCGCGATTCTTATCCATTACCGGATCCGCCGAGCTAACGACGTCTTCACAGTCCGGTCCCAGGATTTCCTTTAACGCAGCAACATCAAACGATGCCGCCGCCTGAACCAGACTGTCGGCAGCTTCTTTCGGTGTGTTGAATTGCTTTTGGTTCGACTGCGCGGAGGCAGTCGCATCTTTCTTAGCTTCTGGCGCGGCCTGCGATCCAATTGCACTCGACATAACGATCGCACAAACGAGCAAGGAAATTTTCAGTGGGTTCATAATATTTGATCTCGATTTCATTGGTTTTCGTTCCATGACCAAATTGTTCATCGCCGACGTCCTCCACCACCGCCGCCGCCACGTCCACCACCACCACCGCCTCCACCACGTCCGCCGCCGCCCCCTCCTCCGCCGCGACTACCGCCACCACCCATGCTGGCGCCACCGCGACTACTAGCGGCTTTGGCAGAAGACCCGCCACCTCCACCGCCGAACGCACCTCCTCCACCGCCCGATGAAACTTGATGACCGCCGACCTTGTTGGCGCCTCCTCCTCCGCCGGCTTTCGCCGCGCCTCCGGCGCCACCGCCGGCTCCGGGTTTCGATCCTGCTCCAGCTCCGCCGCCTGGTTTTGCAGCGGGTCCTGCGCCCGCTCCGCCGGGACGATTTCCTTGTCCACCTGCTGCACCAACTCCGCCTGGAGCGCCACCGGCAGGACGATTCGCTGCGCCCGCGCCACCGGCAGGTCGAGTTTCGCCTCGCGCTGTTCCGCCGTACTTGTTAGCCGTTTGCTTGTTTCCGTACGGCGCGTTGCCGCGATGCTGCGGATTGTGCTGCCAGCTACCGCCTTGGCCGCGATTCACATTGTTCTTGTTCGAGTTCTTAACGTAGTTGTTGTTGTTGTTGATGGTGACGTCGCCGTTGTTCCAGCCGCAGCCATAGCCCCAGTTTCCACCCCATGCTGCGCCGAGAGCGAGCCCGGTGCCCCACGCCAACGCCGTTCCGGCTACATATCCCGCCTGCGGGTACGGATATGCCGAAGCGCCGTAAACAGTCGCGGGATCGTACGACGGCACATAGACCACCTTCGGATCGGCGGGTTCAATGACGATGACCTGCTGACCACCGCTTGACGTTTGTGTTTCAACTTTCTGTTGCGTGCCGGTCTTCAAAGTTCCGGTTCCCTGGGCCTTCGCGCGCATGCGCTGAACTGCCGCCATCACGTCACTTTGTTGAGCGAGAAATGCGTTCCCGAGATCAGAGGTCCATTGAATATTGCCGGCGAGTTTTTCGACCACATCGGGAAACGCGGCCAGCCCCTGAATGCTCGCATCCCATGGCTGCTTGGCTACCGCATCAGCCAGAGCCTGATCCTTCAGGCCGGAATTTTTTCCCATCCATTGCTGGAGCTGGATGAGTTCCACCGGGTAGGTCGACGCGACCAGCGTCTGGCTTAAGAGCGGGTCCGGATAAAGAGCTATTGGCGCGACTAAAGAATCCAGTTGGTCGTTCGGTATTTTCGGAGCCTCCGCGGTACCGCCAGTTTCGGCCGCGACCGGCGGAGCCTGTGATGTTGGCTGCTGCGCGCGAAGCACCGAAGAATTCGCTGAGAGCAAAGTCAGGCAAACAATCGCGAGACAGACTTGAAGTAATTGATTTGAAAACGCGTGTCGAAGAGTTGGTAACTTCATCGTATTATTTCTTTCATTGCGATCACTCCAGAAACTTCAGTCTCCCAAGTTGGATGTAGAAAGAAAATAGGACCTTAGACCTAGGCCCCGAGATCTTTCCGAACTCGCTCCCAGGAATTAATCTGCTGAGTCGTCTTCGACGTCGTCGTCGGTTTCCTGCCAGGTCTTGTCAGGATTGTAACGGTCCATGCTTTGGAACGTCTTCAGAGTGTCTGGTCCAAGATCCTTTTGATAAACGATCCCATCGGGGCCAACGATGAACGTTTGCACTCCGGTCACTCGATATTCAGCCGGCGCCGCAGCGAGGGCGAATCCACCGATCATCGCGCCTCCGATCACGAAATCCATCTCGCCCATCGGCGCAGCTGCGCCCTGCCCTTTTAACACTTTGAAGTAGTAACCGTGATATGGCTTGCCACCCTGCGCGGAATAACCTTCTTGCAACGCTTTCGCGACCTCGTCTCCCACCGGGCCGCCCCAGGTTCCGTCAGTGTTCTGCCAGGCCAAACCATCGTGTTTGCCCGGCGTGCTCAGAATACGCTGCGCGTATTGATTTACCTTTGCATCGTCATGCTTTTCCCCGGCGTAATCGTGCTGCGCTTCGACGTAACCGCGGCATAGCTCGATCGCGTTTAGTTCGTTGGCGCCGACGCGACGGTTAAGAATTTCCTCTCGGCCGACTTTCGTATCAAAGGTCCATTTGCCGTTGTTCTTCACGATTGGAATCGGCAACGGAAAGTTATCGTTGCCGACTACAAGAATCGCGCGGTTTGGGTCCTTCTTGTCGATGGACTTCTTTTCTTTCGCTTTGTTCGCGAACGCGGCAGCCCGGTTCTTGTCCATCACGGGATCTTCCGAGCTGACAATATCGTCGCTATCCGGGCCAAGAATCTCTTTCGCAGCGGCGAGGTCGGAGTTTGTCGCCGCCTGAATCAATGCGTCCGCCGCCTGGTCCGCGCTATCGAATTGTTTTTGCTGTCCCGCCGACCCTTCCTGTTTCTGCGGCGATACCGCGGCGGTGGTTTGCTTTTTCTCCGCTGCGTTTGTTGCCAGGATTAGAACGGCACAGCCGACGATCGCGCCGCAAATCAGGAAGGGTTTCGACGAAGTCATAAGATGTGTTTTTGTTTTCATTGGTTTTCTCCTCATCGAATTATTTTCTAGCGCCGACGCCCTCCGCCGCCGCGTCCTCCGCCACCACCGCGCCCTCCGCCGCCACGTCCGCCGCCTCCGAACCCTCCACCGCCTCGACCCCCACCACTGAATCCGCCGCCGCCCATGCTGCGACCGCCGCGAGAACTGCTGGCGCGCGCATAATTTCCGCCGCCTCCACCAAATCCGCCGCCGCGGGTGCCGTAACTGCCTCGCGATGCGCTGTGATTGCCGACTCGATTTCCGCCGCCACCGCCACCTGACGGTCGCGTCGAAGGCCTTGCGCCAGCACTACCGCCTGGTCGATTAGCGGCCCCACCTGACGGACGAGTCGACGGTCTTGTACCTGCGCCGCCGCCACCGGGACGATTGCCGCCCGCTGGCAAAGTCGACGGTCGATTGCCAGCTCCAGCGCCGGGCCGATTGCTCTGTCCGCGATTGCCTTGTCCAAATTTATCATTCGTCCTTCGATCTCCGTACGGAGCATTGCCACGATGCGAAGGATTGTGATTCCACTTGCCACCGGCTGGCATTTGAGAAGGACGATTTCCCTGACCTGGACGATTACCGCCTTGACCTGGACGGTTGCCACCCTGGCCGGGCCGGTTGCTGTTGTTCCAATTGTTCCGGTTGAAATTATTGTTGTTATTAATGTTGACGTCGCCGTGACCCCAATCGCAATCGCCCCAGTGGTTGCCCCAGTACGAGCCCCAAGCCAAGCCAGCGCCTAAGGCCAAACCCATCCCGGCGTAATAACCCGGGTAAGAGTATGGATAGTACGGGTACGCTGGCGCACCGTAGACGACCGCGGGATCGTAGGAAGGAACGTAAACTACTTGCGGATCGGCATTCTCAATCACGATCACTTGTTTTCCACCTTCGACTGTTTGCGTTTGTACTTTTTGCTGGGCGCTGGTCTTTAAAGTTCCTTTGCCTTCAGCTTTCGCTCGCATGCGCTGGACCGCGTCCATGACGTCAGATTGTTGTGCGACAAACGCGTTTCCGAGGTCAGTGGTCCATTGAATGTTGCCGGCCATACGCTGCACAACTTCCGGCGTAGCAGCCAACGATTGCACGCTCGGGTCCCAATTCTGTTTTGCGACTGCGTCGGCGAGCGCTTTGTCTTTCAGATTTTTGTTTCGATCCATCCATTGCTGCATCTGGATGACCTCAAGGGGATAGGTAGAAGCGGCCAGGGTATTGGCGAGAAGTTGATCGGAGTAAAGCGCGATCGGTGCGACTAACGAATCCAACTGGTCATTCGGGATTTTTGTTTCCGGCGCCTCCGGCGTTGTTGTCGTCATTACCTGAGATTGGGCCTGCGCGGTCTGCGTCCCAGTCTGGCCTAACGACACGAGCGCGCTGCAAAACAAAACGGCGACTGTGCCGCAAACCAGGGTTGCAGAAAATTGGGGTCGAGGAGAGCACGAGATCATAGGTTCCACCTTTCGTTGCATGGCATTTATCCGTCTTGGGATGCGGACGTATTTTTCGCATCCGGCTCCCCGGAATGGATATTGGACTTTAGGCCTATGCTCGCGGGCCCGGGGAAAGTTGTCGGAATCGGTTAGTGGGTCGTGTAACCGCCATCGATCACAAATGTCTGGCCAAGGGCGAACGAGGCGAATTCGGAGCAGAGGAACAAGACCATCCCGGCCATTTCTTCCGGTTGAGCGACGCGACCGATCGGCGTATTCGCGAGGAAATACGCGCGCATATTTGGATCATCAAACCAGGCTTTCGTCATCGCTGTATTCACCAGCCCGGGCGCGAGCGCGTTGATTCGAATTCCCTGGCTGGCGTATTCGACGGCCGCAGCCTTGGACAATCCAATCACGCCATGCTTGGCCGTGATATAGGCGCTAATTCCCGGTTCGGCGATCATGCCGGCGATCGATGCATTGTTGACGATCGCGCCCCCGCCATTCTGCAACATCTGTGCAATCTGGTGCTTCAGGCAAAGAAACACGCCTTTGAGATCGACAGCCAGAGTGTTGTCGAAGGTTGCTTCGTCAGTATCAACTAACATTCCTGTTGGCGGAAGAACGCCGGCATTATTGAACGCGCAATGTAAGCCGCCATAAGTTTTCGCTGCGGTCGCAACGAGATTCTTCACGTCGCCTTCATTACGAACATCGGTTCTCACAAAGAGCGCTTCGCCGCCATCGCGCCTGATGGCTTCGACTGTTTCGCTTCCGGCGGGGTCGACATCGCCGATTACAACTTTGGCGCCGCTTTGGGCAAACAGTCGCGCCACCGCTCCACCGATTCCCCGGCCACCGCCGGTGACGATTGCGACTTTACCCGAGAAATTGAACGGACTAGTGGCCACAGATTTATGCCTTTGCTCGATGCACTGGGTTTACTGCGATTCGTTACTTTCGGTGGTGTCCTGCGTCAGCAGATGAACAGGCACGCCCAACCAGTCCGCCACTTGCTCTCGATCCTGGAAAATGCGGACGTCGATTGGCGAACCCTGAGTGAGCAGCGCGTGCAATCTTGCGTAATGAGTGATGGTGGAATCCGTGGCGAGGATGGCCGATTTCACCGGCGGGCGACCCATGTAAGTTAGGCGGCGATAAAGCGAAATGTGAATCATGTATCGGAAGTTTAGTTCCACATTATCGTGCAGCAGCGTGTCGAAGAATCGATCGAATGGTTCTTTTCGCGTCACCTCAAGTTCCGCGAGGACACTGAGAATTTTGTTAACCGACGCTTCGTTCATCAAACCGCGCGGCCGACAGACGATAAGATTGATATCTTCATAAAAACGAACGTCAGACGGAACTTTCATTTCGGCATCACGCTCCTTCTTTATTTATTGTTACTGGAGCGACCGCCGTGGTGGCACCCCAGTCAGCAATGATCCGATAACCGACTGCGAGCAGAGTTGGACCGAGGAAAACGCCGATAAAACCGAAAGCGAGCGCGCCGCCGAGAACACCAAACAAAATCAGGATGAACGGCATGTCACTGCCCTGACTGATAAGCCACGGCTTCACCACGTTGTCGATGCTGCTGACGCCGATTCCCCAGATCAACATGAAGACCGCCCAGCCGGGCTGACCTTGGTGAAATAACCAGAGCATGGCGGGCACCCAAATCAGTGGTGGACCAACCGGCACGACTGACAGGAAAAATGTGAGCAGCATCAGCATCCCGGCGCCAGGCACACCTGCGATGAAAAAACCGACCCCAGCCATCACCGCCTGAACAAGTGCAGTTCCAAGAATTCCGTAAACAACGCCACGAACCGTGTCGCCCGCGACTTTCAGCAAACGCCGGCCGCGTTCGTCAGCGATTCGTTCGACCGCCGCAACTGCTCTTGCCGCAGCGGATTCTCCGTTTCGAAATAAAAAGAATGCGATCAAAATGCTCAACGCGAGTTGAGCCAAACCACTAATCAGCATCTTGCCAATTGTAACCAGCAATGCGCTGGTCGGCGCGATCAGCCGCTTGCCCAGTTGGAGCAATTTCTCGCTGTCGCTGGTTATAATCTGCCAGTGATGGACAATTCGTGGTCCAAGAAACGGCACCTTGTCCAGCCAGGTGGGCGGCGCAGGCGGTCCGGTTTCGGTCCACGACCGTGCGGCAGTGGTCAGGTCGCGAACGTTGTCCGAAACCGCTGCGCCGATGACTAAAAACGGAAGAAAAACGACAAGAACCATCGCCGTTGTCATCATCAGCGCGGCCAACGTGCGCCGGCCGCGAACTAACTTGAGCAAGCGCCGATAGATAGGCCAACTCGAGAACGATAAGATTACTGCCCACAACAGCGCGGAAATGAACGGGCGTAAGACGAGAAGACAACCGCCCACCAGCAGCAGGACAACGACTCCGCTGATGATCCGCTCAAGTCTCGTGTGAATTGGATGAGTTGTCTCCACGGTAACAGGAGGGCTAATCGGAAACGCCCGACCGGCAGGGTCGCACGCCAACCCAGCCGCGGAGTATTAGACTTTGGCCGTACTAGATGTGGAACGTCACTCTTCTTTGGCGAGTTGGGATAAAGCGGTGCGCATTGGCTCGCTGGAAATCCCAATCATCCCTCCAAAGGGCCGGTCCAATTCCAAGATCAGAAAGATCGCGCCGCAAACCGATAGCGCGGAGATAAATAAAGCGACGATGGCAGGCGCGTTCGTCGGCGCCAGCATGCTGAAGCTAAAGAAAATGATCACCAGCCACGAAATCAAAACGATCAGCATGAACTTCGAAATGGACGGGATTGATTGCGCGACAAGCAAAGTGCGAATTTTGCCCAGGTCCACCGCAATGGTTGTCGCCTCGGTTTTGAGACTTCGCTGCGTGTCATCCTTCGGCGCCAGGCTCTGAATTGACATGTAGACTGCATTTCCAGATTCGGTGTTGGGAGTGAGATTGGCCGACCGTTTGCGTTCTGTCGGCCACATTCGACTTACACTTTCCTGGAGTGCTTCGCGTAAACGGGTGCGCGGCTCTGCCGTTTCTGGTCCGTAACCAGCCAGCACCCGATCAAGGAAGACGGCCTTCGCCGACATGTCGATCACTTGACTGCGAACGGCATCGTAGGAACTCTTGGCCGAGCTCACGAGCAACCCAAGAACGAGAGCCGACATTGTCGCAACCAGGTTTGTTGCGAGCTTCACCGTATCTTTGGTGCTTTTGCTAAGGCGCTCTTCTGAAACCCGCATCCCGGCCATTACTGCTGCGAGAAGCAGCAGCAGCGTGATGACTGAGACGAGTGCGACGTTCATGGAATGGCTGGCCTACGCCCTTAGAACTTAATTCCGCTCTCAATGAAGGGGCCGTTCAAGTCGGTCTTGTTGGTAAAGCCGCCGGAAGTGTAGTCGAACTTCAGGTAACGCCAGCCAATGTCCGAGTAGATCCAGCGCGTTGTCTGAATTTCCAAACCGCCTTGAACTTGCCAGGTGAAATCGGAGGCGGCGCCAAATCCGCCAATGTCGCCTTTGGCCCAAAACGAAACGGGTTTCCAAAGATGAATTCTCCCGCTTGTTCCGATCACGGGATCGAGCCAATCGATATCTCCTTCTGCGTGCCGCCCACGCAAACGCGCCCCAAAAAGACGAAAATCGCCTTGCATGTAGTTGTAGCGGCCACCGGCCGAGATCGATAGAAATCCGTCCTCGCAATTAATCAAACGATAACCGACAAACCATTCGGCGAACGCTTGTTTGAGCGAAACGCGTGCACCATCGAAAAGAATACCGCGCAAATCGGCAGTGTCGGAAAGTTTGAGGTAAAGACCGTCGGCCGAAAGTTCCCAGCGCTTATATCGGGCATAAAGCGAACCCGACGCCATCATGTCCAAGTGGTCCAAAATCTTGGAAAAATCGACACTCTGGTCACTGACAAAGCCCCGTACACCAAAATCTCCGGACAAACCTGTCAGCCAGGAAGGCAGGCCAATCCGAAACTCAGTGTCCTTTGGTGTAACGCATCCGCTTTGGACCATTGGCGGTGCTTCCTTTCCGTTAGAATTGTCGATGACTCTTTTTCCATCGCCCGGATCCGGCAGTGCGGTTCCGTTACCGTCGACTGGGCCCCCTTGAGTTTTTGCAACGAATGCCAGTAGCAGACAGCTACATGCGAGCGTGATTGCGAATCTGTGTCTCATGGGTGTTTCCCTTTCTCGTCAGTTTCTAGAATTCTCTGTGCGCGATTAATCGTCAGTTCGGCAATACTTTGTTGTGGTTATCTATTTGTAGTTTTCTCAGCGGATTTCACACAGCGAAAACCGAGATGATTCGTACCGGTGTTGACTTCGCCTTTGCCGCGAGTGCCGACAATGTAACGCGAGCAATACTGGTCGTTACAAAGAAATGAGCCGCCACGGTGGACGCGCTTTTGTTCGTTAGGCTCAGCCGGATCAAATGGCGAATCCGGGCCCTCCGGATTAATGGCGACGCCACCTTTGTCAGCGAGCGTCTTGTAATAATCGGGACGATACCAATCGCTGCACCATTCCCAGACGTTGCCGGCCATGTCGTAAAGACCGTACCGGTTTGGCGGAAATTTCGCGACCGGCGCAATACCGGCGAATCCGTCATCTCCGGTATCTTTCACGGGAAATTTTCCCTGCCAGGTGTTTGCCATCCATTTGCCGTCCGGCCGGAATTCATTTCCCCAAACGTAGGTTTTTCCCGAAAGTCCGCCGCGCGCGGCAAATTCAAATTCAGCTTCGGTCGGCAAACGCTTGCCCGCCCATTTAGCGTACGCTTCCGCATCCGGATACGCGACGTGCACCACGGGGTATTTTTCTTTTCCGTTGATATCGCTGTCCGGGCCGAGCGGATGTCGCCAGTTGGCGCCTTTGACATAACTCCACCATTGAAGGTGATCGTTAAGTGGAACCTCATGATCGGTCGGCGCGAAGACGACCGAGCCTGCGACTAGATTTTCTGCCGGCGCGGTGGGGAATTCTTCCTTCGTCGGCGTGTGTTCGGCAATCGTGACGTAACCAGTCGCCGCGACAAACTTTTCGAACTGCTCGTTTGTTACTGCGGTCTTATCCATCCAAAAGCCGTCAACTCGAACGCGGTGAATCGGCCCTGCGTCATTTGACGCCATCGGCATCTCGCAACTGCCTCCGCCATTAATTGCCGCGCCCATCGTGAATTTGCCGCCCGGAATCCAAACCATTCCTTCAAGGGCTTTACCAAGTGGCGGCTCCGTGTTCGTAACAGTGGGCTCAAACTGCGTCGTGCCACAAAATGCCAGAGAGCCCTTGAATAGTACCGCGCCAATAATGACAGCGGCGACACTAAGAATTCTCACCTTTACGTCCGTGACGGGTTGGTCGCGTCGGCCGAGTGATGTTTAACCCATGCTTTCACGAAACTGACTAGTCCTCACCTTCAGTTGCTAGCTCGACGCCGTCTTTGACGGCTTTCGTGTCGGCCGTACTTAGTTTTGTGGGCGCGGTGTCAATTGTCACGTGAACGATCTTGCCGGTGAACTTGTTCTCCCCGGTCTGGTAGTCGTTCGATACCATCGTTTCATTGTCCATGCCTACATCGACGCCTTCATCGGCTGAAAACGCGTAGGGTTGTGTCTTTGGAATTTGCCCTTCCGCCACTTTTTGGCCGTCTACATAGAGCGCACATTTACCGCCTGAGCCCGGCTTGGGCGCGTCGGGGATAAACTCATATTTGATTTCATGTTTGCCCGCGGATAAGGCCGTCTCCCCACCGATATTGGTTCGTTCGACGCCAAAGTAATTATACTCGTGATGGACCTTTCCTTCTTTCATGTAGAGGACCCAGCCACCAAAGGCGCCGGCTTGTGCGATGATCACGCCGTTTGTGTTGGCATCTTTCAATTCAACTGGCGCGGTAATGGTATAAGAGCGGTTCTTTACATTTATGAATGCGTTTTCCGTGATCCCGGTCATGCCCGCATAAACCGTCAGGACGGTGCGACCACCCATCAGGTCCGGTCTCCCGGCTATCGCCGCATTGAGACGCTCGGATCTGCGATCATCGATGGGTAGCACATGATTCTTGATCGCTTCCTTGGTGAAAACAGCCTGAAGTTCTTTCAGTTTCGTGGGATTTTGCGTGGCGAGATCGTGGGCTTCGCTGAAATCCTCAGCGACGTGATAAAGTTCCCATACGTCGTTCGCGAGCGGTGGCAGAGGTACGATTAGCCAGGGAATGGAATGGCGGGTGCAGGCTATCCAGCCGTCATGATAGATTCCCCGATTTCCAAACATCTCGAAGTACTGAGTAGTATGCGTCTCCTTAGCCTTGGGGTTGTCGAAGGTATAAACCATTGATGTCCCATCGAACGGTCTCTGCGCAGTACCGTCTACGCTCTTGGGGAATGGTAAGCCGGCGGCTTCCAGGACCGTCGGTGCCACATCGGTTATGTAGGTAAATTGCGACCGAATTTCACCTTTAGCTTTAACCCGGGCCGGCCAATGGATCACCACACCATTGGTAGTTCCGCCGTAATGCGATGCGATCTGTTTGGTCCATTGGAATGGAGCATCGCCCGCCCAAGCCCAGCCGATCGCATAATGCGGAAACGTATTTGGGCTTCCCCAGTCATCGAGGTGGTTCATCATTTGAGACGCGTTGCCAATAATACCGTTCAACGCCATCATTTCGTTGTAGTTTCCCTCGGGTCCGCCTTCGGCGCTGGCACCGTTATCGCCCACAATGTAAATGAATAGGGTATTATCCAGCACGCCCGCTTCCTGCAGAGCATCCACCAGCCGACCGACGTGCTCATCAGTGTGTTCAGCAAAACCGGCAAATGTCTCCATCTGCCGAGCTTCAAGTTTTTTCTGATCCGCTGTTTGAGAATCCCAGGAAGGAATTTCTTTGGGCCGCTTGGTTAGTTCGGCGTTCGCCGGGATGATGCCCATTTGCTTTTGCCGAGCGAAAGTTTCTTGCTGCAACGCATCCCAACCTTGGTCAAATTTCCCTTTGTAGCGCTCAATGTATTCCTGGGGGACATGATGCGGAGCGTGCACAGCCCCAGGTGCAAAGTAGATGAAGAAAGGTTTATCGGGTGTTAACGAGTGTTGCGCCTGCATCCAGGCGACCGCCTGGTTGGTCATGTCGACCGTAAAGTGATAATCAGGATCGTGCGGCGGCTCCACCCGGGTCGTTCCATCAAAGATAGCAGGCGCCCACTGATTGGTCTCACCACCGATGAAACCGTAGAACTTATCGAAGCCGGAATGCGTCGGCCAACGGTCGAGTGGTCCGGAAACTGAGACTTCCCATGGCGGCGTTTCGTGATACTTGCCGAAAGCTGCGGTGCTATATCCATTCAATCGCAGCATCTCTGCCAGTGGTGCTACACTCTGCGGGCGTATGCCGGTGTTGCCGGGAAATCCCGTGGCGAGTTCCATGATCGCGCCGGCGTTGTTCACATGGTGATTCCGTCCCGTCAATAACGCGGTCCGAGTAGGCGAACAGAGTGAAGTGGTATGAAAATCGTTGTAGCGCAGGCCCGAGGCCGCGAGTTTCTCCAGGTTCGGCATGTGGCAGGGGCCGCCGAAAGCGCTCGATTGTCCAAAACCCATATCATCTAGCAGAACGACGACAACGTTAGGCGCGCTCTTCGGGGCTTTGACCTCAAAGCGCGGAGGCGGTTTGACGTTGCGAGCGTCAAGCTCCGTAATAGTTGGCGGTTGCGGCTCCGGTACAGGCAGGACGGTTCGATTAATCTGTTGCGCTGCCAACGGTAGCGGCAGCACGCTCAATGCACCTGCTAGCACAGACGCCAGCGGCGAACTCTTCTTCGGCATTCCTGATTTCATGATGTTTGTTCTCCTTGCACCTGCTTTTGTTCTCTGATTCGCACGGCTTTGGTCCGATTTCTCGGAGCCCTTTCAAACGATAAACTCGGGCAGCGACGGCCAGTCTGGCTTTTTCATGTCGATGCCGTTGGACAGCTTTGCTATCTGATATTTACGAGTGCGGCCAAATCGGGAGACTGCTTTGGCGCGATCCGATCCGCTATAGGACTTTAGACCTACGTCCGCGGCCCGTTGCCAGGGCTGCTCGACGCCGATCCAGCCGCGGAGTATTAGACTGTGGCCGTAATAGATGTGGAACTGCGCGAGTTGGGGTTGTTCTAGAACGCCGCCGGCCGGTGGGTTAAATCGCGCAACTTATCTGGAAACTATTTCAGACGTCGTGGGATTTTCGAGTGGCATGAATGGAAACCAGGCGGGCAATCAAGACTGCCACATACAAGAGACCAGTTATCGCCTCCGTAGCAGCAAGCATGCGCGCCGCCTTTGCCACCGGGGTGATGTCTCCATAACCAACGGTGCTTAATGTGATAAAACTGAAGTACAAGCCATTGAAGCCTTTCATTGATGTGTCCGTTCCAGCGTTGAAGGCAAATGCGTTGGGAACGATCTCTGCCACCAGCCAGTAGCCAAAGGTCCAAAGCAGCCCGAGCAGCAAGTAAGCGGAAACACTGGCGCAGAGAACCTCGGTATTGACCGATCGCGCCGTCAAAACAAACCGTAAAAGGCTTCGGATAACGAAGAGCACGAACAGAATTGCTCCAATCAGAAACACTTCAGGCGTAATCAAGTCGGGACGATAGTGATTGATCCAACGTCCGGCGAGTGTTGGCACCGCTAAGAACGCGGCGATGATCACGCTGCGCCCGCGCTGCGCGACCGCCAGCAGGGCAGAGATCAGGACGATGGTCAGGAGAATCGATTCGATAAGAGCGCCGGCCTTGAGCGTCTCGATAAACGGAAACGACACTAACCAAGCCGCCAGCACGATTAAGAGTTCGATTGCGGAAAAGCGCCGGAGCGCCGGGGTTGACATCTCAAGCCGTAACGTGCCGCTCATAACCAGGGTGTTTCGGTGAGCTCAGTTTCTCCGAAGCGTAAGCGCGCCGACTATAGGACGATGGTCCTACCCCGCCTTCGGACGGTCTCAATTTCTTGGAGGGTTAATCTTGGCCTGTGCGAGCGCGTTACGCACCGCGCCGATAAATTTCTCGTCGTTAAACGGTTTGGTGAAAAAAGCAACCGGACCGATCTGCATGGCGGTGGCGCGCGCAGCCAGATCTTCTCGCCCGGTAATCACGATTACCTGTGGCCGCGGATTCAGCGCGCACATCCGTGCGAGAATTTCGAGACCGGTCACGCCTTCCATCCAAATATCGGTGATCACCACGGCCACCGGATTTTTCATCGCGTGGGCGAGAAATTCTTCCGGCTTGTTGAACGGACGAACTTTCAATCCATCCGCGACGAGCAAATTTCGCATCGAACGCAACACCGAAGCATCGTCGTCGATGACGCAGACCTCTTCGGTGAAGGTCGGCGCGCTCATGCGGCCGCGGTCTGCTCCACGGGACGCACGCCCGGAAGGCGAACGGAAAAACATGCCCCGCGGTCCGGTGCGTTCTGTGCAGTGATGGTTCCACCGTGAGCTTCGACGATTGAGCGGACAATCGCGAGGCCCATGCCCATGCCGGCTTGCTTGGTGGAAAAGAAATGATCGAAAACTTTTTCCGTTCGATCGCTCGGAAGGCCGGCTCCAAAATCGCGCACACTAAATTCGGCGGTGATGCCCTTATCGGAACGCGTACTAATAATGATGCGTCGCTCGGCCGGTGGAAGAGATTCCACAGCCTCGAGCGCATTCATGATCAGGTTGAGCAAAACCTGTTGGATCTGGACTGGGGCGGCCTCGATTTGCGGCAGACTGGAGTCGAGTTCCGTAGTGATTGTACTTTCGCGTCGCATAACGTCGCTGCCAACGAGTCGCACGGTGTCTGCGATGACGGCGTTGAGATCGAGCAGCGCTCGCTCGCTCTTTTCTTTGCGAACCAGCGCACGAATCCCCTTAATCACCTCAATCGCGCGCTGGCCGTCGGCAGCCATGTCCTGCAAGAGTTGTCCGAGAAATTCGAGATCGACGTTTCCGCGCCCGAGCAGGCGACGGCCGGCCGCGGCGTTGTTGGCGATTGCGGCCAGCGGTTGATTGAGCTCGTGCGCGAAAGAAGCAGTCATTTCACCCATTAACGAAACGCGATTGCGATGTGCCATCTCTTCGCGTTGGGTTTGTAATTGAATGTCGGCTTCTTTTCGAGTGCTGACATCGACCGTCACGCCGATGGTCTCGAGAGGGTCTCCCTCTTTATCTTTCAAAAAGCGGCCGCGCATGATTACCCAGCGCACTCTTCCGTGAGGTAGTAGTAGGCGGTGTTCGCTCTCGAACGTTCCGTGAAGAGACGCCGCGCGTTCGTATTCGGTCTTCACTTTAGGCCGATCGTCCGGATGGACGCGCGACAAAATCAAATCGCAATTCAGTCGCAGGTTCGAATCGAAGCCGTACATTAACCGGCCTTTTTCGCTCATCCAGGCGGGCGTTTCATCGGGATACAAAACCCAAAAGGCGAGGTCGGCCGACTCGGCCACAAGACTGATTCGGGCATCGCGCTCGCGCAAGGTTTCCTGTTGGCGCTGACGTTCAATCGCGATTCCCGCGATGTGAGTTGCAATTTCCGTCAGCCGATTTTCCTCCGGGCGCGGTCCGCGTTTTTCCGCGCGATACATCGCGAACGAACCGAGGACATCGCCGTTTGAAGAGAGGATCGGCGTCGACCAGCAGGCAGTGAGTCCGCAAATCTCCGCGAACTTGCGATAATCGGTCCATAGCGGATCGGTCATCACATCCTGGACCACGACTGCTCGTTTGAGATACATCGCGGTGCCGCAAGAACCGTTGCGTGGTCCGATCGCCGCGCCGTTCACCGCTTTAACGTACGCCTCAGGAAGATTTGGCGCCGCCCCGTGATGGACATTCTTGCCGTCGCGGCCGAGCAGGAGGATTGAGCAGCGCAATCCTTCAGCCTGTCCTTCCATTAGCAACACCAGGCTCTTGAGGACGTCAGGTAGTGGCGCGTCAGCCGCGATCATTTCCAAAACGTGACTTTGCCCCGCGCGAAAAAATTCCTCCTCCTTGATTTGAGTGATGTCCTGGCAAACGGTGACGCCGCCGACTAATTCACCATTTGTGCCGCGGAGCGGCCGGCCAGTAATCCGTGCCCACATTCCTCTGGTCGCTTTTTCGTGACGCACAAACATCTCGACGTTGTTCACTTCTTCACCGCGAATGGAGCGAACCAGCGGCAACTGCTCGTGAGGAAAAGGCGTTACCTTGTCCGGCAAATAAAGTCCGTAATGCTGAGACCATTCGCTCGCACCCGCTTTGATCGCGCCGGTCCCAAACATCCTTTCCGCTGCCGGGTTGAACACGAGAAAATTTTCGTTCTTGTCGGCGACGATCACTGCGTCGCCCATGTCGGACAAAATGGAGCGCAAAATTTCGTTGATGCGGGAAAGCTCGTCCGTGCGCCGGGCAACTTTGCCCTCTAACTCGTCCCGGCTTGTCCGCAGGGCCTGCTCCAGCTCGCGCTGCTCAGTAATATCGGTGTTTGTGCCGAACCAGCGCGACACTTTGCCCTCAGCGTCAAAAATTGGAAGCGCGCGCGAGAGGAACCAGCGGTATTCGCCAGCCTTACTGCGCAGCGGAAACGTATCTTCCCACGGCTGGCCGGTAGAAAACGCGACCTTAATTCGGTCAACAACTCGTCCGACTTCAGCCGGGTGATGGACCTTTTGCCAGCCCCATCCCTGCATTTCGTCCAGCGTGGTGCCCGTGTAATCGTACCAACGATCGTTGTACCAGAAAATGTAACCTTGCTGATCGGCCATCCATGCCAGTTGAGAGATGGAATTGGCCAACGTCCGAAACTGGCGTTCGCGCTCGCTCGCCTCGCTATGCGTCGCCCGATGAACCAGATCCAGCTGGCCGGCGACGGCCGTAATAAAGTTGAGCAAGTTTTCGTTTTGCTCGCGCGATTCCCGCATGAAGAATTCGAGAACGGCGATGATTTTGTCATCCGAGATGATCGGAATCGCGACTCCGGTTTTTAGTCCGGCCGCCAGAGCGGTGGCAAATCGTGGGAAGTTAGGATCCTCAGTGACGTTCTCAACCCATGCTGGGTGTTTCGACTGCCAGACGCGGCCGGGAAGTCCGACGCCCGGTCCGAAGTGCACATTCTGCGAGATGGTTCTGAAATTATCTAGCTCGCCGTTGCCGCAATACCAGCCGGGACCAAGATTGAGGACAGCTCCATTAGAATCGGGCAACCATGCCTGGCCCAGCGTCCAACCTGTCTTTTCGCAAACGCGACGCAACACGATGTGTAATGCCGAAGAGAGATCGCTCGCGGCCGCGACCTCCATTGTGATGGTTTGCAACAAGTTCAGTTGCTCGTCGCTGCGCGTGAGTTGCAAACTCGAGATACTGGCAGTCGACGGCAGGACGCTCATAGTAACAAGTTGAATAAAGCGACGAGGCGAACAGAAAAATTAACGCTACAATCGGGGCAAAGCCTCGTCCACGCGCACCTTAACCCTTGTGCTGCGCTCATACAGCGGATATCTCGTATCGCAAATCTTCGGCTGCAAGGCAAGCCATAAGGTCTTGCCTTACTGATCTGTTTGGCTCTGAACATTCTTAGCGCAAGAGAGCGCTGCAACAACGCCACCATCGTACTTCTCAGGCTTTAAGGACGGAAGGGAAAAAAAGAACTGCCCGATCAGTATCATCACGAAATAGTTCAACTACTTGTTATCGCCCGGAACGAGGCCATCCCGCTTCAGCAGCGCCTCATAGGTCGCGTGCTTATATAGATCCCCGAGAGTCGGGTAGTTGAAGCAGACCCGATTAAAAACGCTCGCGCCCACTCCAGCCAGCATTGCGATGAGGCCGATGTGAACGAGTTCGGTCGCGTGTTCGCCGACAACATGCACGCCGAGCAGCCGCATGTCCTCCGGGCGAAAGATGAGTTTTAGAAGACCGTGCTCGTCGCCAATAATCTGGCCGCGTGGATTGTCGGCATAACGTGCGCGGCCGATCACGTAAGGAATGTTCTTCTCCTTCAGCGATTCCTCCGTCTGTCCGGCCATGCTCGCTTCAGGGATTGTATAGATGCCCGTTGGAAGAATGGGCGCCGCCGATTCCTTCTGGTGGATTTCGAAAGCAACGCATGCCGCGAGTCGCGCCTGCTCCATCCCGGTGGCGGCAAGCGCCGGCGCGCCGACCACATCCCCCGCGGCAAAAATGTGCCGAACATCCGTCCGCCCCTGCGCATCCACTTTGATTAGTCCGCGTTTACCCGGCGTGAGACCGGCAGCGCCCAGGTTCAGATCGGTCGTGTTACTTTGCCGGCCGGCCGCAACGAGAACGTCGTTCACCACCAGCGTCGCACCCGACGTAAGCGTCAGGGTGACGTCGCCGTTAGGCGGCGCGTCACAGCGCGTCACTTTTTCTCTCCAGATAAAATGCACGCCGGCCGCGGTCATCCCGCGCTGGATATTTTCAGAAATCTCGCGATCGAGAAAACCGAGGAGCGAATCGCGACCGTCGATCAGATGCACTTGAACGCCAAGCGCAGCAAACGTGGAAGCATACTCAGCGCCGATCACGCCCGCGCCCACGATCGCCAGAGTTTTGGGCAGCACGCCGATCTCAAGAATTTCGTCCGAATCGTGAACCCGAGGATGTTCGAGCGGAAATTCCGGTGGACGCACGGGCGACGAACCGGTGGCGATAAGAATTTTCTCGCCGCGCAGTAACGTATCAGGGGCAACCTGCACCGTGTTAGGATCGACAAAGCTGGCCGTGCCGTGAAACGTCTCAACTTTGTAGGTCTGCAGTTGTTCTGCTCTGCGCCGGCGTTCCTGAGCAGCGACGTGTTCCTTGTGCCGCATGAAATCCGCGACGGTCGCTTCTCGCCGAAGCGAGAGATCCACGCCAAACAATTTGCGCGACCGAAATCCCGAGAGGGCTAGCGCGGTTTCGCGCAAGGTTTTGCTCGGCAGCGTGCCGGTGTTAATTCCAGCGCCGCCGACCTCGCGAAGTTTTTCAACCAGCGCGACGCGCTTGCCAAAAATTCCCGCAGTATTCGCTCCGGAAATTCCTGCCGGACCGCCGCCAATCACCACAAAGTCGTACGACTTGGTATGCATTCGTTAGGCTAACGGGTCGGAGCCCTGAATGCGGCGGACTCGATCGACCGAAGGCAAATGAACTTTGGTTTCATGGTGATCTTCAGGCCGTGTTCTGTTTTTGAAATGTCTCGACAGCTTCGGCGACGGTGGTGAATCGATTTATGCCTCCGAGCTCGGTGTCGACGCCTTGATTGCGCAGTCGATCACGCACCGACGAGCGCGCTTCGACTGCTTGAAACCGGATTCCTTTGCCCGTGATTTCTTCCGCCATGCCCGCAAGCGTGTGAGCACTTTGCAAATCGACGCGCGGCGCTGCGGAAAGATCGAGAATCACCAATCGCGTGGACATCCCATCGACTTGAACGCGGTTCAAAATCGTCTCGCAGACGTGATCGATGTTGAAATAAACAAGACCCGATTCCGGCCGAAAAATCAGCACGTCTGGAATCAGTTCATTGTCGGGATGCCGTTCGCGGTCCGAAAACCGGCGCGACCCCGGGATACGGCCGAGAAAGGCAACATGCGGACGCGAAGCCGCCCGGAGCAGTTGCACCAGCGAAAGAATGGCGCCGATCAGGACGCCGCGCAGCAAACCGGAAGTCAGCACCCCGAGCAGTGCGGCCATGGCGACGACAAATTCGGGTCGATCTCCGCGCCAAAGTTCCTTCAAGACCGACAACTTAAACAGGCCGGCAACGGCCACGAGCACCACGGCTGCCAAAACCGGCTGGGGCAATGCGCTCAAAAGATGGGTGAAAAACAGAACGACAATTAGAATTATTCCAGCCGCGAGCGCGAGGGAAAGCGGAGTGCGCGCACCTGCGCCTTCGTTGACTAGCGATTGCGACATGCCGCCGCTGATTGGGAAACCGCGGCCTAGTCCGGCGGCGAGATTCGATGCAGCCAAAGCGAGGAATTCCTGATTGGCGTCAAACTTTGTTCCAGACTTCGCGCTAAACATTCGGCCGATTGCCGCGGTTTC
This sequence comes from uncultured Verrucomicrobiae bacterium, assembly GCA_963817335.1. Taxonomy (GTDB): domain Bacteria; phylum Verrucomicrobiota; class Verrucomicrobiia; order Chthoniobacterales; family UBA10450; genus AV40. Next base: position 23,202 of record CAWFNX010000005.1, on the reverse strand, counting down.
GACGGCACCCAACAAAAAGCAGGCAAGAGCCAGCGGTAACAACTCGTTCAGGTCATGCCAGTAAATGGCGGGGAGCCCAATCGGGGGCAGTCCTTCCGGTATTGTGCCGAGAAGTTTCACCCCACGCGCTTCCAGGGACAACGCGGAGGCCGCGATGATCCCGCCAATCACAACAAAAAGGGCAACCGGCTTGTTCTTGAGAAAGATTTTTCCAGCGATCAACAGGGCCAGCGCGATTCCCCCGATGAGGAGCGAAGCCGGATTGGTTTCCTGAAGATGTTGAAGAAAAGATCCGCTGTTCTTCCAAAAGCTTCCATGCGAGCCGTGAATGCCGAAGAGCTTGGGCACTTGGGTGCTGGCAAGAAAAAGCGCCACGCCGCACTTGAATCCAGTCATGACACTCTCCGAAATGAAATTGACCAGCGCGCCCGCTTTGATCAGCCAGGCGATGAAAGCGATGAGCGCCACGAGCAAGGCGGTGCCCGCGGCAAGAGCGCCAAAGCGCGCCGTGTCGCCGCCGGAGATCTCGCCTAACGAGGCGCCGATCAACAGCGAGATCGCGGATGTGACTGAAATGGACGTTTGCCGCGAGCTGCAAAACAACCAGAAAACAAGTCCGCCGAACAAACATGCATAAAGTCCGGCCTCAGGCGGAAGGCTGGCCAATGACGCATCGCCCAATGCGGCCGGTAAAAGGTAAGCTGCCAGCGTGATCCCGGCGACAATGTCGAGGCGAAACCAGCTGTGCTGGTAATCACGCAACCAGGAAACGGATGGAATTACTTTTGCCCATCCTGCCTGTTTGCTGCGCGTCATGGCGGTGATTGTTCCGCGCAATCAGGTTAGCTACGGTGGCGCGCCTTGTAACCAGAGGCCCACGCCCGAGCCCCTTCTAACGGATCGCCGTTTTTCTGACGCTCGATCCAGGCCTGAAGCCCCGCTTCGTCGATTGGAAGATCGACAACCTGGGGGCGGCCGAACAGTTTTCCAAATGTCTCCATCACCTTGGGAATGGAGGGAAAGACAATCTCGTCCAGGACCTCCGGCTTCCCCTGGCAGACGTAGGCATTGAAGTCGGCCCAACGTCCATCCGGACGCAGTGTAAACATCCGCGTTTTAGGAATTTGAGCATTCGGCGCGACCCCGGTTTGGGTAACCAAATAGGGACCAGCCTGGCCGGCAGAGCCAAGGTTCAGAATCTGGGCGTCCCTATAGTTGTTGGTGATTGTTCGCATCAGATTATCCTCCAGGGTCGGTCTTCCGAAACGTACTCATATATATATACAGAGGGGGCGGGGGTTAATGCAGGGCTGGCACGGGAACCGCCACCGGCTCAGGCCCGGCAGGAGGTTCGGTCGCGTGTTTCTTACCTCCGGTGAGCCGTTCGACGAGATAAAAGAGGACCGGAATCAGGAAGATGGCAATGAAGCTTGCCGCCAGCATTCCGCCGATGACAACGTAGCCCATGACCTGGCGCGATAGGGCGCCGGCCCCGGTAGCGGTGGCGAGCGGCACGCAACCCAAGATGAACGCGAAGGACGTCATCAGAATCGGCCGAAGACGTAATTTGGCTCCCTCGAGAGCGGCTTCGATTAGGCCGAGACCCTGCTCATGCTTCATCTTGGCGAACTCAACGATTAGAATCGCGTTTTTGGCAGAGAGACCAATGAGCATGACAAGACCAATCTGCGCGTAGACGTTGAGTTCATAGTGCCCAATTATCAGCGCGGCGAACGCACCCCAAATAGCGATCGGCAAACTGAGTAGCACGCTAAACGGCAGCGACCAGCTTTCGTATTGCGCCGCCAAGACGAGGAAAACGAACAGCAGCGAGAAGGCAAAGATGACACTTGCTGAAACACCTTCCTGCGCTCGCTTTTCCTGATAGCTCATACCCATGTAAGCAAAACCCATTTCGTTGGGCATGGTCGCCTTGAAAACTTCCTCCATCGCCTTCATTGCCTGGGCCGAACTATAGCCGCTGGCAGCGGTAGCATTGATTTGCGCGGAGCGATAAAGATTGTAACGCATCGTGAATTCTGGACCGCTAATCGGTTTGGAATTCGTTATGGCACTAAGCGGCACCATCTTGCCGTCCCGGTTCTTCACGAAAAACTGTCCGACCTGGTCGATGCTCGTGCGATAATCGCCTTCGGCCTGGATAAAGACCTGCCATTGCCGTCCGAATCGGTTGAAGTAGTTGACGAAATAACTGCCCATGAACGTTTGAAGGGTTTGATATACGTCACTAAGGTTCATGTTCTGCTTGAGCACCTTTTCCCTGTCGACGTTCAGAAAGATTTGCGGGACATAAGGCGAGAACATTGGGGTCACTCCGGCGAGTTCTTTTCGCTCCCGCGCCGCGGCCACAAACTTTGAGACCTGCTCCGCCAAAAAAGTGACGTCCTTGCCCGAGCGGTCCTGCAACATGAAGGTCACACCACTGCTCGTGCCAATTCCGGGAATGGCCGGTGGCGAAAAGGCGAAGGCGCGCGCGGCCGCGATTTTGGAAAACGCGGCGTTCACGTGTTTAAGGATTGCTTGGTATTGCTCCTCGGGAGCCTTGCGCTCCTTCCATTCCTTTAGCGAAATGAAAAAGATGCCGCTGTAGGTGGTATTAACGCCGCTGAGAAAATTCAGCCCGTTAACGGTGGAGTAGTACTCAATGCCCGGAGTCTGCTTCAAAATTTCTTCGCACTGCTTCATCACCTCATCGGTCCTCTGAAGAGACGCCGAATCGGGCAGGATGACCTGGGCAAAGAAATAACCTTGGTCTTCGTCCGGTAAAAAGCTCCCCGGAACGGCCTTCCCGAACATTCCGGCCAGAACGAGGAAGCCCGCGAGGATGATAACGGCGATCAGCGACTTGCGAATAAGGAAATGGCAGGTCGTGGTAAATTTGTCCGTGGCAATGCCGAAGATTCGGTTGAACCAATTGTAAAATCTTTGGAGCAAACCCTTACCTTTCTTTTTCGGCCTTAGAAGCATCGCTGAGAGCGCGGGCGACAGCGTGAGCGCGTTAAATGCCGAGATCAGCATCGATACCGCAATGGTCACGGCGAACTGTTGATACAACCTGCCGGTGATGCCTGGAACAAAAGCCGTGGGAATGAAAACGGCGGCCAGCACTATCGCAATGGCGATGACTGGCCCACTCACTTCTTCCATTGCTTTAAGGGTAGCCTCGCGCGGCGACAGGCCATGTTCGATGTGATGTTCGACCGCTTCCACCACGACAATCGCATCATCGACCACCAGACCGATCGCCAGCACGAGACCGAAGAGCGAGAGCGTGTTCACGGTGAAACCGAACATCGGAAAAAGCGCGAAGGTGCTGATAAGGGAGACCGGCACCGCGAGCAAAGGAATAAGAGTAGCGCGCCAGCCTTGGAGAAAAATGAAGACGACAATGATGACGAGGAGCAACGCTTCCATCAGCGTGTGTTGGATCTCCACCATGCCTTCAGTGACTGCGAGGGTAGTGTCGAGACAAACCACGTAATCGAGATCGGCGGGAAATTTCTCGGCCAGTTCCTTGATTCTTTTCTTTGCGCCGTCGGCAGCTGCGATCGCGTTGGTTCCAGGCAGCTGATAAAGCGCGACGAGGGCAGCGGGTTTGCCGTTGAGTCGGCCGGACAGCGCGTAGTTTTGACCGCCGAGCTCGATTCGCCCGACATCTTTCACGCGCACCATCGAGCCGTCGGGATTGGAGCGCACGACGATCTCGCCGAACTCTTCCGCGGTTTGCAATCGTCCCTGAGCCCGCACCGCATAGGTGAACTCCTGGCCTTTTGGCACCGGCTCACCACCGACTGTGCCGGCGGGATTTACAGCGTTCTGGGCGTTAACTGCAGAAATGATTTCCGGAATTGTCAGGCCAAGTTTGGCCAGCTGATCGGGTCTGACCCAGATGCGCATCGCATACTGGCCCGCGCCGAAAACCGAGACGCTGGCGATGCCTTTTACCCGAGTGAACTCATCGTTAAGGTTGATGTTCGCGTAGTTGGCCAGGAAGATGTTGTCGTAGGTCCCTTTCGGCGAATAAAGCGCGAACATGATCAGCGGCGATGACGTAGATTTTGCAACCGTCACGCCGAACTTGTTCACGTCTTGGGGCAGTTGTGACGAGGCCTGGTTGCTCCGCATCTGGGAAAGGATCTGGTCGGTGTTGACGTCGGTTCCGACTTCGAAGTTAACGGTGAGCTTGAGGGTGCCATCGTTGCCGTTGACCGACTGCATGTAGTTCATGTTGTCGACGCCGCTCATTTGTTGCTCAATCGGAGTGGCGACGGATTGTTCTACAGTGAGGGCGTCGGCGCCGGTATAAGTCGTCTTAACTTGGATTTCCGGCGGCACAATGTCGGGGAACTGCGCCACGGGCAGGCGCAGATAGGTGATGACGCCGACGATTGTCATCACGATCGAAATCACGATCGCGACGATGGGGCGATTAATGAAAAACTTGGCCACGGTGCCTTATTTCGATTCCGTCTGCGCCGCGGTATTTGCGGCCACGGTCTTGTCTGCCGGCGGTGTCCAGGGTTTCGCGATCACCTGTGCACCGGCTCTGATTTTCTGTAAACCTTCGACAACAACTTTTTCGCCGGGTTTCAATCCTGACGTAATTACCCAATCGCTTCCCGTCCGGGGACCAACTTTAACTGGGCGGATTTCTGCCTTTTCATCCGAGCCGATGATTCCCAGTTGATACGCGCCCTGGATCTCCGAGACAGCGCGCTGCGGAACAACGACCGCATCTTTGAGAACATTAGCAACAATCCGCGCACGCGCGTAGAATCCGGGGCGCAGAATACAACCGGGGTTTTTGACCAGAGCCGTGACCAAAATTGTTCCGGTAGAAGCCTGGACCTGGCGGTCCACTGATTGCAGCTTTGCCTTCTGAGAAAAGGTCGATCCATCCGCGAGAATTAGGTCGATGTTCTCGGCCCGCTGATCGATTGGTTTGTTCAGCGTCTCCTGCACGCGTTGATTCGCCGCCAAGTAGTCCGCTTCGCTGACCGGAAATTGAATTTTGGCCGGATCCAGCGTTGAAATGTTGGTCAGCACGACGTTGCTGCCAGTTCCAACCAGATCGCCTACTTGCGCCTTGGCCAGGCCCACAATTCCGTCGACCGGCGCAATCACCTTGCAAAAGTTCAAGTTCAGCTGCGCGTCGTCCACCGCGGCTTGCAAGGCGTCAACTTTGGCGATGTTCGCTTCAGCAAGCTGCGTTTTATTGGTGTGCTCCTGTTCGGAAATCACATGTTGCGCGAAAAGCTTGTCGCTTCGTTCCCTTTCGGCGATGGCAGCAAGTTTGACAGCTTTGCCTTGCTCCAACTGGCTTTTGGCCTGAGCCAGCGCGGCTTCGGAAGGCCGTGGGTCAATTTCGAAAAGAAGAGTGTCCTTCTTAACAAGCGAACCTTCGCTGTAGTCTCGTTTGACCAGGTAACCGGTTACCCGGGCGCGAATCTCGGCGTTCTCTGAACCGTCGATTGTTCCGATCCACTCGCGATAAACCGGAACATCACGCGTCGCTGCCGGCATCACCAGAACTTCCGGCGGTGCAGCGGCGACAGTTTCTTCTTTACTGCAGCCGTTCGATCCGAAAACGACGGCGACCGCGATCAATGCCCAGCCGGTAACAAACAGGTTTCGCGAGTTCATAGATTGGCCGGCTGTGAAAGGCGGAATTCCAGTCGTGTTCCCGCCGGAAAAGTATCTTCACCAAAGCTGAAGCTGCCTCGTCTTGTGCTAGTGGTGTGCGCACCTTCTGGATGCATCGGGCTTGTTTTGATCGAGACCATCTTTCCGTCAGAAGACACGCCGGTCAGAACTAAAGTGAGGGGCGAAGAGGAAGTCGTGGAACGCGACCCACGCGACGCTTGGATCAATCCGGTGACCTTAGTTCCCGCGCGCAACCCGCCAACGTCTTGATCGAGAGTTGCGGTGAAGTGTCGGCCGGGCGTGGCATGGGTCGAGATCGCGCCGTTGGTCCGGACAACGATTGGCGTACCGGCAGGCACTGTGGCAGCGAGCAAAGATGACTGCGTCAGCGCGCTGCCGCAGATCAAAATTAAAATGAGTAGCTTGGCGATTCCATTTTTCATGGCAGTCTGCTCCTTGTTGATTGCCGATAGTTTGCGCCCGAGCCAACTGGCCCGGTATTGGACTTTAGGCCTACGTCGGAACAAGGCGCGAAACTGCAGGTTTGAGTCGAGTGAAGCTACTTGCTCAGCAGTTTCTTCTTCGCTGTCGCCAGTTCTTTGAGTTTGTCTTCCCCAACTTCGGGATATGCCAGATCGAGATCGGCCAGCGCCTCGATCACTGCGGCTGCCACTACGACGCGAGTAAACCATTTGTTATCCGCCGGCACCACGTACCACGGCGAATCCTTGGTCGCGGTTTCGCGAATCAATTCCTCATAACATTCCATGTAGTCGTCCCAGTAATCGCGTTCCGCGGCATCGTTGGCGGAGAACTTCCAATTTTTCGCCGAGTTATCGATCCGCTCCAGGAACCGGCGTTTCTGTTCCTTCTTCGAGACGTGGAGGAAGAATTTGCGCACCACAATGCCGTTCCGGCTGAGGTATTGCTCGAAGTTGCGGATATCCTCAAAGCGTTCCTCCCAAATCTTCTTCCCGACGAGCTTTTCTGGCAGTTTTTGCTTGGCAAGAAATTCGGGGTGAACGCGAACTGCGAGCACTTCTTCATAATAACTGCGATTAAAGATTCCGATGTGGCCACGATTCGGCAGGCACTTCATGCAGCGCCAGAGATAATCGTGATCGAGATCTTCCGCGGAGGGCGATTTGAACGAGTAGACCTGGCAGCCTTGCGGATTTACCCCTGACATCACGTGTTTGATGGCGCCGTCCTTCCCGGCCGCGTCCATCGCCTGAAACATCAGAAGAACGGCCCACTTGTCCTGGGCGTAGAGTTTGTCCTGCAGTTCCGCGAGGGCCAAAACTCCGGTGGCGAGTGCTTCCTTGGCTCGCGGTTTGTCTTCTTCCTTGGTGAATTCAAGGGTATCGCCTGGGTCGACATCCTTAAGTCGAAAATCCTTCCCTTTGCTGACGCGGAATGACTTGGTGAATTTGCGGGCTCGTTTGATGATCTCTTTTGTTTTCATACTGCTCTTACTGATTGCTGGTGTTCATGCTCAAAAATTCGTGGTTACGGAGAAGACGAACGTTCCCTCGCGTGTACCGGGACTTAGCCAGTAGGTCGTGAAGTCGATTTTTTTGTATTTGAAGCCGACCAACGGGCCGCGTCGAATGTCGAAGCTACTGCCTAAGGCCTTGGTCCGATCTACCACGAACCCAACTTTGCACCAATTCGCGGGGGAGTAGCTAAGCTCTGACCAGGTGTAGAAAAAATCCCCGGCGTGAATTGCGGAATCGAAAAAGTATTCGCCCTGGGTAAAGAATTCGATCGGCTCGTAATTAATCGAAATTGCATAGCCGGGCGCAATTCCGGTGATGTCGCCGAACACGCCGCCGATCATCGGCGTGGCTTCAAGAGTCAATTTTTTTCCGAAACTGAAATTGTAACCGAGCCAGACCGACCCAGTCTTGACCGCCTCATAATTGTAGCGCGCTTCCAGGTGCAACCAATCGCGGTCGGCCGTAAAATTCGGATTGGCGTAATCGCGAGAATGCTGCGCGAGATAGGTGGAAATGGATAACGAGAATTCCCATTCGGTTTCTGCTGTTTCGCCGGTGGCTTCCGGCGGAACAATTGTCGCAGGTCCGCCGAACATGTCACAAACGGCCAGGACAAGAACGATTACGGGAGTGGCATACGCGCGCGTCATTTATCCTCCGAGCAAAATAGCAACGCCGACCAGAATGAGGCCAATCGTCACCATCGCCGACCCCGCCGCGATTGGGTTGGTGCCGACGTATTGCGCCCACTTTCGTCCGACCAAAAAGAGCATGACGAGGAGAAGAAAGTTGGAAATGCGGAGAGCGAAATGCGGCTGCGAAAAAATGAAAAACGGAACCGCCGCAGGCAAACACGATACAAAAACCAGCCAAAAACAGGCGATAGCGCCGTAAAGATCTTCTTTGGTTAGCGCCTTCGTCGCAATCTTCGCTTGGGCGAGGTGTTTCAGGACCGAACGGCTCAGCGCGTCGGCCTGTTGCGAATCGAGAAGTTCCTGTAATTCCGGCTCGATTTCCTCCTGGATCAACGCAAGCGCGGATTGTTCGTTGGAAGCGCTTTGCACCGCCCGGACCAATCGCATTTTGCCGCTGCGCACGGTGACGCAGTTCATAATGTACATGACTGCGTCGATGATTCCCCAGGCGAGATTACAACCGATCGCGGCAAGCAGAAGCTGGCGCACTCCTTGTCTGCCTTCCGCCACCGTCAGTCCGGCGGTCAGTGTGACCGTCAACACCATTATCAAGCCGAACAAAATTTCTCCTAACCTGCTGGCTGGATCGAGGTACTTTGAAACGAACGGTTTCATTTCTCTCTCCTTTCGGTATGAGCCGTTGCGCGCATTGGCTAGATCCTGCCGGAGGCATGTGAATTGGCTGACGCGTTAAACCGTGTGCTCGCGCCGCGATGACAGATTGGCATTGCGTCCATAGTGTGATTTGTCCGCAACGAATATTGAAGTGAGGGCAGCCTCTGAGGATATCAGACCTTCGGCTTACTCGTCAGGCCGACTTGTCACGCCATAGCGATGCGGCGGCGGAAACCCGTGGCGAGGACGGATGTCCACGGAGTGCCGGTTACAACCGACAGGGTGGGGCACCCGACCTATTGGTGCGATCTCTAGTCGAACAACTGGTAAACGATCCCCAATTGCATACGGAAGGCGTCACCGTCAGCCCCACTTTTCTCCTCTTTGTGGTTTCATGGGGTCTGCCAGGCCTTCCTGAGGTCGAGAATCGCATGTCGGATTCGCGCGGAATAATGGACTTTGGTCTTACGCCCGCGTCGCCCCTTCAATCCGTCGCGTGAGCTTTGAGAATGCCGAGAACTTCGGCAATCGCCTGAGGATTTTGGTGCGCGCTGTGATCGGACGGAACGATGTGTTCGCTCTCTGCGCCTTTCAGGTGCGAGCTCCAATACGGAACCACGCCATCGCTCGAATTTGGCGAATCGCCGCGACCGCGATCGCCGATGATCGTGTCGTAAGGTACGCCCGGCGTCATTGGAATTTCGCTTACTGCGTGCATGAAGCGACTCTTTGGTGACAAACTGTCCACGCTGTTGGCGCGACGCATCGGTTTGAGCTCATCTTCCCGGATACTGGTGTGGCGCAGCATCTCTTCGCTTGCCTGACTGCTAATCGTCGGTTCGCGAATAATCATGTTGGCCAGGCTGCTGATGAGTCCGGTAGCCATGTTGCTTCCACGCAAGGGGGCGGCGATGAAAATGACGCGCCCCACTTCTGGGCGATGACGAAAAAACAACTCCCGGCGAAAATATTCGCGAACGTGAGGCGACAGCGGCACTTCCTCGAGCGGCCGCCCAAAGATTTTCATGCAGATCTGATTTCCGCTGTCGGTGAGGAGCAGACGACTGATGCACCCGCCCATGCTATGGCCGATGACGACCATCGATTTCATTTTCGGGAAGTTCTTCTCCACCCGGTCGAGCTCCTGACGCAAAATCGCGGCGGAATATGGATAAGGATAACCCGTCGGGTAACTGTAGAACCAAAACTGGTAGTGCTGGCGGATTACGCGGTCGCCTCTCAGCTTGTTCAACATCGGCGTCCAGGTTGCATTCGAGTCCTTCAGTCCATGGATCACAAGCACGACTGTTTTGTTGGGATCATAAGGTTGAAGTCGCTCGATCGCAGCAGTGTCCGCGTACTTCTCGGGATTAAGGACGCGCCAGACCTCATGTTTCGCCGGATCGGTTTCCTGCAGCATCACTGCAAGCGGTACCGTAAAATCCGCGGCCAGTGGAGTTGTCCGGCCATTGAAGGTCACCTCTTCTTTCGAGAGCGGATCCTCAAAGGCCAGAACACAACGTTGTCCCTGGAAGTGTGCGACGACCGTCACGCTGTAATAAATTCGCGAGGGCGCGAAGTTCTCGCGTGCATTTTTGTTATGCTCTTTCTCTACCGCCACAATGGCAGCGCCAATTCCAGGACGCGTCGTTCGCTCGGTAACGTACTTCCCACCGACGTCGAACTCGTCCGCTGGCGTAAAGTCGTAGAGTGTGGCGTTCCATTCCGGTCGAGGATCTGGCCTGGGTGTTAAAATGAAATCGCCGTGCGGTCCGGGCACAGCCAACGGCTTTGTCCAGGGATCGAGTTTTCCGTCATGAATGATCTGGAAAATTCGGCTGATCCCGAAGTTGTAATCACGCAAGGCTGTTTTGTTGTCGATGTTCCGCTGCAATTGCTTTGATGCTACCTGCAAGGCATCGAGACATTCGCCTAACGAAGTTAGCGGATGCGCCCGCTCCATTCGCGTCGCGTCGACTATTGTTTTTTCCACCGAGGCCAACGGCTCCGGGCCGGTTGGGCCGGTCAAATGCGGCCGTCTTGGCGAGACCTCCGCGTAGGGAGCGCTGCTGCAACCGGCGAGCAACAATGCGCCGCCCACCAAACACCCGAGCGCACGCATGGCAGTCAACTTAATCAGCCGCAAAGTAGCTGGAATCAGCGACTGGTTTTCGTACAACCGGATTGTCCGTTACGATAACTGTTGTGCCCGGCTTGATTTCGTCAGCCAGCTTTTGGGCAAACTCGGTGTTGAAGCGGAGTCGTGACGCCAGGCTCTCAGCGTCGATGCCGCGACCCTCGCTACTCACCCGCATCCATTTTCCAGCTTCACGTCCTGGCGCAAGTTGGCTCTCCTTGCCGGTCGTTCCTTCGAGACGGGTGAAAATGTGGCTACCGAGACGGTTACCAAAGCCGCGACCATTTACCTCGAGAGTGGCACGACCGATCGGGTTGCCATTCCGATAGACATACATCATTCGGTCACTGGAACTCAGAACAATTGTGATCGGCCCTTGAGGACTTCGGTCTGGATGCCATTGATACTCGTCGTGTGAGAGTTGGCGAACCATGTCCGGAGTCAAATCCTTGGGCGCGAGCATTAATCCCGGATTCGAAGCAAGATGCGGTGTCGGAGTTTTGCCGTCACCCACGACAACTGTTCCGCCACTCTTGGTCACGGTGAAGAGCAACTGCGAAAAATCGTAGGGAAGACGAACGCAGCCGTGGCTGGCGGCATAGCCCGGAAGCTGGCCCGAATGCATCGCGATGCCGGTCCAGGTAAGTCGCTGCATATTCGGCATTGGGGCGTTGTCGTACTTTTTGGAGTAATACTCCTTGCTCTTCTGAAGAATGCTGAAAACTCCGCCCGGCGTTTCGTGACCTTTCGAGCCGGTGCTTACGGTCGACCTCCCAATCAGGATCCCGTTGCGATACACGTGCATTGTCTGCTGGGGAATGCTCACCAGGACGACAACGGGGCCGGTCGGAGAAAGCTGCGGGTTCCACCAATACTCACCTGGTTTCAACGGACCCGTGGGTTTGCCTGTAGGAGTTCCCTTCGTATGAAACGAAGGCTTTTCCATAGCGTAAGCGCTGAACAACAAGGCGACAGAAACGACAAAGAAGGATATGAATTTCATGAAGTAGACCGGAAGATTGCCTTGCCGATCCAGGTCCGGGTATTGGACCTTGGGCTTACGTGCGATACGCGCGTGCCGATCGTCCCTGAAGGATTAGGCGAACTCGTACCCGGCGAAGTTTTCATTTCGTCCGTCCAAATTGGCTTGGGCCGGCCGCGATGAAAATAAGACCTTAGCCCTATCACGTGACGCGGGATGTAGTCGGCCAAGCGAGTATCACGTGAGCGTGAATTGGCAGTCGCCGGCCGGCTTGCGGTCGAGCGTGCCGGTTTGTCGAGCTCGCTCGATCGCTTTAGTTTTTGCCAAGGGCGGACTCAATTCCTGAGAGAAATTCGTCGTCATCCACCGGCTTTAGGAAGAAAGCAGCCGCGCCCGCCGCCAGCGCCTTGGAACGCACCGCTGGATCGTCCTTGCTGGTCAGAACAATTACCCGGGTTGAAGGAGAGACCGTTCGTAGTCGGTTTTGGACTTCAAGTCCGTTCATGATCGGCATCAGAATATCGACCACCACTAACGGAGGCTGGGTCGTCTTCGCATAATCCAGAAACTTTACCGGATCCAAAAAGGATTCTACTTTCCATCCGGAGGAGACAAGAAGACGGCTCGTCGCCTTAAGGACGGACGGATCGTCATCGACCAGACAAATCGTCAGAACTTTTGTCTTAGGCGCAGCAACCAAAGTCGGTCTCCTTCCTTCGGCCGATTGGCCGTTTAAGTGAGAATTGTTGTGCGGTTGCGGCGACATACTGTTTAATCAAATCAACCAGTTCCCTGTCCGGAAGCATCCGGCGCGCCAAGTTCTTCTGGTGGGGTTTAAGAGCAATAATTGTCCAAGTTGCGGGCGACACTTCCCTGAGCCGGGCCCTGATTTGCACGCCTCGCGCCCGTGGTCCCGGGTAATCCAGGATTGCGATGTCAGGGGAATGGGTCCGTGCATAATTTAAGAACGTATCTGGATCGGTAAATGGTCGTGTTTGCCAGCCAGCTAATGACAGAACCTGATTCGTGGTCTCGAGTTGCGACGAATCCTCATTGAGCACGCAGATATTAAGCGACCCGAAGTTTGAGGTTATTTGGTTCATTCCACATCCTTGCCGGCGCACAGTGACTTCATTCGCTCCACTGCGCTGCTTTCATAAGTGCACCGACAATAGACGCCGGCGGGAAATATAACTATGAGACCTTCGTCGTAGGTGGCGAAACCTCATAATATCCTGCCGGTCGTTGATTGCGGTTCCAGGTTGGTTCCTTCGGTGGTCGCTTGCCTCAAGGATGTGGCCTGGGTTTCGACAACTGGCTGTCACTCTTTAGGAACGCTCGCGCCCAGTTGCATCAAACCGTGTTTTTCCTGAAGCGGATCGCCCAGCGCGCGATGAACCGAAGCCAGGAACTTGGAATCGTCGAGAGGTTTGATGAAGAAATCAAAGACTCCCGCCTGCATCACGGTCGCCTGGGCCGCATCGTCTTCATGGCCGGTGATGAAAATTACGTGAGTCTGCGGCGATTTCGCGCAAAGATGCGCCAGCAATTCCATTCCCGTCATCTCTTGCATCCAGATGTCCAAAATGGCGAGAGGGACGGAATGTGTCTCCATGTAGGTAAGCGCCTCGTCTGGGTGACCAAAACTCCGGACGCTGAATCCTTCCGATTCAAGCAATCGACCAACCGATTTCAGGACTGACGGGTCGTCATCCACCACACAAATGACGCGTCGGCCGCTAGCGGCTGGGCGATGATGTCGTGATTGCACGTTACTTTGATTAGTTGGCGGTTGAATAGCCATGGGACGATTTCCTCACACGTTGTTAATTCCATAGTCTTCCGGACAAAGAGTCGCCGGTTTGTCCAACAACAAAGGTGTGGGATTGCCGGCAGGTAATGAAATTAACGTTGGAAACGGATGATTCGGCAGAACCGGTAGCGCCGCGGTGATTCGATTAAATAAACGGCCGGGCTTGTCGCCAAATCTTGTGAAAGGGAAGGTCGCGGGGCCACTCGCGTCGAGATCAGTAAGTAAGTTTACCACGCTGCCTGTTAAAGCGACCGAACGAGAAATGAGAATCAGACCTTGGTCCTACGCCGAAAGGCGCGTCCTGCTTTGCGGAGAATCAGGATGCTTTACTCTGTCGTCCACTCAACCTTGCCGGTATCGAGATTGTAGTACCCTTCGACTATCCGCACTTGAGCCGCCAACTCGCCGAGTTGGGCCTGATTTCGAATCTTCTTCGCGACCTGATTGTCATTTTCATGAACGGCATTGGCAAGTGCGTCACCCTCTTTTCCTTTTGTGGCGGTAACCGCAGGTTGAATATCGCGAACCAGTGAATTGATGTGACCGGGCGCTGAACCTCCCGCTAGCGCGGCTTTCACCGCACCACAGCGCGCATGCCCAAGAACAACGATCAGCCGTGATCCAAGATGCTCCACTGCGTACTCGATACTTCCCAACGCATAATCATCCACCAGATTGCCGGCGGTGCGGATGACAAAGAGGTCGCCGATGTTTTGATCGAAAATAATCTCGGGTGCCGTCCGCGAATCAGCGCAACCGACGATGATAGCAAATGGATGCTGATCTTTCGCAGTTTCCGCGCGGCGGGCGGCGACCGGCTTACCTGCACTGACTTTACTTTGAGCGAATCGTTCGTTGCCCGCTTTCAAGCGACTGAGAGCGTCATCGGGCCCAACGGATGAAGTAGTGGGGTCGGCGGCCATCGCCCATCCGCATAAGCCAAGTACCGTCATTAAAAGGACATTGCGATAATGCAGTTTCATAATTTGGCGAGCTCCACTTGGTGAATCGTTGTCAACCTACAGATTGAGTCTGGCCTGTCCGTCTTTCTTATGCAGGTGTGGCATGTAGACGCTGAAGGACCGCCACCGGCGTTTTGCTGTGTCGAATCTTGCGACTTTTTCTCGCTGACTTCAGGCGCGATCGACGAGATCTCGGCGCTCGGAAAATCACAGGCAATATTAGCGCTGGCACGCCGGCGAGGACCGTGGCGCCAGCAACGATGGCGATGAGCTTGATGTTCTTCATATATATTATAGAGAGACGTTCGTTCTTTTCTGGTTACTGCGGGTTACAATTCCAGGCTCGGCCGCAGTTCACCCATTGGACCAAGGTCCCATCCCCAATTTTGGTGTTCTCTTGAAACGACGGTTTACTGAGATCCGCAGCTCAACGCTTCAAAATCCCATTCCTTGGTTTCTTCGCCGCCGTCCCGAACGGGGCAAGTTGGAAAACTGCCGCGCTGACCAGTTAGCTTTCGCCCCGGACTATGTTTGGACTGCGACGATGCCGGCCTTTTGCACAAGCCGCACCAGCTCGGCTACCGATGTCACGCCGAGCTTCTGCATCACCCGGCCGCGATGAACTTTTACTGTTTTCTCGGCCATGCCGAGTTCGCCGCCGACCTGTTTGTTCAACATTCCGGTAATCACAAGCTGCATCACTTCGAACTCGCGCGGGGTTAACAAATCGAGCGAATGCCTGGCTTCACTCTGTTCCGCAGCCCGGCGTCGCTGCTCAGTCGAACGGGCGATAGCGCGCTCGACGCATTTCAAAAGCTCCCGTGGTTTGAATGGCTTCGGAAGAAAATCAACCGCGCCGGCTTTCATGACCTGCGCGCACATTGGAATATTGCCGTGACCAGTGATGAACACGAGCTGCTCTTCGCGACGGCGTTGAATCAATGCTTCTTGAAACTCGAGCCCATTTAAACCAGGCATTTGGACATCGACGATCAGGCAAGTTGGCCCGGGGTGGGGCGCTCGGGCCATAAAATCGCTGGCCGATTTGAAGACTTCACTTTCATAGTCAGCCGAATTTAACAATCGCCGTAGACTCTTGCGGACTGATTCATCGTCATCGATCACGAACACGAGCGGTTTTTGCGAACTCATTTTGGAACCTCTTTGCTGATCGGCAGTGCAAAATGAAATCGTGCGCCGCCGCCTTCCATGTTCTCCGCTTCGATTGTGCCACCATGGGCCTCGATAATGGAGCGAACGATGGCGAGACCCATTCCCAAGCCTTCTTCTTTGGTGGTAAAAAACTGCTCGAATAGCCGCCCTCGTGTTGCATCGGAAAGCCCGACACCATAATCTCGCACGGCAACACAAATGGTTTCATCGCCATTTTTTTCCGTAGTAAGTTCGACCTTGCGTTTGTTGGCTGGCTTGTCGCGCATAGCCTCGAATGCATTGCCAACCAGATTGATCAGGACTTGCTGGATTTGAGTCGGGTCAGCTACAACGGCCGGCAAGTCATTCGCGAGCGATACGTTCACCTCGCAGGAATGCTCCGCCGCATCGGATCGAACCATATGCGCCACACTCGTCACTATGTCATTCAGGCTGAGCGCTTGACGAATTACGTCGCCTCTTTTGATCGTGTTTCGCACGTTGCGAATGATCTCATTGGCGCGGCGGCCATCAGCTTCCACGTCGACCAGAATCTCGCGGAGAGTCTCTGGATCCGCCTTGTCTTTGTCGATAAAGCGCATCCCCGCATTGGCATTACTGACGATAGCTGAAAGAGGCTGGTTCAGTTCATGGGCAAGCGAAGCAGTCATCTCCCCAAGCAGGCTGACCCGGCTGAGAAGATTGATCTGATCGCGCTGACGCCGCGCTTCTTCTTCAGCGCGTTTACGAGGAGAGATGTCCATAACAGTGGCCAGGACCAGGATGCCATGCGGCGTTTGAATCGGGTTCAAACCGATCTCGACCGGAAATTCCGAGCCGTCTTTTCGGCGGCCAAATAGTTCCCGTCCGGCTCCCATCATTCGGGCCTCCGGAGCGGTTACAAATTTTTCGCGGTGAGCCAAATGTTCCGTAAACCGGCTTGGCACCAGGATCTCGACGGGTTTCCCAATCAATTCATCGCGCCAGTAATTGAACAACTTTTCGGTTTGAGCGTTCACCAGGACAATCCGCCCTTGCCCATCTACCAGCAGAGTTCCACTTGACGAAGCTTCGTTGGCGAGCTGAAAAAGTTCCTGCGCCTCCTTTCGGTCGGTGACATCCATCGACACACCCAGCAACCGGGTTAATTTTCCGCTTTCGTCGCTCACACAGCGCGCCCGCCCGTTGATCCAACGGACCGTTCCATCCGGAAGCAGTGCGCGATATTCAAGTTCATATCCTCCTTGCGTTTTTATGGCCTCTCGCACGGCGGCATTACGCGAGGCGCGATCCTCCGGATGAACTCTATCTTGAAACTCTTTGTAGGTGATCGGTGTCTCCGATCCGAACTGAAAAAGTTCGCGAGCTTTGTCGGACATCCAGAGTTCATTCGTTTCTGTTTTTAACTCCCAGGCTCCGAGATGCGCCGCATCGGCTGCCAAAGCGACCCTCTCTTCAAATTCGTGCAGAGCTTTCTGTTGTTTCAGAGAGTCCGTAATGTCGAGGCAGGCGCCAATATACCCGCGGAAATCTCCGCGGGTTCCAAACCGCGGCATTCCGTTGTCGGTGACAAAGCGATATTCTCCGTCAGAACGGCGCAGGCGATATTGCATCACGAACGGCTTTCGCGCATCAAACGCGGTGACGTAAGTCTCCTGGCATTTGTCGAAATCATCGGCGTGCACGCCTTCAGCCCAGCCGTTGCCGAGTTCTTGCTCCATTTGCCTTCCCGTGAATTTGAGCCAGGCCCTGTTAAAGAACGTACAGAGTTTGTCCGCGCCGGACATCCAGATTAACACTGGCGCAGCGTCGGCCATGCTGCGGAAGCGCTCTTCGCTTTCGAGCAGTAACGATTCCGCCCGCCGGCGCCAGAGGCGTTGAGCCAGCCATCCGACAATCAGAGCGCTTTGGATCAAGACGACGAATATAGTCCACAAGATCAACGTCCGGTGGGTCTCCCATAGACTTGGCGACAAGTATCTTATTTCAGCCTCGCTCGGCACTCGCGATTCGCTCAGGTGCCATTTCCTGAGTGCAGTCCAGTTCACTGCCAGTGGATTGCGTATCTCCAATTCGGGCGATCCAACCGGTACCCATTGTCCACGCAGCACCTTCAAGACCAGATCGGCCGCCCTTTGTCCATTCGTCCTGAAATCGAAAACAGCGCCGCCAACTGTCCCTGCATCCAGGAAATGTGCGGTAAATCCGTAAACCGGCGCCTTGGATGTGCGACAAAGATCCCGCACCGCATCCGTCGCCGTCATCGAATGTCCGTCCCCGTCGCGCAACATCGAAATGTAAAAGACAGCCGCGGAAGACGGCAGTTTCGAAAGTTCGCTCGCAGTTTGATCCAACGATTCGTCCGCGATCCAGCGAACTTCCGTTCTGTCTGCGAACCGCTCCAGTACTTTTCTTGTTTCATTTTCCCAGAATCGATCGAATCCCGATGTCCCGCCGACGCAAACGATTTCCGTCACGTTTGGTTGCAGAGTGAAAATCAATTTGAGTGTGCGCTCAATATCAAAATGGCCGGTAACGCCGGTGACATCCGGTGGAAGGCTCGGCCTGATTATCTCCCGGTCGGCGGCAGCGCAAAATACGATCGGCGCCTTCGGGAAAAGTTCGTCCCGATGGGAAAGAACAAATTCCAGCGCGAATCCAGTCGCAACCAATACGAGGTCGATCTGTTGGCCCGCGTAGCGCTCGCGAAGATATTGAATATCAGTACCGGCGCTCTGCTCAATCGGAAAGCGGGCAAAATCGAGATACTCCGGGAAGAAATCGATCTCGGGATCACTCGATTCGTGAAAAACGGCGCGCACCGCTTCTTCGATCTCGCGCATGGCGGGCATATCAGACCGCTCGCTTGATATAAACAGCACGGTCTTGGTCCCGAACTGACTCGGTGCGGCAAGGCCGGATGCTACGACAACTCCTTCGATTGCAAGAAGAGTCCCGAGCACAAAAAGCGTGTGCAAAGCACGTCGGCACCAAATACTATTCGGCAAAGCGCTGAGTTTGCCGGAACCAAAGTTGGCAGCCGTAACTATACACTCTGAGTTGGCCGCGAATCCCGATGCGGCCTCTCCCGGCGACGCGATTCGTGAACCTACAGCGCTCGCCCTGGCATCATCGTTCTGTATCAAGGAAAAGTGCCTGTACATTTAACACCGGGCCCGGCTGTTTGAGAAGCCATTTGTGCAATTCCGGCGGGATGCCCAGACAATCGAACTCTCTCTCTTATATATATAGGTCCTTGCCCAACAATACCCGCCTAACACGCGGGAGAGGGCTCGGTTCCACTAAGGCTACGCCATTGCGCCGGGTCAGATGCTGTCCGACTTTCGGGCGGCGAGGTCCGCGTAAACAAACCTTTAAGCAGAATTGCCGTGGCACAAAGAAGAACCAACGCAGCAATCAGCGTCTTCGAAAGGACGATCAAAATTCCCGCTCCGATAAAGAGCAGGCCCACAACTGCCCTCAAAGCATTTCGAGATCCGAAGGTGATTCGCTGGCTCAATACTGGAAAACCTTGTGCGATCCAGGCTTTCATGCCGCCCTCGACGACCATCGCATTCATGTATCCGGACGCCCGAAGAATCCCAATGGCAAGACTCGCCCGGACCCGGTCGTCGGAAACAACGTAGACCTGCTCGTTTGTTCGACGATATCTAAGAAAACCTTTGGGCGAGGCGAGTGTGGCAAACGGAAGTGAGCGCGCTCCAACGATGTGCATTTCGCGAAATTCCTTGTTCGACCGAATGTCGATCAGGTTCACCGGCTCGCGATTATCGATCAACGTCTCCAGCGTCGCGCAATCCATCGTTTTCATAGCCGATCTCTTGCCCCTGCGCATCAATTTTGCATATGGGACTTTCGTCCAATGTCCAGGACTCTGAATCAGTTCTTATTCTTCGCCTCGAAACGCCGTCAGGCGGCGCGCTGTTTTATGATCACTGCTTCGTCAACGGGAATTGGAATTGAAACTCCAAGTGCTGCGGTGCGTTTGTCGCGATCGACCTCGTCCCACTGGCTGCGCGGTCCCGCGTGGGACGGTTTCTGGATGCTTAGCGCTATCTGGCTCGTCCCGATCGCGCTTTGGCTGGTCCATGGTTACTCCGATCCGCAATCGAGCCCGCTCGATCTGTTTTACTTCGCGCTGACCGCTTTCTTTTGGATCGGTCACCGCTTGTGCAGCACTTATCTCGCTTACTGCACCGAAGCTTATCGTCCGCTTTTACGATCGCAGCCGGTTCGATTCGTAATCCTCCCCGCTCTGATCACAATTGGTTGTCTCGCTTTTTTTCTGCCGCCCGACTCGGCATTGCCATGGACCCGCGAGGAGCGAGTCATTGCAGCTGCGATCGTCGATTACGCATGGGTGACATATCACTTTGCGTCGCAACATTTCGGCGCGCTTTCCATTTACCGTTCCCGTGCTGGTCGCACCGCATCGATTCAAACTCGGCGGCTTGATCGTTTCTTTGCTCTAAGTGTGGGCGGCCTTCTCGTTTTCATCGCCGATATCCTGGCCGGCGCAGTTGCTTATCAGGACCAATGGATTGATCGCTGGTCCTTTGCCCAGTGGATCGTGTCCGGGCAGGATTCCATTCGTTTCTTTGCAACCGGCGCGCTCCTGCTTGCGACTGCGATCACTCTTTATTACGAACTGCGCTCGTCCTTATGGTCGCTGCCGCGCGTTTTATACATTATTGGAATGGCGGCGATGGTCTGCATCGCGCTCCGGCCGCGAAGCTTGTTTCTTTTCCTGGTCATCTGGACGTCGCAACATTGGATTCTTGCTACCGGACTTGCGTCCCAGACCCCGGTTAAAGAGCCAACTCAGAGTGGCGGGCTGATTCGTCGCGCATTTCACAACGTGAATGTTCGGCCGTGGGCGATTTTGATTTTGTTGATGACATTGTCGGTGGCGCTGCTGCCACTGTTTGAGGTCGAAGCAAACCGCGAGGATGGCACTTACTACGGAGATCGCATTTTCGGCGCAATCGCGACCCAGCTGAGGACTTCGTCCTGGGTACCCTTTCTTCTGGCGCTCGGGTTTGCCACCGGATTCATCCATTATCTGCTCGACCGAAGTGTTTATCGATTCTCGAACTCGGAGGTTCGGACTGCAGCGAGCAACTTACTCAAGTAAAGCTCGGCAAGATTCGCCTCAACAAAGGCAAGGGACGGTGGGCAACTCCACGCTGTTGCGCGCACTCTGTAATCAAAAGGAGTGGTTATGAAGACAAAATTGATTGCAGCGGCGGCGATTCTCGCGGCGGTGTTTGTCTCGGGAAGTGAAACGTCCGTCTACGCCGGCCATGGAGGCGGTCACGGCGGCGGCGGATTTTCCGGTGGCGGGGTTTCCGGCGGAAATCGTGGAGGCGGAGGGAGCTATGGGGGTGGCGGCTTCAGTAGAGGTTATAGCGGAGGTTACTCTGGCGGGTATCACAGTTACGGGACAATGCGCGGGTACACGGGAGGTGGCTTTAGTCGCATCTATAGTGGTCCGGTACGAAGTTATGGTTCATCTCAGGGGCACATCTACACTTCGCATTCGGCAAACCGGACTGTCACCGGCAGCAGGCAGTCCTATTCGTCCCAGAAGTCTTACGGACAGCAGGTCAATCCAAGTCAGGCCCTAACCAATCGAGGCAATCGCACTGCCAGGAACGATCAGCTTCGCGGCGCCTACGGAAACCGTGGTGTCCGAACGGGGTTTGTCGGCAAACAGAACCTCACCACGCGTGACGGAAGAACCCATCAGGGAAATTGGGCCCGTAACAATCCGAGAAATCAAAATCGGTTCAACCAGCAAACGCAAAATCGATTGCGCAACTGGAATGGTAACAGGTCCACGTGGGCCCAAGCCCGCCACAATCACAATCAATGGGGCCATCACCATCATCACGATCACAATTGGTGGCATAACCATTGCGGTGCCATCATCGTGGTAGGCGGTGGTTGGTGGGGATGGTGGGACGGTTGGTGGTATCCAGCCTGGGGCTACGATCCCTATTATGAATACTACGCATACGATGGACCCATCTATGGTTATGGTGGACTTGCTCCGGATGAGGTAGTTGCCAACGTTCAAAGCGAACTGCAGCGGCTTGGATACTTCTCCTATTCGGTAGATGGAGTTCTGGGACCGTTGACGCAGGAGGCATTGCGCAGATACCAGCGTGATCAGGGGCTGCCAATCACCGGTGCGGTTGATGCGGATACGGTCGGGTCACTTGGATTATCGTCTTAGGGAATTCGTCGAGCGCGGTGCATAGTGCGCCGCGCTCGGCCGTGTCGGCAAATCTGGATCCGACCTTGGTCCTATATCCGAGCGTTAGTCGATGATCGAGAATAATCCGGCGTAATTGGGGCATTGACTTGTATGATAAAATTAAATTCATTGAAAATCTCGCAGACCAAATCGGAACCTTTGCAACTGGCGCGAACTCGGATGATCACCGCCGAGGCGTTGGTCGAAAAAGCAAGAACGGCATCGCGTGCGGCCAAGCAGAAGCGCAAAGAGGCGAAGGACGCGGCGCGGCGCGCCAGGAAGCATCTTCGCCGCGCAAAAGAAGAGCTTGCCGAGGCGCGCAGCGCACTGGCCAAGATCGAGGAAAAACTTGCCCGGCAGACGCGACGGGCCACTTCACAACGCAAGCGGCTTGTGCCTGTTACCGGATCCAAACCGCCTGCATCGAAGCGCTTTAGGAGAGGGAAAACTCGAACAAAGGCGCAGGACGACGATTCGTCCGTCGCCGTCACGTCGCCGGTGGCGGAGCCACGATCTTTCAGCAGCGTAGAAACGGCGCCGATCGTCCCCATGGCGAACGAAACGTCTCTTACCGCCCAATCGAATCCAAACGATTAGCTTTCGGCGCGGTGATCGTCGTCCCTGGGAATCTTATTCCGCCAGCCACGCCCGCGCAGTAGCCAGGTCCTTCGTTGAAAAGAACTTCACCGGCGCGCGACGAATCCCGGCCCCGGCAAAAGCAAGCGCTTTAGTTTCCCATTCCGGTTCGGCGACGACGGCGATTTTTGCAATCTCGTCGCTATGCGTGATTATAAAATCGATGTCATTCCAGTCTGCTCCGTGTTCCCAGCCTTGGAAGTCTTCAAGAATAGCGAGCAGTCGCGGCCTTGCTCCGGTGTTGATCTTGCCAGCAATTTCTGATTGCTTCGCGGCGAATTCAGATCGTGTCAAAGTCCCACTGATGCGGAGGACAGAGATATCGTTAGGCTCATCCTGAATTGTAACCGGCACGGTTTGATCCCTCTCTAAGCTTGCTATGCTATCTTAACCAGCAATCTCAGCAAAGTTCATGCTATCGCCTTCAATTTACTCATAAGACTTAGGTCTGATCCGCTGAGCGCGGTACTCCGAAGAAGCCCAGCTAAACCGGACGATGTTAAGGCCAACGGCCGAGCGGCCGATTTGCCCAATTGTGCTAGGATTTGTGCTAGACCGGGAGCTCAGTTAGTCGTTGGTGATCAAGTGGGCCAGGGTGGCGAAATTGGCAGACGCGCCAGACTTAGGAATCCCAAATCGTCGCTTTCAAAACATCGCTTTTCATTTCACGAAAAAGCGATTTTACGAGAGGAAAACGGCGATTTTCTGCGAAATCGTTGCGATCCGACGAATGGACGAGTAGAAACAGGCTCAGTCTAGCACAAATC
>CAWFNX010000004.1:0-295217 GCA_963817335.1 uncultured Verrucomicrobiae bacterium | reverse complement strand
CTTCGCTGCATAGTATCCCGGTAATCCCGTGAATTCCGCCGCCGGGGTGGGTGCCGGAGCCGCAAAGGTAAAGATTCTCGATGGGTGTGCTATTCGAGCCCAGCCGGGCACCGGGCGCACGAAAAAGATTTGGTCTAAGCCCATTTCCGCGTGGTAAATGCACCCCTCGGTTAGAGCAAAGTTCTGCTCTAGAGTCCAGCGGCGTCAAGCTGGCGGTGCAGAATCGAATTCTAAAACCCGGCGCGTAGTCCTCGATGACTTTCACAACAGTATCGCCCAAAGCATCCCGCTCAGCATCCCAACTGCCATCCCGCAAGTGATAGGGGGCGTATTGCATCCAGCAGACATGACATGTTTGCCGGAAGGAGCGACGGCGATGGCCACTGATGGAAAGGTGATTTCCAGGAACAGTTGTGCTAGAGAAGCGGCCGTACTTCGCGTCATCTGACGCCTGTTCAAATAAGATGTGGTCCGATGTGGATGACGCCACCGAGAGCGGCTGACGATGCGGCCTCCGGCGCACCTTTAAACTTAGGTAGGGTGTCCAACGCGAAGTTGATCTTGGCAACTGTGCCGCGAGACCGAATATCTTAACCCCCAGTAAGAACTCGGGGTCGAGACAGGTCGGCTCAATCAGTTGCAGAAAAGTTCTCTTGATGTCGGCGCTTGAAATAATTGCCGTTCCTGAAATCTCCTCGCCATTTTTCAGTACGACGCCCTTTGCGGTTCCGCTCGCGGTCAGTATCCGGGCTACCTCGACGCCGGTCTGGACCTTTGCCCCAAATTGCTGCGCAGCTCGTGCGATTGCTTGAGAGAGATTGCCGATACCGCCGCGCACGAATCCAGACGTGCGAAACGCGCCGTTTGATTCTCCAAGCTGGTGATGGAGAAAGTTAAAAGCAGTTCCTTGCTGGCGCGGCCCGACAAAGGAACCAAGGACGCCGTTGCTAGCTAGGGCCGCTTTAAGTAAATCGCTTTCGAACCATTCGTTGAGCAGATCGGCAATGCTCATCGGTAGGATGCGCAGAAATTCATACATGCTCTCTCGCCGAGGCGATGAAACTTCCAGCCAAGGCTCGCGCCGCTCTAGATTCAAGCGCGCCGATTTTGTGCCGTCGGGTAGTGGAAGGCCAGTCCGACGGCCACCAGGAAACCGGATAACTTCTTAGTGAGCAAAAAAATCGAATTTACCGGCATCAGCCCGGGAAAATCGGCCGATTTCTTCTGCGGTCTTGGTGCCTTGGCGGGGAACTCAGAAGGGGGGGACCTGCCAGCGACGGAGCGAAGAGTATCGGATCGAGAGGCAAGATCTCTAGCCCATGTTTTTTAAGGTCCACTCAGCGATAATATTATTGGAGAATGCTCCCGCCGATGAGCGCAGGTCGAGTACTTGAAATCCGGAAAAATTTCTTCCGTCGCGCCGATGCCACCGATCACCGGACGGCGCTCCAGGACTAAGACCTGCCTGCGGGATTTCGCCAGGTAGGCAGCTGTGACCAGCCCATTGTGCCCTGCACCGATGATGATCGCGTCGTAGTTTTGCACGGCGAGCTAGATCCTTGTCGTCTTCCAGTCTTTCAATATTTCCAACGCCGCCAGCCGGCCTGAGGCCGCCATGACCCCTCCGCCTGGATGGGTGCAGGCACCGCACATGTAAAGATTCTTAATTGGCGTCCGATACTTCGCCCACCCCGGCACCGGACGGAGAAAGAAGAGTTGATCTAGAGTGAGCTCGCCCTGAAAGATATTCCCTTCCGTCAAACCAAATTCATTCTCCAGATCCCACGGGGTGACGACCTGTCGATGTAGGATGATGTCTTTCAGATTGGGCGCATATTCGCTCAAGTGTCAATGACAGTGTCGCCCAGAGCCTCGCGCCGTTCCGGCCAGGTGCCACTCTTTAGTTGATAGGGCGCATATTGAACGAAGATCGACATGACGTGCTTTCCCGGCGGCGCCATGGACGGATCGAGGGTCGAGGGAATGATGATGTCGAGGTAGGGGCGGCGGGAATAGTCCCCGTACTTCGCGTCGTCGTAGGCGCGCTCGATATAGTCGATGCTTGGGCTGATCGAAATCGCTCCAGCGAGGTGGGGTCCGTTTCCCGGAAGGCAAGTAAAATTTGGCAGCGCATCGAGAGCCAGGTTTACCTCGCAGACGAACCGCGAATCTTAAAATTGTTTACCTGGTTGACGAACTCAGGGCTGAGGTGTTGCGCATCCACCATCTTCAAGAAAGTGCGCTTGGGATCGACCCCGGAGACAATAATATTCGCATGAGTTTCTTCCCCCGAACCGAGCACGACACCATAGGCTCGACCGTTCTTGATAAGCACACGGTCGACAGCCGCCGAGGTGCGAATCTCCGCGCCAAAATGGCGCGCCGCATCGGCGATCACTCGGCTTATTGTTCCCATGCCACCCTTGGCAAAGCCCCAGGAACGAAAGGCGCCGTCAAGCTCGCCCATATAGTGATGCAGTAGAACGTAGGCGGTGCCGGGCGATCTTGGTCCCATGAATGTGCCGATGATGCCGCTAGCGGACATGGTTGCTTTGAGCACTTCGGTATCAAACCATTCGTCCAAAAAATCCGCCGAACTCATGGTCATGAGTTTCGTCAAATCATAGAGAATTCCGCCGAGATGGCGAAAATGAATTGCCCACCGAGGCAAGTCCGAAAAGCTCTTTAGGATTCCAGGAAGTTGGTTCAGGGGGGATGATGCCGAGCAGCGGTTTGACGGCCATCGCCATTTGGATCATCAGTTGGCCATATTGGTCATAGGCATCCGCGTCGGTAGTCGAGTGACGTGCGATCTCGCGGCGCGTCTTGGCGTGGTCCCCCCAGCGGGCAAGATAGTTTCCGTCCGGCAGAGGACTAAAGGTGCTATCGAGGGGAATGATTTCGAGATCGTATTGGGAAGGTCGAGCTCGCGGATAACTTCCGGCCGAAGAGGCTCACGACGTAAGAACAAACCGAGTACTTGAAGCCGGGATAGATTTCCTCTGTGACCGCGGCTCCGCCCACGAGATGGCGCCGCTCAAGGACAAGGACTTTCTTTCCGGCCTTTGCTAGATAGGCGGCGCTGGTGAGACCATTATGGCCGCCCCCTATGATAATCGCGTCATATTTATTCACGGCTTTGATTTGCTTAGAATCGAAGTGATCGTCACTTCGACGGTATCACTGGTGCCGAGCAATGGCGGCAACACTGCGGAAGTTGCGCGAGCGACCGGCGCACTGGAAATGAGGCTTAATGGTGAGACTGCGGCAGCTGCATTTTGCGGAGTGGGAGGAGATGTCCTTACCGCGCTTCCCGATGTACTTACCGCGCTTCCCAAAGTTCCGAGCGCAAAGACCAGCGTGACGACTACAGCGCCTATGACGGCGAGCTGGTGGTCCAGATCGAGAGCTGGCAAAGTGCGTTGCCAAATGCGTTTGGGAGCGAGCTCCATCCACGACCCCCAGCCCGGAAAACGACGTTCGATGTAGTAATCAAGACTATATGGTGAACTTCCAGTGACGCGCTCGAAAGACGCGATTGCGATGAAAACCAAAGCATATACGAGCGCCGGGCCGATATTCGTGGCCCCGGAAGTATAGGGACCGCCAAAGCCCTCAGCAGTCGACCAGATCAGCAGACTGAACAGTGCACCGACAAAGTAAGTGATCCGCCGCGCGAAACCGAGCAGTAGTCCAATGCAGATGGCGGTTTCCAGCAAACGCGTCGCACCAATAAAAAATGCAGAGTTTATTGTTACAATACGCAGCCAAAAATGGAACCACGGAGCGAGCCATCCGGGCTGGCCGTTGGCAGCGTTTTGCAAATACCCGACGTAATGCGAAGCGAACGCCGGGCGCCACTTGAGATATGCGTCCACCGCCATGATGACACCAAAAGCCACTCGCACGCCGGCTGCGGCAACAATCGCCCATCCAGCTGAGCGTGCCTGCTCAGTTGAGTTCACTTCCACCGGATCACGCTAATCCACGATGGCGCTGCGGCAATGGTTTTTGAGTTGCTTCCTTTCGACGAGGCTGCTCCACGAAGTATAATCGTCACGGATGACTTCGAGGAAATTTTCCGCGCTCTGTTTCGGCGAGCCCTTTCGGATTTTCTTTCCCATTGGATTATTATTTGGAGCGATTGGCGTCGCGCTCTGGCCGTTGTTTGTCTGGCACGCAATTAATTTCTATCCGCGCGACACCCATTTGCGCCTGATGATCGAGGGACTGATGGGCTCGTTCATCATTGGATTTCTTGGCACAGCTGGGCCCCGCCTGCTCGATGCTCAACCCTTTTCCGCGATGGAAACAACAACCCTACTCACGTTACAAGTTGTAAGCGCCATGTTGCATCTCAGCCAGCAACGGGACTTGGGCGACACCATATTTCTTGTGATGCTGATTTTGTTTCTTGGATTCGTGGCGACCCGCGCGCGAAACCGACAGGACTTGCCACCGCCAAATTTTGTTCTGGTGGTGCTCGGATTTGTAAATGCGATTGTCGGCATTTTTTTCATAATCGGCGCGCGCAATGTGAATAATGGCGTGTTTCTGAATCAACTTGGCGCGCTTTTGCTCAACCAGGGCTTTGTCCTGTTTCCAATTCTTGGCGTCGGCGCGTTTTTCTTTCCAAAACTTCTCGGTGGCGCGAAACCGGAGGCGGCCGATCTGCAAATTGCAACTGCTCTTTGGATAAAGAGAGCGCTCATCGCGGCGCTGACTGGTTTCGTGATTTGGATTTCGTTTGTGCTCGAAGCGCTTGATTGGACGCGGAGCGCAGCTGTTCTGCGCGGCTTGGCTGTTTTATCTTACTTCACGTTTCAAGGTCATCTCTTCGAAAGGCCGACTGGTCCGCCATTTCTCGCGCATTGTTTTCGCGTCGGCGCCGGATTGCTTGTGCTGGCTTTATTTTCCCCAGCAGTGCTTCCGACATATCGTGTTGCCAATCTACATCTCGCGTTTATCGGCGGGTTCACCATTATTCTTTTCACGGTCAGTACCCGAGTCATTCTCGGGCACAGCGGACATGCGCATCTGTTTCAAAGGCGCTTGCGTTTCTTGATTGCGGCGCTGGTACTTTTGATCGTCGCAATGATCGCCCGTGTCGGCGCGGATTTTTTTCCGCCCGAGCGGAACAGCCATCTCGTTTATGCCGCGCTGATCTGGTTGGCGGCGGCAGCGATTTGGGCCTGGGCGCTCGTGCCAAAGCTTTCCTTAAGCGACGAAGAATAGAAGTTTTGGCCAAATGCAGTCTCAAATTCGCATTCAATAAAATCTCAACGCCGATTTGCGTTATGCTGCGCGAACACTCGTAAAGACGCCGGCGTTTCTTCTCGTTAGCGTGCTGACTTTGGCGCTCGGAATTGGTGGCAACATCGCCATTTTCACGCTCGTCCAGACAGTCCTTCTCCAGCCGCTGCCATTTCCTCAGCCGGAGCGACTGGTTCGAATTTTTGACAATCGCGCCGGCGCCAGGGATGTCGGCATGTCCGTGCCGGAATTCGAAGATTTGCGCCAGCATTCGGACATTTTTGAGCAGATTAGCGTGATCTTTCCAGTCCCCACCGCTCTAACCGGTGGCGAACGGGTGGAGCGCGTCGAGATGCTCGGCACGAGTCCGAGTTATTTTGACATGCTGCGGGCGAAACCTGCATTGGGGCGCGCATACACCCAATCAGATTGGGTCCCAGGTTTTTTGGATCCCGTGGTGATCAGTGACGCATTGTGGAAACGACAGTTCGGCGGCGATCCAAACGTGATCGGCAAAAGAATTCGCTTGGACGAGGATGGCTACACCATCATCGGGGTAATGCCGCCTGATTTTCGTCATCCCGGTAAAGGTCTTAGCGGTGATGTGGATGTTTTTATAGCCGCAGGATTCGTTGCTGCGCCGTTTCCGGTCCCGCCGGTTCGAAGTGCCCGATTTATTCCGGGCGCGATCGGACGGCTCAAGCCCGGATTGTCGATCAAAGAAGCGCAACAAAGATTGGATGCGTTCGTTAGGCAATCACAGCAGAGCTATCCAAGTGATTATCCTAACCAGTCACGCTGGGAGCTTCGAATTGAGCCTGTGCAATCGAGTCTTACCGGCGAGGTGCGCTCAATGCTGATCGTGTTGCTGGCCGCGGTAGCTTTCGTTCTGCTAATCGTCTGCGTGAACGTTGCCACCCTCCTGATCGCACGCTCGTTGACGCGAATGCGCGAATTTGCGATTCGTCAGGCGCTTGGAGCCTCGCGCTCTCGACTGGTGCGTCAGGTCCTGACCGAGAGTGTGCTCATCTCTTTGACTGGCGCGGCGACAGCTCTACTCGTGTTGCGATTTGCCCGCGACTCGTTGCTCGCGTCGCTGCCTCAAGAGGTCCCTCGGCTAAATGAAATCCATGGCGACTGGCGAGTAATCGCTCTGGCCCTTGTGCTGTCGGTCTTCAGTGGGATTCTGTTCGGGCTAGGTCCGGCATTTCACGCCACGATGACCGACCCAAATCACGATTTGAAAGAAGGCGGCCGCACCGGCGGACAACACGGGATTCGTCAAAGCCGCTCCCGGGCAGCCCTAGTGACGTTGGAGGTCGCTTTGTCCGTGGTTTTGTTGATCAGTGCAGGATTATTGATCCGGAGTTTTTCGGCCATGCTTCGCGAACGACCGGGCATTGATCCGCGCGGTGTAACCGTCGCGCAAATCTGGATCCCGCGGCCAAACAGTCCCGACGCCAATCCTTATTTGAATCCGCCGCCGCGCGCGCGACTCGCGCGCGAATTAATTCAGCGCTTGGAGGCCGCACCAGGTGTGCAGAGCGTTGCGGTTGGGTTGACCACAAGTGTTCCATTCTTGAGCACACGTGCGCTCAACGCTAGGAATTTGATCGCGTTCTCATTTCCAGACAATGCTACCTCCGCCCAGGAAGAGTACACCGCTGATTACGGCGCGGTGAGCCCAAATTATTTCGATCTCCTGAAGCTTCCGCTAAAGAAAGGACGCGTCTTCACGGATCATGATGATTACGGCGTAACCAACGTTGTCGTTGTGAATGAAGCGTTCGCCCGAAAATTCTTCCCGCAGCAAGATCCGATTGGACAACATGTGCGAGACCACGGCAGAGACGCTGGCAGGGCAACCACCGACTCTGAAATTATCGGCGTGGTCGGCGATGTGCGAGACCACGGGTTGGATCAACCGCCAGAACCACGCTTATACGGATCGATTCTTCAGCGCTCGAGTCAATTGTTTGCAATCTTTCTTCGCACCTCTGCGAACCTTACCACTACAAGACAGCTCTTGACGCGCACTATGGAGCAAATTGATCCGGAGCTTCCGGTTTATGGCGTAACAACCATGGATGAGTTGATCTCCAGTTCCATGGCACGACGTCGATTAGCTTTGTTTCTTATGTCCACATTTGCTGCCCTAGCGATGTTTCTCGCCAGCCTGGGGATTTACGGCGTCACCGCTTTTCTGGTGAAACAACGCGTCCAGGAGTTTGGCATTCGGATGGCTCTTGGTGCGCAAATCCGCGATATTTTGCTCCTTGCCGTTCGCCCCGGATTAGTTCTCGTCTCGATCGGCGCGGCGGCCGGTCTGGTGGTTTCAGGGTTTGTCACGAGTCTTATGTCGAGTCTGCTGTTCGCCGTGTCTTCCACCGATCTGTTTACTTTTATTACGGTGCCGTTGGTCCTTGCCGTTATCGCCGTGATTGCATGTCTAATTCCAGCGCGTTATGCCACGCGAATCTCTCCTGCTGAAGCACTCCGACATTAAACGAACAATTTTCTCAAGCGGTCGACACTGACCAGCATTCTCGATCAGCCAGCGAAAAGGAACTATGATTCACATCGTCAAGCTTAGCGAAGCCAGGCAGCGAAACTCATTTGGTGTCGCCTTCGATCTCCTGGCCATTGGGCCACAGTCGATGGTCACCAAGATGCATTACCGAAAAGAGAACGTAATCCCGTTTCACTCGCATCCGAACGAGCAGACCGGTTATATTCTCTCGGGTCGCATCTGTATGCTTACACGCGACTCACGACATGAGCTGGGTCCCGGCGACACCTACGCCATCCCGGCGAACATCGAGCACAGCATCGAGATTATTGAGGACGCGGAGGAGGTCCAGGTGTTCACGCCGCCACGGGAGGATTTCCGCTGATATCCATTAACGCCTAACCGAGCGCTCCAGCCTCTATCCTCTTAAAAAGGGTCCAAAGGGTCGGGCTCGCGGCTCGACCTACGAGAAACACATTTTTGCAGACTGGTGTCTAATACTAAGTAGTTGAATACAAACGACGTAATACTCCAGAGGTAGGATTCGGCGCTGTCTTCCCCTGTATTTTGCCGGACTGAAGCAGCTTACACCTGAGTAATCAAGCTTACTCGCGCACTACTTGGGCGAGCTCTTTCATTGCTGTTTGCTGGCAATTTTGCTGGCACCTAAAAAGCGATTAAGAGGAGGTTCGAGCCCTGTAGGCTCCGAGGTTTTTGTATTACATTAATTCCGGTCCGTAGCGGTTCGCTAGGCTATTGTGGTCTCGTGATGGCCAACTGATGATGAGTTCCTGTCGGACCAAAATTGCTCGTGAAATCGTGTTCGTTTTGATAGCAAACTCGTGTGCCGTCCGAACGTTCCTCAGACGTGAAGTTCGATATCGGCCACGTCCTGTTCATCGACATCGTCGGCTATTCGAAACTGCTCATCAACGAACAGAGCGAGCAGATTCAAAAATTGAAGGAGATCGTGCGCGGGACGGAACAATTCCACCTGGCTGAAGCCGAAGGCAAATTATTGCGTTTACCGACTGGCGATGGCGGTGCGCTTGTTTTTCGCACTAGTCCCGAAGCCCCAGTCCTCTGTGCGTTGGAGATTGGCAAGGAACTGAAACGTCATCCCGAACTTCACGTGCGGATGGGCATTCACAGCGGGCCGGTCAACGAAATCGCCGATTTGAACGAACAAGCTAACATTGCCGGCGCCGGCATCAATATCGCTCAGCGGGTGATGGATTGCGGCGACGCGGGGCACATTCTTCTCTCAAGACGTGTCGCCGAAGATCTCGAGCAATATCCACAATGGCGTTCGCAATTGCATGAACTGGGCGAATGCGAAGTGAAACACGGGATGCATCTCGGAATTGTTAATCTCTACGACAACGAAACGGGAAATCCGCGGATTCCGAAGAAGTTTCAGCTTCTCAAACAGCAACGCGCGCGATCGCGCTGGAGTGTAATTGCAGCTGTACTGCTCCTCCTGGCGGGAATGGTCGCCGCGTTCACAATTATTTCGAAAAGATCGGCAAGATCGACAACAGGCGTTTCAGAAAAAAGTATCGCCGTGCTTCCCTTCGAAAACCTAAGTGAGGACAAAGCCAATGCTTTCTTCGCTGATGGCGTGCAGGACGAGATTCTCACTGACCTGGCCAAGATT
The DNA here is from genome assembly GCA_963817335.1 of uncultured Verrucomicrobiae bacterium. Taxonomy (GTDB): domain Bacteria; phylum Verrucomicrobiota; class Verrucomicrobiia; order Chthoniobacterales; family UBA10450; genus AV40. The sequence continues at coordinate 285,798 of CAWFNX010000004.1, read as the reverse complement.
GCCGACCTGAAAGTGATCAGCCGCACGAGCGTGATCCAGTATCGCAATGCGGCTGCGCGCAACTTGCGGGAGATCGGACAACAACTCGGCGTGGCTCATCTACTCGAAGGTAGCGTGCAACGCGCCGCGAATAAGATTCGCGTGAACGCGCAACTAATCGACGCGCGCAACGATGCACATCTGTGGGGGCAAACCTACGACCGCGATTTGGCCGATGTCTTCGCGATCCAAACTGAAATTGCTCAGGCGATTGCCAACCAGCTCCAAGCTAAAATTTCGCCCAGCGAAAACGCGGCAATTTCTCAGCCACCAACCACCGATCTTACCGCCAACACACTCTACCTGCAGGCCAAAGCGCTCGAATTCAAGGCACCCGAGCAGGAGAGTCTTTTGCAAGCCGTGGATCTTCTCAACGGAGCGGTGCAGCGCGATCCGAATTTCATCCTCGCTTATTGCATGCTCGGCCGGTTGCAGCTGACACTCTATTGGGGCGGGTACGATCACACTCCGGCGCGTCGTGAGCTCGCAAATGCGGCGATTCAGAATGCGGTCCGGCTCCAGCCAGACGCCGGCGAAGTCCATCTTGCCCTGGCTCTTTATGCTTACCAAGGTTTTCGTGACTATGACCGAGCGCGCGCCGAACTCGATCTTGCTCGACATACCCTGCCAAACAATGCCGACATCTACTATGTAACGGCTCTTATCGATCGTCGGCAGGGTCGCTGGCCGGAAGCGATCAGGAACCTGGAGCGCGCCGTTGAGTTAGACCCGCGCAACTTTGGGATCATCCTTGATGCGGCGTCTACTTATAGCGAGTTGCGCCGCTACAACGACGGAATGCGGCTGGGGGACCGCGCGATCTCTTTGGAACCACACAACTACTGGGCTCTGATTCTGCGCGGGTTGGTTCCATTCTTTGAGCGAGCGGATATCGGGCCTTTGCGTAAAGAGCTCTCTGCCATTTTGGCGAGAGAACCCGGAGCCGGGGAAAAGATTGCCGACATTCTGTTCCTTTGCGCGATGGCAGAGGGCGATTCTGCCGCAGTCAATCGCGCACTGGCTGCCATCCCAGCGGAAGGGATCTCACCCGGCGGCAACTTTATTTATCCGCGCGAATGGTTCGTTGGCGTTGCCGCCAGGACCTTTAACGATGTGACCACCGCGCGCGACTCCTTCAGCGCCGCTCGCTTGCTTGAGGAAAAGATCACACGCGATCAACCCGATTACGCGCAGGCTTGGAGCCTCCTCGGCCGAATCGACGCCGCTCTCGGGCGAAAGGAAGACGCGATCCGCGAAGGACGCCGCGCTTGCGAATTGCTGCCCTTGTCGAAGGATGCGGGGGCCGGCGCGGGGCTGATCACCAATCTCGCAGTCATTTACGCTTGGACTGGTGAGAAAGATCTTGCCCTCGAACAACTAGCGGTCTCCGCCCGAATCGCAAATGGTGTGGCATACGGCGAGCTAAAACTAGATCATGAGTGGGACTCACTCCGCGGCGATCCGCGCTTTGACAAAATCGTTACTTCCCTCGCGCCGCAAGGTGCGCAATAAGCCTTCTTTTGGTAAGACGGGCCTAAGGACGCTTTGATCTTCGGAATGCCGAAACGGTATCGAATGAAAGGTCCGTAACCTGCAAAAACAGCAAATCGCGTCCGGTTCTGCGCGGGATTGAGCCGAATGTCGAAAAGGCACAAGGAGCTTGCGCGAGAAGAAATCTCCAGCGGTAGATTTCGGCGCTGTCTTCCCCTGTATTTGACTGCAGTGAAGCAGCTTACACCTGAGTAATCAAGCGAACTCCGCGACCACTCGCACGGACTCTTTCACTGCTGTTTGCTGGCAATTTTGCTGGCAGGATATGTGGAACGAGATTCGAGGTTCATGGGATTTTTGTATTAGAAGAACTCGGTTTGTGCGGTCTTGATTCGTTAGGCGATTTCAATCGATCGCTAATGCTGCCGCTGATATCTTTTCTCGAACACTGGCGCTAACAGGCCGTCATGTGATTTAGGGTACCCGCGTGGAACTTTTGCTGCGGTACACTTCATCGGTGTAGGATACTGGATGACAGGCATTTATCTCGCCATGTTATCGGATCTTAGCTTGTTTGATTGAACGATTTGCGGTGTAATGAGAGACGCACCGTGTTCACGGAGAACAAAAGGAACATTTATGAAAAACTCCTCATCTTATTACCCCGCCAAATCCGGCATCGCCGCGTTCGTTCTGCTCGGTTTGGTGCTCGCCCCGTCGATCTCGTTTGGAATTGCCCTCGACACGGTTAATTGGGCAGCAAGCTCTACCAACAACGGACTGGGGACCGGCCAACTGGATGGCATCACCGTGAACTATCAATCCGTCGCCGGTTTCAATTCCGGGGAGACGTTCGCCGAAAACTGGCCGATCTATCAGGGCACCGCCGCGGCGACTGCCGTCACTTTTCAGACCGGCGGCGTTTTAGGGGGTGGGGCGACCGGGACGACCGAGACGATTTCATTCAGTGCACCGGTGGTGAACCCTGTGCTCCTGGTGAACTTCCTGGGTGGCCTCGGTAACACGTTCGACGGCGACTTCTTCAACTTCAATGGCAATTCGTTTACGGTACTCAGCGCGTTCAACGCGACGCAATCCGGCAACACCATGGCGGCAACAACCGCGGTGACCGACTCCGCCGACGACGGGTACACCATCAAGTTTAACGGAACTTTCGGACCCAGTAATCCGCTCTCATTCACTTACGCGAGCGATGGCAAGGGGCTGGACAACCTGCAAACCGTCGCTTTTACGATCGGCGTCCCCTCAGCCTCAGCCGTCCCCGATTCAGGCAAAAGCGCACTTCTCTTTGGCCTGGGCCTCGCAGCAGTCGCGCTTTGCCGCCGCTGCGCTCCTGTTAGGCAAGACAGCTGAGGCGCCTGATTAGTCAGTTACGCTTCGCAATCGCTCCCGCCTGCAATCGGTGCCAATAACCTGCCGCCGTCTTATCACGTGATCATTCTTCCCGGACGTTGGGCCAACGACCGGGCGGCGACACACTTCTAGAGGGCCGCGACTGCTCGCGCGAACTCGTTCACTGCTTTTTGCTGGCAATCTTGCTGGCACTTCGGGGAGGCGCGGGATTGATCTTTGGCACTCAGCGGCACTCCGACATGGAGCATACCTGTCGGGCATGCTGAGGGAAGAAACATGGTCTTTCACGAACCGGCACATCCAGTCGGATGATGGCGGCATGAAAACATTTAACTCAGTGGAGGAAACAAGAGTGAGCAGACCGATTGAGACGATCGAACCTCATCTGACGCCAAGATCTGCAACTTCGCCTGTGCGGCTCGGTCATTGCGCTTCGAAGCTGGTCGCCGAATGGCAGGAACACGGACCTGAAACACTTTCGGGACTGGCACTCCGAAAATTGCGACTCTCTTTTGCGCCATCGCAACTCGTGGTCGCCGCAAGCACAGTCGGCTAGGAGGAGCTGTCATGATCGCTATGTCTATTCTGTGGGCGTTGGTGCTGGCGCTGTTCGCGCTGAATCACGAACCAACTAACGAAAGGACAGGGCGCCAATGAACTCGAAGCGTTGCGCCTTCATCGACCTGAATTTTTCGCTCTGGTTTGCGCTGTTGAGTCCTCTCATTGGCGCCTTTTTCGGAATCCTGGGCGTATTCGTTTTCTGCCACTGAAAGGAAAAATTATGAACTCAACAAACTTCAAACCACACAAAATCAAACGAGCGCGAAAGTGGTTTCGGGCGCGCCGGCTTCGGCATGACCCGATGTTGGTGCTGAACATGTCCATCTTTAACTCGGGCAGCAGTTGGAATCGGATCTTCAATCCAATTCCGCAGCGCGAGAATGTCTGGTGTTAACAATGAACACAAAACATTCGCCAACTCTCGCGGCTGAAGTTCCCGGTTACGCCGAGCTTCAACGCGAAATTCACGATGCACTTCTCGCGCAGAATCCCGAGTGGATTTTGCCGAACGGCGAGTCGCCGACCTGCGCGTTTTATGAGGTGCGATTCGCGCGGCTGCTGGCGCTCGTGCCGCGTCGGGCGGCTCGCCAGTTAAGCGACCGCAACGCGCCGCAATCTCAATTCAAACTCCAGTATGCCTAACCGCGTGATGGGCACGCATCACTAAACACACAATGAAGAAAAATAAGATAATTATCGCAGGCGGCGGCTTCGCCGGGCTTTATGCCGCAAGATACTTCGACAGGCACCTGGCGCGGCGGCCGGACGTCCAAGTGACACTGATTAGTCGCGAGAATTTCATTCTTTTTACGCCGATGTTGCATGAGGTCGCGGCCGGTGATCTTTCGCCGAACGACATCGTTAATCCGCTTCGGCGAATTCTTCGTCACGTAAATGTGGTCGAGGCGGACGTTGATCGCATCGATCTATCATCCCAAGCAATTCACTGCTCGGCCGGGGTGCGCGACTCGAATATTGAGTTCAAGTTCGATCATCTCCTCCTAACGATCGGGTCGGAAACGAACTTCTTCGATATGCCTGGGGTGCGCGACTGGGCGGTCACGATGAAGAGCCTTGCCGACGCGACGCTGTTGCGTAATCGGGTGATCGCGCTGTTGGAAGAAGCGTCCTTGGAGAAGCACGAGTCAACGCGTAAAGAATTACTCACTTTCGTCATCGCGGGCGGTGGCTTCGCGGGGATCGAAACAACCGGGGCAATTAACGACTTTGTGCGCGAAACGGTGAAGTTTTATCCTTCGTTGCGCGAAGAAGCTATTCGGGTCGTCGTCATTCATCCGGGCAAATTCATATTGCCCGAATTGGGCGAAGAGCTCGGCCGTTATAGCGAACAAAAATTATCAGCGCGAAAAATCGACATCATCAAAGGCGCGCGCGTCGCGAATTACGACGGTTCAACTGTGGAATTGAGTAACGGCACGCGCATTCGCGCAACGACCCTCGTTTGGACAGCTGGCGTCAAAGCGAGCCCGGTCATCGAATCGTTAGACTGCAGGAAAGAACGCGGGCGTGTGCTTGTGAACGAATATCTGGCGGTGCCCGGCGTTAACGGATTGTGGGCGGCGGGCGATTGCGCGGCCGTTCCTGCCGGCAAAGCAGGCGAATTTTATCCGCCGACCGCTCAGCATGGTTTACGAGAGGCGATCGTTGCGGCAAAGAACATCGAAGCAACAATTGTAGGGCGTGCGCTCAAGCCATTTGCGTTCAAAACGCTCGGACAACTCGCGACGATCGGTCGCCACACAGGTGTTGCGATGATGTTTGGCTTCAAATTCTCGGGTTTTGTCGCGTGGGCGATGTGGCGAACGGTTTACTTGCTAAAGTTGCCGCGCCTTAGCAAAAAGCTTCGCGTTATGATGGGTTGGACGCTCGATCTTGTGTTCGGCCGCGAGATAGAACAATTAATTACCGTGCGCGACGTGCAGGGATTAATGGACCGGCTGGCCCGGATTCGCGCACGAACAAATGCGCGTTCATTCGAACAGACGAGCGAGGGCGCGCCTGTGTTGAGCTAACGAATTGCTCCAAAAGCTTCTTTCGCGCACTGACAGAATTTCTGCGTGGCGGGGCTCAACTTTTCGCGACGCGTAAGGATTCCAACCGGGACCCGCTTCGGTTCCGGCGTCAGGCGCAAAATTTTAATCCGATTGCCCGATGCATGGCTGAATGCATCGGAGGTTATTGCTACCCCCGCGCCGGCACCTACGGCGGTGAAAACGCCGGACCAGCCATCATGCTCCTCCGCCACGTTCGGCTTGTCGCTTACTTTTGCGAACAGAGCGTCGAGGTATTCCTGGTAACGAGGATATTCCTCGGGCGTTAACCCGATAAAACGTTCACGAGCTGCTTCGGCTAAAGAAACAGACTTCCGCCCCGCAAGCGAATGATCGGCGGAAACGGCAAGGCAGACGCGAATCGTCATCAACTCTTGAAAGTGAAGTTCCTCCAGCGCGTTTGCTTTCAGTGGCGGAATCAGGATCGCCAGATGCAAGCGCCCGTCGCGAACGCCGGCGATGTTCTTTTCCACCGGCCAGTCGTGCAACTTTACGTGGACGTTCGGCAATGCTTTTTGATACGCGCGAAGAAGGCCAGGCATTATTCCTTCAGTCGCCAACGGCCAATCACCCACATGCAATTCGGTCGCGGTCTTGCCGGCAAATGAGCGTACGGCCGCGACGGCACTGTCCGCACCCTTCAAAATTGCTCTTGCTTCATCCAGAAAAAGTCGCCCTGCTTCGGTGAGCGCGACAGACTTCGCTCGGCGTTCCAGCAACTGCACGCCGAGTTCCTCTTCGAGATCGCGGATCTGTCGGCTCAGCGACGGCTGCGAAACGTACAGCTTCTGGGTTGCGGCGCGGGAGACGTTTTCCATCTCGGCCACTGCTACAAAGTAGCGCAAATGCCGAAGCTCCACAGCCGGTGAGTCTATGCCTGCCAGGCATCCTTAGGCAAGGAACATGGTCTTTCACAAACGCCTCTGTCCAGGGCGATCATGTGCCTAACGAAAGAAAGGAAAATGATGAATAAAGAAACCCAACCGAGCAGAGCAGCGGTCACAAACGCTGTACGAGAACTCAAGCCGCGTCTCCCGTCGGCAACAGCGCGCGAAAGGAGATCAGGTTATGCCATTCGATAAATTCGTGCCGATGGAAGTCCTTCGCGAAGAGCGAAGAGACGCGATTCGGCAAACGCTGCGACAGATCACACGCGAGGAGCTGCAGAAGATCGTTAGCGAAAACCTTTCGGATTTCGAAGGCGACCCTTTGCAGACGCGCTTTCTCGCGATCATTCAGCAACGTCCGGACGGAAGCTTTTACGAGGGTGTGACGAATGAAGGCGCAATCGTCCTTTACTCTCGCGAAGAAGACGCGGGTCTCTGGGTTCTTCCTCAAGTTGGTATGGGCTCGTTGCCGGATGAGGCAAAACGCCAAGTCCGGGAAGCCATCACTTTCAGCGGCTCGCGCGAAAAGGCGATCCAGGGTGCGAGTCAATCTATTTCGAAAACGCAGAATCCTAAAACCAAAAGCAAATCAATTATGAAAACATTATCAATCGTCGGTGTCCTGATGCTGACGGCACTTAGCAGCAGTTGTTCGCGGGGAACTGTGCAGCAAGCGCCGCCTCCACCCGAAGTATTAGTAGCAACCGTGGCCGAACAAGATGTGCCAGTGGTGCATGAAGGGGTTGCCACGCTGGAAGGCTTCATTACCGCAAATATCAACGCGCAGGTGCAGGGCTATCTCATCTCCCGCGATTACAAGGAAGGTAATCAGGTCAAAGAAGGCGATCTGCTGTTTCAAATCGATCCGCGGCCGTTTCAGGCAGCGCTGGACCAGGCGAGAGGAAATCTTGCCGTCGCACAATCGAACCAAATCAAAGCCGACGCCGACGTGAAACGGGCGCTGAAGCTTTTTGATACGTTAGTGATCAGCGCGCAGGAACGAGACAGTTTCGTCAATGCCGCTTCGTCAACCAAAGCGAATGTGCAGGCTGCGCAAGCGGCGGTCAGACAAGCTGAAGTCAATCTCGGTTACACAAAAATAACAGCTCCGATCAATGGCATCGTAGGAATAGCGAGCGCGCACGTCGGCGACCTTGTCGGCCCCGGGACCGGATCGCTCACGAGCATTTCGCAGATCGATCCGATCAAAGCGACGGTGAACCTCGGTGAACAATCGTTTAATGAGTTCATCACCGATCATCCAGATCCGGATGATCGGGAACAATATCTCCGAGCACTATCATTCGAGCTAATCCTCGGAAATGGGAGTGTGCATGCACAAAAAGGCACATTCTACGCCGAAGATCGGAGTATCGATCCGAAGACCGGTGCAATCCGGATGGAACTGACGTTTTCCAATCCAGGAAATCGTTTACGCCCGGGTCAATTCGGAAAAGTGCGCTCAATGATCAAAGTTGAGAAAGGCGCGCTCGTCATTCCGCAGGAAGCAGTGGCCGAGCTGCAGGGTGGACAGATGGTCGGCGTCGTGGATGGCGACAACAAAGTAACCATGCGTCCGGTCAAGATGGGGGAACGCACCGGCGGCATGTGGCAGGTAATCGAAGGCCTAAAACCGGGCGAAAAAGTTGTCGTCCAGGGAATCATGAAGGTGCGCCCGGGCACTCCAGTCCGAGCCAAAGACTGGACCGCACCGCGCGAAAAGATCGTCTCTAACAATTCAGTCACAACAAAGGAGCAATAAGTTTATGTCAGAATTTTTCATCAAACGACCAATCGTGGCGATGGTGATCGCCATCTTAATGGTAATCATCGGCGCGATCTGCATCATCGGGCTGCCCATCGCGCAATATCCGGACATCGTGCCGCCGGAGATTCAGATCCTAACTCACTACACTGGCGCAGATGCGCTCACGATCGAGCAATCGGTCGCCGCGCCCATCGAGCAGAAGATGAGTGGCGTGGACAAGATGCAATACATGTACTCGATTAACGCCAATAACGGCGACATGCGGATGTTCGTCGACTTCGCGGTCGGCACCGATCCAAACATTGACCAGATCCTGACTCAGTTACGCGTGTCACAGGCGCAGTCGCAGCTTCCTCAAGACGTGAACAACTTTGGCGTCACTACATCAAAGTCGGCCGCTTCACCGCTGATGGTTGTTGCTCTGACTTCGCCGAACAAAAGCTATGACAAGATCTTTCTGGCTAACTATGCCTACATCAATCTCGTCGACGAGCTACTTCGCCTGCCCGGCATCGGTATCGTGCAGGTGTACGGCGCGGGTCAGTACGCGATGCGGCTTTGGGTAAAGCCGGACCAGTTGGCCAAACTCGGAATCACGGTGTCGGACATCATCGCCGCGGTGCAGAAACAGAACAACGTCAATCCGGCCGGCCAGATCGGAGGTGCGCCTGTTCCGACCGGCCAAAAGTTTACCTACACGGTCCGCGCGCAAGGCCGACTAACTACGCCGGAGGAATTTGGCAATATCGTGCTCCGGGCGAATAACGATGGGTCGTATGTGCGAGTAAAAGACGTCGCACGCATCGAGCTCGGCGCGCAAACCTATAACTTGGAAAGTCGCCTCAACGGCCAACCCGCCGCGGCCTTGGGCCTTTATCAGCTACCGGGCAGTAATGCGGTCGAAGCTTCCAATGCGGTTCGCGCGTTCATGGAGAAAGCAAAGGAGCGATTTCCGGCCGACATGGATTACGCAGTCTCGCTCGACCAGACAGATTCGGTGCGCGAAGGCATGCACGAAATCGTTAAGACATTGATCGAAGCGATCCTGCTCGTCATTGTTGTTGTCTACATTTTTCTCCAGAACTGGCGCGCGACCCTGATTCCGCTGTGTGCCGTGCCGGTCTCACTGATCGGAACGTTCATTCTCTTTCCCTTGTTCGGTTTCTCGATCAACACCTTGTCGCTTTTCGGCTTAGTCCTCGCGATCGGTCTGGTGGTCGATGACGCCATCGTCGTGGTCGAGGCGGTCGAACATCACATTGAACATGGGATGTCTCCGCTGGAAGCGACTCGCCAGGCTATGAAAGAAGTGTCCGGGCCGGTTATCGGTGTGGCGTGTGTTTTATCCGCCGTCTTCATACCTACCGTCTTTCTGCCCGGCATCACCGGCAGATTGTATCAGCAGTTTGCCCTGACCATCGCCATCTCGGTCATCTTTTCGGCCTTCAACGCACTTTCCCTAAGCCCGGCCCTTGCCGCCCTGCTCCTGCGGCCGCGCCAGAAAAGTCGCGGACCGCTCGGCTGGTTCTTTGGACATTTCAATCGGATCTTCAGTAGCTTAACGAACGGCTACGTAAGCCTGTCACGGCACGCGATTCGAAAAAGCGTTGTCACCCTTGCCCTGCTCGCCCTGTTCTTTGTTGGCGCTGGCTTCTTCAACAAGCGGTTGCCGAGCAGCTTTCTCACTGATGAGGATCAAGGCTACCTCTACATGGCCGTCCAGTTACCCGATGCGGCGTCACTCGAACGCACGGATGAAGCGGCTAAAAAGATTGAAGATCTTCTTAGTAAAACACCCGGCGTAAAATACGTCACCACCGTTGTCGGATTCAGCCTGCTTAGCATTGTGCAGGATACTTACAGCGCCTTCATCTTTGTCACGCTGAAGCCGTGGGAAGAACGGAAGGCCCCCGAGGAACAATACGAATTCATTAAGGCCGATCTTAACAAGAAGCTGGCCGGCCTAACCGATGGCGTTGCCTTTGCCTTTCCGCCACCGGCGATTCCCGGTGTCGGGACATCTGGCGGCGTCACGTTCCTATTAGAGGATCGTTCCGGCGGTGACGTGAAGTTTCTCGCTGACAACCTGGAAAAGTTCATGGCCGCGGCACGAAAACGTCCCGAGCTGGCGAATCTCTTTTCTACCTTCCTGCCGCACGTTCCGCAGCTCTTCGTCAACGTCGATCGCGACAAGGTACTCAAACTAGGCGTCGATATCGGCGAGGTTTACGCCACCCTGCAGACTTTTATGGGCGGCTACTTCGTTAACTACTTCAACCGGTTTGGGCGCACCTGGCAGACTTACATCGAAGCCGAGGGCGATTACCGCACCGATCCAAAGAACGTCGGCCAATTCTACGTCCGCAATTCCAGTGGCACTCCGGTCCCGCTCGATGCTCTGGCGGACATCAGCAGCATCACCGGGCCGGAATTCACCTCGCGATTTAACGAGTATCGTTACGCCCAAATCAATGCCGCAGCCGCGCCCGGCTACAGCTCGGCGCAGGTCATGAAGGCGCTGGAAGAAACCTTCGCCCAGACGATGCCTCGCGAGATGGGCTACGACTACACAGGCATGTCATTTCAGGAAAAGAAAGCGCAGCAAGGTGTTTCGGCCGGGGCGGTGTTTGGCCTCTCGCTCGTCTTCGTTTTCTTGATCCTTGCCGCGCTCTATGAAAGCTGGTCGTTGCCGTTTAGCGTCCTATTGAGTACGCCGGTCGCGGTGTTCGGCGCTCTGCTCACGCTTGTCCTGCGCCACATGGAAAACGATGTCTATGCGCAAATCGGCATGGTCATGCTCATCGGATTGGCCGCGAAAAATGCCATCCTCATCGTTGAGTTTGCCAAAGGCCGAGTACGAGAAAGGCAAACCCTTGCTCGATGCTGCGCTCGAAGGCGCGCGCCTGCGCCTGCGCCCTATCCTCATGACATCATTCGCCTTCATTTGCGGATGTCTCCCGCTTTGGTTTGCCAGCGGATCCGGAGCGGTTTCCCGCCGCATTCTCGGCTCGACTGTCATCGGCGGAATGCTTGCTGCCTCCGGCATCGCCATCTTCCTGATTCCGGTGACCTTCTATTTGGTGGAAAAGCTCATGGGCAAAAAGAAACAAACTAACCAAGCCGAGGCCACGCCCGTAACTGTCGCCGAACTCGAGCCCGCACGCCTCGCTGCTGCCAATTAGAGGAGGACTTATATGCGAACCCGTAGCCGACCGAAGCAAGTGGCCAACGCCAGCGCGGCGCTCCTCGCGCTGCTTTTGGTCGCCAGCTGCGCTTCGCTAAGATCGACATCGTCGAATCGCCTCGCTCAACCGATTGCGCATGCGGACGCGGCCTACCAAAATTTGAACGCCGATCACGTGTCGACGTACAACAAGGCCGTCGAATTGCTTGCTCGAGAGATTGATGGTGAAACGCCGGAACAATTGCGCAGCGAGCTTGATTCGGTCGGCGTAAAACTGGACCAGCAGAAGACACCACTGCCACTTGCCCGTTGTTATGTCGCGCCTCGATCGTCGACGCCTAACGAATCGAGAAGCATTGGTGTTCCGATGTTGCTCGATTACGATACGAGTAGTGCGCGGCTTTATCCGCGTGATGGACTGATCATTTCGGCGACTGCGGTTTACCGGCGCATCGACGGCAGGCCGCACTTTTCCCTGCTTACCGCCAACAATATTGAGCTGAACGGATCGAGCTATCCACTCAACATCGACAATGTCTCATCAATTACGGAGATGGCGCGCCGTGGTCGACACGTAGCGCGCGCTGGCTTTCGCAACATGCTCCGACCCGGAACCATGCCAAACGGACCGGGAATTTATCTGACCGAACCTTACGACCCTAACAAGATAGTGCTCTTAATAGTACCGGGACTGCAATCAACGCCATTCGCATTTGTCGATCTAATGAAATCAATCCGCTTGGATGCGGAAGTGCGCGAGCATGTCCAGGTCTGGACATTCCTGTATGCCACGGGCACGCCAGTGTTGTTCAACGCGCTCGAGCTGCGGCAGCAACTCGGAAAAACCATCGCAATGCTCGATCCGCATGATCGCGACTTCGCCACTAGACACATCATCGTGCTGGGCCACAGCATGGGGGGATTGATGGCTCACACCCTTGTTAGCTCGAGTGGGGAAAAATTGTGGACCGCGTTGTTCGCAGTGCCTCCGCAACAGTTGAGAGGCGACAAGGCAACGATTCGCCAACTCGTCGATGGATTGCACTTTCATCACAACCCGCGGGTAATCGGCGCGATTTTCGCAGCGACTCCACACCGCGGCAGTAATCTGGCCGAGAGCTGGATCGGTCGCTTCGCGGCCTCGCTCATTCATGTGCCATCGGATCTGCAATCCGATTTCATGAAGGTAACGTCAGAGAACCCCAACGCTGCGACGCCGGCAGCCAAGATATTCCACCGCGAAATGAATTTCTCCTCGGTGCACACTTTGTCGCCACATGATCCGGCGCTGCAAGCGCTAGCTGATCTCCCGATCGAAGTGCCGTTTCACAGTGTGCTCGGACAACGTAGCCCCGGTCCGGTTGAAACGAGCAGCGACGGCGTCGTTCCGTATTCAAGCGGTCATCTGGACCACGCCGCCAGCGAGTTAGTCGTACGCAGCGGACACGGCGTCTGTGAAAATCCCGATGCGCAACGCGAAGTGATACGGATTCTTCGGCTCGACCTTCACAATCACTCGCGCCTAGCCAGCCAATGAACTGCATTCCTCAACCATGCCCGGCGCCTATGCCGAGGCGAGAAACAGAGTCTTTCAGAACGGCACAGCCCAACTCGAAGCTATTACCATGGACACCATAATCGTTACTGCACTAACAGGTCTTGTCGGCTCACTCTTGGGCGGGTCAGCCAGTGTCGCGACCGCATGGGTCACCCAAAGAACATCTAACAAGCGCAAAGAATTCCAGGCCGAGTTCACCAGGCGGGAAGCGCTTTACGGTCAATTCATCAATGAATGCTCAGCTCACGCACTCCATTCGTATCAGGAAAGCCTTGATAAAAGCGAGAAGCTCTTGTCGATCTATGCTCTGCTCAACCGCGTCAGACTGTGCGCGTCCGACGGAGTCTTAAATGCGGCTGAACGCGCATTGGCCGCAATCAGTGAACAATATTTCAAACCGAATATTTCTTTCGACGAGCTACGCGCGGTGATTCGTGAGGGCGCCAAGTCCGATCCGCTAAAACCATTCGCCGAAGCTTGCCGAGCGGAACTCAAGTTCATGCGTACGGCGCGGTGGGGCTCCGAGTAAGAATAATGGTTCAGCCAGCCGGCTTAGTTGCCAGGAACAATCTCGAATGTAAGCCTCAGGCGACCAGCGCGTTAATGCCTCCAGAGGTAGGATTCGGCGCTGTCTTCCCCTGTATTTTGCTCGAGTGAAGCAGCGTACACCTTAGTAATCAAGCCAACTCGGCGACTACTCACGCCACCTCTTTCATTGCCGTTTGCTGGCAATTTTGCTGACAGTAGGAAATCCGTAGAACGTGGGTGCGAGGTCCGTAGCCTCCACAGTCGTAGCCCCCGAATCACGAGACTTATCATTTCGAACACCGGACAATTTTCCCATTTTCGCTCGCAGAAAATCGTATCCCGTCCATTATTCTTGCCTTCGTCATTCAGTGGTTTCAAATGGGTCGTCGTTCTGCGAGCGCTTGATCGACATCAGTTTTGACAGAGCGTTCCGTTCGCAAGTCCACAGAGATGGCGGAAAAAATCCCATGCAATTGACCGTTCGCGCTGTAGCGAAGCTTTTCAATGTTCCCGAGAAAACCGTTTATCGGTGGATTGAGCAAGATGACTTGCCGGCATCCCTCATCGATGGGCATTACGGCTTCAATCGCGGCGAATTAGTGGAATGGGCAACGACGCGTCACATTTCTGTACCTGATGAACTTTTCAAAGGGACTGACAGCAAGGCCGCAGCGCTTCCTTCCCTGGTGGAGGCACTGGAAGCGGGCGGAATTTTTCATCGGATTAAAGGAACCGACAAAGCGTCCGTGCTGCGTGCGGCAGTGGACGTGATGCCGTTGCCTGAAAAAGTGGATCGGCATCTTTTATGGCAAATGCTTTTCGCGCGCGAGTCGCTGCAATCAACAGCCGTCGGCGATGGAATTGCCATCCCACACGTGCGCAATCCAATGGTGCTACACGTGCCGCGTCCGATGATCACCCTCTGTTTTCTTGATCCACCGGTAGATTTCGGTGCGCTCGATGGTAAACCGGTTTACGCGCTCTTTTCACTGATCTGTCCGAGCCCGCGCGTGCATTTGCATTTGCTTTCGCGGCTCGCGTTCGCGTTGCACAATGCGGAATTCAAAAAACTGATCGCGCAATGCGGCGCGCAGGAAGAGATTCTCGACGCAGCCGGTCGCGTCGAGACGAACGCGCTCGCGCGAGCGGCCACCAAGGAAAGCTGAGACAATGGTTCTCCTGCTCCTGTCGGTTGCGATACTCGTAGTTAGCGGATTTGTAGCGTTGGTTGGACAGCGTTCGGCGCGAATCGCCACGGCCGTTGGCGTGGGTGGTGCGGTGATCGGTTGCGCGATCGGATTGATTCCTTCGCTCGGCGTGTTGCTCGGCCGCAGAGCCGAATCTCTGCATCTGGCGTGGTCGGTGCCTTACGGTTCGTTCTTCGTGGAAGTAGATGCGCTCTCGGCATTTTTCGTCGTCGTGATCCTGTTCATTTCCGCGTTGGCCGCCATCTACGGCGGCGAATATCTCTGGGCATGGCGCGGCAGGAAATTGCTCGGGCCACCATGGTTTTTTTTCAACGCCCTCGTGGCGAGCATGGTGATGGTGGTGTTGGCGCGCAACGGCGTGCTGTTTCTTGTGGCGTGGGAGGCGATGGCGCTCAGTTCGTTTTTCCTGGTCACCTTCGAAGACGAGCGCGAGAGCGTGCGGGACGCCGGCTGGACTTATTTAGTGGCGACGCACATCGGCACTGCATTTCTACTGGTGATGTTTGTTTTGATTGGGCGCGAAGCCGGATCGCTCGACTTTGATCAATTTGGAAAACTCAGCGGCATCCCGCCCGCGAGCGCGAGTTTGTTATTCCTGCTCGCAATAATCGGCTTCGGCATGAAGGCGGGTTTCATGCCGTTGCATGTTTGGTTGCCCGAAGCGCATCCGGCCGCGCCGAGCCACGTGTCAGCACTGATGTCGGGCGTGATGATCAAGACCGGAATTTACGGACTGGTCCGCGTGCTGACCTTTCTCGGACCACCGCAACTGTGGTGGGGATGGGTGCTCGTCGGGGTCGGATTGTCATCGGGAATTCTCGGGGTACTCTTCGCGCTGGCGCAACACGATCTAAAACGGTTGCTTGCCTATCACAGCGTCGAGAACATCGGCATCATTGCGCTCGGTCTCGGTGTCGGCCTTCTTGGAATGAGTGGAGGTTCACCGGCGTTGGTCGTACTTGGCTTGGGAGGCGGCTTGCTTCACGTCGCCAACCACGCCCTGTTTAAAAGTCTGCTCTTTCTCGGAGCGGGTGCGGTGTTACACGGCGCAGGCACGCGCGAGATCGATCATCTCGGCGGTTTGTTAAAACGAATGCCGTGGACCGCACTCACTTTTCTGGTCGGCGCCGTCGCGATCTCGGGACTTCCGCCGTTGAACGGATTCGTGAGTGAGTTCCTGATTTACTTGGGAGCTTTTGGCGGCGGGATTTCTCTCAACGCCGGAGCCGCCGTGCCATTGTTCGGATTAATTGCTGGCCTGGCCCTGATTGGCGGTCTGGCAGCGGCATGTTTTACGAAAGCGTTCGGGATCGTGTTTCTTGGTCAACCGCGCAGCGAGCAGGCAGAACAAGCACATGAAGCCGGCTGGTTAATGCGAATCCCGATGTTACTTCTCGCGGCGGGCTGCGTTCTCATCGGATTATTCGCGCCAATCGCATTGTCGATCTTGCAGCCAGTCGTCCAACAAGTGTGTGGATTGCCGTCGAACGTTGTTCATGAAAATCTCGCAGACGCGGCAGGACCATTGCGTTTCGTGGCAATAATCGGCGCGGCATTCCTGATGTTGATAATAATTCTCGCGCTGTTGCGACGGACTCTGCTCGCGAATCGCAAAGTGGAAGAAAGCATGACGTGGGGCTGTGGCTATGCGAACCCGACGGCGCGGATGCAATATACCGCTTCGTCATTTGCGCAGCCGTTAACGGATTTGTTCAAGCCGTTGCTCGGCACAAAGAAAAATATCTCCGCGCCGAGCGGCTATTTCCCGTCTGATGCTGCGCTGAGAACTGAAACGCCTGACATGTTCGGCGACAAAATATACGGGCCCGTGTTCACGCGCATCGGCGCCGGGCTGTCGCGACTGCGCTGGCTGCAACAAGGCTCCGTGCAGCTTTATGTTCTCTACATCGCGCTGACGCTGCTGGCGCTTCTGGTTTGGAAACTTTGGTGATATGCGAGCTGTTCCACTGATCAATGTAATTGAGGGATTACTGTTTGCTCCGCTGCTGCTCGGCGTCATCAACCGCACCAAAGCGCTTTTTGCCGGTCGGCGCGGTCAGCCGCTCCTGCAACTGTACTACGACGTTTGGAAACTGTTGAGGAAAGGCGCAGTTTACAGTCGCACAACCACCTGGGTCTTTCGCGCTGGTCCGATCGTCGGACTGGCCGCAGTGCTGGTAGCGATGGCACTCGTTCCGTTCGGAAAAACTCCCGCGCTGGTGGCGTTTCCGGGTGACTTGATTCTGTTCGCTTATCTGCTCGGCTTGATGCGGTTTTTCACGGTGATTGCCGCGCTCGACACCGGTTCGAGCTTTGAAGGAATGGGCGCGAGCCGCGAAGTGCAATTCTCCGCCCTCGCCGAACCTGCGTTCTTTCTTGCTTTGGTTGCAGTCGCGCGCCGGACCGGAAGCATCTCGCTGTCCGGCATGTTCGATAAAATCTCGGTGGATGTCTGGCAAACGGCTGGACTGTCGCTGGCGCTGGCAGTCGCGGCGTTGCTTGTCGTTCTTCTCTGCGAGAACGCGCGGATTCCAGTGGACGACCCGAACACGCACCTCGAGTTAACGATGATCCACGAGGTCATGGTGCTCGATCATGGTGGACCGGATTTGGCGTTCATTACCTACGGCGCGGCGCTTAAAGTGTGGGTAATTGGCGCGCTGCTGATCGGGATTGCCGTACCGATTGCAAGTGGAAACGTTTGGATCAACATCGCAGTTTCAATCGGCGGAATGCTCGTGCTCGCGGTGATTATTGGAATCGTCGAGTCCACGATGGCGCGGTTGCGGCTCGTGCGCGTGCCACAACTACTCGTCGGCGCGGGAGTGCTTGCGACACTGGCCCTGATTTTGGCGCTGAGATGAACTATGAACGTTGACGTCATATTGATTTTGGTAGTTCTAACGAATCTGCGGCTGCTGGGGTCGAGCCGGCTCGGCGCGTCCATTCGCACGGTCGCGGTCCAGGGATTCCTTATCGGACTGTTGCCGTTGCTCGCGCCCGATCATGGCGTGCTGTGGCATGTTCTGGTTCTGGCTATCGGAAGTATGGCGATCAAAGGTGTCGTGTTTCCGAGATTGCTGCTGCGGGCTTTGCGGGAAGCGGATGTGCGTCGGGAAGTCGAACCGTTCGTAGGCAACGTCACCTCGTTGCTCGTCGGAGTCGTGGCGTTAGGCGCTTCGTTCTGGATCGGACAGCGCCTTCCGCTGCCAAATCCGACGACCTCGCCGCTCCTGGTTCCGGTTGCGCTCTCGTCAATTCTGATTGGTCTCTTTCTCATCGTCAGTCGCAAGAAGGCAGTAAATCAGGTGCTGGGATTTCTGGTGCTGGAAAATGGCATCTTCACCTTCGGCGTTGGACTGGTGCGGGAATTATCATTGCTCGTTGAGCTCGGGGTGCTTCTCGACGTGTTCGTAGCGGTGTTCGTGATGGGCATCATGATTTTTCACATTAGCCGAGAGTTCGATCATCTCGATACCGATCGGCTTTCAACGCTCAAGGATTGAAGTGCTGATTCCCGCTTTGGTTCTAACCCCGACCTTTGCTGGCATCGCGGCTTTCGCGATACGGGCGGATCCACTTCGTCGCGCGCTCTTAATATTAACCGCGATTGCGCACACCGGAATGACCGCGGCTTGCTGGGTCGTGCATCCACCTCCGGTCTTCAACGGTTCGCTCGCGCTCGATGCCCTCGGCTTGTTGTTCTTGAGCATCACGACCGCGCTTTTTCTCGCCGCCGCGATCTATGGCCTAGGCTACTTGAGCCGAGAAAAACACGCGCCCGAACAAGATTTTGAAGAAGGTTTCCTTTTCACGAATGCGCCCGAAGCGACCTTCACTGGATGCTTGCTGCTCTTTCTCTCAGCGATGACCCTGGTGACGATCAGCCAGCATTTCGGTTTGCTTTGGGTCGCGGTGGAAGCAACGACCCTGGCGAGTGCGCCGCTGATTTATTTTCATCGACATCATCGTTCGCTTGAAGCGACCTGGAAATATCTGCTGATTTGTTCGGTTGGAATCGCGCTGGCGTTGCTTGGCAACTTTCTTCTCGCCGTGTCCACGTCGGGCCCCGGTCACGAATCGACCCCGCTGCTGCTCGGCCAATTGGTGCGAAACGCCACACAATTCCGCGTCCCGCTGTTGAAGGGAGCGTTTTTGTTTCTGCTCGTCGGTTACGGCACGAAAATGGGGCTGGCACCGCTTCATACCTGGTTGCCCGATGCACACAGTGAAGCGCCTTCGATGATTTCAGCATTGCTTTCGGGTGCATTGCTAAACTGCGCGTTCCTTGCAATTCTTCGCGCCCTGCAAGTTTGCGCTGCGGCAGGACAAGCGCCGTTCTGTCAGGAACTTTTCGTCTGGTTCGGCCTAGTGTCGATGGCAGTCGCGGCGGTCTTTATTCTCGGCCAGTCCGATTACAAACGGATGCTCGCCTACTCAAGCGTCGAGCACATGGGCATTCTCGCGTTGGGCATCGGGTTGGGAGGTGCGGCAACATTTGGCGCGATGCTCCACGCTGTAAATCATTCGCTGATAAAGGCCGCATTGTTTCTAGTCGCAGGCAACATTCTTGCCGTCTACAAAACGAAATCCACAGCTGACGTCCGCGGTTTATTCCGCGTTGTCCCCGTTTCGGGGATTTTGTGGATCGCTGGCTTTTTTGCAATCACTGGATCGCCGCCGTTCGGACTGTTCCTGAGCGAGTTCACGATTTTGAAAGCGGCGCTGGACCAAGGACACGGCGCGATTGCAGTCACGTATCTCGCCCTGCTGGCATTGATTTTCATCGGGATGGCAGGGGTCGTCTTGCGAATGGCGCAAGGCCAGCCGCTAACCGAAATGAAAACTGCCGCTTTAAGTGAAACTGTTCTGTCGATCTTGCCGCCAGCCTTGCTCGCCGCAGCGGTTTTCATTCTCGGGGTTTACATTCCGCCCTTCATCAGCACCGCGCTGCATGCCGCCGCGCAAACTTTAGGAGGGTTCTGATGCCATCCGCTCTCTCAACCCAGACGAGTAACGGCGAGCTGATTGCGCTCCGAGCGGTGCCGCGACTCTCGATCGAAGATTTTCGCAATGTTGTCATCGAAAACGTTCGCGACGGAGCGCGTATCGCAGCTTTGTTCGGCCAGCAGCTAAAGGACGAGAGCACAGTGCGTCTGTTTGTAGTATTGGCGGACGACCAGGCGGGCACGCTTTGGTTGTCGTCAACCGATGTCGTGGAGGAATATCCATCGTTGACGCCGGAATGTCCGCAGGCGCACTGGTTCGAGCGCGAGATTGCAGAGCAATGCGGTGTGATCCCACAAGGCCATCCCTGGCTGAAGCCGATTCGTTTTCATTCGCCAACGCCGCCGGGCGTGACGAATTTTTTCCAAGTCGCGGGTGAAGAGATTCACGAAGTCGCAGTCGGGCCGGTGCATGCGGGCGTGATCGAGCCCGGTCATTTCCGTTTTCAATGTCATGGCGAGGACGTGCTCCATTTGGAAATTGCTCTCGGCTATCAACACCGTGGAGTCGAACGCGCGCTGATCGCTGGGCCTAACAAGCGGACCATTCATTACATGGAAACACTGGCGGGCGACACGACCATTGGCCACGCCACTGCGTACTGTCAGGCTATTGAACCCCTCGCGAATTGCCAGCCGCCCGCGCGGGCGCAAGCGTTGCGCGGGATAGCGCTCGAACTGGAACGGCTCGCCAACCACACGGGAGACCTCGGCGCATTGGCCGGTGATGTTGGTTACCTGCCCACGGCTTCCTATTGCGGGCGGATTCGCGGCGATTTTCTTAACCTGACTGCGTTGTTGTGCGGCAGTCGTTTCGGACGCGGATTCGTCAGGCCCGGCGGTATTGGTTTCGATGTGGATGACGCGCGGGTGGCGCAATTATTGGAGAGGGTAAACCAGGCGCTGCACGACGTAACAGTGGCGACAAATCTGTTGTGGAGCACTTCATCGGTCCGGGGACGATTTGAAAACGCGGGAACAATTTCGCGAAAAATCTGCACCGGCTTGGGATTGGTCGGACCTGTCGCGCGTGCCTGCGGAATCGAGCGCGATGTCCGGCACGAATTTCCGTTCGGCATCTATAGGTTTTTCCAAGTCCCCGTTTCAACTTTTCAAACGGGCGATGTATTTGCGCGCGCTTATGTTCGCTGGCTTGAAATTCAGCGATCAGTCAGTTTCATCCGCGACCAACTCAAAGCGTTACCGCCTGGTTCGACGCGAGCGGAAACGAAATCTCTGGCGGCCGACGCCATAGTCGTGTCGCTGGTCGAAGGTTGGCGCGGCGAGATTTGTCACATCGCGATGACCGATGGATACGGGAAATTCAATCACTACAAGATTGTCGATCCTTCATTCCATAACTGGATGGGCCTGGCGATAGCAATGCGCGACCAACAAATCTCCGACTTCCCGCTGTGCAACAAGAGCTTCAACCTTTCCTACTGCGGACATGACTTGTGAGGTGACACTATGCTGAAGGCCACTGTCGCGCGATTTCAACAAGGATACCGGACGATTCCGTTCCCGAAAACTGCGCCCGCGATGCCGGATCGTTTTCGTGGTCGGCCGGTCGTCGAGCGTGAGAAATGCCCGGTCGGATGCCGTGACTGTGCCGAGGCGTGTCCCACTGACGCAATCAAGATCGACAATCAAGGTCTGCGCCTTGACCTCGGGCGATGTTTGTTCTGCACCGATTGCGTTGAGGCATGTCCCGAGGAGGCCATTCGCTACACCCAGGAATTTCGATTGGCAACAAACCGGCGCGAAGATTTGGTGATGAACGGACAAGCACTCGAACTCGCGAAGGCGCTGGAGGACAAAACGCGCCGATTGTTTGGCCGCTCGCTCAAACTGCGCCAGGTCAGCGCCGGCGGATGCAACGGATGCGAGTCCGACGTAAATGTCCTTAACACCATCGTCTTCGATCTTGGCCGGTTCGGAATTCAGTTCGTTGCTTCGCCGCGTCATGCGGATGGATTGCTCGTTACCGGGCCGGTCACTGAAAACATGCAGTCGGCTCTGAAAGATACTTACGATGCACTTCCATCGCCGAAGATCGTCATCGCTGTCGGCGCATGTGCGATTGCGGGCGGCCCCTACATCGATCATCCCGAAGTTCGCAACGGTGCGAACAGTGTCGTGCCTGTCGATCTTTACGTTCCCGGTTGTCCGCCGCACCCGTTGACGATTCTCGATGGTCTGCTCCGCCTTTTAGGGAGAATCGAAGATCGACGTCCATCCTAATTCAAGCCAGCACGTGCCGAGTTCATCTTAGGAATCGGGTTTCGACGGAGCAGAAGCTAGCTACTTATGCCTCCAGAGGTAGGATTCGAACCTACGACCAATCGGTTAACAGCCGACCGCTCTACCACTGAGCTACTCTGGAATCATGAATTCTATGCGCTCGATTGAGCGGCGTTGAACTTTGCCCCGCCAGGGCGGGGCGGCAAGTGATTTGGTTGGCTGAACCGCCCCCAACCGAAGAAAATTGGTTGCGGGGGCTGCCCCGCCTAGGCGGGGAGCGATCTTCAAACCTTCCGTAACCCGGTCAATTTGTAGAATCCATTGCCACCCTTTTGGCGCTTCAAACTCCGCTCCAGTCGAAGAGCCTCTTCACGCTGTAGACAGTCGCTTTGCCAGACTAACTCCCATGGCCCTCTTTTTCGCGTGGAGATTGTTATCCTCGAATTATGCTGCTGAACGCGAGTATCGACGTCTTCGGTAAAACCGATGTAACGGCGCCCTTTCGGATTTCGCAAAACATAGACGCGATAACGTTGAAACACTGGAGGGAGTGGTTGCGGGGGCTGGATTTGAACCAGCGACCTTCAGGTTATGAGCCTGACGAGCTACCAGGCTGCTCCACCCCGCGGTCTTATTATGCCGATCTAATTGCCGGAATCAACCCACCAAAGGGTGAATCGATCATTCGCTGAGCTGATGCGCTGTTCTTCACGAGCTCGAGCCATTTGCGTTCTACCGATGGGCGGTTTCGTTAGCGGGTGAGCGCAGCGGCCAAAGCACCCCGCAGAATCCTTATCGGAACGGCAAGCTGGACCGATCCAGGATTTGTCGAGCGCTGGTATCCCAAGAAAATGCCGGCCCACGAACGTCTCGGCTGGTACGCGCAACATTTCGAAATGGTGGAAGTCAATTCCACGTTTTACTCGGTGCCGGATCCGCGGACGGTCGAACGATGGGGCGCGACCACGCCGAACAACTTCGTGTTCGACGTGAAATTGCATCAGCTGTTTTCGTTTCATTCGACCCAGGCAAAACTCTTGCCGCCAGCTTTGCAGCGACTCGCGGAAACGGATACGAAAGGAAAGGTGAACGTCTCGCCGGTCTTACGCGACGCGCTTCTCGACCTGTTTTTGCAATCAATGTCGATCTTGCACTCGTCCGGGAAACTTGGGGTGTTTCTATTGCAACTCTCGCCGGCGTTTTCACCGCGAAAACACGAACTCGAGGAATTGGAACCCGTAATCTCGAGACTTCGGGATTATTCACTGGCAATCGAATTTCGGAACCGGAATTGGGTTGTGGGCGATCAGCTAAAATCGACAGTCGATTTTTTGCGCCAGCGAAACGTGGGATTTGTGAATGTCGACGCGCCGTCAGCCGAACATTTTTCGATCGTGCCTTCGAACCTGAATGAAGTCACGACGTCGAGGTTCAGCTATCTTCGGCTTCATGGCCGTGACCCAAAAGCCTATCTGACCGGCAAAACCGTCGCGAAGCGCTTCGATTACGATTACTCCAACGACGAGATTGA
Organism: uncultured Verrucomicrobiae bacterium; assembly: GCA_963817335.1. GTDB lineage: Bacteria > Verrucomicrobiota > Verrucomicrobiia > Chthoniobacterales > UBA10450 > AV40. Next base: position 262,347 of record CAWFNX010000004.1, on the reverse strand, counting down.
AGAAGTCGCCGACCGCAGCCGAAAGTTGGCGAGCGAGGCGAAGGAAGTTCACGTCGTGTTCAACAACAATAATCTCGATTACGCGCCGAGGGCGGCGATTCGGCTAAGGAAAGCGCTCGGTCAAAAAGTCTCCGCCGTGGCGGGGCAGACACCCGAACTGTTTTAGATTAGGTTCGCGTCCGTGCCAGACTCTGAGCCAGTCGAGGAAAGTCGTAACGGACCGAGTCTGCCGAACTGGTTCAGGCGCAAGAAAAAATGGCTGGCCGATCACCACATGACGCTGGTAACGATGGCCGACACGCCGCATTCGATCGGGCTCGGTTCCGCGATCGGAATGTTTTTCGGCTTCACGCCGCTTTATAGTTTGAAAACACTTCTCTCAATTGGGGTCGCGTGGATTTGTCGCTCGAATAAATTGGCGGCGGCGATCGCGTCCAATTTGCATGACATCTTTTTGATAGCGATGCCGGCGGTCTATTTCTTCGAGTACAAGATCGGTTGCTGGACCCTGCGGCGGCCGCCCGCTCCGAAACCGTTTCACCATTTTGTGTTTGGCGATTACCTCCACTGGCACTTTCTGGTTCGGGTGGTCTGGCCGGCGATGATCGGGTCACTGTTCATAGGCGTGCCGGCCGCGCTGTTTACCTATTTTATTATGAGGCTGCTGATTAGTCGGGCGCGGGCACCTCAGGCGGCGAGCTAGCTAACCGGAGCCCGGTCGGCAGCAGTTTTCCCGGGAAAACGGCACGAGAGTTGCATCAGATACCGCGTAAATGGCCCGCCTTTGCCTCGAAATAAGGCCGGCGCGCCAGCACTAAATAATATGAAATCTCTCATCGCTATCGCTTCCAGCGTCCTGCTTTGCTCATGCGCGGACATGTATGTTACCAAGACCGATGTGGCCACGCCAGGTGGCCGGTCGGTGGCTGCCATTGATGCCAAGGATTTTTACGGCTCGAAAGGCGTCCACATGATTACGAATTGTGGAGTAGGGGCGAGCGATCCGAAGGCGATTTACATTCGGCCGTTCTGCATCGACACCGCAATATTCAGGGGCGACGAAGCATTGAGCGACGGCGAAATGCCAATTCGCAAAGCGCTTGCTCCAGTGGAGTTTGCAAATGATTTAAAAGAACAATTGGAAAAAATTGCGCCGGCTCGAATTCTGAAGGACAGCGAGTCGCCGCGAACCGGCTGGCTGGTTGAAGGCAACTACACCTTGATCGACGGCGGCGACCCCTATGCCCGGTTTTTCCTCGGGACTTTCGGGGCGGGACAGTCCGAATTAATTCTCCATGTTCGTATCACCGATGTCGATCGTGGCGTGGTTGTTTATGAATTCGATATGGCTGGCGGATGCCGTTTTCAGGGAAGACACGGCACTATCCGGGCGAGCGGCCTGGGCCGTGCAACGCACTTCGACATGGTGAACGCTGCGGAGCGGATCTACATCACCCTCAGCGCGAATCCATATCGCTACGGCGAGCGCGCAAACATCAGTTTGCCTGAATAATCGTCACGAGGGAGCTGCGTCGCCGGTCAACGGCGCACAGCGCCGCGGCTACACTTCAAATTTGCAGCCGACACGGCTGCCACTACAGTGCGCGCGTGATTTCTTTTCGCCGCTTAATCTTAATTCTCACCGCGCTGTCGGCATTCGCGGGAACGCTGCGCTCCGCAGTTGCGGCGCAGGCCTTCATCATCGCCGACGCGCAAACCGGCTTCATTCTCCAGGAATCAAAATCGAAAGATAAACATCAGATTGGCAGTCTGACAAAGATCGCCACCGCGATGGTGGTTCTCGATTGGGCGGAGCATAAGGGCGGCGACCTCAATCAGTTCGTTACCATTCCGCCGTCGGCGTTTGTCGGCACGCTCGAAAACAACGTCGGTTTTCGGCCCGGTGATGACATTGCCCTGCGCGATTTGCTCTACGCCGCTCTCGTCCAGTCCGATAACGTCGCCGCTTACGCACTGGCAAGTTTCGTTGGATCCCAGATCCAGGCGCCAACCACGAAACTCTCAGCAATCGACATTTTCGTTACTCAGATGAACGCGCTGGCCAAGCAATTAAAAATGGAAAAGACGCGCTTTGTGAATCCGCACGGGGTCGACACGAACGTGAAGCCGTTACCGTTTTCCACCGCCGAAGACGTCGCGAGACTCACTCGTTACGCGCTGAACAAAGCCAGCTTTCGGTTTTACGTTTCGCAGAAGGAACGCCAGATCGCATGGCGGCGCGGTGGAAAAGAGCAACGCTATTTGCTGCGCAACACTAACGAACTTCTCGGCACGAACGGAATCGATGGTGTAAAAACCGGGCAGACTGCTCGCGCCGGTCAATGTCTCGTTCTTACTTCGACCAGGGAATCGCAGGTGGTCCAGGAAGGAACAGGTACCCGCGTTTTTCCGCGACGGATCATCGTTGTTTTGCTCGGTAGCGGCAATCGATTCGGTGAAGGCGCTCAAATGATTACCCAAGCCTGGCAGCTCTACGACCAATGGGCGGCAGGCGGTCGCCTTGTGGATCCCAAAAAAATGCTTTGATTAGTCTTCAGCATGAAGACCCGAATCGGCGTCCTCACCAGCGGCGGTGATTGTCCGGGACTGAACGCAGTCCTTCGCGGCGTTGTGCTCGCTGCCGACAAGCTCGGCTGGGAAGTGATCGGTTTTCGCGACGGGTTCGAAGGATTACTACCGCCCGGCGATTATATCGTCCTCGATCGCAAGAGCACCGAAGGAATCATGGCGCTCGGTGGGACGATTATCGGGACAACGAACCGCGGTCATTTCATTGCCAAAATTGGAGCCGGCGACCGGGCCGTCGTTGCCACCGAAGTGATTGCCTGCGCCAAAAAAGTTTTGAACGAACTCAACGTCAAAGCATTGATAATCGTCGGAGGGGACGGCTCGATGACGACCGCGATGCAAATGCAGGAAGCGGGGATCAATTGCATCGGCGTTCCAAAAACGATCGATAACGACATTGAAGCAACGGCGATGACGTTCGGATTCGACTCGGCCGTGGCGGAGGTCATGGATGCGCTCGACCGATTGCACACCACGGCCACGAGCCACAAACGGGTGATGGTCGTCGAAGTAATGGGACGTCACGCCGGCTGGATCGCCCTTCACGGCGGGATCGCTGGCGGTGCGGACATTATTTTGATTCCCGAGATCCCGTTCGATTACGACAAGATTGCGGGCGCGGTCAAAAAACGTGACGCGGCTGGTCGCCTCGATTCTCTGGTTGTGGTAGCGGAAGGTGCGCGGTCCAAAGACGGTCAGCAGATTAAGCGCGACATCGAGGGCGGCGAATTTCGCCTCGGCGGGGTCGGCGACGTCGTTGCGCGCGAGATTGCCGCGCGCACTGGAAAAGAAACTCGCGCGTGTGTTCTCGGTCATTTGCAGCGGGGCGGTCCGCCAACCCCGCTCGACCGCACTCTCGGCACGCGTTTTGGAGTAAAAGCGGTCCAGCTCGCGAACGAAGGACATTTCGGTTCGATGGTCAGTTACCAAAACTACCAGGTGCGCCACGTTCCAATCGCGGACGCGGTCAATCGTCTGCGTCTGGTGCCGCCGCACGGCGAACTCGTCCAGGTCGCGCGCGACGTAGATATCTCTTTTGGAGATTAAGTTTTGATAATAGCCCGGCGTTTTAACGCTGGGACGAACGTTCAGGAAGATTCCAAGTCCCGTCAGGGACGGCAGAACATCTCTTTCGTCCCTTCGGGACTCGCGCTGTCGTGAATCGAAAACCAAGCGCTGAAGCGCCGGGCTATTTTCAGGCAGGCTTGTTTTTAGTGAGGAAATGTTCGACTGGTCGATCTGTTTGAAGTCGATCAACTCTCAACCATAAACTATCAACTCTCCGTGAAAATCGTCCTCGCGTATTCCGGCGGCCTCGATACCTCGGTCATTCTGCGTTGGCTGAAGGAAAATTATCAGGCCAAGATCATCGCGTTCTGCGCGGACATCGGTCAGGAAGAAGAACTCGCCGGTTTGGAAGAGAAAGCGCTCGCGACCGGCGCATCCAAATGCGTCATCGAAGATCTGCGCGAGGAATTCGCCCGCGATTTTATTTTTCCGATGTTTCAGGCGGGGGCGATTTACGAGAACCAATACTTTCTCGGAACAAGCATTGCCCGGCCGCTGATCGCGAAACGAATGGTCGAGATCGCGCGCGCCGAAAAAGCGGAGGCGATTGCGCACGGCGCGACGGGGAAGGGGAACGATCAGGTTCGATTTGAACTAACCGCCGCGGCGCTCGCGCCGGAGTTGAAAGTGATCGCCCCGTGGCGGGAAGAACGGTTCCGAAAACAATTTCCCGGACGGAAGGAAATGATCGCGTTCGCGAAGAAAAACAAAATTCCGGTCGAAGCGAGCGCGACGAAACCGTATTCCACCGATCGGAATCTTCTTCACATCAGTTTCGAGAGCGGCGTGCTGGAAGACCCGTGGTTCGACGCCAGCTCAAAAAAGATGCGCGGCATGTACAAACTGAGCGTCGCGCCGGAAGACGCGCCGGACGAAGCGGAACAGGTCGATCTTACGTTCGAGAACGGCAATTGTGTTTACGTTTCTGGAGGGACACGCGCCGTCGTGTCCCAAAATTTGGGCGCCGACAGCGCGGCGCCCTCCATGTCGCCGCTCGGCGTGATGCAAACGCTGAACAAGCTCGGCGGCAAACACGGCATCGGCCGCGTCGACATTGTCGAGAACCGTTTTGTTGGAATGAAAGGCCGCGGCGTTTACGAAACTCCGGGCGGCGCGATTTTGCATTTCGCGCATCGCCAAATGGAAACGCTCACCATGGACCGCGAAGTCATGCATCTGCGCGACAGCCTGATTCCGAAATACAGCGAGCTGGTTTACAACGGCTTCTGGTTTTCGCCCGAACGCGAAGCGCTGCAGGCGCTCGTCACCGAAACCCAGCGCAACGTAACCGGCGTCGTTCGACTCAAACTTTACAAGGGCAACATCATCGTCGTTGGCCGCAAGAGTCCGAAAAGTCTCTACGATCCAAAGATCGCCACCATGGAGGGCGAAAAATCTGCCTACAACCAAGGCGACGCGACTGGATTTATCCGGCTCAACGCGCTGCGCTTAAAGCTTCGCGCAGCCCAAAAAGGTAGGGGCGATTGACCCTAATCGCCCGCGCTTCGCGGAGCGAAGCGGCTATTGCGAGCAAGCTAAAGGCTCGACCGGCAGGAAAGATGGTCGTTAAATCCATCGCTGGATGGATCCGAAGAAATTCTTCGGGGAATTAAAACGGCGCAATGTTTACCGCGCGGCTGTCGCTTATGGAGTCGTCGCGTGGTTCCTTGCTCAGCTCACGACGCAGGTTTTTCCGTTCTTCGAGATTCCAAACTCGGCGATTCGCTTTGTCGTAATCGCACTAGCGATTGGTTTTCCGATCGCGATGTGTCTGTCTTGGATCTACGAGTTCACGCCCGAGGGAATTGTCCGGTCTGAGGATGTCGATCCAGCGACAGATCGACAAATTCGACGTGTCACAGGACGAATCCTCGATTTCGTTATCATCGGCGTGCTGCTCCTTGTGATCGCCATGTTGATTTACGAGCGCCACCCATATCGCACGTCTGCTGGGGCATCGATTCCCGAGAAGAGCATCGCCGTCTTACCGTTCGAAAATCTGAGCCGCGATCCGGACAATGCCTATTTTGCCACGGGTATTCAGGACGAAATCCTCACTCGGATCGCGAAGATTGGCGACCTAAAGGCCATCTCCCGCGCTTCGACGAAACAATACGCGTCGCGTCCGGACAATTTGTCCGAGATTGCCCATCAACTTGGCGTTGCGAACTTTCTTGAGGGCAGTGTTCAGCGAGCAGCCGATCAAGTACACGTCAACGTGCAACTTATTCGGGCCGCAACGGATGAACATCTTTGGGCCGAGAGCTACGATCGCAAACTAGAAAACATTTTCGCTGTAGAGGCCGAAGTCGCGACTGCGGTTGCCGAAGCTTTGAAGGCGAAGCTGACTGGCGCTGAACAAAATGCACTGGGGCAAAAGCCTACTAACAATCCGGAAGCCTACGATGCTTATCTACGCGGAATCGCGTTATATGGCGAAGCCGGCACAACTGACGATATTTCCAAATCAATACAGCCGTTCGAGGAAGCCGTCCGTCTTGACCCTAATTTTGCAATTGCGTGGGCGATGTTGGCGCGTCTTCACTCGCTATGGTATTCCGGAGTCGAAGCGAAGCCGAGCGTGCGTGAAGCGGCGCAGAAATCGCTCGAAACTGCCGTGCGGCTACAGCCCGATCTTGCAGAGGTCCAGCTAGCGCAGGCCTTTTATCAATTTTGGGTCTTAGACGATGACGAAGGCGCCCGTCCGAGTTTTGAACGGCTGCTAACCAAGTTGCCGAATGACACCGACATTCCGCAGACACTGGTCTTCATCACCTCGAAGCAGGGGCGGTGGGAGAAAAGCCGCGCCTATGTCGAAAAGGCTATTGAGTTGAATCCGCGTGAGCGCTGGTTGCGCCTGCAGGCAGCGCGTCTCTGTGAAACTACCCGTGATTTTGTCGCAGCAGTCCGCTATTACGACGAAGCGCTGCGCGTCTGGCCAGACGAAGCCTTTCTGATCGCGGGAAAAGCCTCTGTTTATCAGTCATTAGGCGACCTCGATCGCGCCGACGCACTCCTGAAGAAACTTCATCCCACAGTTAAGAGCGACGCTGGCCTCGACGAACTTTATTATCAAGCGAAGCTGCGCCGGTCGTATCCAGACACTATTGAGTTGTTACGACGCTTGTTGGCTCAGGGCGGTTCATCACGAGCCCTAACGCGCAATTCTTACTTGCGATATCTAGGCGACCTTCAGCGATTGTCGGGCGATGTCGCCAACGCCAACACGAGCTATTCCCAAGCTCGCAACGAACTTGAGCAAGCGCTAAAGGAACAGCCACACTACGCGGCTTCGATCTATGAAAAGCTCGCCTGGGTGTGTGCTGGGCTAGGCGACAGCCAACTCGCAATGCAATATGTCGAGCGTGCGATCAGCCTGACGCCTACGTCGAAGGACGCTTGGATTGGGCCCGAGATTGAATACACGCGCGCGGTGATCGCTGCACGTTTTGGCCAAAAGGACCTTGCGATTGCGGCTTTGGCGCATCTGTTGACGATTCCATACCGAGAACCGATTACACCCGCGTGGCTACGGCTCGATCCGGATTTCGACGCGCTGCGGGGCGATCCGCGGTTTGAGAAGCTTGCTCATCCGGACGGCAAATAGAGAGGTGTGGGCGGTTCACCGAACCGCCCGCGGGCGATTGAGGTCAATCGCCCCTACCATCTTGCGACAGAGGACTGTCGATCTTATATTTAGGGCACGCGCGTAGAGCGCGGAATCGCGGAGGTACTTTATGGCAACAACTATTGCTGCTCCTAAAAAGAAAGCTGCGTCGAAAGCAGCTGAGGATTTTTTGCCGCTCGAGGGCACGGACCACATTGAATTTTACGTCGGCAACGCCAAGCAGGCCGCGCACTATTACAAAACCGTGTTCGGTTTCCAAAGTCTGGCCTACGCCGGCCCCGAAACCGGGATCAAAGATCGCGCGAGCTACGCGATTCGACAGAACAAACTGACGTTCGTTCTGACCACGCCGATTCGCGGCAGCAAAGCGATAGCGGATCACATTTACAAGCACGGCGACGGCGTGAAAGCGATCGCGCTCAAAGTCAAAGACGCGACCTCAGCCTGGAAAGAAACAACCAAGCGCGGCGGCAAGAGTTACATGGAGCCGAAGACCTTGAAGGACAAACACGGCAAAGTCGTGATGAGCGGCATTCACACTTACGGGGATGTCGTCCACGTTTTTGTTGAGCGCGGCGATTATGCCGGCCCGTTTATGCCGGGGTTCGAGAAATGGGATCCCGGTTTCGAGACGAAAGAGACCGGGCTGCTTTATTGCGACCATTGCGTCGGCAACGTCGGTTGGAACCAGATGAATCCGTGGGTGAAATTTTACGAAGACGTGATGGGCTTCCGAAACATCCTCAGTTTCGACGACAAGGACATTTCGACCGAGTACTCGGCGCTCATGAGCAAGGTGATGAGCAACGGCAACGGTTTCGTGAAGTTTCCGATCAACGAGCCGGCCGAGGGCAAAAAGAAATCGCAGGTGGAGGAGTATCTCGATTTCTACAACGGCGAAGGCGTCCAGCATATCGCGATCGCGACCGGCGACATTGTGAAAACGGTGACCGATTTGCAGAAGCGTGGTCTCGAGTTTTTAAATATTCCGACGAGTTATTACGACACGCTGCCGGAGCGGGTGGGCCACATCGATGAAGATCTCGGACCGTTGAAGCGGCTTGGGATTTTGGTCGATCGCGACGACGAAGGTTATTTGCTCCAAATCTTTTCCAAGCCGGTGGAGGATCGGCCGACGTTGTTCTTCGAAATCATTCAACGCAAAGGCGCGAAGAGTTTCGGCAAAGGAAACTTCAAAGCGTTGTTTGAGGCGCTGGAGAAAGAACAGGAACGCAGGGGCAATTTGTAAGAGGAGACAATCGACCATGCCGTATTACCAAAAATTAGGCGAGATGCCGCGAAAGCATCACATCTGGTTCCATCGCAATGGCCAGGGACCGGGGTACAAAAACGAAGGCATCTACTACGAACACGTTGTCACGACGGAAGGATTCAACGAGGCATTCTCAATCATGTATCACCTGCGACCGCCTACGCGGGTTCGTAGCGTGAAGCTCCTCAAATGCGAGGAGCTGAAGAAAGCCGCCGACAGTCCGCTGCGTCATCATCATTTGAAAACCGCCAACTTGCCGCGCCGCGGAGATATCTACAGCGGGCGCGTCCCGATTTTGTTCAACCAGGATATGACCGCATGGCGTTGCCGGCCGGAAAAAGATTACGGGCAATTCCAATATTACAAGAACGGCGGCGCCGATGAGATCATCTTTGTCTTCAAAGGCGGCGGAACGATCGAGTCCGTTTTTGGAAAGCAACGTTATCGCGCCGAAGATTACATCGTGATTCCACGCGGGATCACTTACCGCCTGGTTCCGGACAAGGTTCAAGAAGAAGATTATTTAATTTTGGAATCCACCGGCCCGGTGCGAATCCCGAAGCGTTACTTGAATAGCGAAGGCCAAATTAAAATGGGATCGCCTTATTCGGAACGCGATTTTCATGGACCGGCCGAGATCAATGCAATCGACAAGGAAGAAGACACCGAGATTTTGGTGAAGGATGGCCCACGCTGGACTTGCGTGACCATGGCGCATCATCCGTTCGATGTCGTGGGCTGGGACGGTTACGTTTATCCGTTCACCTTTAACGCCCAGGATTTTGAACCAATCACCGGCACGGTGCATCAACCGCCGCCGATCCATCAGACATTCGAGATCCGCGGTTACGTCGTCTGCACATTCGCACCGCGGTTGCTCGATTATCATCCGGAAGCGGTAAAAATTCCGTGGGTCCACGATAACGTCGAAGCAGATGAAGTTTTGTTTTATGTCCGCGGGAATTTCGGTTCGCGGAAGGGGATTGAGCCGGCGTCGATTACTTTGCATCCGCGCGGCATTCCGCACGGTCCGCATCCTGGAACAATCATGGCTAGCAAGGACGCAACCCGTACCGAAGAGCTCGCAGTCATGTTCGACACCCAACACACCCTCGAACTGACCGAGGCAGCGGTGAAACTCGACGACGAAAAGTATCCCCTCAGCTGGCTCGATTAGGATGAGCTCATCAGGCAACGGCGAGACGGAATTGCAGGCGGCTGAACGTCGCATGCGGAGCATTCCGAAATGCGGCGCAGCAAAGCTAGCGCGCATGGAGGAAACCTTTTTGAATTTGCTAGAGGCGATCGGCGAAGATCCGCAGCGAGAAGGATTGCTCAGGACTCCGTCGCGCGCCGCCCGCGCGTTCGAGTTTCTGACCAATGGCTACCGGCAGGACCTGGAGGAGATTATCAACGGCGCAATCTTTAGCTCGGAAGCGAGCGAGATCATCCTGGTCAAAGACATCGAGCTCTATTCGATGTGCGAGCATCATTTGCTTCCGTTCATCGGCCGCGCCCATGTGGCTTACATTCCAAGTGGAAAAGTGATCGGGCTTTCGAAAATCGCGCGCATTGTCGACGTTTTCGCGCGTCGGTTGCAGATTCAGGAACAGCTCACCGTCCAGATCGCCGACGCCTTGATGAAATGTTTGGAGCCAAGCGGAGTCGGCGTCGTGGTTGAAGCGAAACATCTTTGCATGATGATGCGCGGAGTGGAAAAGCAGAACTCCGTCATGAAAACGTCGTGCCTGCTCGGGTCGTTCAAGGACGACGCCCGCACCCGCTCCGAATTCCTCGCGCTCCTGAAAGAATAGGTGCTGCGGCCTGTAGGGGAAGCAGTTTGCTTCCCGCGCCGAGACGCTAACAGCGTCTCCTACAGAAGCTCAATCCACCTTGCGTGATCAGCTGTCAGGTGTTTGCTCTCTTATGCTTCTAACGGTTAGCAAACGGCTGGAGTTTTCAGCTTCGCGAAGGCTGTTCGTCCCGCGCTGGAGCGAGAGCGAAAACGTGGCGGCGTTTGGAGAAGAAAGCCGAGCGAAACACGGAACCGGCCGCAACTATGTCGTGTATTTTATCTTTAGCGGCCGAGTCGATCCGGTCACTGGAATGTTGATCAACATCAGCGAAATCAAACGCCGCGCCGGGGAAATCGTCGACCAACGCTTCGATCACAAGTTCTTGAACGAAGATAATCCGGTGTTTCGTCCGGCGCCTGCCGGATTGGTGCCAACAGCCGAGAACATCGCGAGTCAACTTTTCGCTGACGTTTCGCCACTCTTCGGCGATGTCGATGCAAAACTCGTTGCCGTTCACTTGATCGAAACCCCCGACCGCAGCGCGACGTTTTACGCCGACGGGGTGTGCGAAGGGAACTACTGGTTTGAGTTCTCGGCGGCGCGACAAACCATGTCGCCGCGACTGACCGCTGCCGAAAACGCGCAAATTTTCGGCGCCGCCTCCGCCATCCACGGCCATAATTATCGTGTGCGGCTGACATTTCGGAAAGAGAAGAGCGACAGTCCGTTCGTTCACCGGCGCGATATCGACGTTTGTCCTCAAGACGTTGCGCGACGAATTCGATCATCGTTTTCTAAATGAACTGTCTGCCTTGAAGGATCGTCCGATGACGACCGAGAGTCTGGCCGCTTATATTCGCGAACGAGCGAGCGGGTCGCTCCCGATTCATCGTGTGCGTTTGCACGAGCGCGCAGATTTTTTCGCCGAGGCTTGGCCGGAGCAGACCATTTTTCTCGGGTTGCAGGCCCGTTTCAGTGCGGCGCATCGCTTGCACGTCCAATCGTTTTCCGATCAGCAAAATCAGGAATTGTTTGGGAAATGCGACAATCCGCAGGGACACGGTCACCTCTACATCGCAGAGGCGACTATTGGCGGAAGTTACGACGAGCGAAGCGGTACCCTTTACGATTTCGTTGCCTTCCAAAAGGCGCTGCACGAATCGATCCAGCCGTGGCACGATCGACATCTGGATTTGGAGACGGAAGACTTTCAAAAGATCTCCTCCACCGGCGAAAATATTGTCCGCGCGCTCTGGTCGAAGATCGACGTCCGGCTGAACCAACAGCTGGTTCGATTGCGTTTGTGGGAGACACGGAACAATCGGTTTACCTTACGAAGGATGTAGCTCTTCTGTAGAGGCAGCCGTGCCGGCTGCAATGATCTAATTTGTGCAGGCGGCACGCCTGCCACTACAGTTAAATTAGGTGAAACGCATTCTCATTACCGGCGCGAGTCGCGGAATTGGCCGCGCGATCTCAGCAAAGTTGGCCGCGCCCGATGTGACGTTGCTGTTGCACGGACGCGACACCGTTGCGCTTGCCGAGACCTGCAAGGCAGTAGAGCCGCACTGCGCAACGGTCGTGAAATTGATTCACGATCTCGCGAGCGAAAAAGGCGTTGCCAACTTGATTTCGCAGGTTGGCAGCGAGCCACTCGACGTCCTGGTGAATAATGCCGGCATCGCGGTGGTAAAGCCGTTTCGGGAAATCACCTTGGAAGAGTGGAACCAAACAATCGGCGTAAATGTGACTGCGCCGTTTCTCTTGATGCAGAGCTTCACCGGACAAATGCCGCCCGGTTCGAGCATCGTGAACATTCTTTCGGTCGCGGCCACGACGGCATTCCCCAACTGGAGCGCCTACTGCATGAGCAAGTTTGCCATGGAAGGCTTGTCCCAATCGATCCGTCAGGAACTACGCGAGCATTGCATTCGAGTGATCAACATTTATCCGGCCGCCACTAACACTGAAATTTGGGACGACGTCGCCGGGGATTGGCCCCGCGACAAAATGATCTCGACCGAACAGGTCGCCGACGCTGTGGCCTACGTCTTGTCCCGGCCCTCAGACGTAGCGGTCGAAAATATCACGCTTTCAAACGCGGCCGGAAATTTGTGATGATGTCAGCTTAACCGTCTAATCCGGGCAAATATGTTTAAAGCCCTGCAGAGCGAAATCGGAATCAACGTCATCGCCTCGATCATTGCCTCGGCGGTTTTCCTCGCCGCCGGTTTCATTTGGGGAAAATACAAGGAGCGGCGGCGAAAATTTGGACGAAACCTTGAGGAGTACGATTTCTATCCGTTCACAGTGAGCCGCGAGAACTTCGGCGAGTTCAATCTGAACAATTTCCGGCTCGGGATGCATTACTTTCTCAAGAACGAGGACCATACCGCAGCGCGTCAGTTGATATTCATTGGCGAGCAGAACAACGTTCGAAACCTGCTCGAACCTGCGGAACAAAAAGTCTACTCGCAGTTGTTCGAGAAATACGACGGCAAGAAAATCGTCGATGACACCCACGAGTTTCTCGAAAACTACGAACGGATCGTTCGATTAATCGGAAAATCGTTTCCCAACACCGGCATCGAAATTCTTTTGCACAACCTTGCCAATCCGGCGCACTCGCTGATCACGCTCGAGAACAATGTTACCGGGCGGCATTTGCGCGACGGAGCAACCAACCTGCTGATCGACTTCAAGCGCCGGCAGCTTCACAACGAGGACAAACTGAACTACGAGCTCAATATCGGCTCGCGAAAATTCAAATGCACCTCGATCCCGATAAAGCGCAAGGATTTCGGGATCGTCGGCGGGATCTGCATCAATATCGACGCGAACTACATCACCGAAGACGTCTTGAAGGACAAGCAACGGATCGAAACCTGGTTCCAGAATTTTCTCCGGACCGACATGCAGCTCGACGAAAATATTCTGAGCAAGGACGAGTACGCCAAGGCCCTCAAAGGAAAGCGCCACTTCAAGGACGAAAGCGTTTAGCGAACTACGGCGTAATTTCGAACGGTTCGCGGTAAATCTCCTTGCTGTTCTGCCAAATTTCGACGCGATATTTTCCCGGGGGAAATCCCGCTGTGGGTTTTGTCAGCGAAAACTGGCCGGATTGTTTGTTCGGTTCCGATTTCGCCGTGGCAATCAGATGGTCTTTTTCGACTCCGCTAACTTCCGCTGCAATCCAACGGATACCGAGTGGATCGGCGCTTGGCTCGACCAGTCGCCATTCAAAAGTCAATTTGGGGACATCCTTCGCGAAGGGAGACGTCGATTTTCCAGTCCCGCTTTCGGCGGTAAGGGAATGCGTCGAAAACGGTCGGCTCGCGGCCTGCGGTGGTTCGGGTTTGATTCCGAGCTTGTCGGCGAGCCGGTGTCTTTCAAACGTGATTTCGTATGGCGGTTCATTCACCCGATTGGGTGGCTTGCCGCGTAACTGGAGGGACTTGCCGAACTCGTCGTACGCTTCGCGGTCTTTGTTCTGTTTTGCCAAGCTACGGGCGAGCAACAAGTGTGCTTGGAATGAGCTAGGATCTCTTGCGACCGCATCCCGGCAAAGTTTCTCGGCTTCGCCAAATTTCTCGTCGACAAATGCGACGCGGGCGTTGGCCAGAATCCGTCGTAGCTCCAGTCCAGCTCGTTCGTTCGACGAAAAATCGCGGGGCAATTTAATTTCGATTTCTGCTTCGCCAGACGATACCGAACCGTCGTTGAATGGCACGACCGCAACGACGTGAAATTTTCCAGAAAGTTTCGCCGTCTCGGCAGCGTCGAGGGCGAACTGACTCAAATACATAGCGCCGGGTTCCATTTTCAATTGCCCAGGCGACGTGACGCTTGTCGGAACATTTCGATCCGACGATATTTTCTGGACCGCGCCAAGATGTCGAAGATTGACCGGCATCTCCTTACCTGTCGGGTCGGTTATTTTGAATGATACCTTGTCGGTCCAATTTTGTCCGGCTGTGCCGACTGTTTTCTGCTGCTCGTGTCGGTCGGTGCTGGACGGAACGATATGCAACTGGAAGATGACCGGCTCGCCAGCGACGACATCTCCTTCGTTGGCACTCAATTCGGCTGTGACGCTGGCGTCGGCCAGCTCTGAGTTCTCGCGATTTTCGACCGGATCGGCATGAGTTGAAATGCGGGTGGTGGCCGGCGGGCCTTTATCTTCCCCGGGATAATTTGGATTCTGGCAATTGTCGTTGACCACGATTTGCCCGGCGCAGTTGCCGCGATCTGCGTCGCCGCAGTAATAACGGCCGTCTGTCCGTTTCGTATTGCGGCCTGTACCAAACGCGGAATTACAAAAAACCCCAACCCTTAATTGATCATGACTATTGTCGTAAACTTGCGGCTTTGGTGACGGTTCGACCGTTGATGCTTTGTGGAGATAAAATCCGGCGGTGTGATAACGAATTGGACAATCGGAGTTTCCGCTATGTTCTGCTCCCTCGAGAGCCACGGAAGCGTCGTCGTCGGGGTTATCGCCGTGATGCGCGATGCCCACTGCGTGGCCCAGCTCGTGCACGACAGTGTATTGCACCCAGTTTCCGAGGTTTTTCCAAACCTCGACGCATTTTTGAAAGTCCACCCGCACCAGCTTCACGCGACGTGGCGGTCCGATATGCGGGGAGGTGTCTCCAAGAACTCCATCGTCTTCGATGGGTAGCTCGCTCAATCGAATAGCACGCTGCGCTTTGTCTTCCGTCGCGCGATTAAAGTTCGCGACGGGATAGAAGAATGGATCGACGTGCAACCAGCTTTCGCGTGACCCAATGCGATGGACAACAAGGCCGCTCGCATTTTGAAAATCCGCGAGATATCGGCCGAGAAGAACCGCGCTGTGGTCATCCATCACAATAAATACATCTTTCTTGTCGGGGTCGAGACGTTTGAAAACTGGCCTAGCGTTCACGGCAAAATCTCCGTCATCGCGCACGTAGAATCCGCGATACTCCTCAAAAGTGCTCAGGCCATCACCACTGCACGATGACGTACCTGCCGGAGAGTCGTCGATGTCGTCCTTTGGATCGCGCGCGTAGTATTTTTCTTCGCCCGTATAGGTTTTGGCGTGCATCGCCATGTGATTATCCAGCTGCGCGTTGGGCGCCCACGGAATGCGCACGAAGGGCTCACCTGTTTCTTTATAAATTGCACTAGCGTACGCGCCTGCCGCGTGAGCTACTGCCATCACGCGGCCGGAAGCGCCGTAGTCTAGACAATTCACGTCGAATGCAACGCTGTTGGATTGCCGAACGGGTTCCAGTACTTGCCAGGGTTCGTCCACGGGTTTGAATAGCGGATTGGTTTTACCGTAGTTACGAAAATCAAAAACCAGATCATAGCTGCCTCGTTTGATTCGATTCTGCCAGCGTGAGGCAACATTTGGCGGCATGTTCGCATCATTACAAACCCCGGGAAGATTTGATGTTTTGAAAAGTGATATTTTCCACTGCACCGGTAAGTCAGGCGGACTAACGACCCGTGCTTCGAAAGGAATTTTGCTGTCGAGAGTTGGCACCCACTCCTTGAATCCGGGGCCGGGCTTGATTTCAGCCTCAATTTTCTGTGCCGTGCGGGTGATAATGAGATGACTCGTCCATTTGCCGCCCGAGCCCTGTTTCGTTGGGCCTATTGTCGCTCCGTCCTTGTGCCTGTAGGTAAGATTGTCGGCTTGGTAGGCAACGTGACAAGAGGGCGATGGGACGGTTGGCTGCGGATGACCGAATTTCGCCACGTAGTTCTTGGGGGATACCGCGTGCACTTGGAACGAAACCATTGGTCTGCCATCTTGGTCGGTGTCGTGGTGGATCGAGGCATCATCAAATCTTCCGTCCAATGAATCGTCGTATTTGTGGGCGGGATCGCATGATTCTTGATGAGCTTCCCAATGCCACTTGCCGTCCTTAACTACGGCTCGTTGTTGCTTCGTTGTTTTGTTCACTTCTTCCGTGACATCGACCGTCTCTCTCAATGTCTCCGAGGAATGCTCAAAGTCGCCGGTATGACACGGTCCAAACTGCTGAGCGCGAATACCGACCCACTCGCGGTGATGATACTCGTGGGTGTATTCAACCTGCCAGAGAGCCGACACGGTAAATCCATCGCTGGTCGTGGAACCCGGTTCCGGCACTCCCGCATTCCCTTGAGCAAAGATACCATTTCCGGCAAAGGATACGCAGCCGAGCACTGCCGTGAGTTCAATCTTAAGGCGATGCATAGGCCTGCTTTTCACAATATGCGCTGCGTAGTTGCTGGCCGTTTTCGTTGTCTTGCACCGAGTAAAACACGTGAGCTCCAGCGCTCTCGAATACAATCCACGGCGCCGGATGCTCGAAGTGCGATGGCAACCAAAACTCCGGTGGTCCCTTGGAAATCCAATTGCGCGCGTCAGCGGAAGTTTTCGTCACCAGAAAACAGCTCCGTTTCGACTCGTCGTAAGCAACGTAGCTAAGGATGCAGGAATTGCCCGATGGGTAAACGCGGGCGCAGCAGATTCGGCGAGAGTCGATCTCATTGGTGGCTTGCTGGTCCGGCATCGACCATGTTTGCGCGTCTTGGGAAACGGAATGAAATAACGCATCACTACCAGGACTTGTCGGACCGATCCACCACAGATGTAACTCGTTATCTTGAGAATAGAGGCAGGGCCGAAGCGGATAAGATATTGTGGAGGAAATTGGAAGCCGCGCTCCGGCTACGTCGTCCCAAGTCAAGCCATCGTCGGATCGCGCAAGTCGGGTGGTAACTGGCGCGTCGGACGGATGGAACGGATCTTCGCTGACGACGTAGACCATCCAAAACGCATCGCGCCATCGTGTGATCGATGGGGCCGAGCAGGATTGTGTCTTGTTCACCTCGGGCCTGAAGAGCGGATTTTGTGAGTGCTTACGCCAGACATGGCCATCATCGCTTTGTGCGATTCCAAAGGCGGAGTGCACACCTTCGTTATCAAACTGGCTGCCTTCGAAGAACATCCACCAGTTATCAGCAACTTTCACGATTGTCGGATTCACAATCGCCCAATCGTCCCACTCACCGAGGACCCCCGGCGTTAGCGCTGGTTCGGGATCGATCTTCCACCCTGATGATTCCGCCGCGCTCAGAATCATCGCTGGCCAAAGCAGCGCCAGCGCGAAAATTTTCATCGGAGACTATGGGCCCGGCGTGCTCTCGGCGCCGGTGAATGGATCGGTTGGCGCTTTCGTTGGGCTCGGACTCGGACTTTGCGCAACTGTCGCGCTTGCCGGCGGTGCAGCCGAGTTTCTTTCTGGTGTTGTCGCAGCGGAAGCGGACTGCGCTCGTTTCACGACAATCTCTACCCGACGATTTTTTGCTCGGCCTTCTGGATCGTCGTTGCCATCGGGTTTGGTGTTCGGTGCGATCGGCTTGGATTTTCCAAAGCCATGGGTTTCGAAGTTTGCCGCGCCACTTCCCGAACGCCCGCTCAGCCACTGCGCCACGGTTTGGGCGCGACGCTCCGAAAGACTTTGGTTATAGGCGTCCGAGCCTTTACCGTCGGTGTGTCCGTCAATAGTGACATGGGCATCAGGATATGCTTTCAAAATCGTCACTACTTTGTCGAGTTGCGGTTCTGCGGCCGGTTTGATGTCTGCTTTGTCGAAATCAAATAACAGATCGGCGGCGAGATTTACTTTGATCTCCTGTTGTGTGACATCGGCATTCAGATCTTTAAGAACGCGCTCCAGCTCGACCGATTTACCGGCAACGGCGATTCCAGATGCTTGTGCGCCGCCTTCCCCGCTGATCGCAACATTCTCGAACGGTGCGAATCGGGGAACGATTACGTCGACGTTCTTTACGTTATCGGGGGGCGCCTGAAAGGTGAGGCTCATAAAAACTTGCTGTTCTGGATTGACTCCAGAGAGAAACCAGCGGCCGCCTTCGTTTTTGTCCGAACGCGGTTCTGCGATGAACAGACCATCCGATCCTTTGAGCAACGGATAGGCGCGCTTGCCCTGAGCATCCAGTGCGTAAACATCGCTGTAACGAATGCCTGCTCCTTTCGCCCTTGAATTACCTTGATTCACTATCTTCAGCTTCAGCTTCAATTGACCTTCGCTTCGGGTTGCTTCCATCACCGAGCCATGAACGCCAGACGCGTCGCTCCCGACTTGGGCATCCCCGGCCGGCGGCCCTTCAGTGACGGCGACATTCTCCAATGGCTGAAGATGCGGACATTGCACAGCGAGCTTGGAACCAGGAGCGACCGGCTCAAACAGGATCCACATGACAGTCTGGGACCCGGGCTCCAGCTGCATAAACCAACGACCCCCTTCGTTCCAGTCTGCGATCGGACCGGCAAGAACGTGCCCAGCGGCATCCTTTATTGGATAATGTTTCAGATTCGCGGCTTTATCGATCAGCACGACATCGGCGTATCTCAAACCGTCCGGAACCGAAACGCTTTTGTTAGTGCTGTTGTGCAGCGTAATGCCGATGTGAAGCGCTCCATCGTATTGCCGCGCTTCAGTAAGCTCCGCGGTAACACCCGGAATCTCGGTTTCTTGTGGCGCTGCCGCCACCTGCTGGATGCAGCCGGCAACCAATACAGCAGCGATTACGGTTATCGCGCGATTGTGCATCAAAAACGGCGGTAATCAGCGCGATTCTAGGACCCTGGCACTCACACATCAAACTTAATCCGACGGAAAACTCGGAAGCAAATTGCCAGGTACAACCGGCAGGCAGCGAGTTATGGCAATGCTACTTCCGCGACGCTGCCAGGGCGGCCTGGTATTCCGGCTTCTTATGATACTCAACTAACCGGAATCCCCAGCTGATCAGGGTCAACAGATCCTTGGTCTTCGATTTTTTGTCGTTGAGAAATTTCTCGATCCGCATCTTTAACGACATTTGCTCGGAACCATTCGGGAAGCTAGCAGCTTCCCCTACAGGCATAGTGTCGAGAATTTCGAAGATCTCCATCGACAACAGCCAATCTTCCGGATGTTCCGCCTGTTGTGTTTCCCAGATTTCGCCCAAACGCTCGTAACCTTTCCTGGTTTCGCGAATCTTTCGGACCTGAGCGTATAGATTCTCCAGCTTCTTTCGTTTCGCGTCCGATGGGACCTTGATTGTGCGCTCTTTCGGAACGAGCGCGACCTGGTTGTAAGCATCCTTGTCCGCCGCGCCGTTGAACACCGAGCTGATCCGGTCGCCCACCGCCATGTCGTAATTTCCCCAACTCGGATCGAACAGAACGCGATCGCCGTATTTGGCAGTGCAATTCGAGAATGTGATCAACACCAGTCTGCCGTCGCGTTCGAGCAATTTGTCGATCTTGCCTTCAACGGTGATGCCGCTCTCGAATTCCAGTTTCGCTTTCTTGCCTTGCTTAACTTCCGTCGGTTTCCAATTTCCGATCGGCGAACCGAAATCCCTCCTTGTGATAATCGCGGCCGTGGCCCGGCAGCTCTTTGTCTTTATAAGCAAGGGCGCACGGACCTTTGGCGTGCAGATAAATCGGGGTCCGTTTCTGATCGACAATTACTTCGTCGAAAGTACGCCGGTGACTTGCAGCCCTGACGAATACTGACAGGTGGCGACGTTGGCGCATTCGATCGCTTTGTTGATTCCTTCGAGGCCACCGACCGAATAGGCCATCTTGCTCGCGAATTCTTCGAGCACGTCTTTCAAATGTTCGAAATCGCGGCAGACGAACAGCTGCGGTTGTTTGGTCGTGATATCGAACGGCTGATTCATCGCGTCGATGGAGTAGGGGATCTTCTTCACGTCCGGTTCGAGACAGGAAACCGATTCGCCGATCGATGAGAGCAGGCCGGCCCCGTAAATCTTCGGATTTCCCAGCGAACCGATCAGGCCGTATTCGACCGTCCACCAATGCAAACGCGACAAGAGGGCCATCTCTGAAGGGTCGCCAAGATTGGCGAAGCGGCGTTCCACTTCGCGCGTCGCCTCGGCGACTTCATTTGCGTTGCTGTTCGGTTGCTCCTTCAAAATCGATAGATGCCGGATCGCTTGATAAAGCTCAAAGTCTTTTTTCGACGACATCGCTCTCGCGCCGACTTCGCCGAAGCGCTGCAGGTAATTTGAGTATTCGCGATCGACGATGATCGGCGCGTGACCGGCGGCTTCGTGCACGATGTCCGGCGCCGGGGTGTATTCGATGTGATGGATCTGGCGCATGTCGCACGCGATCACCAACACCTTGTAGGCCTGAAATTCCATGAACGCGGCCGGGGGAATGAATCCGTCCACCGCCACCGCGCCCCAGCCGATCTTGCCCAGGATCTCGTTCATCTCTTCAATCCGCGGAATCCGTTCGAACGAAATTCCGGTATCGAGCAGACCTTGGAAATAAACTTTGTGGGCGTACTCGCGGAGGAAAAAAATGTTCTGCCGCATGATGAACCGCCAGACGGCGTGATCGACCGGCGTGTAATCGTCGTAACGCTGATCGACCGCGAATTGGAGCAAATGCTTCGGACAACTGGCGACCGCAGGGTTGCTGTAACTAATCCCGCTCTCGGACTTCATCGACATCCTCCTGATCATTAAAATACGATTCGTTTTAGAAGCGGGCAAGAGGGATTAGGTAGCGGCGATTGACCTCAATCGCCATGGCGGTTCGGTGAACCGCCGCTACCTAGCGTCCCCCGACGAACACACCGCACGATCCAGATTATTCCAACGACCGCAGCGATCCACAAGGTAGGGGCCGTTGCCCCCAACGGCCCGCGGGCGATTGAGGGCAATCGCCCCTACCTACCTCCGCCGATTTCGAACCCGTCGCACGATCCAAACCAGTGCCACAATCGCCACGATCCATGGAGCGAGGAACGCAATCGCAACCCAAATCATTCGCAAGCTCCACATGATCGCGCCCGCGCTTTGGGCAATGGTGCGCCGCAAAGTGGCGATCAAGCCGGTGTCGGACGAAACGATATTGCCCTGGCTGTAAACCTGAATCGACAAATCCGCCGGCGCATTGGAGAGGTCGACATCCGGACGGTCCTGCCGTTGCACGCTGACATTTTCGACTTTGCCCAGCGCATCGAGCGATTGCATCAGCGCGCTGTAGTTCTTTATCGGCACCCGCAACATCACGTTCGCGAATTCACGGCCGTCGGGGTCGCGACTAAAAGTCGAGTTCCGGACCCGACCGCCTTGTTTCTCGGCCAAAGCCCGGAGCGCCTTCGTTTTCTCATCCACCGACGACGTGCGAATGCGCAAAGTCGTTTGTTGCAGCGCCTGCTCCTGCTCGTCTCGCGAAATGTTGATATTCAGTTCGACTTTGTCGCGCTTTGTATTCGCGTTTTCCGACATTCCTTCGCCGCCCTGGGCGACGCGTTGGGTTTGGACCTGGAAATTTTCAACCCGACCCATCGCTTTGGCTTTCGCAATCACGCCATCGCTTTCTTCCGGCGCAATCAGCATGCTCACCCGCGCGGAAACCCGACCGGTGTTGTCGCGATCAAGCTGAGCGTTCGTAATCTGAACTTTTGCCGACGCCAGTGCTTTGAGATCTTCGTAAACTTTTTCGACTTCCGGCGTGTAGAGCGCAAGTTGCGCGCGTTCCTTCAACAGATACTTGGCCGCTTCTTCCAGATCTTTTTCCGCGAGTGAAATTGTCACGGTGGCGAACTGAACCTGTGAATCCCAGAACTTGAGCTCGCCCTGCATCTTCTCGATCTCTTCCCGCACTCGACCGAGTTCTTTTTCGACCTGAAGCAGATCAGAGACTTTGCCGGTCTTGGTCTTCATCATGTCGATCAGCGCTGCTCCATCACTCGCGCGTTCTTCAGGCGCGCTTCGGTGTCGAAATAATTCTTGGTGATGTCTTCAGTGCCAAGCGTTTGGTTTTTCAACTCACCAAGGCCGCGGATCTTCTGTAGAAACCGATCGAGATTCTCGGGCAGAACTTTGACCACAATCTCGCCCTTCAGTTTGCCGTTCTGCTGTTTCTCCGAGCTCGTCGTCGCGACGTAACCTTTTTCTTCACTCGCGAACGCGGTAATTTTCTGGACCGCCTGATCGAAACTCACGATCTCGAGATCGACGGTCGCATTCCGGATTAACTTTCGATTCGCCAACGCAGGATTTGCGTTGCCTGCCGGTTCCGAATCATCGCGGCGATAAGTATCAACTGGATTTTCAGCCTCTGGCGCTCCTGCGGGCGCGGATTGAACTACGCTCTCATCGTCAGAAGACCTCTTTGCTTTTTCCTGCGTCGGCGCCGCTTTCTCTTCATGGAATTCCGGTACCAGTCCGGCTTGTCCTAATCCACCCGTCGCGGTTGCCGGCGGCGGTGGTGCGGCAACACCTGAATCCTGAGCTGTCTTTAACGGGCCATAGCCATAACTGTTTTTCCTCGTGCGAAGAGCAGCCGATTTTGCGAGATCTGCTTCCCGATTTTGTCCGATCGTAGACGCAACGGACTGTTCAAGTGGAAGAGGCTGCGACTCGCTTCTACCGGCGACGAGGTGCTCACCGGTAATCATTCTGCCGACCTGAACGAGCGCTAGGAGCAATGCTGCAACGCCAGCCAGCTGGGTTGCGCGCGAATGCACGAGGTTGAACGGAAATCTGCCGAGACTTCCTGCGCGGGCGGGAACACGATCTCGAAAACCGGCGAGAATTCGATTCTCGAACGCAAGGTCGGGCTTTTCGGCTTCGAGTTTTTCTTCCAGAACTTTGTTCATAGCTTTTGTTTCCTGATGGAACTGGCGGCAGTCGGCGCATTCGACGAGGTGGGTGTGAAACGCGTTCCGTTCCTCCTCGGAAAGGTCGCCGTGCAGATCGGCCGCGAGATAGTTGTCGATGTCGTCGTGAATGGTCATGGCTGTTCGGAGGCGAGAGCGGGTTTGAGTTGCTTGCGCATCGTCGCCAGCGCGCGGCCGAGAATTCCGCGGAGCGAGCCGTTAGTCAGACCGAGCCGGTTCTCGATCGTCGCGTAATCCATTTCCTCGAAGTAACGAAGCGAGAGGGCTGCGCGATGAAGCTCGGGCAACGCCGCAAGAGCGGAGTGAAGCTGTTGATCTAATTCAGTCGTCTCGGTTGTCCCAGATTCGCTTGTTTCATGTGGTTCGTGGGCAACAGAAACGGTTCGGTGTTTGCGGAAAACATCGCGAGCGCGATGACGCGCGATCATGCAGAGCCAGGCGGGGAACTTTTCCGGGTCGCGAACTCGCCAGCGCGATTTCCAGGCTTTAACCAGCGCGTCCTGGACCGCATCCTCGGCTTCCTCGCGATTTTGGAGGATGCCGTAGGCGATGGCAAAAAGGGGCCGGCTATGAGTGCGAATGATCATTTCAAATGCCTCGCGATCGCCGTGAATGGCTGCCCGGTAAACTTCGCGCTCATTGGCGTCCATCATGTTGATCTAAAGCCTAGACGCCTGAGGTCGCGATTCCGCGCGAAAAATGTTTCCCTTTTTTAGGTAGTGGCGGTTCACCGAACCGCCATGGCGATTGAGGTCAATCGCCGCTACCTAGAAAATAATGACCGTATTCCCGACGCTAATGAGATCTTTCACCCGAATGGCGTCCCAGTTGGCGAGACGAATGCAACCGTGACTGGCAGCGCGACCAATCGTCTCTGGATTGTTTGTGCCATGGATGCCGATTCCCGGTTTGTCCAAACCCATCCAAACCACGCCGACCAGATTATTCGGCCCGGGCGGGAGATTGTAATATTCCTCGCTGCGAACTCCGTAGTTCAGCATCGATTCGTCGTATCGGAACCAGGGCCAGGTCGCCGCGCCCACGATTTTCCAGGTTCCAACCGGCGCCGGCAGGGCGGTGGAACCGGGCGTGATCGGGAAAACGCAGACCAGTTTGTCGTTCTCGAAAACTTCGAGCAGGCGTTCGGTCGTATCGACGTAGATTTTTCGGGCTGCGAGCGCTTTGTTCGGCTTCAACTGCATTTCTTTCACCTTCTCGATTTCGAACGGCAACACGTTCGGAACTTTCAGCTCATCGCCCACTTCAAGGTGGTCGCAGTCAAGGTCGCGATCGTGATTCAGCTTTCGAATGTAATCTTCCGCCGAATGGAATCGCTCCGCGACGAACTCCAACATCGACGTATATGGCAAAAACTTCAGCTTGGCCTGGCTTGGATGGTCAGTGGGCAGTTCTCCCACGTAAGCGAGATCATCGCCCTTGATGGTATAGGTCGTGAACGTCTGCGGCACTTGATCCAGCATCTGTTGATCGACCACACCGGTTTCGCGCTCGGCGTGCGCGTGCTTGAATGAAATGAGCGCCTTTCGAAAAAACTCGCCCATCTTTCCGTCGATCTTTCCCGGCCCGAAATCATTGTTATCGAGAAAAATCTGAAGACGCGTGGCGGTTTCCTCGTTGTAATTCGGAAGAGCCACAAAAACCTTGGGCGTCGGTTTCGGCGTGGCCGCCGTGGTCGTAGTTGGCGGACGGACCGGAACAGCGCGAACCGGCGCTTCCTGCTGCAGTGGTCGCTTCGGTTGCTGGGCATACGCGATCGAGAGGATCGACATGGCAAGCGTCGAGATCATCGCGGCGAAACGTTTCATTGGCGGGAAGTTATGCGCTGCAAAAGTGAATTGCGCAACTGGCAGAGGCGATTTCAATTTGGGCATGAGCGACGATCCAATTGCAAAGTTCAAGGAAGCACAACGACAAGGCTGGAAACATTTCTCACCGCTGGAAGGCCTGACAACGCCACCGGCGGCGCGGCTCGTGAAATTCGCGAAAGTCCGCTCCGATCAGAATGTTCTCGATGTGGCCTGCGGCACCGGCGTGGTGGCGATCACGGCCGCTCGAATCGGCGCGCGCGTCCGCGGTGTTGATCTTACACCGGAGTTGCTCGAGCGGGCTCGAGAGAACGCGAAGATAGCCCGGTTCGAAATCGATTTTTACGAAGGCGATGCGGAAGCGTTGCCTTTCGGTGACGACGAGTTCGATGTCGTGCTTAGCCAGTTTGGCCACATGTTTGCACCGCGGCCCGAAGTTGCAATCGGACAAATGCTGCGTGTGCTGAAGCCCGGTGGTACCATCGCATTCAGCACCTGGCCGCCGGAATTGTTAATCGGCTCCAGCTTCGCCCTGGTCGGATGCTACGTGCCACCGCCACCTCCAGGAACGTCGCCGCCGCCGCAATGGGGCGACACAGCCATTGTCCGCGAACGGCTGAACTCTGCGGTGAAAGACATTCTCTTCGACCGCGCCTGCATGCTCGTTCCCGCCTTGACCGTGCAGAATTATCGCGATCACATCGAACGCACCGCCGGACCGATGTTGAAACTGGTGCAAACGCTCAGCGCAAGCGACCCAGAAAAACTGGCGCAATTTCGACGCGAGTACGACGCACTCATCGAGCCCTATTTCGAGGATAATCTTGTCCGCCAGGATTATCTGATGGTGCGAGCGATTAAACGATGAACGATGCCAGAGATTTTCGTTACCGGCGGCACCGGCTACATCGGCTCGCGATTGATTCCGCAGCTTCGCAAGCGTGGGAATCAAATCAAAGCGCTGGTGCGAGCCGGGTCTGAAAACAAACTACCAGCCGGCGCGATCGGTGTGGTTGGGGACGCGTTGAAAATCGATTCGTATGTCGAGCAGGCTCGCGGATGCGACACGTTCGTTCATCTGATTGGTGTGCCACATCCCAGCCCCGCGAAAGCGAAACAGTTTCGCCAGATCGATCTCGTTTCAATCAAAGTCGCGATTAAAGCGGCCCGCGAAGCCGGCATCCGGCATTTCCTGTATCTGAGCGTCGCGCATCCGGCTCCGGTGATGAAAGATTTCATCGAAGTTCGAAGGGCGGGCGAACAAATGATTCGCGAGAGCGGAATCAACGCCACGTTCGTCCGGCCGTGGTACGTGCTTGGCCCGGGGCACTGGTGGCCTTACGCAGTTCTGCCAGTCTATTGGATTCTCGAGAAAATTCCGAAGACCCGGAAAGGGGCTGAACGGCTCGGACTAGTCACGATTCAGCAGATGTTGGGTGCGCTCGTCTGGGCAGTGGGCAATCCACCGTCTGGAATTCAAATCCTGGACGTTCCGAAGATTCGCGAACTCAATTCGAGTTCTTCAACGCCCCAATCAAAATAAGAATGCCCGCTGCGCAGGCGACGAGGTAGAGCAAGAAGACCAGGGGCCCGATGTTCACTCCGAACCCGAGCAGAGCGTCGATAATCAAATAAACTCCGAGCAAGATCATTCCGAGTTTTTTCATGGTTCAATTATTTTCAGTCAAACGCCGCGCTGACAATCAAACTAGGTGGAACGCGTTCTCCGAACGCGTTTTGATCGTCTTCGGAGAAGGCGGCCGCCCTGCGGCGAACCAAAATCGGGCACACTTTCGCCACACTAGCGGGAGCGTAAGCCGATCCACCTCACAAGGTTTTTAAGTACTCGATCAAATCCCGTTTCTCGGTCTCGGACAAGTTTGTGCCGTAATCGTGGCCCGAATTCGAATTGCCGCTGCCCGCAGTATCTAAGACATACGTGCCTTCGTCCGAGTAACCCATTTCCTTTTCGTCGAACACCCGCGACCCGCGATGAAACGTTTTCGCTCGTTGCACGGGAGAGGCGAGGAGCTCGTGCATTGTTCGCACCGAACCGTTGTGGAGATAAGGCGATCGCGCCCAAACGCCGCCCAGCGTCGGCGCCCAGTATTTGCCAGTGCTGCGAACGCCGAATTCTTTGGGCGGCTGGTAACCTTCACTTTCCAGCTCCGCGAGGAATTTATTGAAACCGTCCGCCAGTTTTTGAGTGAACATTTCGGCGCGATGCGGATCTGTCCCAACGTCGGCGACCGCGAACAATCGTTTGTCGCTTTCCGGGCCGCCGTGACATGAATTGCAATTCTGTTCGAACAACGGCGCGCCCCGCTTGGCGGAGTCGTTGTCGACTGTAAATGGATATTTCGGGGGCGAGATTTTCTCCGACAGGTCGGTCTGGCGTTTCAGGTCGGCGAAAATCAGGTCGCCGTGCTTGCCCTGCATCGGCGCGCCAAGTCCGAGCGACGCGAGCAGATTGCGCGCGATCGGCGATTTCGTGTTTCCGTCCCAATGGACCCACGTCCTCTGTCCAACATTCCAAACCAAGCCGAACTTGATGGGCGAGTAGGGCTGCGGTGAATTGAGCAAACTCGCCGCGAGCAAGCCGAAGGCATCGTTCCGGCCGGGACCAGACCGCGGAGGAATTTTGTCCGGCGGCTGATCGGGAACGTGCAAGGCTGCGCGCATGTTGTGAAACAGCTTCAGCATCGAATGCGCTCGCGCTGCAAGATCGAGGTCGCCCTTCTCAAGCGATTGAAGGTCGATTTTCACCTCGGTCGGTTCGATCTGGTACAGTTCTCCAGCCGCGATGTCTTTCGCGCCGAACGGATCGGCTTTCATGACCGACAGGATCTTCTCCTGTTGTTTCGCCCACGCGGAATTCACTGAAGTCTCGGCGTGATCGCCGTGAACTTTATCGGTGTCCGAAACATAATTCCGGAGAAATCGTTTCATGTTCTCTGGATCGGATGTTTTGAACGTGGCGATCAGCACGGATCCAAAAAAATCTTCGACGTTGAAATGACTGGTGACGCCGAGGATCCGGATCGGCTCTTTCGACGAATTCGAGGTGATTTGGGCGACGTGACACGACGCGCAGTTGATTCCGATCGCCGACATGTTGCCGAGATGCCGAACATTTTTCCGCGAAAACCCGATCGGCCAGCCGAATTCCTTGTCCGGAATCATTCCGAGATGGCTCAGGTCCCAACTCGGGAATAGATCCGGATAAGTTTTGATGAACGCACGTAGCACCGATTCCGGCACAACTTCGGTGCTCATCGAGCCGTGAAGGAAAAAGTTGAGATCGTCTGTCGACCAACTCGGGACCTGCTGGTGCGCGATGTCGACGTTGACCGCCGGATTGCCCGGTTTCGTCGCGGAGACTGCGTTGTCGTAGACGGCGCCGATCAGCAAACCGCCACCAGAGAGTGCAGCAGCTAGAACGCACGCGACGGTCATGAACCGGGAGCTTTCACATCCCCGATTTATCGAGATGCGTTTGAAATTTCAACGCGAATCAAACCCGTAGTCTCAGGCCTGGTCATGAAGGCCTCGATCCATCCATCATTGGCGTAAAAGAATTGTTCGTAGCGCCAGAGCATTTCCAGTTTTGCTCCGTTGGCCTTGGTCCAGGTGAGCTTGCGGTAGATGTAGCGTTTCCATTTCGGCGAATTGCCCGTCATGTAGTTCACCTCGAAAAAATTCGGCCAGGCGATCGCGCTGTGCTCGATCGAAATCTTCGCGACGTCGCCGCTCGGGACATTGGCGGAAAGCTTGTCGTCTTGCGACGCTGCCGGGCCAAACGGAAAAACTCTCCCACCGAACGACAGCGCAAGCTGCCCATCCTTGGTCGTTCCGACATTCGGCTTTGCTTCACCCAACTTCGTCTCATCGAGAGTCAAGTCAGACTCCGCGACGTGAAGAGTACCGCCGGTTCCACTGCCTTCGTAGGTAATCGAATTGACCAAATTCGAGCTTGTTTCAATCGTCTTGAACCGATCGGCCAACGTCACCAAGTCGCGTCCTCGCCAAAGCCACAAGACCGCTAGTGTGACAACAATTAGGAGCGCGATAAGAATCTTGCGCATTCTATTCGTGTAGCCACGGCGCTGTGCGCCGTTTGAATTGTGGATTGCAAGTTGCCGAAATTCCGAACTACCGTGAACTTGTGCTCCCCAGAAGATTTGGCCGGCGTCCGCCGCGCCTCGATGAAGTCTTTCAGAGATGCGACTCGCCAATTTATTTCGTTACCTTTTGCACGCATCGCCGCAGACCGGTCTTCGCCTCCGAACGAACACATTATGCTTTCGTTCAGTTTTCTCAACGCGCTGTCGATTTCAACGTCGCAGTTGGCCGCTATGTCATCATGCCGGACCACGTGCATTTATTTGTTTGCGGACATATCGAGTTTGAACTCGGTCGTTGGATAGGCGCATTGAAGCAGTCGATCACGCGCGCAAACGATTGGTCAAAATCGAATGGCCAAATCTGGCAGGAAGGGTTTTTCGATCACATTCTGCGCAATGACGAAAGTATGAATGCGAAATGGGAATACATTTTGCAGAATCCGGTGCGTGCTGGACTAGTTACGAATCCCGAAGATTGGCCGTACCAAGGAGAGATTGTCGTGATTGATAGAGTCTGAACAAGGACGGCCCACAGGGCCGTGGCTACAACATCGTGGTTACGCTTTCTTCTTCGCGATGTAGTCGTTGATCTGCTCCTCGAGGATTTCGAGCGGCAACGACCCGTTCTTTAGGACGGTGTCGTGAAATTCACGCTGATCGAATTTGTCGCCGAGCTCTTGTTGGGCCCGCGCCCGCAACTCCTGGATTTTCAACATTCCAACTTTGTAGGCGCAGGCTTGCCCGGGATTCACGATGTAACGCTCGATCTCCGATTTCACTTCCTTCTCGCCAATGCCGGTCTTGTCGCGCATGTAGGCGATGGCCTGCTCACGGGTCCAATGCTTGGCGTGAATGCCAGTATCGACGACCAGGCGCACCGCGCGCAGTTGCTCGTCGCGCAGACGGCCAAGGTCGCCGAACTGATCCTTGTCGTACCAACCGGCTTGTTTGGCGAGCCATTCGCAGTAAAGGGCCCAGCCTTCAGCATACGCGGTGAACGGAAGAACCTTCCGAAACTGCGGAACGCCTTTGAGTTCCTGCGCGATCGAGATTTGCCAGTGATGTCCGGGAACGCCTTCATGATACGACAGCGTCGGCATGCTCCATTTGGGGACTTCGTTCATATCGCGCAGGTTCGCATAAAAGATCCCAGGGCGTGATCCATCCATCGCGCCGCCCTGATAGTATGCCCCGGGCGCGGTCGCCTCCTTGAAAGGTTCCACCCGGCGAATGTCGATCTGCGCCTTGGGTGCGATGTAAAACAAGTGCGCTTTGGATTCCGCCACCGCAGTGTCGATCAGCCGCTTGTATTCGGCGAGCGCTTCGGCGCGGCCTTTGTCGTCGTTCGAATACAAGAAACGCGGATCCTTGCCGAGTTGGTCGATCGAAGCGCCGATCGGCTGGCCGGCGAAGCCATTGGCGTCGAGAATTGCCCGCATTTCACCTTCGATCCGGGTGACCTCGCGCAAACCAAGCTCGTGCACTTCGTTCGGCGGCATGTCGGTCGTCGTGTTCGACTTCAGCGCATAGGCGTAATACGCGTCACCGTTCGGCAATTTCCAAACTCCATCGTCGGTCGTCGTTTTCGGAAGCAGTTCGTTGAAGTAGGCGATCAACTTCTGATACGCCGGATAAACGTGACTGGTAATGGATGCTTCGACGCGTTTCTGAAAATCAGCGCGCTGTTGGTCGCTTAACTTGTCGATCTTGGCCGCGCGTTCCTTGAAGGACGTGGCCAGAATATTTTCGGCGGCCGGTTTGGCGACGAACTCTGTCATCTCCTTGAGCACTTCTTCGACCACAAAGCGCGGTGGGATGATTTGTTCCTGTTCCCGCTTCCTCAGGCTTTCGAGTGTTTGATCGAACTTCGTCGGCAGCCCGTCGAGGCGCATGATGTAATATTCGCAATCGCGCGCGTTGAAGAGGCGATGGGTGTTGGCCATGAACGAGGGATATTGGTTCTGCACGCCGAACAACTGATTGACCGGATAGTTGTAGTCCTGCCACTTCTCGCCCTCGACCTGGTCCTTCAAAAACCATTCGAGGACGTGGGTCGAAAGCTTTTGCGACGGCGTTTGCTTATCCAGCGGATATTCGTGCAACTGCTGAAGATCCTTTTTCCAGCGATCGATCTGCATTTGCTGGTGCGCGGGCGACTCATCGCTGAGTTTTCCGTTGTGGCTGGTAAAACCAAATTGCTCGACCAAACCAAGTTGTGAGAGCAACTCCGGTTCGCTGAAGATCGTTTCCGCAAAAACCTTGTCGTAGAAGAGATTCAGGCTCCATGGCCGAAACCAGATCAGGTTGATCAGGAAAACTGCGATGAGAACGATCAGGACCAGGATGATGCCGCCCAGCCACTTCAGGATGCGTTTAAACATAGAACTCCGTGTTAGTAGGATGCGCCAGACAAGGCGATTGGATTCAGGGTTTGGGCAAATACTTCACCGCTAACGGCAAATCTTGTCGATACTTTTGATCAGGCGACGAATCTCAACTGCAATACTTCGCGGGAGAGCCCGATGCTCATGATCGAGCTGCTTCAAAGCGAGATGGAATTCGCTATAGAGTTCATTTGATGTCGTGGCGACAAATTCGTGAACCAAATAGTGAAAGTGGTCCGCCTCGACAACAAAGTGCGCACTCCGGAGTTTCTCAGCAAGGGTGTCGATCGCTCCCGGAAGATCTTCCGGCTGGGCCAGCTTGGTTTGTCTAAAGAACCACATTTGCTCCAACACAATCTCTAATAGACACTTTGCCAAATGAGAAGACGATCGCGACATCATGTAGCCATCCGGTCCGGGCAGGTCGAATTCGTCAAAGTCAACACCGACGCGGGGAAATGGCGCGACGTTTACCGGTGGCTGCTGGGACTGACTTGGCCGCAATTCGCCGCCTTTGTCTCGGTCATTTATGTCGCACTCAATTTAGTCTTCGCGGTTTTCTATAGTCTCGATCCCAGCAGCATTGCCGGCACGACAATGTCGCAATGGTTTTTGGACTGCTTTTTCTTCAGCGTCCAAACCCTGGCCACGGTGGGTTATGGCCACATCTATCCCCAAGACGTTTACGGCCATGTCGTAAGCACCGCTGAGATTATGACCGGTGTTTTCTTGTTAGCGGTCATGACCGGCCTCATTTTCGTGCGGTTCTCCCGCCCGGTCGCCCGGGTGACCTTCAGTAGATCCATCGTCATTGGTCCGCTAAACGGGAAACCGACGTTAATGGTGCGCGTTGGCAACGAAAACCATCACAGCATGGTGGAAGCGAGATTTCGAATTATGTACACGCGGGACCAGCAACTAATTGAAGGCGGCGACTTCAGATATTTTCATGATCTCAAACTGCACTTCGATCGGTTAACAGTTTTCCCGGCCGCGTTAACGCTTCGTCATGAAATCGATGAAACGAGCCCGCTATTCGGCGCGACGATCGAATCGCTTGAGGCCGAGCGCGCCCTGTTCTTTGTCTCAGTGGTTGGAATCGATCCGGTGATTGCCGCGGAAGTGCAAACCCAGAAGGATTACACCTTTCGCGACGTCCAATTCGGCCGTCGGTTCGTCGAAATTTACACGGCCCATGGCGGCGGCAAGCTGACCGTCGATTACGGTCGCATCCACGACACCGAACCGGTCGAGTCCTGATTATTTTCCGATCAGGATGAAAACGCCGGCGAGGACTGCCAGAATTCCCATCGCGACAGCTGGGATGACAAACGCAAACAGCATCCCCAGGCCCGTCACTATTAGATAAACAGCCAGCAACAGCATTCCGATATTTTTGGTGAAGTTCATGAATGAGCCTTTCGTTAGGTCGGCTCGATCTTTCACGGGGCGACGTATTTGTCACGACGATTTTCAGCATCTATTC
This sequence comes from uncultured Verrucomicrobiae bacterium, assembly GCA_963817335.1. Lineage (GTDB taxonomy): Bacteria > Verrucomicrobiota > Verrucomicrobiia > Chthoniobacterales > UBA10450 > AV40. The sequence goes on along the minus strand of CAWFNX010000004.1, from coordinate 229,454 downwards.
TCGCGACGACCGTGAGCGATCAACCCCACGTCGATAAACCGGAACCGCGCTGGCAGGCCGTCCTCGCGTTCGTGGCCATTGCCGCAATCTATCTGGCGCTTCCCCGGAATCTGATCATTGGACCGATATGGCTTTTGCCGACACTGATCGCAGTGTTGCTCATTCCGACGATAATGAGTCATCGGACTGGGAAACGTTCGTTGAACCGCGTCTTGGGAGTTCTCATCAACGGGATCACGACCATCGCGTTGATCGGATCAGTGGCTTTGTTAGTGCGAGCCCTGCCATCGCACAAGGAATCGCCACTCGCGTTGTTGCGTTCGGGCGCACTGCTTTGGCTTACCAACGTGATTGTGTTTGCGCTCTGGTATTGGCGACTCGATGGCGGCGGACCAACCGTGCGGCAGGAACGAAAAGAGTTTGGCAGCACCAGTTTCCTTTTTCCCCAAATGCAGATCCCACACGAGGAACGTCCGCAATTCGCCTGTTCTAAGTGGCGACCGCGCTTCGTCGATTATTTCTTTGTCTCGTTCACTCAAAGCTCGACCTTTGGTCCGACCGATGCGCCGTTGCTCGCGCGCTGGGCCAAAATATTCGCCATGATCCAGATTTTTATCTCGCTCAGTATTGTGATTCTTCTCATCTCCCGCGCCGTCGGCGTTTTGTAAGCAGGCAATTTAATTAGGAAACCAGGAATCCAGGAAATGGATCAAAAATTGACTGTCTCTGAAATTCGATGTTGGACGTTGGGGGTTGAGCGTTGGACGTTTTGTCTATGAGCCTCTGGGTCGGCACATCCGGTTTTCAATACACGGAGTGGAAAGGAAACTTTTATCCCGAGGACTTGTCGACGGCCAAGATGCTGCCGTTTTACGCCGAGCGATTCTCAACAACGGAGATCAACTACACCTTTCACCGGATTCCATCTCCGAAAACGATCGACAATTGGAAGGCGCAAACTCCGGAGAAATTCCGGTTCGCGCTCAAAGCGCCGCAAAGGATTACCCATTGGTCGAAACTGAAGGATTGCGCCGACACGTTGGAATACTTTTGCAAGGTCGTGACCGGGTTGGGGGAGCGTCTTGGCCCAGTCCTGTTTCAACTTCCGCCGACTTTCAAGAAAGATGCCGATGTGTTGAGCTCATTCCTGCGCGAATTTCCAGAAATGCGCGCCGCGTTCGAATTTCGTCACGATTCCTGGTTCGATGACGAAATCTTCGATTTGCTCAAATCGCGCAACATCGCGCTTTGCAACGCCGACACCGACGATCTCGCCACGCCAAGGAAGATTACGGCCGACTACGGTTATCTCCGTCTCCGCCGCGAGGATTACCAGAAAAAGGACGTTGAGAACTGGTCGAAGTTTGTTAGTGAACAAAAATCGAATTGGAAAGATGCCTTCGTTTACTTCAAACACGAAGAGAGCGGAACCGGCCCCAAGCTGGCGAAACAAATGTCAGATTTGTTGAGCTAGAAGAAAATAGCCCAGCGTTTTAACGCTGGGAACATGGAGATCCAAAGGCGCCAGTCCGGTAGGACGGCAGAAGTATTCTTTCGTCCCTTCGGGACTCGCTGCCGGAGTATATAATTTTTCCAGGCTTAAAAGCCTGGGCTATTGTCAGCGCTTTCGCATAGGACTAAGCGGCACCGCCCCGAAGCTCGCCAAACAGATAATAGACCTTCTAAAATAACGTCATGAACCGGACCCACATCAAATGGTTGCCGATCGTCGCTGCGCTGCTTTTTGTCGGCTATCAATATTTCACTTCGGAAAAATTTGTGAACCCTGAGACCGGGCGCAAGAGCCACGTCGGCATGTCCACTCAGCAGGAGTCAGCGCTCGGGTTGCAAAGTTACCAACAGATCCTTTCGCAATCACAGACGGTCAGTTCCGGGCCCGAGGTGGAAATGGTCCAGCGGGTCGTGAAACGTCTCGCCTCAGCGACTGGCGATGCGGGAAAGAATTTCGACTGGCGTGTCTCAGTCGTGAAAAACGATCAGGTCAACGCCTTTTGTCTGCCGGGCGGAAAAATCATCGTCTTCACCGGCATCCTGCCGGTTGCGAACACAGAGGCCGCGCTGGCCACAGTGCTCGGTCATGAAATGGCGCACGCAACTTCCCGCCACGGAGCCCAACGCGCCCTCGAACAAAACCTGACTCAAACCGCGATGATCGGAGTTGCCGGTTCACTTTCCGACATGGACTACGAAAAACAGCGGGCCATTTTGGGTGCGTTTGGCGCCGGCGCACAATACGGCGTGCTTATGCCGTTCAGTCGTAATCACGAATCAGAAGCAGATCACATTGGATTGATTTATATGGCGCGCGCTGGTTACGACCCTCGCGAAAGCATCACCTTTTGGAAAAGAATGGAGCAAACGAACTCTGCCCAGCCTCCCCAGTTCCTTTCAGATCATCCATCGCACGGAACTCGCATTCAACAGCTCGAGAGCTGGATGCCCCAGGCGATGGAGGAATATAACAAGAGTCAGTCACATTAAGTTTGTCGAAGGATAATAGCCCAGCGTTTTAACGCTGGGTTATCGTGATAGCAGGTAAAGCGAGTCCGGCAGGACGGCAGAAACGTTCTTTCGTCCCGGACGGGACTTTGTTTTGGGTACAAACTGTTCCCCAGGCTTGAAAGCTTGGGCTATTGTCGGATTCGGATATGCCTTCCATCGCTGAAAATCTTGAGCGGGTGCGCGGGCAGATCTCGGACGCTGCGAAGAAATCCGGTCGATTGGTGGACGAGGTTGAGCTCGTCGCGATTTCGAAGACCCATGAAGCCGCCAAAGTGCGCGAGGCGATCGAGGCAGGTCAGACATTGTTTGGCGAAAGCCGGGTGCAGGAGGCCCGGGTAAAAATTCCGGAGCTGCCATCGAACCTCCGCTGGCATTTTGTCGGCCATCTCCAGAAGAACAAGATTCGTCATGCGCTTCCGCTGTTCGAGCTGATTCACAGCATCGATTCCCTCGACCTCGCTCAAGACGTGAATCGGATCGCGGAAGAAGAAGGTCTTCATCCGCGGGTGCTGCTTGAGGTAAACGTCGCGGGCGAGGGGAGCAAGTTCGGGTTCACGCCGGAGAAATTGCGCGAACAAATGGAAACGCTGCTTGCCCTGCCGCGCTTGTCGATCCTCGGACTGATGTGCATTCCGCCGATCGCTGAAGAAGCTGAAGCATCGCGGAAATATTTTGTGAAGTTGCGTGAGCAACGGGACCATCTCCAAACCGAGTTTCACGTCGACCTCGCCCAACTATCGATGGGCATGACTCAGGATTTCGCGGGGGCAGTTGAAGAAGGTGCGACCCTGGTGCGGGTGGGAACGGCGATTTTCGGAGAACGAACGCGACCTAAGCACGAATAGGATATAAAGGCGTTGTAGCGGTGCTTGTTCTCAAGCACCGAACTAATTAAATAGGCGCTTGAGACAAGCGCCTCTACAACCGAGCCCGGGAATTGCTCTCAAGATCGGACTTGTGATAGGATTGAAATCCCAATGCGTCTGGAACCGACGAACGTCCAGCAGATCGGCAACGAATTGGCAATCCGTTGGAATGACGGAACCGAGTCGTATATCGATCTCCAGTTCCTTCGGCGCGCCTGTCCATGCGCGGCCTGCGGCGGGGAACCGGACGTGCTCGGAAACATCATCGGCTCCCGCCAAGGCAGGATCAGTTACTCCGATAACAGTTTTGACCTCGCCGGATTTCAGATTGTTGGGGGTTATGCCTTGCAACCGGTCTGGCGCGATGGGCACAACACCGGCATTTACAGCTTTCAGTATTTGCGGCGAATTGCGCAGCCAATAACTTCGAAATGAAGACTTCGATTCGATTTGGGACTGTCGCTGTCGCTATTCTCCTTTGCGCAGCCGGAATCTTTATCGCGAGATCCGGGTCAAAGAACATTGCGAACGACGGTTTTGCCTTCGAACCTGCGGATCCAGCGTTAGCGACAGACGGCTACCAATTCGCTTCAACCGGATCACCGAAGCTTACCTTTCAGCAGCTCGAAGCCATCATTCGAAAGGATCCGACCGCGAAACAGCAGAGCGGGAAAATTGAATTTGGCTCAGTGCGGATAGAACAGGAAACAGCGTTGGCGGAAGTGATGTTCGTCAGTAATGACGGACGGGTCCTGCCGATGCTTTACAAACTTCTGGCTCAACGAAATTCCTGGAAAATCGTAAACGTCCAGCGAATCTGGTACGTGCCGCGTTCGCACCTGTTGCGCGGCGTCAGGGCGTAGTTTTCGGCCTGCCAAGCCCTAGTCTCTGGCGCACTAAATGAGTTGGTTACGGGCCCGCCTACGCTTTGCTCCGGCGTGGCAGCCTTCACTTTTGCGCTGACGCGCCAGCGAAGGCTGGAATCGTAATTCGCAGCAACGTCGTGCCATTTTCACGCGGCTGAACTTTTCGATCCGGCAGCGTTGCAGGCACTAAAGCAAATTCACCGGAACGAAGGTCGACATCGACACAACGAGTCGCGCCAGTGAGACAGCAAATGATCGCGAACATACCCGCCGGCGCGACGTCGCGGGCCGCGTCGAGGTTCCATTTCTGAATTTCGAAGAGCTCGTTGCGTACGAGCAATTCGCCGTCAGGCTGGGTTAGATTTGGCGCCACATCGTCAAAATCGATCGATTGAAGCGCTTGATCGATGTGGAGTTGGCGCGGTTTTCCGGCGTCGTCGACCCGGTTCCAATCAAAAACGCGATAGGTGGTGTCGCTGTTTTGCTGAATTTCCACCAACACGTTGCCGGCGCCGATCCCATGAAATCGGCCCGCGGGCAAAAACATTGAGTCGCCGGCTTTGACTTCAAAACTGTGAACCAGCTCGGCAACAGTTCCCGCCCGAACTGCCCCGGCGAATTGATCTCGCGTCACCGCTTTTCGGAGACCACCGTGCAATTTCGCGCCGGGAATTGCCGATGCGACGAACCAAAATTCGGTTTTCGGTTCGCCTCCCAAACTGGCAGCCACTTTGGCCGGCGGATGAACTTGCAGCGAAAGCTGGTCGTGGGCGTCGAGAAGCTTGATTAGCAAAGGAAAGCGTGGTGAATCGGGCACATCGCCGAAAATTGCTTTCCGATCGCGCGTCCAAAGCTCGTGCAACGTTCGGTCACGAAACGGTCCGCTGCGCACGACGCTTTGCGCTTCGGGCCGATCGACAATTTCCCAGGCTTCGCCGATCGTGGCGGTGGGCGGCGTTTTCTTTCCAAAAAGCGAAGCCAGGCGATGACCGCCCCAGATTCGCTCCATGAAAATCGGCTCGAAGGTTAAGGGAGAGAGAACAGAGCTCACAGGTCAAAGGTCAGTAAAGATGTGAGATTGTAGATTGCAGATTAGGTAATGCAAAAGACACTCTAGCCTCATTGCTGACCGCTGATATCTGACGTCCGGATGAAATCGTTCCTGAAATACTGGTTGCCAGTTTTGTTCTGGCTCGGACTAATCTTTATTGGCTCGACCGACGCGCTATCGGCCGAACACACGTCCCGTTTCCTGGTACCGTTTCTGCGCTGGCTCGATCCTCACATTTCCTGGACGACACTCAATTCGCTTCAGGTTCTCATTCGAAAACTCGGACACTTAACCGAGTACGCCATTCTGGCGACCTTGGTTTGGCGCGCGTTGCGGCTCGGAATCGTTTGGAAATCGCCGATCTCGTCTCCGTTTTGGTCGACGTTAATCGGCTGCGCGATCTTCGCTGCGAGCGACGAGTTTCATCAATCGTTTGTGCCTTCACGAACGTCGTCATTGCATGATGTGATGATCGATCTCTGCGGGGCGCTGATTGGACTGGCGATTTGTGTTGCACTCGCCTCGCGAAAGGTTGTTAAAAAGAAGCGTGCTTAATCCAATCGGTAGAACTGTCGCTATCGCCTTACTGTTCTTCAGTTTGGAGCGTTTGAGCGCGGAGGACTACGCCGCGCGCTTTCAAAAGTTGCGAGACCAAAAGGCAGACGGAGTTCAAATTGATTCAGTCCTTGATGAATGGCGGGCGAAAAGTCCGAACGATCCGGATGCCTGGATCACGAGCGCGAACTATTATTTCAACGAATCAGTCGGGCCGACGATGTCCAGCAAAACGCCCGAGAAGGGCGATTACAGCCTAAGGGACAAGAAAACCGGCAAAACGGCGGGAAGCATTTCATTCAAGCCGAACGTGGCCCAGACTTCGCGCAGTGCGACCGGCCTTCTTCAGGAGGCGACGGGCAAGTTTCCGGATCGTCTCGATATCTGGTGCGGACTGGCCTTCATTTACCAGGAGAGCGGCGATTTCGATAACGAGCTGGCAACGCTCAAACAAATGGTCGCATACACCAAAGGGCATCCCACCGGATTAAAGTGGTTGAAGGGCGAACCAATTGAGGAGCCGGAGAATAATTATGTTCCGGAAAAGCTGCACGGCTACGGCGTGTATTACGAGAAAAAGGAGAATCCGGAGGACGACAAGCGTTGGTTCCAAATCGCGAGTCTGGCAACCCAGGAATATCCGAATCACCCCGAAGCCTTCAACGATTCTGCCGGATATTATGCCGACCTTGGCGATTGGAAAAAGGCCCGCGAGTTGTTCGAAAAGACGCACCAACTCGACCCCAAGTCAGCCGGACCACTTCTGAATCTCGGAAATGTGTGCGTCGAAGCGAAAGATCCCGCGAGCGCCCGAAAATATTTCGAGGAAGCATTAAAACTCGAGCCGAACGGACCACTGGCCAATGAAGCGAAGCAGGCGTTGGCGAAGCTGAAGAAGAAGTAGTTGATAGTTGATGGAACGGCGGAGCAAGTCCGCCTTTAGTTGAGAGTTAAGCCCCTCTGCGGACGCCCCAATTGGCAATCGGTGAATGGTGGGCCTGACTGGGCTCGAACCAGTGACCCTGCGCTTATCAAGCGCATGCTCTAACCAACTGAGCTACAGGCCCACGAAATTTAGCGAGTTAACGATTTAGCGAATTAGCGAATAGCTGCAAATGAATTCGCTAAATCTTTGAATCGCCAAGTCGTTGAATGATTTGGAGGCAAGGGGATTGACCTCCCGGTCCATCCGAAAGTGAGGCCCTTAGGGTTGGACTTTGCCTCCACGCCCTGCGGGCTTTGGAGGCAAGGGGATTCGAACCCCTGACTTCCAGCTTGCAAAGCTGGCGCTCTACCAACTGAGCTATGCCCCCGACAAAACAGTTGAGAGTAATTGGTTGAGAGTTGAATGAAAAGCAAGTCACGCGCTTTGAAGACGACTCTCAACCAAAGGCGGACTTGCTCCGCCGTTCCATCGACTATCAACCAGTGCTTTACCAGATCCGCGCCCGCTGGTCCGGCGGGACGAACATTTTGTCGCTCGACTCAACCTTGAACGCGTCATACCACGCATCGATGTTTCGAGCCGGTCCAATCACCCGAAATTGGCGCGGCGAATGCGGATCGCTCACCACCTGTTTTTTCACATAATCGTCGGTGACTTTTCCGCGCCAAGCCTGGGCCCATCCGAGGAGCACGCGTTGATCTCCAGTATAGCCGTCGAGCACTGGAGCAGGTTGCCCTTTTAGCGACGCACGGTAAGCATCGAGGGCAAGCGTAAGACCGCCAAGGTCGGCGATGTTTTCACCCATAGTCAACTCGCCGTTAACGTGCACTCCGGGAATCGGTTCGTACTTGGAATATTGCGCGCCGAGCATGTCTGCCCGTTTCTTAAAAGTCTCGGCGTCCTGTTTCGTCCACCAATCGCGCAGGGCGCCCGAGGCATCGATCTTCCGGCCTTGGTCGTCGAAGCCATGGGTCAGCTCATGACCAATCACTCCGCCGGCGGCGCCATAATTGATCGCGGGATCGGCATCCGCATCGAACACCGGCGGTTGAAGAATTCCCGCGGGGAAGACGATATCACGCAGGCTGCCGTTGTAGGCGTCGTTGGTTTGCGGAGTCATGCTCCAGTCCGTGCGATCAACTGGATCGGAGAAGCGACCACTGTAAAAATCCCAATCCAACTGCGCGCAGCGTTTCACGTTTCCGGTTAAGTCGTCACTCTTAATGACGAGCTTCGAGTAATCGCGGGCGTGATCCGGATAACCGACTTTGATTGTGTAGGTATCGAGCTTCTTGAGCGCTTCCTTTTTCGTGTCCGGTCCCATCCAATCGAGTTTCTCAATTCGGGCACGATATGCGGCTTTCAGGTTAGTCACCAAATCCTGGATTTTGGCCTTCGCTTCGGGCGGAAAATATTTTGCGGTATAAAGCTGACCCACGCCGAACCCCATTGTTCCAAATGTGCCAAGGCGATCACCGACTCCGAAGTCGCCGCCGCTGACCGTCGTGATCGCGCGTTTCCAGCGGGCTTGCTGCTCCTTCTGTCCAGAAAGCGTCTTGTTGTGCAACTCGAAATACGCGTCCGTAAACGGCTTGGAGAGATAAGGCGCAGCGTCGTCGGCAACGTGAAATGCCTGCCACGCGCGAATCGTGTCGATTGGTGCTTTCAGGTAAGCATCCACGATTTTCGGAAATGCGCTTTTCTCCGCGATAATGACGCGCGTCAGCTTGCCCATCTTTGCATCGGCGAGAAATTTTTCCCACCCGAAGTCAGGCGCGAATTTCTTGAGCTCCGGGATCGACATTGGATTGTAAATCGCATTGAGATCGCGCTGTTGTGCCTTCGTCCAGCTCGCGTCCGCGATTTTGGTTTCAAAATCGACGATGTCCTTCGCCGTTTTGTCAGGGTCGGCCCAATTCAGCAGTCCAAGAATCGCTCTGACGTAGTTTTGGTAGGCAGTCTTTTGAGCCGCGAAATCAGGTTTCAGATAATAATCGCGGTCCGGCAATCCGATTCCGGCTTGAGTGAGATAAAACGCGTACTTGTTCGGGTCCTTTAGGTCGACATCGATCATAGGATTGAAGAGCGAGAATTCGAAATCAGTCGTGCCCCGGCCCATCAACGCTGCGAAATCCTCGCGGCTCTTCGCGTTTTTCAGGTCGTTCAGCTCGGAATCAATCGCTTTCGCGCCCAATTGCTCGGCACGTTGTTCGTCCATGAACGAGTGGTAAAAAGCACCAGCTTTCTGCTCGAGCGTCGAAGGATTATCGCCTGCGTTTGCGGCCGCGGCTTCGAGCATGTCTCGCAATCGCTGTTCGGTGACATCAGTCATGATGACGCGCAACGAATAAGCCGGCTTGTCCGAAGGAATTTGTGTCTTGTCGAGCCACGTACCGTTGGCGTAACGGAAAAAATCGTCACCCGGCTTTGTTTTTGTATCCATACCGGTGAGATCGAATCCCCAGGCCCCGTACTTGAGTTTTGCAAGGGGTGGATCCGCAGCGTAGGCGAGGGGACTAGAGCAAAGAGCGAGGAGCAAAAGGGTGCGAAGAAATCGATTCATAAGCGAAGCGGTTGGTGAGCCGAGAGCCTAAACGAACGCAAAGCAGTTGAGAAGTTGAGTTGTTGAGGCGTTGAGAGGTGTAGTGGCGCCCGTGTCGGGCGCAATGATTTCGAATCTGCGGCCGGCAGAGTGCCAGTCCGGCTCGGATCCAAAAAACAAACGTTAGCGTTCGGACGTCTTATTCGCAGTGATGCAGGCCGGCAAGAACGCACAGTTGCAACGTTACGGTCTGCTCAAGAGCGAACCATGCGGAATCGAGCTCGCGGAGTTCTTCCGCTGCCTCTTCGAACATGCCGAGTTCAAGATAACCCTCGGTCGCCCGCAGACGTCGAATGGCCTGCAGGTCCTCTGGGCTAACCGATTTGATAATGAATCCACGCATTATTTCCTGTATTCTTTGACGAGAGGGAGGAGTCAGCTGTTCAACACAAGCAGGTGTGTCGCTCCGCCGGAGCTCGCCGGTTGTGTGCAATGCTAACTATAGACGTGACGCTCCTGGCGGAGCTGCAGCGCCGCAGGCGCGACATGTTTATAGATGCAACAGAGGCGAGGATAAGCTCCGATAGGAGCGGCATGTGACAAAACGTGTCCCAACGGGCGAATCGTCGCATTATTTCGTTGGTTTGAATTTGCCGCTCAACAGATAATTCAGTCAACGCGATGATTGACAAGCGGCCGACACGGCCTCCTCTACATCTTCCGGGATTCCTGATTTGTTCCCGAAAAGGAAATGCCGTCCCGCGTTGGCGGGACGGCATTCAAGTCGATGTGCAGCAAAGACTGAATTGTGCGTTACCGTCTTTTCTCTCTGGGGCTCTGGTTTCTTTCGATTCCAAAGTCTTCACGGCATGTCCGTTTGGATGATCAATTGATTCACCCAAAGGATTTAGCCGTCGACCTGTGCCTACCGGCAAAATCAGAAGTAAAAATTAAGAATTAAGAAGTTACCTTCATAATTCATTCTTTATCCTTCATCCTTTGCGAAGGCATCTCTCCTTAGAAAGGAGGTGATCCAGCCGCAGGTTCCCCTACGGCTACCTTGTTACGACTTCATCCCAATCACCATCCATACCTTCGGCGCCTTTTAAGGGGCGACTTCGGGTACAAACGGCTTTCATGATGTGACGGGCGGTGTGTACAAGGCCCGGGAACGTATTCACGGCGCCGTAGCTGATGCGCCATTACTAGCGATTCCGGCTTCATGGAGGCGAATTGCAGCCTCCAATCCGAACTGGGCCCAGTTTTAAGTGATTTCCTCCACCTCGCGGTATCGGATCGTTCTGTACTGGGCATTGTAGTACGTGTGCAGCCCAGGCCGTAAGGGCCATACTGACTTGACGTCGTCCCCACCTTCCTCCTCGTTTAAGCGAGGCAGTCTGAACAGAGTGCTGGAACCTCTCGGTTCCGTGGCAACAGTTCACAGGGGTTGCGCTCGTTGCGGGACTTAACCCAACATCTCACGACACGAGCTGACGACAGCCATGCAGCACCTGTGCAAATTGTCTCTTTCGAGACTCGCTGGCTTTCACCAACTTAGAGATGCATGTCAAGGCCTGGTAAGGTTCTTCGCGTTGCATCGAATTGAGCCACATACTCCACCGCTTGTGCGGGCCCCCGTCAATTTCTTTGAGTTTTAATCTTGCGACCGTACTCCCCAGGCGGCACGTTTAACGCGTTAGCTCCGGCGCAGAAGGGGTCGAATCCTCCCACACCAAACGTGCACCGTTTACTGCCAGGACTACCGGGGTATCTAATCCCGTTTGCTCCCCTGGCCTTCGTGTCTCAGTGTCAGGAACTGTCCAGAGACCCGCCTTCGCCACTGGTCTTCCTTACGATATCTACGCATTTCACTGCTACACCGTAAATTCCAGTCTCCTCTCCAGTCCTCAAGCACGCCAGTATCGAATGCAGTTTCGGAGTTAAGCTCCGAAATTTCACACCCGACTTAGCGCGCCACCTACACACCCTTTACGCCCAATGAATCCGAACAACGCTTGAGACCTCTGTATTACCGCGGCTGCTGGCACAGAGTTAGCCGTCTCTTCCTCTTCTGGTACTATCAACGCGTGCACAGTTAATACCCGCGCCTTGTTCCCAAATGACAGGAGTTTACAACCCGAAGACCTTCATCCTCCACGCGGCGTCGCTCGATCAGGGTTTCCCCCATTGTCAAAAATTCTCGACTGCTGCCACCCGTAGGTGTCTGGGCCGTGTCTCAGTCCCAGTGTGGCTGGTCGTCCTCTCAGACCAGCTACCCGTCAACGCCTTGGTGAGCCGTTACCTCACCAACAAGCTGATAGGCCGCGGGCTTCTCAAAAAGCGGTAGCTTGCGCCACCTTTAGCGTCCCGAAGATGTCTCCAGTAGCCACATGCGGTATTAATCCGGCTTTCGCCGAGCTATCCCACACTTTAAGGCAAATTGCCCACGTGTTACGCACCCGTTCGCCACTGAAACTTCCACTGTATTGCTACAACGAAAGTTCCCGTTCGACTTGCATGTCTTATCCACGCCGCCAGCGTTCGTTCTGAGCCAGAATCAAACTCTCCGTTAAAAACGGTGATCCCGCCGAGGCGGGATCAAAGTTTGCGTCGAACCCCGCTACGGGGCCGACAAAATCTGACCATTCGATAATCTGTTTCCCGCCGTAGCGGGACACAGGTTCGTCCGATCTGTAATCTTTTTTTCCAAAGAAAATCAACAGATAACGCACAATTCAATTTTCGCTGACTTCATATCATTTCAGATCCGTTTCTGTTTCGACTTGCGCCAAAACAACTGTGACCACGAATCCAAAACCAAACTGTCAAAGATCGACCTTCTCCCTCCGGTACAAACAAAATCCGACCACCTCAACAATCTCAACGTTTCAACGCCTCAACTTTCGAGAGGTCGGCTCGCTTCGAGCCAGAGGAGAACAACCCCGGCAACACCGGGACCGCTTGTTTGCGGGCCACTAAAGTAGTCGGGTTGCATCAACCTGCAAGTAGGAAATCGCAGAATATAGAGGTGGCCGGATGGCCGCCCCCAAATCTGCCCTTATCGGCTTTCGGCTAGACTTTGTCGTAAACCGCTGTGGTGTGAACCTTTTTGCCCTTCGGTCCCATCCCCGTGGTCGTAAATGTGCGGGTCTTGCCGTCCGGCGCCAGGTTGGGCGCTGAGAACATTCGAAATCTCCGCGATTAGCCAGAGCAACGCTTTCGCCACCAGCGCGCTGACAATCCCGATCGGCACGGCTAACGCCGCGAGCACGAGGACGCGCGCATCGGTTCGAAAATCGCCTAACAACGTTGCAGATGTTTTAACCCCGGACATAACACCCAACCGCGAAATGCGGTGAGCTTCTAATGTGGGGAACAATTAAGAAGTGACAAGTGACCTGTGACCAGTGACAAGAAAGAATTTCAACGAAGACCTCCCAGCTCGTCACATGTCACCCGCCACTTCCATCATCCGAGGTGACTGCTGAACATGATTGCAAATCCAATTGTCAGGACCAGCAAGCAAATGCCGGCCATCCACTGGACCACGTAATTTCGCGAGATCAGTCCAGCTACGCTCGGGATCAATATGATGATAGTTCCCAGATTTTCCTTCACGAGAAGTGAAGTGTTCGCCGTTTTCAGAAAATCGAGATTGGCAAGCAGCGCCAGGACAAGGCAGATCACGATGGCGCCGTAGAAATAACGCCTTTGGCGCCAGAAAAAATCCTCCAGATCCAGTGGGCCTTCGTCCGGAACCTTGGGTCCAACCAAGGCGCAAACCACGTAGAGGGAAATCGCGAACAAGAACTGAATCGCAATAGAGGCAATGTCCCAGCTCGTGAGTGACCGGAGGTCCCAAAGCGACAACCAATTCACAAATACCAGTAGAACGGCGTTTCCCATTCCGAGCACCAGTAACCCGGAAAATTTCACGCGCTCACGCGCAACGATCAGTTCAGCAATGCGCGCCAGCAGATGGGTCAACGCCAAGGCGTAAACGAACGACAGGAGCGCAGTGACGTGTTCGAAAGCGGACATTTCAAGAAGTGACGAGTGACATGTGACCAGTGATAAGTGCCAGATCGTTCAGACTCATTTGTTCTCCTGTCTTTCAAGTAGCCCGTTGAGCCAGCGGACAAAATCTTCCGAGAAAGCCGGCCCAATATCATCCCAAACTTCTTTGAATCCCGGCGATTGAACATAACGCGTCATGAATCGCACATATCCGCGCCAGTGCTCATCCGGCATTAGCCCGAGCTCGTGATGATGAAAATAGGTCTCGGCGTGCAGCAGAAATTGGACATGACTCCAGTACCGAAACTGACGATCGCCATCGCTCAGTTCCGCCCCGCTCTCAAGCTTGGCAAATCGGTCAGCGTGCTCTGCCCGAAAAATCGAGATGCGGAGTACGAACTCGGAGATGGCATGGCGGGCTTGCGCGCTTGCGACCTTGGTATTTCCCCGAATCTGAACCGCCAAATAGACAAGCGTAATCATGACACCAATCGCGCCGATCACTTGTCCGATGTTGGCGAGGTCGCTCAGATTCATTTCTTCAGCTGGTCACAGGTCACAGATCACTTGTGACTTCTTTTTTAGTTGCCGTTCGTAATCTTGCGCGTCGAAATGGCCTTTTGATTCGGCGATCAATCCGTCGTTATCGATCTTCCAAAGTTCGTAGCCGCCGATTCGAACGTGATTTCCTGTTTCCGCATGGGTTCCGGTCAACGTCCAATGAAACGCAACCCTATCGTCGCGCGGCTCGAGCTTATCGAAGGACACGACCATGTCCGGAAAATCGCGGACGAAACTTCGCGCGACTTCAGCGATCGTTGCTGGCGGGCCATTATTCACACTGATCGACGCGTTCCTTGCGTAGAAGGCGACAACCTTTTTCGGATCACGGCTGCACCACGCTTCTGCGTAACGCTCCGCGAATTGTCTTAGCTCGTCACTTGTCATAATGCCAGTCCGGCTCGGACTCACAGGTCACTTTGTTTTGTAATCGGCCGGAGGTCGTACGTTTCATACGCTTTAGGCGTCGCTCCTTTGGCGATAATCGCGTCCACCAAGCCGGCGAATTCCTCCGTGTGCCAGTGTCTTCTCGTTTTCCACCATTGTTGAACACCCGGATAGCCAATCACATCAGTCATCGTTCGTTCGATTTCGCCCCAATATTGGCCCGCGAGGATGCCATCCTGGTGAGCGAAATACATCGCCTGAAAATTTTTCAGGAATCGATTGAAGAACGCGCTAAAACGGAGCTTGGAAACGGCATCAAGTTCATCGAACGATTGAACGCCGCGAAGATAAATCGCGCCGAACTCCGCGTTGTCATGTAATGCGTAGGTCAGATCGCCCCACTGCACGGTCAGCGCGTTGACCGCAGATAGCCTGCGCTCCTTCGTTTGCTCGCGAATCTGGACGGCGAGGTAAATAAGTGAAGGAATCCCGACAAACACGGCCGCGAGTTGTCCGATTGCTCCCAGCATTTCCCAGTTCATAGAAGAAGTGACCACTGATCCGTTATCAGTGACCAGTTACAGAAATTCACTTCGAAAGCATTTGTCTGATTACTGATCACATGCCTGTCGCGCCGGAATCTGTGGAGGCGGATCACTCGCCACTTCTTATAACCGTTCTGACGTGATCAATGGAATCCTGAAGTTGATCGAGCGCTGCATTGATTTGGCGTGCGTCGAGATCCACAACCCGCAGAGTTTCCTGCGGAAAACGGAGTTGGCCGCTGCACGCAAACTCAATGAGCGTCGGCAATTCAGTCGCGAGATGGTCCGAAACACCGATGATCGCAGCCTCCTTGTTGATCAGTTCGGGGTAGGGGAAGATCGACATCGATTCTTTGGTTAATCCAACCAGTGCGGCGCGGCCAAGAATGCCGAGACATTGGACTGCTTGCCGCATCGTTTTCGCTGAACCGATTAATTCGAGCGAAACATCCACGCCTTTTCCCTTCGTCGCTTCTCTGATTTGCTCGACCGGATCGCCCGCTTTCGCATCGATCGCGACAGCTCCCAGCTTTTTGGCCGACGCAAGTTTAGTCTGGTTAATCTCAACGACATAGATCTGGCCGCACTCGAGAGCCCGGGCCAATTGCAATGCGGAAAATCCTAGTCCGCCGAATCCAAAAATCGCGATCGATTCGCCAGATTTCAGTCGCGACTTATTCAGCGCATGCAAAGCGGTCGCCGACGAGCACATCATGATTGCGCCCACTTCGAATGAAATCTCATCCGGCAGCGCGAACGCATTTCGAGCCGGAACCTTGATAAACTCGGCATAACCTCCGTCCCGATGTTTCCCGATCATTTGCCCGCTGCGGCAAAACTGTTCCAGACCACGCGCGCAAAACTCGCACTCTCCGCAGTGTACTAAATAATGTAGGCAAACGCGGTCGCCCGGCGCGAACCTGGTCACACCCTGGCCGATGCGCTCCACCGTGCCCGCGACCTCATGACCAAGTGTCACCGGCAATTTGTCGATTTCCGAAACACCTCCGCGATAATGCGCATCCGAGTGACAGATTCCGGCGGCCCCGACCCGAATCAAAACGTCGCCCGGTCCAATTTCCGGAATCGCAACGTCCACATCTCCCAGCGGTTTGCCGATCTCAGTGAGCTGTACCGCTCGCATCAGCCGACCTTGTCACTGGTCACACTTCACTTGTCACCTCTTTTAACGAACGAGCGCATCCAGTTTTTTCGAATCGAGACCGGCGTCGCGATAATGTTTCCGGGTCAATTCGAGAAGCGTGAACCCGTCTTCATAGGCGGCGAAGCCACCATTCACCGCCTTATCTAAATAGATGAGGCCGCCTCCAACCACGAATAAAGTTACCATCGGTTCCGGCGAATCGTCAGTAATGACCAAGGTGTGCGCTTCACCGGCGGGTTCGTAAATGTAGGTGCCGGGCTTCGCGATCCAGTCGTGTTCCAAATATCGCCAGTGACCGCGCATTGTGTAGCCGTGAACGGTGCCGACATGATAATGCGTCCCGACCATTTTTCCGGGCAACCCTTTCAACACCACACTGAATCCTCCACTTGTGACATTGAACAAACAGGGCTGGAACCAAATGCCGTCGGCGTACGGCACCCACAAACGATCGTCATCCAGATTGATGTCAGTGATGAAGTGTTCGCGACTCCGCAAGCTCGGCTGCAGTCCGTCCGTGTGACTGTTGAAGGCGGTTATTGGCATATCACGAATTTCTCAGGAACTCCCGCAAGCAGGAAGACAAATAACCACTGCCCGAATGCCGTAGGCGAGATCTCATCTTCCGAGCTCGTTATTCGTCACGGGTCACTTGTCACTTTTCTTATTTCTTTTCCGCAGCTCCGGGCGCGGGTGAAGTTACAGGCGCGGCCGGCAAATCGGAACTGAACATGTCGGTACTGACCTTCCACGTGTCGCCCTTTTTCTGCCAGACTTCGCAATATTTTCCGTGATCTTTCGTGCCGTCTTTCATGGTCAACTCGTAACTGCCGGTGGTTGCTGCCATGTCGGCAGATTTCGCCACTTCCACCCGGGTCGTGTTCCAGCTGATGCTCTGCAAGCTGTCGAAGAAGCCTTTCCACAAATTTCGGATGTTGTCCTTGCCCGTAACTGCTGGCTCATTCGGCGGCAGAACGATCGCGTCGTCGGCATAGAACGAGACCGTCTTATCGAGATCTCCGGCAAGGGCTGCTTTTGACCAGTCAGCATCCGCATCGCGGACCGCTTTTTCATCAGCACCGGCGCCTTTGGCCGTCGGCGGAAAATTACAGATCACTGCAATCGGAAGCACAATCAGGGCAAGGACCAGGATGAGTCGAGTTTTCATGCGATTATCGAAGGCCGGTTGTTTGTTTCCCGTCAATGCAAATTTCGAACTAGACAGGATTAACAAGATTCAACGGATTAACTGGAACTGCCGAAATGGGTTTCGTGAAAATCGGGCAAATCCTGTCTACTGTTCGGCAATGAAATCGATCGAAGATAAACGCGCGGAGTTTCGAAAGCTGCACGAGAGCGGTTGTTTCGCAATCCCGAACCCGTGGGATCCGGGCACGGCGAAGTATTTGCAGCATCTCGGCTTCAAAGCCATCGCCACCACGTCCGCGGGTTTCGCCTTCTCGCGCGGACTTTCCGACGGTTCGGTCAAACGCGATGATATGATCGCGCACATTCGCGAACTCGTTGAAGCGACCGACATCCCCGTGAACGCCGATTTCGAGAACGGTTACGCCGAGGATCCAAACTGGTGCGCAGAAAATGCGCGCCTCTGTGCGGAAACAGGAGTCGCCGGTCTTTCGATCGAAGACGCAGCCGATCGAAAGGAAAGCCCGCTTTATGATATGAATCTTGCAGTCGAACGGATTCAGGCGGTTCGCGAGGCGCTTCATGGCACGAATTGTTTGCTCGTCGGCCGCGCCGAAGGATTTTTGGTTGGCCGTGAAAAACTCGATCAAGTGATCAAGCGTCTGGTGAAATATTCCGAAGCCGGCGCCGAATGTTTATATGCGCCGGGCTTCAAAGACCGCGAGAGCAACAAGGCGATCGTCGAAGCCGTCGCGCCCAAACCCGTGAATGTCTTGATCGGCGGACCGGGCGGTTTGACGATGCGCGATGCTGAAGAGTTCGGTGCGCGACGAGTGAGTGTCGGCGGCGCCTTCGCCCGAGCGGCCTGGGGCGGTTTCATTCGCTCCGCCCAAGAATTGATGGAGAACGGGACTTTCGACGAACTCACCCACGCTGCGCCTTACGCCGAGCTGCAACAATTGTTTCGCTCTCAGTAGCGAAACGTTGAGGCGTTGAGATTGTTGAGACGTTGAGTCGGAAGAAATCTGCGCCTACCTCCCGACTTCAACTAAGATGATTGGCAGGCGTCCGTGCCTTCAACTCGTCCATTTCGCTGCTCAACCGCTCAACTACTCAACCTCCGAACGGCATATTCTTTGCTCGTTTTCATTACAAATGAGTCGCCGGCAATCCGTCTTTTTCGCCCTGGCAGTCGCTCTCAGCGCGCCCGCGATTTCCTGGCTGGTTTGGCGCGAGCCTGATCACACCCAGACGGCGACGCTGGTGTCGGATGCCTACCGGCTCGACAAGATTTACCGATCGATGCAGGGACCGATGTCGATTGCGAGCGATATTCATCTCTCGACCGCCGACAAGTGCCCGGTCCAATGGATCACCGGCGTGGAAGCCGAAGTCGTCGACGCAGACAAGCAGACTCCGGTATCACAAGAATTCTTTTGTCACTCCAACCTGACCTTCGCCGAACACAGCGGCACGCCGGATCGATACAACCATGAGCTCGGCGGAAAGACTCACCTCGACTGGCGGCTGTTCACCCTGGCTCCGGGTCGATTGTCGATCCAACTGCCACCGGGTTTCGGTGTTCCGGTTCCGGCCGACGCGCCGCTCGATTACGTGACCATGTCGCTAAACCTGAATGCGCGGAACGAAGTCGTGAACGTTCGGATGCGCACGAAACTTCAGACCATCGCCGGTGATCAACCCGGCGCGCCCACCAAAGCGCTCTTCCGTCGCGCCTTATATGTGCTCGATTCTCACGGCGTTACTTCCGACATGGGTCCGGCCTGCACCATGAACGCCGCCACCCAACATATCGGGGCTGCTTGCGGCGAAATGTCGAAGATCAATTTCGTCGACAAACAGGGCGCTTCCCTGATGAATCATTGGATCGTCCCGCCCGGCCATCACATTTACAAAACCGAAATTACCCAACAATTGAACCTTCCGTTCGACACCACCGTTCACTACGCGACAATCCACGTCCATCCGTTCGCGCGCGCGATGGAGTTGCGCGATCTGACCACAGGCAAAATTATCTTCCATCTCAATTCAAAGGATTGGACCGACCGCGTCGGCGTCGCGCGGGTCGATGAATTCAAATCAATCGAAGGCGTTCCAATTTTCCGCAGTCATCGCTACGAATTGACCGCGGAGTACGACAACACCTCCAACGCAAATACGGACGCCATGGCGATTCTTTATCTGTATCTGCTGGAAAAGGATCTGACCTGATCGGACGAGCAAGTTCAGTTACTCCCTGTCGTCATTCGCTTGCCACGCCGAAATCTGCGAAGGCGGGTGACTCTCTTAAATCTTGAATCTTGAGATACGACCCCAATCCTTATTCTCCTTGAGTCCGAGCGGCGTTCGCGTAGGCGAGTCACTGGTCACTTCTTAAAATACTGAATGTTTAGATACGGCCCCAATTCTCTTCTTACGCGCGACGACTCATTGCCAAAGCGATGGTCATGCGCGAAATGCCGCTAAAGATCAGACTGATGCCGATGATCGTCCCAATGAACCACAGCGCACTGCTTGGCCATTGCGACCAGATCAAAATTGCGAGGATTAGTGTCACGATTGCGTCGAACAAGATCCAACCGGCGTTGATCGCACGCCGAAGCTGGAAATAAAGCGCGGTCTCGAGCGCGGCTTCGATCAGGAGAAAGATCGCGAGCACAAGCGTGAGCGTGACCAAGCCGGCGAGCGGATTCATGAGCATGAACACGCCGGCCGCGCCGTAAATGAGCGCGAGCAACAATTGCCACAAAACACCGCCGACGCTGTGAGTATGAAACGCGAAGATCAAATGCGAAACCGCCGAAAAGATGAGGACCCATCCGACGACAATGACCACGCCGATCCCCGATGCCCAGGGCAGCGCAATCGCCAGAATCCCGCAAATCAACAACACGATTCCCCAAATCATCATCCAACCGGTTCCGGCGCGAGCTGAAGGAGTATCACCATTCATGCGGCGGTTATGCGTCTTTGGCCGGTTGGCGTCCAGCTTAGAAACCTGAAAACTGAAATTCGGAAATACCAGTGATAGTTAGGCACCGGGGCTTGGCGTCGGCGTCGCGGCGCGTCGGTTTTGTTGTTGCTGCTGTTGTTGTTGCTGTTGTTGTTGCTGTTGTTGCGATTGTTGTTGTCTCAGCTGCTGTTGCTGAGCCTGTTGCTGCTGAAGTCTTAACTGTTGCTGTCTTTGCTCGGCTTGTTGCTGTTGTAATTGCTGCTGCCTGGCCTGCTGCTGGCGAAGTTGTTGTTCTTTTTGCTGGGCCTGTTGTTGTTTCAACTCCTGCTGACGCTGTTGGGCCTGCAACTCTTTTAACTGCTGGGCCTGGCGTTCTTTCTGTTGCGCCGCCGCTTCCTGCTTCGCTTGAGCTTGCTGCTGCAATTCTTTCTCTTTTTTCTGCGCGGCTTGTTGTTGTTGCTTTTGCTGCGCCTGCTCCTGTTGCATCTGCCGCTGTTTTTGTTGCGCTTCTTCCTGCTGCTTCGCCTGGGCTTGCTGTTGCAAACGTTTCTGTTCGGCCTGCTGTTGTTGAACCTGGCGCTCTTTTAACTGCGCTGCTTCTTGCTGCTTCTGCTGCGCCTGCATTTGCTGGGCTTGTTGTGCCTGTTGTTTTAACTTCTGTTCCTGCTCGAGTTGCTGCTGCTGCTGCTGACGTTGTTGGGTTTGTTGTGGCTGAAGTTTCTGTTCCGCCTGTTCCTGCTGCTTTTGCTGCTGCTGCTGGCGAATTCTTTCCTCGATTTGTTGTTGTTGCAGCTGCTGTTGTGAAGGACCGGATGGCGATGGCGATACGTGCTCTCTGGTCACTTCCGGTGGTGTAGGTTTCGCAGCCGCCGGAGTTTGTGCTGGCTTCGGCGTTGGGAGGGGCTCGGCCGATCTCGCCGTTGCCCGCCCACGAGTTGGGGAAACTTCCGGCGGTGAGCTCGCAATTTGCGACTGGACCGGGCTTGGCGTGAGTATGGGCTTGGTCTCGGCCTGACCATGCGGCTGATTCTGACGCCCAGCCACCGGTCGCGTGGCTTGAGGACTCGGCGATGGACTGACTGCTGTCACTGCACCGCGCGGCGCCTGCGACGACGACGGTGTAGCAAGTTCGTTCCGCTTGGCTTCAGTATTTCGGGCCGCCGATTGCGTTGGGAGAACCGGAGATGCGCTTGCTCCGGCAATAGCGGACGGCGGTGATTGCACAGGTGGAACTGTAATCTTTGTCCCCGGATGTAACCGACCCGCGGGCGACGCATTGCCCTGAGTGATCGCTGCAGCTGAAGGTTTGGAAACTGTCGGGCTCGTTTCTCGTACCCCCGTCGGCGATTGTCCCGGTGCGGAAACAATTTTTTCGTCCGGGTGTTGAATCTTGCCGGTCGGTGATTGTGCCAAACCCGCAGTTGGCGACGCGCTTGCGGCGTTGGTCGCGACTGCGGGTGATTGTATCGGCTTCGATTCTGCTTTTTGACCAGGATGCAAAACTCTTGGTGCAGGGGACTGCTGTGTTTCAACAGGCAACGCCGAGGTGATCGCAGCGCCGGAAGCGGGCGACGCTGAACCGGTCGGGGCTGCCGTCGATCGTCCGGTCGCAACTGCAGGCGAGGTTAATTTCTCTCCCGGATGCAAAGTTTTGGTTGTAGCGGCAGGTTGCGAAGCTGCCGGTAACGGCGACGTGCCAGCGATTGCACGGGAGGGCGACTGAATCGGCGAAGGCGCGACCGGCGCAGCCGAAGGTGCGCCAGCGATCTGACTGGCGACAGTTGCCGCGGGTGAAGCAGTTGTCGTTACACCCGACGGTTGGGGAGACTGTCCCGGCGACGGAGCTGCCGCCGCGGACTGTGCAGCGGCCTGAATCACTTGCGGTGGCAAGACCGCTTTTGTGGTTGCGGGTGTCTGGCCCTGGGCTTGTTGCGCAATCTCGTTTTTCAATTGCGTCTTAAGTTTGTGATTTTTCACGTCAGCCCATCCGTGATCGATTTTGTTGTCAGGGATAGTGACCGCCACTTGCGGAAGAATTCGTGGGCTCGCTTCCCGTTTCACGTGCGGCGTAAACACGACAAAAGTGTTGCCTTCGAGTCGAGAGCCGAAGCCGCCGTTAAAATTTTCCGTGCCGACTCGATCCACCCGGATTCGAGCGATCTCTCGTCCTCCTCGTTGCCGGATTTCGGTATTGATGAAGCTGAAATCCGGTCCGCCATCATAAGCGCGCACCTGAGTGACGGTCATATTCGACACCCCGCCGCGAGTATTGGTGTAGTTGATGTTGGTGATGTTTACCGTGTGCGGAAGGATGTCGACGTAACGGCGCCGGTCGACGATCAACCCAGGTCGCCAGTAAGAGTCGGAGCCAAAATCGCGAACGTTAATAAATGTATAATAATCAGGTCCGATATCGTATTCCCGATCGGCCCAGGTACTGATTCCTACTCCTGTCCGCAGGGTAGCTTCAGGCGGCAAAGGCGCCCAGCCGACGAAGGCGTGGTCGCGATCGCGGCCCTGCCGCCATGAAACCCATGCGCCGCTCCACGCAGTTCCCGGAACCCAGGCCCAGCCACTTCCAACGCCGGGAACTCGACACCACCGGCCGTAATGATAACAGGCCCAACCCCAATCATTTTCAGCTGGGTCCGCGATCCAGACATAGCCTCCATCATCCGAATACGCAAAGTGACCGCGAGAGTAGGGGCGCCAATCCTTTGGAACATCGGTCGGTTGCCAACACCGGCCGTATTTTTTCACTTCAACCCAGCGGCCATGTTTTTTGAGTGATTCATGGGAATAAAACGTTTCGCTGGTGACGCCAACTTGATCCGGCACTGCGCTGACCGGTGCGGCGGTGATGGCTTCGGGAGCTGGAGCGGCAGCGACTGGAGCAGCCGGTGCGACCGCCGCTTGTTCCGTCACCGGTTGATTCGTCACTGCATACAGCGCAAACGGCGCCTGACCCGACTTTTGCGTGATCGTCACTCCCGGCGTTGAAGAACCGTCCCAGTTAAATCGATAGTCTACATAATATACCTGATTCGGGTCGCGAAACCCACCCGGCGAAGTCCGCGCGTCATCTTCATTAAAGAATCCCGTTTCGGCCGGCGGTTGACCGTCACCGACAAAGGCGAGATTCACTTCTCGATCCGGAGCGCCCGAGTTGGCGATGTAGATTCGCAGATCGTAAGCGGTTCCCGGAGTCAGACTGGCCGGATCGAGAACAACTTCCTGTTGCGAATTATCGGAAGCACCATCGTTGGAAGCCATTCCCGACAAAATTTCTGCGAAGGTTCCGTCGGCCTGAGGCGCGCCATTCGCCCGCTGGGAGATTGCCAACGTTCCGCTGAGCACGTTGACGGTGCAATTATCAGCCGAGGCTGATTGTCCCGATCCAGCGAGAGGGTAAAGCGTCACGCCATTGATGATCCGGTTGTTTCCGCTCGCGTTTCCGCCGGCAACGGCAGTGGTGTATTGATTGCGACTGTCGATTCCGCAATTCACGTCGCTTTGAACCGGCGAGACAGCGACATAAGAAAGCGTCCCCGCCGCGGCGTTGAGTGTTGTTACCAGAATGAGCAGCAGCGTGGATTGCAGTCGTGTTGTCATAGAATCAAATCGCTTTCGGGTTTGAAAGAATTGCAATTTTAGGGAATCGAAAAAATGCGTCAATTGTCGATGCAATTCGAAAACGTTATTAATTGTGAGGGTTAGCCCTACAACTTCAAGCTCGTCGAATGAGTGACGTCGGATTTTTCTTCGGCACGAACTCCCGGACTCTCGCAGAAGTTAATGGTTGAGAGTTGAGTGACGAGAGAAGCCGGACGTTCCGGATTCACCGACTGCCAGCGCCGTCGCTTTTGTCTTCTGCATGTACTCCAGGACTCTTGTCACCTCGTTCGTGTTCGCTACCGGGCGTGCGCTCAGAATCGGAAGGTTTTCGGCGTGGCGCATGCGGATGTTCCTCATCAACACGCATATTGCGCTGTCGCGGCAGGCTCTCGGGATAGTTGCGACAGAGGAATTGGATCAAGCCTTCGCGCACTTCGCAGCGGAGATCGCCGAGTTTGCCAGCGTCAACGCCGCTGACCAGTGCGCGCACTTCGATAGTGCTTTGTTTCGCGTCGGTGACCTGCAATCCGCAAACTCGTTTGTCCCATTTCGGATTATTCTCGACCAGGCGTTTTAATTCTTTCCGCAATTCGGCCATTGGAACCTGATAATCGAGATAGAGAATCACCGTCCCGAGCAGGTCGGTCGAAACACGGCTCCAATTTTGGAACGGCTTTTCGACGAAATAGGTGATCGGCAAAATTATTCGTCGCAGGTCCCACGTCCGCACCGTGACATAGGTGAGCGTGATCTCTTCAATCTGCCCGAACTCGCCTTCGACCACCACGATGTCGTCGATCAGGAGCGGTTGAGTGAGCGCGATCTGAATTCCGGCGAGCACATTTCCCAATGTTTTTTGCGCGGCAAAACCGATCACGATTCCGGCAATCCCGGCCGAAGCCAGAATACTGGTCCCGAATTGACGGACTGGATCGAACATCATCAGAATCGAGCCGGTGGCGATGATCACGACCGTGGTCACGATGATTTTGCGGATCACCGAGACCTGGGTGTAAATCCGGCGCGCGGATACATTGTCGGGAACGTCCAATCGGTGCCGGCTCATCAGTGCCACTTGCACCGCGTTAACGCCACGGATGATTAGGAACGAAAAAGCGACGATTAACAAAATGCCGAAACCCTTTTGCGTGACCCAGGTCCAGTCTTCCGGAAGTTTGAGCAGCGGCAGCAGAAGAATGACTCCCAGCAACGGCACCGACATCCGCAGAGTGTGTCCGAGGATCGGAATCGTAACTTTGCCTAACAAACTATGGGTTCGGTCCGCCCACATCCGCATCCGTTTTTCAATCGCGAGAATGGCGCGAAACATGAGCCAGAGCAGGGCGACGATCCATCCGGCGTAGAAAATTGCGGTGAGAACACCGACCCAGAAAATTCGAGTCGGACGTCCGATGATTGCCGTTGCGACCGGCATTAACGCAAACGCGCCCCCGCACATCGCCAGAAAAAACGCGAGCGGTTTGCGAATGGCCGATGCCGCCAGGGCCAAAGCGGATTGATCCCGGTTCGATTGGATCTCGCCCGCGCGACGGTGGACGATCCAGACGAAGAGACCACAGACCACCGACAACAAGACCACAGCGCCGATTGCGGCGAGCAACCGCATCCAGGTGACGCGTTCGAAAACTGTGCGTTGCAAATACGCGCTGCCGGAATCTTTCGCGATTTGGTCGAGCCACTCGCTATAACCGCGACCGGCCCGATAAATCTTGGAGCGATCGATGGCGGCCCGTTGGGCGGACAGTTCGGTCATTGATTGCGTGATGGTCGAAACAGGGGATTCCGCGGGGGAGGGCGAAGCGGATGGCACAGGCGAACCAGTTGGCTCGGCAGCGATCGCGGTGACAGCGACGAGAGCGATCAGGGCGCAAAATGTCCGCATCAAGAGCATAACCACGAATATACACGAATGAACACGAATTTGGATTGGTGCTAATTAGTGTCCATTTGTGCTTAGCAGCTCGACACTGTTGAAATCGTATACAACTAAGAGCTTCCCGGCGTGCGAAACGCTGCCGGAAGCTTTATGAAAAAACGAATCTCGATTTGTCTGGCCGCGGTGCTGGCAGCGGCTTTGGTTTATGGTCAGCCAACGAACAGCAGCCCCGATCCTAAAGCTGGGGCGGAAAGCACGGGTACTATTAAAGAGTACACGCCCGGAACCATTCTGATCCTCGATACTCTGGCGCCGAACGAGCCGACCCAGTTCAAGCTAAGCAAGAGCGTGGTTTACGTGGATGCAGACGGAAAAACGCTGGATTCGCCAGCGTTAACCAAGGACCAGAAAGTCCGGGTCCATTACATGAAGACAGCAGGCGAAAATGTCGCCGACCGGGTGATTCTAATAAAAGAGTAAACCGACGTTCAGTGGTTGAGGCGTTGAGAGGTTGAGTCGATCCGTCCTCAACACCTAAACAGCGCCAATTGGCGCGTCTCAACATCTCAACTGCCTAAGTTCTTCGCTGAGTCGTCCGCGACGTGGCGATCCGTTTGCTCGAGTGTTTCGCCCGCGAACGACTGCCGGAATCCGACCCGTAGGAAAAATAACGATACACAATCGACGCCTCGGCTGTTGCTTCCCGCGCGTTCAGCAAGTTGATTGCGTTCAAGTCAGCTTCATTTTGCGATTTGCCGCGTCCGACCGCTGTCACGTCTTTGTTTCGCTCAATTGCCTTGCCTTGCGCGACCGCGACGTAGCCAGTCTTATCCGATTGGCCGATGATTTCAGTCCTCGCTAAATATTCAGTTGCCCGAGCCCAAAGATCGCGGGCGGCGAACTGGCAAGCCGTGGCTGAGTCATGGTAATGAGGGCCGCCTTTGGGGGTGGAGGACCGATTGTAGGTGACCGCCGTCCAGGCGCCGTCGTAATCATAGCCGATGGCAACCGCGTCTCCGGCGAATGTCGGACGGCCGACGACACAACATATGGCAGCTAGCACGGCCGTTTTCAGCAACATGAAGCGGGCAGAGTAGGCAGGCGGTCACGGGGAAGACAAGCCCGCAAATTTCTCTGAACAAACCCGTCCGGCGAAGCGTCTCAATTATGCGGCCAGAGGCGACCAAAGGCGTCTTTGGATACGTATTATCAGCAACGGAGGTGCAGGGTTATGATGGAACCAACGGTCACGCAAAACAATTCGCTTTACATTGTTCAGCACAAAATTCCAAAACGCCGGAGCGGAGTTCTTCGGCGGTTCAGTCTCGCTGCCTGGAAGCAGCGCCGGCTCCAATCGGAACCGGAAATTCGCGGCAACGTTTTTCGCTGGCCCCGAATTCAGTGGCAAACCTGAAGATCGTTGAGCGGTTGAGTCGCGAAGGCGGTTGAGTTGTTGAGACGAGTCCGCGGTCCGCCGCGGCTCGATTTGAACACTGTGGTGGCAGGCGTGTCGCCTGCATTCGTGATCATTCAGTCGCTTCGCGTTCAAGAACGAATTGGACTCGCGGATCGTCAGGCGAGGGAGGATTGCTCCGATCGAACCCGCTGCACGCGAGTAGAAGGGTTAGTCCGACAGAATCCCCCAATCGCGTCATCTGTTCCTGTGTGAACAATTGCCACTCGAACTTTTCGTTCGCTCCATCCGGATAATGGAGCTGCACAAATAGCCGATCGTTCTCGACTCGTTTGTCTTCGCGAACGGCGCCGAGCGGTGTCTTCAATTCGCGCTCGCCTTGATGACCTTTGAAGAAGTGTGGATTCCAAAGGTCGAGAATGATCCGCCCGCCTTTGCGAACGGCGTGAGCGAGCCGTTGAAGAACGTCTCGATTCGTTGCAGCGTCGAAATGTCCGAAGCTTTGCCCCATCACAATTGCGGCATCGAAGAAGTCCGACGCGGACCGATAGTCGCGGATGTCAGCGGCGAGATAATTCGGTCCGCCGCCTAATTCGCGGGCTTTCGAAATTGCGCTCGGGTCGCGATCAATTCCCGTGACCTTGTAACCACGTTGGGAAAGCGCGCGGGCATGTCGACCCATGCCACAACAGACGTCGATAACCTTCGGGAAATCAGCGATCGGCGCGCAATCGAAAACGAATTCCACTTCTCGAGTCGTTCGTTCTTCATCGATTCCAACGTGAAAGAACTCAAACCAACTTGCGGAATATGAATTCGTTTGCTCTGAACTCGTCACTGGTCACATGTCACTTGTCACTGATTTTGTAATCAAAGATTTCCCAGCAACAGCCGATTTTCGTGAGGACGACTTCTTCAGTCGCACCCGGGTTGTGTTCGAATGCAGTCTTGAACCGGATCATCGCATAACGCCGGATGTCGGGCACTCCGGGAATAATCGCGGTGTGTTTCACCTCGATAACTTGTCGTTTGTTTTCCCGCCCCAGCGGTCCGCGATGGGCCGCGAAATAATTCATCCACTGGTCAAAAGAGCGAATTTCCTGCGAGCCTTGTGAGGCCGCTTCTTCAAAACGATGGGCATCGATAAGTTCCAACCATTGCACCGCCGCATCCCGGGCAAGCTCGTCATTCTTTGAAAACGTTAACGCAAACGCTGAAGAGTAAAACGACAGGATTAACAAGATTGAAATGATTTCAGCTCTGAACCCTGGCATTTCGGGTCTCGTTTGAATCGGGCAAATCCTGTCTAGTCGCTTTGAGATGCCTTTTTCAGGGCCGCAATGTCGATCTTGCCCATTTCCATCATCGCGTTCATGACGCGTTCTGATTTGGCTTTGTCAGAATTGCCGAGAAGCTCGATGAGCAGGCGCGGTTGCACCTGCCAGGAAAGACCGAACTTATCCTTGAGCCAACTGCATGGTCCGGGCTCGCCGCCGCCGGCCGTCAGTTTTTCCCAGTAATAATCAATTTCCTCCTGGGTGTCGGCATAGACCACGAACGACACCGCTTCGGTGAACTTGAAATTCGGACCGCCATTGAGCGCCACGAACTCCACGCCATCGAGAACAAACTCCACCGTCATCACCGATCCCGGCTCGCGCCCAATCTTCTGCGCAGCTTCTACCGGATAACGCGTGATCTTCTCGATCTTCGAGTTCTTAAAAACGGAAACATAGAACTTCGCGGCCTGCTCGGCTTCGCTGTCGAACCAGAGAAAGGGTGAAATCTTTTGCATTGTTTTCTCTCGGCTGTTTGCCGTCGCAGCGCAAACGCTCCGCCAACTCGTCACTCGTCACGCGTTACTTGTCACTTCCGCAGCTGTCACGTTTTCCCACTCCGCCGTCAGGCGTGCAAGATCGTGCGCAACAACGGAGAGATCGCGATTGATCGCGGTGGCACGACCGCCCATTTGGTAAACTGCCGGATCTTCCAGCGCCGCAGCCAATTCCTTTTGTTGTCCTTCCAGGGCTGCGATTTGCGCCTCGAGCTCGTGGATACGCTTTTCCTTTTCACGCTTCGCCTTGGAGATCGCGTTGCGCGCCTCGGCTTCCGAGCGCCTTTGCGCTTTCTGTTGGCGCAATCCCGCGCGAGGCGCAGCCGAGACGCGAGA
This sequence comes from uncultured Verrucomicrobiae bacterium, assembly GCA_963817335.1. Taxonomy (GTDB): domain Bacteria; phylum Verrucomicrobiota; class Verrucomicrobiia; order Chthoniobacterales; family UBA10450; genus AV40. Next base: position 200,214 of record CAWFNX010000004.1, on the reverse strand, counting down.
AGATCGAAGATGGGAGTTGGAAGATTGAGTCGAACCCGCCGTCAATGCCGTTCGCGCGGACGTAGCCTTCGACTTATCTAAATAGTAATCGTAGTCGCCGGGATAAAAGGTGAGGCGACCTGCATTGATGTGGAGAACGCTCGTCGCGATGGCGCGGATAAAATGAACGTCGTGACTAATGAAGATGAGCGTCCCATGATATTGCTTGAGTGCGCCGATGAGGGCATCAATCGAGCCGACGTCGAGGTGGGTCGTCGGTTCGTCCATCAGCAGAAGGTTGGGCGGATCGAGCAGTAACCTGACCAGGGCCAGTCGCGATTTTTCGCCACCGCTCAAAACCGCCACAGTCTTGAAGACATCGTCACCGCGAAACAAAAACGAACCGAGAACAGTGCGCGCAGTTTGTTCGGACACGGGATTGGGCATGTCGCGCGCGCTTTCGAGAACGGTCTGGCTCGGGTTGAGCACGTCGATTCGGTTTTGCGAGAAATAGCCTGAGCGCACATTATGCCCGAGTTTGCGCACGCCTTGTTGCACCGGAAGCGCGCCGGCGAGCAATTTGAGCAGCGTCGATTTGCCCGCGCCGTTCGGGCCGACCAGTACCGTGCGTTGACCGCGCTCGGCCTGAAATTGCAGTCCGCGATAAACAACCAGATCGCCGTAGGCATGATCGACATCTTTCAATGTGATCACGCGCAGACCGCTCCGCACCGGTTGCGGGAAATGAAACTTGATCGTCTTTCCGCGCGCGATCGGGGCCGCGATTTTTTTCATGCGATCGATCTGTTTCAGCTTGCTCTGCGCTTGCGACGCTTTGCTCGCCTTGGCCCGAAATCGATCGGCAAACAATTGGAGCGACGCGATTTCCTTCTGCTGATTCTTGTAGGCCGCCAATTGTTGTTCTTCGCGCGCGGCCTTCTGCTCGACGTAGTTGTCCCAGTTACCGCGGTAACGAACGAGTTTCGCGTGCGCGATCTCGATGATGCTCCCGACCAGCTGATTCAAAAATTCGCGATCGTGTGAGATCATGACAATGCCGCCCGGATAAATTTTCAGATATTCCTGAAACCATTGGAGCGATTCGAGATCGAGATGGTTCGTCGGCTCGTCGAGTAGAAGGAGGTCGGGCTGCATCACGAGCAATCGCGCGAGATGCGCGCGCATAACCCAGCCGCCACTTAAAGCGCGCGCTGGTCGATCGAAATCAGTTTCGCGAAAAGCGAGTCCGGCCAGGACCCGTTTCGCTTTCGGTTCAAGCTCCCAGCCGCCGTGCTCATCAAAAACATGGAGCGCATTGTGATAGGCCGCGTCGTCCGATCCATGCCCGGCTTCGTGTTGCTTGATCACTTTCTGCGCGTGCACAAGCTCTGGCGAAACGGCGAGAGCAAGTTCGAGCACGGTCTCGTCTCCGGCGGCTGCGGTTTCCTGCGGAAGAAACCCGATCGTCGCGTTCTTCTCGATCGCAATGGTTCCCTTATCCGGCGATGTCTCGTCGAGGATCAACGAGAACAATGTTGATTTGCCTGCGCCGTTGGGGCCGACCAATCCGATCCGATCGCCGCGATTGACCTGAAGCGAGACGTCGTCAAAGAGCGCCCGGCCGGCGAAAGATTTTGAAAGTTGGGAAACGGTCAGCATATCGGAAAGCGCGCAGTGTTCCCTCGTTCGACGCCTTGCGCAACTCACTCGTCACCCGTGACCCGTCACTTGTCACTTTCCCGGCATCAGCTAATTTCTTGATTATGCTATCCCGTCAATCCCTCAAGATCGCGATCATTACCCTCATTGCTGCCTTCGCCGGCTTTTCGTCTGCCCAGGCGCAACGCCACGGAACGGAGCCTATAGTAACAACCGGCTCGCCGGCCGGTTTGGTCAAAAAGGTCGACCCGGAATACCCGATGGGGTTCGTTATCCACGGCGCGAAAGGCCGAGGTCGTTTTCGCCTGACCGTCAATCCCAAGAGCGGCTTGGTGGACGAAGTCAAAATTCTCCAAAGCACCGGCTACGAAGATCTGAACAAATTGGCCGTGAAAGCTCTGTTGCAATGGCAGTTTCAACCCGGAACTCACAGTCCGGTTGAAGTGCCGGTGGAATTCGACATTCAGGGCGGCAATCGCATCCTGCACTGACGGATTTCAAAGCAGTTGAGCTGTTGAGAGGTTGCTTCGGCCCGAGCGAGGCGACCCGCCTTCGCCAAGGCTACGGCGTGGTTGATACGAAAAAACTCACTTGGGAGCAAGCGAACTCACGATCTTGTCAAAGCGCGGGTCGCCGCGCAGCGGGGCCCAGAGGGGATGGAGCTTTAGACGGCCGTAGTTGGTGTAGCCCGGCATGGTCAAAAGTTTTTGGACGAGATCGATGGCCCGGTCGCGATCGCCGGTCCAGGTGTAAACCTGAGCCAGGCCTTCCAGCACCAGCGCCCCATCGTAAATGTCTTTCGTGACCGGCATTAGATCGATGGCGTGTTGCGCTTCGCGAACCGCCAAATCTTTCTCGCCAAGATTAGCGTCGACTTGCGCGAGAACGGCGATCGTTCGCGCGTGCTCCGGTTTGACGACTAATCGTTGCGCGAGAATCTCACGGCATTCGCGAAAAGCAGCCGTTGCCTTCGCCGAATCGCCTTTGGCGCGCGCGACCATTGCTTCGTACCACGATTTCGGAAAATAAAAACTGAAGTCGATATCTTGAAAATCTTTCCTCGGTGAATCCACCAGAAACTTTTCCGCTTTCACGTAGTCGCGGTCGAGCATCGCCATCAAAGAGCGGGCCGGTGTCTGGCCACCCGCGATCTCCATGTCCGGATATTTCGTCAACACTTCGCGCAACGGACCGGTATCGGCCGTTGCAAACATGATCGTCGATGTCCGCCGAAACTGAACGATCGGAACGATCTCGCCAGCCGCGAGGACGTTGTCATAAACGCGGATGGTTTCGGACAAGCGGCGTTCGAGGACATAGGTGTCGGCGAGCAGGTTGTAGGCATTCGGGTTCCGGGGATCGATCGCGAACGCGGTTGAAAAATCCCGTTCCGCCTCGGGAAAATGATTGCGCCGCCGATTGATATAACCCGAGAGAATGAAAAACGGGCTGCTATTCGGCAGGCCCGGCCGGGCAATCGCCAGTTCTTCCAGTGCGCGATCGTAATCGCGCCGACAACGAAAAAGAAAATCGGCCCGCGCGAAGTGCGCCTCGGCAGAATCAGGACGAAGCCGCAGCGCCGTATTGACTGCAGCCTCGGCAAGCGAAGCTCGCTCTGGAGTTGGATCGAGATCAAAAAAGAAAAGAAGCGAGTTCGCGCGCGCCGAAACACAATAGGCGGAGAGGAAGTTCGGGTCGCGCGTGATTGCCTCGTCGAGCGACTTCAATGCTCCGAGCAACGCGGCGCGCACATCGGCCGCATTAACGTAACTGTCGACGACGGCCTTGGCCTGAATGTAAAGCTCGAACGCGTCGAGGTCCTGGGTCGGGCGTTCTTCGATCTCGGCCTTCTGTTGAGGTGAAAGTTTCGCTTTCAACTGGGTAACGATGGATTGGGCAAGCTCACTTTGGATGGCGAACAAGTCGGCGGCGGTGCGATCGTAGGTCTCAGCCCAAATGTGCGAGTCGGTCCGAGCGTCGATGAGCTCAGCGTTGATGCGAAGACGATCCTGAGCGCGCTGGACCGTGCCTTCCATGATGTAGGCAACACCGAGTTGTCGCCCGATCTCACGGACGTTGCGTTCGGCGCCAGTCTTGTACTGGCGCACGCTGGTGTGGCTGATTACCCTCAAATCGGAAACCTTGGCCAGGTTGGTCAGGATTTGATCCTGCACCCCGTCGGCGAAATAGGCATCGTTTCGGTCGTCGCTCAAAGTTGCGAACGGAAGGACGGCAATTGATTTATCGTCGCCGAGCCCAGGCCCTTTCGGGGCGGTGTAGCGGCCGAGAAAAAATAGCGAGATCGATACGGCGGCGCCGACCAGAACAATGTAGATCCACGGGCCAAGAACCGCATGTGGTTTGGTAATCTCGACGTCCTCGGTGCGCTTCACTCCCTCCGGCGTGATTTCAAAGGCCCAGGCGCAACCGAGCGCGATCGGAAACCCGAGAATGATTAGCACGACCAATAACCGGATGATCCAGTTCGGCACGTCGAAAACCGGGAGGACCTGCGCGACTCCCTGCGAAAGCGCCCAACCGCCGACGATGTAAGCAATCGCGACTTTGTAAACGTTGCGCCGCTTCAATTGCTCGAAGAAATTTCCAGGACTCATTCGTCGTTGCCCGCAACTTACGGTGCGTTTGAAAACGCTGAAAGTGGAATCCCGCCGCTCTGCGGCAAATTACATCCAGGGAACACTGTTGGATGCACTAGCGGGAGCGTAAAGCTGAAACACCGAGAAACGGAAATTTCAAATAAAGCTACGACTCACCGTGTCGGTAGGCGCGATAGTTAATTGGAATGAACTGGGTTTTATTGGGAGTTGCGCTGGCGCTTTTTGTGACATGGCTCATTCTGCGCGTTGCGCTCGGAATTCCGTTGGGAGTGCTGAATCTGCTTTGGATGATAGCGATCGTGCTGTTCATCCTTTGGAACGCGCAGAGGTTGGCCTGAAGCCGGGGTCGGCGGTCAGAGGTCGGAGGTCAGAACTCGACGCCGAAACAGGAGTTTCGGTTGCGGATCTAGAATTGACGGAAGAAACTCGCACCGATGCAATGCCTAAACTGCCACGCGGAGATGGTGAATTACGATGTGATCACCAAAGCGGGCGAACTATCCTACGATATCTGCGAAAAATGCGGCAGCCTTTGGCTGGACCGCGGCGAACTGGACAAAATGGCGTTTCAAGTGAGAGGTAGCATCGAGTTTTGCTCGGAAGAAGAGGACAAAACGCTAGAATCGAAAGTAAAGAATTGTCCGCGATGCGATATTTCGCTCGCGCGAGTACGATTTCTTGAGAACGCCGATATTATTTTGCACCACTGCAAGAACTGCGGTGGATTTTGGCTCGATGGCGGAGAGCTCAATCTGGTCGACAACGAGCTTGAGAAAATCATGCCGGTCAGCGGGCATGGATTTTCCAATTTTGTAAATAATCTTCACATCCCGTATTGGTATAAGAGAATCAGGAAACCGAGCAACGAAACCGATTTCAAAATCGAAGTGGAACCGATCCCAGGCGCAAAACACCTAAAGCCAACGAAGGACAAGTGTCCGGTCGATGGCGGCCTGCTCGACCTTTACTCAATCTTCTCGATGAAATTCGAGGGCTGCCCAAAATGCGGCGGCATCTGGTTGGTCAAAGATGAACTACGAAAGCTTAAGAACAAAGCTTTGGAAGGCAGACTGCATTGGCTAAACGACGAAGTAGACAATATCGAAAAAACGTCGGCCGTTCGCACTGAGCGTTGTTGTCCGAAGGATAACTCCAAGCTTTTGTCGGTCGTTTTTGGAAAATCATCTTTGGTCGTCGATTGGTGTTCAAAATGTCACGGTTTATGGCTCGATCGTGACGAATTCGATTCCATCATTGAATATCTCGATACGGAGGCAGGGAACTCCACCCGCGCGGACGTAGCGAAAGAAATAGTCGAGGACCTGGAAAAGCTGTGGAAAGGCGGACCAGAAAGTCGACTGGCGGAAGTAGGTGATATTGCTGCCGCAGTAATGGCCCTGGCGAATTTCACTGTGTTTGAGCATCCTGCGCTCTTCAGATTTTTGACAAACACTGCCGCCGGCGGCCGAAGTATTGGAATGGATTAGGCTCGCGGCCTGGTTTCCAGGCAGAAGTAATGGCGAACTACAATTACTGGCATGCACTCCTTGGCGGCTGCTTGATTGGTCTCGCGAGCCTGATTGCGACCGCTCTTACTGGAAAAATTCCCGGTATTTCCGGAGTATTCGGCCGCGTCCTAGTGCCGGGTACACCAGACAAAGGTTGGCGGATTGTTTTTCTGATCGGTTTGATCGGCGGAGCGGCCCTGAGCTTTTCGCTCTGGGAGAACACGGCATTATTCCGGCCAATGCGCCCGATCGCAGTGACGGCAATCGCCGGTTTTCTCGTCGGATTCGGAACGAGACTTGGCGGAGGATGCACCAGCGGTCACGGTGTTTGCGGCGTCGGGACAGCACAGAAGGATTCGATTGCCGCGACGTTCATCTTCATCGCGGTCGCAATGGTCTCGGTGTTCATTTACAACCGGCTAAGCGGATGAAACCGGCGAAGCTCATTATGATTTTGATCGCGGGCGGTCTTTTCGGGACAGGACTCGCGATTTCGGGCATGACTGATCCGGCGCGGGTCATCGGATTTCTCGATGTGTTCGGCAAATGGGATCCGGCATTGGTTTTTGTTATGGCCGGTGCGGTAGCGGTTTACGGAACTGGAATGCTAGTGCTGCGGCGCGCCCCGGTGGAAGGCTGCAAACTTCCCTCAACTGAATCTGCACGGATTGATGGCCGGCTGGTAACCGGCGCGGCCATCTTCGGCGTGGGCTGGGGACTCGGTGGCTTTTGTCCCGGGCCTGCTCTGGCGAACCTCGGCGCACTACGGCTGGAAGCCATCGTGTTTGTGCCTGCAATGGCAATCGGGATGGTATTGGCCCAGCGATTCTGCAACTCTGATCGCTAGGGTCGTGAATAAAGAACCGCTGTTAAACATTGCGGATTATGCGGGCGCTGCGCGAGACATCCTCTCAAAGGAGATCTGCGACTATTACGAAGGCGGGGCGCTTGATGAAATCACGCTGCGGGAAAACGTCGCGGGCTGGGAAAGATTAAAACTTTACTATCGCGTGCTGGCGGGAGTCGGACCGCGCGAAATGACAACAACTCTCCTCGGGCATCATGTTTCCATGCCGATCGCGATCGCCCCGACTGCTTTTCACAAACTCGCTTGCCCGGACGGCGAGATCGCTGCTGCCAAGGCGGCCAAGGCTGCCGGCACGTTGTTTATCCTGAGCTCGCTTTCGAACACCGCGATGGAGACGGTTTTTGCCCAATCGGCGAGTCCACGCTGGTTCCAGCTCTATATATATAAGGACCGCGAAGTCACCCGAGCCCTGGTCCAGCGGGCGGAAGCGGCCGGAGCGGAGGCAATCGTCCTGACGGTTGACGCGCCGGGCTTGGGAACCCGGGAACGGGACGCACGCAACCGGTTCACCTTGCCGACGGGTTTGGCGGTTGAAAACCTTGCCCCGTTGGGGAAGGGGACGATCCCGGAAGTCAGCGGATCAGGCCTGGCGGCCTATGTTCGCGACAACTTTAAATCGGACCTGAGCTTCGATGATCTCGATTGGTTGTGCGGCTGCACGCGTTTGCCGGTAATCGTCAAGGGTGTCTGTCGCGGTGACGATGCGCGCCGCGCCACTGAACACGGCGCCAAGGCGGTCGTCGTCTCGAACCATGGCGGCCGCCAACTCGACACTGCGCCGGCAACTTGTGATGTGTTGTCGCACATTGTCGATGCTGCGGGCGATCGTTGTGAAATTTATGTCGACGGCGGAATTCGGCGCGGAAGTGATGTGATCAAAGCGATCGCGCTCGGCGCGCGGGCAGTGATGGTCGGCCGACCGATTTTGTGGGGACTGTGCGTTGCCGGCGAACAAGGAGCGGTTCAGGTTTTAGAAATCCTTCGCCGAGAACTCGATGAAGCGATGTTGCTCTGCGGCTGCACAAAACTGAGCGATATCGGGAACTGGCTGTTTCAGCCTTGAAGCGGAAACAAAGCCCCGGACGTTGAGCGTTGAATTCGGAATTGCTTTTGCAACCGCCTCCAACATCCAATGGCAGAATTATGAGGATCCTAGCGCGCCTCCTGGCTGTTACGATGAGCTGTCTAATTTTGGCGTCATGCGCTTCCAGTAAGACAGAAACTACAACCACCACGACACCCGGCACGACCTCCAGTCACCAACACGGAACCGGTCTACCTTCGCAACAGAACTACGGACACGGGGGAATGTGAGGATTCACCGTCGGCCGAATGTTACAATTGCGTGACATTAAAGTTGGCTCTCGCCACGACGATCCAGGGTTCATAAATTTAGCCTCAAACTGATCGGCGGTAACTTGCCGATGGCGGGTCGGATCCTGTTAATTCTGTCCATCTAGAAAATGTCGCTCAGCATCGTTTTCATCTGTCTCGCGCTGGTCGTCGGTATTTATTTTTATAACAACCCGTTGAAACACGGACCGTGGTTTTTGAGCCGCCGGTTCATCAACTGGTTCCCGCTCGGGATGACTTACGCGTTCCTTTACATGGGACGTTACAACTTGACCGTGGCCAAGAATTCCCTCGGCGCGCTGATGTCGAACGAAGATTTCGGCCTGATCTTTGCCGCCGGCACGATTACCTACGCGTTTTCGTTTCTGGTCAATGGGCCACTGGTCGACAAGATCGGAGGCAAACGAGGGATCCTCATCGCTGCGATCGGCGCATCGATCGCAAACGTCGCCCTGGGCGTGATCACCTGGATGGTATTAACAAATCGCCTTCAGATGAAACTGCTCGGGGTTTTTTCCGTGGTCTACGCGGTGAACATGTACTTCCAAAGTTACGGCGCCGTCTCGATCATCAAAGTGAAGGCAAACTGGTTTCATGTGCGTGAGCGCGGAGTGTTCGGCGCGATTTTCGGAACGTTAATTTCGCTCGGCGTTTATTTCGCATTCGATTGGGGCCAGGCTGTAATCAACGCGACGAAAGCAAAGGCCCCTGCGCATTCCGACGCGGTTACGAATTTTATTCGCAGCGTTTTTAACACGGACGGTCAAACAATCGACGCGACCTGGGCGGTGTTTTTTATTCCAGCCGCAATTCTGATCGGATGGGCGCTACTGGATTTTTGGCTAATCAAAGAGACTCCCGAGCACGCCGGCTTTCCCTATCTCGATACCCATGATGCGTCTTCCGGTCACATGCATGAGGAATACACCACGTTTGACTTACTCAAGAAAGTTTTCCTGAATCCGTTGATTTTAATGTTCGCTTTCGTCGAGCTCACCGCCGGCGTCTTACGCAACGGGATCATGCAATGGTACACGATTTTCGGGCACGACGTTAAGCAGCCGGGCGCGGAAAGTATCCTGGCGAACTGGGGATTGTTGTTGTGCGTGTTCGGAATTATCGGCGGATTCGCGGGCGGGTTGATATCGGACAAGTTTTTCCAATCGCGCCGCGGACCACCCGCAGCGATTTTTTGCGCTTTCATGCTGATGATGGCCGCGGTGATGGCTATGAATCTTTTTGCGCTGCCGTTTCTGGTTGGCATCGCGGCGTTATTGATTGTTGCGGCCGTCACCGGCGTTCATTCGTTGATGTCGGGAACTGCATCAGCGGATTTCGGCGGACGCAAAGCAACCGCGACCGCTTCGGGAATCGTGGACGGATTCGTTTATCTTGGGAGCGGAGTGCAGTCGCTCGGAGTTGGATACCTTGTGACGCATCACGGCTGGCAGTGGTGGCCTGTTTTTTTGATGCCGTTCGCGCTGATTGGCGGGCTGGTTGCCTATCGGATCTGGCATGAGTTGCCGGACGCCACCCGTAAATACATCGAAAATGTCGAAACGAGGCCAGCAGCGAAAGAGCCGGAAGCGCTGGCCGCCTAAAAGGCGTTGGTTCACCACAACGAACAGTTTTAATCAGCCCTGCGCCAGTCCGGATAAGAAGGGGCCCATCTGAATTCGGAATTGCTTTTGCCACCGGCTCCGACATCAATTGGATTACTTATGAAGAGACTGACGTTCTTTCTCGTGGTGACCCTGGCGCCCGTAATTTTGAGTTCGTGCTCGTCAAATAAGACTGAAACGACAACAACAACGACGACGACCAGCTCCACGGCGCCCCGTCAACAGGGGACCGGCCTGCCTTCGGAGATGCCGCACGGCACCACGCGCCCCAGTAATTGATGGCAACGACCGTTGCCGCTGCGCCAATCGGAATTGCCATTGTCGATTAGCGCGTAATGAGTAAGGGTGCGGTGGCTGACCACACGCTATATGGCTTTGTAATGAGTCGCTGTTAAATCACGATGAAAACCACAACGTTCCTAGCTCTTATCTGCGGATTATTTGTTTGCCCGAACTCGATGCACGCTCGAGTCGGCGAAACCGAAGCGCAGATCGATCATCGTTATGGCAAGCCGGCCGGGAAATGGGACGATTATGTGGGCTACAAAAAACTCTACCATTGGCATGGCTTCGACGTGATGGTCACCTTCGCCGACGGCGTGAGCCAACGGGAAATGTTCAACAAAACTGAAGGTTTTATCGACCCTCACGACCAGAAGTACCTCCTGAAAATCGGCGGCGCTAATCGAAATGGGATTATTTTTGATAAGGAAGCCGGAGTGTTCACGACCAAAGATTTCGGGGAAAAGTACAAAGCTGCACGCGAGGCCGCCTGGGCGAAATCGAGTGAGAAACAGCAATGAGAGCAGGGCGATTGGGGTCAATCGCCCCTACCTGAACGCCGTCGTTTGGCGTGCCGAAAATGGCGACGATATTGGCCCGGCGGAATTTTTAGCGCGCGCTGAAACACGTTGCGCATCGAGTTGACGTTCCCGAAGCCGCACTCGCTCGCGATCGTTTCCATGCTGTTCTGACTTTCTTCCAACCGGCGTCGCGCAGCTTCGACCCGGAGACGCTCGATAAACTTCGCCGGCGTAGTTTTCATTTCCTGGCTGAAGACACGCGCGAAATTGCGCGGACTCATCGACACCCGTTGCGCGAGAACTGGCACGGTGAGTGGCTTCCGCAAATTATCGAGCACCCAGGCTTCGAGCTCACGCAGCGGTTTGCGATCCGTCGCTTGCAACGACAGCGCGGCGCTGAATTGCGATTGTCCGCCGGGACGGCGCAAGTAAAGCACCAGGTTGCGCGCCACCTGCAAGGCCAGGCTTGAACCGTGGTCTTCTTCAACTAACGCCAGCGCGAGATCCATTCCGGCCGTGACCCCGGCTGACGTGTAAACATTTTCGTCGCGAACAAAGATGGGATCGGGGTCGACGTCAGTCCGCGGCGCGCGGCGAACGAGGACTTCGCACCAATTCCAATGGGTTGTCGCGCGGCGGCCATCGAGGAGTCCCGCTCGCGCGAGCAGCATCGCACCAGTGCAAACTGAACCGACCCGCCGGCATTTCACAGCGGCCCTTTTTAGCCAACGCACCGCTTCGGCGCTTATCTCATTCCGCTCGATCGCATCACCGCCGGCAACGAGCAGGGTGTCGATCTTTCCACCCGCTTGGCGAAATATTTTGTGCGCGGCAAAGCTCAACCCGCAGTTCGCGCGGAGCGAGCGGCCTGAAGAAATGCTCGCCACTTCGATCGAGTAAATTGGCCGCGCGCCCGGATTTTCGCGGCAGTACATGTCCGAAGCGCGGGCGAAAACCTGAAGTGGCCCCACCAGGTCGAGAATTTCTGTTCCCGGCCCGGCGGCGAAAACAATCCGCCGAGTTAGCTGTGGGAGGGAAACTCTGTCCTTATTAAGGGTGCGTTTCATTTTCGAGGTGGCGATTGAGGTCAATCGCCGCTACCTGATCACTCGTCACCCGTCACTTGTCACTGGCTCGTGAATTTCTCCGGCGCGGTGTCGAATGTTTTCTTGTCGTCATCCGAACAAAAATAGTAGGTCGTGCCTTTGTAAACCGACTTCGCCGCAATCTTTGGATCCACGTCCATTCCGCAAACCTGACAGAGTGGATGTTCGGCGGTGGAGACGGGCATCGCGGCATAAGTCTGGTTCGAATCCGCATTCATCCAGCCCTGCCCCTGATACTCCATGTTGTAAGCCGTTTTGGCTGCGATCTCGCGGCCGTAGTAACGCTCGACCACTCGCAGCGCGAGATCGATTCCCGACGAAAGTCCGCCAGCGGTGGCAAGATTGCCGTTCTCCACGAATCGCGCGCCGCGTTTCAAATCGATATTCGGAAACTTCATGGCGAAACGTCCGAACGCGCCGTGATAGGTCGTGGCCGACTTGCCATCGAGCAGTCCGGTCTTGGCGAGCACAAACGCGCCGGTGCAAACCGACATTGTGACGTCGGTCGTCTTCGACGATTTACGGATCCACTCCAACACTGCTTCACTCGGCTCGCTTTGTGCCGGAATCACGATGACTTTCGGCGTGGGCGCATCGGCGATTGTGTAATCGGGAATAATTTGCATCCCACCGCTGGTCCGGATCGGTTTCTTGGTCTCAGCTACCGTGTAAAGCCGGAACGGCATGTCCTGCCGGCTTGGAACGTTAACATCCTGAAAAACTTCCCACGGGCCGCAGAAATCGATCACCACCGCGTGGTCTGAGATCAAAAACGCAACCGGGATTGGATCTTTGTCTGGCGGTTTTAATGAACTGTTATCGGTCGGCGCCGCGGCGATGAAAATTGCGACGGGAATCAACAATACCAGTGCAGTCAGGAGTGTTTGCTTCAAGTCAGATTGTGCATTCATGCATCAATCTTCTATTTACAGTGGCATGGCAGCAATGACAACAATCACCGTATTTCTGCCAAGAAGCCCAAAGCCGAACTACAAATGAAAACGCGCCGAGCGTCAGGTTTTGGGGGCAAGGGACGCTAGGATTTTTTCGAATCGCGGATTGCCGCGCAGAGAATCCCAGGTTGGGTCAAGTTTGAGCTCGCCGTAGGTGATGCCGTTCGGTGCTTTGGCCGCGATGGCAAGTTGCTCGAGCGCGAGATCCTTTTCTCCGACCCAGGTGTAAATCAGAGCGAGATAACTGACGAGGCCTACTCCGTCCCAGGCGTCTTTCGAAAGCGGAAGCAATTCACAAGCGCGCTTTCCTTCCGCGACGGCTTCGTCCTTGCGACCAAGGCCGGCGTCAATTGCGCCGAGGATGGCCCACGCCGCAGCATAGTCTGGTTGATCGGAAACGTTTTTGGCCGCGGCTGTTCGAGCAGAAGTGAATGCTTTTTTCGCCGCGTCGTTGTCCTTGAAACAATGTGCGACCAAACCGACATACCAGTCGCGCGGCCACGAGATGTTGTATCGAGAATCCACCGTGCCTTCAGCCGGAATGAGGTCGAGAGCGCGCACTGCCCCGGCCTGATCACGTTCGGCAAGCGCACACTGAACAAGAAAGACCGCAACATGCGAAGCCGCGTCCTTACCCTCCGCCAGTATGTTGTTGAGCTCGGCTCGCAGTGGACCGGTGTCGGCCCTCTCCAGATAGGGAAGCGAAGCCAGCAGTGCCACCCGTGTGAAAGGATCTTTGGGCGATAAATTAACTGCCTGCTGAAATAATTGGGTCGCTTGGGGAACGCGATGAAGAGCTCCGTAGGTAGAGCCCGTTTCTTGTAGAATATTGAGATCACGCGGGTCCAGTTCAACGGCCCGATCAAAGTTGCGGAGCGCATCATCCCACCGGGCCTGTCGGCGGTCTACCGCACCAGCCAGGACAAAGAGCCGCGAGGAGTTCGGCAACGATTTGCGCGCGAGTTCCAGTTCGGTCCGTGCGGTCTCATAGTCACGGAATCCGTGGTAGGCATAGTCGGCTTTCTGCATATGAACTTCGCCTGCGTCGGGATTAATTCGTTCGGCCTGCTGTAAAGCGGTCAGCGCCCGATCTCTCCGGCCGGGAGTGTGATCAAACCCACCCCAGTAAAGATCGAGATTTGTTTCGGCGATGAGGCAGTAGGCGAGATAGAAATTGGGATCCCGCCTGACCGCCTCCTCCAGCAGGCTGATTGCCTGTATCAAACCTGGCTCCGATCCAGGATCATTAACCTGGTCGTCCAACACCCGCGCTCGTCGAAAAAGGTCATTCGCCACCAAATCCTTCGTCGGCGCTTCGGCGATAGCCGCCTTTTCGGTTGGGGACAAGTGAGCCTTCAACTGTTCGGCGATGGTTTGCGCGATCTCGCTTTGAATAGCGAACACATCTGCCAGATCGCGATCGTAGGTTTGCGCCCAGAGATGCGCGTCGTCGCGGGCATCGATCAGCTGGGCGTTCACGCGGATTTTGTTCGCTGCCCGCTGCACGCTTCCCTCCAGAACATGAGCGACCCCAAGTTGCTGGCCGATTTCACGCAGATTGCGCGCGCCCGCGTTGCGATATTGCATCACGCTGGTGCGACTAATCACTTTCAGATCCGCCACCTTGGCCAAAGCGGTCAGGATCTCGTCTTGCACGCCGTCGGCAAAGAACGCGTTCTCTTTGTTGTCGCTCAGATTTTCAAACGGCAACACCGCGATGCTCTTTTCAGGGATGACTGCGGTAGGGGACGGGCTGGTGGCGGATCGCGAACGCGTCTCCTTCAGAATCGCCGGTGCGAAAATGAGCGCCACGATTGCGAGAGCGAAGAGCAAGCACGCGATCACCAAAATTGCGATCAGCGAGCGCTTTCGGTGGGCAGATGACGATTCGATTGCTTTTTTGTTCCAAACTTTTGTCGGTGGGGTGGGGTTGCCGACAACATCGGCGTAAAAGTTGACCACCGAAACGATATCGCCGTGTTTTACCTCCACGTCGCCCAGATCGTGAAGATAAGGCTGCCAACGGCGCGACTGGGCCAAATCATCCGCCACCCGTTTGGAAACAAGGATGTGCCCCGCATCGCCGCAATCCATAATTCGTTGCGCGAGATTGATCCCGGCGCCGGCAATATTTTCGCGTTGGTTGACGTCGGCCATGTGGTGGACCGGTCCGCTGTGAATTCCCATCCGTACCGGCAAGCTTGGTTTTGCCCGCAACGCTTGAGCAATTTCCAGTGCGCATTCGACCGGCTCTTCCTCCGATCCGGTAAACACCAACGCCATACCATCGCCGGTCGGAAGGAACATCAGCTGACTGGCGGCTTGCGCAGTCTGCGCCGCCTGAGTTCTCCGCACGATCGCATTCAGCTCGTGCAACGCCTCCGACTGTTCATCGGTGCTTAGTTTTGAATATCCGACGATGTCAATGAAAAGGACGTGCGCAATTTCCAGGCGCAGGTTCGTTTTCTGTTCATCCGCCATATACGATTACGAAACGTTCCGCCGATTCAGTTCGGAAAAAATTTGCTTCAGCGTCTCGAGCTGGTCGCTCTGCTGATCGATGAGCAATTTCGAATAGCCGACGATGTCGATGAATAGCACGTAACCGATTTCAAACCTTATGTCTAAAGATTGAGCTGGCGTAGGATTCATTGCAGCTTCGCGTACTCCGCTTTTGCTTGGATAAGAAGAGGGATGTCTGGATCGGCATCCTTCCAAATAGTGAAAAAATCCTGATAAGCCGCTTTAGCTTTCGTGGAGTCGCCGGACAGGACGTAAGCGCGGCCGAGCCCGAGGTGTGCAAGCGCGCCGATCGGTTCATTTCCAACCACTCCCGAATGATCGAGAATTTTTTGAAATTCTGTGACGGCTGCGGCGGCGTTTTTCGCCGCCAGATAAGCCTGACCACGGAAATAGATGGGATAGAGCGCAAACGTGAAATCCTCGTTGGTGTGTCCCAGTTCATAAGGCGCAGCTGCGACCAGGGCATCGATGGCGGCCTGCGCGTTTCCGCTGGTGAGGGCGAGAGCCGACCGAGCCATCGGCAGATATCGTGTTTGAACAGCAGTGTTTTGAGGGAATCGCTTTGTCAGGTCCTCAATGGCCCGATTAGCGTCCGCGACGTCGCCTGCGAGCGCGAACGCAATCGCGGAAAATCCTTCGCCGTGTTTTCCCTTTATCGATGATAGAGCGGACTGAGCGTCTTTGCTGGCGACATCGACCAGTCCGACCAGCGCTTCGCGGACCGAATTGTGCCCCTCGTACTCCGCCGCGGTTTCATTTTCCTGCGCTCGTCGCGCGGAGTCGGCCGCGCGGCGCGTGAGTTCGCGAGCCTGGCCAAACTGACCGTGATCCGCCGCGGTGTCGGATTCGACGAAAAACATCTGATCCTCAACACCCGGAATTCCCACGGTCGCGGCTGCCTGTTGCGCCATCCCGGCAGAATTATTCTGGAGAAAGTCGACAACGTAAAGAATGAGCGGATACCAGGGAGAATTGAGCTTCTTCGCCCTCGATTGCTCTGCCGCGGCTTTCGCTTGGTCGTAGCCGGCCCAGGTACTGGTCGCAGTACATCAAACTGACGTAATTGTTTGAACTGTCGGGATTGATCTCAAATGCTCGCTTCGCCGCCACGTTGGCCCTGGCGTAATCTCCGCATATGAGGGAAATGTACCAAAGATAGACCTGCACACTCTCATCGTGCGGGTATGTCTGGGCGGTTAATTCGCCGGCGCGCCGGGCGGCCTCCAAGTTGCCGGTGACTGCGATTTCATAAAAGATCGCGATGCTGAGTTTTTCGTGATCGCTTGTTCGCTCGCGCAGGTCGTAGGCTTTGCGCGCATTTTCGGCGGCGAGTTCGAGCTCGCCTTGAGGTTGATAACATTCCGCTAATTGGAGATAGGCCATGGCGAAATTCGGGTCGAGAGTGATGGCGCGCTGAAAAAGCGGAATCGCAGCCAGATAATCGTTGTCGATATCGGTTGCCTTGTTCCCAAGGGCATAGGCTTGCAGCGCCTCGAGTGATGGGGTCGTAATGTCTTGCGGCAACGCATCGTACTTCTGAACCGACGCCAGCGATTCACCTAATCTCTTCCGCAGCTTTGTTGCCGCTTGGCCGAGCGCATTCAGCACGTGCTCCTTTCCGGTCGCCGTCTCCTGTTCTTGCGCGAGCAAACTTCCATCCCGGCAGCTCACCGCTTTGAGTGACACGACATACTCCGCGCCGAGAGCGGAAATGGATCCTTCGATGGTGGCGGCAGCGCCAAGGCGTTGACCAACCTCGCGCGCCAAGTCCGGGGTAAGCCGCGCGTCCCTCGGTTTCGACATCAGTGTCAGGTTGTGAGCGATGATCGAATCTGAGATCAGGGTAAGAAACGGAGTCTGCTCAAGCTGCGACGCGAGTCCTTGTCGCAGGGTCGCGTCAAAAACGGGATCTCCGGTGGTGTTTGCGAAATCGGCAAGAACAATGCGGTCTTTGTCCGTGAGCGATGTGGCTTGATGTGAGCGATAATAAAGCACTCCAGCAATCAGCAAGATCAGGAGCGCGACTGCAGCAACCAGCTTTCCAATCTTCTTTGATCTTGCCGCTCTGACCTGTCGAAGCTTCTGCGGTAAATCCGGATTACCAATCCTATCGTCGTAAAAGTTAACCAGAGATACTCTGTGGCCGTGTTTTACTTCGCATTCCCCTAACTGGTGCAAATAGGGTTGCCATCTCGGATAGTGTTCCAGATCCTCTGCGACACGGCGCGAAACGAGAATATGTCCGGCGTCACCACAATCCATCACTCGTTGCGCGATATTAATTCCGGCGCCGGCAATGTTTGCTTGCGCGTTAAGATCCGTGATTTCATTGACTGGGCCGCTGTGGATTCCCATCCGGACTCGCAGCTCAGGATGACCTTTGAGTGCCCTCGCGATTTCGATCGAGCAAAGAACTGGCGCTTCCAGTGTCGTGCGAAACACCAGCGCGCCGCCGTCGCCAGTTGGTAGCCGAAGTAATTTGCCTTCCGTTTCAGCAATGCGGACGTGCTCGGCTCCGCGCACGATCTCCTTCAGCTTTTGAATCTGTTCGCTCTGCTCAGTGATGAGCAATTTCGAGTAGCCGACGATGTCGATGAAGAGCACATGCCCAATCTCGAACTTCACGTTGGAGGAAGAATCAGCAGACATGACTTACTTGTCCGGCCCAACTAGCTCCTTACCGGCGAGAAGTTGCTGGAAGCCGGGATCGTTTCGGATCGGGTCCCACACCGGATCGATTTTCAGCAGCTTGATCGAGACGAAACCGCCAATGTGGCCGGAAAGTAGCCATCGAAGGCTCTTTACCGCTTCGTTTGTCTCACCAGTGCGCGCCTCGATTTCCGCCAGCCCAGTCGCATAGGCCGCACCTTGCGTGGCGTCTTTCTCCGGCGGGAATAGAGAAACCGCTTGGCGCGCTACTTTAAGAGCGTCAGCGTTACGTTTGAGAGCCAGATAGATCCAGCTTAACTGTGTCAGCGGGGAAGTATCATCCGGTCGCTCGCGTAACCGAGCCTCGACCAACACGCGCGCTTTCTCAGCTTCGGTTTGCGCAACTGCGGCGTCGCCGGCCAGAACGTGAATCGCCACTCTGGCGCAAAGTCGCTCACGATTACCGGCAGGATCAGTGATCTCGTTCTCCCATATTTTCAAAGCCGCGGCAAAATCTCGCTCAATCACAGACACGTAGGCCCGGGCGCCGATCACGTTCGAGACGCTGCCAGACGTGAAGGTGGCAGTTAGTTTTGGGTCCGGAGGAAAGCTCGCCAGAATGCGTCGCGCTTCTTTGATGTCGCCGGTTGCGTTGAGACAATTGAAAATTAGGAGACGCATTCCGATCACAGAGTTAGGATTCAATGCCAGGGAGCGTTGCAGGGACTGGGTCGCTTCACTCCACATCCGCAAGCCGGAGTAGGTTCCGCCGATCTGTGCCGCCAGCGTGTCGTCCCGGGGATTTTGCTGCGCACATTTTTGCAGTTCGGACAAAGCGAGCTGCAATTGACCCTGGCGACGATGGATGAATGCACAATACTCCCGAGCCCTCACATTATTCGGTTGCAGTTGGACAGCGCGCTGGAACTCACTCAGGGCCTGGTCGTATTGCCGATGGCCGTAGTAATAGAATTCTCCCAGGGCGATATGCGCCTCCGCGAGGTCCGGTGCCACGGCCAGAGCCTGCTCTACCATCCTCTTGATTTCAGGCAGTTCAGCGTCGGTCACCGAGCTTAGGAACCAGCGGCGGAACATCCGGCTTTCCACAAGCCGCGCCATGGCCAAAGCAAATTTCGGATCGCGGTCGATCGCCTGTCGATACCAGGCGGCTGCCTGATCGAAAGCCTCGGACTTGAGCGAACTCTCAGCCTCTCGTTCCTCGTATTCCCCCTTCAAAAATAAATCATAGGCTTCCGCATTTTGGGTTGGTGCGGTAGCCAGGGTAGTTGTTTCGGCGAGCGAGAGCTTCGCCTGCAAAGCATCGGCGATCTCCTGTGACACTTCACTTTCCACCGCGAAAACATCCTTAATCTCGCGATCAAACGTTTTCGCCCAAAGGTGCGAGTCCGCGCGGGCATCGATCAGCTGCACGTTGACGCGCACTTTGTCAGCGGCTCTTTGTACTGTTCCTTCGACCACGTTCGCGACTCCAAGTTGCTCCGAGACTGTCTTCAGATCTTCCGGCTTGCTCTTGTATTTCGCAGTTGATGTTCGAGAGATGACCTTGAGGTCCGCGATGCTTGCCAGCTTGGTTAGAATTTCGTCCTGGATACCTTCAGCGAAATAAGCGTTCGCTTTGTCTTCGCTTAGATTTTCAAATGGAAGGACCGCGATACTTTTCCCCGGAATCGCTGACGCTAATCTTGGCGACTTCTTTGAAACAACGACAAAGGCGGCGATGGCCGCCCAAAGCAGGAGGACTGCAACTGCGATTACAACTCCGCGCGATCGCCTGCGTTGCTTCCGGATAGCACGAAGTTTTTTCGGGATCTGCGAGTTGCCGATTCCATCATGGAAAAGATTAACGATCCCGATACGCGTCCCATGTTTCACTTCGCATTCGCCTAACGGGTGCAGATAAGGCTTCCAGCGCGGATAATGTTCGAGGTCTTCTGCGACATGCCGGCTAAGAATAATGTGCCCTGCGTCGCCGCAATCCATCACCCGTTGGGCAATGTTGATCCCAGCTCCGGCGATGTTCGCTTGCTCATTAAGATCGCTGATTTCGTTGACCGGTCCGCTGTGAACGCCCATACGCACTTTGAGTTCGGGATGTCTTTTCAGCTCGTTAGCGATTTCTAAAGCGCACAACACCGGCGCTTCCGGGGTGTTGCGAAAGACGAGCGCTCCGCCATCGCCAGTCGGCAATCGCAACAGTTTACGTTCCGCTTCCGCTTTCTTCAATTGCTCGGTTCCGCGAACAATCGCCTTTAGCGTCTCGAGCTGATCGCTCTGCTCGTTGATCAGCAGCTTGGAATAGCCAACGATGTCGATGAACAAGACGTGCCCGATTTCAAACTTCAGTTCTGAAGTGGAATTCATTTAACCAGGTCTACGAATTTCACCAGAGCACCGGCGATTTTGTAAACATTGCGCTGCTTTAACTCAGAGAAGAAACTACGTTCCGTCATGCCTGCGGCCTGGAAATGCCCGAGGCCGGCAAATTTCACCACAAGACCGGCTTCGCCGCGACTATATATAGTGGTCGAGTCCGGAAATTGTAGGGTATCGGCTTACTTGGCATTACCTGAGCTGACGCTCTTGGAGCTTAAACGTTGCGCTGTTTCAGTTCGTCGAAGAAGTTTTCGATCTTCAGTGTGTTTCGTGAAAAATCTTCTCTACCAGCGCCTGAAAACGCGGCTCGTTGCGAACGCCGTCGTAGATCTGGTCAATCTTAAGATACCAACAAGCGCTGTCTTGCTGCTCGTAAGCTTTTTCCAGCCAATCCAAACATTTTTCTTTTTGACCAAGTCCCAGATAGATCGTCGCGAACGCTATCGGACTTACGTATTGCCGTTTCGAAAGATCTTCGAGTTCGCGCAACCCTTGCTCGGCTTTCGCTCGATCTCCGGACAAGGCCTGGGCGTAGCCGAGGTAACCTTGATACCAGGCTCCGGGATTCGGCTCTTTAGCTTTTTGGAATTCCGTGATCGCGCCGGCGGTGTCGCCCTTCTTAAGGAAAGAGAGGCCTAACAAAACGTGGCTGATCGCTGAATTCGGATCCATCGCCAGAGTCTTTCTGGATTGCGCGATCGCGTCGTCGTATTGGCGAGCCCAATACTGGTAGAAGCTCAAACTCATTTGGAAAAACGGATTCAGTGGATCGAGTTCGACCGCTTTCTTGGTCTTCGCGATCGCCTCGTCGAATCGACCAAGCCCATTCACAGTCCAAGCCTGTAACTCATAGGCGAATGCCAGATTTGGATTCAGTTCGAGCGCACGATCGAATTCTTTCAAACCATTCCGCCAGTCGTAGTCGGCGACGAGTCCAAGCGCGAGGGACATATGCGCTTCAGCCAGTTCCGGATCGAGCGCCAGCGCTTTTTCTGCAAATTCCTTTTCCTTTGCGATAGCCTCTCTCTCCGGCATCACCACGCTTCCCATGTAGGCGTAGTTATCAGCCAGTCCGCAGTACGCTAACGCGTAATTCGGATCCAGTCTTAGCGCTTCCTCGTAATAACGGATCGCATTATTCCAACCAGCCTGCGTGTACTTACCGAACTCGTAGCGTCCCAGAAGATAGAACCGGTGAGCTTCCGGATTTTCTGTTGGCTTCTTGGATAATACGCGCGCCGCTTCGGTGCCAAGTTGTACTTGTAAAGCTTCCACAACTTGCTGGGCCACGTTGCTCTGAAAATTGAGAATGTCCTTTACGTCACCGTCGTAATCCTTCGACCACAGATGATAACCGTCGCCCACATTGATAAGCTGTGCGGTGACGCGCAGTTTCTCGCCGGCTTTGCGCACGCTTCCTTCCAAAACCGTGCCCACGTGCAGCTGATCGCCGACTTTATGAAAGATGTCCTCTTCGTTCTTGCCCTTGAATGCAAAACAGGACGTTCGTCCCGGCACGCGCAGTCCCGGCACCTTGGCCAACACATTGATCAGCTCCTCGGTCATCCCGTCACTCAAGTACTCGTCGTTCTTGTCCGCGCTCATGTTCACGAACGGCAACACCGCGATCGATTTCTCAGATGTCCGAGTCGGACTGGCAGTATTCAGTGCGCTGTAGCGGCCAAGAAAGAAGAGACCAATCGAAACGATCGCGCCGATGAGTACCACATAAATCCAGGCGCTGGATTTCCGTGATTGTTGCGTCGCAGGATCGACATCTTCAGTGCGCTTGATTCCTTCCGAAGTGATCTCGAACATCCACGCCAGGACCAGGGCCACTGGCAAACCGAAGATGATGAGAAGAACAATGGCACGGATAACCCAGTTGGGAACATCGAAGACCGGAAACACCTGCGCGATTCCCTGAGAAAGAGCCCAACCGCCAACCATGTAAGCGACAGCGACCTTGTAAACATTGCGCCGCTTTAGTTCGGCGAAGAAGGAGCGCTTCTCACTCATCAGGCAGTGGGCATTCCGAGTCTGTCGAGCAACTCTTTGTAACGTGGATCGCCGCGAAAATCGCGGAGCAGGGGATCGACCAAGAGACTTAACGTGCCGCCATCGCGCTGGTCGAATGAGATTCGCAACCACTCGAACATTTTGTCAGCTTCACCTCGAACCGCGTAGACCTCGGCGATCTGGTACGCCAATCGATCGTGGGCGTGCGCGATCAAATCGGCGAGCGCTGCGTCCGCTTCCTTGTGGTCACCGCGGATGTAATAGGCAAGCGCCAGTCCGAACCGGCGAAAATTCTCGTCCGGCTCCAGATTGGCTTCGCGTAAAACAGCCTCGCCGTCATGTCGCTGGACCTCGACGAGCATTTGGAAGCGATGACTCGATGAAGCCGTCGGCTGCAGCTCAGGCACTTTGCGGGCAGTCGCTTCGGCTTCATCCAGTTTTCCGGAGTTGAAAAGAACGCGAGCGAGATTGAAATGTGCCGAAACCGACAACGGGTCGATCTCCACCGCGTATCGCGCCTGGCGCTCGGCGGCATCGAATCGGCCTAGGTAAACGATGACGCGCGCGAGCAAATCGTTTGCGGTCGGATTCGCAGGGGAAAGCTCTTTCGCCCGCTCAAGCTCCTTTAGACCCTCAGCAAACTTCCATTCGACGAAAAACCGCACCCAGCCGAGCGCGGCGTGCGCTTCGGCCAACGCCGGCGCGATTGCGACGGCTTTCTCAGCATCACTGCGCGCTTTGGGATAGGCAGTTGGCCGCTCGCCTGCGAGATCACCGACCAGCGTCCATGCTTCGGCGCGTTCGGCGTAGGCCAGCGCGTAATTTGGGTCGAGCGTGGTCGCCTCATCGTAATAGCTGATCGCTTTGCGGTAGTCCTCAACGTTTCGCCGCAACAGACGGAAATGCGCCTGGAGATAGGCGTTATGCGCCTCAGCGCTCGAAGGTGCGGCAGCTTGCATGGACGTGGCGCCGGCACCCAGCAATGTTACCTTCAATGAATCGGCGACTGCCGCCGCGATCTCCTCTTGCAGCGCGAAGATATCCTTGAGCTCGCGATCGAATGTTCGCGTCCACACCGTGATTCCATCCGCTGTGTTCACCAGTGCCGCCACGATGCGAACTCGATCGCCCTGTTTTCGGACGGTGCCTTCGAGCAAGGTGTTAACTCCAAGTTTCTCGCCGATAACCTTCGGTTCTTCTTTTCGATCTTTGAAACGGAAGGACGAACTGCGGCCAATCACTTTGAGCCCACCGATTTGCCCAAGCGCTGCGATCAATTCCTCCGATAGTCCGTCAGAAAAATATTCATCCTGTGGATCGCCGCTTTCATTAAGTAATGGCAGCACCGCGATCGATTTCTTGGCCACCATGTGTTGTCGAGGCGTTGCGCTGTATCGGCCGAGAAAAAACAGAGAGAGCGAGACAGCCGCGCCGATGATGACGATGTAAATCCAGGGTCCGTGGACCGAATGCGGCTTCGTCGGATCAACATCCTCGGTCCGCTTCAATCCTTCGGGCGTGATTTCGAAGAACCAGGCAAGAGCAAGCGCTACTGGAAATCCAAGGACGATGACAAGAACGATCGCTCTGATCGTCCAGTTCGGAACATCGAAGACTGGAAAGACCTGCGCGATGCCCTGAGAAAGTGCCCAGCCGCCGACAACGTAGGCGATAGCAACTTTATAAACGTTGCGCCGCTTCAGCTCAGAGAAGAAGTTTCGTTCGTTCACGCCTGCATCACTAGCTTAGCGTAAGCTACTCAACATTCTTGATCTTTACGATGCTGCCTTTGGCCTGCTGGTCCTTCGGATCCTTCGCAACGGTCACGTACAGTTCCTTTTCATCGGGGCCGAAGGCTACGTTGGTTGTGCCATCGCCCGCGGCGATTTCAAAGACGTGAAGAAGTTTTCCGTCCGGCGATAATTTCAGAATCTTGCCTCCAAACCACTGGGCCACGTAGATGTTGCCTTTGTGATCGATTTTCATGCTGTCGGGCCCAAGCCATGGAGAGTTGCTCTTGTTTTTCGTAAGGACACTCAGCAGAGCAAAATTTGAGCGATGACTCAATGTGCCATCGGTCTCGATCGTGAACATTAGCATGCAGTTACTGACAGTCTGGCTGACGTAAAGCGTTTTCCCGTTCGGTGAAACTCCGACGCCGTTCGCGTAGTTAAGATCGCTCGCGACTTCGACCCACTTTTCGGTGCCGGGTGCGAGATAAAGAACCTTTCCAATGACTGACGTAGGGACGGGTGGATCGCCGTACGGACCGAAGACTGTGGCGTAGGCGCTGCCGTTCGGAGCGACGACGATGTCATTGATTCCTCCCTCAAACTTCTTGCCGTTGCTGTCGGTGTCCCAGCGGTGGAGTTGCTTCCCGGTCAGGTCGAGTTCGAGGATTGCGCCCGGATCATTGGTGCATGCGAGCAGGAATGTCTTCTGTTTGGTGAGCGCCAACCCGTTGTGGCCGCAGCCTTCCGTGTGATTCAACACCGTCGTCGTTTTACCATCCCACTTCGAGAGCGTGTTCGAGACCCAGCCGACGTAGTAAAGGTTGCCGTCGATGTACAATGGACCTTCCGGTCCAAGAACGTTGCCGACGATTTGAACTTCACTGGCTCGCATTGCCGCAGCGCTCAACAGGATGCCGAAACAAATAATCTTACTCGCTCTCTTCATTTTGGTTTCTCTTCGCAGAGTTTTTGAAAACGGGGATCGTTGCGCAGCGGATCCCACACGGGGTCGAACCGCAATGACGCTCGAGATATGGCATGGCCCGCTGGAATGGCCATTAGCTGTTCAATGTGATTCAGGGCTGATTCTCTCTCGCCGACTTGTGCCTCAGCCATGGCGAGCAGTGTCAGATAGGAGCCACCGACGATGACATCGCGCGAAGCAGGCAAGTTCTCAGTCGCCCGGCGTCCTGATTCCAAAGCAGGTTCCTTCTGTCCCAATCCGGCATTAACTAATGCGAGATAACTTTGCGCATCAGCCTTTGCGCGCTGATTACCGAGTAAGCCCTCCAACGCTTGTTGAGCTTCAAGAAATGCTGCACGCGCCGGTCCGGCTTCACCTTTCTCCACCAATGTCCGCGCGCGTAACAACGCCACCGGTTCGCGGCTATTAGGCCAGATACTGAGCAACCACGCCGGTGCATGCTCCAACGCCGCCAGCGCCACATCGGGTTGATGCATGAGTAGCGCAAGATGCCACCGCGCGAATGAAACCGAACCCTGAGGATCGATATCTGCCGGAATTGTTGCTAGTGCGCGGCTGGCGGCATCGAAGTCGCCAATCATCTGTAACATCGTGACGCGATAGACTTGCGTCTCGAAGTCGTCCGGAACCAAAGCCAAAGCTCGATCGTAAAAGGGAACAGCTTCAGCATAACGGCGCGCGTAGACCAACGTGGAACCGATTTCGCGCGGCAAAAGATTGTCGCGCGGGTTGAGTGCAGCGCTTTGTTTCAGCTCATCGAGGGCCTGCTCCATTTTACCTAGCCGACGATGAATAAAGGCGATCGCGGTCAACACGTTTGCGTTGTTGGGCAAAGTTTTGCGGGCCTTGTCGAATTCCGCCAGCGCGGCGTCGTAATCGCGACGGCCCCAATAGTGAACATAACCCATCGACAGATGCGCTTCCGCTAATTCGGGTTGCAGCTCCAACCCACGCTCTGCAGCTTTTCTCGCAGCATCGATCGCCTCCGGACTCGGATCGGTGTTATACCAGTAGATCCTCGCTTTCAGATAAGCCAGTCGGGCATAAGCCAGTGCAAAGTTAGGATCGGCGGCGACCGCACTTTCGTAGAGACCGGCTGCTTTTCGTGCCGTTTCTGCAGGATCCCTCGCGGAAGAAGAATAGATCTCGTTGGCGAAATACTCGGCCTTTAGAAACAAATCATAGGCCTCAGGATTTTTTGTTGGCACGTTTGCGACCCGGGCCGTTTCTTCCGGCAGAAGTCGGGCCCGCAGCGCGTCCGCTAAATTTTGCGCGATCTCGCTTTCTACTGAGAAGATGTTCTTGATGTCGCGGTCATAAGTCTCCGCCCAAAGGTGTGAGTCAGTCTCAGCCTCAATCAGCTGAACGTTGACGCGCACTGCGCCTTCTGCTCGCTGCACACTGCCCTCGAGAATATTTGCGACGCCAAGCTCGCGCGCGATCTCGCGCAGATTGGGTGGGTGACTGGCGTAGCGCATGGTCGACGTCCGGGAAATGACTTTCAGCGCACTGATCTTTGAAAGCCGCGTGAGGATCTCGTCCTGGATCCCATCGACGAAGTAAGCATTGTCCGGATCGCGGCTGAGATTTTCGAAGGGCAACACCGCAATTGATTTCGCGGGTAGCTCGGTGCGAATCGGACTCGCGGTATTTCGGCCCGTGTAGCGTCCGATGAAAAACAACCCGATGGAGAAAGCGGCTCCAACAATCACGACCAAAATCCAAACATGTTTTCGTGGTTGTCGCGCCGACACTGCAAGGTCGACATCTTCCGTTCGCTTCAATCCTTCCGGTGTCAGCTCGAATGCCCACGCAATCACCAGGGCAATTGGGAAACCGATCGCGACCAGCGTGATTACAAGACGCACTACCCAGTTCGGAATTTCGAGAAAGGGAAAGACCTGCGTCGCGATTTGCACGAGTAACCAACCAACAACCGCGTAGGCGACCGCGACCTTGTAAACGTTGCGCCGCTTGAGCTCGGCGAAGAAATTTTCGATCTTCACTACCTCGGTGCGATTACTTTTTGGACAAGAGCTTCGAAACGCGGATCGCCGTGCAATGATTCGAGCATGGGATCCACTTTGATCCAGGAGATGTTAGAGCCGTCGCGTTCCTTGAAACCCTGTTCGAGCCACCGCAGCGCTTCATCTTTATTGTTCAGGCTGAGATAGAGCAGAGCGCGCCAGTAGCCCACGACTTCGCGCTGCTGACTCATCTTATCGAGATCGCTCAACATTCGCCGCGCGGCATCCTTGTCGCCGGCGTAGGATTTAGCCTGGGCAAGATTTACTGACATGAATGGGTCGTCGTTCAGTTGCTTTGCCTTTTCGTACTCGGCAATCGCGCCCGGCAGGTCGCCGGTTACTTGAAGAACAATACCGAGATTAAAATGTGCGTAGAAGAATGTTGGATCGATCTCGAGCGTCTTTCGCAACTGCCGGGCAGACTCGTCGAAGCGGCGGGCATAGTAGAAAGTTGTGCCCAGGTCCGCATTAATAACCGGCGATAGCGGATCCAACTCAATTGCGCGCCTGCCTTCTGCGATGGCTTCGTCGAATCGCCCAAGGGCTGCCAGGGTGTCGTTCCCGAACCAATGATGTGCAGTTGCGTTGTTCGGCTGAAGCTCGACCGCGCGTCGGTACTCATGCATGGCTCCGGCCAAATCGATTTCACCGAAAAAGAGCACTTTGCCGAGCCCGAGGTGAGCTTCGGCAAGATTGGGATCAAGACGAAGAGCCGTGAGTGCGGCCTCTTTCGCCTTCGCATCTGCCTCGAGTCGGTTCGCACCCGTGAAGAAAGGAAGGAGAACATAGGCGTTGGATAGACCAGCGTAAGCCAGGGCGTAATTCGGGTCGCGCGCGATCGCCTGTTGATAGAACTCGATCGCTTTGGGGAGGTTGTCGCCGGAACGCTTCTCCCAATATGACAACCCTTTGTGATAAAGCTCGTAAGCGGCGGTGTCGCTCGTCGGTTGCGCCGTCATCATCTTCTTTTCCGAACCAGTGAGCTTCGCCTGCAACTGATCGGCAATCGTTTTGGCGATATCGCTTTCGACCGCGAAAATGTCGGTTAGCTTCCGGTCGTAAATCTCGGCCCAAAGGTGAGCATTCGTTAGGCCGTTGATGAGTTGCACATTGACTCGCACTTGGTCGTTCGCCTTCTGCACGCTGCCTTCGAGAATGTTCATCACTCCCAGTTGGTTCGCGACGTTGCGCAAATCATCCGGCGCACTTTTGAATTTCTGCGTCGATGTGCGCGCGATTACCTTCAGGTCCGCCACCTTCGCCAGGCGCGTTAGAATTTCGTCCTGCACACCTTCGGCGAAGAAGGCGTTGTCCGGATCGCGGCTGAGATTATCGAACGGCAATACTGCGATCGATTTCTCTGGTAGGGATCCCGCGGTTGCGGCAGGCCGTCCGCTTTCGACTGATGTTCGTTGCGCCGAATAACGTCCAACGAAAAACAATCCGATGGAAATCGCGGCACCTATAATAACGACATAGATCCATGCCTTCCCGCGTGAGTGCTCGTGGCTGGCGTCAGCAACTTCCGTTCGTTTGATTCCTTCCGGCGTCGCTTCAAACGCCCAGGCGATTACAAGTGCAATGGGAAATCCGATTGCGATCAACACGATCACCAACCGGACGACCCAGTTCGGAATTTCCAAAAACGGAAATATCTGCGTCGCAATTTGTGCGATTAACCAGCCAACGACGGCATACGCGACCGCGACTTTGTAAACGTTGCGCCGTTTCAGTTCGGCAAAGAATGAAGTTGAGCCACTCATAACTTCGGCGGTGCCGCTACTTCAGCTGGAGTAGGCAATCCGACCTTTCGACAAAACGCAGCGAAGCGCGGATCGCTTTCATAAGGCAGGAGGAATGGATCGTAGTAAAGGATACTGATATTGTTGTCGCGCTGGGCCCAGGCGCGGTCGAGCCACTCGAATACCTTGTCCGGTTCCTTTCGTAAGGCATAAGCCCGGGAGATAAAATAGGCGTCGGTGCTGGCGTAGCGATCAATCAATGTCTTTAGCGCCGCATCGGCTGCGGCGTGATCAGAACCGATTTGTCGAGCGTTAGTCAGAGCAAAATCATGCGACTTTCCCGCTGGGATTTGCTCGACTTTCTCAAGGGCCGCAGCCGCATTCCCTCGGAGCGTCTCGATCGCCGAGAGTCGCGCCAGCGCACCATTGCTCGTGTGCAGGGCGAGTTCGTCATGTACTGCGGCTTCGGCTTCTTCAAGACGGCCGACCGCCATCAAATCGTCCGTCAGCAGACTGTACCATCCTGCAGACAACGGATCGGCCGCGATCGCCTGCCGGATCGGCTCGATCGCGGCTTCCGGGTGCCCGAGCGCTGCGCGCGCCTGGGCCAGCGATGCTTTAGCGTTAGGTTCGTTGGGCGCAAGTTGCAGGGCTCGCTTGAATTCGGCTTCCGTTCCCGCCACGTCAATATCGGCGAAGAGCAAGAGCACGCCCCGAGCATTATGCGCCGCAGCGAGATCAGGGTTCAAGCCCAATGCCGTATCAACTGCCGCGCGCGCGTCCGACAGACTTTGCTTTGCTGTGGCGGGCGAATAGTCGGAAAGAAAAGTTTCGGAAAGCGAGAGCTCGGCGTAAGCACGCGCATATCGTGGGTCGAGCGCGATCGCGGCTTTGTAGGACTCGATCGCTTTGCGATAATCAGTTTCGGTGTCGCGAGCGAAATGGAACTGGCCCTCTAGAAATGCGTTGTAGGCGGCGAGGTTGCCACTGGGCGGCCGATCGCTTTGCGCGCTGGCGTCGCCCGTGTTGAGCAGTTTTGCCTTAAGCGCATTGGCGACCGCCGTCGTGATGTCATCCTGGAGTTTGAATAGGTCTTTATAAGGACGGTCGTAATGTTGAGACCAAACAGTGGTACCGTCCGCGGCGTTGATTAACTCAGCGCTGATGCGGACCGCATCAGCCGCGCGCCGCACGCTGCCTTCCAACAGATGGGCGACGCCAAGTTTCGCGCCAATAGTTTTGCTATCGTCCCTGCTGTCGCGAAATTGGAACGATGAGTTGCGACCTATGACCTTCAAACCAGCAAATTGCGAGAGTGCGGTGATGAGATCTTCCGAGAGGCCGTCGGAAAAATACTGCTCGTCTTTGGCGCCCCCTTCGTTCGCGAGGGGAAGCACGGCAATGGATTGGTCTGAAATCGTGGAACCTTCCGGCGGACTTTTGTGCCAGACGAACTGATTAGCCAGCAGCAGCACCACCGCCAGGACCAGAATCGCGATGATCCATTTGTCGAGCTTCTTGCCGGTTTGACGAATAACAGATTCGTTAGGGGAGATCTCGCTCTCGAGTTGCAGGCCCTTTGGTGTCCATTCGTAGAACCACGACAAAACGAGCGCGAACGGACACCCGATCACCGCCGCGACCACGATCCAGCGCACGATCCACTCGGCAATGTGAAAAAACGGGAAAACCTGCGTTGCGATTTGCACCAGCAACCAGGAACTGGCTGCGTAAAAGGCCGCGGCTCGAAATACATTGCGCCGTTTCAGTTCGGAAAAGAAATTCCGATTATTCACTTCGGCTTTTCCTCACAGAGCTTTTGAAACCGCGGATCTTTGCGAAGTGGGTCCCAAAGTGGATTGAATTTCAAATCGGCCACGGTGATTCCGGCCGGGACTTCGAGAAGATGGGGCAATGCGGCAATGGCGGCATCGTGATCGCCGAAGCGCGCTTGAATCTGCGCAAGCGCAACTTCGGCGTAAGGTTTAGCAACGGCATCCGTGTCGTAGTCTTTGACCGCACGCTGCGCCTGTTCCAGAGCCTTTACCTTTTCTCCAAGCCCCGTATAAGCGAGCGCAAGAGTACTAGGTGTGTCGTTCGCGTCTGCTTGAACCGGTGAATCAGGTTTTGGTTTAATCGCTTCGATTGCGCGAGAGAAACTTCGACGTGCATCCGCATCGCGGCCTGTCCACTGCTGACAAAACCCAAGCTGGACCAGCGCGAGCTCGGTAACGGGGTCGATCGGCTGTCCCGCTGGAACTGAGCTTAACTTTCGCTCAATGATACTGATCGCGGTATCGAAGTGACGTTCGTAGAGGGCCTGGTTGATGCGAGGATAGAGGACAAAATCTTCCATCACGTCCGCGGGAATTTTCTCGAGTTCTTCTGCGGCTTTGTCCAAACGGCCTTCGTTTTGAAAAGTCACCGCTTTGCTTGCCCGCACCGAGGCCGAATCCGGTGAGATCTCAAGTGCTCGATCCATCGCGGCGCGCGCTTCGTCAAAGCGCCGCAAATAAGCGTAAAATTCGCCGCCGAGACTGCCTAGCAGTTGGAAGTCCCGCGGATCTAGCTCGAGCGCTTTCTTAAACGTCGCCTCGGCTTCCTGCCAAAGACCAAGGCGGCGTTGAACGAATGCCAGATTTTGCAACAGGTAGGAATTATTCGGCAATCGTATTTGCGCCTGCTTGTAAGCGGTAACTGCGCCCGCGAAGTCGCGTAGAACCCGGTAGCGGTACGCACCTTGCGCGATCCACGATTCCCCGGCTTCCGGTGCGAGCGCCATCGCGCGATCAGCCGCTTCCTTCACCGCCCCGGCACTGTTCGTGTTTGGGTCAACCGCGTTGAAGTAAAGAAAGCTGCGAAGCACAGCGAGTCGCGACCAGGCGAAAGCGAAATTTGGATCAAGCCGGACCGCTTCAACGTAGTCGCCCGCGGCCTGTTGATACGCCTCGTAACTATATTGAGTGTGCTCGATTGCCAGTCCGCGCAGGTACGCGTCGTAAGCGGCGGTATTCTGCGTCGGCTTATCGGTCACAGCCTTTTGTTCCGTGCCGGTGAGCTTGGCGTTGAGCTGTTCGGCGATTGCGCTAGCGACTTCGCCTTCGACGCCAAAAACATCATCGAGTTTACGGTTGTAACTTTCGGCCCAGAGATGCTCATCGGTAGCGACGCGAATGAGCTGCACGTTGACGTGCACTGCGTTGGCAATCTTCTGCACGCTCCCTTCGAGGATGTTGGCCACTCCTAACTGTTTCCCGACATCGCGCAAATTGTCCGGCGCGCTCTTATATTTTTGCGTTGACGTGCGGGAGATGACTTTTAGAGCCGCGATCTTGGACAGCCGTGTCAAAATCTCGTCCTGAACGCCTTCCGCGAAGTATGCATTCGATTTGTCATCGCTCAGATTGTCGAACGGCAACACCGCGACGCTCTTGTCCGGAATTGGGTTCGCCTGGCCGGCGACGTTTGCTGGCGCAGTTGTCGATCTTGCCCGGAACAGCTGGAACGCGAGCAGCCCCGCAGCCATCACCGCGAGTGCGATCGTTAACGCGACAATTTTCCGGCCGGTGTGGTGTGTGACCGATTTGTCAGACTCGATCTGAGATTCGCGTTTAATTCCTTCCGGCGTGATCTCAAATGCCCAGGAAAAAATCAGCGCGACCGGAAAACCGGCGATCAAAATCAGCACGACGAGGCGTACTGCCCAATTCGGGATTTCAAAAAACGGAAAAACCTGCGTCGCAATTTGAATGAGCAACCAAGCTCCAACTGCGTAGGCGACGGCAACTTTGTACACGTTGCGCCGTTTCAGTTCGGCGAAAAAGTTTTTCATTGCTTCGAAGCTGGCGGTTGAATTCGGAGCTTATGAAACAACGCCACGAAACGTGGATCGCTGAAATACCTCCGGAAGAATGGTGTAACAGTTATTTGCGCGAGACCCGCATCGCGTGTGGCAAATGAGGTATCGAGCCATTTGAACATTTGGTCGGGCTCGTTGCGAACCGCATAAAGGATCGCCGCCTGGAAAGCGCCGCCGTTCGCATATTTTTCGCAGAAGGATTTCAC
This sequence comes from uncultured Verrucomicrobiae bacterium, assembly GCA_963817335.1. Lineage (GTDB taxonomy): Bacteria > Verrucomicrobiota > Verrucomicrobiia > Chthoniobacterales > UBA10450 > AV40. The sequence continues at coordinate 167,608 of CAWFNX010000004.1, read as the reverse complement.
CGAATCCTCAGCCGACGCCTTGTCCGGTTGAACCTGCTTAGCCAAGGCAATCGCGTAATCACGCCAGAAACCATCAGGTTCCTGCTGAGCTTCTTTTGTCGCGGCGGCCGGATCAGTTCGAACAACGTCCAGCGTTGCCAAAAACGCGTGCGCTCGGGCGACGCCGGGCTGAATCTGGAGGGCCGTGCGGAACATCTTCTCTGCCTCCTGATATCGCCCAGTTCCAGTCGCGAGCCGACCCAGATTGAACCAGATGGGGACGGAGAGAGGATCGAGTGAAAGTGTTTCGTAAAAGGCGCGTTCGGCCTCAGTCAGATGCCCCTGTGCCATTAGACAGTAACTCAACCCGCTCTTCGCTCCTGCGTCGCTCGGTGAGATTTGCAGAGCACGCCGAAACTCCTGTTCCGCTTGCGCGAAATCGAGGTCTGGATTGATCGCGACCCAGCCACCCGCTTTATGCGGTTCGACCTGGTCGGGCGCAAGCTTGATCGCTTTCTCCGCTGCGGCCTTCGCCTCCGCGTAGGCTTGTTCGTTGTCGTTCGTGGCAAAGCTGGCAGCGTATTGGCGCCACGCGAGTGATAACTTGGCATAAGCCAGGGCGTAATTGGGATCCAAACGCACAGCTTCTTGCAGAGAATGGATCGCGCTCCGCACGCTCTCCGCGGTCAATTGCTGGAAATAGAAGTCGGATTCTAAGACCGCGTTGTAAGCTGCGAGGTTTTCGTTTGGTGGCGCAGCATCCGAATGCGTCTTCCCACCGAGTATTTTCACCTTCATTTGTTCGGCGACGGTGGAGGCGATTTCCGACTGGACAGCAAACACGTCCTTTAGCTCGCGATCGTAAGTTTCGGACCAGAGCTCACTTCCGTCAGCGGCGTTGATCAGTTCGGCGACAATTCGAACCCGATCGCCCTGCTTGCGCACGCTGCCTTCTATCAAATGAGCTACTCCGAGCTTCTGGCCGATACTGGCGCTATCGGCCGCCTTACCTTTGAAGAGAAAAGAGGAACTGCGGCCAATAACTTTGAGATCAGGAATTTTGGCTAACACTGCGATCAACTCCTCCGACAAGCCATCGGAGAAGTATTCGTTGTTTGGATCGCCGCTAGTGTTGACCAACGGTAACACGGCGATCGATTTATTGTCCGACTTCACACTGATTGTCGATTTTGGCGCCCGAAAGGATTGATAAGCGAATAATCCCGCCGCAATTATTGCGACGCTGATGATAAGCGCGGCAAACTTGCGTTTGCTCCATTGTGGAATGACTTCGTCCGGAGGGACGTTCTCGGTCCGCTTCATGCCTTCCGGCGTCATCTCGAAGGCCCACGAGATAAAGACCGCGAAGATAAATCCAAGCGCCAGCAACACGACCAACGCCTTCATCACCCACGGCGGCGCTTCGAAAGTCGGTAACAGAATTGACGCCGCCTGAATCAACAGCCACGAAATGACGACATAGGCGACCGCAACTTTATAAACGTTGCGCCGCTTGAGTTCGGCGAAAAATTTGTTCATTCCGGCTCCAGGACCATCGTCGCCGATTTTCCCATAAACTGGCCAGATGTCGATCTTTGCGAGGGGATTCGGTGCAAATCCTGCTATCAAAACGGGCGCTTCTCCTAGCCACAGGTCAGCGATCAGCGGTCACAAATCAGAAATGAACACACGAGAAGCAAACGTTCTGCGCCCAATTCGGCAACGCAAAGCCATCGAGCGTGGCCGAAAGATTAGCAATCTGACAATTTCGCTGATCCTGAGCTGCGTTGTGACCGCAGCCGCGCAATCGGAACGAATCAATCAAGAAAGTCGAATTCGTGCCTGCGCGTCCGTGGTCACGACGGCGACAGTCTTCAACACTTCACAAGCGTTTCAGCGATGCACAGCTACGCCCTCGGCGAGTGAATGTGTTCGGGCCGCGGACCGAGTCCGATAAAACGTGCCGGCAGCGAGCGCAACGCCGGAAACCATTTCAAGAGCCTCACGATGAGTGGGAGCGAGTCTCCACTTCTCGACTCCCGTCCGGTCACGACGTGGCTGTGAATGAATTTCTGCATTGCCTGAATCATTCGCGTCGGGTATTCCCGGCGCTTTTGAATCTGCTCGAGGTCAGTGACCGAGACCGGCCCGTTTCTTAATTTCGCGGCCAGCAGATTCGCGGTGGCGACCGCATCCTGCAGCGCGAGATTGATCCCGACGCCACCGGCCGGCGACATCGCATGCGCGCTATCACCGATGCAAAGCAAGCCATCGCGACACCATTTCCGCAGACGATTGATCTGCACGGTGAGCAGTTTTATTTTTGACCAATCGTCTAACTCGGTGATGCGGTCTTTCAAAAAGGGCGCGAGCGAAACGATTTCGCTATGCAAAGCGGGAAGGCCGCGCTCTTTGGCGGTTTCAATGCCTCCCTTCGGAATGACGAAACCGGCTTGGTAATACTTTTCCCGGTCAATCAAGACGAGCAGTTTGCCGTGACGAAAGAATCCGAATAACTGCTCAGGATCGCCGTCGCATTTGGAAATATGCATCCAAAGGACATCGATCGGCACGCCCAATTCTTGAATCTCGAAACCGGCGCGCGTGTGCGTGATGGCATTGCGCCCGTCCGCGCCGATCACCAGGTCGGCGCGGAAATCGCGTTCGCCATCCGGGGTCCTTACGCGCACGCCCGTTACTCGGTCACCTTCAATGATTAGATCGTCGACCTCGTGTTGCATATGGAGCGCGAACGAAGGAAAACCTTTGGCTTTGCTGGCGATAAAGTTGAGGAAGTCCCATTGCGGCATGAAACCGATGAATTTGCAGTGCGTCGGCAGACGCGAGAAATCGGCCATGCCTGCGACGTGGCCATTGAAGATTCCCTTCAACTCGGCGAATTCCTGATGCGGTAATTTCAGAAACTCATCGAGCAATCCGAGCTCATACATCAACTCGAGGGTCGACGGATGGATGGTGTCCCCGCGAAAATCGCGAAAGAAATCAGCGTGCTTTTCCAGCACAGTCACGTTCACGCCGGCCCGCGCCAGCAAATAACCAACCATCATTCCGGCCGGCCCTCCACCAACTACCACGCAGCGAGCTCCTGCATCGGGCATGGGTGTGATTTATGAGGTTTGCTGTTCGATGGGAAGGCAAATGGAGAGCGATTACTCCCGGTTCAAAATAACCGTCACCGGGGTTCCTTTTCGAATCAGTAGGTCAAGTTGCGCGATGTCTTCTTTTAACATGGCAATTCCTTTTGGCGGACGACTCTCTGCGGGAAAATCACTGGAAGCAGGCTTCTCTTCGACCGCAATCTCGGAGCCGGTGTTCTCACTGCTTTCCTCGACACCATAAAGAATATAGCCGCGTCCCTTCAAATGAATCCATGGCGTAGCGATGTCTGACGAAGCTGCGTCTGGCGTGACCTGCGCGCCATTTTTTAGAAAAGATTTCGCTGTCACCTTGGTCTGTACAACTGGCTTTCGAGATGCCGGCAAATCGACCGATTCAATCGGATACTGGGTGAAAAAACCGTGCCCGTCGTGCACGATAACGCGTTCATCCGGCAAATCGATGGTGATCGTGAAATCCAGATGCGGGACGGCGAGAGTTTCGCCGGGCCGGATCAGGGTTGAATTCAATTTATTTACCCGGGCAATAGCGTCGGTGGTGGAATGCAGGCGGCGAGCAATCGATATCAGCGTGTCGCCCTTTTTGACGGTGTAATCGGTCTTGCGCGACGATGGCATTTTCGAAAAGAAGATTTCCGTGTTCACATCCCCGAGCAAATCGCGCAGTTGCGTGGTGACGGGCGAATTGGGCGCGGTGGTGAGCGCCTCAACCAATACTTTGCGCGCGTCCTCCCATTTGCTGTCGTGAAAGAGCCGCTGCGCCTCTTTTAATTTACCGACGTTGGGATGCACATAAGTCACCGATTCGAAATTGCTGGGGTCATTCCAACCCGGTGGACGAGACAGCGCCCGAATGAAAAGCGTAGTCCCGCTAATCAGGGCAGCGCCGAGAAGCGCGATGACAAGCTTTTGCCAGAGGCTCATCGAGGACGCGTAAAGCCCGCGACTTTGTAGGCCCGCGAACGGCGACGAAGACATTGCGTTCGCCCGTCTTCGTTTGCGAACCGCTCCCGCGCTCAGCCCTTTTAGCATGTTATCAAACCCTTCGACCAAGGAGTTTGATGATTCTGTTGTCCGCGAGGTTCAAAATCGGATTCGCGGAGTCAGGAAATGTTTGATGTTTGAGCGCCGATGCTTGATGTAAAACAACATCGGCCGAATCAATAGTGAAAGCGAGCTACGACGTCGTCATTCTGGGGGCTGGCCATAACGGTCTGGTGGCCGCGAGTTATCTCGGACGTGCCGGGCTGAGCGTGCTTCTGCTCGAGAGAAATGATTACATCGGCGGCGCGACGGTTTCGCAGAAACTGTTTCCCGATTTCGAAGCCCGACTGTCCCGCTATTCCTACTTGGTGAGTTTGTTCCCGGAGAGGATCATTCGCGACCTTGGATTGAAGCTGGAACTGCGGCGGAGGGCAATCGGCTCATTCACCCCTTATATTAAGAGCGGCAGCCAGGATGGGCTTCTGGTCAGCAACGTCGACGAAAGCTTAAGCCGGCGATCGATGGCCGATCTCACTGGCAGCGAGGGGGAGTTCGATCGAATGAAGAAGTTTTATGATCTCGCCCGCGTCTTCGCTGAGCACACCTGGGATTCAATGCTCGAGCCGCTGATATCGAAGGAGGAAATGGAGGAGCGTTTTGACGTTGATGATGTTTCTCGCGAGGCATGGCGAAGCCTGGCTGAAGAACCGCTCGGCCGAGCGCTCGAACGCTACTTACACGACGATCTCGTTCGCGGACTTGTCCTCACCGACGCCAAGATCGGAGTGTTCACGTGTGCGCACGATCCATCGCTGCTTCAAAATCGTTGTTTCCTCTACCACCTGATCGGCAACAAGACCGGCGAATGGAAAGTTCCGGTCGGTGGAATGGGCGCGGTTGCGCGTGAATTGGAGCAAACGGCGCGAAAAGCGGGCGCGGAATTTCTAACAAACGTCGACCTGCGGGAAGTCGATCTTCCGAAGCGCAGCGTAGAGTTTGAGGCCCATGGGAAACGGCAAACGGTCGCCGCCAAATTTTTGTTGGTAAACTTCGGGCGCAACGTGCTGGCCAAATTGTCCGGGAAGAAATACCGGCCGGAAGCGATCGACGAGGGGAGTGTTTTTAAAATCAACATGCTGCTGCGCCACCTGCCAAAGCTAAAGACGACGAACGTCGCGCCCGAGCAAGCCTGGTCCGGAACCTTTCACAGCGACGAAGGCTACGAACAGATGAAGGCGAGTTATGAGCAAGCGTCCAAGGGACGGTTGCCGGGAAAAACTCCGTGCGAGGTTTATTGTCACACCCTGACGGACGATACGATTCTCTCGCCGGGGCTTCGGGCGAAAGGCTTTCATACGATTACGCTTTTCGGACTCGACGCGCCGTATTCCTTGTTTAAGAAAAATAACGATTCGATGCGCAAAAAAGCCGAAAAGAAATTCATCGCCAGTATGAATCAATGGCTGAGTGAGCCGCTGGAAAGTTGTCTCGCAGTGGCGCGCGATGGAAGTCCTTGCATCGAAAGCAAAAGTCCGGTCGACATTGAAGATTCGTTAGGCATGTATCACGGCAATATTTTTCAGGACGCGCCGACCTGGCCGTTCGCAGCCTCAAAAAAACAAGCCGGCACGTGGGGAGTCGAGACGGAATGGGAAAATGTTTTCCTTTGCGGGTCGAGCGCGCACCGCGGAGGCGCGGTCAGCGGAATACCCGGTCACAACGCCGCCCGAAAAGTTTTGGAATCGATTAGCAAACCAACAACCACTCAACGCCGAACCCGTCATGTCGAGCTCAGCAAATCCCGCTGACGTTGAATCGATCGACGCAATCATTGCCGCGTGCTATGACGTGATCTCCGGTCCTCCCGGCAAGAAACGTGATTGGGCAAGGGAACGGTCGTTGTTCTATCCGGGCGCGCGCCTAATTCCGACTGCCACCGTTCCCGGCAAGAACGAGGTCGATCTTGCGCCACTGGTTCTGGACGTGGAAGGCTACATCGCCCGGGTTGCGCCACTTTTTGAGAAAGAAGGGTTCTACGAAACAGAAGTCGCGCGGCGAACGGAACAGTTCGGCCGAATCGCCCAAGTTTGGAGCACCTACGAATCGCGTCACGATCCAGTCGAAACGAAACCGTTCATGCGCGGGGTTAACAGTTTCCAGATTTTCAACGACGGTGAGCGTTGGTGGATCCTGTCGATTTATTGGCAGCACGAAAGTTCGCAATATCCTTTGCCCGAAAAGTATCTTTGATCGCGTCCGATGCGCCTCTGGACGATTCATCCGCGATACCTTGATACCAAAGGTTTGCTGGCTGCGTGGCGCGAGGGATTGCTGGCCCAGAAGGTCCTCCGCGGACAAACCCGCGGCTACACTCGCCATCCGCAACTTTATCGGTTTCAAACCGCGACCTCTCCGGTAGGAACCATCGTTAGCTATTTAACGGAAATTGCCAATGAAGCAGACCGTCGCGGCTACAAATTCAATCGAACGAAGATTTGCGTTGGCGACTTTCAAGGAAATCTGATCGAAACTCGCGGACAACTCCTATTCGAATGGTCGCACTTGAAACGAAAGCTGCGTCGACGTTCGCCGAAGATTTATCGAGCGTGTTGCCGAATCGAAATCCCGCGTCCGCATCCGCTGTTTCGAATTGTGGCTGGCCCGATTCAAGACTGGGAGAGGACGAATTCGCAAAAGCGAACGATCAATCCGGTCTTGCGAAAGCGTCGTCGCGAACGTGATGGAGAACCGGATGGTTCTTCTCGCGCTTGAGCACTGGCTGTGGCCGAGCATCGCGATAGCATTTTGTTCCGGCGCCTAACAAGAACGCGGCGATCACGAAACTGATGACGCGTTTTTCTTCCGGCGTAAGAACAAGCCGGTGTCTCAGTTCCGCCCATTTCCAACTGTCCGGCAGTTTCATGGCTTCGACCGCGGGCGCACCCGCGCGGAAGGATAATTGCCTCTGATGTTACAGTCGTAGTAACGCGCCTTTGAATCCGCGATCATCAGTTCGCGGTAAATTGACGGTTTGATTTCAAGGTAGCGGTACACCGCGCCATTCACGAATTCGATTTCCAAGATATGACGCCGTTTGCTGTAGCCGATCGAGGCGATCGCCGTTGAGTTAATCCGGCCGCGCGGGATGCGCGAAATCACCGGCTTGCGGAATTCGCCCGGAACTTTTGCGTCAACCGAATCGGCGACGACGAACTGCAAAGCGCAGGCGAGCGAAAACAAAGACAGGCATGTCGCGTTCATTGGGGGGAACGACCCGATACGGTTAGCACGCTTCGAGAAATCAAGTCGAGCGAAATGTACGTTATCGCCGCACTATGATTTTCTCGCAGTGAGACACGGCCAATTCTCGCTGGGATTCGATTCTGACTAATGTCATGAAGACGATGCTCATAACTTTTGTGCTTGTCGCAATCGCGGTTTCAGCGTTTGCCGGCAAACTTCCGAAACCCACGCCGACGCCGGTGCCCACTCCAGTCACGGTTGGCGTTGACGGCAACGAACCGCTCCTCGCGGCCGCGCCCGATGGGACGCTTTACATCAGCGCGCTCCAACACATTTACAGTTCAACCGATTCCGGATCGACCTGGACCGAATTGCTCGGTCCGATTTACGCCTCGAGCATTAATCTTAATTCCGACAGCTCGATCTCGGTCGATCCGGGCAATCGGCTTTATTTCACGTTCGATTATCCCTACGCCGGAACGACTGCGGTCTGCACGAGTGATGATCGCGGAACGACTTGGAATTGTAATCCGGCCGTGGTTCCCGGTGGAACCGACCGGATGTGGACGCTTGCGCCAACTCTGACCGACGATTACGAAGTCACCAACGAAGGCCTCTACGAAACGAGCTTCCTGCACAGCACGGATCGCGGATCGACCTGGACGCCAACCGCGGTGGGAAGCGGACTGCTTGAACCACAATCGGGGCCGCTTGTTGCAACGACCCGGTAGCAGCGACGTCCTTCAGATCATCAAGATCAACGGAACACTGCCGCAGGAAGTGCCGGAGTTAAAAGTTTACGTTTATCATCCAAATACCACCGGATCGATCGTTTCCGATATTCGTTCGACCGGCTTGCCACTCCCGGTTGCATTGCCAAGCGCAGCTTACGGGCGCGATGGCCAACTCTGGGTCGCTTCGGAGGAATTGAATGCCGCTGGCGGAAAGCAGGTCGTGCTTGCGAGATCGACGAATGACGGCGTGACTTGGAGCAAACTCGCGCCGATCCCCGGAACAACCACGGGAACCGCAACTTTCACCTGGGTCGCTGCCGGCGCCCCGGGCCACGTCGGTGTGATCTATTATTATACGCCGGACAACGGAGATCCGGGCTCACTCACCAACTCGACCTGGTCAACCATGTGGGCCGAGTCATTCAATGCCAACAGTCCGGTGCCAACCTGGACGGTAACCAATGTCGAATCCGCCATTCACACTGGAGTGATTTGCGTCGCGGCTAGTTGCAGCGGGGACAACCGTTTTGCCGGCGACTTCATCAACTCGCTGATCGACACGAACGACGTCGCTCATCTCACGTGGGTGAAGGAAGACATGTCCACCCAAGCGACGACGATTCGTTACGAGCGAATCAAATCGACGCCGCCAACGACCAAACACTAACGTCCGAGCGGCGAAGTGACTTCGGTTCCGGCAGGCGGCGCGAATTCAAAAGTAGATTCGGGAATGGGAGCGCGGGTTTGATTCGAGTAGGTCGTGACGACCCGATCGCCGCCGGGTTGCACCATGTCGGTCCGTTCGGCCACGAGGTCGCTGTTTAATCGAAGATCGAACCGCTGAAACATGCGCTTCATCGAAGGTGAGCGCGGGAGAAGCTGCAGTTCGTAACCACTTCCGGCTTTCGTCCCGCTGATTTGGAAGGTGCTCTCGGCGTTCTCCAGATTAAGCGCGGTGTTGATTGCCGCGATGACTGCATCGACTGGAGACCGCTTGCCTAACGAGTAATGCTCGGCCGATTTGAAATTCGGATAGTAAATCCAGAGATCGCGCCCGTTGCTGACTGTGATGCTCGGAGAATTGCCGACAACTTCGCGTCGGAATTTGTTCGGCGCGCGAAACCAGATTTTGCCGGAGCTCACAATCGGTTTGTTCAAGAGATGGATCGTCTTCTGTTCCAGAAAATTGGCATGCACATCCGGCGCGGTCGCTCGCCGTTCTCGGATTCGAGCGACAAGGCTTTTCACATCGGCCTGGCTGAGCGATTGCGCCTGGGCCAGTGAAGCCGTGACCATCAAGAGAAATAGCCAAGGGGATTGCATGCGAGAACGTCGATCTTATATCGGATGCGAAGGCCCGCTTTCGTTCCAAATTTTCGGTTTCACCGCCGCCATCGCAGGCAAAGTAAAGAATATGGTAGCGACCAGACTCCAGAAAATTCCAATCGCGCAGGCGATACCGAGTCCACTCAGGGACGGATTATGGGCCCAGCCTAACGATCCGAACCCGGACACGGCGGTGAGACCCGCCAGAATGACCGGCTTAATGACGCCGGCGACATCGTGCTCGAGCTCGCGCGTTTTCTGCCAGACCAGAACAACGTAAATCCCATAATCAACGCCGATGGCGAGGACCAGACGGAACGAAAGCACGTTGAGCAAATTCAAATGAACGCCCAGCAGTTTCATCGTCGCCATCATTGCGCCGATTCCGAAGCCCAAGGTGATCACCTGAATCAGCCAGAGACGAAAATCGCGATAGAGCAGCGCGAGCAGCGAGACATCGAAAATCGCCATTAACGCGCTGATCATCAGAAGCTGGTGATGAGACCACGGCTGAAGGTCCGCCAAGGCGTAACTCCAGCCAGAGAGGATCATGGGCACACCGGCGACCGGCAATTCGCGGCCGAGCTCTTCGGATTGCTGGTGGGCGGTGATCGGCGACGTCGTGGTAGCGAATCCGGTGGTCAACAAAGGGTCCTTGGCAAAATAGCGGTCGACCAGGAACCACCAGCCGGCTCCTTTGGGTAGCTGTTTTCGCCAGTCCTGCAGGGGGACGGCGGGGTTAGCGACGGCCTGCAAATCGTCGAGGAGCCTGAAGGCAGGTGAAAAAGAATCGCGGGTGAATCCTTCGGCGTCCAGGCTCTGCTCCAGAGCTTGTCGCGCTGCCTGAAAATCCACCTTACCAACACTTTCGCGATTTTTTTCCATCCAATTCGGAGAAAGGCAAAGAGCTGCTGGCGTCGAAAACCCTTTGAGTTTGCCCGCTTTTTGCAGGTCGGACCAATGCGCCGAGACCTTTTGCCAGTCGTCATGCAGCTCCTGCGCGTCCCGCGCCCGAACAATTGCCAGGACCGGCTCCCATCGGGTCGGCATTTTGGCCATAATCGCCCGCAGCGCCTGGCTCGCCCGACTGTTCCGCGGCTCAAGGGAACGGACACTGGCTTCAAAGCGCAACGGCGGAATCGGCGAAAACCCGAGTGCGCTCAGGGCAACGAAAAGAAGGACGGAGAAGGTCAGCATCGGCCCGGGGCGATTCACGCTCCAACGAACGTATTTTTTTACTATGTCGAAGACCCAATCGTGCTGCTGCGGCGGTTGGTCCGGTCTGAGGAACAAAAATAGAATCGTGCACATGAAAAGTCCGGCGAAGAAAATGCCGATCGCGATTAGCACGCCGAGCTGTGAAAATCCCATCGAGCCGCTTAGCGCCAGCGCGAGAAAGCCAACCGAAGTGGTGAGCGCTCCGAAGAAAACGGCGCGTCCCAGTTTGGCTACCGAAGTCGCGATGGCGTGCTGATATTCTTCGCCGTCGATCCTGGCTTGTTGATAGCGGCCGAAAATCAGAATCGCAAAATCGACTCCGAGTCCGATCAGAATCGCGCAGAAGCCGATGGCCAGCATGCTGAGTCGACCGAAAACGAGCAGGCCAACGGCTAGTGCGACCAGACACGAGAGCAACAGCGCGAAACCCATTCCGAACAGCGGGATCCACCGGCGAAAACCGATGAAGAAGACTAGGCCCACCAGCACTACTGAGCTGCCGAGAGTTGCGACGATGTCGTAGCGCATGCTCAGCGAAATTTCGGAGACGTAGGCCGAGCGACCGGTCACAAGCACCTCGAGTCCCGCGGCCGCGGGATCCCAACCCTGGACTGCTTGCGCGCGAAACGCATTCACTGTTCGCATCAGTCGCTGACATTCGAATGCGCTCAGCGACGGTTGGTTCGTGACCACCAGAAAAAGCCGCATCGTGCGATCGGGCGAAGTGAGCGGTTGCTCTTGCTCGATCGCGTTCGCCGCGGCGAAAGGTTTTAGGGCCGGACCGATCACGCCCAGCGGATCAAACCCAAGCTCAAACTGCGGCCGAGGTGAGCCGGCTTCGATTTCCAATCGCATCCGGTGCAATCGCTCGCGGATTTTTTGCGGCTCCAAGATCGACATGGTTTGATCGAAAGCAGCCGGCTCCAGATTCAGGAGCAACGGGACCGCGATCGTTTGCAAGTCACGAATTCCCTCTGGCGTTTCCATCGGCGAACCCGCCAGGACCCGCTCGCACCAGGGCTGTTTACGCAGGTTCTCGGCAAACTCGGGCGCGAACTCTTCAAGCTTATCGACATCTTGCGGCTGACATCGCAACGCGAAGGTCAACTCGCGGGTTTGTTCGAAGTCGCGATCGTAGATTTTCAGGCCTTCGACGGATCGAAATCCCTTGGGCAACATATTGATCACGTCCGAATCGATCTCGATCCGGGTGACGAGAATCGCGATACAGACGATTGCCAGCGCCGCTACGCCGAGCCAGACTAGCGCGCGTCGTTCTGACATAACGCGCGCAATCAAATCGCTCATTCGCATGATTCAGCTTCCGCGATTGAACGATCGATTAAAATCGGAAAACAAAAGTTTCCGCTCCCGACAGGTGCCGCACCACATGCCGATTCTGGCTGCGGACAATTTCTTCGCGCAATGTCAGCCAACCTCGCAACTGTTGGGGCGCGTGATCGATCGGTCCTGACCAGCCGCGACCGGCGAGGGGGCCTTTGGCGTCAGCGAAGGTCGTGTCCTCGCGAATCATCAACAACGTTACCGGCCCCTTCGAAAACGTAAGCTCGAAATCGCCCGCCTTTGAAAAACGCACAAACGCGTCGCCAACGACCGTTGTCTTCGGTGTGCGATAGAGAAGCTGACCGGTGCGTGATTGCCAATCGGCGGTCGGCTGGGCGAATTGATGCGTCGAAGTCGTCGCGCAGCCTCCGAAACTGATCAGCAACAACCCGCTGATAAAAACATTTAACCACGAATGGACACGAATAAACACGAATGTAGTAGACGGACGAAACCAGGATCTTACGAAAATAATTCGTGTCGATTCGTGTCCATTAGTGGTTATCCCCTAAGCTTCGGCTGTCGCAGGTTTCGGCACCAAACTCAACCGCGGCGACAGCGCGACAAACCTTTGAGCGAAGACGAAAAAGTAAAACAGCCACATCCGCCATTTGATCGCAAGACTTCTGCCTTCGTTCCCCGCAAGCACCGCGTTTACCGCCGCGGCGATTTGCATGGTCTCGGTCGGGTTAAGAAAAACTTCCAGGAATTCGCGGCTTCGCTCGTACCACGCGTTCACAAACGTCAGGTAAATGTCCATGACCCGGTTTACCGCCCGCGAATACTTGTTGAACAATCGACGGCGCTTTCGTTTGTCTTGTAAAACCGCCTCCAGGGCATCGGCTGCTTTTTCGGCGGACATGATCGCCAGAAACACGCCGCTGCTGAAAACCGGATCGATGAATCCCGCGGCGTCACCGGCGAGCAACCAGCGATCGCCGGCCAATTGAAGATTGCGGTAGGAAAAATCACTCGCTGAATAAACCGGCGATACCCGGACTGCGTTTTTCATTCGCTCGGCCATCAACGGTTGATCGGCGATAAAGTTTTCCAGCACCGTTTCAGGCGAGAGCTTCGTCGTCCGAAACGCCTTTGTGTCCATCACCACGCCGATGCTGGTGCGCGTTTCAGTCAACGGAATCATCCAAAACCAGCGATCGATTCCCCGGACCATTCGAATCAACGTTGCGTCCTTTCCGGGAAGGCGATCGATGTTCTCGTAATGAGCGAACACCGAAAACTTTTGGAGATGATCGTAAGTCCTTTTGACCTTGAACAAGCTGCCGAGCAACGTTTGCCGGCCGGAACAGTCGAGCAGGTAACGCGCGCGGATTCGCCCTTCTTCGGGGGAGGGGCACGCGTTGTCGTACCCCATTATTTTTGGGACGCGACAGCGCGCGTCCCTCCAATAAATGTCGACATGTTCGTCCGTGAATTCGATTCGCTCGACTTCCGTTTCCTCGCAAACTTTGGCGCCGCTCTCGCGGGAATTATCGAGCAGAAGTTTATCGAATTCAGATCGCGTCACTTGATAAGCCTGGTCTCGCTGCGAACGGAACCCGTCTTTAAAATAAAACTTCACCCCGCGGGTCCCACAGGCCGCCATGATCTCCCCGCCATACTTTGGGAGAAATGCCCGATCGAGTTTTTCACGCACGCCAAGGCGATCGAACGTTTGCATGCTGAATGGCAGGAGCGATTCGCCGATGTGGAACCGCGGAAACTTTTCCCGTTCGAACACAATAACCCGGCGCCCGGCCTTGGCCAGCAGGGTCGCCGCGGTACTCCCCGCCGGCCCGCCGCCCACAATCGCCACGTCGTAGATATCGATGTCGTCCATCCTTGAACATGTTAGCAAAATCTTCGCGTTTTGGTAGCGGCGGTTCACCGAACCGCCATGGCGATTGAGGTCAATCGCCGCTACCTGTCCTTAGCAAAATGTTCGGTTTTTGGTAGGGGCCGTTGCTCCTAACGGCCCGGCGATTACGCGCCCTGCTAGTGCGCCGATAATGTACCCACTTGTAGATTGCCGCAGAGCGGCATGGCTGAGGGCAATCGCCCCTACCTGTGCTAACGTTCGCCCTGCGATGAAGCTGATCGACAAGTTCGTGAGCCGCGAGCTGATTGTGAACATCTCGTTCGCCATCGCGGTGTTGAGCCTTGTCCTGGTGATCGGCAACATTTTCCGCAAGCTTTTGCCGCTCCTGGTGAATCACGACGTGCCCGTCGAATATCTGATCGCGTTCATCCTTTATGTTTTTCCGTTCTCGCTCATTTTCACGATCCCGTGGGGCCTTCTCACCGCGATTCTGCTCGTGTTCGGACGGCTCTCGGCCGATAACGAATTGGTCGCGCTCCGCGCCAACGGGGTCAGCGTTCCGCGGGTCGCCGTTTCGCTAGCGGTAATTTCCGGCGTCTGCTGCGCGATTTGTCTTTGGCTCACGGTTTATGTCTCGCCGGCGACGCAGCAGAAATTGCGCAGCACAATTTTCGATCTCGCCACCCGCGACCCAATGGCGTTGTTCGGCAGTGACCAGGTGATCGATCAATTTCCGGGACGAAAAATCTACGTGGGCAAAAAAGAAGGCAACAAACTCGAGAACATCACGGTGTTCGAGCTCGATAATAAATCGATGCCGGTGCGGGTGACGTTCGCCAAGACTGGAATGCTGGAGGCCGATCTCGATAACAAACGGATCCTGATGCATCTCTACAACGCGCGTTATCAGCAGCGCGACGACAAGGACCCGACCGACCTGCGCAAAATCAAGGACGGCATCAGCATGAATGAAGGCACGTTGCCCATCAGTCTCGACGAACTTTACGAGAAAGAAAAAAAGCGCCCGAGCCGTTCCGCGATGTCGATCGAGCAGTTAATCGATCAGTTCAACAGCGGAACCACGCGAGAGCGGAGCGAGAGCCGGACCGAGATTAACAAACGATTCTCATTTCCGTTCGCCTGTGTCGCGTTCGCAATCATCGGGGTGCCACTCGGCGTGACCGCGCACCGCCGCGAAACTTCGATCGGCTTCGCGATGGGCCTGATCGTCGCGATCGCTTACTTTCTCTTCGTCATTATCGCCGATACCCTCCGGGGAAATCCCAAAGTTCATCCGGAGTTTCTGATCTGGGTGCCGAACATCCTCTTCATCGTCCTCGGCATATTTTTGTTCCGGCGATTGGCTCGGCAGTAAGCCGCGCGAGTACGATTTCTGGGTCTACCTGATGACCAATAAGCTCAATTCCGTGCTCCATATCGGAATGACAAACGACTTAACGCGGCGAGTCAGCGAGCATCAATCTAGCGAGATTCCGGGATTCACGGCAGATTATCGATGTCACAAGCTCGTTTACTGGGGATACTATTCCGACGTTCAGGAAGCAATCGGGCGTGAAAAGCAACTGAAGGGTTGATCTCGCAAAAAGAAAGTCGCGTTAATCGAGAGCATGAATCCTCGTTGGGTTGATCTTTTGGAGGAAATTTTCGGAAATATCTAGAGATGTCTCGACTTCGCTCGACATGACAAGAGGTGAGTGCCGAACGTCCTCATCAGCCTTCTGTTCCGACGATTGGCGCAGCAATAAGCTGAACAGGTAGCGGCGGTTACGCTCCCGCTAGTTCATCCAGAATGTGCCCGCTTATGGATTGCCGCACAGCGGCATGATTCACCGAACCGCCATGGCGATTGGGGTCAATCGCCGCTACCGAAATCGATCGTCAGATCGACGGTGTCGGCCACGGCGACGTGGACGTCGCGAAGTTGAACTTCGCCGAGCGGAATTGATTTAAGTGGAAAGGACTTCTCCAGCGCTCGCTGAAACGCCGGTTCAAGTGTTCTACACGCGAAAGTACCGAGTTTGCCGTCGCCTTTGCATTTCAGTTGCGAAACTTTCACGACGAATTCGTTGCTGATGTCGAGTTGGGCGTAGATATCGATCTTGGCCCTCGCGAAAAATTTCTTGGCCGAAACCTGAATATCGGCGGCGAGGGATCGGCGCCCGCGAGCGCGCATAGCGAGCCGAACTCGTTCCAGATCGATCCCGTACAAACGCGCTTTGGCCCCGATGACTCGGACAAACGATTCTTCGAGTTGAAGCTGCGAGGCGGAAAGAACGAACTGACCTTCTCGCGCCCGACGAAGAACCAGAACCGCATCGCCGTTGGCATCGAACCCCTTGTCGAAAGCGACGTCGTGCATTTCACATCGCAGATCGAGCGGCACACCACCCGCGGCAATCTTCCGGCCGCTTATAGTCACAAGGCTGGTTTCAAATGCGAGCGAAGTCTCGCCTTCCGCCTTGGCCAGGGGTGGGGGAGAAGAATCGAGGATGGCGCCGTCGAGGTTGACCCGGATCTCGTCGACCAGCGGGAAGACGCGCGAACGAAGATCGACAATTTGCCCGGGTTTCTCGACAAACCGGTGCAAAGCGTCATCGAGCGCGTCGGCCAGTTCGCCGCGTGGCGAGGGGAAATCTTTGCGTCCGAGCGAAATCATGAGCGAAGTGTGATGTAGCCACCGCCCTGTGGGCGGTCAACTGTCGGCGGTTAAAAAGAAGAACGGCGCACAGCGCCGTGGCTACACCGACGCTGAACACTGCCTGTTTGATGTCAAATGAGAGAAGTCACGTTTGGCAAACGCTCATCTGGAAATAGCCCAGCGTTTTAACGCTGGGATTTGGATGTCTTCCACATTCAAGTCCGGCAGGACGAAAGAAATCTTCTCTCGTCCCTGGCGGGACTTTGCGCGTCAGGAAGCCCATTTACCCAGCGCTAAAGCGCTGGGCCATCCTCACTGTGCGGCCTGGATTTCGTCATAAGCACGTCGTAGCCAAAGGGGCAATCGCCTGGGAAAGTGTGTAAATTGAGTCAGAAAAGAGGGTTGAAAACCCGCCGGACTCCGTTAGATTGCGCGCTTCTTATGGCAAAGGTGGCCTGGATTAACCGCAATGACCGGAAGCGCAAGACGGTGAAGAAATACGCCGCGGTGCGCGCCGAGCTCAAAGCGAAAAAAGATTACGCCGGTCTGGCGCAGCTTCCCCGCGACGCCAGCCCGACGCGTGTGGTGAACCGTTGCCAGGTAACCGGACGCCGCCGCGCCTTCATTCGGCGATTCAAACTCTCGCGGCTCACGTTTCGCGAGCTCGCCTCCCAGGGATTGATCCCTGGCGTGACGAAATCCAGCTGGTAATTGTTGTAGCCACGTCGCTGTGCGACGTCGGGTGTACCACAGGTCCGTGGCTACAAAAATGAACTCTTTGTTAACAATCTTGCCGTTCGCAGACGCAGCGGTCACCCAATGGGACTCGCCTGCCGTAATTTTTGCCAAACTGGCAACGATTGCGGCGCTGGTCGGCTTGAACGGATTTTTTGTCGCGTGTGAATTCGCGATCATCAAGGTGCGCGCGAGTCAGCTTGACGAATTGGCGGTGGAGGGAAACCAACGGGCGCGACTCGCGAAATACATTCGTTCGCATCTCGATGCCTATCTTTCGGCGACGCAGTTGGGGGTAACGCTGGCAAGTCTCGCGTTGGGTTGGGTTGGCGAAGAATTTCTGGCCCACCTGATCGAGCCGTTCTTTGCCCTGGCCAACATTCATTCTCACGCGGTGGTGACGTCCATTTCGGTCACGCTCGCGTTCATCGGAATCACGTTCATGCACATCGTGTTCGGCGAGCTCGCTCCGAAATACACCGCGATCGCAAGTCCGCTTACCGTGTCGTTGAGATTGGTCCGGCCGCTGGGCGTGTTTTATTTCCTGTTCAAGCCGGCGATCTGGATCCTCCAGAAGTCGTCGAATTTTCTTTTACGCCGGGTTTTCCGAATGAAAGCGGTGGCCGGCACCGAGCTGGCGCACAGTGAAGAAGAACTGCGATTGATTCTCGAGCAAAGCGAGAAATCCAAGGAAGTTTCCGCACTGGGCCGAAAACTCGTGGTCAACGTTCTCGATCTTCGCGAACGCGTAGTCCGCGACATCATGACCCCGCGAGGCGAAGTTGTTTATCTCGATCTGGAAGACGACTTCGACACGAATACGAAGAAAGCGATCGCGTCGAAGCACACCCGCTTTCCGCTTTGCCGCGAGAACCTGGATAACACAGTGGGACTCATTCACATCAAAGATCTGGTGACGATGATGAACGATCCGAGTCCCGATCTGATGCGAATCAAACGCGAACTGGTCCCGCTGCCGGAAATGATGCCGCTCGAGAAACTGTTGACTCTCTTTCTAAGCAAGCACGCCCACCTTGCCATCGTGGTCGATGAATTCGGCGGCACGGTGGGAATGGTCACGCTCGAAGACGTGCTCGAAGAATTGGTCGGCGATATCCAGGACGAGTTCGATACCGAAAAAGCAGAATTCCAAAAAATCAACGCGAACGAATTTACGGTCGACGGCACGTTGGGCCTTTACGAACTGAACGATCTGGCCAAGCTCGATCTCGAGAGCGCCGACGTCAGCACTATCGGCGGTTACGTCACGCACTTGTTAGGACATCTCCCAAAGCAAGGCGAACAAGTGAGGATCGACAGTTATCTGGTGACAGTCTCCCAAACCGATGCCCGTCGAGTGAAACAGCTGCATTTTCGCAAAGTCGAAGAGGCAAAAATAGTGACGACCGGTGACGAGTGACGAGAAAAGAATCCTAGCGCCCGATCTTTGGGCTAGTCACTTGTCACCCGTCACCGTGATGTTTGCTCCTATCTGGTCTCACACTTGAGACAATCGGGTTTACAAGATGCAATTCCTCATTGAAGCAAACATCACCTGTCCGCATTGCGGCGAGGTTTTTCCACTGCAGATCGACACCTCGCAGACGGAACAGTCGTTGATCGAGGACTGCACAGTCTGTTGCCGGCCGATTACTCTGACAATCCGCACCCGACCAGGCGAGATTGTCGATCTTAATTGTAGCGGCGCTCTATGAGCGTAGTAGCGGCTTAATTCTGGCGGTCACAGACCGCCACTACAGGATCAGGCGACTGCCGTTTCCAATTGCGCCCGTAACGCCGGTCGCCTGCGCAACTGCCTGGTCAAAGCCTCGATCGCCCGAAGCGTGGGCATGCTGATGTGGTGTTCCATTCCTTCGACGTCGTGATGGATAACGCGCTCATTTAGACCAAGCAGTCGAAGAAAATCGGTGAGCAGTTTGTGTCGGCGGGCAATATTTCGCGCGACTGTTTCGCCGGCGGGTGTCAGGATAAGGCCGCGATACTTCTCGTATTTGAGAAGCGCCTCGGCGTCGAGCCGCTGGACCATGTTAGTGACGCTGGCTTGCGAAATCTTGAGACTCGAAGCGATATCGACCACACGGGCATATCCCTTTGAATCGATGAGCTCGAGGATGCGCTCGAGATAATCTTCGACCGCGGTCGAACCGGCCAGAGAGGAGCGAGATTTTTTACGTCGCACTGGGTGGGTAGAATAGCGGGTGATCGAATGTAGTCAACGAAATAAAAATTTGCTGGGTAAGACAATTATTGTGTTAGACAAATAAATTAGGTGAGCCTAATTTAGCAAGTTCGCGGCCAGCTTAAAATCGTGAATCAGCTTCGTCCTACCGAAACAGCCCGTTCCGACCTAGGATGGCGTCGACCGCCCGGGCAAGTCTCGCTCGCGGAAGTTCATCGCAGCATTGTCGTCCCGGTAACGGCGTCTTTCTGGAGAAAGTTGCTCGCTTTCTCCGGACCTGGGTTTCTGGTCGCGGTCGGTTACATGGATCCGGGCAATTGGGCGACCGATTTGGCGGGCGGCGCCAAGTTTGGTTACGCACTGCTGTTTGTCGTGATGCTCTCCAACTTCATGGCGATCCTGTTGCAGCACTTGTGCATCAAACTCGGTGTTGCCACCGGACGCGACCTTGCCCAGGCATGCCGCGATCACTATTCAACGCCGACGGTTTTCCTTCTTTGGATTCTTTGCGAAATTGCAATCTCCGCGTGCGATCTGGCCGAGGTGGTCGGCTCCGCCATCGCGTTGCAACTTCTTTTCGGCATTCCGCTAGTTTGGGGTTGTTGTATTACCGCGCTCGATGTGCTCGCGGTTCTTTACCTCCAGCAAAAAGGTTTTCGTTACATTGAAGCGCTCGTTATCACGCTAATCGCGACGATCGCCACTTGTTTTGGTGCCGAACTAATTCTTTCCAAACCCAACCTCATGGGGGTTTTGTCTGGTTTTGTGCCCGGTTCCCACATCGTGATGAATCAGCAGATGCTTTATGTCAGCATTGGCATCATCGGCGCAACGGTAATGCCGCATAATCTTTATCTGCACTCGTCGATCGTGCAGACGAGAAAATTCGAGCAAACACCGGAAGGCAAACGCGAGGCCATCAAATTCGCAACGATTGACTCTAGCGGTGCGCTGATGTTCGCCCTTTTCATCAATGCAGCCATCCTCATTCTCGCGGCGGCAGCCTTTCACTGGTCCGGACATCAGGACGTGGCGGAGATTCAGGACGCCTACAAGTTGCTCAGCCCGCTCCTCGGCGTCAGTTTCGCCAGCGTGCTCTTTGCCGTCGCTCTTCTCGCGTCCGGCCAGAACTCAACTCTTACCGGAACGCTGGCCGGCCAGGTTGTAATGGAAGGTTTCCTTAATATTCGGATTACGCCATGGCTACGCCGGCTTATCACGCGCGCCATCGCGATTGTCCCGGCAGTTCTGGTCATCGGGATTTTTGGTGAAGGCAAGACGACGCAATTGCTTATTGCCAGCCAGGTTGTGTTGTCGATGCAACTCGGCTTTGCCGTCTGGCCTTTGCTGCGGTTCACGGATGAAAAAGCGAAAATGGGTGAATTCGCCAACAAACTTTGGCTGAAAATTCTTGGCTGGGCCACTGCGATGATCATTATCTTGCTGAACGTGAAGCTGCTCTTCGACACATTCATGCCCGACGCCATGCTCAAAGAGTTCTACCGGTTTCTGCATCTGCCGTTCTCTGCGTAGTCCCACGCCGCCATGTACCACCACATCCTGATTCCGTTGGAGAACACACCCGCTGATGAAACAATTCTGGCCCATATCAAGCCACTTGCCCGAATGACGGGCGGGAAGTTGCTTCTCGTCCATGTCTCTGATGGATGGGTCGCGCGGAATTTCAATCAGCTAAAGCTGGCCGAGAGCGAAGAAATGAAACAGGACCGCGCCTACCTCGAGAAGCGCACCAAGGAGCTGACCGAGGGAGGTTTCTCGTGCGATGCCGTTCTCGCCCTCGGCCAGCCGTCCGAAGAAATCATCAAACTGGCACGGGAGAGACAGGTCGATCTCATCGCGATGACGACGCATGGCCACCGTCTCATTGGAGATATTCTGCACGGAGCGACTGCGGACAAAGTGCGTCACGAAGTGGATATGCCGGTGCTGCTGCTGAAGGTGAAGAATTAGTCGCTCGATCGGCGGTTGGGTTTTGCATTCGGCATTCGACATAGAGCGCAAGTACCGGCCTTGCCGGTGCGCGCAGGGAAATAGTTGTAGCGTTGCTTGTTCTCAAGCTCCGAACTAACAAATAGGCGCTTGAGACAAGCGCCTCTACAACTCAAACTGCTTCTGCATGCCCAATCGTCCCCCACGACTGGAGCCATTTCAAAAATACGATCCGCCGCTGTACTTCGTTACGTTCAACACACACCAACGACGCAACCTATTGGCGAATAAACATGTTCATTGTTGCTTTGTGAATTTCGCTAGCGCTGCTTTAGCATACGGAATCGTCGTTGGTCGTTACGTCATCATGCCAGATCACATTCATCTGTTTGTCGCTGGTAATTACGAGTTCGTCCTTGATCAATGGGTCCGCGCTCTCAAGAGAACATTATCGACCGCAATTTCTGTCCCGCGGCCCCATTGGCAGAAGGGATTTTTCGACCATTTGATTCGCCACGATGAAAGCCACAGCGAAAAATGGGAATACGTTTACCAAAACCCAGTCGGGGCGGGCTTGGTTGGCAACCCAGACGATTGGCCGTGGCAAGGCGATATCGAAACGATCGAATCGTTGTAGCGGTGCTTGTTCTCAAGCACCGAACTAATTAAACAGGCGCTTGAGACAAGCGCCTCTACAACGTCGACGACCGCAAGACGGCTTGCTGAGGCTTCCTCGCACCATTAGTAAAGAAGTGTGAAGGTTTGTTTCCTAACCAACGAGTATCCGCCGCACATTTACGGCGGAGCAGGGGTCCATGTGGGTTATCTCTCTGTCGAGCTGGCCAAAACCATCGACGTCGATGTTCGTTGCTTTGGCGACCAGGATTTTCAGAAGGGCCGGCTAAAAGTGAAAGGCTACGAGCTGGAGACCGGCTCATTTACTTGTCCCGAACCATTGAAGTCAGCTTTCGGCGCGGTCCGCCGCTGCGTGGATTTCAACACCACGAATATCGACGCTGACCTGGTTCATTGTCACACCTGGTACAGTCACTTCGGCGGAATTCTGGCGAAGAAAAATTATGGCATTCCGCTTGTCATCACCACTCACTCGCTCGAACCATTGCGTCCGTGGAAGCGCGAGCAACTCGCCGGCGCCTACGATTTCTCACTTTGGGTCGAAAAAACCGCCCTCGAAATGGCCGACGCCGTCATCGCGGTCTCCAACGAGACCAAGGCCGACATTGAGCGTCTCTTCCAGGTCGATCCCAAGCGCGTTCACGTGATTCATAACGGCATCGATCTGGACGAATACCGGAAAGAAAAAGCAACGGATGCTTTAGCCCGTCACGGAATTGATCCCCAAAAACCGTTCGTGCTCTTTGTCGGCCGGATCACCCGACAGAAAGGAATCATTCATCTTGTTCGCGCGATCCAATTCATGGATCCAGCTTTTCAAATCGTGCTCTGCGCCGGAGCTCCGGACACGCCGGAAATCGGCGAGGAGATGAAGGAAGCCATCGCGGTCGCCCAAAAAACGCGCAACGGCATTTTCTGGATCGCAGAGATGCTCGATCGACCGGCAGTGGTCGAACTTTACTCGCAGGCGGCGGTGTTTTGTTGCCCGTCGATCTACGAGCCGTTTGGCATCATCAATCTGGAAGCGATGGCGTGTGAAACGGCGGTCGTCGCGAGCGCCGTTGGCGGAATCAAAGAAGTCGTAGTCGATGGAGAGACCGGATTTCTGGTTCCAGTCGATTTTATCGAAGGAACTTTCAAGCTGGCGAATCCGGAGAAATTCTCGCGCGACCTCGCCGCACGCATAAACGAGCTAATGAAGGATCGCGGGTTACGCGACAGATTCGGAAAGGCCGGGCGCAAACGCGCTGAAGAATTTTTTAGCTGGGCTAAGATCGCGCGAAAAACCAAAGCGCTTTACCAAACGTTGCTGAAGGCCTGAGGAGCGGCTGAATTTATCGTCCGCGCAGGCGTGATTGTAGGCCGTCTCTACGAGACGGCACCGCGTCTGACACAGACGCGCTACAAACACGTGGCCGCTCACCAGGAATAGGCCGCTTTTCCGTTTTCCGTCGAAGCTTTTGTTCCGACAACGACGCTGACCGCCGCCGCTTTTTTCTCAGAGAAAACGTGAACGCGGAAATAAACAGTGGGCTGTTCGCAAGCGCCGCTAGGCGCGGCATAATGCGAGGTAATTCCATGTCGCTCCTACGGAGCTTAGGTCGAAAATTTCCCGTCTGGCTATAGACGTTTCGCGCCTACGGCGCTCAGTCAGAAGACATCGCATGACTACGGGCGACTTGAACTCGGCGACGCGGTTGGAGTCACAACTTTCATTTGCACAGCCACGAGATAACCGTAGCGGGCGTCGAACTGGACTCTCTTCCCGTCTCCGGAATAAATCGGTCCGGAAAATTTATAAAGGACCGCATCATCCGGCTGGGCATTCTTGTAACGCAAGAAGGTGTAAGTCGGATAATTCGCGTTGGTTTGGCGCTCACGACCCATTTCGAAAACGAGTTCCTCGTCGCCTTCGTCGGTAGGGTGTTGATCTTCGAGCCTGACCACAGTTGCGCCCTGAGTTTTGTCATGGCTTTCACCTCTGCTCTTGAGCGGGATATCCACGTATGAAGCGAACACGTTCAGCATGTTCACGCGGTCGCCCTTTACCGGTTTTCCGGTTTCGCCCCAGTCTTCCGATTGGACCCATTTTCCGCCCTGCTTCCGGGCAAACGTGCCGCCCTTGGGCAATTTAATGCGTTCTACCTTCCCGGGATAACGATCGTAGTGGCATTCCGCCGGCGGAATGGAATCGTCGTAAGTTGATAAACGAAGATCGACCACCATGTGATTGTTTTCGTAAACCTTTCGCGACTGTTCCATCAGCTTTTCGAATCGCGGATCGCTTTGTTCCTGTGAAAATGCGAACGACCACGTGAACAACAGCGCCGACAGCGCGATGAGCCATTTCATGCGCGCGATTACAACTCTGCGCCGCTCGTTAGTCAATCCGTCAACGCTCAATGGGCGGCGGCGTGTTCGGTCGGGATCTTGAAGTGCTCAATCTGTTCTTTGATGTCGCGAACGAAGGACGCCGCGCCGGCGCCATTCACCACGCGATGATCGAACGTTAGCGAAAGCGTGATCACTTCGGCGGTTTCGTTCTTCTTGCCGTTGGGAATGATTTCCTGATGCGCCGTGCCAACGAACAATGTTCCGACGGACGGCGGAACAACGATGGGCGCGCCCACTTTCACGCCAAATGCGCCGAGACTCGTGATCACGACCGGCGCGTTCATCGCGTCAACCCGGCCTTTGCGCGTTTCCTTCACCGTCTCGTCGTAAATCTTCACGAAGTCCGGCCAACTTTTCGTGTTGGCATCGACAATCACTGCGGTGGCGAGCCGATCGTTTTCAAGCGCGACGGCCATTCCGAGATCAAAGTTTTCGTTCTCAACGATGCTTTCGTCCTCGAGAATCAAGCGCCGAAATGGAGGGTGTTTCTCCATCGCGCGCACCACCGCCCATGCGATCATGACCGAAGGGGAGGGGGCGCTCTTGCCGTTTTTCTTTTTCGCCGCATCGCGCGCTTTGCGCAACGAATCCCACCGCGCGTCCATTTGCAGATTGGCCGGAATAACCCGTGAAAGTTTGCGGGTGATGGTGGGCGACAGCGCGGGCTCTATGGATTTGTTGTAGTGGCGCGTGTCCTCACGCGCGGGTTCAACTTCTTTGCGGCTGGGGACAGCCGCCTCCACAATTCCCCGCGGACCGATGGCTTCACTTGTGACGATGGTTCCCAGCTCCTGTCCGATATCGACCATGTCGCCAACTTTCGTTTTCCATTCGCCCATTTTTCCGGCGAATGACGATTGGATCGGATAAACCGCCTTGTCGGTTTCGACTTCGCAAAGTTCGTCATCGAGCGCGATTGGGTCGCCGGGATTTTTTAAGAGGGAAACAATCTTGGCGTTACGAATGCCTTCTCCCATGATGGGAACCAGGATCGGTTGGAAGTTTCCGGTATTCGGAGTTGTAGAGGCGCTTGTGCCAAGCGCCTGTTTATTTGGCTCGGCGTTTGACACAAACGCCGCTACAACGTCTTCGCGCTGTTGTCGAGTCGCTGCTGACTTTTTAATCGCGGCGACAATGCGTTCGACATCCGGAAGCGCGGCGTATTCGTAAATCGGATTGTAACCAATCATCACGTTCGTCTTGCTGACGAGAACCGGCGGACTGACCATCTCGCTCCAAAGATCCGGCTGCGAAGCGATGTGAGTAATGATCATCTGACCGACGCTGCAATTTTCAGTGTCTTCCTGCACAACGATAAGGCGTCCCGTCTTGTGGACCGACGCAGAGATCGCTTCCTTGTCCCAGGGAACAATCGAACGCAGATCGAAAAGCTCGACGCTGACTTCGTTGTCGATCTTCGCGAGCGCTTCGAGCGATTTTTCAACGGTGTTACCCCACGCGACTAGGGTGACGTCGGAGCCGTCCCGGAATTTGCGGGCCTGACCGAACGGAATGGCGCGCACCGGTTCTTTTGATTCGCGCTCGGCCCAGAACATGTGTTTCGGGATCAGGAAGAGAACCGGGTCCTCGGCATGCATCGCAGTCCAGAGCAAACCGGCGGCGTCTTCCGGCGTGCTTGGAATGATGACTGTCAGTCCCGGATAATGTGCGAGGGCAGATTCGTTAGCCTGACTGTGCCACAAACTTCCGCCCGGCAGATAAGCCCCGTACGGCGCATAGATCACGGCCGGACATTTCCAATTTCCGAATGTGCGCCACCGCAAATTCGAAATGTTCGTCACCAGCTGATTGAATCCCGGATAAATAAAATCGATGAACTGCAATTCGAAGACCGGACGCCATCCATAAGCAGCGAGGCCGCAAGCGACGCCGAGGATGGTCGATTCAGCCAGGGGCGAATTGAAAACCTGTTTAGGAAACTCGGTGGAAAGTTTTTGAGTCAATCGAAACACGCCGCCCTTCGGATCTTCGACGTCCTCGCCGAAAATCACCCGTCGCGAATCTTCTTTGAGTCCAAGGCGCAACGTTTGGTTCACGGTGTCGCCAATTCGATATTTGCCCGGCGGCAGGACTTCTTTATCGATCTTCGGCATCGCGCCGGTCACATTCGTGGTGAGCTCGTTAGGCGACGGATCTTCCGCTTTTTCGGCTTCGGTGAACTCGCTACGGACCCGCTCTTTAATTTCGTTGTCGATCTTGGCGAACTCGTCAGCAGTGAGCAAACCTTCGCCAATTAATTTTTCTTTCCAACACTTTAGCGGATCGCGCTTTTGGGATTCGGCCAGTTCCTCGGCGCTGCGATAAAGCTTCTGATCGTCGGAACTGGTGTGGCTGGAGAGCCGTTCCATTTTTACCCACCAGGAATGCGGCCCGCCGCCGGCGCGCATTTTTTCCATTGCCACGGCTGCCGCATCGTAAATTCCCTGGACATCTTCGCCGGCGAGTTGTTGCCATTCGTCTGGCTCAAGAACGCCGAGCGCGAGGGGATTAATTTTCCGGGTCGGACTACTGATGCCGTAACCGTTGTCTTCGACAATGAACAGAACCGGCAGCTTTCTTTCTTTAGCGAAACAAACCGCTTCGAAAAAATCGCCTTGTCGCGTGGCAGCATCGCCAACCGTCGTAATAACAACATTCTTCTTGCCGTCGAGTTTGAGGCCCCAGGCAATTCCGCATGCCGGCAAGAGTTGCGAGCCGGTGGGTGTCGGCACACTCCAAATGTGAAGATCGGTATCGCTGTAATGCGACGCCATCATTCGTCCGCCGCTACCGGTATTGCGCTTGGCGAAATATTCCAGACCGAGCTGGCGAGTGGTCATTCCGCGCCCGAGGACCAGGCCGCGGTCACGATAGAAAGGAACAATGTAATCATCCGGATCCATTTGAATCGAGATTGCGGCGAGCGCTTCATGACCCATTCCCGGCGTGTGAAAATGGCCTTTGCCCTGTCGATTCAGACTTTGCTCGCGCAAATCGGCGTGCCGGCTCTCCAACATCAACGTGAGCAGACGCAGTTTATCTTTTTTGCTGAGCTCCGGCATAGGTTATCGATTTTACATCCCCAGTTGCGGCTCGACAATCGTTCGAATTGACTTCGAATGTGGCACTGCGAATGAAAGCGCGGAACATGAACCAGGGCCGGCCCGCCTGCAACGCTATGCTTAGCATTGCGGGCAGGGGAGTAATCGAGCGATTTCAGGAATTTCTTCCGATATGCGAAACGGTGGTTTCTTTGGGCGAAGGCGGTACTCCGCTGGTTTTTTCGCCCAGATTGAGTGCCCGGATCGGTCGGGGCTGTGAAGTCTTCGTGAAAAACGAGGGCGTCAATCCAACCGGATCGTTCAAGGACCGCGGAATGACGGTAGCGGTTTCACGGGCAATCGATCGCGGCGCGCGGGCGTTGATTTGCGCGTCGACTGGCAACACTTCGGCATCAGCCGCGGCCTACGCGGCAAGGGCGGGAATTCCATGCGCGGTGGTGTTGCCGGCGGGAAAAATTGCGGCCGGGAAGTTAATTCAAGCTGTCGCCCACGGCGCTAAGATTGTTCCGATCGATGGCAACTTTGACGATGCGCTAACAATTGTGCGCGAGCTCGGCGAGGGGAACGAATTTGTAATCGTAAATTCGATTAATCCGGACCGGATCGCCGGCCAAAAGACAGCCGCGTTTGAAGTGATCGAGGATCTTGGCGATGCGCCAGATTTTCATCTGCTTCCGGTTGGCAACGCGGGAAACATCACCGCTTACTGGGCTGGTTATCGCGAATTCCACGAGCACGGGAAATCCAAAAAGCTTCCGGCGATGATTGGATTTCAAGCAGGTGGCGCCGCGCCAATCTTTCATGACCGCATCATTGAAAATCCCGAAACGATCGCGTCTGCCATTCGGATCGGAAACCCGGCGAGCTGGAAACAAGCGCGAGCTGCGCTGGAAGAATCGGGCGGCGTTATCGACATCGTGATCGACGAGGAAATCCTCGCCGCGCAAAGTTGGCTCGCCAGCAATGAAGGAATCTTTGTTGAGCCGGCCAGCGCGGCGCCGATCGCCGGCTTATTCAAACGAGCGGAGAAATTTCCAAACGCGAGCAGGATCGTTTGCACCGTCACCGGACACGGCTTGAAAGATCCTGATCCAATTCAACGTAGAATTGGAAAACTTGAACCTGTTCCGGCCAAAATCGACAAAGTGCGGCATGCGCTTGGATTTTAGTTTACAGTCGCGCCGTCTGACATGCGATTGATCGTCCAGAAATATGGCGGCACATCCGTCGGCTCTGCCGAGCGGATCAAAAATGTGGCCAAACGAATTGTCGAAACCCAACGCGAAGATTGTCACGTGGTGGCGGTGATTTCAGCAATGGCCGGCGCGACCGATAATTTGATCAAACTCTCGCGCGAAATGTCGCCGGAGCCCGACAAGCGGGAGCTCGACGTGTTGCTCGCCACCGGCGAACAAGCGGCTACAGCATTGACTTCAATGGCCGTGAACGCGCTCGGCGTGAAAGCGATTTCGATCAACGGCGCGGAGGCGGGGATTTTGACGGATCGTTTTCATACCAAGGCGCGAATCGCCAACATCAGTCCGAAACAAATCCAGGAGCTGCTCGAGGAAGATTACGTGGTGATCGTTGCCGGCTTTCAGGGGCAAACTCCCGAAGGCGAAACGACAACCCTCGGCCGCGGCGGCTCGGATTTGACCGCGATCGCGCTGGCCGGTGCGCTAAATGCCGACGCCTGCCAAATCTTCACCGACGTCGACGGCGTTTTCACTTGCGATCCGCGGATCGTCGGTGGCGCGAAAAAGATTGATGAGATCGCTTACGACGAACTGCTCGAGATGACCGGCGCCGGCGCGAAAGTGATGCAATCGCGCTCAGTTGAATTCGCCAAGAAATTCGGGGTCGAGTTTGAAGTCCGCTCCAGTTTCAAACCGGCAAGGGGAACCGTTACCAAAGAAGAAACCGCGAACATGGAAGACGTGGTCGTTCGCGGTATCAGCCTCGATCGCAACCAGGCGAAGGTGACGGTGGATGATGTCAGCGATGTTCCCGGCGTGGCCGGCCGGATTTTTTCCACGATCGCCGCCGCGGGAATTATCGTCGACATGATCGTGCAAAGCGTGGGCAAACACGACACCACCGATATTTCGTTCACGATTCACGAGAACGATCTCGAAGCCGCCAAGAAATTACTGATACCGGTGATCAAGGAAGTAAAAGCAGCGGGATTGGTGACAAAGGGCGGGGTCGCGAAACTGAGCGTGGTCGGTATTGGAATGCGGTCGCATTCCGGAGTGGCCGCGCGATTGTTTGATTGCCTCGGCAAAGCGGGCATCAACATTCAGCTCATTTCTACGTCGGAAATTAAAATCGCGGTTGTGGTTGATGAACGCGACGCCGAACGCGCGGCGCAATTAACTCATCAGGAATTCGGATTGGCTGCGCTGGCGCCAACTTCAGCGGCGACGCGCCCGCTCGGAGCCTAGCCGACTAGGGCTTGTTCACTGGATCGACATAGAACTCGGGCATTCCTTCGATCCGCATTTTGTAACCAAAGACTGTATGCAGAACGACCGCCGCCGGATGATCGGTGATGGCCGCCTTATAATGATCGTCGACGTTGGTTTGTTTCCAGACGGTTCCGTCTTCTAGTCGGATCATCGTGTGACCTTTTATGCCCTCGATATTGCCGTCAACGCGGCTGACTAGCGAATCCATTCTGCTCCGACCGCCCATGCCAGTGTCGTCGATGGAAGTTTTGGCTTGTTCCTTGGCTTTTTTGATTTCTTCGTTGGCCTTGGCGTCGGCCTGCTCCTTCGCTTTTTTCTGCGCGCTCTGACGATAACCCTGCAGGTAGGCGTCGAGATGCTGCAGTTCGTCCTCGTTCAACTTCTCGAGCCCGGCAGCCTTGAACTCTTCCGGCCTCATCGTTTCCTCGAGACTCTTAGTGGGTTTGGACTGGTCGGGGTTCTTGTCTTTTGGCTTCGCCGGAGTCGCTTCAGCCGAGGCTGAGGCTGAAACTTCCTCGCTGGGCTTGGCGGTCTCGACCGCTTCTTGAGCCAAAAGCGGAGCAACTGCCAGTAATGTGGCAACGGAGAAGATCAAAAATCGCGGAGAAGAAGAAGGCGCGGTCATTTTTCGGGGTGAAATCGACGCTAGCCACATCTTGAAACCGGTCAAGCCGGGGAGGCTTGCTCCGCGAGTAAATCTACGCCGTCAAGGGCGTCCTTCGGAGTGTTCTCCATAACATCAGACAATATATGTCATATAAAATCGTAGGATGTGACTGTGGAGCACGGGAATTTCACTTGCCAGATACCACCCTACTGTGAGAACGTCATCTCGCATTTCTTTCGTTTTGTTCGTTGCGTCTCGGGTGATGTAACCCGCCCGAGGCCGTTTTTGGTTTCGTTAAGCCAAGAAGGACGAATTGTGCAATGAACACGAAGGCGAGCCGGAACCGGCGCGAGGAACGAATTTCGATATCAGAGGCCGCGCACGGTAGCGCGCAACCTGGCCAAGCACCGGAACTCGAACACCGGATCGCCGCTTTTCCGGATCCACGGCTCTTTGAATCCGAGAAACTGATCCGTGAACTCGATCGCTGCCGCGAGATGGTCCTTTTAATCCCAAATAACGGGGACGTTCATGCCACCCACTTTGGCGTTAACAACGCTATCAGCGCGATTTGGAATTTAAGAGAACAGATCCGTTATCTCCTCCACTTGCACCGCGAAGGACAACGCGAATTCGCCAAAAAAGCTAGTCCAGAGCAGACCAAAGCCAAAACCACGCCGGCGATTGTTAAACAGGATAAGCAAATTCGATTGGCCGGGTAGCGGGGGCGTTAGCCCCCGCCCCGGCCTTTAACCTTGTATAATTACGAACAATTCTCTCGCCCTTATGAAACTTGTGTGGACACGGCACAAGACGCTTCAGGAAAGTCCACGCTACGTCGCAGGCGATGACGCGACGGGAGTACAAAACGCGCTGGGAAGCTGCCAAACGCAAGCGACTCCGAGAAGCTGACTCAGTAGAGTTGGTCCTCCAGATCCCGCGACCAACCTATGAGAAACTGCGCCAACAAAAACCTCCCAATTGGTCCTTTAATCAATGGATCGTGCGGCGCCTGCGTTTAGCAGTCCTCCGCACGAAGCCAATCGAAGAACGCTCCAAAAAACTCGCGAATCACACCGCAAGCATTACTCCACAACGCGCCCTTCCTGGTCGAAACGACCCCTGCTTTTGCGGGAGCGGCCGAAAGTTCAAGCGCTGTTGCGCATGGCAATTCGCAAATCGACCCGCAAAATGATGAGTTACCAATGCGGTGTCTGTTGGCGCGAGTGCCAAGAAGGCCTCTTTTTCCCAAGTGGAATTCGTCGTCCAGACTGCACGACTCCCTGCGACAATTTCATCTGCACAGACTGCGTGCGGCCGGGAATCATCGGAATGGAAATTCACCGTGGCAGTGTGTGCGGTAGAAAAGCCAGCCAGCCGGCGCTGGCCAACTAAATACACGCGCGAAGGGTCGTCGGCCGAGAAATCACGCTTCAACCCGCAGAATGTTCGCGAGTGGCATTGGGGCAGGTGTTTGCGTGCCAAGTGTGACGCCGAAGCGCGCATTTCTTCCGGCGCTGGCTTTTCCCTGAGCCGTTACAGTTTAGTTCGTATCAACACCCCAGTCGGGTGAACAAGGGTGGTAAGGCGAGGTCCTATAATAGCTATAGCGATTATGATTGACTCTGCGTTGGTTTTTACTCTAACTGGCGGAAAGGCAAAAATCTTACAAATTCTATGAAAACGACCAGCTCCTCGCACAAATACTTTCAATCGATGCTAGCGACGCTGGCATTCATTATCGCGTGCGGACTTTCCGTCCGACCCGCGCAAGCAGTTCCTTATGAAGTGACGTTGCTGCAAGTCGGGCCAGACGTCGTGGCGACTGGAATCGGAGCCATCGACCTGACCGGACTTTCCCCTGCTGGCTCGACGGGTTTTGCCCCCCAGATCGTCCCATCCCCCGCGTTCATACTTACAGGAGCTCCTGCAATGAGCCAAGCGGCTTATAGCGGCACATTTAGTGGTCCGGGGAGTTTTGGGCCCGGGTCTTCTGATACGACTACCAGCACCGGGACCGGGGACAACGTAGGCATTGCGCCATTTTTGTTTGGGCAACTATATGTGCCCACAACTTATGTCAGCGATACGGCTCTATTGGATACCGCGACCTACGCCGGTAAGAATTTTGGTGGTCTCGGAGTTACGCCCGGCACGTACGAGTGGACTTGGGGCGCTGGGGCAGATCAGACGTTCACGCTGCAGATTGGCGCTGCTGGAGTGCCTGACTCGGGCTCAACTGTTGGTCTGCTCTTTGTGTCGCTGGCCGCCCTGGTCGGCGCACACCGATTCCGCGGTCGACAGTTAGCCTAACGAATAATGTCCTCGGGAATCTCAGACCACGGATCACGCGGATTTGGGCTGTAAATAATTCAATCCATTAGTCCCTACCCAGTTTCAGCATGGCTGGGTCGAGTTGTCTACCTCGACAACATATGAATTGCTATATGTCGCCTGAAACTTGAACAACAATCCTACTCAATGATGCCAGGTGAATGACGCGGCAAAAAGTGCAGCGCCGCACAGCGCGCCTAACAGAATCATCCAGCCTATTCTATATCTTAAGGACTCCCGGTACGATTCTCGGCGTCCCCGTAATAGCCGCCACTCCCAGTACCCGAGCGACCAACCCACGACTCCTGCCGCTATTCCAAGTGAGACATACAAGATCGCTCTGAGAACTAGGTCCATCAGCCGTTTGCAAGCAAACCACAAACCCCGGAAAAATCGAGCCGTGGTTAGGCGACGACAAAATGAAGTTTGCTATATGTCGTCTGAAATCAGCCTCGGACGCTATTCCTTATCGTAAACGGCCTTGCCGCTAAACTTCTTCCCGGTCGCATCGGTCCCGTTCATCGTGACCGTGCGCGATTTTCCGTCCGCCGAGACCGTGATTTTTCCCGACCAAACCATTTTGCCATCCTTCCAGGTCGTGATCTGGTTAGTCCGGTCATTCACGACTTTGTAGGTCGCGGCGTTCCAAGAAAGGTTCCCTTTTGAGGGATAGGCTTTCCCGTCGAACTTGCCGACCCACACGCCTTTTGCCGGTTTCCCGTCCTTATCCACGCCGTCCACCGTCACCTTAACTTTGTCGCCCTGCTCAGTGTAAACGACGGTCGTATTTTTTCCCATCCCGGCGGCCATCTTTGATTTCGCCTCATTGAGCTTCCAGGTCCCGATTTGAGGACTGGCCGAGAAGCAAACGGTTGTCGCAATAACCGACAGCGCCACTGTCACTACCGAAACTCGAGTTTTTTTCATGCTGCGATTCCGTCAGAAATCGTATTGAGGGTCAATACCAATTCGGGGAAGGAGCAGAGAAGGTAACTCTCTCGGTCCGGCCCTTGCGGTGTAAATCATCGCCTACTCTTTTATGCAAAGAGGGTTGCTATATGTCGTATAAAATCGGCACTGAATGGTTAGGTGTTGCTCGGGCTTTGCATATGAGTAATTATGTTGCCATTCCGACCATTCCAGAACTCCC
Organism: uncultured Verrucomicrobiae bacterium; assembly: GCA_963817335.1. Classification (GTDB taxonomy): domain Bacteria; phylum Verrucomicrobiota; class Verrucomicrobiia; order Chthoniobacterales; family UBA10450; genus AV40. Next base: position 133,629 of record CAWFNX010000004.1, on the reverse strand, counting down.
GCTATCCATGCCGATCCTATGAGAATACTTCGGCCTTCAAATCGTTGTCCATCTGATTTGTGCTAATCCCCCCATGGCACCGTTCTGATAAAGAATTGCGACCTTAATATTCTTCATCCGTAATCCGATTACATCGAAAAATCGGGCATGCGGATCCACACCTCGTTTTTTTCCGGCAGTTAATCTTAATTGTCGGCTGATTCCCAATCTACCTGACAGATTTTTGGCTCGTTATCCGAGCGATCGATATCATTTTCCCGGCGATACCAAGCAATTACGTAGCCTTTCGGGTATCTCGGCAGTTAATAGCGCGTGCGCACTGACAGCCTTCTGATTAACGAGCTGTCGAATTGTATCTTCAGAAACGAGCCAGGATTGATCGTCACGTTGCTGACATTTCCGCCTGCCTGAATATTTGCTGGCTGATCCACCAGACACGTTGGCATTTTGCTGAAGCTACCTGCGGGCGTCTGAACTTGCAAGAATCTCGGTGCTGCTTCCGACAGGTCGGAAAATGTTGGACGATCAGCCAAATGACTAGTAATACTGCAAACTCGATTATCGGCGACCACTTCCCAGTTATAGATGTCACGTATTGTCGCGATTATTTCCCCGCGTTTCTTAAACAAGTGCTTTGCCGTTTCCACTCGTCCGGCCCAGTCTAAAAGCCATAGCTGACGAGGAGCCAAAGAGCGAAAGTCATACGGCGACGATCTACCGGCCACATTATTGTCACTGGATTAACCGCTTTTTGCTGCCGTCAATAGAAGCTTCTAATGTCCATAAAAGTCGCGGAGTCGTGCTGCTATAAACCGACAATTTCTCGGTTATCCAGCGTATTACCCCGATAGGCTCCATCTAAAGGAACGATGGCCGTCGGCCTCCACCTATTTCGTTTCGCTTTGGCCCCTTAATCTTCCAAGAAAATTGGCTTACGCGGGGGATGTCCGGGAAAAGGCTGCTAACAACATCGCTGTAGATGCAAGCCGCCGACTGTGGCCACTCGATATGCGTGTTAAGATGGAAAGCAAGTCCTACGACCTTCGTCTTATTCTACGGCAAGGGCGCCCAACACTATGCTCAGTGCTGCCTGCCCTCATTACATGTGGGCATGCGTGTCCGCCCAAACGAAGAGACAATCTAATGCGAGAAGATTTACCCCAATTTATTCGCAAAGGTTTTCCGGGCACGTGGTATCATCCAAAATTCAAAGTCCTCGGATGGTTTCCCCGCGGAGTGCTCAACGAAGCATTCGTCCATCAGGTGGTCGAATTCATCGAGATGGAAGAGCGCATTCAGGATGCACCGTTCGATCGTTACATCGACCTCTCCGGCCTGTCGCAGATCCGGCTTGGAATGGAACACATGATTCAGGTCTCCCTCCGTCGTCACCCGGTGAAGCAACCGGTCAAGACCGCGATTTTCGCAGACCATCCGATCAGTTTCGGCATCGCGCTGATGTACGAAAGGTTAATGAAAGGATCGATCATCGAAGTTCGCGCGTTCGACAAACGAAGGTCGGCTGCAGAGTGGCTCGAGGTGTCGACGCAAGTTCTCTCTAACCCCGCTGGGTGATTTTGAGTTTGGTTTTTTAGGGTCTGCAATAAACGGTCAACAAAAAGCAATTGATGGTCGGCTTCGCGTATCAGGGCTGCTGCATTGACACCCCATGAGAAACGAACGCACCGCAGCCAACAGGGTTGCCCCGCTTCTGAAGATCGGAGTTGAGCCGACACCGTCTATCTTAGACCATCCATCTATCGCAAAATGGAAGTTGCGGTTTCAGACTAACTTTCTGCACTTGGAGAGGCTTCGGGTTACCAGTGTTGTTCCGGCATCGGCCCAGCGCGCTTCATAAGATTATAACATCACTCGGGGGTATCGGCGCCGATGAGTGTGGCTTTTATGCGAGCAATTTTTGCTTAGCCAAACCCAATAAACGGCGGGCTCGCTGCCCGACTTAAGCTTCTAATTGAGTGCAGAAGGAGGTATTGTTGCATGGCTTCAATTCCGTTGATTGTACTGGTAGGACTTGGTGCGCTTGTTCTCGCCGCGGAGTGGCTCATGTTGAGCAAGCGGTAAAGAACGGCTGCGGTGGTGCACATGCCAGAGTCAAAACGTCCTGAGACAGGTTCAAGAGATCACCGATTCCGTTTGCTTAGCCTGCTGGATTGGTTGCCCTAGCCAGGCTTCGCCGGCGGTTCTTTCTCAAACACGACACACGTCCCGTCTTTATAGAGCCGCAACTGCCAGCCGTACCGTTTCGCGAATTGGCCGATCGCTGCTTCCCGCTTCTCCTTGTCCGGCCAAATCCGGCTGAGTTCCGGTTCGTGAATGGCGCAATAGTCCGAGTTCTCCAATCCCTTCGCGATTCTCATCGCGAGCTTACGCATAGGGCGGACCTGGCCTCATCACGCTGTCTGAATCGAAATGAGCTTTCAAAATGCGCTTACGCCTAACGATTTCGTATTCAATTTTCACTACGGCTGGAAATTTTCGCGCACCGTCCGGGCGAAGTCTTGCGGGAGATCCTTGAGTTTCTCCAAAACCAGCATCGAGCCGGCGCTTCTCCATTTGTTGGCGGCGCCTTGGCGCACTAATTCGTCGCAAACCCGCAGCACTCCGGGCGCATAATCCGGCGCGACCTCGGGTTTTTGTCGTTTCCGAAACTTGTTCTTCACCCGGGTCCAGAAACGGTTCAACCGCCGGTCCGCGTCGCGCCATTTAAAGTTATCGTTCGGTAAAGCGTCATGAAACGCCGCCAGCGCGAGATTTCCACCGTGCGCCTGGAGAGAATTCCAGTGCGCCAGAACATCCCCGAGCACGCCGTCAAAGCTGTGATCGCCATCAATAAACAGCAGGCCGAAAGATACGTTCGGCAGCGTTTCACGGGAATCGGTCACCAACAAATGCACGCGTTGCTTGTTTTCCGGCCGGGCCAGATAATTTTTGCACGCGCTATCCTCATGCGAACGAAGGTCGATCGAATAAATTTCGCGATCCGCCGCGGCGGCGGCGAGCAAGACCGTCGAGCCGGCAAAATTGCGGCCGACTTCGAGAATACGCCCGGACGTCGCTTTGACCGCTTTCCATAACAACGCCGCTTCGTCGAAACCCTGGCGGATCAAACCGCGATTGCGGCTATCGCAGGTGAAAAGCCATGCCAAATCTTGAAACTCTTCCCTAGGCAAAGCATTAGGTCCGGTCACGTTGGCCATACAATCGCGACTCTTTCCTTCGCGCAACTCGTCAGTTTCTGAGCGATCGGACGCATTTCGACGAGTTGCTCCGGCCTCAAAGGCTCACTTTCGCGTTGTCACGCCGAGCCATGTGAGACATGCTCTTAGGGAACTGAGGGTATATGTCGTCACGCCTACCCGGTCACCTCGCGCGCCAAGATTGGGCACGCTCCTGGGCCAGAGCGCGCAAATACACGACAAATCGGTTTGATCGCCGAGCGTGTTTTTCGCCGGCGACAAATAAACAGCGTCGACTTCATTGTTGGCGGCGTTCAGAAAGCCGGGACCACCGCGCTGCACGATTTTCTGGCGCAACATCCACACGTTGCGCTGCTGCGCGATCAGGCCCTTCACTTTTTCGACAAGGAAGAACATTTCACCGGCGAACCCGATTATCGAATTTTGCATAACAACTTTGCTCCGGGGTGGCGCTGGCGCGTCGCGGGTGAAGTCACCGCCGATTATCTTTATTATCCGCGCGCCCTTGAACGGATCGCGCGCTACAACCCGCAGATGAAGTTCATTGTTTCGTTGCGAAATCCGACCGAGCGCGCGTTTTCGCAATGGAACATGCGCCGCGACAAAGGCCAGGAACCGCTCGATTTTATTGACGCTCTCAAGCGCGACCAGGAAACCGGGATTTGGAAACGCCCGCGCGGCAACGGTTATATCGCTCGCAGTTTGTATTCGCCGCAGCTTGAAAGAGTTTTTGATCTTTTTCTGCGCGAGCAAGTCCTGGTTCTCAAGTACGAAGAGTTTCGGCGCGATCCTTCGCCGATGCTGAAACGATTGTTCGACTTCCTCGGTGTTCAACCATTGCAACGCTTCAAAAACAAGCGGCGAAACGTTGGCTCCTATTCCAAGAAATTAACGACTGAGGAACGCCAGTACGCGGCAGGAATTTTCGAAGACGACATCGCGAAAACCGAAAATCTTCTCGGTTGGGATTGCGCCGATTGGCGGGTAGCAGAAGTTGAGTCGTTGAGTAGTTGAGTAGTTGAGATGATTTGCCGCAGTTCCCACCTCTCAACACCTCAACCACTCAACATCTCAACGTCTGTTTAGACATTACTGCCGCTCCACTTCAGCTTCTGTCGCACCACGCTGAAGAACGAGACTCCTGGCAGAGCTGCGAGTCGCAGTTTCTTTTTCGCTTTGCGGATTTCCACACTCGCGCCTTTCGCAACCCGTAACGGTTCACGTCCGTCGACGGTTAGGAAAACGGGATAATCGGGCTCGCTCGCTTCCACTTCGATCACCGAATTTTCCGACACGATGATCGACCGGTTTGTCAGGACGTGCGGGCAAATCGGCGTGATGACGAAAACGCCGGATTCCGGCTCCAGGATCGGTCCACCGGCCGAAAGCGAATACGCGGTCGAACCGGTTGGCGTTGCGATTATCAAACCGTCGGCATTGAATTCGGTGAGTGGTTCGCCGTTCACCCGGGTGTGCAAACGAATCAATCGCGAGATTTCGCCGCGACTGAAGACCGCATCGTTCAAGGCCACCATTGGCGGATGCTTTTCTTTTGAATCCCGGAGCACGACCTCGAGCAGAGTCCGGTTGCTGAAAGTGATTTTGCCCTGAGCGATGCATTCCACTGCTTCGCGAAATGTTTGCGAGCCGGCGCAGGTTAGAAAGCCAAGTGAGCCCACATTGATTCCAAAAATGGGCGTGTTCGCCTCGCCCATTTGGTCCGCCACGCTCAAAATCGTTCCGTCGCCACCGGCGACGACGAGCAGATCCGCCTTCGTTGCGATCTGCGCCACGCTTAGATCCGAACGTTGTCCCGCCACCGATGCGGTTTCTTTTTCCATTAAGGTCGACATCGAATGACTTTTGAACTCGGCGGCGAGCGAGTTAATCAGCTCCCCTACTCCGGGTTTCCCGGGATGTGCGATCAATCCGATCGTTTTCGGATGCATATGAAAAATTCCTGGTTGCCGTCGGTTCCGGTGATTTTCGATGGAACGAGGCCCGTAACACAATAACCCGCTTCTTCAACGAAGTTCACAATTTTCTGCCGGGCTTGCTCGTGGAGGGCCGATTCGCGCACGATCCCGCCGCGCCCGACATCTTTACGCTGCAACTCAAACTGCGGTTTGATCAAGGCCAGAATCACGCCGTCTGGAGTTATCAATTCAAAAGCCCGAGGCAAGATCAAAGTCAGCGAAATAAACGAGACGTCGATGACGCAAAGATCGACAAGCTCCGGGATTTCTTCGCGGGACAGAAACCGCGCGTTTACTTTTTCAAGCACAACCACGCGCGGATCGTTTCTGATTTTCCAGGCGAGTTGTCCGCGGCCGACGTCGACCGCGAAAACTTTCGCCGCGCCGCGCTGCAATAAACAATCCGTAAATCCTCCGGTCGACGCGCCGATATCGAGCACGACCTTGTTCGCGGCGTCGACCTTGAAGAAATCGAGCGCGCCGGAAAGTTTCGTCGCGCCGCGACCGACAAACTGCGGCGATTCCGCGACTGAAATTGCCGCGTCGATTTCGATCGATGTCGCCGGTTTCGTGATTACCTGGTCCCCCACCCTGACTTTACCGGCCATGAGCGCGCGCTGGGCTTGTTCGCGGCTCTCAAAGAATCCTCGCTCGACCAATGCCTGATCGATTCGCGCTTTCTTCTTCATTTGGGGTCGTATCTAAACATTGAATATTTACCCCAGCTCGACTTCGAGCGCATTTGCCTCACACGACGATGACCTTAAGGCACCCCATGTGGTTGCTGACGGTTTGCTGATTCTAAAGTCCCTCTTTCCCAAATGTTGAATGTTTAGATACGACCCCAATTGGCGATTAACTTGTCGATTGAGGCCACGTCCTCGGCTGAGGCGCGGCGGCGCTGATATTTTCGATCGACAATGTCCTTCAACTTCAAGAGATCTTCGAGCGGCGGGCGGTCGTAGTAGGTCCAGTCGGGTTCATCGGACGTCTTCGCCTGCAACCGCCACTTGCCGCCGAACTTGGTCGCGCGGATTTCGCGCTTCCGACCTTCCTCGTCTTTTTCAGTCCATATGTGTTGACTCGGCATCGCAGGAAAACCTTACATTAACAGCCTTGAAGGATGGAGCCAGATTGCTCGTTTATTTGCTGGCGACGGTGCTGTTGGGCGCGTTGCTGGCCCCGGCGCTTTTCTGGGCTGCGCAATGGCTGATCGCTCACGGTTGGCTGACTTTTCTGAGCCGGTTCGATTTCGAAACGTTCTTTCATCGCGCGCTGTTAGTCGCCGCGATAATTTTGCTTTGGCCGTTGGCCCGTTCCCTGAGCGTTCGCAACTGGACGGATTTAGGAATTGAACCGAATCCGCGTTGGCGCCGAGACCTGCTTATTGGTTTCATTTGTTCCGCCGTCCCCCTGCTTTGCTGCGGCGCGATCCTGCTGGTGACGCCAAATTTTTCGGTCCGAAACATAATTGACTGGGCTGGAGTCGGAAAAGCTGTCGCTGCGGCCGCGGTGGTTCCTCTAATCGAGGAGACTTTCTTCCGCGGATTGATTCTCGGCCTTCTGTTGAAGTCCGGGCGGCGCTTTTTGGCGATGTTTGTGACCTCGGCGCTCTATTCCATCGTTCATTTCCTCAAAGCGCCCGATCACACCTCGACGGTCGTGACCTGGACATCCGGATTCAATTCGATCGCCTACGCCTTTGTGCAGTTCACGGATCCGATACTGGTCGCCGCCGGCTTCACAACGTTGTTCCTGATCGGATGGATTTTGGCCGATGCGCGATTGCAAACCCGATCGCTTTGGTTGCCGATCGGTTTGCACTCGGGGTGGATCCTGACGGTCGGCGCGTTCAACAAGATTGCTCGCCACGACACGATTATCCTGCCGTGGCTCGGCAAAAACTTGCTGGTTGGAATCGTCCCGCTCGCAGTCGCCGGCGTAACATGGTTCATTGTTCGGACCTGGTTGAGACAACGAAATGCTCGCGGCAACTAGAGTAATATCTTATGTCAGGCGCAACGTGCGGCGGGTATTACTCTCGGGTGCCCGGCTTCCCTGGCCACATTCGCTGCCGCTCAGTGGCTCCCGCCGTAAAGTTGGCACACTTGTTTTAGGAAGGTGAAAAGAAGCGTGCCAACGCCTGATTTCATTCGCGGATTAGCGTCGCTGGTTTATCCGCCGAGCTGCACGATTTGTTCGGCGTCGGTCGGACCCCATGATTATTTGTGTGCTAATTGTGAAGCGAAACTCTCGCGCATCGTGCCGCCGTTTTGCGCTAAATGCTCCGAGCCTTTTGACGGCGCGATCACTACAACATTTGCGTGCGCCAACTGCGCCCATCGCAGACTTTACTTCGACGCCGCTGTCTCGGCATATCGGAGTCGCGGCATCGCGCGTCACGTCATTCTCAATTTCAAATACGGCAAACAAATCCATCTTCGGCATCTGGTCGGACAGTGGCTCATCGCCGCGCTGGATGATTCCCGACTTCGTGAGCGAAAGTTCGACGCGATTGTTCCCGTTCCTTTGCACCCGGCGCGGCAGCGGGAGCGCGGTTTCAATCAGGCAGCTTTGCTTGCCGAGCGAGTCGGTCCGTGTCTCGACGTCCCGGTTCGTCCGGTGTTGCAACGGATTCGGTTCACAACCACTCAGACCGCGTTCGACCGGGCCGAGCGCATCCAAAATTTGCGCCACGCATTCCGTTTACGACAAAACGCAGACGTGCGAGGATTAGGCGTGCTTTTGATCGACGACGTCTTAACCACCGGCTCAACCCTGAGCGAATGCGCCCGGGTCCTGAAGGAAAACGGGGCGCGGTTTGTTTACTCGGCAACTGCTGCTCGCGCATAATTGTCATGGCCATTTTCAAGAAGCCAACCCTGAAGACGTCGCAGCGAAAGAAGCGCGACATTCCTCAGGGGCTGTTTCAAAAATGTCCCGGCTGCGACGAAGTTGTGTCGGAAATCGAGCTCACCGAAAATCTCCGGGTTTGTCCGCGGTGCGAATATCATTTTGCGCTTTCGGCCAAGGACAGAATCGGCAACCTGCTCGACTCGCAATCATTTGTGGAAATGGATGCCGATTTAAAATCGATCGACACCCTCCGGTTTCAGGGAATGGCCAGTTACAAAGATCGTCTGAAGAGTTATCAGGAACGCACCGGGCTGACCGATGCGGTGATCAGCGGACATGGCATGATCGAAGGCTACAAAGTAGCGCTGGCGGTGATGGATTTCGGATTTCTCGCAGCCACCATGGGTTCAGTGGTTGGAGAGCGCATCACTCGCACGATCGAGTACGGAACCGATGAGCACGCTGCGGTGATTATTGTTGCCGCATCCGGAGGCGCGCGGATGTACGAAGGGATGCTCAGTTTAATGCAAATGGCCAAGACCAGTGGAGCTCTGGCCCGCCATGCCGACGCGCGGCTTCCATATATTTCCGTGCTGACAAATCCGACAACTGCCGGAGTGATGGCGAGTTTCGCTTCGTTAGGCGACGTGATCATTGCCGAGCCGAAAAGCATGATTGGCTTTGCCGGTCCTCGCGTGATCAAGGAAACGACGCATCAGGATTTGCCCAAAGGATTCCAAACCGCCGAATTCCTCGAAGAGCACGGATTGATCGACATGATCGTCCACCGCAAAAAAATGCGCGACACGATCAGTCAACTGCTCGGCTATTTCTCATCGGTGTCGTGAGTTACAAGGAGGCGCTCGCCTGGCTCTACAGCCTCCAGCGCTTCGGGATCAAACTCGGTCTCGAAAATATCCGGCGACTCATCGTCGATCTCGGCCTTGATTTTCAAGCCGCGCGGGTGATCCACGTCGCAGGCACAAACGGCAAAGGATCGGTCTGCGCGATGATCGACGCGATCTGTCGCGCCGGAAGATATCGGACCGGCCTTTTTACTTCTCCTCACCTGGTCACGTTTCGGGAACGGATTCGCGTAAACGGCGAAATGATTTCGGATGACGAGGTCGCCTCCGGCCTAACGAATATCCGCAACCTGGTGGCGAATTGGGACCCGCACCCAACCTTTTTCGAAATCACGACCGCGCTGGCGCTGAAACATTTTTCTGAAGCCAAGATCGACGTCGTCGTGTTGGAAACCGGCCTGGGCGGCCGCCTGGATGCGACCAACGCGGTGCAATCGGATATTTCCGTGATCGCTCCGATAGCTTTGGACCACGAAACGTGGCTGGGCGATTCGATCGACAAGATTGCGGCTGAGAAAGCCGGCATCATCAAAGCCAGGACACCGGTTATCTCCGCGCCGCAGCCGCCGGCCGCCGAGAAGGTCATTCGTGCTCGCGCGATTGAATGCGACGCGCCGCTGCAGTTCATTGACCTGCCCTACACTCATTCACCGATCGGGCTGCAGGGCGAGCACCAAAGGCTGAATGCAGCTGTGGCTGTTGCAGCGGTCCGTAATTTGAAACTCGACCGAAAATATCGGTCGAGTTTATCCCGCGAGATCGGTCTTAGCGGCGCGGTGATCGCGCAGGGACTTGCTAACGTCGAATGGCCCGCGCGTTTTCAATGCTGGGACAAGCGGACCATCATCGATGGCGCGCACAATCCGGCGGCGGCCCAAATTCTGGCCGAATCCTGGCGGCAAATTTTCGGTGACCAACGCCCGACCGTTATCCTGGCGGTCTTGTCAGACAAAAATTTGGATGGCATCTGCGAAGCGCTGCTTCCGATCGCCGATTGTTTTTTGCTTCCGAAAATTGGGACCGAACGCGCGGTTGATCCTCGCGAACTTGAAAAAATCCTTGCTTCCGTTTGTCGGGCAGGCGCTCGCCGCGGCGACCCTGCCGGCAACCGGACCGGTTGCCCTACAATTTTCGTCGCTGCATCGTTTGCTCAGGCACTCGAAGAAGCCCGCATCCGACCAAATCCAATCTTGATTACAGGCTCATTGCATTTCGCGGGCGAAGCGTTGGCCCATCTCCAAGGACAACCCGCCGCGTTCGAAGAATGCGGGCAGTGATTATTCGACGATTTCCAGGGTAGCGCGTTGCCCGTGACGCGCTGCGGAACTATTCAAAAGCGCGCGGATCGCGTGAATGGTCTGACCGTTGCGGCCGATTATGCGCCCGACGTCGGTCTGGCGCAGCTGCACCTTAAAAATTGTCATTTTCCCGCCCGGGATTTCGGTAAGCACCATGTCGTCGGGAAATTCGACCAATTGCCGGATGACGAACGCAAGAAATTCTTTCATTAGGAAATCAAATCCTAACCACGAACCCGCCTTCGCACAAGGCTTCAGCCTTCGCGTGAGGCTACGGCTCGACAAGACGGCGAGGCAAGTCGACACGAATTTCTTGGGATTAATCTTTCAGATACGTAGTTTTGAAATTCTCGGTGTCTTCGCCAACCGGTCCGACCTCTTTCCCATCGGGCTTTAACAGCCAATACCAATCGTAACTTCCGCCGCCAATGAAGTAGCGATGCTGTTGGACCAGGAGATGGTCGCGATACTCGCCGGAATGAACAACTTCAAATTCGGCAGCTGGACAAAAGAAATGTTCTTTGCTGTTCGTCGTGTCGACCACGTGAAGCGCGCCCGAAGTCGTCCAAGCTTCGCTTAAAAAATAAACCAGCTTCCCATTGCTCGAAAACTGCGGCTTCGAGAATCCGGCGAGAACCGTTTCCATTTTATCGCTTTGTTTCGAACGAACGAGACAGGTCGGCTCTTTTCCATCGGCGCGAATTTGCCAAAGCTGGGTCTCATTGGCATCGCCCGATCCGGTGGATATCTTTTTGCCGGGAAGCGTCCGAACGAAGACGATCCACTTGCCATCCGGCGCGAGAACAGGTTCGGAATCGTGACCGGAGCTGGTCAGCTTTTTTGTTTCACCGCCGGCAACAATGCAGACGTTGCCGTCTCGAACGGAAACTTTCTGCGCGTGTGCTTGCGCTACCAGAACAACCCAGAGGACCCAGATTGCGCCGAACCGCCTCACGATCTAGCCGGCCGGCTTTTCTTCAGGCGCGGCAGCTTCAGCCGCGGGCGCGGCGGGCGCAGTCGCAGCCGGCGCTTCAGGCGCGGGAGCTTCCGCCGCAGGGGCCGCTTCAGCTTTCGGGGCGGCCTTGGGTTTCGCCGCTTTCTTTGCTTCAACTGCAGCCGCTTTCTTGGCCGCCGCTTCCGGATCTTTGTTTTTCTTGATCAAACTGCGCACCGTGTCGGACGGTTGGGCGCCTTTGCTGATCCAATACTCGACGCGGTCGAGCTTGAGGGTGCTGTTGTTGCCTCGTTTCTTGGGATCGTAAGTGCCGACGATTTCAATAAACTTCCCGTCTCGCGGGCTGCGTTTGTCCGCGACGACGACCTTAAAATAGGGCCGGTTCAACGCGCCTTCTCTTCGTAATCTGATTGCAACTGCCATGTTATTTTCTCATTCGCGCCATTTGCGCCATCATCTTTTTCATTTTCCCCGTGTTCTTCATCAGCTTGCGCATTTGATCGAAACGGCGGACCAAATCGTTCACCTCGGTGACGGTCGAGCCGCTGCCGCGAGCAATTCGCTGACGACGCCGAGCGTTTAAAATCTCCGGGCGGGTCCGCTCCTTACTGGTCATCGAAAGCACGATGGCTTCGGTGCGCTTAAGCTGCTTCTCGTCAATCGAGAGGCCGGGAACGTTACTCATACCGGGGATCATGCCAAGCAGATTTTCCAAGGGGCCCATTTTTCGAAGCATCTTGAACTGGCTCAGGAAATCGTTGAAATCGAAGGAGGCGCGCCGCAGTTTTTCTTCCCAGCGCGCCGCGTCCTCGGCCTCGATGGTTTCGGCGGCTTTTTCGACCAGGCCGACTACATCGCCCATACCCAAAATCCTGCCGGCGAGGCGCTCGGGCACGAATGCTTCGAATTGGTCCAACTTTTCGCCTGTCCCGATGAATTTGATCGGGCGTCGAGTGACTTCTCGCATCGACAAGGCCGCGCCGCCCCGGGCGTCACCATCGAGTTTGGTCAAAACGATACCGGTGATTTCCAAAGCGCTATCGAAGCGTGTGGCCACGCTAACCGCCTGTTGACCCGTTGCCGCATCGACCACCAGCAAGGTCTCTTGCGGCTGAAGAAATCTTTTGAGCTGCTGAAGCTCTTCGATCAACGCGAGGTCAACCTCCTGGCGGCCGGCGGTGTCGAAAATGTCGATGTTCCCGCCCGCTCGTTCGTGCCAATCCAGCGCGGCAGCTGCGGTGCGCTGGACATTCTTCTCGTCCGGATCCGGCTTGAAAACCGGCACATCGATTTGTTGGCCAAGCGTTCCAAGTTGTTCGATCGCAGCCGGACGTTCCAGATCGAGCGCGATCAGATTTGGGCTGCGCCCCTGTTTCTTGAGCAGACGGGCCAGCTTTGCGGCCGACGTTGTTTTGCCCGAGCCATTAAGGCCCACAATCAAAATTCGATGCGGTTCGCCAAGATTCAGTCCGGAAGCCGCGGGATCGCCACCGAGCAGGAACGACAATTCATCATAGAAAATCTTAACGATTTGCTGACCCGGAGTGATGCTGCGAAGGACGGCTTCGCCCATCGCTTTTTCTTTAACCCGCGCGACAAAGTTTTTGGCAACTTGGAAATCGACATCGGCTTCGAGTAACGCGAGGCGAATCTGACGCAGGGCGGCGTCGATGTTCGCCTCGCTGATTTTGCCGTGGCCGCGGAGGTCTTTGAAAACCTCCTGCAGTTTATCGCCGAGTTGCGAAAACATAATAAGGTGGACCGGCTTACGCTCCCGCTAGTTCGCCCATAATGAACCCAGTTTGTGGTTTGCCGCAGGGCGGCGGGCTTCTCCGAAGACGGTTACAACGCGCTCGGAGAGCGCGTTCCACCTATTTCTTCGGCGTCGCGCTTGGAGCGGTTTGCACGCCCGCACCTTCTTCGATGCCAAAAGTCCAGTGGGTTTCAACTTTCTTGTCCCCGGACTTCGCACTCAAAATGACAGTGCAGGTTTTGTCGCGGAGTTTCTGCGTTACCTGGTAGGAAACGACTCCCGCCTTCGGATCGAAGCTCGCGGGAACCAAGCCAAGACCGCTGATGCGTAATTGCACGCTGGCGGGATCGATTTGACCGACACGACTGAGATTCGCTTTGATCAGCGGCAGAGCGCTACGAGCGGTCGAACCATCTGCGGGTTCGACCTGCAAATCCTGGGCGCCAACGGCCGCGACCGCCGGGACTCCTGGTCCACCGCTGGAAGCCGCAATCGTCTTGACCGCATCTTCGAAAATCTTCGGTTTGCCTCCCCAAATAAAAGTTCGGCCTAACGAATCTAGTGGTGAGCGGAATGTGACCGGCTGCCCGTAAGTGGTGAAGATGGCTTCGTAGCCGGCGTTTTTGGCGACCTGTTTCGCCTGATCGTTGTAGAAGCCATATGGAAGTGCGAAGCAATTGATCTTGATCCCAAGTTTCTGTTCAAGAATCTCCTTGGAACCCACGATCTCGTCCTGGAGCCATTGCTGATATTCCTGAGGGTTTAAGTGTTTCTTGCTCACCTTGTCATACGGTTTGCGTAAATCCTGGTGGGTTTTGGAATGCGCCTCGATGTCCACACCGGCATCGCGCATGTCGGACAGCATTTCCCACGTCATCGCCTGGCCACCGCCGAAATGTCCTCCTTGAATGCCTTCGGTGTAAATGAACATCGTAAATGGGTAACCGAACTTTTTCAGAATAGGCCATCCGACTTCGTATTGAGACTTCAAACCATCATCGAGGGTGATAACAGCGCAGCGTGGTGGAATATTTTTCTCGCCCCGCCGCCAGGCCAGATAATCTTGCAAACCAATCACGGTGATGCCGCGATCTTTCAGCTCCTGCATTTGCTTCTCGAACTCTTGCGGAGTTATCTGCGTATCGGGCCGGCGAACGTTAGTCACAATTCCGTGATAGCCCAAGATAATCACCTGGGCCGTCTGATCGACGACTGGCTTGGAAATGGTCGGCGCCGGCGTAGCCGTAGCGGCTGCTTTGGGACCAGGGGTTGGTTTGGCCGCGAAGGCAAGGCCGCAAGTGAGGAGCAGGACCGGTAACGAAACAATTCTGATGCGCATAATTGGAGGTAACGCCTTTAAATCCGGTCGGGCAAAAAACAAGCGGTTTTTGCGGAAGAAAGACGCCTTCAGGCGCGAACCGTGCTGATTTTCACCGAAAACATGCCCATCCAGAAACCTTTGGCGACGCGAGGTGTTTTGATGTAACGACTGCCATGTCTCGATCAGTTCAACGGCTCTTGATTTTGTCGTGCTCAGCAATGCTGGGAGCGTGCGCCACCGGGCCGAGGTTCGAAGAGGTGGCAACCAAGGATACGAGCAAGACCTTCGATACTGTCGTGGTCGACGCCGGCCATGGCGGCAAGGATAACGGCGCGTATCGCAAGTTCGGTGGCGCTGAAAAAATCGCGACTTTGGACGTAGCGACCCGTGTGGCGCAGAAACTTCGCGAGGCCCACTTGCATACCGTGATGACGCGAAGTTCCGATGTTTTCATTCCGCTCGAAGAGCGCGTCGCGATCGAAAACGCGCAGAAGAATTCCGTTTTCGTCAGTATTCATTTTAACGATTCTCGCCGGCGTGGCATTCGCGGCTTCGAAACCTATTACCATTCGGCCAGCTCAATCGACCTCGCGAACCGGATCCAGGCAAAACTGATGACACTCCCCAGTTCGGCCAATCGTGGCGTGCATCACGCCAATTTCCGGGTGTTGCGGCTGGCCAAATATCCAGCGGTGCTCGTAGAGTGCGGTTTTCTTAGTAATCCGCGCGAAGGCGGCGAAGCCCGCGATTCTGAACACCGCGACGATCTCGCTGACCGGATCGCGGAAGCAATTGTCGAACAGCGTTACGGCGGCGGTCGCCGCACGGCGAAAATCGAGCAGTCGCTAGAAAACGTCGCGTCTCCCTTTTTGAATCACGATTAAAACTCTTTCCCGTGTTCCTCGCGCCCGATCGCGGCGAGGAAAATAATGGCGGCAAATACGACGGCCGAAACGAGCGCCATGGTCAGAGCGTAGTTCGGTTCGCCATTGGCCCGCCGAAAATGTTCCGCCAGCCAGGCCTGTTGTTGGGCCGCGTAGGCCGCCGCCAAATTTCCCAATTGATAGGCCAGCCCCGGAAAGGTGCCGCGAAACGCCGAGGGCGAAAGTTCATTCAAATGGACCGGCACCACGCCCCACGCGCCTTGGACCATGAATTGAATCAGGAAGCCGCCCAAAATCAGTAGCGCGGTGTTCGGCGCGAAGATCCAAAGCGGGATTAACAGCATTCCGCAGATAGCTGCCAAAATAATCACCCGCCGCCTTCCCCAGGTTTGCGATAAATGACCGACCACGCTGCCGCCACAAATCATTCCAAACGCATAGATGATCGCGATCTGCGAGGTTTGACCGGAATTAAAGCCGCGCTGTTTTTGCAGGTAGGTTGCGTAAAGGTCCTGCGTTCCGTGGGACATGTAGTTGAACGCTGTCATCAGCAGCGCAGCGTAAACGAACAGCGCGCCGTGCTGCCTGAAGAAGATCGACCACTTCAGCTTCGATCGCTGGTGCGCTCGATCGCGAAGCCACACCGGTGATTCCGGAACCCGCGCCCGAATGTAAATCACCAGGAATGCCGGCAGAGCGCCGGCCACAAATAATCCCCGCCAACCAAAGTGCGGGAACACAATCCAATAGACAAGTGCCGCCAGTAGATAACCGACAGCGTAGCCTTGCTGGAGAATTCCTGAAAACAGTCCTCGCATCTGGGTTGGAAGCGATTCCATCGCGAGTGACGCGCCGAGCCCCCATTCGCCGCCCATTCCAATTCCAAACAACGCGCGCAGAATAAGGAAAACAGTAAAGTTCGGTGCAAACGCGGTTAGCAATTCCATGATCGAATAGAAAATGATGTCGAACATCAGCGGAACACGCCGGCCGAATCGGTCCCCGACCCAGCCGAAGATGAGCGCTCCGACCGGGCGCATCATTAGGGTGATCGTGATGGCAAAGGTGACTTTAGCAACGCTGCGACCGAAATCGTGACCGAGCGGGCCGAGGACGAACGTGACGAGGAAAAAGTCGAGGGCATCGAGCGCCCAACCGAGGAAGCACGCTATAAAGGTGTTGCGCTGGTCATGATTAAGAACTTTGAGAAGCCGACTTACCGCCACGTTGCCTATATTGACGGGCCAGGGAGACCTTCTTTCAAGACTGCAACCTCAGAGTTTTCACGGAATGTAAGAAAGTTTGCGATTAAATGTCTGATGTCCGAGCCTTTTAGTGGGCGTCGTGCCATGTTTTTCGATGCGTTACCTGGTGAAAGCCAAGTTAAAGCCCGGGCAATCCCGACCACTGCTAACCTCGATCGACCACGGAACCCTCGGCCAGGGTTCAATCGCGGGCGATGAATACGCTTATAATATGAATGAGGCCCGCGTGGGTCCGGACGGCGTGGCGACTTGGGTGGAAACGTGCTTTTGCAATCCCCCGCTGGCGGAAGAACGCCCGTACTGGGAGCAATATTTTGATCTCCTCAGGGTCAAAGACGCGCATTCGCGAAGAAACTGTCGCCACGAGAAGGGCACTGAGCCGTGGGCCTGCTGCGATTGCGATTGCACGAAGAGGTTGGAAGAGAAACTCCGCGCTGAAGGGGGATCGTTTCTGGGCCAGCTGCGCGCGCGGTGTTCGGGTTCGGACAGAGAAGAGTAAGAGAAAGAGCAGGAGCAAGAGAACGAGTTAGAAATAACGCATCTACGTATCATGATGCGTAGATTTGTTACTTGATCCCTGGCATAAACCCCGCTTAGTTCTCCCGGAAACATGCCGACGGACCTTCATCCTTTGGAAGCCCTGCTTCGACAGCGCATCGTCCTGCTCGATGGCGCGATGGGCACGATGATTCAGCAGCGAAAATTGTCCGAAGCCGATTACCGCGGAAAACGTTTTCGCGATTGGAAGGGCAAAGACCTGAAGGGCAGTCTCGAGCTTCTCAACCTGACCCAACCGCACGTGGTAGAGAAAATTCACGCCGAATATCTGGCCGCCGGTGCAGACATCATCGAGACCAACACTTTCAGTGCGACCACGATCGGGCTTCACGATTTTTTGTTCGAGGGCGAACCGAAAGGCGGGCGGAAAGATCAGGAGTTCTTCCAGAGCGTGGTCGACGATCCCGGTCTTCGCGGACTAGTCCGCGAAATGAATATCGCAGCGGCAGCAATGGCGCGACGGGCGGCGGATGACGCGACAAACAAAACCGGTGTTCGAAAGTTTGTCGGTGGCGCCATCGGTCCCCTCCCCGTCACCGCTTCGATTTCACCGGACGTGAGCGATGCCGGATTTCGCGCAGTCAACTTCGATCAACTGCGCCAGACCTATTTCGATCAAGCGATCGCTTTGCTCGAAGGAAATGTCGATCTTCTCCTGGTCGAAACTATTTTCGATGCTCTCAACGGAAAGGCGGCGCTCGCCG
This sequence comes from uncultured Verrucomicrobiae bacterium, assembly GCA_963817335.1. Taxonomy (GTDB): domain Bacteria; phylum Verrucomicrobiota; class Verrucomicrobiia; order Chthoniobacterales; family UBA10450; genus AV40. Next base: position 115,975 of record CAWFNX010000004.1, on the reverse strand, counting down.
CAATCGCTGACGCCTTTGAAAAGGCCGGCCGGAAAATGCCGCTAATTATTTCCGGAACGGTGACCGACCGGGCCGGACGAACGTTGAGTGGCCAGACCGTCGAGGCGTTTCTCGTTTCAGTCGCTCACGCCCAACCGCTCTTGGTCGGATTGAATTGCTCACTCGGCCCGGATGAGATGAGTCCGTTCATCGAAGAACTGGCTCGAGTCGCTCCGTTTTTTGTCAGCGCGTATCCGAACGCTGGTCTTCCTGATCCGCTTTCTGAGACCGGTTTTCCCGAGACACCGCAGACCCTGGCGCCGAAATTAAAACCGTGGGCCGAAAACGGATGGCTGAATTTGGTCGGCGGCTGCTGTGGCACAACGCCGGATCACATTCGGTTAATCGCGGACGCAGTGCGCGATTGCAAACCGCGGCAAATTCCAATCGAGAATCAAGAATCGTATACCGCCAGTCCGGCTCGGACCGAGAATCGGTTGCAGCTTTCCGGTCTCGAGCCGCTCAACATTACCCCGGACTTCGGCTTTGTTGTGATCGGCGAGCGGACCAATATCACCGGTTCGCCCAAGTTCTCGAAGCTGATCCTGAACGATGATTTCGACGGCGCACTCGCGGTTGCCCGACAGCAGGTCCAGGGCGGGGCCAACATTCTCGACGTCAACATGGACGAGGGCATGATCGATTCGGAAGCCGCGATGACGCGGTTCTTGAATCTCATCACCAGCGAACCAGAGATCGCGCGGATTCCAATAATGGTCGACAGCTCGAAGTGGAGCGTGATTGAGGCGGGCTTGAAGTGTCTGCAGGGAAAATCTGTGGTGAATTCGATCTCGCTAAAGAACGGTGAGGAAGAATTTCTGCGCCAGGCGCGCACAATCCGTCGTTACGGAGCGGCTGTCATCGTGATGGCTTTCGACGAACAAGGTCAGGCCGACAACTTGCAACGCAAAACCGAGATCTGCGCCCGCGCTTACAAACTCCTCGTCGAGCAAGCGGATTTTCCGGCAAACGATATTATTTTCGATCCTAACATTTTGACCGTCGCAACCGGTCTGGAAGAGCATCGCAACTACGCCGTCGATTTCATCGGAGCCACCCGTTGGATCAAACAGAATCTGCCAGGAGTGCGGGTCAGTGGCGGCGTCAGCAATATTTCGTTTTCGTTTCGCGGCAACAACGCCGTGCGCGAAGCGATGCACTCGGCATTCTTGTTCCACGCTATTCAGGCGGGTCTCGACATGGCAATCGTGAACGCCGGACAGCTCGCGGTTTATGAAGAGATCGAGCCTGAGTTGCGCGAGCGAGTCGAAGATGTCCTGCTGAATCGTCGCGACGATGCGACCGAGCGGCTGGTCGATTTCGCCGAGAATGTTAAAGCAAAAGGTAAGGCGAAGGTTAAGGATGAAACGTGGCGCGCACAGACAGTCGAAGAGCGATTAAAGCACGCCCTGATTCATGGCGTCACCGATTACATCGACATCGATACGGAAGAGGCGCGAAAAAAGGCCAACCGACCGCTCGACGTTATCGAAGGCCCGCTCATGGCCGGAATGAGTGTGGTTGGCGATCTATTTGGTGCGGGCAAAATGTTTTTGCCCCAAGTGGTGAAGAGCGCGCGAGTGATGAAGAAAGCGGTCGCTTATCTGATGCCATTCATGGAAGCGGAAAAAAGCGCCGGAGCAAAACCGCAGGGCCGGATCGTGATGGCCACGGTCAAAGGCGATGTCCACGATATCGGGAAGAACATCGTTGGAGTGGTTTTGCAATGTAACAACTACGACGTGGTCGATCTCGGGGTGATGGTTTCGGCCGCTAAAATTCTGGAGACAGCGCGCGAGAAAAAAGCGGACGCTATCGGCTTAAGTGGATTGATCACGCCGTCTCTGGACGAAATGGTTCACGTCGCCCAGGAGATGGAGCGCGAAAAATTCGAGCTGCCACTGTTAATTGGCGGCGCTACAACCAGCCGGGCGCATACTGCGGTCAAGATTGCGCCGCATTATCACGAAAGCACGGTCCATGTGCTCGACGCATCGCGCGCCGTCGGCGTCGTGAATTCCTTGCTAAACCCAAAACAAAAAGTGTTGTTCGATTCCAAAACGCGCACCGAGTACGAGGCGCTGCGCAAAGCCCACGGAGCGAAAATCCGCGAGAAAAAATTACTTGCGCTCGAACAGGCGCGCGCGAACCGCACGCCAATCGACTGGAACAACTACCAGCCGCCGAAACCGGAATTCGTTGGAGCCCGTGACAGCGCAGTTCCAATTGCCGAGCTTAGGGAATTCATCGATTGGTCGCCATTCTTCCACGTCTGGGAGCTTCGCGGCCGATATCCTGCGATATTCGAAGATCCAACCGTCGGAACGCAAGCTCGCGAGCTTTTTGATGATGCGCAAAAACTGTTGGATGAAATCGCAGCGAAGAATTTACTGACCGCTCGCGGGGCGTTTGGATTCTGGCCGGCAAGGTCGATCGGAGACGATGTCGATCTTTTTACCGATGAATCGCGCGGGGAAAAATCACACACCTTCAATTTCTTGCGTCAGCAAATGCCAAAACCAGCCGGACAATTTAATCACTGCCTCGCGGACTACGTTGCTCCTCAACGGCTCAACTCCTCAACAACTCAACCCTCTGATTATCTTGGCGGTTTTGCGGTCACGATCCATGGAGCGGACGAACTCGCTGAAAAATTCAAAAGCAGCCACGACGATTACAACGCAATCATGTCCAAAGCGCTGGCCGATCGACTGGCGGAAGCGTTCGCTGAATATTTACATAAGCAGGCCCGGATTGCGTGGGGTTTTGGCCGCGAAGAAAAATTGTCGAATGACGACCTGATTCGCGAAAAGTATCGGGGCATGCGACCGGCCCCTGGTTATCCGGCTTGTCCCGACCACATTCAAAAGCGCGGGCTGTTCGATTTGTTAGGCGCGGAACAAAAGACCGATATCAAACTGACGGAATCGTTCGCGATGCATCCGGCGGCGAGCGTGAGCGGCTTTTATTTTTCGCATCCGGACGCGAAATATTTTGGCGTCGGCCAAATTGGGCGCGATCAGGTGGAGGATTACGCAAATCGACGGGGTGAGGCCGTCGCCTCCGTCGAAAAGCGACTGGCGCCGAATCTTGGCTATGAGCCAAAAGGTGTGACCAGGGACGAGTGACAAGTGATGAGCCTGATCATCTGGTCGGGGCGAGAGGATTTGAACCTCCGACCTCGTGGTCCCAAACCACGCGCTCTACCAAGCTAAGCTACGCCCCGAAAGCCGCGAGATCATTACCATGAAGCGCTCCTTCTCGCATCCGGAAATCCGATTACATTGCGTCTGTTCCAAGTGAGAACTTTTTGGTCAACAATCTTAATTAGTGCATTGGGTTCGACCATCGCGTTGTATGGGCAGGTTGCGACTGATCCCGGGCTGCAACCCGCGACTGCGCCGGGATCCACGCCGCTGCCAAGCACAGCCCCGGAACCGACGATTCCCGAGCGCGCCCAGATTGACGAGATCTTCAAACAAACGTCGCTTGGTAAGGAGGCGGATGAGCGCCGGCTTCATCTTGAATGGCGAGAGCTAGCCAATCGCGTGGTCAACGATCCCGATGTGGTAGCTGCAAAACGAGCAGCCGACGCGGCGCGAACCGATCTGGAAAAACGGCAACTTCTTCGCGCCTATTACGATCTCTATTATGGGCGGATGCGCGCGATGGCCTCAAGCCAGGAGATGAAAAAGGCACTGGATGAATTGAAATTGGCGCACCTTAGCCGGACAAGCCAGCGCCGGGTGCGCCCGGTGGAGGACGCCGATCTGCCGACGCCCTCCCCCTCGCCAAAGAAAAAAGAGAAGAAAGGCGGACGGCTCAAGAAATTTCAAAGCAGCGGGTAACCGCTGTTGCCGCCCGGCGACCGAAGGTTATTCTATTTGACTCAAAAATGAGCAATGGCGCGTTCGTCTAGTGGTTAGGACACGGCCCTCTCAAGGCCGGTGCACGGGTTCGACTCCCGTACGCGCTGCCATTGCACGTATCTGGAGTAATAACGCGGTGCCTTTGAGGCTCAAAATGCTGTCGTAAACACCTAATATGTAGATATATATAAATGGTCTAGCTTTTCGGTTCTCAACGCCAATTTCGCGTTAGCGAAACACTCCGTTTTTGGGTAAAACCCGTATGCATTCCCGTACGCGCCGTCGCCCGTACCGCACCCCGTACGCGTTTAAATTCCGAGCTCTAGCCAGGGCCCATTCCATTCGAATCGGTCGCTACTAGACGCGGGGATTGCAAGCGCGACTTAGCGTTGACCATCACGGAGGGGGTGGTGTCCGTAGCGCGAGGTGACGTCTTAGGAACGACTGTCTTTGGGTCGCGGTTTACCGAAAAAAAGCGGATTGAAATCGTCCAAAAACGGGTGTTGGAAGAGCGGCGACCGCGTCGGTACCGCGTAGACGTCGATACTAGAGTGAGTGCCGTTCGAGACCAAGTTTGTGAAATAATGGTCCCGCTTCAATTTCGTGGGAACAATAATTCCAGGTAACAAAGCCTGAAATTCTTGGTCGTCGAAGTAAGCCCAGTCGCCTTGAAATTCCCGAATTCCCTTTGCTGCCAGGAGCACCACATAACGTGCACGGCCTTGACCGTAGCGGTTCCGGAACTCCCGAGCGCTGCGCGTGGCTACAAGATCATGAGAATCGATCGGCTTGGTGATCAGCCTCCGACTAAGCAGAATTTGGGCGCAAACTTCCCATGACAGACCAGACGCGGTGGCAAAAGCGTCGAGCAAGCGGTGCGCGGGCGTGTCTTGATACTTCAGCTGCATAGTAGCCAGAATTTCATTTACGCTAAGCGCGTCCACCTCGATCTCATCTGGCACCAGCGGCGGGAAAATTGAACTTCGGTTCAGGCGACTAAGGACGCGAAGTGGCCGAGGCGCGGCCGGCACGTTCTGGGGATTTTGAACCGATGGCGGTGCGCAAAGTTCATCGGCCGGAGCTACCACTTGCCTGCGCTCTGCGCACCGCAGAGCGCGCTTGGCACTGGCCAAAGAGCCGAAGAGAAGATCGGTTGCTTCCTCGGGAGAAAAAATTTCCGGTGCCACGCTAACCAACGCTTTGGCGAGAAACTTTTTCCGTCGGCGAGTGCGCCGCCGCTCGGCATGGCGGCTCCGTTTGAACGGGTTTTTCCAGTTTTGTTTTGCGCTCATGGAATTGATTTCGTTCTTACTGCGACGCGACCGGCCCTTCAGCTTCCGGATCGGCCTGTGCGTTTTTCGATTCGCTGGCAGCGATCAGTGCCTTTGCCTTGGGAACCATCGCGTCCATTATGCGGCCGACCGTGGCACCGACCTTCTCGCGACTTTCGATGGATAAATTCTTGAGGGCTTTACAAGTTTCGCTTTCAGGGGCTGGTGGCTCCTCAACATCCTCCAAAAAAGGGAATTGACCGTAAGCATTGGCCTGCAAGACACGCAAAAGTTGCTGCAAATCGTTTTCGCTTGGATCGACATTGGACGCCTCCAATTGAAACAGGGCAGCTTCAAAACGCATCAGCAAGACACTTATCGCATGATTAAGGTTACGCGGTCCCTTGGGCAGGCGGTGGAGAATAACCTCCTCAACTCCCGACCAACCGTGCTCGAATGCGATCTGCAGCCAGCGATGTCCGTCCTTGCCGAAGCAAATCTTGCGAAGCCAGACGCGCTTGTCGAGGTAACCGCGTACGTCAAAGTAAAGCTTTTCAAAAAAATCGATCGCGGCTGGCTGAGTCCCCATTTCCTCGGCGATAAGCTCAGTGGAGCGGTTCGCCACAACCATCGCCTTGATCATCCAGGCATCCTCCGCAGAGGCGGCGCATAGCAGCGCATATTTCACGACGGCTTCGTTATCGCTCAAGACTCCGTACTGAAACTGAAGGGTCTGGCGGATAACCTCGTCCTTTTGGCGATCGAGAATAAGTTGTAATTTCGTTGGCGAGTCGCCGGCTGCCTCGGCCGGATTTTCAATTTCCGCCAGGTACTGTTGGATTGTGAGCCAGCGCCGGTTGGGCTGGTAATTGGGTCCCTCCGCCAGGCTGTGGACAATGGCTGGGCTGAAGTTGGGTTGGTTTAACGGTAGGTTTTTATTATTCTCATTCATACATAGATTTACCGCCGAGCCCGAAAACTGGATTTCGACACTCGATTACGGACCGTAAACACCAGATTCGCAGTTCCTTACGTCGTCCTCGACGACAGAGGAGAAGGATGCAGTTCCAGTGGTTTGAACCTGATCTTTTGCCAGTCCTCGGCATAAGAAGAACTACCGGCGAGCTCGGAAACTGGATTTTAACATCCGGCTCTGAGTGCAATGGACAGAGATTGTGATACTTAGGCGCCCTACCCCTCGAAGACCTCGATAAAATTTAACTCCGGACGGGCAAGAGTTTCAGCCACCGCCAACGGCCGGGACCTTGAACTGCATTAGCGGCGACAAAATCAACCGCCGACCATCTCAAAAAGCTACGTACCGGTAGGAGTACGTCGACTAATTGAAAACCACGCCTCCGCTTCTTTTTCGTCGGCTAGCTCACGGTAGTTTCGCATGAGTTTTTGCGGACTATTGCCCATTTCGAGTGCGACCCTTGCCGCATCGGCCGTGAGCGCAAGCCGATAGGTGGCATAGCTATGCCGCAGCGCATTGTTAGGCCAGTCAATCCGCGAATTTTTGGCAAAAGCGATCGCGCGGTCAGCATCGCGCCGACTGGTAAACACGGATCCGCTTCTACCTCGATAGGGCGCAAGCCATTCGATCAGGTTAGAAGAAATAGGAACCAGCCGGCGGGTTGCAGTTTTGGCCTTCTCCGGCGCAACCGTGATGAAGCGCCGTTCAAAGTTCAGATCGAGCCAGTCCAGACGCAAAATCTCACTCGAACGCATCCCGGTAAATGCGCCCAGGGCAAAAAACAAAGCAATCCCTTCCGGTGCGCTCGCGAGCAAGCGCGCCAATTCCTCGGGTGTAAGAATGCCGATTTTGCCACCGCGATCCTTTGCTTTGGCGAGCTCATCAGCTTCAGTCGGCGCTCCTTTGGCTAAATAGCCTTGCTTGCGGGCAAAATGAAAGAGGCAGACGAGCGAGGAACGGATGTTATTTCGGGCGCGCGGCCCGATCGGTTGCGCTCGGAGCCAGTTCTCCATCTGAGACGCAGTGATTGATCGGATCGAGCTCTTAAAACTGGACGCGAATCGAACAAGATGACTCCGAATAGTTTGGAGATAACGCTCACTCAGTCCATCCGCCTCCTTTGCGGCCAGGAGCTCATGAATAATCTGGCCAACTTCTGGGCTATCGACTTGGTCCTTACCTTTGGCCACGCCCGGGGTGCCGCCTGCTATCGCGTCAGGCCGCTGAAGTCGCGCGGCAATATATTCTTCGATCGCGCGGTGGAGTAGACTCACGATCGATCGCAACAACTCGAGTGGTTGGAGCTGGTCCTCGAGCGAGATCGGGTCCTTTAACGGCACTCCACTTTTTCTATTCACACTTAATTTGGAAAAAAGCCGGCTGGTGTCGTCGGTTCAGGAGAAAGGTTTCCGATCTCGTCGTTGTAGATTTCAGCTAGGGAATAGCTTTGCTGCACCGGAATAGTCAGCGATTTTGCTGCGGCCAACTTTTGCGCTTGTTCAAACGAGAGTCGCTTAAAAATGTGGCTGGCGAGTAATCGCCCGGGTCGAAGCAGGGCCGGATCGATTTTCTCGATCGGTGTATTTATGGTGCAAATGATTTGCAGGTTGAGAAAAGCGCCGAGAAATCCATCCGCGATATTGAGCAAGTTGGAAAGCGCATCATGGTTATCGCTCGCTCGCTGCATAAGAAGGGTTTCGGCGTCTTCGATGATCACCACTCTGCGCTGCTCTCGATGGTAGTCGTTTTGGCTCAGCCAAAAATCGACGGTGCCTGGTGCCGCCAACATTGGATAAGCCGTGACCGGCAGATAGTAGAAGCGGTGGGTTTGGCGTAACTGGTGAACCAGGTGGCGAAGAAAGGAAGTCTTTCCCGTGCCCGGGGAACCTTGCAGGATGGTCAAACCGATCTTGGGCTGATTGAGTTTTTCCACAAAGGCGCAACTCCAGCGGCAAAACTCGGCACCGTAATGCAGTTCCAACTCCGCTGGACTGAAATGAAACGGGGCCACCGTGACTCGCCGAGCGTCGACTTGCCCTGGCCCGCCGCCAATGGTTAAGACAAAAAAACAGTCAACTTCCGCCACTTTTCTTTCCGGGAGAAGATAACGCGACCGGAGACGCTCGAATTCGCCAACAGCTGTTTCAGGCAAGGTCGCCCAAACATCTAACTCTCGTTCGCCACCCATGCTCGCCGACAGCGAGAAAAAGAGCTCATCGCTTAAAACAAACACGATTTCCTGCCACGACCGACCAGCCGCACGACGCGAGTGACGCAAAAATTGGCCGAAGTCGACAATAATTTTTTCAGCATCCCATCTCCCGATCAGGCTCACATTATGCCAGCCTAAGACCGCGCTGAGTGAATAAGGATCTAGCTGCTCGCGATAAGGCCACTTCGAGATAACCAGGTGGCGGGACAATTTCAAACGCGCCTGATCGTTCCGTTGTCGACTCGTCTCGGTCGGAATATTTCGAAGTTGAAGCTGGGAAGCATTCATGGATCCAACCGGCTCCGGGGGTGCTATTCAACGATTTCCTCGAAGATCTTGGTTGTCTTGGAGACCTTGTTTTCCGGAAAAGAGGTTAGGAAATTGTTGATATGGCGAAACACCTCTTCGAATTGGGATTTTGTTACCGGTCGTTGTCGGCGGGTTGTAACCTCCGCGATGTTGTCACCAATCGGAATCAGGCAGCGGCCGTCTTTGAGTGGCAATTGCTTGCGCAAAAGGTCTTTGAAACTGGCGCGGGCGTTATCCTTTTCTGCCGCGGTCACGGGCTTGCGCGAGTTCACCATGATTTCAATCCCAATCAGGAAAAGCTCGGGAACATCCGGAAGACTGAGGGAAGCGTGGTTCTCTCCACAGTCCATTGTTAATTTGCACACTGACATCGGTTTTTTGCGCGGCCGTCGAACTAATGAAGTTTTCATGCCTATAGAATTTGGTTGGGAGAGGCAATCGGCGCCGAAAAATGCAATTTTTCTAAAAATAATTACCCCTGGCACCTGCGATGCTGCGGTCGCGCGACTTCGCGTCGCCTTCAGGTAGTGCGGAAGAAAAGTACGGGTGATGCTCCCGTACTTGCCAAGTTCAGGGTCGCTTGCGAAGGCGACTCTTGCGCAAGCGCATCTCTCCCCGGATCACGTGAAGGATAACGATATTCTGACGGCGGCGGTCATAGCGGTAGAAAACGCGGCAGGGCGGTTCCACGATTTGCCGGTAGCGACGCGACGAACGGCGAAGTTCTGACGGAACGGAACCGCTTTCGGGATGTGATTGCAACTGTTCAACGTGTTGGAAAACACGGCGCACCAATTCGCGCGCTGCAGTTCGGTTATCGAGTGCGATGTAATCGGCAATAGCATCAAGGTCCTGCAGCGCGGGCTCAGTCCAGATCAGCGCAGCCATCGAGCCATCCGTCGCTTGGCCTCGGAGTGGCCGACAATACGGCCTTCTTCAACCGCACGTTCTCCACGCGCGATGCCTTCAAGAATGGCCAGTCGCCGCTGCGTATCTTCGTAGGTGCCGACGTCAACGAGATAGGCAGCCGGGCGGCCGTGTTGGGTAATAAGCACCGGGTCGCGCGCCGCTTTCAGGTCGGCGATGATTTCAGTAGCCCTACGTTTCAGGGTGGTAACAAGTTCAGTCCGCATCGAGTGATACTAAAGTATCACTTGAAAAGATGCAAACGCCAAGAGGCCCGCGCCTGGAGTAACTACTCCCGAGCTCCATCGATCCGGCCGAACCTGCGCGACCAATCACGAGTTCTAGAAGGTTTGTCAGTGCGCAAGACTACTCGGATTCTGGTAGGCAAATGCGGTCGCAGATATTGGAGAAGTGAACAGAATCATCAGTCGCTCCGGGAACACGCTCCTCACTCAGGCGTGTGCACGGATTCCCGTTCCCGTGTCGTTTCGCGGTACGCGGGCTTCAGCCCCGTACGCGCTGCGGGGTGGATACTCTTGTCATATATATGTGACGGAGCGTTCCCTTCTCTGCCAGGAGATCGTGAACGCCTTGGAAACCGCGTAATTCGAACCAAATAACGAGCGCGGTTCCTAAGATTCATGTCGGCCATTTGTTGAGTGCAGTCCCGAGCGCCGCCCCTCCCCCCAAGGCGGCGTTACGGGACTATTTCCCGTGTTAGCCAAAGTTTTGCGCAAACCGAGGCGCGAAAGTGCGCTTCGCTAACTGGTATGCGCGCCGTTTCTGCCAGTTTACTTCCAAGCCCTGCGGTGGCAGGTACAGCGGTCGGTTTTGCGAAAGGTGGCTATCGTAATTTCGCAGAATGATTTCAACACCAGTTTGAATGTGTTGAGCGAAAAGGCCGGCAAATGTGATATGGCGACTAAATACTCGCGAATGATTTGCTTCCGGGTTTGATCCGATCCTAATTGCTTGGGCGCATTAGTAAGCAGAAAATTCAGATGAGTACAATTAAACCTGTTACGGCAACGTACGAAGGTAAGAGCGAAACCATTTGGTCCTTATATTGGGAGGAAGATCCCGACGCAGGCCAGGTCGAAGTTGAACTACCGTCCGAGCAAACCGTAACCGAAGCTGAAATTGAAGAGATTATGCACCGCCTCGAACAGTTTATGATTGACGCTTTCCGAGCTTCCCAAGACTCGAAAATATTCCGAGTCGGTTCTGTCTTAGTCGAGGCAAGAGCTCAATACGTATCTTCATTTTCATTGAGCGACCTGTTCAATTTTTCGGATGAAATTAGGTCGTTTATTTTAAACTCCTGGCCGAAGAAAGAATTGGCCGCAAGCCGATAGCGGCCAAGCATTTGACCTAAGGAATAGTGCCGTGATGGGTTACGGGGTGGACACCCGTATCTTACTACGAAGCGCTCAGGCGGCAGATTCTTCGCCGGCCCGGGCGAGAACGGCCCGCGCGCGAGTGGAGCCTTCGTCGTTATTGAGCTAGTAAGAGGGAGCTGAATATAAACATCCGGGTTTATTTGACTTCGATCAGTTCGACTTTTTCGAAATAGCGCCGATAACGGTCAGTATCGCGAGTAGCTATCTTCCACCCCATTAACTGGGCATGGGCACCAATGAAAAAATCAGGCAACGGTATACGCGGCGCCTCTCCACCACCCGAGCGCCGGCGTGAGCTTTTATATCGGGTATATGCGCGTCCGCAAATTGGCGAAGCTGCAGCAGGAACATCCAGAATCGTAATGCCCGCTTCAAGAAGCTCAGATACGACATCTGCCTCGTCGGGTTGGCCAACGCATAACTCAGCGAAAGCGATTGCGTTCACAGCCGCGCCCTCGCCCGAGACTGCCTCCGCAATCAGCGCCGCGGCTCGGGCGCCGCGGGTCGTGCCCTGATCTTGTGCGTCGATTACGATGTTGGTATCGAACAGTATCATGGCTCACGGGTAAGCTTACGGAGTTCTTCCCAACTCATCGCTGGAATATATTTCCAGCGACGGATAGCAGCCAGCACCTGCTTCCTTGTCATTTTTTTCCGAGGCGCTTTGCGGTACACCCGTCGAAGTAATATTCCGTTCCCAACTCTCTCACAGGTGAAAACATCCCCGGGAGCCGCGTCAGGGACCACGATGCGCTTCTTGGTATCGGCAGTCAAGGTCATGGTGGGATTATCCCACCGGCAGCGCGTTTGTCAACAAACCAAGTTCGTCACCGCGTCCGCCAGACCGGTTTGGACATCCGCCGATTGCGGATATGCGAGCTCCAGCAATTTGAAGACTTCTAGCGCGTCCTTTTCCGTACGTTCCTCGAGCGTATTTGACAGGCAAGGCCAGCCCGATTAGACGATTCTCCTTGTCGCGCACTTAAGTTTTTATCGGGACTTTCGGCAAACCCGATGCTGACAAAGTCGAAGATGGTTCAGAAATCTTGCGATGGAACGCGGGTAATCACTACGTTAAACTGAAAAACGGACGATTCACCGATTACGGAGCGGGAAACGAATAACAGGCGAAGCACTTCCAACCGGCGCAACAGCAGTTGGCGGTGGGTTCTGAAGCTGATGCCTCGCTCCGACCATAATATTTATATTTATAAGTGGATACCTGCTTCGGCGGGCATCGTAGGTTTGGTGGTCTGTCAGAGTCTCGCCCAAACGACAAGCTCTTCTTCCGGCACAGTTATAATCCGTGCGCCTGTGGGCACAACTTATACAATTCTCGGTCGCTCGGAACAAGGCGCTGCGCCCACAGCGATTGAGCTGCCACCGGGGCGCGCAGATATCATCTTGAAGCGCGAAGGATACCCGGACCAAGTCTGCACCGTGCAAGTGGAAGAAAACCGCATCTCGCAGGTGGAGTGGCACTCCAATTTAAACGCACCGAACGATCTTTCGTCAGACTTTCCAACGAATTCTGTTCTCGTCCGATTTTTCACCGAGCAGGGCTTCAAGCCGATCAAGCTTCATTCAGAGCGGCTGGAGGGCACAGCCGAATTGGCTGGCGGCGGCCACCTCTTGATCTCAGGAGCTATTAACAGCGAAAGCGCCGACCTGATGATCGATACTGGCGCTAGTGCGTTTGAAATTGCGCGGCAACGGTTAGGCAAGTTTGGCCTGATCGAGCAGAAGCTATTGAATCATGCTCACAGCGTAGTCAGTTCATCTTCCACAGAGTCCCTCGGCACGACGAAACTGAATCTACTTACGATCTTTTATCCGCTGGCAAAGGGATCTCCAGAGAGGGGGACAATCAACATAAAGAACGTTCCTGCACTAGTTTTGAAAATTCCATATGTTGATGGAGTGATCGGTTTGGACCAACTCCGGATGGCTGGAGCCGTAATAGATTGCAAAGAGAAAATGCTCTACGTCTCGCCGTATGGACCCATTGAACGGACCAGCCAAGAGCTCGGCAAGATCTTAGGTGAGAAGGGCTACACTAGGATACCTCTACACCTAGATTCTAAACATCAATTGACGGTCAATGGATTTATTAACACGGTTTCGTGTAGCGTAGTAATTGACACGGGCAGCGACCTGACGATTGTCGATAGTGCGATAAGTAAGAAAGCGGGTGTTATTGCTGAATCCACTTCATCCACAGTTACAATGGCAATGAAGTCCGGGTTGCCTGTTAGCTCCGCCCGCGTGAAGAAGTTTGGTTTTGGCGGGTTTACAATTGCCGACGCTGATGTTGCGTTTGTTGCTTACAAAGAGTCGCCACGTCAGCCAGTGGCGTTACTCGGGATTCGGCAACTCTCCCGGAGCTCCGCAATAATCGATGTAGGCGCCGGACGGCTTTATTTGCGTTAGCAGCGCTCTCGGCAACGCTTTTTGCGATTTGGCTACTGGCCCTGCTAACTTTCATTGGAAGCCATAACAATCGTGTCCACTCACTTCCGCGAACAAATAGTGAACGCTGTTTAATTGTTGACCCGTTTCCCCAGACGGTTCTTAGGCTCCGCGCTTCTTATGCGCGGCCAGCCAGCGATCGATCTCGGGGATCGCCTCGCGGCGAACGCGCCCATTCAGTTTGATCGACTGTACTGCACGTTCAATTGGACGACGCGCATCGGCCGGAATGTGCGCCTCACCATAAGCGCGGATGTCAGCGATACGTGCGGGATCGGCCGAGCCGCTCGCAATGCCGGAGACGACGAGCCAAGCCTCCTGCTCGTCGATGGGCAGCTTGCCCTCTAAGCGAGGTGCAAGCGCATTCCAGACTGCGTCGGGATTCTCTTTCCCGGCGATCGCAAGAAGGTCTGGCGCTGAACCGGCCGGCGCATCTGGGCCGAGAGCGATCTCTACCATCCGCGCCGAAAGCCTAGCATCCAGTGCGCGCGCCATGGCTTGGAAAAAGTGACCCTTTTCCTGCGGATCTTGCGTGTGGCGAGCTTTGTCCAGGAGCGAATCAAAAATCGCCGCGTCGGCGGTTTCGGCCACGATGTCCAAGGCGGCGCGGCGCTCGGCCGCAGATCCTTCGCCCGAGTTGTAAATCTTCTTCGCCCACAAAATTGTGGTGACATCACCCATCCGCGCCCGTGCGGTCCAAACAGTGGCGCGAAGGCTGGTCACGTTGGAAGGCTCGTCAGCCGCCGGATGATCGCCCAATCGTTGCGCCAACGGACTTAGCAGCGCGAGCGCGCGACGCCGAAAGGTATCGCGCGCCGTGCCGTCGGAATAGGCGCGGTCGATCTCAACCAACAGGTCCACCGCGCGCGACCAAACGACAGGGTCGGCATCGACGGGAATCCGGCTCATGAACTGGAGAAGGTTTGAGGCTGGCGCATACCCTGATTCGCCAAGTGCCCATCCGTCATTCATCAGATTGATCTGGTCCATCGGTGAGAGTCCCCCCATGCGCTCGGCAAGAGCCGCCGCGTGTTCCGGAGGATACGCCACTCGGGCGTAAGTGAGCCCGCCGGCATTTACCAGCGGTGCTCTTCCCGCCACCGCCGCACGATCATTGAGTAGCAGGTCGCGCCGCTTACCATTCGCCTCCGTGATCGCGAGCGGGATTTTCCAGTGGGTCGGAGCTGCGCCTTTGAGACTGTCCAGGTCCTCAGCGAATCGAGCTTCTGTAAGCGTAACACCATTACCGCTAGGCATGACCCGAATCAGCGGCACGCCCGCCTGCCGGGTGAACTCGTGCTCAATCTCCAACACCGGCCTGCCGGCCGAGGCTTGCACTTCATTCCAAAGGTCGTTGTCGACCGTGTTGCCAAACGCGTGCGCTTTCATGTATCTCCGTACTCCATCTCGGAAACGCTCGGCGCCCACATAGGCCTGCAACATGGTAATGACTGCGGCACCCTTGTTGTAGGTTATGGCGTCGAAAGCCTGCAGCGCCTGCTCCGGGGTGTTCACGGGTTGCAATACCGGATGCGTTGCCGCTTGGGCATCCGCTCGCTTACCCCTCTCGAAAATGTCGGCGGCTTGCAGCCCGGTGTTCCACTCCGGATGCAACGCCTCAGCCGCATTGGTTTGCATCCAACGCGCAAAACCCTCGTTCAGCCAGAGATTGTCCCACCAGGCCATCGTCACAAGGTCTCCAAACCACTGGTGCGCCATCTCATGGCTCACCACTAGGAACACCGTCTGCCGTTCGCGCTCCGTCGAGACATTCGGGTCAAACAGGAGATGGTCCTGCGAGTAGAAGATCGCACCCCAGTTTTCCATCGAGCCGCCCTCGATTTCGCCGGGCGCGGCGATCAAGTCCAGCTTCGGCAGCGGATAACGTTGCCCGAAGTAGTCGTTGTAATAATGAAGCAGAGCCGTCGCTTGCGTCAGCGCGTAGCGCGCCTTCGACAGGTCCCCACGTTTTACCACGATACCGATGTCGACGCCGTCCATCTCCTGGTGAATGCGCTCGTAGTCGCCGATGCCGACGAACAAAAGGTAGGTCGACATCCGCGGCGACTCGGCGAAGCGCGTCCGCTGCATGCCGTTCGGCATCGGCGTCGTCTCCACTGCTGGCATGTTCGAAAGCGCCATCCGGTCGGCCGGCCCATCGAGAGTAACGGTAAAGGTCGCCTTCATGGCGGGCTCATCCCAGCAGGGCAACACTTCTCGCGCGAAAGCTGGCTCGAGATTCGTGGCGAGTGTCCGCCGCTTTCCCGCCGGGCTGTCGTAATTCATCGCAAAAAAGCCTCGCGTTCCTGTCGCGATCGGTGCGTGGTAAGCAATCGTCAGGATGTGACGACCCCGCGTGTAAGGCTTCGGGAAGGTAAGGGTCGCGCGCCCCAACTTGTCATCGAGCGCGATCGTTGCATGCTGGTCGTCGTCGAGGCGCGCCTTGTCGAAAGTGAGGTGTTTCGCGTTTAGCACGATGCTACTTCCCGCCTCCGGCGCCTCGCCCGTCACCGCCACCTCCCCTTTGAATACCATCTGCTCAATGTTCGGCATGAGGTGCACGTCGTAATGCGCCGGGACTAAGGTGGTGGGCAGCACTTGACGCGCATCGGCTTCCGGCGCCGACCCATTTTCCGCAGCCACCGCGGAGGAAATGCCCCCTATTACGGATATGGCAATCATCCCGATCAAACGTCTCCCACCGGACTTCATTTACGCTGGATACCAATTCCTAACTGTTTTGCCAATGCCCGAGCAATTAGCGGCGGCCGGAACGCAAAAGTGAATACTGACGGACAAAGCTGTTGCTCAGCTCTTTTCCAACGAGGCGGCGACGATGGTAAAAGCGTCTCATACGTTCTGAGATAAGGGATTTCTTCCGACCCGCTGCACGAGTGAGCTACAATCCCGCTACCGTTTGTGGCGCAACTTTACGCAGTTCTCTTGTCCGAATCTGTCCAATCCGCGAGGCTTGTAATTGCCGGTTAAAATCAGATACAACAGCCGGGAGCACGAGTATGGCGCACGACGTTTTTATTTCATACTCATCCCAGGACAAGCCGATAGCAGACGCCGTGTGCGCTGGCCTCGAAGCCAGCGGAATCCGCTGCTGGATCGCGCCGCGCGATGTCCAGCCGGGGCTTTCTTTTGCGGGGGAAATCAAACGGGCGATTCAACGCAGCAAGATAATGGCACTGATTTTTTCCGCCCATTCCAACACGTCCGAACAGGTGCTGCGGGAAGTGCAGTTAGCTGCCAACTCGCGCCTTCACATTGTTCAGTTTCGGATCGAGAACGTAAACCCGAACGACGATCTGGAATATTACCTTAGTGCCCCACACTGGCTCGACGCTATTACCCCGCCTGTCGAAATGCACATTCAGCAACTGGAAACATCACTTAAGGCGTTATTGCAGCTGAGTAAGCCGTTGCCTGAAACAGCCGGGCTGGTCAGCGACTTCGGCGCCAGGGAACGACCTGACGGAGTCCCCTCGTTGGCGGAGAAGCCGACTATAAAATCAGAACAAGCGTCTGCAGCTGGTGCCCCACAACCTGCCGCTCGCGCTAGCCCTGTTCCGGTCGAAATATCGCCGCCACGCAGGAAACGCGTGCCATGGAAGGTTATGGCAGGTATCGGTGTCCTTGTTGTCACGTTAATTGCGGTTGTCTTAGCACTTCTGGTAAGGCATCCGACCAGCTCAAGCCCGGCTCCCAGCGCCTCCGCTCCGGCGCGCGGTGATATCGCGACCAACTCAAGTAGCGCAACGTTCGCCCCGAGTGTTGCTCCGGGGCGCAATGATTCCGGCCGCAATCCGGCATTTACGTTTGTTGACATGGATCGCGCATTTAAGAACTACAACAAGACGAAGGAGGCCGAAGCGAAGATCAACGAGGAGAAAAATGCCTCCAAAAAGGAATACGATCAGCGCGCCGATGCGTATAAGGCGAAACTGAATGCCATCAATGCCATGGCGGCCGGCAGGGCCAGAGACCAATCTGTGTCTGAAATAAAGGCGATGGAAAAGGAGATTAATGACTGGAGGAATACACGCGAAAAAGAGCTGCAAGATAAAGCATCGAAGAGGCGCGAGGCGATCGTAAAGGAGATCACGGCAGAAATCAGTCAATTAGATCACGCCAATAGTAACCTGATTGTCGATAGCAGCGGGAACAGCCTGAACGGTGTGCCGCTGTTTATCGTAAACCCAGGCCAGGCCGACATGAGCGACCGAGTTATTTCCGGACTGAATAACAACAGCCGAGACATGTTTGTGGCAGTGCGTTCGCTGCGCTTCGCGCTAGTGGATATGAACGACACCTTCAAACGCTACTTCAAGACCAAAGACGCCGAGACGAAAATCAATGACGCCAAAAACGCAGCCAAAAGAGAATACGACGACCGCGCCGACGCCTACAAGGCCAAGCTCGACGCCATCAACAAAATGGCGAACGGCACATCACGGAACCACGCAATCTCCGAAATAAAAGCAATGGAAAAGGAAATCAATGAGTTCCGGACGACGCGCGAAAAGCAACTCCAAGAGCAGGCGTCACGCTTTCGCGGAGACATCGTCAAAGACATCGAGAATCTCATTCGGGAAATGTGCGCCAAGGACGGACAGGCGATTGTCCTCGATGTCAGCGGTCAAAGTGTAAACGGCCGTTGGGCTGTGTTCTTCCAGGGGATTCCTGACCTAACCAACGACATTGTTGCAGATCTTAATCAACAGAATCTAACTCGCTCGGGAAACGTCTCGTTCGCTTCGACCGAAAATTTACGTTTCGGTCAGGTGAATATGGACCGCGCGTTTAAAGCTTTACCCGAACGCCCATCGGCAGAAGCTGAAATTCAAGCCGCAAAAGATCGGGCCAAGTCTGAATTGGGCGAGCACCCGGACGCCGCGGCGAAGGCGGCCAAAGAGAAAGAACTGCAGTCGTTGACCGTGACGAAACGCAATGCGCTGATTGACCGAATTGTGGGCGATGTTGCGGTTGTAGCAAAAAACGCGGGGTTTAATATTGTTTTCGATGTCACGGGTCAGAGCACGAATGCCGTGCCCGTTGCAATTGCCAGCAGAGACATTCCGGATCTAACCGACCAAGTAATCGCTGATCTGGGAGGAAGCGTGGCGAAGTGATGGCAAGTCTTCGATAACTCAGCAGTCCAACCAACCAAAGAAGCAACTGCCCAACGCTCTACAAACAATCAACCTCCAAACTCGTGTTTAAGAATATTAAGCAAATGCTTTCCTTCTGTGCTGGAAAGTATCTGAAGCTGGACCACTTTTGGCCGGCCGGCCGTGGCATGGGTTGCCAGAACCTCAAGGTAGTAAGTTTGATTCGCCTCAACCGTCAACGTCTGCACAGCCTGGCTACCGCCGTGAGAAACGGTAACGACGGCGGTGCCGGGAGAGCGGCTCCAGTTCAAAGCTGCTCCCCGATCTACGGTTCCGACCTGTTTTCCGTTGTCCAAGACAGTGATTTGACCTGAACCGGTAACGGACAGTCGGCGCAGGACATATATCCTTGCGTTGTTAGTCTGGATGCCTGTGGTCTTACTGAACGTGTGGCAGCCGATAACAAGACTTGACATTGTGCAGACAAGAAGGGCAGCAATAACCGTTTTCATTTTTGCGCGAGGAATCTCTTGATTGTTAGCAAAAACCAATGTGACCGCATACTTCTTTCTGCGGCTTATTTCTTTTGCGCGATCGGTGGTGGATGCACCCACCTGGCTTCAGTCCAGACCCGGTCACCAGCGGCACCCTATTTTAGCAGCTCGTCTGACGCTCTGTTGATCGCAGAACGGCGGTTGTCCGAAGCACGCCAGGTCGGCAAGCAACAGCCCATGAGAGCGTTGGGCGATGACTTGACAGCTGCCCGCCTCGCTTTAACGGAGTTATCTCAAAATCACAACCAATCGCAGGCCCGTGAGGTCTACAATTTTGCAGTCGCTCGAAGTATTGAAGATCTGCAACGCAGTGGCATCGAGCCTTGGAATTCTCCGGTAAATGTTTCCGGTGGCGACACTTCCTTCATTCTAAGCAGCCCGTCATCGACAGGACACGACCTGGAGCCTTCCAACCAGCTGCTCATACCAGCCGACACCATCAATGTCGGCAGTAGACTTTTTCCCAACCGCTCGATCGTGCAAGGAATTGGCGCACCACTGGTGGGCGTCGCGCGCAGCTCGCCTTCGCAACGGCACGCTCGGTTCGATCCAGAGCATATCTATGCCGCAGAGACGGCGATAATCACGTTTCAAGGCCAGCGCGCCCGACTTGGGTTCTTCGATCGGCTTTCAATCGAACGAGTTTCGATTAATGGCGATTCCTACCCCCTCGCCGCCGACTTCAGCGCGCCTCTCGCGTTAGGAATGATGCGCGAGCGGCCAAATCGAATTGGCGTTTCCGCGCTGTTGCTGCCGGACAAATACCAAACGCGGGCGCGACTGGTGCGCTTGCAGCCTTTTGATGCTAAACGAACTCCAGTAATTTTTGTCCATGGATTGGCAAGCGGACCGCTCTTTTGGACGCCACTGATTAACAATCTGCTGGCGGACGCTGAAATCCGCCGGCGTTACCAATTTTGGGTCTTTTGGTACCCGACCGGCTATCCGTTTCCGTATTCAGCCCTCCAACTCCGGGAAGAGCTCGACAGCATTAAGAAGGTTTTCCCTAATAGTAAGCGGGTCGTGCTGGTCGGTCATAGTTTGGGCGGTCTGGTCGTACGGCTTTTGGTGACTGATGCCGGAGACAAAATCTGGCGGAATCTTTTCGGCAAGTCTCCGGCTGAAATGCAACTCACTGGCAGCGCAGCACAAGTCCTAAAAGGATCGTTGATTTTCAATCATCGGCCCGATGTCCAGCGGGCGATTTTCATCACTACACCTCATCGCGGAGCCACTGCCGCGTCTCATTGGTGGACCCGCTTGGCTGCGCGTATGATGAAGCAGCCACGCGTCTTCTCCGATATCCGCGCCGAAGTAAATGCAGATCCCGCTGCCCAGCATCTTAGTCGAATTCCAAACTGTATTGAGACGCTTGCGCCCGATGACCCCATTGTGATTGCGCTGGGTAAGCTCCCAGTTTCACCTCAAATACCATTCCACACAATCGAAGGGGATCGTGGACGAGGCGACGCGCCAAACAGTAGCGATGGAATGGTCGCTTACTGGAGCTCGCACCTCGATGGCGCAGCCTCGGAGGTCGTAATTCCTTCGGGCCACGCAGCCCAAGTCCATCCTGCTGGAATTGCCGAAGTACGACGAATACTACGTTCGAGCGAGTGAGGATAGACAAACGCTTCGGTGGAAACCGTTGACTAAGAACATTCAACGAGAGACCGCGAAAAGTTGTCAGAGTGATGATTCGTAAAGATCCTTTATGAAAACGCTCGTGGTATTAATCGTCATGATTGCTTCCGTTGCTCGCGCCGACGAGATCGCAAATCCCGCGATCGACTATTCCGCGTTCCAGCAGGTTGTTTTTAATGTAGCGCGTGAACGAGAATCGCATCGCTTGACCGAGAAGAAATTTTTGGACGCGATGGGTGACAAGAACACGGTGATTCTGGACGCACGAAGTGCTTCCAAGTATGCGCTTCGGCACGTCAAAGGGGCGGTTAATTTGCCTTTTACCGATTTCACCGCTAACGCGTTGGCTCGAGTCATCCCGTCAACGACGACCAAGGTTCTGATTTACTGCAATAACAACTTTCAAGGGAGCGAGACGGCTTTCCCATCCAAGGCGCCGGCCGCTTCACTTAATCTTTCCACTTACACGTCCTTGCGGGCCTATGGTTATACAAACGTGTTCGAACTTGGCCCACTTTTAGATGTGCGCTCGACCGCGATTCCATTCCAAGGCACCGAAGTAACGAGCGACCATTCTACTGCATCTACGCGCTAACAATCAGACGAAACCGCCCAACTAAATCAAATCTTCCCCTCGCACGTGAGCTTCTGCGTATTTACGCCCTATTTCCCGAAGCAAAGGAATCAACGCGACATTGTCTAGAGTGAGTCCGGCTTTGCCGTATTTACGGGCAGCTTCAATTTCGTCCGACTGATAGGCATGATCGTATCGAAAGTAGGTGAATTTTCTTTGTCCGATCTCGCCGGAAGGAACGTCGCGTAAGGTGCCAATTTCCGAATCGATTCGCTCGCCCTCTTTGCACAATCCAATCGTTCGGCAAATCATGTCCTGTTGCAGACTGATAGAGTCCATCAGTGCGATCGGGATTGTCTGCGCATGGTAGAGTATGTTCATCTGGTCGCCGCGAAGCGAGCCGATGCCGCTCGAAATGCGCCCGGTCCCAATCGAAACCAGCATCATCTTATCAACCCCTGTTTCCCACTCGATTTTGTACGACGGAAGAGTCGCCATGTAGAAGAGAAGCAGAGCAGGATTGTTGTAGGGGGTTATCCCGCCATCAACGAAGACATGCTTTCTGGCGCCGATTTCAATTGTTTCCGGGGGAAAATAAACTGGTGCCGCGGTGCTAGCTCGAACCAGCTGCCATACCGGTAGCTTTAAATTGCACTCCGGCGAGTTCGGATCGTTAAACTTGGCGGCTGGGTTGTTGGAAACAGGCCAGGGAGAACCGGTGGAATGATTCCGCATGACTAAGGTCAACAATGTCCGAAGTTTCTTTGTCCCAAGAAGGGCCGGAGTATTGCCCTCGCCATCTTCGGAAAACAATACTTTAAAGGTTTGCGTTATCCCTTCGGCTTCGAACTTATTCCAAAATCGCCGATAAATCGGCGCAGCGTGAAACATCTGTAGCGCTTTTTTGATATAGAGATCCTGCACTTCTGCGACTGTCATTCCCCACGACAAACAGGTGGCGATGATTGCGCCGGTGCTCGTTCCGGCCATGTAGTGGAAATGATCGGCGAGCAGTAATCGAGGATTACCGGTTTTCTCTCTTAACTGCGATTCTATCTGCGCCAGGATTTCGAGCGCAAAGATGCCTCTGATCCCACCGCCATCGAGCGCCAGGAGTCGTTTCATGATACTCCTTCAGTTAAATCTCGGATAACGAAACAGGGTGAACCATTCAAAAACTTCACTCGCCAGCGCGTTCTCAACATTCTCAACTGCCCGACGCAAACCCGGCAGGCTTTCAGATTTTAGGATCTGCTCACGAAACTTGGTCAGCAACCCTTCCATTGCTCTCGAGCGCGCTAACTGACGGTTGATGTCGAAAATCGAAATTAGCGACAGGGTGCAACCGGCTGCCAATGGCATGGCGATTGGCAAAAACGCCTGTACAAAGTGCCACCAAAAATGATTGGATGGCCCGACGGGAATCAAGGGCCCGATTCCAAAAGCAGAACCTGTAAACAGAGCGCGCGCAATTCCGAGAAATGAAAAAGCCCAAAAGCTGCCGCTTAGAATCGACAGCGCGAGACCAAACTGCTTTCGCCGACGCCGAAAATAGTGAAGTTGCCCATCAACTCTGGTCGTTAGGTATTGTTGTCGCCACTTTTCAATGTCCGTCACTTGCCGCGTCGGATCAGTTAATTTCATTAGTCGGATCGTTTTTACGAGACGAACAAATTCGATCAGATGATTAAACCAGGTCGGTTCGGCTACCTCGGCCAACCTCCACGTCGCCAGTGCTGACCGGCAGACCTCGGACGCCGCTCGACACCGAATCCACTTCTGGTGCGCTCGCTTTCTCTTAATCAAGAAAACGGCAACTGTTGCGGCAGCGGTGAGCACAAAGATAAGAGTATTTAAAATGAAGGAGTTGACCTGAAACGCGACAGTCGCAGCTACTAGGATCGCGGCCGTGGCATTCATGATTACGGACGCCGCTACCCACAGGCGAAAAGGTGGAGCAATGCTCGCGGCCTTTGCATCCACCTTGTTGAAAAAAAGTCGAACCCGCTCCTCTGGATCGGTTTTGTCGTTCAGAGAAGGCGCGCCGTGATCGGCTATCTGATTGAGATAACGCATTTCCGGATCAGCAAAAAGTTCCGGCGAAAAATGCTCGCGTTTCACCGTCAAGGATTCGGGCTCGATTAGAATCAGGGGCTTACTGAGACTTCGCGCGTTAGCTACAATATCGGCCGTGCCCCCCACCCCTCGGGAGGGTTTTCCATCCCAAACCGCAATCATTAGGTCGGCTTCGTCCACAACCCGAAGTCCGCATTCGAGATAGGCAAGATCACGCTCGGCCTCTTTGATTCCGGAGAGGCTCTCAACCCGGGACGCCTTTTGAATAAGCGCATGGGTTCGCGCCCAATCTGACTCGGTGAAGTCGTTTTCGAAGTCCTTCTCTGCTCGTGGGAGCAACGCGATCCAGGGCAAACCGGAGGAGAGCCATTCTTCAGCGAATAAGGTGTCGGCTCCTATTGCGACTGAAGAATAGCCAACGATCCGGCCGGGAATTTCGGCGCGCAATGAAGCCAGCGCCGTACCGATTAACTGTTTAATCTTGTCCGGAGCCTGAACGTGACGATGTCCTGTAAATCCTACGATCCAAATCGGCGCCAACGACGAGTTGTGAGGAGCATACGAAGATTTCACAGCTGGGCGTGCAACAGTGGTAACATTAGTTTCAGAAACGAACGCTTAACTTGTACCGCAAAGGATGGCTTTGAAAGATCGGTCCCCGTGAGATGGTCGAAAGTGATATGGTCGCAATTCGTCCTGTGCACATTGATATCACGGCGAAGTTGTCGCGCCGTCTCAGCGTCTGGAATAGCCACAGCTGTCTCGGTATTTAACTGTTGGGAGCGAGGGTCCATATTAAATGATCCGATCAATGCCAATTGATCATCGAGAACTGCGGACTTGGCATGAATCGTATTGGGCCCTCGGTATTCCCAGAGATCCACCCCCAATTGCAAAAGCTTCTTCTTGGCCGCTTCATAACCGATGGAAACGAGTAAGTCATCGTTACTGGCACTGGAATTAGTTATCATTTCGATTTTCGAAACACCGCGCTTTCGCAACGCCTGTAGGTCCGTAACGAGGTTTTGGGTTGGAACTAGATACGGCGTCTCTACCAGGACCGAATGGCGAGCGTTTAGTAACTTTAAGCGCAAGGCCTGAGCGATTCCAAACTCGATATTTTTCTTTCCCACCGGGTCGTGCAGGAACTCTGTTGGTCGGACCTCTCTTGCTCTCGCACCCCAGTCGATCCCGCTGTTCATCCGAGGAAACGTACCGGCTCGGAGTTTTTCCTTCGCATCATCGAGAATCTTCCGTCCTTGATCGGCATGCGCCCCTTTGGGGTCCCGAACCGTGGCGACAGAAGCTACTTCTTTACTGTTCCAAAGCTGATCGAAATAAACGCATGAGTCAGTAACGGCATGACCCTCAATGTAAACATCTCGGTCGACAAAGTTGTGCTTCCAGTAACCGAAGTAATCACCTTCCGCGTTCCGCCCGCCTCGGATCATGTATCTTCGATCAATGTTGAGGCCTTTGTCGTGCATTCGATGAAGCACCAAGTGCAGAGTTTGGAGGGTGACCGGGTGGTAGAGCTTCACCAAAACGCGTTCGCGTTGTAGTTCGGCATGAACGTCCTTGCTCAGCATGTTGGAGCGACCGTCGATAATTACGCGCACCTGGCAGCCTCTCCGGGCCGCATCGCGCAGTAGCGCTAGTCCGGCCAGGGTGAAGTAATCGTTACCGACAACATAATATTGCGCGTCGATCGATCTTTGGGCATGCCGAATCAGGTCGACCCGAGCCTGGACGGCATCGTCCGGGTTTTCGAGGATAAGAGCCTTGTCTGCCCATACCGTCTGAACGACTAAGATAGAAACCGATATGCAGACGAAGCGCAAGGCATGACCGCGGTTTGTCGAACTATTCATTTCAGTGTCCGGACAATCTTTTAAGGTTTGCGATTGCAGCTTGGTTATGCTGCGCAGCCGCCTTACGATAAAGTTCGGTTGCCTTCCCGACATCCTTGGTTACGCCCTCGCCCCTTTCGTAGAGTAACGCAAGGTTCACCTCCGCATCAGGGTAATCCTTATCGGCCCCCTTCTGGTAAAGTTCCACCGCCTTCGCGAGATCCTTTGTTACACCCTGACCATTCTGATACAGTGCTCCGAGGTATGTCTGCGCTGTGACACTTCCCGCATCAGCTGCCTTCATGCAAAGCGCCGCAGCCCTACCCCAATCCTTGGTCACGCCTTCCCCCTTAAAGTACATTGAGGCGAGATGAATTTGCGCGCCGACATTTCCTGCATCGGCAGCCTTTTGCAGTAGCTCCGCCGCCTTAGTTAAGTCCCTCGCTACGCCTTGGCCATTGTAGTAGAGAAATCCGAGATTGTATTCAGCTTCTACGTACCCGGCGTTTGCCCCTTTTTGGTACAGCTCCGCTGCTCTGCCCGGATCCTTCGGAACGCCCTGGCCGTTCTGGTACATCAAACCAAGGTTATTCGACGCGGTAATGTTACCTTGGTTGACCGCTTTTTGATAAAGGTCCACCGCCTTGGCCAGATCTTTAGGCACCCCTTTCCCGACTTGGTACAGGTATCCAAGATTGTTTTGGGCAACAGAGTTCCCCTGGTTGGCTGCCTTTTGATAAAGTTCGGCCGCCTTGCCCAAATCTTTCGGAACGCCTTGGCCGTATTGTCGAAGTAACCCGAGGTTCATTTGAGCGTTTGAGTTCCCCTGGTCAGCAGCCTTTTGATAGAGTTCGGCTGCTTTTCCTATGTCCTTTGTGACCCCTTGGCCGTTTTGGTACAGCCAACCAAGGGAATTTTGGGCGGAAGCACTTCCTTGGTCGGCAGCGTTTTTGTAAAAGCCGGCTGCCTTCCCCAAATTCTTGGTTACGCCCTCGCCATTAAAGTAGAGGCTGGCAAGATGATTCTGTGCGTCGGCGTACCCTTGATTGGCAGCTTTCTGGAAAAGGTCGGCCGCTTTCCCCGGATTCTTCGGTACCCCTTGCCCATTTTGATAAAGCAACCCGAGAGCAGTCTGCGCTCTCGGATACCCCTGTTCGGTCGGCTTCTGAAGAAGTTCAGCTGCATTGGCGTCGTCCTTCAAAACGCCCATACCAACCATGTAAAGGACCGCAAGCTCAGTCCGCGCCACGGGGCTGTTTGTTGCTTTGTTCGTTAGGCCGTGAGCCAGGGCCCTCTTTGCCCATTGCTCCGCTTTGACGTTGTCTTTAACTAACCCGCCACTGCCAGTAGTTAACCAGTAGGCCAGGTGTGCCTCGGCTTCGGGAAGATTGCCTTCCGCTGCCCGCTGCATGAGTTCGGCTGCCTTAGCTGTGTCAATTTTGGTCGTATTAAGTCCCGCTGCGAGCTTAATTGCCTCCTCATACTCTTTTTGTGCAGCCGAGTTTATCGATTTATGCGACCTAAAACGTATCCCTGAGAAGATCAAAAACAGTAGTAATACAACTGCTCCGCCCCAGACGATTGTCCGCCGGTTTTGCTCCCAGAGCGCGATTAGTCGTGAGCCAATTGCCGTAACGGCGGAGCTTGCCCGAGCGAAACCTTCCGCTCGATCTCGTTCGACTGGCTCCGGGGTTAGGGTCGTTGCCGCATGGTGAGCCGATTGACTTTTTCCTTTTTTCAAATCGACAGCCGCACCCTCCCGAGGATTCTCGTCGGACATTTGCAGCAACGCCTTAACCGACGTGCACAAACGCTGGAGATTCTTTTCAAGTGGCGGGGTTAGAGCATCCAGCCAATGCGGAGCGCTGAGATAATATTCCAAATCCTCGTTAGGCAGAACGTCTTGAATCCGAAATTGGACGATGTGCAGATGCGAATTGGCAGCCAACTGGACCTCGCGCAGAATCTGATCAGACTGGTTCGAATGTTCTGAGAAAATTAGAACCATCACGTTGCTCTGCTGGATCGCTCGCGTGATCTCGCCGGCAAAGGAGCGTCCGGGTTGAACATCGCGAGGTGCGATCCAGCACCGGATCCCGATCCGTTCGAGCGCTGCGCAGACGGCATCGGCTACCGGCTTATCAAGGGAAGAATGCGAAATAAAAGCCTCATGCGCCATACGCCATGGCCTTGGTAGCTGAATCTTTTACCTTTTTTGCGCTCGTGAGACAAGGTGCATATCGGTTCGATGCCCGGAAGCGCGTTTGCCACCTTTGTTCACCCGATTCTGTCCACTGACGCCTATTTTGAGCACGTTTGGGAACGGGTGAGATCGTGCTCGGACTGCTGATTTTCCCCCGTATGAGCGGGTGGGATCGCTTCCGACGAATAAAAGAGTATCTCCCAGTTTGAGTGCATTTCAGACAACGTGAGACGAAAGGCACTTGCCGATTTCCCTATGCGGAGCACTCAAGAGCGCGTGAGAAAGAATAAGCGTAATTCGTTAGGCATCATTGCGAATGAGGCGATCGACCAAGATGGCCGTCCTCTCAGCGACAGTTCAGAGTCGAATTGTTTTTGTCGTTAGGTACGGGTTGCTTCCCCGCATAACCCGCGAGGCAACAACGGATCCCGTTCCCGTACCTCAGTCGCTTCACATCGCGGACCGAGACAAGGGTGCGCACGGCCAATAACACGCCGATAGCAATGGAAAATAAGAGGAACGCACTGCCACTATCGGGCACGAGGGGTCCGACTGCGAATTCAGAACTGGGGCCGCGACCAAACAGTGTGAAATCAGCGCCAACAACCGTGACAGATGGGTCATTTGGCAAAGTGAAGGAGAAATGCACCCCGTAAAAATCCAGCGGAAACGTCAGCGCAGGATTCGGCGTACCACCACTATCGAGGAGCAGTGGAAATAAACCGACAACCGTACTGCCATCACTACCTTCTGATCTTCCTGTGACCCCGCCATTGGGAATGGCATTACCGTTTTGATCGATTAAATAACCGCTGGGATCACTGACGAACCCGGGAGAAGTTCCCGCATTTGTCTTTAAAGTAACTCCGACCTCGAAAAACGGGGTGGTATTCGAAAACAAACTGACGAACTCATTGCCACTGAATGAGAAATCGATCGATAGCGAAGAACCGTTCACGAGTGTGCCGTTCAGATCAGAAAACGAAATCGGGCCGAGATTAGCGTCAGTGTAAATCGCCGGAGGTCCCAAATTAATTTCGATATTCGTCGCAAAGCCCCGGCCTGCCAGGAGGGTCAGCAAGAAGATGATAAAAATGGACCGGCGCATACGGAGCATAACACTACCGGGAGGTGGTGGAATTGCGGTTCATAACGTAAACTACGTGAGAATTGTTTGGAACTACCCCACCGAGTTCCTTCGGCAAAAATCTAATTATCATATTTATCGACCTGTCCGGCCCGGCCGAGCACCAGTGTAAGCAGACTCTCGCCAGAAAATCCAGATATTACTAATGTAGGGCATTGCCCTACACATCGACAAAGCGTTTGAGCGTTATTTCTGCGAAACAACAACGTATTTCACAAGATTGGACGGTGGACTCTCTCGGCCGGTCGAATTAACGGCGGTGATAGCGAAATAGTAGGTGTGGCCTACGACGAGGTTCGGGACCACGGTGCGAGTTGTTAGCCCGACGTCGAGCGATTTCGCTTTTGCCGCTTTGTGCCCTGTCATGTCCGCATAGTAAATACGGTATCGGACTATCCCCTTATCGCGCACGGGATCCCAAGCCAGAGTGACGCTGGCAGTCTTGTGACCAAAGAGCAAAAGGCCAGATAGAAACAAGAACCCGAAGCATGACATGAGGCGATTCTAGCACTTGAAAAGCTCAAAAAGAAGGCCGGCCAACGCTCTGAACTACCGATGGTGCACGTCCAGAATCAGCCTTCAACCAAAGGATATTTTATCCTTACAAAAAAGTGCACCTGGTAGGACAATCAGGGAACCGTGCAGGCACTTGCTGAATACATTTTGACCGAGCTTCGGTCGGCAACGTATTGTCCGGTCTTCGAAGAGCAATTGATCCGGCTTTGGCCAGTGACCGAGAGCCATCGAGAAGCGCAGATTCGATCCTTCGCCGAAGAAAAGGGGTTTCGCTTGCGCTTCTATTGCCGCGGGCAGTGCGCGGTTTTTGATAAACAGCGCTCGACTCGCGTTTGATTTATAGCTCGCCTTGCGCCGCGCAAGTTAGATTTTGATCCCCCTTGTAAACGAACGCTCTACTCTTTTGCCGGAGGTGTCAGGGTTTGGCCTTGCCCGTTTCGTTGAATCACGCCGCGGACATTCGGCATTGGCGTTGGAGCGGCGATCGTCCTCTGAAAACCGGATTGTGGTGGCACCGCCAGCGGTTGCACCCGCACCATCTGATTAAAAGTGAGCGTGGCCAATTGACCGTCCTTACTAATGGTTACTTTGGTCTTTCCCACTTTGTGCGACCACTCGATGCGCACGATTGAGTAACCGTCCATCGGCGCTTTGGTGGTCAAGTATTCTTTAAAATCTTTATCGCTGGTCGAAGCGATTGTGATCATGTGCCCATCGGGAGATTTCGCCGCATTGGCAACATAGAGATCCTTGGCAAAATTGGCGGTCGCAGCCGGAGCAGCAATCGCACTGGCGACTGCGAAAGGCGAATGCTCGAGCATTCCCTGGTAACGGTCGAAACTCACCTTGGTCGGGAGATCGTTCGCCTGAGCGCAAATTGCAACCGCAAAGGTAGCCGCCGCTATCCACAGTAGCTCTCTTCTCATGTGAGGAATTTGATACTCCGAAGCAATTAGGACGCCAGCCCCTGCTAACATACCGCAGCGAGACAATCGGCACAAAAGCGGGATCGGTACTAAGTGGAAATTTGAAACTTCGCTCACCCGCAAACTGGCCGGAGGTTTGCATGTGTCGAATTGCCGCTGCGGTAGTTAAGGTTTGCCGCAAATCCGGGAGACCCCCGAGCCCTGTAAGCTCGACGATCTGTGCCCTCGATTTTCGTCTGAAATCGGTCGGAGACGACCGCGTAGCGGAAGTGTAATGGACCTCGGAATTTAGGCTCTCGCTCGGGGGATCAGACAAGCCAGGACCAATAGGGCGTAGCCGACTACGAAGAAACCGAATGGATGGGCGTTAACAAATGGAAGGCTCTTGTAATGGTTAATCACCGCTAAACCAGTCACAATAAGGGAAAGCAGAAACATCAAGGTGTGCGGAGCGTTAAGTTTCATAAGCAATTGGGATTTATCGCCGACCACCTAGCGTCCTAAACCGGCGGTGTCTGGTCAATTACAAAACAACCGCTTTTTGAAATACCCCTGTCAAACGCCCCAATTCTTAATAAACCCGCAACGCTTTCCTCCACCGTTTTATCGGCTACGGGGCGCTCACCCGTAACCATGGCTTTTCCCTGGCCGGCGTAAAACAACGAAACTTTTTTCTGATTAATGAATAAAAGGCTCGACGCTTACCCTCGCCCAACCTAGAAAGTCTTACGTTTCCAAATTGACCTCGTTCCTGTGCGACGAATGATTGCCAGAAAACTTTGGTGGCGCGCCCTGATCACAGCTGGAGCGTTGTTTTGGATGACCCCCGTGGCCAGGCCCCAAAATGTGACTTTGGCGTGGGATCCAAGCCTTGGAAATATCGCGGGCTACTTCCTTTATTCGGGCACGGTCAGCGAAAACTATAGCCAAAAAATTTCCGTGGGAAACACCACGATGGCATTGGTTTCAAATTTGACTACGGGCCAGACATATTTTTTTGCGGTCACCGCTTATAATAGTGATGGCTTGGAAAGTGGATATTCCAACCAGGTGCAATACACGGTGCCTGCTGTTCCTTCACCATCGTTGCCTACGCCTGCTCCCACACCCCATCCTGCAGCTACGCCATCATCGAGCCCCAAGGCGACGGCTGCCCCGTCCGCCCACCGCGCCGCGAGACGGTTGCCAAAAGCAACCCCGCACGGCAAACCTCAGTAAGTTGCTGTCCGAAGAGATGGCCAGCGCGTTTTTCGTGATGGCAGGGTCTGAGTCGGCCGTGACGACGAAGCGGCGCCAATTACCGACTCCCAGTTACCCGCACGCTGGGATTAAATGCTAATGGTTTGCCCGCCGCCAGAGAGCGTAATGGAGTTTCCGATTAGCCGCCCAACGGGTCCCACCGCCGTGTACGCGCTGCGATTACTGGCTAATCACCTGACCGCCGCTGGTAATGGTCAGTTGGTTGGTAACGAGCCGGCCGAAAATCTTACCGCCACTCAAATCGACGTTGCGGTTAAGGGCCATGAAAGTCCCAGTCGCCGTAGTTCCCTGCTGCATGTTGAAAGCAGCAGTACCCAGGAGGTTGAAAAGAATGTGCGAAGCCAACAGACCACCAGTGGCGAATATGTTCGAATTATTGATGGTGAACGCCCCGGTGATGTTGAGAACGAAAGTGGTATTCGCGCTCCCGTTCAGAGTTAAACTCCCGTTACTCAGGTTAACGGCGTTTATGCTAAGGACGATCGGCTTGTTAAACGGATTATTCATTATGCCATCGATCGTAATATTATTCGACGGGTTGCTTATATTGATCGATTGGCCCTGCGTGAACGAACCCTTCGTCACTGCATAATTTGACGTAGGGGCCAGGGCGGCTGCCGCCGCGGAAAGGCTCACCGAATCTGATAGCGCATTTGCTAACGTGCTGGTTTGATCCGTTCCATCTTCACCTTGGTCCGTTCTGTGCCCGCGTTTGTGCCCAGTAATTTTTGCGGGACCGCTAAGCGTGAGGGTCCCGAAACTGTTCATGTAGATGTCGCCATTCACTGTTCCGTCCGACATGGAAAAGTTTCCATGACCGCCGATACCGACATTACCAGTGATGATCGATGGGCCCGTGAACTGGTTGTTGAGGTTGTTAAAGTCGCCTTTGGTCAGGACAGTGAAGAGAGAGTCACTGCCAACGTTGATACTGCCGTCCAAATTAAAAACGTTATAGGCCATTAGCGGCGAAACGGCGGTGACAAGCACTGCAATCAAGAACAGAGAAGCGGTAATTTTACGCATAGGGAGAAATTAAAACTGCCCGAGTATGAGTGATCGTTGCCCGTCACGTCAAGCCAAAAATTGCCACTGATTATACGTTTTCGGGGTAATTCTTACTCGGATCTTCCTGGGCTCTGCACCAAGGTCACAGAGTAGCGGCCTTTAAACAGCGCCCAGCCCTCTTCCTTGTAGTCGAATAGCCCACTCTGGTTCATAAAGTATTTGTGGACACTCGCAAAAGCCGATTTTTGACCGCTTGCGCCATCATGGCGCTGACGGTTTTGGCCCCGGCAATGGGGGGTTCGGTCGCGCTCTGGGCGGAGGGGACCCTCGCTGTAGGCGTGGGCCTCCTGCTGCTTCTGGCCCCACCCAGGCGATCGCTCGGCCTTGTCCCGAACCTTGGGTTTGCCGCGCTGCTTTTAATCGCTCTGACTGCCTTCTTACCGATGCGCTGGTTCACTCCCCCGGATTGGTGGGTGCACCTTACGAACCTGGGCGCCCGCCTCCCCGAGACCCGGTCCCCTCAACCCTGGCTGACTTGGCAATGGACTTGTTTTTTGCTCCTCGTTCTTGGCTGGACTTACTATTTGCTCACTTTTCAATGGAGGCGCAGTCTGCGTGAAAAGGCCTGCGTTGCCTTTGGAATCGGCCTTCTTGGCTTGGCAGGAGCTTTGACCCTGGCGTTTATCACCAAGCTGCATATTCCATTTTGGCCCGACTCAAACGAATTCGGATTTTTCCCAAACCGGAATCAAACCAGTAACGTCCTCGGCTTGGGCGGCGTCATGATTTACGCGCTCGGATTGGAACGCTTTCAGGAAAATCGCAGATATTGGTGGCTTTGGTTCGTTAGCCTCTCGTTAGTCTGCTGGGCGTTAATTATCGACAGCTCGCGGGCCGGCATCATTCTTTTCTTTGGCGGCGCGCTCGCCGTCCACATTTTTTGGTGGATGATGACGCGGGAGCAACGGCGTCCATTAGTCGCCTTCGGCGGGCTTGCCCTGCTCATTGCGCTCTTTCTGGTCGACGGCGGCGCCACTCTCCTTCGATTCCAAAAGGAAACCGCCGCCTTTCTTGCGCCTGCGCAAAACTACCGGCTCCAGATCTATCGCGACGCCCTCAATTTGATTTGGAAATCATCCTTTTTCGGCATTGGGTTAGGCAATTTTCGTCCGGTTTTCGCGCTCAACCGAAACTATTCAGCCGCGGTCAGCCAAATCGCCCATCCCGAAAGCGACTGGCTTTGGTCGGGTGTCGATCTCGGCTGGATTGGATTGCTGCTCGGATTGGTTCTTTTCGTTTGGTGGGTAAAGCAATGTTTGCCCTTTGATCCCGGAACCAGTCGTCTCCTGCGTGTAGCTGGCATGATTTGCGCAACCGGTTTTGCGATTCACGGAATCTTCGACGTTTCCGGCCATCGACTTGGCGCGCTTTGGCCGGCCTTATTTTTTGCCAGCATCGCGATTCATCCGGCAGATAAATATCGCCGCTCCAAGGCCGTGGCGGTAATTTTTCGCCTAACCGGGGCGATTCTGATTGCAATCGGCGGTTGGTGGATCGCTTCGGTTTGCGGCGCGAAAACTCCGCCCACCAGCGCCACGGTCGATCGATTAAGATCCGAGATCAACGCCGCAATCGGAGCTGAAGACTACAATAGAGTGGTGACGCTTACATCTAAAGCTTTGACCATCGCCCCGTTGGACTGGGAACCTTATTTCAAGCGGGGCGTCGGCGAAGCAGGCTCGTGGTCAACTTCGGAGGTGGAACGCGATTTTGCGATTGCACGTTATCTCCTGCCCAATTGGTCCGATCTTTACCTGAGAGAGAGTCAAGTTTGGTTTGAAGTGGCCCAACCGGAGCTTGCGTTTGCCGTGTTAGCGGAAGGAATGCGGCGATTGCCCGACAACGCCCCTAATCTTTATGCAGACATTTTTGGCTCGATCCAATCCGATCCGGCATTGCGCGACGATTGGCGAAAGCTCGGCGAAAATGACAAGCGTTGCCTGTTGATTTTCCTACGCGCGGCAAACAGCACCGAGTTTGAACTTGAGCTCCAGGAATTACTTTCAGCAGAAAGACCCTTCCAGAATTTTACGCCTACGGAGTTGCAAACTCTTTTCTCAGCGTGGTACGAAAAAGGCGACAAGCTCGACCTCGCGCAAACTCTTCAGGAACATCCTGAGTGGAAAAAGATCGGCTGGCGCCAACTGGCCCGAGCTTTCGCGGATTATCAGGATTACCGCCAGGCATTTGAGACCGCGGCTGAGTTTCTTCCCAAACCGCCTGCTAACGAAAACGCGCTGTCGGCGGATTCTATTCTGGAGTTGAGGTTGCGATTTCGGAGTAATCCGGACGATTCCCTTGCTGGGTTTGGCCTTGCCCTCGCGCAACGAGACCGAGGGAAAATCGACGAAGCGTTGCTCATTCTACAGCAGATTCGCGACCTTCCAGGCGCACCGAAATCTACGCGGGTTTTGGAAGGCGAACTGTGGGCTCGGAAACAGGATTGGAAGAGGGCTTGGGAGGCAATTGCTCCGCTGGTTTTACCCAAAAATCAGTGAGATCGAGTCCGCTGCCGCTGAGTGGCCGGTAAGTTGCTTTTGCTCATCCTTGGAGTGTCCCGTTCGGTCGGTCCCCGGCCCTGCCCGGATCGACAGAACCGGACCCTAAAATCGAAGGGAATACGTTGATTTTTGAAGACCAAAAAGTTTACCATCGACAGGGTGCAGAATCGCCTCCCTTGAGAACTTCCGCCTTTCGGAATTGGGTCTTGGCCTCCCTCTTTCTCGTAACGTGCCTGTCGATACCGCGCGCCAACGGGCAGGTCGCGGTCCCGGCAACCACCGACGAGGTTGCTTTCCAAGAACCCGGAAGCGACGTGATTGCCCCGGCAGGGTCACCTTCTCCCACAGTCCAAACAACCGAGACTCCCAGTGGATCGTCTATTGTCGAACTCAACGGCCACCAGGTCGCGGAGACGCCACGCCGTTTTCACTACAGCTTTGGTTTAGTGGTGCGCGGCGTTTACGACGACAACATTAATTTGAGCCAATCAAACAAGACTTCCGATTTCTACGCGTCCATTGAACCAACCATCTCGCTTGGGCTGGGTGGAACGGGCGAGGCCCAGACGAATTTTCTTAATTTCGTTTATGCTCCTAACGTTTTTATTTTTGCGAAGACGTCGGACGCAGATGCTATCCAGCATGTTATCCATCTCGCCGGACAACGTCAGTTTAGCAAAGTGACACTGAGCCTGGGCGAGGACATCCAAATTCTAGACAGCAGCAATTTGACTTCGTTAAACGACACTACCGGCCGACAGGCAAATATCGACGTCGGGCAGCGCACTAAGGTAAATATTTTCGATACGAAGCTCGGCGCTTCCTACGATCTTTCCAGCAAGACCTTCCTGACCGGATCGGCAGATTATCAAGTGTACGACTATCCGTCTTTGATCAGCTCCGAAACGATCTTTGGGAGTTTGTTCATTAATTACAATTACGGCTCGAAGGTTGTCTTCGGCGTAGGTGGAACCGGCGGCTACAATAAAGCTGAGGGCTCGGCGCCGGAGCAATTCTACGAGCAGGCGAATGTACGAGTCAGTTATCAGGCGAGCGGCAAGTTGAACTTTGCCGGGACCGCGGGCATTGAGTTCCGCCAATTTGGTAACGATTCGCGAGGCCAATACACCTCGCCAGTTTACAATTTGAGCGCAACTTATCAGCCTTTTGACGGCACGACTCTATCGGTCAGTGGCAGTCGACAGACACAAAATTCGGCCGCAATCTCCGGCAGCGATTTTGCTTCCACGACCATCAATTTGGGAATCCGGCAACGTTTGGTTCGGCGGGCGGTTCTGGGATTAAACGTTGGCTACATAAACGACGATTATTTCAGCGCAACACAGGGCGTTGACGTATCGCGGTCTGATGATTATTATTACGTCCAGCCGTCGATCGACGTGAATGTGACACGTTTCTGGAGTATTGGCGTCTACTACCTTCATCGGGAGGATTCCAGCTCACTCGCGTTTTTTTCTTTTAGCGATAATCAGTATGGCGTTCGCACATCGCTCACTTTTTAACAGCAGGATATTGGGAACTCATGGGTCAAAGAACATTAGAGCGAAAGATTGAAGGGTCAGAGGAGCTGAGACGCCGGCTTTTCTGTCTCAAACCTGCGGCGCTTCGACGAGTCAGCTGCACGGTCGCTTTCATCGTCCTCAGTTTCCCGGTAGCACAGACGGCTTCGGCCCAGGCTATGGCTGGTTCCCCCACTTATCAGGCCGAGAGTTCTTCACGGACAGCGGCTTCGTCTTCGCCTGCTTCATCCGCTCCTGCAACCGCGCCGATGGTCGCAGTGAACGCGCCGACCGGTTATATCCTGAGCCTTAGCGATCAAGTAGGGGTCGAGGTTTTTGGTGAGGAAGATCTGCGAGCGACAGGTCGCTTAAACGCGGAGGGTAATCTCAGTGTTCCCCTTCTTGGTTCAGTCCATCTGGCCGGACTGACCTTGAGCCAGGCTGCCGCTAAATTGACCGAGTTATTTGGCCGCGACTATTTGGTAAACCCAAGAGTAAACGTCATGCTGATGGGCTACGCCAAGCGTCGTTTCACGATGCTTGGACAGGTGAATCGGCCGGGAAGTTACGAGATGCCAGAAGACAGCCCGGAAGGAATCGACCTGCTTGAGGCGATCGCGATGGCGGGGGGTTATACTCGAATCGCTGCGCCGGAACGCATCAGCGTTCGCCGGGAAAACCAGATATTGCGGGTCGATGCGAAACGACTGGCTCGCGGAAGTCACGAAAATTTTACGGTGCAGCCGGGCGACACGGTGACGGTTGGCGAGAGCGTTTTCTAGAAAGTTTTCCTGCAAACCCTCGGAAAAATAGTAAACTTAACGCTTCATACCAGATTCAATGATCCCTTCGCCACCTGAACAACATTCCGCAAACGACGCGCCGGTTTCGCCAGCGATCCATCCGGCGATCGAGGTGATGATGGAACCGCAGCGCGGGTTCAATATTCGCCAGTTTTGGCACAGTCTCATGGAGCGCCTGTGGATTGTCGTTTTGTGTGTTCTGGTCGGTTTATTCATTGCGCTGGGATATCTCGCTCGAACACCCAAAACTTATCAAGCGCACGCGGTTTTGGAGGTCGAATTTCAGGAGCCGAGTTTTATTCCTGGAGAAGATACGGCGTTGCGGATGCGCTCAATGTTTCTCGCCAGCCAGGAAGCGCTTCGCACGATTGAGCAAAATCTGACCAACCGGGCGATGCTGTCGCGCGTGATTCGAGCAGAAGGCTTGGCCGAAGATGGCGGGGTCGCTCTTCTTGGCCGGAATGTAAGCAGCGGCAACACACAGGCATCCCCACCGCCGACAAAAGCGTCCCGAAGTCAGCCCAACTTCGAGGCGGGTATCACTTTTACCCCACTAGAAGAAGGATTAGCCAGCGCGGTTTCCGGGATGGTGCACGCGTCAATCCGGCGCGGCACCCGACTGATCGATCTAAATGTTACCAATCGCGACCCGGTGATGGCGCAACGGCTGGCCGAAGCAGTCGGCCGCGAATACATCCGCAACGCGATCGAGCGTCGAGCTTCATTTAGTCAGGAAGCGCTTCGTTATCTCCTCGAGGAAGAGGAGCGTTTGAAAACGAATCTGCAGAAGAGCGAAGCGGCGGTGGCCGATTACAAGGCAAACACACCCGACGCTCTTCAGCTTGGTGGGGGCACGACTTCCACGGGCAGCCAGTCTGGATCGGGTGCAGGTGCCGGGGGATCCCGCGGTGGCATCGTGGAAGACAAACTTCAGGAACTAAACACCAAGCTTACTGCGGCAAAGACAGATCGACTGCGATTGGAAGGTGAGCTCGACCAGATTGATAAAGCAGGCGACGACTTGGATGCGCTTCTCGCCATCCCGAGCATCTCCAGCGCGGCGCTGGTCAACGAAGCACGGCACAACGTCACCCAAATCGAGGCCGATATTGCAACTTTGTCCTTACGCTATAAGGAGAAGCATCCAAAAATGAGGGCCGCGCAAGCCTCGTTGCGTGAAGCCCAACAGAAGCTTCGCCAGGCCGTTAATGGGCAACCCGCCATTCTCCGCAACTCGATTGAGCAAGCAAAAGCGACCGAAGCAAACTTGCAGACGGCAATCCATGACCAGGAAGGAACAGCGGTCGCTTTGAATAAAGCGGCGATTGGGTACCAAGAGCTTGCTCGCCAGGCCGAAACCGATCGCGCCCTCTATGAAAGTGTGTTGAAGCAGATTAAAGAAACGAACCTGACCAAGGACGTAAAGGCCAACGCTGTCAGTATCGCTGAGCATTCCGTCCTTCCGCACCAGCCAGTCAGTCCCATTCCATCCAAGACTATCATCCTGGGATTACTCGGTGGTTTGGCAGTGGGTCTCGCCTTTGTCTTTGGAGCGGACGCCTTGGATCGATCGCTCAAGACAGTCGACCAAGCCGAGGCAGCTCTTGGTCTGCCAGTGTTAGCGGCGGTGCCCGAGACCAAGAGTCGCGAGGCAAAGCCCGGATTCCAGCGTAAGTCCGAGTCCGATAAGTCCGAGCCCGAACACGCGGCTATCTACCGGCTGGTGAACGAAGCGCCCGGCGGTCCGATCGCGGAAAGCTTTAGAAACCTTCGAGCTGCGCTTTCCCTGCTTGGTCCTGCGGCAGACCGCAAGATTTTTCTCTTTACCAGTGCCTTGCCTAACGAAGGAAAAAGCTTTACCAGCGTTAACTACGCCCTTGCCCTGGCCCAGCAGGGTCACCGCGTTTTACTGGTTGACGGTGACCTTCGCCGTCCAAGCATTCACAAAATCTTTCGCACAGGACCCGGACGAAGAGAGGATTTTCCCGGCTTGGTTGATTACCTTGTGGGCGAGGTCGCGCTCAAAAACGCGTGCCGCCTCATGGCGACTTTCGATTCAGAAACTCTGGGCGGCGCCTTCGCTCGCCCGGGCAGCGGCCAAACCGGCCAGCTCTTTACCCTGGCTGGAGGGCAGCGAGCGCCCAATCCTGCCGAACTTCTCAGCGGCGATTGCTTCAACAGACTTTCGATTGAAGCGTCGTCTCTGTTCGACCGCATCGTTGTTGATAGCGCGCCGATCCTCGCAGTCAGCGATACGCTTCTCATGGTTCCGTACGTTCAAACGACTTGCATCGTGGTCAGGGCAAACAAAACTCCGCGCAACGCGATCAATCGCGCTCTTAGTCTGCTTAAAGCCGCGGACAATCGGCCCGCCGGTGTTGTCCTGAATCGATTGCCGCGTCGCCGCGGTGTTGGTTACTACTACTATTACGCCTCGCATGGCTACGGAGACGGCAAAGGTTCCTACAGCGGTGAATACAGCCGATCGAAGCGGGCGCGTGGCCACTCGAGCAATGGCGAAGCGGCAGCCGTGAGCAGGGTTCCGCGAATGAGAAGCTAGACCGGAGGTCGGAAGTCAGCGGTTCGCAGGGCGCGAGCGATGCCGCTCTGCGGCAGTCTACATCCAGGGAACATTCTGCGCGAACTAGCGGGAGCGTAACTCTACGGCGGGAGTGCGTGAGCGCGAAGACGCGAATCGCACTAGGGAATCATGCCGCTCTGCAGCGTTGGCCGGGAGCCAACTTTACGGCTGGACGGGGACATGCTTGGGAGGGAGGCCGGGCCCTGAAATTGGGAATTTCGGCTAACTAAAATCGGGCTCATTATTGATGCACTAGCAGGGAGCGTAATCGCACTAGGGAAGCCGCCCACCCTTCGCCCTTACCGCTTCGCCTTAGCGACGAGCCAAGACGCGCACGCTCGCAGTGAGACTCCTTTGCCGCCGCAAAGCGCGCCGAAAATCATACTCAGTTTGAAGATTCAGCCAGAAACGCGGTGACTGATCGAAGAACTTACCCAAGCGAATCGACATCTCAGGCGAAATCCCTCTTTTGCCCAGCACAATTTCAGAAATCGTCTTAGGTGTGATTGCCAATGACCGGGCAAGCGCGTTTTGCGAGATCCCCAGGGGCTTTAGGTATTCCTCCAGCAAGATCTCGCCAGGATGAATTGGGGTGCTCAACATCGGTACCTTCTATTGCGACATCCACAATACTCCCGCGACGCGCAGGGTCAAGTTGATCTTCAGTGATAATCGCAAATCATGACGTTCTGCGGCCCTTTGCTCGTCCAGTGGAAGCAGAGACGCCATTGATCATTAATGCGAATGGAGTGTTGCCGACTGCGCCTGCCAGAGAGTGCCTTCAGTCGATTCCCGGGCGGCACTGCGAGATCGGCAAGCCTTTCTGCGGCGTGCAATTGAAGGAGTTTGCGAAGAGCAATTCGCGCGATGTTCTCATAACGCTTTGATCGCTCAGTGAGCCATAGCTCCTCGGTTTGCTTGTCACCGAACGAGAGAATCACTTACCCAGGAAAACACTTTGCTCTTAGAGCGCCAATCCCAAATCTTCGCGTTAACGATTAACTGTTAACTGCACGGCTTGCCGTGCCGTCTGACTTCCGATCTCCGACTTCCGACTGAAGCCTGCCCGCCGTGGCGGGACTTCATCTTCCCTTGCCAAACAAAATGGTATGGATCGTCTTAAGTACAATCATGGCATCGAGTGTGAGTGAACACGCGCGGTCGGGCGCCGCGCGGGTAGACGGTAACGCAGCTAGGGTAGCTGGCACGAGCGTGGGAGCGCGAGTGATCAATAGCTAGGATTCAAACTTCGACACTGTCGCAGGATCCCCAGTTTTTAAAGCGAAGCCCCAAGGCGCATCGACCGCCGGCTCATCTTCCTTTGCCGAACAGAATGGTATGAATCGTTTTGAGTACAATCATGGCATCGAGTGTGAGTGAATAATGCCGGATATAATACAAATCGTACTTTAATTTTTCGACAGCGTCTTCGTCACTGTCCCCGTAGGGATAATTAACCTGGGCCCAGCCGGTGATTCCGGGTTTTACCAGGTGACGAAAATGATAGAACGGGATGTTTTGTTCGTAACGCTCCGCGCACTTGGTCCATTCCGCACGCGGACCGATCAGACTCATCTCGCCATTGAATACATTCCACAATTGCGGCAGCTCATCGAGCCGAAGTTTTCGGATCCAGCGACCAAGCCGGGTAACACGAGGATCGTCTTCTCGCGTGTAGATGTCTTCGGACTGTTGGCCCGGAGCGGGTATCTGCATCGTCCGGAATTTATATGCGGTAAAAATCTCGCCTTCGCGCCCGACGCGCGCTTGCCGGAAAATCGCCGGACGTCCGTTCGTCAACCAGATCAGGCAAGCCAGCAGAGCAATTAGTGGGGCGCAGATTACCAAAAGGACGCTGGAAGCGATCAGGTCGAATAAGCGTTTCAAATAATGATAAGGCGAACTGCGCGAGAGCTGGAAACCCATCTGCAAGGGCCAAAATGGATCGATGGAGTGAACGGGAACGCGCCGCCAATGCGCCTCGTAAAAAGACTCGAGGGTATAAACACGCGTTCGCTGAAATTGCAGCCGGATAAGATGCGCGAGTAATTCAGACCCGATGCGCTCGATCTGTTCGGCCAGAATGATGCCGCTGTACTTGCTCGGTGCGTCGCGTAGCTTGGAAAAAAGATCTCCCCCTACCACCGGCGATTCGGGCCCGGCGATCTTTTGGCCAACCTGCTCCAATTCCAAACTAACGAACTCGAGCCGCTGCTGGTTCTCCGATGAGCAATAGACATTATAGAAATTTGCCGCCATCTCGCCGGCACCGATCACGAGAAAGGCCCGGCTGGCAGAGGCGGTCGCGACTCTTTTGCGCAGGGCCCGTCGATACAATAGCGAAACGGGCGTAAAAATGGCGAAACTTACTAGGACCGATCCGCGACTCGGTTTCATCGTTTTGTCGAAACTTGCCGCCGCGTAAAGAAACAAAGAGCTGACCGCCAACGCTCCGAACATTGCCAAAATATGCTCGGCTGTGTAAGTGAGCCCTCGCATTTCAGTGCGGGAACTATATCCCCCAATAATGAAGAGAGCCTGGACGATGACTGCCAGCTGGATGAAGTCGATTACGCCAAATTCGAATCCACTGGAGAAAAATACGTCGCGACGAAATAAAACCAGAGAACCGTAAATGGCGACCCAGAAGATGATATCGCAGAAGAAAAGCAACAAGGCGGGCGACCAATCCTGACCCGCGACTTTTGCAAATAATCCAGGCGCCCGTGAAGGTTCCATTGATGCTGCTTTTGAAGGGAAGATCGAAACTTGGGGGCGAAATTTAGGGGGTTTTCCGGTTGTTACGGAAGGCTTCTGCGCAGGGATTGTATGGTAGCGCAATCTGGAAGGCAAGGTCGAGCTCGCTTTCATTATGGAGGGATGGTGTATTTATGGTAATTTAAATGCCCTCCTTTTGTCTCTAACAATTTTGAAGCGACATCAAGCTTACGGCGTTCCTGCCCCGGATTAATCGCCGATCTCTGACTTCTGACTTCCGACTTCTGAGCGAAGCCTGCGCTTCGCCCTTACCCCTTCGCGCCGCGCTCCGCGGCTTGGAGAAGCTCTTCAAAGGTTGCCAGAAATTCCGCGGCAACAGGATTGAAGGCGAACCTTTCCGTAGCGGCCCGGGCGCGGCGGCCGATCTCGAGCGACCGCGGCCAGTCGCCGATCGCTTGATCAAGTTTTGCTGCAAGGGCTGCTGCAGGATCTCCAGTTCGATGGTCAAATCTCAGTCCCGTTTCGCCGTCGACGATAAAATCAAGAAAACACTCCAATCCGGAAACAATGACCGGCAAGCCCGCGCTCATTGCCTCCAGTGGTGCTACGCCGAGTGCTTCTCCTTTTTCCGCGAGCGAAGGATAGCAGAATAGATCCGCGTCCTGGTAAATCGCAGCGAGCCTCGCCACATCAAACTCCGGCCCCGAAAACGTCACTGGCAATCCATCAGCCAACCGGCGCAATTCGAGCAGATAGCCCTGGCCACCTCCACCCTGCGCCGGCTCGCTTGGCCCCACAATTCGCAGACTTAAGCCTGGATGTTTTTGGTGGATGTGGCCGAATGCCTCGATCAGAACATCCACTCCTTTTTCGGGGTGCAGTCGTCCTACATACAGAATCTTCTTTCCGGTGCGATTGCTTCGTCCATCGGCCGGCGGAACAAACGTGCTCGTATCTAATGGGTTCGGAATGGTACGCACCTGATCTGCGATTGTTGGCGTCTGCTCAATGATCGCCTTCTCGATGGCTCGCGAACTAGCGACTATGCTCGCGGCATGCCGATAAAGTCTGTACTGCCGCTTGGGAAATCTGTTCGCGCTGATAACGATCAATCCGGCGCCGTGGCGGAACCAACCCGCCAGGATTGGCAGCCAGAAATCGTTGGTTACCAGAATGTCTGCCGCCGGCAGGCGCCACGTCAGGTCTAGCGCGTAGATCAAATCTTTCGCGAGAT
This sequence comes from uncultured Verrucomicrobiae bacterium, assembly GCA_963817335.1. Classification (GTDB taxonomy): domain Bacteria; phylum Verrucomicrobiota; class Verrucomicrobiia; order Chthoniobacterales; family UBA10450; genus AV40. Next base: position 72,232 of record CAWFNX010000004.1, on the reverse strand, counting down.
CCAGGTAAATTGAACGCCCCTGGGCAAAGCCGCCTCTCCGTTGATAACGAACGCCATTGCGCGACTCCCGCGCCGGTCTGTCCCGGAAATGCGCGCGCCATGATAACGACCTGATGTCCCCGGGCGGCAAACTGTTGGGCGAGACCATCCCACATCCGCGGCACGGAGCCTCCTTGAAGCGCCGGAACTGGCAACCACGGCCCGGTAACAATCGTAATCCGCATCGCGTTAGAAACAGAAAAACTTTTTTCTTTAGGAAGTTGAGTGCACCCAATCGGGTTTCTCCGCCCGGCCAAGCAACCACTCGTAGCTACATTTCATTTGTTCCGCGACACGCTTCCATGAGAATTTTTCATCCATTAAAGCGCGGCCTCGTTGTCCCATTTCATGCAACCGGTCTGTGGACGAGCCCAGAGCATCTTCAATTGCACGCGTCAATGCGGCGTGATCCAGGTCGATCCACCATCCGCACTGACGCGATTCCAGTTCAGGCCACGGCGCATTCCTGGTGGTAATCACGGGCAAGCCAAAGGCGAGTGCTTCGGCCACCGCGATGCCGAAGTTTTCTGAATGCGTCGGAAGCACAAAGACTTCTGAATGGGCAAATGCCGTTTCTTTTTCCTGTTCGGCCAGCATCCCGGTGAAAGTAACACGATGATTGATTCCCAAGCTCCGTAACTTTATTCCGCGCGCTAACTCCATATCCGTCGAGATCGGGTCCAGCCAGGATCAGATGCCAGTCAGGAAGTCGCTGTTCGACGCCGCGCCACGCGGCAAGCAATTCTGAAATGCCTTTTTTCGGATGCATTCGCGAGAGAAATAACAACCAGCGGCGCCCGATCAATTCCGGGTATTTCTGCTCGAGCACCGACCGCCCCGGAAACGTGGTCGGGTCAGGAACATCCACACCGTTTGGAATAATGGCGATCGGCTGGCGCAGCCCGAGCTTACGGAAGGAAGAGGCCTCGGCTTCGCTGGTGGCGTGTAACAACTTCGTGGCACCGAGATTTCTCCGCTCCCACAACTGCCAGACGACAAGCTTTTTCAGGCGGCTTCGGCCTAACGACCATTCTTCGAGCATCCCGCGTGGTGAAAGCACCAGCGGGACGCCGGCGCTGGAGCGCCGCTTGCCGCGCATAAAGGTTGGGAAACATCCAAAGCCCGTGATTGTGAATGAGATCCGGGCTTGGAGCTTGCGAAAGGAGTCGCGATCGCAGTGATGGACTCCAGCCCCGGACTCTTTTGGTCCACCAACCCGCCGGCAGGCTAAGCAGTTCTACATTCGGAGCGGGTGTTTGCGGGCCGAGGTTTGAATAGTCGAGCGTGACCAACCTGCAAGCCACGCCCTGTTCTACCAGGGAGGATGCCAGGCGCGGCACGGTTACCGCGGGACCACCAATGTCGCGATTAATACTCGCGACTACCTGACAGACGCGAAGCGGCGTTGATTCTGCGGTCACTAATTTGTTCGGAGCCGCGTCAAGAAATTCTCCAACGCGAACAAGCTCCATGTTTGGTACCATCGTCGCAACGGCACCGGACTTTCTTGCTCAATTTGCCCAAACTCCTCCCGCCACTCATCCATTATCCACTGGTCAAATGGAAAACTGAAGCCCCGCTTCGGAAGATTTCGCACCCATTCTGGAATTTCGGGTACGGCGTCGAGCAGGATCTGTTTACCCTTCGCAAGCCGATACTCCGCCGGAATTCGTTCGATGGTTTCGACCAATTTGCGATCAACGAATGGAACGCGCAGCTCCAGACTCCAGGCCATGCTCATGACGTCGCTGTCGCGCAGAAGCTGATTGCGCATATAACGGGTCAACTCGAGATAACTCACTTCATCCTGCAACGTCGGCTGGCTCGGAACGTAAGTGTCGATGCCTATTTCTAAATCCGAATCGCCAGTACTTGAACAGTAGCGCGGAAGCAGTCGCTCCACTTCTCGCGGAGTGAAGATGCCACGGACGGTCCAATGGGCCGCTGCGGTCGTAGGCGTCTTTTGCAGGTATTGGCCCAAACGTTTCATTCGAGGCGAAGGCGCGAGCGACTCGGTAACCAATCCGGCGGCGTTACGTACCGGGAAAACGGCATTCAGCGTCCGGCTCGCGCGCACGATGCGCGGAACAAGCGCGAAAGATTGATATCCACCAAACAATTCATCGCCTCCGACTCCGGAAAGGACGACTTTGAAACCTTGATCGTGCGCGAGCTTTGCCACGCAAAAAGTGTTGAATCCGTCGATGCTTGGTTGATCGGAACAGTCGAGAAAGTTTGCCAACAGGCCCTTGGCCGTCTGCGAATCGAGCCGCCAGTCGGAATGCTCTGTCCCGAAATGCCGGGCGGTTCGGGCAGCGAGATCACCTTCATTAAATTGAGGGTCGTCGAAGGAGATACAAAAGGTTCGCAGATTTTCGCGGATCTTTTTTGATGCCAGCGCAACAATCGCTGTGGAATCAATGCCGCCGCTCAAGAAAATGCCGACTGGCACATCGCTCACCAGATGGCGATCGACCGACTCCACTAAAGCCCCTCGCACAATTTCGGATGCATTGCTGGAAAGGTCGGGGTTATATCCAAACTGGATGTCCCAGTATTTCTGGATCGAGATTTCCCCGTTTTTCCAAAGCAGATAATGCCCTGGAAGAAGAGCTTTGACGTTTTCGACTAACGTGAGTGGCTCCGGCACAGCGCCGAAGAGTAAGTAACCGGCGACTGCGGCGACCGAGCATTGGCGAGAAACCAGCTCGCTAACAAGTAACGTGCGCAATTCCGATCCGAATATTAGGCGTCCTTTCGCGGCGTGATAATAAAGCGGCTTCACTCCAAGTGGGCCGCGAGCTAGGAAACAAGTTTGTTCTTGTTCATCCCAAATTGCGATTCCGAACATGCCCTCGAACTCGCGCACACATTCCGGCCCGTAACGAACGTACATCTTCAGAATGACTTCGGTGTCCGAATGTGAATTGAACCTCTCACCTTCTTCTTCGAGCTTCTTTCTTAGCGTTTGGAAATTGTAAATCTCGCCGTTGAAGATGATGTGATAACGCCCATCGGGGGTGCTCATGGGTTGATGACCGGCAGGACTTAGATCCAAGATCGCGAGCCGCGTCGCGACGAGACCAGCAACTGTGCCAGGCGATATAAAGATTCCGTTATCATCTGGCCCGCGATGATGCAGTTGCTCCCGCATCCGAAGAAGCGCCCTCTCGAGTTCCTCTCGAGAAAGCTTTCCATTAACAATTCCAGCAATGCCGCACACAGGGTCGAAGGGTAAAGTGAAAAGTAGAATTTAGAAAACAGCTATCCCTTTAATCGTTTTCCAATCGACGTGAAGATGGCGAGAAGCTCAGAAGATTCTTTAAGCAGCTCGGCTGTAGTCGACCTTTTACCGATTTCAGACTCGAGCAATAGTTCAATCCAGTACCGTGTTTCAGCTGCCTCTTTCTGAACAGTGCCGATCTTGTTCGCAAAATCCGCACGCGAGACGCCGCGATTCGCCTCACGGTAATTAGCGCCGATCGATGTCGCCGAGCGAAGCAACTGTCTAGCAAGCACGTCAGCCTCCCGAGTCCGAGGTAGAAATGAGACAAACTTGATTATTGTAAGACTGAATTGCTTTGTCCGGCGCTCAAGGTCCTTCTCCATTGTTCTCCTTTCTAATTTCTAATTTCTAATTTCTTCAAGAAAGGCAACGCTTCGTTGATAACGCGTTCGACCGAGATTGACGTCATACAGCGATGCCGTTCCACGACACAGTCTTGCAGAAAGCAGTCTTCGCACTCGGTCCGATGCCGAATCACCAGACGCCGGCGCGTATCGGGGTCCCATGATCCCGGCGAGTTGCGAGAACTCATGATTACCGCGACTGGACAATCCAATGCTGCCGCAACGTGCATCGGGCCGCTATCATTCCCCAGATAGCCATAAGCCAGGCGAAAAAGCTCAAACATTTCGGAAACCGTTAAAGACTCCCGGAGCAGTTGCAGTTGAGGGAAGGTGGGAAGTATCTCAACGCGATAGCGTTCGCCTTCGTGGGGCGTTCCGATGCCAACAATTTGAATTCCCATTTCTTCCGCAATTTTTCTTAAGACCACCGCGTAGCGATCGAGCGGCCAGCATTGAGTCGAAGCCTTGCCGCCTCCGCAAAACACCAGAAAGGGAAGATTCACCGCAATTCCCGCAGCCTTGAGCTTCCTCTCCAGCGTGATTCGAGCTGCTGAGTCGACCGGGATCGAGTAGTTCGGTTTTTCTCCACTGATGCCAATGGTGTCGAGAAGTCGGATCAATCGGTCCGCTTCATTGGGTTGCCAATCGTGATGTGACGTGGAGATTTGAACAACTCGGACGTCTGGAACACCGCAACGCTCGAAAGAATCGTCTTTTACGGCGCACGTTCTCGACTGTCTCTCGAACCTGCGAAAGAGCGATCACCATAGACGGACGCATCCTTCTTACGATCCGCAGAATTTGCCAGGCTCCCGAGACGGCTCCACTACTTCGGTAGGATTCGATTGTATCGAAGATCCCAAGGATCCGTATGACCTCGGTCGCGGGTACCCGCGCAGATTGACTGGGTCGATCGCATAAGAGCGACAGCTGCGCAGTCGGAAAAAAATTTCGGATTAGCCGAAAGGCCGGGATGGCGCAGACGGTATCGCCGAGATGACCGGTGCGAAAAACAAGCACCGTTTTCTTTTCATCCATACAGTTTAGCACGGCCGAATTGGTTATCGGTTCGCCGTTATCTGTTAGCTGTTCCAAATAACCATTAACGATTAATCAATAACTTTGAGCTTTTACTAGCTTGGCTTATCTCTTACCCCTTCGCCCTTAACCTCCTCCACCCTCGCCTCAAGTAGGCGCAATCGAAAGCAAAAGTTCGGCGATGGTCCGCTGCGCGACATAATACCAGCCGCGCCAGCCGTCCAGAATCAGACCGCGACCAAAAAGGAGATACAGAAACATCGCCGGCGGCGCGAAAAACACCCTTCGACGGAGACGATCCTGAAAGCTCAATTGCGAGACCGGAATCGAAAGCAAGTGACGGGCTTCAAGTTTCGCGTAGCGATCCTGTTCTTGTAGCCATCGAGTGAGTGGCTTTCGATCATCATGATAAATCTTTCCGGAAAACCGCTCGATTCGAGCTCTAGTATTTGAAGGACGAGGTTCTTTTGAGGCATCAATCCTTAGGAGCTGGGTGTGTCCATCATCGACATATTTGCCCTGGTTCAGCCGGAAAAGAACCACCCGCGGCGGATAGACCGACGCGCGTAGTGATCGTCCCCCGATCTGATATTCGAATTGTGCTTCATATCCTGCGATATTTTCACCGGGATTGAGATTCTGAATCTCTGCAACCAGGCGATCTGACAACCGATAGTCAGCATCCAATGTCAGGACCCACGGCGTTTCCACTTTCTCCAACCCAAAATTCCATTGGTTTGGGTGAGAATCGAACGCGCGCTGAACCACGCTAACATTCGGGTAGTTGCTCGCCAGTTTTAGAGTTTCGTCGGTGCTGTAGCTGTCGATAATGATGACCCGGGAAACCCATGTAAGAGATTCCAACGTGCGAGAAATGTTCTCCCGCTCATTAAAGGTCAAGATCAGGGCAGTGAGATCATTCATCAGTTAGTGCTCTTCCCTCTTCGCCCTTTGTTTGCCAATGGACAAACTGCCTGCCGCCCTTGCTGCCGATCGCCCTTGCCCTTGCCCTGCTCGCCCTTACCGCTCCGCCGTCGGCGCGACGCAAGAGCAACCGGATTTGGATTTTTCCGGACAACAAACAAGGCCAAACCAAGTAACGCAACCAGTGCCTGAAACAGTGCAGAGGTATAAACGCCGGCGGCGAACTCCGTTTGGAAAGAGAAACAGGCCACAGTGATCCCGCACAGACCGCGCAAGGAAAGCAACGGAACGCCGGCGGCCCACCGTTCCACCCATCCGTAGTACGCGCCCATGAGAATGGCCAGCAAGGCGATCCCGATGAGGCCAAAGTTGGCGTACGACTCGTTCACGAGCCCAAAACCAATCGTGGTGGTTTCAGTCTGCTCGCGTGTCTGAAAACCATAATGAATATTCAAACGATAAGTACCCTCATGGGACGTCGGCTTTTCCGGAAAAAAGATTCGCGGAATCAAAAGTTCCGGAATGACTGTATAGGTATCCCCGTACATAAACGGCACCGAACCCGACAAGGTCTGCTCATATAAGAGCAGTTGCATCAGGCTGGCTCGCTCAACCAATGAAGTCTTTTCCTCATTGATATCACTTTCGGACGCACGCAGCTCGTCGAACGAAACGGAAACCCACTCCGCAAAAAATGCCGGATAGGCCGTCGGCTGGACCGGTCCCTGGTCCGCGTCAGCCCAATACCGATCACGCATCTCCGCTTTGCCGATTTGGAGAAATGCGAAAATCAAAATCCCGACCATAAAAGAGATCCATGGAACCTTGCCCGAGCCCGAGACGTACCCGATGGCTGCCATTGCGACAATTGCCATTGAGCCAACCATTTCGAGTGGTGGCAAGTGAACGAGCACCAGGATAACAAGCAAGATCTTGAACGTTAGGCCTTTCAATCCACTCAGTTCTCCCGAACCGAGGCGGTAACTCAGCACAAAGCAGCCGAGTGCCTCAACTGAGAGCACGATAGCGCGGACAATGGAATAAACTGGTCCAAGAATATTCAACCACCCGCCATTCACAGCGATTGTGAAAAGAATCGCTACGGCTAGAACAATGAAGAAGATGTCGTCGGCGCCAGCTTCACGCATCGAGAGGCAAAACTTCGGCGGGCGGACTCGAACATTTCGGACCACAAGCCACACCACGGTTGATAGAATCAAGAATCCGGTCACCGTTATCGCCGCGTATAACTGGTCGCTGGCATCGAAAAGTTTTACGATAGGATGCTCGTAGAGAAGCGGCAGGCCAAAAGTCCACGTGTGAGTCAGGGCAAACACTGGAAAGACCGGCAGCCCGGTGCCCCCTTTTTTGATCCAGAGCCACGCCGGGACCCAGGCAGCCACGATGATGAGCGCTGCGCCGATGGCAGATTCGACATACTGGGGATGAGCGGTGAAAAGCACGACGGCGACCAACGCCAAGAAACCCAAACCAGAACGCCGCCATCAGACCGAGGCGGCGACGGATCAGGTCGCGAAACCTGCGCCCGACTTGTGGGAAAGGCGCAACTGCCGATGGCGTCATATAAAAGCTAGCCTCAACTGGCTCAGTTTCAGCCCCTCAAATCTCATTCAATTGAAGAATAGCGAGAATCTTACCATTCTCGGTCTTGTTTGTCATTCGGCACGGCCGCGGAGCGGCGCAAAGGGGTAAGGGCGAAGCGCGAAGAGCAAATTGAGGCAAGCTCAGAGGTCGGAAGTCGGAGCTCAGCTCTTACGCTTCCGCTAGTGCATCATTCGCTTGTTTGCTCTCTTTCGCTTGCCGCTTAGCCCTTTGCAGGTTTCGGCTTTTGCCTCTCAACGTCTCAACGCTCTCAACTTTCTTTGCTTCAGCATCTTCTTCGAGCGCGGCCACTAACGCGGCTTCAGTTGCTGGGATATCAAAGCCTTTCGCGCGCCGCCTGAGTTCAGCGGCATCCGTAGGCTGCGACAGCAATTTTCTAAGCTTGGTCTCAAAATCGTCCCAATTGTCCGCTCTAAAGACGGCACCTTCCTCCGCCGATTTAACAACGTCGGGTGCGCAGCCAACCTTATCGCTTATCAACACCCTGCGCCCTGAGGCGAGTGCTTCGTTTACAGCCAATCCCCATGTTTCTCCGTAGGCAGAAGGCAGCGTGAAGATGTCTCCCAAACGATAGACCACCGGCATCCTGCTCTGATTTTGAAATGGCAGGACGCGGAACTTGTCAGGGTATTGCGCCGCAAAACTGTTCACGTCGTTCTCCAATTCCCCGTTACCGACCATGACCAGCACAAGATCCAAGGCTTGCGCTTTTGCCACCGCACGCATGAGTTCAAGCGGCCGTTTCTTCTCCTCAAATTTTCCCGCGAACAGAAGGACCTTTGCCTCTTCACGCACTCCAAGCTCTTTGCGCCACGCCCTTGCCTTACTTTCGAGTTCGTCGTTCGGCTCGGAGAACCGCTCAACATCGATCGAGTGCGGGCAATAGAAGAGACGAGAATCGGACACGCCAACCTTTCGATAGTAGTCGTAGTTGTTCTTTCCGACATAGAGACAGGCGCTGACTTGATGATAGATGCGGCCTAACAAAAAGCGTTTCAATTGCCAGCGTAATCCCGCTTTTTGATCGAGGAGATGCGAATCACCGCGAAACAAAATCGGAATGCCGCGCCGGTGGAATTGCCTGATGGCGCGCAAGTGCGAAGCAAACGCGTAACCGGTGATGTGCACGACGTCGGGTTGCCATTTCATGACCCGATCGACCAACTCCGGATTTCGAAGGCCCCAGAACCGGTGAGTTCCGGGAGAACTCGAGATATTTGGAACTAACTCGTAGTCGTAACCTTCCGTGAGCGGGATGTCCCACTTGAACTCGCGTTTAAAGCCGTAATCTCGTTGTGCGCCTGTCGCTGCGTGCCACGTGAAAAATACTTTCAGGTCGAGGTCTTCGCGCGTTGCAAGTTTACGATAGAGCGGAACGTAATACTGGATGGGGTGGGAAACGACGATTGCCAGCCGGCGGCGTTTCGTTATCACGTGGAAGAAAAAGTGTATTGTCACCTTCATGATTCTTGACCGCCACCGGATCACCTTTACGACTTAATTGAACCGCCTATAACCAATGTCGCGCATGAAATCCATGACCCGACTTCCCGTTTTCACCAATCGTTTCGATCCACAACGCGTGAATCCTTTTCGATTTGAGCCAATCGATTGCGCCTGTTAGCGCAGGAATTTCGAATCCTTCGACATCCAGCTTCCACAAGTCAACGTGAGATATTCCCTCTGAGTCTAAAACTTGCGAGAGCCTAACGACTTGGATCGGGTCTCCACCAGGCTCCGCTGTGACGATATTCTGTCCGCCGTGCGAGCATGAATGACCGGTTGGTTGAAGATACATCACCGCCTCACGCTCGCCCAGCGCCTGTCGGAAAAGCTTTGGCGAGATCGCAGGGTTGACAGCAAGGCATTCGCATAGCCAGTTGGCTTGAGGCTCTCCAGGTTCAAAGGCGAGGATACGCGCCTTGGGAAAATAAGTGCCGAAATAGAGTATCATTTGCCCGATGTTTGCGCCGGAGTCCACGATAATCGGGGCGGCTGAGAGATTGCGCTTCATCCAATTGAAGAAGCTAGCGCCCTCGTACTTCCCGTAAACGATCCAGCGATGAGTGGAGTTCGCCAGATCGAGTTTCCAGATCGGTCCGACAGACGTTTTCACCCAACACACGCCATGCTGCTCAAGCCGAGCGGAAAATAGTCTCTCGCAGATCCCAAGCTTGTGTGGGAATTCGCAGCGCTGCAAAAGTCGCAGTGACAAAGGTAACCGGACTTGATTCACCGAAGCGTCAGTGGTCGTATGCAGCTTCACCGCCGACTAGACGAAAGGTGCTGACGGCAGTCGAAACCGCTTCGCGATATCGCTCCCAAGTGCACTGGCACGCTTTTTCACGCGCAGCTTTTCTCATCGCCGGCAACCGATCGCGATGTCTGGCGAACTCACGCAAACCTTCAACCCACTGATCGATGTCGCCGGCTCCCAAAACTCTTCCCGTGCTGTCATCCAGAAGATCGGGTGCGGCCGTCGCATCTGAAGCGAGCACGGGTAGTCCGCAAGCCATCGCTTCGAGCAGGACCAAGCCGAAACCCTCAAAGAAGGAAGGAAATACAAAGACGTCAGCCGATTGGTAATGACTGAGCAGTTCCTCCCGGGAGCAAGCTCCGAACCAGTGCACGTTCTTTGGCAACTCACGCTCGAATCCTGTCGGCCAACAGCCACGTTCCGACAAGATGCAGCTCGGCATCTTCCAAGTCCGCTCGTTTCCACGCTTCGAGCAAAACCGGAATCCCTTTTCGGATACTGAATTGTCCAGCATAGAGAAAGCGGAGCGGTCTGTCCTTTTTAACATCCGGTCGATGGCTGCCAAAACGTGCTATCAACTCCATATTGCGCCAGGGCGCATTGCTTGTCCGCAAAGCGCGCGATTGTCTTCTGAACAAATGTGCTTGGAACAAGGACGAGATCAGCCAGTTCCATCTCTTTTCGTTTCTGTTCGGGTCGCGCGAATCTGTGCGAAGCTAACCCTCCTGCTGGCAACCAGTCAGCTGAACTGTTTCGCTAACGCCCGCTCGGTTTCCTGCCAGGCCGGATAATAGCCAATTGGCATGTCATAGATACATGCTTTGCCCAACTTCTTTGCTTCTTCGAACTGCCACAGCGAACAATCTTCATAAGAGTGGACCGCAGTCACCGGATGCGCGCCGGCATTCGCGCGCCATCGTCCGCATCAACCAATCATTCGCCTCATAGGATAACCTTTCATCTCCTTTTCCAAAGGCGCGCATAGCGAGCCGTCTGACTTCACCAATGCGGCCCTGAACTTTGGGCGCTTCGGCTAAAGGCTCAAATCGACGGCGCTCCAGCCGGGCTGCCATCGCTCGTGTTGGTGGAAATGCCCGGAGACAAGCGAGTGCTACTTTGCCCGGAAACCAGGGAACACAAAAGGCTTCCAACCTACCGGCCTCGAAATGGGCCAATGCGGCGTGGTGCGAGTTTGGATTACCCGTCGGATGACCGAAAAGAATGCTCACAACGTGGGGCAAATAGCGTTTAAACCGGGCACGACGCGATCGTTACTCGCGACCAGCCACCGGTTAAATCCAATAGGTCTTCGATCTTTTATGATCAATCTCCACCACGCGTTCTTCACAACACGCGTGGTGAATCCAAACCGCCGCAGTTCGTCGACGCATTCCCGCTCCAGAACGATGAGAATGTGTTTCCAAAAGAATTCTCGTTCGATACGTCCGCAGAATCATTCTCGGCGCCTCGAAGCACATCGAGTTCTCCGCCATCCACATCAATCTTCAAAAAAATAGGTTCTCGTAGTCTGTTATAAATTCATCCAGCCGTCTTGCAGCTGTGTGAGTCTGCGGCTGCCGAAGAAAGACGGGGATACGCGTTAGGCGATTGTCTGCTGATCGAAAAAATTGAGCGACAAATTCTCTGGAAAATTGGTCACTCAGCTCAGGACTTGGATCAAACGCAAGCACCGGATCTGCCGAACTTCTGGACAACAGATAAATAGAATATTCGCCAGCTGCGGCACCGATATCAACCGCAGATGCGATGCCTGAGATCAGCTTTTGTAACCATCTGTACGTTTCGCGCTCATAAAGGCCGAGCCAAAACTGAGTGCCCGCACTGCAAGTCAATTTTAAAACGTAAGCCTCGGAATGCTCCTGATATTAACGGTTCTGGGTAAATTGCCTTTAGGGAACGAAGGCGCTTGATCAGCCTTCCTAAACGCTCAGTTGATGCCAAGGACGCTCATGTGAATAATTCTTGAACAGTTCAGCATGCCTTCGAGCAGCCGCCGCGGAAAGATAGGGCTCAAGGATAGCGCGACGATCAAAAATCTTTCGCTCGGAAACTTCACTTAAGAAATTGCGAACGTTCTCGCGATCACGCTCTTCATCCTCTTTCGACTGATCTCCAAAATGAATGAGGTGCCCTATGCCCGGAGTCTTCTCGAAATACACGTTTGCTTGAGAGTCCTTGTGCAAGCACACCAAAAGAGGTTTTCCAGTTAGAGAATAAGTGAAGAGCTTGGACGGCATGTAGGCGGGGTCATCTACTCCGAGAATCAGTAAGCCAGCTGCTTCAAGAATTTTTCGGATACTCGCGAGGTATGTAATTCGTGTCGGTTGCTCGCGGACGAATGTCAGCCGCGCCTTCGGCCGCGGCAAGATCCTCTAAGTACTTGGGCATACCGGCCCGCCACCCTCCATCAGTACCGTACAGAAAAATCATGACCCTGACATTTTGCGGCGATGTTGCCGACAGAAGCGGTCGCATGAGCCTAATAATCTGAGTGAAAGACTTGGCCATGATCGATCCACCCGCTCCGACATAAACAATGGGTAGCGTAGACGTGTCATGGAGAGGATTTGGCGGCGATGTTGGGAGATCTCGCTCAGTCGCCCCAAAGGGAATGACAACGGCGCGTTGTTCGCTCAGACATCGTGCAGCTGGATATCTCCGCCGAAGCTGATCTATATAGAGTGGTGAAACCGAAACCAAGCCGGCGGCACCGCTAACGGCAAATTTCTCCAGCGGCTTCGCAAGGAAACGGGAAATGAGTAGCTTGAACTTGTGCTTTGTGGTCGTGTATGAGACGCCGCCGTCGCGCACCCACGGGTCGTGAAAGTCGAGAACGTACGGCACATGAAATCTTTTCTGCCAGAGTCGGCCAAGACAAAATAAGTTGAACTGAGTCGTGCTCAGGTAGACGAGATCAAACTTTCCCGATTGCAGCAGCTCGCATCCTTTTCGATAGAGTGGCCTTAGACCACGCCAACCGATCGATCTCATTTTCAACAATCGGAAGAGCCACTGATTTGTCGGAGCAACTTGGTGCACCCGAATTTCCTGATTGAATAGTGAACTTGACTCAGCGTCTATGGACTCGGGCCGTTGAAATTCCTCCCCTGCTGTCAGGATTTCGACTTCCCACCCCACCGTCGGCAAATCCCAGGCTAGCATTCGCGCCCGCTGCATGTCAGCGATCATTACAGGGAACCATGAACTGGTAACGATCAGCACTCGTCGCGTCATCGCAATGCGGCGTCGACGGCGCGCAAGAGTTTAGGCGCCTGTTTCTCCCAACAAAACGTTTCACGCGCGGCTGCAAGTGCTTCTTTCTTCGCAGCGGCTAACCGCCCTGGAGCTGATAATAATAGATTCAATTGCCTAGCAAGGTCTTGAGCGTCACCGCATCGATAAAGATAAACTGCGCCATTCGCGCCCCGGTCACTTCGCTTTGACCGGCGGTATCGCTTGCCACGACCGCTAAACCAGCAAGCAGGTAGTGCAAAAACTTGTAGGTGACTGTCAGATTTCGGCTGTCGGGTTGACGCAGCTCGAGCGCGAGACCAATATCGTGCTCGGCGACGCGACTGAGCAACTCGTTTGCGGGAATCAGAGGGTGCACAAAAAGGCGATGGCCATGATGGCTCGGGAAGCTCGCCTGAAGCTGCGACTCGAATTCACCGGTACAAGAACCGCGAAGGTGCAGTTCGATAGGGATCGAAACTCAGATGCAAAGCCTCGCAAAGAGTCTCCAAACCACGTCCGCACCCAATAGTTTGAGAAACCCAATGCAGAGAGATTTTGGAAAGATCACGCCTATCAAGTGTTCTAGCATCTATGTGTTCGCGTTCCGATAGCGAAAACGCATTGTAAATGACGGTCGGAAGTCCACCGCCATACGCTTGTTGCATCGAGCCCGCCATAGCGTGTGATGTAGTGGATGCGTAGCGCGCGGAGCGAACCGCGAAACGTTCGCATTCTCGAAGCAAGCGCAACGGCCGAACCCGCTGTGCCTCTGGCAACAAATCTCGCGAATACCAATCTTCAAGATCGGTTGCAACGCAACGCCCCTCCTTTCCAAGTTGGTAGCTCACATAGGCGCCAATCTCCTGATATCCGATGTGGAGATCCCAATGTCTCCGCCTGATCATATCTTGCGTAGATCGAACGGCGTAACCCAGGGATTCCGGCAATTGAACTCCCGCGAGTCTGACGAGGTTAGTACTCACGCGCCGTATAAGGCGATGCCGCAGTCTGGTTGCCGCCGTGCCAAACTCTTTCCTCAAGTCGACACTGGGTTGGTATTGCCAGGGCGCGGTGCGCTTGAGGGTAGCGTCTTCGCTCGCACCTTCTTCGGTGTATACTGGACCCACTAAAAGCACCTGATGTCCTGCGCCACCGAGAGTAGTTGCAGCACGAACCGCGCGCGGATTACGGCTCAGGTGAGATCCTAAAGTAATGCAAATACTGGCCATGGTTAACGCTTCACACCCATTATCTCTTGTACGTCAGACAAGACTTCTAATTCCCTTCAAGCGTTCGTGCGTGGGCATTCCCTTGAAGTAGTGAGCGCACCAGCTCCACCGACCCTTCATGGAAAGCAACCCAATTACCGTAGCCCAAATCACCGCTGAAACGTGCGAAATCCACAGCGAACAAACCGGCTGGACGCAGATGAAGAACCCGATAGCCGAACTCGCGGAGAAAATTGATCGCGGCGCTTAAGGTCACGCCGGTTGCCGCCCAAGTGCTGTTACATTCAAATTGAACCAAATCGATTCTACGACGTTGTAAGAGTTGACGGGCTCCTCGCAAAACGAAATAGTCGTGCCCTTCGACGTCGATTTTCAAAACCGAAACTCGATCCCAACCCCATTTTTCCAGTTCGGAATCAAGGGTAACTAATGGAACGATCCGTGGTGGTGCTGCAGACGTACCGACGTTCGCGGCGCTTAACGACGATAACTGGTTATTTAACTGTACTATCAAAAAACTGCGCTTCGCCAGCGTAATCACTTACGGCCGCATTAATGATCACAACTTGCGGATGCGGTGAAAAGCGCTGCTGTAGACGAGAAGCACATTGCGCATTTGGCTCAATATGAGCGCCGGGACCTTTGCGCGCGAATGCGCAAGAAAATGTGCGCTCCATTCTCCCTCATTCGCGCCTACATCGATAAAATTCTCTGCTTGAGAGGCGACGAATTCCACAAGCCTGTTTTCACCGTTCACTGCGGGGTCTGTTGAGACCGACAAGCGGGAGAAATGCGTTGCAACAATGGCATTGGCCTGATTGCGGACTTTGACTGCCAAATCCACTAGTGATGGCGACGAGGAGAGCCATGCGTGAAGTCGCCCAAGCAATTGTTTCATCTTGCCTTTCCTGCCAGACCCTGCGCGAGATGCGGGACTTTCGACCCTTGCAGATGATCGACATACCTTTTCGCGCAAGATTCAAGCGAAAGATTTTCCATGATAAATTCGCGCGGCCGAAACTCGCCCTGCTCCAACTTATGAAGAAAAAGCTCCAAGGTCGTCACAAACTGCGGCCGGATGAGCGAACTTCTCACCACAACGACTGTCCCAGTAAGGCACAGAAGTCACACCCTCAAAGCGGACGCGATCAGGGTAAAAAGCTGGATCCTTCCAAAAGCCGCCGCGGTCCCACGCGAGGATCGGCACGCCGGTCGCCAACGCCTGAAGATACGCAAAGCCTTGTGTCTCATGCTCGACCAGGAAGATCATTGAGCGGGATCGCAAGAGCTGCTCCCGAAAATCTTCTTCTTCGTACTGCCCGTAGCGAATAATCTTGTGCCTCAGTTGGCGTCGTTCGAGCTCAACAAGAATAGGTTGGATAAGTTCCGAGTTCATATTTCTCGCGCTTCCATCGAATTTTGTCGTAAACGAGAACGTCGATGGTTTTAGCAGTGTCAGGCGACGGTTGCCACGTATAGGTGTCGATCCCCGCCGGCCATACCTCGACGGGGAGATCGACAACTTGTTGGTACATTCGCTGCAGCCAAGCGCACGAGACCAATACCTTTAAAATCGGCGCGCGATTAAAAATTTCTAAGTCTTCGTAAGGATGAGAGAATACCGCCGGCCCAAAAACGATTGGATTTCGCCAGTCATATTGGCGGAGAAGGTGACCCTTCCCGACTATGCCGACTAACTCGTCTGGGTTTCTTCGAGCGTGAGAAAAATCGTTAAACCTGAATGGTATTCCGGCGCGCCGGAGACCATCAGCAAGATTTAGGTAATACCGCTCCATGCCTCCTGGGCGGCGTCGGCCTCGGACTACTCTGCGGATTAATCTTCGCGGATATCGGTCGAAAGGTAACCAGCGATCCGCATCGGGTTCAGCATAGAAGACGTTGAGCATTAGAGGCGAGCGATCTTCCTTACGCGCCACGACTCCATAACTCATGCCGCATGCCGTCGGGTCGCCTAGTTCGATAATCTTGTTCAGTAAGGCGTGGCCAACGCGCAAGGGATAACGCACCGTAATAGGCCCGCGAGGCCATGTCGTCCATCCATCTAAGGTACAATATCGTTCCACAACGAATCCAGTCCGCGAAAGCATGTATTCAAGAACATGTGGCCAAAGTGGAAATACATGTCCATTTACATCAAGATCGTTCTGTGTGAAACACCCGAGGAAGCCAGTCCCAACCGCATGAAGTCGGCTGCGGCCCCACCGCGGGTTTGGAGTAGTCAAAATGAGGCGTCCGTTTGGCAACATCACCTCAGCAACATGCTGTAGTCCGAGCCCCGGATTGAGAAGGTGTTCCATAACATCGAGAAGCAGAACGACAGCTGCTTTCTTGCAACCGTCAGGAGCGGGGTAATCAAGGTCCCAGCGCTTTACATCTGTTGACTGCGGCGAGATGTCGAACCCTTCCCATTGAAGGCCGGAGTCGACGATGGGCTTGCGCATTACGCACGCGCCTGCACCGACATCGAAAGCGATGCGTCCAGGCAGCGAATCTATAAGATCGCGGACCACCAGCGCCGCGAACTCATACCTTGATTCCTTCAATGTTTCCGGCCGGTTCATTCGATGCGAAAGGACTAAACCGAGCTGACAAGAATTTCCTTCGTGGCATTCGCTTCATCGCCTCTGCCGCAGACACGACTCAGCACGCTTTCAAATTGCTCATGAAGACGCTGCGGCGAGAACATGCTGCCCGCGATTTGCAATATCGTTTGACGCTGGGTTTCCCAAGTTGACGGGTCGGCAAACTCGCGTAACGCGCGAACAATGTCGGAACGATTGAGACTTGAGACGAAGGCAGGCGGCTTAAGATGCTCATGCGCCCACCGCGCGGCACTTCCGTCCGCAGGGCCGATAATAAGTAATGGTAATCCAATCTGGCATGCCTCTGGAATTTTAGACGGGAAGCAAGTGCAGATTAGCTGACGGATCTCCGGTTCGAAACCCTGCGGGATAAGAATGACGTCGATGTTAGCCCGAAAAAAGTTCTGCAACCCGACGGGGTCTGTCGCCCCATGATCAAAGACCCGCGGACGACTCGCTAACGGGCCGCGATCCGGCCCCCAAGAATGACTGAAATAGTGAAATTCGGCATTGGCCTGTTCAAGTACATCTACAACTGCGTGAATAGGGCCATAATTCCCCCCGAGTTCGCCAAAAAACCCGATCCGCAGCGGATCGTCGTTCGATTTTCTTCGCAGTTGGGTCACTGGCGATCCTGGTTCCGCAGGGATCGGGTAAATTACGTCTACTTCTGCCTTGCCATAAGTCTGTGTTAGGTGCTCGGCCATTGCCGGCCCGATACAAATGCGCGCTGCTACGGAGTGGTAGATCCTTCGAAGTCTCCGAGCTGCCCACCGGTGTTTCCGAGGATGAGGCCGCAACATCTGCTCAAAGTCGTCATGGATCACGATCACGACAGGAACGCCGAGTTCTTTTCCGACGTCGGCGGCAGCGAGCAAATACCCAGATTCCCAAACAG
Source organism: uncultured Verrucomicrobiae bacterium (assembly GCA_963817335.1). GTDB lineage: Bacteria > Verrucomicrobiota > Verrucomicrobiia > Chthoniobacterales > UBA10450 > AV40. The sequence continues at coordinate 54,736 of CAWFNX010000004.1, read as the reverse complement.
TGATAATTACCTGGGGTCGAAACTGTGCAATATATGGTTTGGCGAGTCGGCGTACCCGTCGCGCGTCCAGTTCAACCCAAAACTGAGGGCTGCCGACCCTGTTGGCGACGCGTTGGAAATTTCGAGAGCGCTCTGCGAAGCGAATGGTGTTAAAAGGCAACTCGACGTTACGCGCCTTCTCGTAGTCGCGTGTCAGAACGAGGAGCTCGTGGCCACTCTTCGTCAGTCGCAAGAGGTGACGATACATCAAGGTATAGCCGGCATTCCGTTCGACAGGAACAACACCGGAAAAGTATAAAATGCGCATCAGCCGAGCATTGGTTTACGGAATACCGCAAGCACATGATCCTTGCTCGCGCTGAAACCTGGAGCTACCTCCCAGCGCTCGGCTTTGCGCACGCGTGGCAGACAGCGCAACAGTGCACGAACAGGTCTCGGTCCGCGGCGGAACTGCCAGTACGCGGTGTGTTGCAGCCATTGTCGCGCCTGCGTAAGCAGCGGAATATCGTAGTGACAGACTTTTTCCCAGCTTTCCAAGTGGAGTTGGAGGCGTTGGGATATCCATTCGGCGCTTCGTTGCGTCAACATCGCGACGTGTTCGATAATGCGGAAATACCAAAACTGAGCAGGGTCGAGTCGGCATGCAGACGCGTCTCCGTTCCCGGTGACAATGATGAGAGACTCTCCATTCGGCGCGAGAATACCTGTAGCTTGCGCAAAATTCAACGGCTTGGTCATGTGCTCGAAAACATCAACCAGCACGATTGCATCGAATATCGGTAGGTTCGAATCATCAAAGATCGTCGTTCGCAAGAATCTTGATTCCTTTCTTCGCCGCCTTGCGACAGGCAGCGTCATTCACCTCGAAGCCCAACACTCGTAATCGTGGCAAACCGGTCGCGAAAGCAACCGTCCTGAACTGCAACCGAAGTCAAGAATCTGGCTCCCTTCGGCAAGTGTGCGCAAAATCTTGAAAGCGAGCGTTCCGTCGGGAAAAAACCTGTCATTTCCCATTTCCGAAAATCGGTTCTACGCGTAATATCTGTCAAATTCTTCTTGCGATAGCGTCCGACTGCGATAAAGCAAGCCGCAATTGACACTCCCGAACCGAGTAAGGCGGTTGTTTGAATCGTCTCGCCGTCACCAAGACGCGAATCCAGGGGCTTCAGCCTCCCGTGCGACACTCGCGTCTGATCCGCATAACGGGCAGCCGACTTGCTCGAAGCATTGGCGAAACGCGGTCATCTTTGGGTGAGTAGAGCTTCACCACAAATTTAAGCGCTCCGAGGACGGCCGGGAATTCCCGTAACGATGGCTCCCGCCGGAACATCGCGAGTCACGATCGCGCCGGCGCCGATGATAGCATTATCTCCTACGGTGACTTCTGGTAAGACAACTGCATGCGTGCCGATCCAGACGTTAGAGCCGATTTTGACTTGACCGAAGACATTGCGCGCGCGGTACAGCTGAGTTGACTTATCGTGGGTAACCGAGCTAATCGCAACGTGGCTGGCAATAAGACAATCGTCACCTATCTCCACACCACCATGACCCCAAATGTGGACATATGAAGCGATGGACACTCGATTGCCGATTTTCACTCTCTCGGGACCTTCAATCTTGAAGGGGAAATGGAACGAGCAATTCTCACCGCAAAGCTCAAGGGACCTTCGCAGTAGTTCGCTTTGGATAGCTCGTAGTTCGCGACGTGCGATAGAAGGAATAATGCGGTACGTTCCATTCGGACGTTGCAGGCAACGAATTGCAGTACGACTGCAACAGTCGATCACTCTATTACGCCAGCTTCTCACCCTAGACCGCTACGCCTTCATTCTGATTAGCCCATACAAGCGGCTTTGTGATGAAGCCCAACCGATGATCAAACGGACCACCGTCAAAAAAATGTGCGAGAATTTCAAATTGCCCAACATCCTCGGCCCATTCGATGAAATTGTTTTCGCTGTCGAAAATTCCCGCTGAAATTCGGTATCTACCAGGGCTCAGTCTCAAGTCGGCGAGATCAGCGGTCATCTGACCTGACGCAACTAAGTCCAGCGGAGGTTGATTATCCCGTTGGAATGAACTGAAGATTACCGTGCCGTCATCAGTCGCAATCAAAATGAAGAACGTTCCGCGGGCGGCCCTTTGAACCTCGTAAGAAATTTGCATTCGAAACGATTCTCCGATTAAAAATTGCGTCTGCGGTTTGGAATCGACAATGCTAAGGGTCTCAACGCTTGGAATCCAAACATCGCCAGTTCCGGCACGGCGACGTTGTCGGGCGGCCAGCTCACTTCGCGCTGGGCTCAACTGTGCGTGGCTCAGATAAGTTGACACCACCGAGTTCGTTTCTCCCTTCATCGCCAGCGTGCCCGACTCCAACAAAAGGCTAGTGCCACACAAGGCTCTCACAGCACCCATGTTGTGACTAACGAAGAGGACTGTGCGGCCTTCCTTTTCGAAACGGATTCCATTTTTCCCAAGCATTTCTTTTGAAACTCGGCGTCGCCGACGGCTAGGACTTCGTCGACGACAAGGATTTCGGGCTCGAGATGGGCGGCGACGGCAAACGCGAGCCGAACATACATTCCGCTCGAATAACGTTTCACCGGTGTGTCCAAAAATTTCTCTGTCTCAGCAAAGGCCACGATCTCGTCGAATTTCTTTTTGATCTCAGCGCGGGTCATGCCAAGGATCGCGCCGTTTAGGTAAATGTTTTCGCGCCCGGTCAGCTCGGGATGGAACCCCGTACCCACCTCCAGAAGCGAAGCGACCCGCCCACGAATCCGGACCCGCCCTTCGGTCGGTTCAGTGATCCGCGAAAGAATCTTTAACAACGTCGATTTCCCCGCCCCGTTCCGGCCAATGATGCCGAGGACCTCGCCTCTGCGCACCTCAAAAGAGACATTTCTTAAGCGCCCAAAAGTCTTCGGTTCGAAGTGCGGGAAACGCTGAAATGCTGAGATGTCTGAGAGGTGACATCTGAGAAGGTGAAGCGCTGACACGCTGAGATTCTGGATGCTCCCAGCTCCGGATTTCGTTTTTCGCTTTGTCCGCTTTGTCGCTTCTTGAAAAAGGCCCTTGGCTTTTTCGGCTAACACATCGCGCAAGGCGGTGTAGCGCTCACGTTCGTGGCGAATCGAGTACCGCTTGCCCAGATTCTCGACGCTAATTATCGCGTCGCTCATCGATCCAATTGCAGCAACGAGGATAAGCGACGCTTTACGCCATGAAACTCTTCGGTCGTCAGAGCGCCTAGTTTCGCTTCCAAGCGCGGCAAGGAGACAGGCTGAATCTGTTGCAAGTGCAAGACACCAGGTTTGAGAAAAGGCTTTGAGCAGGAAAATTCCCAGCGATTGCCGCGCGCAGCAGTTGTGTGCGGAATAATAAGAATCAGCGCAAGTTCATCGTCCGCGGGATAATCGCTCATCACTAAACATGGGCGAACTTTGGCTGCTAAGCCTAAGTCGACTCGCCAGATATCACCCGGCTTTGGGCTCGGCATCTTCGGCTTCCATTGCGTCCAGCATTTGGAAACGGTCGTCCGCGCGGGCATCGCAGTCGTGAAGAAGCTGCGCGTCTGCCTCAAGGTCAAAGATCGCTCCAGCCAATCGACGGCGTTCCGCCAGCGACAGCTTGGGGAGTTCTGCAATGATTTCCGAGGCGCTCATAATTATTCGCCCAGCCATTGTTGGCCGGCGACATCCACTTCCTGATCGTCAAGCCGCTGAAATAGGCTTTCCGATGATTGAAGCATCGCTCTGTAATCATCCAGCCACGAGGCGACCTCCAGCATTTGGTCGGTCGGCAATCTTTCGATTGCGCTTTCGATCTCCGCAGGCGTGCTCATAAGTAAGCAAAATAACGCTTTTGAGCGCAATCGGCAAGCGCCGCGCTCGCAACCGCGGCGGTCGAGTTCAGACTGTTCACCCTTTCAGAGTTTCAGCTTTCGGTCGCAACAGCTCAGATTTCTCAACACCTGGCGTCTTACCTCAGTATTGTCAGCCTTTTCCCGCTGTCTCTATATCACATCCGCAAACGTGCGTTCCATTTTCCGAAAATACCACACTCCGCTGAGAAGAAGAAGGCACGTGACTCCAAACTGGAGATCAGACCCGGAAAGAAAAACGGCGTGCGCCCCGCCGAGATGGCCCAGCGGAAACCGTCGATCACACCGACCATCGGGTTGAGCGAATAAAGTATTCTCCATTTTTCGGGAACGACCGACGAACTGAAGCCGACCGGCGAAACATAAAGACCGAATTGGACAATAAACGGCACCACATAACGGAAATCGCGATATTCGACATTCAAAGCCGCTAGCCAGAGGCCCGCCCCGGTGGAAGTGAGGAGGGCGAGGAAAGTGAAAAGTGGCAAAGTGAGAAGGTAGACACTCGGCCAGACCTGATACCAGATCATCATTATCGCGAGTAACCCGCAGGAAACGGCAAAATCGACAAACGACACAATGACGGCGCTGGCCGGCACGATCAGGCGCGGGAAATAAACCTTCGAAATCAAGTTCGAGTTCGTAATGAGCGAGTTGCTGCCTTCGCTCAACGACGTGGCAAAGAGTTGCCACGGCAGCATCGCGGCAAACACCATTACCGCATAGGGCACGCCTTCACTCGGCAGTTTGGCAATCCTGCTGAATACGAACACGAAAACGACGGTTGTGAGCAGTGGGCGCAAGACCGCCCACAAGACGCCGATCACAGTCTGTTTGTAGCGGACAAGGATGTCGCGCCAGGCCAGAAAATAAAACAGCTCGCGATACCGAAACAGATCGTGCCAGTAATTGCGCTCGGCCCGGCCGGCTTCGATGATCAGTTCATGATCCATAAGCTAGAAGAGGTTGAGGCGTTGAGGTGTTGAGAGGTTGAGTTGAGAAGTTGAGCCGAGCGAAAAGCTGACATCGAAGGGAGCGTTGAGATGTTGAGAAGTTGAGCCGGAAAGCTGAATGGAGCGAGTGGGACGAGCGACATGGCCGGTACAGCCGCGAGGGTAGCGGTCGAGCGCTGCGGGAGCAGCTGAGATACAAAAACTGAAAGCGGAAACGCTGACATCGGAGAGAACGTTGAGAGGTTGAGAGGTTGAGCCGAGGTGAAAAGCTGACTTCTCGGTTTTCACCAAAACCGAGTCACCGGCTTCCCTAGTGCGATTCGCGTCTTCGCGCTCGCGCACTCCCGCCGTAGAGTTCGCACCCTGCGAACCGCTGACTCCGACTTCCGACTTCCGACATCTGACTTCCGACATCTGACTTCCGAAATGCTCATTTCCGTGCCATGTAAATTGTCCTAAATTGTCCTATGATACCAGTTTGGAACGCGACCCGCTTCAAGTTTAAGCAGCTAATTTGCTACCCATGGCAATAACCGCCGAAGTCCCGCCGAGTTCCGACGATCTCCTTAAAAAGCGATTGCGAAAGCGCCGCATCGTCATCAGAACTGTGGCGGTCGTTCTTGCGCTCGGAATCGCCGGCCTCGTAGCAAAGCCGTTGGGCCGTGCGATTAAAGGTTGGCAGGCGCGGCGGTATGCTGAGCGGGCCTTGGCGTCCATGGATCAGCAGAAATGGAAAGACGCACGCGAAGAAGTGGTCACAGCATATTTCCTCAGTGCGAAGGAACCCCAAGTGATTCGAGCCGTGGCCCGCCTTCTCTCGCTGGCCGGCGAGGTTGACGCGCTGGATTTTTGGAAGAACCTGGCATCCGTTACTCCGCTCACTCGAGCTGATCTGCGAAACGAGGCGGAAATTGCCTTAAAGGTCAACGACATCGCGCGCGCTGACGAAGCCGCGCAGCAGCTGCTCCAAAATCGCGACGGCAAGCCAACCCCCTCGGATTTGATCCTGGTGGCCCAAGTTTCCGCGCAGAAACGGGAGTTCGATAAAGCAACCGAGTTCGTCCAAAAAGCCCTGGCCGATCCGACCGCGACACGACGCGACCAGTTCCAGGCGATCATGGCGCTTGCTGCAATAGTCCAGGATAGCCAAGGCAGATCGGGTGGTGATCCAAAGGAAATCGACCGACGTTTAGCAGAGATTGGCAAAGGTAATGATGACGTTGCGCTCGATGCGCTGATCGCCCTTGCCCGGCGAATTCTAGCGGCCGCAGGCACCGAGAAGACACCTTCGGTTGTTCCCATCGAACAGATTGTCCAAGCGCATCAACAATCATCCGTTAGCGAAACCGGAGAACAAGCTACTGGCGGTCGACCTGGAGATATCGCAGCACAAGGATCGTTCTGAGGAGATTGAGCGGCAAACGATCGACCGATGGAAAAACGGAAATAACGACGAGCTGGCCGCTCTCGCCGGCTGGCTCTACCGCCGTGGAGAGTACCAGCGTGAGCTCGACCTTGTTCCACTTAATCGAGCCACCCAGACCCAGGAACTCTTCCTCCACCATATCAACGCGCTGGATGCCCTCGGCCGGTGGGATGATATCCGCCGAATTTTAGAGAGCGAGCGTTTCCCCTTCGCCCCGGTGACTCAAAGCATGTACCTGGCGCGTTGCTACACGAAGTTGGGACAGCAGCAGAGCGCCGACAACAATTGGCAGAGCGCGCTGGAGGCCGCGGCCGGCGATGTTGGCAAACTTCTTACCCTTGGTGACTACGCGGAGAAGAGTGGCGCTGGCAAAGTCGCGGCCAAAGCTTACGACGCAGCCGCAGTCGCCTCGCCAAGATCGCGCGCGGCCGAGCAGGGTCGCCTGCGCATCGCGTATGCGGACCACGATACGAAAAGAATTCACGCGCTTCTTCAGGAATATTTAAAAATTTGGCCGAAGGATACTGCACTGGTAAACGACGAGGCTTACGTGCGCCTTCTTCTCTTGCCTAACGAATCGACACCCGGCTCGGGCGAGCCTTCAACGTCTGAGGAATTGAAGAACATCGAGGCGTTCGCCGAAAATTTGATCAAACAACAACCAACCGACCTTTCGCATTACACGCTGCTGGCTCTGGCCCGGCTTCGGCAGAATCGTCCAGCCGATGCGTTCGCCGTTTACAGAGAACTCGGTATCCCAAACGGCCCATTTACTCCAGCATCGGTCGTGGTCCACGCCGCAGTTCTGGAAGCGAACGGGTATCGCGACGAAGCTCTCAGGGAGATTGTAAAAGTGCCCAGCGAAAGCCTTCTGCCGGAAGAACGCGACTTATTTCAAAAAATGACGCGCAAGGAGTGACGCGCTGGCTGTAGCGGCGGCCGTGCCTGCCACGCCGGAGCTGGGCGAAGGCGGGTCGGCAGCAGACTTCCGACTTCTGACTTCTGATTTCCGCTAGGGGCCTTTCCGGCTGCAAAGGGCCAAGGGGCAAGCGCAAAGCTAGCGCGAACGAGCCAAGATCTGACTTCCGACTGAAGCCTGCCCGCCGTGGCGGGACTTCCGCCTTATGGCGTGTTGCTTGAGCAACCGCATAAGATGCCGGCGCGGATAATCAACTGCGCCGATAAATTTCTCGCCGATGGCCGATCGATAGGACAAGCACGATTTGCTCGGTGTCTTGCACTTGGTACACGATACGATAATCGCCAACTCGGATTCGATAAAGATCAGGCGCTCCCGCCAGCTTAACGCAACCCGAAGGCCGAGCGTCCTCCGCCAGAGCGTCAATTGCGGCTCGCAGCCGGCCATAAAGCGCGACATCGCGCAGTGTTGTCAAAAACTTCTCAGCTCGTCGGCTGAGAAAGACCGAATTGGGCATCGAGTTTCGCTTTCACCTCTTCCCACGGTAGAGGCTTTTCTGCTTCACCCAGTGCCGCACGCGCAGCAGCCAAGTCGGCCGTTGTCTCCAACGCTTCGAGCTCTGCCAGGTCTTCGATCAACGATACTACTCGCTTCACCCGCGCTTCGGAGAGCTTTCCAAGTTTCGCGACAGCATTATTCAGCTGCGTGCTGCTCATTAGCGAAATGTGTCACCGGCGCCACGTCTAGTCAACGCGCGACCTCTGACCTCCCGACTTCCGCCTTATGCGTGTTGCTTGAGCAAACGCGCAAGCTGCCGCCGCTGGGTCGCGAGCAGAGAGCCAAGGGCAAGTGCAGCAGCCAGCCACGTGCTGGGCTCGGGAACCACGTCTAGCTCAATATCTTTACCGGCAGCGTTGTACATAAGGAAATAGCCACTCGGCAAGCCGGTGACTGTATCGAAAGTGCCGCTTAGAGTGCCGGTATATGTCGCCAAGATATAACTAGAGGCACCGGTAGTTCCTTGGAATGAGATTTGATCGAACGCGTTGAGTCAAATTGAGATTGCCCGTGATCGCCAATTTGTCACTAGTGAGGGATGTGAGATCCACCAGGTAGGTTGCGAGGTTGCCACTTGTGCCTGTCATCGTGAGGCCGCCTGACAGTGTCAACGCGCCAGTGGTTCCGTTAGTTGCGGCTGTTATTGTGGCTGGACCATTAACCGTCACAGCTCCACTGATGGTCCCCGTGCCGCCCAGTACCGTACCGGAATTGTTTACCGTGACACTCCCCGTGCCAGTGCCGGAGCCGCTCGCGTTATTTACCAGCAGTGTTCCGCCGCTGACAGTTGTGCCGCCGCCATAAGTGTTAGCACCGCTCAGGACAAAGGTACCTGTGCCGGTCTTAGTCACGGCTACGACGTCAACGGCGTGCGTTGAATTGGAGATTACGCCGCTCAAGGTCACAACGCCCGTACCGCTGCCGGCGAGCGCCAGCGTTGCTGTGCCGCTTGCGGTCGTCTGAGTATTGGTGATCGCATTGGCAATGTTTTGAGAATTCGATGAACTTTGTGTGATTGTAAGAGTGTTGCCATTGGTGGTCCCAATCTGACCGCCGCCCAAGAAGAAATTTCCTGCTGTTGCATCGAAAGTGATGCTACGTAGAGTCATCGGGGTAGCGATGTCCTGATTCAAAGGTGTGCCAGCCGTTCCCGTATTAGTAGTACCTGCGAAGACCACATCCGTGGTGGTCGAACTCGTTGGTGCCGCTGCTCCGCTCCAATTCCCGGTGGCGCCGCCTGACGCTCCAGTTGACAGTCGATGGACTGCTCGCGCCGTTCCATGTCGGATCGGGAGCGGGCGTCGGAGTCACCTTCGGTTTCGGTTTGTGTTGTTCGTTTTTATTGCCGGTTTGATCGGTCTGGTAATTGAAGTCGTTGGGATTGCCACCCCCGCCCCCGCCGAACGCAACTGTTTGTGCGAGGGCAAAATTTGCGCCGCAAAAAATCAAAGCCAGAATTAGTGGCGCCGCAAAAAAATGCGCCCGGCAGTGCGATGATTTTCGGGTCGCTGGGGTCACAGAAGTGAAGTCTCAATTTCATTTTAAGGGGGTGCACCGTGTTCCAATATTTAGTGTGCGCGATGAGAACAAATTTGGGTCGTTTTGTCGAGGAAAAAACGTTATAATTATGTAAATTATAACCCTCAGGGCCTCAAGTAGTTACATCAACCAAACAGTCTGCGGCGCGGCACCCCGTCTTCGCTCGACTTCACTATTTGAAAATTTGAGGAATTGAAGGCCTAAAAGCAGGGGTCAGATTGAAGCCACATTGCGAATTGCGAATGCGAATTGCAATCAGGTGAGGATCAGAGATCAGAAGTCAGAAGTCGGAGGTCGGCATTCAGAAGTCGGAGGGCTCTGTGCTCTTGCGCATCTTTGCTCTTCGCGCTCTTGGCACTTGCCGCTTGGCTCTTTGCAGCCGGAAAGGCCCTACCGGAAGTCAGAGGACAGACGTCGGAAGTCGGACTGAAGCCACATTGCGAATTGCTGAAATGCTGAATCAGCTGACAGAGATCAAAAGTCAGAACCGCCCTCGCGCAGAACTGGGAATGGCGGAAGGCACTTCTTCATCGGATGACGATCGCGGGCTGACGCAACACGATAAGACGCTTGAATCGACGAAGTGTTTCCGATCTCTGACTTCTGATCTCCACCCACTTGAACCGAAAATTCGCAGGCCGATTTTTGATTCACGTCCGCGATGGATTGTCTCCGAACGCGTCGCATACGGTCGCTTGCTTAGCCCTTGGACCAAAACCAGAGGTCGGAGAAGTCAGATTGAAGCCAATTGCGAATGGCGAATGCGGAAGGACGATCGGAAGTCAGCGAGCCGCAATCTGCGATGATCCGAGCCAAAGCCGGCCGTAATAATTGGTCACGACCGAGAGACAGAGGATCGCAAGCTTGGCGTCGCCTTTTGGCCGGGGGTCCGGTAGCCTATGGGGGATTTCTTGCCTCGCAGAATCCCGGCTCGGGTTGGTCGCGATTTCAAAATGTGCAAACCATCTTCACCCTCGAAAGCTTCCGGAGCGTTGCGCAGACCATTGATTATGATAAACAACGAACTACAAGCCGCAGCTATCAGCCCGAACAGCCAAAACATGTCTATTAACTGAGCATAACATATGCCTAGTGGCAAGCGGAGCCCCCGAGCCCAAGATGTGGTAGAAGATGGCCAGCCCGAAGATTTGGGAGTTCTCGATTATCGTACAATGTGTCAGAATTTTGAACACACCGCTGAGACAAGTCTCTTTCGCCGGACCGGCTTAGAGTCGAGGACGTCCGATCGGCAAAACCTTGGGCATCGCAACTTCCGCTTCCACCGGGCCGCCCAGCAACTCGAGGAGAACTTTGATTCGTTCCCCGGCTGGCAACACCCGGGTAACAATGGCTTCCAATCCGCGCAGCGGACCTTCAGCAATTCGCACTGACTGGCCAACCTTTATGTCGGGATCTATCGTTACGGTCTCCTCTTCACCTGCTTGTTGTTGTAAGGCGAGGATTGTATCGCCATCGATCGTCGCCACATAATCGCCGAACTCGACCAGGCCCTGGATTCCGGGCAAATGTTCGACACGTCTGTGCAACTCGGGATAGATAAACTCGGCGAAGAGATATCCAGGGAACATCGCTTCGACAAACCAAACCGCTCCACGCCGAGTCATTTTGCGATAGCGCAGTCGCGGCGAGCAGCATTCCAGCTTGAGTTGCCGCCGCAATGCAGTGGCTGCGACGTGCTCATGCTTAGGGAGCGTCCGGACACAAAACCAAAGTGGTGCGTCTGAAATTGCGAGTTCCGTTCGTGAACGCGTCATGGTCAGCCGGATCCGACCGCCGGCGCCGAAGCCTAACGATGCATTGGGGCTTTTCAAGGTTTAAAAATCTCCAGCTTGGTCGTTCGAAATCGCAAAACAGCCGGCCGCGCGAGAATTTGCTGGCGCTCGCTGGCCTTTAGACGCGGACAGCTAAGGACAATTCGGAACGAACTTTCAGCAAAGATTGTTCGCAACATGGCGAGATTTCACGCCGGAAAGTTAAGCCTAACGCGCGGCCAGCTTCCGCCGGGCAAGGCCAATTCCTGCAAGCGCCAACCCGAGAAGCGTCACCGTCGAACCGCTATCCGCGACTGACACGGCAACGTTCACCGGATCCGTAAGCGAGGTGGCAAAGCTGGTCGTACCATACGCGCTTTCAGAGATAACAATCATCTCTGTCAGCGAAAACGGCCCCGGTATGGGGTAAGTTGCCGACGCGCTGCCGGAGAAAGTGCCGCCACTGAAAGACCCGCCATTACCTAAAGGCGTGCTCAGGCCAAACAGATTGTTGCTAGCGTCCGCAAATGTTGAATACGAGACCGTCCCTGCGGTTAGCCCGCTGATCTGAGAAGCAACACTACCGGCAAGAGTGCCAAATGACGTTCCTGAAAACGCGATCGTCAATGTCCCAGTGCCCCGACCGTTAAAAGTTATCGAGTTAACGTTCAGTGTCGGCAACAGCGCGTCGCCCGTCGCCAGGCCGCTTGTAATATTAAGGGAAAAATTTCCCAGCGTTCCATTAAACGTAATTCCACTCGAACCACTGGTCAGTGTTAGGGCATTCGTGCCATCACTCAGAATCAATTTGGAGCTAGTAGAAGGCGGTGGAGTAGCAGGCGGTGGAGTAGCAGGCGGCGGGGTAGCAGGCGGTGGGGTAGCAGGCGGTGGAGTAGCAGGCGGTGGAGTAGGAGTTGAAGGAGGTGGCGTAGGAGTTGGAGTTGACCTGCTCAGACCGCCCCCGCCGCCGGATCCACTGTCACTTAGATACAATGAGGAGATCGCATGAACCGATGGCGCAGTGGCGAGCCCAAGCAATCCAGCGGCAACGATTAGGAGAATCTTTGGGAACTTGAATTCAGTTCGCGACATCTTTCGACCCTTTTTCCTCCTCGCCTCTTCGCCGCCGTATTAGCGCGAGTTTCCCAAGCTTTGCAATGGCGCTCGAATCGTCTCCGCAACGGCCGGCATCATGCTTGTTAGGCAGGATTTTCCACCGGGCCGTTTTCACGAAGGTTTATCCGACGCGCATCATCACACGCGAAAGTCTTCGTCTTTGGCTGTAAAGCGCAACGGATCCTGCAAGTGCGGCCGCTATCCATGTACTCGGCTCCGGGACTGCCGTCGCGGTATCAGAAATAAAGGTAAACGGTGAGCCCGCTCCCGCACTCGGTATACTGAAGGTCCATTTGCCAGGCGTTGGATCGAAGCTGTCGTTAGTTGAGGTAATTGTTCCTATGCCACTAATGTTCAGGTGCGAGCCATCGGCCGGTTGACTGGTGATCGTCGCTGAAGTCAAGGCAAAGCTAAAACCATCAACCGTCCAGAGCGGGGTCGTCATCGTGGAAGGATTGAAAATCCAAGGCGCTGTCAACGTCACCGAATCCAAGAATGTTACAAACGTCGCAAAATCGCCGGTGGCGGAAGTAACTCTTGCATTATTCCATGAGGAAACCTGAGCGGCATTCGCCAAGCTGGTCGTTGGATTACCCCCGACGTCGTTAAACGTCACGTTTCCGACATCGAAAGTGATATCTCCACTGATTTGGCCGCCTTGAGTTTGCAGACAAAGTGAGCAACTTAACAGAACAACTGCCGCGACTGCCGAAATTATTTTCATTCTATTTTTATAACACTTTTATGTTTCTACTGGCTACACCTTTTTAGCGACGGCGCAGAATTCTTCGGGCACCTTCCAACCCAGCCAACGCGACACCAAGCAAAGCGACTGTAGTCCCTCCATCCGGAACGCCCTGAGCAGCTGTGTCGGCTGTGAAGGTAAACGAACTCTGCGGCCCTCCGTTTGCGGACTGTTGCGGTGAAACTCCACACGCCCGGCGTTGGGTCGAAGCCGATGCCAGTTATTGTTCCCGTCCCACTGACGTTCAAAAAGTTACTTCCGGGCGGCGGCGGAGTTCGACTAATGACGGCACCAGCATCTAAACTGAACGAAAAACCACCAACTGACCAGAGGTTGGGGGTCGCATTAACAAAGGTCCAAGGCGTGGCCATCGTAGCCGCGCTAAGCAAAGGCACCGAAGAGAAATCGCCGCTGGCCAAAGTAACCAGGGCGGTACCCCAGTTCGTAACAGCGTTAGCTGTATCCAGATTGCCTGTATCGAGAGTAACTTGGGAGACTCCGATATCCAGCCGGCTTCCCGAGGAAATCATTACCGCTTGGGCCGACGTGCCAATCAGGAGGCCCATCGCAATTACTGCCAACATTATCTTAAGTGGGTTTTTCATAGTTTGTTGTCTTCCTTGTCTAGTGCTTAGCGAAATTTCTTCTCTCGAGTCAACACCTGTTAGCATGCCTGATGCCAAACAGAAGGGATACATCATAAAACGTTGATATTGAGGAAGTTAAAGTTACGGAAAGCACGTTGTCAATTTCACCACGGATGAGAAATCGTAAGGATTTCCGACAAATCAACTGAAATCTTGACCGCGATTCGCATATAAGTCGTTGATTTCAAGGTAGATATTCGGATTGTCGGTAAAGCCGACAAAACAGGCGCTTTTTACATTCCTAAACATCCGCAACCAATTACCCCTGAGGCCGCTGGAAATATCTGTGATCGCAGCCAGGCATCGATGGGCGGATAGCAAGCGCCGACTCGGAAATTGGCGACAAGATCGGAACTCACGATCGAGGGCACGGCCGGTCATTTGGCGGGTGTGCTTTTCTGCGAGCCGACGTTTTGCCTCTTGCGCCAGCGGATCCTGCAGACCAGCAGTTAACGCTTGTTGTAGGCTTCCACGACCGTTTCTGTCGTCGCCGGTTTGGAGCTGGGCCATTCCGAGATAATAAAGATCCTTTGCCGGCAACGGACCTCTGCGAGCGCTTTCCTGAAATAGCTGAATTGCGTACCGGAATTCTTTGCGCTTGAAGTTGACCTCGGCCAGCGTTCGCGCCAGCTCGGGATCGTCGGGAAGGGCTGCGCGCGCTTTCATGGCCAAATCGTAGGACTTGGCCAGGTCATCCGGATTCTCCGCGTAAATAGCGGCCAAATGTTTCTCTGCCGGCGCGAACTCCGGATACTGACCCAACACTTGCAAATACGTGTTCGCTGCCGCTTTTGCGTCATTCCGCCGTAATTGAATCGCGGCCTGCGCCATCAATGCCGGCACATAATCCGGATGCTTGTCGAGGATTTGTCGAACTTCCGGCTCGGCTGGGACGGGGTCAGCCGACGGCTGATCCAAGGCCGTCATCGACATAAACTGCTTCGCGTCTTCCGATTGACCTCCGCTCGGCATGGCATCGAGAGAGCGCTGCATGGTTTGACGAGCCTCAGGCACTTTGCCCAAGGCGTAAGCACTAAGCGCGAGGTCGCGCAGAATGTCGGGGTCGCTTTTCTGCTGGCGGGCACTTTCCTGTAAAAGACTGTAAGCCCAGCTAAAATTACCAGCTTGGAAGACAATGCGCCCGAGCAGGCCGGCGGTGTGAGGATCGTTAGGCGCCAGTTCCCTTGCCGTTTTCGCGACCTCGAGCGCCTTGTCGGGCTTGTGCAAGGGTCCAGCGTAAAGCCGAGCCAGGCCCAGGTTGGCCGAAAGAAGCTTCGGGTTGAGCTTCAACGCCTGTTCATAAATCGCGGCGGCCTTGGCGAATTCCCCCTGTTTGTCGTCTGCGCCGGCGAGCCGGCTCAGAACAATCGGGTCGTCAGGCTGCTGCTTCAAGAGTGCCTCGAGTTCAGTAACGGAGGACTGGGCAGATTGCTTCAGCAGAGCAAGCCGGCGTTGGGCTTCGCTCTTATCCGGGAAGTCGGCGCTGCCGCCAGCGGCTTGTTCAAGAGCGGAGCGAGCCTCCTCTGCCTGACCCATCATGTAGCTGGTCATACCGAGATGGAACCGAACCTCTGGGTTGTCAGGGAGTTTAGTGGCACTCTCCTGAAGGAGCGGCAACGCTTGTTGATAATCACCGCGCTTATAAAGAATCCACCCAAGCGTGTCGGCAATCGAACCGTCATTCGGTGCCAAACTGCGCCCTTTCTGAGCCAGTTCGTAGGCCCGGTCGAGCTTGTTCAAATGCTCCGCGGAAAGATAGGCAAGATTATTCAAGGCCGCTACGGCGTTTGGCGTCACAGCAAGCAGCTTGTCGTAAGTCTCACTCGCCTTCTGATAATCTTTCATTTTGTCATAAATGGTCGCCTCGGTCATCAGCGCGGCGGGGTTGCCGGGATTCTTCTTAAGGACCGTTTCAAGCTCGCTGAGGGCTTCCGGCAGCTTGTTGGTCGCCAGGTAGCTCGAGACCAACAGGTCGTAAGCAGTGGCAAAGTTGGCGTCGAGCTTGATTGTTTTCTGAAGCTCCGCTTCCGCGCGCGGCCAGTCCTTTTGGGCCACGTAAACTCTTGCTTCCAAGAAATGAGAGCCAGCTGCGTCGGGTTTCTTCTGAAGCTGTTGCTGCACGCGCGCGTTCGCGGCATCGTACCGCTTTTCAGCCAGATCCATCCCGACAAGTTGATTGATCGGATTCAAGTCATCGGGCGCGATCTCCGATGCTTTTTCAAAGGCTTGGCGAGCTTCGTCCGTTTTTCCCTGTTGACGTAAAACCAAGCCGAGGAGCAAATAGGCCTCGGAAGATTGCGGAGCGATTTTGATTTGCTCGCGAAATACCGCGGCGGCATCGTCGAGCTTGCCTTGAGCCTGATAAGCCTGCGCGAGGAGCATACGAGCCGGCAACAAGTCAGAGCGTTTTTTTAGCAAACTCAGCATCGCCGGGGCGACGGCCCCGGGTTTGCCAGCGCCCAAGTTAAGCTGAGCCAGAGTAAGAATCGCTTCCGTGTAATCTGGATTGGCCGCAATAGCCTTTTCAAGCTCTGCGGCGGCCTGGCTGGTATCTCCCATTTTTAGGTACGCGCCGGCCAGGCGGAATTTGATGGCGGGATTATTCGGATAGATACCGTTCAGCCGAGTCAAGACCGCCATCGCTTTGTCCGAATCGCCTTTCGCCAGTAAAACCTCAGATTGAAGCACGCGCGCTTCCGGATTATCCGGATCCCGGGTGAAGATGTTTTCGAGCAGTGAGAGCGACTCATCGTAATTTTTCTGGGCAAAGGCGATCTGAGCCAGAATCACGCCAGGCCGGCAGATAATCGGGCGCCTGACTGGTCATGTTTTGCAAGGAAGCCTTGGCCTGATCTAATGCACCATTAGCCACCTGGAACTCGGCGTAGTTGATCCGCTCACTTGATCGCAAAGGCGCCAGGTCGCTCGCGGCTTTAAATTCCTGAGCGGCACGATTTGAATCTTTCTGCGATAAATAAAGGTAAGCCATCGCTAAGTGAGGCCGAGCGGAGTTGGGTTCCGAAGCGAGCGCTTGCCGTATTTGGTCTGATGCCGCTGCCATGTCACCATTTCGCGAAGCAAGACTGGCAGAAGCCAAATGAAATACGGCAGAGTTCTTTTGCGGGAATGTTTGAAGCTGTTTCTCGATCGCGGCAATCTCCTCTTTGCTTCGGCTGGAATCTGCCAACACAAGAATTGCATCAGGATTTGCGGGGTCCAGCTGAAGGATCGACGTAGCCTCCTTTCGCGCCTCAGCTGCTTGACCGATGGCCATCAGAGCCAGCGCGAGCTTGGCTCGCGACGCGACATTGTTCGGAGCAAGCTCACGCTCTCGCAATAAAAACGGAATAGCGCGCAGCGGAGCCCCCTGCTCAAACCAGATAAAACCCAACTGCTGAAAGGCCATTGCATTTTCGTGATCTAGACGCAGCAGATTCAAGTATTCGATCTTCGCCTTGTCGTATTCGCCGGCTTTAAAGTAGCGCTCGGCCCGTTCCTTGGCCCGAAATGCTCTTCCGGGGAGATGACAGCCACCAATAGTCATTGCGACCAACGAGATGGCCGTAATCGCCGGGATGATTTTTTTCGATGAGTTCATGGTTGAGCTAAAGTTGCAATCGTCTAAGCGGAATAGTCAGTTTTGCCCCGGAAGATTCGATGCCGCGCGATTGGTTCAAGATTTCTGCAACCCGGAAGTCGGACTTCCGGCGGAAGCGTGGAGCGTCGATTCAGCTTTGCGGATCCCAAGCCGCTCCATTAATTCATAGAGTGTCGGGCGACTAACGCCTAGTTCGGCTGCGGCCGGAGTCACTCTTCCGGAATGTCTTTTGAGGGCTTGATTGACCAGCTCGCGCTCAAGATTCTCCCGCGCCTCTTTGAGCGTGATTCGAGGGACGCTTTCGGACCCACGAGAGGCCAGCTCCAGGTCATCGGCCGTGACCTTTGTACCTTCCGCCATAATGACTGCCCGTTTCACCCGGTTCTGAAGCTCCCGAACATTTCCCGGCCAGCTGTGACGCCTAATTGCGTTAAGGGCGTCGGGCGTGAAAGCCAAGTTTTCTTTGTCGCACTGCACCGCGAACTGTTGCAAGAACTCTCGGGCCAGAAGCTCGGCATCTTGGTCACGCTCGCGAA
This sequence comes from uncultured Verrucomicrobiae bacterium, assembly GCA_963817335.1. Taxonomy (GTDB): domain Bacteria; phylum Verrucomicrobiota; class Verrucomicrobiia; order Chthoniobacterales; family UBA10450; genus AV40. Next base: position 37,038 of record CAWFNX010000004.1, on the reverse strand, counting down.
GGGGCGGCAATTTGATTACCACGACAGCGAGTCGAAAGTATAAATCCTCACGAAACCTTCCTTTTTTTACCGAATCTTTCAGGTCCGCGTTGGTGGCGGCAACAATACGCGTGTCCATCTGGATTTCCTGCCTGCCGCCGACACGTTGAAACCGCTGGTCTTGAAGAAAACGCAAGAGCTTGACTTGAATCTGCGGCGGTAGTTCGCCGATTTCGTCCAAAAATAATGTGCCGGCGGAGGCACTTTCGATGCGGCCCTTGCGCTGGATGTGAGCGCCGGTAAATGCTCCCTTTTCGTGTCCGAAGAGTTCGCTCTCCAGCAAGTTTTCTGGGATTGAGTTGCAATTAATTGCAATAAACGGCCCATCTTTTCGTGAACTACACCGATGTATCGCTGAAGCAGCCATTTCTTTTCCCGTCCCGCTGTCGCCTAACAAAAGTACCGGCGCGTTTGTGGTCGCCGCTTTGCGGATAAAGGCAAATACACCCTGCATTTGCGCACTGGAGCCGAGCATGTTTTCGAAGATATTTCCTCGCAACTTTTGCTGCATCTCATGATATCCCTTTTCGAGATCTAGAACATAGATACACCGGCGAAGAATTAACTTGAGCTCGTCAAGATCCACGGGTTTGCACAAAAAGTCGTAGGCCCCGGCCCCAACGGCTTGAATCGCATTCTTCTTTTCGCTTTGACCGGAGATCACGATGATCTTGGCCGACCGGTCGATCGCGAGTAGCTCGGTCAATGCGGCCAATCCTTCCTCACTTTCGTTTGGGTGAGGCGGTAAACCCAAGTCAAGGAGGGTCGCGACAGGATGTGAGGCTTTAAACGACTCGATCGCACCGGGTCGATCTTCCGCCGAGATGACGTCGTAGTCGCGATCAAGCGCCCATTTCATTTGGGTGCGGATCCCCTGGTCATCATCAATAACGAGCAATTTGGGTTTCATTCGCCGCGGAACTTCAAAGGTAAGGTTATCTCAAAAGTTGTGCCCAATCCGGGCTCACTCTTAACCTGAATATTGCCGCGATGCGCCTCAACAATTACCTTCGCGTGAAACATACCAATTCCTAGTCCCTTTTTCTTCGTGGTAGCAAAGGGACGGAAGAGCGAGTTTTTTACGAATGCCGCGGTCATACCGCATCCATTATCGGCAATCGACAAGGTCACCCACCCGTTCCGCTGTCTCGTCTCCACGGTAATTTGTCCGTCTCCGCCAATCGCCTCACGAGCATTGAGAAGTAAATTCGTCACTACGCTTCGGAGCTGTTCACGATCAGCACCTATCTTGGGAACCGGATCAAGTTTGGTTACGAATTTTGCTTCTCTGCTGTAATCCAAGTTCCTGAGCGTCTCGGTGACCAGTAGATTGAGATCCACTTCGGTTGGGTTGAGTAGAAGTTCGCGCCTCAAGGCGCTAAGGCTACCGACTAAATGGTTGATTCGCTCGACTGCACCTCCGATACCGCGCAAGGCGTCTTCTCGAAACGATGGATCGTCAAAATGGACCGGTAGGTTTTGCAACATAAGATTTAATGTTGACGCCGTGTTCTTCAAATCGTGAATGAAGAATGCGGACATGTTTCGAAGTGCATCCATCTCCTTTCCGAGCGTGACCTCCGAGTTAAGCCGAATGTTCAGCAGGCTTCCCGCTACCTGATCGCCAATACATTTCAGCAAATCCATTTCTTCGGCAGTGTATGGAAGACCTCCAACCCGATCGGCCAAAATGATAATTCCGAGCCGATGCTCCCCGACAAGTAACGGAACACAGACGCGATTACCGCCGGTGCGAAATCGACCCGCCTTCATTTGCATAAGGCTCTGCGTCCATTTTTCCTTAGCCTTATCCAGGTCAAAAGGTTGGGAAACCTCGTTAAGACTCCATGAGGCCCACTCCGTCGCCGCTACTTCTTGAGGCGAATCGTCTGGCTGCTCCCGTTCTGAATGAAGAGTCGAGCTAGCACGAACGAGTCGCCCGCGTTGGCGATCGAAAAGCCAAATGGACACGGATAAAGCATTGAAAGTTTCGGAGATTAACTTTCCCGCTGCCCCACAAAGATCATCTTCTTCCAGAACGGTCGATATGTTTCGGGTAAACCGGTTCCAAATTTGTCGAAAATCATGCTGCGGCCTTTTGAAATGGCGGCTGAGAAAAAGCTGCAAAAGTTGGCGGACCCGATTCGAGAGAAGGAGAACAGCCAGGACGACAAGTCCGAGGAGCACAATAAAGGCTTCGATCGGAAAGCTTCCGGCGCCGCCAAAACGCGCCGCAATTTGGGCAAGAACTCCGACGACAAACAGGTAAGCTCCCGCTAGCAATACCGTCACCGACGTTTGCAAAACGGTTCGCGACGGATAGACATCAATTTCACTGAAACCGCTTCTGAAATAAGCGGCCGCGATTAATACGCACCCGACCAAAAGAGCCGCTGCCTCGATGGTTTTGAGGGAGAAACCGTAACCAGAGAAAATTAGAATCTCGGTTCCCGTGTAAAACCTCGCACCGAAGATCACGCCCAGCCCAAGGACGAAAAACTTAATCCGCCACCGCGCCGTGCCGACAGCCGAAGCGAACGTCCGTTCCAGGTTCATTAAGATCAGCACTGCGGCAACGAGAAAAACGCCGTTCAGCGCCTTGGCGGGCCACCTCGCCAGGTGAAACCAAAATCCGCGAGCGGGTTCAGGCAAAACGAAGACCTGAAACAGTTCGTGGTGGAACGCTACCGCCAGGGCGAGGGGCAAGACGAATGCAGCAATCAAGATAACGCGCCACCTGGCAAGAAATTCCCGATAATTACCCCTCGAATACGTCAGGCTGAAAAACAACCATATTCCCGGTGCGAACGATCCTGTTATAACCGCAGCACCTTGCAATGCCGCTACCCGGCTGGGGCTTAGTTCTTTAAAACTCAGTCCGTCAAACAGCGTCTCAAGGCCAAAAATCGCCATCCCAGCAGCAAGCGACCAGGTTGCGGGGGAGCGCCGCCGGCGAAGAACAGCGGCCACTGCCAAGAAAACGCTGGAGCCCGCCGCAACAAAAGCGAGCACGGAATTCAAGTTCATCTCAAAATAGACATCTCACCAAATTGGATTTGTGTATGTGTAACATACACGAATATAGCTGGTTACGCATAGAATGTTCCCCACCATCGTCGGACTGGTGCACCGTTGGCATAGAATGTTCTACACCATCGTCGGAGTAGTGAACCGGATTTGGATAAGTTAAAAGAGCAAGCCGATTCGACATAAAAGCGGCACGCCGGTTGCTATAATTATTTGGATCAACAGTAAATACCATATTCGACGCATCCCTGCCCTTCTGGCAACTTGTTCCCTGGTCTTGATTTGCTTGGCACGCCCGTCACACGCCGCCGATGTGACTCTCGCCTGGGATCCCGATTCCGATCAATCTGTTGTTGGCTACCGCCTGCATCTCGGAACTTCCAGCGGCGTTTACACGCAACAAGAAGACGTCGGTAATCAGACCGCCGCAGCAGTTTCAAATTTGACTAGCGGAGCGACTTATTACTTTGTCGTAACCGCCTACGATGGCAATGCGGTCGAAAGCAGCCCGTCTAATGAGGTGTCCTACGCTGCTCCGGTTTCCACGCCATCTCCGACTCCTACTTCCACCCCAACTCCTACTCCGACTCCAACTCCGGCTCCTACGCCTACTCCAACCCCAACGGCAACAGCTACCCCTACGCCGACTCCAACTGCCACCCCGACGGCAACGCCCACTCCCACCGCCACACCTATTGCTACGCCTACTCCAACGCCGACTGGAGGGCGATCTGCAACCCCTACCCCTACCCCGACTCCTACACCAACCCCAACCTCAACGGCAACAGCCACCCCTACGCCGACTCCAACTGCGACTCCAACAGCTACTGCGACGCCTACACCATTTCCAACTCCAACGCCTTCTCCAACCACGACACCAACTCCCACTCCGACGCCGACGGTTGAGTTCTACGTTTCTACCCTGGGTAGCGACAGCAATTCGGGCAGTATCAATTCGCCCTGGCGCACGATAGCTCATGGAATTGGCCAACTGCGGGCCGGGGGCGCTCTCTACGTCAGGGCGGGTACATACTACGAAACCCCCTATATAACTGGCCCCAGCGGCACGGCTGTACAACCTACCACCATTAAGAATTACAATGGCGAGCGAGTTGTGCTGATAGGTCCGGGCGTAAACAGCGGTCGAGTAAAAATCTACAACTGCAGCTACATCATCTTCGACGGGTTTGAAGTAACCAACTTTAATCAAGGGATCTTCGTCGAAACCGCCGATCACATCATCGTTCGGAATTGCCTGGTGCATCACGTTGGCCAGGAGGGGATCCACGTGCATTACGGCTCCTCGTTCGTGACCATCGACCATTGCACCGTTCACGATACGCGTCAGTGGCAATACAACGGTGAAGGCATCTATGTCGGAAGCGGCGACGCGTTGCCAGTCGATAACACCAACAACGTGACGATCAGCGGCTGCACTATTTACAATACGACTGACGAGGGGATCGAACTAAAGGAGGGAACTCACGATTGTACCGCCGATGGCAATGACCTGTCCCAGGTCAATCTTGGCTCAGACTGGTCGCAAAACGGGCCGGATGTCGGTGCCATCGAACTGGATCAGGCAACTGGGACGGTTCAACATTGGGACTCGAATCCAAACCATATCGTTCGAAACAACAAGATCCACGGTCTGCGCCCATCAATGGGCACAGCCATCAGGCTTGGAACTGGTTCCATGGCGTACAATAACCTGATCTGGAATGTCGGTGCCTACGGAATTTTCGTTAATAACAACAGCGGAGACAGCTACACCAGGTTCATTTACAACAACACCATCGACACGCTTGCCCCTACCGCGATCGTGAACGTTGGCGGCATCCAGAGCTCGAAGAACAACATCGGGCCCGTAGGGACGAGCAATCTCGCCAGCAATAACTCCTATTTTGTGAATGAACCCGCGGGGGACTATCACCTCGTGGCGGGGAGCGCTCCTATCGGCGCTGGAGTTAATACAGGTATCACGACGGACTTGGACGGGGTTCCGCGGCCGCCGGGCGGACGTTATGACATCGGCGCCTATGAATATGTCGGTCCAACTGCGACGCCAACCCCAACTCCGACTCCATCGCCTACCGCGACGCCTTCTCCAACGCCGCCGCCAAGTCCTACTCCAACTCCAACGCCGACAGTCACCCCTACTCCTACCCCGACCCCGACTCCCACTCCTACTGCAACTCCGACACCATCTCCAACTTCTACGCCTTCTCCGACACCGACACCCGTTCCAACTCCTACAATTGCACTCTCAGCTTCGCCAACGACAATTAGCGAAGGTGGGCAAGCTATCTACACATTTACGGCGTCCAATATAAACCCCAACGCGGATATAACAGTAAATTACTCAATGAGTGGAAAAGCCCATCTTGGAACCCACTACACTCTGAGTGGCGCTTATGGACAAGTCACGATCCCAGCCGGGGCGTCTTCGGCTACCGTTACCCTTACTGCCATGATAACTAGTCTGAAGAGGGGGAGCGAGACAGCTACAATGACTATGACTAGTGGAACTGGTTATAAGTTATCTTCGATAAAGCAGGCGAGCGTTACAATCGTAAACGTAAAGTAAACTCTCAGACATCAGAGTTTCTCCAGTGAAAAACAATTCTTTTCTCCGTTTTCTCCTAGAAGGCGGTTTGAGGCACAAAAATAACGTCGCCGTCCTTGACGTAAAACGCCTGAGTCGTTGCCCCCTTGAGTGTTGGTGTCAAGTCGAGCACCTGACTCTGTTGATTGCCATTTATCGTTCGAATAAGGCGGACCTTCTTCAAATTTCCAAACTCATTGACGCCGCCGGCCTCCATGATGGCTTGGAATACGGTGGTTGGACGATCAAACTCTATTTTGCCAGGTTTTTGAACCGATCCGGAAACAACGACCTGTCCGATACCGCTTTCCAACGTCACTACTACCTCACTGTTTCTCAGTTGCGATTTGTAGAGACGCACCAATTCATTCTGAAAATCCGGCAGCGTCTTCCCAGCCGCGGTAACCTCGCCGATGAGAGGGAGGTTCACCTTCCCGTCCGTTCGAATCTTCTGGGTTTGGTTGAGATCGGACGCCCCCGCAAATGAAAGCTTGATCACATCTCCGGGAGACAAACTAACGGCGGTACCCGCGCGTTGCTGACCCGCAAACCCGGCGTGAGAACTTGCACAGCCATTGCCCGAGAGCAAAACCAAAGCAGTGAAAGCAAAGCCAAGGTGCGACCCAATTAGAGTCCGTAGAAAACGGCGGAAAATGATAACCGCAGAAAATGTGTTCCGCCGATTCTGTAGGCACGCTCCATTGTCGATCATAGCTTCAGTATTTCCACTTTGTCCTATCCCCCGGCGTGCACAATCAAGGCCACAAAATAGTCATTTGAATATATAGAAGAGTATATTCCCAATGTGCGCAAACCGAAGCTTCCTGGGGCGGCCAAGTGTCGTAACCCCGCGCAATCGGCGTCAACGTTAAACCCTCTCATGTTTTCTTGCCCCGGCAACTGGCTTCCGCTCAAGACGATGATTTCATTCGGACTGCTTGCGATCCATCTTTTCGCCGATAATCCTCAGCCAGATCGCCGCGGCGCAACCACCAAAGCAATAGGAATAGAGGAACAAGGGATAACACAAAAAACAGGGGGCCGCCACGACGGTGGATAATGCTATGAATCATCTGCGGCCCGAAATAAACACACAGCGTGCCAATGACCATCACGCGAAATCCGTTGCGTACGACTCCAAGAGGTATTACGAAGCAAACCAACACCGCCCGCCGCCAACTGCTCTTCAGAAATAGGTTAGCAGCAAGAAGGCTTGTAATAAAGAGCACCCAACTCGACCGGATGCCACTGCACTCCTGGGCCACCACGATTACTATATTTGGCAACTGAAAGACTCTCCCATCCCGCAAGACCGGTGTGCCGGTCAGATTGAAGAACCAGCTGGCGACCTCAGCGGAAGCGAGTTTTGAACCTGACTCCAAAGCATCGGCCATTGCATCGGGCATCGGCACCATAAAGATTAGGAAAGCGAATGGAAACGCCGCGGCGGCCATCCATTTTCGGCCCAGGAAAAGGAATCCTCCGGTGGCCAACAAGCAGACGAAAGATAGAGCCATCAACGCCAAATAATCGTTGTGGCTTAAACTCGGACGTTCCCGTATTGCCGCGGCTACTGCCGCCAACCCGCCGAGAAGCGGAGCCGCAGCCCATCCCGGAGACGACCCATATTCTTTGGGCAGTTGCCTGCGACGAATATAGAGGAGATAGGCCGCGACAAATGGGATCAGAAGAATATGTGAATGCAATTCACTGCCGGCCGCATGGACAGCAAGCGAAGCCAATGGACGCGCGAACGCGGCGAGCAATCCAGCAATAAAGAAGAGAAATGCGAGAACGCGGCGGGAAAGGCGCGACTGTCCGGTGAATGTGTGCGCAGAGCAAGCCGCTGACATTCTGTTCATGGATGCTCCTGATTTCCCTGGTTCCGGTGCGATGTCAAGTGTTCCCTAGTTTTCAGGCCGGTTTTCTCGGATCGGTCGCAAGCCCTTGCCAAACTCTTTTAACGAGACATCCATCCTCAACGGAATTTCAACCGTCGCGATGGGGCGTGCCGGATTCCCTTGCACCATCGTTTTCGGAGGTACCGACTTGGTAACGACGCTTCCAGCAGTGACGATTGATCCGCGTCCGATCGTTACGTTAGGCAAAACGATAGCACCAGGGCCCACCGTAGCGTCTTCCTCGATAACTACGCCTAGTTGTTCGCGGAAGTGCGCGATAATTGTGGCCCGGATTTGAACCGTCGCCCGATCACGGATCGTGACTAAGTCTGGGCGCGACGTCTCTATGATGGCGTCATAACCGATCCACACATTTTGCCCAATATGCACACCCCGCCACCGATTGAGCCACACCCGCCAGGTCGTCGCGCCTGGCGCGTGACGGGCCAGCGCCTGAAGGACCCGGTTCTTAAGTCCCGCAAAAAATCGCTCTTTGGTGCTTTCCATCTTTGAACAGCATCTAACACATCTGGAACCGCGCCCTGTCCACCAGATCTCGCATATCGCTCCACAAATCTAGATAGCTAATTGTCGACAGACGCAATGCTGCAACTCGATCGCCGGGCAAATGCATATGGCTAGACGCCGCTTTCGCTCCCATCGCGCTCTTCCAAAATGCAAACGCCCAAATGGAGTCCAACACCATAGTTGACGACGACATGAAGCCGACCGTCCTGGCCGCGATGAAGCTTCGCCAATGAAATGACCGAATCGGTGGCACCGCAATGCGCTCGCTCGGACATCTCGTCCATGACATGTTCAATCCGCGGGATCCGCAAATATCGTGTCACCATCTTCCACGTATCCGGAAAGATATTCGGGTAATGGATAACGACATCACTGCCAGCCAACTCCAAGCCAAGCTCAGTAGCAAGACCCTGTATCATCTCCACGGTTCGTTTTACGATCTCGACCAGGGGCACCAGTTTTCTTGTCGTCGAGTAGTAACTGGTTCCCAGTAACTGATAACCGCGCTTCTCGCGCCCGACCACAAACGTTGAGCTATGGTCGGAGCCCAGAATCCTTTCTCGCAACAAGTCAAAGGGTATACCAGTGGGCCTGCTATCAGCCATCACGCAAACCGCCGGCCGTTCGTCGGAATTCGAGAAAAGACCGCCCGCTGCAACCAGGAGAGACAGGAACCCTGCACAGCCACTGGCGAAGGAACAGAAATAAGGCAAGTGATCAATCCCGAGCGCTCGCATCAGTTCCGCGGCAAAATAGCGGTTTCGTGAAGCTCCGATTGTGTCGCCAGGCTCATAAGGCAAAACCGCGCTCTCCGCGAAACAATGCTGAAACACCAGCGCACGCGGCTCGGCCGCGTGTTTTAATATCGAAGCCAGAGGCGTCATGGCCAGTGTTAATAGCGTCTCGTCTTCGCCTAATCCGAAATTGTATCGATAACCGATGGCGGTAAGACTCTCCACCGTGCCAGCCATAAGTTTGCTGGCTTTCAACTCATTCAGGTCACGCCGGACGCTACCGAGCCGGTGATTAAAGGTGTGAACAAAGATAGGCGCCTGGCGATAAACAAGCATCATAGATTGACGCACGGTCGGACTAACTAACTGGCAGCTGGCTAAATTGGTCTCGCATTCTTCGAGACATACTGTGATAACGGACCGAGTATTGTAATTTGTTCCGCGTCCAGGGTAGCCATGTCGAGTTGGATGCGGAATTCGTCTTCGATCGCCGTAACCATTTCGAGTATCCCGAAAGAATCAATGACTCCGCTGAGAAGGAAATCGAAGGTATCCGGAACTTGGGTTGGATCGATGCCGACTTCCTTGATCGCGCGGGAGTATCTTGTGATAAGGAATTGTCGCACTCGGTCCGGAGTCAGATCATTCATTCGCTACCTCAGGGAAGGAACACCTTTCCTAGAAAGGGTGCGGTGAATTTCCTCGTAACTTCGCAATGCACCGATTTCGTCCAGATCGAATTCAATTGAGAAGGTGCCCTGCAAGTCCGCGATTAACTGCACCATCGCCAACGAGTCCCATGACGAGATACCGTTTTGATTGATTTCCTGCGGTTGAGTGTCCGGCGGAAGGTTGAAAAAATCAATCAGCAGACGGAGTAACGGATCGCTATTGTTCATTGCGTTGATTCGTCACCACCATCCAGGAAGGGAATGGTCGTCGCTCGACTGGAGCCAATTGGTACCGAACTGAATCAGGGCTTTGCTCAACCCGTTGTAAACCAAGTCTGTCGTACAGTTCCGCCACAATTCCATTCTTGGCGGTGGCACGATATTCCGCTTCCAGCTTCCGAATGCCTTGTCGCGCAGCGCGGTCTATCATTGCCGTCCAAAGAGCATCTTCCACTCCGCGTCCCAATGCCCGACAACTTACTAAAAAGCTATCGATTGCCAGAGTCGAATTCTGTCCGATGGGAATGGCAAGCACGACGCCGACAATCCCCTGCTCGCCGAATTTGTCACGCAGCCGCAACGCCAGCGCTATTGAACCCGGCAAATTCAACATCCTCTGCACATCTGCCTGCAAATGTCGCTTCGTCGTCAGGTTAAACTGATTGGTCTTGCCAAGCATCGTCGCGACTCGCTCCAGATTCGATGGTCCGATTTCTTCGATCGTCGCCTCCATTTGTAACGACCTGAGAAACGTCTCCAAATCGTCCTGGTGCGCTGCCACATCCCTGGCTGCGCGCGCGGCGTAGTCGCGGTGGCGGCCATGATCCTCCTCAGTCAGAGACAATGCATCGAATGCATCGGTTTCCCATAAAGAGCGGAGTGTGTGCAATGGGTCCGGGTTGTCGTTTAGAATCAGCACCTCCGGGAGCGATTGACGCATTTGCTCGCGTTCGTAGTCGGAATCATCGATGAAAGCAAAGCTGTCGAGACCGAGACTCAGCTCCTTGGCCGCTTCGCACAAATTTTGATATTTGTGATTCCAGTTGATTTTGCGGGCGGCAAAATCGTCCCACTTTATAAGCATATCGGGTAGCAAATTAAAAGCCTGCCGTGCATCATCCTCGTTATTCTTGGAGAGCAACACCAATAGCACTCCCCTGTTTCGCAATTCGAGCAGTTCCCGCTGGATCCGCAGATGCACATTACCTGGAAATTCGTGGCCAAGTCTAAGCCCGACGACGCCGTCTTCGCCAACTACGCCGCCCCAAAGCGTGTTATCCAAATCCAAGGCGAGCGCCTTGCGCCGCGGCACAATCAACGGGCGCAAAGATCGAGCGATAAATAGCCCGAAAGCAGTCTGCCCTTTTGCGCTCAACGGTTGCCGCGCCATGAAATCCAACGTCGCATCGGCATGAGTCCGACCTTCGAAAGCAGCCCATGCCGCAAGATCCAGCACATGAACGCCTTTGTTATCAGTGGCCAATTCGTAAATTTTTTGGTTGATGCGTCCCGCTAAGCCAAATAGTCCGGCGCGATGCTGAGCCGCAAACACGGGGTTCGAGAAGTTCACAGGGAACGCAATTGTCGAGAGAAATAATGGAATTCCGCCGGCACTCCTCTGGTGAAGACCGACCACTCTCTCCAGCCTTTCCAGGACTTGGTCGAGGCAGGCGGCCACTTTGTCAGGAAAGCCGGTCGAAAAGGGATAAAGCGCCTCGGGAAACAGCTCTTCGAGCCGCCAGATGATAACGCGAGCATGCAGAGGCTTCTGCGATTCCGCGCCCGCGCGTTGCGAAATATGAGATTCAATTGCATCGAGTGGCCCAAGTTGGAGGCAGGCTCGACTCGGCAGGCAGTTAAGAGCGAGCTGTAGCGCCGGTAGCACAGGCTCGAGATTAAATGTGCTGAGGAGTTCAACGTTCAGAATCGGACCGCGCTGATCGGCACCCAGATCTTCGAGCAGACGTAACGCCCGCCGAATCTTCGCCAGGCTCGCCGATTCAAGCGCGTCTGTGATCGACGTCTTCTGCGGTTCGGGAAAATTGCGGATCCAGCTGCGAACCAAGTTCATGTCTCGGAATTCCTGGCGAGTGCGGACTGCGGAGAAGAGCTTGATTTGCAACTATCTTGGAACCGACCTGCCTGACGTTTCCATTTCTACACGTTCGGTAGATGGTTCTTCCAATCTCTTGCGCAGAGCGCTCCGATCGAACTTACCATTCACGTTCAGCGGAAAATGGCGCAGAAGCCGAATATTCTTCGGCACCATATACGCCGGAAGTTTTGTTTTAAGCTTCTCGATCAGCTCTTTCGTATCGAAATCGTCGGTTTGAAGATAAACTTCGATCGCATCAGCGCCGCTTGCGGTCATCGGCCAGCCCAGCGCGACCACACCGTCCAATCCGGATGCCTCCCTCACTGCGGCTTCCACCTCTCCTAGCTCAACTCTGTGGCCGAGCACTTTAATTTGGCTGTCCAACCGACCAAGGTAGAGAAGCGGCTCCCCTGCCCCACGTCGGCGCACCCGGTCACCTGTTCTATAATAGTACCGGTCGCGGCTTTTACTGGGAACAGTCACAAAACCGCGTTTTGTCTTTTCTTCGTCGTTCCAGTAGCCAAGACAACGCTGCGGTCCCGTCATAAGAAGCTCGCCGCCTGTCCCCGGTTCCACCTCACGCATCTCCTCGTCCACGATCAACGCTTCCATCTCATCGAATGGCTCGCCGATCGGCACTAAGCCTTGTTCGCATTCGGCCGGTGAACTCGCGTCATCCCATCGATATGCTGTGCACGCGATTGTGAGTTCGGTAGGACCATAGAGATTCTCAATCACCGAATTGGGGGCCGCCAGCGCCCATTGCCGGACGATTTCAGTCGGTAGCGCTTCTCCGCAGAACAAACTCAGTCGCAACTGCGGATACATGCCGGGCTTGAGCACTCCGAGGCGACGCATAAACACTGCCGTCGAAGGGACAGAAAACCAGACCGTCAACCGAGCGTCATTTACGAACGCTCCCGGCTTGATAGATTGCTTTTGAGTGGGGCAACAGACGCACGCCCCGTTGTGCCAGGCGATAAACATATCGTGGGCTGATAAATCGAACGTCAGATCGAATGTTTGTGACACACGATCGCTGTTGGTGAAAGCGTATCGCTTCGTGACGTAGTTTACGTAGTGGAGCACATTCGAGTGGGATACCATCACACCTTTCGGTTGTCCGGTGCTCCCCGATGTAAAGAGGAGATAAGCGATCGAGTTTAAGGGGATATCTCGTGAACGCCATTCGCTGGGAGAAGCGAGGTCATTTGCCCCTACAATCCGGTGCGCGGGAAATTTGGCCGCCAACTGAGAAACGTCCGATCGATCGGGGAAAATCAGAACCAACGGAGCCTCGGCGCCAACTAACAACGCCTCCAGCTGTGGTTCGGATCCGGCATCCACCACGATGGAGCGGCACATCGATCTTTCCAGCATTAGCCGTGTTCGAACCACCGGAAACGTCCGGTTCAATGGCACATAGCCGTGACCGGCCATCAACGCTCCGAGCACGCCGGCATAGGCCGTCTCCGAGCGATAGGCGAATACCGCCGTTAGCGGGACTGCGCCAGCCGCTACTTCTTCTCTTTGGATTGTGGCCGCTATACATTTAGCTCGCTGCGCTAATTCCCGATAAGTCACCTCATGCCCAACATCAATCGCAGGGCGCTCCGGGAACCGTTCGCAAGATTCAATGAACCCAGTCCAAAGTTGGCGTTCAGGTTTATGGGTCTCGATCATTTAATAGTAAGAAAGACAATCGTCAGCGAACGCGTCATATGCTCATCTCGATATTTAACGGCCGACAATACCACCCGGGCAACGATCCGCGTGTTTTTGCGGGAAACCAAGGAAGTGTCGAACGGCCTCAAGCACCCGGCGTCGATGTTTCCAGGGCAACAGGAAGAGTCGGCTCCGAACGTGCCAAATCAAGACGGCAGCTGACTGCGCGGCACGTCGCATATGTCCCCGGGCGACGTTCCGCCATATTTCTTTGATTGTCACCGCGCCATAATGTTCCCGCCAGTAAATTTCGCCCGTCCGAAGCGCCATGCTCAACTTCGGATCTTGTTTCACGAACGAATATTGAGAGGACATTACCCGGTGCGTGGCTCGCAACATGAGCGCTCCTTTACGGGAGGTGCTCTCGATATGACGACGATATTGAGCGACTGCTGTCGAATGGTGCGCGCTTTGACATGAGCGGGCGGCGCGGAGAAGGATTTCATAATCCTCTGCCGGTTCGAAGGCGCTGGCGAACCCTCCCAGAGCATCAAACAGCGAGCGCCGAAACATCACGCCTATCGTGTTTGCCACGTGATTGACCTTTAGTAGCTCTTCGTAAAAATTTGCTTCCAGCGTCGGCCAGCGTGGTGAATAAATGTACGATCCGTCACTTGCGATCTGATCGATGTCTCCCACCACGAACCCAGCCTCGGGATGCGTCGCAAAGCAGCACAGATGGGCCTCAATCGCATTCGGGATCAGGCGATCATCTGCGTCTAGGAAGACAACGTATTCTCCGCGACTGGCGCGGAAGCCGGCATTACGCGCCTGAGCACGACCGCGATTTTCCTGCCGGACGCAACGCACACCGGGGTAAGAGGCGACTACATCGATTACATTGTCGGGCGAACCGTCATCTACCACGACGACTTCGATCGGTCGATGCGTCTGCGCGAGTGCGCTCTTGATGGCGTCAGGCAAATAGTGTGCCTGGTTGTGGCAAGGAGTTATGACAGAAACGAGTGGCATTGGGGTTGATTCACCGTTGGGTTCCACCTGGTCCAGTAGTCGAATTGATTGGAACAAAGTAAGTCATTTTCGTTGTGTCGTTCATCGTAAACTGCGGCACGAAAACGTATTAAATGACAGCTAATTGAACTCCATTCCCATTAAAGAGTTTAATACAGCCGTGTAACCTGAGGGAGCATGGCTCTGCGATCCTGGACATTATCTATATCTAACGGGGTGCGCCTTATCATCAGGTTACGCAGGGTTGGAAGGCCCGGTTGACTGGCTTTAACCCGTGCTCGGAGATCAAGCGGCGGGCCTTGGCTTCACCGCGCGCTCCAGCTAATTTGTATCGCATGTGAAACAACCCGTTTCTTAAACCACCCAACAGGATACGTAGGCTACGCTCCAAATTGATTTTTCGCGGCTCAATCCCCGTCATCAAATAATTCAAGACTCCTTCCGAGAGCCACCACCCGTGAACTAGTCTCAGAAAATATCGGGGCTGCACGCGTTCGGCAGAAATTAGATGCACTACCCGAAGCTCCGGAAACACGCCAAAACCTTTGCCGATCGAAGCGGCAGCCCAGGAAAACAGATCGTCCCCTGAACAGAATAATTCCTTACCGCGCCGGTCCAGTATCTCGTTAATATTTAGGCGCCGAGTAAGGTCGACATAATCCGCCGCTGTTTCTCGAGTCACGCAGAGTCCAGCTCCCCAAGGCATCGAACTCCGGTCCATGGGGTTGTTACTCCAAAACGGGGAAGAAACGCCTTTAAGTGCCAGCAGCGGCAGCAGACCTCCGTGTTCTGCCGCTAAACGGACCAGCTCCGGCGGCGGTTCAATTTCAAACTCTGGCTCAACCGAGCCTGAACCGAAAACACCGAGATATGGGTATTGTGCTGCGATAGCTTCAATGCGCTCGAGAAAATCGGGAGCTAAGACGTTGTCGTCGTCTACGAAGACCAAGACATCTCCACCGGCTTCCTTAATGCCGCGCAGTCGGGCAGGCGTCAGTCCAAGTTCATCCTCACGTAAGTGACGCGCGTGCGGGTGCCATGAGATATCCCAAGCAGTAGCCAGCTGCTCCTGCGAGGCATTGTCAATCACGAGCAACTCCCATCGTTCCCGGGACAAGGTTTGTGCCTGAAGCGCATCCAGGGTGCGTCGCAAGTAATCCCGCCGCGGATTGTGCGAGCAGATAACGACAGAGTAATTCAAAGCCATTCGCCTTAACTCTCCGGTACGGCAGCGAACTTAGAGTCGGCTACCCCTCCCCTTCCGGAGAAAAAGCTCATTCTGGAACATTCGCGGGCGTGGTCTTTAACCCACTGTTGATACTTCGTTGACACAATGAGAAATCGTTCCTCGATTAACTGTTCCAGTCCGGTGAACCGCAGCGCGGACTGAAGCCTAAGGTTCAGGTTAGGCTTGGCCTTCAGTGCCTTTGTGTACGCCATATACTCGTCTGTGGTTATCATCCCATACCTGCCTGTTCGCACGGCGTCTTCCACTTTTGAAACAAACGAACTCACAAAAGGATAGTGCAGCAGAATGCAGGCGACGTCGGCGATGAAAGCACCTTCCGCGTGGTGCCCCCATGAAAAGAATGGCTTGACCTTTCCATTCATTAGAACAAGCGCTGCCTTTGTCAGCCCGTTATTCGTCCCAAATACCATTTTGCGTATGCCACCCCAATGCATTCTGATCTCAGGATTCGAAAGCTCTGACCAGAGATAGTCGGTCTTGTCGATAGCGGAGATATCATAGTAAACGTACCTCTCCTTGAGCGTGTCGTCCGCCTTGCTCTTGAGTTCGTTAAGGGCTACGTCCGCGAACATGTCCAGCATTTGTGCTACAACAGCTGTGTAATTGTTGGCGTTTAAGTAGCGGAGGAGATCGCGCAAGCTGAGGCTATTAGAGAATGGATAATCAAAGAGCTCATCAATATCAGCGCATAAATTCCATCTGCCGGCCGAAAATCTCTCCGCTAAATATCTCTTCATCGTATTCTCGTATTTATTGTAGGGCGCATCTGTTTGCAGCACCGTCACGTCATCGTGCAGACAAAGCGCTTCAACCGTGCGATCGGTTGAGCCGTTGTCGAGAAACACAAAGTGCCTGACCCCCATCGAGCGGTAGTGATTGAGAAACGATTTAATATAGAGCTCACCGTTTCGGACGACCGAGATCACCAACAGTTCGTCCAAGCTGTAAGAGATTTTTGCAGGACCGTGAATGTGCTTGACTCTCCGTGGCAGGAGATAAGGCCGGAGGCCGAATTCCATTACCCGCTTCTTCCCGAGCAGGAATTTCATTTTCTGTGCGCCAAGAGTGCGAACAAGCGTCTTCTGAATCCGCCTGCCAAAGTCTTTTACATTTTTACCCATTTAAAATGCGCATGGCCGAAGCGGAATAATAACGGAGACGATTGACTGCTAAAGCTGATCTCGCATAAATCGGACGAGTCGTCTGTCATTGAGAAAAAGCATGAGGCTATTTCGGCCGCGACGCCCTGCCAACTCAAGCGACATCAGGCATAGGTTCCTGTTGAGAGAACCGCAAGCCAGCTAATTGGAGTTACGCCGTAAGACCACCCAAGAGCCAATCTTCTCCACCGGCACGTAATGCTCAACGATGAACTTGTTAACCTCGCCAAAAGGATCAAGTGGATCGGCGCGACAAGTGAAGTTAGCCGAGTAGAGAAACCATTGCTGGATGTCATTGAGGTATTCGTCGCATGGATTCCTTGATAAATCGAGGGTAGCAAAATGGGAAGGCACAAGCAGGTACTCCGACCTTCTAATATCGCGCAGCTTGCGTTGAAGGGCCGCGGGCGTATAAACCCCTACGCAGGAAATATAGTAATCCGGTTCCACCTGTTTGCGAGCTATGACGTATTTCTCGACGGCAGGATCTCCAATAGTTGCGTACGGCAACCCCACTCGCGGATAACGAGCCAGCGCAGATAATTGCGCCACGTCAGGCCGGTCAGTGCCTTTCCAATGGCGCAGTCTCCATACTGCATCGGTGAGACCGTGTGTAGATTTCAGTGCCCGCGGGGGCACTCCATAGAAAACCTGTAGATTTACAATCTGCATTAACACAATGAACACACCGACATATGTCAAGGTGTACATGGCAAAGGCAACGCGCGAAGCGTTTGCAAGCCGAATCATAAGCAACAACGACGCGCCCATTCCGTAGGACAAAACGTGCGGCAAATCGCACCGGCCGAGGCGCCGAACGCCATTAACACACACAGTACTCCCAGCGCTCCGTTGACCGCGGCATCAGCTACATTGACGCTGGCCGACACCCGTAAACTCGACGCCAACATGGGCGGCACAATTAAGAACATTGTGAAGATATAAAAAGGAGATGCGCTACAGGTAGCAGCGGCAGGTTGTTGGCTCCCTCCGAGAAACTGAGTAGCGAGCCATAGTACGGAACTGGAAGCAGGATCCAGCACAGTAACCCACCAACCACAAAGGCAGCGAGCGATGTTAACAGGATGCTCGCGTCGAAACGCATCATCAGCATGCCGTAGGAGATCCAAGCAACCGTGAAAGCAGCTACCACTTCCGGTGATAAGAGAACATTAGCTACCCACAGCAGTAAAACCGTGAGAACCATTTTAACTAAACCGATGGCACACTTTCGATGGGAAAGAATCTTAGTGACGGCTATATGACCTACTACTAAACATGCAAAAGGGGATAAGTATCGTAAGAGGACGCCGTTAAGTCCCATGTGGGGGGCAAAACCGGCGATGCCTAGAACCGCGAAAGCAACGATACGCGCCCAAGCTGGCGTTACCGTGTGGGATAGAATATAGTCAGAGACACCAAAGCCCCGCTACATTTAGTAGCAGGTGCGACGCGAAATACGCCTGTTCATACGAGGCCCCTAGCGGCCTGAGAAGCCAATAAATCCATAACGGCGTATACGTAAGAAGCGGTCCATACTCTGCCTGAAAGTCTGTGTAAGGATGCATGCCATAAACACCCATGAGCCACGTTCGATACAGAAAGTGTCGCGTTTCCCACATCAGCCAAGGGGCTGAGGCAACACTATAACTGTACATAACGAATGTCAGAATGGCGTAGAGCGCTGCCGCGAGGAATAATGCGATCAAGAATGAGCGTCGTGTTGCATGATTGCGCAGAATCGTAAACTGGAAGGGTGGCTGGAGTCCCCCTTCACGGTGCGCCGCAACTAAGACCGGAATTGCGGCAACCGCCAACAGCATTGCCAGTCCCAGGACAGCTACAGTATTATTAAATCCAAACGCGTAGGAGGCTGACCAAAAACGTTGGTGCCGCGGAAACCGAAAAGGCAAACGAAACAGCGTGTAATAAGCCAACAAAGCCAAGACGCATACCCATAGCCCATTCCGCGCGATGTGGGCTGATGCAATACGCGAGTTAAGCGGGTGCCGCGGGGTTGACTCAACCATTGACGCAGGATCTGAATGCGAATTGTGTAGCATCAAGTCAACTTCTTGCCGTTTTCGAACGTGCGAATACGCCAACCGCCCTGCTCACTCGACGGGGGCATGCTCATTTAAAAGCTCAGTGGCGGCTGTCCAATCGGAGAAACCAAGTTGCCCCTGCCGGAGAAGGCGCTGTACGCTGTATCCATATGCCCAATCATCGTTTAAACGGAAATCCCCATTGGATTCGCCAACATTATCATCGCGACCCAGATTAAGCTTAGCAGTGCAGGCCCCAGCAATTGGAAGGCGATTCCTGTTAGCTGTTGCTTGTGATCAGGAGCGCCGTAATTCATAATGTGACGCTTTAAGACGTGGACGTGACGACTTGGAAGTGATGTATATCGCAACAGATGAGTGCCTCTGATTCTTCCGGAACAGCGGCTTCACTCAAAAGAGGGCGCCGGTCCGAACTTTGCGTCATCGTCATTTTAGTGGCGGTTGCCGCGATAAGCTGGTCCACCCGGCTAACCGGTCCGATCGATTTACGTTACGACGCAAGCACCTACTACATTCTAGGGACCTCGTTAGCGGAGAGCAAAGGGTACGGCTGCTGAACGAGCCGGGAGAGATCGAAGCCATACAATACCCACCACTTCTTCCCCTTATCGTAGCAGCCCATCAGTGGGTGCTTGGAACCCATGACGTGATCGTAGTCGGTCACTGGCTAAGGATCACGCTCTTTTTCATTTATATCATTTTCGGTTTGTCCGTTTACTTTCTGTTAAGAAAGTACTGCCGCTTTCGGTACGCTTTTCTTGGCGCACTCGTTTGTCTGCTCAGCCTTTACACCTACTTGATGTCAAACCAGCTGGCTCCGGAGATTCTGTTTGGCCTTACCACGACTCTCTTCTTTCTATTTAATGGGCCCGTCAATCAACGACTCTACAATATCCCATCCTTTGTTCTCGGAACCGCCTCATACGCCCTCCGCACCGTTGGGGTCGCGTTGTTTGCGGCTTGGGTGGCAAGAAGCTCTCTTCAATAAGCGCTTCAAGCAAGCGATACTCCGGCTGATACTCTCGGCAATACCGATTGTCTGCTGGCAAGGATACATTCATCGGGTTGAGGCCGCCGTGATTATAAAACGCCAGCCTACGAATATCAGCGCGCCGACTACTTATTTTACAACGTAAGTTATGCCTCGAATATTTTTATGTTGAAGGATTCTTTTCGTCCCGAATTGGGACGCATCAAGCCCGAGGATTTGGTCGGTCGCGTTTTGGGAAACCTGGAACGAATTCCTGCTAGCATTGGGGAAGCCTTCACAGCGCAAAAGATCTGCTGGCTGATACCTTTTTCACGCAGCCACCCGACTGAAACTGGCTTTATCCTTAACTTAACCCTTGTAGTTCTTGGCTGCACTATCCTCGGTGGCTTGGGACTACAACTCGCAAAACGACAATGGGCGATTCCACTATATGTGTTGCTCTCGGTAGCAGCAATATGTCTTACCCCTTGGCCGATTCAGTTGGTCCGCTACCTAACGCCTCTCTGCCCATTTTTCGCATTAGCATTTTTTACTTGTCTGTTGTTCCTCGAAACCGTTTCGCGAAAAGTCTTATCGAGGATGACGAGGACCGTGGCTTCTTTTTTAGTCGCCTCGGGTCTGAGTCTGATATTGCTCCATCAACTCATCGTATTTTACAGATTCACCAGATATGTTGATACAATCGTTTGCGACCTGCCGGACGGAAGGGAAGCCCGGTTTCACGTATTCGGTTATTTCCCGGTCCAGCGAGCTCTGGATGGCGGAATAAGTTGGCTAATGAAGCGTGCTCAGGCGGACGAAGTAGTCGCGACTTATGCGCCACAATGGGTTTATTTAAGAACGGGATTGAAAGCGGTGATGCCGCCGTTTGAGCTAAACCCGGAGCGAGCTCAGAATCTGCTCGATTCAGTGCCAGTGACGTATCTGCTCTTAGAGGATAGCTTCACCAAAGAATATGTATCTATTGTGACCCAGCGATACCCGAATCTCTGGAAAGAAATATACTCCGACCAGGGCGGGGCGTTCAAAATATACGAAAGAGCTGGCCGGCAGCTCTGAAATTAGAATTGCCCAGAGTGGGTAGAGGCCCTCGTAGCTCAGCTGGTCTGGCGTCGTCCGCGGCGTCAAGATGATTAAGCGCGGTCCGGGCAAACTGCTTGGCCAAGTCCACCTTTCTTTCTCTCGGTTCCGCACTGCCAGAGATGTGGATAACAACGGCGTTTCCGAAACTGCGAGCAAAAAGCCGGATGTCACCCAGGGGCCCGGGGCGAGCTACGTACGCACTCGCTCCCACATCGGAAAGAACTGCGCTCTGCGGATCATCTCGTTCCAGATTGAACGCGCTTGTGCTGATGAAGGCAGCGCTGACGACCAAACCACTGCGAGTAAGATAGGTGCAAGCCTTGCCGTCAAGTTCCCACCCCCCACTCGCCGGTCCTCGCACAATAGGGCCTCCGATAGATTCCGCGTCAGCGCGCGGCACGAGACTTCGCGGATCTACATCTGGTAACAACCACGATCTGGGCAACGAATCGGCAGAAATCGGTGTTGACGAGGTAATAGGTTGAATCACAGGTTCAGTTGCCGGCGGCGCCTGCGAGTCTTGCGAAATTCCTGCAATATGTAGACCGATGTCCTCGGCCCAACGCCGATTGATTACAACGATGTGATCGTCGCCCCACCAGTTTGGGTATATGTTGAAATTTACTTCTCGCGGTCCAAAGCACGCCTGGGTAAGGTCGCGATGATTCGCGGGCCAATCGTGCCAGCGTTGCATCCCTTCCTGGGCGTAAAGCATGAAGACGTCAGCCTGGGCAGGCTCAACGGTCACGTTCCCCACAGGGGGCCCTCCCATGACTAAGTCCTGAACGACGCGAGGCGACAGGAGGAACTTCGTCTCGGCGTGCTCGCGAATGTATATCGCGGCTTCGCGAACAAACCGATCGGTGTGTCTTGCTACTATACTTTCAGCGCTCGTAATCAACCACCACGCGTTGAAGCATAGCGCCATGCCAAGAAGTCCGGCCCATGCTACTCGAAGCCACTCGGTGCGGCTTAGGCGGGTGGCCGACGAACCTCGGTTGCCTCCGAGAAATTCGCCGATCACAACCGCCCCTCGAGCTGCAGCGATCGCTAAAAATGGAATTACCGCCAAAAGATTGCGAACCACCATCACTCGCTGCATGGAAAAATAGAGAAGATAGCATAGGGGAAATATCAGCAGCACGGCTCCCTCATGTGAGTTCTGCCACATCACGCCAATAATTCCGATAATTGCAAGGGTAAACATGAAAAGCGCGACCGGCAGATAAGGGGAGAGAGACACGGTGGAAAAATAGGCCAGCATTCGCCACGCGTGTTCGAACCCTCGATCGATCGAATGACCACCATGTCCCGCTATCCCGTAGTGCGACACCTCAAAGAGCACGGCCCTGGCAACCTTCGTCGGTTGGAGAACAGTTGCTGGTGTGACTGCCAGATAGACCAGCACAAAAACCGCAGCGACTTTGACAAGACGACCCGCCTTTTGGCGCGATGTACCGTCGATTGCTCCGAGCCACCCGGCGAGCATTACCGGGAGTACAGCAGCCCTCCAGGATATTTAGTCCCGAATCCAAGGCCAGCAGCTACCGCGGCTGCTACCAGCCACGACCGGCTTCTGCGTTTCAGCGCTCGTGCTGCCAGTAGCACGGTAAGTGCGGCGAACTGCATCAATATCCCGTCGGTAGCCACCCAGCGTGCGTGATAAGCGACCTCCCACGAGCCTGCCACTACCGAAGCTGCAAACAACGCTTCCAGCCACGAGCGCCGATATTCCAACGCCAGCAGATAAACCCAGACCAGCGTGAGAGACGTGATTACGAGATAAATTGCGCGCAACCGCATCAAGTAGGCGTGCGAGTCGAGAGTATGAATAAGGTGCTCTCGTAAACTTTCTCCCGGGATTTGTGGGGTGACGACGTCAGGCACGAGAACCAGAAGGTTCAACCAATAATCGAACGACGGATAATCGTAGTATCCTGGCAGTAGGGTCCGCGATTCCACCATGGATTTGACTGGGCCGATCTGCCACGGGCGCTCATCCCAGTGCAGTCCAAAATCCAGACCGCGGATGCCCGTCCCGACCAGTATGATCAATGGCAACAGCAGTGGCGCGTAGCGCATTACGCGAGCCTTTAGTTGTAAGTCTGCCATCCCCGTGTTGCTCGCAACTAGCTCCATCTCCGGCGAAAATTCAGAATGCTTCGGCACCCTTAGGCTGAAATTCGACGATCTTCCCATTACCGAGTTCCTTCTCATCGCAGACCACGGCATTGGCACGCAGCCAGTCCTCCTCGGGTGCTGGCGCACCGACGTCGTGTACCCTGACGAATACAACACGCGATCGACCGGCAGTAAGCATATGCAGTGATTCAGGAACCCGCCGTGTTCCGAGTTGTTGGACCCACGAGGCAAGTGCGGCGGACCCGGTCATATAGCGTGCGATTCCGAGGACCCCTGACGGAATAGATTGGACGAGAATCAAATTGGAGGCACTGCTCCTTACACTAACTGCATTTGAGATCTCGCGGAACGCCGCCCACGACCTATATTGACTATCGTAAATATTGAGCACATTCGGCGCCCAGGCGAGAACGATAAGCCCCAGCATGATAACTCTTAGGCGGACGCTCAGAGCAGTGAACCCGGCGGCGACGAAGAGATAAGCCGCCGGCAAGGCGGCAATCGCATAACGCGGCCTCGCCACCATATACGTGTGATTCATGAGGTCACATATGATTGGGCCAACGCACGCCGCGACAAACCAGAGAAAAAGGAAAATGTGGCGTTCGCTAAACACGCGGGAACCCAGCCGCCACGCCATCAACCCCGCCGATACCGCGAACAATGCCAGCGCAGCGAGTGCAGACGTCCGTTTGTATGTCGAAAGTTCCCATAGCCGCCCTGAGAAGAACTGCAAAAAGTAGTTCCGAGTTTCGCGCGAGACGTTGAACCCAATTGGCTGCAACTTTAGCCAGCCCTGCGTGATCCGCCACCGAGCAAATGATTCCGGTACTATTGAGTACCAGGGTAGGATCGCCAAACCGGTAATGAAAATGCATACTAATAACCGGCGCCGGTCAAATTTTCCGGGGCGTATTAGCAGGAACGCCACCACAGCAAGCCATGGAAACAGGAAGAAATAGTGTGTCAGAAATCCAGCGGCGGATGCCACAACCCAAAGAGCGACGACAGGGAAAGATCCTCCGCCCTGATGCAGCACCAGTGAAGCCCACGCCACAGCCAGCACGCATAGCCATAGGAGCGAGTACATCCGGCCCTCAGTGGAGTAGTAAATGGCCAACGGCGAAAATGCGAATAGAACGCAAGCAGGCAAGACCGCTGCCGGACCTCCTGTGCGCCGGGCGATACCGACGAAGAAGGGGAAACACGCCAGCGAACAAACTGCCGAGAATAAGCGAAGGGCGATGTCACTCGTTCCAAAGAGCAGGGTCCAACTGTAGAGCAAGAGATAGTAAAGCGGTGGGCTTGTGTCGGAGAGAAATACTGCTCGAACCACCCGCGCAGGGCTCGCTGGAGGATCGTCGTGCTTGAGGTAACGCTGAAACCCTGTCGCCGGCACGGGATGATCCGGTTCTACAAAATCCCCGAGCCTGGGGTCAGACGCGGCGGCCGATTGCTCCAGACTATGTCCCGTCGCTATTGCCAGAGAGAAAAGCTCGTCTCCCCACAAGCTACTTCGGCCCACCACACCGATCCGGAGGACCGCAGCTGCTACAAAAACCGCGATCAGCAAGTAGAACTGGTACCGGCTACTCATCGTATACCAGCGCGGCCCGACGAGATATCCTTTGCCCGGTTTCTGGCCGGAAGATCCTGCCGGGCAAGATCGCGATAAGGACCGATACCAAAAAGCTGGCGAAGCCAAAGTCCGATGAGTACCGTCCAGTAACCGCCTCCCACGCGTGCCAGGTGAAACGAGGAAGCGCCCATGCCGGGGGTGCGGTTGATCCAGGAAACCGGTACCTGCTTTACCTGATATCCGAGCAAGATCGGCTGAAGGCCAGTCTCGGCATTAACCGCAAAACCGGGTTGGCGCAGGCGCAAATCTGCAACAACCTCGCGCCGCATGATTTTCAGGTTATTGGTCACGTCGCGGATGCGTCGCCAAAAAAGAATCACCGCCAGAGCATGGAAAGCGCGATTAGCTAGTATCTTTAAGAATGGATAATTCAGTAGGACGCTGTGGCGCGAGAAGCGGCTGCCGATTACCACGTCGTAACCTTCGGCTACCCGATCCAGCAGATCGCGGAACTCGGGCAAAAGATGTTGGAAGTCGCAGTCCATCGTTAGCACATATCGACCGCTGGCCGCAGCAAGTCCGTCGGCAATCGCGAGACCGACTCCATTGGGAGGAGCGCGGTGCAACGGCTTAACGCGACCTTCTTTGGCCGCGAGGGCGGTTATCACTTCGCCAGTCCGGTCCTTGCTCCCATCGTTGACCGGAATGATTTCGTGAATGTATTCTCCGTACAGTGCCAGGATTCGCTCGATCAGCGGCCCGATATTCATCTCCTCGTTGTGAGAAGGAATTACAACCGAGATAGCACCGCGAAGCGACTCATGCGCGAAAAGCGAGACCTTGCGCAGCCCTTTCCGCCGTGGCGGCTTCTGCGCATGAAGCAGGATGGAACCCGCCATTGTTCGGATAATGGGCGCATTCTCCAGCAAGATGGAAGCGTTGCGTAAAAACCAGATTAAGGATCGCGTTAATGGAGCAAATACAAAGTCGTTAAAAACTGCGTAGACCCGGATGAAGCCGATCTCGGAAAATAGTTCGTAGAGATGTGGACGGCTGATGAGATTTCGCGGATCTCGCTTACCGACCAGTCGCAGCAGCAACCCGCGAAGCTTGTGCACTGGATTCCATGGGTTGCTTTCGTAAAAGACCATCTCGCCTCCGGGTGCGAGGAGTTCGTGAACTTTCTCCAGAAGTTCGGACGAGGTGCTACGGTCCAGCAGATCCATCGCAACGACGCAATCGAAACGACGGCCCGCAAGCGGCCCGGGCAACTCGGCGAGCTGCAAGAATTCGATTTTTGAATCGATACCGGAGAAACCCGGGACCGAACTTTGGAACGTAACGGCTGTAATTGGATTTTCGCCGCGGGAGACACGAGCTAGAGTGCGCGTGAATTGAAGCTCTCCACAGCCGAGCTCAAGAATCGTCTGTCCCGGCAGGAGATGAACTGTGTGGCGGAAGGTTTGCGCGCGCCAAAGCAATCGGTCCGCATTGATCGGATCGTCTTACTGCCAGTACCTGTCGCGATACTGTTCGCGCTCGGCCAAGTTAATAATCAATAACTTGTTTTCGGCGCGCTCTTCTTGGCAGAAAATTTTCCCGGGGGGGGACTGAGCCAGAGTTGGAAATCTCGGTCGACACCTTATCGTGCGCGTGCATAGACTTTCGTATCGTCGAATATCTTCACCAGATGCCATCCAGCGGGATCGTTCTCCATCGCCGGACGCGCATAACGACGTGATATGTCCACGAACTCTAGCTGATCTACAATTACGTTACAGACGCGGGCACATCGTTCAGCAAACGTTCCGCACGCTCTGGATCTGGTTCCATTGGGGGAAGGACGGCTCGCACACCGGTGCAAAGATAGAAAAAATGCGGCGCACTCGTAGCTACGATCGCGTCCGGCGAGGCGTGCGCACTAACCCAAGCAGCACTATCCTCCCACGCCTGCCAGGTCCGGTCGTGAAAAAACAGGCGTGAGCCCGCCTTGTCCTCCCCGATAGCCAAGGACCGCGCGTCGCTACTCCAACGTTGCCGAAACATCTTTAGCGCTGCGAAGGTTTGAGCAATGAATACTAGAGTTAGAAGTCCGGTCAGGGCCGTTCGCCCCAGAGTGCTTCCAAGGCCAACCTTGCAGTCGGGCAATGCGGCACGAATCTGGGTAACACCTAAAACCGCACCAATGGCTAGAAAAGGGGCCAGACCCATGAGGTAACGAGTGAACTGGGCCGGCCAAGGGGTCGTGCAAGTGAGGCTGAGCGACCCAAGAACGACAAACACTACGAGCCAGGCGCGGCGATGCACTAGGACAATAAGACCGAACACAACAAGAGTCGCCACGATCAAAAGAGGCAGGAAGACGACACCCTCGGGAATGACCATTCGCCCGAACAGCCGCATCTGCGCACGGTCAAGCATTTGAACCCAGTACTCTCTTCTGGTGCTTACGGTCTCACCAAGCGCCACCAACATTTTGGGCAGGTTCTTTGTCACTCGGCCTGCGAATGCACCTGAGCTCAGTCGGCCCAGCTCAGGGCGGAACGGATCGATCAAGAGTGAGTTTTCGACATAACTCACGTTGTAATATTGGTAAGGTGCGCGCTGATATTCGTACGCTGGATGCGCGTACTCATAGCTTGTACGCACCCGAGCTACATGGGCATTCCACATGACCACTGGAAGCAAAGCCAGAGCACCGCGCGAGACCACCAACCACCAGCGCCGTCGAACAATTGCTTCGAGAACCCATGCCCCAAGAAGCGCCAGGCCTGCCGTTCTAAAAAGAAAGCCCGCCGCTGCAAGTGAAAACGAAAGCGCCTCGCGCAGCCATAGTCGGAATCCTCCCGCTTTCGCATTCGCAGCCACCAGGACAAAGACAACACTGACTAGAGCGAACGGGAGATCGGCGAAGAGCACGTCGGAGAGAAAGATTGTGTTCACCTGGAAGAGGCATAAAGCCGCAGCTATCACGGCGAATCCGGGTCGCAGATATCTGCGCGCCAACGCCAGCACGGCCACGGAGTATGCCAGGAAAACTGCCGCATAGGACCTTCTCAACCACGGCGCCACCACGGCGGGATCGCTCGTGCCCAACACGCGCTGGTAAATGGCGATTATGGCCGGCAGCAACGGCGGATACTGCAACGCTTCAGCCGAACCGGGTTCGCTCGGAATCCTGTACCCATGGCTCTGGGCGAGCGAACTGCCGAGAAGATAGTAAACGCCACCGTCCCAACGCAAATCTATCGGACCCGACAAACGCGGCAGCCAAACAAGAAGCGCGATCCCGACTACAACGATTTCGCCCCAATAACGCGTTACTGCCTTGACCGCTGGTATTCTCAAGTAGGCACGTTTTCGGACGCCTTCATCACCACCTCGGCGACGTGAACCTTCATTCGGACCGTGGGTCGTCTTCAATTCAATAGCCGTCTCAGACGGTGCGACATTCTCCGTCCCGCGTTCGGCAATTGAGTTCGAGGACCGCCCGACATTCGCCGTTCTGACGCGGTCGTTTGGGTGGATTATTCCGTATTAGTGACGCGCGCATACGTCTTCGTGTCGTCAATCGTATGAACAATTCGCCAGTGCGTCGGGTCGCTTTCGACGGCTGGGCGCGCATAACGACGTGACATGTCCAAAAACTCGAGCTCGTCGACGATAACATACGAAACAGGAACACCTTCGAGTAGGCTCCGTTCGCCCTCAGGGTCAGTATCCGCCGGAGGAAGAATCGCGTGTAAACCGGTCAGGAGGTAGAAATAGTGTGGCGCGGTCGTGGCCACGATTGCTTTTGGCGATGCGTGCGCGCTTATCCAAGCGGCGCTTTCTTCCCAAGCTTGCCAGCTGCGGTCGTGAAAAAATAGAGGTGATCCGATGTGACTCCCCTTCTCAACAAAAGTCCTCGCATCGTCGTTCTGACGTTGGCGGTATACTCTTAGTGCTACGATTGCCTGTGCGGTGAGTGTAACGACCAGGAGTCCTGCCAGCGCAATTCGGCCCGTCGCACTTATCCCACGAGGTCTCGAGTCAGTGAGCGTGCCATAAATCAAAGATAGCCCCAAAACTGCGCAAATAGTAAGAAAAGGAGCCAGCCCCACCAGATAGCGTTCGAACTGACCAGGCCATGGTGTCGTGCACGTAAGGGCGAGCGAGCCGAGTAGGATGAACACCATCAACCAATCACCACGGACGCCGAGAACAACCACGCCAATCATGACGAGAGCGGCCAATATCAAAACAGGCACCAAGGCGATCTTGTCAGGAATCACGATTCGCGCTAACAGCCGCTCCTGCGCGCGGTAAAGCAATTGCCACCAATAACCCCACTTCGTACTTACCGTCTCCCCAACGGCAACGAGCAGGCTCGGAACGTTCGCAAGCACTCGCATTGTCAGAGCACGTGCGTTCACCGAGCCCAACTCCGGACGGAACGGATCAATCAGGAGAATGTTCTCGGCATAACTTACATTGGAATATTGGTAAGGTGCGCGTTGGTATTGGTAGGCAGGGTGTGAGTACCTCGTCGCTCGCGCGGACCCGCGTTATATGCGCTTGCCACGCGAAGACGGGTAGCAGAGCCAGCACACCGCGCACCGCCGCCAACCGCCACTCCCGCCGAACAAGTGCACCAAGTACCCAAGCGCCTAGAAACGCCAAGCCAGCTGTCCTGAGAAGAAAGAGTGCCGTTGCCAGCACAAAGGACAACGCCTCGCGGACCCAGGGGCGCAAGCCCGCTTTGCCATCCCCGGCGACGAGCGCGAAAAGAACCCCGATTAGAGCAAATGGAAGTTCCGCGTATAACAAATCGGACAGAAAGATTGTCATTACTTGAACCAAGCACAACGCCGTAGCCGCCACGGCGAACCCGGGTCGAAGGTATCTCCGGGCGAGGGCGAGCACGACCAAACTGTAAACAACATAGAGCGCGGCGTAAGACTTGCGCAGCAACGGCGCCACGACGGCCGGATCGGCCGTGCCCAACGCGCGTTGGTAAAGGGCAACAACGGCAGGCAGAAGCGGAGGATACTGTAAAGCTTCGGGCGAGCCCGGCTCGCTCGGAATTCTGTAGCCATGGCCCTGGGCAAGCGAAGTGCCGAGAAGATAGTACACGCCACCGTCGTATCGCAGGTCAATTGGGCCGGAGAGACGTGGCGCCCAAACCAAGAGCGCGATCCCGACTACAACGAGCTCGCCCCAATAACGCCTTATCGCCTTACTCAACTGCAGACTCGGGCGCGCAACCTTTAGAGGTTCCGCTAGCAGCGTGTCGTTCGTAACAGGTTCGCCTCTCACCTTATCCCTCTGTCCCGGCTATGAGTTGTCTCGAGCTCCACGGCTTCACAAAAAGACAAAAGGCGATTCGTTTCCGCTGCCAAATTTATAAGAATCGGGTAACTGAGACAAGCCTTGGGGATTCCTAAATCGTGCGCTTACCTGCACACCCCCGATGATGCTTCATTGATTCAGGCCAGCGGTGCGCTCATAGAGCTTTATGCCGTCAAAAGATTGCACCAGGTCCCAGCCTGGAGCATCACTCTCGACCGGAGGAGGCGAGTAACCACGATCCACGATCACATAAGAAACCGGAACTGATTCCATTAGGTAACGCGCGTAAGCTGGGTTTGATTCCACTGGCGGAGCCACCGCCCGCCGGCCAGTTCGTAGGTAGCAAAGGTGTGACGCAGACGTGGCAATAATGGCGTTCGGCGTGGAATGTTCCTTAATCCAAGCAATTGCCTGCTCCCATCCGGTCCACCGGGTGTCATGATTGAAGAAGTGTTGACCTACCATCCCGCTGCCGGGGACAAAGCTCGCCCCCTCGTGTTCGCGCACGTAGAAGAGTTGCCCTACGGTGCAACTCGCCAAGATTAATGGCAACGAAATGAGTCCGGCTATCGTGGCTTGTGCGATGATCCAAATAACGGGGCGAGCTACCTTCGCACGAAGTACTGTATAAGATTGCGAGAGTGCGAGCATGGCGGCGATCGCTAGGAAGAGACTTAGCGGCATCAAATATCTTTGGAACTGGTCAGGCCAGGGCGTAGTGCAAATGAGTCCCAGGGATGTAAGGAGAACAAATACGATTAACCATGCGCGACGTTGAACAAGAACGCCAACGCCGACAATGGCAAGCAATGAAAGGGCGACGATTGGCAACAACACCGTACGTAACGGAATAATTTTCCGGCCAAGTATCCGCAGCTGGGAGTTCAACAGAAACTCGCGCCAATGGTCTTCACTCGTGCTGATTGCCTCGCCAACAGCTTTTGGCAGAATCATGAGATCTCTTGCGACGCGGACTATCAACGCACCGCCGTTCACGCGTCCGAGTTCAGGCCGGTAGGGATTGATAAGGAATGCATTTTCGGCATAACTTACATTATAAAACTGGTACGGTGCCCGCTGATACTCGTAAGCTGGATGGGCATACTCGTAACTCCCGCGCACCCGCGCGACATGCATCTGCCACGCGATCAGCGGCAGAAGAGCAACCAAGGCGCGCCCAAATCCTAACCTCCATTGACGATGGACAAACGATTCCAACACCCAAGCGATCAAAAGCGCGACGCCTGCCGTCCGCAAAAGAAATCCTGCTGCAGCGAGAACAAAAGCGACTATTTCACGAAGCCATGATCGTGGTGCAGACGGCCTGCGAGTGGCGACAAGAAGAAAGAGCGACACTGATTAGAGCAAACGGAAGTTCGGTAAATAACAGGTCCGACATGAACAGAGTATTGACCTGGAGCAGTGATATCGCGACGGCTGCAATCGCAAGGCCAGCGGGCAAATGACGATGGGCCAAGGCAAGGACCGCCAGGCCATAAAGCAGGAAAAGAAGCGCATAGGAAAGGCGCAACCATGGCCCAACAACCGCGGCATCAGTCGAGCCTACAGCACGTTCATATAGCGCCACTACAGCTGGAAGCAGCGGAGGATATTGTAGCGCTTCAGGTGAGCCCGGCTCACTCAGTATCCTGTAGCCTTGCCCGGTGGCGAGGGAGGTGCCAAGGATGTAGTAAACGCCTGCGTCCCACCGCAAATCGATTGGCCCGGTGAGACGTGGCACCCACAAAGCGAACGCCAGTGCCAGCACCACCGCCTCGCGCCAGTAGCGAGTTATTGGCTTAACAAGTCGCAAACGCGGACGCGCAAATGCCGTCGATCCGAGAACCGCCGCGTTTGTACCTGCTACCTCGTTCACCTGGCTCCTCCATTGTAACTAGAAGTTGGCTTCCACTCTGAGACTTCAACGGAGGACGAGCGGCGCTGCGTTCTGCGTTCCGCTACCAAGTTGATGAGGCCAAAGTAAAACCCGGCCAGGAGTGTTTGGCCACCAAGCAGCAAAAACAGCACAGAACAAATGGCGAAACGAATAGTTGTTTCCGGCTGCAGCGATCCGAAACCGGTCAGCTCCCACTGTCGGGTGGCAAAAAGCCCGAGCAAAACTCCCACAAACATCAAAGCCACACCACCGACGACGCACTGTTCTAGCGTCCTTCGTTGTTCAAGGAACCAGAACTTGGTCCTGAGCGGATGCAAGCCCGTCTCAACGGCCATTAACTTGGCAAAAACGAAGAGTAGGATCGATTGATAGCCGAGTAATATCGCCGCAGTTGAATAAAGGAGCGTATGATAATCGAACGTAACCGACATTACTTTGACTGGACCGAAGAGTAACAAGGCCGAAACCACAGCACCGCCGACCATTAAAACCAGACCGGGAATTCCAAAAAACCAGCGTGGACTCATTAACAGATAAAACCGCAAACTACGCCACCCATCCCGATACCGACGCAAGTGCGGCGTGCGGTCGCGGCCATCGGGCGAGAGTGTCGTGGGCACCTCGGTGATTCGTAATCCGTGCATTTGCGACTTGATCACCATCTCAAGGGCGAATTCCATCCCGCGACTTTGTAATTCCAATGCTTTGATTGCGTCTTTCCTGAAACCACGGAGCCCGCAGTAGAAGTCGCCACTCTCTTTACACGAGAAAAAGAGCCGGCCAACCGCGGTCAACAAGGGGTTGCCGAAGTATCGATGCATCGGAGGCATGGCCCCGGGAGCGATGCCTCCCCGGAATCGATTTCCCATCACCAAATCGTATCCTTCGCGAAGCTTTTCAACAAAAGGTGAAAGAGCGGAAAAGTCATAGCTCTCGTCCGAGTCGCCCATGATCACATATTTCCCACCTGCTGCCTCAATGCCCGTGGCTAAAGCAGCGCCATAACCGCGAACCGGTACAGGAACAACCCGGGCGCCCAACTTCTGCGCGATCTCGATTGAGCCATCAGTGCTCCCGTTGTCAGCTACGATGACTTCGCCAAGAATACCCTCCTCCTTAAGAAAGAGTTGAGCTCTCTTGATGCAGGCTGGTAACGTCCGCGCCTCATTGAGGCACGGCATTAATATGGATAGTTCCAATTCGATAGAATTAAGGGGTTCAACCACGAGCCGGGTAATGGACAGACCAATCGTTTTAACTAAGGTTGGAAGCGCATGTCATCTTTGATAAGGTAATTATCGCGCAACTCTGAAAGATAACGGCGTAACATTGTCCCCACTCGATAGAGTGTGTTCGTTTCTGGATATCCGTTCTGCGCGAGCTCATGACACCTTATCCTGATGGTTTTGCTCTGACCCGGATCCAACCCGATTTCAAAATTGATAAAACCATTCGCGGATTGCCATGCAACAGGATCCGATCCGCTCCAGATTTCCTTGATCGCGGATGTGTCACATTCACGTCTTCGAATTAAGAACCGCTTTGGTTCGCCCGAGGAATTCTCAAGTGTCAATTCAGTGGCGTACATTTCAATCTCCACCAACCCAGGCGACAACTCGCGCTGCCGATAACTTCGTTTCAGCGCCTCGCCCAAGCTTCGCCAAGAGAGACGGCAATTCAGCCCATTCAGTCGTTGGACGAAGTTCAGCAGATGTTTGTAGCGATCGCGACAGAAATCATGGTGCAGGGATACCAACAACGGCTTTCCAAGCAAAATATCGAAGGCGAAGTTCGCGATTCCCTGAAACGGATCCCGCCGGGTAAACATCGGAAAACAGCCGTAACGTGTCACCGCAACGTCCCAGAGATCGGAAATCGTGATAGCCTGCGGGTGGGGATCCGCACTGATGATTTCACTGTTAACCGCGGCGGTAAAGTTAAAGTGCTTGAGCACGTCCATCGCCATGACGGAAAAGATCCCCTGAGGAAATACCATGACCCGATCGTGCCGAATCCCTGTCCGCGTTTCATGACCGGACATTCGATTAATTGCCTCGGCCGTTTTCCAGCGAAGACGTTCCCGGTCAGTACTGCCGAATTCTTGCGCGATGTGATCGGAACCGTGAATTGAAAGTGAGCAGTAGTCCGGATTTTGCCGGAATAATTTGGCGACCTTTGGTTTACTTCGGCGCCAGTTCCAGGGGATAAACGCGATATTAGTCGAGAAATGGTGGCGCTCCATCAAAGCAAACAATTCATCGAACTTCAGGCAACCGTAGCTTGGCTTCAGACAAGGATCATCGATAACCAGGCAAGCATTGGTCTCAGGAGCCTTCCAACAGCTGTTCGCGAACGCCCACCTGGTGTATAGAACTATCGGTACAGCACTAAGGAAATTGTCCCGCACGTCAAAAGTTCGCGACCCCGGTTTGGCATCGAGGTTGATGATGCGCTTGCACGTTGAAAGACAGATAACAACGCCTTTATACTCAACCTTTAGAAACATTGCGCCCTGGTCGAAGGAAATGAGGGTGTTTCCTTTGCCGGTTCGCAAAACACAAGTTGCACCGGTGTTGGCTCGGGAGGCAGCAACTCGCACCCCCGCCATCGCACCGCAAAAATCCTTCGCCTCTTCAGAGACAACAAGATCCCCGATGGATGGATTTATCTCTTGAATGTGAGCCTCATCATCCCCTGTGACGATCCGAGCGAGCTTCTGGAAAGTTTCAAAATCCTCGCCTGCATAAACAAAACCGGAATGGACATGCCGCCACCACCCAGGAATCTCACCTCCATCACGCTCGAGATTCCGGAATATTCGCAGCAGAATGTCGGCCGAGCAGAGCAGCCGGACTTTGTCCGAAGGCGCAGCGTCCGAAATGTTGGCGGCCTCGAATTCTGCGGTGGTTAGATTGCGCGAAGCCACTCCAAAGAATCGAAGCACTTTGCCGATGCAACGATCCTGATGCGATGGATCGGCGTCCGTGAGCAACACTGCTGGCTCGGTCATCGGGAAATTCCCATTCTTATATTGTAGCCACGTCGAAACCTGAGCGGAGGCACGTGCGGCGCTGAACCGTCTTCCATGGCTAAGTCACTGGCACTTCGCCAGTCTTTGTCGGCCCCTAGCATTTTTCTGACCGCTGACTTCTGATCTCCGACTTCCGACCGCCGACCTCCGACCTGACCTACGCTTTCCAAACCTTAGCGCGAGTTGCCGGCAGCCCAGCCATAGCATTTCGCGTATCGACAATACATTGGGCCCACTCCCCGACTTCCTTGTAGTTTACCGAGGCATGATTGGTCGCGATCAAGACCAGATCAAAGCTCGCGACTGTGTCTCTGTTCCATTCGACCGACTTCTTGCCCGCGAATTGGGAATGCTGCCGTGTCGGTCGAATGACCGGCACGTACGGATCATAGTAATCGACCTCAGCGCCTCGCTCTATCAACAAGCTCATTAAGGCATAGCTCGGGGACTCGCGTTCATCATCAACGTTGGGCTTGTAAGCCAGACCTAGAATCAAGATTCGAGAGCCATTGATAGTTTTTCGTTGAGAATTGAGAGCGTCTGCAACGCGATGGACAACATGCTCGGGCATGCGGGTGTTGATCTCGCCCGCCAATTCGATAAACCGGGTGTGTTGACCGAACTCGCGCGCCTTCCAAGTGAGATAGAATGGATCGATCGGGATGCAGTGACCGCCCAATCCTGGCCCGGGATAGAACGGCATGAAGCCAAACGGTTTGGTCTTGGCCGCCTCGATCACTTCCCAGATATCGATCCCCATGGCCGCGTAAACCAGTTTCAGTTCATTGACCAAAGCGATGTTGACACTCCGAAAAATGTTTTCCAACAACTTGGTTGCCTCAGCCACGCGGCAGGAAGAAACGGGGACCAGAGTGTCAATCGCTTTCCCATACAACGTCATGGCCCGCTCCAGACAGGCTTTGCTGTACCCCCCCACCACTTTCGGAATCAATTTCACCTTGCTCTGATCGTTAGCCGGATCTTCTCGCTCCGGAGAGAAAGCGAGGTGAAAGTCCACTCCTGCCTTCATGCCGGACCCCTCCTCCAGCACTTGCCGCAGCTCTTCATCCGTCGTTCCGGGATAGGTCGTCGATTCGAGTACGACTAACGCGCCCCTGGAAAGATGCGGCGCAATCGCTCTGCCGGTTTCGAGGACAAAGGAGATATCCGGTTCGCGGTTCTTGTTTAAGGGCGTTGGCACGCAAATAATTACCGCTTCTACTTCTTTGATCTTGGTGAAGTCGCTCGATGCGCAGAGCCTTTTCGCTTTCACTGCCTCGGCGATGGCTGCTTCCGAAACGTGCTTAATATAACTGCGGCCCTGATTGATTAGACTGACTTTGGTCGCATCGACGTCCAGGCCCAGAACATCCACGTTCTCGCGCGCAAATTGGATCGCCAGCGGTAACCCAACATAACCGAGGCCAACAATAGATATTTTGGTGTTCTTCAACGAGTCGCTTGGGAAATTACGGGGGCCTTTCCGCGATCTGGCGTATCCGACGGATGAAAGAAAAACTTAGCATAAATATAAGCAATACCCTCATCGATCACGTCTCGGACGCCTTCGCTACAGTTCCACCATTGCTTCGGATCGTAGTCAGGATTCCGAGCCGCGATGACCCCAACCTTTACTTGATCGCCAAATGCTCTTTGGAAGAGAAGCCAGCTTCGCCGTGCGTGCGTGCCTTCTGTGACGACAATAATGCCTTGAACCCGCACATCATCCTCGCGAAGCCACCGCCGTAATGCAACTGCTGAGCTGTAGGTCCTGTCCCGATCGTTGATCTGCGATGGGACCATTTGGATGAATTCACTTGGAAGGCCAGCTGCTTGCACCGCGCTCGCGCCTACGCTCGCTGATGTATTGGCGTCGTTCACATAGCCCCCGATTCCGATTACCGGGCCGCCAGTCGTAAAAATACGCGGGTAGTGGCCAGATTTAAACTCCTCCACGGCGGCACGAACAGCATAAGGATGAACCCATCCTTCCATAACTAAGATGTTTGCGTCGACGCGATCTGTTACGGCGAGAAATGGATAAGTCCGTAGCACGATCACGCACCCTACCGTCACAACGACTAAGGCGACAGCTACCCATCCCAGCCACGACAGGCCCCAGCGTTCTTTTCGTTCGACTAATCGTGGAAATCTGAATCGAGAAGACGCGGCACGAATCTGTGGCTTTTTCGGCGACAGCGCCGAAGAAAAG
>CAWFNX010000003.1:0-12701 GCA_963817335.1 uncultured Verrucomicrobiae bacterium | reverse complement strand
CGCCACTTTTCTCCTCTTTGTGGCCATAGAGTCCTTCGAAGCCGATGCTGAGACGCTTCCGCAGCTGCCAGACCAAATTCAAGCTCGCGTAATGAGTGAGATGATAAGCGTGCGGTCCCTGGGAGAATTGATTGTCTAATTGCACGTAACCGTAACTCGCAGTCGAACGGAAGGCGTCATTCCATTTGTGAGTAAAACCGATCATGCCGCCGAATGCCGGGATCGCCGTTAGCTCTCCTGAACTGTTGAACGCAGCGTCATTATTGACAAAGTCGTCGTTGAAGTAACGAAAAATCCCCTGTCCGTAGGTCAACTGGGTCTGCACTGAATCGTTCTCAGTAATGTTCAGGGAGCTTGCAAGATTCAGGCCCCATCCAAACGTGCTTTGACTGCCGACAATCGGGCCTTTGACGCTAATGTCGCGGAAAATTGCGCCGAGTTGAACGTGACCGATTTTCGAATCTTCAAATCGAATATTTAACCCACCATCGGGTGCATGATCGACCCCGACGGCATTTGGATCGATCGAGGTATCAACTTCCGCGCCGGGTTTTTCCAAGCCGAAGTTCAACTCCCAATTCTTGTTCAGTGGCAATTGATAACGAACCAGCGGCCGTCGCGCAAAAACGGCGGAGTTTGGTCCTTCATAATCGACCGTATCCGGCCACGCATCAGGGTCTTCGAAGACGCTATAGGTTTGACCAAGCACGAAATTGTAAATTTCTCCGTAAAGCTGTCTAACGCGAAACTCGAGGTCTCCTCCACCACTGCCAAAGAAGTCATTTTGATAATAAAAGCGCGGAGTTCCATCCACCTCCGGTGCCCGCACGTCGATGCTGAGCTGAGAACCTTTCGCATTGGCATTGAATTGATTTCCGCCGTTCTTGGAGAAATCCCCATCAACTGGAATCTGCGCCGTGACAAAGCGATCCGGGTTGCCAGTGTTCTGCGGATCGTCCGTAAAATCGAGGTGCGGCTTGGCGTTAAACTTAATCAACACTGGTGTGTTCGGGACTGGAACGAAACCCCGATATTTCGGGTCGAGCGTCAGGTCGTTAGGCCGGGGCGCCGCTTCCTGCTGGTCGTTGATCGCGGGACGCTGAGTGACCTGGCTGGCGTGCCCTTGGATGGTCACAGCCTGGGGAGCGATCGTTACAACTTGATTTCCATTTGCGTCGATTAACGGCGGTGCCTGCCGGGGACCTTCCGCCGGCGGAGGCGGCGCCTTTTTCGAAGCAGCAGTTTGTTGTTGCTTTTGCTTCTGATTCTCCTGTTCCAGTTGCAGAATTTTCTTCTGCATTTGGTCCATGCTTTGTTGCATGATTCGCATCTCCGTTTTGAGATCGTCGATTTCGGAGGCGCGCGCCGAGGATGTAGAGCCAATGCCGATAGCGAGAACGGCGGTGACGAGCAAGGTTATGCGAGAATTGTTTTTCATGGGGTCTGCCAGGCCTTCCTGGGGCCGAGAATCGCATGCACGGATTCGCGCAGAATATTGGACTTTGGTCTTACGCCCCGCGTCGCCGCTTTAATCAGTGGCGTGAGCTTTGAGAATGCGGAGAACTTCGGCAATCGCCTGAGGATTTTGGTGCGCACTGTGATCGGACGGAACGATGTGTTCGCTCTCTGCGCCTTTCAGGTGCGAGCTCCAATACGGAACCACGCCATCGCTCGAATTTGGCGAATCGCCGCGACCGCGATCGCCGATGATCGTGTCGTAAGGTACGCCCGGCGTCATTGGAATTTCGTTTACTGCGTGCATGAAGCGACTCTTTGGTGACAAACTGTCCACGCTGTTGGCGCGACGCATCGGCTTTAGTTCCGGCTCCTGAATGATGGTGTGACGAAGCATCTCTTCGCTTGCCTGGCTACTGATAGTCGGTTCGCGGATGATGAGGTTCGCCAAACTGGCGATAAACCCGGTCGCCATTTTGCTCCCTCGCAGTGGGGCGGCGATGAAGATCACGCGGCCGACTTCGGGACGATGACGAAAGAAAAGTTCCTGGCGAAAATATTCGCGCACGTGGGGCGAAAGCGGCACTTGGTCAAGCGGTCGCCCGAAGACTTGCATGCAAATCTTGTCGCCGCTGTCGGTCAACATCAGGCGAGAAATGCAGCCGCCCATGCTATGGCCAATCAGAACCATCGGCTTGAGTTTTGGGAAGGCTTTTTCCACGGCATCCAGCTCCTGCCGCAAAACGGCCGCCATGTAGGGGTACGGATATCCGCTCGGATAACTGTAAAACCAGAATTGGTAATGCTTCCGAATGACGGGGTCGCCTCGCAATTTGTTGATCATCGGCGTCCAGGTTGCCTGCGAGTCCTTTAGTCCGTGAATCACCAGGACTACGGTCTTGTTTGGGTCGAACGGTTGAAGTCGCTCAATAGCCGCGGTGTCAGCATACTTTTCCGGATTCAAGACCCGCGACAGTTCATGCTTCGCCGGATCGGTCTCCTGGAGCATTACCGCCAGTGGTACGGTGAAATCCGCGGCCAACGGCACAGTGCGGCCGTTGAAAGTAACTGTTTCCTTGTCCAGTGGATCTTCAAAGGCAAGCACACAACGTTGTCCTTGAAAATGCGCGACGACGGTCACGCTGTAGAAAATTCGTGAGGGAGCGAAAGTCTCCCGGGCGTTTTCGTTATGCTCCTTTTCGACTGCAACAATGGCGGCGCCGATCCCGGGGCGAGTCGTTCGCTCGGTGACGTACTTTCCACCGACGTCGAACTCGTCCGCTGGCGTAAAGTCGTAGAGCGTGGCGTTCCATTCCGGTCGAGGATCTGGCCTGGGTGTTAAAATGAAATCGCCGTGCGGTCCGGGCACAGCCAGCGGCTTTGTCC
Organism: uncultured Verrucomicrobiae bacterium; assembly: GCA_963817335.1. Taxonomy (GTDB): domain Bacteria; phylum Verrucomicrobiota; class Verrucomicrobiia; order Chthoniobacterales; family UBA10450; genus AV40. The sequence goes on along the minus strand of CAWFNX010000003.1, from coordinate 9,860 downwards.
AGGGATCGAGTTTTCCGTCATGAATGATCTGGAAAATTCGGCTGATCCCGAAGTTGTAATCACGCAAGGCTGTTTTGTTGTCGATGTTCCGCTGCAATTGCTTTGATGCTACCTGCAAGGCATCGAGACATTCGCCTAACGAAGTCAGCGGATGCGCCCGCTCCATTCGCGTCGCGTCGACTATTGTTTTTTCCACCGAAGCCAACGGCTCCGGGCCGGTTGGGCCGGTCAAATGCGGCCGTCTTGGCGAGACCTCTGCGTAGGGAGCGCTGCTGCAACCGGCGAGCAACAATGCGCTGCCCGCCAAACACCCGAGCGCACGCATGGCAGTCAACTTAATCAGCCGCAAAGTAATTGGAATCAGCGACTGGTTTTCGTACAACCGGATTGTCCGTTACGATAACTGTTGTGCCCGGTTTGATTTCGTCAGCCAGCTTTTGGGCAAACTCGGTGTTGAAGCGAAGTCGTGACGCCAGGCTCTCAGCGTCAATGCCGCGACCCTCGCTACTCACACGCATCCATTTTCCAGCTTCACGTCCTGGCGCAAGTTGGCTCTCCTTGCCGGTCGTTCCTTCGAGACGGGTGAAAATGTGGCTACCGAGACGGTTACCAAAACCGCGACCATTTACCTCGAGAGTAGCACGACCGATCGGGTTGCCATTCCGATAGACGTACATCATTCGGTCACTGGAGCTCAGAACAATTGTGATCGGCCCTTCCGGACTTCGTTCTGGATGCCATTGATACTCGTCGTGGGAGAGTTGGCGAACCATATCCGGAGTCAAATCCTTGGGCGCGAGCATCAATCCAGGATTCGAGGCAAGATGCGGAGTCGGAGTTTTGCCGTCACCCACGACAACTGTTCCGCCACTCTTGGTCAGGGTGAAGAGCAACTGCGAAAAATCGTAGGGAAGACGAACGCAGCCGTGGCTGGCGGCATAGCCGGGAAGCTGGCCAGAATGCATCGCGATGCCGGACCAGGTAAGTCGCTGCATGTTCGGCATTGGGGCGTTGTCGTACTTTTTGGAGTAATACTCCTTGCTCTTCTGAAGAATGCTGAAAACTCCGCCCGGCGTTTCGTGACCTTTCGAGCCGGTGCTTACGGTCGACCTCCCAATCAGGATCCCGTTGCGATACACGTGCATTGTCTGCTGGGGAATGCTCACCAGGACGACAACGGGGCCGGTCGGAGCAAGCTGCGGGTTCCACCAATACTCACCTGGTTTCAACGGACCCGTGGGTTTACCTGTGGGACTTCCCTTCGTATGAGACGAAGGCTTTTCCATGGCGTAAGCGCTGAACAACAAGGCGACCGAAACGATAAAAAAGGATATGAATTTCATGAGGTAGACCGAAAGATTGCCTTGCCGATCCAGGTCCGGGTATTGGACTTTGGGCTTACCTGCGACCCCAACGACAGCAAGGTTGAGAAACGACAGCGAACCGAGCGAACTACTTTGTTTCCTTCGAAACATTGGAGCCTCGCATTGTTGGTCCAGTTTCCTTTAGAAAAAAGCCCAGGATAAGCGCCAAGAGAACACCGTAGAGCAAAGGTTTGAAACCAGCCTGATAGTGCGCGAGTGCAAGATCTACATTTCCCTCGGGAATCCCAACAAGTCGCGCTCCGAAAAGCGGACCGAGCAGCGCGCTGAACGTAAAGTTCAGAAAATTGATCACGCCGGTAGCAGTGCCGGCAAGTTCCGGCGGATTGGCTTCCTTGATCACAGTGTAGGGAATCATTGCCGCGCCTGATGCGATTCCCATCAGGATTCCAACCGCGTGTCCGCGAAAAATTTCCGGGTTGCCGAACAAGACCCAGGTCAAGATTCCCAGGAGCATAACGGTGCCGCCGATGATCACCGGTTTGCGCCGTCCAAGTCGGTCAGAAATGAAACCGAGCAGAGGACAACCAATCATCCAACCGATCGGCACCGTCGCCGCCAGGATAACAGCGCCTTCGTATTCGCGTCCGCGCGCTTCCTGCAGGAAGCGGACGCCCCAGGTCATTCCAAGAATTGTGGTCGGAATGAACAGCAAACCGGAAATTGCGCCGCAGATGTACGATTGCGGATTCCGAAAGACTTTGCCTAACGAACCAAGTAAGGCCGTGAGGCCGCCACCACTCACTTTTGGCGTTTCCCTCGGAAGGAGAACGAGCAAGGTTACCCCGATCACAAGGCCAAGAATTCCCGCGTAAATCCAAAATTGATTCCACAAAAGACCGTTCTTTATCATTGGCCCGACCATAAATTGGCCGGCTGAGCCGCCCGCCATCCCAAACATTTGGGTCGCGCCTATTAGAGAAGCGGCCACGCTCGCTGGAAAATTTTTTGTGATCAAATAGGCCGCGCCAATGAGCGCGAATGCGCCGCCTGCGCCCTGCAGGAAACGTCCAATGTTCGCGACGCTGACGTTGCTAATGCTGAACATGAGTGCGCCGATTCCGACAAGCGCCGCGCCGATTGGAATGACGCGCTTTGCCCCGAAACGGTCCAAGGTCGCGCCGGCGACGAGACTGAACGGCGAGTAGCCGTAATAAAACATTCCAACCATTGCGGAAACGCCAAGAGTGCTCACGCCAAACGCGCCTGACAATTGCGGCATCATTACGCTCGGCGCAGAGCGAAGCGCGTATTGGTAGAAGTAGTAGACTGCGACGAGTAGCCACGCGCCGACTGCGGCAGCTGAGACCTTGGAGCTCATTTTGCGGAGCGCCGTTTCAAACGACGTTCAGTCCGGCTGCGCGAAACCGGGCCAGAGCTTGCTCGATCACTTCAGCCGACGGCGGCTCGGCGTCACGCATCTGGTAATCCATTCCGAGTTTCTCCCATTTGAACCGGCCCATTTGATGAAACGGCAGCACATCGACGCGTTGAACGTTTCCAAGCTCGGCCGCGAAATCCGCCATCCGTCCGATCTCGTCCATGTTGTCTGTCCAACCGGGAACAATGACGAACCGGATCCAGACCGGATGTTTCTTTGCGGCTAGCCGGCGGGCAAATTCGTGGACCGGTCCGTTGTCCATTCCAGTCAGACGTTTGTGCAACTCGGGCTCTATCGCTTTTAATCCGAGCATCACCAGGTCGATCGACGCGAGATCGACCTCGGTCAGGCGTTCGCCGAAATAGCCGTTGGTTTCCAGCGCCGTGTGAACGCCGAGCTTTTTTATTTCCGGAAACAACTTCGAAAGAAACGCGTACTGCAGCAACGGTTCGCCGCCACTAATCGTTAGCCCGCCTTTCATGGTGCGGAGACTGTTGCGATATTGACCAACGACTTCGACGGCGCGTTTCAGCGGCACCGGCATTCCGTTCGTCAGTTTCCAAGTATCGGGATTATGACAAAACACGCAGCGAAACTGGCAACCGGTGAGCCAGGCAACCAGGCGCACACCCGGACCGTCCACCGCGGAGCCAGTCGTGAACGAATGGAAGAAACCCCATTCGCCGCTTTCCAGCGCGGACTTAATGTCCGTCTCGTCCACTTTTTCGGCCATCGACAAACGCAGATCGAACGGACTGCCGATCGGCGGAGTTTCCGGCGGGAGTGCTGCCAGCTTCATATTTTAATCAGGACATTCCGTGGAACGTCCGATTGATGACGTCCATCTGCTGCTCGCGGGTCAGACGAACGAAATTCACCGCGTAACCGGAAACGCGAATGGTGAGAGACGGATATTTTTCAGGATGGTCCATGGCGTCGAGCAGCGTGTCTCGGTTGAGCACGTTCACGTTCGCGTGATAGCCGGTTGTCCCAAAGAACGCGTCCAACAATCCGACCAGATTGTCGATCTGCTCCGGTTTCGTGCGACCCAAACCGGTCGGCACCATCGTCGTGGTCAGGGAAATTCCGTCCTGCGCGTCGCGATATGGAATCTTTGTTACCGACGCCGCCGAAGCCATGACTCCGTGTGAATCGCGTCCATGCATCGGGTTCGCGCCCGGCGCGAAGGGTTCGCCTTTGCGACGTCCGTCCGGGGTGTGGCCAGTGTTCTTTCCGTAAACCACGTTCGACGTAATCGTCAGGACCGATTGGGTGTGAAGGGCGTTCCGATAAGTTGGATGTTTCCGCAGCTTGCTCATGAACATCGACACCACCGCGGCCGCGAGCTGGTCAACGCGATTGTCATTGTTGCCGAACATCGGAAAATCGCCTTCGATTTGATAGTCAACGATCAGTCCGGTTTCATCGCGAACCACTTTCACCTTTGCAAAACGCATCGCGGACAAACTGTCCGCGACCACGGACAAACCCGCGATGCCGAACGCCATCGTCCGGACCGGTGCGTAATCATGCAGTGCCATTTCGATCCGCTCGTAGGCATATTTGTCGTGCATGTAATGAATCACGTTCATCGCATTCACGTAGACGCCGGCGAGCCAATCAGCCATCCGTTCGAATTTGGTAACCACATCTTCGAACTCGAGGTAATCGCCCTTCACCGGATCGAACTTCGGGGCCACTTGCCTGCCTGAAATCTCGTCACGTCCGCCATTGATTGCGTAAAGCAGACACTTTGCGAGATTCGCGCGCGCGCCGAAGAACTGCATTTGCTTTCCCATGAGCATGGGCGAAACGCAGCAGGCAATAGCGCCGTCGTCGCCCCACGCGCCGCGCATCAGTGAATCGCTTTCGAATTGCAACGCGCTACTTTCGATCGCGACCTTGGCCGCGTACTTCCGAAAATTGTCCGGCAACCGCGGCGAATACCAAATGGTGAGATTCGGCTCCGGCGCGGGACCAAGATTTTGAAGCGTGTGCAGGAAACGGAAACTGGTTTTGGTAACGAGCGGACGTCCGTCATCGCCCATTCCGGCGATTGATTCCGTGACCCAGGTCGGATCGCCGGCAAACAGGTCATCATACTCCGGAGTGCGCAGAAACCGCACGATTCGCAGTTTGATCACAAAGTCATCGATGATTTCCTGCGCCTGCTCTTCGGTCAGCTTTCCTTCCGCAAGATCGCGCTCAAAATAAATATCCAGGAAAGTAGAGACGCGACCCAACGACATCGCGGCGCCGTTTTGCTCTTTGACCGCCGCGAGATAGGCGAAGTAAAGCCACTGCACTGCTTCCTTCGCATTCTTTGCCGGACCGGAGATGTCGAAGCCGTAGTTCTTTGCCATCTCCTGTAACTCACCAAGCGCGCGGATTTGCTCGCTCAACTCTTCGCGATCGCGAATGATCGACTCGGTCGACATCTCGGAATCGAGTGCCGCCTTTTCTTTTTCCTTCTCTTTAATGAGGCGAGCAACGCCATAGAGAGCGACCCGGCGGTAATCGCCGATGATTCGTCCGCGACCGTACGCATCCGGCAACCCAGTTAGAATGTGCGAACTGCGGCACGCCCGGATGTCCGCAGTGTAAGCATCGAACACTCCCTCGTTATGCGTCTTGCGATATTTGGTGAACGTATCGACGACAGCCTGAGGCGCCTCATATCCATATGTCTTGAGCGAGGTGAGCACCATTCGCCAGCCGCCGTTCGGCATGATTGCGCGCTTGAGTGGCGCATCTGTTTGAAGTCCGACAATGACTTCGTTTTCCTGGTCGATGTAGCCTGGCGCGTGCGCGGTGATCGAACTCGGGATCAGCGAGACATCGAGCACACTTTTCTTGCGCTCCTCAATGAACAGATCGGTGAGCTTCTTCCAAACCCCCTTGGTCCGTTCCGTCGCCAGAGCGAGAAACGAATCGTCGCCGTCGTACGGTGTGTAGTTGTTTTGGAGAAACCAACGAACGTTAATGTCGCGCTGCCACAATCCCGGTTTGAATCCGCGCCACGCTTCTTTGGTGTCCGGCAATGGCGGCGGTGATTTTTTCCCCGCGGTTTTCTTCTCTGGTTTGGTCAAGGCCTCTGTTGCCATTTTATTCTCGCGAACGCGCCCCGGTGAATGTTTCAGCAAAGTGTAAGATTTTGAGCCAATCCCGCTTCGCTCGTTTCCTTGTATTTTGTGCTCATGTCCTTGCCAGTGTCGGCGAGCGTTTTGATCGTGGTATCAAGATCGACCCGATGACGCGATGCGATCTCGTTTGTCGCAATCATGAACGCGGTCCATGCCTTAACGGCGCCGAACGCGCAACGTTCGATGCACGGGACTTGCACGTAACCGGCCACCGGATCGCATGTCATACCCAAATGATGCTCGAGCGCGGATTCGGCGGCGTTCTCGGTGACTTGTGGCGATGCATCGAGCGCTGAAGCGATGAATGCGGCCGACATGGCCGAGGCGACGCCGATTTCCGACTGACATCCACCTTCCGCACCGGAGAGCGTGGCGTTGTGCTTGCACAAATAACCGATCGCCGCTCCGCCGAGGAGACCCTGGCGAACTTTGTCCTGCGGTAGCGCTCGTTGGCTTTGTGTCATTCCGTACACAATTGCCGGCATGACGCCCGCCGACCCGCCGGTCGGCGCGGTGATGACAAGATGGCCGCGCGCATTCTCTTCCGACGCAGCCAATGCGCACGCTGAAAGCAGCGCCACTGCTTTATCTGCGGCATATTTGTCGTCCTGCGCGCGCTCCCAAACGGTTGCGGCTTTGGATTGCAGTTTGATCGGGCCTGGCAGAACGCCTTCTTTCACCGCGAGCCCGGCTTTCACCGTTGCCAGCATCGCGTTGGCGATCTTATCGAGGAATTCGTTGATCTGTTCCTCTGTCTTGCCGGAAACAGCGATCTCATTCGTCAGTATGACCTGGGCAATCGAGAGATTATTCTTTTCCGCGTGCTGGCGCAGTTCTTTCATCGTCGCGTAGGGATACTTCGGCTGCCCTTTTTTCGGCGGCGTGTAGCCCTTCCACTCGTAGAATCCGCCGCCGGGCGAGTAGTACTCCAACTCGTAAACCGGCTTGTCCCCGCCCATGAGCTGGCAAGTCATCGTGTTGGGATGCGGAAAGTTTCCCTTGGGCGAATCGTAAATGACGTCCGCGAGCGAAAGATTGAATGTCTTATCGCCGAGCTTTACTGGATAGGTCTGATCCGGCTTCTCCTTCATTTGATCGAGGAACAACGGATCGACCGTCGCCGGCTCGTTGCCTAACAAACCCGCAAGAGACGCCCGCTCGGTTCCGTGGCCTTTGCCAGTGGCGCTCAAGCTGCCGAACAAGCGCACTTTCAATCCGGTGGCTTTTGCAAGCTTGTCGGCCGGCAACTTAGTACAACGCTGGTAAAAATCGTAGGTGATGCGCATCGGTCCAATGGTGTGCGAACTCGATGGGCCCGGACCCACTTTGTAGAATTCTTCAAGGATCGTCATCACCGGCCCCTTGGACTGCCTCACAATGTCTAGTTCCGGTGAGAGCGCGGCGGATCCCAGTGGGGCTCCCTTGCCCGCTTCCTTGGTGGCTTCCTTTGCGGCTTGCGCGGCGCGCGCTTCAGTTGTCCAAACTCGGCCGGTCATTACTGCCGCCGCGCCAATGACGGCGTTGCGGATGATGAACGATCTGCGGTCGATGTTCGAACTTAGTGGTTCTGATTCCGGCAATGCAGGAAACAGCGCGTTGTTTTTATGGTCTGATTCTTTCATGAAGTGTTGGCTTTCGGTTTTGCTTCTAATTCAGTGATCCTTCGCTCTGAATTCCATTGATGAATCCTTCTGCGCCTTTTGCGCTGATGTTGGCGGCGTTCGCCTCGTCGGTGTCGATATGCATCGCGAGCTTGAAACTTGGGTCTACCCGCACCAGCACATCGCCGAAGACCAGCTCGCGATCTCCGGTGACGCGGACGCGCACGAACGATTTGTCACGCACTCCATAACGCAGCGCGTCTTCCGGTGACATGTGCACGTGGCGCAAGGCACAAATCACTCCGCGATCGATCTGCACACTGCCGGTCGGACTTTCGAGCGTGCAGCCCGGCGTATCCGCGATGTCGCCGCTCTCGCGAATCGGGGGAGCAATGCCGAGCTTGAATTGCTCGGTCATCGCGATTTCGACCTGGGTGTATTTGCGCGCCGGGCCGAGAATGCGAACGCGCTCGATTTTGCCCTTCGGTCCGACGATCGCCAGTTGCTCTTTGCAGGCGTATTGGCCGGGCTGCGAGAGATCGGCGTGTTTAGTGAGTTGATGCCCTTTGCCGAACAACGCTTCGACGTGTTCTTGGGTCAGGTGAATGTGGTGTGCCGAAACTTCGACCAGAAATGGTTGTTGTTTTTGGGCATCAAGTACCTTGGTGATGTAAGAACGGCTCAGCGTGCGCAGCGCTTCGCGCGCCATCATTCGTTCCTCGTCGGTTGGGACAACGAGCACGGCGACTTTCGAATTGTCGCCTGAGATCAGACTAATGTCGTCGCCGCGCGCATCATTGTTCCGTTTGTCGTCGAGCGCGATGCCCATGCATTCCAATCCCTGGAGGGCGAGCGCGCGCACGACAGCGCTGCCCTGGCCGATCCCTCCGGTGAAGATCACTGCATCGAGTCCACCGAGCGATGCGACATAAGCGCCGATGTATTTCCGGACGCGATAGCAAAACGCCTTGAGCGCGAGCAACGCGCGATGATTTCCTTCGTCAGCGGCTTTGAGGACTTCGCGCATGTCGCTCGAAACACCGGAGAGACCGAGCAAGCCGCTTTTCTTGTTCAACATCTCGTCGACCTGCGCGCTGGTCATGCCGTCGCGTTCAAGAAAACCGATCACGCCCGGGTCGATATCGCCGCAGCGCGTGCCCATGATCATGCCTTCCAACGGCGTGAATCCCATCGTGGTGTCGATCGAGCGTCCGTGATCGACCGCGCAGAGCGACGAACCGTTTCCGAGGTGGCAACTCACGATCCGGAGTTCGTTAGGCCGGCGTTTGAGAAATTGCGCGGCGCGCAACGCGACATAATTGTGCGAGCTCCCGTGAAAACCGTAACGCCGCACGGCCTTCTTTTCGTAAATCTCGTACGGAATGCCGTAGAGAAACGCGTAAGCCGGAAGGGTGTGATGAAACGCGGTGTCGAAAACCGCGACGTGCGGCACGGCGGAATAGAGCCGGCGCATCTCCCGAATACCCGCGAGCATCACTGGATTGTGCAACGGCGCGAGCGGATTTAGCTTTTCCATCTCGGCCAGGATCTCATCGGTGATGAGCGTTCCTTCGGTGAACTTCTCGCCGCCGTGCACCAATCGATGCGCCACGACGCTGACTTCGCCCGCGCCGCCGATTACTCCCGTTTCTTTGGACGTGAGTTCCGCCGTCATCGCCTTAAACGCCTGAGCGAAGTCGCCCTTTGGTAAATCTTTTTTTACTTCACCCTTCGGGCCGACGTGTTTAAGCCGCGTTCCATCGATCCCGATCCGCTCGATCGAACCGCGGGCATTGTGAGAGTCGTCGTTCGTATCGTAAAAGCTGTACTTCAACGACGAAGAGCCGCAGTTGATCACGAGAATCTTTTCGGGTCGCTCGCCCTTGAGTTTCAGACCGTAGGGATCTTCACCTTCGCGCATAGCCGCGGCAGCCTTCGCCGGATCGGCCAGCAGCATTTTCATTCGATTGGCTATGGTTCGCGAAATTGTCTGCACCGCGCTCGGCTCTGCGACGATCAGGGATTGGAAGAGCGATACTGGAATCAGCAGCACTTCACACGGCGATTTGGCAACGAAATCCGCGTATAACGGGCTGCCACTCATCAACGAGAGCTCACCAAAAGTGTCGCCGGCTTTTAATTCGCCGAGACGTTGTCCATTGCCAGTGTCGGCTGCGATTTCACCGCTTATCACCACCCCGAAATGCGTAGGCTCGGCGCCGCGATGCATGATCGCTTCCTTGCCCTCAAAGGAACGAACCCGCGAACCTTCCACCAACTGCTGGAGTCGTTCATCCGAGAAGTTCTTGAACAATTCGGAACGCGTTTTAAGAAATTTGCGCGTGCCGATCTT
>CAWFNX010000002.1:0-10919 GCA_963817335.1 uncultured Verrucomicrobiae bacterium | reverse complement strand
AGGGAGAATTCTCGCTCTGGCAAAGCCTATTTGCCGGACCTGCTTATTATTGGAATCCACGCGAACTTTTGCCCGAAAATGGCGGAGGAATGAGTGAGGATGGTTGAAAAATGAAGGTTCAGACTCTAGAGCGCGTCGACGTCGTGCCGCCGTTGCCAATCCGGCCTGGTTTTGATACCAACATTCAACTCATGAGCCTCCAGGAACACGAGGCTTGGTTGGACCGGGACGGCGAGCAACACCGTCTCGAGGGTAACTGTTCAATCGGCCGGGCTGCCTTAAACACCCTGGTGCTCGATTCACAGAAGGTCTCGCGGCTGCACTCGATTATTCACCTGGAGGATGACGGTGCCTTTTGGTTGATCGATCTGGGAAGCAGCAATGGAACCTTTTTAAACAAGCGACGAATCCACGAGCCCGTCCGACTGCGCGACCAGGATGAAATCGGTATCGGCGCCAGATCGCTGGTATTCCATCAACCGCGCGGCAAACCCTCCGCTCAACTGAAACGGGGAGCGCTCGCAACTCTTCAGGAAGTTGAAAATGTCGATGCCTGGCTGCTTGTCGCGGATATCAAAAACTTCACCCCGCTCAGTCGAACGATGATGAGCGAGGATCTCGCCAACATGGTGAGCAATTGGCTCGGCGCGTGCAAAGCGATCATCGAGCGTTACCGGGGAACGGTAAACAAATACTTGGGCGATGGGATCCTCGCCTACTGGCGCGACGAATCTGGAATCGGACAAGAAATTCTCGCAACGGTGGAGGCGCTCAAAGCTGAACAACGACGTGCTGACGTGCCGTCATTCCGATTTGTCGTGCACTTTGGGAACGTTGCAGTTGGGGGCGTCCAGTCGACCAGGGAGGAAACCCTAATGGGTAGCGAAGTTAACCTCGTATTTCGATTGGAGAAATTACTGGCATCGCTGGGCGAACCCTGCGCGATCAGTGATGCTGCCCACGATCGACTGGGGAAATCAATTTCCTGCCGCTCACTCGGTGAACACGATCTCAAAGGCTTCGAGAAAAAACGCTCCCTTTTCGCAGTGTAGCGCGCTGCCCGGTTATAACAAACTTTGCGCGAACTTTCCTGCGGCGATTCCGGAGAACAATATGGGAGATTTGACAGGCTCAGCCGGACAATCAGGGAGGTTTAATACTTGCCTAACAACTACGTAAATAACATAATCCGCGCCCGTGACCCCGGAGGCCGCTATTACCGGCGGACACTCTCCCGACCGGTTTGCGACAACGCGGTGGAGCGTGATCCTTTCATGCGCGGATTCTCAAGCGAGCACACAAACGGCGCGCGATGCTTTAACCCATCTTTGCCAAACCTATTGGCGACCAATTTTCGCCTTCGTTTGTCATCGCGGTTACAGCGTTCCCGACGCCCAAGATTTAACTCAGGATTTTTTTGTGATGTTACTTGAGGGCCACTTACTCCAACGGGCTGATCCGAATCGCGGCCGTTTTCGATCGCTCCTGCTCAAAGCGTTGAACGATTTTTTGCACGACGCGAGAGATAAACGGCGCGCGCAAAAACGCGGCGGCGGTCTGCAATTTGTCGCGTGGGACGAGTGGATGGCTGAATTGCCATCGCAATTCTCGGTTTCAGCACGGGAATCTGAATCGTGGCCGGCAGAAAAAGTTTTCGATGTGCGCTGGGCGGCGACGGTGGTTGAACGCGCCTTGAGCCGGCTCGGTGAGGAATGCGAACAGCGTGGACGCCGACGTATTTTTGACGTTCTGAGCAGTTGTTTGGCAGCAGAACGCGAAGACGTTTCCTACGCGAATTTTGCGAAAACGCTCGGCGTACCCGAAACCGCCGTGAAGCGACTCGTGCATCAACTGCGAAAAAGGTACCGCGCACTCCTCCGTGAAGAAGTTGCCGACACAATTGAGAACCCGGATGAACTGGAGGATGAACTGCGCTATCTCTGTGCCGCACTGGCGGCTGCGCAGTAGGGTACGATGAACTCCGCGGGCGCTATCAGTCGGGTCGGGCTGCAAGAGGAATCGATCGCCTGTCCACGATGTGGATCGACATCGCGTGTCGGCCGCGGTCTCTGTTTAAAATGCCTCCTTTATCGAGGCCTGGGCGACGAAACGTTCGACAATGAAACTTTGGAAACCGTTCTAGACGAAGTGGACGTTCCAGACGCTGACTGGCGACTTGGCAACTATCAGATCCTCGAAGAGATCGGGCGCGGCGGAATGGGAGTTATTTATCGCGCGCGTCAACGTCATTCCCGCCGCATTGTCGCGCTGAAACGCATTTTGACTCATCACGCTGATTCCCACGAGACTCTTGTACGGTTTCGCCGCGAAGCGGAAGCAGTCGCAAGTCTGGATCATCCAAACATCCTGCCCATTTATGAAGTAAGTGAGGGCGAAGACGGGCTGCCGTTTTTCAGCATGAAGTTCGCCTCCGGCGGCAGCTTGTTGGAAAGTCAAGCCGCCTTACACGGTAAACCACGCGAAGCAGTCGCACTGATGGCGAAGGTTTCACGCGCCGTCGAGTACGCTCACAGCCGAGGCGTTCTTCATCGCGATCTCAAGCCGGGAAATATTCTGCTTGATGGCCGCGGCGAACCGATGGTGAGCGACTTCGGTTTGGCGAAATGGCTCGATCAGTCGAGTGATCTCACCCGCACGCTCACAATTTTCGGTACACCCGGGTACATCGCGCCTGAACAAGCCCATGGACCGGCGTCAATGTTGAAGCCAACCGCCGACGTTTACAGTCTGGGTGCGATTCTTTTCGATCTGCTCGCGGGCCGCCCGCCGTTTTTGGGCGAACACGCCCTTTCTGTAATTGAACAAGCGCGGGAACAGCCGGCGCCGAAATTGCGCTCGGTTGCTCCAAAAATCGCCCGCGACTTGGAAACGATTTGCGCGCGCTGTTTGGAACGCGACCCGACGGTACGTTACCGATCGGCCGGCGATTTGGCCGCAGATCTCGAACGCTGGACCGAGGGACGGCCTGTGGTCGCGCGCCCGGTGGCGCCGCCGATTCGGATTTGGCGCTGGGCAAAACGGAACCCAAAACTCGCCGCGAGCGTTGCCGGCTGCGCATTAGCCGGAATTACTGCTTTGGCTTTTGTGACGTTCACATTCCTTCCAGACATTTCTCCTTTTCGGCCATTGCTCACGATCTCCGAAAAGAGTATTGCCGTTCTCCCGTTCGAGAATCTGAGCGACGACAAGCAGAACAGCTCCTTTGCCGACGGCGTTCAGGCTGAAATTTTGACCAACCTCGCGAAAGTTGCTGACCTTAAGGTGATTAGCCGCACAAGTGTAATGCAATACACCACCGGGATGCCTCGTAATCTACGCGAAATCGCCAGGGCACTCGGTGTTTCTAAAGTCGTCGAAGGTAGCGTGCAACGGGCGGGCGACCACGTGAAAATCACCGCTCAGTTAATCGATGCGCGCAGCGATACCCACCTGTGGGGAACTACCATCGACCGCTCGCTGGCTGACATATTCGCTGTTCAAAGCGAGGTAGCCGTCAACATTGTTGGACAACTAAAGGCGAAATTATCGCCCGCCGAAGAGGCTGCGATCAAAACAAAACCGACGAACGACTTGATCGCTTACGACACGTTTATCCGCGCGAGGAATTTGATCGATGCGTCGTACTTCAGCAGTCAGCCCGATCAAGGTCTGCTTGAAGCGGCACGCCTGCTGGAAGAAGCAGTGGCACGCGACCCCACGTTTTTCCGTGCTTATTGCGAACTGGCCCGCGCGCACGACATACTTTACATATATGGTGTCGATCATACGCCAAGCCGCGTGGCAATGGCCGACCGCGCCATTGAAAAAGCGATGGCCATCAAGCCGGACGCCGGCGAAGTCCATCTGGCAAGGGCTGATCACTTGTACTGCGCTTATCTCGATTACGAAGCCGCGCACCGAGAACTTGCCATCGCGACTAGCCTCCTTCCCAACGAACCCAGATGTTTTGAGCTGGCCGGTTTCATGGACCGGCGCGCGGGAAAATGGGAAGCTGCTACCAAGGCATTTTTGAAGGCGTTGGAATTGGATCCCCGCAGTATTCATTTGCGCATTTCTCTTTCACAAACCTACGAGCACATGCGTCGTTTTGCAGAAAAGGCCAAAGTTCTTGACCAAGCGACTGCCATCGCCCCGGACGATCTCCTCGCGCGATTAGCCCGCGCCTACGTCGACTTGGAATGGCGCGCCGATCCGAAACCTTTGCACACGGCAGTCGAGCAGGCCCTTGCGAAGGATCCGACTGTTTCGGCTGAGATCGCGGAAGTATGGTTTTACGTCGCAGTCTGTGAGCGTGATTGGACAGCGGCGCGACGAGCGATGGCTAGTACTACCAGAGATGTGTGTCGAACAGAGAATGTCGCGTTTCCATCAAGCTGGTGTGAAGGGTTTGTCGCGCGGGCCCAAGGCGACACTGCAACAGCGCAGAAGGCATTCTCGAAAGCGCGCGCTGAATCGGAAAGAATTGTGCGCGAACAACCCAATTTCGGTGAAGCTCTCAGTGTTCTGGGACTGAGCGAAGCTGCTCTTGGCGAGAAGGAGAAGGCGATTGAACACGGAAAACGCGCGGTTGAGCTGGTGCCGTCAACTAAAGACGCCATCAATGGACCACTGTTAATTGAATATCTTTCACTCATTTACAGCTGGACCGGCGAAAAGGATCGCGCGCTGGCAGAGCTCAAACGCGCAGCGGCGATGCCCAGTCCAATGAATTATGGAGACCTGCGCCTGCATCCTTTCTGGGATGAATTGCGTAGCGACCCAGGTTTCGAGCAAATCGTCATCTCGATGGCGCCGAAGTAACCAACCAAATCTTTTCACTCCCTACGCGCAAGACGGTTCGGCCTGGCTGTGAGCCGGCGGCCGAGTGAAAGAAAACTTCGGTACCGCAAAAGCAAATTCGGGTCCGAACGCCGCCGTATTTAATACGATCATGACCCAGCCGAACAGATACATTCCCATCGTCACTCCTATTCCCACGTGTAATCCGAGCACGCCGATGAACCAAATCAGTCGTGTTTTTCGGGGCCAGATGAATACGGGGTAAGTCGCTTCCATCACGCACACCAGAATTCCAGCTACCGGCAGAAGAAATCCCAGACGGATCAAAATCTCCGGCGAAACAATATCAAAAGGCGGCCGAGTGAGCGCTCGCCACAAACTCGTGCCGTCCCACCAGCCACGTCCGGCGCACTTAGCAATGCCGCTAAAAAAATAAATCAGGCAGATGTGAAGCTGCAGTACTCGACGGTGAAGTCCTTGCAGGGAAGCGCTCTTAAGGCCGATCCGGCGGCGCCTAGCATCGATTGACCATTCATCTGGAACCGGCGCGACGACGAGATAAAAAAGACCAATAATGGTGAAGTTGTCTACGCCATATCCGAAAGGCTCTATGGTCTTGGCCGTGCACAGAAAGAGAATCCAGGCGATAACACTGGTACTCCGACAGAACAGGCCGAGAACAAGAAAGAGCGAGGCGAGAAGCATCGCCCCCCACAAAAACCATAAGACATTGGTTTCACTCAAATGAAGCCAGGTGCCGGCTGCGACGATCCATCCAACTCTCGGAATGAGCGGGCTTTCCGCCGAAAGCAGCGCTTCCATGAGGTCGCGCCGGATCAAACCCCGGTTACCTTCCGCCAGAAGTTCAATCCAATCCGAGCGCAGCGAAAGGACGTAGCAAAAAAGCTGCAAGCCAATGCCTATTCTGAGGAAACTCAGCCACACCGTGGATTGCGGTCCAAAAAGAAATCGCCGAAGCGCGGTGGACACGTTAGCCATTGGTCACGGGTGCGATGGCTGCTCCGCGCTAAAATCAAAATCGTAGGCAAACAAAAGACGATAAGACTCTTTCCTTCCAGCACGAAAGTCGGCAGGCGATGGCAAATCGACGGAGCCGAGAACCGCTCGAATCTTGGTCGCGGTTGGATGGCCTTGCCAGACAGAAAATGCCAGCATTTTTACCATCATCGTCCGGATGGGGGCGTATTCTGTTTCGGTCATCTTATCTAGCAGGGTTGCGAAACGCAATCCAGCCGACCGACTGTTTACTTTGGGGAGCTCGATTTCGGTTCGGCCGTCCGGATAATGCAGCTCAAAAACGAGCTTGTAGTTATCCGGAATATTTGGGGCAAAATAACTGTAGCCCGATTCAATCCCTGTCAGGTTCAAATAAGCGAAGACGGTCTGGCGAAGGGGATTTGTTTCCGGCAGATTCAGCGCTAAAGGCGCGAGAGTAAGCTCTGCGCCACGGTCCCAAAACGGGTCAAGACTAGCTGGGAAAAAGGTCGCACTTGTAGAAAAGATCGTGCAAAGATCGTTGAAACCGATCAGTACGATACAAAGAAACTGAACTGTAAAGAACGCCAGTCTGAAGGCTGGCAGCTTGCCGGTTTTCAGCAAGGGATCACTTGCGAGTGTACTTTTCCAAGATCGGTGTGACCTCTCTCACCAACGCCGTGGAGTCACTGTAATCTTTCTGGCTAGTAAGATGAGGGTTGGGCGTGTGATGATCAAAAGGCGTGTGCTGGGACCACTGCGTCTGATGGGGATTCTGCGTAACTGCGTCTGATGGGGATTCTGCGTAAATGCATAACGGGGGTATGATGAGTTTGATCGCAATTACTCTTGGTACGACGGATTCCAATCTGAATAGAAGAATAGGACGTTCCAACTTCCCAACCCTTTACTACTTCGTCCAACAATGTCTCGTGGACAAACATACAGGTCAATTTTCCTTCCTCGGGCCTGCTGCCTATCTTTTCGACCCAGAAAAGTTTGTTGTTGTATTTGGTCAGTATTGTCAGGAGCTTCGCCTGGTCGTCCCCATTGATGTTAGTTCCAGGACGGATCTCGACGTAGGTATCATCTATGTTTACGCCGCCACGGTTCCAGATGGCGCACGCACCGAGGACTAAGACTGCTGCTCCAGCTAAGACTAATAGAGGGGTTTTCATAGTTAGGCGGTTTGAGCTTTCTTCATCTGAAATGCAAGCTTAAAATCTTGGGGTTGTGGGGGCGGGGCGCTTTTCTACTTTTGCCGTGACTTTGAAGAAAAATGGGTCGATCGAAGGTTTCACCCCTTCGTGATTGTGCAGATCGAGCAGCTTCTTTTGGTCTTTGGACACGTTTCGCTGAAACTTCACCCCGTTCGGAAAATGTGAGGGGTCAGGGTCATTGTTCGAAGAGAAGATGCCGTAAAAATCTTTATTCACCGCCATCAGATGAAGGTAGTCGCCGAGAAATATGTTGTAGCAGCACGATTCGTAGTCGGCCGGCCGCTCGATTGGAAACTGTGCCAAGGTCCAAACTTGCGGCGCGGTTTTATAATCGTCAGCCGATTGTTCAAATCGTGTCTTCCACGCATAACCTTCATTCTTCATGAACTGCTGATAGAGAAAACCCACTGTTCCTTCGGCGTTCACCGCTAGACCGGGATTTTTGGCGTCTACTATGTTCCTTATGGTGCCTGACCAGGTCTTGCCCCCATCGCTCGAATATTTCAGGTGGAGACTGACGCGACTGTTTTCGTCGTCCCAGCCGCTCCAAACGAGGTAAACCTTGTTAGGGTCGCGAGGACTCACCGCCAAGGCCAAGTCATCGGCAATGCGATCTCCTCCGAGGCATTCTGAGGCGGCCAACTTTCGTGATGGCACCGCTATGACGCCCGGCGTGCTATTGGGATCAGGCAGGGAACTGAACGGTTTTGTCGAGGCTCCGCCGTTATCATCTCGAACCACGACAACTTCTGACGTCAAAATGGCGGGTTCCGTGTACCCCTCACACTGTTGCGTAGCTACGGCGGTTACTCGATTGAAAACCGCGTAAACTACTTTGCCATCGGCGCTAATGGCTGACCGGGCCTCCCAATCTATTTCCGTGGGCTGATATTCGACAGGTACTGGGGTAAAACTCGCGCCCGGAGCATCAAGGGATTGGTCAATCACGGCCTGCCCGGTTCCTAGGGCACCGGGGTTGGTTGGATAATAGAAGTCACAGTCCGCCACAAAAACATGATCCTGCGATTCCACGGTCGTCGCAGCGATATAGGGCTGATCGATATTGTTTCGATGACTGAATACCTCACCTATTAGCCGCGTGGTCGCGTATTCCGGGCTTCGACAGATTATGAGCTCATGATTCGAATACCCGAGTTGTTCATTTCGCAATGCGCTGATGTAAAGGACATCCGACGCGGTCGTGAATCGAAGAGTGATGTCGCAGGTTATCTGAGGACTCGGAATGACCGAACGCAAACCCCAATGGTTGCCGCCGTCGGTTGAAACAAAGACTGGTGCTCGGTCTAACCGGCGCATTGGTTCGCGGGTAAACGCCGACGCAGCAATTTGCCATGGATGGAGTGGGTTAACAGCAATGTTCGGCTCGCTATCGTTCTCTGTCTCGCCGCTCAGCGAGTATGGCATAATATCTACCAGATTGATTTGAGGCGTTTTTGTGCCAACACGCGGCGAGGTGGGCCTGGCCGTTTGCGCATAAAAAGGCGGAACGGCTACTGCCATTAAGAGAAATGTAACACCGAAGGAATGTCGGCCCCTTATACAACGCTTTCCACTCAGGCTGAATGCCGATAATCTCATTTTGTCTCCGCAATTATTTTCTGAATCTTGGCCAGCATTGATATATCTTGGAAATCAATTGCCCGCAGTGCCGTATAACTTTGAATGTCACGGCCTTCGTATTTCTCAGAATTGGGAAGGATACTTTTCTCTGCCTCAGCAAGTTGATTCTGGAAAAGCAGCCAGATGCCCGTCTCTTTCTCCTCGAACTTCGGCGAATCTATGGAAAAACAGTCGTGCGAGCGCGGGAACACCACGGATACGAAATCCATTTTCGCGTCTGGCGGTCTTAGAACCGGCTGTCGCACTTTGATGATAGCCTCCGCCCATCGTGGACGATGCTCGGAACGAAACTCCCAACTTTTGATTACCGCTCCTAAATCCGCGCCCTTAATGGTCGGCAATGGTCGGACTTCTTTGACTTCGCCGACGATGATTAAGTCAGCGCTCTTTACTTCGGCGCGAAGGGGCGCCTCTGTTTTCTGGAACGCCGCCGCGTGAATCTTGTTTAAGAAATCTTCTTTTCTATCAGGGATTGGTACCGCGGTCGCGACAACGCCGATGTGTTCCTCGTAGATCAGCGGATCGGCAAAGAAGACTGCGGAAATATCATTCTTCGTAACAATTCTTGAAACGGGATTGACCGCGACAGTTAATCTGTTGCCCTTCAGGTCGCCGAATTTCTTCAGCGCTTGGAAGTCACACCACTCGACGCTCTCGACTTCAACGATCACCGGGAAATCGTTTTCGTTGATGCCCGACACGTTCGAATTGCCCATCTCCTTGACGGTCCCGATAAATGTAAAAGTTGAGGCATTCATGAGGTGATTAAGTTCCTCATCCGCAATATTCATCGGATCGGGAAACAAAAGTCCTACCAACAGGAGACCGCCTCCCAGGATGAGGAGAGTCGCGGTTAGTATCCGGGGTTTGGAAACGCTGCCCGATGACTGTGTCCGTATTGCCTTCCCCAAGCTTGCGCGGATCGCAGCCAAGAATTCTTCTTTTTTAGAAGATGTGTCCGGACGTTTTATCTCAGGCATTTTAAAAAATTGGTTTGTTCAGTGTGGCACTATCAAAGTCTGGGGAAGAGATTCGCGTGCTTTGAGGTCTTGAAACTCGTTAAGAGTTCGTTGGACTGCCTCACCCCCTGCGGCACTCCCAGTTCCCTTGCTTCTGCCTTGTTTCAGTATAGCCATGCATAGCCTGGTGTAGGCCTTTTGATTCTCGGCACTGTACGGAACGTAGTAAAACTTGCCTTCCCGCCATTTCAAAGCGCCTGGGACATACTCCTCGGGCGCGGTACGGCCGACGCTCTCTTTCAGCGCGGTCGCAAGCATTCGGCCGTTGCCCTCATAGATATCGTATATTGTGATCGGCGGCGCCGGGTTTGGAGTCTTTTCGGTTGAGATCTCCTTAATTTTTCCATCGGCACCGGTTGTTTCGGTTTTTTTGCTCGTCACTAATCCCGATGACTTACCGGCGTCATTGGTGAGAGTGCCAATGACCGGTGCGGCTGTAATTGTCAGAGTGTCACTGCGAAACGGAGTAACGGACCAAGTAAATGGTCGCATAACTGATCTGCTGATCGTACCAACAATTCCAAGCACACCAGGCTGCGCAAAAGTTCGAGTATTGCCACCTCCGACAGAGCCAGTGAGTTGAGACGCTGCCGCCGCACTCACTGTTGATATATCAACATGAACATACGGCAGGTCCTTGTTCATATTGATCAGGTTGTCCATGATCTCGTCGCTATAAAACTTCATCACTTGTTCGCGCACGCCGATCGCGCCTCACCGCACCTGCGCGGTCGTGCATCCTGCGAATATGAACAAGACGAAGAGCAGTCTTGGATGAACAGTCGATTTCATGAGGGCCTCCTGAATGGGTTTTCGCGATTCCCATCCGAGTTGCTCGCGAGGCCCTGCCGAACTGAGCGTTTAGCAGCCGACGCCGCTCGGTGTAAAGAAGAATAGTGACTTGTTAGCTGGCGGACGCGGCCGGGTGAGACTCTCATTCACTAGAGTCCTCCGGAATCTAAAAGCGGAAGTTCGCAACAAATCCGGTCTCAGAGGTCACACGTCAGAAGTCATAACGTGGAACACAAGCAAATTTAAATCGGCGCTCATTTCCCTTTGCGAGCTGTGACGCAACGAGGCCGACCGCTGCTAGAAAGTTACAGCGCGAAAAATGTCTTCAATCGGTTGAGAAAGGTCGCGGTGTATTCGCGTTGCTTGGCGGCTTGATCGGCTGCGCTGGTGGCGGCATCCTTGAGAATCCCTTCCGTCTCCATTCTGCGCTTGGCCAGGAGTTCGCTCAGTT
>CAWFNX010000001.1:0-1311620 GCA_963817335.1 uncultured Verrucomicrobiae bacterium | reverse complement strand
TGTTAAATAACTCTACTGCAGTTGTTTATTGAATGCGAATTTGAGACTGCATTCGGCCAAAACTTCTATTCTTCGTCGCTTAAGGAAAGCTTTGGCACGAGCGCCCAGGCCCAAATCGCTGCCGCCGCCAACCAGATCAGCGCGGCATAAACGAGATGGCTGTTCCGCTCGGGCGGAAAAAAATCCGCGCCGACACGGGCGATCATTGCGACGATCAAAAGTACCAGCGCCGCAATCAAGAAACGCAAGCGCCTTTGAAACAGATGCGCATGTCCGCTGTGCCCGAGAATGACTCGGGTACTGACCGTGAAAAGAATAATGGTGAACCCGCCGATAAACGCGAGATGTAGATTGGCAACACGATATGTCGGAAGCACTGCTGGGGAAAATAAAGCCAGCACAAGCAATGCGGCACCGACGCGAAAACAATGCGCGAGAAATGGCGGACCAGTCGGCTTTTCGAAGAGATGACCTTGAAACGTGAAGTAAGATAAAACAGCCAAGCCGCGCAGAACAGCTGCGCTCCGCGTCCAATCAAGCGCTTCGAGCACAAACGAAATCCAAATCACGAAACCAGTCAGCGCCGCGATGAGCGCTCTCTTTATCCAAAGAGCAGTTGCAATTTGCAGATCGGCCGCCTCCGGTTTCGCGCCACCGAGAAGTTTTGGAAAGAAAAACGCGCCGACGCCAAGAATTGGAAACAGGACAAAGCCCTGGTTGAGCAAAAGCGCGCCAAGTTGATTCAGAAACACGCCATTATTCACATTGCGCGCGCCGATTATGAAAAAAATGCCGACAATCGCATTTACAAATCCGAGCACCACCAGAACAAAATTTGGCGGTGGCAAGTCCTGTCGGTTTCGCGCGCGGGTCGCCACGAATCCAAGAAACAAAATCAGCATCACAAGAAATATGGTGTCGCCCAAGTCCCGTTGCTGGCTGAGATGCAACATGGCGCTTACAACTTGTAACGTGAGTAGGGTTGTTGTTTCCATCGCGGAAAAGGGTTGAGCATCGAGCAGGCGGGGCCCAGCTGTGCCAAGAAATCCAATGATGAACGAGCCCATCAGTCCCTCGATCATCAGGCGCAAATGGGTGTCGCGCGGATAGAAATTAATTGCGTGCCAGACAAACAACGGCCAGAGCGCGACGCCAATCGCTCCAAATAATAATCCAATGGGAAAGAAAATCCGAAAGGGCTCGCCGAAACAGAGCGCGGAAAATTTCCTCGAAGTCATCCGTGACGATTATACTTCGTGGAGCAGCCTCGTCGAAAGGAAGCAACTCAAAAACCATTGCCGCAGTGCCATCGTGGATTAGCGTGATCCGGTGGAAGTGAACTCAACTGAGCAGGCACGCTCAGCTGGATGGGCGATTGTTGCCGCAGCCGGCGTGCGAGTGGCTTTTGGTGTCATCATGGCGGTGGACGCATATCTCAAGTGGCGCCCGGCGTTCGCTTCGCATTACGTCGGGTATTTGCAAAACGCTGCCAACGGCCAGCCCGGATGGCTCGCTCCGTGGTTCCATTTTTGGCTGCGTATTGTAACAATAAACTCTGCATTTTTTATTGGTGCGACGCGTTTGCTGGAAACCGCCATCTGCATTGGACTACTGCTCGGTTTCGCGCGGCGGATCACTTACTTTGTCGGTGCACTGTTCAGTCTGCTGATCTGGTCGACTGCTGAGGGCTTTGGCGGTCCCTATACTTCCGGGGCCACGAATATCGGCCCGGCGCTCGTATATGCTTTGGTTTTCATCGCAATCGCGTCTTTCGAGCGCGTCACTGGAAGTTCACCATATAGTCTTGATTACTACATCGAACGTCGTTTTCCGGGCTGGGGGTCGTGGATGGAGCTCGCTCCCAAACGCATTTGGCAACGCACTTTGCCAGCTCTCGATCTGGACCACCAGCTCGCCGTCATAGGCGCTGTAGTCGTCACGCTGGTCTTTGCGCTCGGAACTTTGGGAAGCGCGGTAAGTACATCGGGAAGCGCGGTAAGTACATCTCCTCCCACTCCGCAAAATGCAGCTGCCGCAGTCTCACCATTAAGCCTCATTTCCAGTGCGCCGGTCGCTCGCGCAACTTCCGCAGTGTTGCCGCCATTGCTCGGCACCAGTGATACCGTCGAAGTGACGATCACTTCGAGCGATGCAGATATTGAAATCGCGAGCGGAATTCAATACCGCGCCTGGACATTTGGAGGCGCGGTTCCGGGGCCGATTCTCCATGTGCGCCAAGGACAAACCGTGAACGTCACCTTTGTTAACAACGGCAATATGCAGCATTCGATCGATTTTCATGCTGCGCAGGTCGCCCCTGATGTCGCCTACCGTTCGATTAATCCCGGACAAAAGCTGTCTTTCTCCTTCGTCGCACTGGTGCCAGGCGCATTCATTTATCATTGCGGCACGCCGCCGGTTTTGCAGCACATCGGCAACGGAATGTACGGCGCGATCATCGTCGATCCGGCGCAGCCGCTGCCGCCTGCGGACGTAAGTTACGTCCTGGTCCAGGGCGAGTGGTACGCGGCGCAGGCAGAGGGCACGTTAATGGTCGGCGATTATCAGAAAATGCTGAACGTCACGCCGGACGAAGTTGTGTTCAATGGAATTGCTTTCCAATACAAGGATCATCCGCTGCCGGCGAAGGTTGGCCAGCGCATCCGGCTGTATGTGATCAATGCAGGCCCGAACTTGCCCAGCGCATTTCACATTATCGGCGGAATGTTTACCGCGGCTTACCCAGATGGCGACGCCACTCATGCGCTTAGCGGTGTTTCAACCTATCCGATCGCACCGGGCCAAGGAGTTGTTTTCGATGCAATCATCCCGCACCCCGGCCAATATCCTTTTGTCGATCACTCCATGCGCGACATGGCAATCGGCGCTGTTGGTTTGTTAAATGTCACCCCCTAAGAATCCACATATCTGGTGTGCGATCGGTTACTGACTAATCCTTCCACCACCGGCTAAGGCTCGAAAAAGCGAGCTCGTTGGCGGAGACCATGCCTAACGAATTACCGCAATCTCTGAGCCTACAGGGCTCAAACCCACTATCGAGTTTGCTTTTCGTTTTCCAGTTGCCAGCAAAATTGCCAGCAACTGGCAGTGAAAGGGTCGGCGCGAGTAGTGGCCGAGTTCGCTTGATTACTCAGGTGTAAGCCGCTTCAGTGCGGCAAAATACAGGGGAAGACAGCGCCGAATTCTACCGCCGGAGCGATTTCCCTCTGCGATTTTTGCTTTTCACCCGACGGTAGAGAGTTTCGTAGCGGTCGACGATTATGTCCGCTGAGAATTTGTCGACGACGTGCTTTCTCCCCTGCTCGCCGAGGCTCCGCGCAAGGCGGGGCCGTAAAGAACTGCAACCCCTCAGGCCTGCTTCCGCGCGGCGAAAAGACCGAACGCCATCGCACCCGTGGTATAGGCTTCTGTCATTAGTGGAAATGATTTCACGAATCGCTGGGTAGGAGCATCAGCGAAACGTAGCAGCCATCTTAATGGCAACCGTTCTGCCATCCGCGAACAATACTTCCAGGTTGGAACCACGTTCCGAGTAATATCTTTCGCCGTCTCTACTTCCAGGTTCGCCTGCCGCATCCACTCTGCGTACTGACTGAGGGTATCAAGGCTCGCGCTGAACATCGCCTCTGCAATTGCCGCGACCAATTGTTGTTCTTTTTCCGATTGTTCTCCTCGAAGCCAGGCGCAGACCGCAAGGACGCCGCCCGGTTTCAATGCGCGGGCGCAGCGAGCGAAAAAGTCCTTTTTATTTTCGAAATGCTCGCTGCTTTCCATGATCCAGACGACGTCCACACTTTCAGATTGCGGTTGCCAGGTGTTCGCATCAGTGACCAGGAACTTCACCCGGTTGGCCAGTCCTTTTGATTTCGCTTTCTTCGTCGCCATCCTTGCCTGGACGGGACTGATTGTAAGTCCGGTAACGCGACACTCGTATTGATCGGCCAACCAGAGTGCTGACCCGCCAATACCGCAACCGATGTCCAGAACGTGCGAACCCGGGGCGATCTGTGCTTTTTCGGCGAGATGTTCCATCAGCTTTATTTGGGCCCGCTCGATCGATTCGCCGTTTTCCCAGTAGCCGTGATGAAGGTGCTCGCCCCACAACATTCGGTAAAAGCGCGACAAGTGATCGTAATGTTTTTGGACCTCGCGCGTATCAACCTTAAATTGCGGCGATTGCATTAATGTCTACTGGGGCGTTGAAGTGAGCCGGCTCAACTCGAGCGCGTAAAGTTCGTTGTCGGGAAAACGTTGGTGTAGCTCGGCCAGGATCCCGCGAGCTTTTTCAGGCTGGTTGTCACGCAGCGCGGCAACGGCCAAGAGTAGTTTGGCAAAGGGCTCTAAATAGTACCCTTGCGACGCAGTCTTTGCTAACTTCTCCAGACCTGCTTCCCGGTCGACTTGAGATCCGGTGAGCCTTAGCAAAACCCGAAGCGCGATCGGCTTCAAACTGAGCAAGTAATTTTCAACTCCCGGCCCAAGGTAGGCATCAAATGCCTGCGGATCGGCCGCGAGCAATCGTTCCGCGTAAATGCGGCCCGCTTTCGTGTAGGATAAGGCTTTTACGCCGCGTCCATCGATCAGCGCGACATAATCGGCGCGTAACCCATGCGTCAGGGTCTTCACGAAAAGCGCGCGAGGGTCGACATTCGATGTCTGAAGTGCGGTATCCGCCAGTCGGTCGGCTTGGTCGATCCGTTCGTTAAAGGAAGTTTTCACTGTCGGGTCGGCGTCCAGCGTCTTCCGAGTTTTGAAGCGGTTGTCGTCGACAAAAAGCGCAGATTCGAGAGAACCCAGTCGCGTTAACTCCGAAAAAAGATAGGCAGCAGCATCCGAGGCCGGTCCGAGCGAATCATCGGGGTGCGCTTCCTGCCAACGTGCCAATTGGCGATGCGCTTCGTCGAATTTCAGATCATACATCTGCAACCAGGCGGAATAAACTTCGTCCGATTTGAGGTTGGTATCATTGGCGAATGCGGTTCCGATCGAAGTTACGAGAACGAGAACGGCGCTGAGCGTCGGGCGCATGAAAATCACGTTTGGTAGGAGTAAACCTTGCGCAGGTTGTGTTCGAATATTTTTGCCGGAAGCATGCGCGTGACGATGTGGCGTCCAGCTACGAAGATCGGGTGCTGCCACTGTCCGATGTAACCCATCAACAGGGATCGCTGCTGAATGTGCCTGGTTCGATTGACGCGCCGCAATTCGTAGCGACGCAACGCGTCGTGCAGAGACATCTCGTCCTTTATGCTTTTGGCCAGAACAAGAGCATCCTCAAGCGCCATGCAGCCGCCTTGCCCGAGATTCGGCGTGCACGGATGCGCCGCGTCTCCGAGCAATGTCACTAATCCCTCGCCCCATTGTTTAAGCGGCGCACAATCACGCGCGCCGTTCTTTAGAATTTCATTTTCGTTGGTCGCGTCGAGAAAATCAGCGATCGGTTCGTGCCATCCGGAAAACAACCGTTGCAGCTCTTGTTTCCGGCCGTTCGGTCCGTCGAGATGGTGCGGAGAAACATTGGCGGTCGCGTACCATGTATATCTCCGATGGCCGGTATTGAGGATTCCGAATCGCATTCCTTTTCCCCATGATTCACTGTTGAACCCTGGCGTGATTGCAGTGCCCTCGTATCGGGCCAAACCGCGCCAGACTGTGTAGCCTCGGTAGAGTGGGTCCGAAGCTCCGAAGAGTTGCGTCCGGATCCGGGACCGAATGCCGTCGGCACCGATAACTGCATCATGCTCGACGTCCGGACCGTCTTTAAAATAGAGCCGAACCTTACCGTCCAATTGTTTCAACCGCTCGAACTCTCTTCCGAGATGCAAACACTCGTTTGGCAAGGCGCCCAACAAGATGGACAAGAGATCGGCGCGGCGCATGCAAACGGCAGGGACTTCGAATTGTCCCAACGCAATGCTCATTAAAATTCTTCCGGTGCTTTTTCGAACCAGAAAATGGGTGTTCCGGCCGCTGTGCGCCATCACCTGTTCGAGAAGGCCCAGCTCGCGCAAAACTCGAGTGGCGTTTGGCCAAAGCATCATTCCCGCGCCGACTTCGCGCAGTTGCTCCGCTCGCTCGTAAACGGACACATCGATGCCGATGCGATGAAGCGCTACGGCCGCAGCAATTCCACCAATCCCTCCTCCGACAATCCCAATATTTCCGGCACCCATACTTTTATAACTGATTTAAAGAACTAAATTAAAATATCAGGCCTAAGGCTTACCCATGGCGTAATCGCTCGGCAGGACGAACGAGAAACGGAAGGCGGTTTTTACGTTTTTGCCAACGGTGAGAACCATCTCTCTGATCTGCGGCAAACCGTACTTCATCGTGTCCACGGTGGTTTCGCCGGCAACAATTACCCGATCGTTTTCTCGCCAACCCTGCGCAATCCCGGAGAGCGGCTGTTTTACGCCATTGAGAGTGAGCGTGCCGAATACTGCGAACTTCGCCGGCTGGGCAGGACTTGCCGTCTTGTAATCGCCGGTGAGCACTTTGACGCTCTCCAGTTGGAACGTCGCTTCGGGATGCACCTTAATGTTGAGCCAAGTGCGCATGTTCAGATCGCGTTGTTCATTAAAGGTGGTCAAGCCAGCCATCTCGAAATGCAGAGTCGCTCTTTGAATCGGCGGGACCGCCTCCCGATCGAGAACGGCATTGCCGTTGAACTCTTTTGCCTCGCCGCGGAAATTGTGAAGAAACGCTTCGCCGTCGAAGGTTAAGGAGCTGCCCTTTGGGTCGAGGGGCAACGTCTCTCCGTATGCAGCTAAACCAGAGAGGTAGGCTACCAGTAATCTGGTGGCAACAAGTCGAGGACTACTCATAACCGGGAGTCGCAAGAGCATGGCCAACTCGTAAGCCAGGGAGCTAAACGGAAGCTGAAGTAATCCTGAATTTTCTTTCAGTTTTGGCCGCGTCGGTGGGAGACGGCGCGTCGGAAACTGAATAGCCTGGCATGCCCTCAGAATTGTCTGACCTGTCACAGCAAACCGAGCGGACAAGAGACAGCAATAGAGAGAATAAGCCCGTCAGTTTCACGTCCCCTTGCCAGTTCCTTCAACAAGTCGAGACAAGGAACATCCGATCGCCTGCCGAAGCCGTTGGATGGTCTCCCATCGAATATTGAGCTCGCCGGCCTCTATCTTGCAAATCGTACGGATATTTAAACCGGTTAATAGAGCCACCTTTTCCTGACTAATCGAGCGCGCCACTCGTTCCCGGCGAACATTGCCTCCAAGGATTTTCAGCGCAGTCTCGTCTTCACAGCCGCGAATTTGCAATGACGGTTGGTTTCTCAACTTGTCCATGGCCAACCTTTAACCGGGGGCATTAAATGAAAGCTGAAGGGAGGCTGAATTTTCTTTCAGTTTGGCCCTGCACGGTGAACGACGTGCGACGGATCGATTCGTGAATCTTGTCCGACCTGCTACGAAATCGTTAAGCTAAAGTCTCTGCGATTTCGCTAAGAGCAACTCGTTGTGGCGTTCTGTACAAGAGCTTCAAACGAGTTCTTCCGACTCACCGTGCGTCAAGCTTTCGGCCTCTTCGGCCTCCGAAGTTTGTACAAGCTCCTCCGAATCGTCCTCCTGCTTTGCAACAAGTGGCAGTTCAAAGGAGACGCGAAGTCCCGGCCCAGGCTGGCGATTCTCGGCGCGAATGTTTCCTTGGTGGATCTCGATCACGCTGCGACAAATGGCGAGACCCAGACCCACTCCCTTGTCGTCGTGTGAATCAGGCTCGCCAGTCGAGTGAGCACGTATGAAAGGTTCAAAGATTTTTTGCAAGTCCACTCTGGGCAAGCCGGGTCCAGTATCTTCGATCTTCACTTTCCAGCACCCGTCATCTCGCCATGATGCAACTGTGATACAGCCTCCGGCTGGAGTAACGCGCAGCGCATTGGTCAGCAGATTGAACAGGACTTGACGAAGCAGCGTAGCGTCAAACATGGCTGGCAAACTTTCATTTCGCGTGACTTCAAGGGAGATGCCCTGATCCTCGCAAAGGATCTGAGCATCCTCGCGGAAATGTTGGATGAACTTGGCGGTGTTCTGTGACTTTAGGTTGGGGCGGATTCCGCCGACGTCGGATTTGGCAAGGAACAGAAGCTTTTCAATCACGGAGCTTAGTCGATTGATGCCTTCAAGTTGTTGTTGAACGACTTCTTGTTGATTAGCGGGCAAATCACCGTGCAGGAGAAGCTTCTCAGATTGAAGCCGCATTACGGAAAGTGGCGTTTTCAATTCGTGCGATGCATCGCCGGCAAAACGCCAGAGTCGGTTGAAGGAAACTTCCAAACGGTCGAACATTCGATTGAGAAGGCGGGCCAAGGCTGTAATCTCGTCGTTGGCGTTGTCCGTAGGGATGCGCGCGCTTAGATTATCTGCGTTGATGCGTTCTGCCGTTCGTTGGATGCGTCGAATAGGGTCCAGCGCCAGGCGACTCAAGCGGTGGCCAAAAATAATACTCAGAACCGCAGCAACCCCCGACACAACCAAGCCGGCCTGAAGATAATACTTGGAGAAGTGCTCGATGCTGCGCAACGACGTCGCGATCTGCACGTTGAACTCGCCTTCCGGGAATTGCCCAATCCGCACGCCTCCGAGCTTGGCCGTTGTCGCAGTCCAGTTGGTCTCGCCACGCGGATTCGTCTCGAAAACAGCATTGCGCATGTTCGGGGATCGAAACAGCACCTTGCCATTTCTACGGACCTGAAAAAAATAAAGCTGCGCGTCGATCTCCGCGTGCTCGCCCACTCGTCGCAAAAAATCACCTTCCGCAATCCGACCATTTTGAACTTCAACTCGATCATGAATCTCGCGAAACTCGGCGTTGTTCAGGAGATCAATTCCGTGAATCAGCTGGTTGCGCAGAAGCAAGTAGCCAATGATCAACGTCGAAGTGACCGTACACATAACGACGAGCGCATAGTAGTAGGTCAGACGCGACCCTAGTGACTTCATATCAGTTGGTAGCCAATTCCGCGAAGCGTCTTGAACCAAGGCTTATCCGCGGACGTCTCCAGCTTCTTGCGCAATCGGCCCATATAGACGTCGAGAAGGTTAGTGTCGGCATCGAAATAGGAATCCCAAACTTTTTCCGCAATCATCGTTCGGGAGAGGACCCGGCCGGGATTCTGCATGAACAGCTCGAGCAGCGCGAACTCGCGCGCGGTCAATTCGATCGTTTGATCGTCTCGTTGCACAGTCCGTGAAAGCAGATCGAGCTTTACGCCACGATGCTTAAATACCGTAGCTTTTTTCCCGCCGTGACGACGTAGAAGCGAGCGAACGCGGGCCAACAGTTCCTCAAAGCTAAATGGTTTCGCCAGGTAATCGTCGGCCCCAAGGTTCAAGCCTGTGATCCGATCCCGCACGGCATCGCGCGCGCTCAGAATCAGCACGGGCTGGTCAAAACCCGTACCGCGCCACTCGCGCAACAGATCCAGGCCGTCGCCATCCGGCAGACTCAGATCAAGAATCACCGCGTCAAATGGACCTCCTGTCAACGTGTCGTCAGCTTGCTTGCAAGAGCGAACCCAGGTTGGGGAGTAGGCGGCCTGCTTGAGACCACGCTCGACAAAATGACCGACGCGCGGCTCGTCCTCCACGATTAGAATTCTCATCGCTTTCCGTGGGCAATATGCAGTACACGCCCTATTCCCGCACGCTAACAGATTAGGTGACGATGAACTTCCCGCAAACCATTTGCAGTCATGCCGGATTTAACAATTCAAATGTACGGCTTCGCCTTATGGTGAATCACTTGCGTAATTGCAGTGGCGGACTCGCTTTGATGGCGGCATTGGTTTTCTCGTGGCAGTTCGCATGTCTGTTGAAACCAAACGTGTGTCGGTAAAGCCCAGTTACCGAAATCCCCGCGTTCGCCGATGGGCTTCCTATTTGTGGCGCGAAGCAATCTTGAAAAACTGGCAGCCGATCAAGCCGGCTTTTACCAAGCCGACTCCAGCCGAATGGAGCGACAGGCAATTAACCGCGGCCTGGCTTGGACATGCGACAGTTCTGATCAATTTCTATGGGGTCACTATTCTGACCGACCCTGTTCTCTTTCCGCGGATCGGAATTCGGATCCCATTTCTATTCACAATTGGCCCAAAACGTTTGACTGCGCCCGCGCTGACGGTCGACGAACTTCCCAAGATCGACATAATCCTTCTTTCGCACGCCCATTTCGATCACACCGACTGGCGCACGCTTCGGAAATTTGGACGATCGACGAAAGTCATCACCGCCAGAAACACTGGCGATTTGCTAAACGGGACACGACTTCGCGATATTACGCAGTTGGATTGGGGCGAAAGCCAGTCGATTGATACCCCGGCCGGGGGTATCGAGATCACCGCGGTGCCCGTGCAACATTGGGGTGCGCGAATGCAGCATGACGATCATCGCGGCTACAACGCGTACCTGATCGAGCGAAACGATCGCCGCATCCTTTTCGGTGGCGATACTGCGTTCACCGAGACGTTTACCAAACTGCGCGCGCACGGTCCGATTGATTTGGCAATCGTTTCT
Source organism: uncultured Verrucomicrobiae bacterium (assembly GCA_963817335.1). Taxonomy (GTDB): domain Bacteria; phylum Verrucomicrobiota; class Verrucomicrobiia; order Chthoniobacterales; family UBA10450; genus AV40. The sequence continues at coordinate 1,301,064 of CAWFNX010000001.1, read as the reverse complement.
ATCGCCGCTTACAACCCCTGGATTCGATCGCATGCGAATCCCGAACAAGCGGTCCAGATGGCGAACGACGCCGGCGCACGATTCATCATGCCGATTCACCACCAAACGTTCCGCCTCAGTTTCGAACCATACCGAGAGCCGATTGAGCGCTTTGAAGCTGCTCTCCATAATCAATCGGAGCGCGTCGCTCTGCGCGAAATCGGCGAAACATTTGTCCTGCCAACTGAAAATCCGTAAGCGCCGAATCCTACCGCTGGAGCGCTTTTCCTCTGCGATTATTGCTTTTCACCCGTCGGTAGAGAGTTTCGTAGAGGTCGACAATAACGTCGGCTGAGAATTTCTCGATAACGTGCTTTCTCCCCTGCTCGCCGAGTCTCCGGGCGAGATCGGGAGATTCAACGAGCTTGTCCATGGCGGCGGCGAGCGCGGTGACATCGGGAAACGGATAAAGCGGGTAGGCATTGCCCGCTACTTCCGGAATTCCTCCGACATCGAAGGCAACAATCGGTTTTCCGAAGTAGAGCGTTTCCAGGATGCTGAGCCCGAAACTTTCGTAATCGGATGTGTACAGTCCGGCGTCCGCAGCTGAGATAAAGTCTTCAACCGCGGCTTCGTTCTCTCGAACGATGATCTGCTTCTTCAACCCGAGGCGATCAATCATTTCGGTGTAAGGCTGAACGGATTCGCCAGCCAGGATGAGCAATCGGGTCCGGCCTCGAGTCCGCATGGCCGCGAAGGTTTGCAAAAGAAGATCTAGTCTTTTCCCGGATCGCATGTTGGACATGTGCAGGATCAGGAATTCGTCCCGCACACCGAGCTCAGCGCGCACTTCCTCGCGACTGCGACTGGCCGGTCGCGGGGTAAAGAAATTGGGAATGACCTCGATGTCGCGTGAAACCTTAAGGGTCTCGCGCGTTTGTTCCCGTAGGCTTTCGGAAACGGCGGTGACCGCATCCGACCGGGCGAGCGCGTATTCGATCGCCGTGCGATAGGCCGGATCCTGGCCCAACAGATTTGTGTCGGTGCCGTGCAACGTGGTAACGATGCCGGGCGAAGCGCCTGACATTTGCTCAGCCAGGATCGCAGCCAGCGCATTTGGTACCGCATAGTGCGCGTGAATGATATCGAGTGAAACCATCGAGGCGACCTCCGCCATCTTAACTGCCAAAGGCAAAGTGTAATCAGGACACGGAAAAAGCGGATGATGCGCAAGTTCGACAAGATGAAAGTGAAGTCGCTCCGCTGTATCCAGCCGGACCGGTCGTGCATAACTGAAGAAATGCACCTCATGTCCGCGTCGCGCGAGCTCGGACCCCAGAGCGGTCGCTAGAATTCCGCTTCCCCCGATGAGCGGGAAACAGGCGATGCCGATTCGAAGAGGTTCCTTATTCATTTCCGCCAGTATACGCGTCGGCGGAATTAAGAATCGCTTCGCGCTCAACAAAAGTCACGCCGGGGCCGTCCGCTTTGTCGATGTAATCCTGCTCGCTCGCGCCGCAAACATAATGGGTGCAGTGGATCACGCTTTGCATCCAGCGAAATCGGGTATCGCGCGTTGGGCTCACCTGCTCGCGCCCGTAATTTTGGGCGGAAACTTCGATGAACTTGTCGCCGCCTTTGTGTAGCCAGAATTTTCCGTCGCGGGCCCGCGCCCGAACAATCTCACCCTCATACGGAAGATCGACGAAATAGTCCTCAACCGCACAAGCCGCTGAACGAAAAGAGCGCTCGCTTGAACGCGCGACGTTAATGCCTTCCATCAAACCCATTGCTTCATACATCGACAGACAGAAATCGGCCACCGTGGCTTTTCGTGATGCCCTTGAAAATTTCGACGAGATTCCGATCAACGTAGGCCGGCAACTGGCGTTCCGTCTTCGCCTTCCACGCCGGGACCACGCGTTTCAAATAAAGCGGCGAGTAGAGTTTCTGGATTTTGTTTTCAAACGCGAAGTTGAGCGACAGTTTCTGGCCGCTGTGTCGATCTTGCAGAACAGTCGCCGTCTCGCGCGGGTCGTGATCGCTATCGTGATAGAAAAAAACGATCGTTCCGCCGATCTCACGCTGGAGCCGGCGGGCAGTCTGGATTTTGGCAAAAAGAAATCGTTTGGGGAATATCCCGCAGGGTTGCTGGCCAAAACAAATTATCGGGTCAGACATGTCAGGCAGCCTCCTTTGGCTCGACGCGGAATATTAGCCACTGCAAGAATGGCGCCAGTATAACCACGGCGCCGCAACCAATCGCGTTGTACCACAAGTATCCGATGCCGGTAGTGAAGAAGAGAAGGAACACGAGCGCCTGGGCGATCAACGCGGCAAAGAAAACCGCCGATCCGCGTACGTTCCGGACGAAAAAGGCGACGAGAAATAAACCGAGAATGCTCCCGTAAAACACCGACCCCAGAATATTGCCCGCTTCAATCAAGTTCTCGACCAGGTTGGCAAAGGAGGCGACTCCTATCGCGACCAAGCCCCAAGCCGCCGTGAAAAATCTGGCCGCGACAACGTAATGATGATCGCTCGCGATTGAAGTGCGCAACGGCCGATAAAGATCGACGACGGTGGTTGAACCGAGTGCGTTCAGGGCCGCAGCCGTAGCGGACATGGTTGCGCAGAGAATCACCGCCACCAGCAAGCCGACAACGCCGCGCGGCAACTCCTGCAGAATGAAAGTAATAAAGACGTAATCGGACTCTTTGCTCCTCGGATCAGCACCGTTCTGATTCAGAACTTGTTTGGTCTCCGCTCGCAGTGCCTGGGTCCGCGCATCAAGTTCTCTAATCGGTTCCATTTTCTCAGGCGACGGTGCTGCCGCGTAGGCGCGCAACGCCTCGCGTTTCTGTTTGAAGACTTGATCCTCCTTCGCCGCCAAATCTTTCAGCTGCGGGCCGGCGCCATGCTCGATCGCGCGCTCGTAGGCCGGGCGATTAAAAAAGACCGGAGGTTTCTCAAACTGATAAAAGATAAAAACCATCGCGCCGAGCAGAAGAATGAAAAACTGCATTGGAACTTTGACCACGGAATTAAAGAGCAATCCGAGCCGGCTCGAACGCAGAGAATCACCCGCGAGGTACCGCTGCACCTGCGACTGGTCGGCGCCGAAGTAGGAAAGAGCGAGGAAGAATCCGCCAATTGCCCCCGACCAGAAGGTGTAGCGTTTGTGTGGATTGATCGAGAAATCAACCGCCTGCAATTTGTCGAGCTTGCCGGCGACCGCGAGCGCGTGGCTGAATGAAATGCTGGGACTCAATCGATAAATCACCACCCCGAAGGCGACGGCCATTCCGGCAAGAATGACCATCATCTGGTAGCGCTGGGTCAGACTCACGATGGTCGTTCCGCCGACAACCGTGTAAATGATCACAAACCCGCCAGCGAGCCAGATGGTCAGGTTCAGTTGCCATCCAAGAATGGCGGAAAGAATAATCGCGGGAGCGTAGATCGTGATTCCGGCAGCGAGGCCGCGCTGCACCAAAAAAAGGAAGGCTCCCAGCATTTGAGTTTTTCGATCGAATCTCTGGCCGAGATATTGATAGGCCGTGAAAACTTTGAGCTTTTGGTAAATCGGCACGAACACGGCGCAGACCACGAGAAGAGCGAGCGGTTGTCCAAAATAATTTTGGATAAAACCGATGCCGCTCTCGTAGGCCTGCCCCGGCATGGAGAGAAAAGTGATCGGACCGGCCTGAGTCGCGAGAACCGAGAGTCCGATAGTTCCCCAGCGGATGGTTTTGTCACCCTTGAGATAATGGCCTAACGATTCGCGTCCACGCGTTCGCCAAAGTCCGTAGAGCGGGATCGCCAGGACCGTGGCGAAGAGGACGAGATAGTCGAGCCGGCTCACGAAAACCGGACGGTGAAAAGATAGAGGAGCAAAATCTCGAGCGCGAAGAAGGCCAGGACAAAGCCGTAGGCACGGGACCAGCGCGGTTCCTCGTCGCGCAATTGCTCTTCCAGGCGCTCGCTCATTTTCCGCCTAACGAAACCATGTTGGCGAAGATCCGGTAAGCTCCCGGAACGCCCGCAGGAAGCTGCCGGAACCAGGAGTACCCCGTGTAGATGAAATAGCCTTTATCAACCTTCGCCACCAGCAATCCGCCATCGAGCGGTTTTTCATTCGGGTCGTGGCTCGACAAAATCGGAACCCAGGCCGGATCCCACTTGTCCGGAAAATAAAGACCGCGCTCCTGGACCCATCCTTCGAAATCGCGCGCGCTGATTTTGTTCGGCGTATTCAGGATCGGATGATCAGGCGCGAGCATCTTGACCTCGGCCGTCTCATCGGTGACGCGATCGCGCGAGAGTTGAAGCGGATAAGGTCCGAAATCCTTCGATTTTAGATCCGCCGTCGTGTTGTACTGTTCGACAACCACGCCGCCGCCTTTGGCGTAATCCACTAACGCTGGCAGCCAGGTCGCGATCCGGTCCTGGGAATTGAAAATGCGAACGCCGAGAACAATGGCACTGAATTGGCGAAGGTTTTCGGCGCCAAAATCGCCTTCGCCGAGCTGTTTCACAGTGTAACCGATTTGTTGCAACGCTGCCGGGATATCGTCCCCTGCCCCTGGAATATAACCGATCAGATGGCCGTTGGTCTGAATATCTGCCCTAACGAGTTTGGCTTCCGCCGGCGGCATCAAAATATGGACCCCGATGTGCGGATAGGCGATCCTTTCGCGGGAAAACGAGAAACTCTGGGCGCCAATCGTGGCCACGGCTTTTAAGATCCCCTGTCCTGGATTCGCCGGAGGACGAACCGAAAACTCAACATCGGTTTCAGCATTCGCATTTTTTAGATCCACCGGAATCGAGTTCGGCGAAACGACCCAGCCGTCAGGCGCAGAAAGATGGACGTCACCTTTCACCGGCCCGTCCGATGCGAGGATCCGAACTCGGACTTTCTTCGCGCTCGCGTTGGCAAAAACCAAAACCGGGTCGACAAAATTGGCAAAGACCGGAGGTGCGATCACGATGTCATCCCGGACTTCGCCCGCGATCGGCTCGACGGTCCGATATTTCGTGTCCAACGTGTAAGTGATTTCGTGACCAGCAACCTTGACTGTGATTTCTGCCGGGAAGTGCGGCGGATTGATCGGCCTTCCGATCAAATCCTGATCTTCGACGGTGAATGTTCCAACGGTCGCAGGCTGACGAAGCCAGTAAGGTTGTGAGTATTGCGTCTCTCCGGGAACCGGAGCTTTGAATTCTTTTGTAATCAGTTTGTCGGACGGGAGCGATTCTCCCACTGCTGTAGCCTGAGCCGATGCCAGGCGATATGAGATCCAATCTACCGCAACATTTGATCGGTTAATCGCTTCGATCTTCACAGGCAACTCCTGACCGGGACTTACGACTGGCGTTTCGGTGGAAGCTTCAAAGTGCAGCCCGAGACAGGCAGCAATGATTTGATCCACTTCAGCTTTCTTCTGCGGTACCCAGTCATCTTCTTTGACTCGATCTAAATCGTCGCGAACGTCGAGAAGTCCCGGAACAGAAGCGGACGGATTACTTGGAAGAAAGTCGGCGATCACTTTTGAAATTTTCGTCGCGACCGCCGCCGAATTCGCGACCCGCTTCCAGCTCGTGTCGACCCCATCGAACAGTCCGCCGTTCATTGGCTCGCCGGCGAGCCACTTAAAGTATTCCGTGCGCGCGCCTCTCCTGGCCGGGCTGCCAACACCCTGGCTTTTGTTCATGCTGACGCTGGCGGCGGCCATTTCGGTGTACGCTTTACCGAGAAGCGCGTTATAGCCGCCCGCCTCCATGGTCGTTAGGCCAGTCGGGTCGAATGGAAGTTTGCGATTGGAAAAGAAAAATGGGGAGGTGTTCCAGACCAGCCGCTTGGGCTGCCAGGGCTTCACCAGAGTAAGTTGATGGGGAAACTTCTTTGAATCGCCGGCTGCTGGGAACGCTTCCGTGGCCAGGATCGCCGAGGCAGTATGATGGCCATGAGTAAGCCTGTCTTCCGGGCTAAAACGGGTTACGACAACATCCGGCCGAAAGCGCCGGATTATCCAAACCACGTCTGAAAGGATTTTGTCGTGATCCCAAAATCGCAGGGTCTCCTCGGGGTTCTTGGAGAATCCAAAATCAACTGCGCGGGTGAAGAACTGCCGCCCATGATCGACCCGTCGCGCCGCCAGAAGTTCTTGGGTCCGGATAACGCCGAGTTTTTCGCGCAGCTCGGGGCCGAGAAGGTTTTGTCCGCCATCACCGCGCGTCACTGAAAGATAACCGGCGTCGTAAAGCGATCCGTTAGACCAAAGAGAAATCAACGTGGTGTTCTCGTCATCCGGGTGCGCCGCCAGGTAGAGAACGCGGCCGAGGACATTCAGCTTCTGGAGTCGAAGCTGAATTTCGCTCGCGTCCATTGCATTGGGAAAGAGCGGCGGGGTCGCGGCCATGATGTCAACTGCGCAAAAGAGGCTCGCACCAGCGACGATAAAGCATTGAACGATGCGCGATCGCAGTTTTTTCACTCTCAAGAAATTGGCACGAGACCGAGTTCTTCCCTCACGATCGCGTCGACATTCCCTTGGTCCCCTCGCGTGCAACTATCGACGCCAACTATTTGTTAATGTCCTGGTGCGCTTGTAATCGGTCGAGTAACGGCTGCAAACTGGTCTTTTGCGCATCCGAAGTGGCAGCGGCTTGCGCCTTTTTCATTTCATCGATCGCGCCCGAAAAATCTCCCGCAGCCGATTTGAGACGCGCCTGCGCCAGGTGACCGTAAATATCCTGCGGATAGCGTTGGGCCACTTCCTTCAGAATTGCGAGGCCCTGCTCGGACTTCTTGGCATTCTGCTGACGGCGACCATAAGAATAGAGCTGCACGGCAGTCGCTTTCTCCATCGCCTTGGTCCAGGTCTTATTGGCGTCATCATCCTTATGCAGCGCCCGCAACAGGTCCACTTTCGTACTGAGATTATCGAACCGCTCCTCATTGGCGATCGACATGTCCGCCCATTTCATTCCCTGTTCCATGTCGATGTTGTGGCTCAGACAAAACTGCGCTGCTTCATCCGGAGCCTGCCAGGTGAACTGGCCGCGCCCTTTCATTTGCGCGCGAATATTGTCCAGCGTCGTCTGATCGGTAACCGCGACTTTAAATGGAACCGCCAGTTTTTCCCATTTCAACGTGACTGTCGCCGAGTTTGGCTGCAGATCTTCGAATTCGTATTCGAGCGCCTCTTCGCTTTCTTGGAGCGGACGCGGCTTCACCGTCACCCGCAATGCGTCTTCATCCTGCTTGTAGCTATAGCTGCCCCAACCCGTGTTGGTCTTTGAAAAAATGATTGTCCAGGTGTCGGCAGTGGGAATGGCGTGCAGACCGTAAATCCCTTTTGGCAACGGCTGGCCTTCAATCGTCACCGGATCGCTGACCTCGAAAGTAGTGTTCTCGTTCGCGCCGACTCGCCAAACCTTCCCGTAGGGCACGAGGCCATCCCAGATTTTTCGGCCCTTCACCACTGGCCGGTGATAATTAATGGTCACATCCGTCAACGCGATCCGTTGTTTGATCTCGGCAGCCTGGCTCACATCGGGGAGATTGAGATCATTCTGGGCCCGCGTGGTGCAGGCAAAGGCAACAAAAATGAGGCAGAAGTTAAACAGCTTGGGACGAGTTAGTTTCATAAGGCGAAGAAATGAACATCCGCAGAATTTCGGACGCTGCCACTAGATAATTCGTTCAAGAACCGAGATCGTCCCGGGTAATTAACCGTATTCGCCGGTCGCGTATTATTCCATGTCCGGATACGGGCCTTTGCCTCCTTCAGCAATGAACCGGTCGATCCGTGCCGTCAGCACGGGCAGCGGCACCGAACCAAGTTCCAGTATCGCATCATGAAATGCGCGGATGTTGAATTTCGGTCCGAGCGCCTTCTCCGCTTTTTCACGGGCACGCAGAATTGCCAGCTCACCTAAATAATAAGAGAGCGCTTGTCCGGGCCATGCGATATAGCGATCTACTTCAGTTTCAACCTCGTGCTCCGGAAGCGCGGTGTAATCGTGCATGTATTTCAATGCCTGCTCGCGAGTCCACCCTTTCGAATGCACTCCGGTATCCACGACCAGACGGGCCGCGCGCCAAATCTGATAACCAAGCATGCCGAAGCGGTCGTAGGGCGTTTCGTACATGCCCATCTCCTCGCCCAACTTTTCACAATAAAGCGCCCAGCCTTCACCGTAAGCCGAAATGTAATCGTGCTGCCGGAATTCGGGCTGGTTCTTATGCTCGAGCGCGATCGGAATCTGAAATGCGTGTCCCGGCGCCGACTCGTGCAATGTCAAAGCAACGAGATTGTACAATGGGCGATGCGGCAGATCGTAGGTATTAAGAAGGTAAACGCCCGGACCGCCGCGACCCGAAGTATAAAACGGCGCGAGGTCGGGCGGGACCGGTTTGATGGTGAAACGCATGCGCGGTAGATAGCCGAAGTATTGCGATGACTTGCCGTCGAACAGCTTTGCAATCCAAGCTGCGCGGTTCAGCAGCTCCTGCGGCGTTTTGGCGTAGAACTGCGGATCGTCGCGCAAGAATTGCAGGAAAGCGGGGAAATCACCCTTGAACCCGGTGGCATGCATCGCATCCACCATTTGCGCGTGCAGCTTTTCGACTTCCGATAAACCTGTCTGGTGAATTTCTTCCGGCGAAAGATCGAGCGTTGTGAACTCGCGAATTTTTTGTCGGTAGTAAGCTTTGCCATCCGGCAATGCCTCGGCCGCCAATGTGGTTCGAGTGTGCGGCACGTACTCGTCGCGGAAGAATTTCAGCAGGTCGGCGTAAGACGGCTGCACGACGTCGCGGATTACCTGCGCGGCTTCGGTCTTTAGCGTCGCCTGATCGGACGATTGAACTCCGACCATCGGTTCGCGGAACGGCGTGTAGAGTAAATTATCTTCGGGCTTACCCTCGGCGATTGCCGTGATCGATTTCTCTCGTCCCTGTAAAGTTGCGCGAGGGGGCGTGAACTCGCGCGCAACGCCCGCGCGCATATTCGCAATCTCCTCGCGAAAATAACGTGGGATGTCGCGCATCTGCGCGATCCAGCTCTTGTAATCGGTCAGGGTTTTGAACGGCCGGCGTGCCGTGTACCCGAGATTCGTCCAGAATGCGCTGTCCGAGTTCGCCGGCATTTCAAAATCACGGAACTTTTCGTCGGCAACGAAATCTTCGATCTCGCGTCGGTAGATGTCGTAGTTGATCTGCTCTTCCGGCGAAAGCTGACCGCGCGCGATCGCATCGAGCTTGTGCAAGACGTCCTGCCAGTAGTGCAACCGCATCTCCTGCGTCGCCGGATCTTCCTTTGGCAAGTGATCGGCAACCGGCTTGGACGGGTCCTCTTGATCGGGAAACTGCTCCAACCGCCACTTCCACTCTGCGGTGTAAATGGCGCGAAGTTGCGCATCGGCCTTTTGAGGCTCTGCCCCAAATGCGCCGCACCAAGTCACTACTGCGCCAAGTAAGATAATTCGAATCGTTTTCATGTAGTTATTGCGCCAGACAACCGCCGGCAACGGCGCTGCGCTAACGATCAGCGGTTTGGAAAGACTCACAATATTTATGTAACGTCCTCCGGGTAACTTTAATCACAATGGGTCGCGAGGCGTTTTACCAATGAATTTTCCTGAACCGTTGCTCCAACAACTGCGCCGCGCTCAGCGAATTGTGGCCCTCACCGGCGCCGGCATTTCCGCCGAAAGCGGCCTCGCCACTTTTCGCGACGCGCAAACCGGATTGTGGAGCAAATTCAAACCGGAAGAGCTCGCGACTGCCGAGGCGTTCGAACGTGATCCGAAATTCGTCCAGGATTGGTACGCCTGGCGACGTCAGAATGCCGTCGACGCGAAACCAAACGCCGGCCACCTGGCGTTAGTGGAAATCGAAAAGCGCGCGCCTGAGTTTTTGCTCGTCACTCAAAACGTCGATGGACTTCACGAGCGCGCCGGCAGCAAACAAATGGTCGAGCTTCACGGCAATATCCATCGGTTCCGTTGCTTCGAAAACAATTGCCCGGGCGACAACTTCGATGTCGAACACGGTCGATGTCGGTCGTGCGGCGGATATTTGCGACCAGCGGTGGTTTGGTTTGGCGAAATGCTGCCAGTCGACGCCCTCGAGGCAGCCATTGCAGCTGCGGAACTATGTGACGCCTTCTTCTCGATCGGAACTTCGAGCATCGTCTATCCCGCGGCCGATCTTTGGCGGCGCGCGAAAGACTCCGGCGCAATCATTATAGAGATCAACAAAGATCCGACGCCGCTGACTCCCCTCGCCGATTATTCTTTTCTCGGTAAAGCCGGCGAAATCCTTCCTGCCCTGATCGAGATTGTTTGGAGGAAAAACCAGTTCACGAAGTAGGCGGCTCTGAGTAACATCGCCGGCCGTGAATTCAAGCGACGCAGCGACCTCCGACTCTGATTCATCTTCTCGCAAGCGATGGATGGACATGGCCATCGCGCTCGCGCGCGACAGCATGAACAGCCATAACGGCGGACCGTTCGGCGCAATTATTGTTTGCGGCGACAAACTCGTAGGCCGCGGTTGGAACCAGGTCACGCGCTCGTTGGATCCGACCGCGCACGCTGAAGTGACGGCGATTCGCGACGCGTGCCAAAAGTTACAGCGCTTCGATCTGCGCGGTTGTGAAATTTACACCAGCTGCGAGCCATGTCCGATGTGCCTCGCCGCAATTTACTGGGCCCGGCTTGATCGAATCGTCTACGCCTGCAGCCGATCCGACGCATGTTCAGCCGGCTTCGATGACGAGTTTATCTACAAAGAGATCCCTCTCGAAATCGCGACTCGGGCCCTGCCGATGATTCAACTCTCGCGCGATGCTGCGTGCGCTGTTTTCAAAATTTGGGAAGAGAAGCCGGACAAGGTTCCCTATTGAGTTGATCGAAGGTTCGATAATGAGCTGACATTTACCTTCCAAGCCTAAACTTGACCGATAATTTCGGTCAAGTTTATGGGAGCGGCGGTAGTGCCCTAAATTAGGACACTACCGGAGCGGCGCGAACGCTGGAGGTTTGGCGGCCAGTGGCCCTGAGATTATGCGTCGTCGCAATCGGCGTCAGCGAACGATCACGTCGGTCAACTTCAGGTTGATCGCGTCCACCAGGCCCTGATCAGTCAATTTCAGTTCCGGGATCGGCGAGAGGCTCACAAACGAAAGCGTCATGAAGGGCGCATCGAGATTTGAGCCCAATTTTGCCGCTGCCGCGTTCAGTTCCGAAATATTGGCGATCACCGTCTCCAGCGATTCATCGGAAACCAAACCGGCAATCGGTAGTGGCAGCGCTGCCGTTACTTTGCCGTCGTCGACCGCGACCTGGCCGCCCCGCATTTTCTCCAAAGCTTTTATCGCCGCATCGATGTCGCGATCATTCGTTCCGACAACGACGACGTTGTGAGCGTCGTGCGCGACCGTTGATCCCAGCGCCCCGCGTTTGAGTCCGAAACCGCGAATGAATCCGACGCCCACGTTTCCAGTCGCGCGGTGCCGTTCCACCACGACCAACTTAAGGATGTCGCGATCGAGATCGGGGACAATCTGTCCGTCGGCGATCTTCGGGGAATCGATTCTGGATTTCGTGACGATCTGCTTCGGCACAAGCTCGATCACTCGGATTTGCTTTGCGCCGTTTGCTGTCACCACGAAATCTTTTTGGTCATAACTCAGATTCATCGTGCTTCGTGGCTGATCGATGTTGCGGTGCCTCGGCTCGAGATATTTTCCGTCCTCGGCAACGAGTTTCCCTTTCTTGTAGGTTCGCCGGACGTGAAATGATTTTAGATCGTCCACGACGACAAAATCCGCCCAGAATCGGGGCGCGATCGCGCCGTGATTTCGCAATCGATAATACCGGGCGGTATTAATCGTTCCCATTTGAATCGCGGTCACCGGGGCCACCCCCAGTTCAATCGCTTTGCGAATCGAATGGTCGATCTGTCCCTCTTTGACCAGATCGCCCGGTAATTTGTCGTCTGTCGCAAATGAGCAGTTCGCAGAATTCTGCGGTGTCACCAACCCGACGATATCTTCGAGGTTTCGTTCGGTGCTGCCTTCACGCAATAGCAGATGCATCCCCAGTCGGAGTTTTTCGCGCGCTTCTTCCAGGCTTGTGCTCTCGTGATCGGAACGAACGCCGGCCAGCACATACGCGTTCAAATTTCTTCCGCGTAATCCCGGCGCGTGCCCGTCGATCACTTTTCCTTTGCCGGCATTTATCTTGGCCAGCTCACTTTCGGCTCCCAAAAAAACTCCGGGATAATTCATCATCTCTGCCACCCCCGCCACCCGCTCATCGGCGATCATGAGAGCGAGATCGTCTGCGGTGAAACGCGCGCCTGCGGTTTCCAAATGCGTTGCTGGAACGCAGGAAGGCAACATGATAAAGAAATCGATCGGCAAATCCTTGCTCGATTCGAGAACGTAACGAATTCCGTCCATGCCGAGAACGTTCGCGTATTCGTGCGGATCGATCACCATCGCGGCGGTGCCATGTGGCGTGACCGCGCGCACCAGCTCCGGAATCGTCAGCATCGAGCTTTCAACGTGGAAATGTCCTTCAATCAAGCCCGGCGCCAGAAACGCGCCGCCAACATCGATAATCTCGTTTCCTTCGTAATCTCCAAACCCAATCACCCGGCCGCCATCGACTGCAATGTTCGCGGGATGAATCTCACCGCTGAGAACATTGACGACTTGAGCGTTCTTGAAAACTTTTTCGGCAGGCTTCTCGCCGCGCGCCACGGCGAGTTTATGTTCGATCTGTCTCATTTCGCCGGCACGACCGCGGATTTTTTCGCCCGCATCAACCGCTGATCGATCGCCATGAAGATTGCTTCGGGAGTAGCCGGCGTCGAAAGCAAGGCTTGTCCGCCCGGCTGACCAAAGGCTGCGATTGCGTCTCGGATCGCTTCGCGCACCGAAATTGCGAGCATCAACGGCGGTTCGCCAACCGCCTTGCTTCCGTGAATTACGTCCGGTTGCGCCGCTTCTGACAAAAATTCCACGTTAAAAATTTTCGGCGTGTCTCCGACTGCCGGAATCTTGTAAGTGTCCGGCGAATGGGTAAGCAATTTGCCATCTGTGTCCCAGATCAACTCTTCTGCGGTCAGCCAACCCATTCCCTGAACGAATCCGCCTTCGACCTGGCCGCGCGCCACGCCGGCGTTTATTACGTCGCCCGCATCGTGCAAGATGTCGACGCGCGTGACCTGGGTCATCCCGCTAAAGCCATCGATCTCAACTTCCGAAACCGCGGCGCCGACGGCAAAATAATGGAACGGTCTCCCCTGCCCCGTTTCGCGATCGAAATAAATTTGCGGGGTTTTGTAATAACCGGTCGCGCTCAGACTCGTTCGGTTGAAGTAGGCGCGCTGAACTAGTTCCGCGAAACTCAACACTGAGTCGGGAACATCGACATCGCAAAATTGATTGTCGAAAAATCGAACCTTGTCTTCAGCCGGAACGCCCCCGTTTTTCTCGCCGAGCATTTCAATCGCGAACGGCAAAAGTCGCGTTCGCAACGTGTCGCACGCGTTTTTGACCGCCGCGCCGTTCAAATCCGTCCCGCAGGACGCCGCGGTCGCCGAGGTGTTCGGAACTTTGTCGGTCTGAGTGGGCATCACGCGGATGCGATCGATCGAGAGTCCGAGTTCCCGGGCGGCGACTACGGCAATGTTGGTGTGAACGCCCTGGCCCATTTCCGTTCCGCCGTGATTCACCTGCACCGTGCCATCCTGGTAAAGAAGCACCAGCGCGCCGGCCTGATTCAGATGCGTTGTGGTGAATGAAATCCCGAACTTCACCGGCGTGATCGCAATCCCGCGTTTGCGATGCCGGATGTTTCGAATTCCAGTCGCCAAGTTTTTTCCGGCGCGAATCGAAATCGCTTTTCTCGATCAGCTCCTTCCAGATCCGCTGGAGCCGGTTGTCCTCGATCTCCTGGCCGTAATGCGTCGTGTTGGTCTCGCCGCTGCCGCGATATAAGTTTTTCCCGCGCACGACTTCCGGCGACAGACCGAGCTCGCCGCGCAATGCGATCCATGATTTCCTCGATGACCAGCATTCCCTGCGGTCCGCCGAATCCGCGAAACGCCGTGTTCGACGCGAGATTGGTTTTCGCGACGTGCCCGCTGAACTCGACGTGCGGAATGTAATAAGCGTTGTCGAGATGAAAGACCGCGCGATCGGTCACCGCTCGCGACAAGATCGAGCGACCAGCCGCCGTTCGAATAAATGTCGATCTTCGCCGCGAGCAGCAAGCCGTCGCGATCGTAGCCGACGTGGAACTTCGCCAGAAACGGATGCCGTTTTCCGGTGATCATCATGTCCTGGTCGCGATTGAGCCGCACGCGCACTTTGCGGCCGGTTTTCGACGCCGCCAGCGCGGCGAGCGCGGCGAACGTCGCCGCCTGCGTTTCCTTGCCGCCGAAGCCGCCGCCCATGCGCGGGCATTGCACGACCACGCTGTGCATCGGCAGCGCCAGCAACATGCGCGACGATGTGCTGCACTTCGGACGGATGCTGCGTCGACGAACATGACGAACATCGTGCCGTCCTCGCCGCGCTCCGCCCACGCCGCCTGCGTCTCCAGATAAAAATGTTCCTGACCGCCAATCGAGAATTCGCCTTCGAGCTTGCAGCGGCGAATCGGCAAACGCGCGTTCGAAATCGCCGCGCCGGATGAATTTGCTTCGGTGTGAAAACTCTTTTGGGCGATCGCGTCCTCAATCGTGAAAATCGGCGGCAACGGTTCGTATTCGACCATCACCTTTTCCGCCGCCGCGCGACAGGCTTCCTGCGTTTCGCCGACGACCAGCGCGACGATCTGGCCGTGATAAGAAGACTTCCTTGTCCGCCAGCAGAATTTCGTCGTGGCGAACCGCGCCGACGTCGTTCAGTCCCGGCACATCTTCCGCCAGCAGCACCGCCGTGATGCCCGGCATTGTCTTCGCCGCGGAAGCGTCGCGCCGGAGAATTTTCGCGCGCGCGTGCGGCGAGCAAACCGGCCAGACTTCGAGCATTCCTTCGCCGGCCGGCGCGTCGTCCGCGTAAATCGCCTCGCCGGTGACGTGTTTGTGCCGCTTTCGTGCGGCAGCGATGTCTCATTAACGCCGCCGCTTTAGCGCGGTGGATATCGGCTCATCCGGCATCGAAACCGTTTCATCGGTTTCTAGCTCGTGGAAAAATTTCTCGAACAAACTCGAGATCAGTCGCTGCGATAAGCTTGCGCTCCCGCGCACATCGGAGATCGGCGTGAACTCGCGTTCCAAAATCGGCAGAGATCGACCTGACAGTGTTTCCGCGTTCCAGTTTTTGCCGAGCAACGCCTCCTCGGTTTTGCGCGCGCGAACCGGCATCGCGCACGCCGCCGTAAGCGAGCCGCGCGTGCTTGACGATTTGTTTCGCGTCCAGTTCGATCGTGAAACATCCGGCCACGGTGCTGATGTCCATCTCGCGCCGCTTGGTGACTTTGTAGAATCTTCGTCTCGCCGCTTCGTTCGCGTCGCGGAATGACGATCGTCTTCAGAATTTCGCCCGGCTCGAGCGCGGTCTTGCGATAGGCGACAAAGAAATTCTCCATCGGCAAAGTGCGTTCACGCGCGGCGCGACGCGAGCACCACGTTCGCATCCAGCGCCAGCAGCACCGGCGCGGAATCGCCGATCGGCGACGCGTCACGAGGTTGCCGCCCATCGTCGCGCGATTGCGAATCTGCCGCGAGCCGAACAGGCGAAGCATGTCGCGCGAGCTCCGGATATTCCTGGCCGAGTTGATCCTCGATCGCGGTCAGCGTCGCCGCGCCGCCGATTTGCCATTCGTTCTCGTTTTGTTCGATTTGCGGTCAGCTCCGGAACTGCTTCGACCGAAATCAGCGTCCGGAAACTTTCGAAACCGCTTGGTGATATCGAGACCGAGTTCGGTCGCGCCGGCGATCAGTCGCGCTTCCGGATGTTCGGCCATGAACGAGAACAGTTCGGCCATGGACGTCGGACGCAGAAATTTTTCGCCGTTGCAATGCGTATCGGACCGAACCCAGTTTGACCGGGCCTTTTTCAGCGGAGCTTCAAATCGATCGTTGTCGATCTCGCACTGGAAGATCCGTGTCGCCGCGGCGACCGGACTTGCATCCAAACGCTTCGGCGGCGGCGTCGCGGATCGGCCGATAACCGGTGCAGCGGCAAAGATTTCCCGCGAGTTGTTCGTCGAGCTGCGCGCGCGTCTTGAGATCTTTGCGGTAATAACCTTCGAACAGCGACATGATGAAACCCGGCGTGCAGTAACCGCACTGCGATCCGTGGTTGTTCACCATCGCCTGCTGCACCGGATGCAATTTCCCGCTGGCGACGCCTTCGACCGTGACGATGTCGCGCCCGGCCATCAGCACCAGCGGCACGAGACAGCTGTTGATCGCGCGATAACGTGCGTTCGCCGCGCGCATCGCGATCGATCATCGCCACCGAGCACGCGCCGCAATCGCCTTCGCGCAGCCTTCCTTCGAGCCGGTCAGGCCGCTGGCGCGCAGCCAGTCGAGCAGCGTCGTGTTCGGCGAAACCGAATCGACTCGAATCGGTTTGCCGTTCAGCCGAAACTCAATCGCCGCTCATGATTTTCGGCGATTTTGCAGAATTTTCAGGAACGAACGCGAGCGCAATTCCTCGAGCGTCAGACCGGTCGCGAGCGCTTCGTCCTCGGTGATCGCGCCGCAAGCCATGCCGCGCAGGAAAAAATTCAGCAGTCCCTGCCCGGTCGCGGCGTCGTCGAAGACATCGCCGAACAAGCGAAGCCAGCGCGGCCTTTTCGACAAACGTTTTCAGACGGTTCGATGCGGCGCTCGAGGCCTTCGAGGAAAAACTGATAAACCGCCGCGTAACGAGTGACGAATTGCGCCGGATGCAAATCCCAGCCCTGGTAAAAACCGGTGCGCAGCGAATGCAGATTGTCGTTGAAACCGAGCCGCCACGCCTGGTGAACCGCGTCTCGATTTTCCTCGAGCTGCGCTCTGTCAGTTAGTCGATCTTGCCGTCGGCCGCGCGATGCGGACCGACCGGCAGAATGTTCGTCGCGCCGTCGGAAAGATGAATCCCGGTGCCGGCGAGCGAGACCAGCATCATCTGCCGCGCGAAATCGCAGACCGGATGTCCCATCGTTTGATAGGTCGCCGTGATTCCGCACGACGCGGTGTAATCGTAAACCCCGAAATGCACGCTGCCGCATCGGCCTTCCGCGGCGTCGACCAGCGACATCAGCGTCGTCGCACCGCGCTCATTAATAATCGCCTGCGGCGTTTCGATCATCAGCTCGATCTTGAGCGCGCCGGCCGGCAATCCATTTTTGCGTTCGAGAATCTCAAACAACCGAATCGCCGCCGCCACCTGCGCCGGAATCTGCACCTTCGGAACGGTGATCACGAAATTGTCCGGCAGTTTTCCGTCTGTCTGTTGCAGCAACGTCGTGATGAAAATGTCGAGCGTGCGCATGCTGCGCGCGCGCAGGTCTTCGTTCAACGGTTTGATTCGAATGCCGATGAACGGCGGCAGAGTTCCTGCCTCCAATCCGTGCGCCAACTTCCCGCGCCGCTGAAGCAGCGTGACCGTCTTCCTCCGGGTCGGCGCGATTGCCGTAACCGTCTTCGAAATCGAGCCGGAAATCTTCCACCGGTTCGCGGCGCAGTTTTTCGACGACGCGGTCGTAAATCGCATTGCTACGAATTTCTCGTTTCCTGACAGGCCGACTGCGCGAGCAAGAGTTGCCGCGTCGGGCGCGTATTCCTCCAGCGACCGGAGCGCGACCGCGCCGAGTTTTTTTGGCGAATCCGCTTTGAAAAGATGCGCGCCGCCATAAACGGTGTGCACCGCCTGGCGGCGGTTCGATTCGCCCGGATAACGGCGCATGAAACCCTTGTTCGCTTCGCTCAGCTCGGAAATAATCCCGGCGATTTGGTTCGATTCGAAACTAGTAGCGGGATTCAAAGCAGTCGGCGTTAAACCATCAATGATAGTTATCGCCGCCGGGAACGTGAAGATTTATGTGCGATTGGGCCGGACAAATTGGCCTTTTGGCTTCGCAAAAGATCTTCCCGGCCGAAAACCGTTTCCCCGCGCAAAACTGTCCGAACAACGCGACCGCGTAAGCGCCGGCCGACATATGGACTGTGTTGATGCCGATAGAGCAGCGAATCGCTTGTTACCGTTTCCTCTGCATTAAGATCCACGATGCGCGAAGTCCGCATCCTTGCCGACGGCGATCTCGCCTTTTTGATTCATCCGAAAGCGTTCGGCGACTTGCTTGCTTGTTAGATCGACAACCCGTTCAAGCGCGAATCGAGCTGTCGAGCAACAGCGTCACCAAGTGCTGGCAGCCGGAAATTCCGCCCCACACTTCGAAAAAATTCTCTCGGTCCTTCATCGACCACGGCGACGGCGAATGATCGGACCCGATCGTTGTCACGTCGCCAAGTCGATCGCGCAATGATTGTCGATCTTGATCGGTGCGGAACGGCGGCGCGCATTTTGCCACCGCGCCGAGCCGTTCCATGTCGGCGTCCGTGAGGACGAGATAATGCGGACAAGTTTCGCAGGAAACGTCCACCCCATGTGCTCGCGCCTCAGCGACCAGCGCAACGCCGCGACCGCACGACACGTGCACAATGTGCAAGCGACATTCTGTTTCAGCGGCGAGATCAATCGCGCATTTGATCGCATCCAGTTCGGCTTCGACCGGACGCGACTCGAGATAATCGCGCACGGTTGTTTTTCCTTCGGTGATTTTTTGTTCGCTCAGTTGCTGGGTCATCTCCTGCGATTCCGCGTGAACAGCCACCAGAAGATCGAGCTCCGCCGCGCGTTTCATTCCTTCGCGCAAAATCGACATCGTCGCGCGCGGAAAATCGTCGATCCCGCTATCGCACATGAACGCTTTCAACCCGATCACGCCGCGATCGCGTAGAGTTTCGAATTGATCGAGATTTCCTGGGAACCAATCCGCCCCATAAACCGAAATCGACGAAGGATTTCTTCTCGGCCGCAGCGTTCTTCGCGTCAAAGCTCGGGCCATCGATCGTTGGCGGGTGCGCGTTGAGCGGCATTTCGAAGACGGTCAGGTGGTTCCGCCGGCAGCGCACGCGCGCGAACCGGTGTCGAAACCTTCCCAATCTGTCCGGCCCGGCTCGTTGAAATGAACATGGGCGTCGATCGCACCCGGCAAGATCGACAGCTTTGTCGCGTCGATCTCCTCGCCCGCGCTTCCGCGAAGATTTTCGCCGAGCGCGGCGAATTTTCCGTCAACGATTCCGAGATCTTGCTCGCCGCGAACGATCAGATCGAAATCAGCCATTTACCAATTGTCATTCTGAGCAGACCGAAGAAGCCCTGACTTTTTCCTGATCATTCGTCCGCAAACAATAGCCAGCGATGTTTCGCTGCGCTCAACATGACAAATCACGAGAGCGTTCCCCACACGCGCAATCGGCTCACGCCGCCGTCGGGATAAATGTTGAGCCGAACGTGCGTGCAGTTGTCGATTTTGGCGAGTTCACGCTCGAAATAACCGACGCTCGTTCGGCTCGTAGTTTTGTTTTCGGTAGAAGCTTGCGCCAGCGAACCTTGTCATCCATCAGCTCCTTGATCGCAGCGGCCGGCGCGTTGCAACCTTCGATCGCGCACGTGTCCGGAAAATTTCCTTTGAAGTGATTGGTATCGACTTCGATCTTTCGGATCGAACCCGGCACTCCGAGTTTCAAGATAATCCAATCATGTCCGGGACCGCGCTTGCGTCTCGTTTCCCAGCCGTCACCCATGTTCTTCGCGCGGCCGGGCATGATCAGATTGTTCATCGAGCTGAAAAACATGTCGCTGCAGGCGAGCGGCACTCCTCCATTTTCGATCGCGGCAAGATCGATAACGTCGCCGGGTTTCAATTTGCCCCAGTCGGGAACCACAATGCCGTAAACACGAAGGCGCGCGACGCCGCCGTCTGGAATAATATTTAGCCGCACGTGCGTCGAGGTTTTGTCGCTCTTGATTTCAAAAAGATTTTGCGAGCCAGGGTTCAAAGGAGATTTTTTGAGAATCGATTTCCAGGAGAGCCTTCCGATCGCGGCGACGCTCTTCGGAAAAGATCCCGCTTTCGAAATCGCATCGAGCGACCCAAAAGGCGGATGATTTCCAAGAAAATGATTGGTGTCGATGTCGACATGTTTGATCACGCCGCGTAAGCCGAGTTGAATCACACACCAATCGTTGCCGGGTTTGCGGCGCCGGCGCGTTTCCCATCCATCCATCCATTTGCCGCGATCGGTGAACTTGTCCGCGATAAAAATCCCGCGGCCCGGTTTGAGCAAATTTTCTTTTTCCGCGAAAAATTCGTCGTTCGCGATGAGCGCCACACCACCGACACGTTCCGATGCAAGATCAATAAGACCCGGTGGCGCGGGAGGAGTTGGATCAGCGGAGCTCACGAACCACGAATTTTGATTTAGCCGCCTCGATAAGTGCTGTAGCTCCATGGCGAAACCAGGAGCGGCACGTGATATTTGGTGGATGCGTCGGAAATGATGAAACGGACCGGCACGCGATCGAGAAACTTTTTCTCACCGAAGTAATCGCTCACAAAAAAGATCAGTTCGTAATTTCCCGGCGCCATCGAATCTCCGTCGAGCAATGGAGCATCGGTCCGCCCGTCTTTATTTGTCGAAATCGTTTTCAGGAGCGCTTTCTTGTCCAACGACCACAATTCGATCTTCATTCCCGCGGCCGGCTGGCCGCGCGTCGTATCCAGGACGTGTGTTGTGAGAGCGCTCATTCGACTAAATCTTGCAATCGCAGGTCAGCGATTTTGAAAATCTCGCGCAGCGCAATTTCGATCTCCTGTTCGCGGGAATTCGGCAGACGAACCGGAAACGCGTCGAGAATCGCCTGCTTTTTGTTTAGACGCGCGCAGATCACAAAGGGAAAGCCAAAACGTTCGCGGTAACGCGCATTGTATTCCTGAAAACGCTCAGCTTCCTCGCGCGAAAGTTCGCCCAGCCCGGCGTCGGCCTGCTCGGATTTCGATTCCAGCGTCAGTCCGGCGCGTCCTACCAAATCCGGATGCGCGCGAATCAGCGCGAGTTTTTCATCATCGCTCGCTTTCATGACCGTTTCGCACAAGGCGGCAAGCAGGTCCGTTCGATCGGCGAACGGTCGCTTGTCTGCCGTCCGCGCCGGCACCCAGGGAGAATGCTCAAACACCGGCGCGAGCGTGGCGGTGAATCCCTCGCGATCGAGCGCGTTTAATGCCTGGACGTTTACCATCGCATTACCGGACTAAATCAATTAAGCATGAGACGCAATGCCGAAGCTCGCGTCCCATCGTTATGGCAAGGCCCGCGTCCGCGTCGCGAAGATCCTGCGCGGCAAAGATCGCCAATCGATCGTCGAGATCGACGTCGCAGCCAAGCTCGAGGGCGATTTCGAATCTTCCTACACCTCCGGCGACAACACCAAGGTTGTGCCCACCGACACGATCAAGAACACGATCAACATCCTTGCCGGGGAAAACCTCGGCGAAGAGATCGAGCCCTTTGCCATCGCGTTGGGCGAACATTTTTTGAAGCGCTATCAACAAGTCCGCTCGACGAGCATCGAGGTCAGCGCACGCGATTGGCGCCGGATGGAGATCGACGGAAAACCGCATCCGCATTCGTTTGTCGCCGGGAGCGATGCAAAAATGTTTACCCGCGTCGAATGCACTCGCGAATCGCATTCCGTCGAATCCGGCATTCGCGATTTCATCATTTTGAAGTCGACCGGCTCCGGCTTCGAAAATTATCCAAAGGACGAATTCACCACGTTACCGGAAACGGCCGACCGAATTCTGGCGACGGCATTGCGCGCCGCGTGGAGTTATTCGAAAAAACCCGGTAACTATCGCACCCAGAATGATAAGATCATCGCCGCAATGCTGAAGGTCTTTGCGGACAACTACAGTCCGTCGGCGCAGACGACTTTGTTCGAGATGGGCACGGCGGCGCTCCAAGTTTGCCCGGAAATTTCGCGGGTCGAGCTGGCGATGCCGAATAAGCATTATCTTCCGATTGATCTTTCGCGATTCGGTCGCGAAAACAAAAACGAAATCTTTACCCCAACGGAGGAGCCGCACGGACAAATCGAAGCAGTCGTAACGCGATGAGCGCCGAAATTCTCGAAGAGTTGTTGCGCGCCCGGCAAAATCGAACGCTCTGCGCTTTGGCCACGGTTGCGGCAACTACCGGCTCCGTGCCGCGCCAGACCGGATCAAAAATGCTTGTCTATAACGATGGCAAGATCTCCGGGACGATCGGTGGCGGAAAATTCGAGGCACTCGTGGTTGAAGATTGTCTCAAAAGCATCGCTGCGAAAAAGACTATTCTGAAAACTTATCCGCTGCGCGAAGATAGACCGGATTCGTTCGGCGCGATTTGCGGTGGCGAAGTCACGATCATGATCGAGCCGCAAAACTTGAATGCCGCAATCTTTCTGGTTGGGGCGGGACATTGTTCCCTCGCCATTGCCAAGCTCGCCACCGACTGCGGAATGTATGTTACAGCGGTCGAAGACCGCGCCGAGCTGCTGGAAAATTTTCCGGCAACGAGCGATCGCGTCGTCGCCAACGCCGCCGAATTCATTTCTCAACGTGACTGGCACGATGATGAAGCGCTGGTCTTGGTGAGTCGGAATTACGAGCTCGATCGCGAAGCGCTCGCGGCTGCGCTCAAGAAAAGCGGCGCTGGCTACATCGGGATGATTGGTAGTCGCCGCAAAGTGCATCGGGTGTTCGATGCGTTAAAGCAGGTCGCACCGGTCGAGAAACTGAAACATGTTTACGCGCCCATCGGGTTGGATATCGGCGCCGATTCTCCGGCGGAAATCGCGGTCAGCGTGATTGGCGAAATTCTACAGGTCTTGCGCAAGCGCAAAGGCAGCCATCTGCGCAGTACCTCCTAAATCATGCTAAACCCGAAACGCACGGTCGCGGAATTGAAGGAGCTGCGTTCGCTCACCGGCGACGAAAACGGCGCCCAGCGGGTCGCCTTTACTCCAACTTGGGCGAAGGCGCGAAAATGGTTGCGATCGAAAGTGGAAGAGACCGGCGCGGAGATTCATAACGACGCGGCCGGAAATTTCTGGGCAACTCTCGGCGGACAATCAGACAAAGGCGCTCCTGATCGGTGGACACATCGATTCGGTCCCGAACGGCGGCTGGCTCGATGGATGTTTAAACACGCTCGCCGGCGTCGAAATTTTGCGACGGATCGCCGAGCAATACAAAGGCAAGCCGTCGGTCACGGTTCGGCTCGTCGATTGGTGCGACGAAGAAGGCGCGCGTTTCGGCAAAAGTCTTTTTGGTTCGTCTGCGTGCTCCGGAAAGATCGACATGGATGAAACGCGAGGACTCAAAGACAAAGACGGGATTCGCCTGGTCGACGCGGTGAAGGAACACGGAATCGATTTCGAAAAAGTGAAAGATTCCGGCAAGGAACTGAAAAACGCGGCCGCTTACATTGAATTGCACATCGAACAGGGGCCGGTGCTGCTCGATCTCGATCTCCCGCTCGGCACGGTCCTCGGAACTTTTGGCGTGGAACGCCACGCGATCACTTTTCGCGGCCAGGCCGCGCATTCCGGCAGCACACCGATGAATCGCCGGCGTGACGCCTTTCTCGCAGCGGCGAAAATGAGTCCGGAAATCTACGAGATCGCCAAACGTAGCGGCCAGGGCGTGTGCACGATCGGTTCCTGCGCAACAAAACCGGGAATCGTCACCAGCGTCGTCGAAGAATGCCGGATCACGCTCGATCAACGCCATCTGGACGCCAAGGCGCTGCAACGAATGTTGGATGAAGCCAAAGCCGCGAGCGAGAGATTTGGCAAGGACGGAAACGTCGATGCTTCCTGGGAACGAATTTGGAACATCGAGCCAATCTTATTTAATAATGAGCTGATCGCGATGGCCGACGCCGCGATTTCAGAATCCGGCGCGAAACCGCACCGCTTGCCCTCAGGGCCGTTGCATGACGCGGCTGAAGTCGCACGCTCTGGCGTTCCCACCGTGATGATGTTCGTCCAAAGTCTCCACGGCATCAGTCACAACAAGATCGAGGACACGAAAGAAGAGCACCTGGAAATGGCAGTGACTGCGTTCGATAAACTCGCTGACAAAGCGATGGCGTGGATTGCTCGGTAGGGGCGGTTCACCGAACCGTCCGCGGGCGATTGAGGTCAATCGCCCCTACCTGGTCACTTGTCACTGGTCACAG
Organism: uncultured Verrucomicrobiae bacterium; assembly: GCA_963817335.1. Lineage (GTDB taxonomy): Bacteria > Verrucomicrobiota > Verrucomicrobiia > Chthoniobacterales > UBA10450 > AV40. Next base: position 1,276,772 of record CAWFNX010000001.1, on the reverse strand, counting down.
GTCACTTTTTTTGCTAAAAGGCCCGGCTTTGCTAAGGAGGCCAAAATGCCAACGCTCGCTACCACTGTCGACGGATTAAAACTTCCGAATCCGTTTGTGATCGGATCCGGACCGCCCGGGACCAATCTCAACGTCATCACCCGCGCCTTCCGCGAAGGTTGGGGCGCAGTTATCGCAAAAACCATCAGCCTCGACGCGTCCAAGGTGATTAACGTCACGCCGCGTTACGCGAAATTGCTCGCGGCCGATGGCAAAGACGTTGTCGGCTGGGAAAACATCGAGCTCATCAGCGATCGCAAGTTCGACATCTGGATGGATGAATTCAAAAAGTGCAAAGACCAATTTCCCGACGGCGTGCTGATCGCGTCGATCATGGAGGAATACAACCGCGATGCCTGGATCGAAATTGTCGAGCGTTGCCAGGACGTCGGCGTTGATGCGTTCGAATTAAACTTTTCCTGTCCGCACGGATTGCCGGAGCGCAAAATGGGCGCGGCGATGGGCGAGAATCCGGAAATTCTCGAAGAAGTCTCCGGTTGGGTCATGGCGGCGGCGAAAAAGCCGGTCTGGGCAAAGATGACGCCGAACGTGACGCACATTGAAGATCCGAGCCGGGCCGCGTTGCGGGCCGGTTGTCAGGGCGTGAGCGCGATCAACACCATCCGCAGCGTAATGAGCGTGAATCTCGACACCCTTCGGCCCGAGCCGAGCGTGGAAGGTCATACCACGCCCGGGGGTTATTCGTGCAAAGCGGTTCGGCCGATAGCGCTTCGCATGGTGATGGAGATCGCGACCATGATTCGGCGAGAATTTCCGGGACGCAGTTTGTCGGCCATCGGTGGGATCGAAACCGGCGGCGACGCAGCGCAATTCATTTTGCTCGGCGGCGACACCACTCAGGTTTGCACCGGCGTGATGAAGCATGGTTACGACATGGTGAAAAGAATGTGTGACGAGCTGCTCGCGTTCATGGAGAAACACAAATTCGAAACCCTGGCCGATTTCAAAGGCAAGAGTCTCGATTATTTCACCACCCACGCTGAGCTCGTGCGGATGCAAAAGGAGCGAAAAGATAAACAGAAAGCCGCGGCCGAAGAAGCTGCTGCGAAGAAGATGGTGAAAGCCGATAGCGAATGGAGCGGCGACGATTTTGTGAAACAATCGGATGCATTAGCGCGCTAGAACAGTGACAAGTGACCTGTGACGAGTAGCTAAATCACCATGTCTTCAGGCCCGTCACCCGTCACTCGTCACTCGTCACTCTCTTCGTGTCGCGCATTCATCGATGGCGAGTGGCTGGAAATTTCCGGCGTCGAGAAAACGCCGGTTTACAATCCGTCACGCGGCGAAATCATTGCCGAAGTTCCGGCGTGCACCAAGGAACATGTCGATCTGGCCGTCGAAGCGGCGGCCGCGGCGTTTCCGGCGTGGCGCGACACTCCAGCCGTTGAACGGGCGCGTTTGTTCTTTCGTTACCGGCAACTTGTCGAAGAAAACTTCGATCGGATTTGCCAAAGCGTCTCGCGTGAGCACGGAAAAACTCTCGCCGAATCGCGCGGCAGCGCGTATCGCGGCATCGAGAACATTGAGTACGCCTGCAGCGTACCCACTTTACTGATGGGCGACACGCTGGAAAATCTCGCACGCGGCGTCGATTGCGAGACGATGCTGCAACCGCTCGGCGTTTGTGTCGGCATCACCCCGTTCAATTTTCCGGCGATGGTGCCGATGTGGATGTTTCCGCTCGCGCTCGCCTGCGGCAACACGTTCATTCTCAAGCCGAGCGAAAAAGTTCCACTCACCGCGTTGCTGATCATTGAGCTTTTGGAGAAAGCCGGTTTGCCGAAGGGCGTGCTTAACGTGGTTCCACGGCGGACGCGAATCAGTGGACGCGTTGCTGACCCATCCGAAAGTGAAAGCGATCTCGTTCGTCGGGTCGTCGCCAGTCGCGAAATACATTTACGAAACCGGAACGCGTCACGGCAAACGCGTCCAGGCAAACGGCGGCGCAAAAAATTACGTCGTCGTCATGCCGGACGCAGACGTGCAGCGGACGGTCGAAGCGCTTTCCACCGCTGCATTCGGTTGCGCGGGCGAACGTTGCATGGCGGGCTCAACTGCCATCGCGGTCGGCAAAGCGGCCGAGCGCGTGTTGCCGACGTTGGTTGAAGCCGCTCGCGCGATCAAAGTCGGACCAACCGATGTTGCCAAGTCGCAGCCCGACATGGGCCCGGTCATCACCGCGCAGCACCGCGATCGCGTTTTCAGTTTGGTCGAAAGCGGCGAAAAGGAAGGCGCGAAAATTATTGCCGACGGTCGCGGCGTGAAAGTTACCGGACGCCCCGAACGGATTCTTCATGGGAGCGACGATTGTCGATCAAGTGCAGGATGAAATGACGATCGCGCGCGAGGAAGTTTTCGGGCCGGTGCTAAACGTCATGCGCGCGGACGATGTCGATCAAGCGATCGCGATGGCGAACAAATCCGCTTACGGAAATGGCGCCGCGATTTTCACCAACTCCGGAAAGGCCGCGCGCGAATTCAAGAACCGCGTGAAGGCCGGAATGGTCGGCATCAACATTGGCGTGCCCGCGACGATGGCGATGTTTCCGTTCACCGGCTGGGATGAATCTTTCTACGGCGATCTCCACATCCAGGGAAAAGAAGGCGTCCAGTTTTACACCCAGCAGAAAGTCGTTTCCACCCGCTGGTTCGGCGAAGGCGTCGGAGATGTTTGGAAAAAATGACGAAGCACGAATGCCGAATGTCGAAGGAAGTCCGAATTACCGAATGACGAAACGAACGGCTGCCATCGAGCGCGTTTCGGACTTCGACATTATTTTGTCATTCGTCATTGGTCATTCGTCATTCGGAGGCGCATGTCCCTACTGATCCGCGCCGGAGAAATTGTCACCGCCGACGAGCGCTACGTCGCGGACATTTTCTGCGAGAACGAAACGATCACCCGGATCGAGCGCAACATCGACAACGTGAAAGCCGACGAAATTGTCGATGCCACTGGCAAGTATGTCTTTCCGGGGTTCATCGATCCGCACGTGCATATTTATCTGCCGTTCATGGGCACTTTTGCGAAAGACACCCACGAGACCGCGAGTCGCGCCGCGCTGGTCGGCGGAACGACCACCTTCATCGAAATGATTTGCCCGGCACGAAACGAGAACCCAATGGAGGCGTTCGAGCTTTGGTTGGGCAAAGCGCAGGGCAAAAGCGCGTGCGATTTCACGTTTCACATGGGCGTGACCCGCTACGACGCCAGAAGCGGAGCGCGATTTCAAAGAAATCGTGAAGCGCGGACTGAGCAGTTTCAAAATCTTCCTCGCTTATAAAGGCGCGTTCGGAATTAGCGATGAAGAGCTTTATGCGACGTTAACGCTTGCGAAAAGGCTCGGCGTCATTGTCACCGCGCATTGCGAAAACGCCGATCTTGTTTTCGAGCTGCAGAAGAAATTACTGAGCGAAGGCAAAACCGGGCCTGAATTCCATTACTGGAGCCGACCACCGGTGGTGGAAGCCGAAGGCGTGCATCACTTGATGACCTTCGCTGAAATGACGGGCGCGCACGTTTACACAGTACACACGAGCTGTGAAGAATCGCTGGCCGAAGCAATCCGCGGCAAACAGCGCGGCGTGAATGTTTGGGTCGAAACGTTGATTCAATATTTGCTGCTCGATCGCACCAGCGCCGAACCGAACTTCGAAGGCGCGAAAAACGTGATGTCTCCCCCGCTCCGCGACAAAAAGAATCAGGAAGTGATGTGGAAAGCGTTGGCCGACGGCTTGGTCGCGACGTTGGCCACCGATCACGCGCCGTTCGATTACGCAACCCAGAAACAGATGGGTAAAGACGATTTCACCAAGATCCCGAACGGAATTCCTTCGCTCGAGGATCGGATCAATTTGTATTTCACGCACGGCGTCAAAGGAAACAAGATCGACATTCAGCGCTTCGTCGACACCGCGAGCACCCAAGCCGCAAAACTCTTCGGTTTATTTCCGAGAAAGGGCGCGATCAAAGTTGGCAGCGACGCCGATCTGGTAGTTTATGATCCGAACTATCGCGGGAAAATCTCGGCGAAGACGCACCAGATGAATCTCGATTACAATTCGTTTGAAGGATTCGAGATTCAGGGACGGCCGCACGTCGTTACCGTTCGCGGCAAAGTCGCGGCGCGCGATGGAAAATTCGTCGGTGAATTCGGTCGCGGGCAGTTTTTGAAACGCGAGCCGTCGCATTTCTAATGGCCGCATCGACCGCATTTCGAACCGGCGTCAGTCACATGCGGCCAGTCGACATACTTGAATGCTTTGCATTTAAGCCCCTCGGTGCCGATCGCAAACTTGAATGCAAAATGCATTCAAGTTATGTGGGTTCTCCAAGCTTGGGAGTCGCGCGATGAGTATTGTCTCGAGCTCAATCGCCCCGGACGTCGAGGTCGATATCGAGATCGAGCACAACCATCTTTACAACAAGGACCTCGCTCCGGTCCCGGGTGATCGCCGGAAATGGCGCGTCGGCAGTTTTGCCGCGCTCTGGATTTCGATGTCGGCCTGCATTCCGACGTACATGCTGGCGTCGTCGCTCATCGGCGGCGGAATGAACTGGTCGCAGGCGATCTTCACCATTTTTCTCGGGAACCTGATCGTCGTAATTCCGATGATCCTAAACGCGCACGCCGGCACGCGTTATGGAATCCCCTTCCCGGTTTTTTGCCGCGCATCTTTCGGCACCCGTGGCGCAAACATTCCCGCGCTCATGCGCGCGTTCGTCGCTTGCGGCTGGTTCGGAATCCAAACCTGGATCGGCGGCAACGCGATTTACAAGATCATGGGAGTCTTTTTCCCGTCGATTGCAGGCGGCACGCCTGCCTCTACAGGATTCTTGGGAATCACGTTCGCCCAGTTCGTTTGCTTCATGTTTTTCTGGGTCATCAACATGCTCGTGGTTTACAAGGGCATCGATTGCATCCGCTGGCTGTTGAACATCAAAGCGCCGCTGCTGATCGCGCTCGGTCTGATGTTGCTTTGGTGGGCTTATCGAAACGCCGGCGGTTTCGGTCCGATTCTCGCCCAACCGTCCGCCTTCGCGCCCGGGCAACCGAAAGCCGGACAATTTTTTGCCTTCTTCGTCCCCGCGCTCACCGGCATGATCGGATTCTGGGCGACGCTCTCGCTCAACATTCCTGATTTCTCGCGCTACGCCTGCTCCCAACGCGATCAGATCATCGGACAGGCGCTCGGACTTCCGCTCACGATGGCGCTTTATTCCTTCATCGGCGTCGCGGTCACTTCGGCGACGACGATCATTTACGGCCAAACAATTTGGGATCCGGTCGACGTGCTGACGCATTTCACGAATCCAGTCGTCCTCGTTGTCGCGATGCTGGCGCTTTGCATCGCCACGCTCGCGACCAACATCGCCGCAAACGTGGTGAGTCCTGCGAACGATTTCTCGCACCTGGCGCCGCACAAAATTTCATTTCGCACCGGCGGACTGATCACCGGCATCGTTGGCATAATCATGATGCCGTGGAAACTGGTGGCCGATCCGAGCGGTTACATTTTCACCTGGCTGGTGGGTTACAGCGCGTTACTCGGACCGATCGGCGGAATCATGATCGCCGACTACTACATTTTGCGGCGCAGGCAATTACACGTGAACGCTCTTTACCGCGCCGATGGTGAGTATCACTACACGAGCGGCTTCAGCATCGTCGCGATTGTCGCGCTGATCATCGCGATCCTGCCGAATCTTCCCGGATTTCTTGTGAACGTAAAAGTAATCAGCGCCACGAGCGTCCCCGCATTTTTCGTCCGGCTTTACGATTATGCGTGGTTCGTCGGCTTCGCTATCGCATTTGTCGTTTATCTTTTATTTCGGACGTTGCAGAAAAAATCGCCAATTGGAACTTGATTCATGGCCGAGCGAAAGAAGCATCGCGAAATCCCGGAGGAAGCGAAGGCCCAGGAACATCTCGCGAACGAGCGCACGTTTCTCGCATGGTTACGCACGACCATCGCGCTGGTCAGTCTTGGGTTTGTCATCATGCGACTGGGCCTGTTGTTACGCGAAGCGGGAGTGAATGCGCCGAGGCTCTCTCACAGCGTTTCGCCGATCGGCATCGGATTAATGGGATTCGGCGCTCTCCTGACCTTTCTGGCCGCGTTGCGCTATGACTCGGTAAATCGACAAATCGAAGCTGGTCTGGTCAACACTGATCGCGCCCTGGTGTGGTTTGTTGCCATCACTGTTACATTGATATCTGTTGCGCTCATTATTTACATGATTGGCAACAGCACACAGTAAGAATGATATGAAACTTCCCGATTTACCGCCGTTCGACCATCAACCAAAGAAATACAGCGGCCCATCGGCCGACGAAGTGTTGCGCTTGCGCAAGGAATTCCTGAATCCCGGGATTTTTCTCTACTACAAAAAGCCGCTCATGATGGTGGAAGGGAAAATGCAATATGTTTGGGACGAGCACGGACGCAGATATCTCGACGCGCTCGGTGGAATCGTCACCGTCAGCGTCGGCCATTGTCATCCCGACGTGGTCGAGGTTGTGAATCGCCAAAACGAAACGCTCCAGCATTCGACCACGATTTATCTGCAACCGAACATCGTCGCGTACGCGAAGAAGCTGGCGTCGAAGATGCCGGGCGAGCTGAAGGTTTGTTATTTCACGAATTCCGGCTCGGAAGCGAACGATCTCGCGCTGTTGATGGCGCGCGCTTACACCGGCAATTACGAAATCATTTCGCTGCGCAACGCGTATCACGGCGGTAGCACGTTGACGATGGGCGCGACCGGCAATCGCGGCTGGAAATTTAATGTGCCGCACAGTTTCGGGGTCCATCACGCGATGACGCCCGATCCGTATCGCGGGCTATGGGGACGCGACGATGCCGATGCTGGAAAGAAATACGCCGCGGATATCAAGAACTTGATCGATTTCGCGACGCCCGGCCAGGTCGCGGCGTTCATTGCCGAATCCATCCAGGGCGTGGGCGGCTGCGTTGTTTTTCCCGATAATTATTTCAAGCACGCCTACGAACACGTTCGCGCCGCGGGCGGAGTTTGCATCGCCGATGAAGTTCAAGCCGGATTCGGTCGCACCGGAACCCATTACTGGGGATTCGAGACCCAGGGAGTAATTCCCGACATCGTGACCATGGCGAAGGGAATCGGAAACGGTTGTCCGCTCGGTGCTGTCGTGACCACGCCGAAAATTGCCGCTGCGCTCGCACAACGAACTCACTTCAACACCTACGGCGGAAATCCGGTAGTGTGCGCGCAAGGCAGCGCAGTCCTGGACGTGATCGACCGGGAAAAGCTTCAGGCGAACTCGCTCAAGATCGGAAACCGAATTCTCGCCGGCCTTGGACAGCTCAAAGAGAAACACAACATCATCGGCGACGTTCGCGGCAAAGGCTTACTTCTCGGGATCGAGCTGGTGAAAGATCGACAATCGAAAGAACCGGCCAAGGAAGAATGCGCACAAGTGGTGGAGAGCTGCAAAGAAATGGGACTGCTTCTCGGCAAAGGCGGCCTCTGGGGACAAACCATCCGTTTTTCGCCGCCAATGTGCGTCAACGAGCAAGACGCCGACTTTCTCCTCGAAGTCCTCGACCGCGCGCTCGCTGTTTTGTAAATCAATCGTGAGCAACTCACCCCCAGACTCGGATTCCGAGCTGTGCAACAGAGTGATTCAAATCAAGCAAGCGAGCCGCTAACCTGCGATATTAATTTATCGAGAGGTGACCAAAATGTCTGAACAAACCTTAAAGATCACGGACAACCGCACCGGCAAATCGCACACCTTGCCGATCGAGCATGGGACGGTGCGCGCAATGGACTTGCGCAAGATCAGAACGGACGCGGACGATTTCGGGCTGATGACCTACGATCCCGCGTTGATGAACACTGCATCCACCAAAAGCGCGATCACATTCATTGATGGCGACAAAGGGATTCTGGAATATCGCGGCTATCCCATCGAACAACTCGCTGAACGCTGCACCTTTTTGCAAGTCGCGTACTTGATTCTCTTTGGCGAGCTGCCGAATGCGGAACAGCTGGCGGCATGGACCCACGACATCACTTATCACACCTTCGTCCACGAAAACATGAAGACCCTGATGCAAGTGTTTCGCTACGACGCGCATCCAATGGGAATGTTCATCAGCACCGTCGCCGCGCTCTCGACGTTTTACCCCGAAGCAAATCAGGTGAACGATGCCGAGAACCGCCTGGCGCAGATCAAACGCCTGATCGCCAAAGTGCCGACGATCGCGGCGTTCTCCTACCGGCATAATTGCGGCTTGCCGTATGTTTACCCGAACAACGATTTTTCTTACACCGGCAACTTCCTGAGCATGATGTTCAAGATGGGCGAGGCCAGGTACGCGCCAAACCCGGCACTCGAACGCGCGCTCGACATACTTTTCATTCTCCATGCCGACCACGAACAGAATTGCAGCACGAACGCAATGCGCGCGATTGGTTCAAGCCGGGTTGATCCGTACAGCGCGATGGCGGGCGCGGCAGCCGCTCTCTACGGTCCCCTGCACGGCGGCGCCAACGAAGAAGTGCTTAAGATGCTCTCGCACATCGGCGACACCCGGAATATTCCCGACTTCATCAAGCGCGTTAAAGGCGGCGAAGGCAGACTGATGGGCTTTGGGCACCGCATCTACAAAAATTACGATCCCCGAGCGCGCATCATCAAGCGGGCTGCCGAGGAAGTGTTTAAGGTGACCGGCCGCAATCCGTTGCTCGACGTCGCGCTCGAACTCGAACGCATCGCTCTGGAAGACGAATATTTCATCTCGCGCAAACTCTACCCGAACGTGGATTTTTATTCGGGCATCATCTACCAGGCGATGGGTTTGCCGGTCGCGATGTTCCCAGTGCTGTTCGCAATTCCACGCACGGTGGGCTGGCTTGCGCAGTGGCAAGAGATGATTACCGATCCCGAGCAAAAGATCGCGCGCCCGCGCCAAATCTTTATCGGACATCCGCGCCGCGAGTTGGCGACGCCAGGGCGCGCGGCACCGACGAAATAGCTGCGGCCGGGGCAGGCACTTACATCGGCTTGGATCGGGCGATCCGATCGAAGATCGAACATGGTTCGGCACTCTTCGTGCTCGAAATCAACGCCTATGCTGGCGATGCACTCGGCTACCAAAGGGCAACGCGAAGTTGTCCGGCAACTCGTTCACTCAGTGTTGCTACGAGACATGAGCACGTTTAATCCCGAACGTTTCAAGGAATGGATCAAAGGGATGGACACCAACTTCAACAAGGTGGGATTGACTCTTACCTTCAGAATCCACGATCGCGAGGTGCATTTCGCGATAAAAGAAGTGCGGACCCGTCGCACGGTTTTTCAGTTTAGTTCATCCACCCGAGTTCGCTTCGATGATCGAGACGTTGTCATGACGGTCGAACAGGTGGCCGCAATCAAGATGTAGATCTCTGGGCGACCGGTCCTGGTCACGACGAGATCAGGATGACACCGCCAGCCAACGCGTTATTATCGCGCGGTGCGACTGGCGATTCTTTCGGCTGTCCTTTTCCTTTCCGGAATCAGCGCGCTGATTTTTGAGACGCTCTGGTTGCGGCTGAGCGGGCTGGCGTTTGGCAATTCGATCTGGGCCGCAGCGCTGATCCTTTCCAGCTTCATGGCCGGGCTTGCGCTCGGAACAGCGATCGCAGCTTCGGCAAAATTTCGAACACGTCCGCTGAAACTTTATGCCGTGCTCGAAATCGCAGTCGCGGTATTCGGCTGCACGATTGTCTTTGCGTTGCCGATCATGGGCGGGCTGTTGCGCCCACTATTCCAAGCCCTCTGGTCGCATCAATCAATTCTGCTCGCGCTCCGGGTTCTGATTTCGTTTGTGATTCTGTTGATTCCGACAACGGCGATGGGATTAACCCTGCCGGTGGTGATGGAAGATCGGGAACTGGCGAATGCGAACTTCGGCAAAGTAATTAGTTTACTTTATGGTTTCAACACAATTGGCGCCGTCGTAGGGGCATTGATTGGCGAACTAGTTCTGGTCAAAGCTCTGGGGTTGTGGGGAACGAGCCTGTGCGCGGGACTTTTGAATGTTGTCGCAGCGGTAAGCGCATTGTCCTTGAGTAGATTCGAGGTGCGGCCGACACGGCCGCCGCTACACTCCGAGCAACCGCGCTGGCTACGAATTGAATTCGGCTACCAGCTTCCGTGGCGACCGCTGATTGTGAGTTTCGGAGCGGGCTGGGTGCTGCTCGCGCTAGAAGTGATCTGGTTCCGGTTCCTTCGATTGTATGTCGCTTCCTCAGCCACTGCATTCAGCGTCATGCTCGCGATCGTTCTGGCAGGAATCGGGCTCGGCGGAATCGCATCGGGCGCGATTTCAAAAAGAATTCAGCGAACGGCGCTGCCGATTCTGTTCGTCGTCGCGGCAATTCTCACACTGACTTGTTACGCGTTCTTCCCGATCCCGAAGCTCGGCGAAGGCGAGAAGAATTTCTATTTGGAATCGTGGACGCAAATCGCGTGGATCTCGTTTGCTTTGATGTTCCCGGTCGCGTTCGTATCGGGAATTCTATTTCCCACAATCGCCGCACGTGTTCAGGAAACCATCGGAAACCGGATGAACAGCGTCGGCATCACCACTTTGTTCAACACTGCCGGCGCGGCGATCGGTCCCGTCCTCGCGGGATTCATTTTGCTGCCGCGGGTTGGCTTTCAAACAAGCTTGATCATCTGCGCGATTGTTTACGCGGCTCTTTGTTTAACGAGTGGGAAGCTGACAGCTTCCCCTACAGGTCGCGGCGCGCTGTTCACGCTATTCGCCGTGTTCGTTGCCCTTCTGGCGTTTTTTCCAAAGCACCGCGACGAAATGCATTTCGCGAACGCGCGAAAGCTTTACGAGTCGGAAGAACAGCACCTGGTAAAAAAAATCGAGGGCGAAACAGGAACGTGGCAGTTACTCCGACGCGATTTGTACAAGCTCCCTTACTACTACCGCTTGATGACCGACGGATTTTCGATGTCGGCCACAAATCCGCCGAACCAGCGTTACATGCGTTTGTTCGCGTATCTGCCGTTGACCCTGAATCCGCAACCACAGAACGCGCTGCTTATCGCCTTCGGTTGTGGCGTGACGGCGAACGCGCTCACGCAGGACGTCGATCTTAAGCAGATAGATGTCGTCGACATTTCGAAAGAAGCGTTCGCCCTGGCCGACGATTATCGCGGCGTGGGTTACACCAACGCGCTACGCGATCCGCGCACCAGTGCGATCGTGCAGGACGGACGATTTTTTCTGGAAGCGAGTCCGCAACGTTATGACGTGATCACGGGGGAACCGCCGCCACCGAAAGTTCTCGGTTCGGTGAATCTGTACACCGAGCAGTTTTTCAAATTGATGGTTGACCGTTTGAACGACGGCGGCATGGCGACGTTTTGGCTGCCGATTTATCAACTCAACGTCGAAGAAGCGAAATCAATCCTGCGCGCGTTTCACGACGCTTTCCCTAACACGTTGATCTGGTCGAGCTCGGACGAGGAGTGGATCATGATGGGAATCAAAGGCGCGCCACGAAAGATCGACACACGCCAGTTTCGAAAGTTTTGGGATTACACCAACAGCCGGGACGATCTTGCCCGTATCGGCATCGAAGTTCCCGAACAACTCGCCGCGTTGTTCGTGATGGACGGCGACGAAATCGATCGGATCGCGAGCGATTCAAAACCACTGACTGATCTTTACCCGAAGCGCCTCGGCGAAATCACCGCGGTCGATCCGGCGATTCACGAATTCACCAGCGTCTACATGCAAGCCACCGACGCGGCGCGGCGTTTTCGATCGTCGCACTTAATCCAACAGATTTTTCCGGATGAAATCGTCACCGGACAGCTCGATCCGTTTTTCGTGATTCGCGAAATGCGTTATCGCGCGGGACTGACGGAAACGAATTGGCTGGCCGAATTGGATATCCATCTGCGCGGTTCGCGATTGCGCGATCCCGTGCTGCAATGCCTCGATTCGAATCCGTTTCGTGTCGTCCTAGCGAAAAAAGCGGCAGACGATCTCAACCCAGTCCCCCTTGAGTTCATCTCCGACCTGGTGGCAAATGCGCTGGCATCGCGAGATTATCCAAAGGCAATTCAGCTTTTGGAAGATAAGCGCACGCGAGGTATGCCCAAACCCGACGACATTTACCTTCTCACCTATTTGTATTGTCTGAATGGCCAAGTCGCGAATGCGGAATCGATGGCCAGACTTGCGCGCGCCACGACGAGCCCCTCCGGTGGCGGACAAGATCGACAAAATCCGTTCGTGAAGTGGCTATGGGGGAAATTGCAGGCCGAGTACGGCTTTCGTCCGCCGGACTAATCATTTCCTGACTGCAACGATAAGCGAGGAGCGGTCCGGTTGCCATTCGTAGCCAAATCCAAACCCGAGCGGCGCGGGAGTTAACGCTGCATAGTTTTTCGCCAGGTCGGGCTGAAAATACTGTTTGAAAGTCGGAATCGGCCCCAAATAATTGCCGCAATAGCGAATGTTCCATTTGTTGTCTTCAAAGTATTTTATCGGAATTCCAGAATCGTCCTGCACGATCACTTTGCTATAGGCGAGAAGGAACTCCCGCACTTTTACAAACCCGTTTTCGTGCATCAAGTAGGACGACGCTTTGAGCAAAGTCACGCCGGGTGCTTGTTTCTCGCAAAACTTCATAAATCCCGGCGCCGACTTTATTCCGTCATCCGAAAGGTCTGTCGTAAAATAGTAGAGCGTCTGCTCGACACCGCTTGGTTTTGTGAAAACAACCTTTGCGGCCGCCGTTTTTCCGTTGTCGACCACATTCCCGTTTTGGTCGACCGAGATTAGCGAGACCGATTCAATCGTGGCGCCAGCGCGCGCGAGAAAGACGTACAGTACCGGCAGGACGCCGCTCAGCTGCGTTTGGGCAATATCGGTTCTCAGTTGTTTGGAGATGAAAAAGCTCCAGCGCAAAACTGAATCCAGCGATTTGCGCAAGTTGCCGAGAGCGGCTGGCAACGCGTCCCGTGAAATGTCGTCGATTTTCGGAATAGGACCGATTGGCTCCTTGCCGCATAAAATATAAGTTTTCGCGTCCGGAAAAAAGGCATTCGCATAAAGAAAGTCGGGCCCGCTGAACATATAGAACAGCGGTGCTTTGTCACCGTAGAAGTCGCCGAGCAGTTGTGGCGCAGAAACACGAATCTTGGAAAGCTGCTCATCCTCCAGTCGAGTCCAGGCGCGATCGAGCTCGGCAGCATGTGTAGCCCATTCCGGATCGAAACTGCGATTTTCCAATGGCGTGCCGCGAACCGGCAACCCGGCGAGAAACTTCGCGGTGGCGTCGTCGACTGGATCCGCCGCCAGAACCCATTGGCACAACATCAATGGACCAACGAGGATCAATAACAGTTTCATCGCGCGATTAGTTTGACGACAAAGCGAGCGCTCTGTTCAACGGCGTCGGCCGACTATTTTGTCTAAACGCCGTCTACGAATTTTGTTTCGTCGCACCATAGGCTTGCGGTCGATCGCGTGTTACCTCTACTGCGTTGTTTGATGTCGAATGAAAACGACGCGGTCGTAGTTGGATCGGGACCGAACGGCCTCGCTGCGGCGATTACGCTCGCTCGCGCTGGATTGTCAGTCGTGGTGTTGGAAGCGAATTCAACCATTGGCGGCGGCGCGCGATCGGCCGAGCTCACGCTGTCCGGTTTTGTTCACGACGTTTGTTCGGCGGTTCATCCCCTCGCCGCCGGCTCGCCGTTCTTCAATTCGTTACCTCTCGACAAGTTCGGGCTCGATTGGATCCAGCCCGAAATTCCTCTGGCCCATCCGCTGGATGATGGCGAGGCGGCGTGTTTGCATCGCGACGTTGATCTCACCGCTGAGTCGTTAGGCCGCGACATGAAGAGTTACTGGCGCGTCATGAGACCGTTCGTTCGCGATTGGGAGAAACTCGTAACGGATTTTCTGCAACCGATGTTGCACCTGCCACGACATCCGATCGCGCTCGGTCGTTTTGGAATGGCTGCGATCCTGCCAGCGACGTTGTTCACCAGGACATTTTTCCGAGAGCAACAAGCGCGGGCATTGTTTGCGGGGATCGCCGCTCACTCATTCCTGCCATTGGAATCTCTGGTCTCGTCTGCGTTTGGATTCGTGTTAGGAACAGCCGGGCATGCTGTCGGCTGGCCAATTCCACGCGGTGGCTCACAATCAATCTCCAACGCCTTGGCCAATTACTTGGGCGAGCTTGGCGGAAAGATCGAAGTCAACAGTCGTATCGAAAATCTCGATCAACTTCCTGAATCGCGCGCGACACTTTTTGATATGACCGCCTGGCAGTTCGCTCGCGTCGCCGGCAATCAATTGCCATCAGGTTATCGGCGCCGACTGGAAAATTTCCGTCACGCGCCGGGAATATTTAAAATCGATTACGCGCTTGAGATCGCCGATTCCTTGGAAAGCGGAAGCGTGCCGAAAGGCGGGCACAATTCATCTGGGTGGAACTCTGGATGAAATCGCCGAGTCCGAGCGCGAAATCGCCCGTGGAAAAATTCCGAAACGTCCGTTGACCCTGATTGCGCAACAAAGCGTCTTCGATAATACGCGCGCTCCAGACGGAAAACACACCCTGTGGGCCTACTGCCACGTGCCATTCGATTGCAAGATGGATATGTCCGAAGCCATTGAAAATCAAATCGAACGCTTCGCGCCTGGCTTTCGCGATTGCGTTCTGGCGCGACATAAAATGGGCGCGTCTGATTTGGAAAAATCGAATTCCAATCTCGCCGGCGGCGACATCAACGGCGGCGCAGCCAACCTCTGGCAGTTGATGGCGCGCCCAGTTTTCAGTCCCACGCCCTATCGCACTCCGTTGCCCGGAATCTATTTGTGTTCGTCATCAACTCCGCCAGGCGGCGGTGTTCATGGAATGTGCGGCTATCACGCGGCCCGGGCGGCGCTGCGTGACATTTTCGGAAAACGATTGCCGCCAAATCCTGAGTGAACACGGTCGATTGAAAATCATTCGAGCGCCTCTATCTTGCGCGCGACATGAAATTTCTTGGCGCGGGGATTTTGGGACTGGCGCTATTGAGCGGAACGCTGTTAGCCGGCGGATATCAGGGCACATCGGGCGACGTCTTGGATCCGCCCCGTTTTGAAGTTTCTTTTCAATCGGCTTACCTGCTTGGCGTTTTCGGAAACCCCGACAATTACGAGATCGCATCGCAATTTCTTGCCGGGCGGGTTCGTTGGGGCGTGAACGACTCGGATAATTGGACCCGCGGCTACAATCAGTTTTGTCTCACCTTGATGGCTGAGCCGATCATTCGCGGCATCGAAAATCATTATTTCGGGGTGAATTTTGGCGGCCGTTACAATTTTGTGCAACGAAACTGGCGGATCGTTCCCTACTTTTCTGGCGGGCTCGGGTTAGGTTGGATCGACAGCAATCCCGACATGCGCGGATCTCAGGGTCAGGATTTCACCTTCAACATTCTGACTGGAGCCGGCTTTACCTATCAAATCGATGAGCATTGGAAAGTGGATGTGGGGGCGCAATATCAACATCTCTCCAACGGCGGACAAACCGATCCGAACCCAAGCCTGAACCTCATTGGGCCGCAAATCGGCATCAGTTATTCATTTTGATGTTACTGTCATGTTGAGCAGAGCGAAACATCTCTGACTTTTTTCCCAACATGCGTGACCACGACTATTGGGTGTACATTCTAACGAATAAAACATTGCACGACTTTGTACATCGGGGTAACAAACGACATCGAGGTTCGGCTATGGGAGCACAGATGGGGAGAAAACAATGGGTTCGCCAAGCGCTATCATTTAAACCGCCTGGTTTGGTTTGAGCACTTTCGCGATGTGAACGATGCGATCTCGTGTGAGAAGAGGTTGAAGGGTTGGCTTCGGAGGCGAAAAATCGAGCTTATCGAAAAAACAAATCCGCACTGGCTGGATTTGAGCGCCGAATGGGACGAACAGATCAAGCCTGACAATTGGCCATGGAACACAGACGAAATGGCCAGAGATTCTTCGCTTCGCTCAGAATGACAAACTGGGGAAACCGCTTTCATGAGTCCGCCGCAAGAAAACGTTCTCGTTATCAAACGCTCGCTGTTTGACCAGCTCGGCAGTTTTCAAGGATTGAACTTCGAGCCGGGCAAATATCTCCAGGCAATTTTGTCGCGCGGAAATAATTTCTTCCTGTCGCGGCCGAAAGCCGAGACCGATCCAACCCACAAACAAATTATTCCCTACGTGTTGCTGGCGCACGGCGGCAAGGTGTTGCATTACGTTCGTGGGAAAAAAGCCGGCGAGCAGCGTCTGGTAGCCAAAGGATCGATCGGTATCGGCGGCCACATGAACGAAGGCGACGAATCGCTGTTTGCGCTCGATGAAGGTGCCTATCGCGCCGGAGTTGAACGAGAAGTCGGTGAGGAAATTTCCATCAATACAAAGTTCGAGGACCGCATCGTCGCGCTGTTAAACGACGACAGCACCGAAGTCGGACAAGTTCATCTCGGCATCGTCCACGTTTTCAAACTGGACGAGCCGAAGGTGGAGAAACGCGAGGCGATGATCACAAATCTCAGCTTTCTGGGAAAAGAAGAGCTCCTGGCGCGGCGCGACTCACTCGAAACGTGGTCGCAGATCTGTCTCGATTCGCTGGAAAGACTAACAGGTAGGGGCGATTGACCTCAATCGCCATGGCGGGTCGGTGATCCGCCGCTACCTGATCTACTGGGCCTGGTTGCCCGTCGAAACAGTGATGTTCTCGATCAACCATTTCGTTGTGCCTTGCGAGATCGCGAGCTGCAGCGTCATTGCCTGCGCGGGATAATTGAGATGCGCGGTGAAAATGCCGTGCGGGTTCGTCGAAATGATGCCCCCCAAGACTGGATCGAAGGATATATTGTCTTCAATCTGGATCGGTTGGGTCGGCGAACCAAATTGCGAGAAACGCTGAATCAGATAGTCGCGCTGCGACGGAGGCATTTCCGTCTTCGCCTGCGGCGCGAGATCATTGTCCAGGATCGAACGATCATGATTAATCACCAGGCGATTGATTACGTCATGACCATAACGAACAGCGTCTTTTTCGGTCGCAGCCTTGGTTGCATGAAGGTACCACCAAAGGCCGACCAGGATGGCCAGCACAATCAAGATCAGTACAAGACCTTGACCAGACAATTTCGATCGTGAGCTCAGTTTCATAGTATTCATCGATAACCTAATCCTAAACCTTTAATCACTTCGCCATTCTTGATCAGCGCGCCGTGTTGCTGCATTCCGGTGAAGGTGCCGAATTGATTGCGCGCGTTCACTCGAAATTGAACCAGATATCCGTAAACGTGCTCGCCGTTTTTTCCAAGATCAACCGGCTGTGGGTCGCCTTGCCACTCGATGCGTGCGGTACCGACGTCGACCAGCCGTTCGTTGAGCCATTTCATTACGATGTCTTTGTAGTTGCTGGGATACGGACCGTATAAAGCCTGATCCGCCGGACTGGCTTGCTGCGCCTGACCGGCCAGATTGCCGATGAAAAACAATATCGCGGCAAAAAACGCAAGCCCTTTCATCGGGCTGCGATTTTTTCACCTCGCGATTGCCGAGTCCAGCTGAATCAACTCACGAGATCCGCGGATTTTCTTTGAAAAACTTTACAATTACCGGCGTGACGGCCGGCGGATACAAATGCCCGAGCGGGTGAATAAAGGTTTCAACCGGCGCGGCTTTACTTGATCGATAGAGAGTGCAGTTCGCGCCGCAGGATTCGCCCTTCTCAGCGCAGCCGTTAAACTTCCGCAGTTGATCGATCGTCGCCTGCTGCTTGTCGAATCGAGCGAGCTGATCGCTCTGGCCACCATAATGCAGGACCGGCAGTGACTTGGTCGGCGCAACCTGCGGCAACAAGACCGCGCCGCCGGGAGCAAAAGCTGCGAACACATTCGCCCTTTGGGAAAACAGTAGATAGGTGAACAATCCGCCGTTGGAAAAGCCGGTCGCGTAGATCCGATTTTCGTCGACCGAATATTTTTCGCGCAGTGTTGCCAGAATTGCGTCCACGAACTTCAGATCGCGATCATTTTCCTGCCCCGCTTCGCGTTGCCAGCCCGGTTGCTTGCCTTCGCGGTCCAGGATAATGCCAGGTGTCGGTAATCCTTGTGGATAGACTACAATCGCTTCCGGCCAATAGGCTTGGAACGCCATGCCGCGGGCTGCGAAGTGCATGTTTCCGCCATGACCGTGAAATGCGAAAATCACGGGTGGCTTTGCCGCAGGTGGTGTCGGAACAAAAACCAGCGCTTCTCGCTCGACACCATCGACGTTCCATTTCGTTGGCGTCGGCTCAGCCGCGAGGGAATTTGACGCCACCACCAGCGCTGCGATTAAGCCTAAATTCCAAGTTCTCATGCTCTAAAAGACAGATCGCGCCCGGCTTGGGTTACGTCCGACTTTTCTTTGATCAAAGAATTCAGTATCCCTGCAAGATGATTTTGCGCTGCTTTCTTTTAGTTGCTGTCGCTTGCCTGGCATTTTCGATGATTGCGCGCGCACAGCTTCCTTCGCCGTCGCCGGCCCCTCAAACGTCGGCCAGTTTCGACCCCGCCCAGGCAACCAAAGCATGGCTCGACACAGTTCCGGCCGATCAGCGGGCCAAATCAAACGCCTATTTTGAAGGCGGCTACTGGCTTCTGTTGTGGAATTTTCTGGTCGCCGCCGGGATTACGATTTCTTTGCTCACCTCCAAACTCTCGGCCCGATTGCGTGATTTCGCCGAACGCACGACCAATTCCAAGACGCTCCAAGTCGTCATATATACGATTGGCTTCCTTCTCATTGTAGCAATCCTCAGTTTTCCGCTGGCATTTTATCAGCAGTTCATCCGCGAACATCAATACGGTTTCGCCACCCAGACTTTCGGGGCGTGGTTTCTCGAACAATTGATTGGCCTCGTCGTTGGGCTCATCGCCGGCATGATTGCGTTGCCGATCTTGTACGCGGTATTTCGGCGCGCGCCTCAAACTTGGTGGATGTGGGGAACGCTGGTTGCGGTGGTACTCTCATTCATCGGCAATTTTATTGCGCCGGTTTATGTCGAGCCGCTCTTCAATACCTACAAGCCGCTGACCGATCCAAAAATTAGCGAGCCAATCCTGGCCATGGCGCGAGCCAACCAAATCCCGGTCAAGCAGGTCTTCGAGGTTGATGCGTCGCGTCAAACCACCCGGGTAAGCGCGAATGTTTCCGGACTTCTCGGAACGACGCGCATCGCCTTAAACGACAATTTGCTCAAGCAATGCACTCTTCCGGAAATCCGCGCGGTGATGGCGCACGAGATGGGCCATTACGTTCTGAACCACGGTACCAAGCTCACGGTCGATTTTGGAGTCGTTGCGTTGCTCGGCTTCGCGATCGCGCGTTTTGTTTTCGAATGGGCGTTGCGACGTTGGGGCACAAGCTGGCAGGTGCGCGGCATCGCTGATCCGGCTGGACTGCCTTTGTTGGCCCTCATTTTCGTTACGTTCACCTTTCTGATGACGCCGATTTTGAATTCAATCGTGCGCACGAGCGAGCGCGAAGCCGATCAATTCGGAATGAACACTTCGCGCGAGCCGGACGGTGTTGCGAAAGTTTCGTTGAAGCTTGGCGCGTATCGCAAACTCGATCCCACCCCGCTTGAAGAATTCATTTTCTTCGATCATCCAAGCGGACGCGCCCGGATCCAAATGGCGATGGATTGGAAAGCTGCGCATTTGCCGTGCGGAAATCTCGACAACCCCGAACCGGCGACAGATTGATTGCGGTTTCTTTCTTTCGTTGACGCACCGCAGTGCCGCGATTGAAATAATACTCAGTATTCGATACTGAACACCGCTGTAATCTTCGGTAGCTGCAGGCCGATGGAACGGGCAAGCTCAGCCGTGGCTGTCCCAAAATAGCAAAACTCAGCATTGCTGCCGGCGGTCCACTTGCCGTACCGACTCGGGATAAATGAAAGGGGTATCCGAATATTCACTCCACTGGAGACGTAGGCGAATCGCGGACCAAGAAAATACTCCTCATCTCCCATCGCCGTGCTTACCGGAATTGTGACCATCAGCGGACAGCGAGAATTTTTGCGCAAGAGGAATGCCGTGCTAATTCCTGCTTCCAAATAGTTCCGACCTTTGTCCTCTCCATAATCGCCGCTAATCCACGCAGAGGCTGGTGGCGGTTGGACAATCGCGCCACCGCGGAGCACGCTATCAGCGCGAAGCGACGTCCCGAACTGCACTGCGGCAAATTCGTCAAGGCCGTTGAAAGTTCTGACCGGATCGTCGGTGGGGGGAGTTGCCACATCCTGGCCGCAAATGGTGAGAGACCAAAAAAATGTAATCAGGCCAAAAACGGTTGGCGCTGGTAATGCTCGAAAGCTCCGCAAATTACGATTACCCATACCCACGACAATTATTATACTCCATACGGTATTTCTTTAGAAGAACTTTCCGCCTGGCCGTCGTTAGAGGGTCATGAAGAAACTCTGCGTCGAACTGGGCAAGAATCTGCGACGGGACGAATTATTTTTTAATCCGCGCGATCAGCGTGTCCGCAATCGTTGCCGGGGTTTCGGCGACGGCGATGCCGGCAGCTTTCATCGCTTCGATTTTTCCAGCAGCGGTCCCTTTCCCGCCGGAAACGATCGCCCCGGCGTGACCCATCCGTCTGCCTGGCGGCGCGGTCATTCCGGCGATGAACGCGGCGACCGGTTTTTTGCCGCGGTGCTTGATCCATTCGGCCGCTTCTTCTTCCGCCGAACCGCCGATCTCGCCGATCAAGATCATGGCTTCAGTGTCCGGATCCGATTCAAAAAGCTGGACCGCATCGAGGTGCGACATGCCATTGATCGGATCGCCGCCGATTCCGATACAGGTCGATTGACCGTAACCGCGCGTCGTTAATTGCCAGACTGCTTCGTAAGTGAGAGTGCCCGAGCGCGAAATCACGCCGACGTTTCCCGGTTTGTGAATGTAACCGGGCATGATGCCGATCTTGCAAGCGCCGGGCGTGATGATTCCCGGGCAATTCGGTCCGATCAGCCGGGTGCGTTTATCGCGCATCATCGCTTTCACCCGCATCATGTCCATCACCGGAATTCCTTCGGTTATGCAAACGACCAGATCGAGATCGGCGTTGACCGCTTCGAGAATGGAATCGGCCGCGAACGCTGCCGGCACGAAAATCATCGAGACGTTGCAATGCGTTTTCTGTTTCGCTTCCCAGACCGTGTCGAACACGGGAATTTTTTCGTCGAACATTTGCCCGCCTTTTCCCGGCGTGACTCCGGCCACGACGTTGGTGCCGTACTCGGCGCACTGCCGGGTGTGAAATGCGCCGGCGCTGCCGGTAATTCCCTGGACCAACAACCGCGTGTTTTTATCGACGAGTACAGACATAAGAATTCGGAAACCAGGAAGCCATGAAGTAAAAATTAGAAATCATTCCTGGTTTCCTGGCTTTAAAATTCAATCTTTCTTTTTTCTCTGATGCACGACGAGTTTGTTTCCGTCCGGATCGCGGAACTGCGCCATGAAGCAAACCGGCGTTTCGGTTTTGTCCATATCAAACGCGACACCGCGCTCTTTCAATTTCTTAATCGCGTCGTCGATGTTCTGCACTTCGAACGCGACGGTTGTGCCATCACGCGACGGTTTCCAAGCAGGATGACAACCCACTCCAATCGTGGTTGGGCCCAATTCATACTCGACCCACGCGCCATCCATCCCGGTGGAGGCGGGTTTCAGCTCGAGCGTTTCCTGATAAAATTTTCGCGCGCGTTCCTTATCGGAAACCGCGATAGCGATGAATGCGACTTCGTTTGTGATCATTTTAGTTTGTGGATTATGATTTTGTTGCCGTCAGGGTCCTGGATCACCGCCATGCGGCAAACCGGACTCTCGACGTGTTCAGTATCGAAAGAAACGTTTGCTTGCTTGAAATTCTTGATTGCGCTCTCGAAATCATCGACTTCGAGCGCGACGCTCGTTCCATCTGGTGACGGTTTCCATTGATCGCCCACGCTTCCAATCGCGAGGGTGCCGACGCCAATGTCGTATTCAATCCAGACACCTTTGCCGAATTCACCTGACGGCTTGAGCCCGAGCACACCCTCGTAAAACTTGCGCGCCCGGTTGATGTCCGTAACCGGAATTCCGACAAATGCGATATTGTTAATCTTCATGGGTGATTGCCTTGTTCCGCAGCCAGTCTGTTAAAAGTCCGATCGTTTTCGGATCAAACGGCGCGCTCTTACCTTTGAATGCGTCGGCCAGGCTCAAATAATGTTGAAACGTGTGACCGGTGTCCGGGATTTCGTAGAACGTCGCGAGGTCACCGTTTCTATTTACATATTGCGCGATCAACTCCGAATCTCCCCGAGTCATGATCCAGTCGAACGCGCCGCGCAGAACGTAGGTCGGCACTTTCACGCGCGACCACGCGTCGGCCAGATTTAGTTTCTGTAACTGTTCGTAAAAGGCAAGGGGTCGACCGTAAAGATGGGCGTGATCTTTTCCTTCCGGCCATAGGTCCGCGAGCGACGGCTGTTCTTTCAAAATGTCGTCAATCGAGCGGCCTTTAATTAACCATTCGTGATAAAGCCCGGCCGCGTTTTTCATCCGGTCGTTCACTTCACCGGGAGTTTTTCCCGTCA
This sequence comes from uncultured Verrucomicrobiae bacterium, assembly GCA_963817335.1. Lineage (GTDB taxonomy): Bacteria > Verrucomicrobiota > Verrucomicrobiia > Chthoniobacterales > UBA10450 > AV40. The sequence continues at coordinate 1,253,995 of CAWFNX010000001.1, read as the reverse complement.
GAGCGAAGCGCCGCCGTTCGATCTCGAGCATGTGCTCGAACCACGTCTTAACCCAGCCGCCAACCGAAATGTAACCGCGCACCTGTTCTTGTTCGGCGTCGGGCTCCGGAACGATCGGCGCGAATCCTCCGCCATTGCTGATACCGAGGATGTAAACACTGTTCGAGTCAATGAAGTCATAGTTCTTCAACGCCCGAAACGCTGCGCGATAACCCGCGAGCTCACTGTCGAAATCGTTTTCCGCGCAAACTCCTTCGCTGTCGCCGACGCCTTGTTTGTCGACTCGAAACAAAACGATTCCCGGCATTTGGGAAAGACCCCGAAATACCAAACCGCTCTCGTCCTTGGTATCGGTAGGCGCTTCCACCGAATCGCAGCTCAACCACCCGACCACAAAAATGACAGGCAGCCTTCCTTTTGCCTCGCGCGGTTTTGTAATGATCGTGCGCAACCGTTTTCCATCCGGTGCCATCACGGAATCGTAAATCACATCGACACCGGAATAACTTTCCCGCGCAGTCTTTACTTTGCGCGGGAGTTCATCCGCTCGCGCGAGCGCGGCGACGGTCAGCGCGACGCTGATTGTCGATCTCAAACTCATTTGCCCTTTGCCGCGGCGACTGCTTTCTGCGCGGCGTCACCGAGATCGTCCGCAGTGATCAATGTGACGCCGCTCTCTTTGAGGAGCTGCTTTCCTTTTTCGACATTCGTTCCTTCGAGACGAACGACCAGAGGAACGGAAAGATGTACCGTTCTTGCAGCGTTGATGATTCCGTTGGCGATCACGTCGACCTTCATGATCCCGCCGAAAATATTCACCAGGATCGCTTTCACATTTTTGTCCGCGATCAGGATCTTGAAAGCTTCGGTAACCTGCTCTTCCGTTGCGCTGCCGCCGACGTCGAGAAAGTTCGCCGGATTGCCTCCGTAAAACTTGATGATATCCATCGTTGCCATGGCGAGACCGGCGCCGTTCACCAGACACGCAATGTTGCCGTCGAGGCCGATGTAATTCAGTTCGTGCTTTGAAGCTTCGACTTCGCGCGGATCTTCCTCCGCCGTGTCGCGCATGGCGGCGATTTCGGGATGCCGATACAATGCGTTGTCGTCAAAATTAAACTTGGCGTCGAGGGCGAGGACCTCGTTCTTCTTTGTCACCACCAGCGGATTAATTTCCACCATCGAGCAATCGCAGCCGATGAATGTTCGATACAATCCGTCAAACAACTTGGTCGCGGCTTTGGTTTGCGAATGTTCGAATCCAAGCTGCTCGGCAAGTTTCCGAGTTTGAAACGGCTGCAACCCGGCGAGCGGATCGATCGGCTCACGAATAATTTTCGCCGGCGACTTCGCCGCGACGGTTTCAATCTCAACGCCGCCTTCGGTGCTGGCGACAACGAGGGGTGCGGCGGTGGCGCGATCTAACAGGATGGCAAAATAAATCTCCCGCGCGATGTCGGCCGATTCTGCTACCAAAACCTTATTCACGACTCGTCCAGCGGGCCCGGTTTGATGGGTGACCAAAGTTTGTCCGAGCATCTTTTCCGCAACTTCTCGCGCTTCCTTCGCCGATTTTACGACGTGCACACCGCCCTTGAATCCATTGTTGAACGTCCCCTTCCCGCGTCCCCCGGCATGGACCTGGGCTTTCACCACGAGGTCGCCAGTTCCGAGCTCACCGGCGATTTTGTCGGCCTCATCCGGAGTCGAGGCGACTTTTCCGCGGGTGGTGGCGACGCCGAATTTTTCGAGAAGTTCTTTCGCCTGATATTCGTGAATGTTCATCGCGTTGTGGGCGCAATGGATTAAGCCTTGAAACCCGCTTCCCGCAATCGAAATTCGGTTCGATGGGCACCCAGGCCGACATCGGAGCGAAGATCGAATACGCCGTTGAGGGCAAACGTTTGCTGGAATCAGCCGCCAGGAACATTCGCGCGCTGCTCGCAAACGCGAATTCCGATCTCTATGCGCGTGTCGTCGATGAACTCGTCGGAGGCGAACAGTGGTCGGAGCTGAACGATCGGTTTTACAAGACGCTTGAGTTCGGCACCGGCGGATTGCGGGGCCGGACGATTGGTAAAATCGTAACCAACGCGGAGCGCGGCAGTGCTCGGCCTGACGATCGTCCTCAGTTCCCCTGTGTCGGCACGAACGCGATGAATTTCGCGAACGTCAACCGCGCAACCCAGGGTTTGATCGCATACACCAAGGAGTGGCACGCAAAGAATGGGTTCGCAACGCGTCCGAAGATCGTCATCGCGCACGACACTCGATTCTTTTCGAAGGAATTCACTTCGCTCGCGGCCAAGGTCGCCGCCGAGAACGGTTGCGATGCGTTCGTGTTCGACGGTCCACGCTCGACCCCGGAGCTGTCCTTTGCGGTCCGCCATTTGAACGCGACGGCTGGAATCGTGATCACCGCGAGTCACAATCCGCCCCACGATAACGGCTACAAAGTCTATTTCGCCGACGGCGCGCAGGTGATCGATCCGCATGCGAGCGGCATCATCGAAAAAGTAAACTCGATTAACAGCGAAGCCTACGAACCACTCGCGCACGATAAACAAGGCGAAATCAAAACCCTCGGCGTCGACATTGACGAAGCTTACATGCAGCGACTCGACACGATCGTTGTCGATCGGAGCGTTTTAGGCGAGGCCAAGTCGCTCCGCGTTGTTTTTACTCCGTTGCACGGGACGGGTGCCATCACCCTCAGGCCAATGTTCAAGCGACTCGGGTTTAATTTCGAAATCGTCGGCGAACAGGAAAAACCCGATCCCCGATTTTCGACGGTGAAATCCCCGAACCCGGAAAATGCCGAAGCACTCACCCTCGGGATCGAGCTGGCCAGGAGAACCAACGCCGACATTGTCATTGCGACTGATCCGGATTGCGATCGCATCGGGGTGGCAGTTCGAAGCGCCAACGGCGAAATGAAGCTGATCACCGGAAATCAAATCGGTTCGCTGCTTTCCTATTATCGGCTCAAGAAGTTTTTCGAGCTCGGCATCCTGACCGAGGAAAATCGTTCGCGCGCGGTGACGATCAAAACTTTTGTCACCACCGACATGCAAAAAGTCATTCCGGAAAGTTTTGGAGTGCGCTGCGTCGAAACATTGACCGGATTCAAATACTTCGGCGCGAAGCTGGAAAAGTACGAAGACGCGCTGCCGGCGGATATTCGAAAGAAGTATCGGCAGATGTCCGAGGAAGAAACGCGAACCGCGCGATTAAAGCATTCTTCGTTTTACGTTTTCGGAAGCGAGGAAAGTTATGGCTACAGCGGGGCCGATTTCGTTCGTGACAAAGACGGCAACGCCGGCGCGATCATGTTTTGCGAAATGGCCGCCTACGCGAAGTCGCGAGGGCGAACGGTCGATCAACTGCTCGATGAGGCTTTTGCCGGCCTCGGTTACTTCGATGAGAAAAACGCCTCAATCTATTTCGAAGGCGCGGAAGGCGCCGATAAAATCGCGCGATTACTTGAATCTTACACGACCCAGCCACCGACCGACATTGCCGGTTCGCGCGTTACCGGCATTACCGATTTTGAAAAGCAAACGATCCGGGACGTCGAAGGCGATGTGATTCCCAAACAGAAGATGTCGATCTTCGAATTGGAAGACAAAACGCGGATCGCGGTGCGCGGCTCCGGGACCGAACCGAAGATCAAATATTACATTTTCGCGCAGCGCCGGCCGGGAGGCGGGAAATTTACCGTCGAGCAGCTGCAGAAAATTAAATCCGAGGTGAGTCAGCAGCTCGAAACGGTTTGGAAATGGCTGGAAAAGGATGCCCATGATCGAGTGGCGCGATAGCTGCTCGATAGGAGTCCGGTCATTGCCAAAGGTTTTACGATGCACCGCGAGATTAATTTAAGTGGCGGCGAAATTACGCTGTTGAAAAACTTGGGACTCTCCGGCACGCCGACCTACGGCAAGCTTTTAGTCGAGAAAATCGGCGAGATGGAACAGGCCGAATTTTTGGACGAATTGACCGGGCTGATGTCGCAGGGCTATGTGCTCTCCGACAAGGTCAACGTCCGCACAATGGAAGACGTCGAGCGGTCAGTCTTTCGGGTGAACGCTTCCTATGCCCGCGATCTGAAAGACGCGATTCATCCCGGCCGTCGTCGCGAACGCGAACCACGGCGACGCCGTCGCGGATGACGCGCGGCGCAAATCCCAAATCCCAGGCACCAAATCCCAAGCAAGATGCTTGGAACGAGACCACTTGAAAGCTTAGGAATTGGAGTTTCCTTGGAACTTGGGGTTTGGGATTTGACGTTTTAGACTGCGGCCCGTGTTCCGCGCTCTGAAAAACCTGTGGCCCTGGCTCGCGGCCATCACGAGCGGGATGCTCGGCATCCTTTGTTTCCCGCCTTTTGATCAAAGCTGGCTTTGCTGGATTACTCTGACCCCGCTCATCGCGGCGGTCTGGTTTTCCGGCGAGAACTCGCGTCGCCGATGGTTGCGGAATTTATTGCTTGGGTATCTGGCCGGCATTGTTTTTTTCACCGGCACTTTCAGCTGGCTCGGCGCGCTGGGCGATTTGTATCAGAGCTTTTTCCTGCATGGCCTGTCGTTCCTGCTGTCGATCTATCTGGCAATGCATTTTGCGTTTTGGGCCTGGGTCGTTGGGTTCTTGAAACCGGCGACCTTCACGGCGTCATGGCGCAACTTGCTGATCGCGTTTGTCGGCGCATCGGCCTGGGTCACCCACGAATGGATCCGCGGCTGGCTCTTCAGCGGTTTCGGATGGAATGGTCTTGGGGTCGCGCTCCATCAAAACTGGCCGCTGATCCAGGTTTCCGAATTCACCGGAGTTGTCGGACTCTCGTTCGACCTCGTCTTCGTAAACTTCATCGCGGTCACGACACCATTTCGGTTGTTTGCCGAAGCGCGAACCCATCGGATGCGCCCGCATTTCGATCTCACTCTCACGATGATCGGCATGGTTGGGTTGTTCGCATTTGGACTGCATCGCGCCCAAAGTCCAGAGCCGGCCAAATCGCTTCGGGTCGCGGCGGTCCAGGCGAGCATTCCGCAGTTACAAAAGTTTGATCCACAATTTACGCGAGAAATTTTCGAGCGACTCACCCGATTGAGCGAGATGGCGTTGCGGGCAAACCCCCCGCCGGACTTGCTGGTCTGGCCCGAGAGTTCCACGCCCGATCCGGTGCGGGATGCCAGCACCGACAGTTATAAGTTTGTTAGGCAACTCTCAAGCTCCTCGAAAACGGATCTGCTTCTAGGCACCCTCGATTTGGAAGAATCGAGCGATTTCAACGCGGCTATCCTTGTCTCGAACGGCGGCGAGCGAATGCAGGTCTATCGCAAGATCCACCTCGTGCCGTTCGGCGAATACATTCCTGCGCGAAAGTCTTTTCCATTGTTCGCCGCTGTCGCGGGCACGTGGGTCCCGGGAGATTTCACGCCCGGCGCTGATCCCACCGTGTTCGATCTCACCAACAATGTCGCCCGGGTCGCGCCGTTGATCTGTTTCGAGGATACCGTCGGCGATCTTGCCCGACGGTTCGTTTTGAATGGCGCGAATCTTTTTGTCGATGTTACAAACGACGGCTGGTTTCTGCAGTCGTCCGGATCGAAACAGCATGTGGCCAACGCGGTTTTTCGTTGCGTGGAAAATCGCCGTCCAATGGTGCGCGCCGCTAATACCGGCGTCACTTGTTTCGTCAACGAGTTCGGGCGCGTAACCCAAATCCTGCAAGACGACACTGGCAACACTTTCACTGAGGGCGTTTTGACCGGCGAAGTCAGCGTGCCCCAGGGTGGCCAACTTACGTTTTACACAAGGCACGGCGAATGGTTCGCCGAAGGTTGCGCGGTTGTGACTGCGATCGCGCTGGTCTTCATCTTCGTCAGGAGAAGATTTTACAGTGGCGCTTCACCCGTTTCGGCGGGCGATTGAGGGCAATCGCCCCTACCTGCGGCGTGTGGTATAACTCACGGGTGGCGGTTCAGATTCCACTCGATCATCTCGCTGAATTCTGGCCGAAAGAGCTTAGCGGCGCCCGGATCGGAGCTTTGCTTCATCCGGCGTCGGTTTCGTCGAAGCTCGAACATGCTTCGCGAATTCTCGAACGACTGAATGGCGATCTTTTCCAACTTGCCGCTTTCTTCGGGCCGCAGCACGGATTTCTCGGTCAAACTCAGGACAACATGGTCGAATGGAGAAGTTACGAACATCCGCGCCTGCGCATTCCGGTTTACAGCTTGTACGGCGAACACCGCGAGCCGACCGACGAGATGCTGCAGGACGTCGATGCTCTGCTCGTCGATCTTCAAGACGTCGGCGCGCGTTATTATACTTTCATCTGGACGCTCTATCTTTGCATGCGCGGATGCGAGCGACGCGGTGCGCAAGTCGTCGTTCTTGATCGGCCGAATCCGATCAACGGCGTGACGGTTGAAGGTCCGCCGATCGAAAAAGACTACGAATCGTTCGTTGGTTTGCATCCGATTCCGGTCCGCCATGGCAAAACCATCGGGGAGCTGGCCAATCAGTTTCGCGAGGAAGCTTTTCCGAACTGCAAGCTGACGATCCTGCCGATGAAAAACTGGAACCGGGAAATGTGGTTCGACCAAACCGGTCTGCCATGGGTCATGCCGTCGCCGAACATGCCAACGCTGGAGACCGCGACTGTTTATCCAGGAATGTGTCTACTCGAAGGCACGAACCTTTCGGAAGGCCGCGGCACAACTCGTCCGTTCGAAATTTTCGGGGCGCCCTTCATCGATGCGGAAACGCTGTGTCGAGAGCTCAACGACCTTAATCTGCCGGGGGTTTTCTTTCGTGAAAATTATTTTCAGCCGACATTCCAGAAATTTGCCGGCGAACTTTGCGGCGGCGCTCAAATCCACCTGGTGGATCGCAAGGTTTATCGCTCCTTTCAAACCGGCGTTGAAATCATTCGATGTAGTCGAAGATTATATCCGGAGTCATTCGCGTGGAAGCAGCCGCCTTACGAATACGAACACGAGAAGTTGCCCATCCAGATTTTGCTCGGCGGCCCCGCGGAAGATTACTTCGAAGAATAGTTACGACTGCAATCATGCCCTCACCTCAATCCTCTCCCTCATGGGGAGGAGGACAGACTGCTTTGCACACGCCGGTTTTCTCCTCTCCCATCGGGAGAGGAAGACGCGAAGCGGCAGGTGAGAGTAAAGTCTGTCGCGCATTCATTGCATCGATTGTAGTCGGCTCAGTCTCGATGTTTTCTGAAGCGCGCGCGGAGATTCCATGGCCGGAAGTGGTGCAACGGCTCGCTTCCGAAAATGACAAACTGGCCCGCCGGCCCGGAGGACATGCCGGCGAATATTTCATTGTTTGCACTCTCTATTACACGCCGAAGGAATCCGGTTTCACGTTCGAGCGCGGATTCGACGCGACGCGCATGACCAGACCGGGATTGCACGGCCATACTTATCCCCGCGATTTTTTGCGCGCAGTGCAAAAGGAAGGTTACGGGCGCATCACATCGCCCGTGAACGGACACAGCTATATCCGATATTATGGCGGTTCGTATGGCTTCGGCGGACCTCCAAGTGGTGGCGGCGGAACTCTTGTTCCGCGATTCTCGGCGGCCGCAAGATCATCGGGGCCCCTTCGACGCGGTATGGTTCTCCAAACTGCGGCCGCTGAAGTGAAGCAAGTCTTCGGCAGCACCCGCTGGAAAATCGTCGACACGGGTGGCGGGCTGCGGCGTTGGCATCTCGATTGTTATTACGGCGAGGACGAGCCATTGGGTCCGGGAAGACTCATGGCCCGTCCGCGAAGCACACCCTTCGAATACGCTTATTCGACGGCACGGATCGAAAAATGACCTCGTTTAACGTCCGGCTGGCGTTTCACGGCGATTTACCATTCTTTCTGAAGCGGAACTCCGCCCAAGTGAAACGTTGCCTGACCGAGCGGACGTCCGTTAAAGACATTATTGAGGCCTGTGGAGTTCCGCATACCGAGGTCGATTTGATCCTGGTGAACGATCAGCCGGTCGATTTCAGCCGTGTTTTGGAGTCAGAATCATCGGTCGAGGTATTTCCAGTCGGGGCCGCGACACTTACTAATTTTCCGGAAAATCACCTGCAAGTGCTCGAGATTTCAAAGTTTGTTGCCGACGGCCATCTTGGAAAACTCGTCCGCGATCTTCGCCTCCTCGGAATCGACGTGAGTTACGAACGCGACGTTGATGACCCGGCCCTGGTGAAAGTCTCCAGCGAACAAGAACGGGCCCTCCTGACTCGGGACCGGCGTTTATTAATGCACTCTGAAGTCCGCCATGGTCGTTACGTGCGATCCCAATACCCTATCGAGCAGACCGTCGAGATGCTTCAGCGATTCAATCTCGCGCCTGACCTGGCACCCTTCACCCGTTGCCTGCTCTGCAACGCCCTCCTGGAGCCCGCCGAAAAGGCGAAAATCATTGGCCAGCTCGAACCCCTGACCAGAATTTATTACGATCAATTCCGACGGTGCCCGCAGTGCGGACAGGTTTATTGGTCGGGATCGCATTTCGAGAAATTACAGAATCGGATTGAAACGATTCGATCCCGCATGGCGAGCAAGATCGGGCGATAAAGCCAGTCTTGTAAGCGGCAGGACAGCTGCCAAACTCCCGCCCATGCAAAAGTTTGTTCTCGGCTTGGCGCCGACATTCATGATGCTGGCTGCGGCTCTCGGGCAAGGACCTGCTCCTTCACCGCTGATTCCGCTTCCCTCCCCGCCTCCGACAAAAGTAGTCCCCGCACCTCCGGAATCGAGCCCGGCTCCCGCCTTGACCAGACAGGACCTCGAGCCGTTCCTCGATGCGTTGATTCCCTCGGAGTTGCGAACTCGCAACATCGCCGGCGCGGTTGTTTCCGTGGTCAAGGACGGCCAGGTGTTGCTCCAAAAAGGTTATGGCTACGCGGACTTGGAAAACAAGAAACCGGTGGTGCCCGATCAAACTTTGTTTCGGCCAGGATCGATTTCGAAATTGTTTACGACGACCGCAGTAATGCAATTGGTCGAGCAGGGAAAACTCGATCTCGATCGTGACGTTACCGACTACATCGATTTCGCAATTCCCAAAACTTATCCGGAGCCGATCACGTTGCGGCGATTGTTAACTCATACTGCTGGCTTCGAAGAAACGTTAAAGAATTTGTTCGTCGCTCACGAGACCGACTTGAAACCCATCGGTACATATCTTGCGAATCAATTGCCGGGACGCATCTTCCCGCCGGGCAAAGTGCCGTCCTATTCAAATTACGGGTTCACTCTCGCCGGATACATTGTCGAGCGAGTCAGTGGCGAGAAATTCGAGCGCTACGTCGACAACCACATTTTGAAGCCGCTGCAGATGAACAATTCGTCGTTCGATCAACCGCTTCCGCCGCAACTCGCGTCTCAAATGTCCAAAGGTTATCTCAACGCCAGCCAAAAACCGCGCGATTTCGAATTTGTGGAGGCCGCGCCCGCCGGCGCGCTTTCAGCCACTGCCGCCGACATGACCCGCTTCATGCTCGCCTTCCTGCAAGATGGGACCGTAGACGGAGTTTCGATTCTGAAACCGGAAACCGTTCGGCAAATGGAAACGCGCCAGTTTGAATTGCATCCCATGATCTGCGGCATCGGCATGAACTTCATGCAATACTGGCTGAACCCAGTGCGGGTGATCGGTCACGGCGGCGACACGGTTTATTTCCACAGCGATTTGGTCCTCATTCCGGACGCGCACATCGGTTATTTCATTTCCTACAACAGTCTCGGCAAAAATATCGGGGCTGGACGCGGCGAAGTAATGCGCGCATTCATGGATCGTTATTTTCCGAGCCAAGGCGAACCAAAGGCCGAGGTCGATCCGAACACTGCAAAAACCGACGGCCGGGCGGTTAGCGGCGTCTACGAGGGGACGCGCCGGAGCGAAACCACCTTTCTCAGATTCGTGGCGTTGATGGACCAGTTTAACGTCAAGACCGACAAGGACGGAATTCTCACCGTCGAAGACAATAAGAATCAGCGCGGCGAGTTGAAGAAATGGAAAGAGATCGCGCCCCTGGTCTACAGCGAAGTCGACGGCCCGGAACGAATTGCCTTCCGGCGCGATCCGTCCGGCAAAGTGACCGAAATGCTCCCCTTCCCCGCGATTTATGAAGGGCAACGCGTGCCGTTGTACAACGACAAGCGACTTATCAATCCCGTGATCGGCGGGAATCTTGCCCTGGTGCTTCTGACCGTTCTTCTCTGGCCGGTCGCGGTTTTTGTTCGCAGAAAGTATCAACGTCCGCTGTTCGCCAGTAAATGGGATCGCGTTCTATATTTTCTCTCACGGCTGGTTTGCGTTGGAGAATTGATCTTCATCCTTGCCCCCGTAATCACGTTCAGCCAGGGCCTCGAGCACCTTGTTCTTCTCGGGGATGAGATCAACCCATGGTTGCAAGCCCTTCATATTTTTGGCTGGGTTTTGATGGCAGGAATTATCCTGCTGGTGATTAGCGCTGTCCGCTTCGCCAGATTACCTGGTCACGGATTTTGGTTTCGCACCCACGCCATTCTGCTTGCCCTTGGCGGCATCGCGTTTGGACTCTTCACCTGGCAATATCATCTGCTGGGTCCATCGTTAAAATTCTGATTCCTTCAGACGATGATTTTTGACCACCGATATATCCTGATTGCGTTCGCGATTCTCGCGATTGGTTCGCCCTTGTTTGCTTACGGCCCCTCAGGTCACGAGATCGTCGGCGGAATTGCGGACAAGGTGATCGCCAACACCCCAGCCGCGAAGAAAATCTACGCGCTGACGGATGGGATTACCCTCGAACGCGCGTCAGTAATCCCCGACGAGATCAAATCCTGGGACAAAAACGGCGTTGATGATCCAAATTCCTTTCCCCATTACGCCGACCACCCGGCGATCGACAAACAGCTGCGCGACTTCTGGCGGGCCAATCCGCCGACCCAGGATCCGGCATCAGCGATCCCATCGCATCATTGGTTTCATTACACCGACGTCCCCGTCGAAAACGCACACAAATATTCGGACGGCAAAACTGGCCGCAGCCAGTGGGACATCGTGCACATGATCGCCTACTGCGTAGATGTTCTGCGCGGGGAGGTCCCGGAAACTAATCCGCGCAAGATCACCAAACCGGTCGCCGTAATTTTACTCGCCCACTATGTCGGCGACATTCATCAGCCGCTGCACGTCGGCGCAGATTACTTCAACGAGACCGGCCAGGCCGCCGATCCGGACAAGAACGAACCGGGAACTGAGGATGAAGGCGGCAACACAATTCTTTTGCGACTGAGTCACGGCACACCCGACGAAATGGCGCACAAAGGATTAAAGTTGCACGGTTTTTGGGACAATGACGCGGTGATGGCAAACATGCCGCCGCTGGCGCCCAGTTTAAGCAAGGAAGAGCGCTACCAGACTTTGCAGCACGCTCAGAAAGGAATGATCGGCCAGCTGACCCATCAGCAGCCAGCTAGTTGGCGCGTGCCAGCCGGCGTCCCTTTGAAAAAGTACGGGGAATATTGGGCGGACGAAATTTTGCCGATTGCCCGCGAAGCCCATCAACGTCTCCGGTTTGTTTACATGCATTCAACCGTTGACCAGGGACGCACCGTAATGGCCGGCGACGCTCGCGAGAATCCACCGCCCGATGGGGTTCCTTACGCTGATTGGGCCGCGAAGATCGTGCGGGATGAATTACAAAAAGCGGGTTGGCGTCTGGCCGATCTGCTGGCTCAGGCGGTGGAGGCCACGCCGATTAATTCATCAACTGCGGTTGCGCCGGCGGAAACGATTGTCGCGCCTCCCGGTAATAACGGCGCGACCTCGGCTCCGACTCCCGCGCAGCCGGTGTCGACCGCACCGCTGCCGTCACCATCAAATGAAAACATCCCGTCTGGCTCGGATTTCGGGAGCTATCCGGCGAACTACAAGGAAGTGATTCTTACCTGGATGAAGAAGTACGGGCTCGATGCGTCCCGGGTCGATTGGCAGGCCGAACCGAAGCCCGCGGAATTGGCCAATGCAAGTGGACAGCGGTTTTCCGGCTACCTCGTTCTCTTCAACTCTCCCGATCAAGCCGGAATGAAAACCCGAAGCCTTCTGATTCGTGACGGAGTCGTCGTGGTCAACAACGGGTTCTAAATCGCCTGCATTAAAAAACAAAATCGCGTCCGCCGCGGCGGACGCGATTTTCGTCAAACAAACTGTAGCCGCAGCGCCCATCGCCGCACCCAAACATCACCCTCGCGAGAGAGCGACGCGGCTACAAAGTCAATGCCAGTCCAATGCAGGTGCGGCTCGCACCTCGGACTTATGTTTCGGTCTTGGCCTTATCCTTGTGCCCTTTGCACTCGGCTTTGAACTTGGCGAACTGTTCTTTGGTCAAAACGCCCTGCGCCTCTTTCATGTAGGCCGCTTCGCTGGCTTCGGAACAACCCGCTTTGTGGTGTTCCGCCATCGCCGCATCCATCTTCGTCTGTTGATCAGGCGTGAGATTGAGGCTTGCCAGCGAGACCGAGCACGCCGCCTTTCCGCTGTTGCCAGCCTGCTTTGTGCAATCGCCGTGTTCACCCGCGAACATGGTCCCGGTTGCAAACATTCCCGCTACTAGTAACGCAATGATTTTGGTCATAGGTGAACGTAAGACACCCGGCCGTGTCAGCTCGTTCAAAATCTCGTCCGCCCCGGGCAGTTTCTGTCCGAACCAAACTCTTACTCTTGCTCTGCTCTCTTACTCTTCGTAGAACACGCGACTACACTGAACTCCTTTCGGCCGAAAATTGCACCGGGTCCTGACGAAAATAGTTCTGCAGCTCAGAATACAAACGCGGATGCTGGGAACGAAGCCTGAGTGGTCTTTCGAAGAACGCCTCGGTCGATACCGCGAAAAATTCCGCTGCGTTCGTCGCACCGTAAGTATCGAGAAGCGTCGGAATTCCTGTTGCTTCGGCGGCGCGGAGCGACGCGAATTCAGTCCGCATCACTTCGCGCCAGGCCAGTTGCTGTTGCCGTGTCGCCAGCGCGGGCGTCCCATCGGCGGCGAAATTTTCGTAGTCGAGTTGATGTGCGAATTCATGGAGAACAACATTCTTCCCGTCGGATGGATCGGCCGCGCCGGATTTCACCGCGTCCCACGCCAGCACCATCGATCCCATTGTCCGCGCAGTTTCGCCGGCCCGGTGGCTCTTGCCCTCTTCCCAAATTTCCGCCGTGATCGGTCGCTGCTCGTCAGCAAGATAGGTTGACGGATAAACAAGAATCGTCAGCAGCCGCGGAAAATAATCGGTCTTTCGATGCAGCAATAGTAGGCACGCCTGGACCGCGATGGTGACCCTGACTTCGTCCGTGATTTCCTGTCCGACGCAGCCTTCAAAACTCTTCTCGGCCAGGAAAATTTGAACATCGTCGAGCAGCTCGGTCTGGTCGGACGCCGAAAGCCGGGCGAAGAACGCGACGTTGTTCCTGATGTTCTTCACCCACTCGTTCGGAAACGGCCGCGCCTTCAACCGTTTCCGTTGTCGATCTTTCAAAAAGCCGAGCATTCGCTGAATGTAACGTCCTTGTAGCGGCGGTCTATCACTAGAAACTGGTAGGGTCGGCGCGCTGCGCCGACCGCGGACATCGCAGCGCGTTGTCCCTACCGAAATTTCGCGCTCGCGTTATGACGCGATCAGGCTCAAAATTCCTCTTTGGAGGAGCTCCTATGAACAACCATTCCATCTCTCGTCGTCATTTTGCCCATCTGCTCGGAGTCGGCGCTGCCGCGGCTATCGTTCGTCCGCGAATCACCATCGCAAAAGAATTTTCGACCGTTCCGGCTCCGACCAAAACCGGCGTCGTGCGATTAAGCGCGAACGAAAATCCTTACGGCCCATCCGCTAAAGCGCACGAAGCCATGAAGAACGCACACGGCGTCTGCAACCGTTACCCCGACGAAGCAAACGACGTGTTGATCGACAAGGTTGCGAAGATCAACAGCATCAATCGCGATCAGATCGTGCTCGGCGACGGCTCGAGCGAAATCCTGAAACTGTGCGCTGAAACTTTCACCGGCCCGACCCAAGGCAAACTGGTTGTCGCAGATCCGACATTCGAAGCGATCCTCGAATACTCAAAGGCGTGCGGCGCAGATGTCGTGAAAGTTCCGCTGACCGGCAGTTACACGCACGATCTCGCGAAAATGGGAGAGTCCTCGCAAAAAGGGCTCATCTACATCTGTAATCCGAACAATCCGACCGCGAGCATCACGCCGAAAAACGATATCCGCGATTTCATCGCGAAAACTTCGCCGGACACAATGATCCTGGTCGACGAAGCCTATTTCCATTACGCCGACAGTCCCGATTACGAGAGCGTGATCCCATTGGTGAAAGATCATCCGAATCTGATCGTGGCGCGGACATTCTCGAAAATTTACGGAATGGCCGGGTTACGTTGCGGCTATTGCGTCGCCCAACCGGAAACGATCAAGCGTATGCACGGCTTCCAAATGTGGGACAGCGTCAACATTATGGCGCTGACCGCAGCTAGCGCGAGCCTGGACGACGCCGATCAGGTAAACAGCGGTCGAAAGATGAACACCGACGCGAAAAACTACACTCTGACTGAGCTCGGCAAGATGGGTTACAAATCGATTCCGTCCCAGGCCAACTTCATCATGTTCGATTGCCGGAAACCGGTAGTGCCGATCATCAAAGCGATGAAAGAAAAAAACGTCGCCGTCGGCCGCCTATTTCCCGCGTATCCGAACCACATGCGATTAACGATCGGTAAACAATCCGAAATGGAAAGTTTCGTGGCGGCATTTAAGCAAGCGATGGCAACTTAAAACTTGGAGGGCGCCGAGCTGTCGGCGCCCAAATTAGATTGTTTCCCCAGATGAATGCAACGGAATCGGCCGTAAACATCCGGCACATCATCCATTCGTTGAACGTCACAATGAACCGATCATTGTTTTCCTGACGGTCTGCAGCAAAAACCGAAAACGCATTCTGGCATCAGCAGACGTCGCCCGCGTTCTTAAAAACGCCTGGGTAAGTGCCAGATCTTGGCTTGTCGGACGCTACGTGGTCATGCCGGACCACGTGCATCTGTTTTGCGCACCAGGCACAATTCCACCAGAGCCGTTGGAGCAGTGGGTTCGCTATTGGAAAAATCTGGCTTCGAAAAATTGGCCACGACCAATGAACATCCCATTTGGCAACGCGATTTTTGGGATACTCAACTTCGACGGAACGAAAACTATGAGGAAAAATGGGACTATGTTCTAGAAAATCCTGTTCGCGCTGGACTTGTCAGCAAGTCCGAAGACTGGCTCTACCACGGCGAACTCAACATTTTGGAGTGGTAATTAATGGGACACGACGGCGCGTGTCCCTCCAAATATTCAGATTGGCGGCCTGCCTGCTCTGCAATTTAGTTTTGATTGATCCTGACCCCGTGCTCCTCGAGCGTTTTGCGAAGCTCAGGTTTGATTTTCTTGCCGCACTTGACTGCTTTGTTGACGAATTGCTCGACATTTTTCCAGTCCTGCTTGACCGCGTAATAATTCGCGTAATTCAGATAGGCGTCGCCGCATTTTGGATCCAGCTCGATCGCTTTATCTAACATCTCCAAAGCTTCGGGATATTCCTGTTTCGCGATCAGCGCGTAGCCCAAGTTGGCATAAGTGTCGGCAAACATTGGATCTCTCTTCAATGCTTCGCGGTAGAACTTGATCGCGTCGTCGAACTTGCCCTCAACGTTGTAGACACAGGCAATGCCGTAATAACCGGGTGCGGAATCTTCATCGTGCCGAATTGCGATCTGAAACCGTCGGAGGGCTGATTCGTAATCTCCTTCCCGAAAATATTTCCAGCCAACCTTGACCGAATCTGGTGCGAACTCCTTCATGTTCGGCCCGGCCAGAACTCCTTCCTGGCCTCTGCCGAGACTTGCGACGACAAGCATTGCTAGAGAAATCAACACTAACCGCATTGGATTTGAATATTTCATCAGGGAGTCAACCGGTCTAGCGTCGTAGCAGGGCATCACAAAATGTGAAAGAAACCTGATGATGCCACGAAATCTCCCCATGAATACACGACCTCTCAAGCTCTTGCTGATAACTGCGTCCTCATTCGCAACGATCGGCTCCATCCAAGCGGACAAGTTCACAAAGGAAGAACAGGCCCTTCTTAATAAAAACCGAACCATGGAAATGTACAAGCCGGACGAGCACAGCCGGCATTTCGTCGCGCGCATTGATTCGGCGACCGATCCCAAAACCGGAGAGACGCGAAAAATTTCCAAGAACGCTCAAGCAGTCCTTTGTTTTGTGTTCGGGATGGAAGATGCCAAGCCGGCGCGCGAACAAGGCCGCAGCATGGCCGAGTGTAAATACAGTCCACAGCAGGCCCACGAATTTCTGTTCGCCCAGGGCTGGGAAAAGTATCACGATCGATTCTTCACCCGCTGCTACGTGCAGGAAGGCGAAGCCGCCTACGAAGAAGTAGTCAAAGCCCAGCAAAAGCCCCTCGATCAATCGTCGAGCAGTTGAAAGGTGGTAATTATTTTTCGCGAAACTCTAACGCCCCGTTGCGGACATCGATCTTCACGGTCTGGCCTTCGCGGACTTTGCCTTCGAGGATGTTGATCGAGAGCGGATCGAGAATTGATTTCTGGATTGTGCGCCGGAGCGGGCGCGCGCCGTAAATGGGATCGTAACCTTCGCGCGCGAGTAGCGCTTTCGCCGAATCCGAAAGCTCGAGCGTGATTTTTTGTTGCTCCAGACGTTTCGCCAAACGTTTCAGTTGGATTTCTACGATCTTCTTCAAGTCGTCTTCGCTCAACCGATCGAAGATGATGATCTCATCGACGCGGTTAAGAAATTCGGGACGAAAATGTCCGCGTAACGCATCCATGACTAAACGCTCGCGAGCTTCCTGGGTTTGTTCTTCCTCCAAGATGTATTGCGAGCCGATGTTCGAGGTCATGATGATGACGGCGTTTTTGAAATCGACAGTGCGCCCTTGCCCGTCGGTGATTCGGCCGTCATCGAGGACCTGGAGTAGCACGTTGAACACGTCCTGGTGCGCCTTTTCGATCTCGTCGAACAAAACGACCGAATACGGCCGGCGCCGAACGGCTTCGGAAAGTTGGCCGCCTTCCTCGTAACCGACGTAACCCGGCGGCGCGCCGATCAAGCGCGCGACGGTGTGTTTCTCCATGTATTCGCTCATGTCGATCCGAATCATGGCGTTCTCGTCGTCGAACAAGAATTCGGCGAGCGCCCGAGACAGCTCCGTTTTGCCGACACCGGTTGGCCCGAGAAAAATAAACGAGCCGATCGGACGATTCGGGTCCTGCAAACCGGCGCGGGCCCGGCGGACGGCGTTCGACACGGCTTTGATCGCGCGCTCCTGATCAACCACGCGCTGGTGCAAATGCTGTTCGAGCTTTACTAATTTTTCGCGCTCGCCTTCCTGCAATCGCGAAACCGGAATTCCGGTCCACTTGGAGACGACGTCAGCAATGTCTTCTTCGGTCACTTCTTCACGGAGCAAACGTTTCTTCGTCTTACCCGACTTCTCGGTGAGATCGGCCAGCTTCTTTTCCAGTTGGGGAATTTTCCCGTACTGAATCTCGCTCGCCTTGGCAAGTTCGCCGCGACGCTGGGCGCGCTCCAGTTCAGTTCGGTCGCGATCGAGCTCTTCTTTTACTTTTCGCTGCTCGTCGATCACTGCCTTTTCTTTTTGCCATTCGGCCTTCAGTGCGCCGGATTTTTCCTTGAGCTCGGCTAACTCCCTTTCGAGCTTCTTCAGCCGCTCTTTGCTCGCCGGATCCTTTTCTTTTTTCAGCGCCTGCCGCTCCATCTCGTGCTGCATGATCTCGCGCTCGATCACGTCGATCTCCGTCGGCATCGAATCGAGCTCGATCTTCAATCGCGAAGCGGCCTCATCGACGAGGTCGATCGCCTTGTCGGGAAGAAAGCGGTCGCTGATGTAACGATTCGAAAGGACGGCGGCGGCAACAATTGCGGCGTCAGTGATCCGGACGCCGTGATGAACTTCGTAGCGCTCCTTTAGTCCGCGGAGAATCGCTATTGTGTCTTCCACACTCGGCTCGTTCACCATCACGGGTTGGAACCGGCGCTCGAGGGCCGCGTCTTTCTCGATGTATTTGCGGTATTCGTCGAGCGTGGTCGCGCCGATCGTCCGCAGTTCGCCACGGGCGAGCATCGGCTTCAGCATGTTCGACGCATCGACGGATCCTTCGGCCGCGCCGGCGCCGACGATGGTGTGCAACTCGTCGATGAACAAAATGATTTCGCCTTGTGAATCGGTGACTTCCTTCAAGAACGCTTTCAGACGATCTTCGAATTCGCCGCGAAACTTCGCGCCCGCGACCATCGCGCCGATATCCAGCCCAATCAGCTTTTTGTTTTTCAACGACTCAGGCACGTCGCCGGAAATAATTCGGCGGGCGAGACCTTCGACGATCGCAGTTTTGCCCACGCCCGGATCGCCGATCAGGACCGGGTTATTTTTGGTACGACGAGACAACACCTGCATAATGCGGCGGATCTCGTTATCGCGACCGATGACGGGATCAATTTTGCCGCGACGCGCGAGCGCGGTAAGATCGCGTCCGTATTTTTCCAAAGTCTGATATTTGCCTTCCGGGTTTTGATCGGTCACGCGTTGCGAACCTCGCACTTGTTGGAGCGCCTGCATCAACTTGTCGTGGGTGACGCCGAGATCTTTCAGCATCTTGGCGGCGGGCACATTCGAACCGCTCAAGGCAAGCAGGTAATGCTCGGCGCTGGTATATTCGTCTTTGAGCTTCGCCATTTCCTTTTCGGCAGCGTCGAGGACCGTGCGAAGCTCGTTGGAAAGGCGAACGTCGACCGCACCCGTGACTCGCGGCTTGCGATTCAGCTCGGTCATTAACCTGTCGCGCAATTGATTCGGCTGAACGCCGATTTTCTCGAGCAGCGGTTGAGTGATGCCGTCACTTTGATCGAGCAACGAGAGCAGGAAATGTTCGTTGGTAATTTCCTGCTGGTTAGACTGCGAAGCAAGGTCCTGGGCCGCCTGCAGGGCCTCCTGCATCTTTTGGGTGAACCGATCGATGCGCATACTTCAAAATAACGAGCGCAACCTCACGGGCAATTGCTTGTGTTCATTCATTGCAGCCGCGCTTTTCTCCGTTTATGTGTGCAGGCGATGACCACGGAAGTGAAATTGACGACTGGCAACGCGTTGCGCGTTTTGAACAACCGGCCGTTCCGTCGCTACATCATCGGCTCCGCGATTTCCGATACCGGAACGTGGATGCAAGTGATGGCGCAGGGCTGGGTCATGACCACCCTCACCTCTTCGGCGCTCATGCTCGGTATCGTGAATCTTTGCTCGGGATTGCCGATGCTCTTGCTTACGATGGTCGGCGGGTCGGCGGCGGATAGATTCGATAAACGAAAGATCCTGCTCGCCACCCAATTCCTTCAGATTGGCACGGCCATCTCGATTGGACTCTTGATCTGGAGCGGCAAGATCGCGATCTGGCAGGTCTTCATCTTCGCCGCAATTCAGGGCGTTTCGAATTCATTCGAAATGCCAACGCTGTCCGCGCTCGTGCCCGAACTGGTCGGGCGCGAACAAATTCAACCAGCGATCTCGCTCGATCGCTCGATCTTTCACGGATCACGAATGGTTGGCTTTTCACTGGCCGGCATTGCGATCAAGGCGTGGGGCATGGCTTCCGCATTCTTCGTCAACGCCGTTTCGTATATCGCGCTGATCATCGCGATTTTGTCCCTGCCGCCGCGCGTGCGCGGAACGGCCGAGGAAGAAGAAAAGCGCGCCAGCGGAATCAAGGATGGTTTCCGTTACATCGCCAGGGACAAGCCAAGTCTGGCGATGATCATGCTGATCGCGACGCAATCGGTATGCATTTTCCCAATCATCACCGTAATGATGCCACTTTACGGCAAGCTCGTGCTTCATCTTGGGGCCGATCGCGTCGGATATTTAATGGGCGCATCGGCGATTGGCGCGCTCGTCGGTTCACTTTTTCTATTCGGACTCCCGCGTGAGAAACGGATCCCGGTGATGATGATGTGCGCGACCTGCGTAACGGGCGCGATATTCGGATTGTCGCGGGCGCCGTCATTTTATTTCGCAACTGCGCTGATGATCATGAATTCGCTCGGCCTGGCCATGAACTTCGCGCTCTGCAGCACGATCGTGCAGGAACGCGCGCCGGATTATTTACGCGGACGCGTTTCGGCCGTGTTCATGTTGAGTTTCGTCGGCTTGATGCCAGTGGCCGGTCTTGGCGTGACCAGTCTCTCCGATTTCATCGGGATGCCAACTGCGGTGGCTATTGCAGCAATAACTTACGGGACGGTCACGTTAATCATTCTCGCCCGAATCCGCCAGGCATGCAGCGAACCGCCGTTGAGCGAAGCACAACCGACCGGAACGTCGGCGCCGCCGCCGGTCGCCGCAACAGTTTAACGTGATCGCTTTCTCCACCTGCTGGAATTCAAGCCGTCACACCGACGGCGCCGAAATGCTTCAGGAAATCATCGATCTCGGTTTTGATCGCATCGAACTCGGTCACGGCATTCGCATTTCGCTCATGCCCGGGATCCAGAAAATGTTCGAATCCGGCAAAGTGAAGTTCTCGAGCTTGCACAATTTCTGTCCGTTGCCGGTCGAAGTCCTGCACGCGTCACCGGATTGTTATCAATTTTCTTCTCCCTACGGCAACGAGCGGGAGCGCGCGGTGAAGCAAACGTTCCAGACCATCGATTTCGCTGAACGGCTGGGCGCGCCGTTCGTGGTCATGCATCTGGGTGAAGTCCCGATGCGGCCGATCACCGATGACCTGATCAAATTCGCACGGAAAGGCCAGTTACTGTCGCGCGAATACGTTCGCGAAAAGATCCGGGCGGTTGAAAAACGCGAGGCAACTGCCCCACCCTATCTCGCGCAGGTGAAAGAATGTTTGAAGCGCGTGATCGAGTATGCCGCAGGCAAGAAAGTGAAATTTGGGATCGAAGGCCGCCGCGGTTACGAAGAAATTCCGAGCGAGCGCGAGCTGCCGGCGTTGCTCGACGAAATGAACTCGCCGCAAGTCGGTTATTGGCACGACTTCGGCCATATCCAGATCAAAGAAAATCTCGCGTTTCTCGATCATGCCGACTGGTTGCGGCAAATTGGTCCGCGGGCGCTTGGCTGTCACGTTCAGGATTGCATTTGGCCCGCCCAGGACCATCAGCCTCCGTTCGCCGGAGATGTCGATCTTGCCAAACTCGTGCCGCTCCTGCCAAAAGATTGCGCGTGGGTTTGGGAAATGAGCCCGCGTAAGACAGCGGAGGAAATTCAGAAATCAGTGGCGACCTGGAAAAAACACTTCGGACCGTGAAAAAAGTTCTCATCACTATTATTCAGTTAGCCGTCACCGTTGCGCTGCTGACGTGGGTTTATCACGACCCAAAGAAACTGGCGGAGATGCGGCAGGCTCTTGTTCACGCCCGTTTCCAATGGCTGTTCGCCGGTATGCTCGCCTATCTTGTCGTCGAAGCCGCCGCCGCGTTTCGCTGGCATGTATTGCTCAAGGTTCAGGGGATTCATTTAAAGATGTCGCGACTTTCCGGGCTGTTTCTCATCGGCATGTTCTACAACCAATTCCTACCCGGTGGCACCGGCGGCGATATTATTAAGAGCTACCTGCTGCTCAAGGAGACGCCCGACCACAAAGCGGGCGCGTTGCTTGCCGTGGTGTTCGATCGATTCATTGGCCTGGTCGCGCTGGTGACGATTACGGTCACTCTCGTCACCATGCGGTTTGACTTGCTGTCGCAAACTTACGAGACGCGGCGTTATCTCTGGATTCTGCTCGTCCTGCTCGGGGTTTCCGTTGCCAGCCTAGTCGCCAGTTTTATCGTCAGCGGCTTCAATCTTTTTCACTGGCTTCCCCACAAATTTCCGGGCCGCGAGAAGTTGATTGAGATCGCGGCGGCATATCATCTTTATGCGCACCATTGGGTCGCCACCTCCGTGGCCTTTTGCGCATCGCTCGTTGCCCACCTGGCAACGTTTACAACTTTTCTGTGCGCGGCGTTCGCGTTGCGAGCTGACGTTAACGTAACGAACTTTTTTGCCGTCTTGCCGATCGAGCGCACGATTTCATCGCTTCCGATCAGTTTCGCCGGAGTCGGTCTCCGCGAAAAAGTGCTCCAAACCATGCTCCATCAGGTGTGCGGAGTGAGTGAGGGCGTTGCCGTGCTGATCGGGTCGCTCAGTTTTCTAATCATGGTTGTGTGCTGTCTGCCGGGCGGCATTGTTTACTTCTTCTACCGTCCGAGCGGAGTCGAAGGCCATGTTCGGATGCGCGAGATGCGGCGCGAAGTCGCAACCATGGAGCATGAAATCAGCGAGTCGCAATGAATGAAACCGTTATTCGTGATGCGTTAAAGCGTTGAAGCGTTCCAAGCCAAAACCAAAATCCAGGAACTCCCGATCCGCTTCAACGGTTCAACGCTTCAACCGTTCAACGCGCCCCTTCGTCAGCGCGACCTTTGCCATGACCGTCGATGGAAAGATCACCACCCGAAATTTTACTCCCGTCGATTTCACGTCTCGCGAAGACAAGCAACACCTTTTCCGACAGCGAGCGCTCGCCGACGCGGTCTTGATCGGTCACAGCACATTGAAACGCGACAATGTTCGGCTCGGCGTTTCAGAAGATTTGCGCCAGGAACGGATCAAGCGCGGTCAGCCTCCTGCACCGTTGCGGGTAATCGTTTCGAACGAGGGCAAGATCGACAGCCAGCTAAAGATTTTTCAATGGGAAGTTTCGCGGGTTTTGATTTTTTCGACCGAACGAATGCCTGCGGACGTGCGAACAACTTTATCGGGCAAGGCGACTCTGCATCTCACCAAAAGTCGCAACATTGATCTCGTCGAGGTCCTGCAGATTTTGCGGCGCGATTACAAAGTTCGGCGCATCGCGTGTGAAGGTGGCCCTACCCTGTTCCGCTCAATGCTCGAGCATGGACTGATCGATGAACTGAGTCTCACCATCGCGCCCTATTTATTCGGCGGAGCCGGGGCGCCGACCCTCACCGGCTTGAGCAAAGAGTTTTTGCCGGCAACCGTCCGCTGCGTCATGAAGGACATGCGCGTCGTCGGCGATGAGTGCTTTCTAACTTACCGAATCAAACCGCTTCGTTAATCGGCCTTCATTTTCCGGCGCGGTCGCTGGACGAGTTCCCCTCCGCAGTTCGGACAAATAAAATTCATCTGTTTGGCGCAATCGCCGCAAAAAGTGCATTCGTAACTACAAATGCGGGCTTCGCCGTCGCTGGCCAGCGTCGTCCCGCACTTTTCGCATTCTTTTTTCATTTCCAGCGCCATCGGTTTCAGACGACTGTAGGCGGATTCCGCGCAACTGAAATGCACAAAACGAATTCAATCGTCATGCACGCGCCCAGGATGTCTATCTTTGAAACGGCCGCGAACCTGGAGCTGTGGCCGAAAATTCTGCCGCACTATCGCTACATTCATTACCTCGAGCGCGGTGCGAATCGAAATATCGTGGTGATGGCGGCGCGACGATCCGGAATTCCGATCAAATGGACCTCGGAGGAAATCATCGATCGCAACAGAGTCGAGGTGCATTTCAATCATTTGAAGGCGTTCACCAAGGGGATGCACGTGGTTTGGACATTTGATGAAACGCCCGACGGTGTCCGGGTGGAGATTTTACACGAGTTTAACTTTCGCATTCCGTTTCTGGCGCCGATCATGGAAGCGATCATTGGCGACTTTTTTATCGCGAACGTTGCCAACAAGACTTTGCACTGCATGAAAAAGTACGTGGAATCCACCACGAAGAACGCGAAGGTCACGAAGGAATGCTGATTCTCGAAGCCAAAACCGCCTTCGTGCGCTTCGTGTCCTTCGTGGTTAAAACCTAATGAAACGACGCGTTGTCATTACCGGCCTTGGCCCGATCACCTGCATTGGCAGAGGCGTCGAAGGTTTTTGGAACGGAATTCTCGCCGAGAAAACCGGCATCAGTCCAATCTCGGGTTTCGATGTAAGCGGTTTTGGCGTTCGAGTGGCCGGTCAGATCAACGATTGGGATCCCGAAGAGTTTTTCCCGCCGCACCGATTGAAACGACTCGATCGTTACGCGCAATTCTCGGTCGCTTCGGCCAAGCTCGCGCTCGATGACGCAGGAATCGAATATTCCCACGATAAGCCGAACGACCGCATCGGCGTGAGTTTCGGGACTGCGCTCGGCGGCGTTTGCAAAGCCGAAGAGCAATACATTCGCTTTTTGAAAAAAGGCGCCCGCGGCGTGCAGCCCACCCTCGCGGTTCAAGTGTTCGGCGGCTCGGCCCACTCCAATATCGCGATCGATTTCGGATTTCGCGGAGTCGGCACGACAAACTCCAATAGCTGCGCCAGTGGAACGGTCTCGGTCGGCGAAGGGCTTCGTTACATTCGCGATGATTTCGCAGACGTGATAGTAGCCGGCGGAGCGGAAGCACCGTTAACCACAATCACCATCGGCGCGTTCGATATTATCAAAACGATGAGCCGCAACCCGGATTCGCAGGTTGCATCTCGGCCGTTCGATAAAATGCGGGACGGATTCGTGATGGGCGAAGGCGCGGCATCACTGGTTCTGGAAGAGCTGGAACATGCGCGGGCGCGCGGCGCGAAAATTTATGGGGAAGTTTTGGGCTACAGCCTAAACAACGATGGCTTTCACATGACCACGCCATTGCCGACCGGCGATTCCTGCATTCGCGCGATGCGTGACGCCCTCGCAGACGCACAAGTCTCGCCTGAGCAAATCGATTACGTGAACGCACACGCCAGTTCGACCCAGCTGAATGACAGCGCCGAGACCATGTCGATCAAGGAAGTTCTGGGCGATCGCGCTTACAAGATTCCAGTGAGCGGGACGAAAGGCTACACCGCTCACCCACTCGGAGCGACCGGCGCGATCGAGGCCGCGCTTTGCGCCTTGGCGCTGGATCGGCAATGGGTGCCGCCGACAATTAATTATCAAAATCCGGACCCGTCATGCGATCTCGATGTCGTTCCAAATCACGGCCGGGCCGCGGAGTTGAATTACGTGATGAGCAACTCATTCGGCTTCGGGGGCATTAACGCGTCGATTGTGTTGGGACGCATCAGGTAGTGGCGGCTCACCGAGCCGCCATGGCGATTGAGGTCAATCGCCGCTACCTCTGCAGATCAGACTGTGACTCGTTAGGCGTTACAAATTGTTTGCCAGCTCAGTTCCCCAGCGCCCAAAATCCCGGTTTGCCAGGCACGTTGCCGGACGCGCTCGTCGCTTTCACCGCGTAGAGACCTTGGTTAAGCGTGATCGAGGCGCTGGTATTGGTGGTGGTCGAGCCGCCCGATGGAATCACGCAGGTAGCAGACGGTCCGCTGCCAACGGGGTTGCCGGAACTGTCGAAGACCTGGAACGTGAGCGCAGAAGATGTTGTGCCGCCGGTGATCCTGGCGTGGAAAACAGTCAAGGTAACCGTTCGGGAAACAAAAAAGAATGAACTCGCTTCGTTTGCCGCACCTTTAGCGCCAGTGGCAGTGGCGTCGACCGACTGGCCGTTGCCAATCCATACTGCGGGATGGCCGTCCAGATTGTTGCCCGACCAGGCATTCAGTAATGTAACACCGGCAGGTCCAACGGGTCCTGTTGCTCCGGCTGGTCCAGTCGGACCGGCTGGTCCTGGGTCACCAGCTGGGCCCTGAGGGCCTTGTGGTCCAGTTGGGCCGGGAGGTCCAGTTGGCCCCGGAGGTCCTTGTGGTCCAGGAGATCCGGCAGGGCCAGGGGGGCCTTGCAAGCTGCTCGCACTTCCAACGCCGAGCTGACCGTTCGCGTCGATGAAGACCGGATTGCCGCTGCTCATATCGACTCCGTTAATGCCCGCGATGAAGGTCGCGGTCTGATTGGCCTGGTCGCCAAGGCGAATGGTGCCAGCGTCACCGCTGTTGCCGAAGTTGCCGATAACGATGTTGTTGTCGCCGGTGTCGAGGTTGAAGCCCGCGTTAAAACCGAGGGCAATGTTGTTGCTGCCGTTGTTGAAGAAGAGCGCGGCTTCACCAATGGCCGTGTTTAAGCTGCCGGTGTCATTAAAAAACAGCGATTGATCACCAAAAGCCGCGTTGTCGCTGCCGCTAGTATTAAAGAAAAGCGCTTGATAACCATTCGCGGTATTAAAGCCGCCAATTGTATTGCCAAACAGCGATTCGAAACCGCTGGCCGTGTTGTTGGTGCCGCTTGTATTGGTAAGGAGCGCTTGTGAACCGATCGCCATATTGCCGCCGCCGTTTGTGTTGTTCTTGAGCGCCTGAAATCCAATCGCCGTATTGTCGGTGCCGGAGGTAAGGCTTAACAGCGCGCTTGCGCCTTCAGCCGTATTATCGCCTGTATATCCTCCGTCCGGTGGTGGGCTAACGGCCCATCCCGTCGGCGAAAACGCGAGGCAGGCTAGTGCGATTGTTGCGAGAATTGATGAACGATTGATTACGAATTGAGTCGGCTGGTACATATATGGAACCTCTTCTTGCGATGGTTAAGTCTGTGACCGCAGATCTGAAAGAGGGGACTCGCAATCGAGAATGCATCGAGTGCGTAATCCAGATCCATTTGGCTGGAGAAGGTTGGAACAAATCCCGCAGCTTGGTCAATAGGAATTATAGATCCAATAAGTCCGGGCGGTTTCGCTGGGTGCGCTTCTTTGCTTGTTCTTTACGCCACTTTGCGATCTCAGCGTGGTTTCCGGAAAGAAGCACTTCGGGAATCTTCCAGCCGCGAAATTCAGACGGCCGCGTATAGTGTGGCGTTTCCAATAGCCCGGCGCTGAACGAATCGTCTGCTGCCGATTGTTCGTCGCCAAGAACTCCGGGAATCAAACGAACCACGGCGTCAACCAACACGACTGCGGCAATGGCGCCATTGGTCAGCACATAATCACCTATTGAAATCTCCAGATCGACCAAATGTTCGATCACCCGATGATCAACACCTTCATAATGGCCGCAAATGATGATGAGGTGAGATTCCTTCGAAAGCTCGGCGGCCAACCTCTGATCAAATCGTCTTCCGGCAGGGCTCATCAGGGCGATTCGCGATTCGCATTTTGCATTTCGCGATTTCAAGTCTTCCACCGCGGCAAAGATCGGTTCCGGTTTCATCACCATCCCCTGCCCGCCGCCGAATGGCGCGTCGTCGACGATGTGATGTTTGTCCGTCGTCCAATCGCGCAGGTTATGAACCTGAAGATCGACGATCTTATTTTCCTGCGCCCGCTTCATCATACTTTCGCTTAACGGCACGCGACAGATTTCCGGGAACAATGTCAAGATGTCGATCTTCATAGGTCGGAGCGGTTTACCGAACCGCCCGTTCTGAATGTATCATCAGTGCCGGGCGATTGAGGTCAATCGCCCCTACCTTTTGCCGACGACGTGGTCGGGGTCTCGATCCGGGGGAACAACGGCACTGGTTTACCGAGCTGATGTTTTGAGGGGAGTCCACCCCATTTAGCGTCAGCAAGCGAATAATCGTGACTCCAGTTAAGCTGATAAAGAATTTCGCGCGACGCCTTCGGAAGAACTGGCGAAATTAGAATTGCGATAACTCTCAGCGATTCAGCGAGCGCAAATAGCGCGTGGTCGAGCGCCTCCGCGCGTTCTGGATCCTTCGCCAGCTTCCAGGGAGCCGCCATTTCGATGTAAGTGTTACATGCAGTGACAAACGCTCCGATTTTCTCGAGGCCGGAATGAATTTCGCTCGCAACCAGCGAGTCGTTGTAATTTCGTATAAGATCCGCCGCCTGCGCGGCCAGCGGCGAATCGCCGCCCACTTGTTTGACAATGCCCTCGCGGTAGCGATGCGCCATGTTGAGCGTGCGGTTCAGCAGGTTGCCCAGATTGTTCGCCAGATCGGCGTTGTAGCGCTCGATCAAACGTTCCTCGGAAAAGTCGGCGTCTTTACCGGTGGCGATGTCGCTCATCAAATAATAGCGCACGGCTTCGGCGCCGTATTTATCAATGAGCTCGAACGGATCGACCACGTTGCCTAACGACTTGCTAATCTTGGCGCCGCCGAGGTTCAACCAGCCGTGCACCAGCAATTGCGGCATCGCATCGTCCGGAAACCCGATCGCGTAGAGCATGATCGGCCAATAAATGCCGTGCGCCGGAATAAGGACGTCTTTCCCGATGATTTGGAGCGTGTCCTTTGTCCAGCGATCGCGGAACTCCTGCGGCTGCTTCTCGTAATTGTCGATCTTCGGATCATAGCCGGCGAAGCTGATGTAGTTGGTGAGCGCGTCGAACCAGACGTAAGTGACAAAATCTTTGTCGAAGGGTAGCTCGATCCCCCAATCGAGCCGCGATTTTGGACGCGAGATACAAAGGTCGCCGGCGAGCTTTTCAACTGCATTGACGAGTTCCGTCTGGCGAAAATCAGGAATGACTGCGTCCTTCCGTTTCTTCAGATAATCGACGATCCACTTTTTGTGATCGCTCAGTTTGAAATAATAATTTTCTTCCTCGCGAAACTCGACCTGTCCCCATTCCGGACCGAACTCGCCGTCCGGTCCGCGTTCCTTGTCGGTTAGAAATTGTTCCTGGCGAACTGAATAGTAGCCGGACTGTTTGTCTTTGTAGATCTGGCCTTCGTCGAACAAACGCTGCAGCATTCCCTGCACGACTCTCTTGTGCAGCGGCGAGATCGTTTCGGCCCATTCATCGTACTTAACGTCCAGCTTTTTCCAAAGGTCCTTGAACTTCTGGGTGATATCTTTGACAAATTCGGCCGGCGCAACACCGGCTTTGGCCGCTGATTGCTGGACTTTCTGGCCGTGCTGATCGACGCCGGTCAGGAAGAAAACTTTTTCGCCCCTGAGCCGATGATAACGCGCGATGACGTCGGCCAGCACCTTTTCGTAAGCGTGACCGATGTGCGGCGGCGAATTCGTGTAATCGATCGCCGTGGTGATGTAAAACGTCTTCGACATTCCGGCAAGGACAGTGCCGGACGCGTGATCACTTCGCAACCGCAACTGTACCGAATGCCGCGGCGGCCCATAGGGCCGCGGCTACAACGTGCTTCTACGGCGCCTTGCCGTTGACTTTACCAACCTTGGCGCCGGTCACCTGGCCGCCGGACGTTACGAAATCGATTTCGTAAACCTTTCCGTCACCGCCCTTCATGTCCACCGCCATCGCGCCTTTCCCGCCGCCGAGTTTTTGCTCCTGGTGAAAATTTACCGGCGTCAATGCAAGATCTTTTCCGTTCAAAGCCACGTGAAACTTTTTGTCTTTGGAATTGGCGATTTGCTCGTCGAGGTAACCTTTTACCCCGACAGGCATAACTTTCTTAGTTGTGGTGGTCGTCGTGGTTTTTTGCTGGCCGCCCATTGAAGATTGCGGGGGCTGCGACTGCGGTTGGGAATAGCCGCCGCCATACATCCCTTGACCGAACGCGAACGGCGCAATCAACGACGTCGCGGCTGCTATAACAAGAATTCGTGTGTTCATATTTCCTTTCCGATTTACGACTGAAACATTCTGACCGCAGTTTGCAAAATTGAAATCTGAAAGTCTGAGCCAGGCGCCTCGCTATCTCACAGCTTCACCATTGATTCGATGAACCTTGATGCCGGTCACGTCCTTGCCCGTCGTGACAAAGTCGATGTCGTAAACCCTCCCCTCATCGCTTCTCATGTCGACGCAGGTGGAGGTGGTGTTAGGTCCGATCTCCTTCTGCCGCCAAACGTGAAACGGAGTAAGCGGAAGATCCTTCCCGTTCGCATTGAGATGGAACTTTTTGTCTTTTGAGGTCGCGAGCTGCCGGTCGAGATAAGCTTGAATGTCCGGAGGAGGAACCGGCGTGGGCGTGGGTTTCGCTGGAATCGGCGCGGGCGTCATTGCCTGGGGCGCCGTTTGCGGTTGGCGGAACGTTTGCTGCGCAGGAAGCGTGGCCGCTGTTTTCTGCGCTGGATTTTGCGGCTGCATATACGCTTGCTTCGCCGGAGTCGGATTTGGCGTTGGCCTTTGCATCGCCCCTTGCGGTTGGCCAAACGTCTGCCGCGCCGGAGTTGGAGTTGGCGGCGTTCTCGGCGGCTGCGACCGCACAGCGGCTTCTTTCGGCGGAATAACCGGCAACGGAGTTGGCGTAGGCGTCGGGGTTTGCTGCGACCTGGGGCGGCTGTATTTCATTTGCCCAACCGCGATCGAAGCAATGAAAGCCGATGCTGATAATCCGATAACGATCCCTTTGGTCATAAGACGATTTTGCATGGATTGACTAACCGATGGCACAGAGTTTCGATTTCAATTGCCGATTGCCAAGTCAAAACTGATTTTCGCTGCTTATAACCGGATCGATCGCAAGCGCAGGGCGTTCGCGATTACGGATACGGAACTAAAACTCATCGCCGCACCGGCAATCATAGGGCTGAGCAAAAGTCCGAAGATTGGATAAAGCGCTCCGGCGGCGATCGGAATACCCAGCGCGTTGTAGATAAATGCGAAGAAAAGATTCTGCCGGATATTACGCATCGTTGCACGGCTGAGCCGGATTGCTTTTTCAATTCCGCGCAAATCGCCTTTCACTAGGGTAACCCCGGCGCTTTCCATTGCGACATCGGTGCCCGTTCCCATTGCAATCCCGACGTCAGCTGCAGCCAGGGCCGGTGCGTCGTTAATGCCGTCGCCAGCCATCGCAACGATTCGCCCTTGCTCGTGCAATTCTCGCACGCGCTCGTTTTTGCGTTCCGGTTCAACGCCGGCTTCCAATTCATCGATGTCCAGGTTTTTCGCGACTGCGTCCGCCGTCCGCTCGTTATCACCGGTGAGCATGATGATTTTTATTCCAAGCTCGTGTAGATGTTTGATCGCCGTTGGCGACGATTCCTTGATTGGATCGGACACCGCAAGGATGCCAGCAGCTTTTCCATTGATTCCAACAAACATTGCCGTTTGTCCCTGCGCTTGAAGATTAGTCGCCTCGGCTTCGAATTTTTCGACATCGTCAATCTTCTGTGCTCTGAGAAATTGCGGTTTTCCGACGAGAACAGTTTTCCCATCAACCTGCGCAATGACTCCTCCGCCCGTGATCGATTGAAAGTTCGTCACCTTCGGAAGCGTAACCTGTCGATCTCGAGCCCCGTGGACAATCGCCGCGGCGAGCGGATGTTCGCTTTGCTGTTCGACTGAAGCAGCGACCGCAAGCAGTTGGCTTTCGTCCAGCGAGTTTGAGGCGACGACACTCGTTAGTTGGGGTTTGCCTTCTGTAAGCGTCCCGGTTTTGTCGACCACTAGCGTGTCGACTTTTTCCAAGCGTTCCATCGACTCAGCTTCTTTGATCAATATTCCGGCGTGCGCGCCGCGACCGACGCCGACCATGATCGACATCGGGGTCGCCAATCCGAGCGCGCATGGGCAAGCAATGATCAGCACTGCAACTGCGTTCACAATCGCGTGGGCAAAGCGTGGTTCAGGCCCAAAGAACGCCCAAATAATAAACGTGACTACAGCGGCGCCGATAACTGCCGGCACAAACCAGTTGGCAACTTTATCAGCGATTCCTTGAATCGGTGCGCGGCTTCGTTGCGCTTGTGCGACCATTTCGACAATTCGCGAAAGCACTGTGTCGGCACCGACTTTCTCTGCAGTCATCAAGAAGCTTCCAGTTTGGTTGATCGTTCCACCGGTCACACGATCGCCAACCATTTTCTCAACCGGCATCGATTCACCCGTGATCATCGATTCCTCAACGCTGGTTTTGCCGTCGGTGATCTTTCCATCCACTGGAATTTTTTCGCCGGGCCGCACGCGCACAGAGTCGCCTGCATGAACTTCATCAAGACCGACATCATGCTCTTCGCCATTGCGAACGATACGGGCTTTCGTAGGCGCCAGATCGAGCAACGCGCGTATAGCACTTCCAGTTCGACTTCGCGCACGGAGTTCCAGCACCTGTCCGAGCAAAACCAGAACGGTAATAATCGCCGCCGCTTCGAAATAGACGCCGATCCTTCCGTGTTCCTGAAATGATGGCGGGAAAATGCCCGGCGCGATCATAACGATCGCGCTATATATATAGGCAACCCCTATGCCCATGGCGATAAGCGTGAACATGTTGGGCGACCGATTGCGGATCGATTGCCAGCCGCGCTCAAAAAACGGCCAGCCACACCAAAGTACAACGGGCGTGCTCAAAAGAAATTGCAGCCAACGCGACCAATCGCTCGCGACCCAGTTCGGCGCATTCGGAAAAACGTGCGCCATCCCGAGCACAAAGACCGGCAACGCCAGAACCGTGCCGATCCAAAATCGCCGCGTCATGTCTTGCAGCTCGGAATTCTCTTCTTCGTCAGCGCCCACCGGAGTTTTCGGCTCCAGCGCCATACCGCATTTCGGGCATTCTCCCGGATGATCCTGCTCGATCTCGGGATGCATTGGGCAGGTATAGATCATTTCTTAGTCTTCAATGAGCCGTGCGGCGGGCCTGCCGCAACAAACCTTTTTCACTGGTGTTGAATGAGGCATCAGCCAATAGTGTACAACACATGAAAACTTCCCTGAGAATCCTAATGTCGATCCTGGCGGCCATGATTTGCACGACTTCTTTTGCGGCCGAAAAGGTCAGCTGCAAAAAGAGCGGCAAGAATTGCCCCATGAACAACAAGAAGGAATGTAACTGCGGCAAAGATTGCGGCTGCTAGTAATCACAAGGCGAGATCGCGGCAGTTTTTTTCCCGCACGATTTTTCCCATCGTGTAGCCGGCATAACTAACCTAACGGCTTCTTTGATTTGGGCGTTACTGAGCGTCTTTCCAGGCTTCGTCTTAATGGTGACGAGTTTGCTTGTAAGGTCCACCTTCACCTTGCTCCGGTGGTTTTGAAAATGTCCCAGATGTGGTAGTGTTCGAGCGATGACGTTAACGGCGCGACTGCTGTTTGCCCTTCTGACGATCAATCTTGCTGCTTTGACGCCGGTCGTTCCGGGCGAATCTGCTACCATCGTTAAACAAAAGCATGCTTGCTGCGCAGACATGAACGTGAAGGGCGGAGTTCGCTGTCCAATTAACTCCGGTTCGACAACGCCCAGTACAGCGACCTGTTGCAGCGGTCCTGCCGCGTGTTTGTTCCTTTATTTCGGCAACGCCAACACATTTTCCGCGCAAACCCAGTTGAGCGGCTCAATTTCGTTTAACAACGTTCGATCGACCGCTCGCTTTCAGCGTCCACCGGTTCCGCCGCCGCGCTGCAGGTTCTCCTAAAACCAAACGACGGCTCGGCGCGCTTTAGTGCGGCCGAGATTTGAACACGAAACTAAAAATAGGAGAATTATGAAATATCTTCTTTTGATTCTTAGCCTGGCAGCGTTGATCGGAACGGCGACGGCACAGACCGCGCCGAAGGACAACGGCTCCAAAGGCAAGGAATGTAGCAAGGCAGACTGCTGCTGTTGCTGCAAGAAATAGCAGCGCAAGCTGTTAAGAGCTTGGCCCTCGCCGGAGAAATCCGGCGAGGGTTTTTCTCTCGTTGCGTCCAACCACAAACTATCTTACCGAACTGACCGATGGCTTCTCCGAAGGCGAATAAGAATGAATCCGACCGGCGACAGCACCTCTCCAATTATATTCTAACGGTGATTGTCTCGGCCGCGATGGGCGCCGGCCTTACCTGGATGTTCACCTCCCAGCGACCGACTCCACCATCCCATCCTGCTTTGTCGTCCCCCTCGCCCGCCGCACAATCAGATGTCGCTCCGGATGTGTCCGGAATGTCTGCCGGGCAAGCCGCCCTTGTTCTGGGGAACTTCGCCTACGATCATCAACGTTGGTCGGATGCGATTCGCCGATATCACGAGGCGATTGCCAGCGGAATTGATAACGCCGATGTTCACACCGATCTCGGCAACGCGTTTCGGTTTTCAGGTCAGCCCGAGGAGGCATTGAACCAATACACGATTGCGCAACGCTTGAACCCGCAGCATGAGAACAGCTTGTTCAATCAGATCAGTCTTTTCACCGAAACGTTGAACCAACCGGGCCGCGCAGTTCCAATTTGTGAGGAATTCATCCGACGGTTCCCGAGTAGCGAGAAAATTCCTGCAGTGCAACAGGAACTGGCCCGGGCAAAGGGAATCACCCCGTAGAATTTCTCACTTTTCCAAAACGACGCAGGCCATCGCGTGAAGATCAGTGTGACTGAGCGTGATCAACGCCGAAGTTACGCCCCGTTTAACGGCGAGCTCCTGAGCCGGCCCGGAAAAAACTAAAAACGGTTCGCCACTTTTCTTTTTGCAAATGTCGATGTTGCGCCAGCCCATCGCCTTGCCAATGCCGGTGCCAAACGCTTTGGACACCGCTTCCTTGGCCGCAAACCGCGCGGCCAGGTGGCGCGCAGGGAATTTCATCGACATCGAATACTCGATTTCGCCTTCGGTGAATACGCGGCGAAGAAATTTTTCGCCGAACCGATCCACGGAATGCTGGATTCGATCGCATTCGACCAAATCAACGCCAATACCGATCACGCTCATGGAAAAATTGTAGGGCGTTTCTGCGAAACGCCGTTTCGCAATGCCGTCTGACACAGACGGCTTACAAAGGGATCTTGGCTCATTCTTGATAGTCCTTCATCGCCGTCAGCATTTCTCTCACCGCATTTTCGAGACCGACGAACATCGCGCGCGAAACGATCGAATGCCCAATGTTCAGCTCTCTCACATGCGGAACTTTGTGAATCAAGGCGACGTTGGTGTAGTTGATTCCGTGGCCGGCGTTCACTTGCAGCTTGAATTCTGAGGCGGCTTTCGCCGCTGCCTGCAAATTTTCCAATTCCTGCTTCTCGATTTTCTCCGAATAGGCGTTCGCAAGTTTTCCAGTATGTAGCTCGACCATTTCAACGGCCAGCTCATGGGCGGCGTCGACTTGTTCCAGGGTTGGATCAATAAACAAACTGACTCGCACTCCGGCGGTCTGCAGACGTTTGATGGTCGGCTCCAATTCCTTTCGCTGGGCTAAGACGTCCAGTCCGCCTTCGGTGGTAACCTCTTCGCGTTTTTCTGGAACGAGGCAGACTTCATCGGGAACAATTTTCAACGCAACATCAACAATCTCGGGGGTGTTTGCCATCTCCAGATTTAACTTCGTCATGATGTTTTGGCGAAGCCGATCGATGTCGCGGTCTTGCATGTGACGGCGGTCGCTCCGCAAGTGCGCGACGATGCCGTGCGCGCCAGCGCGTTCGCAGATCGCGGCCGCGGCGATTATGTCAGGCTCGGCATTTTTCGAATCTGGCATGGTGGCGTAACGGGCCTGCCGCAACGTGGCCACATGATCGATATTAACTCCCAGTCGCAAATCCCCCATGAGTGAGCAATAGGAACGACAACCGCGCGACGCGCAAGCGGCGCGTTATTCTAAAGGAAATTCCACGCGCTCTTCCGGCTCGCGCGCGACCAAATTATTTCGCTCGATGATTCGAGCGCAGGTGTTCCAACGTAACAAAGCGTCGTCGTGTCCGGGTGGACGAACTGCTTCCGCTTTCTCAAACCACTCCATCGCCTCGCGAAGCAGATCGTACGCTTGAAAACGGCAATCGGGTGTGTTTGAGCGCAGCTTGGTCTTGGCTTGCCGCTCGGCCACGATACCGGTGTAATAGGCGCGGTCGTATTCCGATTTCATTCGGGCGAGCAGCTCCTTGGTTTGGGTGTCGCTGACTGCGTATCCTTTTTCGAAGCGATCAGTCAGCGCGAGCAGCAGGGTGATGACTGCTTGTTGGTTTTCGGGATCCGTTTTCAAAATGTCGAGGCAGATGCTTTCAGCCTCGCCCGGTTCGTTGAGCAAACGATAGCGTTCCGCTTTTTCCAGCGCTGCCGGAATCGCATCCTTCGACAAATGTTTTAATTCAGACATGTCGACTTACGATTTTCTCGCCGCGGCTGCTTTTCCGGACGCGGCACGATCCAATCTCCTCTTCAAACCCCGCCAAATCCAGCCAAATGGATCAAAGAACTGATCAACGACTCGCTCCTTCAATGGAATGATCGCGTTATCGGTAATATGAATGCTTTCCGGGCAAACCTTGGTGCAGCACTTGGTGATGTTACAATAGCCAATCCCCTGCGCTCGCCGCAGTTCCTCGATCCGATTCTCGGTGTCGAGCGGGTGCATCTCGAGCGCGGCGACGTGAACTAAAAATCTCGGCCCAATGAATTCATCGTGCTTGCCGTGATCGCGGAGAACGTGGCAGACGTCCTGACAAAGAAAACACTCGATGCATTTTCGAAACTCTTCGATGCGATCGATGTCTGCCTGCTTCATCCGCCAGGTCCCGTCCGCCGCATCCGGCGGCCGCGGCTTGAACGGCTTTATCTTTTTCTTCACTCGAAAATTCCACGACACGTCGGTTATCAAGTCCTTAATGATCGGAAACGCTTTCATGGGTTCGACCCGGATCGGATTTTCAATTGGCAGATCGCTCAATCGAGTCATGCACATCAGCTTGGGCATTCCGTTCACTTCCGCCGAGCACGAGCCGCATTTTCCTGCTTTGCAATTCCAGCGACAGGCCAGATCGTTTGCCTGGGTGCGCTGAACGTCATGTATCGCGTCGAGCACGACCATTCCTTCGGCGACTTCCGTCGTGTAATCGCGAAACTCTCCGCCGTTTGCGTCCCCCCGCCAGATCTTGAACGTCGTTGTCGTCGTCTCGCTCAATTCATCTCCTCGCGTTCTACATTTTTGTCATCCCGAGCCCAAGCGAGGGACCTCACATCAGCTCGTTGATCGCGCGAGCTAACTTGTGTGACACAAAAGCTTTGGCGGGGTCCCTCACTCCGTTCGGGATGACAGCGAAATTTCATTTCATTTCCTCAATAGTCCGTTTCAAATAATCCGGCATTTCCGGCAGTGGTTCGAGCCGAACTTGCATCGTGCCATCGACGGCCTGCGCGATCAACGTGTTCACTTTCGAAAAGCGTTCGTCTTTGCTGGGAATGTCATCCCGAAACTGCGCGCCGCGACTTTCTTTTCGTTCAATCGCCGCCCGCGTGATTGCTTCTGAGATGGTGAGCAAGCTTTTCAAGTCGAGGGCGGTATGCCAGCCGGGATTGAAATCGCGAGTGCCGATCACCCCGACGTGATCGGCGCGGTCCCAAAGTTTTTTCAATTCCGCCAGGGCAGTTTGCATCTCATCTTCGTTTCGGACAATGCCGACGTTGTGCTGCATCAGTTCCTGCAAATCGCGCTGGACCGTATACGGATTTTCACCAGTCTCCTGGTCGAACGGTTTCAAAGCCTCACGACTGGTGACGTCCAGCTTGCCATTGTCGATGTTGCCTAACGAATTGTCCCGGGCGTAGCGCGCCGCGAATTCGCCAGCCCGTTTGCCGAAAACCAGAAGATCGGAAAGCGAATTTCCGCCGAGCCGGTTCGCGCCGTTGATCCCAGCGGCGCACTCGCCGGCCGCGAACAATCCCGGCACCCGCGACATTTGCGTGTCCGGATCGACATGGACGCCGCCCATGATGTAGTGCGTTGTTGGCCCGACTTCCATCGGTTCTTTGGTGATATCGATATCGCCAAGCGCCTTGAACTGATGATACATGCTGGGCAGTTTGCGTTTGATGTGTTCCTCGGCGTCCGGAAGTTTTTCTTTGATCCACGAAATGTCGAGATACACGCCGCCGTGCGGCGTTCCTCGCCCTTCCTTGATTTCTCGAACAATGCAACGCGCCACGTGGTCACGGGTCAGCAATTCCGGAGGTCGCCGGGCGTTCTTATCACCCGTGCAGTAACGCCATCCTTCTTCCGCGCTGTCAGCAGTTTGCGAGCGGTAATTGTCCGGAATCGCATCGAACATGAACCGTTTTCCTTCCTTGTTCGTCAGAATTCCGCCCTCGCCGCGCACGCCTTCAGTCACCAACATTCCGCGAACGCTCGGCGGCCAGACCATCCCGGTGGGATGAAATTGAATGAACTCCATGTCGATTAGTTCTGCGCCTGCGTGATACGCCAGCGCGTGTCCGTCACCGGTGCAATCCCAACTGTTGCTTGTGATCTTGTAGGCCTTTCCGATTCCGCCGGTGGCAAGAACGATCGCTTTTGCGCGAAAAAGCTTGAACCGGCCGCGTTCGCGATCGTAACCGAACGCGCCCCCGATTCGATTGCCGTCTCTCAGCAAGGTGAGAATGCAGATCTCCATGTGCACATCGATCCCGCGATGAACGCCATGATCCTGCAAGGTGCGGATCATTTCCAACCCGGTGCGATCTCCAACGTGCGCGAGTCGCGGATATTTGTGACCGCCAAAGTTTCGTTGCAAAATGCGGCCATCCTTTGTGCGATCAAAGACTGCGCCCCAGGCTTCGAGTTCACGGACGCGGTCCGGCGCTTCTTTCGCGTGCAGCTCGGCCATTCGCCAATTATTCACGTACTGACCACCGCGCATGGTGTCGGCGAAATGCACCTGCCAGTTGTCGCGATCGTCGACATTGGCGAGCGCGGCCGCGATGCCGCCCTCGGCCATCACCGTGTGGGCTTTGCCAAGCAAACATTTGCAAACCATGCCGACTGAAACACCCGCCGCCGACGCTTCGATAGCCGCGCGCAGACCGGCTCCGCCCGAGCCGATGACAAGAACGTCGTGGTTGAACGTTTCGTATTCAGCCATCGACTAAAAAATTCGCCAATCGTGCCAGATGCCCATCGAACAAAGGCGCACGTAGAGATCGCTGAACCCGACCCAGAACAAACTCATCCAGGCCCACATCATATGGCGGCGATTGAGACAGCTCACACAGCCGTAGGCGCGATCGCAAACTTTCGACTCCGACAGTTGATCGAGAAATCCGCCGACCAAATGGCGCAACGAATGACAACCAAACGTGTAACCGCCGAGCAAATAGACGTTGACCGCCAGGACAAGAGTTCCAATGCCGATACCGAACGAGGTTTTGCCGCTCACGGGATCGACAAACCACAGGGCTTTCCAAACGTCGTAGGCAAGAATGAGAATAAAGAACAACGCGATGTACATGAAATAGCGGTGGATATTTTGCATGATCAGCGGGAACGAGCGTTCGCCTAGATAAGTTTTGCGTGGCTCACCGACTGTGCATGCCGGCGGATCCGCCCAGAACGCTTTATAATAGGCTCCTCTATAATAATAGCAGGTAAGCCGAAAGCCGCCGGGCGCCCACAGAATCAGAAACGCCGGCGAATAATTGATCCAGCGCGGCCACCAACTCGGTATTCCATGAATCCAGGCATGCGGCGAGTCGCCAAAAATTTCGGGCGAATAAAACGGCGACACGTAGTTACCAAAGTAATAATGCGCGCCCTGAAATGCGCCCCACGTTGAATAAACGATGAACGTCGACAACCCAAGAAACACGAACAACGGCTGCGTCCACCAAAGATCAGGCCGCATCGTCTGGCCAAAAGATCGGCGTGGAATTGTCGCGGCGGTCGATCCGTTCATTGGCCGTCCGCTCCTTCAATTGGAAATTTCGCCTTCTTCCACGCCTCCCAGCTGCCGGGCACATTCCAAAGATCTTTGAACCCAGCCGGTTTCAAAACACTGGCCGCGATGCTCGATCGATAACCGCTGCCACAATAAACCACAGTCGGTTTGTTGCGATCGAGCTCGCCCATTCTTTTCTGTAATTCGGGAACAAAAATGTGTCGAGCGCCGGGGACATGCCCTTTTTTCCATTCACCCGGACCGCGCACATCGACAATCTGAAGCGATGATTTCTTTTCGTTCAATTCGTGCACGCTCATTTGACCGATGCGTTCAATCGGAAAGCCGGCGACGTCCCACGATTTCATTCCGTCGATCAGATAGCCGGCGAACTTCGTGTAACCCGTGCGCACAAAGAGCCGCAATACATTTTCCAAGTCTCCATCGCTCTCGAGCACGAGCAGGATCGGTTTTTCGGGATCGAGCATCCAACCGGCCCAGATCGAAAGGATTGGCGAACCACCGATGTTGAGCGCACCGGCGATGTGACCACCACCGAACGCAAGCATCGTTCGAACATCGACGAGCTGATTGCCGTTTTTCCCGATGGCCTCCTTGAATTGTTTCGGCGGCAAACCCTTAACCCGCGGCAGACTCCCAAGCACTTCCGGTCCTGCAGCGTTCACTTTCTTCATCCGCGGATAATAGGTTGGGACCGGCGGCGCTGTTTTCAAGGCGTAATCGGTAAACTTTTGGACGTCGTCGAACTGGAGGAATTTATTGTGACGCCGTTCGTAACCGATCGTGCTGGTCAATCGCGCGCCAATGTCCGCGCCGCAGGGCGAACCCGCGCCGTGGTTCGGATAAATCATGACGTGGTCCGGCATCTTGAGATAAAAATCCCGAAGAGTGTGAAATTGCTGTTCAGCGAGTTGCTTGGTGTGTTTTTCGCCTAACAAATCAGGACGACCGGCCGAAGACACGAATAGCGAATCTCCCGTCAAAATTCCCCACGGCTCGTCGGGAAAATCGACATCGGCCAGCAAATACGAAATGTGTTCCGGCGTGTGACCCGGGGTGTGGCGTGCAGTGATCAGCACCTCCCCGAAAGTGAAAGTGTCTCCGTCACTCAATTTCTCGACGTCGAAGTCGTACTTCGCCCCGCCTTCATGACTCGCGTAAATCTTCGCCGAGTCCAACCGGGCGCGGAGCTCGCGCGAACCGCTGACCAGGTCGGCGTGAATATGCGTTTCAAAAATGTGCGTGATGGCGACGCCGTTTTCGCGCGCCATGTCGATGTAGATGTCGCAATCCGGCCGCGGATCGAAAACCGCCGCGATGCCTTCATCATCGTCGCCGACGAGATAGGAAAGTTCGGCGATGCCCGGGGTCTGGACGGTTTTGAAGACAAGCGACACGCAGGGAGTTAACTCGAATCGACGATGGAGTTCAACAAGATCGACAAGGTGGAGCGACCTCTCCGAGGGCGATGTTGAGTGTGCTTTGTTAGCACAAATGAGAAACGCGCTCGGAGATCGCGTTCCACCTACCTCACTTCAACCGTAATCGGCAGCAGATGATTGATCATATAAGTGCCGCGGTCCGGATCGCGCGAGGTTGGCTGGGTCTGACCGCTCGAATCGGTGGCACGCGCCATCAACGTCACCTGCCCCGCCGCGGCGGGCGTTTTCCAATCAAAATCCCAAAGCCGCCATGCGTTCGGCTCCGAATCACTACCGAGTTTTGCTTCCTTCCAGGTCGATCCTTTGTCGGTGCTGATTTCGACCTTGATGATTTCGCCGTTACCGGTCCAGGCAGCGCCATGGACGCGCACGCTCGAATTCGCAGGGACGCTCTCACCGGCGCTTGGTCTCGCAATCTCGGCTTTGATTTGTAACTCCGTTAGTGCGGTCAGCTGAGCCGTGTCGCCGGCTCGTTTCCAATATGCATAATCGAGCGTCTGATAATAACCGTTGAACGGTTTGTTTGTGACGATGATTCGCTGCAACCATTTGATCGATGCCACCGCGTACCAACTCGGTACAATCGCCCGGACTGGAAAACCATGCTCCGGGGGAAGTTCCGTATCGTTCATTTTGTAAGCGAGCAAAACGTCGCGCACCTTTTCCAATGGGATGCTGCGAGCAAAATTGATCTCGCCGCGCGGGCTTTTCGGATCCTCCAGCTGGCCGCGATCCGCGCCTTCCAAAATTATTTCGAGCGCGCCCGATTTAATGCCGGCACGATCGAGCAGGGTCGACAATGGCGCGCCGGTCCAGTCCGCATTACCGACTCCGCCGAGCCCCCATTGCACGCCTTTGACTTTCTGCTCGAGAAAACTACGATTGTTGCCTGCGCATTCGAGCGTCGCAGGAATTTTTGTCGATTCGAGTTTCAGCAATTCGTCATAACCAATTTCGAACGGCTTCTCGAGTTCGCCTTCGACGCGCAGTCGCCATTTTCCCTTTTCGATTTTCGGAATCGGGAAGTGCGTTCGAACGTAAAAGGATTTCGTTGGCGTGATAAATCCGTCGAGCTGCTCAAAGGGCATCTCGAGATTCGGCGGATCTTCGCTGCGAACGATCCTTCCGTCGCGGCTTGCTTCTTTCTCCACACTAGCTGTTCAACCGAAACTGATTTGTCCGCAACTGCGCCCGCGAATTAGTCTTTCACTTATTGGGTCGAGCG
This sequence comes from uncultured Verrucomicrobiae bacterium, assembly GCA_963817335.1. Classification (GTDB taxonomy): domain Bacteria; phylum Verrucomicrobiota; class Verrucomicrobiia; order Chthoniobacterales; family UBA10450; genus AV40. Next base: position 1,211,758 of record CAWFNX010000001.1, on the reverse strand, counting down.
ATTGGTTAAACTTCGATTGTTTCTGTTTTGCAATGCGTATTTCCTGGTTCTGGCGGGGATCTTGAATCTATAATTACGACCTTGTCTGCTACTCCCTCATGCCAGATCCTCACTTGAAATTCAAAGAGGCAATTAGAGTGAACCACGGTTGCGACTCGCACTGGCTAAGATCACTTACTGTCGCCGTAAAATTGAGCGATCGGCTCAGATGGCGAGGCGTTGTTGAGGTTTTCGCTCTCTACGATAACCCCAGAGTGGGCATCGCGTACGCTTGGACCTATCGGGTCGGCGGTCGGGAAGAAATAGTCACCGTTTTAGGTGTTCATCCGATCGACTCAGCCCAAGCAGCCGTCAAATCCGTAATTGGCAGCGAAGCCGTTTGAGTAATGTTTCTTAGACCAACGCTCCTTTCGCGCCTGGGCGATGTCTCGTCGCCCTGCGGAAACGCAAACCCGAGCACTGTGATGACGTGATGCCGAGCATCTACCTGAAATTCGGCGATCAGGCAATCATCCAAAGCTGCGCTTTGGCTTAGTTGCAATCGGCAATCGGCAATCTAAAATCTGAGATTCTTGGCACGGGGTCTTAGCTCAGTTGGTAGAGCGCCTCAATGGCATTGAGGAGGTCAGGGGTTCGAATCCCCTAGGCTCCACAATTTCGCGTAGCGAAACATTAAACCAAGTGGGGATGAGAACTTGTTCGACCGGCGGGGCGCGGAGCGCCAGTTAAGAGCGCAGCTCTAAAGCTGGAGCAAAGCGATTGCTTTGGATAATCCCCTAGGCTCCATGGTAAAAAAGCACAGCACTTTATCTTTCTTGTTTATGCTTAGTAAAACCTCATGCTGAATTAAAGAGACTAATGAGACCGGTTGCTCGCTTCAATTTTGGGGTAGCGCGCGACATCGAAATGGCAAGACGATGCGGCCGCCGCGTTGAGTAGAACAATTCTAGTGTAGAAGGGCGATGAGGAAAAGCACGATGCCGCTTAGAGCCGTGTTAAAAAACAACAGTGAGCGCACCAGCCCTAGGCCAGCTGCTGCCGCCAACACATAGCCCACTCGACCCCAGAAGTAGAGTTGTGCCCCCCACAACGTCAACGCGCCGTGGCGACCGGCGAAGTGGGCCGCCAAGACGACCGCGACGAAGAAAGGAAAGGTTTCCAAGAAGTTCGTGTAAGCTTGGTCCACTCGATTTGCCACGCCGCGCAACGGTGGCACGGGCCGGTCACGGCTGCTGGCTGTCCAACGATATCCGAGCTGACAGCTGATGAGGTGGGAGTCCACGATTAGGTGCAAGAGGCCCAGAATTACCGTGGCGGCCAAAAGCCGTAACTCTGTCGTCATAGGTCTAACTATTAGGATGCCACTTCCAAACCCCGAGCATAATGAAAAATCCGATAACGTACGCGATTGGGATAAACCACGCGTAGCGCATAGCGGGCTCGGGGAGGTAAAGCCGTAGCGTCAAACTACTCAGAAAACAGTTCGATCGCATCGATCAAGGATTCCGCGATCGACTCTTTCGAAATCCAGCGTTGCAACCCATCAGCCGCCTGCTCGTGATGTTCCGGCGCCAGTAGAAAGACTTGCGTCCCGTCGAGGCGTATCTTGATCAGGATCTCGAAGACGGACGTGTTCGCACTGATCACAGCGTAATCCTGAGAGACGATTTCCGCGACGGTAGTGTCCTGCCGCGGCCGACGGATGGCTTGCAACGCTGCGCCAAAGGTAATCACGCCTGCGATTTCTTTTTCCTTCATCACCATGAAGCAGGCGTCCGTGGGATACGAAGGCAAGATGATCGCGAGTTCCGGCAAGGTCATTTCAGCCGGTAGCCTGACGATGCCGGCATGGTTCAGTTCGCGAGCTGGTCTCATGTACTGGATATTGGCCTGCATTGCGCTGGGCATGTGGTGACCGCGCCGCACCAGTTTCAGGGTGTAGATACTTTCATTCGAAATCATTTTCCGCACGCCGTATGCAATTGCCACCGTCGTCGTCATTGGCACGATAACTCCGTAGTCGAGCGTCATTTCGAAAATCATAACGATCGCGGTAATCGCCGCCCCGGTAGTTCCGCCGACGATGCCGGCCATGCCGACGACCGCGAATGCGGCCGGGCTGATGGTGATGGCTGGAAAAATATGCTGAAGGAGAATCCCGTAGGCGCCGCCCAGAGTTGCGCCAAGAAAAAGTGCAGGAGAAAAAACGCCGCCCGATGCTCCGGAACCGAGCGTCAGCGAAGTGGCGAAAAGTTTGAGCGCGAAAAGGAGCAGGAGCAGCCAGAAAGAAGTCAGCGTCCCGGAGAGGACCTGTTGAATTGTGGCATAACCGACGCCTTCAATGTGGTAGGCTCCGGTTTGAGTTAGAAGCACATACATGAGAATTCCGAGCAGGAGCATCCCGCTCGCATGGCGCAGGTAGGGATTTCGGATCTTAGCGTCAAAGAAATCCTCGAAAGCGTAAATTGATCGGATGTAAACGACCGACACCAGGCCAATCACCAAACCGAGGCCAATATAGGCCAGAAGAAGGACCGGATGTGTCAGATGAAAATAACTGATCCGTAACTCCGGAATGGCGAAGGCCGGGTTCGGTCCAAAGAAATAACGTCCGACATAACTGGCGCTCGCGGTCGAAATTACGACCGGCACAAGGGTCCAAACACTGACTTCGTGGAGCAAAAGTTCCGCAGCAAAAAGGACTCCCCCAATCGGTGTGTTGAAGGTAGCGGCGATTCCCGCGCCCGCGCCGGCCGCAATTAACGTGGTGCGCTGCCAAGCCGGGATGCGCAACCATTGACCAACGCTTGAACCGAACGCCGAGCCAATTTGAATAATCGGACCCTCGCGACCGACCGATCCGCCGCTGCCAATCGAAAGCGCGGAGGCGAGCGATTTAATCACTGCGACAATCGGCCGAATAATGCTTTTGTTGTAATAGATCGCGTCCATCACTTCTGGTACGCCGTGGCCGCGCGCTTCCGGTGCGAAAGTCTGGACCAGCCAGGTCACCCCCATGCCGCCGATGACTGGCACGAAAATGATCAGCGGTCCCCATGGACTTGGCGGGGTATGGACGTTGGATTCATACAAAAAGGAAATCTTTCCCAGAAAGAACAGATTGTGAAAGAAGGCGATCAGCCCGCGAAAGAGGAATGCGCCCAATCCGCCAACTAATCCGATGACCATCGCGAGCAGCCAGAAACGCAGAGGGGACAGCGCCTTCTCGGCAGACTGATTTTTCCTTGGCCGAGACGGCTGCAGCGGAGATTGGGTGTGTTGTTTGGTCACTGTAGAAGACATTCTGTAATCACTGGGCCGTGCAAGCCGAAGCCGACCACTCTTGTGCCACGTATGCCTCCGATTTTATCATTCGCCAACGAAACGACTTTTCTTTTGTTCGGACGAATCGGTCGGCCGCCATCAACGATGTTGGCTCGACAATTCTATGAGCGGTGATGCCGGCGACGGCTCGAAAGAACGTGTACATCGCGCAAAGCCAAGTTAGCGCATGCCATCGCGCAAAACGGTTCGTCGGGATCGTGAAATCGGCGAGCAGCCAGACCGCGCCGGCGGAAACAGCCGCGCTCAGCTTCGCCATGATCTCTTCCAACTGATCGTGTTGAAAGCAATCGAGAAAAAAGTGCGTTACCAAAAGATCATAGCTCCTCCGCGGCGACCAACGCAGAATATCACGTTGCAAGAAACGAACATGGGGAAGCGATTCAGGACATTTCCGTTCCACCCGGCTGCGAGCTATCCGCAACATATTATGACTGGCATCGATGCAATCGACGTCGATTTTTGGGTGAGCGCGCAATAATTCGCAAAGAAACCGTCCGTTGCCTTCGCCAACAATCAACGCGCGTTTTGGCCGCGGGATTTCTCGGATCCAGAGTATGCGTGCTCGTTGAAGCGCATTGCCAAACGCGAGCGTTTCGATCCAGCGATAATGCGGCGCGATGCGGTCGAAGCTCATAGGCCTTTCCTTATCGCCAAAAAAATGATCGGTGAGAGCAACACCAGATCGGCCAAAGCGCAGCGTTCATCGCGGCAAACTCTAGCCTTATTAAGAGAAATCAGCGCGATTGAGCTGACGGAAATGCATACTGCGAGGGGCCAGGCGGCAACGTCGATCCAAACAAGAAAGACAGATCCGACGACCAAGGCTGCCGCGAGAAATTTACCTAATCGCAGTACCGGACCGAATCGGGTGGCAAGCGAATGTTTGTTCTGAATTCGATCCAGGTTGCGTTCCCAAGAGGCGATACTGACGCAATTGGCAAAACACAGCAGTGCAAATAAACCGCCGACCAGAAGTATTGCCGCCGGCATTACGAAGAGCCAAGAGCCAAGTCCGAGAAACGTGCCCGCCGAAAATAATGAACCGATGATCGCTTCTTTGAACGGAACGCCTGTCCAGATCTCGTCGCACCACCAATTGGTCGTCAGATACGCGAGCACAATCGAACCAAGAAATATTCCGCGAAGAACAATGGCGCGGTCGAGAGTGAAACAAACGACGGCAACGTCGACGAAGCCGACAAGCAAGATCGACGATAGCCAGAGGCCCCGATTGCTAACGCAGAATGTCTGGCGCGCAGAGCGGGGCCCTACGGGTTGCAGGGAAAAGGAATCGACAAAGCGATCGACGAGATAGATCAGCCAGACTGTCAGAAATAACGCGGCGATATTCCCATGCGAAACGGTCATATGAAAACAGTCTCTCCACAACAGAAGCCAGCTCACCGCGACCGCCGGAGCGTCGAGACAGGTCAGATTGCCGAGCAACAACAGACGTTGCCCAGCCAAATGAAGCGCGGCATCAAAGCCCGCGAACTCTGTTGGAGTGTTTGGAACGGCCTTAGTCATTTCGCGAAGTAATCCGCGCTTTTCCGATCAACCTGATGTGTAGTCGGGCAACTCGAACTCGTCTGTCAGGAAGCGACGCATTATCCAATTGCTCACGATTGGATTTGAAGCGAGACGGAGAACAACATTGCGCGCAAACAATCCGATCCGAGTCTTGGGTGCAAAGCTGCCCGCGTTTCGCCGAGCGGAGAGCTGTTTGCGCTGTATCAAGTTGCGCAAACGGCGCTCGTAAGAGGAGAATGCAACAGTGTGATCGCCATTCGCGCGTTCCAATTCTCCGGCCAGGATGTACGCTCCGGCCATTGCCAATCCCGCGCCTTCACCTGCCAAAAGTGACGGAGCGTAAGCTGCATCGCCCACGAGCACGCTCCGGCCGCGTGACCATCCCAGCATTTGGATTTGACTGATACCGTCGAAATACAAATCGTTGCAACGCTCGAGGTGGTCAAAAATTTCCGCAATCTCGGTCCAAGAGTCGTGTCCAAAGGTCTTCCAGAGAATTTTTCTGGTTTCTTCAGGGTCGGGACGCTGTTGGAGCGGCTGCTCGCGCCTGAATACAAAAAGAAAAGCAGTACGGTCGCCACGCAATGCGTAACGGCTGATCTGGCGTCCGGGCGTCGCGTAACTGAGATAACTGTGCTCGTCGCGGCGTGAGTAACCGGTCGTTATAAAAGAAGCCGCGTAATATCCGAGATATCTTTCGAATTGATCTTCTCTTCCAAAGACGAGACTGCGGGTAGCTGAATGCAAGCCACCGCATCCAGCCACGACTCCGAAGCGCCGCGACGGCGAGTGCCTGAAAGAAACCTCTACGGCACTGGAATTTGTCTGAATGCGTTTAACGCTATCTGAAAAGATGATCTCGATCTTTCCGGCAATCGTATCAAAAATTGTCCGAGCCAGATCGCCGCGCGGCAGACTAATGAAACGCTCGCCGATAGCATGCCGGAGCGCATCCCCGTTGAGCTCGCTGGAAACACCGCCCTTTTCGTTCACGAAAATTAGCCGATCGATTTTGTAGCCGGCGCGGTGCAGTTGCGGAACGAGCCCCATTTTTTCAGCAACGTCGTAGCCTACTCCCCAGAAATCGATCATGTAGCCTCCTGCGCGCAAATGGGATGCTTGCTCGATCAACGTAGGCTCAAATCCGCGACGATGAAGCCAGTAAGCGAGAGTTAAGCCGGCAATCCCGGCCCCAGAAATCAAAATCGAAGATCGTTTCATTTCAGATGGGTCCGCGCCACTGCGCCTGGTAGCCCGTCTGGTCTTAAATTAGCCACAGTATATCAATGGTCGATATTTTTTTGAACGACCCTTGGAATTTGCCTGTCTAGTAGGTGAACAGTTTAATCTTACCGGAGCGCAAAGTAGATTGTGGCACGGTCAGGCGTCTTATTTAGGGAAAAGATAAACCAAAAACGTTCCGGGAGTTCCCTGGAAATGGCGGCATGATCTTGTGCCAATTTGAAATAGAAAATGAACGTTCCATTCTTCCGGTTCCTCTGGGTGCCAATCGCACTCACATCCCTTCTTGCCCTGAACAGTGCGTGCTCAAAAAGTAGCAACCCATTGAGTTCAACCACCCCAAACCCGAGCCCGACCCCGACTGCAACGGCGTCAGGATCCACATCCAGCACTACACCTGTGCCAACGGTCTCTCCGCTTGCGACCGGATCTCCTTTCGCGGACGTTCAGCTGCGGATGCGTGACTTGCAAGCGCAGTTAGACAACGTCTTCTCCCAAACTTTTCGCGATTTCGGGAGTGACTTCGGGCAATCGGGATTTGCTTCATCGGTCGATCTTCGCGAACAAAAGGATCGTTACGTAGCGCGCGTTTATTTGCCGAACGGTGATACCTCAAAGGTGAACGCGAAGATTAATGGCAATAATTTGGAGATCACGATGAACGCCGCAGAAACGAAAAACGGCGCAACGGAACCGGAGAACTATCAGGAAGTCATCACTTTGTCGCAACCGGTTCGGGCAGATCAGCTGCAAATCCAGCGCAAGCCAAACATGGTTGTGATTAGTGTTCCGAAATCGACTCCGTCAACCGTAGCCGCGACGTCAACGCAAAGTCCGGCCCCGACCGCGTCAGCTTCCCCCGGTTTCGCCGGTTCGTTCGGCGCATGGGATCAGCGAATGATTGACGACATGCAACGAATGGAAGCGCAAATGAAAACGATGTTTCAAAATGCGTTTCCAAACGATCTTTTGAACGGAGGGACGGCCCTTGAGCTCGGTTCAGCTGTTAATGTGGACGACCAAAAAGATAAGTACGTCGTCCATTTTGCGCTGCCCAATCGAGACGTCTCCAACGTAAATGTAAATTTTGAAAACGGTGAATTACATCTGAGCGCTCAGGAACAGAAGAACGGCTCAACCAACTCTCAGCAAAGCGTCGAACGCGGCCGTTACGAAGAAATGATTACGCTGCCGGGTCCGGTCAAGGAAAGTGAGATGAAAGTTAATCGCCAGGCGAATGCGGTTGTCGTGACCTTGCCAAAAGCCTGATGACGCGAAGAGTTGATGAAGATCAGGGCTATCGTATGCGCTTGCAGCGATGACAACCGCACCGCGTTTCGGACAGAGCCGGCAGCAACGAAAGAAGTTGTTGAGTTTGCGATGAAGAATTATCTCGGCGAGCCCTCGTCCAATAAATATTCTGTTAAGAACGGTTTGTTTATCGTCGCCCAAACCTGGATTCCAAAGCAACAGGTCGCATTTTACGAAGACGCTCTGACCGATGCGGAGATATTTCTCGGTAAAAAATCGGCGCTCTTCTCGGAGAAGGAGCTCGCCGGTCAGCTTCGCGAACGTGCCAAGCGGGCCGGCCTTTTTTTAGAGTGACGGGCGATGGCGGGCGAGCTCTCAAACATCAACACAATGGCACTTTTGGCCAGCGATCCGTTGTTCCCGGTTCGTATTCTCGCCGGGGTCGCCTTCGTCGCGGTGATCTGCGCGTTTGTTTACGTGTTGCGGCATTTGCGACAAATCGAGAAAAAGATCGTCACTGATGCGCTCGTGCCGAGGGAACTGGGTCCGCGAAACAACCTAGTGCTCTTGATTTGCGCGATCCCAATCATCGTCGTCGCGCTGTTGCTGTTTCTAATCGTCAAGGCCTAACCGGCCTCACAGCCGATCGCCCTCGTTTTGATTCGAAGGGTCAAAAGGGTATCAAACCAGGGCCCCGGTGTTCAGAGGTCGGAAGTCAGTGGTCAGAGGGGGAGTGAACGGGCTAGGCTCCATTTCACCTGGCGGTGATCGAGATTTTTGCGCGGCCCGCGAGATCGATCACTTTGTCGCGCTCGAGGAGCAACGTTTTCCCAGTTTCGACCGCAATGACGCGTAGCTTCGCTTCGCCGGCGACCCTGATGGTCTCCACACCGACCACCGGAACATCGAACCGCATGTCCTGATTCGGTTTGGCGACCTTGATCATGACCGCGCCTTCGCGGGCCAGCGCTCCACCACGTTTGATCGCGTCGTTGGTTCCTTCAAACGCTTCAACCGCGAGCACGGTTCCGTTTTTCACCAGGATGGTTTGGCCAATATCGAGTCGCGCGATCTCTTTTGCGACATTCCAGCCCAGATCAACATCTGCCTCTTCGCCCCGAGATAACTTCGGTCCAGCGATCAATCCCCTTGCTGCGACCTGATCATCCAAAAAACTTGTCGCCGGCAAGAGATCGACTCCCGTTTTCTTTAGCTCATCGGCGATCGCGGTGAAGATCGACTCCGCGTTGCGCTGTTTGAGTTTGGCGAGAACAACCAACGCCTTCACGTCCGGGCGTAGATCGAACAGATTCTTCGGTGCGATTTGGCCGGCCATGATTGCGTGGCACACTTCATTCTCGCGAAAAAACTTCAGGAGCCGGCCAAGTTGGCCAACGCGCAACCATTCGACCGTGTCAGCATTTTGTTCGATTGAACGGTCGGTTTCATCTGCGAACGCAGCCGCGACGATTTTTTTTACGCCGGCATTGCGTGCGGCCTGGGCCAGTTCTTTTGGATAAACGCCGTTGCCCGCGATGATTCCGAGAATCTCCGGCGCGTTCACTTGCTCTCTTGTAGCAGAAAAAGTCCACGATCGCGAGGGCGCGATCGGTCCGAGCCGGACTGGCGTTTGCACGCGAGGCGCGTGCGCTCCCCAGACATTAGCTGTGATGACGACGGCGGACGTGGAGTTGAGTCAGGGCCTTTTGCAACGAGGCCTGAATGGCCACGAGTTGCTCCGGAGTCTGATCTTCTTTCATCGCCGCTTGCGCACGCGCGACCGCTTTCTCGGCCGCCTCAATATCGATTTTCTCGGCCTGCAGCGCCATGTCGGTCAAAATCGAAACGCCATTAGCTTTAATCTCGACAAAGCCTTCGCCAATAGCCATCGCGGTTTGGCGCCCATCCTTGACGATTCGGAGCTCGCCGGGCTTCAGCGCAGTTAGCACCGGCACGTGGTTTGGATAAACTCCGAGTTCGCCCTCCGACCCGGGCAATGTGACCATCTCAACGTCCTCGGAATAAATTTTTTCCTCGGGCGTAACGATCTCGAGCTTCAACGTGGCTGCCATATTTCCGATTTAACGATTTAACGATTTAGCCATTTAACGATTAAGATTCCTTGATCGTGTCGATGTTGCCCTTCATGTAGAAGTTGGTTTCCGGCACGTCGTCATGTTTGCCCTCGAGAATCTCTTTGAAGCCTTTCACGGTGTCAGCGATTGGAACGTATTGACCTTTGCTCCCGGTGAACACTTCGGCCACGGTGAACGGCTGACTGAGGAAACGCTGAATTTTGCGTGCGCGATGGACGGTGAGTTTGTCCTCTGGACTGAGTTCGTCCATTCCGAGAATCGCAATGATATCCTGCAAGTCTTTATAGCGTTGTAGAACGCGCTGCACACCGCGGGCGACGTTGTAATGCTCTTCACCCACGATCTCCGGGGCAAGCGACTTCGACGTCGACGCCAGCGGATCGACCGCAGGGTAGATTCCGAGCTCGGCGATTGAACGCTCAAGCACAATCGTTGAATCGAGGTGGGCGAACGTGTTTGCCGGCGCCGGATCAGTCAGGTCGTCCGCGGGCACGTAGACTGCCTGGAAAGAGGTAATCGAGCCTTTTTTGGTCGAAGTGATTCGTTCCTGGAGATCGCCCATTTCGGCGGCAAGCGTCGGCTGATAACCGACTGCGCTCGGGGTTCGGCCGAGCAGCGCCGACACCTCAGAGCCCGCTTGCGAGAAACGGAAAATGTTGTCGATGAACAACAAAACGTCCTGGTTACGTTCGTCCCGGAAGAATTCTGTCATGGCCAACGCCGACAACGCGACGCGCAAACGCGCGCCGGGAGGTTCGTTCATCTGGCCGTAAACCATGCCCACCTTCGATTTGGAAAGGTCCTTCTGGTCGATAACGCCTGCTTCACTCATTTCGCGATAAAGATCGTTGCCCTCGCGGGTGCGCTCGCCCACCCCGGCGAAGACCGACACGCCACCGTGGCCTTTGGCGATGTTGTTGATCAACTCCATGATAACGACGGTCTTGCCGACGCCCGCGCCGCCGAACGCGCCAACTTTGCCGCCTTTTGAAAACGGACAGATCAAGTCGATGACTTTAATCCCGGTCTCGAGAATCTCGACTTTTGTGTCCTGCTCGGTCAGCTGGGGAGCTGGGCGATGAATTGGATAACGCTTGGTGAATTTTACTGGACCGCGGTTGTCGACCGGATCGCCGGTCACATTAAACACGCGACCTAGAACGCCTTCGCCGACGGGCACACTGATCGGCGCGCCGGTGTCGCTCACGGTCATGCCGCGCTTCAAACCTTCGGTCGAAGACATCGCGATCGAGCGGACCCAACTTTCGCCGAGATGTTGCTGCACTTCGAGAGTCAGCTTGGTCGGATTGCCGTTGACCTCGTACTCGATTTCGAGCGCGTTATAAATTCTCGGCAGACTTTTTTCGTCGGGGAACTCCACGTCCACGACCGGGCCGATGACTTGAACGATATTTCCTTTATTCATAAATGTATTTAACCGCCGAGCGCCATTTGCGCGGTCGCGATCTCGAGCAGCTCAGTCGTGATGCTGGCCTGGCGCATTTTATTATATTCGAGGGTGAGATCCTTGATGAACTGGTGCGCGTTGTCGGTCGCGTTTTTCATTGCGACCATCCGGGCACTGTGCTCGGACGCGCGCGCATCCAGGATCATTTGGAAAACCTGATATTCGACATAGTACGGCAACATGATATCGAGAACCTGAAGCGCGTTCGGTTCGAAGATATAGCCGAGCATCGGGTCAACGTTATCCGTGCCGGTCTCGGTGCGCTCGCCCTTTGGCAACTCCAGCGCGCTGATCGGCAGCAGCGTTTGTATGACCGGCTTCTGATTAATCGTATTGATGAAATGCGTGTAAAGCACGGATACCTTGTCGACGTCGCGATTGAGAAATTTCTCGAGACAAAATTTCGAAATTGGCTTCGTCTCGACAAAGCCCGGGGCGTCTTTTAATTCGAAGTCAGCCAGCAGCTCGCGCTTCGTGCGCGCTACGAACTGACGCGCCTTCTTGCCCGTGACGACAAAGATAGTTTTTGCCTGATCGAAACCAGCGGCTTCGCGAAAAAGATTCGTGTTAAGGGCGCCGGCCAGACCTTTGTCCGTGCTGATGATGAGGACCAGCTCCTTCTTCAGCTCGCGAACGTCCAGGAGTGGATGAAAGCGCGGGTCGGTTCGCTTCTGGAGCGACACTAAAACCCTGTTCATCAATGCGGCATAAGGTCGCCCGGCCAGCGCTTGCTGCTGCGATTTGCGCATCTTCGATGCCGCAACCATTTGCATCGCCTTTGTGATTTGCGACGTGTTGCGGATCGATTTGATTCGGCGCCGTATATCCTGCGTGTTTGCCATTATTCGTTAGGTAAAAATCAATGCCAGGCGGTCTTAAACTCCTGCATCGCGCCCTTAAGCTGCGATTCGAGATCCTGATCGAGCTGCTTCTTATCGCGGATTGAGCGGAGCAACGACTCTTTGCGCGTTTGCAGCCAATCTTGCAGCTTGATCTGAAATTCTTTCACTCGATCGACCGGAACATCATCGAGGAATCCGTTTTGCATCGCCCAGATCACCGCGACCTGTTCTTCGACCGGGATCGGATTGTATTGCTTTTGCTTGAATAGCTCGACTATTCGCTGACCGCGATCGAGGCGCGCTTTGGTTGCGGCATCGAGGTCCGAACCGAACTGCGAGAACGCAGCTAACTCACGGAATTGCGCGAGGTCCAACTTCACTTTGCCCGCGACTTGTTTGATCGCTTTGATCTGGGCAGCGGAACCGACCCGGCTGACCGAGAGACCCACCGAGATCGCCGGCCGTACACCTTGATAGAACAAGTCGGTCTCGAGATAAATCTGGCCGTCGGTAATCGAGATGACGTTTGTCGGAATGTAAGCCGACACATCGCCCGCTTGGGTCTCGATAATCGGCAAGGCCGTCAGCGAACCGCCGCCAAACTCGTCGCTCACCCGCGCTGCGCGTTCGAGCAAACGCGAATGGAGATAAAAAACGTCGCCCGGATAAGCTTCGCGACCAGATGGACGCTTCAAAACCAGCGAAACCTGCCGATAGGCAACCGCGTGTTTCGACAAATCGTCATAAATAATGAGCGCGTCCATTCCGTTATCCATGAACCACTCGCCCATTGAGGCACCCGCGAACGGCGCGAGATATTGGTTCGTCGCCGTATCGGACGCAGGCGCGGAAATGATCGTCGTGTAAGGCATCGCGCCTTCGCGTTCGAGAATGTCAAGTGCCCGAGCGACGTTAGAATTCTTCTGACCGATCGCGACGTAAATGCAATAAAGAGGCCGATAATCCTTAACGCCTTCTTCCTCGGCGGCTTTGTTCAAACGCGCCTGGCTAATGATGGTGTCGATTGCGATTGTCGTCTTGCCGGTCGAACGGTCGCCGATAATCAGCTCGCGCTGACCACGGCCGATCGGAATCATTGCGTCAATTGCCATGATGCCGGTTTGGACGGGCTGACTGACGCTTTTTCGTTTAATGACGCCGGGCGCAATTTTCTCCAGCGGGTAAAACGTTTCGCTCTTAATTGGTCCCTTGTCGTCCAAAGGTTGACCAAGCGTATTGACGACCCGCCCCAAAAGCGCTTTCCCAACCGGGACGGACAAAAGTCGTCCGGTGGTTTTTGCTTCGTAGCCTTCGGCAACCTTGGTGGTGTCGCCAAGCAAGATGGCGGCGACTTCGGTTTCCTCGAGGTTTAACGCAAGTCCGAACACCCCGTTCGGGAATTCGATCATTTCGTTCAACATCACGTCGCTCAAACCCTCAATCCGCGCGACGCCGTCACCGGTTTCGCGGACAACGCCGACGTTGCTCTTGGTCGTCGATGTTTTTAGTCCTGCGATTTTCGTTTCGATTTCTTCAAGAATGCTGCTCATATCTTTTGTTTTTGCTTGCCCGCCGTAGCCTTGGCGAAGGTGGGTTGATTAAAGTTGTTGTTGAAGCCGTTCCAATCGGTCGCGCAAAGTTCCGTCCCAGACATCGCTACCCACCCGCACCCGCAATCCTCCGAGGAGGGCTGGATCGACGGTAAATTCAGTCGTCAAATCGTTGCCGTATTTTCGTTTTAATCGACCAACGATTTGCTTCGATGTCTCAGAGTCCAGTTTCACTGCGGTTTCGATTCGCGCGTGCCGCTTTTCAATCTCCAGCCGCAGCAGACGTTTGTAATGCTGCAACACGTCGATATAACGCCGCGGCTTCTTGGTCACCAGCGATTCCACGACGGTCGCAATTTTTCCGTTGTCGAGCTGAGCGTCACTAAAACTAGCGCGCAACATCTCGCGCGAACGTCGACGGATCTCTTTATTGAGTTTCATCAGGCAACCTGGCGCGCGGCTTCTTCCTGCAAGCGTTTTTGATCATCAGCCGTCAGCACTTTGCCGGTAACCTTCGCGGTCGTCTCGACCACCAGATGACCGAGCTCACGTTTCAACGCCTGCATCTGACGTTCGTGCTCGAGGGCCGCTGCTTCTTTCGCTTTGGCGACAATTTGCTCGGCAGCCGTAATTGCTTCCTGTTGTTTGCGCTCAGACAGATGCGCCGCGCTTTGGCGCGCTTCATCAATCATCTTTTGGGCGTCGTCATTCGCCTTGGAAATTATTTCCTGGTAGCGCTTTTCTGATTCGGCGAGTTGTTTGCGAATTTTCTCCGCATTGAGCTGGCCCTCTTCAATTTTTCGCCGGCGATCTTCGAGAATGGCCAGGATCGGTTTGTAGGCGAAGCGGCGGAGAAGAAACGCGACAATGCAGAAGCTGATGACCTGCGACAGAAAGAGTTTCCAGTTCCAGCCGAAGGTATCAGCTGTTTCACGCAAGATGTCGGTGATGCCTCCGCTGGCGGCGGCAATTATCAAATTCATAATCTAAAACTCGGGCGCAAACCGATTGCCTCCCGGTTAATTTAGTGAACGAGATACAACGCGTAGAATACGATCGCCTCGGTCAACGCGATGGCGAGAATTCCGTGCACGAGCACTTGCGTGAAAGCGCCCGGATTGCGGCCGACCGCGCTGGTCATCCCCAAGCCGGTCAAACCGATTCCGATTCCGACGCCCATCGCGGCAAGCCCGACGTGAATGCTTCCGCTCAGTTCTGCTAGTATTGGTAGTATCATATTTTTTTGTTAGTTGGTTTTGGGATCTCGTCATGAGATCGCCGAAAAATCAGTGTGCGTGTTCCGGTTCCTCCTGGTGTTCCGCAATCAACATTGTGAAAACCGCTGTTAACAGCATGAAAACGAGCGCTTGGACAAATCCAACAAGCACTTCCAAAAAATAAAACGGGATCGGCAGAATCGGTGAAAGCCACGGAACCATGGTGGACATCGCCTCCAGAATGCTCTCGCCCGCGTAGATGTTTCCGAACAATCGGAAACTGAGCGCGATCGGACGGAACAGGATCGAAATCACCTCGAGCCAACCGACCGCGAAGAAGATCACGATCATGAGGACCTTTATGATTCCGGTGGTTTCCCCCTTCGGCCCGAACAAGTGTTTCAGGAATCCGCCGACGCCGTTTGCCTGGATTGCCCAGACAAACCACATCACGAAAAAAACCGCCGACATGGCAGTCGTCATATTCAAATCCGCATTCCCGCCGCGAAATAGCGGCCGACTGATATGAAAGTTCCCGGCGGCGTCGTAATTGCCCCAACCGACGGTTCCGATTCCCGGAATCAGCCCCAACCAGTTCACGAACAAAATAAAAATGAAAATCGTAGCAAAATACCAAAACCCCTTCCTTACCAGGTCGCGGCCGATAATGTTTTCCAGAAAATTGTAAAGGCCTTCCACCAGCCATTCCCAGAAATTCTGGATGCCCCCCGGAATTGGTTGGATTCTGCGGGTGGCAATCTGCGCGAAAATAATTATGGCGCCGGCAACAAGCCACGTTACCAGCATGGAATTGGTAACTCCAAAACCATGGCCAAAGTCGACCAGCATCTGCGGCTTTAACGAAACGCCTGCATGCTCGGCCGGCGCGGCTTCAGCTGCGAAAGACGACGTGGCAAGAAGCGCGCTGCTTGCCAGGGCCGACATCAGTAAATAACGGTTGCGCATTTTGGTTGCTCGCCAAGGTCACGGGTACCCTCCCCATGATCTCCCGTGCCCGGAAATCGGGCAGCGAATCTTGACGAGGATTACCAAAGCCTATTTTTCGAGAATAACAAGCCAGTGCAGCGAAGAACCTTGGACTTTGGTCGTATCCGTTCTTAATCGAGCCATTCAGACAGTTTTTGCCTCAATTCGTCGATCCCTTCGCCTTTCATCGCAGAGATTGGCACGATGTCGACCTTCGGGAATTTCTTACGCATGCTTTTCACATTTTCTCTGCCGTCTGCCAGGTCCATTTTGTTTGCGACAATAAACCACGGCCGCTCCGATAATCGCGAATCGTAGAGGTCAAGTTCGCGCCGCAAATTCTGAATATCCTCGAGCGGATTTCGCCCTTCGCTGCCGGCAGCGTCGACTACAAACAAAAAGATCCGGCAACGAGTAATGTGCCGTAGAAATTCGTGCCCCAGCCCGACGCCTTTGTGCGCGCCTTCAATCAATCCAGGGATATCCGCGATTGTCATTCGACGGTATTCTGAAAGTTCAACCACACCGATGATTGGATGCAACGTGGTAAATGGATACGGGGCGACTTTCGGTCGCGCGGCTGAGATTTTTCGAAGGAGCGTCGATTTCCCGGCATTCGGATAACCAATCAATCCTGCGTCGGCGATGGTGCGCAGTTCCAATATGAAGTGGCCGTGCTCGCCTTCCCCGCCCTCAGTGTATTGGCGCGGCGCGCGATTCCGCGAACTCTTGAAATGAACATTGCCTTTGCCGCCTGCGCCGCCTTCACACAGAAGGAATTCCTGCTCATCGCGAGTGAGATCTACGATAGGAAAGGTTGAAGGCTCTTGGGTCTCACCTTTCTTTTCATCCCTCATCCCTCCTCCTTCATCCTTCCAGACAATTGTTCCCACCGGGACTTTGACGATTTTGTTCGGCGCGGAGCGGCCATACATCTTCTTTCCCATTCCGTTGCCACCGTTTTTCGCCTTGATGATCGGCTCGTAGAAGAGATTGGAAAGGTTATCGACGTGGCGGTCGGCTCGAAGAATCACGTTTCCGCCGCGGCCCCCGTCGCCACCATCCGGCCCCCCTTTCGGTACAAACTTCTCGCGCCGAAAGCTGACTGAGCCACGTCCTCCGCTTCCCGCCTGCGCAAAAACTTTGATCCGATCGACAAACATTTCTTATTTTTTAGTTAAACAATTGCCGCACTTAGGCGTCGAACCCTCCATGCCGGCAACGCGCTTTAGTGTAGTCAGTTTCCTGGCGCTTGCCGGTTTTTGCTACGCCCAACCATCACCGACGCCCATGCCCCAAGCTGAAACAGGAATTGAAGGCATCATAACCATGTCTCCAAGTCACGGCGGACCGGTCCGGGTTGGCGAGGAGAGTTCGCGACCGTTGGCTAATATGCCCTTTGTCGTCTCAAACGAAACCGGAACAGTCGCCGAGTTTGCCACGGACGAGCAAGGCCGTTTCAGAGTCACGTTGGCGCCCGGCCATTACTCAGTAATGCGCAAAGGGTGGCAAAAAGGAATCGGCCGTTACGGACCGTTCGAGGTCAACGTCCTCGCCGGGCAATTAACGAAAGTTGAATGGCGATGTGACAGCGGGATGCGGTAGAAACTAGATAACCGGCACAGCTCTTGCGACGTTGGTGCACGATGTTGCGTCGAAAAATAACGCTGGCGGTCGCTTTTGGATTTGCCGCGAAGATCGCTGCCGCATCAGGCGTCTTGGTTTTGTTTGTCGGAAACAGTCTGACTTACATGAACGATTTGCCGACCACGTTCAGAAAACTCACAGCGAGTTCATCGTTACACGTCGAGGTCGAGGTCACATCAATCACGCCCAGCGGCGCCTTTCTTTACGATCACTGGAAACACGGACAGGCGGTCGCCGTATTGCGCGAGAAGCGTCCGAAGTTCCTGGTGCTGCAAGGCCAGAGCATTGAGCCGCTGCTCGCTCCGCAGAGTTTTTCGCGGTCCGCTGCGCTATTCAAGGCCGAGGCCGATCGCGTTGGCGCCACGACAGTGCTATTTGAGACTTGGGCGCGTCCGGCCAGCGACCCTTATTACAAAGAACCAACGTCCGGCGGATCGCCAGCGGCGATGCAAGCGCGATTGGATTCGGCCTATGCGACGCTGGCCAAGGAGACCGGAGCGACACTGGCGCCGATTGGTGTCGCGTGGGAACGGGCCCAACGGATTGCTCCGGAAATTCGACTACTCGATGGAACGCAGCATCCATCCCCGGCCGGAACTTATCTCGCGGCCGCGGTGTTATTTCGCGCAATGTTCAACGCTTCGCCGATGGGATCGAGTTATTACGGTGATTCTGCCAAAAGAAACTGCGCTTCAGTTGCAGCGGGTGGCCGGCGAGATTCCGATGACGGCCACGCCGTAGCAGGCAGGATTTATTGATAAGATTTGTTCTTGCCCATCGCAACGCAGCTCGCTAACTCTGCGTCTTCCAAAAGCTTAACCCACTATGACATCACTATTGCTTTTCCTGCCATTCCTCGCCCAGGAAACCTCCGAAGCTGCCGAACCGAAGGCGCCGGGACCCGTTTTCTGGCTCTGCTATTCCGTCGTTATCATTCTAATGATCGCTTCCTGGTGGAAGATGTTCAGCAAGGCTGGACAACCCGGTTGGGCAGCGATTATCCCGATTGTGAATCTTTATTTCTTTTGCAAGGTCGCGGGACGTCCGGGGTGGTGGCTGATTTTGATGTTCATCCCCTTTGTCAACTTGATCATCATCATCATTCTTTGCATCGATGTGGCAAAAGCATTCGGCAAGGGCGTTGGCTTCGGCATTGGATTGGTTTTCCTGCCGTTCATTTTTTACCCGATCCTGGGTTTTGGCAGTGCCCAATACCACGGTACATCGTCAGCAGCCCCTCTGCCCGCTGCATCCTAGACGGCGTTTACTTCGCCCAATTCGGTTTGCGCTTTTCGTTGAAGGCGGCGATGCCTTCGCGCGCTTCGTCAGATTCGCGCGCCTGCATGTGATGCTTCAACGCGCGGTCGACGTCTGCCTTCACCGAGCTCGACCAAAGCTCTTCGATAAGATGTTTAGTTTCCCCAATGGCATTGGGCGCGCCTTGTAAGACCGAATCGGCGAACTTCATTGCCTCGTTTATTACTTCGTCAGGCTCGACCACGCGATTAACGAGACCAATTTCTTTGGCCCGAGCCGCGTCAATCAATTCGCCGCCGAGCACCAGCTCGCGCAGGTTTCGTTCGCCGACTTGCCGACGCAGGAAGGTCATCACCAGCCCGGCGACGAGCCCACGACGAACCTCGGGGTAACCAATTTTCGTTTTCTTGGCCGCGACGACAAAGTCACACGCGGACATAATTCCCGCGCCGCCGGCAACAGCGGCTCCATGAACCGCGGCGATTGTCACCACCCGGGCTTCGGCCAGTGTCACCAAAGCTTTTGCAACCATATCAGCCGTTGCATGTGCTTTTCTTTGGTCCGCGGCTTCTTTCAAATCGAGTCCGGTGCAAAACGCCGCTCCCGCCCCGCGCAGAATAAGCACGCGCTCGTTAGGCTGATCGGAGGCTGCTTTAATCGCCGAAATCAAATTGCTCAGCAACTCAATGGTCAGCGAGTTGCGGCGCTCCGGACGATTTAAAGTTACGACCGTGACCTGCGGCGTTAGTTTTTCGACAAGAAGCACTGGCATAACTCAGACCTCCGAAGTCATAAATCAGCGATCACAATTTAAACCTGGATCACCCCGGTGTGGAAATGCGCCTTCGGCATTGGACGCGAAACGTATTGCAGAAGTTGAATCAGGGTTTCGCGCGTTTCGTGCGGTTGAATGATGGCATCGACCCAGCCACGCGCCGCGCCGTAGCGGATGTCGGTTTGCTCCTCATAACTGGCTTTTACTTTCTTGCGCAGCTCGTCGAGTTCTTCGTGGGTCGCTTTTTTATCCCCCCGCTCACGCGCGCGGGCCAGAATCGAAAACACCGTGTCCGAAGCCTGGGCCGCGCCCATCACGGCATATCGCGCGCTCGGCCAGGCCACCAGGAAGCGCGGATCGTAAGCCTTGCCACACAAAGCATAGTTTCCGGCGCCGAACGAACCACCGACGACAACGGTGATCTTTGGTACGACTGAATTGCTGACCGCGTTTACCAGTTTCGCTCCGCTCCGAATGATTCCGCTTTGTTCGGCGTCGCGGCCAACCATGAAGCCGGTCACGTCTTGAAAGAAAATGATCGGCAAACTGTCCTGGTTGCAATCCATCACAAACCGGGCCGCTTTGTCCGCGCTGTCGGAATAAATGACGCCACCCATTTGGATGCCTTCCTTTTTCGTTCGCACTTGCAAACGCTGGCTGGCAATGATCCCAACCGGCCGTCCCCCAATCCGCGCGTAGGTAGTCACGAGCGTTTTGCCGTGGTCGGCCTTGTATTCGTTCATTGAATTTGGATCGACGATCGACGCCAGAAGATCACGCGCGTCGTAATTTTTCTGCCCGTCCAGACTGACCAGATGGTAAAGCGCATCCGGATCCTTCGACGGTTTCACCGGCTTGTTATCGCCCTTTTGTTTGGCTGCCGCCGCTTCCGGTAACAAGGAAACCAGCGAGCGCAACCGTTTCAAACAGGATTCGTCGCTCTTTTCGTAGAAGTCGACGGTGCCGCTGATTTCGGAATGCATTTTCGCGCCACCCAACTCTTCTTGATCGACAATTTGACCGATCGCCGCTTTGACCAGGGACGGGCCCGCGAGATAAAGGCCGCTGCCTTCAGTCATCAAAATCTTGTCGCAAAGGACCGGCAAGTAAGCGCCCCCGGCCACGCAGTTTCCCATGATCGCGGCGAACTGCGGGATTCCGGCGGCGGAAATAACGGAGTTGTTTCGAAAGATTCGGCCGAAATCATCTTCGTCGGGAAAAATTTCGTCCTGCATCGGCAAGAACACTCCGGCGGAATCAACCAGATAAATAATCGGAAGGGCGGATTCGAAGGCGATTCGTTGGGCCCGCAGCAGCTTTTTGCACGTCGCCGGAAAAAACGCTCCGGCTTTCACAGACGCGTCGTTGGCAATGATCATGCACGGGATGCCGGAAACGTTGCCGATGCCGGCAATCACGCCGGCCGCAACGATATTTCCCCACTCCTGATACATTTTGTAGGCGGCCCAAAGGCCGATCTCGAAAAACTGCGCGTCTTTATCGAGGAGCTGGGCGATTCGTTCCCGCGCGGGCAACCGTCCGAGCTTGCGTTGCCGTTCCAGTCCAGACTTTCCCCCGCCCTGCCGGAGGACTGCTTCTTGTTTTAAAATCTCGCGACAGAAATCGCGGAGCGGTTCGGCGGACGATAACGATGGTCGGGCCATGTGCGAAGAGGCTTAATCCGGCCGAAGACGTGGCGCAAGCGCTATGAGTTGTAGCGGCGTTTGTACCAAACGCCGAACTGACTAAACAGGCGCTTGGCACAAGCGCCTCTACAACCGCTCAATAGATATCAACTTCTGAGCGATAACCCGAGTCACCGCGGATCGAGCGCAGTCGAGCCCGACTCCCGCGCTCGGATTCCGGACGATTGATTCGAGCAAGCGCAACTTTGACTAGAAAGGGAACGGCTGCCAAAGCGCCCACTGACATGAGCGCAATTGCCGCGGTCTGCCGGGCCGGACTTTTAATCTTGTCGGCGACGAGCATGCCGATGCCAAGGCCGAACGCCGTTCGGGTGAGGCTCAACAAATTCTCGAGCCGAACCTGCTCGGAAGCTTTTGGAATGGATACTGAGAGCGACATCGGGTATTCTTATACGTCTCGTTTGCGAAAAATAAACGGGAAAATCTTCGCTCTCGCGTGACTTTCGCTATTGGCAGTTTCGGACATGGATAATTCGATCTACGCCCTCATTCTGGCCGGCGGCAGCGGCGAACGGTTCTGGCCGTTGAGTCGTCGCAATCGGCCAAAGCAACTCCTGCGCCTGGTGTCCGATCGAACTCTTCTCGAGGAAACAATCGCGCGGCTTGATGGACTCGTTCCGCCTGAGCGGATCTTGATTCTCACCAATGTCGAACAAGAAAAAAGCGTTCGTGATTTACTGAAGCGTTTTCCAAAAGAGAACATCGTGGCTGAACCGGTGAAACGTGATACTGCCGCAGCGGTCGCGCTCGGCGCCGGTTGGATCGCCGCCCGAGACCATGCGGCTACGATGCTGGTCTTGCCGGCCGATCACGTAATCGCAGATCGCGAAGCGTTTCAGGAAACGATGAAGACGGCGGCGGCCGCTGCTCAAGAGACCGGCGCCCTTGTCACAATCGGTATCAAACCCACTTGGGCTTGTCCCGGGTTCGGTTATATCGAACAGGGCGACGTGGTGCGCTTGCGCAGTGGAGGCAAGATCGCTGTCCATCGCGTCGTTCGATTTCGCGAGAAACCAAATGTCGATCTCGCCGAATCGTTTTTGCGAAAAGGAAACTTTCGCTGGAACGCCGGAATGTTTGTTTGGGCGGTGCCCACGGTTCTGAGTGAATTCAACCGCCACGCCCCCGAGCTTGCTGATTTCATCTCCCAAGTCCGTTCCCCGAAGAATCTCGATAAACTTTTGCGCGACCGTTTTTCCAGCCTGCCGCGGATATCCTTCGACTACGCAATCATGGAAAAAGCCGACCGGGTTTTGGTCGTCGAAGCCAGTTTTGATTGGGACGATGTCGGAAGCTGGCAGGCAGTGGCGCGCTACTTCAAAAAAGATGCGCACGGAAATGCCGCCAATCTGGCCCTGACCGCGCTCGATTCGAGCGACAACATTATCTTCAATGACGGCGATACGGCGATCGCGCTGCTGGGCGTTCGCAATTTGATCGTGGTCCGAACTGCCGATGCCATTTTGATTTGTCATCGTCACGAGGCCGAACGCATCAAAAACCTGGTGGCAAAGCTGCCGCCCGAGCTGCAGTAATCGACCATGAACCCGTTCTTGGGGATCGACTTCGGTGAGGCGCGAATTGGGCTGGCGATCTCGGATGAACTGCGCTTCCTGGCGCACCCCCTGCAAACTATCCCGGCAAACAAGGACTCCGCCAACCGCATTGCCGAGATCGTTAGAGATCGAAAGATCGACAAGGTCGTGATTGGAATTCCGCGACACATGAGCGGCGCGATTGGTGATGCCGCCAAAAAGGCATTGGATTTCGCTCAGGAACTTCGCCGAAAACTTCCGTGTGCGGTCGAGACTTGGGACGAACGCTTAACTACGGTCGCGGCCAATCGGGCGATGAGAGACGCCGGGAAAAAAACACGCGAGACCCGCAAGTTCATCGACCAGGTCGCCGCCCAAATGATTTTGCAGGGCTACCTTGATCGCACGCAGGCCGCGGTCGAGGCAAATCCGGCGGACGGGTGAGAGGATGTCGCAGCGCCTCAAGTTAATTGTCGCTTACGAAGGATCTGGGTTTGCCGGATGGCAGAGTCAAACCCATCACAAGACTGTCCAGGATGAACTCGAGCGGGCGATTCACCGAATTTCAGGGGCGCCGGCTCGCGTTCATGGCGCCGGACGGACCGATGCCGGTGTGCATGCGCTGGCCCAGTGTGCCCACGTCGATCTTCCGGACCGCAAGCTGGCGGCAACGCGCTGGGTCGTCGCCTTGAATGCGGTGCTGCCGGCCACAATTCGCGTTTTGCGTTGCCGATACGTTTCTCAAAACTTCCACGCGCGCTTTTCCGCAAAAGGAAAAACCTATCGCTACCGGATTTGGGCCGGGCCGATCCTGCCACCGTTGGAGTTGAACCGCGCGTGGCACATTAAGACCCCGCTCGATCTCGACTTGTTAGGGGCGGCCGGAGAAAGGTTCGTTGGTAAGCACGATTTCGCCGGCTACGCGGCAAACCGCGGGAAAAAAGAAGAGGGTACCGTTCGGACCATATGGTCCTGTCGAATTCGAGGCCGCGCCCCAAACGTCTCAATTGAAATCAGCGGAGACGGATTCCTATATAAGATGGTGCGGCTGATGGTCGGGGCGATGACACGGGTCGCCGTTCAGAGAGCGAATATCGCCGAAATCGACGCGAATTTGAGAACCGGGAGCGTTCGAGGGGCGCGTTATGCCGCGCCAGCAGAAGGATTGTACTTAGTTAGGCTGTGGTACTGACCCTGCTTTGGGGGAGAGCGGCGCCGTGCGGGATCGCGAGAGTCGAGCTGGCAGGGGAGCTGCTCTATGGCAATTATGGTAAATCAACCGGGCGACGCCGAACCAACGCCGCTGATCAAAAAACCGCGACGGTCGCTTTTTGGGCGCATCGGCGACTGGCTTTTTAGTCAGAAGCATTTCCATTTTAAGCTTCTCTCTGGCACCACCGTCGGGGTCGCGGTCATCATTTTTCTCGTCGCAGTATTTCTACTGGTCAGCCTTCGCGAGCATTACCAAGACACCTTGCGCAGTCACACCATAGCGGTCATTCGCCTGAGCAGCCTGATCGAAAACGACGTGGCTAGCCTGGAAAGCAGCCATCGCGGGTTCTTGTTAAGCGCCGGTGAAGCTTATGCGGCCTCGTTCGAGAAACGACGGGAATTGATTAAGCAACACACCGAGGATTTGATGGGCCTCATTCTGGACAGTGCCAACCAACGCAAACGGATAATGAAAGTTCAGGACATCGTCCAAAAATGGTGCGCCGCGGTCGCCGATCCCGAAATCAAGGCGCGCCGGATCAAGAGCTCGTCAGACGCCACGGCCGCCTCCGGGCTCGGCAATTCTCTTCTCGATCAAGCCCGCGACATTCTCCAATCCTTTCAGGACGAAGAACAAATCGCGCTCAATCAACGCACGCATGATCAGGCGTGGGCAACGCAGTCGACCCAGATACTCGATTTTCTGCCGAAACTCGATCGCGCGGTCATCGAGATGGAAAAGGAAAAGCGCGGATACCTTCTCACTGGCGAAAACTCGTTCGTGGAAGCTTACAAACGCGCCGTAACAGATTTCTACACTTACAACGGCTATCTCTCGATCCTGATTGCCGATTCGCCCGCGCAGGCTCAACTCCTGGCTGAAATTCGGGCGAACGTCGAACGCTGGATCAACACAACGGCCGTCCCTCAAATCGATGCCAAGCGGGCGGGCAAAGATCCGGAGACCGTTGCTGCGAGTGCAGCCGGCGAAACGATCATGTCCGACGTGCGCCAAATGCTCGCCAATTTTGAGTCGAACGAGCTTAGCGTTTACCAGACGCGAACGAACTCCGTCACTCGCCAGCGAATCGTGCGAACGTCAGCCCTGGCATTCGTTGCTTTCTTCGCGGTCGGCATCCTGATCGTTTCCAATAGCTACAGTTTTGTCTTCGTTAGGCGCCAACTGGCGAAATTGGAAAATGCGGAGGCGCACATTCGATCGGTGATCGAAAACATTCTCGACGGGATGATCGTGCTGGAGGAAACCGGCGTCATTCGGTCAATGAATCCTGCCGCTGAACGAATGTTCGGATGCAGAGACAATGAAATGATCGGGCACAACTTCACCCGATTGGTTCCGAAGCGTTACGAAGGCGAGCAGAACGCCAAACCGGTGACCTGTAATTGGACGGAAATGATGCGCCGAACCGGTAGTACCACTCTCGCCCTCGGTCGTACCCGTAAGAACATTACTTTCCCCGCAGAAATTTCTTTGAGCGAAATGGTCATCGCCCAACAACGACTTTACGTCGCGATGGTCCGCGATGTGACCGAACGAAAGCAGTTCGAGCAACAAGTGGACACCGAAAAGGAAAATCTCGCTATCACTCTCCGCGCGATCGGCGACGGCGTTATTACCTGCGACGTCAACGGCAAAGTCATAATGATGAATAATGAGGCGGAAAAGTTGACCGGCTGGCGTTCCAAGGAAGCCATCGGTCAGCCCCTCAAGTCTGTCTTTGACGTCACCGTCGACCTCGCCACTCAGGCGAAAGCGCAAAAGAGCGGTTATCGCAACGAGGCCCAGTCCATCTTGGTAAATCTGCCCGAGACCGTTACCCTCACCTCCAAAGAAGGCAACGAACGCATCATCGAGCAGGTCGCCTCTCCGATTCGCGACAACAAGAACGAAATCGGCGGCGTCGTCCTTGTCTTCCGCGACATCACGGAGCGCCAGCGAAGCGAAGCGGAACGCCGCAAAGCGGAAACTCTCGAACAACTCGGATTACTCGCCGGCGGCATCGCTCATGATTTCAACAACCTGCTCACCGCGATTATCGGAAACATTTCCCTCGCCTCACTACTCCTTCCACCGGACGACGAAATGGCGACCCGACTCGATGACGCCAAGAACGCTTCGATGCGAGCGCGCGATCTCGCTCAACAGCTGCTCACGTTCGCTCGCGGCGGCGCCCCAATTAAGAAAACGGCATCCATTGGAAAACTGATTCAGGATACAGTTAGCTTTTCGCTCCGCGGCAGCCGGAATCGTAGTGAATTCGATTTCGCGCCCGACATCGCGCCGGCGGAAATCGACGCCGGCCAAATCAGCCAGGTTATCGCCAACCTGGTTGTCAACGCCGATCAGGCAATGCCGAATGGCGGGACTCTCTACGTTAAATGCGACAACTTCTGCTACGACACGAACGATGCCCTCATACCTGATCTTGCACCCGGCGACTACGTTCGACTCCGGATTCGCGACGAAGGCGTTGGCATTCCCGAGAAATATGTGAAGCGGATCTTCGATCCGTACTTTACAACCAAACCAAAGGGTAACGGTCTCGGCTTGGCTACCGCTTATTCCATCATCAAGAATCACAATGGTTTGATGACGGTTGAGTCCGAGGTGCACGTCGGCACCACGTTCACGATTTATCTGCCGGCCGCGGCAGCGACCGAAGAGGACCTCCCGATGGAAACGCCAGCGAGGGTAACGTCCGAAATCAAAGGAACTGGCCGTGTCCTCATTGTCGACGATGAAGATGCAATCCGCGATCTGGTTGAGTTCACCCTGACCCGTCTCGGTTACGAGGTCTCACAAGCAGCTACTGCTTTGCAAGGCGTAGAAATGTATCAGCAGACCCTTCGGATCGGTAAACGCTTTGATCTGGTGATTCTGGATTTAACCCTTCCCGGCGGAATGGGCGGTAAGGAAGCGCTCAAGAAATTGATCGAGATCGATCCGACCGTAAACGCGATCGTCTCCAGTGGTTACGCCACGGACGCAACCATGAGCCGGTATCAGGACTTCGGTTTCCGCGGCGTCATTGCCAAACCGTACGAAGCGGCCGAGCTCGGCAAGATTGTCCACGACGTGATCGAATCAAGCCACGTCAACGTCGTCAGCTTGAACTTTCCGACGCGAGCAGCCGGCTAGCAGCAGCTCAATCAGATTAATCCGCAGGCATCGGTAACTCTTTCACGAGTCGAAAGCCGTTTTTTGTGTAGCCAAGCTTCTCGTAGAACTCGTGGGCCCGCTCTCGCCGGAAATGGGTATTCACCGCGACTCGCCGAATATTTCTTCGGGCGAGATGCTCCTCCGCGGCCGCGATCAGCGCCTGGCCAACGCCGCATCCGCGCATCTTCTCGGACACAACGAGCGCCAGAATTCTACCCGAGGGGCCGTTGTGCTCGTAGGTGTAGCACGTGAATATCCCAATCATTCCGCAAACCTTTCCTTCGCTTACCGCGACAAGAGTCGCATAATTCTTGTCGGCGCAGATGGTTTCCATTCGCATTTCCATTTCGGAGGCGCGCGTCGGATAGCCAAGCTGCGTCATCAAATCGGCCAACTCGGCAGCATCGGCGACTTCCGAGCGCCGAACCGCGACATCGACATCTTTCGAATCACTCATCGCCTTGTTCCGCCCTTAATCGCGGCAGCAACCCTTCCAAAATTGTCGCAACAGATTCGTTTACCGTTTGCTTGTCCGTGCGAACTACGATCTCAGCATCGTCCGGCGACTCATAGGGCGCATCGATGCCGGTGAACTCCAGAATCTCCCCTGCCCGCGCTTTTTTATACAGATTCTTCGGATCGCGTGCTTCGCAAACTGCCAGTGGTGCATCCACAAAAACTTCCACAAACTCGGCATTGCCCTCGAGCGCGATCTCACGCGCGCGCCGACGATCCATTCGATACGGCGAAATGAACGCGGTAATCGCGACAACTCCCGAGTCAGCCATCAACTTCGCGACTTCGCTTACCCGCCGAATATTTTCGACGCGGTCTTCTGGCGAAAATCCGAGATTCGAATTCAAGCCATGTCGAATGTTGTCTCCGTCGAGCACATAAGTGTGCATTCCGCGCGCGAAAAGCTCGCGCTCCAATGCCTGCGCGATTGTCGATTTTCCAGCGCCAGATAATCCGGTGAACCAAACGACCGCTCCACGATGACCCGTTAGCGCGGCCCGATCTTGTGCGGCAATCTTGCCTTCAACCCAGAAAATATTTTTGCTTTTGGCAACGGTGCGGTCGGTGTAAACGCCGCCGAAAATCGTCCCGCCGCCGCAGATATTGCCATCGTCGACAATGACGAACCGTCCAAGATTTGGAATCCGGTCGTGATTGTCGATTACGAGTGGAGAACGAGTCCGAATAGTCAGTCGTCCGACTTCGTTGCGCTCGAGCCGGTCGCGTTTGTCGGTCGACGACTCCAGGGTCGCTGAATCCATTACTTGATCGATCGACGCGATCTCACATTTCACTTCCTGGGTCGCGAGTCTCAGATCGTAGAGATGACCGATTCGCATCGGTTCACGCACGATCCAGAAAACGTCTGCGTGGACGCGATTTGCCTCAATCGGCGTTTCGGTTTGATGCGATGCGACGTAACCGCGCTCGACGAAAATTTGCTCCGTCAGCGTAATCCCAACCGAATCGCCGGCTATTACTTCGCTGTCCTGGTCGCCCCCGCCCCATTCTTCAATCGAGTGAACTTTCGAAGTTTTGTTCGACGGCGAGAAAACCAATTCATCTCCAACCTTGAGTTTTCCGGTTTCAATTCGACCAGCGATGATGCGACGTTCGTCAAATCGGTAAACATCCTGAACGCAAAATCGCAGCGGAAGATCGACATCGGCGCTTTGCCCCTCGAGCAGATCAAGCGCCTCCAGAACCGTCGGACCGCGATGCCACTTCATCTTCTTACTCCGGCTCGCCACATTTTCGCCGGTCTTCGCTGCCGCCGGAACAAACACTCGCGCTTCCAGTCCGAGCTCGCCCAGGAATTTCTGATACTGCTCCTCGATCTCGTTGAAGCGCTCTTCGGAAAAATCTGCCAAATCCATTTTATTAACCACCACGATCAGTTGCCGGATTCCGAGCAGACTAAGCAAATAGGCGTGGCGGCGACTTTGTTCCCGCACGCCTTCGTTCGCCGCGATAACGAGCACGGCCGCGTCGGCCCGCGACGCGCCGGTGATCATGTTTTTCAGAAACTCTTTATGGCCGGGCGCATCAATGATGATGTATTTGCGCCGCTTGGTTTTGAACCGGATCTCGGTCGTGTCGATCGTAATATTCTGGCTTTGCTCTTCAAGTAACGCATCGAGCACAAACGCAAACTCGAATTCCATTCCTTCCGCCTCGCACGCTTTCTTGACCATCTCGATCTTGCCTTCGGGCAAGGAATCGGTGTCGTTCAAGATTCGCCCGATCAGCGTCGACTTTCCGTGGTCGACGTGGCCGGTGAAGACGACGCGCAGGGGAAGCGGCGCTGGTAATTGCGGATTGTGGAGCGCGGATTGCGGATTTTCCTTCACCTTCATCGACTATCTCTGGCGCGCGCGACGTGCGGTTTTGATTGAGGCGACCGTTATTGCCAGTAGTTCGTTCGCTTCCGCAAGTAGATCATTTAGTCTGCGTGATCTAAGAAGTTTTCGCTCGATAATCATCTCCATCCAGTACGCAGGCTCGTCGCATTCTTCTTCAACGACGCCGAGCTTCGCGACAAAGTCTGCCCGAGACCTCGCTCGCGCGGCCGCCCGATAGTTTGCGCCTACAGACGTTCCTGCACGAAGCAGCTGTCTTCCCAGAATTCGGGCCGTCTCGGTCCTGGGCAATGCTTCTACTGCGGCTATTACTCGCGATCCGAATTCGAAAGTGCGTTCTTTTAGTTCTTGGGTGGTCATATACCAATCCACACTCCGCAATCCGCACTCCGCAATCATAAAAATCCTTTGGCCCTTAGTTTCTGCATCGCGTTCCGCTCATAATGGTCTTGGGCTCGCCCGGCGCGCTCGCCGACCTTCGTCGACTCCAGCTCGGTAATGATTTCGTCGATGTTCGACGCTTTGCTTTCGATCGGATGCGTGATCGGACTGCAGCCTAACGAACGAAACCGCTTCCCGTTTCGCGCGAAATACATTTGCGGGATCGGAATGTTCTCGCGCTGGATGTATCGCCACACATCTACTTCGGTCCAATCGAGCAACGGTTGGACCCGTACGTGTTCGCCTTTGGCCGCGCTGGTCGCGAATTGTCCCCAAAACTCCGGCGGCTGATCTTTGTAGTCCCACTCGAACTGGGCGTTGCGTGGCGAGAAATATCGTTCCTTTGCCCGGGTCGGATCTTCGTCGCGCCGGATCCCGGTGATCAACGCGTCAAATTTGTAATCCGCCAGCACTTGTTGAAGCGCGACCGTTTTGAGTTCGTGCGTCACCGTCACCGGATCGTGCGTCTCGTAGCCGACTCCGCGCCCGCGAGCTTCAGTGTTGATCTTCACAATCAGATTCAAACTGTGATGCGTCTTCGCCCATTCGCGGAACTCGATCATCTCCGGAAATTCGTAGGTGGTGTCGATGTGCAGAACTGGAAACGGAACCCGGCCGAAGAACGCTTTTCGCGCCAGCCAGACCAGCACGTTCGAGTCTTTCCCCATCGACCAGGGCATGCAGACGTTTTTGAACGCGTGATAGGCCTCGCGAAAAATAAAAATGCTCTGATTCTCAAGCGCGTCGAGATGAGTGCGAGTTCTCCGGTTCATTTCTTTAGGTAGGGGCGGTTCACCGAACCGCCCGCCACGCGAGCCATGACAATCACCGAGCGGGCGATTGAGGTCAATCGCCCCTACCTAATTTGCCTTGCACGGTCTGTCGTGAAACCTAACGTTTCGACGTGGCTGAACAACACGCGACTGCTTACGACTCAAAGATCGAGGGCAACGTCATTTTTACCCGGCTCGACGCTGCTTTCAATTGGGTCCGCAAAAACTCGCTTTGGCCGATGCCAATGGGGCTGGCCTGCTGCGCGATTGAATTGATGGCCACCGCCGCGTCGAGGTTCGACATTGCCCGGTTCGGCGCCGAAGTGATGCGGTTCTCCCCGCGCCAATGCGATGTCATGATCGTTGCCGGCACCGTGACTTACAAAATGGCGCTGGCGGTGAAACGGATTTACGAGCAGATGCCCGATCCCAAATGGGTCATCGCCATGGGCGCGTGCGCATCTACCGGTGGGATGTATCGGTCCTATGCCGTCCTTCAGGGAATCGATCAACTCCTCCCGGTCGACGTTTACATTTCCGGCTGCCCACCGCGTCCGGAGGCGCTGCTTGCCGGCTTGATGAAACTCCAGGAAAAAATTTCCGGCGAGAAATCGTTCGCCGCCCAAAAACCGGAGTGGACGAAGAAGCTCGCAGAAGTCGGCACATGAGAGCGCGAGGTTGTAGGGCAGGCGCTCCGACTGCCAATTTTCGTTTTTTGCTTTCCTCTCAACTTCTCAACTCCTCAACCCCTCAACCTCTTCAATGACTGGCTCGGAACTTCTCTCTTCGTTAGGCAAACTGCTCGGACCAAAGCTTCAGGCGAAAACCGAATTTCGCGACGAAACGACTTACACCATTGCCGCGAGCGATCTTCGCGAAATCGCCAAGCTCTGCCGGGACGATCTCTCGTTCGATTACCTGGTCGACATCACCAGCATCGACAACGCGGACGAAGAACCAAGGTTTGAAATTGTTTACGAGTTGTACTCGATGACCCTCGGCGTTTATCTCCGACTGAAACTAAAAGTCGGCGAGGACGAACAGGTCGATACCGTTTCCGACATCTGGCCGACCGCGAATTGGCACGAGCGCGAAATTTACGACATGATGGGGATCAAGTTCAAAGGCCATCCCGATCTTCGCCGGATTCTGATGTGGGACGGCTATCCCTTCTTTCCGTTGCGCAAAGAATTTCCGTTGGAAGGTCTTCCCAGCGAAATGCCCGACGTTGCGTTCACCAAATCCGCGCCGCTCGAAGGCGGCCCATTCGTCACTCAACCCAGCACCGCCACCGCCAAGTTCCGCGAACCGCGAGCAAGGCCGCCCGAAGTGTAAACATGTTAGACGAAAAAATGTTCGCCTTATATTACGAACATTCGTCTAATTCTCGTTAGGCGAAGACCGCTTCGGGTCGAACAAATTTTCCATCAATAAATATGAACCGATTCACAACCACCGCCGGCTTGATACTCTTGATTGTTCCCTTGGCGGGCGCGAAGCCCGCAATTCGTCTGGCCGTTGACGATTTCGGCAGCACACTACTCCAAATCCGCCCGCAATCTCACTCCTACAATCTTTGGGATCTAGGCGCAGTTCGAGAACTCGAATGACGTGCGTTCCAGATACTGATTCTCGCGGGCCATCCATCAGTGGGGCACGATTACGGACCGATTCTTTTACGGTTCGCTAGACTCGCCCGAAGATTTTGAGGCGGGCTCTAGCTCAGCGAAAGCAACACTAAGCGATCGCACCAAGCGCTGGCAACGCGCTGCGAGCCGGTGCGCCTTTACTCCCACGACGCCACTTCAGCACTGCAATCGTCCGAACCCGGCTCGCTCTCGTCAGCGGTCGCTCAGCTTGTTCTCGTTAGGCGTCATCCGCAATCCACCAAATCATCACACTGAACGTTTTTGTCCGAGTGAAGCCTGAGCATCGCGAGGAATTACTGAAGGTCGGACACACCCTCTTCGATGCACTCGCGAAGGAGCCGACCTTCATTGATGCGTGGATCAATGCCGCAATCGATCAATCCGACCTTGTTGTCGTGTATGAACGATGGAATGAGACCAAGGAGTCGTTCGTGCAAAACATTCTACCCAAACCTTATTACG
Organism: uncultured Verrucomicrobiae bacterium; assembly: GCA_963817335.1. Classification (GTDB taxonomy): domain Bacteria; phylum Verrucomicrobiota; class Verrucomicrobiia; order Chthoniobacterales; family UBA10450; genus AV40. The sequence goes on along the minus strand of CAWFNX010000001.1, from coordinate 1,179,217 downwards.
CACCCTATCTCGCCCTGCTCGAACGAGTCGGCCTTGGCCGCGAGGCTTTCTGGCTGGAGGAGCGCGGTTCGTGGCGCGCCTGAGACATCGACACGTCACCAATGACGCCTAACCATGCGATAGAGCGAACGCCGGACCGCTCTGTGGCCACATTTGAGATGACTTCCACCCCTTCACCCCGAGCGACGCGCGCCCTCGTCCGGCGTCGCTCATCTTGTTCTCGTTAGGCGAATAGGTCATCATGCGCCAAGCTACGCGAATAATTGGAGAGCTCAGTGTCTGCTTTGTACTGAGCTTGGCAGCGACGGTCGCTGCGGCGTGGACATGCGCGCTGCTCGTTCGTCTCAATGACAACGACGTCGTTGCACACGTCGTTGTTAGAAGTCCATCGCTTCCGTCAACTGACGCTTGGGACTATTCTCTCCACAGAGCCGTGGGAGCCACGTGCGAATTCGCAATGATTGTTACGGATGTACCCGATTCCGAGCTTGCCGCGCCATCCGAAAACGCGCGGGTGCCAAGCGTATTGATGACACGGGCACTAGGGATTACACGATTCACGCAGCCAAAGGTAGACCACGGTGGTTTTCTCTGTTTGGACACACGAGGACTACCATTGCGAGCGCTCTACTCTACGTGGGAGTACGGAGATGACGGTGTTAAAGTCCTGGCAGGACTGCCCGTACGAATTCAGCCGCCCCCGGTGGACGACGTTTTCCAACCGCTGGATGTCATTATTCTCCCGACGCGAGTCCGATTGTTCGGATTTCTAGTCGATTTGGTCGTGTGGACGTTTATCTTTTGGAAGGTTTGGCGCAAAATTCGCCTAACCAAACGCTTCAGCCAACCGCTGGCCGTTCCGACAACTAGTTCTTTATGACTTCAACATTCAACTCCGTAGCGACGCTCGCTCCCCGCCAGCGGTGGCTGAGCTTGTTCTGGTTAGACCTTATGCGCGTTCTCGGAATTGCTTTTCTCATCTGCCTTGTCGTCGCGGCAGGTCCGCCGGCTGCGGCTGCAGTCAGCGAAAAAGATAAAAAGTTTATGACGAACCTTGCGGACCGCGGACCCGAACAGATGCTATTAGGAACGTTGGCCGAGAAGCAGGCTCGAACCGCGGATGTAATTAACTTCGGCAAACAAGTGATCAGTGACCGTACGGCACTCGATAACGACTTGAGAGCACTTGCGGCGCGAAAGAACATCGCGATACCTAAAGAAAATATTGCAGCGGCGCTGACTCGCAATCCCAGGTTAGGAGGGCTCGCTTATGGGGCTGGTTATGCTGGCGGTGGGAGGCTGGTTACGAACTACGACGCGCGGTGGCTGCTCGAAATGGAGAAAAGCCTCCGAGAAGACCTAGCCGATTGTGCAGATGAATTCCAACGCGGTAGCGATCCTGATGTTAAGGCATGGGCGGAGAAAACCTTTGAAAGATTGAAAAAGCATCTCCTGACTTTGACGGATATTCGGAGCAAGCTGAAATAGTTTGAGGTCGAACCAGTCGATGAAGCCAACGGCCCCTCGGCGAAATGACTTCAGCGTGTTTGCCACGACACCCTCGACTTCGTCTCGGCTCCCGGCTTCCCTAGCGCGACTCGCGTCTTCGTGCTCGCGCACTCCCGCCGTATTGCTTTTCAGCGATAGCCGTGGCTTATCTCGTTCTCGTTAGACAAGCGCGTCGTTGAGTAATCGCGCAAAATCTGCGGCGGCTTTTTTGCCGACCTCCAAGACTTCTTCGTGGCTGAGTTTTTCTTTCGAGAGGCCGGCGGCGAGATTGGTTAGGCAGGAGAAAGCGGCGGCTTCGAGGCCCAGCGCGCGGGCTTGGATCACTTCCAGAACGGTCGACATGCCGACGGCATCGGCGCCGAGCTTTTGTAACATCCGAACTTCGGCCGGCGTTTCGTACTGCGGACCGACACTGCCCGCGTAAACGCCTTCGTGCAGGGCGAAGTCGATCTTCTTCGCAGCGGCGCGGAATTTTTCCTGAAGTCGGCGAGAATAAGCTTCGGTCATGTCGACGAAAATAGGTGGATCGCGCCGTCCCGGCGCGATTGAACGCGCTCGGAGATCGCGTTCCACCAAGGAGACTTGTCCGGTGAGATTGAGGTGATCGGTGATCATCATCCATTCACCGACTTTAAACTTCGGATTGAGCGATCCGGCGGCGTTGGTGACGATCAATGTTTTGATTCCCGATTCCGCGAGCACGCGCACGATGGAGGTCACGTCTTGCGCGGAATGCCCTTCGTAGAGATGAACCCGGCCCTGCGCGAAAATAATTTTCGTCTTTCCAATTTCGCCGAGAACGAATCGGCCGACGTGGCCAGGCACCGTCGGCTTCGGGATCTCTGAAAACTCGGAGTAAGGAACTATCTGGTTCTCCTCTGGATCGACAACGAGCGAGTTCAGACCGGAGCCGAGGACGATGGCGGTACCGGCGTGGTAATCGCGAAGGTGTTCTTCTTTTGTCATTCCGAGCGAAGTTAGAACATCACCGAACGCGGTGTAGCCACGGGCCTGTGGCCCGTCCAGCCAAAACGGCGCATAACGCCGTGGCTACAACATTCAAGCCGCGCTCACTGGCGGCGCGGATTCCGGCTTGCGCAATGACGCCATGACATCCGGTCGCATGCGCACCGCGTCGTCTTCGGTGGGCGTGAATCGTGATTCGCCCTTGGGATACGCGATGCGGGTGTGCAGCATGGTCATTAACGTGAAACGGAATCGCTCGGCGATGACCCGCAATTCGCCGAGAGTGAGATCGCATTCATCCAACTGACCGTCGGCGATTCGTTCTTCGATCAATTCGTTCACCAGTTGCTCGACTTTTTGCGGCGTCGGTTTTTCCAAACTCCGCGACGCGCTCTCGACGATATCGGCCAGGCTGACGATCGCGCTTTCCTTGGTCTGCGGTTTCGGCCCGGGATAACGGAAGCTTTCCTCCTGGACTTCGGGAATGTCTTCCTCGCGAATGTTCATGATCTTGCCGCCGGCCCGCGCGTCTTCCTGCTGCTGGAGCGCGCGTTGATAGAAATAATAAACGAGCGAGGTGCCGTGATGCTCCTGGATGATGTCGATGATGCGCTGGGTTAGTTTGTGTTTGAGCGAAAGGTCAACGCCTTCTTTCACGTGCGCGATGATGATGAGCGCGCTCATGCTTGGCGCGAGATCGTCGTGCGGATTGCGCTCGAAGCTCATGTTCTCGGTGAAATATTGCGGCTTCACCAATTTACCGACGTCGTGGAAATAGGCACAGACTCGGCACATTGTCGCGTTGGCGCCAATGGCTTCGGCGGCGGATTCGGCCAGATTCGCGACCACCAGACTGTGGTGATAGGTGCCGGGCGCTTCGATCGTCATTCGCCGCAACAATGGATGGTTGAGATCCGACAGCTCCAGCCACGAAATGTCGGTGGTAATCTGAAAGAGATGTTCGAGGAGCGGCAACGCGCCGCCGACAATCATTGCCGTGACAATTCCATTGCCAAGCGCGAGGGCGCTTTGAATTCCGATCATCCCCCAATCGTTGTCGGTCGGCGGAAACAGATTGATTGTGATCAGTCCAAAACAAAGTGAGGAAAGCCAAATCCCGACGCCGACCCCGAGACCGGCCCGAATAAGTTTGCCGCGACGCCGCACCTGGAGCGTGAGATAAACGGCGGTGAATCCGCTGAGCAGACTGATGACCAGAAGCGGCGCGTCGATTTTTACGAACAGAACGCTGCTCCAGAAACTGACAAAGAACGCCGCGTAAAGTCCGTGATTACGTCCCAGCAAAACGCTGAGCACGAGCGGCGCGAACGCGTAAGGCGCGAGCAGCCATCCCATTTCTGGCGTGAGAAACCTGAATGCATGCTCGCTGCACAGCATCAGGACAAGTTTGATCGCCGCGAGCTGAACAAAGATCGTTCCGTAAACGAGGAAGACGCGCGAGTTTTGAGTAAAGGTCGCCGGATGATTGATCCACAAGGCTGCGACCGACGTTGCGAAAAACAGCAGCGCGATGACAAAGCTTTTTGTCGGTTCCGGCTGCTGTCCGCCAAAGATCAGGAAGGCAAGGCCCGCGACGAAAGCGGCGAGAATGAAGACCTTCACAAACCGCGCGTATTCCAGGCTCCGCAGCAATTCGTTACGGGTGCGGCGGCGGCGTTGCTTTTTCGAAGCCAGCCCGCGTTTCAACAGGCGTCTGCGTCTTATGAAATCAAACATGGATTACTTTCGCGATGCCGGCGCGGGCGACCGATGTTGTTGGTAAGCTGTGATAATGGATCGGACCAGCTCATGACGTACCACGTCACGCTCATTTAAATAGACAATCGCGATGTCCGGAATGCTTTTCAACGCCTGAAGGGCCTCGACTACGCCGGAACGTTTGTTCGGTGGCAAATCGATCTGGGTTACGTCGCCCGTAATGACGCACTTGGAGCGCGGGCCAATTCGAGTCAGGAGCATGAACATTTGCTCGGTCGTCGTGTTTTGCGCTTCATCCAGAATCACAAACGCGTTGTTCAAAGTGCGACCGCGCATGTAAGCCAGCGGCGCGACTTCGATGGTCTGCCGGGCAATCGAACGCTCTATCTCTTCCGGCTCGAGCATATCGCGAAGCGCGTCGTAGAGCGGGCGCAAGTAGGGCGCGATTTTTTGCTCGAGCTCGCCCGGCAGAAAACCGAGCGCTTCTCCGGCTTCGACCGCGGGTCGGGTCAAAATGATTCGACTGACCTGATCTTTTTTCAGCGCGGACACAGCCATGGCGACTGCGAGATAGGTTTTGCCAGTTCCGGCCGGCCCGATTCCAAAAACGATGTCGTGTTTGTCGATCGCTTCGAGATAACTTTTTTGTCCGGCCGAGCGCGCAATAATCGGCGGCTTACGCGAGGAAGTTGTGATCTTCATCGAAACCGCGTCGGTCAGATTGTCTCCGCGCGATTCGTTCACTGAATTCAGCGCGTATTGGAACTCGTGCTTCTGGATGGGCACACCTTTTTTCTGCGCTTCCTCAAGCTGATCAAAAACCCGCTGGGCTTTATCGATTTTTTCCGGCTCGCCTTCGATTTTCACCCAGCCTTCGCGGGTTGTGACTTTGACGCCGAGCGAATCCTCCATTCGCTTCAAAAGCTGGAGATCGTTCGCGTAAAGCGATTGCACCTGACGCGCGCTATCGAAATGCAGCGTTCGGGTTTCGGTCATCTGACAATATTACCCTTCTACGCCACGGCACGCAGGCATTCTGGAGGATGGAAAATCACTCGCGGTCAGCGGAACCCGTAAACCAGCGCCCAGTGCGTCCGCTCCTCGGGCGACTCTTCCACTGCGACAATGATGAAATAGCTGCTGGTCGCCTTGGGAATCACATGGGCGGCAGCAAAATGGCCTTTCTCCCAACTGTCCGGTTGCTCGGCCAGTTTTCCTTCGGAGTCATAAATATGGACCGATATCTTTGCCCGCTCGACTTCTGTTCCCAGCCAAAACCAGTATTCGTTGCCCTTGAATAGCTGCTGACGGACGGCTTTCTTTTCGCCCGATCCGAGATCACCGCCCCAGTAATCTTCACGCACCTGGAAACCCTCTTTCACGTACGGCTCGGCCGCCTGAAGCGCGAACGATTGCGCGTCATCCACCGTGCCACCGGCGCCGTGGGGCAGAACTAAACCAACGAGAAGGAACAGGCTTACCCGCAAAGTGGATTTCATGGAGCGATTCATGGGAGGGTGTTCAATCCTTCGTTACGATCCCGCTATCGAGTTTCGTGGTGATGTCGTTAATCCTTCGCACCGACTCCGCGGAAATATGGGTGGAACCGCCGACGTCTACCAGCGGTTTGACCTGCCCGAGCGCGGTCTGAATATCGTGAATGATCGGCAGATTAAATTCCGGCATTCCTTCGAGCTGGGTTTGGAAATGCACGAGCAAATCCGGCTGATGCAGCAACTCCGCTCCGTCTGGCGAAAAATGTTTCGTGACCACCGAGGTCAACACCTGCGTCCCGCGCAACCAGCCGCCAAGGCTCACCAATTGCGAAAGCTTCTCGTCGTGCACCTCATTCATTGCCGCCTGGACACTACTTTGGGTGCGATCGAGCTCCTGGCGGACGTCTTCCCATTTCCGCTTGTCAGCCGCTTCGGTGATTGCTTTCGCGTGCGGAGTAATTGAATTCCCAACGCCGATGGCCTTGGATAAATTCAAAACCCGCTCCCCGATCTCCTTCACGGCGGGCGCGTCTTCCGCTTGAACGGCGATGAATCCGTCGGCAATCACGGTCCCAAGAAGCAGGGCAATGCGAGGCCGTTGGGTGAAGTTGCTGCTCTTTTCGGTGCGAACGTACTCGCGCCAATTGATCGAGCCGAGCTTGTTCAGCGCGCCAAAGATTTCATTGGGCAGCGGAACGACTACGTTCTCGACATTCTTCGACATCTTGCTGACGTCGATTCGTTGCGGGGCTTGGGCAGCATGGGCGCAAAGCGTCGCCCCAAGAAAGGCGCTCGCGCTAATTTTTAGAGTTTTAGAAAAGGCTATCATCGGCAGCTTCGACTGTTGATTTCGGCTTCGTATTCAGGATTAATGAAGCCATTGTAAGCAGAACCTTGGCTCCGCACAAATACCTGCGCATTGCAATTTTGAGTTACCCACGCCTACTTCTTTCCGCCCAACATCGCCCCTCGGTGCATTTATGGACTTAAAAAAGCTCCGCCAAATCCTCGATCGCGCCCCGTCCAAGCGCATTCTGGTCATCGGCGACCTGATGCTGGACGAGTTTATTTGGGGCAAAGTTGGCCGGATCTCGCCCGAGGCCCCGGTGCCGGTTGTCGAAGTCACCCGCGAATCATATTTTCCCGGCGGGGCGGCCAACGTCGCGCGCAATCTGCGCGAGTTTGTAGATCGCGTTTCGGTCATCGGTTTGGTCGGGAAAGATCGCACCGGTCAGCTACTGCGCGAATTGCTCGGCAAGTGCAAGATCGATGTCTCCGACGCGGTCGAGGACGAAAAATTTTCCACGATAGTCAAAACCCGGATCATTGCCCGGCAACAGCAAGTGGTCCGGGTTGATCGTGAAAAAATCGCCGCGCTTTCGGCGAAGCAGATCGGGAAAATCGTGGCCGCGGTCCGAAAACGATTGAACGATTTCGACGCAATTATCTTCGAAGATTACGGCAAAGGATTTTTGGCCGCGGACCTGGTCACACAAATCGCTCGCGACGCCCGCACCGCGAAGAAGATCGTGACGGCCGATCCGAATCCGCACAATTTGATCGATTGGAGCGGGATAACGGCGGTGAAGCCGAATCGAGCGGAAGCGTTTCTTGCCGCCGGGATTCCAAATCGCGACGCTGACCTGGCGCCAAAAAAGGATGTCGACCTTGTGCGCGCCGGAAAAGCCCTGCTCCAGAAGTGGGGCATCCAATATCTTTTGGTCACGCTCGGCGAACACGGGATGATGTTTTTTGAAAAAGGAAAACATCCCCATCACATTCCGACTAAGGCGCGCGATGTCTTCGACGTGTCCGGCGCGGGCGATACCGCCGTTGCGATGTTCACCCTAGCCCTCTCCTGCAACGCGACGCCGCTCGAAGCTGCTCAACTCGCCAACCACGCCAGCGCGGTCGTGGTCGGCAAAATCGGCACCGCCACCGTGACGCGCGATGAATTGATCGCTAGTTTCGAACATGAGTTCGACTGAGGCGAAGTCGCCTGCGGTCTTCGTCGATCGCGACGGTACCCTTATGCACGACGCTGATTATTGTTCGCGACCCGACCAGGTTCGGGTTTTCGATTGCGTGGCGGCTGCATTGGCTCAGCTCAAGGACGCCGGCTACAAAGTCATTGTGATCACGAACCAAAGCGGGATCGGTCGCGGCTTTTTTACCGAGGATCAATATCGCGCAGTCGAGATCGAAGTTTCGCGCCAGCTCGGCAATGGTTTGATCGACGCCACTTATTTTTGCCCGGACGCTCCCGGGCAACCGTCGGAGTGCCGAAAACCGGCTCCGGGAATGGTTCTCCAAGCCGCGCGCGAACATAATATCGATCTTTCCCGCTCATTTTTGATCGGAGACAAGGAGCTCGATGCCGAGTGCGCGCATAATGCAGGGATCCGGGCAATCCGGGTGCGAACAGGGTTCGATAAAATGACCGATGGCAGCTGCGCTGATTGGGTGTCGGAAGATGTGCCGGCGGCGGCGAAGATCATTCTTAATGAAACGAGCAAGTAGAGCGGTAGGCATTATCCCGGCACGTTGGGGGTCGACGCGTTTTCCGGGAAAACCGCTGCATCTCATTGCCGGCAAGCCGCTTCTTCAGCACGTCTGGGAGCAATGCCGCCGAGCAAAGAGTTTGGATTCCGTGATCATCGCAACCGACGACATGCGAATCGCGAAAGCCGCGTTCGACTGGGGCGCCGAGGTGGCGATGACCTCGAAAAGTCATCAGAGCGGGACCGATCGCATCGCCGAAGTGGCCCGGAAAAGCCAGGGCTTTGACTTCATTCTCAATATCCAGGGCGACGAGCCTCTGGTTGAACCTAGGCTGCTGGACCGTCTTGTAGAGACGCTCCGGTCGAACAGCGATGTTGGGATCGTCACAGCGGCACATCCCTTTTCAAACCCGGCCGAAGCTGCCTCGCCGCATCAGGTAAAGGTGATTGTCGATCGTTCCGGCGACGCGCTTTACTTTTCGCGTTACGCGATCCCGTTCCCTCGGAACCGATCGGTGGCGATTAAGTATTTGCGGCACCAGGGCGTCTACGGTTTCCGGCGAAAAACTTTGCTCGATTTCGTGAGATGGAAACCGAGTCCGCTGGAACGCGCGGAATCGCTCGAGCAATTGCGCGCGCTCGAAAATGGTGTAAAGGTTCATGTGCTTCTCATGAAACATGGATCGCCTGGCGTAGACACGCCGGCGGACGCAAAAGCGCTGGAGCAACGGCTGGCTCGCGCACAACGGCGGAGGATCTCTCGATGAAGTACATTTTCGTTACCGGCGGAGTCGTTAGTTCGTTAGGCAAGGGACTGGCCGCGGCCTCTCTCGGCACCTTGCTGGAAGCGCGCGGACTGCGCGTTGTTCTCCAAAAGTTCGATCCTTATCTCAACGTCGATCCTGGGACGATGAATCCGTTTCAGCACGGCGAAGTTTATGTGCTGAACGACGGAGCGGAGACCGATCTCGATCTCGGCCATTACGAGCGTTTCACCAATTGCGTGCTCTCGCGCCATAACAATCTAACCAGCGGCCAGGTTTACGAGTCCGTCATTCTCAAAGAACGCCGCGGCGATTATCTCGGCAAAACAGTCCAGGTGATTCCGCACGTCACCGACGAAATCAAAGACCGGATCCGCGAGATTTCGGACGAATCGAAATACGACGTGGTCATCACCGAAATCGGCGGGACGACCGGCGACATCGAAGGTCTGCCGTTTCTGGAAGCGATCCGCCAATTCATTCTCGAAGTGGGCGCGCAGAACGTCGTGAACATGCACGTCACGCTTGTGCCCTACATCAAGGCGGCGGGCGAATTGAAAACGAAGCCGACCCAGCAAAGCGTGGCGAAGCTGCGCGAAATCGGCTTGCAGCCGCAGGTGTTGATCTGCCGGAGCGAGAGACCGATCGATCGCGAACTGCGGCAGAAGTTATCGATGTTCTGCAACGTTTCGGAGAAGGCGGTAATCGAAGCGCGCGACGTCGAGCACACGATCTACGAAGTGCCGCTGATGTTGCACGACGAAGGCTTGGACAAGCTCGTCTGCGATTTACTGCAGCTGAAGACTCCAGAGCCGAATCTGAAGAGTTGGAAAAAATTTGTCGATTGCGTCATCAGCCCTCAACAACGGGTCAAGATCGCTGTCGTCGGCAAATACATTCATCTTCAGGACGCCTACAAGAGTATTTACGAATCGCTCACCCATGCGGCCGCGAGCCAGGATTGCGGGATCGAGTTGAAACTGGTCGACGCCGAATCGCTTCAAGATCGAGTCGGGACCCAATTGCAGGATGTGAACGGCGTTCTGATTCCGGGCGGATTCGGCGAGCGCGGGGTCGAGGGAAAGATCAAAGCTGCTCGTTACGCCCGCGAGCACGGCATACCCTTTCTCGGTCTCTGTCTGGGAATGCAGGTGGCGACGATTGAATTTGCCCGCGATGTTTGCGGCGTTGAAAAGGCGAACAGCACGGAGTTTGATCCTGAGACGCCAGACCCGGTGATTTCTTTGCTGGAGGAGCAACGCGAGAAGATTCACAGCAAAGGCGGCAGCATGCGGCTCGGCACCTGGCCGACCAAGATCGCGAAAGGCACGCTCGCCGAGAAAATTTACGGGGCGAACGACGTCATGGAGCGGCACCGCCACCGTTACGAGTTCAATATGCAGTATCGCGATCGGATGAACGAAAAGGGCTTCGTGATTTCCGGAACTTCCCCAGACGGGACCCTCGCGGAACTAATCGAGCTTCGCGACCATCCCTATTTCGTCGGCTGCCAATATCACCCCGAGTTTCAAAGCAAGCCGAACAAGCCGCATCCGTTGTTCAAAGGATTCATTGAGGCATGTCTGACTTTCGATCCGAAGAATGTGAAGCGCGGGTCAGCCGATCCAAAATCGCAGCCCCGAGTCCCTGAGAAGGAACTCGTTCTGCAACGATAAGATCGACGCCGAGCTCGTCCAGCTCGCGCAAATAGCGAAACAGATTCGCGGCCGCTTCGCGCAGATCTTGTTTATCGCTCAAATTTCGAATCGCGACGAAGCGCTCGTCTTTTTTAACAGGATTCCACGCCAGCAATCCGCATCGATGGTCTGACTCGAACGACTTCAAGTCATCGACAAGTCGCAACGGAGTTTTCGGCGCGTAGTGCGAGGGAAGTTGGCCCGGGCCGGAAATTTTCCCAACCGCTTTCGCGATCTCGACTTTGCCAAATTCAGACAACTGCTCCGACGTGATCGGCCCGCGTCGCAAGATTTGAATCTTATCGTTGTGAACGCCGACAATCGTCGACTCAATTCCGTGGGTTGTCGGGCCGGCGTCGATAATCAACGGGATTCGTCCGGAGAGTTCATCCATCACGTGCTTGGCGGTGGTTGGACTGATTCGTCCGAATCGGTTGGCGCTCGGCGCCGCCAACGGCTTTCCAAACGCGCGAATGATTTCAGAGAAAACCGGGTGGGCGCTGATTCTTAGCGCGACAGTCTCCAGACCCGCAGTCACAATCTCGGGAACCATCCGGCGTCTCGGCAAGACGAGCGTAAACGGGCCCGGCCAAAACTTCTCCGCCAGTCTGGAAATCAATTGTCGATCTGGCAAAGGAACATCCGCGATCTTCTCAAGCCAATCATTTTCTGGCAAATGAACGATGAGCGGATCGAAATGCGGTCGACTCTTCGCCTCGAAAATTTTTGCCACTGCGATTGGGTTAAGCGCATCGGCGGCGAGTCCGTAAACCGTCTCGGTAGGCAGGGCGACGACTTCGCCCCGGCGCAGCAATTCAACCGCCGCATTGCGGTCGGTTGAAATTTCCGTCTTCACTTCGGCAATTTCGCGGAAAGAACGCTTTCGGATTGTTTCTTGCGAAACGCTTCCAGCTTTTGCCGAAGCTTTTTGTCAGTGGTAGCGAGAATGGCCACCGCAAGAAGCGCGGCGTTTTTTGCGCCGGCGTCCCCGATTGCGAGAGTGCCAACCGGAATCCCGCCCGGCATTTGGGCGGTCGACAAAAGTGAATCCAATCCTTGCAGCTTCGATTGCATGGGAACGCCAAGCACCGGCAACAGGGTATGGGCGGCGATGACGCCCGCCAAATGCGCGGCCCCACCCGCGCCCGCAATGATCACGCGCAGTCCGCGCTCGGAAGCTTTGCGCGCAAATTCCGTGGTCGCGTCCGGCGTGCGATGCGCCGATAACACGCGCGCTTCGTTAGGCACTCCAAACTCATCCAGCATCTCCGAAGCGTGACGCATTGTGTCCCAATCCGATTTGCTCCCCATTACAATCGCGACCAGCGGTTTCGACTCAGCCATAACGCAGTTTGGTCGGACAAGGCGTTGCCGCAACTTCTTTTCAAGCGATCTCTTCGGCGGCATATTGCGGTGTGAATCCGGCCAAATCGATCGTCCTCGTCGGCATGATGGGCGCCGGTAAATCGTCGGTCGGCCGAGCCCTGGAGAGGCGGACCGGCCTGACTCGTTTGGACACCGACGAGGCTGTCGCAACCCAGTTCGGCATACCGATTGCCGAGATGTTTGAAGTGTACGGCGAAGAAAAGTTTCGTGACGCGGAAACAGAAACTCTTCGCGGTCTCGCGACGGATCGGGCAACGATCATTGTGACGGGCGGGGGAATTATTATGCGCGCGGAAAATGTCGACCTTTTGAGACGCGTCGGCACGGTTGTGTGGTTGAATGGCGACGAAGCGGTCCTGTTCGAGCGCGCTTCGCGGCGAAACACCCGGCCGCTGCTTCAAAATGAAAATCCGCGCGCTGTGTTTTCTGAATTATTCCAGAAACGAGTCCCCCTCTACAAAGCGGCGGCGGACTTCGAAATCAATACGGGAAGGCTGGATCACGATCAGGTAGCCGAAATAATTTTGACCAAAATGGAGGAGCTGGCCGCCCGATGAATGTGACACCGATGGAACAGCTTGGTGGAACGTGCTCTCCGAGCGCGTTTGATCGCGCTGGGGACAGCGCGATCCATCTTAAACGCCGCCTGGTCGATTTTTCCCGCGAACTTGGTTTCGATTCCTGCCGCGTCGCTGAATGCGGTCCCCCAGCCCACCTCGATGAGTTTCAAGCCTGGCTAGAAACCGGCGCGCACGGCGACATGCAATATATGGCGCGCGGTGAAGAAAAACGGCGCGGCCCGGAACAGATTTTGCCCGGCGCGAAATCGATCGTCGTTTTGGCCTTAAATTATTTTCAAGGTGTAGAGGCGGGCGTGTCGCCCGCAGACCGAAGAGCGGCCGGCACGGCCGCCACTACAACAACAGGACGGATCGCGCGTTACGCTTGGGGAAATGATTACCACGCTGTAATCGAGGCCAAGTTAGAGAAGATCGACGAGTTCCTTCGCGAATTTGGCGGCGAGCAAAAATGCTACGTCGATACCGGTCCAATTTTAGAACGCGACCACGCCGCCCAGGCTGGAATCGGCTGGCACGGAAAGAGTACCATGTTGATCGACGAAAAACTGGGGACGTGGTTTTTCCTCGCGGAAATTCTAACGACCCTGCCGCTTCCCCCGGACGAGCCGGTGCGAGATCGTTGCGGAACCTGCGAACGCTGCATCAAGGCTTGCCCCACCGGGGCAATTACCGCGCCGCATAAACTGGACGCGCGCCGCTGCATTTCCTATCTCACAATCGAATTGAAGGGTTCGATTCCGATCGACCTGCGACCATTGATGGGCGACAGAATTTTTGGCTGCGACGATTGTCTGGACGCGTGTCCGTGGAATCGATTTGCCAAAACTTCACGTCAAAGCGCTTTTGCCGCGCAAGAATCGACAACCGGATTTGGTTTGCGCGATTATCTGCGACTGACTGACGCCGAGTTTCGCACCTTGTTTCGCAATTCGCCGATTAAACGAATCAAGCGGCGCGGCTTTTTGCGCAACGTTTGCGTCGCATTGGGCAACGTGGGGACCCGGGAAGATTTGGCCTCCCTACAGCGCGCCGCAACCGATCCCGAGCCGTTGATCGCCGAACACGCGCAGTGGGCGATTTCGAGGATTTGTCAGCGGCTCGACAATTAAGCTAAATTGTTGAATCCAACGGGCACGGCTTCTGCATCCTATGATTGGCCGGTGAACGCGTTGCGTTGGCAAAGGTCTAAAGTGAGGTAATTTCCGACGTTTCCCGTTCCCTGAGTCGCCATGCACCAAGCCTTAACCACACCCGAAACCTCGCCGCAGGCCGCGCGTAAGCAACGCGCCCGTCGCCGCAAACAAATCATTTGGGGCGCGGTCGGATTGTTCGTCCTGTGGCTGATCGTTTCGATTGCCCTTTCCAAACGGGAGAAGCCGATCCCGGTTACCACCGAAAAGGCGGTACGGAAAACAATTCTTCAAACCGTTTCGGCGACAGGGAAGATTCAGCCCGAAACAGAAGTTAAAATCTCACCGGAAGTCGCGGGCGAGATCATCGAGTTGCCGGTGGAAGACGGTAAGGCGGTCAAGAAAGACGACCTTCTCGTTAAGATTAAACCCGATTCCTACAAAGCGCTGCTGGAACAGCAAGAGGCGGCGATCAGTTCGGCAAGAGCCACAAATCTGCAACAGAAGGCAACGATGTTGAAGACGACGCAGGATTTGAAACGCGCCGAGGACATGTACGCCAAGAAAACGATTTCGATCCAGGAATACAACTCCGCCCAGGCCGCGTCCGACGTTGCCAAGAACACCTACGAAAGCTCGCTTCACGAGATCGAACGGGCGGAAGCGGGCTCAAGTCAGGCCCGGGACCAACTTTCCAAGACCACGGTTTATTCGCCGATCGACGGAACGATCACCATCCTGAACAGCAAACTTGGGGAGCGAATCGTTGCCACCGGCCAATTTGCCGGAACTGAAGTAATGCGCGTGGCCGACCTCAATCACATGGAGGCGCGCGTCGATGTGAACGAAAACGACGTCGTGAACGTGAAGGTCGGCGACAAGGCGAATGTGAAAATCGATGCTTACGGCGATCGCAAATTCCACGGAACGGTTTACCAGATCGCGAACACTGGGACGACCACTGGCTCGGGCACGCAGGAAGAGGTAACGAATTTTCAAGTCAAGGTGCGCATCGACGACCACGATGTGCCGTTGAAACCAGGATTAAGTTGCACCGCCGACATTGAGACGAACATAGTGAAAGACGCAGTGGCGGTTCCGATGCAAGCAGTCACGATTCGGACCGGTGAGAGCAATTTGAGCCCGGAAGAAATTGAGAATCGAAAACTCAAGGCAAATGCGCGTGATAAGGGCGATAACAACGCCGACTTCGTCAATGAGAAGCAGGAAAAAGCAGCGCAGAGAGAGGAGCGCGAAAAACTTTCGAAGGTCGTCTTTTTGAAAAAAGGCGGCAAAGCGCAATCGGTGAAAGTCACGACCGGAATTTCTGACGACACCTACATGGAAATCAAAAGCGGGGTCCAGTCCGGCGACGAAGTCATTTCCGGCAGCTACAGCGCCATCAGCCGCAAACTGAAAGACGGCGCAAAAGTAACGTACGATAAGGAGGCATCGAAGTGACCAGTGAACAGTGGCCAGTGATCAGGTTCGTCTGGTCACTGATCACTGGTCACTGATCACGTCTGCACTGACATGTCACTCGTCACTCGGCCCGCAGGGCCCGTTGTCATCGATATTGAGAACATCACGAAGGAATACGTGATGGGCGAAGAGATCGTGCGCGCGTTGCGTGGCGTGACGTTACAAATTCGGCGAAACGAATATCTCGCGGTCATGGGCCCAAGCGGTAGCGGCAAATCCACTTTGATGAACATGCTTGGTTGTCTCGATACTCCGAGCTCCGGCCGGTACGAGTTCAACGGGCGCAACGTCAAGGAAATGGACGACGACGAGCTGGCGGCAATTCGTAATCGGGAGATCGGCTTTGTTTTTCAAACGTTCAATCTGCTTCCGCGCGCCAACGCGTTGCGTAATGTCGAGCTTCCTTTGATCTACGCGGGCATGGATCCCGACACGCGCCGACAGCGCGCCGAACAGGCGCTGATTGATGTCGGCCTGGGCGACCGCATTCATCATAAGCCTAACGAATTGTCCGGCGGACAACGCCAGCGGGTGGCGATCGCGCGCGCTCTGGTCAACAACCCGTCGATCATTCTGGCCGACGAGCCGACCGGCAATCTTGATTCGAAAACCGGCGAAGAGATCATGGCGCTGCTCGAAGACCTTTATCTGCGCGGCAACACAATCATCCTGGTCACCCACGAACGCGACATTGCCGCGCATGCCCGCCGGCCGATTCATCTTCGCGATGGTCTGATCGAAACGGATCACGTGGGATTCATGCCCGAGCTCGATACAGCCGTTGCGAGCTGATTCAGATGAAACGCTTTCTCTACGAGTTGGAAGAAAGCTGGAAGATCGCTGCTGCGCAGATGCGCTCGAACATGACACGATCGACCCTGACTGCGCTTGGCGTCATCATTGGCATCGTCGCGGTCACATTGATGGGCACGGCGATCAGCGGAATTTCTATTGGGTTCGACAACAGCATGTCCGTGCTCGGCGATGATGTCCTTTACGTCACCCAATGGCCATGGAAACCGGTGGACGATTGGTGGAACTATCGCGATCGGAAAAAAATCGAGACGGATTACGCGGACAAGATCAATCGGGTCATGTCCGCCACGCCGAATTCAAATCTCATCGTCGCGGTGCCGACTTCCAGCCTGATGCGCTCGATCAAACACGGGGGCAACGAAGTGGACGGCGTTTTTACTCTTGGGACGACTTCGGATTTCACCCTGACGTCCACGATCGATTGCAAAGAAGGTCGCTTCTTCAACGAGATCGAATCGCGCGAAGGCGCCCAAGTTGTGGTGATTGGGTACGACGTGGCCGACGCGTTGTTCCCGTCGGAGAGTCCGATCAACCAAACTGTTCTGATCAACGGACAGAATTTTAAGGTTATCGGCGTGAACGCCCGGCAAGGAACCTTTCTTGGACTGTTCAGCTGGGATTCGATGGTCGCGTTACCGTTGACGGCTTTTAACAAATACTTCAGCTCGAAAAGCGCGTCAGACGCACGGCCTGGCGCAACGTCAACCGAGTCAGACGTGCGAGTGAAAGTTAAAGACAAAAAGAAATTGGCTGAAGCGAAAGACGAGCTTACCGGAATTATGCGCCGTCTCCGCGGTCTCTCGCCCGAAAAGAAGGACGATTTTTCGATTAACGAACAACAAGCATTCAAGAGCACGCTCGATCCGGTGAAAAATACGATCGCAATCGCCGGACTTTTTATCACCGGATTATCGCTCTTTGTCGGCGCGATCGGAATCATGAACATCACCTTTGTGAGCGTGAAGGAGCGGACCAAGGAAATTGGAACACGCAAAGCGCTGGGAGCGCGGCGACGCACCATTCTGTTGCAGTTTTTGATCGAATCGACCGCGCTTTGTTTGTTGGGGGGATTTATCGGGCTCGCCGTCGCTTATCTTCTCTGCTTCGGAATCGGCAAAGCTTTCCCGTCATTCCCAATCCAGTTTTCGCTCGGCCTCGTTGTCGCCAGCATGATCGTCTCGGTGCTAACGGGATTAATTTCCGGTTTCGCGCCCGCGTGGACTGCGTCGCGACTCGATCCAGTTACCGCACTTAGATATGAATAGAAATTCGAATACCGAATATCGAAACAAATTCGAATACCGAAACTCAAAAATCCCCCAACCCATGCAACGACGTTGATGAAAATCTTCGGGTCAATCGTAGGCAAAATCGGAAATGAATTTGGATTTTAGATTTCGAATTTGTTTCGGATTTCGAGATTCGAATTTTTGACTTATGCGATTTAGCGAAATCATCACGATGGCTTTGGGCTCGTTGGGCGTGAACAAACTGCGTTCCGGCCTAACGATGTTTGGAATCACCATCGGCGTCTTTTCTGTCATCTCGGTCATGACCGCGATCGGCGCGCTCCAATACGCGATCGAGAATGGCATCAGCTTCCTGGGTTCGAACATTTTTCAGTTCGCGAAATATCCGGCGAACATGAGCGCGGGGGGCGACGTAAAGAAAAAATATCAGAACCGCCGCAACATCACCTATCAACAGGCGCTGCATTACCAAAAACTGATGGAAGGCAACGCGCGCGAGATTTGTCTGAAGTGTTTCGGTTACGAGGTGAAGGGCCAGGCCGTTTACAACGGCGTAAAGACGACCCCGAGCCTGCTCATGGTCGGGACCAATCGCAGTTTCCTCACCGCTAACGCCTACACCCTGGGTTACGGCCGAAATCTTAACGATGAAGACGTCGATCTTGCCCGCAACGTAATAGTCGTCGGCAAAATGGTCGAAAACCGATTATTCCCCCATGAATCGCCGATCGGCAAAACCGTCCGGGTCAGCGGTCATACCTACACGATCATTGGAATCCTGGCGGAGAAGGGAACGGCGTTTGGCCAGAGCCAGGACAACATCTGCATGATGCCAATCACGCGATTCTTTGAAGATTTTGGATCGGCCAGGCGCACC
Source organism: uncultured Verrucomicrobiae bacterium (assembly GCA_963817335.1). Taxonomy (GTDB): domain Bacteria; phylum Verrucomicrobiota; class Verrucomicrobiia; order Chthoniobacterales; family UBA10450; genus AV40. The sequence goes on along the minus strand of CAWFNX010000001.1, from coordinate 1,161,043 downwards.
GTGAACATCGCAACCCAGGCCCCGTCGACTGAAACTTACAATGCCACATTCGACAGAGCAGTCGGCGCGATGCGGATCGCGCGGGGGTTGCGAGCGAATGACGAAAACGACTTCGAAATTTATTCCAACGACTCACTCAAGAGCGCGTTCGTTTCGGTTGCTGGAATTGTCCGAGTGGGCGCGTTTGTGATCAGTTTCATCGCCCTAGTGGCCGCGGGCATTGGAATCATGAACATCATGCTGGTGAGCGTGACCGAGCGAACAAAAGAAATCGGTGTGCGAAAATCGATCGGGGCGCGCAGCCACGATATCTTGCGACAGTTTCTGACCGAGGCGGTTTTCATTTCCGAGGCAGGCGGGATTTTGGGGATTGTCCTTGGCATCATCGTCGGCGATTTGCTGGCTGTCTGGCTGAAGGTCGACGTGATTTTTCCCTTCGGTTGGGCAATCGCGGGCCTGGTCGTGTGTTCGGCCATAGGCATCGGTTTCGGCCTTTACCCTGCCTATCGGGCGGCCAGCCTCGATCCGATCGACGCGCTGCGCTACGAGTAAGGCTGAGTCAGCCGGCGGCGGCGGCGAAAACGCACAAACGCACCGCTTCCCTTTGACCAGCGCTTCCGCTTTGTCGTACCTTAGAAATTTTGAGGGCTTTACCAGGTGCCGGCTCGTCCCAAATCCACTAATACAGGCGTATCGCAGCCAAACATCATCCTGCTCGAGGAGTACGGTGCATTGGCCGCCGCGATCAGTTCCGCGCTGAGAAAATTTGCGCCGCGACACGTCGGAGCCATCGCCCGGTCGGTTAAGGAACTGGAAAAGCTCAGCGGGGGATCAAGTCCTGAGCTCTTCATCCTGGATGTAGACCCGCCCTGGGCTGGGATCACGACTTGTCTTGAACAACTCCGCGTGTCGCATCCCGACGCGCGCGTTCTTGTAATCGGAACCGCGATCCCTCCAGAAATCGCCACTGAACGCGGATCTTACGGTGGTCTCCAATTCGTTGAAAAGCCGTTCGAACTGGCCGCGTTCGGCGCCGCGGTGCAGGCGTTGCTCGGCCCCTGGCGAGAAAAGGAAGGCCGGGGCAGCTTGCGCGCGCTCAGTACAATTGACGTTTTGTTGCTGCATTGCGCGGCTGGCGCCAACCTCATTCTTGAGGTCCGTTCTCGCGCCCGAGTTGGCGAAATTCATATCGCAGCCGGGCGGATCTCACACGCTGAAGCGGGCAAACGCAAAGGCGAGGACGCTCTCGCCGAGATTTTGAACTGGCCCAAAGTTCGTCTCAGCGAAAGACGGCTTTCCGGAGAGCAGCGTCGAACAATTGGAAATGAATGGCCGGCTTTAATTATCGAAGCGTTACGCGAATCTCAGCCGGAAATTTCGGAACCCGCGGAACCGCAACCGCCGGTAGCTGAGCCGAAGACAGGAAAGAAAATCGTCGTCGTCGACGATACCGAGATGCTGCTGATTTTTGTGGAGGACATTCTGGCAGGCGCCGACCCGAATTGGCAAATCACAACCGCGATGAGCGGAAGCGAAGGTTTACTCGAAATTGAGCAGGTTGATCCGGATCTCGTTCTCCTCGACTACAGCCTGCCCGATTTCAACGGCGACGAGGTTTGCCGGCGGCTGTTGGAAAATCAACAGACAGCGCACATCCCGGTTCTCATGATGTCCGGTCACGTTCAACAGATGGACGCCACCGCGGCCCGGTTCCCAAACGTCGTCGCAACCATCGAAAAACCATTTCTATCGGACGCGCTGGTCGAGCTCGTCCAACGAACTCTGGCTGGCGACAGACCAATGGTCGAGAGAGCTCCACCGCAGCCGGTTTACTCGCCGATCATCGAACCGATTGCGCCACCGCCGCCAAAACAGGAAATCGCGCCAGAACCGATTCTCCCTCCACCACCCTCACCACCGCCGAGGCAAGCGATTTCGCGGGAGCCAAGACGCCGGGTCCGGCACGAGCCAGTGGCTGCACCTCCAGCTCCAACACCAGTTAAGTTGGAAGAGAAGATCGCTCCTCCCGAACCAGCGGCGAGGGTTGTTACATCTCCCACGCTTGCTCCAGCTCAGGCCCATTTCGAGCGACATGCTACGGCACCAATCAGCCCTCCCGCGGTCCGGATTGCACCGACTGATGGCAACGGCGCTATACTTGGTCTTTTCCTCGAAGTGCTTTCCATGCAGTTGACCTCGCAACTGCAGATGGGCGCAATTCGCGCACGACCGGCTTCCTTGACCGCTTCGCTCCGGTTGCAATCAGCCGCAGCCCGTAACGCGATTCCTGCCGAAACAGGATTTCAAATTGGGCCGGCGAAATTCAGCGGCGAAGGGCGCATTTCGGCGCTTCGGTTGATGCCCACTTCGAAGCCTCTGCAGCCGGCACAAATGCGAAATGCGTTTGAAATCGGCGGCGTCGCAGTCATACCAAATGACACCCGCGTCCGGGTCCAGCTCACGCCTGCCGGGACCACTCCGATGACGATGGAGTTAATCGCCCATCTCGAATTGAGCGCGGTTGAGTTGACCTCGAACTTTCAAGTAGCGCAGTTGATCCTGGATTGGCCGACGAATGCGGTTCGAATCACCCTGAACCCAAAAGCGCCGGAACAGACGGCGGCGAAATTCGAAATGCGGGTCGAAAAACTCGACAGTACCGGGCGAATTGCCGAACTTCTCTTAAGTCCTATCAGACAGGGGCGCTAATCGAGGCCGAGTGCTTTGAATGTTTCCTCGACGTGTTGGAAATGGGTGTCGAGCGAACAGAGCCGATCGATTTCCGGGCCGGAAAGTTTGGCCGTGATTTCGGGTTCTTTTTTCGCGTTCTCGGCGAAATTCCCCTCACCTTTCCAAGTTTTCATCGCAGCGCGTTGAACCGCTTCGTAAGCGGATTTGCGTTCCGCGCCGGCGCGAGTGAGGGCGAGCAAAATCGATTGGCTGTTATACAAACCTTTCGTTAACTCGAGATTTTGCTGCATCCGTTCCGGATAAACCTGCAGCCGTTCGACGAGATTGCGCAACTCATGCAGCATGAAGTCCATCAAAATGCACGAATCGGGCAGAATGATTCGCTCCGCACTCGAATGACTGATGTCGCGTTCGTGCCATAGCGCGACATTTTCCAGCGCAACCAGCGCGTTTCCGCGGATGACTCGAGCGAGGCCGCTCAGACGCTCGCTGGTGATGGGGTTGCGCTTGTGCGGCATGGCCGAGCTGCCCTTCTGGCCTTCTCCAAAGTATTCCTCCACCTCCAAAACTTCGGTCCGTTGAAGGTGACGAAACTCCGTCGCCCAGCGGTCGATGCTCGACGCAATCACCGCAAGCGTGGTCATGAATTCTGCGTGCCGGTCTCGTTGTACAATTTGCGTCGACAACGTCGCCGGTTTGAGTCCGAGCTTTTCGCACACCGCGCGCTCAACTTTTGGGTCGACGTGGGCATGAGTGCCGACTGCGCCGCTGATCTTGCCGACACGAACGCGTTCACGGGTTTGGTCCAGCCGCTCCTCCGCGCGACCGAATTCGTCGAACATCAATGCCATTTTCAACCCAAATGTGATCGGCTCCGCGTGAACGCCATGACTGCGTCCGATCATTGGGGTCATTTTGTAACGACGAGCCTGGGCCGCGATCACGTTGCGGACTTGTTTCAAATCGTCTGCCAGAATCTTGATCGATTCGGTCATTTGAACGGACAGTGTGGTGTCGAGGATATCGGATGAAGTCAGACCTTGATGGATCCAGCGCGCTGCCGGACCAACCGAGCCCGCGACATTTTCCAGGAACGCGATGACGTCGTGATTGGTGCGTTTTTCGATCTCAAGGATCTCTGGAATGGAGAACCGCGCCTTTTTGCGAATTTCGGCGGCGTCCTGTTTCGGAATCTGGCCCAGCTCGGCCATCGCCTCGCAAGCCAGGACCTCGATCTCCAGCCAAATCTGATATTTGCGCTCGTCCGACCAGATCTGTCGCATCTGCGGACGGGAATAACGGTCAATCACGCCGCAAGATAGTTTGTCGCATTAAACGCGAAAGTGTTTTTGTGGCGCAAAAAAAATCGCTCCGGCAGACAATCCGCCGGAGCGATTTCGAGAAATTCGGTTTGTTAGGCTAGCAAACTTTGGCGCGGAGGAATTTGCCGTCGCTTTGGAGGCGCACCTTGCCGCTGCCGAGTAGGTCAGCCACGGTCGCGACCGTCTCCTTGGTGTTGCTGGTGCACGAACTGACGGCAAGAATCAAATCGCCAAGCGAAAGTTTGGTTCGGGGCTTAAGGATGAGGTTGTTTTTTTTCATTGCTGTATGTCCTTCGACAGCAGCTTCGGTGCCTGTGTTCAATCTTAGTTCGGCTGCGGGTGGGCCCGTGGCCGCATGGTCGCAACGATTATTCCGCTTTCCGCTTGGAAAGCCACATCGATAAGACGTAAAGCACTGCAAATGCGACAACTACAAGGAATATCCACTTCGTTTGGCTTCGAACAAAATGGACCAATCCTTCCGGATCCTGCAGCAAATCGGGAGCAACCCGCTGCGCCCTGACCCCGAGATAAGCGAGGATTGAACAGGAAATCGCCGACCCAAGCAGGGTCATAAAGCTGAAAACCTTGAAATTCATCCGCACGATCCCGGCCGGAATGGAAATCAGGTGCCGGACGCCTGGCAGAAGTCGGGCAAAGAAGATTCCCCCCGCCTCGTAACGGACGAGCCAATGCTCGGCTTCATCTAATTTCTTCGGCGGGAATAGAATGAATCGGCCGAATTTAACGACTAACGGTCGACCTAACCAAAGTGAAAGCCAATACATCACCGCCGCGCCCAGATACGCACCAAGCGTGCTTGCCAAAATCACGCCGGCGAGATTCAGACGCCCCTGCGCCGCCAGGAAGGCAGCCGGCGGCACCACCACTTCCGCCGGTAACGGGATCGGCGTGCTTCCCATCGCCATCAAAACGATGATCCCAAGATAACCGCCGGTCACAACCCATTCCGACCAGATTTGAATCAGATGATGCATATTGTCATTCTTGGCGAAGTCGAAGAACCTTTCCGTGTTGGGTGCCGCCTAGTTCAATCTGAAATTTGAAATCCGCAATCTAAAATCGACATGTCGATCTACCGTCGCGTCCTTCGATATTATCGGCCATATCTTCCGCAAACGATTGTTGGATTGTTGCTGTCGATCGTTGGCATCGGTTTGAATCTGCTCAAACCGTGGCCGTTCAAGATCATCGTCGATCAGGTTTTGCCAGTCGCCGGCAAGGGCGTGAACCAAATCCATCTCTTCATCAATGGCCCAACCGAGCACACGTTTTCAGTTAACGCTGCAATCGCTATCCTCTGTCTCTCCCTCGTTATCATCCAATTCCTGTGGGGTGTCATTAACTGGGCGACAAATTATTTGCTGGTGAAGATCGGTCTCCAGGCGCTGTTAAAACTGCGGACCGATCTCTACGCCTATCTCCAATCGCTTTCGCTCAAGTATCACGACGTCCGTCGCTCAAGTGATTCGAGTTTCCGGGTGGCCTACGATTCGCAATCGATCCAAACGATCTACAACAAAGGTTTCACCGGAATCTTCGGATCGGTCATCACCTTGATCGGCACATTCGCCGTGATGATTCGGCTCGATTGGCAACTGACCTTGCTCTCGCTCGCGATTGTGCCGTTCATCATCGCGGCGATTTATCTCTTCGCGCACCGGATTCGACGCGAATCAACTTTCATTCAGGAACACGAAAGCGCAGTTCTGACCCAAGCTCAGGAAGGATTGAGCTCGATCCGCATGGTGCATGCGTTCGGCCGCGAAGAATTCGAAGTCCTTCAATTTCATCAGCGAGCAGAGCAAAGCTTGCAGGCAAATTTGCGGCTAACCCTGACCAACGTGAACAGCGCGCTGGTCATCAGCACGCTGATGGTGATCGGCACCGCGGCGATGTATTACGTCGGAGCGTTGCACGTTCTGAACGGCACCCTGACCCTCGGAACTTTGCTCGTTTTCACTGCGTATCTTTTGATGCTCTATCAACCGATCGAATCTCTCACCTACACGACCTGGGCGATGGAAGGAGCGACTGCGGGCGCGAGACGTTGCTTCGAAGTGTTGGATCGACCAGATGATGTGGTCGATTCGCCGAACGCGGTCGCAATCGAGTCGGCGAAAGGCGCGATCGGATTTCAAAGTGTATCGTTTGGCTACGCGCAGGACCGGCCCGTCTTGCACGACGTCGATCTTTCGGTCGAACCAAATCATATGATCGCGATTGTTGGCGGCACCGGCGCCGGCAAAAGCACGCTCCTGAGCTTGGTCCCGCGATTCTACGATCCGACTTCGGGATTGGTAACGCTCGACGGTCGCGAGGTGCGCCAAATCAAAAAGAAATCGTTGCGCGCCCAAATTGGAATCGTCCTGCAAGATACGTTGCTCTTTTCGACGACGGTCCGCGAAAACATTGCCTACGGCAGGCCGGATGCGACCGAGGAGGAAATCGTCGACGCGGCGAAACGCGCTCAAGCCGACGAGTTCATCAGCCGAATGCCGAATGGCTACGGCAGCACGGTCGGCGAACGCGGACAGCAATTAAGCGTCGGCCAGCGCCAACGCATTGGAATCGCGCGCGCATTTTTGAAAAACGCGCCCATTCTGCTGCTAGACGAACCAACTTCCGCGCTCGATCCCACAACCGAGGCGGCGATCATGGACACGATCAAGGAACTGATGCGCGGACGGACGACCCTGATTGCCACTCATCGACTGGCGACAATTCATGATGTTGATCGAATCGTGGTTTTGGAACACGGACGAGTCGTCGAACAAGGAGGCGGCGCAGAGTTGCTGGCGCGCGGCGGCGTTTACGCGAAACTATTCACTTCCGGAAAATTCCCAAGGTGAGCAACGTTAACCAAGATCGACATGTTCAGGACGATTGGTATCCGGAGCCCATCCCGGCCAACGTCGATTTCGGTGAAGGCTTTTACTGTGAGAGCGCGCAGGTTTTCAAAAAGCAGCTGAGCAGGAAGCCGCATGCGGTCGTGTTCGGCGATCATGTCTCGGTCTATGCCGGTTGCTCATTCGCCATCCAAAAGGACGGCCGTTGCGTTGTCGGCGATTTCACGCTTCTCAACGGCGCCATTGTCATGGCCGAAGAATTGGTGGAGATCGGTTCGCACTGTCTGATTTCGTGGGGCGTTGGTATTGCCGATTCCGATTTTCATCCGCTCGAGCCTGCCCAGCGGCTGATTGATTCGCAGGCGCTCGCCCCATTTTTCAAAAATCGACCGCCCCGTCCGAAGCTGAAAACCGCGCCGGTAAAAATCGGAGACAACGTTTGGATCGGAATGAACGCCGTGATCTTGAAAGGCGTTACCATCGGCGACAACTCAGTGGTCGCCGCCGGTGCCGTGGTGACGAAATCGGTCCCTGCAAACACGATCGTTGCCGGCAATCCTGCGGTCGAAGTGAGGCGGTTTTAATCCTTTCGTGTCCTTCGTGGTGCAAATATGAAACGCAAGCGCATCGTGGTGATGGGTTTCATGGGCGGAATGCCGATCGCCGGAGTGATCTGGCAGCACATTCATTACATCGTCGGCCTGCAGCGTCTCGGACACGAGGTTTACTACATCGAAGATTCGGCGCGGATTCCCTACAACCCCGAAACCTTCGAGGTGAACGTGGAATTCGATTATGCCGCGAAGATTCTCCGGCGGCTCGCGGCCGAGTTCGATTTCAAAAATCGCTGGTCCTACTGCGCCCGTTACGTGAAAGAAAATCCGACGGCGGGCATGTCGCTGAAAAAGATCCGCGAGCTTTACCGCGACGCGGACGCGGTTCTAAACATCTGCGGCACCCAGGAATTCAACGAAGACCTTTTGAAGTCCAATCAGATCATTTACGTGGAAAGCGATCCCGGGGTTGAGCAAATCAAAATCGACAATGGCGTGAAATCGACTGCCGAATACCTGGGTCGCCATCACACCCTGTTTACGTTCGGCGAAAACGTCGGCACGAAAAGCTTTCCGGTGCCGTTGCATGGGTTCAAGTGGCACCCTACGCGGCAACCCATCGTGACCGATTTGTGGAAAACCGTCCGAGCGCCGAAAAAGGCCGCAGTTTTCACGTCGATTGCCAACTGGTCGACCAGCGGACTGAAGGATATCACCTGGCGCGGTCAAAAATATCTTTGGAGCAAATCGCGCGAGTTTTTGCGTTTCGTGGCCGCGCCGAAGAAAGCGGGAGAAACTTTTGAGCTGGCGACAAACATTTCCGACCCCAAGACGCGCAAAAAATTCGAACGCAACGGTTGGCGATTGGTCTCACCGTTGCAAATGAGCGTCGATTACTGGCTTTACCGCGATTACGTCCAACACTCGAAAGGCGAATTCACGGTGGCCAAGGACCAGTATGTGCGACTCAACACTGGTTGGTTTAGCGATCGGAGCGCCTGCTATTTGGCGGCCGGACGTCCTGTCATCACCCAGGAAACGGGGTTCACAAAAAATTACGGAGGCGGTGCCGGTTTGCTCGCTTTCAAATCGCTGAATGACATCGCGGAAGCGGCAAAAATGATTCGCGCTGATTACAAAAAACACTCGGGCGCGGCCCGACGCATCGCGCGCGAAGTTTTTGAGGCTGAAACGGTTCTGAACATGCTTCTCCAAGGCGCTGGAATTTGAACGGTTGCTTTTCGATCACTTCGTTTCATCTTCAAAACTTTCCGGCATGAAGGGTGTTCCCATTTTAGTTTGTATTCTGGCGCTGTTTGCATCGACATCGTTCGGTCAGCAACCCCCTGGTCCTCAGTTGCCTCCGTCACAGCAACGGCCGCAAAATGGCGGCCCGCCTGAAACTTCGCCGGCAGAACCACGACCACCTGGACTTGGAACGAAACCCGCGACTCCGACGCAAAACGTTGTTGCTGTTCCGGTACCGATCGCCCCACCCCAACCGAACGGACCGATCCAGAAAAGCCTGGTTCGAATCACTGCCACCGAGGTCGCGCCCGATTATCGCGCGCCATGGAATGCAGGAATGCTCGGCCGCGGAATTGGCGCCGGGTTTGTCATCGACGGCAATCGCATCATGACCAATGCGCACGTCGTCAGCAACAGCCGCTATCTTACCGTTGAGCGCGATGGCGATCCGAACAAATATCAGGCCAAAGTTCTCTTCGTCGCGCACGATTGCGACCTCGCCCTGATAACGGTCGACCCGAACTTCTTCAAAAACATGGTGCCGTTGAAGTTTGGCGGCATTCCCGAGCTGGAATCGACCGTGTCGGCCTACGGTTACCCGCTTGGAGGCGAGCGCATGTCCGTGACCACCGGCATCGTTTCGCGAATCGACTTTCAGCTCTACACCCATTCGTCGATCGATCAGCACCTCGCGGTTCAGATCAGCGCGCAAATCAATCCGGGCAACAGCGGCGGACCGGTGATGCAGAATGCGAAAGTGGTCGGCGTCGCGTTTCAAGGTTATAGCGGCGACGTCGCGCAAGGCGTCGCTTACATGGTGCCGACGCCCGTGATTAGCCGTTTCCTCAAGGACGTGGAGGACGGTCGTTATGATGGATACGTCGATCTCGGCATTACTTTCGCGAAATTGCAGAATCCGGCGCAGCGCAGATACCTCGGATTGAAAGATGACGGGCGTGGCGTTTTGGTGGAAACCGTTGTTGCAGCCGGGCCATGCGCCAAGCTTCTCCGACCTGGCGACGTTTTATTGTCGATCGACAATCATCCGATCGCGAGCGACGGCAACGTCGACCTCGAAGGGGAGCACGTCGAGATGCCGGAAGTCGTCGAACGCAAATTCAAAGGCGACCAGGTGAAGTTCGACATTTGGCGCGCCAAACAATCGATCAGCGGAAGCGTCCAGCTCGAGACCGTGCCGCCGTATTTGATGCAGAGCCACAAATACGATGTGCGCCCCCGCTACGTCGTTTATGGCGGACTTCTGTTTCAGCCGCTGTCCCTCGACTTGCTCGAAGCGTATCAGCCGAGCGATCTCCGATTGCGCCACTTCTTTGATTTTTACGTGGTCGACCAACTGTATCTCGAGCATCCCGACGTTATCGTGCTGACCAACATCCTGCCGGACCCGATCAACACTTATCTCTCCGCCTATCGCGGGGGAATTGTTGATGAAGTCAACGGCAAGAAAGTTCGAACCTTGGATGACCTGGCCCAGGCGTTCGCGCAACCGGGCGATCGTTTGGTAATCAACCTGATTGGAGATGGGCCGCCGCTGGTGCTCGATCCCAAGCAAGTGGAAGAGGCGCGTGAACGAATTAAGACGCGTTACAACGTGGTCCGGGAAGAAAATCTCCAGGAACAGCCCGGCACCAAGTCGCCCTCGATGCAAACCCGGCTCTAGAGATGCGAAAGTTGCTCGTTAGTCTCAGTTTGGTTTCGATCGTCGCGACCGCGGGTTTTGCGAAGAAGGAAGCTCCGTCTCCGGCGCCTGCCAACAAAGACGTTAAACAAAAATTGCTGTCGCTGGTGCGGGTGAACGTGACCGGCCAGCCCTATGATTATTTTCGACCGTGGCAAAAGAAAGCGCCGATCTCCAAGCGGGCGTTGGGTGCGGTTCTTTCCAAAGGCCGCGTCCTGGTCACGGCCGATCTAGTAGCCAACCAGAACTATGTTGAATTGGAACGCGCGGAGTCGGGCGAGAAAACTGCAGCCAACGTCGCGGTGATCGATTACGAAGCGAACCTGGCGTTACTGGAACCGACCGACAAAAACTTCCTGGCAGGAATATCTCCGCTCGATATTGGCGGAGACACAGTGGTCGGCGATCGAATTGCGGCCTGGCAATTGGAGCCGACGGGCGCACTCGTGGCCACAGAGGGTCTCGTGACCACCATTCAAATGACAAAGTATCCCGCAGACGTCGGCCAGTTTCTTACCTATCGGATCAGCCTGCCAATGCAGTATCGCGAAAACAGCTACACGATTCCCCTGGTCAAAAATAACAAGCTCGCAGGTTTGCTTCTGCGCTACGACCCGCGCTCGCAGCTTATTGACGCGATTCCGGCGCCGATCATCACCCATTTCCTCAAGGAAGCCGAAGGCGAGCATTATCAGGGATTTCCGTCGGTCGGTTTCTCATTCTTCCCGACGCGCGATCCGCAATTGCGGAAATTCGCGGGTCAGACAGGAAAGCCTGATGGCGTTTATGTCACCAGCATCGAGCCAAACATGCCGGCGATGAAAGCAGGGATGCAGGTTGGCGACATCATCACCGCGATTGGCAATCACGAGATCGATCAAAATGGCAACTACGTCGATCCACTCTACGGCAAGATCGAGTTCACCAATCTAATCAGCGCGCATTCCTACGCCGGCGATGTGCTTTCGTTTCAGATTCAGCGCGAAGGCAAGCCGATGGAACTGAAGATCACCCTCGAGCATCGCGATGCCAAAGATTACGTAAGCCCGCCTTACTCACTTGATGAAGCGCCCAAGTATGTTGTGCTTGGCGGTCTCATCTTTCAGGAACTCTCCCGCCAGTATCTCAAAGAATGGGGCCCGAACTGGCTGCGCGAAGCGCCGCCGCGGTTCGTTTATTTCGATCGGTTTCAGTCCGAACTGTTTCCCGGGGAACACCGGCGCATCGTTATCCTGAGCCAGGTACTTCCAGCCAATAACACGATTGGCTACGACGAGTTTTCTTACCTGACTGTGACCAAAGTGAACGGCCGCGAGATCAAATCGCTCAATGACCTGGCCGAGGCGGTCAAGCAGCCGATCGAAGGCGGATTTATCAAAATCGAGACCGAGGAAGACCCGAAGCAAATCGAGCTCGATCCAAAAGACATTGCCGCTGAGTCTCCGATTCTGCAGGAGAATTACGGCATCCCTTCGTTACAACGATTGGATTAGTAAAAAACGTTACTTCGGCTGGACGAAGTTCACGTCCTGAACAAAGAGGAACTTTCCCATCGTGGGAAAAATTGCGACCGCTTTCTTGTCGGAACGGGTCCACATTTTGTCGCCGCCCTTCGCTTGTCCTTCCTGCCAGGTTGTCCCGTCGGCCGCGCTCATCGCCAAAACGTCTTTGATATTCTGATCGGTCATTGCCGACGTGTCCGGTTTGGTGAACCCTTCGCGCTGGCTGATTCCATTAACGTAATCAACAACAATCATGAACCCATTCGAAGTAACGTAACCGAGTTCGTGCACCTGACCGTGACTTCCAAGGTCTTTACCAGGCGGGCCGTATCGGGCTTCGACTTGTTTTTCGTCCTCGCCGATCCTGGCGAAAGTTGTCGCGGCAAACACTCCCCAGGCGACACAGGCAAGCAATAATGTTTTCATCGTGACTCAATAATTGCGAAATCAAACTGCTCAATCCCGCGAACTTCGCAAGATCGACAATCGTAATGGCGCAATGTCAATCCACCGTGATGATGACTTTGCCGCGTGCGTGCCCTGCTTCGAGATAGCGAATTGCTTCCGGAACGTCCGCCAGCTGATAGGTCTTATCGATGACCGGCTTCATCTTCCCGGATTGGACCATGTCGGCCAGAAGCGCGAGATCCTTCTGATTGGAATCGGCCATCATCATTCCCATCTTTTGTTTGACGAATTTTGAATACACCGCCGCGTTGAGTGCTTTCGCCAGCCCGCCGAGAAATCCTTGTTCGTTTGCGCCGCCGCCGCCGATCAGCACATAGATACCGTTCGGCTTCAACACACTTCGGCATTCGGATAGAGAACGGTTTCCGACGTTATCTATCAACACGTCATAGCGTTCGGCGCCCTTTGTGAAGTCATCTTTTGTATAATCGATCACGTGATCGGCTCCGAGTGATTGAACAAGCTCAATATTTCGTGTGCTACAAACGCCGGTCACGTCCGCACCAAATGATTTTGCAATCTGCACTGCGAATGTGCCAACGCCTCCAGAAGCGCCATTGATCAAAACCTTCTGGCCCGGCTCGACCTTGCCCTTGTCGCGCACGGCTTGGAGCGCGGTAATCCCCGCGATGTTGAGTGATGCGGCCTGCTCCACCGATAGGCCAGCCGGCTTCAACGCCACCGATCCCGCAGCGCGAGGACAGATATATTGCGCTAATGCGCCGGTTTTGCCGCCAAATACTTCGTCGCCCGGCTTGAACTGCGTGACATTTTTGCCAACAGACTCGACAGTTCCGGCAAAATCGACGCCCAGACGGGTAGACTTTGGCTTTCGCAGGCCAACGCCCATACGCATGACGTAGGGAGTTCCCTCAATAAAATGCCAGTCGTAGGGATTGATCGAGGCCGCGTGAACGCGGACCAGGACCTGTTCGTCGGTCGGAACAGGTTTTTCAATGTCGGCCACTTTGAGGTTGGCCAGCCCGTAGTCACAATAAACGATCGCTTTCATAGGATTAGCCGGAGCGGTCTTGCGATCGCAGTCATTGGTCGACGTCCAGTAAGCGATCTCGAACCAGATAAACAGCGCGAGAATAATTAAGAGGAAGGTCCATTTCAGTATGCGTTTCATAAGTTACTCCACACTAACCACTACCTTGCCCCGGGCATGCCCTTCCTGCAGATACCAAAGAGCCTTGGAAACGTCACTTAGTTTGTAGGTACGATCGATGACTGGCTTTACTTTTCCGGATTGAATCAAGTCGGCCAATGTCATCATGTCTTTTTGATTGAACCAGGCGATGTAGGTGACGAACTTTTGTGCGATGAACCGCGATCGAGCGAGCGCGTAAACCTCACCGACAAGTTTTCCGAGAATCCCATCGTGCCATCCAGCGCCGCCGATTCCGCCCATCACGCAAATGCCATTCGGTGTTAACACGCGGCGGCGCTCAGCGAATGAATGATTGCAAACCAGATCGAAGATAAGGTCGTACCGTTCGGTCCCGTTTGTGAAATCTTCTTTGGTGTAGTCAATCACGTGATCGGCTCCGATCGATTTTACAAGATCGACGTTGCGGGTGCTGCAAACGCCGGTCACTTCCGCGCCGAACGCTTTCGCGATTTGGACTGCGAACGTGCCGACGCCGCCAGACGCCCCATTCACCAAAACCTTTTGACCGGCCTGAATATGGCCTTTGTCGCGGAGACCTTGCAGCGCGGTGATGGCCGCGACAGGAACCGACGCGGCTTCTTCGAATGTGACGTTGCTAGGCTTGGGCACGACCGCGCGGTCCGCCAAAACGCAAATGTACTCGGCAAATGAGCCATTCTTTCCACCAAATACTTCATCGCCAGCTTTTAGATTCGTTACATTTTTGCCGACGGCTTCAACGATTCCGGAGTAGTCGACACCAACGCGCGTATCCTTGGGCTTACGCAGTCCGGAGACCGGACGCAACGCCAACGGGCCGGTGATGGTGAGATCGAGCGGATTAACGGCAACCGCGCGAACTTTCACCAGGACTTGGTTATCGTTTGGAATCGGCTTCTGGATGTCTTTGAGCTCGAGCACATCCGGCGAACCGTACTCGCAATGCACAATCGCTTTCATCGGATTGGTGGGCGCGGGCGTGCTGCCAAAGCATTCGTTGGTAGAACTCCAGTAGGCGACGAGCAGCCAGATGACGAGCGTGAGGAAAATTCCAAGGAAACTCCATTTCAGAACGCGTTTGATTTTCATTTTTAGTCGATCGTGATAGCTATCTTTCCCTGGACGTGGCCGGTCTCGAGATATCTATAGGCGGCGGCAGTTTCAGTAAGCGGATAGATTTTGGTGAGAGCGGGCACGACCTTTCCGCTCTCGGTCAAATCGCGCAGAATGCCGAGCTCCTTTTTGTTAATGTCGACGCCAAACATGACAAACTTCTCCTTCGCAAATTTCGAACGAAGCGAGGCGGTAAGTGAGCAAGCCAGATTGAAAAAGGTCTCTCTGCGCATTCCTGAACCGCCTACCCCGGCCAAGACACAGATACCGCCGGGCTTGAGGACGCGGCGTCGTTCCGCAAAAGAACGATTATTGACGAGATCGTAGATTACGTCGTAACGCTGATCGCTTTTGGTGTAGTCCTCTTTCGTGTAATCGATCACGTGATCGGCGCCTAACGATTTTACAAGATCGACATTGTGCGTGCTGCAAACGCCGGTTACCTCTGCGCCAAAGGCTTTGGCGATCTGGACGGCAAATGTCCCGACGCCTCCGGATGCACCATTGATCAGGACCTTTTGTCCTGCTTTCACCCGCCCCGTGTCGCGCAGGCCCTGTAAAGCAACAAGCGCGGTAGGAATCGACGCGGATTGCTCGAAAGTCACGTTGCCCGGCTTCGAAACCACCGCTCGACTGGCCGTGACACAGATGTATTCGGCGAGAGCGCCTGCCCTTACCCCGAAGACTTCATCGAGCGGCTTGAACTCGGTGACGTTCCGGCCGACCGCTTCAACTGTTCCGGAGAAGTCAGATCCCGGGCAGGTGTTTTTCGGCTTACGAAGTCCAAAGACAAGTCTGCCGATACCGCCTTGCAGCATGCCGCCGTCATAAAATCGGAGGGAAACGGCGCGAACCCGGACCAGAATCTGGTTGTCGTTCGGAACCGGCTTTTCGACTTGTTCAAGTTTCAGGACCTCATCGGGCGGACCGTACTCGCAATAACGTATAGCTTTCATGGGATTAGTCGGAGCAGAAGCGTTGCGATTGCAGTCGTTAGTCGAAGTCCAGTAGGCGAACTCGAACCAGACGAAGAGGATGACAAGCAGCGCGAGTGCGCTCCACTTTAGAATGCGCTTTAGCTTCATTGGCCTAACGAATGACTCACGGAGCGCCGGCTGGAATCGCTTCGCGCGCGACTCCCTGGTCCCTTGCGCCCCAGATTAAGAGCCAAAAGATGATCGGTAACTCCGCCATTTGAAGAGGGTCCGCGAATTGACCAACTGCTTGGCGATATGCCGGCAAAAGAAGAGCGGCCGTGGAATTGGCGAGGTAGCCGAAAGCGGCGATCCAGAGCAGATAGCCTAAAAAACGCGGGATAAAACCGGATCGAATTACAAGAACGCCGAACGGAAAAAGCCACAGTCCCCAAAAGATTTGCGAGACAACCAGCGCCTGGCCATGCAACCGGAAAAATAAATAACTCAAACTATCGAGTTGATGTTGATCAAAGGGCGACAAGAAATTTCCGCCGACAGCCACGATCAACGCAGCAACTTCGCCCAACACCGCTAAAAGAGAGATCGGCGTGGAAATCAGGAGCAAAATTGCCATCGTCATCGCGTGCCTCTCACTGACCGCCTTGAAGAGTCGATAAAGAGCCAGGACAACGAAAATAAAGAGGATCGAGCCAATCAATTCGCTCACTATGCCGAGCCGAAGAAGAGTCTCGAAAGCACGAATATTATTGGCAGTCGCTGTGGCGTCATCGCGGACGAAGATCTTGCCGCCGACATATATCCACGAGAACACAGCCGTGATGCTTGCCGAAACGTAAAGGATCCCAGCGATATGGGCTTGTTTCTTAATCGCGTTCATATGCGGCCGTGCATTCTGTTAGGTTGTTCATTCTCACCATCGAAGAAAATCATAGCGGTCCGCGATATCGCCGTAACCGAATTGCCGCAACGACGAAACCGGCGGCGAAGATGAGTCCGAGCCAGAGTCCGGGCGTCGCCAGAAATCTACCGGGCGTCAGTTGCGACAGTGAATCGATTGAAATGCTGTGGTGAATCTGTAAATCGAAAGCGGTATCTCCTGCGCCGAGCAGCCGATTCTTCAACATCGAGCCAAAATAGGTCGTGTTGAACGTGATCTTCTCGAAAATGCCGATGGCGAGGGGCGGTAAGACTGCCCAGAGAAATGTCGCCCGGCGCGCGATTCCCGAAATCAGCAAAGCCCAACCGTAGATCGGCGCATGCCAGAGTGCGATTACGATGAGGCTGTAAAACATAATCGCTGATTGCTGAAGCAAGCTGAAATTCGCCCAAGTCGTGGAGGCCAAGCCGCTCGGAAGCAGAACCGCGCTGCTGATCAGTAACATCAGGAATTGGGTGACGATCACGATGCCAAGAACAATTGGCGGCAGAACGAGCAGTGGAATACTCACCTTTGACAGAACTGTCGTGACATCCGACACCGGCAACGATTTCCAGAAGAGGATGCTGCGTTCGCGACGCTCGCCGTAGAGCGCATCGAGGCAATAAAAGAAACCGACAATGAAGGCGGTGATTAGGATCATCATTGCCACGATGTTGTAAGGCAACTCGATCGCCGCGCGCCGGTGCCCCTCGTCCAACAACATCGCGGCGCGTCTTCGTTCCGGAAGATGCGCCGCACTGATCAACGCCCCGAGCAAAATGACGGCTGCGACGATTAATGGCGCGATGTAGATCGACTTGTTCTCCCACAATTCCCGTTTGACCGACCAATAAAACGTCGGTGTTGCGCGCACCGCGACGGACGAAGCGTTAGGCAGCTCGTTCACTGTGTTCGATTCGGTATTCATTGGCTTTGTCTGACCTCCGACTTCTGACCGCCGACGGTTGAATTCGTCATCATGGCGACAAACAAATCGGCGATCGTCGGCGTGCGCACATCGCCCAGCGCAGCGAGCTGGCCACGGTCGACATTATCGAACAGCATGATGCTGCGCCCGAAGAGCTGGCGTTCGTTCATCGGTTTAAGCGAGCGCGCTCCCGCGAGGTGATCGGGATGCACCATCACTTCGACATAGCGCGATTCGAAATCCTCCATGCTGCATTCGAGCACGATCCGCCCGTGATTAACGAAAATGAGATCGGTCAGGACATCCTGGACTTCTTCGACCTGATGGGTGGTTACGATGATCGTGCGTTTGCCGTCGAAATAATCGTTGAGCAGTGAATCGTAGAATTGTTTCCGATACAAAATGTCGAGACCAAGTGTCGGCTCGTCGAGTACCAGGAGTTTCGCGTCAATCGCCATCACGATCGCAAGATGGAGCTGGGCCACCATCCCCTTCGACAATTGCCTGACTTTGCTCGCGCTCTTGATTTCCGTCTTCGCCAGAAAACTCTCGGCCTTTGCGCGATCGAATTTTGGATGCACCCCTTGGACGTAATCGAGCAGTTGCGAAACACGGATCCAACGCGGCAACACCGCGACGTCGGCGATGAATGAAACATCGCGCATGAGCTGATCGCGCTCGGCCCAGGGGTCGCGGCCGAGCACTTTCAGTTCTCCTTGGTATGCGGTCAGACCAAGAATCGCGTTCAGGGCCGTAGTCTTGCCAGCGCCGTTCGGTCCGATGATCCCGAGAATCCGTCCTTCCTCGACCTGAAGATTAACATTATCGAGAGCGACCGTCGTTCCGTAAACTTTGCGCAGACCATGTGCTTCAATGCAGGCCATGTTAAAGCTTCTCCTTTCCAATTTTCGCGGAGTGCCGGGCAGCCGCGTCCAGCAACTCCTTTGTATTCAAACCGAGCCGCTGGATGGTGGCGTGGACCCGCGGCCATTGTTCGTTCAAGAATTTTTGCCGTTCCGCTTTCAACAAAAGATTGCGCGCGCCGGCGTTTACGAACATTCCCAGGCCCCGCTTCTTTTCGACGAGCTCTTCGTCAGTGAGTTCCTGATAGGCTTTGAGCACCGTCAGCGGATTGATCCGATACTCCGCCGCCACGTTTCGAATCGAAGGCAACGGATCGCCTTCCTTGAGCACGCCATCGAGAATCATATGGACGACGTGGTCGCGCAGTTGGCGATAAATAGGCTGACTATCGTTCCATTCACGGTTCATCCGGTTGCGCCAAGTGCTTGGTGTCCCTCATATGTGTTATAGTGAACTATAACACTAAGTCAGACCCCGCAAGACCTTTTTTCACTTTTTTTCGCACACCCCGGATCCGATTTGCCGAACAAAACCGCGCCAACCCATGTCAAACCGAGCGTGAAACAGCTTGTTATCACTCTGCTTTGCACCTTCGGCATCGTGTCCACTCTCACGGCGCAGAATCCATCGCCGGGAATGAAACCATCGGCACCACACAAATCGAAACCCATCCACGTCGTTCCGAAACAGGCGCCGCCGAGCCGCCAAGCTGTGACGGCAAACCCCGCCCCTCGCCAGCCGGCCAACACTGTTGCTTATTCCCAAGCGCTCAGTCGATATCAACATGTGCGGCACACCCGATTTTGGTGGCGAAATCATTTCACCACCATCGTTTTGGTCGGAGGCGGTTATTATTATTGGGACGCGGGATACTGGTTTCCGGCCTGGGGTTACGATCCGAGCTACCAATCCTACGAGTACGACGGTCCGATTTACACTTACGGAAATCTGTTGCCCGACCAGGTGATCGTAAACGTTCAGCGCGCGCTTCAGGATCGGGGTTATTACGGCGGCGGCATAAGCGGCGCACTCAGTCCGGCTACTCGGCGCGCGATCAGCGCTTTCCAACAAGACGAAGGCCTGGAAGTGAACGGCGTCGTCGACGGACCGACCGTCTACGCGCTTGGGTTAATCTAAAATCTTACGGCTTTTTCCCTGCCGCGCAGATCCAACCTTTCTCAAGCTCTTCAAAAATCTGGACGTCAGAAAAGCCGGCGTTGGTAAACAACTCGCGGTGCTCGTCGGGCGTGAGGAGGTTCATGTTTGCGGCGAGATGCTTTTCGAAAATCTGTTTCCGAACACCTTCGAGGTGCTTGCCGCCTTTGTAGATCTCGGCAACAATCAGCAACACGCCGCCGGATCTTAAGACGCGAAAAATTTCTCGGAGATCTTCGGGCAGATTCGGCCAGAACAAGTGCGTTTCGATCGCCGTGACGCCGTCGAAAGTGTTGTCCGCGAAGGGCAACTGCGAAACGCTCCCTTCTCGGATACTCACTCGGCCGATGTCGATCCAGCGCGTATTACGTCGATGTGCCGCAGTTACGCTCTCTTCTGAGTAATCGATCCCCCAAACTTTTCCCTCGCTCGCCATCGTGGCCAGTTTGCTGATCGTCCGACCGCCGCCGCACCCGACATCGAGAATTGTGTCCGTTTTTTCAATGTCGACATGGCTCAGTCCCCAATCGGTCAACTTCGAGTGATGCCGATTCATGTCCCACAAAATGAATTTGCCGAAAAATCCCGACGGCTTGCGACATTGTGCGATTACTTTGTCCGCGGCGCTCATGATTTTTTCCTGCGACGCGCTCGCTGCTTTTTTGAAACCGACCGGATAATGAGTTTACCAGCACCGCTGTCGGGCAACGGCGTGCCTGATTGAGCAACCGCCGCGGCTAACAAAGCTTTCACTTGCGGCCGATTCAATCGGCTGGCCGACTCCAACCGGATAAATCGGGTTTGATTGCCTTCGCCGAGAAGAATTCGGTCGGGGTCGGGAAGGCTCGCGCCGTGAATGAAACACAAGCCAACACCGCTTGCCGCCGCCGCAATCGAAACGACGCAATCGGACGGCCGCTCGGTTGGTCCGTAGCCGATCACGAAGAAATTGTAATTGTCGTAGGCGAGCTCGTTCGCGGTCGGAAAGCGCTTTCGCAATTCCTTCCGCACGTCCCGAATCAAACGGCGATGTTTCGGGTCGAACTTGTTGATGAAGCTCGTCAATTGCTTCTCAGCTTTATCGACCTTGGCCTTCATTTCGCGCGCTCGCTCGCCGGAATTGTAGGGCAAGCGCATCGCTTGCCGAATTAAAATCCAACAGATGACCCTGTTTCAGAGCGATGGCCCGCGCTTTTCAGGTAACGAAAATGTTAGCGGCACATCGATCTGTCGGCGAGCGCCGGGCTTGGCTCGCCATTGTCGGAGGCCGTAAATCGCTTGGGCGTCAAGCTCACGATGTCCGGTACTCTTCCGAACTGTGACGTCGGTGACCTTGCCCTTCTCGTCTACCGTTAAGGTGAAGACTCCGCTTCCAGTGATGTGACTTCGCCGCAGTCGAAGGTCATAGACGGGCGTCGGCATTGACAGGAATTCCTTTCTTAAGTCTGGATAGCCTATCGATCGCTCAGTTTCTCCGTACAGAGTCGCTGCGATCGCAATCGCGAAAAAACAAGTCGAACACAGCTTTCGTATCAAGTTTGGGATAGCGATCATTGCTTTTATCATTCGTGATCTTCGGGGTTAGAAGCGGGGCGCGGTTTCGACAAGAACTTGTCGACTTCGTCGTTGTAGGTTTCGAACGGGTCGCCCATGACGAGAAAATCGCGGCTGTCGTGCGCGATCGAGTCCCAGTTGATGACGTAGGGTTGTTGTCGATCCTGAAAATAAGCGACGGCGCGGGCGCGCCCCGAGGCGCGGGTGTTGGCGGGTGGAACACGGGTGGCGGTTGCCGGTTCGAAACTATTGTTCCATTCGGCGACGCGTTTTCCAGGCGTGATGCTAAAAAATAACCCCCGCGCCGGATCGATGTTGTGATATTCGAGATCCAAACTTTGCAGCCAGGGATCGTCCCAGCCGACCTTCTCCGATTTCATGAACGTTTCGAGCAACCATTTCTTGGTGATCCAATCGACACCACCGATCAACGCCTGCGGATTTTGTTCGATTGATTCCAGAACGAAACTCCAGGTCTCGAGCAACCAATCGGTCTCGGGATCCCGTTCGCGCAAATGCCGCTGGGCGAGATCGTGAAACTGCCATTGCACGTCGAGCGCGCCGATGGTCTTGCCGTTCTCGAGATCGACAATCCATTTGCGGGTCGGATCGCGCGAGATGTCGCGGGTGCTGCGGACCGCGTCGTTGAGCACGAGGTTGCGCGGCAACTGGCGCTGCTCGAGGAGCGAGAGCACGGCCGCGGTGGTACCGATTTTCAAAGCGTTGGCGAACGGACTCATGTTCGAATCGCCGATGAGCAAATGGAGCCGGCGATATTTACGATAATCGGCCAGCGGCTCGTCGCGCGCGTTGATGATGGCGCGATTGAACTGCACCCATTGATAAATGTCGTTGACGATGTGATCCGCGCGCTGGCTCAACTGGAACGCGACCGGCGTCTCCGCTTGCGGCGGCTCGAAATCGAACGCGAGCGGGTTTGCCTGCCCCACTCTGCCGGCGCCGGTGAAAATTTGTCGGGTCGCGAGAAAGGTGAGCAATGTGCCGAGCACCGACGGAGTGAACTGCGCCTCGCGCTTCATCAAATAATTTTCGTGGCAACCAAAGGTGGCGCCGGTGTGATGATCGACATTGTTCTTGATGAACGAAACGCGATCATCGGCTTCGAGCGCGGCGAGCGATTCGCGGAGCAACTGGTCGCCGGCCATTTCGTAGGTGACGAGGTCGTGCAGGTGCAAACACTCGGGCGAGGCGTACTCGATGTGGCCCATGTCGAGATAGAGCCGGCCGCCGTTTAAAAGAAAACCGCCGTTCCCGGGCGGTTCTTCGTAATCGCGGTAATGAAGATCGATTGTCCCGGCCCGCGCTTTGTTGAAGAGGTGGTTTTTGACCTTGGCCGGCCACACTTCCGAGTTGCAGCGCAGCTCTTCGCTGCTCATCAGGCAGCCGTACTCGGTCTCAATGCCGACGATCCGGTCCATCGGTTAAGGATTTAACCATTGAATCGGAAAATCGCTAAATGATTTCGCACGGGGTGTGCTCTCCCTATCGTCGATGGAGCTCTCGAGTGGTTTGGCGGCGCTGTCTCAGCGCCGAGATGCGACGGTCGGAAACCGCCGCTGCAGAATCTTCCATCTCGCCGCAATCTTGCTGGCCGCATTGCACGCCTTCCTGGCGGTCACCGCCGTAAATACGAAATCCCCAACCTTCGACGAGCCGCAACATCTCGCCGCCGGCTTCAGTTATTGGGTTCGAAATGATTTCCGCCTCGATCCGGAGAACGGAAACCTGCCGGCACGCTGGGCTTCGCTACCGCTGCTATTTAGTCATACGAAATTCGTTTCGCCCGACGATCCAAATTGGCAACACGCGGACGACGGTGGCACCGCTCACCAGTTGTTTTACGAACTCGGTAACGATCCGAATCGAATGATCGCGCAGGCCCGACTCATCATGTCCATTTTTGGCGCGGCGCTTTGCCTTCTGGTCTACCGAATCGGACGGGAATTTTTCGGAGTGATCGGCGGCCTGATTGCGGAAACGTTGATCGCATTCGATCCGAATTTTATCGCCCACAGCGCGCTCGTGACCTCGGATATTCCGGCCGCATTCTTTTTCACCGCCACGATTTGGAGCTGCTGGCAATTGTTCCAAAGAATCTCGCCAGCGAAATTGGCGCTCGCGGCATTGAGCCTGTCGGGACTTTTCTTGACGAAATTCTCCGCGCCAATCGTTCTTCCGGTCCTCGCCATGACGTCGATCCTGCAAGTTTTCTCGCAAACAGAGATTGCGATCAGCTTCGGAGAATTCCAGACGGCCGTGACCGAAACGCGGAAGAAGTTTTGCGGGATCGCTGGATTGTGGCTGGTCCTTGGCGCGACCGTTGTATTCGCCATTTGGTTATCGTTTTCATTTCGTTATTCAGCGCTGACCGATAATGGGCCGGCGCGAAAAGTCTGGAATAATTGTTGGAGCGTAATTCTTTCAGATAACACTCCGATCCAACGCGCGGTTGATTTCGCCCGCGCTCATCATTTGCTTCCCGAAGCTTATCTTTGCGGGTTCGCCTATACTCAAAAAAGCACCGAGGCGCGACCGGCTTTTCTGGACAACCGGTGGAGCCTCGTCGGATTCGCTTCTTTCTTTCCCCGGGCGTTTCTTTACAAAACGCCGCTCCCACTCTTGTGCCTGATCGCGCTCGTGATCTGCCTTGCAGTCGCGAAGCGCGAGCGTTGGACGCTCCAAAAACTTCTCAACCCTTTCGCGATATTTGCTCTGATTTACGCCGCGTTCGCGATCGGGATTTCGCTCAACATCGGCCACCGGCACATTTTGCCTATTTATCTCGCGCTTTTCATTGGCTGCGGCGCCGCTGCGTGCCTCCTTCCGAAAAATTCACCCAGGAGCTACGCCGGCGCGGTCGCGCTCCTTCTGCTTTGGCAAATTGGAGAATCATTTGCCGTCCGGCCGAGTTACCTGGCTTACTTCAACCAAATAGCCGGTGGCCCACGAAACGGATATCAACACTTGGTTGATAGCTCGCTTGACTGGGGACAGGATTTATCCGGATTGAAATCGTGGCTCGATCTTCATTCTTCGGCTACCGAGAAGCCACTTTACCTCGCTTACTTCGGCACCGCCGATCCGAAATTGGAGGGAATCGATGCCAAAACGCTGCCGGAGGATTATTCCGCCGGCAACATGACCTTTGCGCCGTTACGCGGCGGCATTTACTGCATTAGTGCGACAACCTTGCAAAGCGTTTATGCGATCGAGCCTGGACACTGGTCCGTGGCATACGAGCAAAAATACCAAACCGCCTTGAACGAAATTCGGCGCGATCGAAGCACGGCTTTGGATCCCACCGCCCGAGTATCATTAATCGCAAATGGCAGCGCACCGATCTCGGACAAAAAAATTCACGTCTTCGAGCGGCTTCAGTTTGAGCGATTATGCGCCTATTTGCGGCATCGCGCGCCGAACGCGCAGGTCGGTTACTCGATTTTTGTGTTCGACCTCACCGACGCGGATGTGGATCGCGCCCTTTATGGCGCACCGGCGGAGCTGACTCGCGCGGTCTGCCTGGTCGGCGATTAGACGCAGGCTTGCAACTCGCGTAAAAAGGGAGCACACTCGCTGCCCGATGAGGGAGTTAGGCCTGCGCAGCCCGGCATCGAAGGTTGGCGGCATCGTTTATTTTGGACGAATGCTCGACAAAATTCGACAGCACCAAAAAGGGCAATTGTCCGCCGATTACGAGGCAAACCTCGGACGCGGATTTGATTCGAGTTGCTGCACGTTCCTGCGTGTCGATTACAACCCATTGGCCGCGAGAGTGAAGGAAGGCGGAAGCGACGACGAAATCCTCCAATGGTGTTTCAGCGCTGGGCATCGTCCATCGGAGGATGAGATCTACGTCTGGAACGAATTCATGCGCAAACGTGGCTGGAACGATGAGCTCTCCGAAATCCTCAAGCGCCGCAAAAAAGAAGCCGGAATGGCCGGACGATCAGAAATCCAAACGATGTTTACCTTCATCGACGCGGACGAAGGCCGGTTACTGGTAGGAAATCAGAAGCTGCAGCCGACTGTCGACTGAGCAGAAGTGACAAGTGGCGCGTGACCAGTGACCAGAAAAATCATTGCCACATTTGTCGTTGTTCTGGTCGTTATCGCGGTTTGGAAGTTCATTGACTGGCGGATGCAACCGCCGCCGCCGCCAAACAAGATCGAAATTCCTGTTCCGGCGCCCTCACCATAATCTTACCATGACCGGCTGGTCGCTCGCTCGCCGCGCCGTAGCTTTGGCGGAGGCGGGTCACTCGTCACCCGTCACTCGTCACTCGTCACTCTGATAACGTGTCGATTCGTTCCGCGAGCGAGAAATCGAGCTCGGTCAGGCCGCCTTTGCTGTGGGTCGAAAGGAGCAGCCGGACCTTGTTGTAACGAATATCGATGTCGGGATGGTGTTCTTCTTCCTCGGCCACTTCGGACACGGCGTTCACGAAATCGATGGCATCTGCGAAATCATCGAACTCAAAGGTGCGTTCAATGTGCTTTTTCTCCAGCTCCCATTCCGGGATGCGTTTCATGCGCTCTTTGAGCTCTGGGGCTTTCATCAAATCGGCCATAACGGGACAACGAGTAACACCCGAAAAACGTTTTGCAATTGCTAAATGGAATTGTTGTAGCGGCGATCTGTGACCGCCGACATCCTATAAACCGGCGCTGGGAGAGAGCCGCTACAGGCCAAGGATTTTGTTAAGATTTTTTCCCGAATCGAACAATTCGACTGCGCAGGCCCGCGCTTCGCGCGAACGGCGGGGCCAGTTTGCCAGAACGTCCGTGACCGCGGCGGCCGATTCCTCCAGGTCCCCGACAAAATGAAAACCGCTCGCGCGCGGAAGGTATTTGCCCGCCCCACTATCCTCGGTAATCACCGGCCGCCCCGTGGCCAGAAATGCCGCCGCCCGGTCGCTCAGCCAACCGGTCCTCCAACTGACATCGACCCCCTTGATCGCCGTGAATTCGCCAAGCCCGCTCGCGAGGTATTGCCGGTATTTCTTCGGCGTGCCCGCCAGTTTGTGAGGTTCGACAACCCGCCAGCCGCGCTTTCGCACCCGCGCCAGTTCCGGATCGTCCGGATTCATGTGCATCGCCAATTCAAACCGCGCCTCCGGGACTCGTTTCGGCAGATCCATGTATTTCTCGAATGCGTGCTTCTTCGAAAGGTCGGGATAATCGCCGTCTACTTCGACCGCGCCGCTCCAATACCATTGCCCGATCGTAGTGAACTTCGGCGAGCGCGGACGCGGCTTCGGCTTGTATAATTTCGAGTCGACCAGCGGGAAAAATGTTCGCCACTTCATGTCCAACAGTTTCGGCAACCGGCAATCGGCGGCATTTACGTTCAGTCCAATCGTCCAGAATTCGTGATGGGTGGACTGGCCCAATTCCATTTTTGTCATCCAGAACATGATTTCGCTGGGATCAAGGTCGCAAAAGAGCCGGCGCTCGAATTGCATCAGCAACGGAGGATGAATCGAGTAACTGAGATTGAGCAAAACGTTCGGACCGGCCAGTCGGTCCAAAAGCTCCCGTTTGGACATTCCAAAACAACGGAGCGCATCGAGATCGTGCGTGCTCTCGGGTTTCTCGTGATAAAGCAAACAATAGCGACCGGCCAGTCCGTGGAGCCGGAGCTGTCGCTGGAAGTTCGCGATCTTCCGCTCGTCATCGCGAAAATTTCCTTCGCTCGGCATGTGCTCGAGCCAGATTGCGTCGCATTTTAATCGGCGCAGGCCGAGCATCCATTGCAGTGGGACGGAAAAGTTGCCGCCGCCCTGGAGATATTTCGCCGCGAAACCGCAGCCGAGAAAGATGGTCATTTACTGAAAGTGAACAGTGACCTGTGATCAGTGAACAGGAAAAAGCCGACGTGATTATAACTTGTGACTGGTCACGCGTCACTGATCACGTCTGTTATTTGACCCTTCCGCGTTTCTCCGCAAATTACACGCTCTCTTAGGCGCCCGTAGCTCAACTGGATAGAGCATCTGACTACGGATCAGAAGGTTAGTGGTTCGAATCCTCTCGGGCGCGCTTATCACCGTTCTTGTGGACTTGCGCTGCCTCTTCCAGAGCCGGCTCAGCTGCCGACAAATGTGTCACCGACCCGCGCATGGAATCGATGGCATCTGCTACCGTGCTGCTGTTGGTCGCGGTATCGAGTTGGGTCTGAACGAGATCAGCAAAGACAACTATCACGAGGCTCGCAAGACCAACCGCAAGCAACCCAATTACGATTCGCGAAGTTGCTGTGAGCCAAATCGCTTTTTGTGCCTGTGTCGCAGCGCGATACTTTTCCTGCTCAGCCAAATTAGCATTAACTACCTGCTCAAAAGCATCATCCAGGCTCCATGACGTAAGTAACATCCGTCGCACTGTGCCCCGCAACTGCTCAAGCTGGCGAGCGACTCGCTCGGAGGGCAACAGTTGGCCACCTTGTTCAGTTGGCGGTTCCTTCCGGGCTATGGACGTGGCAGCCGGCTGCGCTCCAGTTGATGCGTCGAATTTTTCCGGCAGCAGCTTCGCCAACCGGTTCAGTTGATCTGCGGCTTCGCGCAGTATCACACGATTTTCGGCGTTTTCGGCTTTGCCAGCCAGGGCTTTAAGAAATTCCTTCCGCTCATTCAGATCCGCGCGTCTCTCATTCGTTTCGGAAGTAGCAAGCTGGGATGAAAACAAAGATTCTTCGCCAGCAGTGGGAGACGGTGAGGGTGAGGCATTGGGGATAGGACTTTCACTGGTGGCAGGTGTTGGCGACGGGGACGACTGCAATACCGCTGCGTAAGCGTGAAGTTTCTCTTCGATACTCTTCACCAGAGTTTCAAAACGGCTCACAATCGATTCTTTCAACTGTCCGCGCGCCTGATCGACTCTGGCGAGCTCGGCGGCGATTCGGTTAAAATCATCCATTGAATTAATCACCGGCGGAAAGTGTGGCGCATCAACGCTCGGTGCGGTTGATTGATTTCCCTCATTAAATGAGTTGGCAGTCTGCTCAGCAGTCAAAAAAGCGTCTTTCAGTCTGTTAAGCACCTGTTGCAGATCGGGCGAAGGTTTATAGGCAACCGCACCCGCTGCGATGGTGGCCTGGTAATAGCGCAGGGCGCAAAATCCGATCCCGATCAACCCTGTGAGAACAGCAAGTCCCTTTGCCACTCTGACAAAAAGGGAAGCGTAAAAATACTGTCTCTTCATAATCCGAGGCCTTTGCTCTGAAGCTGACGGATCTTCTCAGCTGTAGCCGGATTCGGGAAGATCCGATATGCCTCTTGATATTCTCGGATGGCATCTGCGGCTCTGCCGGCCGAAGCAAATGCTTGTGCCCGCTCTGAGTGGATCTCGGCCTCTTTCTCCAATCGACTGCACAACAACCTCATTGAAGTCAGATAACTCCACAACGGTTTCTGAACATCCACCGTTGGTTCAGGATTACTTTTCAGGAAATCGGCTAGCCGGGAATTCGCCGCAGAAGCATCTCTGCCGGCGATACTTCGGGCCGTCTGATCAAGAGCCGATAGCGCGTCGACGGTTTCAGTTTCGGTTCGATATTCGCTCAGAGCGGTTTCGTATCCAACCTTCGCGCGAAACTCACGTGCACGGTCGACCAACGAGGCGACGCTATCGGATACGGCCGCGGGTAACTGCGGCACAGAATCCAGTCGATCGATCTCACGAAAATTTCCAGTCGCATCCCCTACCCGAGACAAAACCGATTGAGTTTGTTCCTCAAAGTCAGCGATCATGCGGCTCTTTACGGTCGCGTCGTCGATCGCTGGAGCTGAAGATGGTGCTGATGGTTTCGACTGCATAGGCGAATGCTGAGATGCTGCCGTCTTAGAACTTGATGGCCCCGCGGCTGGCGGTGCGGGCTGCGCGTCGCCAACTAGTGGTTTCGACTGCATGGGCGAATGCTGAGATGCTGCCGTCTTAGAACTTGATGGCCCCGCGGCCGGCCGTGCGGGCTGCGCCTTGCCAGCATCTTTGGATACACGTTCACTCGATTGTTGGTCAGGGGGCGGCGGGGTCCCTGCAACCGAGTCAGTCGTTTTAATCCCGTTAGCAAAGGTGCTGTGAAATGTCTTCCCCCTCCCATCTACGTTCTGGACTGGTCCATCAAATTTGCCCAGGATCATTTTGCCCGAATAGCGGTTGATTATGACAGGGCTACCGGCGCTCCCTCTGGAGGACGCTATATTGGAGCCAGTCACGACTGCGCGCTGGACCTTATACCAGGTCAATGTGCCATATCCCGTGGCGAACCCTTTCGAATCGCGGCTACCCGACCACGTCGCCTCGCTATCCGGACTTGGATTATTATTCCAGAAAAGGGTGTGTCCGTCTCTCGTGTGTTGATAGACGCCGGCGTACACGGCATCGACCAACAGCATCAGCGCAGTGCAAATAAAAAGACATCGCGCACTCACAGTTTTACTTTTTCCAAACCCCGATCTCCAGCAACGCTACTAAGATTTAACGTTTGCGAAAACCCAAAGGCAAGATCAAAGCCGATCTGCAAGTCCTCGCTCGAACCAACTAATCCGGCACTTCGAACTGGCTCATCATCTTGAATGCTTCGTAACGTTCGTTGATTTGTTCCATCGTGAGCTTGCGCAATTTTTCCAAGCTAAACGCTTCCACACAAAAACTCGCCAGCACGCTCCCGTAAATCATGGCTTTGCGCAGATCGGTAAATGTCACTTTGCCGCCGATCGTCCCCGCCAGGTAACCGGCCATGCCGCCCGCGAAGGTGTCCCCTGCTCCGGTCGGATCGTGAATGTCTTCCAACGGATACGCGCCACAACTGAAGAATTCATCGTCTCCGAAAAGCAGCGCGCCGTGCTCGCCTTTCTTGATCGCAACATAGCGCGGCCCCATGTTTCGGATCCCGCGGCCGGCCTTGATCAGGCTCGTTTCCTTTGTCATTTCGCGCGCTTCGCTGTCATTTAGAATCAAAAGATCAACGTTCGGCAGCAACGCATCGAGATCTTTTCGGGTCGTTTCGATCCAGAGATTCATTGTATCGGCCACGACAAACCGCGGCTTTCTCATTTGTTGGAGGACGTGCGACTGCAACGCGGGCGCAATATTGGCCAGCAAAGCGAAGTCTGTTTGCCGGTAGGATTCCGGCAGTTTCGGCTCGAACTGTTCGAAAACGTTTAGCTCAGTTGACCGAGTTTCGCGCGTGTTCATGTCCCACGCGTATTCGCCGGACCAGCGAAACGTTTTGCCATCGACGCGTTGCACACCTTCGGCGTCGATTTTTCTCGATTTCCAAAAATCGAATTCACTTTGCGGGAAATCGCTGCCAACAATGCCGACCAGGCGGACCGGGGAAAAGTAGCTCGCGGCCGCAGCCGCGTACGACGCCGAGCCGCCTAACAAATCGCCGTGCTCTTCCACCGGAGTTTTAACGGTGTCGAGCGCGATCGAGCCAACAATTAAAACCGACATAAAGATCGGACAGAACCCTCACCCTACCCTCTCCCTCAGGGAGAGGAAGGCGCTTTTAACGCCAGGTCAGGGCAAACGAATCCGCAATAAAGGTTCACGTTTCAGGTTCCAGGAGATTTTTACATGCGTGCGCGTATTTGACGATATCCGGCGCTTTGAGCAAACCCGAAACAATCGCCACTCGTTTCGCGCCCGCCGCCATCACTTCACCGAGATTATCGATCTTGATCCCGCCGATGCAAAAGATCGGCACCGTAACTTCGGCGTGAACGCGTTTAATGTTCTCCATTCCAATCGGCGCGTAATCGGGCTTGGTCGGCGTGGCGAAGATTGGCCCAAATCCAATGTAATCGGCACCTTCCCGCAGCGCTGCGTTCGCCTGTTCGAGACTGTGCGTTGATCTCCCGACGATAACTTTGCGGCCGGCTTTCTCGCGGGCGATCGCAATCGAATCGTCTTCTTGCCCAACGTGAACGCCTTCGATCGGAATTTGCGCAGCCACCCCAGCGTAATCGTTGACGATGAGCGGAATCGTAGCTGCCGCCGTGAGTTTGTGCAGTCGTCCGGCGTGATCGACAATTTCCGCCAGCGAACATTCTTTGGCGCGCAGTTGGATTATATCGACATCTCCTTCGATCATGGCGGTGGCAACGCGTTCGATGTCGGCCTGCGCAACGTAATTGAGATCCAAGATCCCGTAGAGTCGGCAATCAGTTAGATTTCTCACTCGTTTAATTGTAGCCGGCACGCTTTGTCGGGACGAATCTGCTTTTGCCCCGCGGCTGCGATTATTCGTGGAGCTTCGAAGAAGGCGGAACTAATTGGAATTTTTCCGACTTCATCATTCGCTCGACAAAGCCGGTGTCATATTTGCCGTCACGGAATTCGCCGCTCCGCATGATTGCGGCGTGGAACGGCACCGTCGTCTTAATTCCGGTCACGTAATATTCGTCCAAGGCACGCCGCATTCTATTGATCGCCGAATCGCGAGTCGCGCCTGCGGTGATGATTTTCGAGATCAGCGAGTCGTAGTAGGACGGTACGGTGTAACCGGTATAGGCATGCGAGTCGATGCGGACGCCACGGCCGCCTGGCGCGTAATAAAATTTAATCCGCCCGGGCGAGGGTTGGAAATTCATAGCCGGGTCTTCGGCGTTGATGCGGCATTGGATCGCGTGTAGACGCGGTTCGGCACGCGCGATGTGCTTCGACAGCGGTTCCCCCGCCGCGATCCGGATTTGCTCCTTCACCAGATCGCATCCGTAGGCCTCCTCGGTAATGGTGTGCTCAACCTGGATGCGCGTGTTCATTTCCATGAAATAGAACTTCCGGTCGTCATCGACCAGAAACTCGATCGTGCCGGCATTCTCGTACCCAATGGCTTTGGCCAATTTCACCGCCGCGTTGCCCATTTTCTTGCGCAGGGACGGGTTCATAAATGGCGAGGGACACTCCTCAATTACCTTTTGGTTCCGGCGTTGAATCGAACAATCGCGCTCGCCGAGATGAATCAAGTGGCCGTGGCTGTCACCAAGGATTTGGAACTCGATATGGTGCGGATTCACGATCAGCTTCTCTAGGTAAACGTTGGGATTCCCGAACGCTTTTTCGGCTTCCATTCGGGCGCTGTGAAATCCTGTGATCAAACTTGATTCGTTATGCGCAGCGCGCATTCCGCGTCCGCCGCCGCCAGCAACAGCTTTAATCATCACCGGATAACCAATTTTTTTCGCGATCTTCGCGGCTTCCTTATCGTCGGCCACAACGCCGTCGCTGCCCGGAGTTATTGGCACTCCGGCATTGCGCGCACAGGCGCGGGCCACGTCTTTGTCGCCCATTCTTTGGATCACGTGCGAGGGCGGCCCGATGAATTTGATTTTGCAACTCTCGGCCACTTCGGCAAAGTGCGCGTTCTCGGCCAGAAATCCGTAGCCGGGATGAATCGCGTCGACGTCGCCGATTTCCGCCGCGCTCATGATCCGCTCGACTTTCAAGTAACTTTCCGAGCTCGGCGCCGCGCCAATGCAGATCGCTTCGTCAGCCAGTTGAACGTGCAACGAATCTACATCGGCATCGGAATAAACAGCCAGGGTGCGAACGCCGAGCTCTTTGCACGCGCGGATAATGCGCAGGGCAATTTCACCGCGATTGGCAATCAGGACTTTCTCAAACATTGGTTGAGAGTTTTTGGTTGATAGTTGATAGCTGACTAACGCGAGCGTTGAGTTTGAAATCTATCAACTATCAACTCTCAACTAACGAACTTTAAAGAGAACCTGGCCGAATTGGACCGGTTTGCTGTTCTCGGCCACGACTTCGGTGATCACCCCGCTCGTTTCCGCCTTGATTTCGTTCATCACTTTCATCGCTTCGATAATGCAAACCACGGTGTCTTCGTTCACTTTTGTTCCAACATCGACAAACGCCGCCGCCTCCGGCGACGATGCCCTATAAAAAGTGCCGACCATCGGCGACGTAATATCTTTGAGATTCGACCCTTCGGCCGCAGGAGCTGGCGGCGCGGCAGCCGCTGGACCATTGCCAACGGCGGGCGCCGCCGAGACGACGATCGGTTGATCGCCCAGGCCCTTCTGCATCTTCAGACGAAAGCCGTCCTTCTCCATCTCGAAGGTAGACAAGTCGTTCTCCTTCATCAAATCGATGATGGCTTTGATGTCTTTAAGGTCTTTAAGGTCCAAGGGCGTAGCTCCGGCTTTCGAGGTAAGGGGGTTAGGTAAAGCGGTTTTCCCGGGCAGGTCAAGTCCATGCCCGAAAGCCCGGCAATAGCCCAGGACTTGAGCGCTGGGATAAGATATCACCCCACGATCAAGTCCCGCTAGGGACGAAAGAAACCCTCTTCCGTCCCTAGCGGGACTATCTCTTTTCAAATCCAATTTTCCCAGCGTTAAAACACTGGGCTATTGTCATCACGATTTGTTGCCATCACAGGCGAAATGCACTCTTCGCTAAGATCGATCCATTTCAAAATCATCGATGAGTCCGATGATTACATCGTTGTCGACAAGCCCGCGTTTCTCCTCACTCATCCGACCAAACCGGACCAACGGCCCACGTTATGGAAACAACTGCGCGAATTGCTGGCCTTTGAAATCGCAAACGGCGGGCAGGTGTCGATCGTCAACCGGTTGGACCGCGAAACCAGCGGGCTCGTGCTTGTCGCCAAAACGGCCTCGGCCGCTCGAAGATTCGGTTTACTGATGCAACAACAACGCGTTCACAAAGAATATCTCGCCATTGTCTGGGGCTGGCCTGAATGGGAGACGACAATTGTCGATGCGCCGCTGGATCGACAGGGGAAGCATCAGCGCTCCGCGATCTGGCTGAAGCAAACGATCCATCCGAAGGGCGCGGAGGCGGTCACCCAATTTCAGATTGAGCAGCGGTTTACCAGAGCGACAACCCGTGAGTCGAAGCCAGCAGAACCCTCACCTCACTCCTCTCCCTCAGGGAGAGGAAGCCGCCAAGCGGCAGGTGAGGGCAAGTTCAGTCTGGTTCGAGCAATTCCGAGAACGGGGCGCACGCACCAGATTCGTGTTCACCTCGCTTCGCTCAGACATCCGATTGTCGGCGACAAAATTTATGGCCCGGACGAAAAGCTCTATCTGGAGTTTATCGAGACCGGTTGGACATCGAGTCTTCAACAAAAATTACTTCTACCACGTCACGCGCTGCATTCGGCCAAACTCCAGATCGAGAACGAACATGAATGGACGGCTGACCTTCCAACCGATCTTGAGCAATTTGTTTCAACGCAGTCATTCCGAACGGAGTGAGAAACCCCTCATAGGTTTCATTGATCACACAGACTGCCTTGCGTGATTCACGCTTCGATTGCGAGGTCCCTCGCTTGCGCTCGGGATGACAGAGCGCGCTACATGTAGCGCCAGTTTTGCGGTTTACCTTCCGCAAGCCACTTGATCGTAGTCTTCAAACGCTTCTCTCTCGTTTCTTCACGCTTCGCGTCGCTGATCCATTGAACGTATTCCTTTTTGTGGCTGTAACTGAAACCTTCGAACGTCTTTCGCGCTTTCGAATTCTTCGCCAGGGCCGATCGGAGATCAGGCGGCACTGCAATGTTTCGATTCGGGCTTGTCTTCGGACGCTTCTTCTTGACCCCGCGCTCGTTCAGTTCCGCAGCCTTTCGCACCAAACCGATCAATTGTTTCTCGCCAGGTAAATCGTCGATCGATGTGAGCCGGCCGAAATGGCCCATCGCGCCTTTGTCTTCGTTGCCGAAGAGCAATTTACCTTTCCAAAATCCGAACGTGGCGTGCTCTTTGAACGCAGCCATAAAGCAAACCGCACCCTTGTAGTCAAAGAACGGCATCCGCCATTTGATCAACTCTTCGCACTGCGGGCAGCCGGAGTGCACGATTTTGCGCAGATACTGCAAGATCGGCCGCGCAAACGGCTGGGCCCTCTTAATATATGCGTCAATCCGCGGATCTGTTTTCGTCATGGACGGCTATTCGTCTTCACGCGGATGTTGTGACGGAGTCGCTGCCGTGTAAGCGAGCTTTCGCTTCCGAATCAACATCAGGTTCCGGATGTAAATGATCGAGTTTGGCAGATAGGCCAGGATACCGACCGGATCGCGCCGGAAGATAAAATACAGACACATGATGATGCTGCCGCCGATGCTCCAGTACCAAAACGACACTGGAATCACACTCTCGCCCTGCTTCTCCGATGCGTACCATTGCATGAGAAACCGCATCGAAAAGGTCGCGTTCCCGATCAGGCCGATAATTACAAGATAATTCCAGTCCAGCCCAAGGACGCGATGTTCCTGGCCGACCCACGTTGCGGCGATAAAGAATGAGTTCATAGGCAGTTGAGGGATTCACCAATTTCGTAACGCAATCTTCTCGATTTCATCCAGCGGACGGCAAGCAAGTCGCGAAAGGATTTAAACAATCGGTTCCAAACACCGTAATGACTTTTCCCGGCATGGCGTGGGTTGTTAGAAACCGGCACTTCCGTCACGGAGAAACCTTCCAGCTTGATCAACGTCGGAAGGAAACGGTGGGCGCCGTTGAAAAACTTCACCCGGGAAATGCATTCACGCTTGAACACACGATAGGTGCAGCCGGCGTCCGAAATATTTTCGCCCGATAACTTGTTCCGCACCCAGTTCGCGATCCGCGACGATGCGATTCGGACCCAACCGTCCCCTTCTCCGCGAGACTCGACCCGGGTGCCGCACACGCAGTCAAAATCACGAACGGCTTTCATCATCGCCGGCAAATCCTTCGGATCGTTTTGCAGATCGGCGTCGAGCGTGGCGATGTAGCGACCGCGCGCGGCCTGCATTCCGGCCCAGCTCGCGGCCGATTCACCACAATTGAACTTGAAACGTTGCGCGCGCAGACGGGAATCGCTCGCCGCGATTTCCTGCAAAATCCGCCAGGAATCATCCGTGCTGCAATCATCCGTGATCACGACTTCGTAATCCATTCCCGCAGGATCAACCGCAGCGTGGATCGCGGCCAGGAGCGGGCGCAAATTTTCCGCTTCGTTGTGACAGGGAATCACGACGCTCAACTCCGGCGTCGTCATTTTCCGCCTTCGGACGGATTCGCCGTGGCGAATTTCCCAAAGAATTCCAGGACCGCGTCGCAAACGTAATCGACATCTTCCAACGGAAGGTCGCCATAAATTGGAAGCGACAGGATTTGAGTCACAGTTTCTTCCGTTTTCGGCAGGCGCGGCAAATCGGAATAGAGTCTTCTCATTGCCGGCTGTTGATGGTTCGCGATCGGATAATGCATACCGGTGCCGATACCTTTGCTCTTCAAAAACTCTGCCAGTTGATCGCGTTGCTGAGTGGCGATGACATACATGTGGTAAACATGCCGCGCCCACGGCCGTTCCGGGGGAATTCTCACCACGCCGTCCAATCGCTCAGTGTAACGGGTCGCAATCTCCCGGCGGTGGTCGTTCAACTTGTCGATGTTGCGCAACTCGACCCGGCCGATGGCGGCCTGAAGCTCGTTGAACCGAAAATTGTAGCCGACGAATTCGTGAACGTATTTCGAACTGCGGCCGTGATCCCGCAGCATCCGGAGCTTTTTCGCCAGCGCCGAATCGTTTGTGGTAATGCAGCCGCCATCGCCCATGACCGTGAGATTTTTCGACGGAAAAAATGAAAACGCCCCCGCGACAGCGATCGATCCAACGGTTTTGCCGCGATACTGCGCTCCGAACGCCTGGGCGCAATCTTCCACCACCCAAAGCCCGTGCTTTTTGGCCGCCAGGAAAATTCCATCCATATTCGCCGGATGCCCGTAGAGATGGACCGGAAGAATTCCCACCGTTCGCTCTGTCATCGACGATTCCAGTTGATCGACATCGATGCAGTAAGTCTCATCGATGTCGACAAACACTGGCTTCGCGCCACGCTGAACCATTGGCTCGATTGACGGAAATGCGGTGTGCGACGGAACAAGGATCTCATCACCCGGACAAACCCCCATTGCGTGATGCAGCATCAGCGCGCCCGTCGTCCAGGACGAACAGAGCACGGCTTCTTTGGTTCCAACGTAAGCCGCCAGCTCGGCTTCAAACGCTTCGCATTCCTTGGCGAGGATATACCAGCCGGAGTTCATTGCCCGCAGACCGGCCTCGCGCACTTCGTCGTTTACGAAAACTTTCGATAACGGGACTTTTTTCATTTCACTCATTCGCAAAGATCTATCCATTTGCCGGTGCGCGCCGATTCCAACGCTGCTTCCACCACCCGAACCGCCTCTATTCCATCGGTGCCGTCGACCATCGGCGGACGCCGGGTTTCGACCGCATCCAAAAACGCGGCCAATTCCGCTCGTAGCGGTTCTTCGGGGGGGAATTCAAGCTGATGCATTGCGCCCTCCATTGCCTTTATCTCCCCGCTACTCGCAACGTGACGGTTCTCGAAGGTTTTAATCTTGTATTGCGCCACGTTGTAATCGCAAACCGCGGACAAATCTTTTCCGGCGATGGTCAGTTGACGCACTTTTCCCGGCACGTGATAACCGGCCTCGACCGTCGCCAAAATCGGAGCCCGGCCGCCCAGATCGTATTCCAGGACAATGAGCGCCTCGTCGTCCAGCTCACCGTCTCGCCCTATGAAGTTGCTCATCACCGCGTGAACGCGGCGCGGCGACTTTCCGAGCAGGAAACGAAACAGATCGATGAAATGAATGCCGTCGGCAAAAGTCACGCCAGTGTCCATCCGCGGACGTTTGAATCCGCTGAAATTCGCGCGCAACATCTTGATCTCGCCGAACCGGCCCTGCGCGATCGCGTCCTTCATCCAAACCGATGCCGGGTCGAAACGGAAAATGTGGCCAACTTGCAGGACTAATCCCGAACGTCGGGCGAGATCGACCAGCGCTCTTGCCTCGGCCGACGTCGAGGTGATCGGCTTTTCGACAAAAACATCTTTGCCGGCCTCCATCAGGCCGCGACAAATTTCAAAATGGCTTTGCGCCGGAGTGACGACGACTGCTGCGTCGACGATCGGAAAGAAAGAACGCGCGTCGGCACTCCGATGGCTCTGGGGCACACCTGATGAATTCAATCGCGCCGGATCCGTTTCGGCCACGAAGAGCTCAATCGGCATCGATTGGAGCACGCGGAGGTGGTTCGCGCCCCAGCGCCCAAGACCAATAAGGAGAATTCGTTTCGCCTGTTGCATCATCACGCTTGCTCAGCAGAGTCCGTCATTTACGCGCAGCATTAGCTGGCCGCAATGAGATTCTCACGCAAGCTTCAGAAGCTGTTTTCCCGCGACGCTCTCGCCAGCGCGTCCGAACATTTCAGCCGATTGGCCCACCCCGTCAACAAGCGTCGGATTCTGGACGATATTGATTGGATTCAGTTTAGAGATTTGCGCCATAAATATCCGTATCAACCAGGCTCGCCGCAGATCAATCGTTTCGAGGACATCGCTTATTGGATCGACATAAACGTCGAGCGCGCGCAGGACCTCTGGCTCGATCGCACTCAGCCGTTGCGCATTCTCGATCTCGGGTCGGGCGCGGGTTATTTTCTCTACGTCTGCAAACATTTCGGACACGACGTCCTCGGCTTCGACACCGATAGCGAACCGCTTTTTGGCGCAACCACGGACCTGCTCGGGGTGCAGCGAGTCATCGGTCGCATCGAACGACAAACTCCTCTTCCCGATCTCGGGGGCAAATTCGATCTGGTGACCGCGCACCGGATTTGTTTTCAGCGCATCGGAAAAGTTCGCGACGGAGTTGAATGGTCGCCGGCGGACTGGGAATTCTTTATTAACAACATTCGTTCGCGGTTCCTGGAGACAAACGGCAGATTGTTGCTCGATTTCAATCCGCGACCGGACGGCTCGTCGTTTTTCACTCCGGAGCTCCGCAAGTTCTTTTTGTCACAGGGCGCGCGAATCTTTCGCTCGAAAGCGTTGTTGGCGAAAGATCCAAATGTAACGCCACGCTTTAGGCAGGTCTTTAGGTAGGGACGCCGCGCTGCGGCGTCCGCGGACATCGCAGCGCGATGTCCCTACCCTAATCATTTGGATCCCGTCCCACTAGGTAGCGGCGATTGACCTCAATCGCCATGGCGGTTCGGTGAACCGCCGCTACCTTCAGCAAATGCTTTGGATAATTAGCGGTCCCACTTCGGTAGGCAAAAGCACTTTTATCCAAAGTAAGCAATTTCCCGCGCTGACCGGATTTCGTCCGAAAAAAAAGTTGGTAATTAAGCCGATGGATGTTTCGGCAACTGATCCACGGTTGTTGGCGGACGCCGATTGCGTTGTCCATTACAACATGCTGCGGCCGGTTTCACTCTTCGCGAGAAGCGAAGCTACCGAAGCGACTTCGCAGCACGAATATCAAACGCGATCACTCCAGTTTATGGCCGACCCGTGGTGGAATGAGTTTACCCGCAGCGCCGGAGATAAACGAAAACGCGCTGTGGTCCTTGTCGCCAGTGTGGCTGCAATCTTGGAACGAACGGGCGGTCGTCGCGGTTACAATATCGAATACTGGAAGTCGCTCTATGAAAAGCTGATCCTTCCGGATATCTACCGCGCCTGGTGTTCAGAATTAGAGCGACAGCAGATTCCGTTCATGTTTGTGGATGCTACTGGTTCAACGTATCCAGTTCTCGACGCGGCCGCTGCATTCGAGATTGTTCATCGAAACGCGACGAAAACAACTTATTCCAAGCAACAGATCGAGAAGATTCTGCAGGACGAACGTTTTGCTTACCAGCGCATTAATCTTCCGTTTGGGTTACATACGCGCGGACGCGACCGAAGCCGGACGCGGGACCTGATTTTCCGAGAATCGCTCACCGGCAAGAGCGTTTTGGATGTGGGTTCTGCCATTGGCTACTTTTGTTTCGAGGCCGAGGCCAGGGGAGCAACTAGAGTCTTAGGAGTTGAGCGGAACGAAGAACGATTTCGGCAAGCTTGTTTACTCAAGCAGATAATCGGCAGCCGGGTCGAATTTCTTCAGTGTGACATTCTTCAGCATCCCCTCGAGGAAAAGTTTGATTATGTTTGTCTTTTGAACGTCCTCCATCATTTGGATGAACCGATACGCGCGATTCATCTGCTTGCGCCGCTCGCCAGGGAAATGCTTATCATCGAATTTCCCACAATCGAGGACGCTAAATTTCGAAAGACCACGCGAATTCGATTCCCAAAACATTACGATC
Source organism: uncultured Verrucomicrobiae bacterium (assembly GCA_963817335.1). Taxonomy (GTDB): domain Bacteria; phylum Verrucomicrobiota; class Verrucomicrobiia; order Chthoniobacterales; family UBA10450; genus AV40. Next base: position 1,120,883 of record CAWFNX010000001.1, on the reverse strand, counting down.
GGCTACCGCTGATGGGTGTCAGTTCGAAAAAGGGAACGTCGCAGAAGCCTGATGGCGGACAAACCTTTGTCTTCACTCCTCCTGCTCTGATCCGGATCCTCCAGGATCATCAGCCCCTTTTCCGTGAGGTGGAGATTATTGAATCGCCCGTTCTCGGTAGAAAAATCGCGCTTTGCCGAAGATGATTGGCTAGGTCGACAGTCGACGCGACAATTATGTAACCGGACACGATTGACCGCGGTCTGACCAATTAATGTTGCACGAATTGGCGCAATTGGGATCAACCGTGTTTCTGATCGCCGGGTTTACGTTCGTTCTCGTCATGCTCTTGATCGTGAGCCTGGCCGCCATTCCGGGACGCGTTCGCAGGCGCAAGCGTTAGCTTGTCCCGCTTGGCGTGGCGGTTATGCTGGCGGATGCGCAAATTTTTTGCGACACTCTTTCTTTCGACGTTATTCGTGGGTCTTAGCGACCGCGCCTTTGGCGATGAGGGGATGTGGCCATTCGACAATCCGCCACTCAAGCAACTCAAAGAGAAATACAACTTCGAGCCCACACCGCAGTGGCTCGAGCATCTGCAGAAAGCGAGCATCCGATTTAATTCCGGCGGCAGCGGTTCGTTCATTTCCGCAAACGGCCTTTGCATCACCAACCATCACGTCGGACTCGACACCTTGCAGAAAATCTCGAGTGAAAAGAACAATTACGTGCGCGACGGTTTCTACGCGAAATCGCAGAAGGACGAAGCCAAAGCCACGGACCTCGAACTGAATGTATTGATGTCGATCGAGGACGTGACCGATCGGGTGAAAGCTGCGGTCAAGCCCGAGATGTCGGCCGACGACGCGAATAAGGCGCGTGGCAACGCGATTGCGGAAATCGAGAAGGATTCGCGCGAGAAAACCGGACTGCGCTCGGATGTAATTACCCTCTATCAGGGCGCCCAGTATCACCTGTATCGCTACAAACGTTACGATGACGTGCGGTTGGTGTTCGCGCCCGAAGAGCAAATCGCGTTTTACGGCGGCGATCCGGACAATTTCGAATATCCGCGGTACGATCTCGATATCTGCATCTTTCGCGCCTACGAAAACGGACAGCCGGCGAAGATCGACCATTACTTAAAGTGGAACACGAAAGGTCCAGCCGACGGCGAGCTGACCTTCGTGAGCGGAAATCCCGGCCGGACGGATCGGCAGCTTGCGGTGAGTGAACTCGCGGACCTGCGCGACCAGGAAGTGCCGTCTCTCCTCAACATGTTTTACCGGCGCGAGACCTACCTTCACGCTTGGTCGGCGCGCAGTTTCGAAAACAAACGCCGCGCCGAACAAAATACCCGGAGCGTCGAGAACAACCGCAAGCGCTACGACGGTTATCTCGCCGGATTGATTGATCCTGACATCTGGCGCTCGATTGAGGAACGGCAGAAAAAACTTACCGATGCGAGTGATACGATCGCGCTATTCGAGAAAATCAAGCAGGCCCAGGAAGCAACCGCGAAAGTATTGCCCATTTATGAATACTTCGAGCAATTCCGCGGCCGGCCTGAAGCGAGGTATCAGGCGCCGCGCGCATTGAACAGCACCCTCTTTCAATTTGCGCGCCGCATCTTGCGTCATGGTGACGAAATCACCAAGCCGAACGGCGAACGTTTTCCTGAATTCCGGGACAGCTACAAAGAATCGCTCGAGCTCGAGCTGTTGTCATCGCATCCAGTCTACGACGATTTTGAAATCGTGAAGTTGACCGATTCGCTCACCGACATGACGACGCGATTCGGCGAGAATGATCCGCTCGTTAAACAAGTGCTCGCCGGAAAATCGCCGGGCGATCGCGCAACCGAGTTGGTGACCGGGACAAAATTGAAAGACGCCGCTCTTCGGAAACAGCTCTACAACGGCGGGGCATCCGCGGCTTCCGCGGCGAAAGATCCGATGATCGAACTCGCGCGAATGGTCGACGGCCCGGCGCGCGATGCACGAAAAGTTTACGAAGCGCAGGATGAAATTAAGCAGCAGGCGTATGCCGAGATTGCAAAAGCGCGTTTCACTGCTCAAGGCACGAACAGTTACCCGGACGCGACCTTCACCCTTCGACTCAGCTACGGAACGGTGCGCGGCTACGAAGAGGGCGGGAAGCAAATTCCGGCCCTAACCAAGACGAGCGGACTTTATCAACGCGGCGACGAGCACAAGAACCAGCCGCCGTTCGACATCCCAAAACGCTGGCTCGATAGGAAAGCGAAACTGAATCCCAATACGCCATTCAATTTCGTGTCCGACGCCGACATTATTGGAGGCAACAGCGGAAGCCCGGTCGTCAACAAAAACAACGAGTTCGTCGGAATCATCTTCGACGGCAACATTCAATCGCTGGTGCTTGATTGCATCTTCAGCGACAAACAGGCGCGCGCGGTTTCTGTCGATTCCGCCGCAATCACCGAAGCGCTCCGCAACATTTACGATGCCCAGCCGCTCCTCGATGAATTGATGACTGGAAAAAGGTAGGGACATCGCGCTGCGACGTCCGCGGACATCGCAGCGCGATGTCCCTACCATCACTGATCCGCAACAAAGACGTAAGGCCAATCGTCTGCGTTGCTCACCAGACCGGCCCGCACAGGATTCGCGCGAATGTAGTCTGCCTTCTCGTCGAAGCCTTCGTCTCCGCGAAGCCGATGTTCGAAGAAATCGCGCTGCCATTTAACTTTGAAAGATTTTGCCGTCCATTCCTTCCATTTGCTGAGAACGGTCTGCATGTTTTTGGCCCTTTCAGGAAAGGACGCGATAAAATGCACGTGATCCGGCATCAGCAGGGCGAAATGCATGTACCAATCAGCGTTTCTATGTCTGTATTCTATTGATTCGAGTAGTCGTTGCGCGATTTCGGCGTCGGTAAGCTGCCCTATGCCACGCCGCCGACAACAGATCGTGATGAAATAAATTGCCTTATCAAGATCGACCCAATGCGGGACCTCGTGCGGCAGTTGCTTTCGAATCGGCCGCATTATCGCATGGCTCGCGTGTGAGGTAGGGACGCCGCGCCGCGGCGTCCGCGGACATCGCAGCGCGATGTCCCTACCATTATACTGTTTGTCTGCACGTCCTTGGGGATGGCGACTGAGGTCAGTCGCCGCTACCTGATGAATATCGGACCATTGGTTCGGAGATCCCTTTGTTCGATCGAGATCTGAATTGAATTCGAATCGATCTGCCACGCGCCCGAGCGCTTGTAGACGATGAAATCGTAAGTGGTATTTTCGTCAACTGCAGTTCTGGCCGTCGTCTGAATGGCGACCTTGTCGGGACGGACTGCCTCAATTTTCTTCACGTTGTGCGAGATGTGACGTTCCTTGGAGATAGCAGCCTTGACTTGGGCGACATCTGACGGCGACACGCGATTTGCAAACGGTCCGCTAACTTCTCCGGCAACTGCCCTGACGCCTGAAACAACAAAGAGAGCAAGAATGCTTGCGATGAGGGGGACACGCATACGCTTTTCAGTCTACAGCTGCTTTAGCAGCGTCTTCCATCTCGCCCAGGCTTCGTCGCGCGCTTTTGCGTCGCCGTCGCGTTTGGCTGGATTATTTGGTTCGCCCGAACGCATGAATCCGTGGCCGGCGCCCTTGTAAATCACCGGCTCGTATTTCTTGCCAGCCGCTTTCATGAGTTCTTCGCCTTTCGGAATGGTCGCATCGACCCGCTCGTCGTTCTCGGCGTAAAATCCGTAAACCGGACAGGCGACCTTCTTCGCATCATCCGCATTGTCGACCGCAACTCCGTAGAAAGAATAAGCGGCTTTCAATTTCGGATTCATGTGGGCGTAACTGAAACTCCATCCCCCTCCCCAGCAGAATCCGCAAATCGCCAGCGTGCCGTTGGCGGCCGGAATTTTCGTCAGAGCATAATCGGCAGTCGCATCCAAATCGCGTTGCACCTGGTCTTTTGGCAATGCCGAAGTCGCTTTGCGCGCACCGTCCAAGTCTTCAAATTTTTGGCCGCCGTGAAGGTCCGGTGCGATTGCGATCACGCCGTTTTCCGCCAGCTCATCGCACAAACTCCGCACCCAATCGGTCAGACCGAAAATCTCGCTGACCACCAGCACGACCGGGGTTTTGTTCTTTGATTCGGGATAAACCACAAACGCTTTGATGGTTCGATCGCCGGATTTGATGTCGACCCAGTCTGCGTGACGCGGCGAACTGTTCAGTCTGTCCCGGCCGAAGTCCTTAATCTCCTCCGCAGAGATCGTGAGCGCCAGGGACAAACAGGTGAGAAAAGCGAAGCCGCACCTCGACGCCATAATGAATGCTTTGCCTAAGTTGCAGTCGCGACCGCCGGTGCCTTTCCCTGGCCAATCATCGCATCGACGCTCCACCGTCCGGCGCCGTAAAATATGGTGAAGAAAAAGAACCAGCAATAGAACACCGCCGACTCGCCATGATTCACAATTGGGAAAAATCCTCCGGGCGCGTGCACCATAAAATATGCAACTGCCATTTCGCCGCTGGCGATGAAGGCAGCGATTCGAGTTAGAAATCCGAAGGCGATCATGAATCCACAGACCAGTTCGATCCAACCGCCAAGGATCATCATTCCTTGTCCCGCACCGTGTCCGCCGGGCGGAAATCCAAGAATTTTTTGTCCGCCGTGGGAGGCGTAAAGTAAACCTACAATCAGTCGAGTGATGCAAAACACCGGATCTGCAAATCGATTCAGCGAGTTCATGGCCGCTCAGGCTGCACGATGTTGATCTGGGGTGTCAAGATCACAGCTGATTCGGGCCGCGTATTACGCGGCTTTCTTATGCCGTTGCGGATGTTTACCGGCCCGCGCTGTTTTTTTCTTCGCGCCAGTTTGCTCGAGGCTTTTCTGCAAAATCTTCACCAGATCTATGACTTTGGTCGGCTTCGCCGCCTTCCTCGGCTTCTCCTCGATCTCTTTTCCGCCGGCCTCCACTTTTTCTTCGATCACATGCATCAGCGCCTCGCGATAATCATCCTTGTATTTTTCGGGGTTCCATTTCGCGCTCATGCTGTCGATCAATGCGGTGGCCATGTTGAGCTCGCGCTTACCAACCTCGATCTTTTTCGGAATATGCAACCTGCTGGTGTCGATCAGTTCGTCGCCAAAGTGCATTAACTCGAGAACGAGCGCGCCGCCTTCGGGTTTCACTCCAGCGAGATATTCGCGGGTCTTGATCACGACTTTGGCGATTCCGACCTTTTTCTTTTCTTTCAAAGAATCGCGCAAAAGAGCGTAGGCTTTGTCGCCCCCTTTTTGCGGCTCTAAATAGTACGGTTTGTAGAAGAAGATCGGGTCGATCTCATCCAGATCCACAAAATCCTGAATATCGACCGTCTGGGTTGCTTCGACATCAACCCGGTCAAAGTCTTCTTCTTTCAGAACGACGTATTTGCCTTTTTCGTACTGGTAACCTTTGACGATCTGGTCCCACGGGACCTCTTTGCCGTCCTTCTCCGCCACGCGTTTGTAATTAACCGGACTCAAATCGGTCTTGCGAAGCAGACGAAACTTGAGGTCCTCTTTCCGGGTCGCCGGATAGAGCGCGATCGGAATGTTGACCAACCCGAAACTGATACTGCCTTTCCAAATTGCCCTTGCCATATCTCATAAATAGAACGCACGGCGTGACCGCTTTGCGGGTGGAACGCGTTCTCCGAGCGCGTTTGGGTTGGCATAGTCTGGTAGCGGCCGTTCACCGAACGGCCATGGCGATTGAGGTCAATCGCCGCTACCTTTATGCTGCCAATTCGAGTTGCTGGCGCGGAATGCCGCGGAGCTCGAATAGCCGAATCAGCGTTTCTTCAATCAAGTTGTTTGGACAAGAGGCGCCAGCGGTAATTCCGACGACGGCCGGACCGGGCGGCAGCCAAAAATGGGAAACGACTTCTCGTTTCTCATGCAAATTGTAATGCTTGATTTCAGCGCGCGACACCAATCGGGAAGCGTTCAGCACAAAATAAGTCGGCAGTTTCTCCTCGCCCATTTCGGCCAGGTGCGACGTATTCGAGCTGTTGTAACCGCCCACCACCAGTAGCAAATCCATCTTCACACCGAGCAATTCGCGCAATGCGTCCTGACGTTCCTGGGTTGCGCCACAAATCGTGTCGAAAAAACGAAAGTTTTTCGCGGCTTCATCCTGTCCGTCACGATCCACCACTGCCTGGCGGATTCGGCGTTGCACCTCCTCGGTCTCACCCCGCAACATCGTCGTCTGATTCGCGACCCCAACGGTCTTCAAATGCACGTCCGGATCGAATCCCAGCGAATAAGCGCCCTTGAATTTCTCGAGGAACTTTTTCTTGTCGCCGCCGTGGCGAATGTAATCACAAACGTAATCGGTATCGGCCAAGGTGAGCACCACCAGATAATGCCCGTTGCCGTCGCCAAGCGCTCGGGAGCTGGTGGCTTTCGTCTCCTCGTGTTCCGCCTTGCCATGGATAATCGAAGTGGCGGATTCGCTGGCATATTTACGGACGCGCTTCCAAACGCTCATCACGTCGCCGCAGGTCGTGTCCACAATCTGACAGCCGCGCTCTTTGATTTGCTGCAAAATCGACAACTCAGTTCCAAACGCCGGCACAATCACAATGTCGTCCGGTTGAAGACCGGAAATGTCGGCCTGCTTGTTGCGACCGGTGAGATTCTTGATCCCCAGCGACGCGATCTGATGATTGACTTCGGGATTGTGAATGATTTCACCGACAATAAAGAGCCGGCGGTCCTTGAAAACTTTCCGCGCTGCATACGCGAGATCGATTGCGCGCTCAACCCCGTAACAAAAACCAAACTGCTTCGCCAGCCGGACGGTGGTGTCGCCAACGTTGATGACTCCGCCGGCCCGCCGGACTTTATCGACAATATCGCTGCGGTAATGCTGTTCGACCTGTTCCTGAACTGCCGCCATCACGTCCGGCGTGCGCAAGTTTACCTTCTCGCGCGCCGTCGTCCCGCTGGAAATGAGGTTCGTGCTCACAACTTCGGAAAGTTTAACACGTTACCGCCGGTTTTCAGCCGGCAATCGCAGCCTATCTGCGCACGCTTATTGATCGATCAACAACGGGCCCGGTGGATCTTTGAACCAAGCGGAAGACATCATTAATGAACGCGGCGGATCAGGATCGCGGCTTTGATCAATCCGCACCACGTCCTTCGCATATTTTGCATCTTCGGGAAAAGACTGCGCGATGTGGACGGGAGTTCCGATTCTTACGAGAGCGTAAAGGCGGGCCGCCGCTTCGCGATGCATCCGAACACAGCCGTGCGTCCGCGGTGTTGACCAGACAAAACCTTCGTGAAATCCGTAAGCCGGCGCGAATTCACACCAATAGGCCATCGGGTAACCGGCATCCGGCTCGCTGACACGGCGTTTGGTCTTATCCTTGTTGATAATCGAGTAGTTGCCCGACGGCGTTTCAGCGCCGCCCCGGCCGACGTTCGCCTGCGCGGCCATCAGCAATCGATCGCCTTCCATGACGTAAACGGTTTGCGTGCTCTTGGAGAGCTTCACCTGGACCATCGACTGGTCGTGCGGCTTGTAAGCAACGACGTGATAGGACCTTCCTCCTTTGTAGGCCGCTCCACCGCCGCCGGTTTCGCAACCGGTAAAGAACGACAACGCGACTGGAACGGCAAAGGCCAAAGCTAAACGGGAAACGATTCGCATGGCGGTACTTGAAAAGGAGCGCCGAGTTTTGTCAACCCTTCTGATCGAATCGGATTGTAGGCCGTCTCTGTGAGACGGCTGCTCGGGTTTGGCGTCTGACACAGACGCCCTACAACTCACCAGCCCCGCTGGCGATCCGTTTGTCGAAACGGCGATGCGGGCGGGCATAAAACGGATACGGCCGACCCGCGGTCGCGGGTTTGTAACGCCAATGCTTGTACATCCAAAGCCAGGGCGCGGGATTTTTTCGCACGTACGGCTCAAACGAATCCCAACAAGCTTGCGCAATTTGTTGATAGTTTCGGCCGGCGGTTTCGACTTTCGGATGAAACACCAGTCGATACCGCCCATTTGGCAGTGGCTCGGTGTGCGCGGGAATAATTGGCGCTCCAGTTTGTTCGCTGAGCCATGCGTGGGCCGAGGTCACGCTCGTTTTCAAACCGAAACACTCGATTGCGACTGACGGCATTCTTGGATGCAGCGTCAGGTCGACCAGCAATGCGGTGCGCCCTTTGCGGCGCATGACTTTGTAAAGCCGCACAATCCCGCCCTGGCGCGGAATCAATTCGTGCCCGGATTGTTCGCGTAATCTTTTGAAAATCGGATCGAGCAACGAGTTCTTAAATTCCTGCGAAATAATTGTGCCTTTCAGATCGAGAAAACCGCAGGCCAGACTGAGCCATTCGAAATTGCTGTAGTGATAGCAGGCGATCATGATCGATCGCTCCGGTCCGTAGCGTGCAGTCTCTTCGAGATTTTCGAGCTCAATGTATTTCGAAAAATTGTCGGCGGTCAGGCGAGGGCTCCACAAAAGGTCCAGCATCGTGCGCGCGAAATTCTGAAAAGATTCTCGCATGATCCGCTCGCGTTCGTGCGGCGTGAATCGGTCCCCAAACGCGACCTCCAGATTGCTCAACGCGACCTTCCGTCCATGCTGGTCGAGAACCGACATCAAGCTGCCGAGCCCAAGCGCCAGGCGATAACAAGCTTCGCGCGAGAGCGTTGGAATGAGTTTGGTGGCAAGAAGCAAACCAGCCCACTCCAGGCGATGCCGGATTTTTTTCCAAATCGAACTCACGCGTCTTTATACACCGGGATTCGCCGAGGTGGAACGCGATCTCCGAGCGCGTTGCTAAAATAATCGAAGCCAAGTCGCCTGAAACTTGAAATCGCGCCGGGAGGTCGCGATCCACCTTTGACCTTCTTCTCGTTCAAACCTAACTTGTTCTCGCGTTCGCAAGCGCGACGAGAATCGTGAAACACGTCCTCTTTGTTTGCACAGGCAATATTTGCCGCAGTCCGATCGCGGAAGGGCTTTTTCGCCGGCTGGTTGGAAATCGCCAGGACATCGAAGTGGCTTCGGCCGGGGTGCATGCGGTGCGCGGACAGCCGCCAAGTCTTTACGCGGTCCAGGTTTGCGAATCCGACGGCGTAGATATCGGCGATCTGCGCAGCCAACCGCTGACGGCCGATCTGGTTGATCGCGCCACCCATATTTTCGCGATGACCGGCGCGCATCTCGAGACCATTCACATGCTCTTCCCCCAGGGCGCCGAGAAAACTTTTTTGCTGCGCGAATTTGAAGAGCCCGGTTCGACCTGCTGGCGCGATGTGCCCGATCCCATTGGAATGGGCCGCGAAGTTTACGAAGATTGCGCGCGCACGATCAAAAAGGCGCTGCCCAGCGTGCTCAGTTTTGTCGAGCAAAGTGAACTGGTTCCTCCTGGTGCCGCGCGAAATCGCGGAATATCTTCGTACTCAATGAGTGAACCGTCTCGTCCACTTCCAGCCGGCGCAGGATCGGCATGGTACGGCGGCAGTTCGATGGAAGCGCTTCGCAAGGTCGATCCCGAAATCTACGACGCGATTAAAGCCGAAGAGAAACGTCAGCGAGAAAACATCGAGCTTATCGCGTCGGAAAATTTCACCAGCCGCGCCGTAATGGAAGCGCAGGGCTCCTGTTTAACGAACAAGTACGCCGAAGGTTATCCGAAGAAGCGCTGGTACGGCGGCTGTGAGAACGTCGACACTGCGGAGCAACTTGCGATCGATCGCGCCCTGCGATTGTTCGGCGCCGAGCACGCGAACGTTCAGCCGCACAGCGGCGCCCAGGCGAACATGGCGGTTTATTTTTCGGTTTTGAAACCCGGCGACAAGATTCTGGCCATGAATCTCGCCCACGGCGGCCATCTCACCCACGGCCATCCCGCAAACTTTTCGGGGAAATTTTACACCGTGTCGCAGTACGGAGTGAACGAGAAGACAGAGCAAATCGATTACGATGCGCTCCAAAAGCAAGCCGAAGAAGTTCGACCGGCCATGATCACCGCCGGCGCATCGGCTTATCCGCGCATCATCGATTTTCCGCGGCTGCGCCAAATCGCCAACTCGGTCGGCGCGCTGTTATTCGTCGACATGGCGCACATTTCCGGTCTCGTCGCCGGCGGCCAACATCCAAGCCCGGTGCCGCACGCTCAGTTTGTGACGACGACTACGCACAAAAGTCTGCGCGGCCCGCGCGGCGGAATCGTTTTGTGCACGAAAGAATTCGCCAAACAAATCGACGCCACGGTTTTTCCGGGCGTTCAGGGTGGACCGCTCATGCACGTCATTGCCGCCAAAGCGGTTTGTTTTCATGAAGCTTTGCAACCGACGTTCCGCGATTATCAACGGCAGGTCGTGGTCAACGCCAAGGCGCTTGCCGCCGGTTTGGCCAAGCACGGTTACCGGATCGTTTCCGGAGGCACCGACAATCACCTCATGCTGGTCGATCTTCGCCCGAAGGATCTTAACGGCAAAGACGCGCAGGAAACGCTCGATCGCGCGGGCATCACCGTGAACAAGAACGCGATCCCGTTCGACACCAGTTCGCCGTTCAAGCCGGGCGGCATTCGCGTTGGAACTCCCGCAGTGACAACACGCGGCATGAAAGAAGAGGAAATGCTGGAAATTTCCGACTTGATCGCTGAAGCATTACAAAACCGCGCCAACGAATCCGCGCTCAATCGTGTTCGCGAAAAAGTGCGCGACATGACCCGGCGGTTCCCATTGCCGTGTTAAACGGCTGTGACGATCGAGTACTTGGCTGATCGGCGAGAGTTCGTTCCGGTTGTCGCCAAATGGCTGCACGACGAGTGGGGTCATCTTCGTTCCGGCGATACCATTGAAACTCGAGCAGCGCGCATCGAGAGAAATTGCGGACATTGCGAGATTCCCACTTCGTTTGTCGCGACCGAGAGCAATGATGTAGTCGGTTGCGCGAGCCTTATCGAAAATGACATGGAAACCAAACGTGAATTGTCACCATGGCTTGCTGGTGTGTTTGTTCCACCGGCGTACCGCGGCCGAGAAATTGGCACCGCGCTCATCATGCGGGTGCTTGAGGAAGCGCAAATGCTGCGCATTCCGCGCATTTATCTTTATACGCCCGGTCCCGGCACTTTGTACCGCCGACTGGGATGGAGTATCGTCGAACGCACTTTTAACCGACCGCTCTGGAAAGATCAGCAAGTGACGATTATGGAGCGACCAATTAACTAGCGGCGTTCTTCTTGTCACGCCGTAGCGGGCGAAGCCGGACGCCGCCCACATTATTTAGTTTCGGCGCTCATAGAGCACGCTACAGTTTTCCCCGAACGCATGAATCGAGCGGCTGACCAATCTCAGATCAACCCATTGCGTGAAGGTTTGTCTACTCGCGCCGTGCCGCAGCCATGCAGCATTGTGATTTTTGGCGCAACCGGTGATCTGACTCACCGAAAACTTCTTCCCGCCCTCTACAATCTCGCCGCCGATGGCGAGCTGCCGCCTGCTGTGACCGTGATCGGTTTCGCCCGCCGTCCGAAAAACGACGACGAATTCCGCAAGGAAATGGAACAGTCGGTCAAAGAATTTTCGCGGCAGGCCGTTCGAGACGAGATCTGGAACAACTTTGCTCAATCACTTTTTTATCATCAAAGCGATTTCGCGGATGAGTCCGGATTCAAAACTTTGGCCGAGCGGCTTGAGAAAATTGACCAAGAGCATGGCACCCGCGGCAACCGTCTCTTCTATTTTGCGGTCGGCCCGGATCAATTCGAGCCGATCCTCAAGCACCTCAAGAGTGTCGGGCTGAACCAAGCGCCCGAGGGAAGCTGGGCCCGCGTGATCGTAGAAAAACCGTTCGGCACGGACCTGGATTCGGCGCGGGAACTAAATCGCGTAATCAGCAATTCTTTCAGCGAAGAGCAAACCTACCGGATCGATCATTTCCTTGGAAAAGAAACCGCCCAGAACATTTTGGTGTTGCGGTTCGCCAACGCGATTTTCGAGCCGCTTTGGAACACGCGTTACATCGATCACGTCCAGATTACCGCATCCGAAACCCTCGGGGTGGAAGGACGAGGCGGTTATTATGAAACCGCCGGCGCGCTGCGCGACATGGTCCAAAACCATTTGCTCCAGCTGCTTTGCCTTGTCGCCATGGAAGCGCCAAGCGATTTGGGCGCCGACAGCATTCGCGATGAAAAGGTGAAAGTCGTCCGATGTTTGCGACGAATGACTGCGGATGAAGTCACCAAAGACGTGGTGCGCGCGCAGTACGCTGAAGGTGCCATTAATGGCAAACCGGTCCCGGCTTACCGCAAAGAAGAGAGAGTCGACCCAAACTCTACCGTCGACACTTTCGTCGCCCTGCGGTTGAACATCGACAACTGGCGTTGGTGGGACGTGCCGATTTATATGCGAGTCGGAAAACGATTACCAAAATCCGCCACCGAAATCTCAGTCCACTTTAAAAAAGCGCCGATGGTCTTGTTTAACAAGGAGACCAATGAAGCGAACGTTCTGGTCATTCGAATTCAGCCCGATGAAGGAATTTCATTGCGGATGCAGGCGAAGATTCCGGGCACAAGTTTCCGGATCGAGCCGGTGAAAATGGATTTTCATTACGGCACCACTTTCGGCAAGGCCAGCCCTGAAGCTTACGAGCGACTGTTGCTCGATGCGATGAGTGGCGATGCCACCTTGTTCGCCCGTCGGGACGAAGTCGAGGAAGCGTGGGCGTTCATCGACGTCATCGAAAATGCGTGGGCGGCAAAGAAGAACACGCCGGAATTGTATTTTTATCCCGCCGGTTCCTGGGGACCGGAACAAGCCGACGAACTTCTGGCCCGCGATGGTCGGGCTTGGCGAAGACTTTGAATCTATGCCGGAGATTTCCGAAACGCATTCGTTAGGCCAGCCGGTTCCGATCAGCGATATCGGCACCGAATTGAAGAAACTTTGGCAGGAAGGGGAAAGCGCGATGACCCGCGCGTCGCTGATTAATCTCGCGGTTTACAGCGAGAAGCCGGGCTCTCTCGAAAAAAACACCCAACTAATCGCGAAAATTACCGAAAACCATTCCTGCCGAGCTCTGGTCATCGGTGCCACTCGCGAATCCAAAGAAGATCGCATCGAGGCGTGGGTGAACGCCCATTGCCACGTCGGTCGCGCCGGAGGGAAGGAAATTTGTTCCGAACAGATTTCGTTTTTGTTGCAGGGCCCGTGCGTCAAATGGTTGCCAAGCATCGTCTTTTCCCATCTCGATTCCGATCTTCCGCTTTACCTTTGGTGGCAGGACGATTTCCCGAATGATATGGACCCGCAGCTTTGGGCGTGGGTCGACCGGTTGCTTTTCGACAGCCAAACCTGGAAAGACTTCGACAAGCAAATGCGATTGGTCGAGACCGCGGAACGCGAAGCCAAGCAGCGGATTGTCCTTTGCGATCTGAATTGGACGCGGCTGGACAAAGTTCGTTACGCGCTGGCCCAGTTCTTTGATCATCCAGCTTCGCATCATCACTTCGCGGAAATGGAAAAGGTGACCGTGGATTTCGCGCCGGGGTACAAATCGACCGCCATTCTGTTAATCGGCTGGCTGGCCTCGCAGTTAAAATGGAAAACGAACCAGCAGCAGATGAACGGGAGCTGCCGATTCGTGGACTCGAACAATCGCAAGATCGACATCGAGCTGCATCAAAAAGAGGGAAGCCCGATTGGGGAAGTTGTTCTGAATTCGGAGAGGGTGAAGTTTTGCGTCGTGCCGGCGAAGTGTGGCGATCTTTTGGAAGTTTCCCGCAGCGGCGAAAAGGAAGCCGCCCTGCCGCAAATGATGCCGGCCCAAAGTAATGATCCGGTGGATTTAATGACCCAGGAACTTTTGCGCGGCGGGCCGCACCGAGTTTATCTGCGCGCGGTCAGTTCAGCGCGCCAGCTGCTGTAGCGGCGGTCTGCGACCGCCGATCTGCGAAGCAAAATGGATTTCGGCGCTCATAGAGCGCCGCTACAAAGCTCCGACCTCGCATGGCTTGTGCTCTTAAGAAGGCGTGCACAAGAGAATCTCGACCCTTTGTCTGCTTGTTGTCTGCTGTTTCGGTTCAAACGGCTGCGTTTCGATGGACGCGCAAAGCCGCCGCGAACGGGCTTATCGCCATTACGTGCAGCACCAAATGAAACAGCGTCAGAAACAAATGGCGCGCGCTCAAAAAGCAGCCAATCGCGAGTTGAAGCAAAAACTGAAACACACGGAGCCGGGCCCGCCGCAATTGACGACCAGCGTGGAAGACGTTTCGTCCAATTCCAATTATCCATCAGTTTTTGAGCCGGTTACTCAACCGGAGCCGGCGGTCCCGTTCAAAGAACCGACGGTCAATCCAATCACGGTTTCCGCTTCCGACCCCATCGCGACGCAAGATTCGCAGCAACCGTCGCGGCCATAACGGGCTCGAAATTGCTCATTGGCAATGCCTTGGACGTCGCTCGCACGAGGCTTGCTTTTGAACCGAACATGGAGCGTGGCAGAGACTTCTTTGGCTTTTGCACGGCGTTAAAGCCGTTGGAGCGAAAGGCTCTGGGCGCGCTTTCGGAGGTCCGGCACCTCGAACAAGGGGAAACTGTCTATTCACCAGGCGATCCAGCCGACTCGCTTTATATTATTAACCGCGGCGTGGTGGAAGTTGGGGAGTTTAACCCTGGCGAAAATTCGACCTACACCTACCTGTCACGGGGAGATGTTTTCGGCGACGTCGAAGCGCTAAGCGGGCTTCCGCGCAGGCACCTCGTTCGAACCCGTGAAGCGGCAAGTTTCCAGTGCTTTCGGCGCAGGGATTTTCCGCAACTGATCGACAAGGTTCCCTCGTTCTTTCTCTACCTCAGCAAGCAGCTAGCGCTTCGACTGTGGCGGGCCAGCGATGTTGCCCTTGCTCAAAGTCATTGCATGGAACTCAGCGGCAGCCTTTCCAACTTCGACCTCGTCACAATCTATCAAACGATCCTGAACTCGTTTCAAACCGGCCAGCTGGAAATTTTGAACGAGAAAAACGAACCCATCTCGACTTGCTCTTTTGAGAATGGCCAACCACGCCACTGTCAATTTGAACACCTCGAGGGTGAGGAAGCTTTTTGGCAGCTGCTTCTGAACGCGAAGTTGTCAGGCACATTTTCTTTCTCTTCGGGCGAGCATCCATCGAGCGACCAGATTGAAGGGGAGCCCATTAATCGGAACGGACAGGGGTTGCTGATCCAAGCCTTGCAATTCCGGGATGAATTCGCTGACGTGAAAAGTCGCCTGCCCGATCCGAACGCAATCGTGCACCGGCGTCAACTCAACATCTCGTGGCCGGAGAAAGCGCCCGAGGAGCTGCGTCCCCTGGCCGAAGAGGTTTGGCAAATCGTTTACAGCAAACCACTCGCCCTTTCGGAATTGTTTCGTAGTTGCTCAGTTTGCGAACTGAAATTGTACCGCGTCATTGACGAACTGGTGCTGTCGCAACACTTCGATCTGCTTTCCGCTTCTGCGTCGAACGGAACGTCGGCCTGATTTCTCCTCAGCCTTCGCGGACCACCGACGTGGGTTTCCCGTCCGGCCCTAGCGCAACGTAAGTGAACACGCCGCTGGTGACCTTCACGCTATCGCCAGTGCGATAACGCGTCACCCACACGTCGACACAGATTTTCATCGAGGTCCGACCGATTTTCTCCAACCATGCGTAACACGCGACCGTATCGCCAACCCGCACCGGATTAAGAAACGCCATTCCGTCGATTGCGACCGTCACCACCCGGCTCTTTGCTATCTTTCCGGCGAGAATCGCGCTGCCCAAATCCATTTGGGACACCAGCCACCCGCCAAAAATGTCGCCGTCGCGATTTGTATCCTTCGGCATCGCGATGGTTTGAATTACGAGTTCGCCCTTCGGTTGATCGATAGAGTTCATTTAACCACTAATGGACACGAATAAACACAAATACGGATTTGCCGATACTCCATTTGTGTCGATTCGTGTCAATTCGTGGTTTGTCTTTACAGGATCAGCATGCAATCGCCGTAACTATAGAATCGGTACCGCTCCCGGACGGCTTCGGCATAGGCGCGCAACACAAACTCCCGCCCGGCGAATGCGCTGACCAACATGAGCAACGTCGAACGCGGCAGATGGAAATTCGTCAACATCCCGTCCACAACCTGAAACTCAAACCGCGGATAGATGAAAAGGTCCGTTTCACCTTCTTGCGCAACAATCTCCATCCGCTCTGGCAACTTGAATGCATGTTGCATTCGAGTTTGGGAGCACGCTCCTGTAAGATTTCGCGTTCGTTCTAACTTGAATGCATTTTGCATTCGAGATTTTTGGACGGCAGTTTCCAAAACTCGGACGGAGGTTGTTCCGACGGCGAGAATGTGTTTGGACTGATTGATTTTCTGCGCCGCCTCCTCCGAGATTGAAAACGATTCGGCGTGCATCCGATGCTCCGTGATATTTTCTGCCTGCACCGGCTTAAAAGTTCCGGGACCGACGTGGAGGGTAACAAACGTGTGTGGAACTTCGTTTAGGAGTTGTGACGTGAAATGAAGACCAGCGGTCGGGGCGGCCAGTGCGCCCGGCGTTTGGGCAAACACGGTCTGATAACGCTCCGCGTCGGCGACATCGCTTTCCCGTCGGATATACGGCGGAATCGGCATCGAACCGTGCGCGTAAATGTCGATGTCTTCACCCAACGCAACGATTCGTTCGCCGTCGGGCAAAATTTCTTCAACCCGCAGTTGAGCATTATCGATCTTCGCGGCGGAGCCGACCCGCATCTTCCGGCCCGGTTTTACCCAGCATTTCCACCGCGCTTCCCCGAGCTTCTCCAGAAATAAAAACTCGATCGCGTGATCGTCGGAAAATCGGCGCGCGGCGAGGACGCGGGTGTTATTCAGGACCACCAGTTCGCCCGGCCGCAGAAAAGCCTTGAGGTCGCCAAACTGTCGATGCTCAATCGTTTGGGAATCGCGATGAAGCACCATCATCCGGGATTCATCACGACGGGGCAGCGGCCGCGTCGCGATGAGTGACTCCGGAAGCGGATATTCGTAGTCGCTCAGCTTCAAGCTCATGTCAGGTAGGGGCGGTTCCCCGAACCGCCCGCGGGCGATTGGGGTCAATCGCCCCTACCATTCAAATCATTTGCCGATCTGCGCAAAACTTTACAATATGCGGCAGATGCAATTTCCGCAGGCGCTCGAATCCGTTTTACAAACTCTCGAGCGCATGCGCGACGAAACCCCGCACCGCCCGTGCGCGTCCCGCCGCGCGCTCGAAGCCCTGAATCGCGTTTCGTCTTCGACGCCGAACCTCATGGAGGCCGCCGCGCTGTCGGCGCCCAAGATCTTGGGACACGACAGCGCGTGTCCCTCCAAAGATCAGAAGGTCGACAAACTCGCGGCTGTTAATGAACGCGTCTGCGCCTGCGTTAAATGTCCTAACCTGGCGAATTCGCGCACCCAGACCGTTTTTGGCGTCGGCAATCCTGACGCGGACCTGATGTTCGTTGGCGAAGCGCCGGGGGCCGATGAAGACGCACAAGGTGAACCGTTCGTCGGCCGGGCCGGTCAGCTGCTGACGAAAATCATCAAGGCGATGGGATTTGCTCGGGGCGAAGTTTATATCGCAAACATTCTTAAATGCCGGCCGGATACGCCCGGAAGTTCTTACGGCAACCGCCCGCCAACGCCGACCGAAATGCAAACCTGCCGGCCGTATTTGATGGAACAGATCGGAATCATTCAACCGAAAGTGATCGTGGCGCTTGGGGCGGTCGCGGTCGAAGGACTTCTCGGAACCCGTGCTCCGATGCGCGAACTGCGCGGCCGCTGGGATTCCTTCAACGGCACGCCGTTAATGGTTACGTATCACCCAGCCTATCTTTTGCGGAACCAATCGCCGTCAGAAAAACGCAAAGTCTGGGAAGACATGATGCTGGTCTTGGAGCGGCTTGAAAAACCGATCAGCGAAAAGCAGCGAAACTATTTTCTCTGAACTGTCGATCAGCGGGACAGTTCTCGAAACAGCGTTTCGATTCGCGACCGCGAGCCAAGGCTTGCGGTTATCGATCTGATAATCGAGCGGACTTCTTTTCGCGGAACTTTGATGCGCCGGTGAAGCATGGTCGCACCCGCGTCCTTCAACAGCACCAGTGTGCGCGCGCCGATGAGCGCCGGCAGCACGGTGGCGATGCGAACGCGGCGATTTTTAATCGAATTGGAATAATCAAATCCCGCCTTGATCCCCTGCTCCGCTTTCTCGCGCCATTTTCGATAGACCGGGAGGAAACGCTGCGGTTCCCGCACGATCTGCGAAGCCTCCATCGCGACGGTGGCGAGTTCTTCGTTCGGAAAATAACATCGCCCCGCGCGAAGATCTTCACCGGCGTCGCGCAGGATATTGATCAACTGCAAACCCTGGCCGTAGCGCTTCCCGAGTTCGAGCATGTCGCTCTCAGTTCGGGCGGAAAATTTTCGCAGGTAATGGAAGCAAAGCCGCGTCCAAAATTCTCCGGCGCTGCCGGCGACCAGGTAAGTGTATTCATCGAGATCGGCCGCGGTTTCCAGCGCGACGAGTTGCTTTGGATCTCGAAAACGCTCGAGATCGAGAAGCTGCCCGCGATTGATCTTCTCCAGAGCAGCCCGGACTTCTTCGCGGTCGAAAACGTCGGTTCGATCGAGCCAATCCAAACACGTCGATAGAGATTCAAGCAATGCCCGCTCGGATTCGTTCTTCTGCAACGGCGCCACCGACGCGATGAGATCGTTGATTGCATTCCCGAGCGCTTCGCCTTGAATTCCACGCGCGAGCAATTGCAACTTTTCGAGACGCAACTCGATCGGCAACTCTGCAGTATCGGCGATCGTGTCCGACGCGCGGGCCAAGAGGTAGCCGAGCGCGACCGGGTTTCGCAGTTTGTTCGGCAAAAAAAGAACCGATAGATAGAACGAACGTGAAACACGGCGAAGGATCGGTCCGCGCAACGCTGAAACCGACACGGCCCGTGGCGACAAGTCAGTCAACGTTTCAGCGGCCGACATTTTTCACCTCAATCCGACTCGAGTCCGAATTGCCCAGGCCGACCGTGGTTGCGGTTGGAATATAACTTGCGAGCCGACCGATCGGCGGAAAACTCTCCTTGGCCCGCCAGGTGTCGAGTTGCTTCACGGCGACGGCATCCAATGCCACTGGATCTTTGCTCGCGTAGAGCGTCGCGTAATGCAATGCGAAGTTTGGCTGCGATGCCGGGCCGCCGCCGTATTGCGCGAGCAAGCCGTCCATTATGTTCAACACGACTTTCTTCGAAATAGTTTCGTTCGCGTAGATAAGGGCGATGCTTTCGGCGCCGAACGGCGTTCCCTGGGCAAACCTGCGCCAATTGTCGATGTTCGGGATTGTCATGTTGTAAAGACAACCGGCGATGCCATTGGTCGTGCTGCTGCTCATCACCGGAACGTTGATGACTTTGGTCACATCGGTGGAAAGGATCCGACAAAAATGGCTGACGCTGCTGGTATTTTCCGTGTCGGACAGCGGCACACTCTTTCCCTTGTCGCTGATATAATCGACGTCGCCCCAAATAAGTTTGCCGAGCAACCCCGCAGTAAAGGTCGCTTTGGGATCGTAACCGCTACGCGGCGCGATGCTCTTGAGTTGAAAGCCGTCTCCACCCGATTTGTAACCGGCCCCTTTCGTTCCTTCCAGCGAACGGTCCCAAACGATAATGCTTCCCCGCGGATGACCGGCCGCGACCAAACCATCCACAATCGCGGTGACGATGTCATGGTGGGTCGTAAACAGTTCCCCTCCCGCCGCGGAGATTTTGATTCCAACCTTGTCGTTAGGCGAGATCAGTGAATTCCACGCCGCAGCCAAATCCGGCTGCCCCGTTGCCGCTAAAACCAGACGGTCGACCATCGCGTGGACGACGCGCGAATTTGTTTTGTAGTTGACGATCGCATTCGCATCGTGGGTCGTATAAACGGTCGACTTGACTGGCGAAGGGGTTTGCGCCCACGTGCCCGTGATGGCGCAGAAGAAAACCAGAGCTACATTTCGAATCGACAAGGGACTTGATTTTATGGTCGTGGACGCGAATCACAACTCCGAGATTTCACTCGAGCGGCAAAATGGTCGGAGTTCGTCCGACACAATCGGCCATCTTTACGTTCATATCCCATTTTGCGCGCGGATTTGCCCTTACTGTGCCTTTTACAAGGAGCTCCTCGATCGCTCGGAAACCCAGCGATTTTGTGAGGCCATTTTGCGCGAGTTGCAGAGCCAAGCAAAAAATCGATCGCTGCGTCCAACGACCATCTATTTCGGCGGCGGAACTCCCACCGCGCTCACGTCAACGCAGCTTGATTATTTGCTCACCGGCTTTCGTCGCTCGCTGGATCTGTCGCAATTGGTCGAATGGACCATGGAAGCGAACCCGGGAAGCGTTTCGGCCCGGAAAGCCGGATTGCTCCGACAACTCGGGGTCACCCGGATCAGTCTCGGCGTTCAATCGTGGGACGACGATCTCTTGAAATTGCTGGGCCGCGAGCACGATTCGAAGCAAGTGGACCAATCGTTTCAAATCCTTCGCGGGGCTGGATTCGGGAACATCAATGTGGATCTGATGTTTGGATTGCCGGGACAAAGCATCAATCAATGGCGGGAAACTTTGGAACGAACGATTGCTCTGGGCCCCGAGCACATTTCCACCTACTGCCTGACTTACGAGGAAGATACCGAGTTCTTTCTGCGACACGCCCGGGGAGAGTTTCGCCAAAATGAAGACGCCGATGCGGAATTTTTGGATCTCGCGATGTCGATGTTGGAGACTGCGGGCTACGAGCATTACGAAATCTCGAATTACGCGAAGCCGGAGTTTCGTTCGCTGCACAACCGAGGCTATTGGTTCGGCGCCGATTATCTTGGCATTGGTCCGAGCGCTTTCTCCACCATTGGCATGAACCGGTTTCAAAACATTCCGAACTTTCGCAAGTATTCCGACGCAGTTCTTTCGGCCGAAGATGCAATCGGATCGGTCGAGCATTTGACCGATGAGATGAAGCGCGCGGAAAGAGTCGCCCTCGCTTTGCGGACCAACATCGGTGTGCCCGAGCGATTGCTCGAATCATTTGAAGCCGAGACCCGCGAATTCGTTAGGCTCGGGCTGCTTCAAAAAGCGGACGATCGATTTGTCTTAACCCGCGCGGGAAAAGCGCTGGCCGACTCGGTCGCGGCGGAACTCGTCTAGCTTTGGATGGCGGGTCGGTGACCCGCCGCTACCTGTTACTCGCTTCGGCCGTAACGCCGCTGACGCCGGCCGTATTCCTCAACCGCAGCAACCAGATCCTTCTTGGTGAAGTCGGGCCACAGCTTCGGCGTTACATACATTTCCGTGTAGGAAGTTTGCCAGAGCAGAAAGTTCGACAGGCGCATTTCTCCGGAAGTTCGAATCAGAAGGTCGGGATCGGGATAATACCGTGTGTAAAGATGTTTGCTAAACATCTCAACGTCGATCATGCCCTTGTCGATGTGACCGAGCTCAATTGCGCGAAGCAGACTCTTGATACCGTCAATAATCTCCAGCCGCCCGCCGTAACTGAGGGCGAGAATGAGCGTAACGCCCGTATTGTTCGCGGTTGATTCGATTGATTTGTGAAGCTGCTGCTGACAAGAGCCCGGCAAGTCGGTCAGCCGGCCGATTGCCTGCAATCGCACGTTTTTCTCGATCAGTTCCGGGGTTTTTTCCTTCAAAAACTTTTCCAACAGCCGCATCAGGGCAAAGACTTCACTTTTCGGCCGCTGCCAGTTTTCAGCGGAAAAGGCGTAGAGGGTCAGAAAATCGACCTTAAGGTCAGCGCAGCCTTCGACGCATTCGCGGGCCGCCCGGGCCCCTTCTTCGTGTCCTTTGATTCGAGGCAAGCCGCGGTCTTTGGCCCACCGGCCATTGCCGTCCATGATAATGGCGATGTGGCGCGGAACAGATTTGCCGGCGACGGCCATTACAAAAAGATGGTCTGCGCGCGCGTCGGCCCGACGCTGATGATGGAAATCTTTGCCCCGGTAAGCTGTTGAAGACGTTTCACGTAATCTCGTGTGGCGCGTGGAAGTTGTGAAAGTTTTTTCGCAGAACTCGTGGATTGATTCCAGCCCGGCATCTCTTCGTATATCGGTTCGCAATTGTCCAATTGCACCGCATCACAGGGAGGAACATTGAGGCGTTTCCCATTCAACCGGTAACCGACGCAGATCCGAATCGGATCGACCGTGTCCAAACCATCCAGATTAGTGATCGCCAGCTCATCAATCCCGTTGATCAACGCCGCGTAGCGCGTAGCCACCGCGTCAAACCAACCGCACCGCCGGGCTCGTCCCGTGGTCGCGCCGAACTCCCGGCCCAGCGAATGGAGCAGGTCCGAAAGTCGTTGATCTTCCGTCGGCAACGGCCCCTCACCCACCCGCGTCGTATAAGCTTTCATTACCCCCACCACACGATCGATCCGATTCGGTGGAACCCCGGTGCCGGTCGAAGCGCCGCCGGCCGTTGTGTTCGATGACGTCACATACGGATAGGTGCCGTGGTCGATGTCTAAAAATGTTCCCTGCGCGCCTTCGAACAATAGGTTTTTTCCGCGCTCAATCGCGTGGTGCAAATACACCACCGTGTTCGTGACGAACGGTCGCAACTTGGCTGCGGCAGCGAGGTAGTTCTTGTTTACCTCTTCGTGATCGATGGCTTTGGCGCCGAGCGCGCGGAGCACCGCGTTGTTTTCACGGTTCTTGGCCTGTAATTTTTTCGAGAACAACCTCGGCTGCATCAAGTCCGAGACACGCAAACCGGTCCGGGCTGCTTTGTCGCCGTATGCGGGACCGATTCCGCGCTTGGTGGTGCCGATTTTGCCGCGGCCTTTTCGGAGTTCTCGCTGTTCGTCCAAGGCGCGGTGGTATGGCAAAACCAGATGCGCGCAATCACTGACCAACAGGTTTTTGCCAATTTTCACTCCAGCTCGACGCAACTGTTCGATTTCGCTTACCAGAGCGATTGGATCGACGACCACGCCGTTGCCGATGACGCAAACTTTTCCGCGTCTCAGAATTCCCGACGGAATGAGGTGAAGGATGTAAGTCTTGCCGCCGTGCACGATGGTGTGACCGGCATTATTTCCTCCCTGACTGCGGACGATCACGTCGGCCTTGTTTGTGAGGACGTCGATGATCTTGCCTTTCCCTTCGTCACCCCACTGCGCGCCAACTAAAATTGTGTTTGCCATTTCAGTTCCAAACTCAGGCAAAAAATTTTCCCGACGCATCTGGCTCGCCAAAGGACGAGTCCGCGGTGGCGGACAAGACGCAGTCGGGACTTGCCCACGAATGATAAGAACACTCCACTGTCGCGCAAGCGGTTTTCAAGCTAACCAGCGCGAAAAAGACAACCACCTTGCAGACCGCTCGCGTAGTCTGGGTAATGCGCACTATCTTACTCATCATCTTGATTGTTCTGCTGCTCGGAGCTCTGCCGACATGGCCATACAGCGCCGGCTGGGGTTACTATCCGAGCGGTGGATTCGGATTGATCCTGGTGATCGTACTAATCCTGTTCCTTTTGGGAAAAATCTGAGGACACCCGAGCGGCGGGATCAGTCGCGGCGACTGCTTTGCGAAGCCAGCGCTTTCTTGAGCGCATAGGCTGATTCGCTCGAGCCGCCGCCGGTGTGGGCGTGGCTGTAATTCTTGAGCTTGTCCCAAGGAATCCGCGAATCGTAGATGAACGTGTTCATGGCAACCCGGCAACTCGCGCCGCTGCTTTGCAAATGTCGATGTGAAGTAATGAACTGCGACGGGTCGTAGTAATTGCTCGAATCCTGCGCGAATTTGTCGCGGCTCATTCCAATCTCGAGGTTCTTGCGCACTTCGAGATGCAGATGCGCATCATAAAGACCGTGCGCGTTTCCGATGGCTGCGATCTGCTGGCCTCGTTTCACGCCTTGTCCACGCTTCACCAGGATTTTATCGAGATGCCCGTAAAGAGAATCAACATAGCGAGTGCCGAGTCCGTCGCGATACGCATGTCGCACAATGATCACGTTTCCCCAGCCCTGATGGCAGTCGCGCGCAAAAACAACTACGCCGTCCGCGATCACATAAACCGGATCGCCCAGATCGGTATCGCCACCGCCGACTCCGTCCCAATCCTCGCCCATATGGCCATGCGAACGAAATCCGCGGGCCCGGTAGTAGCCGTGAGCGTCCGGTTTGCCGACCGGCATGTCGAATCCATCCGCCAGCCTAACGAACGCGGTTTGGCCGGAAAAATTAATCGGCGGCGCAGGAAAAGTCTCGGTCTCGCGCGAAGGTTTCTCCACAACTCGCACTGCATTCGCAGCCGTCGTGGCGGGCTTTTTCGCCGGGGCAGGTTTTGGCGGCGGCTCGTCTTCTTCGATGTCGTGCATCTCTTCCCTGACCCGCTGTGCCGCCAGCGCCCCCGCCTTGCGCATTTGTTCGACGCTCAACGTGGTTGATGGAGCCGTAGCCGAAGGAGCGGTGTAGGAAACGGTTTGGACTTTCGGGTGCAGCTCGATCTGCGGTTGCGCGACCGGCTTTGGCTGATGCACAACCGCGACGGCGACCGGCTTCTCGCGCGGAATCTCCACTTGCTGTGCAGACCCCGTCGCGATTGCAACCAACGAGCACGCGAATGCTCCGATGACGACCTTGCCGACCATGAACCAGTCGGTGATATCGAATCCGCGTTCGGGTGGCAAGCAGTTATTCACAAGCGTTGGCGGGAGCCAATTTTACGGCGGGAGGTGCCTAGGGAAGGTAGGGACATCGCGCCGCGATGTCCGGATCGGCGCAGCGCGCCGACCCTACCCTTATTTTCGCTGGATGTGGATTACCGGCAGCGGAAAACGGAGCCGCAATTCATCCTGCAAATAAATCTCAACGTGGTGCAGGCCGAACTGCTGGAATTGCACGCCGCCGAAATAATGAACGTTGGTGGCATGGCCTTCCATCTCCTTCAATTCGAATTCGACCTCGGCTTGAGCGAGGACGTGTTGTTCGTCCACTCCGACAATCCGCGATCGCTGCTTGAATTTTCCAGTGCCACTGCACCAGCGCGTCCAGATGCACAGTCGCAAATAATTAATTGGCAATGACGGCGCGGCAATGACGTTCAGGACGCCGACCAGCGTGTTCATCCCGTTGAATTCGCAGCGCACATCCTCGCAAAGCACACAGCTCTGCAGATCGGGAAAAATCGCTTCGGTTGATTGCATCGCTCTGTTGATTAAATGAGACCGCGAGTCAGTAGAATCACAAGGACTATGCCGAGCACGATCCGATAAATCGCAAAAGGCGCAAAACCGCGTCGCCGCACCCAGTTCATGAACCACGCGACGACAGCCAGGGCAACGATAAAAGAAATGACGAAGCCGATCGCGAGGACGATCCACCCGTGCGTGTCCATGGTGAGTGGAGCGAGATTCCCCTCCGAGGCGACGTCCCGGCTTGGCTTCAGCGTTTTGTAAAGATCATACAGCGTCGCCACCGCCATCGTCGGCATGGAAAGAAAGAACGAAAACTCGAGCGCTGCCTCGCGGGACAGGCCGGCGATTTGTCCCGCCGCGATTGTCGACATGGAACGCGACGTTCCCGGAAAGACCGCTGACAGGATTTGGCAGGCGCCAATCCAGATCGCCTGCGGCAAACTCATTTCTTCCATATGCCTGACTCGCGGTCGGGTGAAAACCGAATCGACAATCCACATCACGATTCCGCCGACGATCAGCGAAATGGTAATCACCCAAAGACTCTCCAGGTTTTTCCCGATCACTTTGGTTAGCGCCCAAGCCGGCAGCGCCGTCACCACAAACGCGATCATGGTCAAGCTCAACGGGTGAGTCAGGAAATTTCGATCGCCGCGTTCGCCTCTCGGAAAAGTGGAAAGAAATGTCAGGATCCGGTTCCAAAAATAAACCGGCAGCGCCAGGATGGCGCCGAGCTGAATCACGATCGTGTACATTTTCCAGAAGCTGTCGTGCAGATTCAGATGGAAAAGCGCTTCGACAATCCGGAGATGACCGGTGGAGCTGACCGGCAAAAATTCGGTCAGGCCTTCGACAATTCCGAGCAGGACTGACAATAAAAAATCATTCATAAAGAAGTTGAGGTGTTGAGAAGTTGAGCCGTTGAGATGAAATTTCTATCCGATTTTTCCGTTTTCAGTTTTCGCTTTTCCGTTCTTCTCAACATCTCAACATCTCAACTTCTCAACCTCTTCAAGATACCGCTTCCGCGCCCTGCTCGTCGGTCCGAATGCGAATCGCTTCCTGCACTTCCGTGACAAAAACTTTGCCGTCGCCGATCTTTCCGGTCTTGGCCGATTGCATGATCGCCTCGACTACTCGTTGGGCGATTTCGTCCGGAACCACGATTTCAAATTTTACTTTTGGCAAAAAATCGACGGTGTATTCGCTGCCCCGATAGATTTCACTATGCCCTTTTTGCCGGCCGAACCCGCGCACTTCGCTCAAAGTCATTCCCTCGATCCCAACGGCAGCAAGCGCGTCTTTCACCGCTTCGGTCTTGAATGGCTTGATGATCGCCTCAATTTTTTTCACCGCGCCACACTAGAACCGGCGTCGCCTAAAGCGCAAGCAAATGGGCCCGGTTGCCGAACCGGCCGTTACTTGCAATTGTTGTAGCGGTGCTTGTTCTCAAGCACCGATCTAGATAAACAGGCGCTTGGCACAAGCGCCTCTACAATCGACATTGGCCCCCGTGAGTTTGCCAACCAGCAGCGTCGCCTTGTCAGAACCGCCGGTGCGGGCGTCTGCCAACTCGATTTCAAATCGAGCCCCCACTCTTCGGATCCGTCCGACCAAAGGATGGGCCGCCCTGAATTTGCGCGAACTTTGGAGTTATCGCGATCTGCTCTGGATCCTGGTCGAACGAAATATTAAGGTCATCTACAAACAGACCGCGCTCGGCATGAGCTGGGTCGCGCTTCAGCCACTGATCGCGGCGATTACCCTTGCGGTTGTTTTTGGAAAATTAGCCAAGCTTCCAAGTGACGGTGTGCCGTACTTCCTGTTTGTCTTCTGTGGACTGGTCCTTTGGCATTATTTCTCCCAAACCGCACAACGCAGCAGCTCCAGTTTGGTGAACAACGCTCAGCTCGTCTCCAAAGTTTATTTTCCGCGAATGTTGATTCCGCTTTCGCACACCTTCTCCACCTTGGTCGATTTTGTGGTGATGCTGATCATGGTTTTCATTTTCATGGCGGTCTATCGGGTGATGCCGACGTTTCGATTACTCGCAATCCCAGGTTTCCTGTTTCTTACTTCCATGACGGCGACCGGCGTTGCCTTTTGGTTTTCGGCGTTGAGCGTGAAGTACCGCGACTGCAACTACGCTTTGCCGTTGTTTCTCCAGATCTGGATGTGGGCCAGTCCGATCATCTATCCAACGAGCAGCATCCACTCGCGCCAATGGCAGGCATTCTTCGCACTCAATCCAGTGGTCGGCTTCGTCGAGGGATTTCGCTGGTGCGTCCTCGGCAAAAGCGCGCTCAACCCGACTATTTTTTGGATCACGGTCGCGATGTCGACCTTCGTCTTGCTCAGCGGCGCGTTTTTCTTTCGACGAACGGAACGCCAGTTCGCCGACATCATTTAGATTTCGCGCTCATCAACATGTCGAACTTAGCCCTTTCGGTCGCAAACCTTAGCAAGTCGTTCAACATCGACCACCAGCGCAACGGCTCTGGAGGTTATCGAACTTTGCATGACGATTTGATGAATTTGCCGCGCCGATTGCTCGCGCGCTTTAACCGCAGTCAGCGGCCAACCTCAGAGACTTTCTGGGCTTTGAAGAATGTTTCCTTCGATGTGGGACAGGGTGAAGTGGTCGGAATTATCGGGGCCAACGGAGCGGGCAAGAGCACGTTGCTGAAAATCTTGAATCGAATCACCGAACCTACCAGCGGTGGCGCGGACATTTACGGCCGGGTTGGCGCGCTACTCGAAGTTGGAACTGGTTTTCATCCCGAACTCACCGGTCGGGAAAATGTTTACCTCAACGGCGCCATCCTCGGAATGACCCGATCGGAAATTAAGAAAAAGTTCGATGAGATTGTCGCCTTCGCCGAGATCGAGAAATTTCTCGATACGCCGGTGAAACGGTACTCGAGTGGAATGTATGTCCGGCTTGCTTTTGCGGTCGCAGCGCATCTCGAGCCGGAGATCCTGTTGATCGATGAAGTTCTTGCGGTGGGTGACGCCCAATTTCAAAAAAAATCTCTGCAGAAAATGGAAGAGGTCGCGGCGAACGACGGACGCACCGTCATCTTCGTCAGCCATTCGATGCCGACGGTGGCGCGGCTTTGTCCTCGAGTCATTTGGCTGCGCGGAGGCGAAGTCGCCGCCGATGGGCCGTCGGACGAAGTCATCCAAAAATATTCCAATGTCGTTTTCGTTGATCAGGACCGGATCAATTGGCCGGAGGGATTTTCCAATGCAGGCGTTCACGAACTGAAATTCACCTCGGTCGGTCTCCTCGACAAAAACGGGCGGCCCACAACCCACTTTGATTATTCAGAACCGTTAAATTTCGAGCTCAGCTACACGATTCACGACTCGATGTCTTTCTGCCGAATCGGCTTCCTCGTTCACGCATTGGATGGGACAGCGGTTTTTGAGATTTACGACGTGGATGAGGACGTCAAAGACGGCCGGCGCGAGCCTGGCTCTTATAGGATTCGATGCGAAGTGCCGGCCGAATTACTAAAACCGGGACGCTATAGCCTTTCCTTGAATGCGGGACTGCCGGGCATCAAAAACCTCGCTCGGTTGGATGGGGCCCTGCAATTTTCGGTCGACGACCCGTCCTTGCCGGGCGCGGCGATGAACTTGCCCCGCGTTGGGGTGATCCGGCCGAAGACAAAATGGTTTCGCAAAACTTTGTGAATCATCGCAGTTTCCGCTAGAAATACCCCCTCCTGGCGTTTCGATGTTCGCAACGCGGATAGTTTTTCCTCCAGATTTAATGAATTGAAGATGAGCGTAACTAAAGTATCCATTTCGGACCGAAAGCCGGTTTTCAAAACGCCATGGTTTGAATTGATCGGGAAGAAGATTGAAAACGATCCCGCGCTTCATTATTCCATCAGCACGCTGGATTACGTTTCGGTGTTTGCCGTAACGACAAACGGAACTTTTCCGTTAGTCCGCCAATTCCGTCCGGCGGTGGAAGACGTCACCCTTGAATTGCCGTGCGGTCACGTCGATGAAGGCGAGACGCCGGAGCAAGCCGCGAGCAGAGAATTGCGCGAGGAAACGGGTTTTATTGCCAAGGAACTGATTCTGATCGGCAATTTGTCCCCCGACACCGGCCGGCTCGCTAATAGACTTTGGTGTTTCTTCGCGCCCGGAGTTACTCCAGGTAAAAATGACTTTACGCCGCATCCCGACGTCGAACCGATGATCTACGATAAGTCTCTTCGCAATCTGATCTCCAACGAGCCTGCTTTTTCCAGCGCATTGAATCGGGCAACGATCCTGATGGCGATCGCCCAGGGTCATATTGAAATGTGAGCATGAAAGAAAATCCGACCGACAGTTACGATGTTTGTGTCGTCGGCGGCGCCGGCCGCGTCGGGTTACCGCTGGCCCTGGTCCTGGCGGACAGCGGTTTCAAAACGCTGATCCTCGATATCAACAAAACTACGTTGGAAAAGATCGCCGCAGGCACGATGCCTTTTCGCGAGGAAGGCGGCGACGCCCTTTTGAAAAAAGTGCACGGAAGCAATCGATTGGCGCTTTCATCCGAAGCCAAAAGCGTCGCCGAGGCTGCGCTCGTTGTATTAACGATCGGCACCCCGGTGGATGAATTTCACAATCCGAATTTTTCTGTTCTTACCCGCTGCCTCGACGATCTGTTGCCGCATCTTCGCGACGATCAGACGATTATCCTTCGCTCCACCGTCGCGCCGGGCACGACTGATTATATCGACGGTTACCTTCGCAGCCGCGGAAAGAAAACTGGTCTGGCATTTTGTCCGGAGCGCGTGGTTCAAGGAAAATGCATCGAGGAAATTCGCACTCTCCCACAACTGATTAGCGGAACTTCGCCGAATGCTTTAGCCGCGGCGAAAAAACTTTTTTGCAAGATCGCGCCCGAAGTTGTGGAAATGACTCCGCTCGAAGCGGAATTCGCCAAGCTGGTCTGCAACGCTTTTCGTTACATGCAATTTGCCGCAACCAATCAGCTTTACATGGTGGTCGAAAGCGCCGGGTTGGATTACAGCGACCTTTTGTCAAAAATGAGGCGGGGTTACCCGAGGATGGGCGGCATCCCCGGACCTGGTTTTGCCGCCGGCCCGTGCTTGATGAAAGACACGATGCAACTGTTCGCCTTCCAAAAACACAACTTCGTCCTCGGCCAAATGGCCACCACCATTAATGAAGGCCTGCCGAACTTTATCGTCGAACAATTGGCGCGCCGATTTGATTTGCGCAACAAACGCGTCGGCATTCTCGGAATGGCGTTTAAGGCTGAGAGCGACGACATCCGCGATTCGCTTTCCTACAAACTCGGAAAGTTACTTCGTTTCCATGGCGCCGATGTTCGATATTCAGACGAGTACGCAACGGATCCGACATTCGTAAGCAAGGAGGAGCTTGTCGCTTCCAGTGACGTTGTCATCGTCGGGGCCGCGCACAACACCTACCGGCAATTACGCATCCCGGCCAAAACGGTTGTCGTGGATTTGTGGAACGTTATTCCAGCTGACCCAAACCAATGAGCGATCGAACCCGAATTGAAGAATACTGGGAGCATCCGGACACGATTTCGTTGCTCGATAAGAATCTGCGAAAGCTGGAAACGAATTTCGTGTTGTCACAAATTAATCCGAGCGATGAGATGGCGGACTTCGGCTGCGGTGACGGCGAATCGACCGTCCATTACGCGGCCAAGGCGCGCAGTTGTCTGGCCTTGGAACATTCTAACCATTTGCGGGCCAAAGCGGCCGAGCGTTTTGCTGCCGCTGGCCTAACGAATGTAACGCTGGTGGGCGGCGATGCATTGGATCTCTCGGCTTACGCTAACAAGTTCGACCTGGCTGTTTCGCAGCGCGTCGTGATCAATTTCATGACCTGGGAAGAGCAGCAACAGGTGCTGCAAAATATCCGGAACGCCCTGCGACCGGGCGGCCGCTATGTCATGATCGAAAATACATTCGACGGCTTTGAAGCCCTGAATGAAGTGCGGCGCGCCGTGGGATTGCAGAATGTGCCTTTGCATGACTGGCACAATTACTTCCTCTACTACGATAAATTAATGGAGTTCCTGGAAGGGAAGTTTCGCGTCGAGAAGACGCATACCTTCGACTTGTACTATTTGCTGACCCGCGTTTTTGTAAACATGTTCGCGAAATTTGAAGGCTACGGCCGCAAAGCGGTTAAGGATGAAATCTTTGATGCCGCTGATGATGCCGCCCGGCGTTTGTATGAATTGATGGGCGATCGAGTCAAAATTACGGTCGACAAAGGAGTTTCATTCGGCCCGATCCAGGGATTTGTTTTGCGGCGGGTGAATTAATATGGGGCGCTCCATCTCCTGGTGGTCGCCCGAGATGACCGGCAACGAGTTAGGCCTGATCAAGCGCGTAGTCGACAGCAACTTTCTCAATGATGGCGACGTCACTGAAGAGTTCGCCCAGGCAATTGCAAAACTGACCGGCGCGAAATTCGCCGTCGGCGTCACCAGCGGAACGGCCGCGATTTATCTCCCGCTCATGGCCCTCGGCATTGGTCGCGGCGACGAAGTCGTCGTTCCCGACATCACTTTTATTGCCACGGCCAATGCGGTTTCGATGACCGGTGCGACGCCAATTCCAGCCGACGTCGATCCCGAGACTTTGAATCTCAGCGTGAAAGCAATGGAAGCGGCGATCACTCCCAGAACAAAAGCGATCGTGCCAGTCCATGTCAGCGGCCGGGCCGCGAAGATTGAAGAAATTCTCGCGATCGCTCGCGCGCGCGGTTTGTCCGTTGTGGAGGATGCAGCCGAAGCACTTTGTTCTCGCTTCAAAAATCGCTGCCTTGGAACCTTCGGTCATGCCGGGGCCTTTTCATTTTCCCCGAACAAAATGATCACGACCGGCCAGGGCGGCGTCATCGTCACCAACGACGAGTCCATTTTTCATCGACTGCGAGAATTGAAAGACCAAGGCAGACCGGTCCGCGGCACGGGAGGCGCCGACATCCACAATTCCATCGGTTTCAATTTCAAACTAACGAATCTTCAAGCGGCTGTTGGATTGGGCCAGTTGGAAAAACTCGGTCCGCGAATGGAACGGGTCCGCCGGACTTATTCTATTTATCGCGACGAACTCGCCGGAACAAAAGGGATCCGCATTCTTCCATTTAACATTGAAGGCGGTGAGCAGCCGCAATGGATTGACGCGCTGGCCGAGCGTCGCGATCAACTCGACGAATTTCTGGCAAAAAATGGCGCCGGTTGCCGCCGATTTTGGTTTCCGTTACACACTCAGAAACCTTATCGGCGCGATGAGAAAGATTTCCCCAATAGCGCTCGCCTCGGAAAAGAGGCAATCTGGCTGCCATCGGCCTTTCAAATGACCGATGATGATGTGCGAAGCGTTTGTCGCTTAATCAGCAAATTTTATAACCAATGACCAGCGCCACCGCGATCGCCCCCACCGAGACCAGGACAGCGACGAATCGGTGCGAGATGTTGTCCATCCTGTTGCCGGTCCGCAACGAGGGAATCAACCTCCGCATCATGCTCAAGATTCTCCGGGCGGTGGTCGATCTGCCGCACGAGGTGTTAGTGGTCTACGATTCGGCGAGTGACGACAGCATTCCGGTGGTTGAAGAGGTTCGCAAAAATTATCCCGAGCTACGCGGTATCCACAACACGCTCGGGAATGGGGTTGTGAATGCGATTCGGTCCGGCGTTGCTTCTTCGCGAGGCGACGTGATTCTTATTTTCGCCGCCGACGAAGTGGGTCCGGTGCTCGCGATTGAAGATATGATTGCGCTGATTCAAGACGGATGCGATTTCGTGAGCTGCACCCGTTACGCGCATGGTGGCCGACGGCTCGGCGGTTCGATGATCGGCGCGTTTCTTTCGTCGTGCGCAAACTGGCTCTTCCATCGAGCGGCTGCTTCGCCTTTTACCGACGCAACCACCGGGATCAAAATGTTCCGCAAGGAAATCTTCCCCTTGCTCAAACTGGAGAGTCGACCGATTGGCTGGACCGTCGCATTCGAAATGGCGATTAAAGCGCATCACGCCGGTCTGCGTTTGGGCGAAGTGCCGATTATCTCGATTGATCGCCTTTACGGCGGCGAGTCGAATTTTCGTCTCGGTCCGTGGGTCAAAGAATATTCGCGTTGGTTTGTCTGGGGAATGCGCAGAAGCCGGAAAGCGCCACGCGTTGCGATCACGGTCCGAATTCCAAAATTCTATCGAGGCGTGAAGCGCGACGCCGCTCCGAAACTCGACTAGTCGGCCAAAGCGTGATTTTTGAAATGGCGAATTCCACCAAAGAATCCCAGCTTGCCGGAAAACATTATCTTGTCACCGGCGGCACCGGCTTCATTGGCGCGGGTTTGGTCAAAGGTCTGATCGCGGCCGGGGCGAGCGTCCGAGTCTTTGACAACAACTCGCGCGGCTCCAAAGAGAAACTCAAAGGCGGCGGGGAGAATGCGGAACTGATCGTCGGTGACATTCGCGACAAGGACGCAGTCGCAGATGTCATGCGCGATGTCGACGGCGTTTGTCATCTCGCTTACATCAACGGGACGGAGTTCTTTTATTCGAAACCGGAGACCGTTCTGGAAGTCGCGGTCAAGGGCATGATGAATGTGATCGATGCATGCGTTAAGCACGGTGTGCCCGAGCTTGTTCTATTCTCCAGTTCTGAGGTTTATCACGCACCGAGGAAAGTGCCGACCGACGAGACGACGCCCCTCACCGTGCCGGACGTCTTAAATCCACGCTACTCCTACAGCGGAGGCAAAATCATCAGCGAACTGCTGGCTCTAAACTTTGGGCGCAAGAATTTTCAGCGCGTGCTAATCCTACGGCCACATAACGTTTATGGCCCGGACATGGGATGGGAACATGTGATTCCTCAGTTCACCCTGCGAATGCGCGAGCTGCCGAAAAAAAAGAAAACCGCCATCCCTTTCAAAATCCAAGGCACCGGGGAGGAAACCCGCGCGTTCATTTATGTTGACGACGCCGTCGAAGGCGCGCTTCGCGTAATGGAAAAAGGCGAGCACCTCGGCATCTATCACATCGGCACCTCTGAAGAAATTACTATCAGAAAACTTGCCCGCGAAATCGCCAGTTGTTTGGGTCACAATATCAAAGTCGTCGCCGGCGAATTGCGCTCGGGCAGTCCGCGGCGACGTTGTCCCGATATAACCAAGCTCCGTAAGTTGGGATTTACACCACGCATTCCGTTGCGGGAAGGTCTCGCCAAAACGGTCCGGTGGTACGACGAAAATGCGCACCGCAAACCTTCAAGCATTCGATGATCCGACAAAAAAAACTCGCCGCCGGAACTAACTCCAGCATTGTCGTTGAGCGCTGTCAGGTTTGCGATTCTCCGGATCTCGAAAGCGTTCTTTTCCTTGGCTACCTGCCGCCGGTGAACACAATGCCGGCGATTGGCACTCGTCCCGCCGAACAGCCGGCTTATCCCGCGGAATTACTGCGCTGTCCGAAATGCCAGCTTGTCCAGATCGGGTTGATTGTCGATCCAGGCATTCTGTTTCCGCCCACTTATCCTTACACCAGCGGAACGACCAAGATACTTCGCGAGAACTTCGCCCAGTTGTCCGAAGAAGTGGAGCAGCGTTATCCGTTGAAATCGTCCGAGCTCATCGTCGACATCGGCTCGAACGACGGCACCCTGCTGAGCAACTTCACTCAACACGCGAGAGTCTTCGGAATCGAACCGACGAACGCCGGAAAGCTTGCCCTCCAACGCGACATCCCAACGTTGATTTCATTTTTCAACCGCGGCGCCGTGGAAAAAGCGGTCGCCGAACACGGCAAAGCCAAGATCGTCACCGCGACCAATGTTTTCGCTCACATTGAAGACATTCACGAGATCGTGGATTGCATCGACAATCTGCTTTCCGAGGACGGCATCTTCATTTCCGAATCGCATTACTTGCTGTCGCTGATCGAAACCCTGCAATACGACACAATCTATCACGAGCATTTGCGTTACTACTCCGTGACCGCCCTGAAGTATCTGCTCGAGATGCACGGCTTTGAAATAATTTACGCGAGACGCATTCCCACTCACGGCGGATCGGTCCGGGTTTACGCGGCCAGAAAAGGCCGGTATCCAGTCGATCCGAGCTTGAATCAGCTCCTCGATGACGAAAAGCGAAACATCACCAAAGAGACATTGGCGCAATTCGCGCGCGCGGTGACCCAATCAAAGCTCGATCTGCTCGGCTTGATTAAGGAAATCAAAACCGGCGGAGCCCGTATTTACGGAGTGGGCGCTCCATCCCGGGCCAGCACCCTGATTAATTATGTGGGTTTCGATAACGGCATTCTGGATTGCGTGCTTGAAATCAAGGGCTCGTATAAAATCGGCAAATACGTTCCCGGAACCACGATTCCGGTTGTGGAAGAAGAGCGGCTTTTTCTGGATCAACCGGACTACGCTCTCCTCCTGTCCTGGCACATTGCAGACGAACTTATTCCGAAACTGACTTCGCGAGGCTTCAAGGGTCGCTACATTATTCCGTTGCCAAAACCGCGGGTGCAGTAAAAGCAACAAGGCCGTCGACTTGTCCGGGCGGCTGAGCAGATTCAGCTGTAACCACCCCTAACGAATTAAATGCAAAGAATCGCCAAAGTAACAGTCTTAACGGGATTTCTTCTGTTGCTTTGGTCGGCCCTGTTCGCGTCCACTTTTCGATATCCTTTTCATTGGGACGATTTTCATCTGGTTCGACAGTACAGCGCGGCGGAAATTTCCTCGGCTTTTCACGCGGTAGCCGATCCCGACAAAATTGAAACTCCTGGTCTGCGACCGTGCAGCATTTTGCTCTACAACTTTCAGGGAACTGCATTCGGCGACAACATTTTTGCCAATCGAGTGTTCATGATGGTTCTGATGGGGGTCTTCATGATCGTCACCGGCACATTGTTATTGGAACTCGGCCTTAGCCTTCTTCAACTTGCAATCGTTTTTAGTTTGTTTGTTTCTTCTAGAGTCTTCGCGTCCCTGGTTCTCTGGGTCTGTCTTAGCCACTTGCTCATGGCCTACATTTGGATCGCCCTGACCGCGTGCTTCTTTGTTCTTTGGGCGAAACGCGGCCGGTGGTTTTTTTTGCTCCTTATGTTGGTAACCTGCGCCCTGGCCACGTTCACCCGAGAAGAGACCTATACGCTGCCAGTGGTTCTGCCGCTTCTTTGGTTGATTTCGTCCTCTGATCGCAGCCAGTGGCGCAGAGTAATAACGGCTGCTCTCAGTATGCTTGCTATAGTCTGCGCTCATTACTGCCTGTGGCATTACTTAGTCCCCAATGCGCTCTCACCTGAGTTTGGCTTCTCGGCGATCAAACGATTTCTCAGCTCGATGGCAGCTGCTTGTCTTCCCTGTGGTTCCACCTGGACTGGATTCACCGACACTGCGATCGCCATCGCGTGGATTATGTTTCTCATCACCCTGGTTGCGTTTTTCATGCTCCTGACTCGCCCACACGTTCGCTTGCAGTTCCTGGGAGTTTGTTGTTTGGGAGGGCTTCTCTCTTTGCCTGCGCTCGGCGTCGCCCGGTCTTTCGGGATTGCCCTGCCAACTCTTGCTTTCATGACCGCAATCTCAATTGCGATCACGGAGATTTATGACCAAGCGCAATCGCGAAACCAGTTTCGTCGAGCGATTCTGGCTGTCATGATTCTAGGCCTGGCCGTCGGTATTGTCGGTGGTATCCGTCGTTCGAAATATGTGGCCGAATCGCTTCAGGAGAACTCCGCTTGGCGAATGGTCCGAGACGGAAAATATCTTTTTGATATGTTAGACCATCCGGCAACGATCCCCCAGGCACGACGCGAAGCCGGCGTTGCCAGATTAAAGGCCTTCGGCATCCAGTCGGCCGACGATGTTAGATCGTTGGACAAAATCATTCGCGACAAATCTGACCCACAACGACAACAGGCAGCGATCCCACCCGGCCTTATCCTGCCAAAATATGACTACCTCTCGTTTTAGATTGACAATAGGCTCGTCGCGAATGCCGTGAAACGATCGGTTCCTGAAATCATCAAGTCGACCCTTGGAATGCCGGCGCGGTTTTTACAAAATCGACTCGACAAGAAAATTGAGCGCGAGACCGGGCTCACGTCTATTCGACGAACCGATCCTGCCGACATCTTCATCGTCGGCTATCCAAAAAGCGGGAACACCTGGATGCAGAATTTGATCGCCGGAGTTGTTTACCATCTCGACCCGGAACATCTATCCGACTTCCTGCTTCTCGATCTAGTGCCGGATGTTCATTCCTGCCGTTATTATCGGCGGCATCAAACCCCGATGTTCTTTAAGACACATCATTTGCCCCGAGCCGAATATCGCCGCGTGATTTATCTTTTGCGCGATGGCCGCGATGTGATGGTTTCTTACTATCATCATCTCCGGGCGCTCAACGGCGACGCGGTCGATTTTTCCGAAATCGTGCGGACCGGCCAGCATTTGTATCCGTCAAAATGGCACGATCACGTCAGTGCCTGGCGTTCCAATCCATTCGGAGCAGAAATTCTGACTGTCCGATATGAAGACCTTCTCGAAAATCCCGTGAGCCAACTTCGCCGCGTCTGTGATTTCGCCGGCATTGAACGATCCGAGCAGTTCTTGGAAACCGTGAGTCGCAAGAGTTCCTTCGCTAAAATGCGTGAGAAGGAAGAGAAGAGTGGTTGGGCTAATCCGGAGTGGCCAACATCTCGTTTCTTTGTTCGCCGCGGAGAGGTCGGCAGTTTTAAGGATGAAATGCCGGAAAACGTTCTTTCGGTTTTTTTGGCCCAGGCTGGAGACATCTTGCGGGCTTGCAATTATCTGTGAGTGCCGCGCCCGTTTAGTTGAGCGAGCGACTCGGCGGCAAAGAAATCGACCGGATTAACATGCGATATTTCTGCACCTATTTTGATCGTCATTATCTGGCGCGGGGTTTGGTCCTGTACGATTCGCTGAAACGTCATTGCCCTGAATTCAAGCTCTGGATGTTATGCATGGACGAGGAGAGTTATGCCGCGCTGGCGAAGCTCGGATTGCCCGAAGTAAATCTCCTCAGACTGCACGAGTTGGAGCGAGACGACGCGCCTTTGCGCCAGGCCAAAACCAATCGCTCTCTTCTCGAATATTATTTCACCTGCACCCCTGCCCTATCGCTGTTCATTCTAAATCAGCATTCCGACGTCGATCTAATAACCTATCTCGATGCGGACTTGTACTTTTTCTCCGATATCCAGCCTTTGTTCGACGAAATAGGAAATAATTCGATTGCGATCATTGCTCATCGTTTCACCGAAGCGTTTCGCAAATGGGAATGGAACGGAATTTACAACGTGGGCTGGGTTACCTTTCGCCGCGATGCCAACGGATTGGCCTGCCTGGAATGGTGGCGGGAACGATGCATTGAGTGGTGTTACGACCGGATCGAAGACAATCGTTTCGCCGACCAAAAATATCTCGATGACTGGCCGACCCGTTTCAAAAACGTGGTCGTGTTGCAGAACAAAGGCGCGAACCTGGCCCCTTGGAATATCGGAAACTACACGCTGACTCTCCGCGACGGCGCTATCTTCGTGGATAATGAGAAGTTGATCTTTTTCCACTTCCACGCCTTCAAACAATTGAGCGGTTGGATTTACGACACCCAGTTCGCCAAATACAAAGTCGTCCCCTCCAAGGTCGTGGTCAGAAACATCTTCGCTCCCTATGTGGGCGAAGTAATTTCAAGGTCGAAGCAGCTTGATCCATCCTGTTCGGCGCCGCTCCGAAGCGTCAGGAAAAACCCAGGCAGTTTGTTAGGCGGATTCGCGCGGCTGCTGAAACGGCAATACCTGATTGTCATCAACGGACACATTCTTTAAGAGGTTGAGCAAGCGTTGAGTCGTTGAGCAGGAGTTGAGAGGTTGAGCCGAAAAGCTTAATCCATTCTGTTTCGCTGGCTTCGATGAAGGGCGTTCAATTGCGCCGACACATGTTCGATTGCGTTGCGGAGATCTGTTTCGGAACTCTCTGACAAAACGTCAACGTCTTTGGCGAGAATAAGTAGGCAGGCAAGTTCCGTTAACGATCCATACGCGATCTCAGAGAAGTGTGCCTGATCCTTTCGACTTTGCCGGGATGTTCCTTCAGCCAAGTTTGCGGCCACCGAAACTGCGGCACGATTGCATTGACTGGTTAGACCGTACAGTTCTCTTTGCGGAAAATCACTAGTAGCAAGATAGACTTGCTTTGCTAGTGCTCGAGCGGCCTGCCAAACGCGTAATTTCTCAAAGGGATATTGTTGTGGAGGGTTCATCCTCTCAGCTTGCCAGGAACCGCTCAACCACTCAACTCCTCAACTTTCAGCTTCTCAACCTCTCAACTCTTGCTCAACTCTTGCTCAACAACTCAACCTCTTTGAATGTTTCCATCTTGTTGCCGTCACTGAACGCGCGTAAATTTCTCGAGCCGCGGATCGATTCATTGCTAAAGCAAACCTTCGGCGATTGGGAAACGATCGTTCTCGACAGCGGATCGACCGATGGCAGTTGGGAGTTTTTCCAGTCGGTCGCGCAACGCGATTCGCGTTTTCGATTGCATCAAATTCCGCGAGAAGGACTTTACGCCGCGCTCAATCGCGGTCTTGAATTGGCAACCGGCGAATTCATTCACATCGCCACGGCCGACGACAGCATGTCGCCGCAATTTTTGGCTGAAATGCTCGGCGCCCTGGCAAGATGTCCGGAGGCCGGCGTCGCCGCGTGCGATGTCTTGTTAATCGATCGCGATGGCAATCCTCTTTCCGAACAAGAGCTGACTCGCAACGTCTCCAAACGCTCGGCCCGAAATTTGTTGAGTCTCGATACCGTGCGGACCGCGTTCGCCGACGAAACACCCCGCGAAATCAATTTCCGCCCGGTCCCGCACGATTTCCTTCTGCACTTCGATGGGCGCAGCGTTTATCTGTCGCTCAACCAACTCGTTGTTCGGGCAAATCTCGCCCGCGCCGCCGCTCCGTTCGACACCACGATTGGTTCGGTCGCTGATTTCAAATGGCTCCTTCACCTAACCAGTTCCACCGGCACCGTTCACATCCCCAGGAAGCTGGCCATGTGGCGCTACCACGGCGACCAACTCAGCTTCCACCCCGATCCATCACGCGCGAGCTCGCGAAAAGCAGCCGCCGAATCCGCGCTGCGGGAAATCAACAAATCGATTTCGCTGAGCTCGAACGACCGCGCGGCCCTGCTTTTGCCTTTCGAAGCCGAGGAATCGAGTTCAATCATCGGGCGATTGCTCGTTTGGTTTAAGTCTTTTTTCCGACTCGCGCGCATGTCGATCGAACGCCCGGTCTCAACTTGTCGGGCCCTATGCCGGGCCGGCTTTCGATTCGGAACAAGGCGGCACTCTTTAGTGCCGATGATCTTCGGAGCCAATAAATTGGCTCCGAAGATCGTTGAGCAAGAGTTGAAAAGAGGTTGAGGAGTTGAGAGGTTGTTGGCAAACTCGAAGAATGAGCCTCTCACAACAGTGTCCGAGAAGCCCGAAGGGGAACTTCGCGGCGGGATAGAGCATGTGTTCGTGCAATGGAACGCCCTTAATCGCAGCTAGCGAGCACGATCGAATTGAGCATCTCTTCTCAACTGCTCAACGCCTCAACTCCGCTCAACCTCTTTTCAGCTCCCGCTCAACTTCTCAACCTCTTCTCCCACCAACCCCTCAACAGCTCAACTCTTGCTCAACCCCTCAACCTCCGCCTTCACCATTTCTCGAACGAGATCCTTAAATGTACCGCTCGGTTTCCATCCAAGCGTTTTTCGAATCTTGTCAGCACAACCAACCAAGCGCGTAGGCTCAATCGGTCGATCGAATGCAGCATCGCGTTTTACGTATTGTTCCCACTGCAGGTCCACCACCGCGAACGCAGCTTCGACAAACTCCCGGACCGAATGCGCCTTCGCCTGTCGCCACCACGTAATCGTCGGGCTTATCGTGTTGCAACATCAGCCACATAGCCTGGACGTAATCCTGAGCGCGGCCCCAATCGCGTTTGCTTTCCAGATTCCCAAGAACAAGCTCGCTATCCAATCCGCGCGAGATCCGCGCCACTGCCCGCGCGATCTTGCGGGTCACAAAGTTCTCTCCCCGCCGCGGTGACTCGTGATTGTAGAGAATCCCGTTGCAGGCAAAGAGTCCGTAGGACTGCCGATAAACCCGCACCAACTGCGTGGCGAAGGCTTTGGCGCAGCCGTATGGACTGGTCGCCCGCATCGGAGTTTCTTCCGTTTGCGGAGATTCGATGGCGTTGCCAAAAATCTCCGACGTCGACGCGTGATAAAATCGCACCGGCTGCCCCTGATCGCGCACGATCTCAAGCAATCGAAGCGTCGACATACCTGCTTCGTCACAAGTCGACTCCGGAATATCGAAGCTCAGTCCGACGTGGCTCTGTCCAGCCAGATGATAGACCTCGCTCGGCTGCACCTCGCGAAAAATCCGCCGCAACGTCGTCGTATCCGACAGATCGCCGTAGTGCAGGAACAAAGTTTTGTCGTAAATATTCGGGTCGCGCCGCAAATGCTCAATCCGCGACCGGAGCAGATTACTCGTCCGCCGCACGATCCCGTGCACCGCGTAACCTTTTTCCAGGAGCAGCTCGGTCAAATACGAACCGTCCTGGCCGGTGATGCCGGTGATGAGCGCAGTCTTGTCAGACATGCGCTAATGAAAGCTGAAACATCGAAAACTGAAATGCTGAAATTAAGGACAGTCAAAGTAGAGGCTTAAAAACAACAAAC
Organism: uncultured Verrucomicrobiae bacterium; assembly: GCA_963817335.1. GTDB lineage: Bacteria > Verrucomicrobiota > Verrucomicrobiia > Chthoniobacterales > UBA10450 > AV40. The sequence goes on along the minus strand of CAWFNX010000001.1, from coordinate 1,078,800 downwards.
TGAAATGGAAAAGAGCTATTCATCGCGGTGAAATTTCGTCCGCGTCACCATGGTAACGAAAATGGAAATTAACTCGTTTGTCTCAGCTAAAAGATCGGTGATTTTCTGATCGGAAATCCCGCAATCGTTACACAGCAGATCCAACCAAAGATCGGTCTCGTCAGCCTCTTGAATACAAATTTCCAATTTCGATGCGAATTCAGTAGCTGTGCGAGCGCGCGATGCTTCCCGGAAGTTTGCGACAACTGAAGTCCCGGAGCGCAGTAATTGGCGGCCGATCATCTGCGCTTCTACTCGCTGCTTTGGCAAAGCGACAAAAAGCCGCACGATTAATGAAGCGTATGTCCTGGTCCGTTTGCGCAGCTCATCCGAAGTTCGGCTCATACTGGGGGGTGACGAATCCTAGCATCGTGAAGTAAAAGCGCCAGATTTCAGCGCTTCAGCTTTCCGATTTGAGCATTTCAGCTTTCCGATTTCAGTTTTCAGTTTTCAGTTTTCCCCACCCTCGCCCCCGGCACATCTCCGACCGGATAACAGTTCATTTCAAAAGGTGCACTTTGCCGGCGGCAATCGGAAATCGTGTTTTGCCAGGATCGGAGAACTTCAATGTCGACGAGCTGACTGCCATTTTCCAGATTCAGCTCTGATTGAATAGCGTTGATCAGCCTGATAATTCTGATGACGCCTCCATTCTGTGCCCCAGATGAACAGCGGCTGATTCTCTTCTGTGGGCGTAAACATTCTGCGCCATGACTATTCCCAAGAGTCTCCAAAGACATCGTTCGCGCCGGGGTTTGCAGTTTACTCGGCCAATGACGTTGATCAGTTACATCGAACCACCCTCGCGTTTGCGCGTCGCGATTGTAAGCGATCACGTTATTGCAAACGCGTTCGTCGTGATTCCAAATCGGCTCCTCTGGTTTTCCCTCGGGATTGTCGATTCGCGCCGTGGTGCGAGTTTGCTCACGAAAATCAAAACCTTCCCGGTTCCCGACCAGCAGGTTTCGTGTCACGACACAATTTGGGGATGACGAAAGGACGATACCGGCCTGTCCGCCCCACGCTGATGGATCGGGAGCAAAGCCGTTGCCGACAGCGACATTGTCGTGCGCGTTCAGGCCGTAGGAAATCTCGTAAAAAATTCCCGCGTCTTCGTTGTCGGCGATCAGGCAATTTCGCACCGTGCAGTTCTCGTCAGCCGATATCGAACCAGATTCCCGGGCCGTGATTCGCAATCACCCGGCATTTTTCAAAAACAACATCGCGGGACAAAACAACCTTTGTTCCGCCGGCTTCCCATTGTTTGCTGAAACCTTTGGTGTTGTTATTTCGAATTGTGCACCCGGTGATCAGGAGATTGTGCGCGTTGATTTGCCGAAAAACCGAGCTGACCGTTGTCTTGAAACGTGCAACGCCGTGCGATCTGGTTCGGCCCAACGAACGCAGCGCCGGCTGCATTCATTCGTTCGAAACTGCAATCTTCGGCGACTATCCCCGCGACCTCGGAAAACCACGCCGTCTTTCTGCGCCGGATTTGCCGCGTATCGAAAATGAATGCCGCGCAAGCTTACGTAGTTCGCCTTTGCAATCCCACAGAAGCGATCGCGTCGCCGCTTCGACTTGCACCGCTTTTCGACATCAAATCTTCGCCGTCCAGGCGGCGAGACGTAGAGCCGCTTCGTTTGCAAGATCGACATAGAATGAGCCGGGCGAGATTTGATCGCGCTGGAGAGTTTGATGAAGCAGGTTCCCATTGATGACCACCTGCTCCGCGCGACCGATCAAGCGATGATACTCATCATCCGGATGTGCATCGGTTTTACTCCAGGGAATGAATCGATACGGCCACTTCGGTGCTGTAAATATTCCCGTTTTCCTTCCGCCATTTGGTTAAACGATCGAGACCCGTGACCACGACCTTTGCTCCCGGCGCCGCTTCAAATCGAATCGGCTTTTTCGCCGTGCCGCTTCGTTTCGACTTCAACCGTTTCGCGGTAAACGCCAGAGTGAATGACGACGGTGTCGCCTGGCTTAGCCTTCTTCGCCGCTTTCTGAATTGTTCGGAATTGCTCGCCTTGCAGCGAGCGACGGCAGCACTTTCGGCGACACATGCCAGATTGCTCCGTTCGCCGTTGAGGCAATCAGAACCAGCATCCAAGCGAAACTTCGTGGCTTCAGAAAAACAGTGGGGATATGAACGGGGCGAGGCAATGCGCTATACTCGGGACTTCACAGTTTATCGCAAAATGCGGCGCTCATTAACAACGAAAGTCACATCGCGTATTCGCGCCGCCCTACGAGCCGCCGAAACCCCACGCGAAATGCGTACGGCTTTACGCGAAGCCTTTGCCCTTCGAGCGCTCGAATTGTGCGACCCCGTGCCATCGCCTGAGCTTGAGAAATATCTTAATGGTCGAGCGGATCCTCATATTGGGTCGCGCGAATTGTTTACCGTCGACGGAGCATTACTGCCATGTTGGTTAGAATCGGATCTCGATCCGGCTGATCCGTGGCTGACGAGCCCGTCCAGCTACCCTCTGTATTATTCATTATTTCGACACTTCACGAATGAACGGAAGTTTACTCGGTTTCTGGAGATCGGAGTGCGGACTGGATACGTTGGCAGTGTTTTCGCGCGTGCAGCTGCAGGTCGGAGTTTTTATCTCGGAATTGATCCGAACATCTACCTTTCCAACGGACTGGACCTGGCAGGTCGTTCATTGCGTGCTCTCCGCGACATGCGAACTGACTTTGAATACGCACTCCTGGAGGGCTACTCGTCGGACGCGCACATTCAAAGGAGCGCACTGCACAGTGGTCTCTACGACCTAATACACATTGATGGGGATCATTCTCTTCGGGGCAAGCTGCTAGATCTCAACCTCGTGCGAACGCTAACGGCTGCTGGTGGATTAGTACTTGTAGATGATTACGACTACCACGGTCCAGTGATCAGAGAGGCGATACGCCGTGCTCTTGCGCTGCAATGGTTTGATGAGTTTGCATATGTGCCCTCTCATCGCGGATTAGCCGTGTTGCGAAACACAAGATGATTCGCCGATTAAGCGATTGGCTGGAACGTTTGCTCAACCTGGCTGTAAGCCGAGCTGCACCGCGAGATGAACGCGAACGTAGATCGCGCAACGTTGTTCGAGGGAGTGTCGCAGCTATCTTGGCGCGCGGGTTAGGATCCCTCACAGGAATCATCACGGTTCCGCTCACGGTTCGTTATCTTGGCGCCGAGCGCTACGGAGCGTGGATGACGATCAGCAGCGCGATCGCGTTTTTAGGATTCGCAGATTTCGGACTCGGCAGCAGCCTGACGAACGCTTTGGGGAAAGCGTTTGGCGAGGATGATCACGATAGCGCCCGACACTATATTAAAACGGCCTTTCTTAGTTTCTCAATCATTGCGGCACTGCTTGTAATCGCCGGCATTCTCTTCGCAACGCCGGTTGCTGCCTGGATGTTTCCGAGCGTCGGATCAACCATCATGCGCCAGGAGGTTGTTCCCTCGCTTGTTATCGCCTTAGCTATTTTCGCCTTTAGTCTTCCGCTTGGCGTCGTCAATCGTCTGCTCTCCGCATTCCAGGAAAGTGCGACTGCGAATCTTTGGATCATGGCTAGCAGTCTTGCCGGACTTCTCGGCATCTTGCTCGTAATCTTTTTTCGTGGCGGCTTGCCCTGGCTTGTTCTGGGATCCATCGGTGCAAATACGCTGACGCATGCGGTAAGCGTCATCTGGCTCTTCGGGTGGCATAAGCGATGGCTACTGCCAGGTAGTTGGACAATTAATTCAGAGATCTTCAGCGAGCTCTTCTCGTCGAGTTGGAAGTTTTTTGTCGCCAATGCCGCGTGGCTAGTCAATTCACAGACTGACAATCTTATCATCGCGCATTATCTTGGCCCTACCCAGGTAACACCTTATAGCGTCGCGTTCCGTCTTTTCGCTTACGCGACGCTAATCCAGGTACTTGCCGCACCAACCGTCTGGCCGGCATACACCGAAGCCGCAACGCGAAAGGATTTCGATTGGATTCGTGGTTTTTTCCGAAAGAACCTTAAATCGAGCCTGCTAATCGCGACTGCGACGTTGACAATCCTTATTCTTTTTGGCCAAACGATTATCCGCTTTTGGGCAGGTCCAGTGGCAGTGCCGCCGTTCCCCGCGATGGTTTGGATGGCCGCTTGGAATCTGATCCTCGCATATTTGGTCGTAGCTGGGTGTTTGCTTCAAGCTACCGGCCACGTAACCGGCCTGAGTATTTACAGCAGTGTCACCGCTGTTTTGAACATTGTGCTGTCGATATGTCTAGTTCGGTTCTACGGGATAACTGGTGTTATCGCCGCGACTGTGATCGCGTACGTTGTTTTTAGTGTCATCCCGGTGACCCTTGAAACACGGAAGGTGCTCGGAAAGTTTATGTTAGCTCGGGTTTCTGCCTGAGTCCCGAAGCGAACGGCCGTGCGATCATTCTAAGGTAAGTGAACCGCGTTAGATGAACACCGATCTTAATATAGTCTGTCCAGTGTGCGGATCATCAACGAAACTTGCTTTCGATAATCGCTCTTGGGAGATCGCCCCGAACACTCGAGCATTTCGGTATCGTGAATGCAAAGACTGCGGCCTGATGTTTTGTGATCCCCTGCCATGGACTGATGAATTGGAGAAATTTTATCGAACGAACTTCGATTACTCCTGGTACGAGCGAAGATGGAAACTCAAGAAAATCCAAGGCTGGCATAGGTGGAAACGTATCTGTCGTGAAAAACTCATCGACTGCAGGAAAACTGGTCGCGTATTGGATGTCGGCTGCGGACATGGCTGGTTCTTGAACGCAGCCAAACGAGAAGGATGGGACGTTACCGGTGTAGACCTGCCATCTGCGGCAACTGATTTCGCTGTTAATCAGCTAGGTCTAAGAGTAATCGCTGGAACTATAGACGATGTTGCGCCAGATCAGCGTTTTGATCTGATCACCTTTTGGCACACACTCGAACATTTAATAGATCCTTTAAAAGCGATTCGCGCAGCATCAAGTCTGCTTCGACCTCAAGGCCGGTTGATCATCGCGGTTCCGAACAAGGAGGCCCTTGGTCTCGCCCTAAAGAAACATAGATGGGTCTGGTTGCAGCCGCCCTTCCTGCACATATGGCACTTCACTACCACGGCGCTCCGTCGTCTTCTCGGCATGTGCAATTTGGAAGTTGTGGAATCGAAAACCAGAGATACGTGGGATGCCCAAATACTTTATGACGGCTCATTCGTCGCTTACCTGCACAGCCACTACGTAACTGATTTTCTTAACACAAGCACGAGACTCCTGCGCTCCGCTAAGCTGCAACTTTTGGCGAAGATTTTTGACGCAGCATATTTTTGGAGTACCGAGTCACTACGAGTCGCTTTGTATGCTGTTTATCTGGCGGTTCGACCATTCTTACCACGGCGTGTAAAATTTCGAGGCAGCGAACTAACCGTCGTCGCTGTAAAAACGAGCTGAGAATTGCTACGCAGAGACGCTAAGAACAATGGCTTCAGATCCTGTTCGGTTAGTAAAGCGGTCTTTTCAAGCCTTAAAGCACGCTAGCGCGGCTCTGTTTTCTGCAAGGCGCAATGTCAAACGAGTTAGATCGTTAAGAAAGCAACTCGACGGCTCACGTAAAGTTTTAGCCGTCGGGTTGATTCAACATATTGGCGACATTGTGGCGAGCGAGCCGGTCGTTCGTCGAATTCGTTGCGATAATCCCGAGGCATTCATCGTATGGTGTGTTCGAGACGCGTACCACCAGCTCGTTGAAAGCTTCGGACTCGTTGATGCAACAGTCCCGATCTCTTGTCTGACGGAGTGGATTCTGCTGAGACGATTTGGGCCTTTCGATCAAATCATTGATCTGCACGTAAACAAACAGGCGTGCTCCGTTTGTGCGATTCTCCTTCGGAAATCGGAAGACCGTTCGGGTATAACAATAAAAAATTATTATGACTTCGGAAGCCTCACGGAAATCTATGCGCGGATCGCTGGGATAAACTTGGATGACTCGCAGCCTGGACTGCGCATCTCACATGACGTCGTCGCCCGCGTGAACGTCCTCAATCTGCCCGACCGTTTTCTCACAATGCATTGTCGCTCCGAGCAACGAGTAAGAGACTGGAATGATGAGCGCTGGTCCGAGCTGGCTCAACGAATCTCGGCGGAGTTAGGCCTTGCGGTGGTCGAGATCGGGTTGCAATCAGTTGTCGGTTCCAATGCCGATTCGAAAAACTTGATTAACTTGTGCGGACGGCTGTCTCTGCTTGAAACCGCCGAGGTCATTCGAAGGAGCAGCCTGTTTATCGGAATCGACAGCGGTCCAGCCCATTTGGCCAACGCAGTCGGCACGCCCGGCATTGTTATCCTCGGTACTTACTTTGGTTTTGCGTCTCGAATGCCTTATTCTGGGTCTGTACGCTGATCCGCAAAAGTGCAAAATCGTTCGGGCAAAAGGACCAATGTCCAATATCTCGGTTGATGAGGTCTTCGCAGCAGCGAAAATGTCACTCAATCTAGAACGAACCGGATAATCTGTGCTTCCAGACTTAAGCATTGTCATTGTCAGTTGGAACACTCGCGAACTTTTGCGGGCTTGCTTGAGTTCAGTATTCGAAAACGCAACCGATCTCAATCTCGAGGTTTTTGTCGTTGACAACGCGTCGACAGACGAAAGCGAGGCGATGGTGCGTGAGCAATTTCCGCAAGTGCGGCTGATTCAAAATGAGCGCAATGTCGGATTTGCGGCCGCGAACAATCAGGCGTTGCCAAATTGCTCTTCCGAGCTCGTCCTGTTGCTCAATCCCGACACTGTAATTATCGGATCAGCGTTGCAGAAGCTAATCCGTTTTATTCAAGAACATCCGAATACCGGTGCCGTAGGTCCGAGGCTTCTGCATCCGCGCGCCGGATTACGGGTTTTAGGATGCGGCAATCAACCAACACTGTGGCGCATATTTACGCATTACTCATTTCTGTCCTCTCTATTTACCCGCTCAAGATTATTTGAAGGAATTCATCTTTTTGTGGGGAAACACGACCAATCGACGCGCGAAGTGGAATGGGTCGCTGGCGCTTGTTTGCTGGTTAGAAAATCCGCCCTTATTGCCGTGGGCGGATTGTGCGAAGATTGGTTTATGTACGCAGAGGATTGGGATGTTTGTGAACGTCTGCGAAAAACTGGATGGAAAATCCACCACGTGCCGTCGGCCACTGTCGAGCACCACCTTGGTGCAAGCACCGAACAGAGTGAAGCGGCCTCGCTTATGCCCGTTACAGCCGGACGTAGTTATTTCATTAAATTGAACAATCCCTCGCAGATTGAGCTCTTCATGTTTGACGCAATTCGATCTGCGGGCCTCGCGCTACGAGCTCTTCTGTACTTCCTCCGCGGTATTGCTTCTGACACGACGAATGGGGAATCATGGTTTCGCAAAGCACGAACATTTCGCGCGCTCGCAGCAGCTGCATTGCCTTGTTCATCAAGCCGTTAATGTATAGATCCTTCGTCGATATTTCTTAATGCAACCGATTTCAGGAAGTCCTTTACTGCGATCGCTAGTGATTATCATCCCTGGCCTTCTGGTCGCATTGTATCTAGCGACCCAGATCGGACGCGGCAACCTGCCGACAACAATCTATTTTCTACTCGGGGTGCTTTTCTTAGTCGGGGTGAAAATTTTCACCAAGCACGTCCGACTTGAAGGATTGGTTCTCGGGATCCTTCTTTTTGGCTACATCGTCGGTCAGAGTGGTTTCGGACATTTTAGTATTTCTCCCAGACAAGGTGTTTACCTTGGAGAGGTCGGCCTGGTAATCTGTCTCGCCGCCGCGCTACCGCGCATGGCCTTCACTCGAGAGAAAATCATCCCGAAGCAGCCTCTGGCGTGGGCAATCTTGGGTCTAATAGCAATCGGAACCTTCCGGTTTATTTACGATGTCCGGCACTCGGTCAATGAGATGGACGTCGTTCGTGATTTTGCCACGATCTACTATGCCGTTTTCTTTTTCATCGCATTCACCGTCTGCCGCCACCCAGGATCTCGTTTATTTCTGCAACGAACAATGACGATCGCTTTGATCTGTGCCATTTTCGTTTCGACAGCCTTCTCCCTCTTTCCTTCCCTATATAATTACCTTCTCGTTCATGGCCGACCACTAATCGAACCGCGTGCGGATTTAATCGGCTCCTTCATGGGATTTGGCTGCATTCTGTTTTACTTGAATGGCCAAACCAAGAATCATGGCATTCTCTGGACGCTGCTAAGCTTTGCCGCTTTCGTGGCCTTGATCCTGCCCCTCTCGCGCGCGACCTTTCTCGGATTTGCGGCCGCAGTCGCACTTTTAATGCTTTCTGGTCAATCTAAGTTTCTGCTCCGTCTAGCCGTTTTCTCCGTAATAGGAATAGCGGCACTAACTCCAATCCTGCTGGCGGGGAAAAACGCCGGCGAAGAAGCTTATACGACCGTTCTTCGAGACAAGATTCTTTCCATTGTCGAGCCGTTCGGGAATAAACGAACATTTGCGACGTCAGTCGGAGATTCTGCGGCGGGCAATAATGAATTCCGCGCTGCGTGGTGGCAGTCGGTCATCGACGAAACAAATGACAAATCACCTCTCCTAGGCCTTGGTTTTGGGTACGATTTGGCAAAGCGCTTCTTGCGCAGTTACGGTGGCCCGCTGAATCCCTATGAGTTCGATACGCGGAGCCCACACAGCATTCTGCTCACGATTTACGGTCGAATGGGAATCCTTGGAATTATCGCTTTCTTTTTAATGCTTTTTTACGTCTTCAGATCGGCGCTCCGCTGTGCAGCGGCTGTTCGACGCGCTAAAACGCCTGCGGCGGACATCGCGCCGTGGTGCGGAGTGATTGCGATCTTTGTGGCGAGTTGTTTCGGCGTGATGCTGGAAGGACCGATGGCCGCGATTGTGTTTTGGAGTTTGCTCGGCATGGCGTCATATCGGGAATGGGAACGCCTTCATCCTCCGGCGGAATCATCAAGTCAAAAAATCCAAGGCCGCCTCATGCGGCCTGCTCCATCACCTGTGGCATCGAGAATGGCGTGACTGAGAAGCGTTTACTCGGTCGCCCGGTTATCCAGATATTCAATCGCTACCTTGAACCGGGTGGCGAAGAAGCCTGGGTAACTAATCTCGAAAAGTCGTTAGACCTTCCAACGTGCTATTTTGATAGCTCCGACTGGACGGGGCCAAATGCGCCTCCCTTCTGGAGTCAGGCCATTCGGATGATTTATAATCCGAAGTCATTACGTAAGCTACGCCAGTATCACGAGCGCGAAAACGCGCAGGCGTGGATCGTACACAATGTTTTCCCGACCGGTTCGGCAGGGATTTACCGAGAGGCACAGCGAAACAGAATTCCGCTAATTCAATACATTCATAGCTTTAGGCCGCTGGCCGTAAGTGGCTATTTAAACACCAGCGACCTCCCGAACTTTCCCAAGCGGCTGCGAACTCACTTGACCGAGATTAAGCGCGGTTCGTGGCAGAATTCGCGCGTCAAAACAGCGTGGTTCGCCACGGTGCTCACTATTGCGCACCTCTTGCGCTGGTTCGATGCGGTCACGGCATGGATCGCAGTTTCCGACTTCATGCGCGAACAGTTCATCCGCGCAGGGGTTCCGGCGGAAGAGATCTTTACTTTGCGCCACTTCTGGAGACCTCACGCTGAGGTTCAGCCAGATACGGATGGTGACTATTATATCTACCTTGGGCGCCTGGTAGAAATGAAAGGAGTGCTCGCTCTCCTTGACGCCTGGGATCTAATCCGGCAGGCGAAAGGTAGTAACGGCCCAAAACTCGTAATCTGTGGAGATGGCCCGCTTAGAGAAAAGGTTCGAACCGTGGCCGCAGCAAACCCACTCGTCGATTTTAAGGGCCCTGTCCACGGTCAGGCAAAGCTCGAGATTCTTCGGGGCGCTCGGGCAATCATAGCCCCATCACTTTGCCTGGAATCACTAGGACTTGTCGCCTACGAGGCTTACGATTTTGCAAAACCTGTCCTGGCAGCGCGCGCCGGAGGTCTCGGCGAGATCGTACTGCATGGTCTAACGGGATTGATTCACGAGCCCGGTGACATCAAGCAAATTGTTAACGATGTGCTACGGATCGAACAAGATCCCGTCAGTGGAATTGAAATGGGTAAAAAGGGCAGGCAATGGCTGGCTGCCAATGCAGGCGAGCAAGAATGGAAAAAGCGCTTTGCCACAGTTGTCGAATTTGCCGTTGCGCGGCGTAAACATTAATCGGTATCTGCCGTCGCTTGGTAACGTCTACTTTGCTTTCGCAAGTATCGGCTTTTCAAGTTGGGGAGCTAATTCGTGGATGAAATTTCTGATTAGGTCGTCAGTCTCCTGCTCCGATTTACCAAACGGTTGCAGGCCTTTGGTAATCGTGCTGGTGACGGTCACGTAAGCCCATTGCTGATTCTCGCCTTTCAGCACGCGATCCCGGATATCGATCCACGTGCGCTCATAGTGTGAAGGGGTTCGGTCGCTGTGGCCGACAAACCAGTAGTAATTAAGGGCGTAAACGTTGACCAACTCTCCATTGCTATCACGAAAACTTCTGACGTCATGAAGCCGAGTGGCTTTCAGAGTTTTGTTATCGATTGGAATCTCCGCGATACGGCTATCTGCGATCGTCCAGCCTTGCGCGGGCAAACAACGTTCCGGTCGGTGAATGCTCGTACTCATGTCCGGCCCCGAAAATACGATCGACACAAAAATCTGGTCGCCGCGCGCGTTCGTATAAAGTTTTCTGACGAATTGAGTATCCGGTCCGAGGCTATCCCGTTCGCCTTGCGAGACCGGTTGATCTGCGCCGTACCAGTCGCCGACAAAGCTCGGCAGTGCGAGATCAATCGCCGCAGGCTGAATCTCGATTTTCTTCGGCAAAAGAAAAACCGATCCGAGTCCAAACAGCAGGACGACTTCTAAAGTTGCCAGTCGTTTGAAACTCATGCTGGCTCGGCCGTTTCTGTGCGCAGTTTGTTGGTCGTACCCCAGTTCACGACCTTGCTGAACAAGTACATCGCCAGCAACGCGATTGGGAAAAAGAAAAAGCCGGAGTAATCATGATAAATTCCGGCGGCCAACTTCGGGTCGATAAACTTCGCGACCAGAACGACGGTGAAAAGACGGCCAATATTGCCGACGACGGCAAAGACAATCGAGAAAACGAAGATAAGAATCTTCTTCCACAGCCGATCCTGAGTTAGATGAACAAAAATCGCGGTGATCATTGCCATCGCCGTAAGTGATCGAATTCCACTGCAGCCTTCCGCGATCATGAAATTAAATCTTCCGTCGGTGGCGGTTAGCGTTGTTCCCACTGCGTCGATCTGAAGTCCGACCAACTTGCTCAAAAACCCGATTGCCGACGTGATGACGAATTGCAGCCGAAACGTAGCTTGTTCGACAGCGCCAAACGGAATCAGGAAGATCAGGAATGCGCACGGAAAAAGAATGATTCGCGCAACCTGTTTTCCCCAAAGATAAAAGACGCCGCCGTAAATCAGAAACGGCAGCGAGCCGAGCGCTAGCCGCGGTTGAAGGCAACGCGCGCCGAGAACAAACAAGAGAATGCCAATACCCGATGAAGAACAAACCGGCGTTCGAACCTTCTTTTGGCGCCGCGGCAATCTCTTTGCGGTGGTAAAAGATCAACCAAAGAAAAACTAGCGGAACCACTTTGGAATGCTCCTGGTTCGCCCCTGGGTTCCATGCCTGCCACGCCCAAGCGAAAACCGAGCTTGCGCCGTGAATAAATATTCCACGGATAAACAACGGCACGACGCCGAAGAAATAAATCAGCGTCCCGAAGATCGTAAGGATCAAGACCCAAGATCCATAGGAAACTCGAACGGATTTTAAGAGACCATTTCCCATTTTCCCTATCGGTGACGCTTCATCACAATGCGCACAAAGAAGACACTACCGGCCATCAACATGCCTAGGCATTCACCCAAACAGATTGTAAGCTCGAATGAGCATGAGGGCCGCGGTCCATAAAATTTACGGAGCAGTTTCGCCGTTTTTTCGAAAGAGAAGAATGAAGCGCTTTCTGCAAGCGATGCACCCAACGGCCGCTATGACTATCTTGGATGTTGGCGGCTATCCGGGAAATTGGGAAACCGTGTCCATCAACTCCGACGTTACGACGTTGAATCTCCATCCCGTTCCTCCGCCAAATCAAGCCTCCGCGCGGATACGCGTCGCCGTCGGGGACGGTTGTAACCTTCCGTATCCTGACAAGTCGTTCGATGTCGTTTTCTCGAATAGCGTGATCGAACATGTAGGAACGTTGGAAAGACAACGGGCGTTCGCACGGGAAGCGCGGCGCGTGGGCAAAGCACTCTGGATTCAAACGCCCGCGCGCGGCTTCTTTATTGAGCCACATCTTATGGCGCCTTTTATCCATTATCTACCACAAGTACTGCAACGTAGGCTCATTCGATTGACACCTTGGGCCATCGTTGGAAAACCCACGAGCGAAGAAATAGAACAACATTTTCGGGAGGTCCGTCTCTTATCAAAAGCCGAATTCGAGCAACTTTTTCCTGATTGCGAAATCCAAAAGGAATGTTTTGCTGGCCTGACAAAAAGTTTCATCGCATTTAGATCTGCGTCATCTACATAACTTGTTGCAGCTATTCGCTAAACGCGCTGCAACTGTTTCGCACTGGTCATCTGATCGTAAATCCAGGCGTAAGTGCGCTCGAGACCGTCGCGCAATTTCGTCGACGGTTCCCAGCCAAAAACTTTTTGGATCAGGGTGTTGTCGCTGTTGCGGCCGTTCACACCTTTCGGCGCCGAAAGATTGTAGCGACGCTTGAGTTTCAATCCGGCGATGTCTTCCACAATGTCGACCAGTTGATTAATTGTAACCAACTCGCTGCTGCCCAGATTTAGCGGCTCGACGCAATCGCCGTTCATGATCATCTGGGTGCCTTTCACGCAATCGTCGATCCATTGAAAGCTGCGGGTCTGTTTTCCGTCGCCCCAGATCTCGATCTCGTGTTTTCCGGAAAGTTTTGCCTCAATCACCTTGCGACAAATCGCCGCCGGCGCTTTTTCGCGGCCGCCGTCGTAAGTGCCGTGCGGACCGTAAACGTTGTGAAAACGCGCAACCCGGGTGACCATTCCAAAATCTTCGCGGAAATGACGGCACATCCGCTCGGAGAATAATTTTTCCCAGCCATAACCGTCTTCGGGCATCGCCGGATACGCATCTTCTTCCTTCAGCGCGGTGACGTTCGGATCGGTTTGCTTGTCCGCGGCATAAACGCAGGCCGATGATGCGTAGAAGAAACGCTTCACGCCGGCGTCCTTGGCCGCCATCAGCAGATGGGTATTAATCAACACGCTCAACATGCAGAGCGCTTTGTTGTTTTCGATGAAACCCATCCCGCCCATGTCCGCGGCGAGATTGTAAACGAGATCGACACCTGCGACGGCGCGCTCGCAACTTTCCTTGTTCCCGGAGATCGAGCTCCAGGTTTTCCGCTTCCGGGAACATTTGGAACCATTCCGAAAACGGTTTCACATCGACCGAGCGAACCTTTTTACCCTGGCGAAGAAGATCCGCCACCAAATGGCCGCCGATAAAGCCGCCGCCGCCGCACACTACGATTTTTTCAGATTTCATTTTCCTCAGTCGCCCAATCGAAGTCCGGCACTTTACCGGGAAAGGGCCCGGCTTCAACCCGGAGCAAATTGCACGCCTTACTCGACGCGACCGGCCGGTGGATGGCCCAGGAGCCAATCGCGCAGGAGGTAATAAACAAACAACGAGTTGTACCGGAGGTAACGAGGCCCCAAACGCCGCGGCTCGGCCATCATCCGATAGAGCCAGGTCAGGCCGAGCCGTTGCATCCATTTCGGCGCAAACGGCCGCCGGCCGCTCAGCAAGGTGAACGCGTCGCCAACCGCGAGAAAACCCCGCGCGGATAGCGGTGTTGATTGTCGGCGATCCATTTTTCCATTCGCCCGCCCGGCAAGGCGACCCAAACAAAATCCGGATTCGCGCGGCTTCTGAGTCGGTCTCTCGGCGAATTGCGCTTCGTCCGATTCGTCGCTCCAGGCGCGAAACGGAGGGCTGATCGCGCCCACGATTTCGATGTTTGGCTGCAAGTCTTGTAGCGGCGACCTTTAGCGCTTCGAGAACTTCGTCGGTGTCGCCAGAAGAAAAAATGACGCCACGGGCGGGGCATGTTTTGCAATGCGTGCTTCGGTGAAATACGGGCCGTAAACCTGATCCCGATCCGACAATCCGGCGCCGCGCAAATTCAACGCCCAAACTACCGGCATTCCATCCGGTAACACCATGTCGAACTTCTCCATGGTCCGCGCGAAATCCGGATCGTGGCGGGCTTCGGCCAGAATGTGAGTGTTGGCGGGACAAACCGCAGTCGGCCGCGGTTCGCGCGCGAGCTGTTGAACAATCTCCAGCGCCGAATCATAAGTCACGCACGCGACCGGTGTTCCAAGAATTTTGATTGTGCGATTGGCGGTCATCTCAACTACTCAACGTCTCACCTTCTCAACTCTCTTTTGATTCTAACACACTCGGTACAGCTCGACTCCTAACATCCATCGCTCCCTTCTTCGACATCTTCCTTTAATCTTGAATGCAAAATGCATTCAAGTTTAACAAGACTATTCGCTCCCGCACTAGTATCTTGAATGCATTTTGCATTCAAGATGAACAACATCGTCCCGATCATTCCTGATAACTTGAATGCATTCTGCATTCAAGATTTAGAACGACGCTGAGATACGATGCCCCAGCTTAGATCCGACTTGTGCCGAATTGCCCGGACTCGCGGCTTCTTTCTCCGCTTGGTCGCTCGTGACCGGCGGAATAATTTCGAATGCCTTGCGGATGGCAATCTCTCGCTCGCTTCCGCGATGCGGGTGATTTCATGAAACAGCGGATGAGCACCATTTCCCGCGAAAAATCGATGAAACCCATCTGAATGACTGGCAACAAGCCCAATTGCGCCAAGCCTTTTCAATTCATCCTGGATGGTGCGAAGCGCCAAACCGCTGTCTCCCATTAACTCGCGAACATAACGCGGTCGTCTCTTGCTTCCAAAGAGCAGTCTGAAGATCTCTGCTCGGGCTTTCGGAAACAAAACTTCCAAAAATGTTTTCGTTGCTTGCATTTATGGATCTATAACTTGAATGCAAAATGCATTCAAGTTCAATCGGATATCGATGCACTTCCGCACCCATGATCCCTAAATGCCTCAATGCCGCGATGCCTCAACGGCTCGACTTCTCAACTTCTCAACTTCTCAACTTCTCAACTGCTCAACTCTCAACTGCTCAACTGCTCAACCTCTTCTAGACTTTCCGACCGAACTTCTTTTCGAGCTCGGCATTTGAAATCTGGATCATGGTCGGGCGGCCGTGTGGGCAGCAGTAGGGCAACTCGCAACCGAGTAGGTCTTGAATCAGCTTTTCGACTTCCAAATATCGCAGCGGATCGTTCGCCTTCACCGCGTGACGACAAACCGTTTTTGCGATCATGTCCTCGCCCAAACGCAACGGCGAACTCCGATCGCTCGCGCCCTTGAGATCGTCGATCACTTTGCGCATAAACTGGGCGCCGTCGGTCACGTTAAGAAAGCCCGGAAGGCTGTCGATCTTAAATGTATTTGGTCCGAAGCTTTCGATCCCGATTCCCATTTTCTGCAGCACGGAGACATTTTGTTCGATCCAGTCGGCGTCGCGGGGGGACAGTTCAAACGTTTGGGTGATCAGAAGTTTCTGCGATGGGACCCCCTGCTCTTCCATTCGTCGTCGCAATTCCTCGAACAAGATCCGCTCGTGGGCGGCGTGTTGATCGACCAGGACCAGGCCGTCGGCGTTTTCCATCAACACGTAGAGTTTGTTGAGGATACCGATGATTTGAAATTGCTGCTGCGCGGGTGACGCCGATTCTTGGTAGGGGCGATTGACCTCAATCGCCTGGTGGCGGTTCGGTGAACCGCCGCTACCTGAATAACCGGGTGCGGCCGCAGTTGGGGTGAATTCAATCGAGCGCTCGCCGCGCAATCCGAATTCTCTCTCGAATTGCGGTAGCTCACAGGGAGGACTGCCGCCCTTTTCGGTTTGAGACGAAAGCTCTTCGGCACTCTGGGGATTAACTCCAATCGCTCCTTCACCGGGTGTAACCGGCGCGCGAAATTTTTGCCGCCAATCCGCGCGACCGCCTGCCAGCGTTTCCTGGAGGGCGCGGACGATCGCTTCGCGAACTGCGCTTGGATCACGAAATCGGACTTCGCGTTTGGCGGGATGAACGTTCACGTCAACTGCGCCGGGATCGACTTCGAGAAACAAAAAGGTGACCGGGTACTGTCCCTTCATCAGAGCGGTGTGATAACCTTCTCGAATCGCACCGGTCAGGAGCGGGCTTTCGATGGCGCGGCCGTTCACAAAAACCAACTGCTGCGAACGGGTCTGCCGGCTGAGACCGGCGCGTCCAATCAATCCGCTAATTCGAGCCGCGGATGACTTGGAGCTTTCGACGGGAAGAAGCTGAGT
Source organism: uncultured Verrucomicrobiae bacterium (assembly GCA_963817335.1). GTDB lineage: Bacteria > Verrucomicrobiota > Verrucomicrobiia > Chthoniobacterales > UBA10450 > AV40. The sequence goes on along the minus strand of CAWFNX010000001.1, from coordinate 1,062,197 downwards.
GAGCAATTCGTTTCCATAAAGATCGCGGATTCGATCAGCCAGGGTTGCGGTGACCGGGAGCTGGAAAATCATTCGATCGTCCCGCGCAAACGTAAACGCGATCTGGGCGTGACCGATCGCCTGCAAATGCAACTGGTGCTCGATGTTCCGGCTTTCGGTGTTTTCCGCGCGCAAAAATTTGCGGCGCGCCGGGACGTTGTAAAAAAGCGAGCGCACCTCTACCTGGGTGCCGGGAGCTTCGCCGCCATCGCGGACGACATCTATTTTGCCGCCGTTGACGACAATCTCAGTTCCGGCAACGGCGTCGGGTTCTCGAGTCGTTAGGCGAAAACGCGACACGCTGGCGATGCTGGGCAACGCTTCGCCGCGAAAACCAAGCGTGGCCACCGCTTCGAGGTCGGCAGCCGACCGGATTTTGCTGGTGGCATGGCGCTCCAGCGAAAGCAACGCGTCGTCCCGATCCATTCCGCAACCGTCATCAATGACGCGCATGAACGAGATCCCGCCCCGGCGAATCAAGACGTCGATTTTATGAGCCCCGGCGTCGATGCTGTTTTCGACCAGCTCTTTTACAACCGAGGCCGGCCGTTCGACCACTTCGCCGGCCGCGACCTGGCTGGCCACGGTTTCGGGCAATAATCGGATGCGAGACATGGGGAGGTTGAGAGGTTGAGACGTTGAGACGTTTAACTAAAGCGGCAGTTTGCTCTCAACAACTCAACTACTCAACGAATTCTGGCGGGGCGTATTAATGTCGGCAGTCTCTCCTCAACACCTCAACGACTCAACTTCTCAACCTCCATTCTTTGACTTAGAGCGGCGAGATCGTAATTTATCGTTCGATGATAAACGTGACCCAGAACGCGGCGCAACAGCTCCGCAGTCTGCTCGAGGCCCAGAAACAAAACGCCGGCAAAGGTTTGCGGGTGCAGATCACCAAAGGCGGTTGCTCGGGCCTGAATTACGAGATGACCCTCGACGAAAAGAAGAGCGACGACGAAGTGGTTGAGCGCGACGGGGTTCAGTTTTTCATCGATAACGAAAGCGCCGAATATTTACGCGGCGCGACCCTCGATTTTCGCGGCGGCCTTACCGGGGCCGGCTTCCAAATCATGAATCCGAATGCGAGTCGCACCTGCGGATGCGGGACATCATTCGAAGCGGCGAAGGAAACGCCGGTCCAGTCCGGACATTGAACGCGCATCCACGAACCTTGTCGCCCGTTTAGATGGATTACGGTCTCTATCGTTACGACGAACCTTATTCGCGGCCGGTCAAGCGCCGGATCAATTATTTCGCGTGGACGGTCGCGATTTTATTGCTCACTGGGTTCGCGTTCGCGGCCTGGCTCGGGAGTTTCTACATCTTCAGCCAACCGGAGCGGCCGGACAGTTATCGGATCCTGCAAAAACTGCACAAGGTCGACCCGCCGAAACGTTTTGAATTGACCGCGGCGCCTCCCGGCGAGTTTCTGAGCGCGAAGCAACTCTACGACCGCTACAATGCGATGGGCTCGGCCGAGTTCGCCAAAACCAATGCCGAGCTGGCTCGGAATTACATCCGCAATTTCCAACAAGTGCGCGGCCTCATCCCCTACATCGTGGGACGTTACGTGATCGAGGAAGCGCGCGAATTAAGCTCGAGCGATCTGTTCACTAGCGGGATGGTGGCGTTGACCGATTCGGTGGAGAACCCCGAGCTGTTGATGGAGCATCTTTATCCGGCCGAGCCGCAGGCCGTGCCAATGATCAAGCAGACCCTTAACACCGGTTTGGAATTGAAACTGGATCGCGCCCACGACCTCTCCGCCATCATTCACGTTGAGCGATTCAACGACGGTCGAATCATGCTGACTGCGGTCCCATTGCTTTACGGAACTTACACGGTGATGCGCGGCACCGGCACTTTCAGTCTCGAGCCGCCATTGAGTTTGAACCTCGAAGCGGGCTGGCCGCTGTTTAAGGAACAGGCGCGATTGCGCGCGGAAATGCATTTCACCCAGTTCAAACAAGGGCACGGTCAACCGCAGACGCCAACCCAGGTGGCAATTCCAGGTTTTGCTCCATCCGGTACTCCGCCGCCAGCCGAGAATCAGCTGATTCGAGTCGAGGCGGCGAAACCGGTTGAAACTCCCGCGATGGTGCAAGTTGGAAAGAAAGGGAAAGCGGGCGCGAAACCGACGCCGACCCCAAAGGGCAAACTGGCAAAAGGCAAACCGACTCCTAAGACTTCAGCTTCTGAAACGCCGATCGTTCTCGCGGAAAAAGTGCCGTATTCGCCGCCGCCGACCTCTTCTTCGCCGATTGCCCAGGCATCGCCCGCGGCGCCACAGAAATCGCCGGCGGGTAAAACTCCGGCAACTGCGGCGCCAGCGGCAACCCAATACATCCCTGAAGCCGCGATGGCCCAATCGGTCCCAAGTCCGGTGCGTGCCCAACCGGTCCAACCCGCTGGGCCTGACATGGGGACGTTGGCATCCACAACTGGCGGCGGAACGTGGAAAACATTTCCTGCGGGAAGAATGCCGATTGGCCGGCTTATTGGAACAAGCGACCTCAAGGAGATCGCCAACCAAGGGACTGGCGGCGAACGGATTTATCTCAAAGGAGAATTCGTGGTGAACTTTTCCGATGCGAATCGCGCCGTGCTGAGGCCGCGCGGAAAGCTGACCGATTCAGTTCTCCATTTTGGCGCGGCGCCGACGCGAATCATCGTTGAATTTCCGGCCGGCTACACTCCCCCGAGCCAGGGATCTACGGTCAATCGCGATGAAGCGCGCCCGCTCGAGATCACCCAGGTCCAGAAACAGGAAGACGGTCAGCTCAACGTGTTCGCCCGCGAGATCATGCAGTAGTTGTAGCGGCGGCCGTGTCGGCCGCAATACGCTCAGCTAATTGAAATCTTGAATATTTAGATGCGATCCCACTTAGCGCGATTCCCGCGGGCGACGATCGGCAAATGGCGATTGAAAATAGCCCAGCGTTTGAACGCTGGGACAGGACCAAGCAAGCGATTCAAGTCCGGTAGGACGAAAAAATCTTCTGCCGTCCCTGTCGGGACTTTAAGGCGCGGGCATCACCTACCCAGCGCTGAAGCGCTGGGCTATTGTCAGACGGTTAAAGCGCTCTACCTGTTGAAGTTTTGCTGGCCTTAGGATCTTTGTTCGGGCTAATCCTGCCCGAGCCGGTTTAGTAGCCGACGCTGACCAATGCTCGCACGTCGTTGTTGCCGATATAGATTAAATCGCGGACGCCGCAGCGCGGCGTCCCTACCAGTTTGTCAGCGGCGAAGTCTACGGCTCGGGCGATTCCGCTGGCGTTGCCTCCAATGAAAGCGTTGGCGTCGGAGTTGGCGTTGGCGTTGGCGATGTTGAAGAAAATGGATCCTCGCTGGTGGCGGTGGTTTCCAAAATGATTTTGCCGTCGGAGATCTCGAAAGTCTTGAGATTAGTCTGGCCGATCCAGTCTGCGGCGTAACGTTTGAACGACCACGATCCGTACTGCCAGCTCAGGAATTCTTCGCCGACTGGCCGGCCATTCACGACGATGCTGGTGATCCGCGCATCTTCCGGTTTTCCGCTCGGGGCCGATTGCACGGAGCCTTGCGCGTTGAGGTAACGCCCGCGCAGCCACCAACTTCGTCCGATCGGAGTGCTCAGCTGTAAACGGGCCGTGTTGTTGTCCTCGATGGTGACAAAGGCATCGCCACGCAATTTTGGGTCGGACGCGATTAGCGCGTTGAGATCGTCGGCGCTGAGCTCAATTCGGGCCGGCTCATGCGCCCGTGCGGCTTTTTCGAACGCATTCCATCGAGCGCGCACCGCTTGTTCGTCCTCGACACTGGCGTGGCTGATTGGTAATCGCTCGTGCGCGGCCGAGAAATATTCGGTGCGAAGAAATCGGGACGCGTAATAAGTCCCGGCCACAAAAGAAAGGCAGAGCAAAATGCCGAAGACAACGAGGATCAGACAACCCTTGGCGAAACAACCGAGGCCGCGCTGATGCGGCGGGGGCTCAATCCAGGATGAGCTGCCGTTCATCGCGCCGGCTCCTTGTCCAATTTATTTTGGGCGTCGATGAGTTTGTCGTACAACGCGCGCAATCCTTCCGAAAGCGTCTTGGTTCCGGCGATCACCGGCATGAAATTGGTGTCGCCGGCCCAGCGCGGCACGATGTGAACGTGCAGGTGATCGACCACGCCCGCGCCGGCGCATTCGCCCAGATTCAGGCCAATGTTGAATCCTTGCGCCCGAGCGGCTGCGCCCAAAATTCGCTGGGCGTGAACGACCAGATTCCAGAGATCGACAACTTCGTTTTCGCCTAACGAAGACAGGTCAGCCGTTTTCTTGTAAGGCACCGCCATCAAGTGGCCGACCGAATACGGATAACGATTCATGATCAGGAACGCTGTTTTCCGCCGGGTAATTACCAAATGTTCCGCGTCGTCGCTCGCGCGACCGGCGGCGCTAAGAAAATCCAGGTCGCGCGGTTGCTTCTCGAAATACTCGACCCGCCACGGCGCCCAGAGCGTTTCAATGTGTCCTTTCGGGAAGTCCTCCTTCGACATTTTAGCAGAGGCGCGAGACTAAAAGGACGCCCGGGAAAGTCGAGCATTTTGCGTGATTAACGCGTGAGCAAAACGTAGTTCGGGCGTTTCAAGTCCTTGCGGGTGGCCGATTCAAATCGGCGGGCCGAGTCGTGCAGTTCCCGCATGAACTGGGGCGCCTGGTCCGCCGGCACCGCGAGGGCATCGATCTCGCCACTGTTCCATTTTGCGATTGCGACGTCCGGTTTCAAAAAATGCGGACGAGTGAGATAAAGGGGCAGGCCTTCATCGCTCTTTCCCACCGCTTCATATTGCCAATGGTTCTTCGCAGATTCGTCGCGAACGCGCCGGCCAAAGATCGACAAGCCATCGCGATGATCGCGATAGCCGCTCACCATCCTCTCCGCCACGTAACCCATGGTAAAGACAAGAGCGACGGCCATCGTCGCAGCGATCCACCGGCGATTTTTGGCGCGGTGTTGTTCGTCGCTCAAGAATCGGGCGGCTTGCGTTGCAACTATCAAACAAAGTGGCGGAATAACCGGAAAAATTCGATCGACGCGTTTGGAGGGAATCAGCGACATCAACAGCAGCCCACCGAAGACCCAGCAAACTAACCAAATCGTCGCCGGCGAGATCCGGAAGGCAGCGCGAAGGCTCCATTTGCTCGCCCGAAGATGAATAATCGCCAGAACAATCATCAGCGCGCTCCACGGAAAGAATTTGTGAAGCAGGTGCGCGAAATAAAAGAAAACGGATTGGGACCGATGAACATGAGGTCCGATTTCGCCGAAACGGGCGAGAAATTCTCTCACCACCACCAGCTCGTAAAAGCGCGGCACCCAGAGGCAGCCGACGATCACCCAGAGCAGGAAAATCATGAACGACGCGGTCCACGGCCACCAGCCGAACCAACTGTGGAGGCAGGCGTCTCGCCTGCGCGCCCAGAGCGAATAGATCACGATTCCCGGAAGCAGGAACGCGTAGATGATCGGGCCCTTGATCAACATTCCCGCGGTCAGCAAACCGAACATGATCACTCGATCGCGGGTCGACCACCGGTCGCGATCGCGGATTTTTTCCCAAATCAACAACCCAATCAGGAAAATCACGAGCGCGAGCGGCATGTCGGACCGCACCAGCGTCGCCAATCGCGGAGACAATAAGTTGAAACCAAAGGCGGCGAACGCAATCAAACCGGCAGCACTGCCGTATGCGCGGGCCGCTTCTCTTAATAGAAGGAACGCAATTAATCCGGCGCAGACCAGGGACGGCAGTCGCCATGCGATATCCCATGACCGCGTGATTTCGTAGGTCGCCGCCGAAATCCATCCAGTGAGCGGTGGTTTCGTCGCAAGACCCTGATCGTCGGACGTCCGCTGGTAGAGCCAATGGCCTTCGGTAACCATCTCATATGAAGTCCATGCTTGCTTCGCCTGGTCGTAGCCGTCGAGCTCCCAGGGCAGATTCGTGATCGAAAACAAAACAAGAATGATCGCCGCCAGTGGCCAAAACATCTTTGTCATTCCGAGCGGAGCCGAGGAATCTCTGACTATTTCTGTCATGATGAGCTCAAATTCGACCGGCAATATTTAGAGATGTCTCGACGCTGCTCGACATGACAATCAAGAGATTTCATCCAGAATTGCTTTGGCTGCGCGTTCGCTCGCGCCAGTTTGGCCAAGTTGGGCCGCTATCTTGTCAAATTCCCAAATCATTTGCTGACGCGCTTGGGCGTCATCGATCAAGTGGGTGATTGCTTCGGCTATGTCGTGAGGCCGCGCTCGATGTTGAATGAATTCAGGCACCAGTTCTTTGTCGGCGAGCACGTTTGGCATTCCGAGGTAATCAACCTTCACCAAGAGGCGGCCGGCGAAATACGTCGGCCACGCCACTTTGTAAACCAGCGCGAACGGCATTCGGAAGTAAGCCGCCTCCAACGTCGCGCTCCCCGAGGCGACAATTCCGGCAAACGCGCGTTGCATTATCTCGGATGTTTGTCCGACTTTGATCTCAAAGAGTTGTCGATCTTCCGCTGCGATCATGTTCTTCACTCTCCCGGCCAGCTCGTTGGACGCGGCCGCGATTTCGAAATGCAGATTTGGTTTTGATCGACGCAATTCGCGGGCGGTCTCGATCAACACGGGGAATATTTTCCGAACTTCACGCGCGCGACTGCCCGGAAAGAGGCCGACCAGGTCCGGATCACGCGCGACGTCGATCTTCCGTTCACGCAACCGTTCGATCATGGGATGACCGACAAAAATCGTGCGCAATCCGCTTTCGTTGTAGAGATCGGCCTCGAACGGGAAGATGCAGAGCATCAGGTCGAGCCAGCGCGCCATTTTTACGATCCGGCCACGGTTCCACGCCCAAACTTGCGGGCTGATATAATAGATAATCTTTTGCGAGGGCGATTTTCGTCGGAGCGAGCGCGCGAGGCGGAGGTTAAACCCCGGATAATCAATCAAAACAACTGCGTTTGGTTTGCTCGAATCGATCTGGCGCAGGGCTTCGTGAAATTCTTTTCGGAAAAACCCGTAATGTTTGATGACTTCCCAAAGTCCGAGCACGCCGGATTGGCCAATCCAGTCTTTAAACTGCTGGCCTGCGACCGATTGCATTTGTGGCCCGCCCCGGCCGATGAAACGAAGATCAGCGTCGCCCGCGTGCAACGCTCTCATCAGGGCCGCGCCGTGATTGTCTGCACTCGCCTCACCCGCGACGAAGTAAATCGTTTTCAACGGAAGTGACAAGTGATGGGTGACGGGTGACGAGCAGGGATCACGAGCTTTGAATTTTCTTCGTGATTTCGACCGCCAGCTCGAGCGCAGCCGTTGCCTGAAATCCTGAGACGCGCGGTTCGCGCCCGGTGGTGGCGCATTCAACGAACGAAACCAGTTGCTGCTTTAACGGTTCCTCCCGCTCAATTGGCACCTTGTCGCGGGTAATTTTGCCCGATTCACGTCGATAAATCTCGCCGGTTTGTTTTTCGTAATCGAGCGACAGATAGGCGTCCTCCTGAAAAACGCGGATCTTGCGCATCCGCTCGGGACTGATCCGGCTCGAAGTGACATTCGCCACGCAGCCGTTCTCGAAACGAATCCGGGCATTCGCGATGTCTTCACTCTTGCTCAGCACTGGAATGCCGACCGCGTCGATGTTTTGCACCGGCGAGCGTACGAGATGCAGAATGATTTCGAGATCGTGAATCATCAAATCGAGTACGACGCCAATATCGGTGCTGCGATTAGGATAAGGCGAAAGTCGATGGGCTTCGATGAACCGTGGATGAGTAAGCCGCGCTTCGAGCGCGCTCAGGACCGGATTGAATCTCTCGACATGGCCGACCTGCAGAATCAATCCGTTGCGCGCCGCAAGTTCCGCCAGTTCGGCGGCGTGTTGTGGATTTTCCGAGATCGGTTTTTCGACCAGGAGGTGTTTGCCCCGCTCCAAAAGTGGAAGCGCGATTTCGTGATGCGAATTTGTCGGAGTGGCAATCGACGCGGCGTCAATCAACTGAGCGAATTCGTCGAGCGATTTGGCCGCAGTGGTTCGAAATTTTTTCGCAATCGAATTGGCCCGCCCGGAATCGACGTCGTAGATCGCGGTGAGCGCGGCAGTTGGAACCTCCGCATAAAGTCGGGCGTGATTGCTTCCGATGTGGCCGACACCGACCACGCCAACGCGAAGTTTTTTCATTTGGCGATGTTCTTCAGAAACCAATCGTAGGTTCGCGCGATCCCGTCGCGAAGGGGAATGCTCGGCTCCCAGCCAAGCCCGCGAAGTTTGGAAACGTCGAGAAGTTTGCGCGGCGTTCCGTCCGGCTTGGTTTTGTCCCAGGTTAGTTCGCCGTCGAAACCAACGACGTCGCAAATCAGGCCGACCAATTCGCGAATGGTGACGTCTTCACCGCAACCGACGTTGACGATTTCCGGCGAGTCATATTTCTCGAGCAAAAACAAACAGGCCGACGCGCAATCGTCCACGTGCAGAAATTCGCGGCGCGGCGCGCCGGTTCCCCAGACCACCAGCTCACGCGCGCGTTTTGTTTTCGCTTCGTGCGCTTTTCGCAAAAGGGCAGCAAGCACGTGCGAAGTTTCCAGATCAAAATTGTCGTTGGGGCCGTAGAGATTTGTCGGCATCGCCGAGATAAAATTCGTCCGGTACTCACGATCGTAAGCCTGGCAGAGTTTCACCCCGGCGATCTTGGCGATCGCGTAAGCATCGTTTGTTGGCTCGAGCGGGCCGGTCAGCAGCGCGGTTTCAGGGATCGGTTGCGGCGCATATTTTGGATAAATGCAGGAGCTGCCCAGAAAAAGCAGCTTACGCGCGCCATTCTCATGCGCAGCCGAGATGACATTGGTTTGGATCCTCAGGTTGTCGGTCAAAAACTCCACCGGAAAATCGTAGTTGGCTTTAATGCCTCCAACTTTGGCCGCGGCAAAAACCACGATGTCGGGTTTTTCTTTTCGAAAAAAATCCGACACCCCGCGCGAGTCGGCCAGATCCAGCTCCGCGCGGCTGCGTTTCAGCAGATTTGAGAAGCCGGCGGATTCCAGCGCCCGGGTAACTGCGCTCCCGACCATTCCCCTGTAACCGGCTACAAAGATTCTGTCCGATTTGTGCATGCTCTTGGTAAGCGCCGTGAGGCGCGACATGGTTATAGAATATCTGCCAGCAAAACAAGCAAGCGCCGTAGGCGGGACACTTGATCACCGCAGCGTAGCGCTCCTACGGAGCTTCGCCGCTAATACCTAAGAGCTATACACGTCGCGCACCTACGGTGCTACGCGGATTAGCATTTTCTTTTTTCGCGGTTTGCGCAATCCTCACTTCGTGCGAGCCAAATCGGGCCGGCTACAGGTCCAGAAGACATATAAATTATTCATCGGCGGCAAGTTCGTCCGGGGCGAGAACGGTCGCGTCCTGGCTGCGCGGGGAAAAGCCGGCGCGCACCTGGCCAATTTTTGCCGAGCATCCAAAAAAGATTTCCGGGACGCGGTAGTGGCAGCGCGGGCAGCGTTTCCTAATTGGTCGAAGCAAAGCGCTTATCTCCGAGGACAAATTCTTTATCGCGCGGCTGAAATGCTGGAGATGCGGCGGGGCGAATTGCAGAACGAGATCGCGCGGTCGAACAACAATTCCAGATCGACATCATCGTCCGAAACGACGCTGGCAATCGATCGTCTCGTGCATTTTGCGGGATGGACGGACAAGTTTTGCCAAGTCTTTGGGGCGGTGAATCCGGTCGCCTCTTCTCATTTTAATTTCACCCTGCCGGAGCCGACTGGCGTGGTGGTGGTTATTTGTCCGGACGAACCACCATTGCTCGCATTCGTGTCGCTGGTGATGCCGGTGATCCTAAGCGGAAACTGCGCAATCGTTCTCGCTTCCGAAACGAAGCCATTGCCTGCGCTCACTTTCTCCGAAATTATCGCGACCAGCGATTTGCCGGCCGGGGTCATCAATGTTCTGGCGGGCGATCGCGCCGAGCTCGCACCGCACATCGCCAGTCACATGGATGTGAACGCCGTTATTGATGGAAGCGGCGACGCGAAACTCGGCGTGCAACTTCAGCGCGGTGGAGAATTGAACGTGAAACGCTACGCGCGCCGGCAGCTTTCGGACAAGGAGTGGCGGGGCGATGCTGGCGAAAATCCATATTGGATCCTCGATAGTGTGGAAATGAAAACCGCCTGGCATCCGATCGGGTTGTAGGTAGGGACGCTGCGCTGCGCGTCCCCCTGGACATCGCAGCGCGATGTCCCTACCTGGGGCCCGCGCCTTGCTTACAATATGTTTGCCTCGCCGGATTCTCCTTCGCTCACCACGAATAAACACTAATGGACACAAATCCAATGCGGCCGGCACCGACTTCACCGTTTACTGATTCGCGTCCATTCGCGCCAATGGGTGACTAGAAAATGCATTTTCCATCGCTCATCGAGAAAAAACGCGACGGCCATGCGCTGACCGCGAAGGAGATCAACACTCTGGTCGAGGATTTTACTCTCGGCGACCTCCCCGATTACCAAATGAGCGCGCTGGCAATGGCGATCTTGTTTCGCGGAATGACCGCGGCGGAGACCCATCATTTGACCGAAGCGATGATGCGCAGCGGCCGAGTGTTGAAATACCCGGAAGACTCGCCGCCAAGGATCGACAAACACTCTACCGGCGGGGTCGGCGACAAAGTTTCGCTGGTGCTCGCGCCGTTACTTGCCTGCGATGACGTTTGGGTCCCGATGATTTCCGGTCGCGGCCTCGGGATCACCGGCGGAACGCTCGACAAACTCGAGAGCATTCCCGGGTTCAATGTGAGCCTGGATGAAAAACGCGCCCTGAAGCAACTCGAAAAAATCGGCGTCTTCATGATCGGCCAAACCGACGATATCTGTCCGGCGGACAAGAAACTTTACGCGTTACGCGATGTCACCGGGACGGTGCCATCCCAACCGCTCATCGTCGCGAGCATCATGAGTAAAAAGCTCGCGGAGAGTCTCGATCGTCTCGTCCTCGACGTGAAGTTCGGCAGCGGCGCGTTCATGAAAACGAAAGAGCAAGCCCAACAGCTCGCCGACATGATGAAAGAGGTTGGCGAATCGATGAAGGTCAAGACGTCCTATCAACTAAATCTTATGGACGAACCGCTGGGCCGAAATGTCGGCAACGCGCTGGAGGTCGCCGAATGCGTTGAGATTTTAAAGGGCTCCGGTCCGGCTGATCTGGTGAAGTTGATTCTCGATCTTGGTGAGAAAGTTTCGGAGACGCCGCGAGCGCAATTGCAGAAACGGCTCAAGGATGGAACAGCGTGGAAGAAATTTATCTCGCTCGTCTACGCCCAAGATGGCGACGCCACTCTGGTCGAGAAAATTCTCGACACCCATGTCGCACCGATTGTTCAACCATTCCCGGCGACTTCCGCCGGCAAAGTAAAACGAATGGACGCCGAATTGATCGGGCGCGCGTCAGTGATTCTGGGCGCGGGCCGTCAGCGAGCCGGTGATCCGATCGATTTCGCGGTCGGCTTTTCTCAAATCAAAAAAATCGGCGAGAAAGTAGAAGCGGACGAACCGCTATTCATGATTCACGCGCGGAACGAACGTTCGATCGTGAACATCACGCCGCTCATCGAGAAGGCCGTCGAGGTCGTCTGATCGGGCTGGAATGTTCGCGGAGGGCAGCGATGTGCCCGATTTACTCTTCGCCAGCGACACGTCAGTACTGTCCAGGAAACCGTCCACGTTCAAGTCCTCGCGAAAGTTCGAAGTCGATACTGGGTTTCCGGATTGCGATTTTGTTTGAGAGACGTCGATAGAATCTACGAACCCATCGCCGTTAGTATCGCCGACCAGGACGCTCATTGGAACGGTGACTGTTCCACTATTCACGCCATCGCTGACTCCGGATATCGTGACAGCGATTCGCTGCGCGGTGGTAAGGCCGGTCAAGTTGACCGTGATCTGACTGCCGCTTGCGCTGGCGCTGCTGACGCTCCCCGTTCCGCTGGTAACACTGGCGCTACTGAAAGTGACCGCGCCCTCGAATGTCACTACGATCTGATAATTATTCGACGCGCCACCTCTCCGGCATTCAATGCCCGGTGTTCCAGTCAACGGCAAATTCACATCAAACGTGCCGACCATTCCGTGGGCTTTACGCGACACCGCGCTGATTGGGGGCGCGAGTTCCGTCCCGATGTTGAGGGACCAACCGCCGCCGATCGATCCCGAACCGGAAGTGAACTCATCCAACACAAAAAGCTGCCAGCTGCCGTTCGGACTTGTGCCGTGAAAGATCGACATCGCGCTGCCGAACGGCTTTGGCGGAGCGGGAGCCGGAAACGCATCCTTGTCGCCACTAGGATTCCGGTTGCTCGGCAAATAAGTTCCAGAGCTGATGCGGCCGGTGCCAAGCGACGACGATGCGGCGTCGCTGAAGGTCAGGTTTAGATTGCTAATCGAATGCGCGCCCCCGACATCCGACATCAACATCACGTTTTGACCATTTGGACCGACTAATAAGATATCGAGATCCTCGGGAAACGGATGCGTGAGTTTATTCAGTGTGGCGGTGACATTCGTGACAACGCCAGGAACGCCTGAGATGGTGATCGTCGACGGGTACGGGTTTCCGGTTCCTTCGCCGTTGGAGGCGCCGCTCATGGTCAAGGACGCGGTGTTGCTAAATGAATTCGTCGGCGGTGTCGGTGTTGGAGTCGGAGTTGGCGTTGGACCGATTGTGGGCAATCCAAGGACAACGAATTCAACCGGGCGCCCAAATGTTTTAGACTGGCCTGCGCTCAAGCTCGCGATCTGTGATCCGATTGCTCCCATGTCCGTTCGAGTAAGAGCATTTACCGTCACAGTTTGATTGCGGACCAATCCGGCGGCAGACGCCGCAGCCGAAGTATTCGCCACGAGCCGGCACCGCAACACCGCGGTCGGCACAAGGTTGGGTTGGAGCAGGAAATAGCTGCTGGTGGAATCCGTGGTCACACCCGAAATGACCGTTCCGTCATATTGGACATAGTTGACGCTCGGACTAGGAAAAACAAAGTCGACGTGCGTTCCGTCGCTTTCGACTGTCGCCGTCATTGTCTCCGAGCCGTCGATCAAACCGGTCAACGTCGAGGTGGTGTGAGTCGTTCCATCCGCAACGGTTGCGATATTGGAATGATAATCGGTGTCTGCGACAAAGCTGGTGCCGTTCCAGCGATCAAGTTCAACCGCGGGATGCAATTCGAAATGCCGTTCCCCGGGATGTTCGGTGTAGAAACGAAAGATGCCGCGAAAAATTGCCTCGGCGCCGGTCAATGAATCAAGATAATTCAGTTGGTTGGCCGTAGCGTCCGTCACTTCGCAAATCATTGGCGACTCACCGGTATTATTGCCGGTTGAACCGGAACCCGAACTATCGACCGCCATGTCGGTGTGAATGTCGCCATCGGCGGAAATGGTCGTGTGCGGGAAAATATACTGCCAATTCGCGCTGTAGGCAGGGTATTGGGTGTTGGCCAGCAGCGAAATTGTGATGCAGTCCGTTTCCCACAGGCCGGCCATTTCCGCTATCTCGTCGCGGGTAAAGGTAATGTTGGTCGTCGCAGTCGCGACCGACCCGGCCAATAACCATAGCGCGACCGATGCGCGAAGAGCGCGGCAAATATCCATCGAGATAAGTCCCCCGGCGCATTGTTATCCGCGTGATTTTACCCAAACGAGAGAAATCGCGCCAGATGCGGAACAAAAAACCGTCGGACTATGTCCTAGCGTTCAGGTGAACAACGACAGCGCTAACCAAGAAAAGCGTTCCATGGTCGCGTGAGACCGCTTTCTATTTCTCGCTGTGCTCGACCGTGACGCTCACGTTCGGCTTAATCCCGGCAAGCGCAGGCAGCAAATGATTTAGAACTTGCTCGGCGGTCGCTCGAAACTTTCGATCTCGCGTGCTGACCTTCAACCAACCTTTCTTGTCGCGATAGTAGCGCTCGGTCGCGCTTTTGGTGTGGATGAAGATGATGTAACTCTCGTTCGTAAGGTTCATGCGATTGGTTGAATGCGTTCCCAGGTCAAAACGTATTCTAATGATTCGCCGCCGGATATCATCGGAGGCGACGACAGCAAGAGGTGAGAGCCGTCGAACTCAAAATAACGAAGCAGATCGCTGCCGACCCAGTTCGGATATGATGCGCCGAGAACGTGATGAGTCACAGTTTGCGCGCTCGAATCAATCGTGTAAGTGCCGAAATACGAAGCGTGACCGTCGAATGCCGCGCGGACTTCAGTGTCCGTGCCAAGACCAGGATCATTCCCAGCGAAGAGAGGGCGATCATTCCTCATGACATGAGCGGACATGTTACCGCCGGAATCATACGTTAGCTGGCCGGACACGTATTTTCCTAACGGGTACTGAGGGTTACCATTCGAGTCACGCGCTTCAAACGACACGAGTCGCCATGTTCCCACCAGGCTTGGTGTAGGCACGAGAAAGAGTTCAGTCACCGCGAGCGGATGCGCGCGTCGCTTTGCTCCGAGTTTAGTGTTGAAGCCATCTTCAAAAGTATAGATCGGGACGGCCAGCGATTGGTTGGGTCTTTTCAGGTGCGTCGACCGAATTATACGGAATTTTGGCGACTAATTCCATTATCGGTCTATTTCAAAATCCGGACGGCGAGCTTAAAAATGCCGGTTGCTTCTTTGTTCGATTGCCACGGGCGCTTCTTGATCAAGCTCAATGAAGTGGAGCCGGCGCCTTTGGCGCGAAAGAATACCCTCCGAACTCCGGCTGCGCCGAGGCCCATTTGCTCGCCGACCAGAAAAGCGTCGCCCTCGGGCACGAGAAAAACTTCGTCCACGCCACTGATCATCCATTGATGACCGGTCGTCGGATTCTCGTCCAGTTCGATGGTTACTTTCGAGCCGAGCGTAACCTCGACCAGAGCGCCATTATCTTTTTCACCGAATACTAAATCCGTCACACCCTGCCTTCCTCAAATTATTATCCTTCTTCAGACACGCGAATTGTCCAGAAATCGTCAGCCAAATTCCTGGCTGAATCGAGATAATCGTAAGGCATGGTGAAATAGCCTTCCATCCCCCAATCGGTACCCCATGAGTTGCGAACGATGAAACGCTTTTGCCCGTTGTCGTAACCCACGGCCATGACCGCATGACCGCCCATAACTCTTTCGTCCGGACCGGGCAGGTTGAGAACACCGCTCTTTGCGACCTCAGTCGATTCAAACGCTTCGTAAACAGTAAAGCCGAACACGAACGGAAATCCGTCGGCCAGACAGGTTTGCATTTCATCAACCATGCTGATTCGATGGTAGGAAGTGATCTGATGGTTCTCGGCGTCTTTGTAACACTTCGCGGTCGGCTTCTCCATGAAACTCGAAATTTTGTAGGGCCACTCTGCCTCGGGACAAACGCCTTGTTTGGCGAGTGACTTGATTCCGTCGCGTAGAAATGCGCCGCTGTCCTGCGTCACCGTGCCTTCAATGACGCGCTCGTTGTAGTAAATAAACAGCCGGCTGAGATCGATAAGGATTGCGCCTTTCTGAAGTTCAAGGAACTCCAGCGCGCCGGCGAGCGCGTTGGCGGTGCAACTACCAAGACTTCCCTGATTTTCGACCGGCGAACATTTCGAACGGAGATCTACCTTGTCCGGCAACTGCACCATTCGCGGCGCGATCGCAGAGTACATCAGATCGCGTTGGTCCGGCAAGTCCGGCAACCATCCGTACCACTTGTTGGAGCGAGTATTAATTTTTGGCATAATGGGAAGTTAAGGGTTGAGAAGTTAACCGCCAACGGCGCTGATGGCGCTTTTGGCAGCGTTTGCTATGCCAGTCGGGTATTCCGTGTACATCGCAGTGGCAAGTGTTATGAGGGCGCGCGGCGGCATTGTGCAGGGGGGATGCGTTTGGGGAACGACGTTTGTTAAATCTTGTAGCGATCTGGCTTCCGAGGTTCAATTCAATATGCCTGCGTTCCCCCGGTTTCTGGCTGTTACCGTACTTTCAGCGTCGCTTTTTGACTTAGTCCTCGCGATTGCGAACGAACCCAGCGCAATCGCGCCAGTGGATCAGCTGATCCCATGGCTGATGGACGAGGAATCGCAGCTGCGCGGAATTCCGTTCAGCGAAGTGATCATGGACGCCACCGGCAAGCACGTGCTCGCGTTCGATCCGAAGGCCGAAGTCGATCGGCGGGTAATCAAACGGATCGGCGATGGGTTGAATGAAACATTGCAACGCATGAACGCCGCCGATAGTCCGATCCAAAAGATCAAGCGCATCAATGAAGTGAGCAGTCATTTTGAGGATTCACTGCGCGAACTGCTCAACGCCGGGCCTGATTTAAAGTGTGATTTTCCACGGACGAGTAACGGCAAGGTGCAACGCGCCGGCTATCCCGATCTCCGGATTGTTGATGTGGCGAGTAACAAGATTTTCTATATCGATCCGAAGCTTTACGCCGCCGGCAGTCGGGAGAGCTCGTTTCGCACATTTTATTTTGAACCCAGAGTCGCCACCGGAAAGATCCACGATGACGCGGTTCATCTGATCGCCGGCATCGAACACCAGCCTTCGCCACGCTCCGGCTCGGCAAGTCAGCTGCGGGAAGGTGGATCGGCTTCTCCGAAGGCGACGTGGAAATTTACGCGCTGGGACCTGGTCGATCTTTCAAAGTTCAAAGTGAAACTGAAATCCGAATTCCAAGGCAGCAACCGCGACATGTACCGACCGGAAGCGATAGTAGCGAGCAGCGAGAAATAAATTCCTGACGCGTCAGATTGAAGCCAGTCCAAACGCCGACTGCGACTTTTCATCCCTTGGTTGGAACCGTTTATGCTGCCTCTACGTGCAACGCACTGGCCGGATCATGGCGGCATCACGGCCCATCGAAAGATTCTAGTACGATACGAAAACGCTTGACCGTGCAATTCACATCCCATCTGTTTCAGCGCTTCTTGAGAAAGGTTTTCAAATGAAACTAACCGTGTTCCCACTAGCCGCCGTTTTTGCGATTGCCACTTCCACGCAGGCCGGTCCGGCAGACGTCGTCACTGCGACGTTGGTTAACGGCAACGAAGTGTCTGTCCGGGCGGCTGGTTTCACGGCAAGCGGCAAGACGTTGCACTTGAGCCTCAACTTTGTGCCCAAGCCCGGCACGGACTTGGTGATCATAGAGAACACCGGGCCAGACATTATAAAAGGCACTTTTACCAACCTGGCCCAAGGGCAAATCGTTGACCTGGCTTATGCAGGAAGCACTTACCATTTCGTAGCGAACTACCATGGCGGTGGTGGCAATGACTTGGTCCTGCTTTGGACTGACGCCGATTCACCGGTAGACAAGAAACTTGATGATCAACTTCGACTGGCGCTGAAGCAGGCGAGAGGACAGGCGCCGTTCGACAGAGCGACAACGCTTCAACCGGACATTCCGGGCAACCTTCCTGAGGGAGCGCTGGTCGATATCCAAGCATCGACATCTCAGCGGTTGCTGGATCAGATCTCAGAGACTGGCGGGAAAGTGATCGACGGGTCGGTAACGACTACCGCGGTTCAAGCGGTCGTCCCGGTTTCCCAATTAGAGTCTTTGGCTTCGAGTGATGACGTTAAATTCATCTCCCCTGCAAAACCCTCCATCATTTCTCGGCTAAAACCCTAGCTCGACCGAGACCAGGATAAGAAATATGAAGTTCGGAAAGACCCTTTGGCAGTTGCTCTCAGAACTAACTCGCACGCCTCGAGCATGCGCCGGGACAATTCTCCTGACCATGCTTCTGCCGACCGGAACAGCCTCGGCGCTTACTATAAATCTGAATTTCAACGACCCCGCGATGGTGAGTGCTGGGCTGAGTGCCGCAGACATCGCCAATGTCCACACCGCATGTAACTACGCTGCGTTGCAGTTCACGACTAACTATACGGACCTCATCAATGTCAACATTACGGTGACGGCAGTGGCCGGCACCAGCACGCTGGGACAAAGTAATACCTTCATCAATAGCGTTGCATTCACGAACCTCCGAAATGCGACAATAAGCGACGCGAAAAGCGCTGACGACAATACCGCAACTGGCGCAGGCGGGTCCGTCGGGACGACAGACCCGGTGAGCGGGAGTCACAACTGGTGGGTGACGACCTCACAAGCAAAGGCCCTCGGTCTTCGCGCCGATGATTTCGCGAATGACGGGACGTTTACTTTTGGAGCGGGATTTAATTATACCTATGACCCACTCAACCGCGCCGTCCCCGGAAAGATTGATTTCATCGCCGTGGCAATGCACGAATTTTCGGAAATCATGGGGCGCATCCCAGGCTTGGGAGAAAATATCGGTGGAATCAAAGCTTATTTGCAGTTCGACCTGTTCCACTACACCGGCGCCAATACCCGAGGTTTGACCAATGGGGCGGGAAGATTTTTCTCGATCGACAGTGGGAGCACGCTTCTTAAGGCTTTTAACAATGCGGCTCAGAACGGCGGTGACCCGCAGGATTGGGCCAGTGGAGCGAATGACGCGTTCAATGCTTTTAGTAGCTCCAGCGTCGAGAACGATCTGACACCGGTGGACATCCGGGTAATGGACGTTATCGGCTATGACTTAGCGGGCACTGCGCCGACACCCACTCCAACTCCAACAGTTTCGCCTAGTCCGACTCCAACGCCAACATCATCGCCGACTCCGACACCCACACCGACAGCGTCGCCTAGCCCAACGCCAACTCCTTGCGGCCGCGGCGGGTGCGGCAGCACTCCGACACCTACTCCGACCATCGCTCCTACGCCGACTCCAACCCCTACTCCAATCGCGACACCCACACCTACATCTACTCCTACTCCTACTCCTACTCCTACGCCTACGCCAACACCAACCCTGACACCAACGCCCACTCCGACTCCTACATCCACGCCTACCCCGACACCGATAGTTTCACCTTCTCCGACCCCAACACCTACTGCCACAGTACCGCCTACTCCTACTCCAACCCCTACTCCTACACCGATAATTTCACCTACCCCGACGCCAACTCCAACTCCTTGCGGGCGCGGCGGGTGCGGCAGCACTCCGACACCTACTCCGACCGTCGTTCCAACCGCGACTCCAACCGCTACACCATTCGCGACAGCTACTCCGACTCCAACCCCGACACCAACGCCCACTCCGACGCCGACACCGGCCCCCACATCCACCCCCACTCCGACACCGGCGGTTTCACCTACCCCTACCCCGACCCCGACTCCTCCACACCGCGGACCATAGCCATGTCTCGCTATTCCAGTTGACCATCACGTTGGTGGCTCGCAGTCAATCCAGCGGAGCCGCGACTAGGTAGGGGGGCGATTGACCCCAATCGCTCGCGCTTCGCGTAGTGAAGCGGCTTTAGTAATGCAGCCGAGACGGCTGTCTTCACAAAAAAATTGCGTGCGGCACGGCCGCCTCTACAACTGATTCGTATTTATTCGTGTCGATTTGTGGTAAGATACGGTCTGCCAAATGATTACCAAGGCGGGTGAAAAGTTTCAATTCGACGCCATTGACGATGTAGTGAGCGACATCGCCAAAGGGCGCATCGTGATCGTGACGGACGATGCGGATCGCGAGAACGAGGGCGATTTGGTCATCGCGGCGGAGAAGGTCACTCCGGAAGCGGTCAATTTCATGGCCACGCACGGCCGCGGCTTGATCTGCGTCCCAATTTCGAACGACCGCGCCGAACAACTCGGATTGCAACGCATGGTCACACAAAATCGCGAAGCACAACGAACCGACTTCACGGTTTCAGTGGACGCCGCGCGCGGAGTGACGACGGGAATCAGCGCCTACGATCGCGCGACCACAATTCTTGCGATCGCAAGCCCCCACTCTACCCCCGACGATCTCGCCCAACCCGGTCACGTGTTTCCGTTGCGCGCGAAAGACGGCGGCGTGTTGCGCCGCGCGGGTCACACTGAGGCGGCGATCGATCTTGCCCGGATGGCCGGACTGCAACCGGCGGGTGTGCTCTGCGAAATTTTGCACGACGACGGAACGATGGCGCGGCTGCCCGAGCTGATGGAATTCCGCAAGAAGCACGCACTGAAGATCTGCACAATCCAAAGTCTGATTGCGCACCGGCGCAAAAGTGAAAAGCTCGTTGAACTCGAGCAGGTCGTGAAATTGCCGACCGATTACGGCGATTTCGATTTGCATTTGTATCGGTCGCTCATCGACGGAATGCATCATCTCGCGCTGGTGAAGGGAAAAATCGACAAGAACAAGCCGGCGCTGGTCCGGGTGCACAGCGAATGTCTCACCGGGGACGTGTTCGGCTCACGCCGGTGCGATTGTGGGAATCAACTTCACGCGGCGCTGCGACAAATTTCCGAGGAAGGCAACGGCGTGCTGGTTTACATGCGGCAGGAAGGGCGCGGCATCGGTCTCGCGGCCAAGATTCACGCTTACAAATTACAGGAACAAGGCCTCGACACTGTTGAAGCGAATGCAAAACTGGGACTGCCGGCCGACCTGCGCGATTACGGACTCGGCGCCCAAATCCTTTTCGATCTCGGGGTGCGACAGTTCCGTTTCCTCACCAACAATCCGAAGAAAGTCGTCGGTCTCGAAGGTTATGGATTGGAAATGGTTGAACAGGTGCCAATTCGCGCTGAATCGAATCCCCACAACGAGAAATACCTCGAAACGAAGAAGACCAAGCTCGGTCATCTCCTCTAGCACGCGGCAGAGCGGCGTCGGCTCTGAGCAAGGCCGTATCCGATCGGAGCCCCACGGCGTTTTTCTTACCCCGAGATAAGACCAAAAGGTCTGATCTGTTCGAATGCAGGGTATGCCTTCACTCTGCAATCCCACGGGGATAGGGCTGCCTGGAGAAATCTCATGAAAACCAATTCCTTTGTTTTAACCCTGCGTACTATTCTTAAGACCGTTCTCTTGCTGGGCGCATTCGCTCTGCTCTGTAACGCGACGCTTGTCGGCTCCTATGGAGCGAACGCCAAGCGCAACACTCGACTTGAGAACAAACAGATGTCCGGCGGTCGCGGCGCTGCTCTGCCGAACACAGGACCTACTCCGGCTACTGGAACGGTGAATGCCAGCGGCAGCCAAACTGCAAGCTGGGACGGCACAACGATCAGCCCCGGTGGCAACCAGAATACCGATACGACTTGCATGGACAACAGCCCGGTCTTCGGCTGCGAGACATTTACGCTCACCGTTATCGGGACACAGGCTGACTGGGCGGGAAAGAAGGTCCAAGTGCTTCTCACCTGGACAAATCTTGCGAATGAATACGACATTCACATTCATAAGGGATCAAATGCGGGACCACTGATTACCTCTGCCTTTGAAGGGCCGGGACTTACAAGCCAGGTAGCCTACATTGACCCTTCCAATCTACCGACAACTGGTGTTAATCCGACCACGGTTTTTACGGTCCACGTAGCGTACGATACAACACCGGCCTCGGCGACTGATCCCTATCATGGCAGCGCAACTCCGGTCTCAACTACTGCAACCTCCATCCAGGCCGCGCCTCAAGACACTGGCCCGAAGGTCGGCTTCGAAAATTTTGAAGCGCCTGGTGTGCTAGTGCCCGCTTCCGCTCTTAGTTCCGGAGGAGTAACCGTTGAATATCTCGGTCGCGGCGCAGGCGAACCCTCGGTTGGCGCAAACTGGGTAACCGGGGTCGTTAATTTTCAATCCGATCTTCAGACGGAGTTTATCACCTTCAACGACAGTTGTAATTTAAGTTTGGCCAAGGCGACGTGGTCGGACCACCGCGCTCCCACGTCGCAGTTTATCGATTCCGATCCGATTGGATTTACCGACCATACAAGTGGCACCGCAAATCGAGTGTTCGCAGCCGAGCTAACTCTTTTGGGTCCGGACACGGTCAAGATATCGCATACCGACGATGATGGCGTAACCTGGGTCCCGGATCAGACGGGTGGAATTGCGTCCGCAGTTGATCACGAGACAATCGGCGGTGGTCCCTACCACGCACCGTTGATTAATCCGGTGTATCCGCACGCTGTCTACTATGCTTCGCAAGATATTGCTTTCGCCAGCATTTCCCGCAGCGATGACGGCGGAAGCACTTATGGGCCTTCAGTTAACATGTATAGCGTGAACCAATGCAGTGGGCTACATGGTCATATTAAGGTCGCTCCCGACGGAACCGTTTATGTACCGAATCGCGCTTGCGGAAACATACCACTACTAAACGGAGGAAACACCGCCGTCGTAGTGTCGACTGACAACGGAATTACCTGGACTATCAGGCCCGTAGTAAATGGCTCAGTTACAAGTAGCGCAGCACCCGATGATCCAGCCGTAGCACTCGACGCCGGGGGAAAAGTTTATTGCCTGTTTGCGTTAAACGGCACCAGCGCAGCCGTCGGCATCTCAAGTGACCAAGGCGCAACCTGGAAAAATATTTACGACGTGGGAGCAGGCCTGGGCCTAACGAACGTCGCGTTTCCCGCCGCGATTGGCGGTGACGCTGGCCGCGCCGCGGTGGCATTCTATGCCTCGAAGGGCGGTGCCGGAGATTCCAGCGCAGACGGATACACAGGCGTATGGCATCTCTATGTCGCAGAAACTTTCGATGGCGGCGATACTTGGACCACGACTGATGCAACTCCAACGCTGCCCATGCAGCGGATGGGTCTGTTACGCGGTGGTGGCGGACCCATGGATCGAAATCTCCTCGATTTCTTTGATATGACGGTCGACAAGGACGGTCGTGTCTTAGTCGGCTACGTGAACGGTTGTTCCGGCGGCGATTGCTCGCAGGCGCCGGTCAATCCCGATGGCTCAACGACAGTGACAGGCAACACCTACAGTGCGACTGCAACGATCGCTCGGCAGTCCAGTGGGCGGCGATTGTCCGGGGCGCAGCCGAACCCCGTATCGGTTCCAGGAATCCCATTTGTAACCGAGCGGCGCATTGGGCCTGTTGTTCATCTGGCATGGAACGAAGCTGACCCAGGTTATAACGGCGCTGACCAAACGATTACGGGTTATCAGGTTTTTCGAGGAACGACGCCAGGCGGAGAGGGCGGGGCTCCTATCGCAACCTTAGCCGGTAACGTGACCAAGCTCGATGACACCACGGCCATTGATCCTACGGTCCCATACTACTACAAAGTTATAGCCACCAATTCGGTCGGCTCATCGTGCGCAAATAATGAAATAGCTGCACCCTTTGTCGGCGATAATTGTGCCGGGATGATTGTTCATCGGAACTTGCCGAGTCATCCGGAAGCTATTGGTGGCAGCGAGACTGGCGTTCCGGTCGGGCCAACGCCATCGCCGAGTCCTACTCCCACGGCCACTCCTGCGATACCGGCGCAGTACCTTATCGACTATATAGCCGTCGCCGAACCTCCATCACATCCTGGCAAGCTGTTATTCCAGATGAAGGTAAGCAATCTCAGCACAGTGCCGGCAAACTCGCGCTGGAGGATGGTATGGAACTCAATTACTACGCCAGACGAGCAATACTTCGTCGGCATGACTACCGATGCTAACTCGGCTGTTACTTTCGAGTACGGCACAGTGCAGACGCAATCCATCCCGCCCGTGGTAGGTGTCATCGGGGTCCCAATCGAAAACCCGCTTGGAACGCCGGATGGGGCCAGCAACTTCAATGCGGATGGAACAATCTCGTTCTACATCGACAAATCGTTGGTCGGAAATCCGCAGCCTGGCGATATTCTCGCCGCTGTTAACGGCCGGACGTTCAACACCGGCGATACACCGCCTGAAACGGCAGAGCGATCAACTCTCATGGTTGATCACACCTTCATTAAAGGCAACACCGACACGAGCTTCCCGGCCGCGACTTACACCGTTGTGGGAAATAGCACGTGCGCTTCGACTGGAATCGTTCCGGTCAGCGCAGTTTCCCGCAAGACCCACAGTTTTGCCGGCACGTTTGATGTCGATCTTCCGCTGCTTGGAAATTCGGGAATTGAGTGCCGAAGTGGCGGCGCATCCGGCAACCATACCGTCGTCATCGACTTCTCGGTACCGGTAACGGTCACCAGTGCCAGCGTCACTCCGGGGGCCGGGGGGAGCGGGTCGGTCCAGAGTTTCACCGTCAACAACTCTGAGGTTACGGTAAACCTGACCAACGTGAGCAATGCCCAAACTCTGTCGGTTAACTTGATTGGCGTGACCGGCGGATCGAACAGCGGCGACGTTTCCGTTCCAATGAGCGTTCTCGTCGGCGATACCAACGCCGACCGGTTCTGTGACGCGGTCGACGTCAGTCAGACCAAGTCGCAATCCGGCAAAGCGGTTGGCCTCACAAACTTCCGCGAAGACGTGAACGTCGACGGATTCATCGACGCAGTCGACACTTCGCTGGTGAAGAGCAAATCAGGAACGGCGTTGCCATAAACGGCGGCACCTTCGCGCCTCAGCTTTTGCCGCCGCGGAAATATCGCGGCGGCATGAGACTTTTTCGTAGTTAAGCCTTCCGGCTCTGGGCCATGCGTCCGTTCCGACGGCGCGTTTCGATTGTAGCCAAGACGAATCCGCCTCCGGCCTTTGAAAACGAATCTCACTTCTCAATAAGGATCTGTGATCAGACATTGCAGGCTCGCCGAGGTGAGCTATATGTGCACGCTTAGCTCATGAAACGATATGCTCCTTTCCTAATTGTTGGCCTGGTGGCGGCGATCGCCATCGCCGGGGGGGCCATCTTTTACCGAACGAAGATCGCGGCCAACTCGCCGCTAAAGATTTCCAAGGAATCCGCCGAAACAAAGGAGACTGGACACGTCCTCGGGCCGGCTGATTCGCCAGTGACTTTGGAGGAGTTTGGCGACTTCCAATGTCCGCCTTGCGGCAAACTTTCTGAGCCCATCAACCAGTTGCAGAAGCAATACAACTTGCGCGTGATTTTCCGCGAGTTTCCGTTGCCGATGCATGCCCATGCCCGAGAGGCCGCCTGCGCCGCTGAAGCCGCCGGCTTGCAAGGTCGGTTCTGGCAAATGCACGATCTTCTTTTCAAAGAGCAGGCGGTTTGGAGTAATTCCCCCGATGCGCGCGCCCTGTTCAATGCCTACGCCGGGATGTTGCAGCTCGATCTGAACCGATTCAAACGGGACATGGATAGCGAGCCGGTGCTGCGACAAGTTGAAACAGACCAGCAACGCGGTGCCACGATTGGCGTGAAAACGACGCCGACCATCTTCCTCAACAATCAGGCCGTGCCGCCCGATAAATTGATGCCGGAAAATTTCGCGGGGGCAATTGAAGCGGCGATAAAAAGCGCAAAACCATCCTCATAATCACTGCCGATGAAAAAGGATCGCACTGAAAAATCGACCACGTCCCGTTCGCGGGCGGAAATTATTTTTTACATCGCCGCCGCCCTCGTCGCCATGATCGGACTGACTGAAGCCACTTATCTCACGGTCATCTTTCTTTCTGGAGAAACTGCGGTTTGCGGGCAATCGGCTGATTGCTTCAAAGTTTTGGGAAGTTCCTATGCCAGAGTGGGCGGCATCCCCGTCGCTGGTCTGGGTGTGTTGGCCTATTTTTCGGTTTTCACTTTCGCGATCTTCGCCGCGTTCGATTACGACCGGGCGAGAAAGTTTTTCAGCTGGACCGTCTTGATCATGTTCGCCGTCACTCTTTGGCTTTTGTTTGTGCAGGCCTTCCGGCTGCATGCCTTTTGTCGATACTGTTTGTTCTCGGCTGCGCTGGTTTTTCTGCTCACCGGACTGGTTGTAGCCCGCCCATCGTCAATTCAAAGAAGCTCCTGAGATGAACAGATCATTTTCGTTACTAATCGCATTGATGCTCGGTCTGGCCGGTTGCCAGAAATCCAAAACTACGTCGGCCTCGCCTACCACGAAGATCGACGCTTGTTCGCTCATCACCAAGGATGAAGTGCAAAAAATTGAGGGCTCTCCGGTGAAGGATGCGAAGTCGAGCGACACATCCGGTGGTGGCTTCCAAATCGGCCAATGCTTTTATACCACCGAGGTTTTCAATAAATCTGTCAGCCTGGCTGTCACTCAACGCGCTTTGGCCTCGGAAAATGCGCGCGATCCCAAAACATTCTGGAAAGAAACGTTTGGTCGCTACACGAGTCCGGCCAAGGAGAAGGAAGGCGACGAAGAGAAGAAAGAAAGTTTGGCAAACGAGCAAGAAGAACGAGGCGCGCCTCCAAAGAAGATCGAAGGCGTCGGGGATGAGGCCTGGTGGTCGGGCAAGCGCATTGGGGGAGCGCTTTACGTTTTGAAGGGTAACGTTTTCATCCGGATCAGCGTGGGCGGACCCGAAAGCGAAGAATCCAGAATCGAAAAGTCGAAAGCTCTCGCGGAAAAAGCGCTTTCCCGTCTTTGAATTTCATTTAGCCGATTCGGTGGCCGGATCGCTTAGGAAAACAAATCCAAATCTCTCGCTGCCACCGCGCTTCCACTGGAGTTCGGACGCCTCGCGCGCCCAGAATTTGTCCGGTTCCTGTCTTTAGGAATCAAGCCGTGGCGGAAGCCAACTTCTCTTGCCGAGACCGGTTTGTTGGAGCAATAGATGGCAATGTCCAACGCGATCTCCCCTCGCCCGCGTGCTATCGGCGTGGTCAAACGACATTTTACGATCGTGGCTAGTCAGTTTAACGCCGCTTACGTCCAGGGATTGGTCGATCATTTAGTCGGCGAACTGCGGGTCCTGATTCCGAGCGCAACCACTACCTTGTTTCAGGTCCCCGGCGCGTTCGAGATTCCGGTGGTTGTGCGCGAGCTTGCTTCCCAAAAACGCAGCGACGCGATCATTGCCATCGGCGTGATTATGAAGGGCGAGACCGATCACGCCAAAAACTTAAGTCACTCAGTCACCGATGCCCTGCAGCGAATCGCTCTCACTCACGGCACTCCGGTCATCAACGTTGTGCTCAGTTTCGACAACGAAAGCCAGGCTCGTGCGCGTTGTCTCGAAGGCGAAATCAATCGCGGCACCGAAGCCGCTCGCGCCGCCGTCGAGATTACCAACGTAATGTCGAAATTGCGGAACAAGTAAGTCGTATGGGAAAACGACGACGCGCGCGCGAAGCGGCCATTCAATACAATTTTTGGCGCGATCTTCAGCATGGCGAAACTCCAAAGCGATTAGACGATTTCTGGGAGTTTTGCCCGGTCAAACCTAACGTGCGCGAGTTCGCCGAACCACTTATTGAGGGGATGGTCTCTCATCAGGACGAAATCGACGAACAGATCCGGAAATATTGTGAAAATTACAATTTGAACCGCATCTCCGCGGTCGATCGCAACGTTTTGCGGCTCGCCATCTACGAGATGCTTTATCGCGACGACATTCCGCCGGTCGTTTCCATCAATGAAGCCATCGAGCTCGCCAAGACGTTTGGGGGCGCCGAGTCGGGCAGTTTCGTGAACGGAATTCTCGATCGCATCCGGAAAGATCTGGACCGCCCCGCGCGCGAACCTCTTGTTCCAGGTAGGGGCGATTGACCTCAATCGCCCGCTGTTCATAAATCCGAAAATCGAAGCCCGAAATCCGAAGCAATTTCAAATAATTCAAGAGTGCGCCCCAATTATTGTAAATTTCGAGTTTCATTCATTCGTGCTTGTTTCGAGATTCGATATTCGGATTTTGAATTTTCAGAATGAATTTTCTCGAAACGCTGGCCCAACAATTTGCCGGCAAACCCATCGATTGGGACGAGCTCGAGCACGCGTTGATTCGAGCCGATCTGGGCGTTTCCTTAACCAGCCGGATCATCAACAAACTTCAGGAGCGCGAAGCGTGGTCGCTCCTTGGCATTTCCGACGTGATCAAAGTCGCACGCGAGGAGATTTCAAAAATCTTGCCCACCGAGACCAAACCGATTGTTTCGATTCCCGGAAAACCAAATGTGATTCTCGTTGTTGGCGTCAATGGCACCGGCAAGACAACTTCGGTGGCGAAACTCGCGCACTATTTAGGTAGCGGCGGTTCACCGAACCGCCATGGCGATTGGGGTCAATCGCCGCTCCCTGCGCATCGCCATACCGTGCTCCTCGCTGCCGCCGACACCTTTCGCGCCGCCGCCATCGAGCAGCTCGACATTTGGGCGAAACGATTGGGCGTTGAGATGATCAGCGGCCAGTACGGCGCCGATCCCGCCGCCCTCTGCTACGATGCATACGAGTCGGCCGCGAAAAACAACGTCGATTTTTTGCTGTGCGATACCGCCGGCCGGTTGCATACCAAAACAAATCTCATGGGCGAGCTCCAGAAAGTGAAACGCAGTCTCGCCAAAAAGGATCCGAACGCGCCGCATGAAATTCTGCTGGTCGTCGATGCCACCACCGGCGGCAACGCTCTGTCCCAGGCCCGCGAGTTTCATCAGGCGCTCGGCCTCACTGGATTGATCGTGACCAAGCTCGACGGTAGCGGCAAAGGCGGGATCGTCGTCGCGATTCAGGACGAACTGAAAATTCCGACGCGCTTCGTCGGCACCGGCGAAAAAATCGACGACTTCGCGCCCTTCAACGCGCGCAAATTTGTCGCCGAGATGATCTAAGCGAGGAAGCTGAGCGACCTCACCAAGAGGACAACCTTGCTTTCTCTCAACTCTCAACTCTCAACTTTGTTCATGCGTCGCGCACGAACGACCAACCAAACCTTCCTCGCGATGAATAGGGCGATCTGACTCAGAAGAGCCGCTCCAAATCCGGAGAGGCGATATGCGCCAAGCCATAACCCCACGCCAATGATTGCGAAGACTACGCCTGAAAACATCCAATAACCCGAAAGGATAGCGATAGGAACGAAGACGAACCGGGCGACGTCGGCGTACTTTTCAGCTTCCGATGCCGGCTCATAAATGTAACCGAGGATCGGAATGGTAACGATGAGATGAATCCAGCGAAGGATCGAACGTTTCGTCGCAGCATTCATAATGTTAAAGTTTCCTACCTTGGTTGATTGGAGTTGAGTTTGTCGGCCTTCCTATTTGAGATCGGACGCCCGACGCTTGACTACTGCACCAAGCTGTTCGAGCATCTTCGTCCAGCCAAACTCAGCACCTTTAAACGCCTGTTTACCGAACGGGTGGGCGAGGTCGAAGCCCGAGTGTTCGAAAAACAGGCGCGTGCCGTCGCCGTCGGGCTCGAGTCGGTAAGACACCCGCGTGTTCTCGACCGCTCCGCCGGCAGACCACGAGAACGCGAGCGTACTGGGTGGTTTGCACTCAATCACTTCGCAGCGCACGTCGAGCCCTTCGAAGTTAACTTTCGGGTTCGGCGGAACGTGGAAGGTGAACTGGTGGCCAACGCGCGGCTCGAAGTCGTTAGGAAACATCCACTCGGCAAGGGAAGAGCTGTCGGTCAGCGCCTGCCAAACCCGTTCCCGCGGCTGTGGAATTACAATCTCTCGTCGAATCGATTCACTCATCCTTTGCTCCTTTTGGTCAGATGCTTTTGAAGACGTTGTAGCCGATCATCCCAAAACCGTTCGTAATGAGCGATCCAGTCCCGCACCGGGCCGAGCCGTTCAGGGACGAGCTGATACCTGCGCTCTCGCCCATGCCGTCGTTCGGTTACGAGACCGGCGTCAAGCAGGAGGCGGAGATGCTGGGAAACAGCCGGACGGCTGATCTTAAAGTGCCCCGTGATCGCGTTGACTGAATGGTCGGCGTTCGCCAAGAGGTCGAGCATGTGACGCCGCGCGGGGTGACTGATCACTCCGAACACATCCGGCTCGCGATGGGCGGTCATCACCATGCGGCCAATATAGGTAAGGAGTTGCTTACGTGTCAAGAACCGCAAAAATGCCCCGTTCGGGGCGCCACGATGCTAGGCTTTAACCCGGAACTTAGACTCTGAGTGATCCGCGAAAAGCTCTGCCGCTGTAGTAAGACTCTGCGCCGTTGTGCCCCACAAAGACGCGGCCGTAACGCCGATCACAATAAAGCGCACCACCGAGGTTCCTTATTTCGGCGGGCGTCTTTATCCAGCTTGACCTCTTCGTATCGAAATCACCCAGCTTTTGCAGTTCGAAATATTGTTCCTCCGTGAGAATCTCCACGCCCATGGCGGTAGCCAGCCCGAGCGCGCTGCCTTTCGGCTTATGCTCTTTTCTCGCGGCCAGCGCTTCATCGTCGTAACAA
Source organism: uncultured Verrucomicrobiae bacterium (assembly GCA_963817335.1). Taxonomy (GTDB): domain Bacteria; phylum Verrucomicrobiota; class Verrucomicrobiia; order Chthoniobacterales; family UBA10450; genus AV40. The sequence goes on along the minus strand of CAWFNX010000001.1, from coordinate 1,032,010 downwards.
AGACTTACCCGGTCACCGGGGGTTTGCGGCGCGCAATCGAAGAAAATGAATTCGCCCGTCTTCTTATCCTGACCCACCACATCCGGTTCGCCGCCAGTTCTCTCCATTTCGGCGAGTGACCACAGTTTCTCGGTCTTAGCTTCCAGCCTTGCCTGGACTTTCGCCCATTCAACACCCTTATGGCGGTTCATGTTCTTCTCAAACCGGGCCTTCAACCCTTTGAGTAGTCCTTCACGCTGTTTTGGCGACAACTTTTTTGCTTCAACGTTTTTCATATGGGTTTTCCTGATTCAATTCATCCCTCATCCTTCATCCTTCAACTTTGCCGCGCAGCGGCGCGAGAGCCCAGAAGCCTCCCCAGAGCGCTACCACTATGAACACATCCGACCACTTGTCCGAATCTTGCGGTGCGCGAAGAAGCGGCGGCAGATGAACCGTTACGGTCCAGAGACCAAACATCAATCCCACACCGAAAGCCGCCGACCGCTGTAGAAATCCACTGGCGAAGCTTACGCCCGCGGCGATGAACGCTAAGCCGAAGAACACAGTCCAGAACAAATGCCACGGAATCCAGCCGGGTACCATGCTGGCAATGGGGGCGAGAATCTGAAAATGGGCGATGCCAAAGACGATCAGCGCAAATGCAATTAGATAGCGGCTCGTCCGGTTAAGCCAAACCGGATTGCCGCTCAACCCAAACCCAAGCCACGCCAGGCAGCCAATGACAATTGGTTCGAGCACGTTGGTCCGCCACGGGGCGCTCATAAGATCAAATTGTCGCGGCACGTCAAACGCCAGTCCGCAGAGTAACATCACCAGACCGACTACGATCGAACATCCAAACTGGCTGCGTTTTAGAAAAAGACCTGCCCCACACACGATAAAGATTGCTCCGACCGGATAGACCAAACTGGGAACCGCCGGCAGCCACGGAATCACCGGCACCACTTTATGACCGGAAGCGCAAATCAATGTCTCTACGCCGATTCCAATTATCGCGAGGGAAAAGATCACGCGACCAAATCGTCCCAACATAATCACCCATGTTACCGGGTGTTGCGGCTGACTTACTGTTTTATCATCCGAAATATTCATGGCCTAACGAGAGAGATACATCATGGTTTATCGCAGAGTAAAACTTCATCTCAACTCCTCAACTCCTCAACATCTCAACGGGCGCTCCGCGCCCGATCACATCATCAAGTCGCCGCCGTTAATGTCGAGGGACGCGCCAGTTATGTAGCCGGCGGCTTCGGACGCGACGAAACAAATCAAATCGGCGACTTCGAGCGCAGTGCCTAGGCGTGGTACCGGATAGCTCGCGGCCAGGCGTTCGAGCAACTCGTCCGAGGCATGCTCGCGCGTCAGCTCGGTATCGATCATGCCGGGACAAATGGCATTCACCGTGATGCCGAACTTCCCGAGCTCCTTTGCCGCCGCGCGCGTCAATCCGAGGAGCCCGGTTTTCGATGCGGTGTAATGCGCGCCGCCGAGCGTGCTGACCATCCGGCCGCCCGAGGACGAGATATTAATGATACGGCCGTAATTCTGGGCCCGCATTGCCGGAAAAACAGCTTTCGTCATCAAGAACGGCGCGGTAAGATTGACCTCGATCGCTTTGCGCCATTCGTCCGCGGTCAGATCAGGAAAGCGTGTCGACAGCGGAAGCGCGGCGTTGTTGACCAGGATGTCGATCCGTCCGAAGCGATCGAGCGTTCGGCGCGCGATCTCATCAGGAACGCCGTCCGCCGCGACGTCGCCCGGCACGGCGAAGGCGCGTTCGCCGATTTCCTTCGCCAGCGCCTTGGCGCGCTCCCGGTCGCGAACGTTTACCGCGACCGCGGCGCCGCGTTCGTGCAGACGAGCTGCGGCAGTTTTTCCGAGGCCTCGTGCCGCACCAGTGATGATGGCGACGCGGCCAGCAAAATCAGCCTTTTCCTTTCCTGTCATTGGATGAGCGTGGGATCGGTAAACAGCACTAACGTTAACGCGATCAAAGAAAAGATAGCGAAAGCGGCGTGATAACGACGATTCCCGGTGATGGCGGCCAAGATAGACAGGAACACAACGAGCACCGGGAAGATGATTCCGATGAGAACTCCCGGACTTAGCCAGCTCCTGATCGGCAGGAAGGTCAAGTTACAAAGCAAACCCAGGGTCCATCCGGCTGCGTTCGCCAGAAAAAAGATGCGACGGTTCCTATAATAATGAGCGTCCAGGTCGATCTGTCCTCTTGACTCCGGAACGCGCGGAAACAGCAGAACGGTTACCAAATAGATTGAGGCGACCAGACCGACCAGAAGAGAAAATGAAATGAAGCTCCAGCTTTTCGCACTACGCAATTCCCACATCGTCCACCAGCTGTTGATATCGACCAGCAGGACGATCACGACCCAAAGCGAATGCACCCAATAGGTCCGGACTTGATCGCGCACCTCGATTAATCGTCCCACGCTGGTCATGAGTTGAGCAACAGCGACACCGAGCACTACTGAATAAAATGCACAAACAAATTCAAACGGACTCATGCCGATTTGAGTAATCGCATCATTTTCGGATAGTGTTTCAAATTCATTCCGTGCGGAGTAGGAGTTTGTTCGACGAGTTCGTATCGTAGCAAGTCATCAGCAGGATAGTTGGCATCACGACTGTCATTTCAATTCGTAAGTGGTGATCTCGAGATGGTGACCGTCGGGATCGCGGAAGTAGATCGAATGGGAAATTTCGTGGTCCTCGAATTCGAATTTGATGCCGCGCTGTTTTAATTCTTCCTGAGCCGCGAGAAAATTCTTTTGGTCTGCGCGGATGGCGAGATGGAGCATTCGAATGTCGCCGCTGGCGGGCTGGTCTGACTTCGCGGGAAACAACGCGAGCGCAGTGGTGCCTTTGCCGATGAAAACAGGAACACCGTCCCACATTCCTTCGTACAACCGCTTGAAACCAAGAACGTCGATGTACCAATTCGCGGAGCGCTCGACATCGCGCACGCTCATGGCGACATGATCGATTCCTTCGAGATCCATACGAACTAGACAGGATTCACACGATTGAATTGGATTTAAAGACAAAGAAATCCTGTTAATCCCGTCTAGATCTTGATATTTCGAAGCAGTGAGTCCCCCCACTCGCCGCGCTTTTCTGCATACCATTTCCGGCGCCGGTCTGTATTGCGCAACCCCGCGATTTCTCCGTGCCGCAACGGCCCTGCGAGACCCGCCTTCGATAAACGCCAGTCCGGCTCGGACCTTCGGCGCAGCAAGCGATCCGATTCAGATTTCGATCCTGCATACGACCGATCTGCATGGCCACATTTTGCCGACAACCGATTACGCCGGAAATGCCGATCTCGGTGGTTTTGCCCGCTGCGCTACTCAGATCCGCCGTTGGCGGCGGCAGAATCGAAACTCAATCCTGATCGACGTCGGCGACGTTTATCAAGGCACCGACGTCAGCCTGCGGACAAACGGCGGGCTGATGATCGATCTCTTCAATCATTTGAAGTTCGACGCCTGGATCGTTGGGAATCACGAATTTGACTGGGGCGTCGAACGGTTCACGCAAGCGGTCACAAATTCCGCGATGCCTGTCCTGGCTGCAAACATGTCGATCGAAGGCAAACCGAGCGGCGATCCACACAATCCGTTTCAGAAACTCCGGCCGTACATTTTGAAGGAATTCGGGGGAATCAAGATCGCGATCATTGGCGTGACTACACCTGGAATGCCATTCTGGTTTCGGCCGGAATTTATTCGCGGTTTCGAATTCGAGCATTCGGTCGAACCGGTTCGTCGCGCGATCGCGAGCGCCCGAAGCGAAGGCGCGAACGCAATCGTGCTTGCCGGCCACATGGGATTGAAACCGCGCAGTGGCGGCGATGATTTCGCTAACGACGTGATCGCTGTCACGTCCGAGTTTCCGGACGCGGCAGCATTCATTGCGGGACATACTCACCAGGCGATTTCCAATCGCATGGTCAACGGCGTTGTCCTGACCCAGGCGGATCATTTTGGAATTCATGTCGGCCGGATCGATCTCACGTTCGATTGCGGTTCAAAGAAACTGCTGCAAGTCCAGGCGCGTTGCGAACTGATGGATCATCGGATTCGCCCCGATGCACGGATGCTGTCGCGAGCGAAACCGTTTCTCGACGAATCCGCAGCCGCGCTAGCGCAATCGATCGGAACTTTGGCCGACACGCTTCATGCTCGAGGGCATCCGGGCGAACCGAGCGACGTCGAGGAGCTGATCGGCACAGCGATTTTCGAGGAACTGTCAGAGCACCAGGTCGCAATCGACGGAGTAATGCATGGCGTTTTCGAAGAGAAAAACTTCGAGGCCGGCCCGAAGACCGTGAACGACATTTGGAAATTGATCCCATTCGAGAATTACCTTGTGACCGCCCGGCTCGCTCCGGAAGAGATCAAAGCCGTAATGGAGGAAGTCTACGCCAGTCGCGAACTTCGAAATCTGCTCGGATTCCAACTCCGAACCGAAGGGACGGGCTTGGATCGACGAATTGCGTCGATGCGGTTGTCAGATGGCCGCCTCCTCGAGCGTGACAAGCGTTACTCAATCGCGTTCAACAGCTTTGATTCGCGGAGCGGCGGTCATCGGTTCATGAAACTGCGGGCGATACTCGAAACGTCGGCAACCAATTGCACTTTGCATCCCATTCTCACTCGGGACGCGGTAATCGGCTATTTCCAGCGGCACGGCGTTGTTCATAAAGTCGTCCGCGATGGACAGCCAGCCGCGGCGTAATTTCTGCCACATAAGGGTTGAAAATGTTCTCGATTGCGGTTGCGTATCTGTCCCATGCGCCTTGTCGGAATTTCAGCGGTCATTCTGTTGTCGGTGGTCGATCTCGGGTGGTCGCAAGTCGACGTCGGTTCCTCGCGAACAGCGAGCCTCCCGATGTACCGCCCAATCCTCCTCGGAACCGGGCCGGATGCTTTGATCAACCGGATCGACACCGCTGACCTCACCCGCAAAGGCCAAACGGATGCCGCGATCATGTTCTCTTGCTCGGTGAAAAAAGACGGCTCGGTCCTGTCGGTTTCGACTTATCGTGGCACGCCCGATTCAAAACTACTCGAGCAGGAGGTGCTTAAACGGTTGTCGGTGGCGGCAAATCCGAAATTCATTCCCGGCGTCTACAATCATTTGCCGGTCGATGGGATTTACTACGGCACGGTGACGTTCATGCTGGTCAATGGAAAGCCGCGTCTCCGAATTTTTTCCAATCAGGAACGCGACGAGCTGGCCAAGGAAAATGACTTTGTCGGTCCCCAGCCGTTTTGGGGCGGCGACTCCGGGTTCACAGGGTTTCACTATCCGAGCCGCGACACGGCGCCGGTCCAGGTGGACGGTTCAGCGGAGGTCGAGATCAAAGTGGACGCAAACGGGAATCTGCAAGACATGGCGGTGCTGAGCGAAGAACCGCCCTTTCTCGGTTTCGGCGAAACCGCGTTCAGCGATTTGGCCAAAGCGAAATTCATCCCCGCGTTTCGCAACGGCAAACCGGTGGCGTGCGATGTGAAGTTGCCGGTTTATTTCAACCCCAAAGGCTTCTAGTTGCGGCTTCCAGTCGTTGCCGGGACGGTTGTCGTGAAAAGCCGAATCATCCCAAGAAGCTTTTTTCGCCGCGATCCCATTACCTGCGCGCGGAAGCTCATCGGCGCCGAACTGGTCTGGGGAAATTGCGCCGGGACGATCGTCGAGACCGAGGCCTACCTAGCCGTGGGCGACGAGGCGTCTCATACGTTTTCGCGACCAACTACTCGCGCGTTTGTGGAGCGCAACCAACCCGGCGCCGCTTATATCTATTTTAGTTACGGCGCCCACTGGATGTTGAACGTGCTGGTGAAAGGAACAGCCAACGGCTTCGTCTTGTTCCGCGCTGTCCAACCCACTAGCGGCATCGGGTTAATGAAAAAGCGTCGCGGCACGGACGACGAGCGACAACTTTGCTCCGGCCCGGGAAAATTGACCCAAGCTTTCGCGATTACCAATCGGCATGACGAAATCGACCTGTGTGTCGATCCGCGGCATTGCTTTGCCAAAACCGGCAATCGTAACGTCGAGGTAGTGGCCGATACGCGGATTGGGATCACCCGCTCGGCCCATCATCCCTGGCGGTTCACTTTGAGCGGCAGCGAGTTTGTCAGCCGCCGAGTGAAAATGGTGGAACGCGTTCTCCGAACGCGTTGACTGCGCGGCCAATTGATCGAAATTCTTCGCTTCGATGAAGCAGAACGGCAAACGCGTGTTACTGGGCATGAGCGGTGGAGTCGACTCCAGCGTCACCGGTTATTTATTGCGCGAGCAAGGCTACGACGTCGTCGGCGTGACGATGAAGGTGTGGCCACAGGACTGCATTTCACGCGCGGAGGACAAGTGCTGTGGGCCGCAAGCCGTGGCCGACGCCCGCGCGGTCGCCCATTCGTTAGGCATTCCGCATTATGTGGTCGACGAGGCGGACCTGTTCGAGCGAACCGTCATCGATTATTTCACGAGTGAATATCAAGCCGGTCGAACCCCGAATCCTTGTGTGATGTGCAACGAAAAACTGAAATTCGGCAATCTCTGGGGCAAGGCCGAAGCGCTCGGCTGCGATTACATCGCGACCGGTCACTATGCGATCATCGAACATCACGAAAGTGCCAGTGCGGCTCGCACCCGGGCGGTTTTGCGCAAAGGGGCCGATCCACGCAAGGACCAATCCTATTTCCTGTTCAGTCTGCGACAACCGCAGTTGCAGCGAGCGCTGACCCCGCTCGGACTGATGCAAAAGCCCGAGATTCGCAAAATTGCGTATTCGTTAGGCCTGAAAGTCGCGGACAAGGTGGATAGCCAGGAAATTTGTTTCGTGCCCGGGAACGATTACAAAACTTTCCTTCGCTCCCATCTTGGTGAAAAAGAATTTCACCGCGGTGAAATTTACGACGTGGACGGAAACCTGATTGGCGAACACGATGGCATCGAGCTTTTTACCATTGGGCAACGAAAAGGACTTCCAGGCGGATCAATGCGACCACGATACGTTGTTGACATCGATTCCGAAACGAACCGCGTAATCGTTGGCGACGCGGACGATTTGGTTTGCGACGAGTTCGAAATCGATCGGACCAATTGGATTTCTGCGGAACCGGCTGTCCTTAGCGGCAACAAAGAATTTGAGGCAACGGTGAAAATTCGATACAGCCATCCGGGCACGCCGGCGACTGTGAGGCCGCTGGAAAACAATCGCGCGCGGGTCCGTCTCCACGAAGCACAACGCGCGGTGACGCCTGGACAGGCGGCGGTAATTTACAATGGCGACGTTGTCGTTGGCGGCGGTTGGATTTGCCGGCGCGAAGCGCTTGTCCCGGCCTGACGAATGCCATGCCCGCAATGCTTTTGCACAGCGATGCAGGCGGGGCGGAAAAAATCCTGCTCGCGATCAGCACTTTTCCCGACCCTGACACGGCGCACCGCATTTCAAACCAGTTGGTTGCTGACAAATTCGCGGCCTGCGCAAATATTTTGCCCGGGATCGAATCGATCTATCGCTGGAAAGAAAAGATCGAGACCGGCACTGAAACGCTCGTCTTTTTCAAAATCAGCGAAGACCGGCAAGCAGGGTTTCAGGAAAAGATTCGCTCACTTCATCCCTACGACGTTCCTGAAATCATTTTCATCCCGATCTCCAGCGGTCTCCCCGAATATATGCGCTGGGTCGCTGAAAATTGCTCTGGCTAAACTTGAATGCTTTATGCATTCAAACTGAGACTGCTCATTGGAAACTTGAATGCATATTGCATTCAAGTTTTAGCCCCCCCGGGCTGCGACGTCGGTTGCCGATAAGGTAGATCGCGACGCCAATCGCGTTCGCGATAATCGTCACCGCCGCGACCTTTGCTCCGAAAATCAGCGGGCTCGGCACATCGATGATCGGATAAACGGTGAAGAAAATCGCACAGAGACAGACAGCCGCGCCACAGATTGCAGCAATGCGCAGCCAGACTGATTTACTGCGAATTCCCACGGCGCCGAATAGTGGCAGGGCGAACATCGTGAAGTAAACGATGCCGTAAAAGACGTTGGCCGCGTTATCGATGAGTTGAAATGCCTCCTGGATGCCGGCGCCGATCTGGCTCGCGATCGCAATCACCAGAGTGAGCGTTCCGACAAAAATGATCGAGTTGATCGGCGTTTTGTATCGCGGATGCAACCGCGAGAACCAGGCGGGCAGCAAATTGTCCCAGCCTGCCACCATCGGTAATCGCGAGCTGCCGGTAACGTGAACGCTCGTCGAAGCGATCGTGCGCACGGTCATCAGCAGAATTCCGATGGAAGCAATGGCGCCGGCGACTGGGAATGAATGAAGCCCGAGTCGCAGGGTTTGCGGGACCGGACCGATGAGATCGATCGGATTGTCGCCGACGAACGCGAGCACGGAGCTCGTTCCGAGAATGAACATCAAAGCGATGACCGGCGACGCGATCAGCACGGAGCGGCCGATGTCGCGCGCCGGGGACCGGGTTTCACCGGCCAGAATGGCCACGTACTCGAATCCGCTCAATGCGCCAATGCCGAGCTTGGTAAAAATGTTGAGGCAATAAAAGATCGACATGGTAGGCAACGCGAACGGCAACGGTTGATAATTTTTTATTTCACCGCGGGCAAGGCCGAGCAGCGGCAGGCAAATCAAAGCCGCATAAACCACGAACATCGCGAAGGCGCCGACGTTGTGAAGCCATTTGCCTAACGAGAGGCCGCGCACACAAGTCCAGCCCAGACCGACCACGAGGGCGGAACTGATTAATGAAACGCACCATTTATTGTTCGGCATCCAGGCGGCGCCAAGGGCGTATGAGATGTTTGTGGTCACGAACATTCCACCCAGTGCGATCACGGTGATGGAGAGCAGCCACAAGTTCCAAGCGGTGATGAATCCGGCGAATTCGTTAAAGCCGAGCTTGGCCCATTGGTAAATACCGCCTTCGAGCGGAATCCGATTGCTCAAGTAAATAACGATCGCGGCCTGCGGAATATAAAAGAGCAAGATAGCGAGCAACCAAAAGAAGAGATGGGCTTGTCCGAGCTTCGCGGCCGCGCCAACCCAGCTGGAGCCGACGACAAAAAGAATTTGCGTGAGAACGAGGTCGAAAAGCCCGAGCGGCTTCCTTAGCGACTCGCTACTGCTTTCAACCTTCTGCTCGGCGCGCTCGAGGTCAGTGCTCACACGGACGATTAACGGTCAAGGAATCTAGCGCTCTGTTCCCGGTTTTCGCGGCGGCGGCGGAACGTTGCGAAATTCGCGGTGGCGAACCTTGCCACCGGCATACGCGATGTAACCGCCCGCGCCCAAAGTTGCGATGCCGAGCAAAATTACAGCGATTACCAATGGCTTCGCAGATCGCGGCCATTTTGCGGGAGCGAAAAGCGCGATCGCACTCAGGACCGCGAGGGCGTAGAAAATCCAGATCAAGTCTTCCGCTCGATCCTGGTGCTCTTCGAGCCAGGCATCGCCAACTTCATTTTCCATCGACAGCACGCGGTCTTTAGCCTGTTCCCCAAATTCGTAAACGGGCCAGGCCGACGCCGCAGTAATCAACACGATGACCAAGGTTGCGATTTGAGCGGGACGGCTTCGCAAGAAAAACGCGACGACTAATCCGAGCACGCCCATGGCGAGGCCGTAGACGGGCAAAGGATTAATCAAGACGTGGATGTATTCCGGCTGACGCAAGTCGCGAAGAATGGCGTCGATCATTTAATTCGCGAATTCCCTGACGCGGTTAGCTTTTGGGCGGCGTGCCGGGTTTATCCGCTTGCGACATTGCCGGGTCTTCCCAGAATGGGACGTATTTTTTCCAGTCCGCAGTGGTGAAATGCCACCATTCGACCCGCAGTCCGTAAAAGTTGTTATGGGCCATCGCGATCTGCAGCAGGGTCAAATGCTGTTTCACGGATGGATCGCGACCCGCATAACCCATCATCGCCTGCGGTGTGAACTCATCAAATTTCGTCGGCATCGCCGCGTCCTGACTCCAATCGTCTACCAACGTCGCGTCGACTGAGACGCCGTAGGAATGCATCGAACCAAAACCTTTCTCGGGATTGGCGACGTATTGGTCCTTGGCAGCGTATTTCCAAAGTAGTTCCTGCGCTTCTTTCGGCCGATAAGCGTCCCAGATCTTCAGCCGATAGCGAAATTGATGAAGAAATTTTTGCGCGCCGGCGAGCTGCTGGGCCACGCTCGGCAAAATCAACGCCTTGGTGCCGCGCGGATAAAGCGCGTGACCAGTCACGTTGTGCTCGGTGGCGTAGCGCAAATCGATAACGATGGTCGGATCAACGGTCGCGATATCGACCAGCTCCGGAGTTGCGGCCAAGCCGCTCCGCACGATCGAGATCATGGCCGTAAAACCAATTAAAAGAAACGCGCGTCGAAACATTGGGCGGGGATTATAACCGCAAACCGGGTGGCCGCGCAATCTGCCCGGAAACGTCCGTTTAATTGCCGCCGGCAACTGTTCCGGCGACATCGGTCTTGGCGATGCGCTGCAACAAAAGTTGGACAGCCTCATCGGGCACGTTGAAGCGAACTTCCAGGTTAGCGCCTTGTCGCGAAACGTCCGGGGTTTGGGTGAACAACATCAGATTTGAATCCTGCAGTCGCAGCCATTTCTGCGGTTCGTTGTGCAAATTGCGCGCGAATTCCGAAGCGCTCTCCGGGGATTTCATTTTCAGAAGCAGCCGGGCTTTGACCGGGTTCTGCAAATTCAGAGCAAGCCCGAGAAGCTGGGTGGTTTCGAGCAGCTCCGGCGCGAAAATTGGATGATACGTATGCGGCAAATCGGGCGGGCTTCGCGAGATCAGCCGAAGCGCGCTTTCCCGGTCCAGCGCTTCGAATCGATCGAAGAGTTGGCCGGTGATCTTGAGGTCCACGTCGATTCCAAGGCGAACCCGGACCAGCTGATCAACTTCACTGGAGGTACCGATGGCGAGCGTTTCGGGTCCAACTCGGGCCAGCGCCAGGTCCGGTTTTTCCCACACCGGCAATCCGCTGATGGTCCGTTTTTGAAATTCCTTATCGGTTTGCAGCGCTCGGATCACCTTCGAAAGATCGCCGCGGCTTTCGATTAAAATAAATTCGCGCACGCTTTCGTTGTCCGAAATTGTGGTGGCCCGGGTGATCCGGACCGCGTCGCGCGTCAGGTTCAAGACCGGGGCGCGCCCAGCCGGCCCGATCAATCCATTCCACACCCCCTGATAAGCATCGGGTTGTTCTTTTTGCCAGCGTTTGAGCGAATCGGCGTGATCAAACTGGTCGACATTGATCGATAAAATGCTTTCGGTCTGTTGCGGCAACCATTCTCGTTTGCGCGGAGATTTCGCTACCAGCGGCAAAATAATCGCCAGGAGCGCGATTATCGATACAACGCTGAAGTAAAACTGGCGCAGCTCCTGTTTGTCGATCTGACTCGACAGAAGAGCGAGCTCGGCGGTGTGTTTCTGGTATTGATCGACCGCGACGTGATGTTTTCGAACCTGCTCCAGCAGATGCGGCGCATTTGGCGGAGCGATTCCTTGCGCGGCGAGGTGCCGCCCGATGTTCAGGTAGGCTGGATTTTTTCGCTCTTCGACAACCTGATGATGTTGCTTCGCTTCGCGAACAGCTTCCTGCTGCGCCTTGACGTTGTCCGCAAATCCTTTGTCCCGCGCCTCGTAATCACCGCGGACCTTGGTGATATTTTTTTCGATCGCGCCTAGTTCTTCTTCGGCGGAAGCGAGTTTCTCTTTAGCGAGTCGCGAGGCGTCTGCGCTCCCAAGTCGCGCCCGGACAAGCTCGGCGCGCTCGTCGGGTAAACGCGTCCGTCGGGCGGCAATATTGGCAACTTGCGCTTCCAAATCGGACGGCGGTGGGTCGGCCGCCTGCAGTTCCGACAACTTTTTCAGGAGATCCCGGTCGGCGGCGTCGTTTTCCTGGATGCGCCGCTCGACCGCGTTTACTTCGCGTTCGCACAGCTCAGAAGCATTCTTGGCGTCGTCGCGACGTTGAAGGATCGGTTTTTTCTCCGCCTCCAATTTCGACATTGCTTCGCCCTGGTCTTTGGCGTTGGCGGCGCGTTGCCCTTCGATGTTTTTGATTCCTTCTTCGATTTGGGCGATTCGAAGGGCGACTTCCTTTTGCTCCTGTTCCAACTTTTTCAGAGCAACGATTTCGTTGCGCAGCTCTGGGAAATGGGCGGCCTGGGATGTGCCTTCCCGGCCGAGCGCGATTTCGCTTCGCTGTAACAATCGCTTCTCGTGGCGAAGGATCATCCGGGTCCGTTGTCGGCGGACCTTCAAGCCGAGCTCGCGCAGACCTGTGAGAATGAAGTTCACGATTTATTCTTCGGCCCCGGCCAGCTTGGCCAACACGCTAAAGTCTTCCAATGTCGTCGTGTCGCCGGTAACCTTGACCCCGCTCGCGATTTCTTTCAGCAGCCGTCGCATGATTTTTCCGCTGCGTGTTTTCGGCAGGGCTTCCGCAAAACGCACTTCGTCGGGTTTGGCGATGGCGCCGATGTGAATACCGACGTGCTCGCGCAATTCGCCCTTCAGATCATTCGAAGCTTCGACGCCCGCTTTCAAAGTCACGAACGCAACAACGCCCTGCCCTTTCAATTCATCTGGGCGCCCTACTACCGCAGCCTCGGCGACTCGCGCGTGACTCACCAACGCGCTCTCGATTTCAGACGTGCCGAGCCGGTGACCGGCAACGTTCAGCACATCGTCGATGCGACCAACAATCCAAAAATAACCCTCTTGATCGCGACGGGCGCCGTCACCGGTCAAATAATTGCCCGGGTATTCGGTCCAATACTGTTTCTTATAACGTTCCTTGTCGCCGTAGATCGTGCGCAACATTGACGGCCACGGCCGGCGAATTATTAATTTCCCGCCGACGTTTGGGCCAACTTCTTTTCCGCTCGCATCGACAACTGCTGCGTCCACACCAAAAAACGGAAGGGTTGCGCTGCCGGGTTTGGTTGGAATCGCGCCCGGCAACGGCGTGATCATGATCGCGCCGGTCTCGGTTTGCCACCAGGTGTCCACCACCGGGCAACGCCCGCCGCCAATCGTTTTGTGATACCACATCCAGGCTTCGGGGTTAATCGGTTCGCCGACCGTGCCCAGAAGGCGAAGCGAAGAGAGATCATGTTTCTTCACCCATTGATCGCCCCAACGGATGAACGCGCGGATCGCGGTTGGCGCGGTGTAGAGAATGTTGATTTTGTTTTGGTCGATGATTCGCCAAAAGCGATCGGGCTCGGGCCAATTCGGCGCGCCTTCATACATAAACGTGGTCGCGCCGTTCGCGAGCGGACCATAAACAACGTAACTGTGGCCGGTCACCCATCCGACATCCGCCGTGCACCAGTAAATGTCTTCGTCGCGAAGATCGAAGACGTATTTCGTCGTCGAATAAATTCCCACCAAGTAACCGCCGGTGGTGTGGAGGATTCCCTTCGGTTTCCCAGTCGAGCCGCTGGTGTAAAGAATATAAAGCGGATGTTCGCTGTCGACCGGCGTGGGCGGACAATCGTCGCCGACATATTCCAATTCACGATGCCACCAGACGTCGCGACCTTCTTCCATGTGGATCTCATTGTGCGCGCGCTGAAAAACGATGACGCGCCGGATTGATCCCGCGCCGGCCGGACTGCGCAGCGCGTCATCGACGTTTTTCTTCAACGGGACAATTCCGCCGCGACGAAAGCTTCCGTCCGCCGTGATCAACGCGATTGCGCCGCTATCCGCGATTCGATCGCGAATGCTGTCCGCGCTGAAACCGCCGAAGACCACCGAGTGGACCGCGCCGATCCGCGCGCAGGCCAGCATGGCAACCGCGACTTCCGGGATTGTCGGCATGTAAATAATCACGCGATCGCCTTTGCCAACTTTGTTGCGCTTGAGCACGTTGGCGAACCGGCAGACTTCGCGGTGCAATTGCTGATAAGTCAACGTGCGGCGTTCGCCCGGCTCGCCTTCCCACAAAATCGCCGCCTTGTTCCGGCGGTGGGTAGTTAGATGGCGATCGAGACAGTTCTCGGAAAGATTGAGTTGTCCGCCGATAAACCATTTCGCGAAGGGCGGCTTCCACGCGACCACTTTGCGCCAGCGTTTTCGCCAAACCAATTCGTTCGCCTCCCGGGTCCAGAACCGATCGGGACGTTTGATCGACTCGCGATACATTCGCTGGTATTGCGCGAAATTTTTGATTCGCGCCTGCTGGGCAAATTCCCGGGACGGCTTGAACAGCCGCTTCTCCTTGAGATGCGATTCGATATTTGTCCGAGCCGGACTGGCAGTATTGTCGACCTTCATTCGAGGAGTTGACGCTACCAACCGTCGTGCGCCCGCTCAACGGAAAGTTGCAACAGTTTTTGCCATCGGGCAGCATCTGTGCCGTGCCTGCCTTGATTGACCGCCTCCCACCGTCCGTGCGATTCGGATTGACGGCAATTGCCTGCGTTCTTCCGGTGGCGTTGATCGTTCATGCCGCAACCTTTTGGGGACGCGGAATCATCGACAGCGAGGCGATGGAGTTCGTTCTCAATTATCTTCAGCGCCGTCCGTTTTTCGCCCAAATTTTCGACCCTCAAATCAACGACTGGGGCGCCTACCAGGCGCGCGAGCTCAGTTACGTCTTCGATCTCATCGATGCGCGTTTATTCGCGTTCCTTCTTGATCGACATGTTTTCGTTCTTGTTCCGTTGAGCGGCATTCTGGGACTAATCGCGATGAGCGCAATTTACTTTTGGGGCGCGCGAAAAGTATTTGGCCTCAATCTCGTCACAACGTGCCTGCTTCTGGCTTTGTTCCTGAGCTGTATCGTCGTGCAGGCCTCCACCCCCATCCTTTATCGGTCGTCGAAGATTATTCTATGCGTCGCGATGGTCGCGTTCTTATTTTACCTGTTCGCGCTTCTGAAGCTCAGCAAAGCGCGGGTCACCCTTTCAAAGACGGCCACGCTATTCCTGTTCGGCCTGGTGATGGCTCTCACCGACCGACAGGGATTCTTTTACCTCATCAGTGCAACAGCCGTGGTGCTGATCCTCTGGTTATTTGCAAAACGACGAGAAGAGTCGATCGAATCTGCCCACGCTCGCGTCATGGGCGCAAACGCCGCCGCCATTATCGCAACCGTCTTTTATAACCGAATTCTGACGCCCTGGCTGGTTCACAGCCTCAACGGCTACTGGCCGGATTTTTCCTACCAAAATCTTCCCTGGTCGAAGTTGTTCGATCCGACCTTGCCCGGAAAGGCGTTTCATATTTTCCAGGATCAAATCGCGTTTTTCTTCGGAAATATTCCATTCCCCGTTCTCGCGCTCGTTGTTGTCGCGGCCAGTGTCATATTTTTTTGGAAGCGAAGAGGCATCACTAACTTTGCCAATTTGACGGTGCTTTGGGTCTCGCTGGTGGTGGTTCTCGCGCTGATTGGTTTACTGGCGACAATGATCGTGCGTCACCCGGCGGTTTATAACGTCCGCGACCACGAGTTTTGGTATTACACGCTGACCTTTCACGTCATTTTCCTCTTTGGAATCACCGCATGGCTCGGTCTTATGGATTCCGAGCGACTCGCGAGATTCAAACCCGTTCTCTACGGGCTCCTGATCATGCTGATTGCGCTCAACCTGAGCAATTACCCAAGACAGCGCGATGCCATGATTCACTCCACCGGGTGGTTCGACAGTCAATTCGCGCATTCGCAGGCCTTGGTGGCGCAATTTAAGAACGATCCACCGCGACGCGAAAAGCTTCTTGCCCGCTCCAATGATTCATTTCTGGACGATCCCGAGCATTTTCTTCGGAACGTCGAACTTTCCTATCTGCATTTGATTGGCGTCCTTAATACCAAGCCGTCGCCGCAGCGGTGATCTTCTTGTTGGAGCCTGAGATCGCCGTTAACGTTCAAGCATGGCAGATCACGTTTACAAAAAGATTGAGCTGGTCGGTTCGTCGCCGGATGGAATCGAAGGCGCGGTGAAAAATGCGCTAACTCGCGCGAAGAAAACGGTGCGAAACATGCGTTGGTTCGAAATCACCGAGACGCGTGGTTACCTTGAAGAAGGCGAAGTCGCGCACTGGCAGGTAACCCTCAAAGTCGGGTTCACGTTGGAAGGGTAGGTAGCGGCGATTGACCTCAATCGCCACAGCGGTTTGGTGAATCATGCCGCTTTGCGGCAATCCACAAGCGGGCACATTTTGGATGAACTAGCGGGAGCGTAACCGCCTCTACCTGGTTTCTTCTTCCTGGGTCGCTTCGTACAATTTGGCCGCGCCGTAAATCAGGACTGCTGGTTTCAACGCGAACAGCAAAAGCCGCACAACTCCGCTCAAGATTCGACCGATACCAAGTCGATTCAAAACGAATCCGGCAAGCACCGCGAAAGCCAGTGACTGCACCGGGTTTTGTCGGACGTAGGTTTCGGTTTCGGTCAGAAGCTCATCGAAATGCTCGCGCGTATAACGGAGGCCGCGTTCGGCCAGATCCTCATGTCGTCCATTCATTGGTTAACGATTGTCCGCGACTCGGTCGGGGTCAACGTAAAGTCATCCAAATCGATCGCGCCCCGGAGCCCGCCGGAAAATCGGCCGGCTTCGGTTCCCGATGCAACGCGCCCGAGCGCCTCGACAATTTCAATGAATAACGAGCCATCCGCTCCAGCGCTTGCTCGGTCAAGGTTTCGCAATTCGTCGAAAGCAGAATGCGAGCGCTGCGATCGGCGATTTCCACCGCTGCGGCAATCAGGGCTTCGAAATCGTTTTCCACATGAAAAGCCGCACCGCCCTTGGTCCGCGAAAATGTAGGTGGATCGAGAATGATCATGTCGAATTTTTCGCCGCGGCGCGCCAACCGTCCCAGAACCGGGCGCACATCATCGGCCATGAATTGGTGTCCCTCAGTCGATAATTGGTTGAGGGCGAAATTCTGGCGTCCACGCTCCAGGGACTTCTTGGATAAGTCGACGCTCACGGTGTGCGCGCCGACCGTAGCCGCCACAACGGAGAACGAACAGGTGTAGGCAAAGCAATTCAAAACCTTCTTCGATTTCGCATGCCGAACGAATCGGCGGTTCTCGCGTTGGTCGACAAAGAGTCCGACCGAGTAGCCTGCGTCAAAATCTATTCCAAACTTTAAGTGATTTTCGTTGGCGATTGTTTGCAGACTCTGGCCCCCGTTCCCTTGAAGCAGGGTGGGCCTTTCGCGTTCTTCGTTTTTCCTCGGGAGAAAACGGCCAAACACGCGATTGAACTGAACGTTCGTAGAAGTCGCCCACGTTTGGAGTTCGGACACGAGGCGATCACGGGCAGCGTTTGATCTAAATGAAATAAGAACGTCGGCGCCAAACCGTTCCGCCCAACCATCATCGATCGTGCAGAGCCGGTGGGAATTTGTGCCTTCGGCATCAAACGCGCGAAGCAGGTCCGCCTCGATCCATTGGTTCTTGTTCATTCAGTCGTTTTATCGAATAGGTAGCGGCGGTTCACCGAACCGCCCGCGGGCGATTGAGGGCAATCGCCCCTACCTTTAAAATCGCAATGAGGCAACAAGTCACCATTCGTGTCCCAGCGAGCACTTCGAACCTGGGTCCGGGTTTCGATTGTCTCGGTGTCGCGTTGCGCATTTATAACTCGATCACGACCCGTCGAGCGGATCATCGGACCCGTCAGGAAAAAATCGTCGCAGAAGCCGGCGACGCATTTTTTCGACGAACAAAACGATCGCGACTTTCGTTTTCCTGTTCGGCAAAGGAAAAGGTTCCACGCTGCCGCGGTTTGGGCAGCAGTGCCACCATCCGGCTCGGTATTTTACACGGGTTGAATGAGCTCTCCGGCCGGCCCCTCGATCGGTTGTCGATTTTTCGCCTTTGTGCAGAATTGGAAGGTCACCCGGACAACGCCGCCCCCGCGAGTTTCGGCGGGTTCACCGTCTCGCGCGCTGAAAATGTTCAGCGCTTCCCGGTGGCATCGAAGCTAAAATTCGTCCTCGTGATTCCTGATTTCGAAATTCGAACAACCGCCGCGCGCAAAATCCTGCCCGCGAAAATTTCACGTCTCAGCGCGATCCAGAGCGCGGGAAACGCCAGCGCGATCGCGGCGGCATTCGCTTCGCGCAATTACGAGAATTTGCGCGGCGCTTTCGCCGATCAACTCCACCAACCGTTTCGCAGAAAACTGATTCCGTTTTTGCCACGGGTCATCGCTGCGGCAGAAAGAGCCGGCGCGCTGGGAGCGTTTTTGAGCGGCTCCGGCTCGACCATCTGCGCGGTGACGTTACAAAATGCCCAAAAAATAGGCGCTGCGATGAAGCGCGCCTCAAAAACGCGCGCGCAGATCATCGTCACCACAGCCGACAATCACGGCGTCTCTATCAACTCTCAACTATCAACCATCAACTAACTTCGTGGGTCGCAGACTTGAAAATCTAGAGCAGTTCGGGATTGACGTCGTCCTCGGCCGGCGTCGGGGATTTCGGGCCGGCGTTTTGCGCGGAATACTTTACGCGCTCTCTTTCGTTTATGAGCGCATCGTCCAGCTTCGGCTCTATTTGTACCGAAAACGGATTTTTCGCGAACGCACGTTGGGTTGCCTGGTGATCAGCATTGGCAATTTAACTGTTGGCGGCACCGGCAAAACTCCGGTGGTCGAGAAATTCGCGCGGGCGTTGCAAGTCGGCGGACGCCGGGTGGCGATCCTGAGTCGCGGTTACAAAAGTCAGCCGAAACCCACCAAGCGGAATTGGTTAGACCGAATCTTTGGCTCGACGGTAGATCCGCCGCGCGTTGTTTCCGACGGAAAATCTTTGCTGCTCGATTCGCTGACTGCCGGTGATGAGCCTTACATGCTTGCACACAATCTGAAGGACGTGATCGTCTTGGTCGACAAGGACCGGGTCAAAAGCGGCCGTTACGCGATCGACAAATGGAAAGTCGACACTCTTCTGCTCGATGACGGTTTACAACATCTCCATCTCAAACACCGGCTCGACATCGTGCTGGTTGACCGGCAGGCGCCGTTCGGCAACGAGTTTCTTCTGCCACGTGGGACTTTGCGAGAGCCGCCGCGTAATTTGCGACGCGCGAGTTACATTTTCATCACCAAGAACACCGGCGAACCGAACGACGAATTGATCGAGCGGATTCGGCGTTACAATCGCACCGCCGAGATCATCGAATGCGCGCATCGCCCGCTGTATCTCCAAAACCTTTATACTGGCGAACGGCTGATGCTCGATCGCCTGCGGGGCGCGTTCGTTGGGTCGATCTGCGCAATCGCAGTCCCGGAGAGTTTTGAAGGCGCCCTCAAGAAACTCGGCGCGAACGTCAACCTCGGACTGCGTTACATCGACCACCATTACTTCACTGAGAACGAGATTCGGAGTTTCATGAACCGCTGCATCCGGCGCGATTTGTCGATGATCATCACGACCGAGAAAGACGCGGTCCGCATGCCGCGTTTGCCGGAAGCGGAATTGAAAGTCCCGATTTATTTCATGCGGGTGGAAATCGAGATCCTGAGCGGGCACGAAAGCTGGGAACATTGCGTAGCGCGCATTTGCAAACCGCAACCGATGCTCTCGCCCGAGCGTTTCTTCGCCTAAGAGAAGACTAATTAGGAACCCAGGAAACCAGGAATTTTCGGCAGATTTCCTGGATTCATGGTTTCCGAATTCTTTTTTCTGAAATTCGGCATTGGACGTTCGGGTTTGGGCGTTGAACGTTTTGTTCTCATGCCCAATAAAGCCGAGCTCGTTGTTAAAGGGAAAAAGCTGTCAGTCTCGAACCTGGACAAGGTGCTTTATCCGAAAGTCGGATTCACCAAAGGCCAGGTGATCGATTACTACATCAAGATCGCGCCGGTGTTGTTGCCGCATCTCCAAGATCGGCCGCTCACCATGAAGCGTTATCCGAACGGCGTGGACAAAGAGTTCTTTTACGAAAAAAATTGTCCAACCCACCGCCCGAAATGGGTCCAGACGGCGAAAGTTTGGAGCGAAGGCAACAATCGGTTCATGAATTATTGTCTCGCGCAGGATTTGCCGACCCTGGTCTGGGCCGCGAATCTGGCCGATCTCGAACTGCACACCTCGCTCGCGAAAAAGAAGGACGTCGCGCGACCAACCATGATGGTGTTCGATCTCGATCCCGGCGCGCCGGCCGACATCGTTCAATGCTGTCAGGTCGGACTTTGGCTGCGCGATTTACTCGGCGCAATGAAGCTGAAATCGTTCGCCAAAACGAGCGGATCGAAGGGATTACAGGTTTACGTCCCGTTGAATACGCCGGTCACGTTCGATCAAACCAAGGGTCTGTCGCGCGCTCTCGCCCAACTTCTCGAAGGCGAACACGGCAACTTGGTCACGTCCAACATGTCCAGGACGCTGCGAAAAGGAAAAGTGTTTGTCGACTGGAGCCAGAACGATGAACACAAAACGACGATCTGCGTTTATTCTTTGCGTGCGAAGGAAGAACCGACCGTCTCAACCCCGGTCACCTGGGACGAAGTCGAAAACTGCCTGAAAAAGAAAAAAGCCGATCTGCTGAAATTTCGTTCCGACAAAACCGTTGAGCGTGTAAAAAAAATGGGCGACCTCTTCGCGCCGGTCGAGAAATTGAAACAAAAACTGCCCAAGAAATGGAAGCTGTGACGGTTTTGGAGATAGCCCAGCGTTTCAACGCTGGGTCATTCATAACATCCTTTTCTAGTCCCATTGGGACGAAAGAATTGTTCTGCCGTCCCGTGCGGGACTTGTTTCAATGTGTATTTGGATTCCGAGCGCTAAAAGCGCTGTGCTATTGCCAGAGGATCGCTCACAAGACTGAGCTAAACAGGAAGGCGAACCTGGCGAGTTTGTATAATCAAAGTTAAAGCTGTATGCGCAAAGTTAATTTGAAAGACGTTGAATGGCAGGAGCGGCAGTCGCCGAAGGGAAAGTTTGGGCGGCGAACTAAAAATATTTCGGTAGCGCTTGGGCGAGATCCGGAATCACTCGACTTGGCGAAGCGGTGGCCGTTCGATCTCGCGCTGGTCAGCATTCCGCCGGGCAAATCGCTTTGCCCATATCATTCGCATTCGACTGAATCGGAGCTTTATCTCGTGGTCTCTGGTAAGGGAAACGTTCGCGACAAGGATAATTGGACCGAAGTCGGTCCCGGCGATGCGTTTTTCTTTGGACCGGGCGAAGCGCACCAGCTCTCCAACGCGGGCGACGACGATTTTGTTTACTACGTGATCGCCGATAATCCACGCGGCGATTCCTGTTTTTATCCGGACAGCGGCAAGTTCGCGGTCTGGAAGGAGAACGGCGAGGAAGTGATCGTGAAAGGAACGGAGGCCGATTACTTCGATGGAGAGGAGTAATTCGGAAGCCAGAAATCGGGAATTTTTAAGGTTTAATAATTCTTATTTTTCATGGTTTCCTGGTTTCCAAATTGAATTTCCTGGAATGCACAAAGTAAACATTAGCGAGATCAAGGAAGACCCGTGGCAATCGCCAAAGGGCAATTACGCGGTTTCGTTCACGGGAATCTCGGAAGCGCTCAAGCGCGGTCGGGCCCGGGAATCGGGCCACCGCATCTCAAGCGATGCGGAGGAACATCATCCATTCGATCTGGAATTGAACCGCATGCCACCGGGCAAACCGAATTTCCCTTTCCACGCGCACTCGGCCCAATGGGAAATGTATTTGATCGTCAGCGGCAAAGCATCGGTGCGCGACAAAGACGGCACCACCGAAGTCGGCGCAGGCGATGCCTTCATCTTCGGGCCTAACGAGCCGCACCAGATCACGAACTCTGGAGATACCGACCTTATTTATTATGTGATTGCCGATAATCCGGTCGGCGAATCGGCGTTTTATCCTGACAGCAAGAAATGGAAAGCGAACAAGACATCACAAGCGGACCGCGTGGTGATTAAAGGTAAAGAGGTCGATTACTTCGACGGTGAAGAGTAAATCCAGGTAGAGGCGATTACGCTCCCGCTAGTGCATTCAGTAAGAGCCCGCTTTTAGATTGCCGCAGAGCGGCAGAATTGACCTCAATCGCCATGGCGGTTCGGTGAACCGCCGCTACCTGAAAACTTGCAGGCGACACGCCTGCCGCTACAACTAAGATCGACATCATGGCTGCGAAAGATTCGCAAGACTTTCCATACAAGACTTATCTCAACATCCTGCACGGGCCGCTGGAGTTGATCGACGTTCAGAAACTGGCCGATGCGTGCACGGATAAGTGGTACAACCAAACGCTTTGCCAAGTGAACGATTCAGTAGTGCGAATCGGCGTTTTGGAGGGCGAGTATCACTGGCACGAACACAACGACATCGACGAATTCTTTTTTGTGGTCGACGGGAAATTTTTGATCGATCTCGAAGACAAAACCGTCGAGCTCGCGCCGCGCCAGGGTTTTGTTGTCCCAAAAGGGGTTCGCCATCGGACCCGCGCGCCGAAGCGTTGCGTGATTCTGATGATCGAGCGGGCCGACATCGTCCCGACCGGCGATTGAAATCAGTCAGGTAGGGGCGATTGCCCTCAATCGCCCGCGGGCGGTTCGCTTAACCGCCCAACCCAAAGCAGAAAAAATGCAGACGAAACGCCTGCCACCACAGGACTAAACAGGATTTACAGGATTTTCTGATTCCAATCCTCAGAATCGTGTTAATTCTGTCTAGAACTCAATGAAAATTGTTTCCGGAGGCCAAACTGGAGTTGATCGCGCAGTGCTCGACGTTGCGATGAAGCATCGAGTTCCTTGCGGCGGTTGGTGTCCGGAAGGCCGCCTCGACGAAGAAGGGAAAATTCCAGATCGCTACCCGATGACCGAATTAAAAAAGGGCGGCCCGGATGAGCGAACGGCGCGCAACGTTCAGGACTCGGACGGAACAATCGTGATTTACTTTCACGAGTTGAGCGGCGGGACGGCTTACACGGTGGGTTGTTGCATCGAACAACGCGCGCCCCATCGATTGATCGATGCCGCAAAATATTCGCCGGAAGACGCGGTGCCGTTGATGGCCGCATTTATTCGCGATCATGACATCGACATTTTGAATGTTGCCGGACCGCGGGCCAGCGAATGGGCGGGCGGTTATGATTACACGTTTCGCGCAATCGATGTTCTGTTGAGCCGAATGCGATTCAGCGCCCGCAGACGCTGATCATTCGTAACGCAGCGCCTTCACCGGATCGAGGCGCGCGGCGAAATAGGCCGGAATCAAAGCCGCGACCGCGCAGATCAGGAACGCGCTGATACAAATCACGGTGACGTCGTGCGGAACGACCTGGGCTGGTATCTCGGAGAATTGATAGACTTCGCGCGGAAAAATCTCGATGTGCAAGGTATTCGCGAGCCAATGGCTGAATTCGTTGCGGTAACGAATCAGGGTCATTCCGAGACCGAGACCGGTCAGGGTTCCGAAAAGTCCGACCACTGTCCCCTGCCCTAAAAACACCCAGATGATCTGGGAAATGGTCGCGCCGAGCGCTTTCACGATCCCGATTTCGCGGCGCTTCTGAACCGTGACCGTGATCAACGTGCTCATGATTCCAAAGGCCGCCACCACGACGATTATCAAGAGCAAAAAGAACATGACATTACGTTCCAACCGGACGGCGTCGAAAAACTGATGATTTAAGTCGATCCAAGTCTGAGCAAAAACCGGCGGCTCGATGAAACTCTCGATCGATTCCTTGACCTTGTCGGCGCCGTAAGGGTCGCTGACCCGGATCGTGATGCCGTGGACAGAGTCGCCCAGGTTATAGAGTTCCTGACCGACATAGAGCGGAACCAGAAAATATTTGGAATCGTATTCGTAGCGGCCGCTTTCGAAAATCCCGGTCACAATCAATTCCTTTGGCAGCACGACGTCGCGCAAATCATTGATCGCGGCCTTCTCCTGATCGCCTTTCGCATTCTCGAGTTTCTTAATCTGGTCGAGTATTTGTCCGAGATTGCCCGGTGAATAGACCGTCAATTTGTCGCCAATCCGGATCTTGAGTATCCGGGCCAGATCGATTCCGAGTACCGCCGACTCGCTGTCGAGATCGAGTTTACCCTGCTTTATGAATTTCTGAATCGGGATGACTTTTTCTTCCTGAGTCGGATCGACACCGCGCAGAAGCGGCGCAAATCGTTGACTCTGAAACTCGACAATCACGGGTCCCTGCACGTAAGGCGCGCTGGCGACCACGCCGGGGACGTGGTCGATTTTCGTTTTCAGCGAACGCCAATCTTGAATCACATCTTCGCTGGTCACGACGACGTGGGCGTCAAAATCCATAATCTTTTGGCGCAACTCGCGATCGAATCCGGTCATCACCGAAATCACAACAATGAGCGCGGTGACGCCGAGAGTAACGCCGAGGACCGAGATCAACGTGATGATGGAAAGAAACGTGCGTTTCGGTTTGAGATAACGCAGGGCCAGGAAAAAGCTGAACGGCAGTTTCAAATTGCCGTTATGTTGGCCGCTAACGGGACGCTTTACAACCCAACGGGGTGACGCGCCTCAAATGCCCAGGTATCGCGCCCGTCAAGATGCCAGCGCGGACCCACATCACCACCGTATCGAAGATCGGTGGTGTCGAGACGAAGACCTGCAATCATCGCAAACACGTGTCCGTGTCGCGAATAAATGGTAAACCATCGACCGCGACCGCGTTGACCGTAACGAAGAAAATCACCCGACGGGATCGGCTGACTGAGCAAACCGGCGTAATGAAGGGCAAACGAAACTGTTCCGGAACAATCGTAACCGTAATCGTGAAACGATCCGTGTCCCCCGCCCCAAACGTATGGGCGACGGCAAATTGTGTTCACTGCCCAGATTGCTTGTTTCACGCTGTCCGGGGCGTTTGACGGAGCGTAGGCAATTCCGTTCCGCAGAACTGCGCGATTTCCATGGACCATCGGATGCGAATCGGTCAGATCAAACCCCGGCGTTTTCGCTTCGGGCTCTTGGTCGGTGCTTTGGATCGGTTCGGTGCGCTGAGTGTGAGGAACATAATAAGCAACCCGAAGGGCCTGGGCGCGCTGGGGTGGTCGATTGAACGTAAAAGGTTGAAGCGGCCCCCCGTCAGCAATCCGAGACGAATAAATCGGCTCGCGCACCGGCCACGATTGGCTGCGACTATTCGCTGCGGAGGCCAGGACGAATGCGACGATCAGACTTAAAACAAGAAGCGACGGGCGTGGCACGCCTGCCAAGAAGCTGCTTTTAGGCCAAAATGTAGTGGCAGGCGTGCCGCCTGCGATTGTCTAACCTGCAGCCGGCACGGCTGCCGCTACAAACCTACTTGAGCGCGTGCGCCTGAAGATCTTCGAGGGTCACAAATTCCAGGGCCGATGTATGGGTCGCTTCGAGATCCACCGGCGCGGCCCGGTTCGCTTCCAGGGCCGATTTCCAACGGGTAACGCAAACGCACCATTTGTCACCGGGATTGAGTCCCGGAAAGCCCCACTCCGGCATCGGCGTGACCAGATCGTTTCCATCGAGAACCGAAAAATCGAGAAATTCCCGAGTGACTTTCACGCAAACAGTGTGCAGGCCGACGTCTTCCGGCCCGGTGCGGCAATATCCATCGCGATAAAATCCGGTCACCGGATCGCGACAGCAACATTTCAATTCCGTACCGAGGACGTTGGTCGGCATTGTTAACCGAATTCCGGTTCTTCCGTTGAGACGGTGGCCTCGCCTTCGCTTTGGCGCAGGGCCTGTTCCACCGCACGCCAGGGAAGCATTGCGCATTTCACTCGCTGCGGAAATTTCCGAACGCCGCGCATGACCTGGAGATCACCGAGATTTTTCGGCGCGTCATTCTTCCCGGTAGTGACCAGATCATGAAACGCGCGGAGTATTTGTTCCACTTCAGCGCGCTTCTTCCCTTTCAGCTTCATCGTCATCAACGATGCCGACGCCTGACTGATAGCGCAGCCGTGGCCGGTGAACTTGATTTGCTCCAATCCGCCGTTGCCGTCGAATTTGATCGCGAGATGAATCTCGTCGCCACACGACGGGTTATCGCCGTGCACCGTGACCGAAGCGCCGGGCAGCTCGCCAAAATTTCGCGGCCGTCGCGAATGGTCCAAGATCACTTCCTGATAAAGTTCCTCGAGCTCCCCAAGTTCGGTGTTCATTTGAAGAACGTCGTAGCTTTCTGAAGAATCTCGATCATCCGATCGATTTCCTCGCGCGTGTTGTAGAGATAAAAGCTCGCCCGGGTCGAACCGGTCACGCCAAATCGGCGCATGAGCGGTTGATTGCAATGATGTCCACCGCGCATGGCGAGGCCGTAGCGATCGGCGAAGGTTGTGAGATCGTGAGGATGGGCCGCGTCCATCACAAAACTAATCGCACCGGCGTGCGGCTTAGCGTTCCCAAGCACTCGCAGACCGGGGACTTCTTTCATTCGGTCCAGCGCATAATTCGTGAGATCGATGTCGTGCCCGAAAATCTCGGCGCGCCCTATTCCTTCCAGATAATCGACCGCAGCACCGAGGCCGATCGCCCCGGCAATGTTGGGGGTGCCGGCTTCGAAACGGTGCGGTGCTTTTTTGAACGTGCTCTTTTCCAGCGTCACGCTGACGATCATCTCACCGCCGCCGTGATAAGGCGGCATCGCGTCCAGAATTTCAGTTCTACCGTAAAGCACGCCGATCCCGGTTGGCGCGCACATTTTGTGACCGGAGAACGCGAGAAAATCGCAACCCATGTCTTGAACATTGACCGGCATGTGCCCGATGCTTTGGGCCGCGTCGACCAAAGTGACGGCGCCGACGCTTTTCGCGTTCTTACAGAGCTCAGCCACAAGGTTTATGGTGCCGAGCGAATTCGAAACGTGAGTGAAGGCGAACAACTTCACTTCCGGCGTCAGGAGGGACGAAAGTTTTTCCAGCGCCAGCGTGCCATCGTCGCGCACGGGAACGAAACGCAATTGGGCGCCGACTCGCTCGGCCAAAAGCTGCCACGGCACGAGATTACTGTGGTGCTCCATTTCGGTGAGCAGAATGACGTCGCCGCTGCGCAAAAATTTCATGCCCCAAGCCTGCGCGACCAGGTTAATGCTCTCGGTCGTGCCACGGGTGAAAATAATTTCGTCCGCAGTTTTCGCGCCGATGAAATCGGCGACGCGCTGACGTGACTTTTCGTAATGCTCGGTCGCCCGCGCGCTTAATGTGTGCAGACCGCGATGCACATTCGCGTTTTCGTGCTCATAATAATTGCGGACGACGTCCAGCACGGCGCGGGGCTTCTGGGAACTGGCGGCGCTATCGAAGTAGATCAAGGCATGACCGTTCACCCGCTCGCGCAGAATCGGGAAATCCTCGCGCAGCGCTGGCCAGTTCACCTGACTCTTCACCGCTTTGTGCATCATCTAATCTGCGCCAACCGCAGCTTCCTGCCAGTTGATTCATTGAGCAGGAAGATCGACATCCGCCCCGTCGATGATCTAGGGTTGGCGCTCAACTCTCGCCCAAATGAAGAAGACGGCCATCGTGTACTGGCTCCTACCGGCAAAACCGGAGCGAGAATTATTTTGCCAACTCGTTCGGATCCTGCGGAAAGGGCTAAAGGCGCCTAACTTCGAACCCCATTTGACCTTGTTCGTCAGCGGGAAACACCGGCAATCACCAAAGAACGTGTTGCGAGAAATTCGGTCGGCTCCAATTCGGCTGCACGTCCGGGGCACCAGGTCTTCCCCGAAGTTTACCAAGACCCTGTTCGTCCGATTTAAATCCAATTCGGCTCTGCGGAAACTCGCAACCGATCTTGGCCGCGCCGCAAAATCGTCGGCCAAAGTTCCAAAGGATCCGCACCTGAGCTTGCTTTACAAAGAGATTCCGTCACGAGTGAAGAAGGAACTCGCCGCCGTTATTAAGTTTCCATTTCGAACCGCGCTTTTCGACTCCGTGGCGGCGGTTCGTCTGACCCTGCCGGTGCGCACCAGTGGCGATGTGGAGAGATGGAAAATCGTCGCCAAGAAATCATTGCGCCGATAACGAATTGAATTCTTTCCCATCGGTTCGAGTTTTGCCTTACCGATGGACCCGAAAATAAAAATTTTCGGCGAACACGACCCGGCAACGATCAAGCAAATCGAAACGTGTGTCGCGGCCGGAGGCGAACGCGGTGTGCTTTGCGCCGATGGTCACAAAGGTTACGCACAACCCATCGGCGGAGTTGTGGCCTATCAAGACAAAATTTCGCTCAGCGGCGTCGGGTTCGATATCGCCTGCGGAAACCTGGCCATTCTGACCGACGCTAAGCGCGAACAAATCGCGCCGAAGATTGACAAGATCATGGACGACGTTGTTCGCGACATTTCGTTCGGCATCGGACGCACGAGCAAGACACGGGTCGAGCACGAATTGTTTGAGGACGCGGCCTGGAAAATAAAACCAATCGGCGTGTTGAAATCGATCGCGGCGGAGCAACTCGGCACCGTCGGCGGCGGAAACCATTACGTCGATATTTTCGCGGACGAAGACGATCGAATCTGGGTCGGCGTGCATTTTGGTTCCCGCGGACTCGGGCACAAAACGGCGACACATTTCTTAAAAGCAGCCGGCGGAAAAGACGGGATGGACGTGCCCCCGACCGTGGTCGAGGAAAAATCGGAAATTGGCCGCGATTATCTCGCGGGAATGCATTTGGCGGGGCGCTATGCGTATGCCGGACGAGAAGCGGTCGCGCGTCACGTGGTGAAAAACATTTTGGGGGCGCGAATTCTCGAAGAAGTGCACAATCACCACAACTTCGCCTGGCGCGAGAAACATGACGGCAAAGATTTTTGGGTCGTGCGCAAAGGCGCAACCCCGGCCTTTCCCGGTCAAAAAGGTTTTGTCGGCGGCAGCATGGGCGACGACGCGGTCATCATCGAGGGGGTTGATTCGCCAACTTCGCGCGAGGCGCTGTTCTCAACCATTCACGGCGCGGGGCGAATCATGTCGCGCACGGCGGCGAAAGGACGATTCGTTAAAGTTGGCAACAAGCGGATTCGCCAGAATGGACTCGTTAGGCACGACGAAATGATGAGATGGGTGCACGATCGTGGAATTATTTTGCGGGGCGGCGATTTGGATGAAGCGCCCCAAGCGTACCGTCGCCTGCCGGATGTTCTCACCGCGCACACCGGAACGATTCGCGTCCTTCACAGATTGCGACCACTCGGTGTGGCGATGGCCGGCCGCGACGTTGTCGACCCGTACAAAGATTGAGACCGATTTTTTACGGCGTTGCGGTCGGAGACGGAGTCGGCTTGGGAGAGGGCGACGCTGTGGAAGTGGCCGACGCTGCCGGCTTCGCGGCGGATACCGGGCTCGCCGAAGCGCCCGGCGAAGGATTCGGCGCCGCACCGGAAACTTTGGTGACTTCGTCCTCCAGCAATCGTTTTTCCTCGGCGTAGAGCGGTCCGCGCTTTGCGGCTTGAAGATATTCCTTGGCCGCGTCGGTTTGATTCACGTCCAGGAGCAAGACCGCGGCGTAAACGGCATTGTGCGGTTCATGGAGCGGTTCGGGCGGCAATTTTCGAATGGCATCGAGCCCTTCCGTCGTCCGGCCCTGGACGTACAATGAATAGGCATAAGTGACCGCGCAGTTTACATCGGCCGGCGCGCTTTCGTAGGCTTGCTTGGCCAACTCCTGGGCTTGCCTGGTGTTTTGATCGATGTTTAATCCAAGCCGGGCGAGGTTCGCGCTGATGGCAGTGTCGTTAGGCGAATTCTCGTGGAGGCGTTGGAGCACATCGTAAAGTCTCTTCAGATCGTTGCCGGCACGATAGAGTTTATAGAGAGCATCCAGCGCTTCGCGACGAGTCGGCGAGTTTCGCGATAGCAGCGACCAAAGTTGTTCACTCTCGATCGCCAGATTCCATTTACTGGCAAGGCGAGCAAGTCTCAGCTCGTGGTCAGGCTGGTCCGCGGCAGCGCGCAAAGCATCCCGCCAGAGAGAATCAAACTCGGCGTCTCCGCCCGACTGGCGGGATTGGTGCGCGGCAAATCCCTGATAGGCAAGCCGAAGATATTCGTCGCCGCCCCACGATTCGCTCCGCGTCCACCGCCGCAAACGGGACCAATTCTTGATCTCGGCAAAAGCGGCAGCGACCGCAATAGCGGGCGGCGGATGATCAGTCGCTTCTGCCGGTAGTTTCTCCATCCACTTGATGACATCTGCGGCCATTCCGTTTTCATTCATCCAATCCATCAGAAGCCCGAGATCGGTGGAATTTCGGACAGCAACCGGCTTCACTTTCTCGAGCAAGGCGTCGAATTTTTTGGCGTCGAGCTTCCGATAAAAATTCAGACAAAGAAGATAATCGCCGAAGGTCACGTCCTGCGACATCTGAAGCTGCAGCGCGAAGCGATCGGCCGATTCGAAGTCTTTTCGGTCGACGGCATCGTTTAGAAGGGCTCGCAACGCGCCGCTTCGAAATTGCGGGATCTGCATCAGTCGTTCGAGACTCTCCCGCGCACGCGCGCTCTTGTCCGGATCCGATGAATGGATCTGAATGGCGGCCAGATTAAACTGGTAAACATCGTTTTTAGGATCTTTGCGGACGGCGATTTCGAAATCGTGCTCTTGTTCGGCGAGATTTCCTTCCGCCCGCGCCAGCCAGCCGGCCACGACGTGGAACGTGGCCCTATCCTCCGCCCGTGGTCCAATCTGCTCCAATGTTTTCCGAGCAAGATCGATCTGGCCAAACCGAAGCGCGGCCGAAGCCAGGTTCAGTTGGGCGTCGATGTTATCAGGTTGCATTCGCGCGATCTGCGCCCGCCACGACACGGTTTCTTCGAAATTTTGTTTTTCGGTCGCATCGGCCAAGATGTAAAACGCGGGAAGCGAATCGTGATGCGTTTCCAGGACTTGCCGTGCTATTCGGTCCGCGCCGGCGAAATCCTTGTTCTCCAACATTGCCGACGCGCGTTTCAACAGACGCGTTTCCCGCCAGCCCGAATACAGTTTCGATCCGTAAGTGGCGAAAACGATGATCAGGGCAAGCGCGAGCGCGCCCCCTAAAACGTAGACCGCAACTCGCAACGGCGGAAAATGAAACCGCAAACTCGGGTACGACTCGCCACCCGGCAAAGAATGACTGCGTCTTCGGCGGCGGACGCGTCTGATCTTTTCCGGCATCTAATCTTTATGCGTGGACGACTCGGAGATTGCAACTCGCGCCTTGCCAGACGGATCGCGCCACCGCGTCCCTAAGCCTCACCATGCGACTCGCGCACCACCGGCACGCTATCGACCTCAGCCCGCACCCTGTCTCGCATCCGCGGTCCCCAAACGTAGCGGGTCAGCAACACTTTGATCGTCGCGGTCAACGGAACCGCGAGGATCGGGCCCAACAAACCGCCAATTAACAAGCCCCAAACAAAAATCGAAACAATAACCGTCATCGGGTGCAGACCGACCGAATTGCCGACAATGCGTGGGGCGTAAAACATTCCCTCGAGATTTTGGATGACCACAAAAATAAGTGTCACCCAAAGAGGCCCCCAGAAATTCCCCCATTGAAAAGCTGCGATCACGACCGCTGGCACCCAGCAAATCACGATGCCGATATATGGGATCATGGTCAGAATGATAACGAGAAGGCCGATCAACGGGGCGAAGCTCAAGCCCAGTAAGGTGAGCGCGCTGCCGATGAGCGTTCCGTCGACGAGACAAACGAGGAGTTGGCCGCGAAAATAAGCGATGATGTAGCTGTTAATCTCAGACAGGGCCGAAGCGATCTCGTCTTTAAGCGGCGAAGGACGCAGCGGTAAATAATCTTTCCAGCGTCTCTCGATCCGTGGCCGTTCCTTCAAAAGAAAGAACAGATAAATCGGGACCATGATCAAACTGAGGAGGAAACCGGCAACACCGAGAAATCCGCCGATACTTTGCTTCAGGATGTTCCAAACTTTATCGCTCCAGGCGGGTAATTGGTGTTGGATGTACCCAATGATTTTCTCGACATCGCCTTCCACTTTCTGGCGTTCGGCCGAGCTGAGTTTCGGCGGCGCCGGCGCGATTGATTCTTCCGTAGCGGAATTGGTGGCTGATGCGGATGGATTTGGCGTAGCCGACGGAGAGGCGTTAGGCGACCGAGGCGGTGGGGTTCCAAGAAGCAAATTGACCAGGCCCGAGCTGGCAGACTTGCCGCGGGTCCCGGTCGTTCCTCCGAACGTTCGGTTATAGCGAACGACCAAATCGACAATTCGATCGCGGGCAGTTTGGGTGTAAGAAGGCAGCTCCTTTGCAAAATTGGCGCTTTGTTCTGAGACCGTGGGGACGACCCACCAAAACAGGCCGACCAGAGCCATCAGCGCCATCACAAAAATCAGGCAGATCGCGGAGGTGCGCCCCAGACCGCGACGGCAGAGTTCCGTAACCAGCGGATCGAGGAGGTAGGCGAGAATGATGGCGATCGCTACCGGAATCAAAATCGGCTGAAGGAAACTGATTAGGTTCGCGCCGACATAAACTACCACGCCCGCAATTACGATGAGCAAAACGACAAAGAACGCGCTGAGCGCCGCCCACATCGTTCGCTTTTGCCACGGTGTTGGATAAGCACTCATGATTTCGGACGAGCCAGCCAAAACGACGAACCCGTTACGGCGACTGTTCTAATGGATTGGATTCGCATTCGGCGATTGGCCCTTACTCATCTTGGTCTTTGCGTTGTCGATCTTCTCGGTCAGGGTTTTGTTTTGCGGATCAAGGTTCAGCGCTTTTTGCCACGCATCCAGGGCCTGGGCAATCTTGTTCATCTTCGCGAAGGTGTCGCCAATGTGTTCAAAGACAACCGGATCGTCGCGAGTTAATTTTTGAGCGGCCCGCAGAAGATCAACCAGGGCCTGATCATATTTGCCCTGGCGGTACTCCAACCATCCCAGGGTATCGATGTAGGCGCCGTTGTTTGGGTCGCTCTGTAAGGCAAGCTTGATCATCTGTTCGGCGTCATCAAGGCGCAGATCGTGATCGGCCCACATGTAGGCCAAGTAATTGTAAGAGTCGGCGGAATTGGCCGGATCAAGCGCAATGGATTTTTGGAAGAGACCCGCCGCTTTATCATAAAGACCAGCCTGCTCGGCCGCGGCGCCATAGTCGAAATAAAATCGCGCATTTGTTATCTCGCCGTCGTCCAACTCCGCTTCATGCAGCGCTTCTTCAAATGTAGCCACAGCCTCCTGCGCATGCTTCGCTTCCCGCTGGGCGATTCCAAGATAGTAGGCGATCTCCGGAGTTCGAGGAAAGTGCTGGCGAGCTTCGCTCAGAATCTTGACCGCGCGCTCGCTTTCTTGTAGCGGACCGAGAAGCAGCTCAGCCAGATGCAGATAGGGACTGGGCCGATCCGGATTCACCACCAGGCTTTGCTCGTAATTGGCCGCTGCTTTGGCGAAGGCGGCCTTGGCCTCATCTTTTTTCTTGTCTCGTTCAAGGGTCCGGGCCGTATCGTCGAGCAGCCCGGCCAGCAAATCATAGGGCTGATACTTTTCAGGATGTTGTTTGATGATTTCCTCCAGCATCTCAACCGCTTTGTCCCGCTGGTTCGTTAAAAGAAATCCGGCGGCCAGTTTTTCTCGCGAGTTCGTGTCCTCCGGTTCCAGTTCGAGCAGGCGCAGGTAAAGTGGAATCGCCTCCTTAATCTGCTGGGTCGAAGCGTAATAATCGGCGAGATCTTTCAGCACAGCGCTGTCATTTCCGGCGTGATCGGCCGCCTTTTTGAAAATCTCATTCACCCGCGCAATCTCGTCGGGCGTGGGAGTGCGATCGGTTTTAAAAACGATCGTCGCGTAAAGCTTTCCAAGCCGTGCCCAGAACGTTGCGTCATCTGTCTTCAGCGCCGTCGCGCGATCCAACGCTTGCAACGCCTTTTTTTCATCGCCCGCGGCCAGGGCGACTTCACAAAACCGTTCGTAGGCAGCAATGTTGCGCGGATTGATCGCAATTGCTCGATTGACGTAGTCGATTGCCTGGTCGGTCCGCCCGAGATACTTCGCGTAGATGAATGCCAGCTGAAGCAGAGGCTCAGGCGCGTTCGGTGTTGCTTTCACCGCGTCCTTCAAGACGTCGATCGCCTGTGGAAAATCATCCTGACGGGCAAGTAATGATGCCACCCGGCCAGCGAGTTCAACCTGACCCGGATCGACATCGAGGACCTTCCGGTAGGCAGTCAGCGCTCTATCCATCTCACCATTTTCTTCGAACGACATCCCTTCGACAAAATGAGCCAGGGCATCCGCCTTGTGTTCGTTCTCGAGCCTGAGCTGCAGATCCTTCGCTGCCGGAGAATTGAGCGAATCATCCTGACGAACCGTCTTTTTAGCGGGTACTGGAGTCGGAAGGACGGTAGGCGCCGGGACTGCGATCCTTGGCTTCGCGAGGACCGACTGCGAGACAACGCAGCCGATAATCACAAACAGCAACGTAGCGATTCGCCGTTCGCAACCGCGAGATGCGATCATGAGTCGAGTCTAGTCGGCCGCCACAACCGGCGCAAATGGCTGAACTCGCCTAACGAATGGAAGGACGTTAAGACTTGTAACGCAAACGCTTCTTGTGGCGGTTTGCCCGCATCCGTTTGCGCCGTTTGTGTTTCGAGATCTTCGCTTTCCGCCGCTTCTTCAGAGAACCCATGAATTTTCAGTTGGTGGTCGCTGATCCAATCACATCGCACGCGCGTATTCAACCCACTTCTTCACTCTGGAGAGATGGGAATATCGAATGGGCAGCGGGACGTCGCTGTGGTATTCCTTGCCAGCCATCTCGAAATGCGCGAAGTATGCGCTTCGTTTGTTAGTGCGGGCTGTGGCTCAGCTTGGTAGAGCGCCTGGTTCGGGACCAGGAGGCCGTGGGTTCAAATCCCACCAGCCCGATGTGGATTGCCCTGCGCTTCGTCAGGTGATCAAAAGGACGTTTTCCTGATCCTTTCTTGCCATGTTTCTGGCAAAGTGTCAAAAAACAGAACACACTCATTTCCTACGAAAAAGAGAGAAAAGTGCCGATTTAGTCTCAAATCTGATAAGAAATCAATAATTTCTCATTTTAGTCGGATTTGCTCGCAGATAGGCGAAAATCGGCATGCTCTCTGCTGGTTTTTATGGTAATTATAAAATGCGGCACCACGACCAAAATACAGGTTTCACGCTGGTAGAGGCCGTCGTCGGCATGGCCGTGATCAGCCTCGGAGCAGCTTGCGCCGTCGGAGCCCTGACCAAATTCAACTCCCTGGCCAGCACAGCTCGGAATGCAACCGGCGCCTACACCGCGGTGATGAATCAAATCGACCTCATCCAATCGGACAGTCCGTTCAATCCCCAAAAGACGAACCCGGACGGCAGCGTTCAAATTCCTCCGGAATTACAGCTCGGCACCCATACCCAGAATAACGTTTCAGTTTATCAAGATCCAAAGACCGGAGTCATCGTTACCGGAACAATGACGACAACCGTGACCGACATCAGCTCAACTTACAGCAATGGTTCGGTGACCTTCCCCCTCACAATGTACAAAGCTGTCGTTGCGATCAACTACACTTATCTCAACCGAAACTACTCATTCACCATGAGCACAATCCGCACATCCGACATATGAAACTCAGTTCAAATAATCGAGGCTACACGTTAATCGAATTAGGAATCGTCTCCTCTGTCTTCAGCACCGTGGGGATCGCATTATGTTCGCTCCTGAACGTCAGTTTGGTTCTTGGAGCGAAGAATGTCGCCATGAACACGGCCCATCAACAGGCTCGGACGGCCATGGTCCAAATGCTACAGGACCTTCACTCCGCAGTCTCGTTGCCGTATCTTGTTAATAAAGACGGCACCACCGCGAACCAGACTCAGCCAGCGGCCGGAATCTCATTCCAGGAATTGTCCAGCGGTCCCCATAAAATCACCGCGGATGCCACAACCAGCCAAAATCAGGTTTCCCTGAGGCTGACGCCGCAAAATGGCGGGACTCCCACCGTATCCGTTGGGCAGAGATTAATTATCCCGACCCATCAAATCGAAGACGACATCACGGCCGTAAGCGGCTCAGGGAGCAATATCACGGTAACGCTTGCTCACAGTTTGCCTGTCCCGATCTCAGGCACGACGACCTACATGATCGTTGCGTTAATCACGGACCGTTGCTCTTACACCGTGGCAAACAGCAGTCTCCAATGGCAGGGATCTACCGCCAAGAAATCATTTGCGATACTTGGCAGTGACATTACGAGCGACCTACCTTTTAGCATACCGCAGACTCCGGCAGGCGCACTCTACTATCGTTTTGTTTCCGCGATCAACCTCTCAACCGCAGACGTAAATTACAGCAATCGTGGCTTCAAAGCAGCGAATATTTTCCTCAACGGTCAGATCCCAATGAAAGCCCGACTCACCACCTATCAATGAAAAGAATCACTGCTAATGAATCGGCGAGCTCACTTGCCGTTGTCCTTCTGACGATTGCAACACTTGCTGTGATTGTCGGAGTCACGCTGGATTACAGCAGCAACATTAATCGTCTTGTTCAACGCACCACGACTTTGCAAACCGCAGTAGCCGCCGCAGACGCCACGATTGAGAAGTTGTTTACAAATTGGCGCGCGATCTCTCGTTCCACTCCGTCTACCCCCTTGGCGACCAATGCATTCTCAAATATTCCGCTACCAACAAGTTCGCAGCTGAATCTGCCGAGTAGCTCGAACTTCGCGAAGGCCGGAGCAAATCCGGATTTGAGCGACGAATACGACCCAACCTACTCGGTTTCTAATATTAAAGTGGTCGCAGTTGATGGCACGCTCCAGCCTCTTGCCGGTGGGGCTACTGCAACTCCACCTCCCGCGGTCGGGATGTCGCAGACCGGAGCGGTCAATACCACTGCCGCGACCTATAACTACCTTGCATCGGCTGACGTTACGCTGCCAACGCAGCGAGGGCCGGTGGTGGCAAAAGTCCGTCGAGTCTTTTCCAAGCAACAACTATCGCCATGGAACTGGGCGATTTTCTATGTTGATCCCCTGGAAATCCACCCTGGAGCGCAGATGGTCGTAACCGGCTGGGTGAATACCAATTCAAATCTCTACACCGCTCACGGCACGAACCTTACATTTGCTGACAAGGTTACCTACGCTTCTGACTGGTTCGTTAACTTCATGCCGGGCGATCAGCAACATAGCGGGGAAACTCCCACAACCCCAACATCGCCCTCGAACCTTCCGCCGGCCCGAGACATGGCTTTGCAGCCTTTTGGCATGGACTCGACTGCGATTTTCAATACGTCCGATTCCAATCCAAATAACGACAGCTACCGCGAGTTAGTTGAGCCGCCGGTAGCAGGCTCTTCGGATCCCTTCGCAGGTCAGCGTTACTGGGATCAAGCGAGTGTAATCATCCAAGTTCAGGACAATCCTAATCCTAACCAAAATGGATTCGACGGCGTAAAAGGACATGACCTTGTAAATCTCTATACGGTTACCAATCAACAGACCGGCGCTACCCAAGCCCTAACCAGCGGATCGCTCTATAACATGTTTACTGCTGCGGGTGCTATTACGACGAACCAAACTATACAAGACAACCGCGAGGCAGCCACCGTCCGTCTTGCCACTCTCGATGTCAGCAAACTCGTGACTACTGCTTCCGGCGGCAATCCGAGCTACACATCGTCGTCAGCATTCGCCAATCCGATAATTTATATCTACGACTCGAGCGCAACCTCTAGCGCGAGGCGAGGAATTCGAATAAAAGGCGGCAGCAAAATTCCAGTATCCGGCCTAACGATTGCGAGCAACAACCCCATTTACATCCAGGGTGATTTTAATACTGGCGGCAATCCGCCCTCAGATAGCACCAGCAACAATGACCCGACAACCCCGCAGGTGCCCGGCTACACGAGGGCGCCCTGTTCAATGATCGGTGATGCGATTAACTTGCTTTCCAATTCTTGGAATGATGCGAACTCGTCGCTCGGAACGAGTTCGCGGGTCGCCACAAATACTACGTTTAATACTGCCGTACTCTCTGGTATTGTTCCAACGGCTCCCGTCGGAGGGGACGGTTCTTATAGTGGCGGCGCAGAAAACTTTCCTCGTTTTCTCGAAGACTGGTCTCACGCCATGGTTACCTACTACGGATCGATGGTGGAGCTTTACCAAAGCAAACAATCCACTGGTGAGTGGGGAAAAGCGAATGTCTACGTTCCGCCGACCCGCCATTGGTATTTCGACTCAAACTTCAAGACCAAACCGCCTCCAGGTTCGCTCATGGTTTACAGTTACGCGAAAGGCCAATGGGCTCTGCAATAAGGACCGTATTCGTTCTTATCTTCTTAGCGGGCTTTGCCCACGCACTCGAGCTGACACCGCAAGTTGAGGAATACGAGCTCGATGGAGTGAAGCGACACCAACTCGTCTTCGCAGACGGCGAACGTCGCGTTACCTACACTCCGCCGAGAAAGTGGCAGTATTCCGTCAGCGGAAACCGTCTGGTGCTGCATCCAGACTCCGGGTCGGTGGCTGAGGCGATCATAACCGTCAGCAAGGTGTCACGACCCGAAGTCTTTGACGAAACGACCATCAAACGTCTCTGCGACGAGGTCCTTGCTGCGGTACCGCGCGGCGCAACCAATGTGACCGCCGTTTCTCAACAGTTAAATCCACTATTGATAGAAGGGAAAGAAACCTTTCTCGTCGTAATTAACTACGATTACTACAGCATTCGCTACGCGAAATCCGTCATGTTCCTCAATCGCCAAAGCGAGCAAGTGCGATTCGAGCTCACTTCCAATCGCGATATATTCCCGGATCTGCAAAAGGCGTTCTTGAGCAGCCACTATACGTGGCAAAACTTGTAGCACAGCCTCGTTGGTAACCCACGCAGACCGGGCCTACACTCGCCAAAAGCGACTGCCAGAAGCTGGTCGCCCCCGCTGGCCATCAAAATCGGTTGACAATCTTTTCAACCGCTCGCACAGTCACGCTCCGTTTTTATGCTCGCCGCCCCGCAGCTCACACCATCCGCGCTCGCATCGAGTGCGCCGACCATCCTTCAATTCCCAACGGAAACCAACCGCACCGTCAGATCATTGCGCCATATGACGACACAACTTCTCCAGGAAGCAGCTCAAGTAATCCCCAATCAGCAACTCCTGATCAACGTTGTTTCCAAACGTGTGCGACAACTGGGATTGGGACATCGCCCGATGGTCGAAACAACTCCGCGAATGTCGCTGACCGACATTGCGCTGAAAGAAATCGTCGCTGGCAAACTCGCCTTCGAGCCCGTCAAGGGTCCTCAGGAGAACGCGTAAGTTCCAGTCGCGTTTCAAACGCGATCATGTCCGCCGAATCGATTCTCAATCGAAAGGCGCTCCGCGATTTTCACATTCTCGAGCGTTACGAGGCGGGGCTCGAACTCAAAGGCAGCGAAGTAAAATCGATTCGGGCAGGCAAAGCCAACATTGGCGACGCCTTCGCGCGGATCGAGAATGGCGAAGCGTTTCTCTACAACGCCGATATCCAGCCCTACGAAAAAGCGAGTCATGAAGTGCCGGCGGCCAAACGGGTGCGCAAACTTTTGCTCCATCGACAGGAGATCGACAAGCTTTACGGAGAGAGCCAGGTCAAAGGTCGCGCGCTGGTCGTGCTCAAGCTGTATTGGAAGAACGGCAAATTGAAGGCCGAACTCGGCGTCGGCCAGGGGAAGGTCGCGCGTGACAAACGGGCTGATCTCAAAAAGCGGGCGGTGGAGCGCGAGACTGAGCGCGAAGTGGCGCGTTTCAATCGCAAGCACGGCTAAATATCGAACCGACCGTTCCGAATTAGGCGTTGAAGACCGAGCGCTGAGCATTGACGTTCTAAATTCAATGCCGCGCTAATTTTTTCACTGACAAAGTCGCCCTCATTACCGGCGGCTCGCGCGGGCTGGGTTTGGAGATCGCAAAACAAATTTGCGCACACGGAGGAAAAGTTGCCCTCCTCGCCCGCAATCCCGAAGAACTGGAGCGCGCCAGGAATGATTTGAACCGCTACGGCACCGACGTCCTGACGATCGAATGCGATCTTCTCGATTCCAGGCAGATCCAGTCTGCCGTTCAGGAAATGCTGCAACATTTCCGCAAGATCGACATCCTGATTAACAACGCGGGCATCATCGAGGTCGGTCCACTCGCCCACATGCAGTTCAAGGACTTCGATCGCGCGCTGCGCCTCCATTTCTGGGCGCCTTTCATGTTGTATTGGTTGATCGCGCCGCAGATGCGCGCCACAGGCGGGGGTCGGATCGTAAACATCGCATCAATCGGCGGACGAATCGCCGTGCCCCATCTGGCCCCCTATTCCGCCAGCAAGTTCGCCCTCACCGGATTTTCCGATTCCATTCGGGCTGAACTTGCTCGCGACAAGATTTACGTCACCACAGTTACGCCCGGAATGATGCGAACCGGGTCCGACGTTCATGCGAAATTCAAAGGGGATCACGCGGCTGAGTTCCGGTGGTTCAATCTCGCGAGCAAACTTCCGTTGGCTTCGATCTCAGTGGAAAGGGCCGCCCGAAAAATTCTGAATGCCTGCCGTCGCGGCAAACCAAACCTGGTCATGCCCGTCACCGCCTATTTCATCATCGCCGCCAACGCGGTGTTTCCGAATTTGATGGCGCGTCTCATGCGGATGGTTAACCGCTCCCTTCCCGGCCAAGTCAGCGAAAGCGGTAACGAAGCGCGGGCGGGCGCGGAAATCCGCCCGCGAAAGTGAAACTAAGCCGGCTCTTCGTTTCCATCGATCCGCCGAAATCGATCCGGGACATTTTGGTCGAACTCGATCCGCGGATCCGCGGCGTTCGATGGACTGCCGGCGATCAAGTCCATCTTACACTCGGTTTTTTCCCCGAGGTTCGCGAGGATGTTGAGCTGGCGTTGCGCGAGAAACTGGGAGCAATTGAGTTCCGCGCGTTTTTTCTTCCCGTCGAAGGCATTGGCACTTTCCCGCCAAAAGGGCCCGTAAAAATAATCTGGATCGGGATCGGCGCGGGCCATCCCCATTTGTTTCAACTTCACAAACGCGTGCAGGAAGCAGCGCTGGCGGTCGGGATTGAGCCCGAATTGCGGCCGTGGCATCCGCATATCACCCTCGCGCGTTGCGGCAATGTCGCCGAGGGCACCCTGCGGAAGTTCCTCAAATCACACGTTGAGTTCGATGCCGGAATGTTTCGCGTGGAAGCGTTCCATCTCTACTGCAGTCAACTCATGCCATCCGGACCGATCCATACCTGCCAACTATCTGTAGCGGCGGTCTCCGACCGTCGGAGCTAAAATATTTTCGACGCTCGGAGAGCGCCGCTACAATCGACTCGAGAGCGGCGCGGCAATGTGTTCGAGCGGCCGGCGTTCTGCCGCTACTCCGATCCAAAGTTCCACAATCGCACCGGCGACCATTAAAATCGCGGCCGCAAAATATCCAACGACCAGCCCGTTTGCCGATCCCGTCCCAATGATCCAACCGAATAACCACGGCGCGAACACTCCGCCGGTCAGGGTTCCAATCGCGTAAAAAATCGCGATGGCGAAGGCCCGGATTTCGAGCGGAAAAATCTCGCTCACCGTCAGGTAAGCTGAGCTCGCGGCGGCTGAGGCGACAAAGAAAATTACCGCCCAGGCAACGGTTTGGGTTTGGGCCGTGAGCACTCCGGCATGAAATAGCCAGCCGGTCAGGGCGAGTAAAATTCCGGCTAGACCATAGGTCGCCGCGATCATTTGTTTTCGGCCGATCGCGTCGAACAGATGGCCGAGGACAATTGGACCGAGCAGATTTCCGATCGCGAACGGAAGCAGATAAATCCCGACGCTCCGTTCGGGTACATCGTAAAATCGCATCAGGACGAGCGCGTAAGTAAAAAAAATCGCGTTGTAGAAGAACGCCTGTGTCGTCATTAAAACGAAGCCGAGAACCGAGCGGCGCCGATGTTCGTGCGCGATCGCGTTCCAGATTTCATGCCAGGGTGTATGAGTGCGGGTGTGAACATGTATCGGAGCCAACGCGGCTCGATCCGATGTGACCTCAAATTCTTGTTCTACTCGCCTGACGATTTCTTCGGCCTCGCGATTCCGGCCGTGAATCATCAACCAGCGCGGGCTCTCAGGAATCCAACGACGGAAGAAAATCACGATCAATCCCAGCGATGCTCCAATTGCAAAAGCGAATCGCCAGCCTAGCCAAACTGGAAACCGATTCGGATCGAGCAAGATCAGCGTCGCTGCGGCACCAAGCGCAGCACCGGCCCAGTAGGACCCATTGATCATCAGATCGACCCGGCCGCGCACTCGCGCCGGAATCAATTCGTCGATCGCCGAATTGACCGCAGCGTATTCACCGCCGATGCCCGCGCCGGTCAGCGCGCGAAAAGCTGCATAACTTGCAAAATTCCAGGAAAACCCCGAGAGCGCCGTCCCGACCAAATAAACGGCGACTGTCACGAAGAACAATTTCTTCCGCCCAAAGCGGTCCGTGCCATACCCAAACAGAATTGCCCCGACGACTGCGCCCGCCAGATAGAAGGTTGCGCTTGCCCCAACCTCGCTGTCGCTCAAACCAAGCGTTTCGGGCCGGGTCAGGATTCCGCCTAACGAACCAGCCAGGGTAACCTCAAGTCCGTCGAGAATCCAAGTCGCGCCCAGCGACATAACAATCAGCCAGTGCCAGCGGGTCCATGGCATCCGGTCCAGCCGGGCCGGGACGTATGATTCGATCGTTTCGCCATTGGCCATCGACGAAAGTCTTGCCGGTGGCGATTGAGGTCAATCGCCGCTACCCAAAATTAGTCTTCGTAAGTCGGTAAACCTTTCGCGCGTCGTTTGTCTTTGATGTAATTCACCATGTCTTCCGACGTCTTGAACTGCTGGGACTTGTAGGCCGGCTTCTTTTTCCGGCGGAGGACGCTGTACCACCAACGCCAGTAATTTTGCCAGGTATCGTAACCGGCCTCCGGTTTCTCATGCTTGATTTCTGCCGCGATCCGCTCGTCAACGCGTTCTTTCCAATATTGGTCCTCAGTCACATTCGTAACCGAAACGCGACCCGTCCGGTCTGTGTTGTATTCGCGAATGGTCGGGCGATGAATTGCGCAAGCCGGAAGAAAACTAACCACCAGCAGGCTTAGGATGATTTGTCGCGAAAGAGTTGTCAGCATGTCAGGTCCAAAGAATTTCCAAATAACACAATTCGTCAATTTGAAACGGTGGCGGATTCAGGCGTCAGGCAGTACGCCCGCAGCAATTTTTGTATTTTTTGCCACTACCGCACGGGCAGGGCTCGTTTCGACCAACTTTCGGCACCGCGCGTCGAACCGGCAAATCGATGGAGACTTCGCCCGCACCATCGCCATCACCGTCCATCGCAACCCCGGCCATTGCCGGCTGCGGCTGCCGCGCGCGCATTGGAGCGTGTGCAGTCGGCGCGGTAGGCGCGTCTTCGCGGAGTAGAAACTGTGGCAGAGTCGACAGGAAATTCTCGAACGCCTGAAGGTTTGACGTGCTGCGGAAAAGATTATGCAGCACTTCGTTTTTAATGTTCGCCATCAGGTCCACAAACATGTCGTAGGCTTCGGTTTTGTATTCGACCAG
This sequence comes from uncultured Verrucomicrobiae bacterium, assembly GCA_963817335.1. Classification (GTDB taxonomy): domain Bacteria; phylum Verrucomicrobiota; class Verrucomicrobiia; order Chthoniobacterales; family UBA10450; genus AV40. Next base: position 988,371 of record CAWFNX010000001.1, on the reverse strand, counting down.
CGGATCCTTTTGGGCATAGCCGCGGAGATAAACGCCTTCCCGCAACGCGTCCATCGCGTAAAGGTGCTCCTGCCAAAGACGATCGATCGCGTTAAGAATAATATAGCGCTCCAGGCTTTTAACTGCGCTCGGTTCTTCGTGACTCGATTTCCGTTGATACGCGTCCTTGATTTTTTCGATCAGGAACTTCGCGTTTTCATCAACACTGCGGGTTTCGAATTGGGCGCGGTCTTTATTAAGACCGAGCGGAAACGTCGTGTTCACCCAATTAATCAAACCGGTGTAGTTCGGTTCTTCGCCCTCCAGGTATTCTTTCACCTTTGCCGGCACGGCTTCATCGATCACCTCGAAGATTTCAGAGCGCGGGTCGTCGCCGTCGATTACGTCGTTCCGCCAGGTGTAAACGACTTCGCGCTGCATGTTCATCACATCGTCGAAATCGAGGGTGCGCTTCCGGACCAGATAATTGCGCTGCTCGACCCGCTTCTGCGCCGTCTCGACCGATTTGTTTAACCAGCGATGTTCAAGCTCCTGGCCTTCTTCAAGACCGAAGCGCTCCATGATTTTGGTCATCCGATCGGCCGCGCCGAAATTGCGCATCAAATCGTCTTCGAAGCTGACATAAAATCGGGATGCGCCCGGATCGCCCTGGCGCGCGCAACGACCACGCAATTGCCGATCAATCCGGCGCGCCTCGTGTCGTTCGGTGCCGATAACAAAGAGACCACCTTTGTCCGCCACGCCTCCTCCAAGTTTAATATCCGTGCCGCGGCCGGCCATGTTCGTTGAAATCGTCACCGTTCCGGGCTGTCCAGCTCGCTGAACGATTTCCGCTTCCTGCATGTGAAATTTCGCGTTGAGCACGTTGTGCGGAATTTTTTCGCGCTTGAGCATTCGGCTGAGCAACTCACTCGCTTCCACGCTCACCGTGCCGACCAGCACCGGTTGCTGGTTCGTATGATGCTCTCTGATTTCGTTGATCACCGCGTTGTATTTTTCGCGGCGCGTTTTGTAAATGCGATCGTTGAAATCCTGTCGCGCCACCGGCCGGTTCGTCGGAATCACATTGACGTCGAGCTTGTAAATGTCGTGGAACTCGGCCGCCTCCGTCTCCGCGGTTCCAGTCATGCCGGCAAGTTTGTCGTAAAGCCGAAAGTAATTTTGGATCGTGATTGTGGCCAGGGTCTGGGTCTCGCGGTCTATCTGCACCCCCTCTTTCGCTTCCACCGCTTGATGCAATCCATCGCTCCAGCGTCGGCCCGGCATTTTGCGGCCGGTAAATTCGTCGACGATGACGACTTTGTTGTCTTCAACAACGTACTGAACGTCTTTGTCGAACACGCAGTAAGCGCGAAGTAGATTCGAAATGTTGTGAATCCGCTCCGCCTGCTGGTCGCAATGCTCCTGGCGCTCGGATTTCTTCTTGTCCTTCTCCTCGTCTGGCAAACTCGTATCGAGATCGATCTCGGTGAATTCGCTGATCAGGTCGGGTAACACGAACGCGTTCGGATCGTCCGGGTTGAGAAACCTTCGACCCTGTTCGGATAAATCCGACTCATTCGATTTCTCATCGATGGTAAAGAAAAGTTCCTCCTTGAGTTGAAACAATTCCTCCTTGCGCGTGTCGGTAAAGAACGACAGCTCGGCCTTATCGATGGCGCGGCGTTTATCAGGGTCCTCCATCATCCGCAACAGCTGCTTGTTGCGCGGTTGTCCGAGTTTGACTTTGAACATGAGACGTCCGCCAAGTTCGACGTCGTCCTTTTCGAATGCTTCCGCCGCTTCGCTGGCCAAGCGATTGCACAGCATCGTTTGTTTGCGAACGAGCTGCTCGATCAACGGTTTCCATTTGTCGTATTGATGGGTCGAAATCGTGGCGGGACCGCTAATGATCAGCGGGGTGCGCGCTTCGTCGATCAGGATCGAATCAACTTCGTCGACGATCGCGAAGTGATAACCGCGTTGGACCTGTTGCTCGCGGGTGGTGGCCATTCCGTTGTCGCGCAAGTAATCGAACCCGAACTCGCTGTTCGTTCCGTAAGTGATGTCACAGGCGTATTGTTGCCGTCGCACATCCGGCTCCTGATCGTGCTGAATGCAACCGACAGTCAATCCGAGAAAAGCGTAAAGCTGGCCCATCCATTCCGCGTCGCGTCGCGCCAGATAATCGTTCACTGTCACCAAATGAGCGCCGCGGCCAGTGAGCGCGTTTAAATAGAGCGGTAAGGTTGCGACTAAAGTTTTGCCTTCGCCGGTCGCCATTTCTGCGATTCGACCGCGATGCAAAACCATTCCGCCGACCAACTGCACGTCGAAATGGACCATGTCCCACGTCATCGGTTGGTCGCAGACGGTGAAACTATGTTGGCGTTCCTTCAGTCGGCGGGCGGCGTTCTTCACCGCCGCGAAAGCTTCGGGCAAAATCTCCTCCAGCCGGCGCGATTGCTCTTCCGGGTCGGAAATTTTGCTCAGTTCGGCTTTCCAGGCTGCGCTTTTTGCGCGCAAATCATCGTCGGAGAGCGCTTTAAACTGCTCGTCGAAATCGTTGATCCGGCGCACAGTGGGCGCCAGTCGCCGCAACTCGCGCTGATTTTTCGAGCCGAAAAGCTTCTTTAAGATCCAATTAACCATTCAGTCGGTAATATCGATGGAATTAGTCGAGTCGCAATGCCCGCCGGCGATCAGGAAGATTTGAATGCATTCAGATAGCACACTGCAAAAAGAGTGAAAGAGAAGCAGGTCTCAGACGAATCGTTGCCGTGAAATACTCATTCCACTTTATTCTCTTGTTGGCCACCACCTCGATTACCCTCGGTCAGGCCGATCCGCAAGCTTCGTGAAATGAACCAACCGGTGCCGCCGTTTCGAATAGCCGGAAATCTTTACTACGTTGGGGCGAACGAAATCTGCTCGTTCCTGATCACAACCCCGCAAGGACACATTATCCTCGACGGCGGTTTTGCCGAAACCGCTCCTCAGATTGAGCGAAACGTGGCCCGGCTCGGGTTCAAGATCGAGGACGTGAAGATTCTTCTGAATAGCCACGCCCACCTGGATCATGCCGGCGGTTTGGCGGAATTGAAGCAGAAGAGTGGCGCAAAGTTCATTGCCAGCGCGGGCGACGCGGAATTGCTTCGAAACGGCGGCCACGGCGACTTTCGGTTCGGCGACACCTTGCTGTTTCCACCGGTCGCGGTCGATCAAATCATCGGCGACGGCGAAACGATTCAGCTCGGCGGTCAAAGCCTCACTGCCTGGCTCACGCCCGGTCACACCAAAGGCAATACCACCTGGACCGCGAAGATTTCGGATGGTGCAAAAACCTACGACGTCGTTTTCGCGGGCAGTCCAACCGCGCTCGATTACAAACTGGTTGGAAAAGAAAGTTATTCCGGCATCGCTTCTGATTTCGAAAAAACTTTCGCCGTCCTAAAACGGTTGCCTTGCGACATTCTTCTTTCCGATCACGGCTCATTCTTCCACTTTGAAAAAAAACGTGAACGTCTGATGCGCGGCGAAAGTCCAAATCCGTTCATCGATCCCGATGAATCCCAGCGATTTGTGGCGCATTTCGAAAAGGAATTTTACGAAAAGCTCGAGCTTCAGAAGAAGGGCGGCGCCTCTCCAACCCCATCGCCAGAATGATTGCGTCCGGCGGTTGGCTGTTTAAGCTCGATGGATGAAGAAAATCATCTCCACGAGCGAAGCGCCTGCCGCTATCGGCCCGTACTCGCAAGGCGTTCGCGTCGGATCGATTATTTACTATTCCGGACAAATCCCCCTCGACCCCAAGAGTGGTCAGGTTGTTTCCGGCGGCATTGACGTTCAAGCGCGCCGGGTAATGGAAAACATTGGCGGCCTGCTAAGAGCCGAAGGCCTGGGATTCGACAACGTGGTAAAGACCACCATTTTTCTCGCAGATATCGGCGATTTTCAGACGGTGAACGAGATTTACGGCGGCTATTTCAAACAGGCACCGCCCGCGCGTTCGACGGTGCAGGCGGGCGCTCTGCCTAAAAATGTTCGCATCGAAATCGAAGTCATTGCAGTCGCAGGCGAAGCAGATCGAACGGTGGCGGATACGTCGGGATGAGCGAAGACCTGCTCGCTCTTTTCCGAAAAACCGGCGCACTGCTCGACGGCCATTTTGTTTTGCGATCCGGTCTGCACAGTCGCCAATATTTTCAATGCGCGATCCTTCTGTCGCACACCGACATTGCCGCGCGCGTTTGCACGATGCTGGCGGACAAGTTGCGCGAATTCGACTGCGATTCCGTTATCTCCCCTGCTCTCGGTGGAATCATCGTTGGCCAGGAAGTCGGCCGCTCGTTAGGCAAACCCCACATCTTCGTTGAAAAAGAGGACGGAAAGCTCGTTCTCCGACGTGGATTCAAAATCGATAAGACCGAAAAATTCCTGATCGTGGAAGACGTCGTCACCCGCGGAGGCCGGGTCCAGGAAACAATCGATATCGTTCGCGAACACGGCGGAATCGTTGCTGCGGTCGGCGTGATTGTCGATCGAAGCGGAGACAAGAAACCGGATTTTGGTTGCCCGTTCGTCAGTTTGGTCGAAATGAACGTGGAGAATTTTGCCGCCGACAAATTGCCGCCGGATTTGGCCAAGATTCCTGCCGTAAAACCTGGAAGCAAATGACCGCCGAACCGAAATCAGCCGCTGCCGCGACCGTGCGCGAAAAATCGCGCGGGTTTATCTCGGCGTTTTGCCATTCTTCCGTCGGCCGAAAAATGGTCGTCGCCATAACCGGCGTGATCCTGATTCTTTTCGTAATCGGCCATTTGTTAGGCAACCTCCAAATTTATCTTGGGCCGGAGTGGATCAACGCTTACTCGCAACATCTTCGCGATTTGGGACCAATCTTGTGGATGATCCGCGCCTTTCTTCTCGCCAGCGTAATTCTGCACATCTACTTCACGATCCTCCTGGCTATCGAAAATCGGCGAGCTCGACCCCAAGCCTACCGCGATCGAAACTACGTCAAGGCGAGTTGGGCGTCGCGCCACATGGTGGTGAGCGGATTGGTGGTCCTCGCCTTTATCATTTTCCATCTGCTCCATTTTACCGCGCGCAAATTCAATCCTCAGTTTCCTCTCCTGAAACTCGATCCGCTGAACCGTTACGACGTTTACTCAATGATGGTTTACGGATTTCAGAACGTTTACGTATCGGCCTTTTATGTTGTCGGACTGTTTCTGCTGACCCTTCATCTGACTCACGGCTCGTCGAGCTTCTTCCAATCGCTTGGCCTAAATAATCAGAGACTTACCCCGAAGCTCGCCGTCGCCGGACGGATCTTCGCCTGGCTCCTGTTCGTGGGTTACGTCTCGATCCCAATCGCCGTTCTCCTTGGATTCATCAAGCCGGCGCAATAATTATGATCGGCGACTTTAACGCGCACATTCCTCACGGTCCGCTTGATCGGAAATGGACGAACCACAAGGACCACGCGCGACTGGTTAGTCCAAACAACCGGCGCAAGTTCGAAATAATTGTTGTTGGCTCCGGTCTGGCTGGAGGTTCGGCGGCCGCCACCTTGGGCGAGCTCGGCTACCGGGTGAAATGCTTTTGCTATCAGGATTCGCCGCGCCGCGCGCATTCCATCGCCGCCCAGGGTGGAATTAACGCCGCCAAAAATTATCAGAACGATGGCGACAGCATTTACCGTTTGTTCTACGACACAATCAAAGGCGGCGATTTTCGTTCGCGCGAAGCGAACGTTTATCGTCTGGCCGAAGTCAGCGGCAACATCATTGACCAGTGTGTCGCTCAAGGAGTGCCGTTTGCGCGGGAGTACAGCGGTTATCTCGCGAATCGCTCTTTCGGCGGCGCCCAGGTTTCCCGGACTTTTTATGCTCGCGGGCAGACCGGCCAGCAATTGTTGCTCGGCTGTTATTCCGCGCTCTGCCGTCAGATCGCCGCCGGCACGGTCCAGATGTTTCCACAAACCGAAATGCTGGACGTCGTAATCGTTGATGGTCAGGCCAAAGGAATTGTCACCCGAAGTTTGCGGACCGGTAAGATCGAGATGTTCGCCGGGGACGCGGTTGTTCTGGCAACCGGCGGATACGGAAATGTGTTTTATCTTTCGACCAACGCCCGCGGCTGCAACGTGACCGCGACTTATCGCGCTTACAAAAAAGGAGCGCTCTTCGCCGATCCTTGCTTCACTCAGATTCATCCTACCTGCATCCCCCATGCCGGCGATTATCAGTCGAAGCTGACGTTGATGTCGGAGTCGCTCCGCAACGACGGACGCGTCTGGGTCCCGAAACGAAAAGAAGATTGCGCGAAGGCGCCAAACGAAATTCCGGATCCGGACCGCGACTATTATCTCGAGCGAAAATATCCGAGCTACGGAAATCTTTCGCCGCGCGACATTTCATCGCGCGCAGCCAAGGAAGTTTGTGACGAAGGCCGTGGCGTGGGACCGGGCGGTCGCGGCGTTTATCTCGATTTTGCCGACGCCATCAAACGGCTTGGCGAGGAAACAATCCGCGAGCGCTATGGAAACTTGTTCGAGGTCTACGAGAAGATCACCGGCGAGAACGCCTACAAAGTTCCGATGCGAATTTATCCCGCGGTGCACTACACAATGGGCGGTCTGTGGGTGGATTACAATTTGATGAGCAATGTTCCCGGCTTGTTTGTCATCGGCGAAGCGAATTTTTCCGATCACGGCGCGAACCGGCTCGGCGCCAGCGCGCTGATGCAAGGACTTGCTGATGGATACTTTGTTTTGCCTTACACGCTGCCGAATTATTTAGCAGGACAAGTAGGCAAGCGGCCATCCACTGACCGCCCGGAATTCAAAGACGCAGAACGAGAAGTGCGCGCGAAAATCGAAAAGCTTCTGAAAATTAACGGCAACCGTTCGCTCGATTCGTTCCATCGCGAACTGGGTGAGCTGCTTTGGAACAAATGCGGCATGGCTCGAAATAAAGCAGGATTGGAGGAAGCGCTTGGGAAAATTCCGAAGCTCCGCGAGCAATTCTGGCGCGAAGTCCGAGTGCCGGGCGACGGCGAAGATTTTAATCAATCGCTCGAGCGGGCGGGGCGAGTCGCCGATTTTCTCGAGTTTGGCGAGCTGCTCTGCATCGACGCCCTCACCCGTGACGAATCCTGCGGCGCGCATTTCCGCGAAGAACATCAAACGCCGGATGGCGAAGCGTTACGTGATGACGACAATTACGCGGCGGTGTTTGCCTGGGAATTTCAAGGATGCAACGGCACCGTCACGCCGCCGAAATTGCATCGCGAACCGCTCCACTTCGAGACCGTGCATCTGACGCAAAGGAGCTATAAATAGTTATTAGATGATAGTTGATTGTTGATAGTTAAAACCCAAAGAAGCAATCCCCCTATGTTTAACTTCGAAAAATTAGATGTGTGGTACAAATCAATTGATCTGGCTGAAACCATTTACGCCATTACCCGATTGTTCCCCACCGAGGAACGCTTTGGACTCACAAACCAGTTGCGGCGCGCTGCGGTTTCAATCTCCTCGAACATCGCCGAAGGTTCGTCTCGGCGTTCGAAAATGGATTTCGCGCGTTTTATCGAAATCAGCACCGGTTCCGTATTCGAACTAGCGTCGCAATCATTCATCGCAAGGCGTCAGGAATTCTTGAGCGAAAAGGATTTTCGAAGGATTTACACCGACGCGCAAGAGATTGGGCGAATGCTTAGCGGTCTCAAGAATTCATTAACAACAAAATAATTTGATGTCTCCGAGCGATCTTCTATCAACCATCAACTATCAACCATGAACTTTCAGTTGAGAGTGTGGCGCCAGCCGAACGCGAAAGCGAAAGGCAAGCTCGTCGATTACAGCGCGACCGACATTCCGCCGCAGGCGTCATTGCTCGAGATGCTCGACATCATGAACGAACGCTTGCTCTTGAAAGGCGAAGAGCCAATTGCGTTCGATTCGGATTGCCGCGAGGGAATCTGCGGAACTTGTTCGCTGACGGTGAACGGCGAAGCCCATGGGCCCGATCATCCCGGCGCCGCCTGCGAACTTTACATGCGCAAGTTCAAAGACGGCGAGACAATCGTGATCGAACCATTCCGAGTGAAGAGTTTTCCAATTGTGAAAGATCTCGTGGTCGACCGCAGCGCACTCGACCGAATTGTTCAAGCTGGTGGATTTATTTCCGCGCGAACCGGCTCGGCGCCGGAGGCAAACTCTATTCTGGTTCCAAAACACGATGCCGACGTTTCGATGGAAGCGGCCGCATGCATCGGCTGCGGCGCGTGTGCCGCAGCCTGCCCAAACGCGTCGGCCATGCTGTTTACAGCGGCGAAAGTTTCACATCTTGCATCGCTTCCGCAGGGCGCAACCGAACGGGTGAAGCGCGTTGTCAGCATGGTTCATGCAATGGACGCCGAGGGTTTCGGTAATTGCACCAACACTTACGAATGCGAAGCAGTTTGCCCGGCCGAAATCAGCGCCAGCTTTATCGCCAAACTAAATCGGGAATATTCGCGGGCGACCTTGAAGCGAAGCGCCGGCGAATAACCCGCCACGCCATCACTTCTTCTGTAGGGGAAGCCGTTGGCTTCCCATGGGACGCTAACAGCGTCCCCTACAGAGTCGATGTCACGCACGTCCATAATTTCGCGATCAAGCTCCGTCCTCGCGCGCGTGGCCAAAGATTCAGCGTTTGCCTGTTCGCGAATAACCGCGAAGACGGTTGATCCTGAACCGGACATCAACGCGGCGCCGACTTCGGGTTGCTTGAGTAACCATGTTTTCAACTGCGCGAGAAAAACAAATTTTTCGAAAACAGGCCGTTCCAGATCGTTTGTCAGAGTTTCTCCGTCCAAATTCTGAGTGTCATAACTAACGCCCGGAATTTCTTTTGAATTTTGCCACCGCGAATACGCCCACCCGCTCGCAACACCGAAGGCGGGCTTCATCAACAAGATCGAGATTTTCTTTTTGATTTTTGTCGGCTCAACGATTTCCCCTCGCCCTTTGCAGATCGCGGCTGATTCAAAAACGAAGAACGGAATATCGGAGCCGATTTCCGACCCAAGTTTGGCCAATTCCATAGCCGACAAATTCGTCTCGAAGAGTTGATTTAGCCCTCGCAGGGTTGCGACGGCGTCGCTGCTTCCGCCGCCAAGGCCGGCTCCATGCGGAATTTTCTTTTGGAGCTTGATCGAGACGCCGCTTTTGATTTTCGCATGCTTCAGGAAAAGCTTTGCCGCTCGCACGACAAGATTGTCGTCGCCAGTAGACAGCGTTGGATCGTCGCAGCTGAAATCGATCCAGCGATTTTGTTTTTCGATGTCGATCTTGTCGTAAAGCGAAATCGGCGAGATGAGCGTTTCGATCTCGTGGAAACCACCGTTGCGTTTTCCGAGCACCTTCAGCGAGAGATTGATCTTTGCTGGAGCGAGAACTTGCACTTACACAATTTTCTTTGTCATTCCGATTCAAGTCGAGGAATCTCTCTCTTGGTAGCGGCGGTTCACCGAACCGCCATCGGGCGAGTCCGAGCCGGACTGGCACGGTCAATCGCCTCTACCTGTATATGACAACAACTGACAAGATAATTGTAGCGCTCGACGTCCCGTCGAAAAATGACGCCCTACGCCTGGTCGAGCAATTGCATCCCGAGGTGTCGTTTTTCAAGATCGGACTCCAGCTTTATACCGCGGAAGGGCCTGAAATCGTGCGCGCCGTCCTTGGCAGCGGCGCGAAAGTTTTTCTCGACCTGAAATTGCATGACATTCCGAACACGGTTGCTCGCACTGTGGAGTCAGCGTCAAAGCTTGGGGTGGAGATGCTGACCATTCATCTCAGCGGCGGAATGGAAATGGTCCGTGCTGCAGTCGAGGCGAAGAAGACGCGGATGTCACTCTTAGGGGTAACCGTTCTGACCAGTGCGACTCAGCACACCCTCGACGAGCTTGGGATTAGTGAACAAGTCGACCGACATGTATTAAGACTCGGAAATCTTGGCGTCTCCGCCGGAATTGATGGATTGGTTGCCAGTCCGTTCGAAGTAAAGTTTTTGCGCACTGAGCTCGGTGACAAAATTAAAATCGTTGTCCCGGGAATTCGCCCCGGTTGGGCAGAGTCCGGCGATCAGAAGCGGACCATGACGCCTCGAGAGGCGATTGAGGCCGGCGCCGATTACCTGGTGATCGGTCGACCAATCACAGCGCACAAAAATCCCCGCGAAGCGCTCGAGAAGATTCTCGAAGAAATTCGGTAGCGCAATGATTCAGACCCTCACCTGCCGCTTCGCGACTTCCTCTCCCTCAGGGAGAGGAGAAGAGGTGAGGGCTCGGGCCAGCAATATTCGAAAGCCACTGGTCGAGTCACTCATCGTCTATCACGATCTCGACTCGCGCTCGGCGGCAATGAATATGGCAATCGATGAAGCGCTGCTCGAAACGGCGACCGTTCCGACGATTCGATTTTACGAATGGAACCATCCCGCCGTCTCGTTTGGGTATTTCGGAAAATACGATGAAGGCGCCAACCATGACTGCGATATTGTGCGACGCTGGACCGGCGGTGGAATTGTCTTTCACGGCAAAGATTTGACCTACGCGTTGGTCATTCCCGCCACCGACGACGCCTTCAATGAATCCTCGATGTCGATTTACGAGAAAGTGCATACCGCAATTCGGCTGACGATTGGCCCTGAAGCGGAGTTGGAAGGTAGGGACGCCGCGCTGCGGCGTCCGCGGACATCGCAGCGCGATGTCCCTACCCAAATGTGTTTTGCTAATCCGGTTAACTCGGATGTCATGCTCGATGGCCGAAAAGTCGCCGGGGCGGCGCAGCGCCGGACTCGCCGGGGTCTCCTGCAACAAGGCAGTATTCAAAACGTGGATCTCAAAAACGGCTTTGCCAATTCGTTTGCAAAAACACTTTGCCCCGGCTGTCGGCCACAAGACCTCGAGGCTGGTTTGGTTGCGCGCGCTGAAGAAATTGCGGCGCGAAAGTACGGGACTGATGCTTGGTTGCGTAAACGATGAGGTAGGGGCCGTTCACCGAAGCGCCCGCGGGCGATTGAGGTCAATCGCCCCTACCTGGCTGGAACCAAGTTTACGGCCATGTTGCTTTGACAAGCGCTAGGCCGCCCTTCTATTCTGGCGATTGTGGAAGCCACGGTACCCTCGGCGTTCGCGCCCACAGTTCCGAACGGGCCGCTAAGCCGAGTGACGGAGGTGGTCCGACGAGAGCTCGATGATGTTGAATCGCGCATCATCGCCCAGGCCTCTTCCTTCGATCCAGCGGTCGAAGGTTATGTGAGTTACGCAATCGGCGGTCGAGGGAAACGGCTGCGTCCCTTGGTCGCGTTGCTAAGCGGCGGCGCTCTCGGCTCAATCACCTCGAAGCATGTCGACCTCGCGGTCATCGTCGAACTCATTCACGTGGCGACATTGGTCCACGACGACATTGTGGACGAAGCAGAGTGGCGCCGGGCCCAGCCGACCTTGAACGCGCGATGGGGAAATTCACTCAGCGTGCTGCTTGGCGACTGGCTTTTTGCTCACGCATTGAATTTGTCCGCGCGGTTCGAAGAGGTAGAAGTGAGTCGGGCAATCGCGCGCGCCGCCCGGGAAGTTTGCACCGGCGAGATCATTCAGACCCAACGACGGTTCGATCTTCATCTCGGAATCGATGATTATCTCCGGATTATCGGAATGAAAACCGGATCGCTGTTCGCGGTCGCGTCCGAACTTGGCGCAATGCTGAGCAACGGAGATCTGGCGACACAAGATTCGCTCAAGATTTTCGGCCAAAAGATCGGGACGGCCTACCAAATCTACGACGACTGCATCGACATCGCCGGGAATGAACGATTGACCGGCAAGACACTCGGAAGCGACCTCCGAAAAGGAAAATTGACCTTGCCCGTGCTGATGTTGCTCGGCGGCCGCAACGGATCGGACAAGGAGCATCTTTCCCAACTAATTCTCGACGCCCGGTTCGAAGAAATCGCGCAGCTGTTGAGCTCTTCGTCGCACCCCAACGGCGCCCTGAGCGCGTCGATCGAGGCCGGACAAAAATTGATCGCTGAGGCCCAGGAACAAATTGAAAACCTGCCGTCGAATCCCTACACGACCGCGCTAATCGGTTTGGGCGACGCTTTCCGCGAAATGCTCGAGCAATTTCGAAGTTGATCGTTTCTTCAATAAATCTGCGGCAAAACCAGCGCTCATCCCCCATCCCCCCAAACTTGCAATCGCGCATCCGTGAAATGCCGGAAGACGAGCGTCCGCGTGAGAAGCTGGTCGCTCACGGCGCGTCATCACTTTCGGATGCGGAGCTGATCGCAATTTTGCTGCGGACCGGACGGGTGGGCGCCAACGTGATTGTTGTCGCGCGCGATCTTTTGAAACGCCACGGTTCGCTTCGGGAGTTGAGCCGCTGCACCGTGACTGAATTGGCGAAATTGCCGGGGGTCGGAGTCGCCAAGGCAGTGCAATTGGCAGCCGCGTTCGATCTTGGAAATCGTCTGGCCCGTGAACCGTTAGCCAATCAGAAGATTGATTCGCCCGAGCTGGTCGATCAACTCGTCGGCGGTGGAATGCGAATGCTCCGAAAGGAAGAAATGCGGGCAGTCCTGTTAGACACTCGCTATCGCCTGATCCGGGTTGAAGATGTTTCGACCGGCAGCGTCAACGAAAGCATTGCCCATCCACGCGAAATTTTTCGTCCGGCCGTGATCGCTTCCGCTTATGCCGTGATTGTTGTGCACAATCACCCGTCCGGCGATCCGTCGCCCAGTCAGGCCGACCACAGTCTGACCCGTCGACTGGCCGAGGCGGCCGAGCTCCTGCAAATAAAATTGCTCGATCACATCATCATCGGCGCGCAATCGCAAAACAGCCCTGGTTACTTTAGTTTCAAGGAAGCAGGGGTGTTGTGATATACTCTCAGCATGAGCACCAGAGGTGCGCGATGTTTATAGACCGCAAGCCAAAATTCTACAGCTCCATAGGAGCGACATATCGGATAGCAGCGTCGAAAAGGTGCCGCTCCAACGGAGCTGCGAGCTCTGGTTGCCAGCCGTACTACAAATATTTCGCGCCGACGGCGCTCGATCCATCCAACTGGCGGGAATCGTTGCGATCGCGACTAGCGTGAACATTCATCACACCGCAATCATCGACCCCGAAACGAAGCTCGGAGTGTCCATCGAAATCGAACCCTACGTCGTAGTCGATGGATGTGTCGAAATCGGAGACTACTCGTGGATCGAATCACACGCGGTAATCGAAGGCGACGTCCGCCTCGGCGCGAATAACGTGATCGGACATGGCGCGATCATTGGCACTCCGCCGCAAGATCTTTCCTTTTCGGCAGACCGAAAAACGCGGGTCGAAATTGGCAACGAGAACGTAATTCGCGAGCATTGCACGATCCACCGCGGCAGCGCCGAAGGAAGCGTGACCAAGATCGGTCACAAGAATTTTCTGATGGCCGGCGCGCACGTCGGTCACAACTGCGAAATCGGAAACAACGTAATCATCGCCAACAACTGTCTCCTTGGCGGACACGTCTCAGTTGGAGACGGCGCATTCCTCGGCGGTGGCTGTGTGTTTCACCAAAACATTCGCGTTGGACGGCTCGCTATCACCCAAGGTGCGTCTGCGTTCAGCAAAGACATTCCGCCCTTCGTGATCGCGGCCGAGCGCAATTTCGTGTTCGGGCTAAATGTAGTCGGACTGCGGCGCGCCGGATTCAGCGCTCAAGAGCGCGAGGAAATCAAAACTGTATTCAAGCTGGTTTACGCCAGCGGCATGAACATTGGGCAGGCAATTGAAAAAGCGGCGACGATGAAATTAAATCCGGCCGCGCGCGAGTTTATCGACTTCGTGGCGAGCGCAAAAAAGCGCGGAATTTGTCCGCTCAAAAGCGGCGCCGCCGAAGAGACCGCCGAATAAGAGTTCTCAAGGCAACTCAGATGCCTTCCTTTGCCGGGCGATCGCGTCATCGCGCTAGGCTTTGGTAGAGGCTTTAATGCCCGAAAACTGGCTCAGCGTGCCTGATAATCTTGAATGCATTTTGCATTCAAGTGCTAACAGCTCAAGCATGGCGCCGATATCGAGAGGTGGGACTGACCAGCTGGCGGCATCTGGGAAGACATCCCTCAAAAAGCCCGGTAATCTTGAATGCATTTTGCATTCAAGATTTTTGGACAATTTTGCCCGGGCGGTCAGAGGCTTGTTGGCGGGCGGCGACCCCGAGTTTTCGTTCTAGCGGGTGGCCGCGGCCGTTGGGTTGCGCATTAGCAAGGTTTGCCGGCCCACAAAAACCACAACAAAGCCCTCTTTCCTGGCGTCCGGAACGATCAAGGTGTGTTTCCACGGATGAATGTGATCGGTGTCGTCGATTAGAATCAACGCGCGTTCGGCGAGTTTACTTTTAGCGGCAGCAAACGCCGCCCGGTAGGCTTCGGCGCGTCCAGTGCCGGGCAATGTCCCCTCCGGGTCCGGAACCCAAAAATCGAGATAGAGTAAATCGATCGTCTCCGAAAAGTCGGCGAGATACTTCAGGCCGTCGCCAACAATTGGTTCCACATTTTTGAATTTGCTCGTCGCTTTTTTGACGTCGTCGATCTGTTTCGCATCCAAATCAACGGTGATGATTCGTCTTGCCCGCGTTTTCTTCGCCCAGGTTAGAATGCTGTTCCCGGCGAGCCGGCCATGAATTCCGGAACCGATCTCTACGATTATCTGGCCGTTGATTTGATTAAACATGCGCGCGGTCTCGTTTAGAGATTCTGACGGCGAATCGCGGCCAGCCCAGAAACCATTACTGCCGATCCGGATCAACATTGAAGGTAGATTGCTCTAACCAAACCACTTCATGCAATGCCAAGGAGCGCGAGCATTCGGCCGGTTCTTCCTTTTTCGGCACGATAAGAATAGTACCGATCAAGATCGCAGGCGGTGCAAATCCCGGAATCGTGAATTTCTTTCACACCGGCGCTGCGGCATTGCTCAACAATCGCTGCGGCAAAATCGATCTCGTAATGCGGAGGCCGAATACAAGGACTGAGTGCCACGATCAAGTCGGCCGGGTCCGATCCAAAATGTTGCCTCATTTGCGCGATCGCTTTCGCGGCAATTGCCAGCTCTGTGCCTTTCTTGCCGGAATGAACCAAGCCGATGGCAGGCGTTTTCGGATCGACGACGTAAACCGCACCGCAATCCGCGACGTGAATCCCAAGCGCGATCTTTGGTTGGTTGGTGATCAAACCGTCGCAACCCGCGAATTGTCGATCGTGCGTAACCGGTTGATCGACTACGGCGATTTGGTCGCCATGAACTTGTTGCGCTGTCAGCAAGGGCCAGTCGCCAATTCCAATCTGGTCGCGATAATTGCGATGAATCGCATCCAAACGTTGGAGCGCTTCGGCTTTGTCCGCCGATACGTCGATTCCCGGAATGCGGGTAATGAACCCATGGCGAAGATTCGTAATCGTCTTCGAGCCCGAGAAAACGTTCGAGGCGAGATTTATCCGAATCTGGGGCGCGCCGTGTTTCAGGCACAAAATTACGCGTTACCGCGGGCCACCCGACGTGGAAGTGGTCGTTGTCGTTGTGGTTTTCGTAGTCGATCGGCTCCCAGCCGGTAGGACGTTTCTGTTTGCCCCGAGCATCCACGTCGCTGCCGGTGTAGTAGGTCGCGGTCTTGGTGGAGTGCGGGGCAATGCCGTCGAACGTTTCTGAGTACGAGCTCTGTGCGCCAGTAGCCCGATCAAACTCCGCCAGCGAAGAAATGTAACCAAACAACGCCTGCAAGTTCGTCGATTGCGCTGTGGTCAATTGCACCTGTGCGTTCAAAACGTCGAGCTGAGTGCCTGCGCCCGCATCCAGTCGTGCTTTGGCCAGACGAACCGCTTCGGCCGCTGACTCCAGGTTCTTTTCCGTCGCTTGAATTGAATCGCGGTTTTGGAGCAGGTTAGAAGCCGCCTGCTGGATCTCGAGCTCAACCTGACGCACGTCATCGTCGTAGGTGATCTCTTGTTCTGATAACAAAGCGCGTTGCTGCTGTATTTGGCCCCAGGCCATGCCGCTATCAAAGATCGGCCAGCTGCCGGTCACTGTCGTCAACCAGCCCTTTGAAACATCGCCGAAACTTGAGTTGAATTCGCTACTAAGCCATTCGCCGCCACCGTTGGCATTGATGTTCGGTAACCAAGTGCCGATGGCAACGTGGACTTGCTGGATCTGGTTCAAAACGTTCGCGCGTTGCTGTTTCAAAAACGGCCGGTTGCGTTTGCCCTCCTCGATCGCCGCCAACAGATCGATCTTCCGTGGATTGTAGGCCAAATCCCCGGTTACGCGTAGCGGCAAGCGGACACGCGAACCGGGAACATAATCCAAGCCGAGAGTCTTGGCTAACTGCAGCACGGAGATGCGATAAGCGTTCCGCGCAGCAATCAATTGCGGGATTTGATTGTAAAGCTGAACCTGCGCTTGAAGGACATTGAATCGTGGAACGGTGCCGGCTTCAAAACGGTTCTGCTGATCTTTCAGCTGGCTGTCCAACAGGTTAACCGAATCTTCCTGAACCACGATCAACTCCCGATTGACGATTACCTGATAAAATTGCGTCTTTACCGTCGCGATGGTTGTATCAACGATGTTTCGGAACGCGAAGTAGGCGGAATCGCGCTGGAAGAAAGTGCCGCGGATTGAGCTAAACGTGCTGTAATTAAAAACCAGCTGCGTGCCAGTTACCTTGACGTTGTAGGTGATATCACTGCGCAAGTTTTTGATGCCGCCATGTCCCATTGGTGGACTAATGGATGGACTAACAGTCGCGGATGGACTAACAGTCGCGGTCGGCGCCGGAGTAGATACCTCACCGAATGTCGTAAATGTGTTGGCGTTGGTGAGGTTCGGATCGGTCCAACCCCAGGTGAAGCTCGGGCCAATCTGCGGCAGTGCCTCCGCACGAATTTGGATGATCACGCCCTTCGTACGCCGGATTTCCTGGAGCGCGTTACGAACCGCAGGATTTTGTTGCAGCGCGAGAATCACAGCTTGGTCGATCCGGAAAACGGGTGCGCCTTCCTCCGACACGCCGAGATCGCTCTCGCCGAGGCCAGCGGCTCGGATTGCGATCGGCGTTGGCGACGGGGTTACCGACGGCGATTCATTTGGGGTCGATAAGGTTGAGGGCACCGAAACCGTCCCGACATCGCTTGGGCTAATCGTAACGGAGGGCGTAGGCGACGGCGAAGGCGTTGCCGTCGAAACCAGCATTGGCGCGGGCGACGGTGTTTCCGTAGCACTGGGCGTTTGTCCAAAGGCGACCAGCGCGATTAGCGATGCGGTTAGGGCGAACCCAAGGAGGCTTTTTCGCATTAGAGGTTAAGGCGTCTAAATATTAGATGCGCAAAGGTTGAGGCGTGGATTCAGTCAATGCTAAGTCATTGTTTAGCACTGCTGCTGAAGGATCGGCAATCCTTCGATTGGCAGTAGTCATATATTTTACTGTAGAGTTGCAACCACGCTCTCTGTTCCTCCGGCGAAAGATATTCCATTATTTTCATCAGGTTGCCTACCATTTCCTGACGAATTCGGCGGACCAAGGCCGAGCCCTTCGGCGTTATGCAAACCATGACCTTGCGCCGGTCGTCTCTGGCAACCGAACGGACTACCATTCCCAGATTTTCCAGGCGCGCCACCAGGCCACTCGCCGCCGCTGTGGTATGTCCCATCTTCTGCGCGATCGCCGACATGGTAAGCACTTCTTTTTGGTCGAGATAAGCGAGAAGGAAAAATTGCGGAAAGGAAACGTTGCCCGGCGCGAGTTCTTTGCACAAATGCAGAACGAAGCAGCGCTGCATCTCCATCACGATGTGAGAAAGCCTTTCAGCGTCGGCACGAACCTGATTGGACGGATTTTGTGCGAACGCTGTTTCCGTGTTCAAAGCCATCTAAGCTAAAATGGGCCGCTTCCCTGTCAAACCCCCTCCCGCGAAAACAGCTACCAAAGTTCCACCTCGACCAGGTCATCGCTTTTGCGATTTTCTCCCGAACCGAGTCGCAGCAGCGCATTCGATTGACTTAACCCAAAGAGAGCATGCGATTCCTGCCGGCCGACCGGCGTAAAGGATCCGCCCTCAAATTTTCCCCGAAAGTAATGCGCTCGATCGCCTATCATTATTCAAATCGACGCTTAGCCGGGCGGTCACCTTCTGCAGGCCAAGATCTGCCGCGCCCATCATTTTCAAGATCGCCGGTCGAACGAATTGCAAGAAAGTCACGAAGGCGGAAACGGGGTTTCCGGGCAGGCCGAATATAAGAGAATTGCTTGGTCCTAACGTTTTTCCCTCACCTGCCGCTTCGGTCCGAGCTCGCCACAGGACGAGTCCGTCCGACTGGCGGACCGGACTGGCATTACTTCCTCTCCCTGAGGGAGAGGATTGAGGTGAGGGCCGTCTCTCAAGTTTTCCAAACAAGAATGGTTTGCCGGGTTTGATCGCCACTCGCCAGATTTCGATCGTTGCCCCGAGTTCACGCAGCGCTTGTTGAACCAAATCGTGTTCGCCAACGGAAACACCTCCGGTCACGACGACGATCTCGTTCTTCGCCGCAGTTTGAAATGCTTCTCGCAGCGCATCCGGGTTGTCGCTGCATTGTTCAGCAGAGCCGATCTCCGCTCCGGCGCGACTCAGCAAACCATGGAGCAGGATTGAATTGCTGTCGTAAATCTGACCCGGTTGAAGTTTTGTCCCCGGTCTGGCCAATTCGTCTCCGGTTGAAATAATCGCTGCCCGGACCTCGCCGCCCACCGCGACGTCGCCAACGCCTTGTGATACGAGCAATGCGGAAATCACCGTAGTAATCCGGTCTCCCGCGCTCAGGATTTTCTGGCCTTGGCCGAGATCGGATCCCCGCTGCCGCACAAACTCGCCGGCCTTAACCTCCGTGTTCACAATGATCTCGTCGCCTTTGCGCGTGACATCTTCTTGCATTACCACAGCGTCCGCACCCGCCGGCATCGGTGCGCCGGTAAAAATTCGAACGGTGTCTCCATTCGAAACCCGCAATTTCCGATCAACCCCGGCCGGTTGTTCGCCAACCACCCGCAAGCGGGCGCCTTTATCACAATTGCCGGCGACGACGGCGTAGCCGTCCATGGCCGAATTGTCGAATGTCGGTAGCGGCAACCGGGCAAAATAATCTTCCGCCGCGAATCGATTCTGGGCCTGGAGGACCGGCATTTTTCGTGACGGAAGCGGCCGGACAGATTCCAGGATTTTCTCGCGCGCCTCTGCTTCGCTGATCATCTTTTGCTTGTCTGTAGGAGACGCTGTCAGCGTCTCGCTTGTTTAAGATCGGGAAGCTAACAGCTTCCCCTACAGGATTCCATCGCGACGGATGTCGGTGTTGGCAATCGGCAATTCTCCGCCATATTCTTCGCGCATCTGTAGCCACGCGCCTATGGCGCGTCAACGGCCCACAGGGCCGTGGCTACAAATCCATTTTGGTGAGGTGGCTGAGTGGTTGAAAGCAGCGCTTTGCTAAAGCGCCGTACCCCAAAAGGGTACCGAGGGTTCGAATCCCTCCCTCACCGAGCCTAAGGCGAGGCGAGGGAAATCATAAGTAAGGCCTCAAGATCGGATGGCGCAGGAGCGCAATCCCTCCCTCACCGATTCCCTGTCACCCAGTGATGAGTGATCAGTGACGAGTGACGAGAAAGAGGTTGAGAATGACTGCAAGCGGAAAAGCTGACTTGAGAAGTGACCGGTGACAAGTGACGAGCTCCGCAGGCTTCAACAACTCTCAACTAAAGCACGCTTGTCGAAGACTCGCCGTGGCGAGCGGTGCGTTCCATCAACTCTCAACTCTTTCGATTCATCTTGCGACCGAGCGAGCTACAAACCTATGCTTTCCCAAACTCAAAGCTATGGACGAACTAGTTAACCTAGTTGTGCAGAAAACCGGAATCAGTCAGGAAGACGCGCGGAAAGCCGTCGAAGTAATCGTGAATGAGATTAAGAGCAAATTGCCGGCGCCAATCGCCAGTCGTGTGGACGCGTTCCTTGCCGGTGGAATGAGCGGCGGAATGAACACCTTGGCTTCGGAGGCTGGCGAAATCCTGAAAGGTGGGCTCGGCGGCTTGTTCGGCGGCGGCGGAAAAGGCTGAGCCGGTCCAGATTACAAAAAAAGAAAACGGCGATGAGGTTTGGCCCATCGCCGCTTTCCGATTCGTGAAGTTCCTGAGGACGGGCCCTAGTCTTTCCCCTTGGCAGCCCTGTAGCCTGCTTTCATAGCGTCAGCCTCAGTCATGTATTGGCCCTTTTTCGTTCGGCCGTAAAACCGCGAGCTCTCTTTGTGATAAATCTTGCTCTCGGTGTTCACCCAAACCATGCCGGGACCACCGCCTGGAACAGGCGCGGCTTTGGCGACGGTTTCGGTCTTCGCAGCTGCTGCTGCCGGACTTGGAGAACTCTTTGGTTTAAATAAATCAGCCAACGTTTTGTGCGCCGGCGAAGCCGAAGTCTGAGGTGCCGCTGTTGGTGAAGCGGCAGTAGCAGCAGTAGTCATCGCCGCCTTTTTTCGAGTGGTTTTGGCGGCCGGCTCGGTCAACGGTGGATTCGTTGGCGCGGTGGTTGCCATTGGAGCCGCGCTCGCAGCCGGAGAAGCTTCAGCCTTCGCGGCTTTCTTTCGGGTCTTCTTGGCCGGTGACGCAGAACCCTCCGCCGCTGGTGAAGCACTGGCCGCTGGAGAGGCTTCGGTCGCAGCCGCTTCTTTTTTCTTGCGCGACTTCTTGGCCGGCGACGCCGATGCTTCGGCTCCTGCCGACGCGCTCGCTTCCGGCGAAGCGGCCGGACTGGCCTCCGCTTTCGCTTTCTTATGTGATTTATGTTTAGCCGGCGACTCCGCCGGCGAGGGAGACGGCGATTGAGCATTCACCACGCAAGCGGCAGCGAAGCCAAGCGCCACTAGCAAACCGAGATATTTGATCTTCATGATCGAAGCCTAATAAGCCGCGAGTGGATTGAGAAGGCAGAAAATGCCTAACCGGCCAGGGGCGGCAGCTCGCTTACGACCGGACCGGGGCGACGAACATCGCGCTCGGAGATTGCGATCCACCTAAAGTCGATTGGCCGGAGCTAAAACTTAATCGCCGGGTTGGTGCCGCGATCCAACACGTCTACTTGCGCATTCCAGAGATTCACCTCTGACTCGTCATATTGCGCAGCTTCCTGCTGTTGACGCTGAATTTGGGCGATTCGCTTTTGCTCCTGATTTCCCATCCCGGTGGTTTGACTCGTCGTCTCACAACCGATCAGGCAGGCCGCGCCGGCAATCAATGCAACCAGTTGAAGCTGTTTCATATCTGACTGATGATAACTCTTTCTACTACATTCGTCACTTACTTATGAGCAAGCCACTCAACGAAAACCTGGTCGGCGAACTGAAAACAAAACTGCGCGGACGCATTATCGGGCCAAACGACCCCGACTACGGCGACGCGCGCAAAGTTTACAACGCGATGATCGACAAAAAGCCGGGCTTAATCGCTCGCTGCGTCGATGTCGCGGACGTGATCGCGTGCGTGAATTTCGCGCGCGAGAATCAAGTGCTGTTGGCAGTTCGCGGCGGCGGACATAACGCCGGTGGTCTCGGAATTGCCGATGATGCGTTGATAATCGATCTCGCGCCGATCAAATACACCCGGGTCGATCCGGCCGTTGCAACGGTGACGGTTGGCGGCGGCTGCACGTGGGGCGATGTCGATCATGCAACCCACGCGTTTGGAATGGCGGTGCCGACCGGAATCATTTCCACGACCGGCGTTGGCGGACTGACGCTCGGCGGCGGGGTTGGTCATCTCACCCGCAAATGCGGACTGACGATCGACAATCTTCTAGCCGCCGATGTGGTGCTGGCTGATGGACGTTTCGTCAAGGCGAGCGCTGGCGAGAATTCTGATCTCTTCTGGGCGCTTCGCGGCGGCGGCGGAAACTTCGGCGTGGTGACGGCGTTCACCTTCAAGCTCCACAAGATCGACACCGTTTACGCTGGGCCGATGCTTTATGAATTGAGCGAAACCACCGAAGTGATGAAATGGTATCGCGATTTCATCATCAACGCGCCGGATGATTTGAACGGATGGTTCGCGTTTCTGACCGTTCCTCCGGGGCCGCCGTTCCCGGAAAATCTGCACCTTAAAAAAATGTGCGGAATCATTTGGTGCTGCACAGCGCCGCAGGCCAAAGCGGAAGAGATGTTCAAACCGATCCGTGCATTCAAGAAACCGGCACTCGATTTCGTCGGTCCCCTGCCCCAGCCGGCTTTAAATAGCATGTTCGATCCAATCTATCCGCCGGGGCTGCAATGGTATTGGCGCGCCGATTTCGTGAATGAGCTAAGCGACGACGCGATCGCGCAGCATGTCCGTTTCGCCAACGCGCTCCCAACCATGCATTCAACGATGCATATGTACCCGATCACCGGCGCTGCGGCCAAAGTCGGCAAGACGGAAACCGCCTGGAATTATCGGGACGCAAAGTGGGCCCAGGTCATGGTTGGCGTCGATCCCGATCCCGCGAACAAAGAGAAAATAACCAAGTGGACGAAAGATTATTTCGACGCGCTGCATCCCTATTCGGCCGGGGGCGCTTATGTAAATTTCATGATGGAAGAAGGCGAAGATCGCGTGAAGGCAACCTACGGCGACAACTATCAGCGGCTGGCGCAGATCAAAGCCAAGTACGATCCGGCGAATCTGTTTCGGGTGAATCAAAATATCAAACCGACCGGAACAAAACGCGCCGCTTGATCATGAACGCCGCCGAATTGAAATCGTTGCAGGCACCGATCAAGGAACAGTATCGCAACGAACCAAAGTCGGCGATGATTACGCTCCGGGCCGAAGGCAAAATCGGCGAAGGCGTGACCTGCAACGTTGCGACTGGGAAAGCGCTCGTCGAAGCGGGATTGCATCCTGCGACCGGCGGAAGCGGATCGAGCGTTTGCTCGGGCGATATGTTGCTCGAATCGCTGGTCGCCTGCGCCGGCGTTACCTTGCGCGCAGTCGCAACCGCGCTCGAAATTCCGTTACGCGACGCGACCGTTTACGCCGAGGGCGATCTCGATTTTCGCGGAACGCTCGCCGTTTCGAAAGAAGCACCGGTCGGTTTCCAAAACATTCGATTGCGTTTCGATCTCGACACCGATGCGACGGAAGAACAAATCGCCACGCTCTTGAAACTTACCGAGCGTTATTGTGTCGTTTACCAAACGCTGTCACATCCGCCAAAGATCGAGATCTCGCATCGGGCGGCGCCTGACTAAATTTGCCTAGCCACGAAATCTGTCCTAAAAGATTGCTATGCCGACCTACATGGATATCCACGAGATTCCAGGCGGCGTTTCTGCCGAGGACGTAGCCAACGCGCACGCAAAGGATGTCGAAGTCCAGGACAAGTACGGGGTCCATTATCACAAGTATTGGGTGAACGAGAAGGAAGGTAAGGTTTTCTGCCTTTGTCACGCGCCGAACGCCGAGGCCGCGGTCGAGGTTCACCGCAAGGCGCATGGACTCCTGCCTGATCGACTCATCCAAGTTGAACCCGATGTGGCGGACTTGTTCATGGGCGGCACCGAATGGAATACTGCCGGAGCTGTCCTCATGCCCGGTGGCGCGGAAGACGATCGTGATCCTGGAATTCGAACAATTTTGTTCACTGACATTGTTGAATCGACTGCCATGACGCATCAGGTAGGCGACGAGGCCGCGATGGAGGTGGTCGAGCTTCACGATTCAATTGTGCGTAATGCGATCAAGGATTTGGGCGGACGCGAAGTAAAACATCTCGGCGACGGAATCATGGCCTCATTCGTCTCCGCTGCGAGTGCCGTAAAGTGCGCTACTCGCGTCCAAAGTGAAATCACGAAGCATGTTCGAGAAAATGCCGATCGACCGATTCGCATCCGCGTCGGGATTGCCGCAGGGGAACCAGTGGAGCGTCACAACGATCTGTTCGGAGTTACGGTCCAGCTCGCCGCGCGTCTTTGTTCGCACGCGGAAGCCGAACAGATTCTCGTCTCCAATGTAGTCGCGGAATTGTGCGCCGGAAAGATTCTCGCCTTCGAAGATCTCGGCAAAATCACGCTAAAAGGGTTCGATCAGCCAGTCCGGGCCCACGCCGTCGTCTGGGCGAGCGAAGCGTCGGCTTGAAATCGCCGGCAAATTCTTACGGTCACTAACATGGCCGGCCTGAACTGGGAGATGATCGACGCGGTCGCGCAGACGCTCGGCGCGCTCGGTGTGATTTTTTCGCTCATTTATCTCGCCGCCCAAATCCGTAATCAAAACAAGGAAAGCCGGCGCGCAGCGATGAATGTTTTGACCACGCACTGGAGCGATTTGAACAAAACGCTGGTCGAGCATTCGGAAATGCCCGGGATTTGGCTGCGGGGCTTGCGGAGGTTTGATGACCTCGATAGCGAATCAAAACTCAGGTTCAGCGCGCACTTGGGCCGATTCTTGCGTTTTGCCGATAGTCTTTATCTCAGCGTCTTAGATGGAACACTCGATGACCGACTTTGGCGCGGATATGAGCGCACTATCGCCGACACCGTGGCGTATCCGGGATTCCAAACCTGGTGGGCCACCCGGAAACACTGGCACACAGACGAATTCTGCGCGCTAATTGATCGACACATCCAAACTGCGAAACCGAAAATTTACGACGGCTACAACTAGCCTGGGGCCGCGCCCGCCGGCGCCCTTGTCGTGAACTCAACCGAGGCCGCGTCCGCTTAAACTCGAGTGCGTTGTAGCGGTGCTTGTCTCAAGCACCGAACTAATTAAACAGGCGCTTGGCACAAGCGCCTCTACAATGCCTATTTCGGTTTCGGGGCGCCACCCATGACGATTTCGGTGGCATAGGGCATCCCTGCTACTTTGCTGTAAAACACTGTTACCGCCGCTCCCCTCCGCAGGTCGCCGGTTACTTTGGTTTTCGCGTCACGGGTAATTTCAATGTCCTGAGCAGACGTACGCACTAGTAGCCTGTCGGCGCTCAGTCGTTGAATAGTGCCATCGGCACGAAATTTCTGATCGGCAGACAGTGCGACGGTGGTCAGCACAAGACCGATCACTGCAGCAAGACCCAATGCGCGTTTCATATTTCTCATTGCACAACTACAAGGCAGAACGCCCTCCAATACAAGCGCAATACTCTTCTGTGGTGGCAGCCGTCCTCGGCTGCAATCTCTGTTGAATCTTAACGGCCAAACGTCGAACGTTTCGTTGATTCGATGCAGAAAGACTTCCCTCAAATCCAAAATTTTATTAACGGCAAGTTTGTTGAGCCGGTCAGCGGACGTTTTCTCAACAACATCGAACCCGCGACCGGCAAGCCGTACTCGCAAGTCGCAGACAGCGGACCAGAGGACGTCGATCTCGCCGTCGCCGCCGCGGAAAAAGCATTCGTTGATTGGTCGAAGAAACCAGCCGCCGAACGATCGCAGATCCTTTTGCGAATCGCTGAATTGATCGAGCGCGATCTGGAAAAATTCTCGCGCGCGGAATCGATCGACACCGGGAAACCGATCACGCTCGCACGTACTCTCGATATTCCGCGTGCGGTTTCGAATTTTCGATTTTTCGCGACTGCAATCCTCCACACCGAAAACGAAGCGCACATGACCGACGGCGTTGCGTTCAATTACACGCTGCGCCAGCCGCGGGGGATCGCAGGACTGATCTCACCGTGGAATCTGCCGCTTTATTTATTGAGCTGGAAAATCGCGCCCGCGATTGCGGTCGGCAATACTGCGATCGCCAAACCGAGCGAACTCACGCCGATGACTGCGTTTTTGCTTTGCGAAGTTTGCCAGGAAGCCGGTTTGCCGAACGGGGTGCTCAATGTGGTTCACGGGACTGGACCGAATGTCGGGGCTGCGATCACCGCGCATCCTAAAATTACTACGATTTCTTTCACCGGCGGAACGGTGACGGGCAAAAAGGTCGCCGAAGCATGCGCGCCGTTATTCAAGAAAGTCTCGCTCGAGCTCGGTGGTAAAAATCCAAACATCATTTTCGCCGACGCCGATCTCGACGCCGCAATTGCCGGCAGCGTTCGCTCGTCCTTCGCAAACCAGGGACAGGTCTGTTTGTGCGGTTCGCGCGTGTTCGTCGAGAAACCGATTTATAAACAATTCGTCGATCGCTTCATCGAAAAGACGTCGCAGTTGAAACAGGGCGATCCGCTTGAAGAAAAAACCGAGCAAGGCGCGATCGTGAACAAGGCGCAGCTCGATAAAGTAAAGTTCTATGTCGACCTTGCCCAGAAAGAAGGCGGCAAGATCGCGCTCGGCGGAAAAGCTCCGAACGCGCCTAACGAGCGAACCCGCGAAGGTTACTTCTTTCCGCCCACGGTGATTGTCGATCTTCCCGTCGGTTGCCGGACCAATCGCGAAGAAATTTTCGGCCCGGTCGTCACCATCACGCCGTTCGAGACCGAAGACGAAGTAATCCGCTACGCCAACGATGTCGATTACGGCCTGTCATCAAGCGTCTGGACCCAAAACTTGAGCCGCGCCCATCGCGTCGCCGAACAAATTCACACCGGCACAGTTTGGGTAAACTGCTGGCTCGTCCGCGATCTCCGGGTTCCGTTCGGCGGCATGAAAGCCAGCGGCGTCGGCCGCGAAGGCGGAACTGAGGCGCTACACTTTTTTACCGAGGCAAAAAACGTCTGCATCGCAAAATAGTTGCGAAGCTGTCGCTTGGAAGATGACAAAAATCCGTTTCATCCGCGGAGCTTGTCGCGCCGTAGCTTTGCCGTAGGCGCAATCCGCCGTTAAATGAATTCGTTAGTTAGTTAAATCGCGCGATCGATCCTACCAATACATGCCACGATAGCCATAGGCGCCGTACCAACGACCACTCCAATATGGATCCATTGAGTAGGCCATGTAGTAGTCCTGAGCGATCCGCTGCTGGACGCACAAGTTCACGTAACGCTGATATTCCGCTTCGTGGCCGACATAGGCGATCCCCGCGCTC
Organism: uncultured Verrucomicrobiae bacterium; assembly: GCA_963817335.1. Taxonomy (GTDB): domain Bacteria; phylum Verrucomicrobiota; class Verrucomicrobiia; order Chthoniobacterales; family UBA10450; genus AV40. The sequence goes on along the minus strand of CAWFNX010000001.1, from coordinate 961,325 downwards.
TCGTCTTTGAAGGCGTAAATCGTTTTGCCTTTCATGCTAATGCGTTGGACGTGGTTGGCCTGCATTTTCGCATAGACTTCCTTTTGCAGGGGCGTTGTCGGCGTCACGGGGTGGAAGCCCGCCGATGACAACAGCGATTTCGTGTTGGCGGTCTCCATCTCCGCGCAGCTCGCGAAAAACAGAACAGTGGCGACTGCGGCGGCAACGATAACCACACTGGATATGAATTTCTTCGGGCTCATGGGTTTACCTCCGGGCGAAACAATCCGCTGAACCCAAGTCCGCGGCTATAAGACCTAGGTCTCATCTGAGGTTGAGTTGTTGAGGAGTTGAGGCGTTGAGATGAAGGAAAATCCGTTTTGATCCCATGCCCGCAACGCTTCGCATAGCGATGCAGGCGGGCGTGCAACCTGTCACGCGGAAGTTGATGGTTGAGAGTTGATAGTTGATGGTCGGGCATGTGCCGAGCCATCAAAACCCTGCATAATTTCAGTCCACCGGCGACGAACGATGAAGTTCGCGCGTCCTCCCTGCAATTCGTTCGAAAGCTGTCGGGATTTACCAAGCCTTCACAGGCGAACGAAGCAGCATTCAATCGCGCGGTCGATGAAGTCGCGCACGCTGCGCATCATTTGCTTGAATCGCTGGTGACGACCGCGCCGCCGCGAAACCGCGAAACCGAAATGTTGAAGCTAAAAGCGCGATCAGAGAAACGGTTTGCTCATGCCCACAATGGGAATGGACATGAGCATTGATTTGTAGGGCCAGCGGTCGCCGCGGCGACCTTGCCTTTCGGCAACGGGAGCGGCCGCTCTGCAATTATCCGTTTTCATCCGAGTAACCTGCGGTTAAAGATTTCTGGAGAAAGAGTAAGAGGAGAAGCAAGAGAAAGAGTTTTATGAGCGGAATACGATTACTCGTTGGAACACGAAAAGGCGCGTTCGTTCTCACGTCGGATGCGAAGCGCAAAGACTGGAAGGTGGACGGGCCGCATTTTGCCGGCTGGGAAATTTATCACATGAAAGGGTCGCCAGTGGATCCGAACCGGATTTACGCGTCGCAAACCAGCGCATGGTTCGGGCAGGTCATTCAACGATCGAACGACGGCGGGAAAACGTGGGAAACGCCGGGAACGAGCGTAGAAGATTTGCGTGGACCTGAAGGAATGGCGAAGGGCGGCGCGAGCAACGATTTTCGTTACGACGGAATCCCCGGCACGCATCAGTGGTACGACGGCACCCAGCATCCGTGGGAATTCAAGCGGGTGTGGCACCTCGAGCCGGCCCTCGATTCCGCCGACCACGTTTACGCCGGAGTGGAAGACGCGGCGTTGTTTGAATCAAAAGATGGCGGCAAAAGTTGGAACGAACTTTCCGGCCTTCGCCAACACGACACCGGGCCGCGCTGGCAACCGGGCGCGGGCGGAATGTGTCTGCACACGATTTTGATCGATCCGAAGAATCCGAAGCGAATATTCGTCGCAATCTCGGCCGCCGGCGCGTTTCGGACCGATGACGCCGGCAAAACCTGGAAACCGATCAACAAAGGGTTGATTTCGCAATTCATGCCCGATCCGAACGCCGAGGTCGGTCATTGTGTGCATCGGATCGCGCTGCATCCGTCGAAGCCGAACACGTTGTTCATGCAAAAGCATTGGGACGTGATGCGGAGCGATGACGGCGGCGATTCGTGGACCGAAGTCAGCGGAAATTTGCCGACCGATTTCGGTTTTCCGATCGACGTTCATGCGCACGAACCCGAAACCATCTACGTGGTGCCGATCAAGAGCGACTCGGAGCATTATCCACTGGATGGAAAGCTTCAGGTGTGGCGAAGCCGAAAAGGCGGCAATGAGTGGGAAGTTCTTACCAACGGTCTGCCGCAAAAGGATTGCTACGTGAACGTGCTCCGCGACGCGATGAGCGTCGACTCGCTCGATCCATGCGGGATTTATTTTGGAACCACCGGCGGGCAAGTCTATGGATCAAACGATGCCGGCGATTCGTGGAACGCGATCGTGCGCGATCTTCCAGCCGTTTTATCGGTAGAAGCACAGACGTTGAAATAAATCCGAATGTCTAAGCACGAAATCCGAAACAAATTCGAATGACGAAAGGAAGCCAAAATGGAAGCCAGTCTTTCGCGCTTGCGGGTTTCGAAATTCGAATTTCGGATTTGTTTCGATATTCGGAATTCGGATTTCGAATTTAAAAAACATGATTCGCGTCGTTCTTCCGCATCATCTCCGCATCCTGGCAAAAGTTGGAGATGAAGTGCACATCGATCTCAACGGCTCGGCGACGGTGAAATCGTTGCTCGACGCGCTCGAATCAAAATATCCGGTGCTGCGCGGGACAATTCGCGAGCACGGAACGTTGAAGCGCCGCCCACTGGTTCGGTTTTTCGTCTGCGGCGAAGACATTTCGCACGAATCGCCGGACACTCCCCTGCCCGGTCCAATCGTCAAAGGCGACGAGCCATTTTTTGTCATGGGCGCAATCGCAGGAGGCTAACAATAGTTGATGGTTGAGAGTTGATTGTTGAGAGATTCATTGGTCCAAATTATCTGAGAAATCCGTGTTCATCCGCGTAATCCGCGGTTAAAAAGGCCGACATGGCGCACAAAACCGCGAGTCTGACTGCGTTACTCGTTCTCATCCTCGCTGTCTCCGTCATCGCGCAGAACGAGAAGTCGATTGTCATTCATCAGGAGATCGATCTCAACGCCAGCCCGCAAAAAGTTTATGAAGCGCTCCTGGACGCGAAACAATTCACCGCGTTCTCCGGCCGAGCAGCCGAGATTAGTCGCGAGGTCGGTGGCGCGTTTTCCTTATTCAAAGGACATATCATCGGCCGAAATCTCGAGCTCGTGCCAAACCAGCGAATCGTACAAGGCTGGCGGGTCGTAACCTGGCCGGAAGGCGCCTGGTCCATTGCGCGCTTCGATTTGAAACCGCAACGAACCGGAACGCACATCGTCTTCGATCACATCGGTTTTCCGGAAGGTCTGCGCGATCATCTCGCGCAAGGCTGGGACGAAAATTACTGGTCCCTGCTCAAGAAGTATTTTCAGTAAGGATGGCATCCCGCGCCGCGATGAGTGAATCATTGAAAACCCCGCGCGAGCCGGAAACAAGTTCGGCTAACCAGCGCGTGGCTCGGTCGCTCCGCGGATTTGGCCCGCTCGGGATTCTAGCGATTCTCATTATTCTTGCCAGCAACGTCCTGATGGCGCCGCTGGGCGCGATCCTCGTGCTGGTTTGGGTCAAGATCTCGGGTACGCCGTGGCGCGAGATTGGTTATGTCCGCCCCCGTAGCTGGATGAGGACGATTGGAATCGGGATCGTTTTCGGTGTGGCATTCAAGTTTGTCATGAAAGCGCTCGTGATGCCGCTGCTGGGCGCGCCTCCGGTCAATCAGGCTTATCAGTTTGTCACTGGCAACTCAGCGGTAATCCCGATGATGGTTTTCACCATGCTTGCGACGGCCGGTTTTGGCGAGGAAACGCTGTATCGCGGCTGGATGTTCGAGCGGCTCGGAAGATTGGTGGGGCAAAGCGTGCTCGGGAAAATTGCGACGATTCTGATTACAACAATTCTGTTCGCGTCGCTTCATTACTTCGAACAGGGTGTTCCCGGCGTGGAACAGGCGATCTTTACCGGACTGACGTTCGGCTCGATCTTTGCCATCACCGGCCGGATTTTTATGTTGATGATCGCGCACGCGGCGTTCGACTTGGCCGCGCTTTGGATGATTTATTACGGCTCGGAAACGCAGATTGCCCATCTGATCTTCAAATAAGCATGAGCGAATCGTTCGAGAGCAAGCGCGCAGCGGAACCGGTCGGGGCGTTTCCGCACGCCAAACGCGTTGGCAATTTGCTTTTTCTTTCCGGAATCGGACCACGCGTCCGCGGTAGCAAAGAAATTCCCGGTGTAACGCTCGATTCGGCCGGTAACATCGCGAACTACGACATCGCGAAACAGTGTCACGCTGTTTTTGAAAATGTCCGGCTCGTGCTGGAAGACGCCGGCGCGAACTGGAACGACGTTGTCGATGTCACGGTGTTCCTCACCAACATGAAAAAAGATTTCCCGGTCTACAATAAACTCTACGCCGAATATTTTGCCGGTGACGGCAAACCAAATCCAACACGCACGACGGTTGAAGTGACCGCACTGCCGACGCCAATCGCGATTGAGCTGAAAGTCATTGCACATTTAGGTAGGGGCGATTGACCCCAATCGCCCGCTCGCTTGGTTCGAGTAAGAGGAAGAGCATGAGCACGAGTAAGAATTTTAAAATCCTCGCGGCCGATCACACCGGCATCACGGTCTCGAATCTCGAACGATCGCTCGCGTTCTGGCGCGATGTGCTCGGCTTCGAATTTTCGCACAGTACACATCAGAAAGGTGAGATTGCGGAGCAAATCACCGGCGTAAAAGGCGCCGAACTGAAGCTCGCTGTCGTAAAAACCCCGAGTGGACACAAGATCGAGCTGCTTGAGTATCTCGCTCCGGCGGATCGAAAGAAAAATGCCAGTCTTCGACCGTGCGACGTCGGTCACGTCCACGTCGCGCTAATTGTCGAGGATCTGGACGCGGTCCTGGAAAAGATCGCGGCATCGGGTTGGAAAGCGGCCGGCGAACCGCAATCGCTCACTAGCGGGCCAAACGCCAAAAAACGCGTCATTTACGTCCGGGATCCCGACGGGACCACGATCGAGTTCATGGAAATCGCTTCTTGAGGTGGAACGCGATCTCCGAGCGCGTTGGTAGGGTCATCGCGCTGCGATGACCGCGGTCGGCGCAGCGCGCCGACCCTACCCTCTTAAATATCGTCCTCGGAGAGGCCGATCCACCTTCGCACTTTTCGGACTCGCTCCTACGGCCCCGCCTCGTAGGCGCCGATGTCGAGCCGACCTTCGACAATTCGTGGAAAACCAGGGCCCCGCTGATCGTAAAGCAACGGTGGATTGAACAAGTACGGATTAAAGTTTGGATCGCCTGCGTTAATCGCAGGACTGTTTTTCAGCAGTGCTTGAGTCATGGTTGGTCCGCCGTTGTCTTTCAACGGACCGAGCATCGGATTAGTATTTAACAAATCCCCTGGCGCATTAAGCAGACTGCCGGGACCGGCAGCGTTATCTCCGGCCAACGCCGCATCGCTACTTAAATTATAACCGTGCGAAATGACTGTGCCTTGGACACTGGCAATGGTTCCGCGAAGTGCCCGCGTTTAGAATCGTGTTCCCGATTTCCACTCTTGCGTTGCTGTTGGGATCAAACCGGTAATTCAGAACGCCCCAACCAAAGTTGCCGCTGAACGTGCAATTGTTCAAAATCAGAGTGGCATTACCCCGCCCAGCTCCATTGAAAATCCCGCCGGAGATAGGGTTGAACCCGGCACCAGCGAAGGTATTGGAATTGTTAGCTGACCGTGCTGTTGGTTATAGCGACAGTTAAATCGGCGTCTAGACTCGTAAATACCGCCTCCGTCGGACGCTGTGTTGCCACTGATTGTGCAATTATTAAGTGTATGCGCAAACGGATAGCAAGCGACCACCCGAGCCGGTACCTTCCGCTAATCGTGTATCAAGACCGATGGTGCCGCTGATCTCCCGCCATGTTATAACTGATTACGCTGTTCGGCTAACGTGCGGTGCCGCCACTAGTTCTCGTTTGTAACCCCGCCGGCAACTGGCGAATTGCCGGAATTATGGTCACTGTGCTAGCCAATCAGCGCTTTCAGAGTTCCGGCCGATTTCAGATACCACCGCCGGTATTATCGCTGATAGTGCAGTTCTTTATCGTGACGACATCTCCGAGGTTCACCAACCGCCTTGAATTATTGCGGATACGAGCTGTTGTTCAAAGTTATGGTCCCATAGCCAGCGTTCAAGCATTGTGCTGGCGAACCTGCGGCGTTATTTGAAACGTGCAATCAGTTGCCACCAGCGCGGCGTTGCCAGGGCTCAAACTCGCGGACCCGTCATTGAATATTGCGCTTCCATCGCCACCCGGGACGAGGACTATTGAAATCGAAAGTCGCATTATTACTACTCAAAGTGCAGTTCGTCAGCATCACCGCTGAAACGCCAGAATCGCCATTGTTGTAAATTGCGCCCCCCAAACCCGCCGAGTTACCATTGAGAACGCTATTGTTGATGTTCAGAGCGGCGTTACCGCTCAAGCCGTCGGTAAGAATTCCACCGCCAAGGATCGCTGCAAAATTATTCGTAATGCTACATTGTTTATCATCAGCGTGCTGTTGCCTGCAGGCGCGCCATCAAAGAATCGCCGCCCGCGAAAATCCCGCCACCAGCATAATTAGCGGAGTTGTTGGTGATTGTGGTGTTGTTGATCGTCAAGCTGGCACTTCCGCCGTCGATCGAGTTGCTGAAGATCGCGCCGCCGAAGCTGGCTGCGTTGCCTGTGAGCGTGCAGTTGTTGGCGCTCAACTTCGCGTGATCACTAAAAATGCCGCCGCCGGCATCAGCTGGAAAATCATCGGGATCTTGGCTGGCCGCGCCATTGGTAATCGTAAGGCCATCAAGCGTAACTGTAAGGCCAGGCGTAATGTGGAAGACGCGACTCGTATTATTTCCGCTGATGATTCCATGAGGACCGGGACCGCTAATGGTTAAATTTTTGTTAATCAGAAGTTCGCCGCTTGTCAGGGTAATCGTGCCATTCACGACGACGTTTATCTTGTCGCCGCTCGATGCCTGAACAATTGCCTGGCGCAACGAACCGGGGCCGTCGTCGGTCGTGCTGTGGACAGTGATCGTTTTCGCATCAGCATTTTGGACGATGGCTACAGCGCCTAGAATGGCGAAAAATGTTAGGAATCTCTCTTTGATCTTCATGTTATTCCCTTCCAGCAGTGGATGTTAGCGTAGTCCCGGAAACGGCGTCTACTGTAATCTAATGGCCTACGTCGATGACAGCCGTAGCCCTATTGCAACCCTCTTACCCGCCAGAGGATTATGTCCGAGCCGGATTGGCTTCAGGGTTTCGTAGAAATCGGGCAAATCCTGTTTAGAATGATGATTAATGCAGTTGTCCACTGATCAGGATTTTGCGAAGCAACTCGATGCCGAGGATCCGCTGCGTCGTTTTCGCGATGAGTTTTATCTCCCGCTCGGCAAAGATGGGGAACCGCTGATCTATTTCGCGGGCAACTCGTTAGGCCTGATGCCGAAGTCGGCGAGAGAGGATGTCGATCAGGAACTGGAGGATTGGGCGAAGCTCGGTGTTGACGCGCATCTCGACGCAAAAACGCCCTGGTACACTTATCACGAGCCGTTGCGCGAACCGACCGCTCGAATCGTCGGCGCGAAACCCGTCGAGGTCATCTGCATGAACAGTCTGACGGTGAATCTGCACCTGATGATGGCGACATTTTATCGACCGACCAAATCGCGATTCAAAATTCTGATGGAGGACCCGGCGTTTCCTTCCGACACCTACGCGATCAAAACCCAAATCCGTCATCACGGACTCGATCCGAAAGACGCGCTCGTGCTGGCCAGTCCGCCCAAAGGCGAGTCAACCGTGCGAACCGAAGATGTTATCGATTTGATCGAGAAGAATCGCGACTCCCTTGCGATCGTCTGGATTGCCGGCGTGAACTTTTTCACCGGTCAATTGTTCGACATGCCGGCGATCACGAAGGCCGCGCAAAAGCACGGGATTATCGTCGGATTCGATCTTGCCCACGCAGCCGGCAACGTTCCGTTGTCAATGCACGATTGGAACGTCGATTTTGCCGTCTGGTGTACCTACAAGTATCTCAACGCCGGACCGGGGGCAGTTGCCGGAGCCTATTTGCACGAGCGCCACGCGACGAACACAAAACTTCCACGATTCGCCGGTTGGTTCGGCAACGATCCGAATACGCGTTTCAAATTGCATCTGGAACCCGAATTCGTTCCGGTGCCGTCGGCAGACGCGTGGCAGGTCAGCAATCCGCCGATTTTTTCAATGGCGCCGTTGCGCGCTTCGCTTTCAATCTTCGACGAAGCGGGCGGAATGGAGCCACTGCGCGAGAAATCTCTGAAGCTCACCGGTTATTTGGAATTCCTCCTGAAGCAACTGGGCTCGAAGAAGTTTTCTGTAATCACCCCCAGCGATGCGAGCGGACGCGGTTGTCAATTGTCGATCCTGGCCCACGAACATCCGAAAGAGCTCTTTAAGGAACTCTTAGCCGCGGGCGTGAAATGCGATTTCCGCGAACCGAACGTTATCCGTGCCGCCCCGACGCCGTTGTACAACACCTTCGAAGAGGTTTGGCGCTTTGCGGAAATCCTGGGCAAAACAAGGTGAAGTTGTAGCTGCGGCGCTCAGTCGCCGATCGATGCGACTACAAAATCAGCCTCACGCTTGAATCGGCACACGCGTTTTGACCACGCTGAATTTCTTCTTCAACTTCAAACACGGCCGTTCAATAAGGTAATAGGAGAGCGCGGCGATCCCAAAAGTCGCGAAAAGCTGAATTGGGATTAACCGCGGCTGATATCCTCGGAACCAGCCGGCAATGAACGCGAATACGAAAAAATGCCACAAGTAGAGTCCGTAGGATAAGCGGCCGGCCCAAACCAATGGTGGCAGTCGGAGCAATTTCGCAGGGATACTTGCCGGGTTTGAAAGAATGCCCGCCAAAAACAACGCCACGCCGATCGCGAAAAGAGTTCCACCAATCGTCAACCCAAACGGCACCTGAAACCCTGTCAGAAACCGGATAGCCAAGGAACAAGCACGTAAGTAACGAACGCGGCCCCGAGCCATCCGAGTATTGCAAACATGCGCGGCGAAAAAATCTGGTAACCCGACAACCCGAGCACACATCCAACCAGCAGGGCATCGGCCCGTGTATCCAATCCGTTGTAGATGCGGTTAAACGAATCGATGCCGTGGTACAAATAGATCCGGTCTGCGTTCACCAGAACGATTGCCACGGTGGTGATGACGATGATTTTGTTGGGACTCAACCGCCGCGACAGCAAAAACAGGAGTGTTACCGGCCAGAGAAGGTAGAACTGTTCCTCAATCGACAACGACCAGAGATTGCCGAGGATGCCGATATCGTGCCCGAACGCTCTCAGCCAATTGGCGATGTAAAACAAAGCGCCGAGCGAATCCCAGCGAACTCTGGACGCCTGCGCGCTCGTTTCAAATACGGCGACAAAAATGTTGATCACGATCAACAACAGCAGGACCGCGGGGAGAATTCGGAGGGCACGGCGCGCGTAGAATTTCTTTAAACTAATTCCATCCGTAGCCGCGAATTCGGAAACCAAAATAGCGGTGATGAGATAGCCGCTGAGAACGAAGAAAATATCAACTCCGAGACCGCCGGCGTGAACGTAGCCGAGGTGCTGGGCCATAACCAAAAACACTGCGATCGCCCTGATGCCATCGAGTGACGGCTCATAGCCGAAATTTTTTCTCGATTTGTGATCTGGCGACTGCGCCGGGTGTAGCACCGGAACAGAATAGATAAGTCGCTTCCAGCCGCCAACCCCGAAGCAAAATTTCCAAGCCGTTGCCTAGCAGAGCAGCTGCTTGACGCAATCGATCAGGACTGAAATTGAAAACGGCTTCACCAGGTATTTGACGTCGTGCTTGTTGAAAAACAGCGCGATGTGCGGATCGGCCGCAAAACCGGTAATAAAAATGAAGCGATCGGCCAGGGTTGGCCGGATCTCTTTCGCTTTGAGGTAAAACTCGTCACCGCGCAGTTTGGGCATTTTCAGGTCGCAGATCACGGCGTCGTACTCGTGGGCCTTGACTTTCATCATCGCTTCCTCCCCGTCGAAGGCGATGTCTACCAAAAAATTTTCGTCGGCCAGAATCCACTGCAAAGCGGACGCGAGCTGTTTATCGTCGTCCACAACGAGAACAGCCTTCAGTTCGAGGCTGTGGATGACAGGCTGCATTTCGTGTGGGAGCGGCTCAAAATTTCTCATTGGGTAGCCGCCTTCCTAAAGCAGACCTAGTGCCACCCATCGGAGATCAGAGGTCAGAGGTCAGCGGTTCGCAGGGCGCGAACTCTACGGCGGGAGGTCGTTAGCATTTTGCGAATCGACCTAGGGAAGCCGGCGACTCGGTTTTGGTGAAAACCGAGAGTCAGGGGCCGGCGAGATCCGCGGGGTCGTTCAGGTTGCGGAAATATCGTCTTTCGTCGTCTGGAACCTTGATTGGCAGTAATTTCCCAAATGCGATTAGCTTCCGAATCAGCGGCTGAAGCGAAAAATCGGCGCCCGCCAAAGCGCTCCCAAATTCGGTTGCGGCGTCGCGCGGATAAACTGCCGCCAGCGGTTCAGCCCGGTCTTCAATCACCGGAACAACTCCGCGTCCGGGCTCAATTCGCTGACAAAGGCTTCGTAAATGGGACTCGGTCATGAACGGCATATCGATCGCGAGTACTATCAAGTAATCGCTCGAAATTCGTGAGAGCGCCGCAGCGATTCCGCTGATTGGACCACAAGATGGTTCAGCGTCGGCAACAAATTTGGCGTCGGACGGTCGCCACGGCGGATCGATTTGCGCCGAGACGAAAATTTCTACCGGCTGAAGAAGACGCAACAACTCAACCTGTTTTTGCCAAAGCGGCACGCCGTCAAACAGCAAAGTCGCTTTGTCCTGACCCATGCGGCTTGATTTGCCGCCAGCCAGCAGAGCCGCGCTGACGTTCAAGTTGCCCTCACCTGCGCTGCAGATTTCAACGTGCCGTCGCTCAGAATTCGGGCACGCAACCCGCCGCGACCGCTAAGAAATTCCTGCGCGCCGGGTCCAACTGCGCGATTCATCCAGTGACACGGCCGGCTTTCTTCCGTCCCATGAAAGCGAATCCCCTGAACTTCAAAATCCTTTCCGATCAGGGTGTTCAGATCCACCCCGCGGGTGAAAACATTTCGCCGGACACAGCTTGGATCAAAGCCCTCGATTTGAAGCGCGCCGCAAAGCTCGTCGAAAACTTCGAGGGAAAAAAATGTGAGCTGTCCCTTGTAATCTTCCTGGTGATCGAAGTAACGGTCGCCGCGCAAACCGCGTCCGGCCACGCATTCCACCTCCGGAACTTCAATCATTGGGAAATTGTCCGGCTCCCGCCCATGGTGCCCGACGAAGTTATGGCCAGCCGAAATGTAAAGATGACAGATTTCCACCCAGCGGATGATATCATTGGCCTTGAATCGATGAAAGCGGACGGAATTGGGCCGGGCCAGATCATTCGACGTTGCGCGAACGGCAGCCTCGAATACCGGCACGACGAGCTAACGATTGAAGCGCCGCTCGAAATTCGCATTGGCGACAAAACTGTTGCGACCACGATGCGAACGCCGGGACACGATGAAGAACTCGCCGCCGGTTTTCTCCTTTCGGAAGCAATCGTTCGGGTCGGCGACCAGATTAAAAATTTCGCGCGACCGGAAACTGCCCGCAATCGCGAAAACATCATCGTTGTCGCTCCTGCAGACGAAACAAAGATCAACCTGAATGCGACCCAGCGTTTCGGGACGATTTCCAGCAGCTGCGGTCTGTGTGGCAAGGAAAGTATCGACGCGATTCGTCAGGCTTTCGCGCCGATTCAGTCGAGTTCGCTCAGAGTCGATATCTCGACGCTTCTTTCCTTGCCGGACAAACTGCGAACGAACCAATCGGATTTCGCACGAACCGGAGGAATTCACGCCGCCGGGATTTTCGATTCCTCTGGCAAACCGTTGATTGTTCGCGAGGACATCGGCCGTCACAACGCGATCGACAAGGTGGTCGGCCGCGCGTTCGTCGACCGGAAACTTCCGCTGGCTCAACACATCCTGTTGGTTAGCGGCCGCGCTTCATTTGAGATCATGCAAAAAGCGCTTGCCGCCGGAATTCCTATCGTTGCTTCGGTTTCGGCGCCGTCGAGTCTGGCAATGGAATTCGCCCGCGAAAGTAATCAAACGCTGGTCGGATTTCTCCGGCCGCCGTCTTTCAACATTTACTCGCACGTCGAACGCGTGATTTTCGACTAACGACGAAATCGACGCGGCTACGGATTCTTACGCTGAAGGACGACCGCAAACGGGTGCAGCTCCGCAGTCATCACGCCCGCCGAAACCGCGGGATCGGATTCCATGAATTTTCGCGCCGCCCCTTCGTCGGACGCTTCGAAAATTGCGATACCGAACGTTTTATCGCCTGGTTCCATGGTACGTCCCGCTAGAATGAGCTGCCCCGATTGAGCTGCCGCTTTGAAATTGGCGAGATGTCCAGCCACCGCTGCCTTGTCCTCGGGCGTCCAGGCTTTGTCGTCGTAGAGGCGCGGCACGAGATGCAGGACGTAAATGAACTGTCTGGGCTTTTGCGCTTTCGATTCCTGGGCCGGCGCTGATTGAACAAACGCCGACAAGGCAAACGCCGCCGTGAAGAAAAGAATTTTCATTTGAACAGGATTTACTGGATTAAGCCTGATTAGGAGAATGAAAATCGACTGAATCCTGTTAATCCTGTCTATTGGTATGGCGAAATTCGTTCTCATCGGCAGCGGTCTGGCGGGCGGATTACTCGCCGCCTATCTCGGTCGCCGCGGATACGAGGTCGACCTTTACGAACGCCGAGGCGATCCGCGCGAAGGCAACATGGTCGGGGGACGCTCCATCAACCTCGCGCTCTCAACCCGCGGAATACACGCGCTTCAGCAAATTGGAATTGCTGACGAAGTATTGAAACAAGCGATCCCGATGCCGGGTCGCATGATCCACCAGAAATCCGGCGCCCTCCACTTCGCGCCTTACGACGTTGACCCAAACAAGCACATCAATTCAATCGGGCGCGCCGCGTTGAACACGACGGTGATTGAAGCAGCCCAGCGCCACCCAAATGTGCGCGTTCATTTCAATCACAAGTGCATCGGAGTCGATCTGGATTCTGCCTCGGCTCAACTTCTCAACACCTCAACCCCTCAACCGCTGTTGGCGTCAGGCGACGCGGTCATCGGAGTGGACGGCGCGTTCTCCGCGGTGCGTCAATCAATGCAGCTCACGCTTCCCAGTTTCCAATACGACGAAAGCTACCTGGCTCATGGTTACAAGGAGTTGACGATACCGCCGGGACCGAACGGTTCGTGGCAAATGGAAAAAAACGCGCTGCACATCTGGCCGCGCAAGAGTTTCATGATGATCGCGCTGCCGAATCCGGACGGTTCGTTTACCTGCACATTATTTTGGGAATTCGAAGGCCCTCGCAGTTTCGCGACGACGAAAACCGACGACGACGTTCGCCGATTCTTTCACGAAGAATTTCCCGATGCGGTTCCGTTGATGCCGGACCTGATAGACGACTTCAAAAATAATCCAACCGGATCGCTGGTCACGATTCGCTGCGCGCCGTGGGTTTACCAGGACAAGATCGCGCTGGTCGGCGACGCGGCCCACGCGGTGGTCCCGTTTTACGGACAAGGGATGAACGCGGCATTCGAAGATTGCGTGGTGCTCGATGAATGCCTCCAACAGTTTTCACAAGATCGGAAGCGCGCTTTCGCCGAATATTTCCAACGGCGAAAAGTAAACGCCGATGCTCTGGCCGATCTTGCGTTGGAGAATTTTATCGAGATGCGCGACAAAACGGCGTCGAAAACGTTTCGCGCGAAAAAGAAACTCGACCATTTCCTCGAAGCGACATTGGCTGGAATTTATCTGCCGCTTTACACAATGGTGACGTTCACGCGAATTCCGTACGCGGAGGCCAAGCGCCGCGCGCGTTTGCAAGATAGGATCGTCTACGGGAGTTTGGCGTCCTTGGTAATAATCGCAGCCTTTGTGATAATCCGGCTACTTGTCTGATCCATCTCTCAACTATCAACTCTCAACCATCATCTTTTGCCAATGAGCAACGAACTCGCGCAACTTGCTGCTGACCGTTACGAAATCGCCGACGCCCTGCATCGCTTCGCGTTCGGACTGGACCACGGCGACGCTGATTCGTTGGCCTCGGCGCTGACCGAAGATTGCGTGTTGGATTTTCGGCCGGCCGGCAACAAACTTGAACTCGATTTTCCGAAGCTCTCCGGCCGCCAGGCAATCCTCGATACCCTGATTCCCCTGCTCGGTCCGCTCGATACCAGCCACACGGTGAGCAACGTTCAAATCGAGGTCAGCGAAGATTCAGCCGCGCTTTATTGTTACGTGATGGCGCAACATTTCATGCCGCGGCAGGGCCCACGTCCCGGCTCGGAAAATGCGATGCTGATGAATCGCTACGATGGCGAACTGGTGCGTGACGGCCAGAAATGGCGCTTCCGGCGAATGACGATCGACAATGCCTGGGCCCAAGGGAATCCGGAGATCCTGAACGCGCTGGCCACGCAGCGGGTGTTGGCGGCAAAATCCCGGCCGAAGAAAACCTAGGTCGGCGCCCGTTATCTTGACAGTCTAGGCGAAAGATTGAACAGTCTCTCACCAAGACTGTCTAGGGATCTAATGGAAAAGCTTAGCCGCTATAGTGATCTCGCGTATTGCATCGTCCGCGTTCCTCTGGGACTGATGTTTGCCTGTCACGGCGGGACCAAGGTCCTCGGTTTTCCAGCAAGTCCATACGGCCCGACGGCGAATACACTCGGGTTCGTGACTGGCTGGATTGAATTAATCTGCGGTTTCCTGGTCGCGCTTGGTTTGCTTACCAGGGCCGGGGCATTCTTTGCCAGTGGCGAAATGGCGGTCGCATATTTCATGACGGCCGCCGGTCGCGGGTTCTTCCCGATCGCAAACGGAGGTGAGATGGCGGTGATCTATTGTTTCGCCTTTCTCTACATGGTTTTTTACGGACCCGGCCGCTGGAGCATCGAATTTGCGTTAAAACCAAAAACCGCCGCCCGCATTGCGAAATAAAATCATGGCCAAGGAAAAACCAGATCTCGTTTACGGGACGCTCGACATGCTAATCTTGAAAGCGCTCCAACACGATCCGCGGCATGGACTGGGAATTGCGGACCGGATCCAGCAAATGTCGAAGGACATTTTGCGGGTCGAGCAAGGTTCGCTTTACCCGGCGCTTTATCGTTTGGAAGCGCAGGGTTGGATCAAGGCGGAATGGGGCGTTTCCGATAACAACCGAAGAGCGCGCTATTACAAATTGACCGCCGCTGGGCGCAAACAGCTCGCGGCAGAGCGAGACCATTGGTCCCGCATTACCAAGGGAATCGAATTCGTGTTGTCCGGAGCCTGAAAAAATTATGCCGCGACTCCGCGCCTGGTTTTGTCGATTCGCCGGATTATTTCGAAAAAGTCGGCGCGATGCCGAAATGGCGGAGGAGATGAACGCGCATGTCGATCTTTTGACCGAACGAAACATCGCCGCGGGAATGTCGCCGGACCAAGCGCGCAATGCAGCGTTGCGTGAATTTGGCGGAGTCGAACAAATCAAAGAGGTCGCGCGCGAACAACGCACCTGGAGATGGGCCGATGAATTTCTTCAGGACGTCCGATTTGGCGCGCGAATGCTTCTGCGGACACCGGGATTTTCGTTACTCGCGATTCTCTGTTTGACTCTCGGAATCGGGACCAACGCAGCCGTACTTAGTTGGATCGAAGGAATTTTATTTCGGCCTTATCCCCTGGTGCCACATCAGGATCGCATGTTTGCGATCATCGGCACGACTCGCGGAGTGGAAGGACATAACGGGCTTTCCTATCCCGACTTTCTCGATTTTGAAAAAAACTCGACGTTGTTTGAATCGTTCATTGTCGACAAGATCAGTGGAACAACTTTGAGCGTGGGCGATCGAGCCGAGCGCGCGTCGTGCGGGATCGTTTCGGCGAATTATTTTGATGCGCTCGGAGTGCGGCCAATGCTGGGCCGCGGCTTCAGACCCGAAGAAGCGACCGGTCGCAACGCCCACCCGGTTACCGTGATCAGTTACCGAACCTGGCGAGACCGCTACAACTTTGATCCCAACATCATTGGGCGAACTCAGTACCTCAATGGCGTGCAACACACGATTGTAGGCGTCGCGCCGGAAAGATTTCACGGCACATTCATCGGTTACTCATTCAACTTTTGGGTGCCGGTCTCGATGCAGGAGACATTCGACCCAACCGGTTACAAATTGGAAGATCGTGGCGCGCGTTGGATCGAAGGTTACGCGTTTTTGAAACCTGGCGTAACGCGTCAGCAAGCCCAGGCCGAACTGAACTCCATCGCGCAACGCCTGGAAAACGATTTCCCGGAAATAGACCGCGGCCACGAGGTTCAACTTTTTCCGTTGTGGAAAACGCCCTTCAACGGCGCCGGGAACATGTCGCCCACCCTTGCCATCACTATGGCGGTTGTGTTTTTGGTGCTGCTCATCGCGTGCGCCAACGTCAGCAATCTCCTGCTCGCGAGATCGTTGCTGCGCCGGCACGAAATGACAATGCGTCTTGCGCTCGGGGCGGGTCGACGCCGGTTGATCAAGCAACTCGTGACTGAAGGATTGCTCCTTTCGCTCATCGCAGCGCTCGGCGGGATTGCGGTCGCGTATTGGTGTCGCAATGCGCTCGTCCTCGCGTTCCCCGAGCCTACCGCCGGAATCGTAATCGATTTCTCCGGCCAAATTGATTGGCGAGTGCTCGCAGCGAGCACCGGCATTTGCATCCTCGCGACGCTCGTATTCGCACTCATGCCCGCAATTCACGCGAGTCATGTCGATCTTTCCGGCGCGCTCAAGAGCGATGGCGGCGGCGTGGTTTCCGGCACCAGCCGATCGCGTTTGCGCTCCGCTCTCGTGCTCGTTCAGGTCTCGCTCAGTTTCGTTCTTCTTGCCGGGACCGGGTTGCTTTTGCAAAGCCTGAACAAAATGCGAAACGCGAGCCCCGGTTTTTCGGCAGATGTTGTTTCGACCGGGGCCGATTTGTTTTCGGCCGGCTACAAACCGGATCGGGCAAAGAACTTCGTCACCCAGTTGCTCGATCGAGTTCGCACGATTCCCGGGGTCGAATCGGCCACGGTGGCGCGCGTGATGCCGTTCAGCTACAACGTTTTCTCTTCCGCGCCGATAGAGGTCGACGGTTATCAACCCGCGCCGAACGAGCGACCCGAAGGAGACTACATCCAAATTGGCGACGACTATTTTGCCACCCTCGGAATTTCGTTGATCTCCGGTCGTGAATTTACCCGAAACGACGACGAGAATTCTCCGCGGGTGGCGATCATCAACGAAACGATGGCGGCAAAATATTGGCCGGGGAAAGATCCGCTCGGTCAGCGACTGAAAGTCGAAGACAGTTGGATGCAGATCGTCGGCGTCGCGAAGACTACGAATTACCGATCAAAACTCGAAAAGCCGATGCCGTTCTTTTATGTGCCGGTTCGGCAGGATTTTTTTGTGCAAAACACTTTTCTGATTCGGACGCGAGAGAGTCTCGGTGCGATCATGAATGCGATGGCGCGAGAGATCCATGCGCTGGATCCGACCTTGGCGCCGATGGCGCCGTCTCGATTGCAGGAACAAGTTGATCGCATCAGTTACGCGCAACGGCTCGCCGTTACTCTGGTGGCACTTTTCGGCGGAATCGCTTTGTTCCTCGCGGCGATCGGACTTTACGCCGTGATGTCCTACTCGGTTTCGCAAAGCACCCGCGAACTCGGCATGCGGATGGCGCTCGGCGCCGACGCCCGGGACATTCTTCGGCTCGTTCTTTCACGCGGATTGCGATTAACCCTCGCAGGAATCGTGGTCGGCGGAATAGCGGCTCTTCTCCTCACCCGATTAATGGGCACGATGCTTTACAAAGTAAGTCCGCGGGATCCTTTGGCGTTCGGATTAGCGTTGATCATTCTGCTCACAGTCGCGCTGTTCGCATGTTTTCTGCCCGCCAGACGCGCAACGCGGGTCGATCCAGTCCGCGCGTTGCGGACTTGATTGCTCCTTAGATTAGAATCCGCCTGGCGACGGAGAGGGACTGGTGAAGCTTTGCTCTCCGCCTCGATGTCCGTGATGGCGATGCGGGTGATCTTCCGAATCCGAAGACGCATCATGATTATGCGCACACCCAACGGCCAGAAGAGCGCACGCGAACAAGATCAAACGCAATCTCCTTTTGCGAAATCCGAGCAAGAGCCGGTGATACACATCTGAGATGATCGATTCGGCCACCTGGCAGTTACAATTTTTGCGACGGCCAACGTCCGACACTGAATTGACGAGGCTTTGAGTGAAGTAGACCATTGCAGCATGGCGATTCAGATCAAACCGCGAATTGCTGCATTTCGAAGGTCTTCCGGCGTTTCTCCAAAGGGCGCCCAATCGATGCCGCAAAAGTATTTCGTGTCGCCGGAAATTTTTGCCGAGGAGCAGAAACGGATTTTCTCCAAGGAATGGCTACTGGTTGGACATCAAAGCCAGGTCGCGAAGCCGGGCGATTATTTTGTGACGCAGCTTGCCGCCGAAAGCGTCATAGTTACCAGGGACCAGGGATCAGTTACCAGGGGCTTTTTCAACGTGTGCCGACATAGAGGTACACGGCTCAAAGAAGAAACCTGCGGCCACACATCGGCAATTCAGTGTCCCTATCACGCGTGGACATACGGACTCGACGGGAAATTAGTCGGCGCGCCGCATATGGATGACGTGCCGGGATTCGATAAAGCCGATTATCCGTTGCATTCCGTAAACCTGGGACTTTGGGAGGGATTCATTTTTGTTAACCTGGATAAGAATCCGACGCCGCTGGAACAATGGTTCGCGCCATTAAACGGAAAATTCTCGCATTGGAACGTGCCAATCTTGCGACCGGCGAAACGCATCGAGTACGATGTGCGGGCAAACTGGAAACTGATGTTCGAAAATTATTCGGAATGCTACCACTGCCCGGGCGTGCATCCGCAGTTGCAAAAAGTCTCGCCCTACGATTCGGCCGAGAACGATTTGCGTGAAGGCCCTTTTTTGGGCGGATTCATGAAAATCAATGCGGGGAAGAGTCTGACCGTGAGCGGAAATGCTTGCGCGTCGTTTGTCGGAAAGATTGAGAACCTCCAGCAGGTTTTCTATTACTCGATCTTTCCGAACATGCTGCTGAGTTTGCACCCGGAATACGTGATGGTGCATCAACTCTGGCCGCAATCGCCTGATCGCACATTGATTGTTTGTGATTGGCTTTTCCATCCGGACGCGTTCGCACGCGAAGATTTTCATCCGGACGATGCCATCGAATTTTGGGACATGACCAACAAACAGGACTGGCACGTTTGCGAACTGAGCCAGCAAGGGATCGCCTCAAGCGCGTATGAGCCCGGGCCTTACTCTTCCCGCGAATCAATCCCGGCGGCGTGGGACGAATATTACTTGCGGCAACTAGCCGCAAGTGAGTGACATGTGACGAGTGATACGTGACAAGATTAAGAATTGTCTACTCGGGCGTGCGCGGCGATAATTTGCCATCTCTCAACTCTCAACCATCAACTCTCAACTTCTCTTTATATGGCCGATACATACGTTCCAATGATTAGTTCCGGCACCGCCGGTCCACTTGGTGTGCTCCATCTTCCACGCATGTGGCAGAAAGTGTCGCTCGAATCGCAAGGCAAACTCGCTGCAGGATATCCGGGCATCGGAAAAGGCTACGACGCGATGACCTGCGCCGCGCTCGGACTCGAAGAACAGGCGGTGAAAGATTTCATCAAGAAAAACAAACCGACTTACCCGGAGTTTGAAGCGTGGGTTAAGAAGAACGCGAAGTCGCTCGATCGCCAATCAATCGAAAAACACAACGCGGCGGTGCGCGGCTACAATCATGACGATGAAACCCGCGCAACGATTCTCGGATCGTGCGGTATCACGGATGACACTTGCGCATTCAAGGACGCGGTGAACCTGAACAATCTCGACGATTGGCACGAGTTCCACCAGGCCGTCCTTCGCTGAAGTGACCAGTGACAGGTGACGAGTGACCAGAGACTCGTTCAATCCTGTCGCCGCGATCAATAGCTGCTCGATTCTCGGTCCTTGATGCTGGATATCCAGTATCAAGCATCTAGTATCCAGAGAACATGCCGCCGCTGACTCGAAAGAAGTTGATGGTTGAGAGTTGAGGGAACGAAATATGCCTCCCTTAACCTACGCGAATTATCTCGATCTGGAGAAGCTGCTCACGTTGCAGCGCCCGCGCTCCACCCCGCCCGAGCACGACGAGATGTTGTTCATCATCATTCACCAAACCTACGAGCTCTGGTTCAAGCAGCTGCTCCACGAATTCGAGAAAATTAAACGCGATTTTTCCGCAGGCGACTTGTTCGGCGCGATCCATTCCTTCAAACGCGTCCGGACGATCATGAAAGTGCTGGTGGCGCAGATCGATATTCTCGAAACAATGACTCCTTCGTCGTTCTCGAGCTTTCGGGACCGGCTCGAGACCGCTTCTGGATTTCAATCAATTCAATTCCGGGAAGTGGAATTCGTGCTCGGTTACAAGCGAGAGTCGACCTTGAAATACGTGAAGCCCGATTTTCCTGGAGCGGACCGGCTCCGGGAACGGTTGCGCGAACGCACAGTGATCGATCACTTCTACGATTTTCTCGAAACGCGCGGGGCGAAAATTCCAGCCGAACTAAAGCAGCGGAACCTGATCCAGCCGAATGGACCTAACGAACACGTGCAAGCCGAAATCCTGAAGCTTTATAAATCTTCGCCCGAAGTGTCGATCCTGTTCGAGCTCATGACCGATTTTGACGAAGGTTTGCAGGAATGGCGCTATCGTCACATTAAACTCGTTGAGCGCACGATCGGCGCCAAACACGGCACCGGCGGTTCGCCCGGCGTCCCGTTTCTAAAAGAGTCGCTCTTCAGGCCGGTCTTCCACGATCTGTGGGCGATCCGGCACCAGATGTAGCCGCGTCGAACGGCGGAAATTCGAATTTCGAAACCCGAAGCTCGAATGCGAGAGTTACTTCAGCAATTCCGGCGGGACCTTGCCGCCATTTTGCGACAATTTGAGCATCACCTGTTTTTGCAGCCAGATGTTCATCGACGCGGAATCATTCATGTCGCCGGTGTAATTCAGGTCCTTGGCCAGCTCTTTGCGCGCAGTGAAGCTGCTGTCGATGCCGACGAGTTTCATCAGGTCGACAATCGAATGTTTCCAATCGAGTTTCTCCGGATTCTTCGCCGCCAGACCGTTAAGAACGGCTGCGACGTCAACGGCTGGCGCGGCGACCGCAGCGGTTGCAGGAACCGAACTCGGTGCTGCGGGAGCTGCTGCTGCCGGAGTTGCTGAACTTCCACCGCCAGCCGGCGCGGCGTGACTGAAGATTTTCGACATTAAATTGTTAAATAAGCCCATGTGTTTTTGTGGTTAGAGTTGAGGTTGCGCCCGGCGGTTGTCGCCAAGTGAAGATTGATACTTCACCAGAAATCAACGCTCTTCTGTACGACAAAGGTCGTACGGATAACAAATTGCACCCGGTCTAGATTGATTCCTCAACAGAACTTCAAACTAAAGGAAACAAAACTTATGGGATTGCTAGATTCAGTGATGGGCGCGATGTCTGGAAAAACGGGCGAAGCTGGCGGCGCGGCTGCATTAGTCGGAATTGTCGGAACACTCATTGAACAAAACGGCGGACTGCAGGGCCTCGCGAACAAGTTTTCGCAGAGTGGCGCAGGCGGCGCGTTTTCCTCATGGGTTGGAACGGGACAAAACCAACCGGTTTCCGGCGACCAAATCCAACAGGCGCTTGGATCCGAACAGGTTCGCGCGCTCGCTTCAAAAGTGGGGATCGACCCCGCACAAGCCAGCCAAATGCTCGCGCAATATCTCCCGAAGGTGGTCGACAAATTGACGCCCAAAGGGCAGATCGATCCAAACGCAAATCATCAGGCGGATCTGACAAGCCTCATCCCGGCCCTGCTGAAGAGCTTCGGCGGGAGCGGCGGCGGCACTGCGACTTAATCCACTATTCGTTAGGCCAGTCCGAGGAACTCGCGAGCGGTCCCGGCGAGCAGCTGCTCTTTGTCTTTGGCGGAAAGATCGTCAATCGATTCGATCAGCTTCCCCGGTTCCGCTTCGCCAAGTGGAAACGGATAATCGGAACCGAGGGCGACGCGTTCCGCGCCAAATACCTTGATCAGTAGCTTCACCGCGCCGGCATCATGCACGAGGGAATCGACATAAAAGCGCGCTGGCCTTTTATCACCCGCCAAATATTTTCGCGGCTCGGTTTTGTTATCAATCGCGACCAAATCCGGTCGAACATGAAATCCGTGTTCGATGCGGCCGATGGTTCCGGGAAACGCGCCGCCCCCATGCGCGAAGGCCACGCGGAGTTTGGGAAAGCGTTCGAAGACGCCGCCGAAAATCATCGAGCAGATCGCGAGCGAACTCTCGGCGGGCATGCCGACCAGCCAGGGTAGCCAGTATTTGGGCATTCGGTCTTTGCCCATCATGTCCCACGGGTGAACGAAGATCGCCGCGTCTAGGTCTTGGGCCGTTTTCCAAACAACATCGAGCGACGGATGATCCAGATTGCGGCAATCCGGACCGTGACAATGATCGTTTGGGTCGACATGGGTGCCGATCTCAACGCCGCGCAATCCAAGTTCACGGACACAGCGGGTCATTTCCTGCGCCGCCAGATCGACGTCCTGCAAAGGAATTGTGCCGAGCCCGGCAAAACGCGTTGGATTTTCACGAACAACTTCGGCGATGTGATCGTTCAATATTTGTGAAAGCTCGAGCGCATCGCGCGGTTTCGCCCAGTAACTGAACATCACTGGGACAGTTGAAAGCGCCTGCATGGTAACGCCGGTCTGCTCCATCTCTTCGATCCGCCGTGCCGGATTCCAGACGTTGTCGGTGATCTCGCGAAACACGCGATCGCCCATCATCATTCGAGCGCTGCATTTGTCGCAGTGCTCCAGCCGGATGAATCCGGAATAACCGAACTTCTTATCCAGGTCCGGCCATTCCCGCGGCAGGATGTGGGTATGGATGTCAATCTTCACACGAAAGAAGTGACCAGCGAGCAGTGATCAGTGACCAGAATGCCACTGCGGTATTTCTTGAACTGATCACTGGTCACTTGTCACTGATCACTTCTTGAAGGGCCTCACCGGTTCGGGCTGCGGAACTTTATGACCGCACTTCTTGCAGGTCCGGCGCGCATCATCCGCCCAGAAATCTTTCATCGCCTGACTGAAATGCTCAACAATGTCGGCACAATCGAAATCGATGTCTTCGACCAGCGCGCCGCATTTATCGCAGTAAAAAATGACGTGTTCGTGTTCACCGGGCGGGCGGCGTTTCTCCACCACAACCCCGATGGTATCGGGCGGCCGGACCGGGGCGTGCGGAACATTCGGTGGAATGAAGAAGGTTTCGCCTTCGCGCACCAGATGATCGACAATCTTGTCACCCTCCCGAATCCGCACTTTGATGTCACCCTTTAGCTGAAAGAAATACTCTTCCGAGTCGACCTTGTGGAAATCGTTCCGCGCATTCGGGCCCTTGATCACCATCACGAAGAAATCGCGTCCGTCATAAAGATAACGGTTGCTGACCGGCGGTTTGAATAAATCGCGGTTCTTTTCGATCCAATCCTCCAAATTAATTGGCGGCTGAACCGACGACTTGGCGCGTTCCTGGGGAGGCGGCGCTTTTTTTGTAAGGGTTGCCATGGAACGAGCGTATTTCGATCATGATCAAGGGTCAAGATAGGGGCGGTTATGCTCCCGCTAGTGCATTCAGAATATTCCCTCAATTTAGATTGCCGCAGAGCGGCGGAATTCCCCGAAACACCGACGAATGGCGGTCCGAGTCGGACCGAGTGGGGTCAATCGCTTTACTTTGGATTTCGTCTATGTTTTGAAATTGCGCCGCCTAACCAACTACGCATTAATATTCGACGCTTTATGAAACTACGGGGACTGATTCAACTGGCCATTACGGGAGCTGTCGCGGTTTTGTTTTGCAGTTGCGAGGACATGCAACAGCAAATGCAAAAGCCTTTGGCCGCGATTATGCCGACGCCGACTCCAATGCCCGGCTGGTGGGAAGATATGGGAGGAGGCGGGGAACCGCGGATCGTTGTCAGCATTGCCGAACAGAAGGCATATTTTTATAGGGGGAAGCGTTTGGTCGGGGAAACCACTGTTTCCACCGGCAAACGAGGATTCGGAACACCGGCGGGGCATTACTCCGTGGTATCCAAGGACAAAAACCATTTTTCGAGCGAGTTTGGCGATTACGTGGATCGAGACGGCAACGTGTTGGTTTCCAATATCGATGTCCGGAAAGATAGATGCCCGAAAGGCGGCCATTTCGACGCGGCGAAGATGCCGTATTGCATGCATTTCAACGGCGGTTACGCAATGCATCAGGGCTACTGTCCGCCGTTTGCCGCGTCCCATGGTTGCATTCGCATTCCCCAGGGAATGGCGGAGAAGTTTTACGATAACGCCCCCGTCGGGACGCCAATCACAGTCAGAGAGTAATGACCGACACCGTCGGCGGGCAGAAATCAGGTCAGGTTCGACTTCTTCACAAAATCATCGCCTACGTCGGCGCATGGATTGTCGCGCTCCTTTTAACCGCTCCCGGCATGTGGCCACTGGCTTACATGTTTCCGCTCGGTTTGATCGCCGTGTTCAATCGACATCTCGCCAACGACGGCGGTTGGGGCGTGTTCATAGGGCTGTACCTGGTCTACATCGTACACGCATACTTTTACTTTCGATCGAAGACGACGGTCCGAACGGTGATCCTCTTTGGAGTGCTCATCGTTCTGCTTACCTGCAACGTTGTCGGTTGCCGCGAAATGATTCACTCGCACTGAATTGGAGGGGACACGCGCTGTCGTGTTCCAAACTAAGGCGCCGACGGCGCGGCGCCCTCCAAGTTTACGTGGCAATTAATTCGGAAAATTTCGCGAGATCGATATTACCGCCGGAGACGACGGCGACGATCGGACCTTCGCCCGCCTTGCCGGTGAGGGCGGCTGCTACGGAAAGGGCACCGGCCCCTTCAGAGATAACTCGCGCCTTCTCTGCCATCAACCGCATCGCTTTCTTCGTCTCGTCCAATGTCACCACGATGTAATCGTCGACGACGGGTTTCATTCGCTCCCACATCCGCGGGAACATGCTTTGGCCGCCGGCCCCGTCGACGAACGAAGCTTTCCAGCTTTCAAAAACCTGGGGCGAACCTTTCTCAAACGACAGTGCGGCCGGTGCAGCTGTCTCGGGTTCCGCGCCGAAAATTTTGATCTCCGGTTTCACGGCTTTGATCGCGCTGGCCACGCCCGTGATTAATCCACCACCTCCGATCGCTGCGATGACCGCTTTTGTATCCGGCGCGTCCTCCAAGATCTCCAGTCCCATCGTGCCGTGGCCCGAGATGAAATTGTCGTCGTCGAATGGGTGAACGAAAGTGCCTTCGACGCCGGGGAAGGCGCGCTCATCCAGCGTTTTCCAGGCGACATCGTAGGGCACGAGAAAAAGTTTGGCCCCGAGAGCGCGCATTCGCTCCAATTTCGCTTTCGGCGCTGTTTCAATCGCGACAACCGAGCATGGAACGCCGGCTTGTCGCGCGGCATAAGCAACTCCCTGCCCCGCATTGCCGGCGCTGATTGTCCATACACCGCGGGAACGCTCTTCCTCCGAAAGCATCGCCACGGCATTTGCCGCGCCGCGCAATTTGTAAGCGTTGATCGGCTGAAGGTTCTCCAGCTTCAGTCGAATGTCCGGAAAATCGGGGCCGAGCTCCAAGCGAATCAGCGGCGTGCGCAAAATCGTTTTGGCAATGCGCTCACGCGCATCTTCGATTTCGTCCAGCGTGATCGGCCGGACGGAACCAAGCCTGTTTTTCATTTCAGTTTTCAATCAAATCCAAAATTTGTAGGGGAAGCGGGTCGCTTCCCATGGGACGCCAGCGGCGTCCCCTACAGTAAAAAACGGACATCAGCCTGGTGGCCAGGCCAGGGCGCGTTTGCCTAACAAATGAACATGCAAATGCGGCACGCTTTCGCCGGCATCCGGACCACTGTTGATCACGACCCGGTATCCCGTCTTGTCGATTTCGAGTTTCTTTGCCAGCTCGCCCGCGACCCCAAGCAACTTTCCCAGCAAAGCGCGGTCCTTGTCCGTCGTTGCGCTCAATCGCGCAATCACTTTTTTTGGAACAATCAACACGTGAACGGGCGCCTGCGGATTGACGTCGTGAAAGGCAATAGCGTCGTCATCTTCCCAGATGATCTTCGCCGGAATCTCGCGGGCGATTATTTTTTCGAAAATAGTCATGATTTGCGGAACGGACCGATCACTTCAGCGAGCATTTCAACCGCTCGCAGGTGGTCGATGTTAGCCGTTCCCGAATGAAGCAGACAATTTCTTCCCGTAAAGAATCGCATGCCCGGGTCCAGACTTTGGTGGAGCGGAGATGCTTTACACAAGGCTGCAACGAACAGAGCTGAAGGTTGTCGACTCCGGTTTCAATGAGAGCAGCGAGGCGCTTTTCCAACAGATCGAAAAATGCCAGCTCATAGCCGCTGCTGGCCGCATAGGCAATGTCGATCAGCGAAACTGAAATCGGCGGCGGCGCGGGCCTAAAATGCGGGATGATTTCTTTGTAACCGATCGCCTTGAGAACGTATTGCACCGTTTCCTGGAGCTGGGTGAACGCGACCACGCTCTCGTCGTTCCGCAACCTGAGATAGAAGGCAATGCTCTCGGTCACGTGATCGGTCAGCCACCAGCTCGGGTATCCGGCTTTGTCCGCCGCCCGATTGATCGCCGCGTGCAGCCAATCGCGGTCGAACTCAAAGAGCTGACCTGAGTCGCAGCGCAGATAAGGAAATTCTTCTTTAAACGCGACCATGATCTACCACTTGATCCGGCGGGAAAAGTTCCCGCTGTTTTGAATCCGGTTTCGGCTGCTTGCCCAGGGCATGAATTGCATCCACGAATTGATCGACGTCGTCGAACCGCCGATGGACCGAGGCGTAGCGGAGATAGGCGACCTCATCGATCCCGCGTAATTTCTCCAAAACTTTCGAGCCGATCGCGGTCGATTGAACCTCGCGACCGCTTGTCTCGAGATCGTGAACGATTTCATCGACGAGCTGCTCAAGGGTCAACAAGCTGGTGGAACGCTTTTCAAAAGCCTTGGCGATGCTGCCTGCGAGTTTGCGCCGATCGAACGGTTCATGAGTGCGGTCTCGTTTTATCACGCGCAGGTCGGAGCGCTCGATTTCCTCGTAAGTCGTAAATCGATATCCGCATTTCAGGCATTCACGGCGGCGACGAATACTCGAGCTATCGCGCGACTGGCGGGAGTCGATAACTTTATCATCACGCGAGCCGCACTTGGGGCAACGCATAGTGTTGGTGCGTAATTAGCACACCACGTGTTGTGGCGTCAACGATCTTTAACGCTTGGAATTGTTATCGCGGATGGCAGTGGCCGATGTTGTAGGCCGTCTCTGTGAGACGGCGCGGCGTCTGACACAGACGCCCTACAATCCGACGAACGCTATCAACCAAAGGCTCAGCGGTTCAATCAACCATCAACGAAACGTCAGGCTGCGACCGCTTTTCGGGGCGCAGTTTTCTTAGGTTTCCGCTCCGCGAACTCGAAACCGACTTTTCCATTTTCCAATTTTAAGTGCGCGGAAAACGGGCGGCCCTTTTTAGAAATGAACTTCGGCAGCAGATCAGTTTTTCGAGTCGTGATCAGCTTTTGCGCCTGCTCCTGTGGAATTTCGCGTTGCAAAATAGTTTTGCTCAGCCGGAAGGTGCAGGTCTTCTCCTTCGAAACCGCGTTTTCGCATGCGTAAGCGCGATCCAGGACATAGACCTGGCCTTTCTGGCAAACTGGACAGAGTCCGAGCGATTCGTGTTTCGTCTTGTCGATCTCAATCGGCTGATCGTGGCCATTCTGGCCAAAATCGAACTCCGGCTTGAATTCGTCGGTGAGCTTCACGATCGCGTTGAATTTGCGGCCGATCTTGCTGCGGAATCCCTCCAACGGTCCCACGCGTTTCTCGGTCAAAAGCGTTTGCAACTCCGGGCGCTCGAACAAACGGCCGGCCATCGTTTTCCAAACAATCAGCCCGCAGGAGCGACAGGTGAACGTGCGATAAGTTTCATCGAACGGACCACCGCCGCATTTCGGGCACTTCACCTCGAGCGGCTCGAAATTTCCACTGACGCTGTCGCCTTCGAAATTTTTCGCCCGCTCGACGACCTCGCGGGTGAATTTTCGAATGTGGGCCATGAAGTCGTTGCGCTTCATCGCGCCTTTCTCCATCCGTTTGAGTTTCGATTCCCACTCCCCGGTCATTTCCGGCGATGTGAGTTCGTCCGCGCCGATGCCGCGCAATAGCGTGATTAAGGCGAGACCTTTGGCGGTAGCGATCAAATCGCGGCCCTGCCTATGAACGTAGCCGTCGTGAATCAAACCTTCGATGATTGCCGAGCGAGTGGCCGGCGTGCCCAGACCCTTCTCGCGCATCGCTTCGCGGAGCTCTTCGTCTTCCACCAGCTTACCGGCGCCTTCCATCGCCGAAAGAAGCGTCGCTTCGTTGAATCGCGCGGGCGGCTTCGTTTCGTTATGAATCACTTCGACGTCAAAAACCTTGGCCGGTTCGTTCGGCGTGATCGCCACCAGCGATTCCTCGCCTTGCTCAGTCGCAGCTTCGCGCCCGTAAACGGCGAGCCAGCCCGGGTCTTTAATAATCTTGCCGTCGGTCTTGAAAGCGTCCTGGTCTACCCGGGTGATCCGCGTGGTCACTTCAAACTGCGCCGAAGGAAAAAATCCTGCGATGAAGCGCCGCACGATCATGTCGTAGACCTTCTGCTGAACCTCATCCAACCCATGCGGCACAGTCCCAGTCGGAATGATCGCAAAGTGATCGGAGATTTTCGCGTTGTTAAAAATTCGCTTGGACGGTTTCACCCACTGATTGTCGAGAACAGTCCGGGCGTGCGTATTCTCGATCTTGCTCAGCGTCGCCTTCACCGTCGGGATGTAATCCTCGGGCAAATAACGCGAGTCCGTTCGCGGATAGGTGATCACCTTGAAGCGCTCGTAAAGCTGCTGGGCGATCTGCAGAGTGCGCTTTGCGCTAAAACCACGGCTGTTGGCATCGCGTTGCAAGCTGGTCAGATCGTAGAGCAACGGCGGCGCCTGGGTGGTCGGCTTCTTCTCTTCGGTGGCGACCCCGGTTTTGCCCAGACAGCGATTCTTGATCTCGTCGGCCTGCGCCTGGTCCCAAATCCGCTCGGCGCGCGCGTCTTCCTCACCGTCTTTGGCAAAATCTTCCCGGAACCAGCGACCGCGATAGGTGCCGGCCTTGACCTCGAAATCGCCGAACACCTCATAATAAGAACGCGCTTTGAACTGATGAATCTTGTCCTCTCGCTCCGCCAGGATCGCAAGAGTGGGCGTTTGCACCCGACCCACCGGGGTGAGTTGAAAACCACCCGTGCGATTGTTGAAGGCCGTCATCGCCCGCGTTCCGTTGATTCCCACCAGCCAGTCGCTTTCCGAACGACACACCGCCGCCTTTGAGAGCGGGACCATTTCCTCTTCCGACCGCAAATGATTGAACGCGTCGCGAATGGAATCGGCCGTCATCGACTGCAGCCACAAGCGGCGGACGGGCTTTTTCACACCGGCCAGCAGGACCAAATAACGGAAGATCAATTCGCCTTCGCGGCCGGCGTCGCAGGCGTTGATGAGAAGATCGACGTCGTCGCGCTTCATCAACTTCTTCAGCATGTTGAAGCGGGCTTTCGTCTTCTCGATCGGCCTCAAATGAAATTCTTCAGGGATGATCGGCAGGTTGGCGAAGGTCCACTTCCCGCGTTTCACGTCCAGCTCGGCTGGCAGCGCCAATTCGACTAAATGTCCGAGAGCCGAAGAGACGACATATCTGTCGTTCTCGAAATGATCGCCTTCCTTGTGGAAGCCACCGAGAGCCCGGGCGATGTCGTTCGCCACACTCGGTTTTTCCGCGATGATCAGAGACTTAGACATTTGAAAATGAACGCTTTGCCAACGGGGGGATGAGCAGATAGCGGACGAGGCTAGGCAAGTTTCACGAAATATTTTCCGGGCAACTGCTTAACCAGTCGCTTCAGCTCAAGGGCGAGGAGAATAGAAGAGACTATCGAACTTGGCAAATCGCATTCGGCGGCGATCCGGTCGATCGGCGTTTCGGCCGCCTCGATTGCGTCGTAGACGCGACGCTCGTCCGCGGTCAGTTCCGGCAGCGGTCGGACGGCTGTTCCAGGCCCCGGTCTCGCCTCGGGCACCAGAATTTGCAGATCATCCAAGATGTCGTTCGCATCCATCACCAGCTTGGCCCCTTGTTGAATCAAACGGTTCGATCCGATTGCGCTCGGAGCATTGATATGGCCGGGCACAGCGTAAACCGCTCGGCCCTGCTCCAGCGCCTGCGAAGCAGTGATCAACGCGCCGCTGTTCGCGCCGGCTTCAACCACCAGAATCCCGTGGCTCCAGCCCGAAATGATCCGGTTTCGCATCGGAAAAGTTTGGCGGTCAGGTTCAATTTCCATTGAGAACTCAGACACAACCGCGCCGTTTCCGTTGCGAATTTTTTCCGCGAGCGCCTCGTTCTCCGGCGGATACAGCTTGGTCAACCCGGAACCGATGACGGCGATTGTCCGGCCTTTCGCCGCGATCGCCCCTTGATGCGCCGCGGTATCAATTCCACGCGCGAGACCGCTTATTACAGTCAGCCCGGCATAGGCCAGTTGATACGCGAGCTTCTTTGCCGATTCGCTTCCGTAATGGGTCGTGCGCCGTGCGCCGATAATCCCAATCGCATGGTTATCGCGCTCCTGAATTTCGCCCCAAACGTAAAGGACAATCGGCGGCGAGTGAATTTCACGCAGCGATTTCGGATATTGCGGCGACGATTGGGTGATTACGGTGGCGCCGAAGTCTTGAATTCGTTTCAGCTCAGCCGGAAGATCGACGATTGATTCCCAATTCGAGATTTGATCGACCACCTCCCGGCCTACCCCTTCGACTTTCCGGAGGTCGTCGCGCTTGGCGCCAAGAATCCGCTCGGGCGCGTTGAAAACCTGAAGCAGTTTTCGCAGGCGCACCGGACCGATGGTGGGCAGCATGTTAAGCGCGATGCAGGCTTCGGTGGAATTCATCACTGGAGGTAGCGGCGGTTCACTGAACCGCCACCGTCGGGGGCGTGATCATGATTCAGCGGGCGATTGAGGTCAATTCCGCCGCTCTGCGGCAAACCAAGAGCGGGCTCATTAGGAATACACTAGCGGGAGCGTAATCGCCCCTACCTTGAAAACGAAAGTTGCCTAAAACGGAATCTCGTCGTCGTCCGCTTCGCCAGCCGCGGCCGGTTTTGGCGGCGGTGTTGTCTTGGCGCGAGCTGCCTTGGCTTCTTCGCCGCCTTCGCCAGCACCGCCCGCGCCCGGCGGACGGCCGCCGAGAAGTTGCATCGTTTCGCCGATCACGCGGAGCTTGCTTCGCTTTTGCCCGCTTTGTTTGTCGTCCCAGGTATCGAGTTGAAGCCGGCCTTCGATGAAAATGGGCCGGCCTTTCTTCAGAGTACTCGCCGGCGATTTCAGCGAGCCGGGACCACAAAACAACATCGACGAAGGTGACTTCTTCACGTTTCTCGCCGCTGTCGAGGGTGTATGAACGATTGACGGCAATGCCGAGATCGCACACGGCGCTGCCTTTGGGGGTATAACGCACTTCAGGATCGCGCGTCAGGTTTCCGAGGAGAATAACTTTATTGAAACTGGCCATGCGCCAGAACTACCCGATTTACTTCGGGCGCGCCAACTTTTTCGCCGGTTTTTCCACTCGCTCTTTCTTTTCGGTCTTTTCCCGCAGCCGCTGGTAATGCTGACGGTAAACTTCCGGATCGAGTTTGAATTTCGACTTCAGTTTAGTAACCAGATCGGGCTCGGCGTGGAAAACAAAGTTCACGTAAAATCCGGCATCGAGCGGGCCGGCCGTGTAGGAGAACGGTCGCTTGTCCATCTTCTGGACCTGCTCAATCTCCGCGCCCTCCTTTTTGAACTCCGACTCCAGCCGGTCGACGATGTCGTGGACGCTTTCTTCTTTCCCCTGCGAATTGAGGATCAGCAGGGCTTCATAACGGTTCTTCATGGCTTTTCTTCTTCGTTTTTGTTGAAAGTGTTCATCGCGGAAACGACGCCTTTGTCAATCGCGCATTTCACCGCCTCTGCCGCGCGCTCGATGGTCGACTTTACGAGGGATTTCTCTTCCTCGAAAAAGTCGCTCAACACGTAATCGCTCGATCCTTCGGCCGGCGCGGGACCGATTCCGACCCGCAAACGCGGAATTTCTTCGGTGCCAAACTGCACAATGACCGATTCCAGCCCGTTGTGTCCGCCCGGTCCCCCGTTCTCTCGGATCCGCAACCGGCCCAGCGGCAACGAAAAATCATCGAGCACGATCAGAATTTCCTGCGGCGTAATCTTGAAGAACTGCGCGATCGCGTGAAGCGGGTAACCGCTCCGATTCATGTAACTCGCGGGCTTCACCAAAAGAGCATTTCCGAACTTCGCCGTGGCCGCATCCCCCTTGCTTGATTTCTCCCAGGCCAGCCCGGCTTTGTAAGCGAGAAAGTCGACCACCATGAAACCAATGTTGTGACGCGTGCGCGCGTACTCTCGGCCAGGATTCCCAAGGCCAGCAACCAGACGAATGCGTGGATCTTTTTCCACGACTTTTCAATCCGCAATCCGCAATCCGCGATCCGCGATCAAATTTACTTCTTCTGCTCTTTTTCCTTTGGAGCAGGAGCGCCGCCTTTGGCAGCCGGCACAGCCGCGCCTTTCGCTCCCGCCGCGGGAGCAGCGGCTTCGCCTTCTTCCTTCTTGGCGGTGATGACCTCCGGACCAGCCGCGGCCGCAGCTTCGGCCTCCGGCGTAACCGGTTCCTCTTCGGCAAGCGGCGCGACCACTGAAAAGACGGTTAAATCCGCCGGCACTTTCGCAACAACACCGTCCGGCAGTTTGATGTCACGCACGTGAATGGTGTCGCCGATATTGAGAGCCGAAACGTCGACCGTGACTTTGTCCGGCAAATCGCGCGGCAAACACTCGATAGCCAACGCGCGCACGTTTTGCTCGAGCAAGCCTCCAAAGTTCTTCACTCCTGTTGCTATTCCGAACGCCTCCAGCGGCACGCTCGCCTCGATTTTCTCGTCCATCGAGATCGCGTGGAAGTCGACGTGAACGACGTCGCCCCTGACGGGAGAATGTTGGACTTCCTGCAAAAGTGCGGTGCGGTTTTCACCTGCAATTTCCAATTCAACCAAAATGTTTTCGCCCGACGCGTGGCTCAGCATCGCGTTGATGTCACGCTCGCGGACCTGCAACGCCTGCGATTTATGTTTACCGCCGTAAATCACCGCCGGAACAATCCCGCGGGCTTTCAATTTCCGGGCAGCCGAACGCCCCGTCGCGTCCCGCGGTTCCGCTTTCAATTTAACTTGCTTGGCCATGGTGTTTAATTGTCGATCTTGAACAGCGACGACACGGATTCATCATTGTGGATGCGTTTCATCCCCTCCCCGAGAAGCTCGGCGACGCTAAGCACGGTGACTTTAAATCCCTTCACCGAGCGGACCGGCGTGCTGTTGGTCGTTATTAATTCCTCAATTTTCGACTTTTGCAACCGGGCAATGGCCACGTCCACCAGCACCGCGTGGGAGACCCCGGCATAGATCTTTTTGGCCCCGTTTTTCTTCAAAATCTCGGCCGCCGAGGTGAGGGTGCCCGCCGTCTCGGTCAGGTCGTCCACCAGGAGGACGTCGCAGTCTTTCACCTCACCGATCAGATATAAGGCCTGGGTCTGGGTCGCGCTTTTTCGCTCTTTTGCCACGATGGCCAGGTTGGCGCCGAGCGCGGAGGCATAAGCCGAAGCCATCTTCAGACCGCCAATGTCCGGCGATACGACCACGGTCTTGCCCTTCAGCTTTTTGCGCAGGTACTTAATTAGGTACAGGCAGCGAATAAAGGTGGTCCACCGGGATATCGAAAAAGCCCTGAACCTGCTGGGCATGAAGGTCCATGGTCAGCACCCGGTTTACCCCGGCTGCATACAACAGATTCGCGATCAGCTTGGCCGTGATCGGCACCCGGGGCTTGTCTTTGCGATCTTGCCGGGCGTAGCCAAAAAAGGGAATCACGGCCGTGATCCGATCGGCGCTGGCCCGTCGGGCCGCATCCACCATGATGAGCAGTTCCATCAAGTGCTCGTTGCTCGGCGGACAGGTCGGCTGGATCAGAAAAACGTCCCGGCCGCGGACGTTCTCCTCGATCATCACGTAGGTCTCCCCGTCGGGGAACGAGCTGATCGTCGCCTTTCCTAGCGGGATTCCAATGTATTTGCAGATTTTCTCAGCCAAATCCCGATTGGCACTGCCGCTAAACACTTTCATTTCCGGCTGAAGAGCAAACATGAGGCGTTAAAGTGCCGTGCACGTTCGCCGTTGGCAATGATCAAAACTTGCGGGAAAGCGACTCTTCCCCGATTGGTACCAACCTCCGTGAACACCGACGCCATTCGCATCGAGCGACCCGCCACCAATTCGCGAATCTTCGCGCACACCCGTTGGGACGTGCTGCCCGCGGCGGCCGGACTCTTGCACCTCGCCTATTTTATCGGGCTGTTCTTTTTGTACCCGCACACGCCGCTCTGGGTGATGCTGATCCTGGGTTTTCTTTATTCGTTGATGGTGAACGCCAACATCAACGGCGTCGGCCACAACTTCATTCACAACCCGTTCTTCCGTTCGAATTTTCTCAACCGCGCGTTCGGGATCACCCAATCCGTCGCCTGCTGTTTCTCCCAGACGATGTACGACGCGGTCCACATGCAGCATCACAAAGGAAATTCGGATCGAAAGGACGAAAAGGGCGACACGATCGATTGGCTGTCGATCTATCGCCATAGTCATGACGACGAGCCCGAAAGTCCGTGGGGCTACGTGTTTAAAAGTTTCTTCCGGGACGACGTCGGCGCGATCCGTAACGAACTGCGTAAGCGCAACAACAACGATGTCCTCTGGGGGAATCTCGAGCTGGCCGCATTCGCGGTCACATTGCTCACGATGTTCATCTTCAACTGGCGCTTCGTGATTTTTTATTTCCTGCCATTCTGGTACCTCGGCCACTGCTTCAGTTATTTGAACGGCTACTACCGCCACTACGGCGCGAATCCCGACAAACCGATCGCGTGGGGCGTGAGCAGTTACGGAAAAATCTATAACTGGCTTTTCTTCTACAACGGCTACCACGCCGAGCATCATTTCCGGCCCAAAGTGCATTGGACGAAAATGGAAGGATTTCGCCAAAGCATTTCTGAACTGCAAAAAGCCGAAGGCGTCCGCACGATCAAACGCGCCCACATGCTAGGTTTCTTGGATCCGAACTTGCCGAAGCGCGGTCTACACGCGGACGCAGGGGCGATTGACCTCAATCGCCCGCCGACAGTTCCGAATTAAGTGAACAATTGTTCGTCTAATTCTCGTTAGGTCTATGCGCATCTCATTGGCCGGTGCCCACTTTGTCGCGCTCGTTGTCTTTTCCGGCTGCGGTGGCGTCACGGAATACCGCGCTGACAGTAGCGGCCGTCTGCATCCAGTAGCCCACTACGGAGATCTTTGGGAGTCTGCCGTTGAAGCCCGCATTCGGCAGGAAATCAGTGGAGCTCCGCCGCCAGGCCATAACAAGACCTGGCCGCAATTCTGGCGACGCTGGTACGAGAGTCTTAGCCACGAGTCAGACGGAGCAAAGCGCATCGCGCAGGCCAGAGCACTCAGAAAGGCACACGGACTTGACCCATATTGATTCAAGACCTAACCAAGCGCTGGAGCGAACCGCTGATCGGCGCGCAAATTTACTTTCGATGACTTCGACACTGAACGCCCGGGCATCGCTCGCTCCCGTCAGCGGTCGCTCAGCTTGGTCTCGTTAGGCCCATGACACGCTTACAGCGCCGCAACCTGCAAATCTGGCTGAAGTTCCGCGATAAGCCCATGAGCTTTGCTGCACTTTTTTGGGCGAATCGCCGCACCTACCTTCTGATGTTTATTTCATTCAGCCTCCTTGGCTTGGTGGCGTACAACACGTTCGGATGGGCTGGAGCCGGTTACCTTGTCGTTGCCTTTATCATCGCTGTTGCTCGCGATCTCGGCTATTTCATCCGCTCAGCACGTGCTTGGCCTGTCCTCCGTCAGGCTATCGATTGGACCAGAGTCGAGACACTCCTACAGCATGAAGCGCCCCCAAAGACCTAAACATACGATGCA
The DNA here is from genome assembly GCA_963817335.1 of uncultured Verrucomicrobiae bacterium. Lineage (GTDB taxonomy): Bacteria > Verrucomicrobiota > Verrucomicrobiia > Chthoniobacterales > UBA10450 > AV40. Next base: position 925,023 of record CAWFNX010000001.1, on the reverse strand, counting down.
GCGAACGCCTTCCCGTACCACGTTTACCTTTTGTGAGGATTAAGTTATCATCATTCCAAGTCAGCCTCGCTGTCGGAAGGCGTCGCTGATCTTGTTCTCGTTAGGCGAAAGAGCTTCTCATGACCGCAGATAAGTTTCGAAGTCTGGCCCTCGAGATTTCGGGGGCGAGCGAGTCCTCGCACATGAGCCACCCGGATTTCCGGGTCGGAGGCAAGATTTTCGCCACCCTCGGTTATCCCGATGACGAGCATGCGATGGTGAAGCTCACCCCAAAACAACAGCGGATGTTTCTGCACAAAGCGCCAAGCGTATTCGAGCCTTGCGCTGGCGCTTGGGGAAAGCAGGGCTCGACAAGCGTTGATCTTGCCGCAGCGAATGTCGCTTTAGTCCGCGCGACACTCGATGCTGCATCGAAGAATATCTCCCCGAAAAGCAAAGTACGCTAACCAAGCGCTGGCGCTAACCCACCCGGCGATGTCAGAACAAATGGTGGCTCAGCCGCCTAATTTTTGACAACGCGCAAGGGACTGCGCGTTCCACCTATTTTGCGAAACTCGCACGCAGTCTTTCTTTTTTTGTTTCGCAATCTTCCTGCAGGCGGCGGATTTCGGATCTCAATTGTTTCTCCAGCGATTCGATCTCTTCGAATTTTCCAGACGACTGCGCCTTGGCGATCTCGCCTTTGAGGAAAAGCTCTTTCTCAGCGATGCGGGCTTTAAATTGGGAATCGATCTCGGCCAGTTGCTTCTTCTGGTCGTCGGTGAGGGTGACGATCGGCTGATTTTTTGCCAACTTCTCCATCGCCAACTCGTAAGCCGATTTCATTCGCAATCTTAAGGTAGGGACAGCGCGCTGCGCTGTCCAGGACGCCGCAGCGCGGCGTCCCTACCAAAATTTTGCGGGCCGATTGCGTTTCCGAAATCAATTCCTAAGTTGAGCGCTTGAACTCAGAGCGGATTAAACTTCTCAGCCTCGATTTTGACGGCACGATGGTCTCGCGGGTGAGCGAGCCCGTCCTCGATCACGACTGCTTGGAATTGATTCGCGAATTGCAACAAGCCGGGGCGATCTGGGCGATCAACACCGGCCGATCGGTCGACCTGCTCGAATCCGGTCTCACCGATTTTGAGTTTCCGATTCGCCCGGACTTCATTCTGACCACCGAGCGCGAAGTTTTTCGGCCGGGCACGAACGGTGAAAAATGGGAGCCGTTTGGCGACTGGAACGAACGCTGCGCGCGCGACCATGCCGAATTGTTTTCGTCGGCCAAATCGGTCCTCACCGAGGTTGTCGATTTTGTGACTCAACAGACCAAAGCCCAGCTCCTATATCATTCCGAAGGGCTGGAAGGTCTGCGGGCGGACAACGAGGAAGAAATGAACCGCATCGTTGAATTTATCGAACAGGCGCGCGATCCCGAATCGAAGTTCGATTACCAGCGCAACACGATTTATCTCCGGTTTTGCCACGCCGATTATCACAAAGGCGCTGCCCTGGCCGAACTTGCGCGCTTGATCAACGTTCCGCGCGAAAACATTTTCGCGGCGGGCGATCACCACAATGACATCCCAATGTTGAACGGCGAATTCGCCGCCATGCCGGCTTGTCCGGCGAATGCGATCGAGGAAGTGAAAGCCGCGGTGCGTGATGCCGGCGGTTATGTCGCGAAACGTCAGCACGGCGCGGGGGTACGCGAAGCGCTGGAATTTTTTCTTAGGTAGCGGCGATTGACCTCAATCGCCATGGCGGTTCGGTGAACCGCCCCTACCTGGCAGTCGCAAGCGCGATGGGCGCGTCGGCTTCGACTTTTCCGGCGAACCGGTTTGTCATGTAGGTGAGAAGCAAGACCCAAAACGAAAGCGACAGGGCGAACAACGGAAATTGAAGGGCGAGCGGGAGCGAATAGATGATGGCCATCAACGGAATCCAAACCGCCCAGGTCGCCAGCAGAGTTGGAATGATTTTATCGCGATAATGCGGCCAAGTGAAAAGATCGCGCACCGGCTGCAGCGAAATCCCGCTATTTTTCCATTCGTAAGTCAGAACGCCGAACGGCGCGGCGAAGAAAATGTTGTAGCCGAACTGGTCGATGCAAATCTTGGCGAGCACGACAGGAAAACTGGCAACGTCGCCCAGCCAATACGCTTCCGCGCGGTACATGAGATCGACCAGCGATCCATCAAATCCCCAAACCGGAATGGTGAAAGCGAGATTGCGAAGGTTCCCAAGATGCGGACGCCCGCGCTGGAAAAACAAAATCAGGAACAATTCCGGAATCAACGCGCCGGCGGCGATTGACGCGATGACGACAAACCCCAATCCATGCGCGCGTTTGAATTCGGCAAGATGACGAAGTGCATCCGCGGTCGCAGGGTTGGTGTAGTAGGCGATCGCCAACGCGAGCATGACCGCCTGGATAATCAGGGCCGGTTTAGCATTCGCCCGGGCTGCTTCCCAACCGATCGTGAGCGGCGTTTGCGATTTAGACATCGCCGCAATTCACCTGATCAGCCGAAACAGCGGATCACCATTTAACGCTCGCGTTTGGACCGCCGCTGCCCATGCCAGGCTGAACCCGGGCCTCATCGGCACTTTTGACTTCGCCGGGAACAGCTTCGCCTTTGGAGGACGAAGTTGACGAATCGGTTGAAGCGCATCCGTTCAGCGCGCAGATGGCGGCAACAAGAATAACTACGATCGACAGATATTTCATCGACGGAGCGAAACCTAATCAGCCCGCAACTTTTCTCCAGAAAAATCATATCGCGGTTGCCGTTGCCGGCCGGGGCCGGCTCTCGTACATTCGAAAGTGATTCGCGAGGCAAAAACGGACATTAAGTCCCTTCAACTCGACGATTTGGAGAAGATCGTCGGCCAACTCGACGAACCGGACTACCGGGCCCGCCAGATCGCCGACTGGTTGTACCAAAAGCGCGTCCAATCTTTCGACGAGATGACCGACTTGCCGCGCGATTTCCGCGCGCGACTCGCAGACGACTTCGCCTTTGGCAAAATTGAGATCGTCCGGGTGCTCGGTTCGCGCGACACCACCCGAAAGTTTTTATTTCGACTGGGCGACGAAAGCTTGATCGAAACGGTTTTAATTCCAGCCTCGCCGGCGCTTTACGGATCGCGATCGGACCGGCGGACTCTTTGCGTTTCAACCCAGGTGGGTTGCGCTTACGGCTGCAAATTTTGCGCGAGCGGGTTGGACGGATTCTCGCGCAACCTGCGGCCGAATGAAATCGTCGACCAAATCATCGCGATCGAGCGCGAAACCGGCGAGCGGATCGACAATATCGTGTTTATGGGGATGGGCGAACCGTTGGCCAATCTCGACAACGTGATGCGCGCCGTCCGAATCATCAACGCGCCGTGGGGGCTCGGAATCGGCGCCCGGCACATTACCGTTTCGACCAGTGGACTTGCGCCCCAGATTCGCAAGTTGGCGGATGAGCCGTTGCAGGTTCGGCTGGCGATTTCGCTACACGGCGCGACCGACGGGGTCCGCGGCCAGATCATGCCGATTAACCGCCGTTACAATCTCGAGACGTTGCTTTCAGCTTGCGACTATTACGCCACGCGGAAAAAGCAGCGTCTGACTTTTGAATACATTTTGATTACGGGCGTGAACGATACCGATGAGCAGGCCAAGTTGCTCGCCCGCCATGCCAAACGACTTTCGGCGAAGGTGAATCTGATCCCCTACAACGCTGTCCACGGCCTGCCTTGGTCGCGACCTTCTCCAGATCGACAGGAAGCCTTCCTGTCGATCTTACGGAAACGCGGAGTTGCCGCGACCTTGCGCCGCGAGAAAGGACACGACATCGACGCGGCCTGCGGCCAATTGCGACTGCAAATCAACCGCGAGCTGGCAGAGAAGGTACAGGTCAACTAAAAGAAATCCGAGATTTCATGGATTGTTAGTCGCATGAAACCTCGGATCGACTGCGAATTGCGCCAGGAACTACCTTAGCTGTACCTTCGCTTCGAAAACGCCCAGAACGTTGCCGTTACTATAGTCCAGCGTCGCCTCGAACGTGCCCGGCTTGCCAACTACACCGGCGTAGGCGCCCGTGCCTCCGGTGACTGACTCGGTTCCTTCGATGTAAGCCAGAAACGTCGAGTTAAAGGTGGCGTTATCGAAATGGATCGTGCCCGTCCATTTCGTTGTGATCGTGCCGCTGCTGGTGGTGATGGTTGATGTGCCGCTCACGACTACCTGGCTGCCGTCATTGTTGACGGAGACAACGCTGAAGTCTTCGTGACGGGTTCCCCGATCGCTGATGGCGCCAGTAAGGGTGACGCTGCCATCGAGTGTGCTGCTGCTGTCGAGGGTTTCGTTAAAGCTCATGAGGATGTCCCTCGCCGCTGGCGGTGGTGTCGCCGCGGTGACGGTGAAGGAGGCGCAACAGGCGAACACGAGGAACGCTGCGGCGAAGAGTGATATGTGATTTTTCATTTTGGTTTCTTTCTTGGTTTTGATTTAGGTTTTTTCTGTTGACCGGAAATTTTTAGATGACCGGCCGATTCATTGGGCTAACGCAGAAGACCGCGGAAAAATGTCTCATCGAAATTTGCGAAAGTTTGAGAGGATGAGACTGGGCGACGCAGTCATGCCCTGAAATGGGCCCGCCTACAGATCGCCGTCGTCCTTGTCCGCGTACGCGAGTAGTGTTTCGACTTCTTGTTTGAGGAGCGGATCGCCCGCACAAGAACGTTCAACGAAGGCAGCTCGCAGGAGCGCATTATCGTACTCGATCGCGCTAACTAGAATTGCTTTTACCTGCTGCCATCGTTCTGGAGTCATGTGTCGAAAGGTGAGGTTATGAGAATATCCATAGCAATCACCGGCATGATCGGGACGAAACGCCATTAATCTCACCGGCCCAGTGAGCTAACGCAGGAAAGTCGGATGAACGGTTTCATATAAATCCAATCCACCGCGATAAGTTCTCGCTCTTGTAGGGCGAGATATGATAGCATCTCCGTCGTGAGGCCTGACGATGCCGCGCTCCTGGCGGATTTGATCCCCCGTAGCAATGAAAGCGAGGTGGCCACGTTGACCGCGATGATTCCAGCCGCCTACGAAGAATTACGCCGGCTCGCTGCTGGACACCTGCGTGATGAGAGGTCGGATCACACGCTCCAGCCGACTGCCTTGGTCCACGAAGTCTATCTTCGCCTCACGGACCAATCTTCAATCAATTGGCAAAACCGCGCACACTTTCTCGGCATTGCGGCGCGAATGATGCGCAGGATTTTGATCAACCATGCCATTGCCCATACCGCGGAGAAGCGTGGCGGCGCAAATGCAGTACGTCTCCAATTTGATGAAGCTATCGACTTCTACAAGCAGCGCGATATGAGTCTAGTGGCGGTGGATGAGGCCTTGCGCAGGCTTGAAGAGCTAGACAGGAGACAAGCCCAAATCGTTGAGTTTAGGTTTTTCGGCGGCTTGACCGTTGAAGAAATCGCGAAGGTCTTGGAGATCGCGCCTATCACCGTAAAGCGGGAATGGGCCACAGCAAAACTCTGGCTGCAGCGCGAGCTATCGGAGTTTGCCAAGACTACCTAACGAATGACTAATGTTGAGACGACCGCGCGGCAATGGCAGCGAGTAAAAGCCATTCTGGCTCATGCGCTGGAACTCGAATCCCCAAAAGAGCGGGCGGCTTTTCTAGAGAACTCGTGCCACGGCGACACAACCTTAATGCGAGAGGTTGAGGCGTTGATGGCACAGTCGACTCGGAAGCTGGACGAATTGGCGGACAACACGCCGTTGTCGCTCGAACGCACCGCACCCGACCAACTAATCGGACGGCGAATCGGGGCTTACGAAATCACGCGGGAAATCGGCCGAGGCGGGATGGGAGCTGTATACCTAGCGAAACGGGCCGATGGACAGTTCGATAAAGAAGTCGCGATCAAACTCCTGAAGCGCGGCACCGACACGGACGAAATCTTACGCCGCTTCCACGCCGAGCGACGGATCCTTGCGCGCCTCGATCATCCGAATATCGCGCGACTGCTCGATGCCGGAACGACTGATGACGGGTTGCCCTACTTTGTCATGGAATACGTCGCGGGAGTATCCATTACGCAATACGTTCGGGATAAGCAGCTACCTATCGCGGGGAGGCTGCAACTTTTCCTCAAGGTGTGCGAAGCGGTCCACTTCGCGCACGAGCATCGCGTAGTACATCGCGATCTGAAGCCCGGCAATATTTTCGTAAGGCAAGATGGCGAACCCAAGCTGCTCGACTTCGGTATCGCGAAATTTCTGGCCTCGGAAGACCACGGAATCGAACAAACCCTGACCGCCGAGCGAAGGTTCACTCCTGTTTGCGCTTCGCCGGAACAAGCCCGTGGAGAAAAAATCACACCCGCGAGTGATGTCTATGCCCTCGGTGCGCTACTCTACGAGCTTCTGACGGACCGGCCGCCCTATCTTTTTTCGACACCGCACCCATCGCCTGCGGAAGTCGCACGCATGATCGGCGAGCAAGAACCGGTTCGGCCGAGTCTCAGCATTTCCGACAATCAAGTCCGGCGGCAATTACGCGGCCATCTGGATAGGATTGTTCTTATGGCGCTGCGCAAGGAACCAGCGCGCCGTTACTCATCCGTCTCCGAGTTTGCGGAGGATATTCGTCGGCATATCGAAGGTCGCGCAATTCGCGCCCGTCCGAATACGGCGCGCTATTTGACCGGACGATTTATCGCGCGGCATAAACAACAGATTGCCGGGATCATCGGAATTGCGGCGGCGATGGTGGCACTGGTCGTATTTTACCAATCCAAACTGACTTCAACCTTTCGAAACATGAGCCCGGTCGGTGCTTCGCAAATACCGGAAAAAAGCATTGCTGTGCTTCAATTCCAGAACCGAAGTGAAGACCCAGCAAATGACTACCTCGCCGAAGGCATCCAGGATGAGATTTTAACGCGCTTATCGAAGATCGCCGATCTCAAGGTCATCTCACGCACATCGACGCAGCGTTACAAGGGCGTGCCGGAGAATTTGCCTGAGATCGCCAGACAACTTGGCGTCGCCCACATTCTCGAAGGGAGCATGCAAAAGAGCGGCGACGCCGTGCGCGTGAACGTGCAGTTGATCAAAACGAGCAATAATTCGCATCTTTGGGCGGATACGTTTGATCGTAACGTAACCGACATCTTTTCGGTCGAAAGTGACGTGGCAAGAGCCATCGCCGACCAATTGCGAGCGAAACTCACTGATCAGGAAGAACAAGCCATCTCCGCTAAACCGACGGACAACCCTGAGGCCTACGATGCCTATCTGCGTGGGCTCGCGTATACATTAAAAACGGCAAACACGCCGGCGAACTCCCTCGGCGCACAGAAATATCTCAGGGAAGCGGTGAGGTTAGACCCGAAGTTCGCTCTTAGCTGGGCATTGCTGTCATACGTGGATGCGCACGGCTATATCACATCGACTCTTCAACCAACGGTCGCCCTCCGTGATGAGGCATGGCAGGCATCCGAAACCGCCCTTACTCTTCAGCCTAAGCTCGGTGAGGCGCTGCTTGCCAAAGGAACTTACTACTACGCTTGTTTGAAAGATTACGGTACCGCCGTGCGTTACTTTGAACAGGCACGCCAATCCCTGCCGAACAGCAGTCGGATTCCTGAGTCTCTGGCCTATGCTGCACGGAGAAGAGGTCAGTGGGAGCGGAGCGACTCCTACTTCGACGAAGCAGAGAGACTCGACCCGCGCAACGTCAACCTACTCACTCAACATGCGCGTTCCAATGTCGCCCTTCGTCGCTTCCCCAAAGCGCTGCGAAAGCTTGATCAGGTTCTCGATATCACACCAGACGACGTCGATACTGTGGTGCAAAAGGCGACTATTGCACAGGCCGAAGGCGATCTTGCGCGCGCGTCGGCGCTCCTGGCGCCGCTTCATCCAAACGCCGACGACCCTGGCGCGTTGGAAACACAGGTTTATCAAGCGATCCTGGAACGCCGTTCTGCTCAAATCATCCCTCGGCTAAAAGAAACATTGGCCAACCTTAAACCACCATCGGCTTATCAGGATGGCGAACTACGCTTCTGGATGGGTTGGGCGCAAGACGCTGCCGGCGACCATTCTGCCGCTCAGGAAAGTTGGCGACAGGCGCGCAGTGAGTTGGAATTTTTTCTCAAAGAACAGCCGAAGAATTTTTTTCTGATGGGTGATCTCGCGCTGACCAACATGGGCCTCGGGGACAAAGCCGCGGCGTTAGCTCTGACCGAACGCGCCATCGCCGCGAATCCAATAGAGAAGGACGCGGTGAATGGTCCCGATCCGATCGAATTCCTTGCGCGGGTGGCGGCACAGGCGGGAGAGCCCGACCGCGCCATTGCTGCTTTGGAGAACCTGCTCTCGATACCTTACAACGGTGCCATAGCCGCGAATGTGCCGCTCACTCGGGCGCTGCTCCGACTCGATCCGATGTTCGATCCGCTTCGGAAAGATCCGCGCTTCGACAAAATTGTAGCTTCACCGACGCCGGACCGGTAGAGAAAGCTCGCTTTGGCGATCACCGGAATTCGCAGCAAAATTTTTTGCACGAACAGGGAAGATGGGTTTAGTCGAAGTGTATGTCCGGCTTCGAGGGCGAACGGGAAGGAATCTGGGACGAGTACGATTGGGAACGGTTCCTTCAGCAGCAGGACCAGCGGACTGAGAAATACATGGAGCTGTTGGAGAAGTACATTGATGATCCGCAACGCGACGAGATCATCGCCCGCGAAATGGGTTGGACTACGACAGCCGGAGCCGACGATTGGAGCGCCGAGGTCGACGCGTTGTTGGATGAAGATTGGCGATCTTCGGACGATGAAACTCCAACCGAACCTGAGCAGCCCGCGGAAACATTCGAGGACCACATCCTCTATCGCGCGGCCTTCGCCCTAACGGTGTGGATCGACAAGTTGTTCGATCAAAACACGGCCCTCCAGGACGAACCGGTCGCAATCAAACTGGCCACCCACGCGGCTTTGGCCAGCGCGAAGCTCGCTGCGGCCCTGAGCGACGACGACGTGGACGAGCTCGGTATGACAATCGCATATCTCAAGCGGGCCTTGAAAGCGATCACCGTCTCGCTGGATTCTGCGGCTAAATTGCTGTCCAAAAAGCTGATCGCGGCCCGGCAGTATTCCGTTCTGCAGCAACGACTTTTTCAGGTGCGCGACGGCATTATTACCCTGATGGGTGAATATCGCGGCGAATGGCGACGGCGGTTCGGCTCCGAAGGTTATCGGAGTTGAATGAAATAGGCCCCGGTTCCGTCCAAATATGCAAACGGAAACGACTCCGGCCCAAGCCGATGTGTCGGAACTCGACCTGGTAAAACGATGCCAGGCCGGTGATTCTGAGGCATTTGACCAGCTGGTGATCCGCTACCGAACCCGAGTTTTCGCTATGATTTACAACATGGTCCATAACGAGCAGGACGCCTGGGACCTGGCGCAGGACAGCTTTGTCAAAGCTTGGAAATCGATCGGACGCTTCCAAGGGAAATCATCGTTTTATACCTGGATTTATCGCATCGTGATGAACGTCACGATTGACTGGTTGCGCAAACGGCAGATCAAAGCCGGCGGCGCTGAATTCGACGATTCGATTCAACTCAAGGAGATCGAGCCCGCGTCGAAGACGGTTCCAAAAGCGGACCCTCTGCCCCATCAACGGATGGAGCAAAGCGAAATCCGGGCCCGGATCGATCAGGCCATCGCCCAGCTTTCGCCCGAACACAGGGCGGTAATTTTGATGAAAGAAATTGAAGAAATGCAATATCACGAGATTGCTGAGAGCCTCGGTTGCTCAATCGGCACCGTGATGTCGCGCCTGTTTTACGCCCGAAAAAAGTTACAAAATACCCTGAAGGACGTGTATGAAAACGTATGAAGAAAAATGGACTGCCTGGCTCGATGGCCAATTGACCGGCAGAGAACTAATTGAATTCGAATCGTCGCTGCCAGATTTGGCGGCGGCCGAGGCCGAGAAGCGAGAGGCGCACAAACTGGGTGCGTTCTTAAAGAAGGAACTCGGAGCCCAGGCCCTGAGCAATGAGGAATTCTTCAATCACCAACTTCGCGAGCGCATTGCTCGCGAAACGGATGATCCGTCGACCAGCCGCGGAAGGAGATCGAGCTGGTGGACGGTTCCGCGACTGGCCTGGTCGGGAGCAACTGCGCTTGCGCTGTTCCTGATTTTCTCGGTCGCGATCATGCGCCAGCATCAGCCCGGTCAGCAGTCGGAATATCTGACGCAAATTTTGAATTCGAAAGTCGATCCGGCCGCAAATCCGAACGCGACCATTTCGATTTTCGAGAGCAAGAACGACAACAAGGTTACAGTGCTGTGGACCGAGGGATTACAAACGCTCCCAGCCGACTACGCAGCAAAATAGGCTCATTCAATGCTGAGGCTCCTGCTTATCGCCGCGGTGGTGGTGTTGGCAGTGGGCGTGGTGTCGGCTGACGCGGCGCACGCAGTTTGGAGCGGACTCGTCATCGCCGAAAATGTGCCTCAGCCCGCGGCAGTCCCGCCGGAGTTGACCAAATTCGAACAGACCCTGAAGGATCTGTTTGGTTACAATCAGTTCGAAGTCATTGGTCAGTCGAACAAAACGTTAAGAACCGGTGATGAAGACTGGCTTGCCGCGAGCAAATATTTTTCTCTCCATTGCGACGCCCGCGGCGAAAGCGACGCCGGTTATGCTTTGAATCTCAAGCTTTACAAAGAAAAAGACGTTCTGTTGGAAACGGATGCGAACCTGAGCAGAAGCAGCCCGTTAGTGATCAAAGGTCCCCAGGTCGGAAGCGGCCAATTGCTGCTGGTGTTAGTCGTAAAAGAGGACGAACAACAGGTCCGTCACCGCCGGCGGGCGGAACCGGCCAACCCAATCACGATCGGATGGCGTCGTTTAGGGCGGGCCATTCACCGCATTTTTCCCTAAAGGCCGATCTACAGGCTTGCCTGCGACTGGTCAGGCTCGGGCGTGATCAGGAGCCGCATCGGAATCATCGTTGATTCGTGGAACCCGTGTCGCCGGAAAAATTCATGGGCCACATTTTCGGGGCGATCGGTCAGAAGAGTGATGCGGAGGAAATTTTTCTGACGGGCGAATTCGATCGCGTGGTTAAGCAGCATCGCACCGTAACCGTGCCCCTGATATTTCTTATGGACCACCAAGTCCTCGAGCAAAACGACGAAACCGCCCTCGGCCGTGCTAATGGTGAACAGCAAATTGATCATGCCAACGATCATCCCGTCACGGCGGAGGACGAACACGCGACCTCGGCTGGGTTGTTCGAAAATTAGTCGCAAACCCCGGAGCTGCTTCTCCTTGTCCGGACGGAAGTCGCTCTCCTGCGAGAAGAGGTCGCCGAGCATCTCGGATAACTCATCCAAATCAGCCTCCGTGGCCGGCTCAATGACGACTTTTTCGCTCACCCTTAGTGTGCTTTGCATTGCTTATTCCAGAAATTGACCCTGCTTGCAACTAGCGATTAGGAACGAAATCCCCCAGCTGACTGCATTGACAATCCCCTCGTCCATCCTAAGGTAACCGCTCTCAATTCGCGTCGAGCGAATTTTTTGGCCTTATGAAACGCACGTATCAGCCTTCAAAGAGAACTCGCAAGCGGCAGCACGGTTTCCGCGCTCGAATGCGAACTAAAGGTGGGCGTGCCACTCTGGCCCGGCGCCGTCAGCGCGGCCGGAAACGTCTCCTACCCAAGGGAGTCGATCGTCATTACGCGCGCCACACTCAGGCGTAATCGTCCGACCTCTTCCCGCCATCGGGTAGGCCTTTCGTCCAATCGACATGGTGGTCGTTTTGTCGGATTATGTCCGCCGAGAAAATTGACAACGAGCGGATTCGCTCTTGGTTTATTTGCTCCCTGATGATTACCGAAGTTGAGCCGATTCAAAGAACGGTGGCCGCGCGTTCGAAAGACGTCGCCTCCGAACGATTGCACACCGATTCGAGAATTTTTGCCTACACCCGCTGGGATTTAGTCCCGGTGGCGGCCTCGTTGCTGCACTGCGCCTACTTTTTCGGAATGTTCTATCTTTTTCCGCGCGCCCCGCTGTGGGTAATGCTCATCCTCGGCTTCATTTATTCGGTGAGCATTTCCTGGAACATCAACGGCATCTCGCACAATTTCATTCATAATCCGTATTTCCGCTCTCCCCTCCTCAACCGATTGTTCAGCATTCTTGAATCGGTCACCGTCGGTTTCAGCCAGGTTTTTTACGAATGCATTCACCTGCAACATCACAAAGGGAACGCGGACCGTCCCGATGACGCTGGCGAAACCATCGATTGGATCTCGATCTACAAACACGGACACGACGGCGAAGCTGAATCGGCGTTGAGTTACACCTTTCTCAGTTTCTTTCGCGAGGACCCGAAAACAGTTTACCGCGAGCTAAAACGAAAAAGCTGGAGCGAAGCATTTTGGGGAATTGCCGAATTGGCCCTCTTCGTGGGGAACTTCGTCATCCTTGGAATTCTGAACTGGCACTACATCTGTTTTCTTCTTCCGTTCTGGTACTTTGGTCACTGCCTTTCCTATCTGAACGGCTACTATCGCCATTACGGCGGCAATCCGGATGAACCGATGGCCTGGGGCGTGAGCAGTTACGACAAACTCTACAACTGGTTTTGGTTTTTTAACGGCTATCACGCCGAACATCATTTCCGCCCGAAGGTTCACTGGACGAGAATGCAGGCGTTCCGCGACCAGATTCTCGAACAACAACGCGCCGCCGGAGTCCGCGTAATCAAGCCGCCGCATGCCCTCGGATTTCTCGATCCAAATTTGCCGTCCCGAAAACCCGGCAAAACGATTGGCCGACCAGCCCACTCCGAGGGGGTTTAGCCTAAGCGTTGATCGACGGATGCTGATCGCTCAACAGGAGCGCGGCATTCACTAACGAGACATGCGAGAAAGCCTGCGGAAAATTTCCAAGCAGTCGTTTCGACGCCGGGTTGTATTCCTCGGAGAGCAATCCAAGGTCGTTTCCCACTTCGAGTAAACGCTCGAACAATTCTCGCGCCTCCTTTTTTCGGCCGATCAGATGCAGGCAGTCGGCCATCCAAAACGAACAAGGAAGGAATACGCCTTCGGTTCCCGGCAAACCGTCGACATTTTCCTGTTCCGGGAGATAGCGAAGCACAAAGCCACCCTGCATCAGCTCACGCTCAATCGCTTCGACCGTGCCAACCACGCGCGGATCGGTTGACGGAAGAAAGCGGATCAACGGCATTATTAGCATGCTCGCGTCCAACGCTGAGCCGCCATAATATTGGGTGAATGCCTTTTTGGTGGCGTTGTATCCGCGCTCGCACACTTCTGCATGAATTTGGTCGCGGACTTTTCGCCAACGGTCGAGGTTTTCGCCGACTCCGCAATTGCAGGCCTCGGCCAGCTTGATCGCGCAGTCAAAGGCGAGCCAGGCCATCATTTTTGAATGAGTAAAATTTCTTGGTTCCCCGCGGACTTCCCAGATTCCGTGATCAGGTTTTTGCCAGTTAGATTCCAGAAATTTCATCAACCCTTCCTGCAATGCCCAATCGAATTCATCATTTTGGATACCCGCGATCTGCGCTCGATACATCGCCGCCAGGACTTCGCCATAAACGTCGATCTGAAATTGCAACGACGCCGCGTTACCGATTCGGACGGGCTTGGAATTTTCGTATCCGGCGAGCCAGGGAACTTCGAATTCGTTGAGGCGCCGCTCGCCATGCACCCCGTACATGATTTGCATTTGCGACGGTGAGCCGGCGATTGCGCGAAGCAGCCATTCGCGCCATTGGGTGGCCTCTTCCTTGTAACCCGCGTTCATGAACGCGATCAGGGTGAATGTCGCATCCCGCAGCCAGCAATAACGATAATCCCAATTGCGAACGCCGCCGATTTTTTCCGGCAACGAAGTGGTCAGCGCCGCGACCAGGCCACCAGTTGGCGCATAGGTCAGTCCCTTGAGCACAACCAGCGACCGCTTCACCGCGTCATCCCATAAGGTTTTTGGGCGACACTGCTCCGACCAGCGCGTCCAAAATTGCTCCGTGTCGCGCAACGCATGATCGGCAGTGACCGCCTTGGGCGGTTCCTGATGCGATTCGAACCAGGTGAGAACGAATGGAACCCGCTCGCCTTTCTTGACCGTGAATTCGGCAACGGTCGTTAAATCTTTGCCATGCGTCTTGATTGGTGTGCGCAAAATCAAACCATCCGGGCCGGCGATGGCTTCGAGTCCGCCGTGCCGCTTGCGCACCCACGGGACAATGTGGCCGTAGTCGAAACGAATGATCAGTTCCATTTGCAGCGCGACTTCGCCACTCACTCCCTCGACGATTCGAACGAAGTCCGGATTCTTTCCGCGCGGCGGCATGAAATCGATGAAACGCACGGTCCCGGACGCCGTTTCGATCTCTGTTTCCAAAATCAGGCTGGCGCCGCGATATCGTCGCCGCACTTTTTCAACTTTCTCGCGCGGGAAAAATCGCCAACAGCCATTCTCGCGTTTGCCTAACAATGACGCGAAACACGCACCCGAATCGAACCGGGGAAAACAGAGCCAGTCCACACAACCGTCGCGGCTGACCAGCGCGCCAGTCTGGGTGTCGCTTAGGAACGCGTAGTCTTCGATTAGCGCGCCGTTACTCGTCATACGCCAATAAATATCGATCTACCTCGATGTCGATCTTGAGAAAGCGAAAAGCGTAGTTGTGCGACACTCCCGACACTGAGCGACTTGCACCAAGCCAGGCTTCCGACCCAATCTGATCTCGTCGCGTTGAGTTTAGCCACAATTCGCAACTGACAAATCGTGCAGATGCGAAGAAACTTGGACGGGATCTATGTTCACATTGCTTTCGAAATGGCCGCTCGTTCGCCAGATTCGCGAGGGCAAAGACGGCACCGGACTTGAGGCGATGTCCGACAAAACTCGCGCGATGCGGGCGCGCACGGATGACGCAAAAGTCGCGCGCTCGATTTGTCCTTACTGCGGCGTGGGATGCGGTCAGCTGATTTATCATCGCGACGGCAAGCTGGTTTCGATCGAAGGCGACCCTGAGTCGTCCGATCAGTCAGGGTAACCTTTGTCCGAAAGGTGCGGCCTCATTCCAGCTACTCACTCACATCGCGTCGCGAAACAAAAATGAAATATCGCGCGCCGCGCGCGAAAGCAATGGACGTACATTTCTCTTGAACGAGCAATGGACATGGTCGCGGACCGTGTCTGGGAATCGCGAAAGCACACCTTTGTCCACGAACAAGATCGGCTCGATGATCAATCACACCACCGGAATTTGTCATCTCGGCGGCGCCACCCTCGACAACGAGGAAAATTATCTAATCAAAAAACTATTTACCGGAGGCCTGGGGATGGTGTGTATTTCCAACCAGGCCCGGATATGACATAGCAGCACCGTGCCCGGTCTGGGCACCTCTTTTGGTCGGGGCGGAGCTACAACCGCGCAACAAGATCTGGCCAACGCCGATTGCATTTTAATTGAAGGATCGTCGATGGCCGAAGCTCATCCGGTCGGATTTCGCTGGGTGATGAAAGCCAAAGAACGCGGTGCGACCATCATTCATGTCGATCCGCGTTTTTCGCGGACCAGCGCGCTGGCGGATATTTGGGTGCCGATTCGCGCCGGCAGCGACATCGCTTTTCTCGGAGGGATTATCCGGCACGTCGTCGAGAACAATCTGTTCTTTTCCGATTACGTCGTTAACTACACAAACGCTTCCTGTATTTTGCGCGAAGACTTTCGCGACACGGACGAAGGCGCAACCGGCTTTTTCTCAGGTTGGAATGAACAAAAACGTGCTTACGACAAAGAGACCTGGTCCTACCAAGGTCACCCGAACCTCAGTTTCCCTGAGCGCGATCTGACCCTGCAACATCCGCGCTGCGTTTTCCAAACATTGCGACGCCACTTCGCTCGCTACACGCCTGACATGGTGGAGAAGATTTGCGGGATCTCGCCTGCTCTTTTTCACAAAGTTGCCGACGCGCTTGCCGCTGCGTCGGGTCCGGATAGAAGCGCAGCGATTTGTTATGCCCTCGGATGGACCCAACACTCGAAAGGGGTTCAGATCATTCGCACCGCGTCGATCCTGCAATTGTTGTTAGGCAACATCGGCCGGCCGGGCGGCGGGATCATGGCGTTGCGCGGCCACGCATCGATTCAAGGCTCGACCGATATCCCGACGCTCTACGACATTTTGCCAGGTTATCTGCCGATGCCGAAGGGCGATGGCAGCGAGGAAACGTTGCGCGACTACCTTGCTCATCAAACTAAGCCGACTGGCCTTTGGAATAGTTATCCAGCGTACTTTATCAGCTTGATGAAGGCCTACTACGGTAAGAACGCCACCGCCGAAAATGATTTTGGCTACAGCTGGGTGCCGAAACCTACGGGCAACCATTCGTTCTTCGAATATCTCTACGACATGGCCGACGGGAAAATGGAGGGGATGTTCATGATGGGGCAGAACCCGGCGGTCGCGGCCGCGAACTCCCGGTTGCAACGCACTGCGCTCTCGAAATTAAAATGGCTGGTTGTGCGCGACATGGTCGCGATCGAGGGCGCCACATTCTGGCGCGACTCGCTTGAGATCGAACGCGGCGAATTGAAAACCAAGGACATCGAAACGGAGGTTTTCTTTTTTCCTGCGGCGGGTCACGCGGAAAAGGAAGGCGCATTCACGCAGACGCAACGGATGTTGCAATGGCGGCAGAAAGCGGTCGAGCCGCCCGGCGATGCGCGATCGGAAGGTTGGTTCATGCATCAACTCGCTTTGCGGCTTATCGCTAAGGCGAAGCAATCCAACGATCCACTCGATGAGCCGCTGCGCGCGCTCGACTGGTGGTATCCGGAAGATGAACACGGCGAACCAAAAATGGAAGCCGTCCTCGCCGAAATCAACGGTTGGTCGACCAATCCACGGCCCGATGCCGACGGAGTCGTGTTCGGCGGCGTCGATCGAGAAGGCAATCCGCATCACGGCCGGCAGGTCGACGGATTTGGAAAACTGAAGGCCGACGGCTCCACCTCATGTGGCGCTTGGATTTACTCCGGCGTTCTTGGCTCGGACAAGGTCAACAAAGCGAACACGCGGAATTCCAAAAATTATCTTGGCCACGGCTGGGGCTTCGTCTGGCCGGCCGATCGCCGCATTATATATAACCGCGCCAGCGCCAAGCCGAACGGCGAGCCTTGGAGCGAAGGCAAGAAATTAGTTTGGTGGGACCAGGGCCAGCAAAAATGGACCGGTGTCGACGTTCCCGATTTTGTCCCCGAGAAGTCGCCAGAGTATCGCCCGAGTGGGAACGAAAGCGGACTCGCAGCGATCCCCGGCGATGCGCCATTTATCTTACACGAGGACGGACTCGGCTGGCTTCACGTACCGCAGGGTTTGCAGGATGGACCGATGCCAACGCACTACGAGCCGCTTGAGTCACCGGTGCGCAACGCGCTCTATTCGCGGGATACCAATCCGACCGTGAATTGGTTTACGCGAAACGAGAACCGTTTCGCGCCGCCGGGCGATCCGCGTTTCCCTTATGTCCTAACGACTTATCGCCTGACCGAACACCACACCGCAGGCGGCATGTCACGCTTTCTTAGTCACCTGGCGGAATTGCAGCCCGAACTGTTCGCCGAGATGTCGCCCGAGCTCGCTGCCCTGCTAAACGTCAAGAACGGCGATTACATTTCGATTGTCAGTTTGCGCGGGGCAATCGAGTCGCGGGCACTGGTAAGTCGTCGGATGCGACCGATGCATCTCAACGGTAAGACGGTTCATCAAATTGCGATGCCATTTCATTTCGGTTCAGCTGGACCAGTAGAAGGCGATTCGACAAACGATCTCATTCCAATTTCGGGCGAGCCGAACGTTACCATCATGGAAGCCAAGGCGTGCGGTGTAAACATTGTGCCTGGACGCTTGCCGCGCGGACCGGCGTTTGAGGAGTGGATCAAGAAATATGTGCCGCTGGGTGGCCCACCGAATTTGCATCCCGAGCAACCACCGCCCGGCGCGTCGCGCGGGCCCGAAGCCGGCGGCCACGGTCAACACGGAAAGACCGAAGACCGATGATTGGCGAAGGAATCCAGAGCACCAACCAGCGGAGACACTCTTACGTGCAAGACCGCGTCGAGGTAGGGTTCTTCACCGATCCGACAGTGTGCATCGGCTGCAAAGCGTGCGAAGTCGCGTGCAAAGAGTGGAACGAAGTTCCGGACGACGGCTTTGTTTGGTCGGGAAATTCCTACGACAACACCGGCCACCTGGGCGCAACGACATGGCGCCACGTTTTATTTCTGGAACAGGACCTCCCAAAAGGAAACCAAATCACAGGACCAATGTCGTTAGGCGATAATGATCCGTTTCGTTGGATTTTTCTGTCCGACGTTTGCAAGCATTGCGAGGAAGCGGGATGTCTCGAAGCTTGTCCGACCGGTTCGATTGTTCGGACCGAAGTTGGCTCGGTGCTGGTCCAGGATGATGTGTGCAACGGTTGCGGCTACTGCGTTGTTTCCTGTCCGTTTGGCGTGATCAATCGTCGCCCGAAGCCGTTGCCAAACCACGGCGGCGCATTCAAATGCACCTTCTGTTACGATCGACAAAAAAGCGGACTCGTTCCGGCCTGCGCGAAAGTATGTCCAACGGAATCAATTGTCTTCGGACGCCTTGATGATTTGCGGGCGCGCGGCGCAAAACGAATTGAGGAATTGCGCGAGCAAGGGTTCGACGACGCGCAGATTTACGACCCGACTGAAACTTCGGTGCGCGGAATCCACGCGTTCTTTCTCATTCTGGGCGGCCCGGAAGCGTACGGGCTGCCGCCCAAACCACAGGTCCCAACAATCTATTTGAAATCTGCGTGGAGGTCGGCCCTGGCCACTGCGATCGGGGCAGCAATTGCGACGATAAGCGCATTTTATTTCCTTTCCTGAAATGCCTAACGAACAACGACTCGAACAAATCCGCGACGAAGCCTGGAAAAAAGGCATGGTCAGCGGCAACGGCGTTGATGTTGCCGGCGGACCGATCCCGAGAATGCCTGGCTACTATGGGGAGCCGGTCGTTAGGCCGCCGGTTTGGACCTGGGAGATTCCCGTTTACTTTTTTGTTGGCGGTTTGAGCGGTATGTCGGCTCTGATCGCCTTTGCCGGATTAATTTTTCATCAGCACGAAATAACGCGCGCCGCGATGTGGCTCGCCGGCGCAGGCGCGATTGTCTCGCCAATCTTGCTGATCATGGATCTCGGGCGCCCCCGCTTGTTTTTGAACATGTTGCGCATTTTCAAACCGCAATCGCCGATGTCGGTCGGCGCTTGGATCTTATCGATCTTCAGCGCTTGCGCTGTGCCGGGATTGATTGCCCTTGAATGGCACGAGCGACAAATCTTTTCCGGCTCGGTAGATCAGGTGCTGCGTTTTGCCACCGATCTCTTGGTGGCCGGAGGCGCATTCTGGGGATTGGGTCTCGCGACTTACACTGGAGTTTTGCTCGGAGCGACGGTCATTCCCGCGTGGTTCTTGCATCGAACGTTGCTGCCGATTCATTTTGGCACTGCCGGGCTCGGCTCGGCCGCGGGACTGCTCGAGTTGTTAGGTTACAGGAGCGCGGCGTTGAACGCACTGGGCATTCTCGCTGCAAGCGTCGAATGCGCCCTCTGGATTTGGCTGGAGGTCAATAAACACGGCAAAGCCGATCGTTCGTTACATGAATCGCAGTCCGGCTGGCTGATTCGCACCGGCGAAATCCTCAGCGGACCATTGGCGCTCGTTCTGCGCCTAACGAGTCTCGTTCCCCTCGCCGCTATTTCGTTTCTTATCGGCGCGATGATCAGCCGTTTCGGATGGATTTCAGCTGGGAAAGTTTCCGGGAACGACCCGGAAGCCGTCTTTTCGTCGCAAAGCTGAAACTCGCTGCTTGAAATCTTGAATCATGCCGCTATGCGACAATCCATAGTTGGGCACATTCTTGATGCACGAGCGGGAGCGTAATCTTTAGATACAACCCCCGGCTGTCAGGTTGCCGAAAAGCCAAAGACGGATTAAAGAAATCGGCTATTCTTTCGCACCGTTAGCTCAGCTGGTAGAGCAAGTGACTCTTAATCACTGGGTCGCAGGTTCGATCCCTGCACGGTGCAGAATTTTGCCAGCTTAATCGTTTAGTCGCACTCGCAAACGAGCCGGAATCCGAGATCGTTGCACGAAAAACTCGGAACATTCGAGCCACGGACCGTCGTTCGCAGACTGCTGAAGCGCGATTTCCAACTTCCACCGCGATAAACGCGTTTGGCGCCAATGGTCGGTCCGCGCGGATTTATTTTCGGTCCGGAGCGGTACGGCTCGTAATAATCGAGACACCATTCCCACACGTTACCGGCCATGTCTTCGACCCCAAATGGACTGGCCCCAAGAGGAAACGCGCCGACCGGAGAACTCTCGGCGTAGCCACAATCGATTTCATGGTCGCTCCAGGCGAAAACCGTGTTTTTGTCGGCGAAGTTCGCGAGATCGCCGCGGCCGTCCTGATGTCCCCACGGAAACGTTCGACCATCATGTCCCTTTGCGACGTATTCCCATTCCGCCTCGGTCGGCAACCGATACTTGCGGCGCTCGCGAGTGCTCAACCAGTTGCAAAACTTGATCGCGTCCAAACTGCTCACGTAGACAACCGGATGCCGGTCCCCTGCTCCGGCAGCGCGCTTGCATGAATGAGCGCGATCGAATTGCTCGTAGTCCGCGTTCGTAATCAAAAAACGCGAAATGTAAAAACGGCTGACGGTTACGTGCGCGGCCGGTCGCTCATTTGGGGCCGTGTCTTCGGCTTCGCTCCCCATGGTAAATTCTGCTGACGGAACAAAAATCATCATTCCGCCAAGGGAGTTCGTGAAATTGCTGTAGCGCGCGCGTTCCAGATCGGCGTTGTATTCAAACTTCGCAGCCGCTGGTTTTTCCGGCGCGGGCGCCGGGGACGCGGCTTTGACTTCGATTTTGGGCGCCGGTGGTGGCGACGCGGCGAGCGCCTTTTCGTCAGTTTCCTCTAAATAGAGATCGACCAGGTCTTCGGCTTCGCCTGGATCAAGGCCGAGGTTCTCGGCCATGTCGATAAACGTGTCTCGTTGATCGTCGCTCATGCTCATGCTGTCGAGATTGCTCAGGCGCAACATGCGCAGAAATTCTTCCTGCGGACTCGCGGACGAAGGTTTCTCTGGCAGTTGGGTTAGACGCTCGGACGGCGATGGAACCGCAGCGCGTGTAGCGCCTTTTTCCTGCAACGCGTCTTCGATCAGGGTGAAGATTTCCGGTTCGGTCAAGGCGCGTTCCGTCCCAAACCGGATCAAGTTCTTCTCCTCTTCGACGGTCAAAACTCCACCGGTGAGGGTGAATTCGAGATATTTTTGAAATTCAGAGACCGCGGCTTCATGTTGTTGCGCGGCCAATTCCTCGTCCAGGACTCTGCGCCGGTCGGGATCGAGCAACTCGAGACGCGCTTCAGTCAGAAAACGCGACGATTCCTCCAAACCGGACCGCAACATCTGAGCCAGCGGATTGCTCGGCTGATTTTTGAGCGGCAATTTCTTTTGCCACCACCGCATCAGCTCGCGGCAATGCTCTTCAATCAGTTCGTTGCTCGGATTAGCGTGCGGGTCGAGGCAAAGCCGTTCGTAATAATTGGGCGAGCTATAATTATTCCATCCCTGCCACTTTCGCGGGTCATCAGGGAGCGGAAGGGGAAAGGTGATGTCACACTTCGTCATCGCCTAGCTGACGTTTAACTCGCCCAGACTCGAAGTTGCTTGGTCGATGTCTTTGGGGTCCAGACCGGTGTTTCGATCGATTGTGACCTGCGCGTTGTTTCCCGCGGCTTCCACCTGGACTTCCAACACCTGATTGGCGTTGTATTGGTAAGTAAGTTTGACCGGCGACCCTTTGGGCAGGTAGGGCGGCAGCTGAATATCGCAGACCCCAAGCGGAGTGCATTCGCCGGGAATACTGCTTTCACCTTCCACAACCTTCACCACAGCGCGTTGCATGTTAGCATCGGCAGTCCCGAACGAATTTTTCATTACCGCCGGAACCGGCGTCATTTTCCTGATCATTGGGAAAACGTATTCGTGGAGATGTTTTTCATCCCACAAAACGACGCCAAGGGTGTGAGAAGTGATATCGGTGACTTCGATCAGTCCGCCGTCTAATCCTGAAAACTGGCCACGAACGACATCGCTGATCACTCGCTGACCGGACGCATCCTCTTCGTTCAACATCGACAGCACTCCTTGGATCGCAGCGCCACGAGCAACTACTTCGTCAGGATTGAGTTGGTCGACCAGTGGCACTGAGGAAAAGCCTGAGATCATAGCGCGAATCATTGGCATGCGGCTCATGCCGCCCGCCAGGAGCACTTTGTCGATCTTGTCCCATTTCACCTTCGCTTCCTGCATCACCATTTCGCAGATGGTCTTGCATTTCTCGACCAGGTGCCGGGTTCGTTTCTCGAATTCCTTGCGGGTTAAGGTCAATTTCACGCTCTTGCCGTCGTGATGGTAGACAATCGTGGTGCTGTTGCGGCTCGAGAGCTGGATCTTTGCTGACAACGCGCGGTTGTGCAGGTCCTGATAGCTGTGCAGATCGAGCAACGGATTCTGTCCGTGCAGCCGATCAAATTCTTCCGCGATCATGTTCACGATCACGTCGTCCCAGTCTTTTCCTCCGAGACGATGGTCGCCATTCGTAGCGAGCATCTCGATTTTGTGATCGAGGATGCGCATAATCGTGACGTCAAAAGTGCCGCCGCCAAGGTCGAACACGAAAACAGTCTGGTTCTCATCGAGTTTATCGAGACCGTAGGCGAGGGCCGCGGCAGTTGGTTCGTTGACAATTTGAAGAACATTAAAGCCCGCGAGCTGGCCGGCCGTGATCGTCGCGGTTCGCTCGGCGTCGTTGAAATAAGCCGGGACGGTGATGACTGCGTCAGTAACCGTTTGCTCGAGGTATTTCTCGGCGTCGGCCTTCAGTTTCTTCATGATCAAGGCCGACAGTTCCTCAGCCGAATAAACCTTGTTGTTAAATTCACGATGAAACTGGTCCTTCGGCTTACCCATTTCGCGCTTCACGAAATCGACAATCTTCTCCGGGTCGGCGACGGCATTGTTCTTGGCCACGGTGCCAACAATGACATTGCTGCTATCGAAAAAGATCACGGACGGCGTAATCCGTTCTGTCTCCGTGTTCGGAATAATTTGCGGTTTCCCGTAATTATCGATGTGGGCGATGGCTGAAAAGGTAGTACCGAGGTCGATTCCGACTACTTTGCGTGTGCTCATGACAAAATTGGCAAATGTGTTGGGTTAGACGGAGTGTTCCTAGTGCAGTTTTCGTGCCTCAGAACGGGCCGAATTCTTCGCAACTAGCGGAGTTAGATAACCCGCTTTCGCCCGGGCCTAGCCGTAGCGTTTTGCGATAACTTCCTCGGGGCGAATCAACTTGCCCCGCCAGACGAATCCGCGCTTCACCCGCATGACAATGGTGCCGTCTTCCTCAGGGAAATCCGCCGGCTCGAAGCTGATCACGCGATGGAAGGCCCGATCGACCCGTTCCCGCGGGTCGATCTCGCGCACTTCGAAGCGATGCAGGATTTCGACCAGGGAATAGATCGCATTCTCGAGATTGTCACGCCATTGGGATACGCGGCTGCGTTTGCCTTTTTCCTGGGCGGCGGTCGACAGCTGGTCGCACAAGCCGTTGAGATGGTCGTAAAGGTAAACCAGGTCGTGGATAAAGGGTTTCTGGAGCGATTCGTGAAGAAAATTGTCGCGGTATTTGAGCAACTCAGCGTGCAGTGAATCAAACAGCTTCTGATTCACACTTTCGGTGTTGCGAATCGACGCCAATTGCTTGTCGATCTCGCCAGCGAACCGTTCGAAATGGTTAAGTATCGATTTCTCCAGCGATTGGATTTTTCCTGCGAGATTGATTTCCTCCGCCGTTTGCGAATCCTCGACGATCAACGGCGAAACTGGCAGCGTTTTCTCAGCTTCGGCACTGAGCTGCTGCATTGCGGTCGTGAATTCTTCTTCGGTTTGGATCGCCTTCGACACTTTATTTCTCCGAGCCAAAATATTTCCGGATCGCGTCGACCAACCCGTCGATGTCATGGCGTCGCGCTTCGATTTCGACCTTCAACCCGTTGTCACGCGCAGTCTTGGATGTGATCGGACCAATACTCGCAACCTGCATTCCCTTTGGCCAGGCCAGGCCGAGGGCGAGAAAATTCTCGACCGTCGATGAACTGGTAAAGGTGATCAAATCGGCCCCCTCGTCCAAAAAGCGACGACGCGCGCCTGTAACATCGCGCGTTTCCGGAACCGTTCGATATGCGAATGCTTCATCGACAATTGCTCCTAGCCTCGAGAGTTCCTTCGGTAGCACGTCTCGCGCCCTTTCCGCCCGGGCCAGGAGGATTCGCAGGTTTTCGACCCCACCCTGCGTCTGAAACTCGCGGACTATCGCCTCGGCCACGAATGCTTCCGGTTGAAGGTCGACGTGGAGGTGAAAATCTCGCACTCGCTGGGCTGTGGCCGGCCCAATCGCGGCGATTTTCGCCCCACCGATTTCGCGAGCGTCGTCATACAATTTGAAAAACATTGTGAAGAATGCTTCGACGCCGTTTGGGCTGGTAAACACGATCCAGTCGTACATATGCGAGTCTTGGACGATTTGTCCGAATTCGCGCAAATCAGTCGGTGGCTCGATCCGAATCGTCGGCAATTCTATAATATCCGCCCCAAGCTCGCGCAGTTTGCTGGTGAGAGCGCCCGCCTGTTTCCTGGTTCGGGTCACGACAATCCGCTTACCCGAGAGCGGTCGCTGTTCGTACCAGTTTAGATCTTTTCGCAATGCAACGACGTCGCCGAAGACTGCAACGGCTGGTGATTCGAACCCGGTTTCAAGGACGCGCTGGGCAATGTTTTCGAGTGTTCCGATCAGGGTTTGCTGCCGCCCGGTGGTCGCCCACCGAATCAACGCAACCGGCAGCTCGGTGCGCACGCCTTGGGCTAGCATCTCCCGCGTAATTTGAGCGATCCGCTCGACGCCCATCAACATCACTTGTGTTCCGCCCAGGCGGGCCAGCGCCGAATAGTCGATCGCGCTCTCTGGTTTGGAAGGGTCCTCGTGCCCGGTGAAAAACGTGACATGGGAATTTTCCGCGCGATGCGTGACCGGAATTCCAGCGTAAGCCGGTCCGGCAATCGCCGAAGTGATCCCGGGAACGATCTCAAATCCGATTCCCGCAGCGGCAATCTCCTTGGCTTCTTCCGCGCCACGGCCGAATACGAACGGATCTCCGCCCTTTAGCCGAACAACGCTTTTTCCGTCGCGCGCTTTTTCGACGATGAGTTTATTGATCTCATCCTGGCTGAGGGTGTGCTCGGCCGCTCTTTTGCCCGCGTAAATAATTTCGGCGTCCTCGCGCGCCCACCCCAGCATCTCGGGATTCGCCAAATGGTCGTAAACAATTACGTCCGCGTTCTCGATGCACTCCTTCGCGCGCAAAGTGACCAACCCGAGGTCGCCCGGCCCGGCACCGACGAGATAAACTGTTCCAGTTTGTTTTTTGTTAGCCATTGATCTGCTGCAAAAGTTCTGCCGCCAGGCGTTCGGCGTTCTCGCTCGGTCCTTCGATTATCCCGTGCCGCGGAACGGTTGCTCCGAGATCGAAAATTTGTCCGCGGATCCGCATCAGGTCTCCTTCTACAGTTGCCAGAATGCCGACCGGTTGATTGCAATCTGCGTGCAACAATCGCAAAAATTCGCGCTCAGCCCGCAAACTTAACCGGGTATCGAAGTCATTGATTGGATCCAGCATCTCTCGGAGTTGGTCGTTGTCGGATCGAATTTGCACGGCGATGACCCCTTGCCCACCGGCCGGCACAAAAATCTCGCGCGGAAGGGTTGCCGTCGAAAATTTTGAGCCTTCGAAATCAATTCCCTGTCCATTCAAGTTTAGCTCAAGCCGCTGCAGTCCGGCGCCCGCGAGAATGATCGCGTGCCATTGTCCGTCGGCGAGTTTGCGTAAGCGAGTCGGCACATTTCCGCGAAGATCGACCACTTCCAGATCGGCTCGTTTCCACCGGAGCTGATGTTGTCGCCGGACACTGCCGGTTGCGACAATCCCATCTCGTTGCAGCGAATCCAAATCGCACGGACTTGTCGATACTAGCACGTCATCTACTGCGGCCCTTGGCAAAGCCGCCGCAATTTCAGTCCCCGGTCCTAACGCACTCGGCAAATCTTTCGCACTGTGCACCGCGAGGTCGATCTTCTTTCCCATCAGCTCCCGCTCGATCGCGCCGGTAAACAATCCTTTCCGCCCCGCCCGAATGTCCTCAATGGCAGTCTTTGAGTCGTCGCCGCGCGTTCTGACGACCTTGATCGCAAAGTTCAGGCCTGTCCATCGTTCCTGCAGTTTGTCCACGACCATCTGGGTCTGGACTAAAGCCAGTCTGCTCCCGCGAGTGCCGACGACAATTTTGATACGGCGTGGACGCTTCATCTGCTTTAGCTGTAGCGGCGGCTGTCCTCAGCCGCAAATTACAGCTCGGATGGACGCAACGAACTTTCGCCCACTGACGGATGGTCCGATCGGGCGGGCGCGCACTGAAGGGCGCGGGCGATCGATTCATTGAACTCGGCAACGTGCTCGGTAATGATTTGTTCGGCCATGGCAACTTGTTCACGACGCATCGCCATGGATTGCTCGGCAATCGATTGCAGCGAATCAATGTCGTAAAGATATATGGCATCGAGCGCGTCCACATTCGGGTCGACGTTGCGCGGCACGGCAATGTCGATAATAAAAAGGGGCCGGTCGATTCGGTCGCGCAAGATCGGCTCCAGCTCGGCCCGCGAAAGCAGCGGCACTTCCGCAGAGGTTGAGGTAACCAGAATGTCGATCTCACGACATTGCTCCAACCAATTCTGAAACGGAACTGCGCGGCCGGCGATTGCCTGAACAAGAGCATCGGCGCGTTCCGCCGAACGATTACTGACGCGCAAATCGGTTACACCACGAGAAACGAGGGCGCGCGCCGTCTTCTCACTTGTCTCACCGGCGCCGAGAACGAGCGCTTTACACTTACGAAGATCACCGAAGATTTTCTGAGCGAGATCAACCGCCACTGAGCCAACCGAAACCGCGCCGCGTGTGATCTCGGTGTGGGTCCGAACCTGTTTGGCCACGCGAAACGCGCGCTGAAATAGGCGGTGAAGGTAGCGGCCGGCGGCGCCATTCGCCCGCGCGGCTTCATACGCCTTCTTTGCTTGGCCCAGAATTTCAGTTTCGCCGATGACCATTGAATCGATTCCGCAGGCAACGCGAAACAGGTGCCGAACGCATTGCGCGTCCTCATATCGATAAAATGGCGCGGACTCGGGAGAGGTATGGCTTTCAATCCGGCGATCCAGACAACGCGCGATGTCGAGGGTTGATACCCGAGCTTCGGACGCGCCGTAAACTTCAACGCGATTGCAGGTGGCAAGCAACAACGCTTCGGCGCATCCTGAGCTCCGCAACAAACAGGCAATTTCGGAGTTGCCGCCGCCAAAACGCTCGAGCGTTTCGACATCGGCATTGTGATGGCTCAATCCAACACAAAAAAGATTCATGGCGCGTGGGTTTGACCGGTGAAAGTGATCCCCCAAAGGAGCGTTAGAGCCGCGCTGAAACCGATCACACAAAGCGCCGCCACGCGTTTTGGCGCGAACCAATGCGCATAACGGCCTTGCAGGATTATTCCGTATAGAATCCAGACGCCAGTGGCGCAGACTATTTGTGTCCAGGGCAACGGCTCCCCTACGAAAAAACCGCTAAACAGTCCGACCGTATAAAGCCCGAACCCCCACCACAACAATCGCATGATCGCCGCAAATAAATCCGGCAACGGCGGGAGATGATAAAAGATCGAATGAATTTGATGGGTTTTGAGCTGGCGCTCCTGCACCAGATACATAACTCCAGCGATGCAGGCCAGGGCGAAGCCTCCATACGCGACGAGCGAGATTGACGCGTGGAATTCAAGCCACGAATTCGGTGGCAACTTCATTCGATGGGGATAATCAATCGGGAGAATCAGCGCCGTCAGCTGAAGCAACACCACCAATGGCGCAGTGAACGCGCCCATGAGTGAAAGTCGATAGGCCGGGCCGACTACCATATAGAAAAGCGCCACCGACCACGCGACGAAGATGATCACCTCAAATAAGTTCGTAATCGGGCAGCGACCCACCGCGTGACCGCGGACCGACAGGAAGGCGGTCTGGAAAATGAACCCCAGTCCGACCGCTACAAAATTGAACCGCATTGGCCGAAAGATCCCGCCGCGCAATTCGATAGCGGTGTGCACAATCGCCACCAGAAAACAAACGGTTGAGGCAATAAGAAGATATCGGTCCACTGGGAGCGTTCTATTTTAGAGGGAGGCTCATTCTTGGCAATACTGTGATCGTCCAGCCTCGAGCTCCGAGGCAGTTCGTAAGCATTTTATCTCCCATAGCATTGGTTGGCGATGTCCATTGACCTCTCCCGGGCTCCCGCTAGCATCGGCTGCGTGAATTCCAATGTCCTCGAAAAACTGCGCACCGGAGTCCGCGATGTGCCCGATTTTCCGAAAAAAGGAATCATATTCAAAGACATCACGCCGATTTTGAAAGACGGCGGATTGTTCCGATCGTCGATCGACCTGTTTCTCGAGCAATGCCAGGGCAAGAAGATCGACAAGATCGTCGGGATCGACGCTCGCGGCTTTCTGTTCGGGTCGGCCGTCGCCTACGAGCTCGGCATTGGTTTTGTTCCGCTGCGCAAAAAAGGACGCCTCCCCTACAAAACCGAGAGCGCGAAGTATTCGCTGGAATACGGCGAAGCCGAGATGGAACTCCATGTCGACGCCATCGTTGCTGGCGAGCAAATCGTTCTAATCGACGACCTGCTTGCGACCGGCGGGACCTCCGCCTCAGCCGCAACGTTGATCAAAAAAGTCGGCGGCGAACTTGTAGCTGCGATTTTTTTGATCGAGCTCGAGTTTTTGCGCGGCCGGGAAAAGCTCAACCCGACCGAAATCATCTCGTTTCTAAAATATTAGGTAGCGGCGATTGACCTCAATCGCCATGGCGGTTCGGTGAACCGCCGCTACCGACCACCACCTGCAGATCGATATCCTGGTGGGAGAGCTGGTCGCGAATCTGGCTCAGCAGATCAATCGCGCGGGCATCCGGCATATGGGCGCATCTCACTTCAATCCGGGCCCGCTTTCGCGCAAGCTCCGGATGCCACTCGGCAAATTCGCCATCGAGCAAAAACGAAACGTAAACATTGAAACGTTCTTGAAGTTGAAACAGTTGCTCATCCGAGCCGTTCCAAAGTTGCGGTTCGTTCATTACCAGCACGGCCTCATCAGTTTTGGCGTCGTGGGCGATCATGTCGACGACGCCCAGACGATTTTCCTTTTTTGAATGCTCGCTCTCCGAATCGGCCATTGGATTTGAAAGTTCATCGTTACACGTTGAACGTTCAAGCGATGAAGCGGACAACTGTTAAAGGCGAAAAACTGACCCTGTTGGGCCGCAGTGAAACGAAGCTGCCCTCATCGCCGTCCGAAGCGCGCCTCGAAACTTTTCCAAATCCAGCGCGGCGGAATTATCAGATTCATTTTGAAACAGACGATTTTACCTGCCTCTGTCCCGTGACCGGGCAGCCCGATTTCGCGAGGATCGAGATCGATTACGTTCCCGACCGTCTGTGTGTCGAAAGCAAATCGCTCAAGTTCTATCTCGCGGCCTACCGCAACGAGCGCGCCTTCAACGAAGCAGTGACCAATCGCATCCTCGACGATTTCGTGAAAGTCTGCTCGCCTCGCGAAGCGACGTTACCGCGCAATTCTCTGCGCGCGGCGGAATCGCGCTCAGGGTGCAGGCGGGATATTCGAACCTTGAAACACAAAACTCGAAATCCGAATATCGAAATCCGAAACAATTGCCAAATCCCAAAAGGATCTAACCCTGAAACATGTGCTGAGTGAACTGTTTCTGATATTCGGATTTTGAATTTTGTGTTTGTTTCGAACTTCGGATTTCGAGTTTCGAATTTTCTTCCATGAAACACGCAATCGTTCTCCTCAGCGGCGGGCTTGATTCGGCGACAACTCTCGCGATCGCGCGCTCGCAAGGCTACGAAACCCACGCGCTCTCTTTTGATTACGGGCAACGCCACCAACGTGAGCTCGATGCCGCAAAGAAAATCGCCAAATCGCTCGGCGCGAAAAAACATCTCATCGCGAAGATCGACAATCAGATCTTCGGCGGCTCGGCCCTGACCGGCGACGCCGACGTTCCGAAGTCGCGGTCCGAAAAGGAGATCGGCACCGGAATTCCGGTTACCTACGTCCCGGCGCGGAACACGATTTTTCTCGCTCATGCCCTGGCTTGGGCCGAATCAATCGGCGCCGGCCACATTTTTATCGGCGCGAACGCAATCGATTACAGCGGCTACCCAGATTGCCGGCCGGAGTACATGGCGCTTTTCGAAACCCTGGCCAACATCGGGACCAAAGCCGGAGTGGAAGGTGCGCGAATGCAGATCCACGCGCCGCTTCTCAAAATGTCGAAGGCTGACATCGTTCGCAAAGCGGTTGAGCTGAACGTCGACCTTGCACTCACTCACAGCTGTTACGATCCGGGTCCGGATGGTCGCGCCTGCGGTGAATGCGATTCGTGTCGGTTACGACGAAAAGGTTTCGACGAAGCGGGCGTTCGCGATCCGATTCAATACGCTGCCTAATGGCGAAGATTTTCGAGCTGACAAAACGCGAACAGCGAATCGTAATCGTTATCGTGACGCTGTTGGTCGCGATCGCATTGGCAAAACATCTTTGGCAAAACAAATCGCAGGCTGCGACCACAGTTTCGCAACCATCGCCGACGGCGACGCCGTCGGCCCATCCGTAGAAGACGGAATCGTCCGGCGGTGCGCGCGATCAGTTCCCGGACAAATCCGGGAAGCGCCCATAACCAACAAACACTGATGTTGCCTCCTCGTCTGCTTGTTCAGCGGGTCGAAGTTTGAAATCGAACACCCCGACACCAGATTGTTTCTCGCCCCTGAAAGTGCCGCCTTCGCTCGCCCCCATCATCAGCCGTTGATTGGTGGACTTATCGCGACCGAGATAGATCATTGTTTGGGTGATTTCCGGCTCGCGACTCGCTCCGGACGGGCTTGCCCAGAAAAGAAGGTCTCCCGGCTTCAACCCATCGAGCTCGAATGTGTCGTCGCTGTGACCAAGCACGGCCTGGAAATTTCCAGCCTTGCGCACCCAGGCGTATTGCTCGCGAGCGTCGCGAGGCACATTTTGCACACCCGACTGCGTAAACACGTACCAAATGAAACCGGAGTAATCCATTCCACCCTTTGTCGGATCAGCCGACGCGTACTTATAAGTAAGGTCGCGGGTCGTCAGGGCGAGACCAATGTCGACAATCTTTTTCACGTCGGGCGAGTACGCGGAAGACTCTGAAATTCCTTCGATCGAAATGGCAGGAGTTCGCGTTGTCTTCGGGAATGGCGTTGGGGTTTTTGCCTTTTCTATAACCGCTGGAGCAAACGTGAAAGTTGGTGTCGGCGATTGAACACTGGGAATTAGCTCCGGAGAGCCAGCCGATTGAGCATTCGGAGGTGGAACTGTTTCCGGCGGGCTCGGGACTGGGCTTTCCTCCGCATTTTCTTTCGGCTGCGTCTCGGTAGGCGGCGCAGGCGAAAGCATTTCCCCCAAACTCGGCATCGGTCTCGATTCCGGAATTTCTTCCGGCGTGAGCTCGGGAACCGGTGTCTCGGTTTCACTCGGCACCGACGACGTTTGCGGTGCAGGAACTATTCTTTGCAAGCTTCGGTCACGTGGCCCGGGATTGATTGGCCGCACCGGTTCGAAATATTGGGTGCGTGGTGGCGTTGCAGCCTGAATGGTTTCCGTGGGCAGCGGCGTTTCGCCGTAAGACGGAATTGGCGACGCGCTTTCCAGTGACGAAGACGGAGTTTCGGACGAAACCGGCATCGGGGTTGGAGACGGCGAACTTCTTTTGTGGGGTTTTCGCGGCGTTGGCGTGGGCAACGGACGGGTAAAAATTCTCTTTAACTTGTCGCCCAGCGTTTCCTTTTCTTCCTGGGCGGAAACCGGCGCGAAACTCATCGCGACGGCCAATCCCATCACGAAGAGGAAACGCGCTCTTACTTTCACGCCGCCAATTCTTGCAGAATCGCCTGGTTCATTCGAATCCCGATGTCGAAATTCTCCAGCGGGAAATTTTCGTTGGGCGAATGGGCGCGACAATCCTGCAACGCCAGACCAAGCAACAGCGTTTCCACGCCAAGGATCTTTCGGAAATCGGAAACGATCGGAATACTGCCGCCTTCGCGGATGAGCGCGGCATCCTTGCCGAACGCCTTTTTGAGAGCGTGCTGGGCAGCTTTTCCAAACTTGCTGTTCGGATCAGTCAGATACCACGGCCCGTGATGGCCGGCAGTCATTTCGACAGTGACACCCGGCGGCAGATTTTTTTGCAGATGTTTTTTCACCCGATCGATAATCGCGTCTGCCTGTTGATTCGGAACCAACCGAAATGTCAGCTTCGCCATCGCGTGACTCGGCAGAACGGTTTTCGTTCCCGGCCCCTGGTAGCCGCCGCCGATTCCATTGATCTCCGCGGTCGGACGCGCCCAAATTCGCTCGAGCGTGCTGAATCCTGATTCGCCAAAAAGGGCCGGCGCGCGAGTTTCCCCGAGCATTTCGGCATCCGCATCAATCGGCAACTTTCTCCAAGCTTCGCGCTCCCAATCTTGTAACGGCGCAACATCGTCATAGAAACCGTCCACTGCGATGTGGCCGTTTGAATCGTGAAGCGACGCCAGCATTCTCGCGAGCGCTGCTGCAGGATTTGCGACCGCGCCGCCAAAAACACCGGAGTGCAGATCCATTTTCGGGCCAGTGACTTTGACCTCGAGCGCCGCAACCCCACGCAATCCATAACTCAAGGTCGGCGTCTGTTTGGCGATCATTCCGGTGTCCGAAACCAGGACGACTTCGCATTTCAACGCCTCGCGATTGTCGGTCAGAAATTTTCCGAGATTTTGACTGCCGACTTCCTCTTCGCCTTCGATGACGAGATCGATATTCACCGGCAAGTCGCCATTTTTTTGGAGCGTCTCTTGAATTCCGATGATGTGGGCGAGAATCTGGCCTTTGTTGTCGGTCGCACCACGCGCGAAAACGTAACCGTTTTTCAAGACCGGCTCGAAGGGCGGCGATTCCCACAGATCGAGCGGATCAGGCGGCTGAACATCGTAATGGCCGTAGAGCAAAACCGTCGGCCGGTTTTTTTTATGTTCGTTCCGCGCCCAGACGATTGGATGGCCGGCCGTGGGCACGACTTTGGACTCCAAACCGATCTTGGTCAGTTTTTCTGAAAGCCATTGCGCGCAATCGCGAACTTTGCCGGCGTATTTTTCATCGGTTGAAACGCTCGGGAACCGCAAAAAAGAATAATAATCTTGAAGATAATCGTCGCGCATAACCAAAATCTAAACGGTTTTTCGCGGTTTGCCTATTACTTCTGCCGGAGTCGGGCGCGAATCAGATAAAAAATCGAAGCCACCACCAAAACGATTCCGGTTACGGCAAATTCGCGCATGGTTGCGTGTACCAAAATCCAGATAATCGCGACGATTGCCAATGCGGGCACAATTTTCATCCCGGGGAAATTAAATCCCGCGGCCGCGGGATCGGAACGAACATCGCGCTTCAACAAAACCCAACAGCTCGCGCAGCAAAGAAGATACATGAGCAACACGGCGACATTTGAGAGCACCGCTAATTGTTCGAACGTCCCGCTAATCGACAAAATAAACGCCAGCGTCGCATAAGTGATGATCGCGACATCGGGCGATCGATACCGCGGATGCACGTGCGCGAAAAAAGTTGGTAACGCGCCGTCCCGGCCAAAGGCAAAAATCATCCGCGGCGAGCTAAGAATGTCGCTGGTGACGAAACCAAACGCCGAAATCGTCGCGCCGGCGATCAAAACCGTTCGGCCAATGTTGCCGAGAAACTTCGCCGCGGCTTCAGCCAACGGCGCGTCCGAATGATTCGCAAGATCAGGGCCAAGCGTTCCCTGTGCGACCAGCTGGATCAAAATGTAAATGATCGTAGTCGTGACCAGCGCGAGATAGGCCGACCGCGGCACTGTGCGCGCGGGATTTTTGACTTCGCCGCTGGGGATCAACGCGACTTCAATTCCGACGAACGCGAAAATCAAAAGAATCACCGCGTCACCAAGCGGTTTGCTGCCGGGCCAGCCGCCCCAACTCAAGTTTGGGGCGTGAATGAAAAAAATACCTGCGCCGATAAACAACAACAGCGGCAAAAGTTTTGCGACCGTAATTACCGTGACCGCACCAGCCCCTTCGCGCACGCCGCGAATGTTGATCCCAACAAGGAGGCCATAGACAGCGAACATCACGGCGATGCGCATCACCGGGCTGCCAAGAAAGGGAGCGACCAGCGCAATCGAGTTCGCGAGTACGTTCACAACACCAGCAACCGCGCCAAGCGCGGTCAGGAAATAAAGAATGCCCGCGAGAAATCCGACGTATTTGCCAAAGGCAACTTCGACGTAGGCATAAAGGCCGCCGGTCAACGAGACGCGACTGCCAGCAATCGCGAAACAGGTTACGAACAAAATCATGGCGATCGCACAACAAATGAACGCAAGCGGCGCAGCCGGACCCAGGCCTCGCGCGACTGCCGCCGGGATTACAAAGATTCCCGCACCGATAGTGGAACTGACGATGTTTGCGGTGAGCGCGGGAATTCCGATTCCGCGGATGAGCTGGTGATCAACGCGTTCGGCTTGCTGAATCTCCGCTGTTTCCTCGCCGATCATGGGCCGGATGGTGCCGAATTTACCGGGACGAGGCAAGAGGTAACGCGCCCCGCCCCAAGCACAAAATGTGGGGCTTTAGGAGTCCCCCAAGCCCACAAGTTGTGTAATTTTGCTTGTCACGGCACCTGGGCTACTATATTGGCCATAAGGCTGACAGCTGGGCCCCGCCCACATGCATTTACAATCGCTCGAACTTTTCGGCTTCAAATCGTTCGCCGATAAAACCATCTTCAATTTTCACGAAGGCGTGACCGCGATCGTCGGTCCAAACGGTTGCGGCAAATCCAACCTGCTCGACGCGATCAAATGGGTGCTCGGCGAGCAATCCGCCAAGTCGCTTCGCGGCGGAGAAATGGCCGACGTAATTTTTAACGGCACCGACAATCGCAAGCCGCTCAGTTTTGCCGAAGTCTCGCTAACCTTCACCGATTGCGCATCGGAATTGAATGTCGATTGGCACGATGTCCGGGTCACTCGCCGGGTTTATCGAGATGGAAATTCCGAATACTTGCTCAACAAAACGGCGTGCCGGTTGAAAGACATTCAGAATCTTTTCGCGGATACCGGCGTTGGGCGTTCCGCCTATTCGATGATGGAACAGGGCAAGATCGACATGATCCTGAGCTCGCGCCCGGAAGACCGTCGCGCGATCTTTGAGGAAGCGGCCGGGATCACGAAATACAAATCGCAAAAGAAAGAGGCGCTCCGAAAGCTTGAAGCTACCGAAGCGAATCTTCTTCGGATTGGCGACGTGATCAAAGAGGTGAAGCGACAAATCGGTTCGCTTCAACGGCAGGCCGGCAAAGCGCGACGTTATCAAGCCTTACACACCGATTTGCGCGTGCTCGAGACGCATCATTCCAAAAAGCAACTCGCCAAACTGGAAACCGATCTCGCTCATTGCCGGGCGGAAATCGAAAAGATTGCAGGTTCCGAGCAAACTGGGCGAGCAAAGATCGATCAACAGGAGAGCGATCTGACCACGCAGCGCCAGGCGCTGGACAAGATCGACATCGAAATTGCCGATATCCGCGCCGAAGCGCAGCGGTTGCAAAGCGGGATTGCCGCCAATAAGAGCCGGATGGAATTCAATCAGCAGCGCAAAGAAGAGCTGAATGATTTAATCGAGCGCGCCCGCAACGATATTTCCGGAGCTGAAAACAAGCGTAACCAGCACGCAAATCAGATTCGCGAAAGCGACGCGCTGATTGAAAAGACGCAGCACCTCCTTCAATCCAAACAAGCTGAATTGGCCACAGTCGCTGAAGCGCTCGACCAGCTGCGGGCCCGGCGCGAAGCGCGCGAAACCGAACGCAAAGACGCAAGCGTATCGCTGTCGAAATACGAGGCGCGGATTGATAAACTGGAAGATGAGTTCGCCGGGCTCAGAGCGCGTCGCGAATTAACCGAAGAGAAAATTCGGCAACTCTCGTCGGAAATTAACGAGGCAACGAAAGCTCGCGAGAAAGTCGCCGCCGAAATCGCCGCCGCGCACCAGTCCACCGAGGCTGAGCAACAAAGACTTCAAGAATTACTCGCGCAGTCGCAAACCGCGGAAGCAAATTTGCGGCGGCAACAGGAACTTCTGGCCAATGCTGACAGCGAGGTCGGAACCTTAGAGCGCACCCTCGCCGAAAAACGTTCAACCATGGAAGTTTTGCGCCAGCTGAATGCCGAAGGCGAAGGACTCGCCCAGGGTTCGCAAGCTGTTCTTAAAGGATTGGACGATCCGGAGCGCTATCGCGGGTCGATTGTCGGATCGCTCGTCGCGCAGATCGATGTCGATCCCAAATTCATTCCGGCAATCGAGGCCGCGCTAGGCCGAAATCTGCACGCGGTGGTTTTGAAAGACCTTCAGAGCGCAGAGGAAATTCTGGCGCGCTTGACCAAAAAGAAGCTCGGTCAGGCCGCGCTGTTCGTTTCGAAACTTGGTCCTTCCTCCCACGAGTCGGTCCGCAAGAGTTTGCCGAAAGGCGCGCTGGCCTGGGCGATCGACAAAGTGGTCACTCCGCGCGGACTGGAGCCCCTCCTGCGCCAGTTGCTCAGCGGCGTGGTGATTTTTGCGAGGTTGGATGACGCGCTCGCTGCAAAAAAAGATGAGCCGACTCTCGCGATGGCGACGCTGGACGGCGAATTCATCTCGACCGAAGGCATCGTTTTCGGCGGCAGCAGCACGGTCAAGGCCGACTCGTTGCTCGCGCGCAAAGCGAGAGTGGCGGCGTTGGAGAAAGAAATGGTCGAATGCGAAAACCAGCAAGAAATCGCCGTTCAAAAGCGCGACCAGGTGAAGACCAACATCGAGACTGCCTCGCGACAGGTGGACGAGGCTCGTTCACACCATCAAACCGCGCATCTGTCGCATTCCACTTTCGCCCACAAAATTTCGCTGCTTCAGACCGGCGAGGTGGAAGCCGACCGGAAGATTGAAAATCTAAAATCCGAAAAGGCGACCCTTGAGCAGCAAATCGAATCGGCCAATCAACGGGTAGCCGGGCTGGAAGAGGAATTGGAAGCAGCGCGCAACGACCTGGCCGAACACGAGGCTGCGCAAATTGACGCGGAGAAGGATGAAAAAGGCGCGCGTTCGGACGAGGAGAAGACGGTCGAATCGCTAAATAATTTGCGATTGGCGATCGCCACCGCGGGCCAGCGCCTGGAAGGTCTTGAGGCACAACGTCAACCAATGGCCTCGCGCGATGCTGAACTCGTGGAACTGATCGATTCGCGCAAGGCCGATATCGCCAATTACGAGACCAAACTAACAGCGCAAGCGCAGGAAAATCGGGACGCTGAAGCCGCGATCAAGGAACAAAGCTCACGGGCCGCCGAAGCAGAAGCAAAGGCAAACGAAATTTCTTCCCAACGAACCGAGCGCCTTACCGCCGTTCAGAAACGCGAAACCGAATTGCGCAAGCTGCGTGATTCGCTGAGCGAATTTCAGGAGCGCCGCGGTCATCAACAGGTCCGTGAATCCCAATTGCAAATGCAAATCGATAATCTGGTCGAAATGATTTCGCGCCGTTACCAGGTTGATTTGCGTGAATTCGCGCCGGACGAAGCTGAGTTTGATAAGACTTTGCGGGTTCAACTGAAAAGGTGGACCGACCGCTCCGCGGGCGGTGATACTATCAGCGGCGAAGCCGAGTCGAAATCATCGCGCTCGGAGAGCGCGATCCACCAAAAAGTCGATCTTGCGGACGAGGATTTGCAGAACCTGGTCGCCGATCTCACCCGCCAGCTCGATAACATGGGCCCGGTTAATCTCGACGCGGTCCAGGAATACGATGAGCTCGAAGAACGCTACAAATTCCTCGAATCGCAAAACACCGATCTCACGAACTCACGGCGCGAGTTGCTCGACGTCATCGCCAGGATCAATTCAACGACGAGAACGTTGTTCGCCGACACGTTCGCGCAGATTCGGGCGAACTTTAAGGAGATGTTCGCGGAGCTGTTCGGTGGCGGCCGCGCCGATCTGGTGTTGATGGACGAAAGCGATCCGCTGAACTGCGGGATTGAGATTTCGGCCAAGCCTCCCGGCAAGCAGTTGCAAAGCGTTTCGCTCCTGAGCGGTGGCGAGCGCGCGATGACGGCCGTCGCGCTATTGTTCTCGATTTACATGGTGCGGCCAAGTCCGTTCTGCGTTCTGGACGAAATCGACGCGCCTCTGGATGAGAGCAACATCAACCGTTTCTGTCGCATGCTCGATCGGTTCATTACCCAAAGTCAGTTCGTCATCATCACCCACAACAAGCGGACGATTTCCAAGGCCGATATTCTTTATGGCGTGACCATGCAGGAACGTGGCATCAGTAAGTTGGTCGGGATGAAAATGACCGCGCCGCCTGCGACCGAACAAACCCAGCCGGCGCAGAGGGAGACAGCGCCGTCTCAAAGGCAATTTGCTCTGGCCGAAAACGGCAACGGTCACCAAAAAACGAGCCGCGCCGGCTAATTTGGAGGGCGTCGCGCTGTCGGCGCCCTAATATTTGGGACACGACGGCGCGTGTCCCTCCAGAAAAAAATTTTGCGCGCAATTGTCGATCTTGCGTAAAATTGGCGGATGCTTCAAACCGCGCAGCGGGGAAAAAAGACGAAGAAAGCTGCGCCCGGAAAACCGGCGGGAAAAACCGGCGTTCATGAGCGGTTCCTGGAGGCGTTCCGTTGGATGCTAACCGCGCGGGTCCTTGAAGATAAGCTCGCGAGTCTTTATCGCGGCGGCATGATCGTTGGCGGAGTTTATCTCGGCCGGGGTCAGGAAGCGGTCAGCGCGGCGTGCGGAATGTTTTTGCAAAAAGGCGATGTATTCGGTCCGCTGATTCGGGATCAGGCAGGTCGTTCCGCATTTGGCGAGCCGTTGCTCGATGTGGTGCGGACATATCTCGGTTCAGTCAAAGGTCCAATGCGCGGTCGGGATGGTAACATTCACCGGGGACGGCCTCGCGAAAACCAGCTCGCCATGATCAGCCATCTCGGCGCGATGATTCCGGTAATGGTGGGCAAGCTAATGGCGAAGCGAATGAAAGGGCGAAAAAGACTTCGTCGGCCTGACCACACTCGGCGAAGGCGGAATGCAGACCGGCGCGAGCCACGAGGGTTTGAACATTGCGGCCGTCGAACAAGTGCCACTGGTGGTTGTAGTCACGAACAATCATTGGGCCTATTCCACGCCTAACGAACGTGAGTTCGCTTGCGCAAATCTGGTCGATCGCGCGATCGGCTACGGCTACGAAGGTCAAAAAATCGATGGAACTGACCTCAATCAATGTCTTGAAGTCATCGAGACTGCGGTAAAGAGAGCCCGCGCAGGGCGTCCACCGCAGCTGGTTGTCGCCGAAGTTTTACGACTCGCAGGTCACGGCGAACACGACGATGCCAGTTACGTTCCACAGGAAATGAAGGGTCAGTCGTTCGCGCAGGACCCAGTCGCGCGAAATGAAAAATTTATTTTCGAGAACGGATTACTTAACGCAGACGCCTTGAAGCAAATGCGCGCCGAGATTGCAAAGCAGGTCGACGACGCTGTTGCGACAGCGCAGCAAGAAGATCCGCCGCATCCGCGCGAAGAAGACTGGCGGTCGATGTCGACCCAGGGACTAATCGACAAGCCGGGACTCACATAAAACTCGAAATCCGAATATCGAAATCCGAAACAAATTCGAATGACTCAAATTTCAAAGCAAAAACGACCCGTTTCGAATGTTCGGATTTTCGATTTCGTGCTTGTTTCGGTCACTCGTCACTCGTCACTCGTCACTTCCCAATGAGCGTCACTTATCTCGAGGCGATTCGCGAGGCGCAAACCAAATTACTGCGCGAGGACGAGCGCGTGTTCATTTACGGACAAGACATCGCCGGAAAATTCGGCGGCGCATTCAAAGCCACCAAAGGTCTCGCGGAAAAATTTCCCGGCCGCGTCTTGAACACGCCGATTAGCGAAGACGCGATGGTCGGGACTGCAATCGGCGCGGCGCTGGAAGGAATGCGGCCGATCGTGGAAATGCAGTTCGCTGATTTTTCGAGCATCGCGCTCAACCAGATTTTGAACAACGCCGGGACGCATTATTACCGGACGAACGTACCGGTGCCGATCACGGTGCGATTGCCGTCGGGGGGAACGAAAGGCAGCGGACCGTTTCACAGCCAGAGCATGGAAGGACTCTACTCACATTATCCGGGTGTCGTGGTGATGACTCCAGCCACTGTCGAAGATGCTTACACCATGTTGATCGACGCGGTCGCGATCGACGACCCAGTGATCTACTGCGAGCACAAATATCTTTATTACCATCTCAAGGCCGATGCGTTGCCGAAGGAAAGTTTTCCCGTTGGCAAAGCACGGATCGTTCGACCGGGACGCGATCTTACCATTGTGACTTACAGCGCGATGATTCATGAAGCGCTCGCGGTGGCCAATGAGTTTTGTAAAGAAGGATTCGAAATCGAAGTTGTCGATCTTCGCACAGTCAAACCGCTCGACACCGCAACGGTCCTGGCATCGGTAGCGCGAACGGGGCGCTTGCTCGCCGTCGGTGAAGCATTTCCATGGGGCGGCGTTACTGCGGAAGTAATCTCGCGCGTCGCAACAGAAGGTTTTCATCTGCTTGATGCGGCGCCAGCGCGCATCAACGCCAAAGACACCCCGATTCCCTATCACCCGAATCTGTGGAGCGAGCATCGGCCGAATCGAAAAAGTATCGCTGCCAAAGCCCGCCAGATTTTACAGGAGTAATAACCACCTCTCAACGACTCAACTTCTCAACTTCTTCAACATGCCTCAAATTCCAATCACCATGCCGCAACTCGGCGAATCGATGGCCGAGGCGACGATCGTTTCCATCAAAGTAAAGCCGGGCGACAAAGTTTCGGTCGATCAGGAGATCATCGAAGTCGAGACCGACAAAGCCGTCATGGGCGTGACGACACCATGCCCCGGTGAGATGGCGAAGATCGATGCGGAAGTGAAAGGCACGTATCCGGTCGGCGCGGTCCTCGGTTATATCGAAGCAAGCGAAGCGGATGCAGCGCGATTTCAGAAACGCGCGCCTGAACAGCCGAAAGGCGACGTCGAAAAGGAAATTCCAGGGCGCCAGGAAGAAGCCGCCGCTCGCACCGGCAACGGAAGTGGTTCGCATTTTCAGGTAGACGATGTCGATCTTCCTCAAGTCGCAACCACGGAGGCGGGACAGCGCGGAGGCTTGCCGGTTCCGGCGAGCGCGAAAGGCGCGGGATATCTTTCGCCACGGGTGCGCGCGCGCATGGCGGAGTTGCAATTAACCCAAGCCGATCTCGCAGGAATTGCCGGCACCGGAACAGCCGGGCGCGTAACTATTAAAGATCTCGAAGATTTTCTCAGCTCGATCCAATCGCAACCGGCCGAAAAACCCAGCGCGATCCGCACCGGCGTGGCCGACGCGATGCGACGGAGCTGGACGCGGCCGTTAGCAACTGTCGGCGTTTCTGTTTGTCTCGACCCAGTGCTGGAAGATAGAAAATCGCGCGATCCAAAGCCCGGCCCGGCGTTGTACGCGCTGCGTGCGCTCGCGCTCGCAATCGCTGAACAACCGAACGCGGCGGCGCGATTAATCGGCGGACGGGCGATCGGTTCGCAATCGATCGACATCGGTCTCGCAGTCGAAGCCGGAGAAGGAATCATGGTCCCGGTGATTCGTAGTGCCGACAAAACATCGCTGGCCGACCTGACAACGAAATATGCGGAACTTGTCGATCTCGCGCGGCGTCGCAGACTGACGAGTGAGATGACTTCAGGCGGTATCGCTTCCGTCTCGAATTTTGGGACGTTCGGCCTCGATTGGGGCACGCCAATTCCACTGCCCGATCAAACGATGATTCTCGGTCTCGGCGTCGGGAAGAAAACACCGGTCTGGGACGAATCGAAAAAGGAATTCGCTCCGAGAACCGAAGCGCAAATGACTTTGAGCTTCGATCATCGCAGCCTCGACGGCGGCG
Source organism: uncultured Verrucomicrobiae bacterium (assembly GCA_963817335.1). Lineage (GTDB taxonomy): Bacteria > Verrucomicrobiota > Verrucomicrobiia > Chthoniobacterales > UBA10450 > AV40. Next base: position 882,507 of record CAWFNX010000001.1, on the reverse strand, counting down.
GTGCCGGACGTTTGCTCAAGCGCGTGATCGAGCTCCTGGAGAATCCGGGCAAACTGTAGGGAAGCCGCTGGCTTCCCATGGGACGACGACGTCGTCCCCTACAAACGAAGACCAACCGTTTGCGACGGTCACAGACCACCGCTACAATTTTAGGGCAATGCTTAAGGACAAAGAATTCGAGTTAAAGCGCGATCTGGAGGTGATCCTGATCCCGGCTGGGCAGAAGTATACAATCCCCGCGGGAACGAAGGGCGTGATCACCCAGGCGCTGGGCGGAAATTACACGATTGCGACGCAATATGGCTTGTCGCAGGTCGCAGAGAAGGATTTGGATGCGCTCGGGGTCGAAAAGCCAAAAACCGACGCGAAAGACAAAGCCGCTGGACGAACAAACGGCGAGGTTTCAGAGGACGAAGTTTGGACTCAATTGAAACAGTGTTACGACCCGGAAATTCCGGTGAACATTGTCGACCTCGGTTTGGTTTACGATTGTCGTTTGATCAAAAAAGACGACGGCGGTACGCGCGTGGAAGTGAAAATGACGCTGACCGCGCCGGGTTGCGGCATGGGACCGGCGATTGCGCACGATGCCCAAAGCAAAATTTTGTCGATCGACGGTATCGATGAAGCTGACGTGCAACTGGTCTGGGACCCGCCGTGGAACCAGAACATGATCAGCGAAGCCGGGCGAATGAAGCTCGGGATGATTTAAGCGCGCAGATTACGGCCACGATTTCTTCACCGGCATTTCGCTGTGACCGCTCGATTGTCCTGCTATCGACCAATTGAACGTCGCCTTATCGGTTTTCGCATAGGCGGCGGCCCAATCATCGCGCGATACGGGATCTAACGCGACCGTGTGCTCGGTGTTGTCGCCGGGTTCGATAAATGCGCTCCCGGTCGGAAGCATGAAAACGCGCTCGAAAAGTTTTCCGGACGATGTTTCGACAGTGAAGTTGATCGTCGGAAATTCCATTCTGTTGGGAACGTTGATTCGATACGACAAACGGGCGCTGCGATAATCGCGATCGCCCGGCGAACCATGCTGCGGTTCGAATTTCGTAAATGTCAGCTCAATCTTCGTAGGTCGGGAAACTGGCGACCTCGATGCGGTTGGCGTCGGGGATGGTGATTGCGATGGTGACGGTGACGGTGGTGTCGATGTTGGAGTAGGCATGATGCTCTCACTGACAGAGGGCATCGGTGATGACTGCGCTGCCGGCGAAGTTTGTTTCTGCGGGGACGGCGTACTGCTGGGCGTCGCAGACTGCGCTGCTTTTGACGGCGACGGCGTCGGTGTTGGCGTCTCAGACTTCGCTGCTTTCGACGGCGTCGGCATGGGCGATTTGTGCGCTCCGGATGACGAAGACTTTGATTTCGCTGCGGGTGTGGGCGTCGGTCTTGGAGAAGGGGTCTGCGCGCTGCGATCCACGCCTAGATGAGCGCCGCGGTGCGCGACGCTGCCAACCTTCGGTGGCGTAGCCGAGCGATTAACCTTAAAAGGAGGAAAAAACGATTTCTTCGGCGTGGGAGTCGGAGTTGGAGATGGCGCCGCGCTAAGCGACAACGCCAGACCAACGAGTAACGCTGATTCCAGCGACAAAATTCTTCGGCTCATAATTCAATTCGCTGGAGCAATTCTTAACAAAGCTTCATCCGTTCGAGCAATCCTGAAGGCAGTGCGTCGAAAAATACTTGCGAGAATCTTTCTTCGTTCGTTGACAGCGCGCAGTCGCGCTGCTTGTATACAACCTCGCATTCGCGAGAATTTTTTGAGATGCCAACGACTGAAGTCATTTTAACCGACAACGTGCCCGGTCTGGGCGCCGAGGCCGACGTGGTCAAGGTCCGCCGAGGCTACGCGCGCAATTATTTGCTCCCGCAAGGCAAGGCTTATGAGGTCACGCCGGCGGCCTTGCGCCAGCTCGATAATTTGAAAAAGAAACGGGCCGAGCGCGAAGGCCGTGAGCTGAATGACGCCGAGGAGTTGTCTCGCAAAATTGGCAAGGCCCATCTGGTATTTACGTTGGCCACCGGTGAATCCGGCAAAGCATTCGGGTCTATCACAGCACAAGACATCGTTCATCGGATGAAGAACGAGCTTGGGATCGAGATCGACCGCCACAAGGTCGTGCTGGAGCGTCCGATCAAAGATACCGGCGAACATGAGGTGGCGATCAAGCTACACCACGACGTGACGGCGCAATTTAGATTTGATGTGAAATCCGCCGAGGCGCGAAAAGCGGAGGCTGAGCCTGCAGGCGAGCATCCGGACAAAAAGCGCCGAGGATTTTTCCGCAGAAACAAAGAAGAGAAAAAAGAAGAATAGTTAATGGCGACTCAACCATCCTCCGGGATCGGTCGAGAGCCTCGCAAGTCAGGAAATGGCGCTGGCCGAGGCTCGGCGGCGCGAAGCGGAGAAAATGTTATTCCGATTCCGCGCACAGGTTCTGCGCAGGATATTCACCGACCCCCACCCCACAGCGTAGAGGCCGAGCAAGGCGTCCTCGGGTCGATGCTAATCTCGCCCCGCGACGCGATCGCCGAAGTCGTCGAGAAGATAACGGGGGATTACTTTTACGTTCCGGCACATCAAACCATTTTCGATGTTTTAGTGGAGTTGTGGAACGCAGGGGCGGGCATCGACCTGATCACCTTCACCCAGCTCCTGCGCGACCGAAATTTGCTGGAGACGGTCGGTGGTGCAGCGGCGATCACTACCCTGTTCACGTTCGTGCCGACAGCCGCGAATGTCGCTTACTACCTCGAAATCGTTCGGGATAAGTACATTTTACGTTCGATCATCGCCGCCGGAACCGAAAGCGTGCGTCGCGCCTACGAAGAACAGGACGAGGTCGGGAATCTCCTCGACGAGGTAGAGCAAAGGATCTTCGCGGTCGGCGAAGATCGGTTCAAGGGCCAGATGCTTTCCATGAAAGACCAGGTCATGGAAGCGATCGAGTCGATCGAAAAGCTTTACGAGAGAAAAGGCGGTATCACTGGAGTCTCCACCGGATTTGTTGAGTTCGATCGGATGACAAGCGGAATGCATCCGTCGGAAATGATCGTGATCGCGGCACGACCGAGCATGGGAAAAACTGCGTTGGCAATGAATATCGCCGAGCACGTCGCGATCAACGAAAAATTGCCGGTGGGCGTGTTCAGTCTGGAAATGAGCAGTCAACAGCTTGTGCAACGTCTTCTCTGCTCCCGGGCCCGGGTGAATTTGCAAAAGGTGCGGGACGGATTCCTCGGCGAGCGCGACTTTCCAAGCCTGACCGCAGCCGCATCGAAGCTGGCCGAGGCCAAGATTTTTATCGATGACTCCGCGAGTCTGACGATTCTGGAGTTGCGCGCGAAAGCTCGCCGCCTCAAAGCGCAGCAGGATGTTCAGCTCATTATTATAGATTACCTGCAATTACTAAGATCGGCATCGCGCCGGGCGCAGGAGAATCGCCAGCTCGAAATTTCGGAAATTTCCGCCGGACTCAAGGGATTGGCGAAAGAACTAAAAATCCCGGTGATTGTTGTCGCACAATTAAACCGGCAGCCAGAGCAACGTACCGGTGGAAAACCGCGGTTGAGCGATTTGCGTGAATCCGGTTCCATCGAGCAAGACGCAGATTTGGTCGGGCTGCTGGTTCGACCAGAGCTTTACGAAGACGATGAAGATGCCCGCGCCGAAAAATCGGGCGAGGCGGAATTAATCATCGCCAAACAGCGGAACGGCCCGGTTGGCGAGATCCCCCTCACCTTCCTGAAGGAATTCACCCGGTTCGAAGATCGCGCTCGCAACGTGAGCGAGCCCGAAGAAGCGTTTTAGGCAGCGGCGGTTCCACCGAACCGCCAGAGCGATTGAGGTCAATCGCCCCTACCTTAATAAAGATTTGGCGGCTTCGACGACGTGTTTGGCGTCGATACCGAATTCTTTCATCACTTCTGCGCCGGGCGCGCTCAGACCAAATCGATGGAGGCCGATTACCTTTCCGTCGAGCCCGACAAATTCATACCAAACGTCGGGCACACCTGCTTCGATGGCTACACGTTTGCGGCACGAATTAGGCAAGACCTCCTCGCGATATTTGTCCGACTGGCGCCTGAATCGCTCGAAACACGGCATCGAAACAACCCGAACGCCGTCGCCGAGCTCTTTTGCGGCGGCCAGCGCGTGCTGCAGTTCGCTGCCGCAAGACATTATAATAAGATCAAGCTTTCCCTTTTCCGGTTTCGCGATGTAGCCGCCACGCAATACGCCCTCCCGACGCAGCTTCACATCGAGATCGTTCAAGATCGGAACCACCTGGCGGGTCAAGGCAAGGAAGGTTGGGCCCTCAATACGCTCTATCGCGGCAGCGAATGCCCCTGCGGTCTCTTCCGGATCCGCCGGGCGAATCACGTCGATCTGCGGCATCACCCGAACGCTGCTGACTGTTTCCACCGGTTGGTGAGTCGGACCGTCTTCGCCGACGCCGATCGAGTCGTGCGTGAAAATGTAAAGGTTCGGCAACTTGGACAATGCCGCGAGGCGGATCGATGGGCGACAGTAATCGGTGAACACGGTGAATGTCGCGCCCGACGCGCGGAAAATTCCGTGATACGAAACTCCGTTCATAATTGCGCACATGCCATGTTCGCGGATCCCAAAATGAATGTTGCGGCCGCCTGGCGTGTTGCGAGTGAACTCGCCTCCGTCCTTAATATAATTCAGGGTCGAGCCATGAAGATCCGCGCTGCCGCTGATCAACAACGACACAGCCTGCGCGATCGGTTGCAGCGCTTCGCTGCCGGCTTTTCGCGTCGCCAGTTTTGAATCCTTCGGAAAATCAGGAATTTTCGACAAGAGATCGTCGGGCACTTTCCGTTCAATTCCATCCTCAAGGAGCTTTGCCTTGTCGGGATTCTTCTTCTGCCAATCCTGGTAGGTTTTTTCCCACCGATCGTAGTCGGCAAGCAGATTCTTTTTGTGGTCCGCAAAGTAATCGTAAGTCGCTTTGGAAACGTAATAATGCTTATCCGGCAGGCCGAGCGCCTTGCGCGAAGCGTCGACAAATTTCGCGCCGGCTTCACCATGGGCTTTGTAAGTTCCAGCGACTTCTGGAATGCCCTCCCCAATTAAAGTGTGGGCAATGATCAACTTCGGCTTGCCGTTATTGTTCTCTTTAGCGCTGTTCAACACGTCGAGGAACGCCTGCATGTCCTGACCGCTGATTTCCTGAACGTCGAACCCATAGGCTTTGAATCGCATTGCCGTGTCTTCGCTCTGACTCGCCGTGGCAGGAGCGTCGAGGGTGACCGCGTTCGAATCGTAAATCAGAATCAGGTTATCGAGACCGAAATGGCCGGCGAACGCGCTTGCTTCCGACGCGACGCCTTCCTGCATGCAGCCATCGCCGGCGAGACAGATGCAGTGTTGATCGAAAATGCGGTGCTCCGCCGTATTGAATCGCTCTGCCGCCATTTTCATGGCAACTGCGATCCCGACTGCGTTGCCCACGCCCTGACCAAGCGGGCCGGTAGTGCATTCGACGCCCGGTGTTTCAAAGAATTCCGGATGCCCGGGAGTCTTGGAATGCAGTTGCCGGAAACGTTTGATTTCTGACATCGGCAAATCGTACCCGCTCATGTGCAGCCAGGCGTAAAGGAACATCGAACCGTGACCGGCCGATAAAACGAAGTAGTCGCGGCCGATCCATCGCGGTTTGTCGGGATTATACTTGAGGACATAACCATAAAGGACCGCGCCCATCTCGGCGCAGCCCAAGGGCAATCCCAGATGGCCCGATTGCGACGCTTGGACCGCGTCCATGGCAAGGCCCCGCGCTTCAGTGGCCGCGCGCGAAAGGGCTTCAATGTTCAGACTCATGAAATCGACTTACTTTATGGTTTTGGAGCGCAGATTACGCAAACTCTTTCCTAATTATCGGGCGCGCAGAGTGAATTGTGGCCATGAATCGGCGTGCGTGGCCGGTCCCCCGGGGCTGGCGGGCGGAATGTTGAATAACTTGTGAATAAAAAGCCCATGGAAGGCCATTTTGTTCACACCGTTATGTGAATAAGGGCTTAATTTTCGAGCAAGAACTGCCTAACTTGTCGACGCTTGATGAAGTTATCGGAAATTCCCGCGCTCCTGCGTGAGATCGGCGTTTCGCCGGTGAAAACCCTCGGGCAAAATTTTTTGCACGACCACAACCTCGCGCGCTGGATCGTCGACCAAGCGAATCTGACCCCGGACGATTACGTGGTTGAGATCGGTCCCGGTCTGGGCGCGCTGACTGAATTGGCGCTGGCAAAAGGCTCGCGTGTCCTGGCGATCGAGAAAGACAAACGCCTTGTGCAATTTTTGAGAGAGCGATTTGCGAATGAAAAGTTCGAAATCATCCACAGTGACGCATTGCAATTCGACACTCGAATCTTGCATGCGCACCCGCGGGTGAAGTTACTCGGAAATCTTCCGTACTACATCTCAAGTCAGCTCCTGATTAAATTTCTCGATTATCCTAGTCCTATATCGTTGTGGGTGTTGATGTTACAGAAGGAGCTCGCCAGGCGACTTGGGGCCGTGCCGAAAACGAATGATTACGGCGCGCTCACGTTGCAGATTCAGTTGCATTATCGTGTCGAGTATTTGCGAACAGTTTCTGCAAATGTGTTTGTTCCAAGACCCGACGTTGATTCCGCCATCGTGCGTATCACTCCTCGCGCCGATCGCGAGCTGCCCGGCTGCGACTCCGGCGTCTTCCACAAACTTGTGCGACGCGGATTCTCTCAGCGACGCAAACAACTCGGCAAACTGATTCGAGAAGAAGTGCCTAACTGGGAAACGATTGCGGCCGAACTAGGGCTCAACTCCCGCGCCCGAGCCGAAGAACTTTCCCTAGAGGAATGGATCGCTCTCACCAATCGGGTCGCCCCGCTCGAGCCTGCGAAAGGCGAGAACGAGCCTGAAGAGCAGTTCCAAGTCGTTGATCAACGCGATCTTCCGGTGGGTGCCGCGCCCCGCAGCCAGGTGCATGCGAATAACTTGCTCCACCGGGCAGTCCACGTGCTCATTTTCAACTCCAAGGGAGAGGTTTTCCTCCAATTGCGCTCCCGCTGGAAAGACCGCCACCCTCTCAAGTGGGATTCTAGCGCCGCAGGGCACGTAAATGAGGGAGAAGCCTACGATCAGACGGCCCTCAGGGAGCTCGGTGAGGAATTGGGGATCCAGACGGAGCTGAAAAACGTCGCGAAATTACCCGCTTCCGATCGAACGGATTCGGAGTTTATCGGCCTTTATTTCGGATCCTATGAGCGCGAAATACGCCCCAACCCAGCCGAAATCGAAGCCGGAAGATTTTTCCAGCCGTCGATAGTCGACGAATGGGTGAAGGCGCGACCCGGCGATTTCGCGTCGGGTTTTCTGGAATGCTGGAAGATTTGGCGGGAAAAAAATCCTTAACGCCTGCGACGGCGCCGGGATTTCGATGTTGCGCCGCGCTTCGGGGCCCGCCCCATGGCCGCGCGTTTAAACTTCCTCGCCGCGCGGCGGGCGCCAGCCTTGCCACCGTAGAGTGAGTCGCTGAACATTCTAGTCACTGCGGTTTTTCCGCGCAGAAAATGCACCTGGAAACCGTGCGTTTGCTTCTTGGCACGCGCCTTGGTGTCGATACGGCGGATGTTTGCTTCAGAATCAGGATTGGATCGTCTTCTCATGAGCCCTGCCTAACAACTACGTCAAACCGCGCCAGAATCAACGAGTCGCGGTCTTTTTGTCATTTGAGGCGGTTTTCTCCGGGGGCGGCAAATTCCAGCCTTCCCATTTGTTTTGGTATTCTTGCGCGGGCAACAGCACATAGCAGGGATGCTTGGAAGCACGCAGCCAGGCGATCATTTTGACCAGTTCCGGCTCCGCCATCGTCGTGCAGCCCGTGGTAGCACGGTTCACCCCGCGGCGGATGTGAAAGAAAATCGCGCTGCCCTCCCCTGGCGCAGGCGGATCGGAATTATGCCGGATCTCAACCAGCCAATGGTAAGCGAAATCGCCGGAGCGCATTTTTTCATGACTGTAGTTGTCCGGCGGATTCTTTGGATCGATCACGATATGACGATTGTAATTCGGTGACCGCGGATCATCGCTCCAGATGTCCCCTTCGGTAACCTGGTGATAAGGATAATCGCCGCCGGCCGGTAGTTTTGTCTCGTATCCGAAAACTTCGCCGATTGCAAAAATTCCAGCCGGCGCGCGGCCATCACGTTCCTTTTTGTGCAATCCCTGCTCTTCCTGGCCGGCAAGACCGCTTCCCCAGGCCAACCCATTTTTTCCAAGCAAAACCGGTATTGGCGCGCTGACCGCGTTCCAATTGCCCTTGGCGCGTTCGAATCGTTGCAACTGTCCGTGCATCGAATTCCAGTCCGGAGCGGTGGCCACGATCAGCTGGCTGCAATTGGCCGGGACCCCATCGGCACGGGCGCTGCTTGGTTCAATGAAAAGCACGCTAACTAAGATTCCGGGCGAGATCGCCGCCCAGACCCTTTCGAAGATTAGCATAAACATTCTAAAGATTCGCAAATCTAGACGCGCAGCTTATTGATTTCCTCGGTTCGTGAAAAAAATCTGGGCTGTCTTCATTCTTTTTGTCGCCGTCTTCATTAGCTATGCGCCGGCTGTGCGCAACGGTTTTGTCTGGGACGATACCGCATTGGTTTTGCGCGACCCGCTAATTCGCAGTTGGCGTCTTATTGCCGAGGGATTCAATCATTTCCTCTTTATCGACGCGACCCCGTCAGATTTCTACCGGCCCCTGCAAAGACTGACTTATACGATTGATTATGCCTTGGCGGGATTTCAACCCGCGCTCTACCACGCGACCAGCGTTCTGTGGCACGCACTCGCGGCCGTTGCATTCCTGCTTTTCGCCGAGGAGCTTTTGTCCAGCTTTCACATCGATCGTGTCCGGGCTCGCACGACAGCGCTGTTGGTATCGCTGGTCTGGGCTATTCATCCGGTCCAAAGCGCTGCAGTCGCTTATGTTTCCGGCCGGGCCGACCCGCTTGCGGCAGCGTTCGGCTTCTGCGGCCTGTTTCTTCTCATTCGGGCGTGGGAAGCGATCGGTAGGCGAAAGCTGTTTTTGTTCGCTACCAGCGGCGTCATGCTCTCGTTCAGCGTGCTTAGCAAAGAAGCGGGCCTGATCTTTCCACTGATCGGCATCAGTTTCTTTCTGTTGCAGAAGAACTGGCGCGATCTGTGGAAGCCTGCGGCGATCACAGCTTTTGTTGGAGCGGTTTATTTCACGCTGCGTTTGGGGGCCGAGCATCAACCGGCGCCGCAGCTAACGCCTCCGCCGCCGATTCTTGTCAGACCGATAATTGTCGCCCGCGCCGTGGCGGAATATGCGGGTTTAATTATTTTTCCTTGGAACCTGCACATGGATCGCGATGTCGAGACCCAGCTCACGGAATTTAACGAAGGGAGCCTGGCGCACGCTGCATGGCGCGAGCTTCAAACACTTCTCGGAGTGTTGCTGATCGCCGGGTTTTTCTATTGGGTGTGGCGCGCCCGCAAACGCAGCCCTGCCGTCTTCGCCTGCTTATTGTTTACCCTCATCGCGTATTTCCCGGTCAGTGGAATCATCGCTTTGAACGCCAATGCCGCCGAACATTGGATTTATTTGCCGACAGCGTTCTTATTTCTGGCGGTCGGAGTCGAACTCGCACCGCTGGCTGAAAGACTGGCCCTGCGAAATCCCGGAGCAATAATCATTGCGGCGGGCGTTTGCCTTTGGATTGCGTTTCTCGGCGGCCGCACGTTTGCGCGCACCTTCGATTGGAGAGATCAGCGCACGTTTCTTGAACGAACGATTGCACACGGCGGCGATTCGGCCCGAATGCTGATCAATCTGGGCAGCTTGGAGTTGAGCGAAGGAAAGCTCCCGCAAGCTGCGGCTTATTTACATGCGGCCTTGCAAAAGAAGCCGGACCAGCCGCTGGCCATCGTCAACCTTGCGGCCCTGGCCTTAAAACAAAATGATTTAAAGCAGGCGCGCGAGCTTCTGAATCGGGCAACCCAGATGCCTCTGGTCGATGCCCAGGCGAATCAGCTCTTGGCCGTACTGGAACACAAGGAGGATGGAAAGGTTGACCTCATGCGAATGCGGCTGGCTTCACGGACCGGCTCGCCCAATTGGGCGATTGAGAAGGCGTACATTCAATTGTTAGACCAAACTGGAGCACGGAGCTCAGCCATCAACGAATTACTCGCGTGTTTACAAACGCAATGGTATCGAGCGGATAGTTGGCAACTGCTGAGCGAACTGGAGACAGAGGCCGGCCATGCAGACCAGGCTGCCAACGCCCTGGCCCAAGCGCAGGCTTACGATACTCACCTCGGCTCGGCGACGCCGACTCGTTAGTCCACCTAAGGCAAAATCTGACGACGAGCTAAGACCACAGCTGCTGAATAGCCTGAGTTCTCGCCCGTCAGTGTTATAAATATGAAAACATCTCTCATTTGCGGAGCGGCGCTGGCCATTCTGGGTGTGGCGGCGGCTCCTTTAACTGCACAAGCCCAGACTGCAGCCAGCTCGATTGAAGCGAATTACGTCCAGACGAGCAAAGTTATCGGAACAAAAGTGAAAACCGCCCAGGGCGAAGAAATTGGCGTCGTCAAAGACGTTGTTCTGGAGCGCAGCAACGGGTGCCTGGCCTATACCGTTCTTTCAACGGGTGGCGGCGGCGCGCGTGTTACCGGTCAAAGCAAGCTGGTGGCCGTGCCGTGGAGTGTTTTTGTCGTCTCCCCGGACGCCGGATACCTAACCGTCAACGTCGAGCGCGATCGCATCTACAATGCGCCTGTTTTTGAATATTCGCACATCAGCGACGCGGCTTACATCTCAAATGTTTATTCGCACTTCAACATCTCGGCCGGCGTCTCAAACGCAACCATAACTGGCGCAACGACGGCCACTACCGGCTCAACGACGCAAACGCAAGGTGGGGCGCCTGTTTCGCCAACCGCGTCGCCCGGAGCAAGCGCATCGGTTTCTCCATATACTTCCGCGTCAGCAAGCGCTACCGTTTCTCCATCGGCTTCTGCGGACGCAAAAGCGACTGCGTCGCCCAAGGCCGGAAAAAGGGAACGCGGGAAATCCGGCGAATCCCAAACTTCCTCGCGACATAAAGGCGAAGAAACAACGCAAGGAACAAGTGGCGAATCGACATCGGAAGCCACTGGCAACCCGTCGGGCAAGAAGAGTACGCGTAAATCGGCGAGTGAAGAGTCCTCCGCTGAAAGCGAAAACACTCCTTCAAGCAAAAAGAGCTCTCACAAAAAAGGCACCAGCGAAGGAACGAGCGAAGCCGCTCCTACGCCTGGCGGGGAACAGGAATAATTGTAATTGCGCGGCGCAAATCGCCGCTGAGAACGCCGCGGGAATGTCCACATTCCCGCGGTTTCTTTTTTAGATCGACATCTTACCCTTGGGCCGTGGCCGCCTCGACCCGAGCCGTGTCTTCTTGCAAATATTTCGCTCCAAGAATCCACGCCACGCCGGAAGCCAGAATAATTGCGGACACAAACAGGAACGCGACGCGGATATTGGAATGACCGCCAATATAGCCAAGCATCCAGAAAGCCTGCACGTCGCCAAGCGCGTGAATAATGAAAATATTCACGGCGAACGCGGTTGCGCGCACCGCGGGCAGCGAAACATTGGCCAGCGCTGTGTTGGATGGTCCGGTGTTCAGGAAGAGCATGAAAATCGCCACGAACATCGTGGCCCACGCTGTGGGGAATGGAAGATAAAGACTCACCACAAAAAACGGACACGCGATCAGCATTCCAATTCCTGAAACCCAAAAATACGAGGCGGGAAAACGCGGTCGCAGTTTGTCGGCAATGATTCCGCCGATGATGGTCGAGCTCAAACCTGCAACAACGGTGATCAATCCGAAAATTGTTCTGCCTGCGGCTGGACTCTGATTTCTAAAAGTGAGGTAAGCGGACACCCAGTAGCCCAAGCCGCCCGCGGCAAATGTCATCAAGGTTTGGGCAATGCAATTGGCCAGATAAGAACGGGTCTGAAAAAGTTTCACATAATTTTTCAGTCCACGCCGAGGCACTCGTTGCATTAAATGATGCGACGCCACCCGCGGGTCGCGCTGCCAAAAACAAAGCAACCCGAGAATCAAACCCGGCGGCGCAACCATGTAGAACGCCCAACGCCATCCCAGATAAGCGCTAACCTGGCCGCCAAGAACGTAGCCAAGCGCGCTTCCGACCGGAATCGCCGCGCAAAACATCGCCATGACGCGACCACGTACTTCGATCGGATACAGATCGGCCAGAATCGTGGGCGCAGCCGGCCCATAACCGCCTTCGCCAATTCCTACGCAGATTCTCGTGGCAAAAAGGACCGTGAATGTTGCCGCCAAACCCGAGCCGCCGCTGGACAGACTCCATAGAATCACAGCTGACCCAACAATGATCCAGCGTGACATTCGATCCGCTAGAAAACCCAGCACCGGCGCGCTGAACATGTAGGTGACCAGGAAAGCGGTGCCGAGCAAACCCGTTTTCGTCATCGCGTTAACGTCCCCCGGGGCGAAAAACGCCGAACGAATCTCCGGTTCGACCGCCGCCAAGACTTGACGATCGATGTAGTTGAACAGATTGATCGTCAGCAACAGACCGAGAGCAACCCCAGCGCCTGAGGAGGAACGACCGCTATTTTGCATTCGAGAGTTGTCGATTGCAGACGAGCGCCGGGTAATTGTAAATCATAAATGATGGCTTCGACTTCTATTGCTGAGCGACTGCTCTATTTTTTTGGTGGAGCGCTCGCCCGATGTTTGTATCGAGTCGCGGCCCACGGCGCGCATAACTTGCCGCCCGGCGGATGTTTACTCCTGCCCAATCATATCAGCTGGGTCGACGCCATTATCCTCCAGATGGCCTGCCCCCGGCCTGTCCGCTATATCATCGACCAGGAATTTTATAATAAGCCGATCCTGCGGCCTTTCTTGCGAACTGTTGGCTGCATCCCAATTGATACCCGCCACGCCCGCTCCGCGATTAAAGCCGCAACCGAACAAATCGCGGCCGGCGAAGTAGTTTGTCTTTTTCCCGAAGGCCAGCTCACCCGCTCCGGGACGTTGTTACGACTCAGACGCGGCTACGAATTAATCGCCCAACACGCCAACGCGCCGGTTGTTCCGGTTTGGCTCGATCAGCTATGGGGATCCATCTTTTCGTTTCAGGGCGGAAAATTCTTCACCAAATGGCCGAGAAAATTTCCTTACCGCGTCAGTGTTGCTTTTGGCAAACCACTCGAGCCCGCAGCCGCCGATATCGCTACCGTTCGCGAAGAACTGCTCAAGCTCGGCGAATTCTGTTACAGCCGCCGGCCATCGCTAGATCGACATCTTGGCGAAGCCTGCGTGCGCGGTTTGAAACGGCGACGATTCAGCACCGCAGTTATTGATGGTCTCGATCACACCGAACTGAGCCGGGCCAAATTACTCGGCGCGGCTGCCGCCTTAAGCCTTTTTTTGCGAAAAGAACTCTCCGACCGGCGAATTGCGATCGTTCTGCCAGCCAGCAAGGGTTCGATGATTGCGAATTTGGCGGTCACCCTCGCTGGCAAAGTCCCGGTCGATCTCAACTTCACCATGGGCCGCGCCGCCAACGAGTTCTGTTGCCGGCGCGCAGAACTGCGCGTCGCGATTACAGCCACCCCATTCATGGAACGGTTGAAGGATTTTCCATGGCCGGAACGCGTTTTGAAACTGGACGAGCTTATGCCGCGGCTGAAATTGCAGATCCTTCTTTGGTGGATGATGTCGATATTCTGTCCGACGCCGTCGATCTTGCGCATATTGCAGATTCCAAAGATCGGCGGCAACGCGGAGGCGAGTCTGCTCTTTACCAGCGGCAGCACTGGCGATCCCAAAGGGGCGGTGCTCAGTCATCGAAACATCGTCGGCAATGTCTCGCAGTTTCGCGAGATGCTCGATGCAACACAGAGCGACGCAATTCTCGCGTCCCTTCCGTTTTTTCACAGTTTCGGCGCAACCGTTACCCTCTGGTATCCGCTAATGGAGGGCGTTCGCATTGTCACTTATCCCAGTCCGCTCGAAGTGGCAAGAAACGCGGCCCTTATTGAAAAATACAAACTCACCCTTCTGCTCGCTACTCCGACGTTCCTGCGCGGGTATTTGCGTAAGGTCGAGCCAAAACAACTTCTAAGCCTGCGGCTTATCATTACCGGGGCCGAAAAGCTTCCGCTCGATCTGGCAAAAGCATTTGAAGAAAGATTCAAACAGCGCGTCTTCGAAGGTTATGGACTAACCGAGACTTCGCCGGTAGTCAGCGTGAATTTGCCCGATCCCAAACCAAAGCGCGGCGAACAAGTTCAGCCATCGAGTCGTCTTGGTTCGGTCGGCAAAATGGCACCTGGCATCGCCGCCGAGATTCGAAATCCTGAGACCGATCAAAGACTTTCGCTGCATGACACAGGCATGATCTGGTTTCGGGGGGTCAACATTTTCGAAGGTTATCTTCGGGATCCGGAGCGCACCGCCGCGGTTTTGCATGATGGCTGGCTCAAGACCGGCGATATCGGCCGCTTCGACGAGGATGGTTTTCTTTACATTGAAGGCCGGTTGTCGCGCTTCTCGAAAATCGGCGGCGAAATGGTCCCGCACGAATCAATCGAGCAGAAAATCGTCGATCTCCTTGGTCTTGCCGGAAAAGATGAACGACTGATTGCAATCATGGGAATCCAGGATGAAGCCAAAGGCGAAGCGCTGGTGCTCTTGAGCGCATTCGAGGTCGATATTGCCCAACTGCGGGATAAACTCCGCGAAGCAGGCGTTCCGAATCTGTGGATCCCAAAGAAAATTTGCCGGGTTGATTCAATTCCGGTGATGGCTTCCGGAAAACTCGACCTGAGAAAATGCCAGGACCTCGCGGCAAAAAGCGAAAATAGCCCAACGCTCTAGCGCTGGGTTCAATACGTTTCTTAGAATCTGAGTCCCGAAGGGACGAAAGAATCTCTGTCGTCCCTGAAGGGACTCGCTTGATGTTCTATCGCTTTCCCAGCCCTGAAGGGCTGGGCTATTGTCGAAAGATGCTGCAGATCTTCCACTCGATCGCCAATTGGGCGGCTGCGCATTTCATGAAGCTGCTATTCGGATACTCGTCGCGCATTCAGGTGGTGGGAATTGAGAATACCAAGCGTTCCGGTGGTTTGCTCTTGGCATCGAATCACATCAGTCATTTCGATCCGCTTATACTTTCGTCTGTGGTCCGGCGAAAAATCGACTGGATGGCAATGGCGGAATTCTTTCCCGTGCCAATCGTTGGATTGTTTCTCTGGGCAGTAGACGCGTTTCCGGCCGAACGAGATCGCGCCGACCGCAAAACGATCCGCACCGCAATCGAACGACTCAGGAACGGCCGTATCGTCGGCGTTTTTCCTGAAGGCGGTATTCGTGACGGAGCGCAATCGTTGCTCGAAGGCGCCGCGCTGCGACCCGGCGCATCAACCCTCGCGCACATCGCGGAAGTGCCAATCTTACCCTGCGTCATTTTGGGCAGCGATCGGCTGTACGCGAAACGAAGCTGGCTGCCGATGCGCCGCACGCCGGTTTGGATTGCGTTTGGTAAGCCGATTCAAACTTTTCCTGATCTCGACAAAGCAGCCGCGCGGAGATGCATCGAGAGCGAATTGACGCAGGCGTTCCAACGACTTTTTCGCGAACTGCGAACGAAATTTAACCTGAACCCCGACGATCTTCCTCATCCGCCACGCGAACGCATGAAGAAAATTTCGCACTACGAAGGTCACGAAGCACACGAAGGAAAGCCAAGTCGGAACAGTTGTGCGCCTCCTCGTGATCTCCGTGTTCTTCGTGGTGGAATAGTTCGGCGAACCGCCGCGAAGAGCGCCGATTTCGGGATGTGCGCAGCGATGAACCTTTTGCAATCGCGCCACCGATTAAATGGCAACAGCGCGGGGGCGATGGAGCGATATGTCGCCGAGTGCGAAAAGCTCACGCCGCGAGAGTATTACGCCGCGCCCGAGGACATCGATCTCTCGCGAAGCATTGCCAGCGGCAACGGCGCAACAGTCACATGGCGCAGTCCGATTCAGACTCACTTTTCGCGCAACAACACCGCCCGGGCCGAATTTTTTCCAAGCGCGCATCCGCGGACGGCTCCGACAGTGCTCATGCTCCACGCGCTCATGTCGGCAACGAACATCGGCTATCGACGCTGGGGAACGCGATTCAACGAACTGGGCTGGAACGCGTGTTTTGTTCATTTGCCGTATCATTACTCACGAGTCCCGCGCGGTTATTGGAACGGCGAACTCGCGATTACGGCCGATCTCATTCGAAATGCGGAGGGCTTGCGACAGGGCGTAGTCGAGATTCGGCAATTGCTCGCCGCTTTGCGAGAATACGGCTGTCGCGAATTCGGAATTCTTGGAACAAGTTACGGAGCATGGATTGGCGCCCTGCTTGCCTCCGTCGAAAGCGATCTGCGATTTCTCGCGCTAATGGCCCCGATCGTAAATGTTGAGCACGCCATCTGGCAATGTCCTGCGACCGCCATGATGCGACGCAAACTTCACCGCGCAAAAATTGGTCCGGATCTGGTGGCGCGGCATTTTCATCTCAGTTCGCCGTTGCATACCGATCCTCTGTGCGATCCGGCGCGCGTTCTTTTTGTTTCCGGCGATTTCGATTTGATCGCGCGACCGGACGACATCGAAGCCATTCACCAAAAATGGCGCGGGTCGGAACTACTTCGCGTGCCCCAGGGTCATTTCGGCTATCGGATGATGCGGGAAACGGTCGACCGGCTAAGAGAGCGCCTTTGATTTTCAACTAACCGATCCCTAAGAATTCCAGACTCGGGGCGAGATCGGCAAAGGCAGCTTCGGCGAGAACGTTGTGGCCTTTTGCTGAAGCGTGCCAGCCGTCGACGGCATGAAGGAGCTCGGCCCGGCTCAGGTCGGCAGTTGCTAACGCGTCCGAATAGCGCAGCTGCACGTTCGCGTTTGTGTCGAGCTCGCGATTGAACTCGTCGACCATCATTCGAAGCTCGTCGTTCGCCATCTCCGCGAGACGGATCACGTTTTCGCGGTAATCTGGCCTGAAGGAAATGAGATACTTGTAAGTCGTTTCCAAATGTGGATACAAACTTGGATCGGCAGATCGCTGCCGCTCGGCCTCGGCCCGGCCCTTGAAGTAGGACCCAAAGTTTACCAGACCGAAGACAACAATGGCAACACGCCCGGGCTGTCCACGCGAGTGCTCAATCAAGGTCCGCAAACATCGCGCGAAGTTATTCCGAAATTCTCGTCGCTGGCGCTGGAGGCGCGCTTCGGGATTTTCGATCTCTTCCGGTGGACTTCGCCATGCCCAATCGACGTTGTTGTGGCCAATTGAGATCAGAATCAAATCGGGGAAACGCCTGGCCCGAATCAGTTGGTTAATCTGCCCCGAGAAGTTTCGTGTCCCCAGGACTCGCCGGGAAAGCCACAGGCGATCGCTTTCGTCATCGACCATTGCGCCAATCCCGCCGTGATGTTTTCCAACCATCGGGGTCGATTTCTCCAAACGTTTCGAAATACTGTGAATCTTGGTTTTTGGATCGACATTCAGAAACCAGTCCCGGCCACGACAGCTACGCGCCTGGCGGAATGTTTTCCACGGTTTCGAAACATAAATGCCGGTGGAAACACTGTCGCCGATCATCGCGAGGTGAGGCAGACGATCGATCAATTCCGAGCGCGTGATTTCCCCGCGGCGATAAGCCAGATAATCCGAATGGTGTCGTGAATCTGGCTGGCTAATTAGCTGCAGAAAATCTTCAGTGATGGCGGTGGTCGGCTTCATTGCGATCCGGTAATCGATTGCCGATCTAATCAATCGAGCCAGGCTTTGGCGGCAAGCAACTGGCGCAACTGCTCGTTGTCGGCCGACAAGGCCGGGAGCCATTCGTCAATCAGTTCACGTTTCCACCAGCCTTTCTCGCCAAACGGCGTAAATTGGTAACGATATAAGCGCGCCCGGACGTATTTTGGCGGAGCATCCGGGAACGGATTATTGGCAAGCAGCGACAAGGTGTTTTTGTCGTTGTGCAGAAGCTTCCAAACGAAATGGAACGTCCACGGATATTCCGCGGGCGTGGACATCGCTGCGAACCAGATTTGCCAGTCAATCCGCGGCTGATACGGCGCGATAAATGCCGGACGCCGATTCGGATCGCCCGGTTTGGCCACGAATTCGTACTCCTTCCACTTCGTTTCACCCGTGATGACCGCGTCCTCCGTGCCCTCGAAAACGATTTCATCGCGCTCGCGGCCTACCGTACCGAATGCGCCGTACGTGTTCACCAGATCGAGCGGGTCGAAGGAATAATTCATTAATTGCCGGCCGCCGACGAGGTTCATCACCGTCGGAATACTGAGCAACGCAACGAGGGCGGCGAGTGCCACGGTGACTCCATTGCGAATCCGCGATGGTCGCGATTGAACCGCGGCGTCTTTCGCGCGTTTCACCAGCGACTCCGGCAAGACATGACGCAATAGGGTGTCGTCGAAGCACGCGATAAACGGAATGATCGTCAGATAATTCAGAAACGACAGGTTCCCGCTAATGATGAGAATGATTTGAAAGAGGACGAGCAACCCGCCGGCAATATGCCGGGCGGTTCGCGGCCCGAACGAAAACCACGGCACAACCAATTCGACAAAGTGGTTCCACAGAACTTCAAGATTATGGAACCAATGCGGCAGAAAATGAAAATAGCGGCTGATCGGATTCGGGATCGGCTGGGTTTCGTAGTGGTAATACATGCAGGTCAGATCCCGCCAGCAATCGTCGCCGCGAAGTTTAATCAAACCTGCGCCGACCATGATCCGAAAGCCCAGCCACCTGAAAAGCCAGAAGACTAAAATCGGCGGACGGGATTTCGGAAACGGTCGCGGATCGATTAGCGGACAAAGAAAGATCGACAGGAAACCGGTCTCGAGCAGTTGGATCTCCCAACCGTAACCGTACCAAATGTTTCCGATGTGAACGATCGACATGTAAATAATCCAAAGCAGAGCGAGCAGGATCGAGTTGGCGTAACCGGCCAGAACAACCAGCGATAAGGCAAGGCCGACCCAGGCGAAGATCTGCAAACCCAGATCGGAAACGCCAAACCAAAACAGCGACGGCATATGCAGCATCCCTCCGGTGCGCGAACCGTAAAAACTGTGAACGCGTGACAAATAATCGTGGGCAGGCGTTAAACCAGTAGAGCCAATAAGCGGCACCAATTGATTCACCGCTACCAGGAACGCGATCACATAAACAAATCCGAGCAGCCGCAGAATAACGAATCGGCTCAGCCAATAGTCATTTCCCTGCCCGAAAAACTTCTCCCAATCAAAACCGCCACTTTCCTTAGGTTCGGGTTCACCTACTTGATTCATGAATAAAAAACGCTGCGTTGAAGCTCAGTCATTCAACGCTCATCAATTGGCAATTGGCAATTAAAAGACTGCCAGGGGGGAGAATTGAACTCCCGACCAAGGGCTTATGAGTCCCCTGCTCTACCGCTGAGCTACCCTGGCGAAGCAAGCGGCGACAACGTTCATTCGTGGTCGCGAACTGTCAATGCGACGCTGTAGCGGCGGTCTATGACCGCCGCTCCAATTATTCTTTCTTGTTCGAAACGTATGGTGCGAGATCTTTTTCGCTTCCGCGAATGGCAGCCATAAAACAGACCCCGCCCTCTTCTTTCACTACGCCGGTCCAGCGATCCTGATCGACATAACGCCAGCCGGTGAAATGTTTCGTCGCGCCGGTCTTGGGATCGCGCTGCGTCGGAAAGAGAAAAAACTGCAATTTCTTTTCCACAGCCCATACTTGAGCCACGCGTTGGCCCTCTTCATCGTCAAAAACCCGAACCCCAAGTGTTTTTAGGTCGGCGAATTCAGGCGGAACGTCGTAATGAGCGAGTCTGTGTTTCATGAAAAAGTAATCGCCCAGCGAACCGGCATTTGTTTTCACCGGATCGAGAATCACCGAGTGGGTCGATGACGCGGTGGTTAGTAATCGACGTGCGGTCGGCTCGCCCGGAAACCGGTTCAGTCGATCGATCAGTTGGAAAGTTAGAATGACCGCGATCACGAGCGCCGCGATCCCGGTAGCAAGAAAAACCGGATTCTGGACGTACTTCTTCCAGGTCCGCCGCGGCGGAGCGATAAATGATTCTGTCGGCACCCACTCGATGATTTCCTTCGGAATCGGAACGGCCTGGACCAAGGCGATTGCCGCTTTGTCAAAGCTCTGCTGCACTGCGAACGCGTCCGTCTTGCGGGCGTGATGCACTGCCGTGCGAAGTGCGCGGTCGTCGATATGATCATCCCGGATCGGCGCACAATGGATGAGCACCTTATCGCGTCTCGAGAGCTGAGCGGTGGTGCTCATGGTTGAATGACCGGGATGGTTGCATCCAACCACGCTTGAAACTGCCGTCGGCCATCGCCGAGCAACTTGGATAGTTCGGCGGGTTTCAATTCGGTCACCGAAAGCAAATCCCGATAGCTAAACTCATCCAAATAAAAGAGTGCCATTGCTGTTCGTTGAGGATCCGCCGCTCCCGCAATCCAGACGGCCAACTGCTGAGGCTCGAGCTTTTCGATCTGGGACGGCCCCCACGCTGCAAGCTCTTCCTGTTCAAAATCAACCTCCTCCGCCTGCAATCCCTGTTCGCCGGCTTCCAGACAGCGCCAGCGCGCGTTTCGAAAGAACCACAGCCGGTCGCGCGGCGCCTCGCCGTTGGCCGCTTGTTGAGCCGCTTCCCGCAAGGTCGCGTGAAAAATCTCCTGCGCTTTCGCGGCATCAGCCAGCATCAGAAAGCAAAAGCGATAAAGCTGCAGCAGATCTTGTTTCTCTTCGGCCACCCGCAATTCTCCGCCGGAATGTTACGCGCCCTAGATAGTTCGCAACGAAAATCAGGTAGCGGCGGTTCACCGAACCGCCAAATGGCGATTGAGGTGAATCGCCGCTACTTACAATTGCTTCAGCCGGCGTGCGACTTCTTCCGCGTTTTCACGACTGTTGAACGCTGAAACCCGGAAATAACCTTCGCCCTGGGCGCCGAATCCCGCGCCCGGCGTAATCACCACGTTAATCTCATTCAACATCCGGTCGAACATCTGCCAACTGGTCAGACCCGTAGGAGTCTTAACCCAGACGTAAGGCGCGCTGCGGCCGCCATAAACTTTCAAACCGATCTCTTCGCAGGCTTTGCCCAAAATTTTCGCGTTGCCCATGTAATGATCGATCAACGCGCGACATTGTTTGTGACCTTCGGCGGAATACAGCGCTTCGGCCGCGCGTTGCACGGGATAACTCACACTGTTTGATTTTGTGCTCCATCGCCGATGCCACAACGGGTGCAACGGCATCTTTTTGCCGGAATCAGTTCGGGCCAAAACTGTTTTCGGCATCACGGTGAAACCGCAACGCACCCCGGTAAATCCGCCAATTTTCGAGAAGCTGCGAAACTCGACCGCGTGCTCGCGGGCCCCGTTCAGCTCAAAGATCGAATGCGGAATCTTTGGATCCGAAATGTAGGCTTCGTAGGCCGCGTCGAACAAAATCAGCGCGTCATGCTGCCGCGCGTAATCGATCCAAGCCTCAAGCTGCTCGCGCGTCGCCACCGCGCCCGTGGGATTATTGGGAAAACAAAGATAAATCAGATCCACGTGCTCCCGGCCGCCGCCGGGCGGTTCGGGAACGAAATTGTTTTCCGCGGTGCAGGGCAGATAAACAATGCCTTCATAACTGCCGTCTTTTCGCGGCGCGCCGGTATGCCCCGCCATCACGTTGGTATCGACATAAACCGGATAAACCGGATCGGGCACCGCAACTTTGTTTTGGTCGCCCAGAATATCCAAAATGAAGCCGCAATCGCATTTCGATCCGTCCGAAACAAAAATTTCGTCGTCAGCGATGTCGATCTTGCGATCGCGAAAATCGTGCTGCGCGATTGCCGACCGCAGGAACTCGTAACCCTGCTCGGGACCGTAACCGTGAAAAGTCTCGCGGTGTCCGAGTTCGTCGGCTGCGCGCTTCATCGCGTCAATTGCCGCCTGCGGCAGCGGCTCGGTTACGTCACCGATGCCGCAACGAATCAACTTCTTCGCCGCGTCTGGATTTTTTTCGCAGAACTCGCGGACCCGTCGCGCGATCTCCGGAAAAAGATAACCGGCCTGAAGCTTGAGATAATTTTCGTTTAGATAAGCCATTCTGTTGTAGCCACGGGCCTGTGGCCCGTCTTCGCAGAAGTCAAATGAGGACCGCCCACAGGGCGGTGGCTACACCAAATCTCAATAATTCTTGGCCACCGCGTCCCAATTCACCACGTTCCACCAGGCCTTGATATAATCCGGCCGGCGGTTTTGATAATTGAGATAGTAGGCGTGCTCCCAAACGTCGACCCCAAGGATCGGCGTGCCTTCAACTCCGGAGACACCTTTGCCCATCAGTGGACTGTCCTGGTTCGCCGTCGAAACGATTTCCAACTTGCCGCTGCTGTTTTTGATCAACCAGGCCCAGCCGCTGCCGAAACGTTTCACCCCGGCGTCCGCGAATTTTTCTTTGAACTGATCGAAACCGCCGAACGTCGATTTGATGTCGTCAGCCAGCTTGCCTTTCGGTTCCCCGCCCGCGTTCGGGCCCATTATTTTCCAGAAGAACGAATGGTTCGCGTGGCCGCCTCCATTGTTGCGGACCGCCGTACGAATGTCTTCCGGAACAGAATTCAAATCGCGAATCAAATCCTCGACCGATTTTTTCTCCAGGTCGCCTTTGCCTTTGATCGCGTTGTTTAGATTTGTGATGTACGCCTGATGATG
Organism: uncultured Verrucomicrobiae bacterium; assembly: GCA_963817335.1. GTDB lineage: Bacteria > Verrucomicrobiota > Verrucomicrobiia > Chthoniobacterales > UBA10450 > AV40. Next base: position 859,603 of record CAWFNX010000001.1, on the reverse strand, counting down.
CTTGGTGTGATGGATTTCCATCGTGCGCGCGTCGATATGCGGTTCGAGCGCGTTGTAGGCGTAAGGTAATTTTGGTAGTTCGTATGCCATACAAACACGTTAGGCCGCGCCGAATTGCGGTCAATTGCTGGTAGCGGCGATTGACCTCAATCGCCATGGCGGTTCGGTGAACCGCCGCTACCTGGGCGCCTGATAGAATCCCGGCTGGGTGATGAAACCATTCCGGTAATTCACGTAGGTCGCGAGGGCCAGGAGCGGGAAATTTTGGCGGTACATGTCGTACTTCAGATAGAACACTCCGGGAAATCCGGTGCCGGTGATCTCCGGTTCGTTCCATGAGCCGTCGTTCTTTTGCGTGCTCAACAGAAAACGCAGTCCGCGTTGAATGCTGGTGCGATTTAAATCGCCGCAGGCACAGATGCCCATGATCGCCCAGGCAGTTTGCGACGCGGTGCTCTTGCCAATGCCTTTGGTCGCCGGATTTTCGTAAGTGGCGCAGGTCTCACCCCAACCGCCGTCGTCGTTCTGACAACTCTCAAGCCAGTCGCGACCCCGCAAAATCCAGTCCTGCGTCATGTTGTGACCGATCGCGCGCAATCCGCGCAGCACTTGCCAGGTTCCGTAAATGTAATTCACGCCCCAGCGTCCATACCACGAGCCGTCCGACTCCTGGGTATCGATCAAATATTGGATCGCGTCGCGAACACTGCGGACTTTAGGATTGAAATTGATGTAGCCAAGCAACTCCAGGGTGCGGGCGGTCAAATCGCTGCAAGTCGGATCGAGGATCGCGTTGTGATCGGCGAACGGCATGTCCTCCAGCCACGGCGTGGTAACGTTTTTGTCGAAAGCTGCCCAACCGCCATCGCGACATTGGAAACTCATTTGCCAATCGAGCGCGCGCCGAAAAGTATTCGCGAGCTCGGAGTCATTCTCTGGTTTGGCGAGTCGCAACGCCATCAACACCATCGCGGTGTCGTCGGTGTCCGGATAGTAAACGTTGTTGTACTCAAACGCCCAGCCGCTCGCTTCGCGATGTGAATTGTTATGCGTCCAGTCCCCGCGGCTCCGCACTTCCTTGTCCAGCAGCCATTTCGCCGCGCGACGCAATGCCGGATCGTCGGCCGGCATACCCGATTCAGCGAGCGAGATCAGATTGATCGCGGTGTCCCAAATCGGAGAGAGGCAGGGTTGAATTCGAAAGTCTTCCGGATCGTCGACGAACAGTCCGACGAAATCTTTTGTGGCCTTCTTATAAACCGGATGATCTTTGGGATAACCGAGAACGCGCAGCGCGATCATGCAATTGAGCATCGCGGGATATACCGCCGCCAGTCCGTCGCTCCCCTCGCCGATTCGCTCCAGCATCCAACGTTCCGCCTCCTCCAGCGCGCGTTTCCGCATGGGATTGATTCGCAGCGGGTGCAGAACTTTCAGGACATCATTGACCCGGAGAAAGAAATTGCCCCAGGTCCAGAATTTCTCGCTGCGGGGCAAGCGCAGGTCGCTTTGCTCGGTGCCGAGCGGATACAGTTCGTGCAATTGCTTGTTTCCAGGCAACGACCGGGTCGGTTTGAAATGGTTGATGATCGCGAGTGGAATGAGCATCGCCCGGCTCCAGGATGACATCTTGTAGATGTGAAACGGCGCCCAGCTCGGGAGCAAAATCATTTCCACCGGAATCGTCGGCAGATATTTCCACGGGAACTGGCCGAGCAGCGCGAGATAAAGTTTACTGAACGTGTTCATCCGCGGGATACCGCCGAGTCGCAAAATGTTCTCGCGCGCTTTCCGCATGAACGGCAGATCGGGCGAATAATCGGCCAGCTTGAGCGCGAAATAGCCTTTGATCGATGCGTTGATCTCGCTCGGGCCGCCAAAATAAATGTTCCACCCGCCGTCTGGCAGTTGGCGTTTCAGAATGTGGCGGGCGCAACGTTCCTGGAGAGCAACGTCAACTTCGCCAAGCCAGTGCATGAACAGCACGAAGTCCGAGCAGAGCGTGCTATCGACCACCAATTCGCCACACCAGTGGCCATCTTCATGTTGCTGCCGCAACAAGTTCTGCTGCGCGCGCCCGATCGCATCCGCGATGTCGGAGTCAGTCGCGACGAACGGCTGGTCACGCTCCGGAGTCGCGCTTCGCAATGCGATAACGTTTCCTGAAGAACTCATTGAGGTTGCTAGTCTTGGACTTTGCCCAATAACGACCGCTTGTCACGCCGTAGTCATGACGAAGGCGGATCGATCTTACGACGCCTTCGTCTCGGCGGCTTCGGCTTGCGCCTGTTTGCCTGTTAAATGACCATTGCCTGAACTCACGCCGTTGAACGCGAGAATTTCGTTGCCGCGTCCAGTTGGTTTCGGTCGTGCGCCGAAATTGAATTTCAAAGTCTTCCAAGTGTCACCGGGTTGTGCGTTCAATCCAAGGCTGGCGGTGGGCTCGTAGCCGCAGTGGGTCATGCAATTCTCGCAACGCGGGTCGCGCGCAACCCCGTCAACGACGCCGTATTTGTCCCAATCCACGTTCTCGAGCAGCTCGGCGTAACTGGCATAGTGTCCGGTGCCGTTGGTGCCCACCGCGTCGGTCATGAAATAGCACGGCGCCTTCCAACCCTTGATGTTGCGGGTTGGGATCGCCCAAGCCGAGCAGGTCAAATCGCGTTTGCCCGCCAGGAATTCGAAATAGACCGGCGTTCCAAAAAACGTGTAGCGATTCATCCACTCATCCATGCGGCGGAACTTCTCCACCGTCAGATCGCGGGTGAGGAAGAAATTCTCCGGCTGCAGGTTCAAACGCGCGACCATGTCTTTCTTGGCCGCGTCGTAATCGTAACCGGGCGTGATCGTGTGGCCGTCGACGCCGAGGTCGGAAAGGTAATCGAACATTTGTTCGAGCTCGTCCATGTCGGTTTCTTTGTAGACCGTGGTGTTGGTCGCGACCTGGTAGCCGAGGATCTTCGCCATCTTGATCGCAAGGATGCATTCCTTGAACACGCCTTCGCGCTCAACGATCAGGTCGTGAATGCGCTCCAGTCCGTCGAGGTGCACGTTCCAATACATCCAGTTGCTCGGCGCAATGACGGGTTTCTTCTCATCTTTCGGCCCTTTTCGAATCTCAGCTGCATCCTTTTCGCTGATTAGACCTTGCGCCAGTAAAATGCCGATCTTGCCCTCGAGATCATTTCGCGATTCGCGATTCGTCCCGCCCGGGCGGGACAATTCTTTCGCCATCCATTCGCGCATCTTTTTGCGCATGAACATCGCGTTGGTGCAAATGTAAACGATGCGGCCCTGCTCGAGTACGCCGTTCACCAGTGCTTCGATTTGCGGATAAATCAGCGGTTCGCCGCCGCAAATCGACACCATCGGGGCGTTACATTCCGCGGCTGCGCCAAGACAATCCTCCAGCGGCATCACATCCTTCATCGAGGTCGAGTACTCGCGGATCCGGCCGCAACCGGTGCAGGTCAGGTTGCAGGTATGCAACGGTTCCAGCTGCAATACGGTCGCGAACTTCTTCGTGCCGCGCAGCTTCTGCCCAACAATGTAGGCAGCGATTTTCGTCGTTAATGCGAGCGGAAATCTCATAATTTAAGGGCGTGGACGTTAACAACGCTCCTAAGCGTGTCAACCCGCAGATGGTTGGACGGGAATAGAGCCAAAAGTATTGCAAAAGCGAGCAAATCTTCCGCAACGTCGGACCCGGCCCGCGGTTGAATATTTGAACCTTTGAGCTCGAGGAGGATCGAATCTAATATACACACTATGAAAACATTATTGGCAGTTGTGATCGCCGCGGTCGCAGTCGGCTCTGCTTTTGGCCAGGGCACACCTGGAAACGGCCAGCCAGTCGGCCCTAAGACAACCGGACCCGGCTCTTATTCGCCGGCAAATTCACCGTTCAAGAAATGGACGACGGCCCAATTGCAGCAACGCCGGCTCGATCTCTATCGCCAAATCCCGCAGACCCAAACAAACCTGCCGGGACACCGCGGAGAACCGGTATTCATCCACCACGGAGGCGAAGCGTTCTCCGATCAGCAGAAGGAGATCTACGCGATCGAGGGTGAGCTGAACTTTCGCTACCAGCACGGCGACAAAGATGCCGAGCTAAAGCGCGCGATGCCCGGCCAGCCCCACATGTAAGTTGATCGAGCGACCAGGCAGACGCTAATGCGTCTGCCAACCGCGTCGGATCAAGCTGATGGCGATCGCCGCCAACAGCAGCGCGATAATTTTCGAAATCCCGCGCAGCCCCTGTTTTCCCATCAACCGCGCGAACCGCTCAGCGTTGCAAAGCGCAATCGCCACGATCGCGAGATTCCCGATTAGCGACAACAACGTGAACACCACGCCCACGCTGTCGACCAGGATCAGAAGCGCGGTCAACAAAGCCGGTCCGGCGATTAACGGCATCCCAAGCGGGACAACCCCGAACTCATTGTCGGTATCGCGATCGGCCCGGCCGTAACCGACCAATTCGCGCACGGCAAGAGCGAGCAGGATCAATCCGCCCGCCACCTGAAAATCGGCCACGGTAATTCCAAGAGCGGCGAAAATTCCTTTGCCGAGAAAGATAAAGCCGACTGCCACCAATAGCCCGGTCAGCAGTCCGAGAGACGCCTGACGTCTGCGATGTTCATGGGATGCGTTCGTGCCAAGTCCCATGAAAATCGCGACCAACCCGATGGGGTCGATGGCGACAAACACCGGGATGAACGCGAGCAGGAATCTTTGAAGGGCTGATTGGTCCACAATTTGGCTTTACCGAGTCAGTCTTCTACACAATCTTCGCTCCTTCCATCAACCAAACCTTTCCGCATGAAACTCTTCCGCTTCACCCTTGCTCTTACTCTTCCTCTTACTCTAGCCGCCGAAAATCTAAAAACCGTCGACGATTTTGCCGCGGCCGCGACCAAAGCCAATGCCGTGCTCGCCCTTCCGGATTGGGAACACACCCCGGAAGCGATCGATGCGATGATGAAGAACGCGATCGACACCGCCAACAAAGCGCTCGATCAGATCGGCCAACAGGATCCAAGCAAGGTCACGTTTCAGAGCACGGTGGTCGCGCTCGATGACCTGGGATGGACTGCCGGCAACGCGGCCAACAGAGCCGTCGTGACCAAGGAATCGAGCCCTGATGCGAAGGTTCGCGAAGCGGCCGAGAACGCGGTCAAAACGTTTCAGGACTGGGCGGTCGGCATCGACTATCGCGAAGACGTTTACAAAGCGCTGAAAGCGTTTGCCAACACCAAGCCGAAATTGAGCGGCGAAGACAAAAAGCTGTTCGACGAAACGATGCGCGATTATCGCCGGGCGGGTTTGGGTTTGCCGCCCGAGAAGCGCAAGGAAGTGGAAGATTTGCGGAAGCAATTGGCGAAGGTCGGCACGGACTTCGACACCAACATCGTCAACGCCAAAGCGCCGCTTGTTTTTACCAAGGCCGAGCTTGATGGCGTGCCGGACAGTTTCTTCGCCGCGCCCGGAGTGAAGACTGGCGATGACGCTTATACCGTGCTCGCGAACGTTACCTGGCAGTACAACACGGTTGAAGAAAATGCGAAGAACGAAGCCACTCGAAAAAAACTTTACGTCACCCGCAACTCGCTCGCCAAAGACACCAACCGCACTGTGCTCAATCAAATGCTGGATCTGCGAAACAAGATCGCGCTCCGCCTGGGTTATAAATCGTGGGACGATTTTCAGACCGAGATTAAAATGGCCAAGAACAAGGCCGGCGCGAAATCCTACATCGACAACCTGATCTCCGGGATCCAGCCGAAGTTCGCCGCCGAAGTCGCCGAAATGCAGAGAATAAAAGCCGCGGACACGAATGACCCCAACGCGAAGATCGACCGCTGGGATTGGCGTTACTACGGCAATCAGATCAAGAAACAAAAATACAACGTCAATACCGAAGCGCTCCGCGACTACTTCCCCTTCCAAAACGTGCTCCAGGGAATGTTTAACATTTACCAGAATATCTTCGGGCTGAAATTTGAACAAATCTCCGCGCCCTACAAATGGGTCGACGATCTCCAGCTTTACATGGTGACTGACGCTGCCACCGGCGAACCACTCGGAATGTTCTATCTCGACATGTTTCCGCGCGAAGGAAAATTCAATCACTTCGCCGAATTCGGGATTATCAGCGGCAAACAACTCGCAAATGGAAAATATCAGCGGCCGGTTTGCGCGTTGCTTTGCAATTTTCCGCCGCCGAGCGCGGACAAGCCTTCATTGATGACGCATCAGGACGTGGAGACGCTTTTCCACGAATTCGGACACTGCCTGCACGAGATCACGACTCGCGCTAAATATGGCCGGTTTGGCGGCACCCATGTGCCGGGCGATTTCGTGGAAGCGCCGTCGCAAATGCTCCAGAATTGGGTTTGGGACAAAAAAGTGCTCGACACTTTCGCCGCCGATTATCGCGATCCCTCCAAGAAAATTCCGGCGGACATCATTCAAAAGATGAACGACGCCAAGAAAGCGACCGCCGGTGTTTTTTACCGCCGGCAATTCGCCTTCGCCTCACTCGACCTGGCGATGCATGACGCGCATCCGGAAGGGGTGCAATGGGACTGCGTGGATATTTCCAACCCAGTCCTGGAAAAAGTTTTTCTGCCGATTGATCCCAGCACGACGTTCGTGACTTACTTCGGTCATATGAACGGTTACGACGCCGGTTATTACGGTTACGCTTGGGCCGATGCGATTGCTGCCGACATGGCGACCGTCTTCGAGAAAGCGCCCCAGGGTTATCTCGACAAGCAAGCGGGAATGAAGCTGCGCAAAGAAATCTACGAACAGGGCGATGGACGAGACGTTGCGGTGTCGATCGAGAAATTCCTCGGCCGGAAACAGTCGGTCGAGCCGTTCCTGAAAAAGATCGGGGTCAAAGGCGGCGATACAAAGAAAGCGCCCGCTGGGCCGTCGAAAGAGGCACACTAGTTTTTTCTGTGGCGGCAGCCGTCCCCGGCTGCAAAGGTAGGGGCGGTTCACCGAACCGCCCGGGCGATTGGGGTCAATCGCCCCTACCAAATTATGAAAACACTTCGCCTCTGCTGCGCAGTTCTTTTCCCACTCACCCTCACCCTCCTGGCCGAGGACAAAGTCGCCGAGAAACTCAAACCCGCCCTCGATGTCGTCACGCCAGACGCGTTGCTCGCCCACATTAAAACTCTCGCGTCGGACGAATTCGAAGGCCGCGCTCCGGGATCGAAGGGCGAAGAGCTCTCGATCAAATACATCGCCGACCAATTCAGAGAGATCGGACTAAAACCGGGAAATCCGGATGGCACTTACATTCAGGAAGTGCCGCTCGCCGGAATTAAAAGCGACCCGAAGATGCAATTCGTCGTGAACGGAAAACCCCCAATGGATTTGAAACTCGCGGATGATTTTGTCGCGTCGTCCGCGCGTCTGCAGAATGAAATTAAGATCGCCAATTCCGACATCATCTTTGTCGGTTATGGCGTGGTCGCGCCCGAATATGGCTGGGACGATTACAAGGGCGTCGATGTCCGCGGCAAAACAATCCTGATGTTGATCAACGATCCCGCGGTCCCCGATCCGAAAGATCCGTCGAAACTCGACGACAACATGTTCAAGGGAAAGGCGATGACTTATTACGGCCGCTGGACCTACAAATATGAAATTGCGGCGCAGAAAGGCGCGGTAGCCGCAATCATCATCCACGAGACCGTTCCCGCGGCCTATCCGTGGCAGGTCGTGAAATCGAGTTGGTCCAAAGAGAATTTTGAGCTCGATAATCCCGACAAAAACATGGGCTCGGTTCAAGCCCGGACTTGGATCACACTCGACGTCGCGAAAAAACTCCTGGCGGATTGCGGCCAGGAGTTCGATGCGCTGAAGAAGTCGGCGATCACAAAGGATTTCAAACCGGTCGCACTGAATGCGAAAGCCAACATCGAGATCAAACAGCAAGTCCGGTCGTTCAAGTCGCACAACGTGATCGGTAAATTCGAAGGCGCTGATCCGAAATTAAAAGACGAATACGTCATCTTTACCGCGCACTGGGACCATCTCGGGAAACATCCGGAGCTGCCAGGGAGATCAGATTTTCAACGGCGCGTCGACAATGCCTCCGGTGTTGCCGCCGTGATCGCACTTGGCGAGCGCATTTCCAAAAGCCGAGCCGCCGCCGAAACGCTCGATTCTTTTCATGTGCCACGACGGCTGAGGAGGCCGGTTTGCTCGGCGCGAAGTGGTACGCCGAACATCCACTTTATCCGCTCCAGAAAACCTTGGCTGACATCAACATCGACAGCATGAACGTCTGGGGCAAAGCGCGCGACATCGAAGACATCAGCTTCGGCTTTCTCCGACTCTAGACGACATGCTCGCCGCCGCGCGAAACGACAGGGCCGGGCTGAGATTCCGAATCCTCGTCCGGAAAAAGGCAGCTATTTATCGCGCCGACAATTTCGAATTTTCAGAAAGTCGGCCTGCCGTCGCTCTATATCGGCAAAGAATCGAACATTTAATGTCGCGCCCGCAAACGGTCCGCTGCGTGGTGACGAATTCGACTTGAAAGATTATCATCAAGTCACCGACGAAGTGCAACCCGATTGGGACCTCTCCGGCGCCGTCCAAGACGTCGATCTTCTCTTCGAAGTCGGCTACCAGGTCGCCAACGCCGACAAATTTCCGGAATGGAAAGCTGGGAACGAATTCAAAGCGAAGCGCGATGCGATGATGAAGAAGTGAACTGATGTCCTACCACGGATGATGGCGGCGGGAAATTGTGTTTTGGCCATGCGTGGCGCTGATGTTCAGCAGGTAGGGGCGATTGCCCTCAATCGCCCGCGGGCCGTTGGGGGCAACGGCCGCTACCTCGGCATGACAACGGGTAGCGACGATTGACCTCAATCCCCCATGGCGGTTCGGTGAACCGCCCCTACCTAACGGAATCGCGCTCGCGCCACTATTGCAGAATCTGCGACAGTCTGCCCGCACCGCCGTAGCTTTCAGCGAAGGCGTGTGTCAATCTGTGGCTACAAAATGCAGGTAAACTTCGTAATTGGCGGGACCCAGAAGGGCGGGACGTCGGCCCTGGATTCGTTTTTGCGCCAGCACCCGGAGATTTGCATGCCGACTACGCGCAAGGAGCTCCACTTTTTCGATCGCGAAAAAGAAAACACCGATTACAACGGGTATCACGCGAACTTTACACCGAAGCCAGAGCATCGGGTGACTGGCGAAGCGAGCCCGATCTACATGTATTGGGAAACCGCGCCGAGTCGGATCTGGAAATACAATCCGAAGATGAAATGGATCCTGGCCCTGCGAAATCCGGTCGAGCGCGCGTTTTCCGCCTGGAACATGGAAACCAAACGCGGCAAAGAAAAACTCCCGTTCGCCGAAGCGATCGACAGAGAAGCGGAACGCTGCCGGGAAGCGTTGCCGTTGCAGCATCGCGTCTATTCCTACATCGATCGTGGCTTCTACGCGCATCAGGTCCGGCGTTTATTCAACATTTTTGGCCGTGATAACGTTCTCGTTTTGTTGAGCGAGGAATTGCGAAACGAGCATCAAAAAACACTGCGCCGCGTTTTTGAATTTCTCGGCGTCGATTCATCGTTCGTTCCGCCGGAAGCGAGCGTGTTCGAGCAGGAATATTCGGACAAGATCGACGAACGGCAGCGATCGCGCTTGATCGCGACTTTTCATTCCGACATCAAGGAGCTTGAGCAATTGTTGGACAGAGATTTGGCGAGTTGGTACGCGAAAGGTAATGGCGGTTCACCGAACCGCCAGGCGACTGAGGTCAATCGCCTCTACCTTTTGTCATTCCGAATGACCGAAAATTTTGAAATTAACTGTCTCGCCATTTGATTGAACATTCGAGCTTTAGCATTGTTTCGACTCCGCTCGACTTGACTAAAAGATGAATTTGCCGATTCCAATTCTAAGCGTCCTGATTGGCGCGATCGTTTTATTTTTTGGACGAAAACTGTTTTGGCTGTGCGTGGCGGCGGTTGGGTTTGCCGCAGGAATGGAAATTGCCCCGCACCTGATGCACGAGCCAACGCAGATCTTGCAACTCAGCGTCGCGCTGGTGTTCGGATTCATCGGCGCGTTGCTTGCCATGTTTTTGCAAAAAATCGCGATCGCGATCGCCGGGTTTCTGGCCGGCGGGAAGACTGGCCATGGCCCTGGCCGCCGCATTTTTTGCCAACGGCGCGAATTATCCCGGAATTACATTCATCATCGGCGGAATCATCGGGATGATTCTGCTTTTGTCGCTCTTTGATTGGGCGTTGATCGTGATGTCGGCCGTGGTCGGCGCATACCTGATCGGGCACACGATTGTTTTGCCATCGACCGGCGCGACCCTGCTGTTCGTAGGCCTGACTGCCGTAGGGATCATTGTCCAGGCGTCGGCGTTCAGGCGAAGCGCCGTGGCCTGAATAGACCGCCGCTACAGGTTTTGTTGCTGACAAAGCGAAGACTCACGTGAGAAAATCCGAATATGAGCTCACAACAAATGGGTTTGCGGATTGCTTCGTTAATTTTCGGACTGGTCGCGATCTTCCATATCGTCCGTGTGTTTAGACACACTGCAGTGACGATTGGAAGTCATCTCGTTCCAATGGGATTGAGCTGGGCGGCCGATCGTCGTGGGCGCTGTCCTTTGTATTTGGATGTGGCGGCTGGCTTGCGCGACGCGATAACATTTTAGCAATTCGGACGAACAAATCATGGTGACGGTTCGCCAATGAGACAATCGACCCTTGCCCTCATCTGTGGAGCGGCCCTGTGTGTCATTCTCGCTTACTCGTGGTGTGGTCGAAATCCACCGGGGCAACTCGGCATTTTGACGACAACGCCCACTCCGTCACCGTCGTTCATCACTTCAACCCCACCTCCACCTGCGGCGCCGAGCGCGTCAGCTACGGTGACGCAAGCATCACCGACCCCAACCGCGACGATACCGGCCCAAACGCCGCCTCCCGAATTCCAAAAGGTCGCGCAGAAAGCGGCGCCGGCCATCGTCGAGCTCACGGTGTTCGATGCTAAAGGCCAACTGCTGCGAAGTGGCACCGCGTTTTACGTTTCTCACGACGGTTTGCTGGCCACGAGTTTGGATTTGGTCGCAGACGCGGCGTATGGGGTAGCGAAATCTTCCGACGGAAAAATTCGCAACGTGACCGGTCTCATTGATTTTTCCAAAACAAGCGGCCTCGTTATTCTTCGCGCTGAAACACAAATCGGCGTTCCAGCCCTTCCGTTGCAAAAAACAACCGAATCAATTGCGGTGAACGCCTGGGGCGTCGTTGTCGGAAACACCCTTGAGCACAAAGAACAACCGATGGCGGCCGGCCTGATCACATCGCTCGGCGCGGACCCGAAGAAGGATGCGTTTCAAATCGGAGGCACCATCCCGAATGATGCGGTCGGCGCGCCGGTACTCGATGCCAACGGCGAAGTGGTTGGAGTTGTGACGGCCGGCGGCAAGAATGAAATCCAACCGTCTGGACAACTCGAACCGTTGCTGGCGCCAATAAAATCGAGCATGACCGGACGATGGACGGCCGCGCCCCAGGAATCGCCGTCTCCAACGCCAACGCCGACACCGCGAGTCGCGCGCCGAGTTCTTTTCAATCCCGCGCCGAAATACCCGTTCGAAGCGCGCTCAATTCGGATCGGACCGAAACGCGGCAATGGCAAATATCGCGTCACCTTTGGCACCAACGGTTTGGTGAAAAACGTCCAAACCGTAGAATCAACCGGACAACCGATTCTCGACCAGGCTGCAATCGACGGCCTGCATCAATGGCGAGCCGAACCGGGCGCGGGGGACTGGACCGTATTAGTACCAATAACGTTCCAGCCCTAGGTTGAAGCCGGAAATCCCAAATCCCAGGCCCCAAATCCCAAACAAACTCCAAGCACCAACATTCAAACGAAAGGTGCCGCGCTTTTGACTTTGGGATTTGAGATTTGAGAATTGTTTGGAGCCTGGTTTTTGGGATTTGGGATTTCACTTTCGCCTCAATGGCGAAAGTGTCTGATTCCGGTGAAGATCATCGCCATTTTGCGTTCGTCCGCGGCGGCAATGACTTCTTTGTCGCGCACCGACCCGCCGGGTTGAATCGCGCAGGTGGCGCCGGCGTCGGCGGCCGCGATTAACCCGTCAGGAAAGGGAAAGAACGCGTCACTGGCCACCGCGCTGCCCTTCAGGGAAAGGCCAGCCTCGTTCGCCTTCCAAATCGCGATCCGCGACGCGTCCACGCGCGACATTTGTCCGGCGCCGATGCCGAGCGTCCGATCAGCCGCGGCGTAAACAATTGCGTTCGACTTCACATGCTTGACCACGCGCCAGCCAAACAACATCGCCTCCATCTCCTTCTTGGTGGGCTTGCGTTGAGTCACGATTTGTTCCGGGTTTTCTGCGCCGATGTCGGAATCCTGAACGAGCAGCCCGCCGCAAACCGAACGAAGATCGACCATTGGTCTCGCTTCGGCGGCGGAGGTACCGAGTCGGATCAGCCGCAGATTTTTCTTCTTCTGTAAAAGTGCGCGCGCTTCAGTATCGAAGTCCGGGGCGATAATCACTTCGGAAAAAATCTCGCTGATGGTTTTCGCGAGCGGCTCGGTGATCTCGCGATTGCAAACGATGATTCCGCCAAACGGGGCCTGCTTGTCGGTTGCGAACGCCTTCTCCCAGGCTTTGCGAAGATCGTTGTCCGACCCGACGCCGCACGGATTGGTGTGCTTCAGAATCGCCACCGTGGGCTGCGAAAACTCTGCGATCAGGTTGGTGGCGGCGCTGATGTCGAGGATGTTGTTAAACGAAAGCTCTTTGCCGTGCAGCTTTTCGAAGTGGTGCTCGAAATCGCCGTAGAGCGCGGCGTTCTGATGAGGGTTTTCGCCGTAACGCAGCTTTGTCACCAAGGGTAATGACAACGAAAACGAAGCTTCGGTGATTTGTTCGCGGTTCAGATAATTGCCAATCGTGCGATCGTAATCGGACGTTTTGATGAACGCTTTGATCGCGAGATGTTCGCGCAATTTCAACGTCGTCTCGCCGTTGTTATCCCGCATGTTCTCCAGGATCGTGTCGTAATCGGCCGGATCGACCACCACCGTGACCGATTCGTAATTCTTCGCCGCGCTCCGGATCATCGAAGGCCCGCCGATGTCGATGTTTTCGATCGCTTCGGCCAGAGTGACGTCAGGCTTTTGGATCGTCTTCTCGAACGGATACAAATTCACGACCACCATGTCGATCGGCTCGAAGCCGCATTCCTTGGCTTCGGCCTCGTGTTTCGGATTCCCGCGTTTGTAAAGCAGTCCGCCGTGCACGCGCGGATGCAAAGTTTTCACCCGCCCTTCCAAAACCTCCGGAAACGCGGTGAAACTCGAAATGTCCCGCACCGGGATTTTTTCCTTTCGCAAGAGATCGGCCGTTCCACCGGTGGAAATAATGTCGACGCCCTGGCGCTCGAGCTCGCGCGCGAACTTGGCCACGCCGGCCTTGTCGGAAACGGAAATCAGAGCGCGGGAAATTTTCATTGGTCGTTAAAGCGTTGAAGCGTTACACCGTTGAAGCGTAAGAATCCAGGCCGCTTTAACGCTTCAACCCTTCAACGTTTCAACGGTCAAGAATCACGTTTTTGGCCACCGGATACAGCACCGGGCAGCAGCCGATCGTCTCACAAAACGCTTTGCTGAAATGACTGAGGCTGGAATAACCGACTTCGATGGCGGCTTCGGTAACATTGTACCGGCCGGTTCGGAGCAGCTCGGCGGCGCGTTCCATCCGCAGTTTGCGAAGATATTGAGGAATAGTCAGGCCGACTTCGCGCGAAAACATCCGGCTCAAGTAAAACGGGCTACACCCAACTTCCTGCCCAAGCGATTCCAGGGTCAGCGGATTGACCAGGTCCCGGCCGAGCAATTCTCTCGCGCGCTCGACCCGTTCCCGCGCGACCCGCTTTTGTCGCTGACAAAAAAACTCGGGGTCCTTCGGCTCGAATAAAAAATGAGCCATCAATTCGAGGGCCTTGCTTTGATACCAAAGAACTTGGGCCGCCTTCGAAACCGGCGGAGTCGCCAAATTTGCCACCACGGTGCGTTGCTCGATCGACATCGGACGGGTCGGGCCGAGAACAGTGGCGTTCTGGTCGCCAAAAATCACCCGCCGGATCTGCGGTTCGAGATCGCCCTCATTTTCCACGAACTGCTTTTGCAAATGACCTCTCGAAAACTCGAGTGTCGCGAACTGGTGACGATCGTTGGCGCGACGCGATGCCGGAAGTGGTTCGTCGCCCACCGCGTAGTAACCGGCAGACGCGGGCGTGTAACTGACTTTTGCAGCGCCGCCGACTTCCCCGCGGCCGTCGAGATTAAGACAAAATTCAAGGCTGCGCGGATGAAACGTCCGGCCCCAGTTGAACGAGCGCACCATCCGAAAATCGTGCCATTCCACGGCCACGCCCATGGACTCGACATCGCCATACAGCGGCCGCCAACCATCCTTCACCTCGCGCCAGGCAGCCTGTTCGGCCGCGCATTGGAAACTCATCGCCTTTAAATTACGAACGTTAGCGGGCCGAATGCAAGATTGGTTTCTTTTCCTCCAACCCTGCCCGGTCCCACTTCCCCAGGGTGGAGGCGGCGTCGTAGGTGCTTTGGGCAAAATCGAGCAGCGTTTCATCCGGCGATTTCGCCGTTCGGACCGCGTCGTAGGCCAGAGTGAACTCGCGAAGCTGCTCATTATATGAAGCCGAGTCGGGTTTTACCTTGGCCTGGGCAAATCCGGACGGCTCCGGATAGGCGTAGGAGTAAAACAGCGCCTGAGGCATCACATCGGCCCCCGGCCAAAACCCGAGGCTGCTCACTTCCTGCGAATAGGCTTCGCGAGTTATTGAATCCGGCAAATGAGGAACCCCTCCGGGATGCGGCGGAGCTTGCCGTCCGGAAAACCGCGTGACCGCAAAATCGAAGCTGCCCCAGAAGAAGTGGACCGGGCTGCATTTGCCGCAAAAACGCGATCGGAATTCCTTGAACACCCGATCGGTTTGCACCAGAACGCGCCAAAACCGGTTCGCGTATTCCGGGTCGTAAGCGCGATGGGTTTCATCCTTTTCGAACGAAATCGGATTTACGATCTCGTTCGGCATGGTGTCGATCTTCACCGGCAACCCCAATTCATCGAGCGCAGTCATCACCGCGTGGTAGAAATCCGCCACGCTTCGCGGCTTGAGCTCAATCGTGCGGGTGGCGCCGTCGCTTTTCAAAATCCGCAAGTTGTGATCGACGAAATCGAAACGGATCTCAAACGTGTCGGTGCCGCGCGGAATCGGCGACGTGGTCAGTCCCCGCGCGGTCACATAAAGGGTGACGTGCCAGGAATGATTCGTCCAAGGCGCAAGCTTGAGCCGGATCTTGCCCACAATCTGCGTCCACATGTGCAACGTGGCGCAAGTGTCTTTCCAATCCGCGTAATTCAGTTCCGGCCAAACCATAACTCTCTCGCTCTTGCTCTTGCTCTTGCTCTTGCTCTTGCTCTTGCTCTTGCTCTACGAAGACCCAGAATCAGAAAAAGCGGAAAATTTCTTTCCTATCGATTAATATAATCGGAAAACGAGCGCTTTACCCGATCAAACATATCGTGGGCCTCATCCCGCGCGCCTCGAAAATATCCGCGCATCCGTTGCCGCACGCCATAAAGCGGCCCGTGCTCGTCCTCGTCGTTGTCACCCTGCTGCTGCTGGTCTTCGTCGGTTACTTGCTCATTCTCGTCATGATGGCGCTCTTCCCGATAAACCCGCTGCTCGGTCGCGACGTCGTTCATCGTCGCGCCGGCGAACATTCCTTCCGTGCGCGTGACGGTCCCGCGATTCGCGCCGATATGAATTGTGCCGACTGGTTGACCATTGACCGCGTGCAAGGTGACGATCCAAGTCGGATCGCCGTGTTGGTCCATGCGCAAAGTGTAGCTGGCGCTGTCGAACCGGGTCCCGGACTTGTCCGCGATGTGGCTGGCCACTTGAAACGCGCCGCTCGAATCCAAATTCAATCGCGCGGTGTTGATGGTCGCGCCTTCAGCCGATCCGACTACCGAGCTCGGGCGATCGGAAACGACTTGTCCGTTGCGGACCTGGACTTCACGAAAACCGCCCTGACCGGCGATCACGATTCTCCAGGTTTGTGGTTGGGGCGAGCCGTGCGTGCCGGTCACCGAAACCACATGATTCACCGCGTCGCGATTCATATGAACTCCGATCACGCGGAGCGCGTCGTAAGCTGTGAATTGTTCCTGGGCGAGAGCAGGCGCTACTGAAATCAGCAGCGCAACCAATGTTTTCCACATGCGCCAGACTGAACAACCGGTTTCCCCAACTGTCCACTTCGCGTTTTCGCTGCATGCACTGTAGGGGACGCTGTTAGCGTCCCATCGGTTTTAATTGGGAAGCAAACTGCTTCCCCTACAGAATTCTACAGAATTCCGGTCGTGACTTGATTGAAGGCAATTGTAGGGGACGATGTCAGCGTCCCGTTTATTCGGTGGGAAGCAACTGCCTCCCCTGCGACCAATGAGAAAGGGCAAACTCGAGTTCACCAGTCACACGGCCAACCTCGCGTTGATGCGACGGTTCGTGCGGAGATTTCTCACCAATTTTCCGTTTACGGAAAAGGAACGCGCGCTGATGGTGCTCGGAGTCGACGAGGCCTGCACCAACGTCATTCGTTATGCCTACGAAATGCGGGACGATCAGACCATCCGGTTAACGATCGAAGTCTTGCGTGGTTGTGTCCGGATGCGTGTGCGCGACTATGGCGAGCCAATCTACAAAGCGTTGAATCAGCTCGGATCGAGCCGTCCGAAATCCGGAGGGCGCGGAATTGTTTTGATGCGCCAGGCTTTCGACAAAGTCGATTATCTTTACAAGGCGCGCGGCACCGAGCTCGTGCTCACAAAGAATCTGGAATGAATCTCGGTTGTCGATGTTTGCATCGCGGCGAACTGTAGGGGACGCTGTCAGCGTCCCTTTTTAATTTGAATCGGGAAGCAAACTGCTTCCCCTACAGAAAATGCCAGCAACTAAAATGAAACCGCCGGAACCGGACCCCGCGTTCGAAATGTCGTTGCGGCCGCCGATGTTCAGCGAGTTCACCGGCCAGGTGAAGGTGCGGGAACGTTTGGAATTGATGGTGGAAGCGGCCAAGAAGCGCGGCGACGTGCTCGAGCACATTTTGTTGAGCGGGCCGTCCGGTCTCGGCAAAACCACCCTCGCCTACATCATTGCCAACGCCATGGGCGTAAACGTGAAGAACACCAGCGGTCCGGTGATCGAAAAAGCGGGCGAGCTCGCCGGCTTGCTCACCAGTTTGGAAAAGGGCGATGTGCTTTTCATCGACGAGATCCACCGGCTTCAACCAACGATCGAGGAATATCTTTATCCCGCGATGGAAGATTACCGGCTCGACATCATCATCGATCAAGGCCCGCAGGCGCGGAGTCTGCGTTTGCAACTGCCGAAATTCACCCTCGTCGGCGCAACCACTCGCGCTGGAATGGTCAGTGCGCCGTTGCGTTCGCGGTTCGGAATGACCGCGCGCCTCGACTACTACAGCGCCGAGGATATGCAGAAAATCATCCTGCGCAGCGCGCGTTTGCTCGGGGTCGAGATCGATCCGGCCGGCGCAGCGGAAATTGCCGCCCGCGCGCGTGGCACACCGCGCACCGCGAATAATTTGCTTCGCTGGGTCCGCGATTACGCCCAGGTCAGAGCCCAGGGAAATATCGACCGCGATGTGGCTGACGCCGCGCTGGCCATGTTGGAGATCGATCGCGACGGATTCGATCAATGGGACAAACGGATCATCGAGACGTTGATCCACAAATTCAATGGCGGGCCGGTCGGGTTGAATTCGCTCGCCGTCGCCATCGGCGAAGAAGCCGGCACCCTCGAAGAAGTTAACGAGCCGTATTTGATCATGGAAGGTTACATCAAGCGCACGCCGCAAGGGCGGGTCGCCACTGCCAACGCTTATAAAAAACTCGGCCTCAAACCGCCGGCCGGCATGCAACAGGAGCTGCTCTGAACGTTGAAGCGTGATCCGTTGAATCGTTGAAGCGGATAAAGATGAGTTGACCTCCCGCTTTAACGCTTCAACGATGCAACAAACAGCCGATTTGTTTCAGCAAACTGTAGTAGCGGCGCTCTCCCTCTATTGTCATTCCGACCGGAGTGGAGGAATCTCTAGATATTTCTGATCACGTAATGGCCAGACAATAGTAAGAGATGACTCAACTTCGACTCGGCATGACACAAACGGCGGACTTCTTTCAGCAGACCTCGAAAATTCTGACGGTCTCCGAGCTGACCCGCTCAATCCGCGGTACGCTCGAAACCAAGTTCGGCGCGATCTGGGTGCAGGGCGAAGTTTCCAATTACAAGCTTCACCCAAACGGACATCAATACTTCACCCTCAAAGACGCGCGCTCGCAGATCGCCTGCGTGATTTGGCGCGACACCATGGCGCCTTCACGCGAGCCCCTCACCGACGGAGCAAAGGTTCAGATCTTCGGGACGGTTTCAGTGTTCGAAGCCCGCGGCCAATATCAGATCAGCGTCCAGATCGTTCAGCCGTTTGGTCGCGGCGTGTTACAGGCGAAGTTCGAAGCGCTAAAACGCAAACTCGAAGCCGAAGGACTTTTCGATCCGGCCCGAAAACGCGCGTTGCCGAAATTTCCGCGACGAATCGGAATCGTAACTTCACCCAGCGGAGCCGCCATCCGCGATATCTTGAATGTTCTTCGTCGACGCGCGCCGTGGTTGGCGATCCTGATTAGTCCGGTGCGGGTTCAGGGAACTGGCGCGGCTCAGGAAATTGCGGTCGCGATCCGTGAATTGGCCACGCCAAACGAAAACTTCCAGCCGCTCGATCTCATTGTGATCGCGCGCGGCGGCGGCAGCATTGAAGATTTGTGGGAGTTCAACGAGGAGATCGTCGCCCGGACAATCGCCAGCGTGAATGTCCCGATTGTGTCCGCGATCGGTCACGAGATCGATTTCACGATTGCAGATTTTGTGGCCGACCTTCGCGCCCCGACTCCAAGCGCCGCCGCCGAGTTGATCGTTCCTGACATTGTCGATCTTCGCCGTCATCTCGACGCTTCTGCGCGCGGAATTGGACGCGAGCTGCTCAATCGAATGCGCGACGCCCAGCAACGGCTCGATCACGCCCGCGAAACGTTGCGTCGCTGTCTCGGGCACAAAATCGAAAATTATCGCCGGAGTCTCGCCCA
Source organism: uncultured Verrucomicrobiae bacterium (assembly GCA_963817335.1). Classification (GTDB taxonomy): domain Bacteria; phylum Verrucomicrobiota; class Verrucomicrobiia; order Chthoniobacterales; family UBA10450; genus AV40. Next base: position 840,306 of record CAWFNX010000001.1, on the reverse strand, counting down.
CGCGCTCGCGACGTTGCAGGCCCGCAGTCCCGGGCGCGAACTGATGCTGCGACGAAATCGTTTCACCGATTTGCAACGCCGGCTTCGAGAATCGCCGGCCCGCGGTTTGGAAAATGCGCGGCACCGATTTCAAAAAATCGAGGGAATCCTGCGGGTGCTCGGTCCGGAGGCGACGCTGCGACGCGGTTACAGCATCACCACCGACGAGCGCGGCAAGTTAATCCGCTCAGTCGCGACCGTACGCTCGAAAATGAAAGTTAAGACGCGAGTTACCGATGGTGCGTTTGAATCCGAAGCGTTGTAGCGGCGCTTGTCTCAAGCGCCGAACTAGAAAACAGGCGTTTGAGAACAAACGCCTCTACAACGCTAGCCCGCTAATCACGCGAAAAAAGCGAATGAAGATTTTTGTCTAAACAATTGGCGGCGACTGGCTTGATCGCGCTAAAGACAGCGCGATCCACCTATATCGAGAACAAACGTCGCCGCAGCCTTACTGCGGATTCGTCAAAAATTTACTTGCGTCGCCGTTGCTTGGCGAATTCTGCGCGTCGCCGGTTAGCATTCCCACCGCTGCTTGGAATTTGGTTCCGTCTCCGCCGTAATTGGTAGTACTCGCGTTATTCTTTCGCAGCATAACCGCGTCCCCTCCTTTATGAACGATGACAAACCCTTTATCGCCAAAGGGCGCAATGTTCGGATCCAACGCGGTATTGTAGCTATAGTTTGCGCTGGCACAAAAAACAGTGTTGCTGGCGTCCGTGTCTTTCACTTTATAAACTTTGATGCCGCTTTTACCGTTAAAATTGACGGTTGCGCCGCCGCTTGGGTCAGTAGTGGCAGTTGCGGTGACTGCGGCGCCCGGAGCGCTCAGAAGTTTCTGAAGATCGCCGGCCTTGAGATAATCGTTTCCAACCAGTTTGGCGCAGTACTGTGCCAGAGTATCCATGCTGCCGCTCGCATAGTCACCGGGCCACGCCAAATTGGAATCGGAATTAGTATTGCCATCCAAAGCCATTTGATAGCCCGCCAGATACATCTGCCGCTCGCTGTTCATCACGCCCGTCATTTGGCCCCGCGTCAGCGCGCTGGTTAACGCCGGCACCGCGAAAGCGGCGATGGTGGCGATGATGGCGATGACAACGAGCAGTTCAATCAGCGTAAAGCCGCCGCGGCGGCCACGAAGTTCCAGCGTAAAGGCGTCCCTATTTTTCCTGATCATAAACACGGCGAATTTCCCCTAAGAAGGTCGTAAAAATACGACGCAGGGTCAAGCCAGATCGATCCTGTGGCGGCAGGCGTGTCGCCTGCAAACCCGCAAGAATGTGCAGCCGACCAGCCTTCGTCCCGCAGTCGCGGGACTACGGGCTTGGCCCAGGACAGCTGCCTCCGCAGTCGGAATTTGCTGACGCAAAAACAAAAACCCCGCTGCTCGTTACAAGCAGCGGGGTTTTGAGAGAGTTCCTGAAAATTAGCTCTGTTTGCGGCGAAATCTCTGGACCGCGCTGAGCAATCCACCACCGAGAAGAAGCATTCCGATCGTGGTCGGTTCCGGAACGGCGGTGACCGTGATCGTGCCGACGCCAAAGAACGCGCCATCAGGATTGATATCGTTTGCGCCGTAAACGCCAGGAGCTTGGGCAACGCCATCGACGACTAACCCAGCAACGGTGTCGGTCGTGGTATTAGCAAGGTTGATCGTATCCGTGTTCACGTAACTCAATGTCGCGGTATCTCCGATGTTATTGCTCGCTCCGTTTAGCGTGAGCGTGATGCTTCCGGCGGTCAGACTGACGTTCCCTGTCCCAAGCGCGCCGTCCACGGTACTGACTACAGTGCCGTTATTGATCGTGAGGCCGCCGCTAAATGTGTTCGCAACGTTGAATGTCAACGAAGAGGTGCCGTCTTTGATGATCTTCCCCGCCCCGGTAATCGCCGCACTGCTGAAGTTGGTTCCCTGCACGAAATCGGCGCCGGAGGTATGATCGAACCTGAGAGTGCCAGCGGTGGCTATTGAGATCGCGCTGCTCGGGGACAAAGAGCCGGTTGTTCCGCCATTCCCGAGCTGAAGAGTACCGCTGAAGACAGTCGTTGAGCCAGTGTAGGTGTTATCGGCTAGGAAAATTGTCAGCCCACCGGTGCCCGATGATATCGAGCGATTATAACCGCCGTTACCGGAAATAACGCCGCTATAGGTATGAGTGGTGCCCGCCGCATTGAAATCGTTGAGTCTAGCGGTGCCACCACCCGACCCATTTTCTACGTCAATAGGCCGACTCATCGTATAGTCTCCCCCTGAAAACCGCACATCGAACACTCCAGTGGTGGACGACGCATCATTGCGAATGGTGAGAGTCCCGCCCGTGCCAGTAAGCGTACCGCTGAAGGGCATAATTGGGTTCGCTGCAGTAGAGGTAGTCGTAAGTGCGCTATCGGCAGTGAGAATGACGTTGGTAGCAGTTGAACTGCGGCTTGCAGAGCTTGTCAAAGTACCACCGGAAAGTGTCAGTGGGCCATTGCCGAGCGGCGTACCCGAACCGGCGATTGTAACTTTGCCTCCGGCAATCGTCGTGCCACCAGTGTAAGTGTTAGCGGCGCTGCTCAGAGCGAAGAGTACCCGTACCGCTATACTTCACTGCAGCGGAGATGTTACCATCGCTGATTGCGCTACTCGACAGCGTCAGTGTGTTTGCGGAGGCGTTCGATATATCCAACGAGCTATTTAGAATCATTGGCACCGAAATTGTATCTCCGTGACTTCCCGCCGTTTCATTGAGTTGCGCATCGGCGCTGTTTGCCGTGTTATCAAAGGTTAGGCTCACGCCAGCGCCCGCCGTAATCGTGTAGCTTTGACCGCCGTCAGTGTCGCCGATATCGAGCCTGCCAACCGTTCGCGCAGAGTCGACAATGACGGCACGGGCTCCTGAAATATTCAGCGTGCTAAAATCAGCCTTCCCACCGCCATCCGCGATGACTCCACCCGCCCAGTCTGCGGAAGTGCTCCAAGGTTGCGCGGTGCTGTTGGCATTATAGATCCATGTTCCGTCGGGATCGGCATTGTTATTCACTGGCTTCACCGGAAGAAAATGGTTGCCATCGACATTGTCCGTGACCGGCTGAATCAGATTACCGCCGCTATTAGCGACTGCCGCGCTTTGGGCGGGCAACGTCCCAAAAAGCGACGCGCTCGTAGACATGACTGTCTTAGTGTCGTCGATGTGGTCGCCACCGACACTGTCCGTGACCGGCCCAATCATATTACCGCCGCTATCAGCGGCTGCCGCGATCTGAGCGTCTTGGGCGGGTAGTGTCGCAAAAAGCGTCGCGCTGGTGAACATGACTGTCGCGAACACAGCGATTCGCGATCCTCGAAGGAGCATCTCTTTTTTCATATATTCAGATTCAGGATTTACTGCTCCCAACCTCAGAGTCAGAGGCTAGGCGCAGTCCGGCGATTTGGGCAAATTTGAGGGGAAAAGTCAATACTTTTCATAATTTTGTAACGTTATCGTCACACAGGCGTTTTTCTCAGAAACGTCCCCCCGTTGAACCCCAAAGGCTTACGCTGGATCGCCGGGCCAAGGGCCATTTGCCCGCGAATCACGCCAATACACGCGAATTCAGAGAAGACAGGTAGGGACATCGCGCTGCGATGTCCGCGGACGCAGCAAGGCATCCCTACCAAAAAATCTTCGCCTGTTTCTGTGGATCTTGATTCGCGTCTATTGGCGTGATTCGCGGGTCATTCCAGCTTGAACGCCACCGTCGCCAGCGGCGGTAGCTGAATCAAAATCGATTGCTCGCGCCCCATCCAGTTCGCGGCTTCGCTCTTCACCCCGCCAAGATTTCCCACGTTGCTCCCACCGTAGGTTTCCGCGTCGGTGTTGATCACCTCGCGATAAAATCCCGGACGCGGCACGCCCAGCCGATAATTGTGACGCACGATCGGCGTCGCGTTCACGATGAAAACAATCATCTCGCCCTCCCGCGATTTCCTAACGAACGAAACCACGCTGTTGTCGGCGTCGTGGAAATCGATCCACTCGAATCCGTCGTAGGAATCGTCCTGCTGCCAAAGCGCGGGTTCGCTTTTATAAATGTAATTCAAATGTTGGACCAGCCGTCGTAATCCGTCGTGCTTCGGCAGATCGAGAAGCTGCCAATCCAGGCCCGCGTCGTGGTTCCATTCGTGCCATTGGCCGAACTCGCCGCCCATGAACAACAATTTTTTCCCCGGCTGGCCGTACATCCACGCGTAAAACATCCGGAGATTGGCGAACTTCTGCCATTCGTCGCCCGGCATCTTCGAAATCAGCGAGCCTTTGAGATGAACGACTTCGTCGTGGCTCAGCACCAAAATGAAATGCTCGGTAAACGCGTAGAGCAGCGAAAAGGTGATGTTGCCGTGATGAAATCGCCGGTAAATCGGATCGAGCGACATGTATTCGAGAAAGTCGTGCATCCAACCCATGTTCCATTTGAATCCGAACCCGAGCCCGCCGAGATGCACCGGGCGCGAAACGCCGGGCCAGGCGGTTGATTCCTCCGCGATGGTGACGATTCCCGGGAAACGCTCGTAACAAACTTCGTTGAACCGTTTCAAAAAATAAATCGCGTCAAGATTTTCGCGGCCGCCGAAAACGTTCGGGATCCATTGTCCTTCCTTGCGCGAATAATCGAGATAAAGCATCGACGCCACCGCATCCACCCGCAGACCGTCGATGTGATATTTGTCGAGCCAGAAGAGCGCGTTCGCGATCAGGAAATTGCGGACTTCGTTGCGGCCGAAATTAAAAATGAGCGTGCCCCAATCCTGATGCTCGCCCTGGCGCGGGTCCATGTGTTCGTAGAGATCGGTCCCATCGAACTCGGCCAGCGCATGCGCGTCTTTCGGAAAATGCGCGGGCACCCAATCCATGATCACCGCGATCCCGGCCTGGTGACATTTGTCGATGAAATGGCGGAGCTCGTCCGGATTGCCGTAGCGACTCGTCGGCGCGTAATAATTCGTGACCTGATAACCCCACGAGCCTTCGAACGGATGCTCGGCGATCGGCAACAGCTCGATGTGGGTGTAACCCATCTCGAGCACGTAGGGAATCAACGTCTCCGCGAGTTCGAGATAACTCAGGTGGCGGTTGCCCTCGTCTGCTTTTCGCCGCCACGAACCGAGATGCACTTCGTAGATCGACATCGGCGATTTCGGCCACTCCTTTTTGCGGCGCGTTTCCATCCATTCGCCATCGGCCCATTTATAGCGCTCGAGATTGTAAACCAGTGACGACGTTTCCTTGCCCCATTGATTGAAAAACGCGAATGGATCGCTCTTGAGCAAAAGCGTCGCCGGTCTGAGTGCGGATCTCGAATTTGTAATGGGCGCCTTCCCGAACGCCCGGCAAAAATAATTCCCAGACTCCCGCGCTCAGATGCTTCCGCATCGGATTCACTCTCCCGTCCCAGCCGTTGAAATCTCCGACCACGCTCACTCGCTGCGCGTTCGGCGCCCAGACCGCGAAGTAAACGCCGCGTTCACTGCTCATTTCGCGCAAGTGCGCGCCAAATTTTTCGTAGAGCTGCCAGTGCTGGCCCTCATTGAACAAGTGCAGATCGATTTCGCCCATGATCGGGCCGTACTGATACGGATCGCGCATGGTGTATTCCGATCCGTCCCAATTCGTGATCTGCAGCCGATAATCGAGATCGCGCGTCGCGTTCGGAATTTTCGCCTGAAAAAATCCGTCGCGATGGATTTTTTCGGCTTCAACCGGTTCGGCGCCGTTTTGAAGAATGTCGATTTTGCGCGCGTCCGGTCGAAACGCGCGAATCGCCAGATCGTCCCCCATCCGATGCGGCCCAAGAATGCGGAACGGATCGGAATGGGCGCCGGATAGAAAGCTGTTCAGCTCATCCGGCGGTATCCCGGCGACGGAAAAAGGCTTCATCATGTTCAACCTAGAGTTCGTCCCGCGCTTTTCAACGACGTGTGCTACAACGCGAGAAGACGCTGTTTTGTCATTCCGACCGAAGTGGAGGAACCTCTAAATATTTCTGTCTGCATGTGCCGCGCGAGTACGACTTCTGGGTCTATATCATGACGAACAAGCTCGACTCAGTGCTCTACATCGGAATGACCAATGATTTAACACGACGCGTGAGCGAACATCAGTCGGGTGAAACGCCGGGCTTTACGGCAGACTATCGGTGCCACAAGCTCGTGTATTGGGAATATTATTCTGATGTCACAGAGGCAATCGCGCGCGAAAAACAGTTAAAGAAATGGTCACGCAAAAAGAAAGTAGCATTAATCGAGAGCATGAATCCTCGTTGGGTTGATTTGTTTGAGGAGATTTCCGGAAATATCTAGAGGTGTCTCGACTTCGCTCGACATGACATAGAAGGAGCGGGATACTTAGGTGCGAAATGAACAAAAACGGCTCCGACGCGGTCAACGAGCTGCTCGCCACTTACGGCGAGACCGGCGGAATCAATTATCTGGCCGCCGCCGCCACTCTGCCGTCGCGGGAGACCATCGAAGAAGCCTGCGCCGATCTGATGAGCTTGATGTTTCCCGGATTTCGCGGCGAAGCCCTGGCCGACTCCGAGGATTTGCCCGACATTACCAAAAGCAAAATCAGAAATCTGCGAATCCGGTTGAAGCCGGAAATCTGCAAAAGCTTCGGCGATTATCCGGCGAGCGACGAAACGAAAAAGAAAGCGGATGAGATTCTCGATTTTTTCGTGTCCCAGCTTCCCGTAGTCCGAAAACTTTTGTGGACCGACATCGATGCCGCCTACGAAGGCGATCCCGCAGCGAAAAGCTACGAGGAAATCATCCTCGCGTATCCGGCGCTGGAGGCGATCACGATTTATCGAATGGCGCATCTTCTTTACAACAAAGCGCCGTTGATCCCCCGCATCATGACCGAATGGGCCCACAGCCGCACTGGAATCGATATTCATCCCGGCGCGGAGATCGGTTCGCACTTTTTCATCGATCACGGAACCGGCGTGGTCGTTGGCGAGACCACCAAGATCGGGTCGCACGTGAAGATTTATCAAGGGGTGTCGTTCATTGCCCGGTCGCTTGCGGCCGGACAAGCGTTGCGCGGAAAGAAACGTCATCCGACCATCGAAGACGGCGTTCGCATTTATGCCGGCACCACGGTCATGGGCGGCGACACCGTGATCGGCGCCAACTCAACCATCGGCGCCAACGTGTTTCTCACCAAAAGCGTGCCGCCGAACTCGCTGGTGTATTACGAAGAGAAAGAAGTGGCCGTTGTCCAGAAACGCGCGAAGCAAACCGCCAGCGCGAGCGACGACACGCTCGATCGATGAAATCAACGATTGTCATTCTGAGCGGAGCGAAGAATCCCTGAATATTTCTGGCCGGAGTAAGTCAGAGATGTTTCGCTTCGCTCAACATGACAGAATAATGTAGGGCGACTTCGAATGATTTACCTGGATTACAACGCGACCACGCCGATGTGCAACGCTGCGCGCGAGGCGATGGAGCCGTACTTCAGCAAAAATTTCGGGAACGCTTCGAGTATTCATCGCGCCGGGCGCAGCGCGCGCGCCGCAGTCGATAACGCCCGCGACAAAATCGCGTCACTGATCAAAGCCAAGCCGAATGAAATTGTTTTCACCGGCGGCGGAACGGAGGCGTGCAACCTCGCAGTTCTCGGCCTCGCCCGCTGTCCACTCGACGCCGCAGAAAAACTTGACCGAAATAATCGGTCAAGTTCTCGAGGCCATTTGATTTGCGAAAAAACCGAGCACCACGCGGTGCTGCACGCGGTCGAGCACCTGGAGAAGCACGAAGGTTTCGAAGTGACGTGGCTCGACACTTCCAATGACGGCGTTGTCGACCTCGATCAGCTCGCCAATTCGATTCGACCCGAAACTCGCCTGGTTTCGATCATGACTGCGAACAACGAGACTGGCGTGATCCAACCGATGCGCGAGATCTCGAAGATCTGTCGGGAGCGCGGAGTGCTTTTGCACAGCGATTGCGTGCAAGCGTTTGGCAAGATCGACCTCGACATTTCATTGGTCGATGCCGCCAGTTTTGCCGCGCACAAGTTTTACGGACCAAAAGGCGTCGGATTTCTTTTTCTGCGTAGTGGGCTGTCGTTGCAACCGGTTCTGTTCGGCGGCGCGCACGAGAATCAGCGACGGCCCGGAACGGAAAATGTTCCTGCGATCGCCGGAATGGCCGCGGCGGCGGAAGCTGCCTTGGCGAATTGCGCGGCGGAACAAGATCGACAACTCAAGTTGCGCGACGAGCTGTGGCATTTGATTTCGCAGAACATTCCGGACGCGAAACTGAATGGCGAAAGTGCGCCGCGACTCGCCAACACGTTGAATGTTAGTCTGCTCGGAATCGATTCAGAGATGCTGCTCATCGCGCTTGATCTGAAAGGCGTGTGCGCGTCGAGCGGCTCGGCCTGCATGGTGGGCAGCGTTTCGGCGTCGCACGTTTTGCTGGCCATGGGGTTGCCGATGGAACGCGCGCGATCCGCCGTTCGTCTTTCGTTAGGCAAACAAACTACCGCCGAAGAGATCGCCGCGACCGGAAAGATCGTCGGCGAAATTGTGGATCGCGTGACCAAACGCAAGAGCGCGCATGCGGTGGCGTAGGTTTCTTAGACAACTAGAGTTTTCATTTCCGCCCCAAACTGTCGTCCCATCCGACGCAATGCCATTCCGGCGCGGAGCTGTAGGGCAAGCACATCGCTTGCCTTCTGAAGCGTTGGTAGGGTCATCGCGCTGCGATGACCGCGGTCGGCGCAGCGCGCCGACCCTACCGCTTTTAAAATCGTCCTTGGAGAGGCCGATCCACCACACGGGGCGCGATTACGCGCTGGAATCACAAGCGCGCGAAATGTTGCGTGTTCTCGGCGCCGACAAACTCGCGTGCGAAGTTCGAGTGGAATGGAATCCGCGGCTGAAAACGTGCGCCGGTCGCGCCGATTATCGCGAAAAATTAATTTCGCTAAATCCCCTTCTTCTCGATCACGCCCCGCATCACGTCGATAACAAAACCGCAGTCGACAATCTTGAATGCAAATTGCATTCAAGTCTCATAAATGAACCCAGCGCTAACGACACCGTTACGAAACTTGAATGCACAATGCATTCAAGTTTAATTAGCGATACGAGCGAGATTTTGGAGGGCGCTGGGCCACGCCCGGAGATGGCGCAGAATGAGGTCGATCGCACGTTGCGGCATGAGCTGGCGCATCTGCTCGCACAATGGCGGGTCGGGCGACGCCGGATCGCGCCGCACGGATCGGAATGGCGACAAGCGTGTCGCGATTTGGGAATTGCGGACGAAGCGCGTTGCCACACTCTGCCGTTCGCGGCGAAAATGTACAAGGCGCGCTACGTTTATGTCTGCCCAAATTGCAAAGAGAAATTTCCGCGCGTACGGCGCATTCGGCGCGCGATTGCGTGTTTAGCCTGCTGCCGGGCGCACAATCGAGGAGATTTTGATCCGCGGTTTCGGCTCAAAGTCACGACGAAATTGTAGCGGTCTTTATGTCAAAGACCGAACTAAATAAACAGGCGCTTGGCACAAGCGCCTCTACAACGCTTTTGTCATGTCGAGCAACGTCGAGACATCTCTAGATATTTCGGTGCTGACCAGCAGATCCAAAACAGAAATAGTTAGAGATTCCTCGACTTCGCTCGGAATGACAGCAGTGCTGTAGCGCCCGCTACAGTTTACTGATCGGCAGGAGGGCGTGGCGTTTTCCATGGATGGATCGCGTTCTCGTCGGGTGGCCAACTGCAAAACAGAGCCGTCACTGGCAGAGTTTCGAACAATTCCGCCTTCGACCAATCCGGATCGCTCACTTTTTTGCGTAAAAGAAAATCGTGGATGAAATATTGTTCCCATTTGGCCCCCCAAGGAACTTCAAACCCACCCTCCACTCCGAGATAATCGAATTCGCGAAACCTTCTAAATACCAGTTGGGAAACACCGTGGATTTTTGTCGCCGGTAACTTGACGAGAAGAAGCTCCTCGGCGCTTTTCGGTAATGCGACAGTAGCTGGGCCGGCATCATAGTCGCCGATGCCCTGAGCTTGGCAAAAAGCGACAATCAATACAAACGTCACTTGTACTGGGAATTGAATTTTCATGAGAGAAATCAGTTAATGATGGCGAAATCTAAACCTCATCACTCTTCTCACCCTTCGCCGCTTTCTGCCCGCGCAATTTTGCCTGGATGAAGTTGTCGATCTTGCCGTCCATGACTTCCTGGACGTTGCTGGTCTCGGCGCCGGTGCGGTGGTCTTTGACCATTTGATACGGTTGAAAAACGTAGGAACGAATTTGATTGCCCCAGGCAATATCGCCCTTCTCGCCATATTGCCGATCGATCTCGGCGCGTTTTTTGTCCTGCTCGATCTGATAAAGTTTCGCTTTTAACATTTTAAGCGCGAGATCGCGGTTGCGGCCCTGACTGCGCTCGGCCTGACACGCGACCACGATTCCGGTCGGCTTGTGCAAAATGCGCACGGCGGTTTCCACTTTGTTCACGTTTTGCCCGCCTTTGCCGCCGCTTCGGAAGGTGTCGATCTCGAGATCGGCGGGATTGACTTCGATCGGCGCGGTATCGGCTATCTCAGGAACAACATCGACGCTGGAAAACGAAGTATGCCGGCGTTTGTTGGCGTCGAACGGCGAAATCCGGACCAGCCGATGCACGCCGCGCTCGGTTTGGAGATAACCGTAAGCGTACTCGCCGCTCACCAGCAGCGTGACCGATTTGATCCCGACTTCTTCGCCGGTCTGAACATCGACGATTTGCGATTTCAAACCGCTGCGCTCGATCCAGCGCTGATACATGCGCAGGAGCATGTCGGCCCAATCGCACGACTCGGTGCCACCGGCGCCGGAATGAATGGTGAGGAACGCGTTCGACTGATCGTTTTCGCCGGAAAGAAACTGGCGTAGCTCGAATTCCTCGAGCTTGTGCGCGAGACGATCGTGTTCGGTCGCGACTTCTTTCTCGGCTTGCGCGCGATGCGTGTCGTTCTTTTCTTCAGCCGCAAGTTGATGGAGCGCGTCGAAATCTTCGATCTCGCGCTCGAGCTCGCGAAAGGGATTGATCAACGATCGCAGGCGCGATACTTCATCGACATCGGTCTGGGCGCGCTCACGATTGTTCCAAAAATCGGGCGCCGTCATCCGCGCTTCGAGCGCGGTCAGTTTTTCCTGCAGTTTAGGCAGGTCAAAGAAACCTCCGCAGCTCGCGCACGCGCGATTTCAAATCTTCGGCGTCAACGGTGGTTTCAGTAGGCATGATTAAATCATAACCGCGGGTTTGAGTTTGTCATGTCTGGTAGCGGCGGTTCACCGAACCGCCATGGCGATTGAGGTCAATCGCCGCTACCTAAAAATCTCAAATCCGAAACTCAAAATCCGAAACAATTTCGAAGCTCGAATGTTCAAAGCACTCGCGGCCGTTTCGAATTTTGGTAATTCGGATTTGTTTCGAAATTCGAGATTTCGAGTTTCGAATTTCCCGGCGATTTATCGCCGGGCGGATTCTTTGCGCTTGTCCGCTTGGGCGGCGGCGGATTCGATCCGGAAAACAGTTTCGCCGTCTTTCATCAGATCGAGCCGGTCGCGGGCGATCGTTTCCAGATAAGCCGGATCGGTCTTGAGCAGACTTACTTCGCGGGTCTGCTTGGAGAGCAACGCCTGTTGCTCGTCGCGCTGTTGCTGGAGCTTGTCGATGTCGGCCTGACCGATTTTCAATTTTTTATAGGGCGGCACGAACAGACTCACGATGACGAGCCAGATCGCGAGAAAAAGAAGAGTCAGGAGGACACGATTCCAACGCTGCCAAACGGTAGCTTCACGTCGCGCCCGGAAATCCGTGTAATCCACTTTCAGCGGATATTACCGCCGTAAATCGCTTTGTCACCCAAGTTCTTGAGCAGCGCGGAAGCGGCCGCGACAGCTCCAAAGGAACGAAATGTCCGTAGATTTCTATCATTTAGAGCGACAAGCTCCGAAGGAGCGACATGTCGGTAGCCTTCTATCACTTACAGCGACAAGCTCCGTAGGAGCGGCACCAGACCTTTTTGGCCACTCGCATGCCGCTCCTCTGGAGCTCGGACGACGTTGGTGTGTGTATCTTACAAACTTGCCGCGCCTACGGCACTACGGATGACAGTTAGGCTGGGTAAGACTCCTCTGATTCAATCAACGCAAACCGTACTCGGCTTTGTCACCAAGTTCTTCGGCGATCCGCAGAAGTTGATTGTACTTGGCGACGCGATCGGTGCGGCAAAGCGAGCCGGTCTTGATCTGGCCCGCATTGGTCGCGACCGCGATGTCGGCGATGGTCGTGTCTTCGGTCTCGCCGGAACGATGACTAATCACGGAGGTGTATTTATTCTTCTTTGCCAGATCGATCGTCGCCAAAGTTTCGGTAAGCGTGCCGATTTGGTTCACCTTGATTAAGATCGAATTCGCGACGTGCTCTTTGATTCCCTTTTTCAGGAACTCGACGTTGGTGACAAACACATCGTCGCCGACGAGCTGAATCTTCTCACCCAGCCGCTTCGTTAATTTCTTCCAGCCATCCCAATCGTTCTCGGCGCAGCCGTCCTCGATCGAAACGATGGGAAACCGTGCACAAAGCTGCGCGTAATATTCAACTAACTCGTCCGCGGATTTTTGCGAACCGTCGGACTTTTTGAAAACATAAGCGTTCTTCGTTTTGTCGAAAAATTCCGATGACGCCGGATCGAGAGCGATGAAGATTTGTTCGCCCGGCTTATAACCAGCCTTCTCAATCGCTTTGATGATGGTTTCGAGAGCGTCCTCGGCCGACTTCAAATTCGGCGCAAACCCGCCTTCATCGCCGATTGCGGTGGAAAGGCCTCGACCTTTCAAGACACTCTTGAGCGCGTGAAAAACTTCGGCGCCGTAACGAAGCGCTTCCGGGAAATTGGGGGCGCCGCGGGGCATGATCATAAATTCCTGAAAATCAATCGGGGCATCGGAATGCGCGCCGCCGTTCAGGATGTTCATCATCGGAACCGGCAACACGCGCGCGTCTTTGCCGCCGAGATAACGGAAGAGCGGTTTCTTTTCCGCGGCGGCCGCTGCATGCGCGACCGCAAGCGACACGCCGAGCAGGGCATTGGCGCCGAGATTCTTTTTGTTCTTCGATCCGTCGAGCTCGATCAGCTTCTGGTCGATCTTCTTTTGATCAAGTGCGTTCATGCCTTTGATCGCGGCGGCGATCTTATCGTTCACGTTCGCCACCGCTTTGGAGACGCCTTTCCCTCCGTAACGTTTTTTGTCGCCATCGCGCAATTCCCAGGCTTCATGCTCGCCGGTGCTGGCGCCACTCGGCACGGCGGCCCGTCCGAGCGCGCCACCTTCCAGGCGGACATCGACTTCAACCGTGGGATTGCCGCGGGAATCTAAAATCTCGCGCGCGTGAACGTTGTTGATACTGGTCTTTGCCATGACGGCGTCGAAAAACTCGAAATTCGAATATCGAAATCCGAAACAATGTTCAAATCTAAATACCGAATCGCAAAGCCGAGCCCCTGCGCGAGACGCTTGCGCATTGCCAATTCGAACTTCGAATTTGTTTCGAGATTCGAGCTTCGCGTTTCGGATTTCGGCCGCAAGTTCTTACTAGCAATCTGCCAGAGTGTGCGTACGCTGGCGACTCATGAGGCGTGTCAGGCGATTCCTAGCCATCACATTTCTGGTGGGCTGCTGCGCCGTGATTGGCGCCGAGCAGGGGCATTTGCCGGCCGATCAAATGGCCAAAGCGATCCGGCTCGATTCAATCAGCATTCCAAGTCCGGGCGAACTTTTTGCCGCGCTGGAAAAACCGGGCAAACCGAACTGGGTCGGCCAAATGCGCGGACCTGTTGGGATGAATTACAAAAACCGGGCCCAGATCGCGCTGAATCTCGGGAGCCTGATCGCGGACGGATTTATCGCGGTTGAAGCGAAAGACAGTCAGCAGGTGAAAAATATCGGCACCGACATCATTAAAATGGCCAAAGCGCTGGGAGTGAGCGAGAACGTGCTCAGCCGCGGCAACAGCATCAACGAGTTCGCCGAGAATGACGAATGGGACGCGCTCCAGGAAGAACTCGAAGCCACCCAGAACGAAGTGAAATCTTCGATGCAAACGCACCGCGACCAGGACCTGGTGATTTTAGTTAGCGTGGGCGGATGGATCCGGGGCACACAGGTCGTGAGCGCGTCGGTGTTGCAGAATTATGACGAACGGGCCGCGAAAGTTTTACGACAACCCGGACTGGTAAACTTCATTCAATCCCAGATGAACGACGTCTCACCGGAAATGCGGAACGATCCTCTGGTCAAAGATGTAAGCAGCGAGTTGCCGGAAGTTGAAAAACTGGTGTCGTTCCCGCTGGGGAAAGCGCCCACTGCCGACGAGGTGAAGAAGGTCAACGAAGCCGTGGGCAAGCTCATGACCCAGATCCAGACCAAGGAATCGAAATGAAATTCCTGATGTCGATCTTCGCCGCCATGGTCGTGGCGACAACGACGACATTTGCGGCATCGGAGAGCGATTCCGAAGTCAACGCCCACAAGGCGGCCCTCGATTTGGCGGGAGCGTTTTCCAACGAAGGATTCAAAATTCGCGATGGCCACTGGGCGGGGACGATCAAGCCGCACGACCACGCGTTGATCGCGGTGAATCTTTACGCCGGCAATCAGTATTGGTTTTCGGTCGGCGCGACTGACACGGCCAAGAAACTCTCGGTGAATGTTTACGACGAAACCGGAAAGCTGGTCCAAACCGAGAGCTACAACGAAGGCGAAAAAGCCGCGGCCGGATTTTCACCGACCAGCAGCGGGCAATATTACGTGATGGTCGATCTGGTCGACGGAAACGAGAGCAGCGTCTGTTTGGTTTACTCTTACAAATAAAGCGATCCTGGATTCTCGATCCTGGATGCTGGATGTAGGCTTTGACTCCGTTATCGAGCATCGAGTATCTAGAATCGAGTATCCAGATTCATGATCTCGCTTCAGGTGTTTTACGAAGGCAACGTCCAAGGCGTCGGTTTTCGATGGACGATCCGCAATATCGCCAAGGGTTTTGACGTCATCGGCTGGGTCCAAAATCTCCCTGACGGACGGGTTGAGTTGCAGGTGACCGGCAGCGAGAGTGAAGTGTTCGCGTTTGTGGATTCAGTCATGGAAAGCGAACTGCGTTCGCACATCGACAAGCAGACCCGCGCGGCCCTGCCCGAACCGGTGAAGGCGCGCGGGTTCGAAATTCGCCATGACTGACTTGTCGCGCCGAAGCGCCGTGGAGGCGGATTTAGCGGTCGCGGTCGAGGGGCTGACCAAAGTTTTTCCGATCCCGTTTCGCAAAAAGTCGATCGTCGCGGTGCGCGACCTCAATCTCCAGGTCGAGGCCGGCGAAGTCTACGGATTGCTCGGCCCCAACGGCTCGGGCAAAAGCACGACGCTCAAGATAATTCTCGGGCTCATTTCGCCGACGCGCGGACGGACCCAGATTTTCGGAAGTGACAGCTCCGACGTCGCAACCCGAAAATCGGTCGGCTTCCTCCCCGAGAACCCGTATTTCTACAAATTTCTCACTGGAACCGAGACCCTGCGATTCTTTGGTAAACTCTGCGGGTTGAGCGGCTGGGATTTGAAAGACCGCGTTCAAGAACTGCTCGATCTCGTTGGCTTGACCGAGGCGCGAAACCAACGACTGAGCACTTACTCAAAAGGAATGCTGCAGCGAATCGGGTTGGCGCAGGCGTTGATTAACGAACCTGCGCTTCTCGTGCTCGACGAGCCGACCGCCGGCGTTGATCCGGCCGGCTCGCGCGATATTCGAAATCTCATTGTCGATCTGAAATCGCGGGGCGTGACCGTGCTGCTCTCTTCCCATCTCCTCGAGCAGGTCCAGGAAATTTGCGATCGCATTGGCATCCTGGCCAAGGGCGAACTGGTCCGCGAAGGACCGCTCGACGAATTGATTGCGATCGAAGACCGGACCGAAATCGTTCTGGAAAAAGCTTCTGACAAATTGCTGAAGGAAATCGAGAAACTCGCGGCCAAATCGAAGGCGAAAGTGATCGAGCGCCGGACCTCGACCACCACTCTCGAACGATTATTTCTCGACGCCACCAGCGAAAAAATGATGAAGCCCGAATGACGAATGCGAAATACATCCGAATGACGAAACCCGAATTGAAATGCTGCGCGGCCTTAGTTGATGCTTCGTGTCGATTCCGCGTCATTCGTCGGTGCAATTCGTCATTGATCTCATGCAAGACCAGCATCGAGCGTTTTCACCGCCAGCGAATTGTCGCGATCGCGACAAACACGCTCACCGAGCTAACGCGTCAGAAGGTCTTCTACGTCCTCCTGATTTTTGCGCTGGTGCTGATCGGAAGCTCCGTGTTCATGGCGCGATTCACCTTCCAGCAGGAATTCCAGATCCTGAAGGATGTTTCCCTCGGCGCGATGTCGATCTTCAGTTCGCTCCTGGCAATTGTCGCGACGCGCGCGCCTCATTTCACAAGACGTCGAAGACCGGACCATTTACACGATCCTGGCGAAGCCGGTGCCGCGGTTTGAGTACGTGCTCGGCAAGCTTGCCGGCGTAATTCTGCTTCTCGCGATCAGCATTGCGGCGATGGGCCTGTTGTTCGCCGTCGTTTTTTATTTTCGGGAGCAAGCAGTCCTCAACGAAACCGCGCGGGAAATGAATCGCGCGCCGCAGGAACAATTGAATGATGCGCTCAACGCGGTCCGCGCCGCCGGCCTGAACGCCGAGGTGTTTGCCGGCATCGGCGTGATTTTTTTGAAGGCGTGTCTGCTCGCGGCGTTAACGCTTCTGGTGTCGACCTTCGCGACGACAAACATTTTCACGATTGTCGTGATGGTGTTCGTTTACCTGATCGGACACTTGCAGGCGACGGCCCGCGAATATTGGCTGCAACAACCGGGCGCCGGCTGGGTCGCCCGTGGATTTCTGGCCCTGATCGCGCTGATTTTTCCCGACCTGCAGGCATTCAATTTAGTGGATGCGATCGTCGCGGGCGTTGCGATCCCGCTTGCGATTTTCGCCAAAACGGCGTTGCTCGGGATTTTTTACATCGTGATCTACACCCTGGCGGCGATTTTCGTGTTCTACGGCAAAGAATTATGACCCGCGGACTCCTTGTTCTGGCTGCGATCCTAATTTTCGGCGCTTTGAAATTGCCGGCCGAGCGGTCACTCGCCCTGGAACATAATCAGCCGCATCTTGTAGATCCCGCGTTGAATCTGGATCTTCGCGAAAAAATCGGACAGCTTGGTTTCGTGGCCGCCCTCAGTGGATTTCGCGCGGTCCTGGCTGATTTTCTTTTTATCCAAGCACACGTTGCCTGGGAGCGGACGGAATGGGGCCGGGTTTTGTTTTTGTTCCGCCAGGTGACGACGTTGCAGCCGCACGTTCCATTGTTTTGGGACACTGCGGCGTGGCACATGGCCTGGAACGCCAGCGCCGCGGCGATCAACGATCTGTCGCAACCGCGGCTGGCTTTGCGGGTGAAAGCGCAACGCGAGTATTTCGCGCTCGGAAAGGATTTCCTCGAACGCGGAATTAAAAATAATCCAACCAATCCGAAGCTCTACGAATCGATGGCGATGCTTTACCGGGAAAAGTACAACGACCACGCGCGCGCGTCCGAATTTTACCGGAAAGCGGCGGACTGTCCGGGCGCGCCCAGTTACGACAAAAGATTTTCGGCGTATGAGCTATCGTATTGCGAAGGCTGGGAGCCGCAGGCCTACCTTCAATTGCGGCGGCTTTACGACGAAGGCGAGCGCGAGCGTCTGCCGACGTTAATCAAGCGGCTGAAGTATCTCGAAGCGAAACTGAACGTCCCCAAGGACCAGCGAATTCCGGACAAGGTTAAATAGTTATTCCGTTACAAAGGTTACATTGTGTTGCCATTCTAACTTTGTAACCTTGTAACCTTTTAACTGACCAGATGCGTTTTGCGATCATTAGTGACATTCATGCCAACCTCGAAGCCTTCGAGGCGGTGCTGGCCGATGCGCGCGACAACAAGTGCACCCATTTTGTCTGTCTCGGTGACGTGGTCGGTTACAACGCGAATCCGCACGAATGTGTTGCGCTGGTTCAAGAACTGGATTGCCCGATCGTCAAAGGCAATCACGACGAACAGGCATCGCTGGTCGAATCATCGCGCGACTTCAATGAAATGGCGGAGGCGGCGATCCAATGGACCCGCGACAATTTGGCCGCCGAGGACAAGGATTGGCTCCGCGACCTGAAAATGCAGCGACAGGTGCGCGATTTCACGATCGTGCATGCGACTCTCGATACGCCCGGACAATGGGGCTACGTCTTTAACAATCTCGATGCGGCGGCCAGCTTCACTTATCAGCACACCACCGTTTGTTTCTTTGGCCACACTCACGTGCCGGTGGCATTCATCCGCGACGAAGGCGTGCAACGTCAGCAAATCGACAAGCTGAGGATCGATCCGAGCAAAAAATATTTCATCAACGTCGGCAGCGTGGGCCAGCCGCGCGACGGCGACTGGCACGCCGCGTATTGCATTTACCATATTGAGAGCAACCTCGTCGAACAGCGCCGGATAAAATACGATCTTGCTACGGCGCAGAAAAAAATTATCGACGCCGGACTGCCGCCTTTGTTGGCCGAACGATTGGCGGTTGGCCGCTAGCGGCCGAAAACTGAAAAGCTGAAACTCTGAAATCTGAAATAATTCGAGCGTGCTTTTCGTCCATACCTTCGTGTTAATTACGCTCCCGCTAGTGCATCCAATTTGTTCCCAGGTTTATAGTTTGCCGCAGAGCGGCGTGATTCGTGTCTGTTCGTGGTTGAATCCGTGAATTCCATTCTGATCATCAAACCAAGCTCGCTCGGCGACGTCGTTCATACGTTGCCGGCGGTGGCGGCGATTCGCGATGCCCATCCGAAAGCCAAAATCACCTGGGTGATGAATCCCGAATTTACTCCGCTGCTTCGAGGTAATTCCGACGTCAACCACATTCACGTCTTTCCCAGAAAGGATTTCAGCGGACTGGGCGCGCCCGTCCGATTCGGACCATGGCTGAAAGAAACGCGCAAGTTGAAGCCTGATGTCGCGCTCGATTTTCAAGGACTGCTTCGGAGCGCGTTTATCGCGCGAATGAGCGGGGCAAAAGAAGTCTACGGAATGAGCGACGGCCGCGAAGGGTCGCGCTTCTTTTACAAGCGCACCGCGAAAGTGAACCGCCGCGAGCACGCAGTCGAACGTTACCTCAAACTGGCCGAGCTCGCCGGCGCGAAAATCGGGGACGCGTTGCGCTGCCCGCTTCCGACCGGAGATCCGTTGCCGCGATTCGACGAATATCCTCCGTTCATTTTGTTGCATCCATTTGCGCGCGGCAGCGGAAAATCGTTGACCAATCGTGTGATCGAGGAAATCTGCGCCGCGTTCGCGCCGACCCGGGTCGTGGTTGTGGGAAAAACAAACCGCCAGATCGACGTCGTCGATGTCGCGGAAAACTGCGTTGAGCTCACCAACCAGACTTCGCTTTTGCAACTCATCCGCTTGATCCGCGTCGCGCGCTTCGTGATCAGCGTGGACAGCGGGCCAATGCACATCGCCGCAGCGGTGAACGATCGTTTATTGTCGATCCACACCTGGACCAATCCGCGCCGGGTTGGTCCTTACAATCCCGACGCCTGGATTTGGAAACACGGCAAAATCGTGCGAGTGAGCGAGCTCGAAAACACCAGGCTCAAACACCGCGGGCGCCCATTCAAATCCAAAGACGTTCCCGCAATCGTCGAGCTTGTTCGACCGCAGGTCCCGATCGATCCGATGCTGGTTTAGCGCTTTGTCGCGTTTGCCCGTTGCTTCAAAACGAATTCAGCCAGGGGCAGATCGCGCGGATACGTGATCTTGAAATTGAAATCGTGGTTCGGAACCAGCACGATTTTATGTTCGAGAAGTTCGACCGCCGACACTTCGTCGGTCACTGAAATCTTTTTCGTCGCGACGAGATCATAAGCCTTCTCGAGCAATTTCTTCTCAAACACTTGGGGTGTTTGCATTCCAAAAATTCCACTGCGATCGACCGACTCTTTGATTATGATATCGTCAGCCTCCTTCGCCGAAGCGGCTACGGCGGCCAGGTCGGCGCGTTTGAGAGTGTCGTTGATTGGCTCCGCCAAAGTCGCGGCGTGACTTGTTCGAGCCACTTCGAAAACGCGAGTGATTTTCTCGGGCGTAATCATTGGCCGCGCCGCGTCGTGCACCGCGACGAAATCGGACTTGGGATCGACATGTTCTAGTCCAGCGCGCACCGAATCACTCCGTTCTGCGCCCCCCTCGACAATTTGTTTCACCTTGCTCGGCTTGCCGATCACTTTCCGCAACTCGCCGACGCTGTCGGCTCGCCCGACCAGAATAATTTCATCGACGCACTTCGTGTTCTCGAACGCCGCAATGGTGTGAGCAATCACCGGTTTGCCACTGACCAGCGCGAACAATTTATCGAAGCCCATGCGTTCGCTGCTTCCGGCGGCGACGATGATGACGCTAAGCATGTTAAGAAGTTGAGTCGTTGAGAGGTTGAGGGGTTGAGCGGAAAAAAACAACTCTCGACCATCAAAAATGCCAGTCCGGCTCGGACCTCAACGGCTCAACTCCTCAACTACTCAACTGCTTCTGCACTTCGGCGCTAAGCGTCTTGCCGTCAGCGCGGCCGGAGACTTTTGCCTGAATCGCCTTCATTACCGCGCCCATTTGCGCTTTGGAAGTGGCGCCAGTTTCGGCAATTGTTTCGCGCACGATTTTCGCAATTTCGTCCGTGCTCATCGCCTGCGGCAAATACGACTGCAGCATCGATAGCTCCTCTTTTTCCTTCGCCGCGAGCTCGGCCCGGCCGCCTTTCTCAAAACTTTCGATCGAATCCTGGCGTTGCTTTACCTGTTTTCGAATCACCTGAACGGCGTCAGCATCGCTCAGTTGTCCCTGAGCGCCGGATTTTTCGATCGTGGCGTTCATGAGCGCCGCCTTAAGCATGCGGAGGACGCCGAGCTTCATCGCGTTTTTCTCGCGCATTGCGGTTTTCAAATCTGAATCGACCCGTTCGGAAAGATTCACGTGAGAAAACTATCGCCACCAATCGCTGTTGTCGACCCCGCGTAGTGTCACAACTCGCACGAGGATTAGGTTGCGTCGAACCCCGAGAATTCAATCGTCGATCTTGTGCGACGCCGAGTAGGGATTGCTTTGATAACTACGGGAGCGATTGCAATTGCAGCCTGGTGCTTGATGCCCAACAGAGTGATCGCTCGCAACACCGATCTGGACGAGGGCGCGTATCTAATGGTGGCGCGCCTTCTTCACCACGGCTACGACACTCACGCTTTCTTCTTCGACCAGTTTTGGCTGTTTCCAAAGATCATCACCGCGGGCTTTGCATTGTTTGGTGATTCGTTGATGGTCGGGCGTCTCATTGTTTTTGTCTTTTCGTTAGCGGGTCTTATCGGAGTCGCGCTCCTGAGTTTTCAACTCGGCGGCCGATGGATGGTGGCAGTTGCAGCCATTCTTATTGGCGCGATCGACCCGCTCTATATCCTGGGATCGCGAATGACTCTGGCGGACGTGCCGGCAATGACCTGCATCGTTTGGGCGCTGATCTTCATTTTTTTATTCACAACCCGTCGCAGTCGCATCTGGATTGGCTTGAGCGGCCTTCTCGCCGGGGCGAGTCTCGTATTGAAGCCATTCGCTCTTGGTTTTGGGGTTACGATCCTCATTGTTCTTCTTGATCAACGAATCGAGCGCGAAGACGGGCGGTTGAAACTCGACCGAGCGATTTTTACCGATCTGCTCGTTTTTGGGGCGGCAATTATTCTCGTCGCGATGCCGTTTGGGAATTTCTTGCATCCAATTGACGAATATCAGCGCGTTATCGGATTCCATTGGGCGGAAAGAAATTGGATGATAAAAAGAGTCGACGACCGCTGGCGCGGCTTGGTGGCGTTTGGCCGCCTAAATATTCCACTGCTCTTGTTCGGAATTTCCGGGGTGATCGCTTTGCGCCCGCTATCGGTCTCGCTGATGGCGCTGCTGGCCGGGGAACTCGTGACCACCGGAATTCTCCTGGAAATGCCTCCGTGGGTGCATCACTACATTCTCATTCTGCCGCCGCTGATTGTTTTTGCTGCCCTCGGGTTCAACCGCGGTATTGATGACATTAAACAAACGATCGCGGATTGGCGAAATGGAGAGCGATCTACGCCGATGGGAAAGTGGGTCGCAATACTGTTCGGTGGGGCGATGTTGGTCACGTTGATCGACCTGGCGTGGGTGATCAAATACGATCGCCAGGCCAGGTTTCCAGAGCCTCTGCAAGTCAACGACGTCGTGCACTATACAGACGACAGGTTTCAGCCGAACCAATATTTGATGAGCGACGATGCGCTGGTGCCGTACCTGGCTGGCAGGCTTATTCCGCCATCGGCAATCAACTTTGTCTTTGGCGACGTTATGAAATTCAATCGCCCCAGCCTTTTGCAGTTCGAACAAATTGTTCACGACAATCACATCGCCGGCGTGATTACAACTACTCGCTATCCACGAAACCCGCAGCTCATGTCATGGCTTGATCAAACTTTTCCGATGTCGGTCGATGTCGGAACGAAGCGTCATGACGAACTTACGGCGCGCGTCTACAGTGGAAAACAACAACCCTGACGTTTAGCCCTTGATCGCGTTGGCGCATGCGCGAACCGCCTCCACATCGCCCGCCGATATAACGTCGACATCCTTGCTGGAGCGTTTGACCAAACCGGAGAGCACCGCGCCCGGTCCGAGTTCAATGAAGGTGTCGCAGCCGAGGACGATCAGACGCTGGATGCAATCGGCCCATCGGACAGTGCTCGTGACCTGGTCCTGCAGGGTCTGACGAATTTGGGGCAACGTTTTCACTTCCTCGCCGGTGACATTGCTGACAATCGGAAATTGCGGGAGTTGCATCTGCACATCCAACAGCACAGGCCCGAGCTTTTCGTAAACAGACTGCATCAGGCGTGAGTGATACGCGCCGGCGACGTTCAGCATGGTCGCCCGACGAATTCCATGTTCTTTCGCCACGCCCACCGCAGTCTCCACTTTTGCGAGTTCGCCTGAAATCACGATTTGGCCCGGGGCATTGATATTGGCCACATCGACATCCTCGTCCGCTGCCAGTTGTCGCACTTCGTTTTCAAGGCCTCCAATCATCGCCGCCATTCCGCCGACTGTTTGGGCGCAGGCCTCGTCCATGAAGGTTGCCCGGTTTTGGACAAGTCGCAGACCATCTTCGAACGAAAAAGTACCGGCGGCTGCGTGCGCCGTCAGTTCGCCTAACGAAAGACCCGCCGCAGCCGAGACCGGAAATTCGCCGGCGAGCTCGCGCAGGACGGCAAGCGAGGCGAGTCCGTGAACAAACAGCGCCGGCTGACAGTTCGAAGTCTTGGTGAGCTCCTCCATTGGCCCATTACAAGTCAAACTGGTTAGGCTGCGGCCAAGGAGATCGTCCGCTTGACTAAACAAACCAGCGGCGACCGGAAATTGATCGGCCAAATCCTTTCCCATTCCGACGACCTGGGCGCCTTGTCCTGAAAACAACAACGCGATCTTCTTTGCCATCCGATTCTACGTAATCGTGTTCCGATGTGCGCGCGAGCCAGAAGTTTCAGCTGTTAGCACAATTTCACTTGAAGGACTGTTTGCTCCCGCTAGCCTCCGCCGGATGAAATACTGTCCCCTGTTATTCTTTTCGATGCTGCTGTTGAGTTCTTGTGCCACGATTACGCGCGGCGTGCATGAGAAGTTGAAGGTTCAAAGCGAGCCACCTGGCGCCACCGTAACCCTGTCGACGGGGGAAAAAGGCGTCACGCCCGCAACATTTGTGGAGAAGCGTCGACGCGACAACTTCACGGTAACGGTGTCGAAACCCGGCTATGTTTCCGAGACCGTCACAGTGGAAAGTAAAGCGGGCGGTACAGGCGGGACTGCCATGGCCGGAAATATACTCCTCGGCGGTGCAATCGGTATGGGAGTGGATGCAGGCACCGGTGCCTACGACTCTCTTTATCCGAACCCCGTCTCGGTCAAACTGGAGCCGGTGGGTGGAAAATCCAAGACCAGCCGAAGAAAATCAACTTCCTCGACGCTACCCTCTAACGCTGTTACTCCATTGCCTAAACCGACCCCGGCGTCGCAACGGTAAACGGCTTCAAGATCCGCGTTGTTGACAAGCAAGTGCAGAAAATTGCTTGCACCCGGAGGTCAGGTCGGCAGCGTTGATGAACTGATCTATGGCATTCACGGTACGCGAGATTGAATCGCCGGACCCGGTGACGCGAGTGGCCGCGGAAGAGGCGAAGTTGCACCACAGCGACGCGGACATCGGCGAGAAGATGATTCTCAACATGGGGCCGTCGCATCCGGCGACCCACGGAGTATTGCGGCTGGTCCTCGAGCTCGACGGCGAGATCATCATCAAGGCGACGCCGGACGTCGGTTATCTCCACCGGGGCGACGAAAAAATTGCCGAGAACATGCAATACAACCAGTTCGTGCCTTACACGGACCGACTCGATTACCTGGCGCCGTTGGCCAACAACGTCGCCTATTCGCTCGCGGTGGAAAAATTAATGAACTGGGAAATTCCGCCCCGCGGAAAAGCCATCCGCGTGATCTGTTGCGAACTTTCCCGGATCTCTTCGCATCTGATGGGACTGGGCGCGATGGCGCTCGATCTCGGCGCAATGACGGTTTTTCTCTACTCGTTCACTCAACGCGAAAAAATTTACGACCTCAGCGAACTCCTGAGCGGTGCGCGGTTCACCACGTCTTACACCCGGGTTGGCGGGCAGATTCGTGATCTGCCGGAAAAATTTATTCCGATGTTGCGCGATTTTCTCGACGAATTCGGACCGGCGTTGGACGAAATGGACAAATTGCTTACCCGCAATAAAATCTTTGTTGATCGCACCAAGGACATAGGCGTCATCACCAAAGATCGCGCGATTGCCTACGCCATTTCAGGACCGAATTTGCGCGGGAGCGGCGTTGAGCACGATTTGCGGCGCAAACATCCGTATCTCGATTACGAGCAGTACGACTTTGAGGTCGTCGTCGGCAGTGCCGGCGATTGTTACGATCGTTATCTGGTTCGGATCGAGGAGATGCGGCAGAGCGTGAAAATTTTGCGGCAAGTGATCGAGAAAATGCCGAGTGGTCCGATCAATGTGGCCGATTGGAAAAACATGACGCCGCCGAAGTCGCACGTGATGACGAAGATGGAGGAGCTGATTCACCATTTCATCGTGGTGACCGAAGGATTGGACGCGCCACCGGGCGAAATTTATTTCGCGGCGGAGAATCCGAAGGGCGAGCTGGGCTTTTACATCAACAGCCGCGGCGGCGGTGTGCCCTATCGTTTAAAAATACGCGCACCGTCATTTGTGAATCTCAGCATTCTACCGGAGCTGCTGCCGGGTAGCATGCTGGCCGACGTTACCGCCGTGCTTGGAAGTCTGGACTTTGTAATGGGCGAATGCGACAGATGATTGGACAATGACGAAGCACGAATTTCGAATGACGAAATGGATGTCGATCCTGCGCCGGCTTTCGCATCTCTTTCTCGTGCTCATCCTCATGCTCTTGCTCTCTTGTGCCGGCAAAAGAATCACCAAAGCAAACGTCGATGAAGTCGGCGAAGGAATGTCGAAGAAGCAGGTCGAATCGATCCTTGGACCGCCGAGCGAGCTCGACAACAAAGATTTCCTGATTTTGAAAAAGACGACTTACGTTTATCGCCAGGGCAAAGACACGGTGACTATCGTTTTCAAGGACGATAAGGTCGTCGAAAAACAGAGCACATTAACCGATTAATTTTTCGCGAGTGGACTCACACGTTCCGGCTGAGTTAGAGCGAAAAATGGACGAAGCGATCACGCGCTATCCACGTGATCAAAAACGGAGCGCTTCGCTTCCATTGCTTCATCTCTGGCAGGAGCATTTTGGGTTTATCAGCGACGACGCGGTGACCTGGATCGCGGCCAAGCTCGGATTGCAACCGATCAACATTCTCGAGTTGGTGAGCTTTTATCCGATGCTTCGTGAAAAGCGCGCGGGCAAAACCCACATCCGGATTTGCCGGACCCTGAGTTGCGCAATGGCCGGAAGTTATCAGATCATGGAAAATCTTTGCGAGGCAACCGGGATCCAGCGGAAAAATCACGGCGAGCCGGTCTCAGTGAGCGCGGATGAAAACTACAGCGTCGAGTTTGTCGAATGTCTCGCCAGCTGCGGCACCGCTCCGGTCTGCATGGTCAACGATGACCTTATCGAGAGTGTGGACCCAACTTCGGCGGCCGATCGCCTCCTAAGTCGAACCTCGCCTCTCAAGCATCAAACCTTTCCTCATCCCTTGGAGCGCCGACTCGTTTTTAAAAACATCGGGAATCCGGATTGGAAGGTCGACATCGACACCTATCTCGAAGCGGGCGGTTACCAGGATTTGCGCAAGGCGCTCAAAATGTCGCGCACCGACATTGTCAACGAAGTCAAAACATCCGGCCTGCGCGGGCGAGGAGGCGCCGGGTTTCCCTGCGGAGTAAAATGGAGTTTCATCAAACCGGATGAAAAGAAGCCGGTCTACCTCATTTGCAACGCCGACGAGTCCGAGCCGGGCACGTTTAAAGATCGTTACATTATCCACGAGGATCCGCACCAACTGCTCGAGGGCATCGCGATTTCCTGTTTCGCCATCAACGCTCGGACCGCGTACATATATATAAGAGGCGAATTCCCGGAGGGCGCAAAAATCCTGGAACGCGCGATCGAAGAAGCGCGCGAACACAAGTTTCTCGGCAAAAGCATTCTCGGCTCCAAGTTCGATCTCGAGATTCACATCCATCGCGGGGCCGGCGCTTACATTTGCGGTGAAGAAACCGGGTTGATCGAATCCGTGGAAGGCAAACGCGCCTATCCGCGAATCAAACCGCCGTATTTTCCGGCAGTCCTCGGCCTTTACATGTCTCCGACGATCGTCAACAACGTCGAAACTTTGTGCGCGGTAAAACACATCATCGCGATGGGCGGCGCAAAATACGCGCAGCTCGGACGGCCTAACAACACCGGCACACGCATCGTTTGCGTGAGTGGAGACGTGCAACGGCCTGGCTATTTCGAAATCGAAGTCGGCGCGGTAACGATGGGTCAACTGATTTACGATCTGGCCGGCGGACTGAAATGGGGCCGAACCTTGAAGGCAGTCATCCCTGGCGGGAGCTCGGCCAAAGTTTTGCGCGCTGACGAGCGTTTCAAGATCAAGCAAAAACAACCGGATGGTTCGATGCTCGAACAGGAGATGTCGATCGATGAGTTGCCAATGGACTTCGACACCCTGGCGGCAGCCGGATCGATGGCCGGCTCCGGTGGCGTCATCGTGCTCGACGATTCGCGAGACATGGTCTGGGTGCTCAACAACATCAACGAATTTTATGCCCACGAATCGTGCGGACAGTGCACCCCCTGCCGCGAAGGCTCGCTCTGGATGAAAAAGATCACCGACCGCATGCTGAAAGGCGGCGGCGTCACTGATGATCCGCGCACCCTTAAGACGATCGGCGACAATATTGCGGGACGCACCATTTGCGCGTTTGGTGAGGCCTGCGCCTGGCCGACTCAAAGTTTTGTCGAAAAATTTCCTGAAGAATTTGCCGCGCACGCTCGCAAACCGGTTCCGCCCCCGATCCCGCCAGAATACACGTCCCAAGAATTGACCGAGCGTGAAAACATTCCCACCAGTCCCCTCGCCCACGATCCCGGCTGGGAGAAAGCCGGCGCCGATTCCGTTATTTAAGAAGATGAATTCAGAAGCCAGGAATCCAGGAAAAGACGTTACAGGCGACGAGCTAACCGAGCGTATTATTGGCGCGGCAATTCGCGTTCATACAGAATTAGGGCCCGGATTTCTTGAATCGATTTACGAGGAAGCCTTAGCCGTCGAACTCCGACTCGGCGGATTGCAATTCGAGCGGCAAAAGCCGGTGCCGATCTTCTATCGAGCCAGACCAGTCGGTGAGCATCGCGTTGATCTTTTCGTCGAAAATTCAATCGTCATGGAGCTAAAAGCCACAACCGCTTTCGAAAAGATCCACTTCGCCGTTCTACGTTCGTACCTGAAAGCTCTGGGCGTTACGCACGGCCTGCTCCTGAATTTCGCGGGAACTCGATTAACGATTAAGAGAGTAGGACGCGAGTTTCATTCGCGTCTGGTCGAAGGAGAGGAAGTCTCATTTTGAATCCTGGATTCCTGGTTTCCGAATTTAATTATGCCTGAGTCGGACACACTTCCAATGTTCAACGTCCAGATCGACGGGGTCTGGCATCAGTTTCCAAAAGGCACCCGCGTGATCGAAGCGTGCGCGCAAGTTGGTGTCTACGTCCCGCGCTACTGCTATCACCCGAAGCTCAGCTCTCCGGGAAATTGCCGGATGTGTCTGATCGAAATGGGCATGCCCCGGATGGGACCCGACCGGAAACCTGAGCTCGGCGCGGACGGCAAGCCGATCATCAACTGGATGCCACGGCCTCAAATCTGTTGCGCCCAAGACGTCGCCGAAGGGATGGGCGTGCGCACAAACTCGCCCCTCGCCCAGGAATGCCGCAAAGGCGTGATGGAATTTTTGCTCATCAATCATCCGCTCGATTGCCCGATCTGCGATCAAGCCGGCGAGTGCGAACTGCAGGAATTCAGCGTTGAGTACGGCAACGCCGGTTCGCGCTTTCTCGAAAACAAAGTCAAGAAACCAAAAAATGTGGAACTCGGCCCGCGGGTCACGCTCGATGACGAGCGCTGCATTCTTTGCTCGCGTTGCATTCGCTTTTGCAACGAAGTTGCTCACGACGATGTCCTCGGCTTCGTCGATCGCGGTAGTCACACCGTTTTGACCGCCCATCCCGGCAAGCAATTGGAAAACAATTATTCGCTCAACACCGTGGATATTTGTCCGGTCGGCGCCCTGACCTCGACCGACTTCCGATTCAAGATGCGGGTCTGGTTTTTAAAGGAAACCAAAAGCATCTGCACGAGTTGCGCGACCGGTTGCAACACCATCATCGGGACCCGCGAGGACATCGTTTATCGGCAAACTCCACGCCAAAACGATCACGTGAACTCGTGCTGGATGTGCGATCACGGCCGGCTCAACTTCAAGTATCTGGAAGCTGAAAACCGGTTGCTCGAGCCACAAATTCTAAGTGGTGGCCACCACATCTCGACCGATTGGAAAACTGCGATCACCCAGGCTGCCTTGCAATTGCGACAATTCCACGGCGCGAACATTGCCATCATCGCCTCCGGTCGAATGACCAATGAAGAACTCTGGCTTACCCGGAAAATTGCCGACTTTCTCGGCGTTGGTTACATCGACATTGTACCGCGGCGCGCCGAGGGCGACGATATTTTGCTCAGTCCATACCGCAATCCAAACCGAGTTGGGGCGCGATTGATTCTCGGTTTGAATTCGGAACCGAGTGTGACCCTTGAAACAATCGTTCAAAATGTGAGCGCGGGAGATATTCGGGCACTATTCGTCCTCGGTGAAAATCCAACGAAGATTGGAATCTCAGAGGATCAACTGAAAAACCTGACGGCATTTGTTGCGATGGACATTTTGTCAAACGCCGCAACCGAATGCGCGACAGTCTTGCTGCCGGCGAGTGGATTCGCCGAGAAGCGCGGCTCAATGATCAATGGCAAAGGACGACTGCAACGCTTGAATCGCGCCGTCCGTCCGCCGGGCAACGCGCGGGACGATTGGGAAATTCTACGCGATCTACTGCAGGCGCTTGGCGGCGGTAACGGACTTTACACGATCGAAGATGTGTTCCGAGAAATGAGCACCGAGATTTCCCAGTTTCACGGTCTTACCTTCAGCAAGATCGGCGATCTCGGGGTCCACGTGATTACAGAAAATGAATCCCCCCGCCCGCCAGTAGATCCGGAAGCGAAGGACATTGAACGCGCGGAAAAGAAACGACCGCCCGGCAGATAACCCGCCTCGACATGGATTACATTTTTATTGGCACGTCGCTCGCAAAAATAGTCGGACTTCTCGGGTTCGTACTCGGGCTGATGAATTATGCGGTCTACGCGGAACGCCGGGTCAGCGCGTTGATGCAGGACCGGCTCGGACCGAACCGCGTCGGCTTTGCGGGTTTGCTTCAACCATTTGCCGACGCCGGGAAATTTTTGCTGAAGGAGCAATTTACGCCAGCGAACGTAAACAAGTTCTATTACTTCCTCGCACCGTGCCTGGCGATGATCCCCGCGATTATCACCATCTCAGTCGTTCCATTCGGCAGCACGTTGTTCGGCGTGCCGATGGTGATCGCCGACATTAACGTTGGGATTCTGTTCGTTTTCGCGATCGCGTCGTTAGGCGTTTACGGAATTGTCCTGGCCGGTTGGGCGTCGAATTCGAAATATCCGTTTCTCGGCGGCGTTCGTTCCAGCTCGCAAATGATTTCCTACGAACTTTCTCTCGGCCTGGCGGTCATTCCGATTTTCATGCTCGTAGGAAATTTGCGCCTAACGAACGTTGTTCAATATCAAATCGACAACGGCTGGTTGATCGCGCCGTTCTTCGGAGATTGGACCAATCTCGGCAAATGGCTCCTCGCCATTCCCATGCTTATTTCGTTCGTCGTTTTCCTGATCGCGATTCTCGCGGAGACCAACCGCCTGCCATTCGATCTACCGGAAGCGGAACAAGAACTCGCCGGCGGTTACCACACCGAATACGCGTCGATGAAATTCGGCATGTTTTTTCTCGGCGAATATATCGCCATGATCACCGGCTCAGCGGTGATTGTAACTTTGTTTCTCGGCGGCTGGCATTTCCCGGGAATTCCCGACGGTTCGCACGGCTGGATCTTTGGCCTGATCAACATTGCCGTGTTCTTCAGCAAGGTTTGCGCTCTCATCTTTTTGTTTATGTGGGTGCGCTGGACCTTGCCGCGATTTCGCTGGGATCAACTGATGCGCCTGGGCTGGCTGTTCTTCTTTGAAATCGCGCTCGTGAACATTTTCCTCGTCGCGATCATCCTGATGTTCGTCCGCTAAACACGCCAAATGACACCAAAGAAAGACTATTTCGGATTCACCTTGGTCTTAGCGTCATTTAGCGTTTTTGGCGCACAATTCTGAAATGGCGATCACGGTTCCACGACCAAACCTGAACTGGCGCGAGCGCTTGTATTTGCCCGCCATCGCCGCCGGACTCGTCATCACGATCAAGCATTTCAAGAACATGATCTTCGGCCGGACCAAGGTGACGATGGAATATCCGGAAGAAAAATGGGATTCGAATTTGCCGGACTATTATCGCGGCGCGCCCGCGCTGGTGCGAGATACCGATGGACGCGTCCGCTGCGTGGCCTGCCAACTTTGCGAGTTCATTTGCCCGCCGCGCGCGATCAAAATTATTCCGGGCGAGATTTCGCCGACCGATCGCTTCGCCAAGGTCGAAAAGTTTCCGGACGCGTTCGACATCGACATGATCCGCTGCATTTACTGCGGAATGTGCGAGGAAGTTTGTCCCGAACAGGCGATTTATTTGCGGAAAGACTACGCCATCACCGGATTCACCCGCGAAGACATGGTCCATCACAAGGACAAACTTCTTGAGATTGGCGGGGTGATGCACGGCGTCGTCCTGAAATGGAACGCGAAAAAATGAGTGACAAGTGCCGAGTGACAAGTGACCAGGTTCGGTCGGATCAGCGCGCATACCGGATCGGAGTCTCGTCACTCGTCACCCGTCACTCGTCACATTGATTATGTCACCCTTTCTGTTTTGGATCTTTGCGTTGCTGATGCTGATTTTCGGCGCGGCGGTGATTATTAACCGCAATCCAGTCGCCAGCGCTCTCAGCCTGGTTGTCTCGTTTTTCGGGCTGGCCGCCCTGTTCGTGTCGCTCGACGCCTATTTCGTCGCGGTCATTCAAGTCCTGGTCTACGCCGGCGCGATCATGGTGCTGTTTCTTTTCATCATCATGCTGCTCGACCTTCGCGCTGAAAAGTTACGAAAGATCAACTGGGTCGCGTCGGGCGGCGGGATCGCTGTCGCGCTGGCCCTGATGGTTCAAATTTTTTCCGTGGTGGAGAAATTTCCAGTCGCCAAACAATCCTTCCCACCCTTGCCAAAGCCGGCCCCGGACGATGTGCACCGAATCGGACTGCTACTTTTCAGCAACTACAATTTGCCATTTCAAATCATCGGCATCGTTATTTTGGTCGCGACCGTCGGCGTTATCCTCCTAAGCCGCAGGGAAACTCGCTAACATGATCACCCTCGAGCATTACCTCATGGTTAGCGGCATTCTTTTCGCTATCGGCTTCGCCGGGGTGATGGTCAGGCGCAACATCATTATCATCTTGATGGCGCTGGAGTTGATGCTAAACGCCGCCAATCTCTCGCTCGTCGCGTTCTCGCGTTTTCATGTCGATGCCAGCGGAGCTCCCAATTACAACGCGCAGGTTTTTGTTTTCTTTATCATCACGGTGGCGGCAGCCGAAGTCGCAGTCGGCCTAGCCATCGTTGTCGCCCTGTTCCGATTGCGCCAAACAACGAACGTCGAAGACATCACAACATTGAAATTTTAGTTCATCCGCCAAACACGCCAAATGACGCAAAAAAAGATGGTGCCGGATTTGATATTCAAACGCGAGTGTTACGCGATTATTGGAGCGTGTTTTGAAGTTTATAAAGACAAAGGCTGCGGATTCCATGAGCCCGTCTACCAGGAATGTCTCGGCATTGAATTCGAGCATTGCCAGATTCCGGCGATTCCCCAACCCGGATTGTCTCTTGCGTATCGCGGTAGAATCCTTGCTCAGACCTACTTTCCCGACTTTCTCCGTTACGAAAAAATCATTGTCGAGTTAAAGGCCGTCAAACAGTTAGTCGATGACCATCGAGCCCAGCTTTTGAATTATTTGAAAGCCGGAAGCTTTGAGCTCGGCCTGCTGGTTAACTTTGGCCATTATCCAAAACTAGAATACGAACGGATCGCGAAGACTCATCCGAAGATCAAAGTCGATGAATCAGTTTGTCTTTAACTCTTTAGCGTCCTTTCGCGTGTTTAGCGGACGGCCCTTTTCCAAATGAACTACTTCACGACTAACAGCTCGCTGCCGTGGCTGATTTTGCTTCTGCCGCTGATCTCGGCGGGGATCATCACCCTGTTTACGCGTCGATCGAAAATGCTGAGTGCGGCGATTTCCATAGCAGCGGTGCTTGGAAGCTTTATTTGCAGTTGCCTGGTCTTCGTCCGGATCGACATCTCGACACCGGAATTCACCTGGCTCGATATCCGCGGCACCCTGCAAGTGCCAATCGGTTTCATTCTCGACGATCTCAGCCGGCTCATGCTTCTCATCGTTTCAGGCGTCGGATCGCTCATCCACATCTATTCGTTAGGCTATATGCGCGATGACGCCGGCAAATCGCGCTACTTCGCGGCCTTGTCACTTTTCATGTTCGCGATGCTCGGGATCGTGCTCGCGAACAACTTTGTCATGCTTTTCATTTTCTGGGAGCTGGTCGGATTCACCTCCTATGTCCTGATTGGCCATTGGTTCGATCGCGACGCCGCGGCCGAAGCCGGAAAAAAGGCGTTCATCACCACCCGACTCGGCGATTTCGGCTTCATGATCGGCATCCTGATGATCTGGATCGCCAGCGGCTCGGTTGTCTTCGACGACATCGTTGCGCACCTCTCAAAGATCACCAGCAATCCGAACTATCTCACGGTCGCCGCCCTCCTGATTTTTTGCGGCGCGGTTGGCAAATCGGCGCAGTTCCCGCTGCACGTTTGGTTGCCCGACGCAATGGAAGGCCCTACCCCGGTTTCGGCCTTGATCCACGCGGCGACGATGGTTGCGGCTGGTGTGTATCTTCTGGTCCGCGTCTCATTTTTAATTCAAGCGTCGCAGACTGCGCTCCTGGTCATCGCGTGGATCGGGACCATCACTGCCTTCCTGGGCGCATTGATGGCCACTCAACAATCCGACATTAAAAAGATTCTCGCCTACTCCACGATCTCTCAGCTCGGCTACATGGTCACGGCGGTCGGACTGACCTCGAACGAGGCGGCAATGTTTCACCTTTTCACTCACGCATTCTTCAAAGCGCTCCTGTTCCTGGCCGCGGGATCGATCATCGTCAGCCTGCATCACGAACAGAACATTTGGAAGATGGGCGGCCTCTCCCGAAACTTGAAAATAACCTTCGCCACATTTTTCGTCGGCGCGCTTGCGTTGATAGGCTGCCCGCCGTTCAGCGGGTTTTTCAGTAAAGACGCGATCCTCGCCCATGCCTACCAGCACAATGGCGAGATCTTCGTGGTTGGCCTAACGACTGCGTTCTTGACCGCGTTTTACGTCTCGCGCGCGATCGTAGTTGTCTTCTTTGGAAAACCGCGAAGCGATCTGGCCCGCACCGGTAAGGAATCGCCACCGGCGATGACCATACCTCTCATCATTCTCGCCGTCTTTTCGCTGATCGCTGGATTTCCCGTGTTTGCCCAGAATTTTCTGGTCGTTCCGCGCGAAAAGGAACTTGCCCTGATCGTGCCCGCGCTGGCCCTGGCTGCGCTGATCGTTGGCTCCGGCGCCGGCATCTGGCTTTATCGCAACCGCGACCGCGATCCGTTGAGCATCGGGGTGATTCGGAACCGGCTCTATTTCGACGAGTTTTATGAATGGCTAATCCGCAGTACCCAGGAATCTTTGGCGCGCGTGGCCGCGTTTTTCGATCGTTGGATCATTGATGGCGGTGCGGTTCGAGGCCTGAGTGGCGCCACTTTCGGGTTTGGCTCGCTGCTTCGATTGTTTCAAGTCGGAAATCTGCAGGCCTATGCGTTCCTATTCGGCCTGGGAATCGTAGCCGTTATCTACTTCATCATCTTCCGCTAATGCTCCTCTTTCTCGTTCTTTGCCCAATCGTAGCCGCGATCTTGATTTTGATCGGCGCGCCGGCGCGTTTCACCGCGTTGGTATCGGCAATCCTGAATTTGATTGTCGGGCTTGCTCTTTTCATGGAATTCGATCGATCGGCGACGGGATTTCAATTCATCAGCTCAACCGTCGTTTCAACCGATTGGGGAATCCATTTCGCGTTCGGCGTCGACGGTTTGAGTCTCCTGATGCTGTCGTTGGCGACGATTGTGACCGTCGCCGCAATCTGGTTCACCGGTAACATCGATAACTACGAGCGCGCATTTTATGCCTGCCTTCTGTTCATATCCGCCGGCGCAATCGGAGCTTTTGCTTCAATCGACTTGTTTTTCTTTTACGCGTTCCACGAGCTCGCGCTGATCCCGACGTTTTTGCTCATTGGAATCTGGGGAACCGGAAACCGCAGCCGAGCCGCCTGGAAAATCACGATTTATCTCACCGTTGGCAGTTTTATTCTGTTGATCGGGCTAATACTTCTTTACCAAAGTCTGCCAGCAGCCAGCCGCAGTTTTGATTTTCGTGACCTGCAATCGGTAATCGCGAGACACGGGATTGCGGACGAGGCTCAACGCCACATTTATCTTTTGTTGCTAATCGGGTTTGGCATTCTTATTTCGCTGTTCCCGTTTCATTCCTGGGCTCCGGAAGCATACGCATCGGCCCCGGCGCCGGCGGCGATGCTCCACGCGGGTGTCCTGAAAAAGTTTGGACTCTACGGGTTGCTGCGTTTGGCAGTTCCGTTGTTGCCCGACGGCACGCACTACTGGACCGAACTGCTCGTGATTCTATTGCTCGGCAATATCATTTACATCGGACTCGTTACCATCGCGCAGCGAAGGCTCGATTGGATGCTCGGTTACTCGAGCGTGATGCACATGGGCTACATTTTCCTGGGAATCGCCAGCGCCAACGCCCTCGGCAACACCGGCGCAGCGACGTTGATTTTTGCTCATGGACTTTCGATCGCGCTGTTGTTCGCGATCGCCGGACAAATCCGCGAGCGCACCGGCACTTTGTCATTCGATGATCTGGGTGGACTGGCCAAAGTGATGCCGTTCGCCGGACTCGCATTCGGATTCGGAGCGTTCGCGTCGATTGGCCTGCCGGGGTTGGCAAATTTCGCGTCCGAAATCATGATTTTCTTTGGCGCGTTCCGCAACGGTTGGGAAATGCAGCGCTTTCACCTTTTCCAAATCGCCACCGTGCTGGCGCTTTGGGGCGTGATCATCTCGACCGTTTACATGTTGCGCGCTTATCGGGCCACCTTCATGGGAACAATGCCCGAGCGTTGGGAGAAGCTTGGCGATCTTGGTCGCGGCCTTCGCATTCCCGCCGCGATTTTGATTGCCGCGCTCCTCGCCGTCGGATTTTTCCCGCAAACGGTCGTGAACATTATCACGCCGGCGATTCGAACCTATTTCACCGCGAACAAATGACCGGAATTCCTGCGCCCCATCTCGAAATCGATGTCCTTGTTCTCGGCATCGCGATCCTTCTGTGCGAGACCTTCGCCGCGAGGATCGACAAGAAAGTTTTTGCCTACGTCGGAATTATTGGTCTGACGCTCGTTCTCATCGCCAGTTTTTTTGTCTCAACCAATCCAGCGGAACAAACCAGCGCCTTCTGGAACTTTTATACTGGCGACGCTTTGGCGATTTTCTTCAAACGCTTCGAGATCATTACCACAATCGTCGTCCTGGTGATGATGATCGATTATGCGCCGGTGATCCGACGAGGAACAAATCCCTTGGGCTGGAACCTCGGTGAATTTTTCTCGTTGCCGCTTCTGACCTGCGCCGGTCTGATGTATCTCGTCTCGGCGATCGATTTCATTTTCATCTTCGTCTCGCTCGAGCTGGTGACGATTTCGTTTTTTGTGCTCGTCAGTTTCACTCGTCGAGATCCAGTCGCGTTGGAGGCCGGCATTAAATATCTGATCCTCGGCGGAGTTTCTGCCGCGTTTCTCGTTTACGGCATCACCTGGATTTTCGGTGTCACCGGGGAAACAAATCTACAACGCATCACTGCAGCATTCGCCGCCGGTAACATCGACACCCAGGCGGCGACGTTCGGCGCGGTGCTGGTCGTCGTAGGTCTCGGTTTTAAAATCGCCGCGGTGCCGTTTCAAATTTGGGTACCGGATGTTTATCAAGGCGCGCCGACTCCGGTAACTGCTTTTCTGTCTGTTGGATCGAAAGCCGCCGGCTTCGTTGTCCTCATTCGAGTGCTTCAACCGTTCCTGATGCTGCCGAACATGCAACGGCTGTTGGTGCTGTTGGCATTGCTGACCGTGATTTACGGAAATCTCGCCGCCCTGCCGCAAAACAATCTCAAACGTTTGCTCGGATACTCCAGCATAGCCCACGCCGGCTATTTGCTCATCGCTGTTCTTTGCATCAACGGACCGGCGGTGGGTTTTTATCTCGTTGCCTACTTGTTGATGACGCTTTTGAGCTTCGCGGTGTTAGTCATCGTGTCACAACAAACCGGCGACGAGATCTCCGACTTCGATGGACTTGGCAAACGGCAACCGTTTCTCGCCTTTGCCATGGTGATCGCCATGGTGTCGCTGGCGGGATTGCCGTTCACCGCCGGCTTCTTCGGTAAGTTCTTTATCTTCGCGGGTGCGATCGCTCAAAAGCAATTTCTGCTGGTCACGGTGGGGATCGTCACCGTTGCCTGCGGATTTTATTATTATCTCAAAGTCATTCGCGCGATGTACTGGCCTGCAGGCGACCAATCTTCCATCAGGAATGACACGATCGAGGTCAGTCCATTATCTCGCCTCATAATGGTCGCGTTGATGGTCGCAACCATTGTTCTCGGCGTATATCCGCAACCGATTCTAAATGCGTTGAAGCGTTGAACGGTTTAAGCGTTAAAGCGATTCCGGGTAACATCCGCTTCAACGCTTCAACGAATCACGACTAAGCGACGCTAGTCGCTCAGCTCGACGTTCCAGTAAGCGAGATCGACAAAGTGCCGCCAGCTTTCGTGCTGCGGCGCGTTGAAAGTGACGTGCAAGAACGGCCGCCATTTCGGCCGCTTCGGCTTGCGGATCAAAGTCATCTGCGCTTCCTGCGGGAGCCGATTGCCTTTGACGGTGTTACACGGAATGCATGAACAGACGACATTTTCCCACGTCGTCATCCCGCCACGATCGCGCGGAATCACGTGATCGAGATTCAGATCGTTGCGATCAAAAGTGTTGCCGCAGTATTGGCAGGTGTTCTTGTCGCGCTCGAACACGTTGTGCCGGGTAAACTTCACTTCCTTCTTCGGCAAACGATCAAAAAACAAAAGCACGATCACGCGGGGCACGCGGATCCTCCAGGAAATCGTTTGAACCAGCTCGTGGTCGGGCGCGTCGGACGAAAAATCGCGCCAGCTTTCGAAATCGTGGGTCAGAAAATTGTTCGTGTCGTCCGAGGAGACGACATGGGCGTGACCGGCATAAACCAGCGAGAACGCCCGCCGGGCGCTGCAGATGTTCACCGCCTGCCAGAGGCGGTTGAGCACCAAAACCTGACTGTTTAACAACGAGTGCAAGGCTTCCTCTCCTGCCGTTTTACCACCTTTTCAGTGGAAAGTGGCGCGAAACTATCATTGGCCGTTTTAAGTGTCAACGCGCCGGGACCGTTGCCTCCGTAGCTTGCAACGAATCCAAAAGCTGAGATTATCACGACTGGATGCAGTGTTTCTCCCCTTTGCTCCCAGTAAACTTCCGGATTAGACGCCAAATTGGCGTCTTTAATTGCGCCATTTTGGCGTCTACTTCTTGTTAGATCTGCGCGGGCTACTGTTGTATGACAACGCGACAGTGTGTGAATCGGACGCTGCGACGGGGTTTTTTGGGCGTGGTAATTGGCTTCGCGGTTTTTGGCGGCGGGATGATCGCCAGCCAGGGTCATCGAGCATTCATAGTAGTTAGTGTCATCGGATTTGCTCTGGCCGGCGCTTCTATCCTTCACCTGAGTTTCGGTGGGCGGTGTATCCATTGCCAGCGGCCTCTCACGCGATCATTTGCCGAGAGCGGCGGCTCTCCATTCAACATCTCACGAGATCTTCGGTATTGTCCCTATTGCGGCAGATCTCTTGATGATGACGATGCGATCTAACCAATCGATGAAGCCAACGGCCCCTTTGCGAAATAAATTCAGCGTGTTCGCCACGACGCCCCGCCGTGGCTTATCTCTGTCTCGTTAGGTCTATGAAACGCGCAATTGTTGCTGCGATCCTGATGGTCACGTCTTTACCATTGAGACTTCACCCGCAAAGCAAGGAGTCGGCAACACCACAGGAGATCAAAAAGACAGTCGACGCATTCGTCGGGCACTGGATTATCACCGGGACGGACACCGAACCCGGGGCCAAAGCGCCAGTGAAATTCGAAATGACACTCGACTGTAAATCCACGGCACTCGGCGCAGCGGTAACATGTGGCTTCGCCGGCAAATTGCCCAATGTTGGGCCGATCGAGGCAGCGGCCGTTATCGGCTACAGTCCGGACGAGCAGGTTGTTCGCTGGATGGAGATCTCATCTACCGGCGAGTACCACGATCATAGAGGGCGATGGAAAAGCGATGAACTCGAGTTCGAGCCGCTGGAATATTCGGTCTCGGGCCAGAAGGCGACCGAGTATCTGCGCATCGGCTTCCCGGCAAACGGAAAGCTGACGTTGACTTCCGTAACGGAGACAGGTGAAGGCAAGTCGGTCTTGGAATGCAAGGGCCAGAGGGCCGAGTCCAAATCGAAGTAATGGAGAGAAAAGACCTAACCAATCGCTGGAACAAACGGCGGACCGCTGCGCGGCAAGGATGAAGGATGAAGTGAAAGCAAAGCTCGGCTCCGGCGACGTGTAAAGTTGTTCCCGATGACTGAACCCTTCAGATCGCATTTGCGCTCGGTGCCGAACCCGTTGCGAAAAAAACTTCTTCGCGTCGAAGCGCCTCGTCATGGTTGCGGTATGAGCCTGTTATTTGGTAAAGCAAGATCGTGAATCGAATCTTAATCGCAGTAATCGCGTTGTTGAGTCTCGGATGCCAGATGGACAAGAAATTTACCAAGGTTCAGTCTGGAATGACGAAATCAGAGGTGATTGGCATTCTTGGAAAACCTAATGGTTTCAAAAATGAACCTGGGTCGGAAACGTTGACATGGGAGGCCGGCAATCACTACGTGAAATTC
Source organism: uncultured Verrucomicrobiae bacterium (assembly GCA_963817335.1). Classification (GTDB taxonomy): domain Bacteria; phylum Verrucomicrobiota; class Verrucomicrobiia; order Chthoniobacterales; family UBA10450; genus AV40. The sequence continues at coordinate 800,012 of CAWFNX010000001.1, read as the reverse complement.
AAAGATGGGCGAGTTGTTGCGAAGGGCGTCGAATAGCTACCGATAAACCTGCCAGCAACGATCCGCCCTGCGCCAAAGCGTTTATCACGCGCCTGACGACGAAATTGTCGGTTATCCTATAGTTAGGCAACAAACCCAATGTTTTTCCCGCCGCTCTACCTTATTTTGGATGTCGGGTTGCTAGCTTCCGAGCTTGCTCTGGTCTGGAGACGACGTGCCTCCCGCGCCCCGAGCACGCCGCAAGATCGGGGCTCTCACCTGTGGCTCTGGGCGGTAATTGTCGGATCAATCGTCGCCGGTCATTTAGCCGGGCTTAGCCACGCGGGTCCGAGGTTCCTCCCCAGTCTCCCCTGGCGGTGGTTTGGCGCGGGTCTCTTTGCTGCCGGCGCGGCATTGCGCTGGTGGGCGATCGTGCACCTCGGCCGTTTTTTCTCGGTAGATGTGGCGATATCGCACGACCATCAAGTCGTCGACACTGGTCCTTACCGCGTGGTGCGCCATCCTTCCTACACTGGCTTGCTGCTGCAATGTGCCGGCCTTGGGGTGGTGCTCGGCACGGCACTCAGTTTGTTGGTTATTATAGTTCCGACATTCCTTGTCCTGGCCCACCGCATCCGAGTGGAAGAGAGAGCTCTCCTGGCCAACTTTGGAGATTTTTATGCAGCCTACACCCGACGCACTAAACGACTATTGCCGGGAGTATTTTGAAAGGAGGCCAACGCTAACTTTGAATCATTACATGCGATCTATAAAACTAAACGCCAGTTTCGTTGTTACCGGGATATTGCTGACGTCCTGCGCAAGCTCTTACCAAATGCACTCGGGACGCGCGCTCCCAAACACCGCGGTCGCTATTTTGCGACAATCAGGTGGCGGTCCTGCCATGGTCATGTCGGTGGACGGCAAACCTTACGATGGAGGATTTACCTATGCGGGGATCGGCTATAACAAGTGGGAACTTTTACCCGGTAAACATCAGGTCAAAGTAGACATGAGGGCCTTTAGCGGCGACTCACGTACTTCCGGTCCCCAGACAGTGACGTTCACCGCCGCACCGGGTCAAGTTTACGACGTCTCCTGCACAACCACAGTTCTTCGGCGGACCGGCAATCTCTTGCTTGGTTACAAGGAGCTTAGTTCCTGGAAGCCTGCGATCATTCTGCAACATCCGGTAACAGATGCAGACAGAGTGAAGGCGAATCGCTTATGACGCGCAAACAAAGTTTAGCCAAGCGCTGGATCCACGCGCACTCAGCCTGTTCTCGTTAGGCCTAATTTGAGCCAAACCCTAGGCCCGCGCACTGGCGAGCACTGAAGGTTTTTGGTCGAGGACGGCCATGGCCTGTTGCAGCTCTTCAAAATCAAACGGCTTGGACATCATCATGTCCACCTCTAGCTCTTCGTAGGCCTGAATATCCTCGTCTGACAGGTGAGCTGACAGCACGAGGATCTTACCGCCAAAGGTTCGGGCTCGCAGCTCACGCACCAATTGAAGGCCGGTCATGCGCGGCATCCGATGATCGGTGATAACAACGTCAAAAGGTTTGGCGGTAGCGCCGATCTTAATGAGCGCTTCCCATCCGCTATTGGCGCGAACGACCTTGGAGGCCGGACCCCCAAGGACCATGGCAATCATGTGCCCGACGGCTTTTTCATCCTCGACAACCAGGATCTGCATAATTTCGAGACTACTTAGCAAGACGCGCGCCGAAGTACGCCCCTCTTCTCGTTGATCAAGCGTACGGCGCTCTCTGACAAAGTGCCTCACTAGCCTTTGATCGGCGCGGGCGTGTTGAGCAGTTGAGAGGTTGAGTCGTTGAGACGTCGCTGCCGACAACTAACGTCTGGTTGTGCCTTGGCCGGCGGCTTTCTTCATGAAATTCCCCGGCAACCGTTTTTCATCATTCGGAGCTGCGCCGGCGGCGTCGCCAAGGTGTTCATCCTCCGCAGGCAGGAATTGTTTAAACCGGTTCTTGTCGATCGCTTTCATGAACGCTTCGTGCGCCGTGACCGTGCCGCTCTTCAGGAGCGCGAAAATTGCGTCGTCCATAAATTGCATCCCCTGCCCTCTGCCAGAAACAATCACGTCCTGAAGTTTTTGGGTGGCACCTTCGCGAATGATGGCAGAGACGGCGGCGTTCGCGACCAGGATTTCGTTCACTGCGACCCGGCCGGATCCGTCCGCTTTCTTCAAGAGCAGTTGGGCGAGCACGCCGCGCAATGAATTGGCCAGCATCGCCCGGGCTTGCGGTTGTTTCGGCGCCGGAAAAACGTCGACCATTCGGTCGACCGTTTTGCGCGCGTTGTTGGTGTGGAGAGTTCCAAAGACAAGCAGGCCGGTTTCGGCTGCGGTCAGCGCGAGCGAAACGGTTTCCAAGTCGCGCATTTCACCGACGAGGACGATGTCGGCGTCTTCGCGCAACGCGGCCTTGAGCGCGACCGGAAACGATTCCGAATCGCCGGGAATTTCGCGCTGAGTAATGATGCTGCGTTTGTTGCCGTGCACAAACTCGATCGGCTCTTCGATGGTCACGATGTGGCGAGCGAAATTTTCGTTAATGTAATCCATCAACGCGGCCAGGGTCGTTGATTTTCCGGAACCGGTCGGACCCGTAACCAAAACCAGTCCGCCGCGAAGGTGCGCAAACTCTTTTGCGACCGGCGGAATTCCCAGCTCCTCCAGGGACGCGATTTTCGTGGGAATCAATCGAAAGACAGCGCCGTAGCCGTGGGTCTGCTTCAAGTAGTTGCAACGAAACCGCGAGGCCGCATCCATCTCGTAGGCAAAATCGAAGTCGCCGCGCTCGTCGAAGATTTGCCAATTCCGGTCGCCGCAAATTTCGCGCAGCATCGAAACGGTTTCATCGCGGGTGAGCGCTTTTTCACGAATGGGCGCGACATCACCATGCTTGCGCATCTTTGGCGGTTGCCCTTCGCCGATATGAAGGTCCGAACCGCCTTGCTCGACGATTACTTTTAGGAATTGATCGAGAGAGGGCATGGCTAAATGACGAATGTCGAATGACGAAGCACGAAGGAATGACCAAATCCGAATACCCTAAGTCGCGCAAACCCCCCATTTTGAATTTTTGGCGTCGTCATTGTTTCGACATTCGGCATTCGTGCTTCGTCATTTGCGGAGCTGACTGCGCATCTCGGCCTTTTGTTCCGCTCGCGCCAGCGTCTCGTCGGCATCAATCAGTCCCCGGTTGTGCAGCTCCGCCAAGGCGTCGTCCATCAGCTGCATCCCCTGCTTTTTTCCGGTCTGAATGATTCCAGGCAGCATGTAAGTCCGAGCTTCGCGGATCACGTTGGCGACAGCGGGAGTGTTGGTGAGAATTTCCAGCGCGAGCACGCGACCTTTGCCGTCAGCGCGCGGAATCAGTTGCTGGCTGATGACACCGCGCAACGATTCACTCACCATAATGCGAATTTGTTCCTGTTGATCGGGCGGAAAGACATCGAGCAATCGATCGAGCGTGCGCGAAGCATTTCCGGTGTGGAGCGTTCCCAAAACCAAATGGCCGGTCTCTGCAGCGGTGATCGCGAGGGAGATGGTTTCCAAATCGCGCATTTCGCCAACCATGATCACATCCGGATCTTCACGAAGCGCGCCGCGCAACGCCGCCGCGAAGGAACGGGTGTGAGTATGCACTTCCCGTTGGGTGATGTGGCAACCTTTCGGCTCGAGCACATATTCGATCGGGTCCTCGAGGGTGATGATATGTTCGCGCCGCTCGATGTTCACTTGCTCAACCAATGCTGCCAGAGTCGTCGATTTGCCGCTCCCCACCGAGCCGGTGATGAGGATCAATCCGTTTTGATAACGGGTGAGCAACTTCAGATGCCCGGGCAAACCGAGCTCGTCCATGGTGCGGACGTTGGTGTTGACGATTCGAAACACCAGATCGACCCCGAGGCGTTGTCGCACCACGCTGGTGCGATAGCGACCGGACGAATTTGCGTAAGCGAAATCGGCGTCGCCCCGCTCGTTCAATTGCGCTTTCTGCTGGTTCGAGAGAAAACCTTCCGCCAGAGCAAGTGTTTGCCCGGACGTCAAACGCGGGGCATCCGGCCAGATGGGTTGCAATGTTCCGTGCAATCGCCAAATCGGCGCCGCGTTTACCCCGAGATGGATATCGGACGCTCCCGCCCGTTGGCCGACCGCAAGATAGTCGTCAACATGCCGGAGCGGATGTGAAGTCGAGGTTGTCGATCCCGCAGACATTACGCGCCGTCCGTTTTATGCCGGACAGTGCCACGCGTAAACTCAAAAGCCTTTCGGTCCAGACCGCTCGCGCGACGCGTAATGGCCAAATTTTTCTTCGACAAACTTTGCCACCACCGGCTTCAGCAACGTTGCTGCGACCCGAAGCGCTCCCAAAAGAAATCCAGCTTCCAAAAGCCCGCCTTTGGGTTTCGATCCAGACTTGGCGCTGACCACAATCTTTCTCCTCCGGGTTACAACGGCCGTCACCAAAAGTCCGACCGCGATCGCCCCGACAATCCACGGAACGGGTTCCCGTTGAACCGAGCGCCGGATTTTCTTCGGAAAGTCCGACTCTTCGCGAACCCGCGCGAGCCGGCGTTCCACATCTTCGCGAGATCTTGAGATCTGTTCTCTCAGTTCGGCGGATGATTTGTTTCCAGATTTTTTAGCCATTCTCGATCCTTCTGTAGCTCGGCTCGGGTTCCCCGAAATAGCGGACGCTTAATTCCAGTTCCAGCGACCAACATAAAGACGAGCGCGATAACAAAGTGCAGGCCCGCTGCGGCCAACGCTATCCACAACCAAGAAACGTTCGCCATGTGCGCGATCGCGACCACCGCGGTCGCGAGTAAAAAAATGTAGCCGAACGCAAAAAACAGAATCGCCAACAGCAGACAAAGCGCCGCTACCAAAAACTGGACCAGGGCCGTTTTGGACTCCGTGGCAAGAAGGGCGGCGCGGCTCTCGAAAAAATCGGCGAGCGCAGCCGCCAGCGCGACCAAGCTACCGATGAGACCTGTCTGGCGCGGTCGACTTCGCGACGGCGCAGTTTCTTCAGCCATTCGGCGAATCGCGGTCAGCGCCGGAAGATCAGTCCAAGGACGAATCCAACGCCAAGCGCGGTAAAGATCGCCTTGGTCGGATTTTCGCGAACGTACTCTTCGGCATCGTCCTGAAACGTGCGCGCGCGGGTGCGGGCATCATCCCATGCGCCCTCGGCTTTCCCCCGCGCATCGGTCCAAGCCTTCTCGGCTTTGCCCCGGGCGTCGTTCCAAACTTGTTCGGCCTTGCCGCGATATTCCCCCGCAACCGCTTCGGCGGCGCCTTTTAAATCTTCGGCGGCTTTCCGTGCGTGAATTTTGCTGCTCTCGAATTTGTCCTGCGCATCACTCGCGCTTGACGATCGATGTGATTTGTTTTCTTCAGCCATGATGTTCTCCAATTGGTTTCGTTACCGGAACTATCCGCGCGCTTCCGATTCTGAGCAAATTCCAAACCGGTCGCCAGCTGGGAACGCTTGGGATCTCAGGATCCTCTCAACGGCTCAACGCCTCAACTTCTCAACGCCCGCGCGCAGCGCGGTCATTGCTCTCGGAAAATGATCCGAGCCTTGGTCAGGTCGTAAGGCGAGAGCTCCACCGAAACCTTGTCGCCCGGGACGATCCGAATGAAGTGCTTCCGCATTTTGCCGGAGATGTGGGCCAGCACGTTTCGCTGGCCTGCGAGATCCACTCGGAACATGGTGCCTGGGAGGACCTGGGTCACGGTGCCTTCCATCACGATCTGTTCTTCCTTCGGCATTGCGCCGAAAATATATCTGCGAAACAGGACGCCTCAACTGTAGCGGCGGTCTGAGATCGCCGCTACAAAATATGTCGACCTACTGAACGTCCTCGAGGGAAACGCTCGGAAGATATTCGCCCAGCTCCTGACGGCTCCACCAGGCTCCGGTTTGGCGATGCTCCTCCATTGTGGTGAACCGATAGCGATAAATCGTTGCCCGAACAAAGCGCGGCGGATTTTCGGGGAAAGGATTCTTTTCAAATAACGCCGTCACCGCCGGTTTGCCGTGCAACAAAGCAATCACAGTCTGCACAAACCAGGGATTGCGCCGATACGATCCGAGCGCGGCAAACCACATTTGCCAATCCAGCCGCGGTTGATGCGGCTGACACCAGCCCGGCGCCCGCATCGGGTCGCCCGGTTTCCATTTGAATTCGTACGGCTTCCAATCGAGTCCGTCGGCGCTGCCTTCAATGACGATTTCCTTTCGGTCCTTCGTCATCACCCGGAACAGACCGTACCCGTTTACGATTCGAAACGCGTCAGCTCGCGCATACATTGCCCCCAAAAGCGGCGACCATTCCTCTTCCGGCTCGAACGCGCCGTAGATCAGACGCGCGTCGATCGGCAAGGTGAGAACGATGACGGCAATCGCCGCGTAAGTAGACACTCGGTCTGCTCGCACGCGAATGCCGCGCGCAACTGTAGGGGACGCTGACAGCGTCCCTCTGGGAAGCGAACCGCTTCCCCTACAGATCACCGCGTCATCAATGAGCAACAAGCACAACGCGATGGTGAGCAGATTGAAGAAATTATAGTTGCCGGTCAGTCCGATCACGCCCTGAAGAAAAATCAGCAACGCGCATGCGAAGAGTCGCAACCGGCGCGGTGCCCAGATGAAGAAGGGAACGACAATCTCGACCACGAGGCAAAACGCGACCGAGAAATGTTTGAACCATTCCGGGCTCTGGTCCGCCCACCAGGCAAAAATCGTAGGCAACGGCTGCGACCAATAGTGATAATCAAGCGCGGTCAGGTTCCACCACGAATCGTCTCCGCTGGTGAGTTTCACGACTCCTGACATCAGCATCAGTTTGAAAAGCAAAAGTTTGAGCAGAAACATCGCCGCGCGCGAGATCGGCGGCTCGTTTGTTTTGCGCCACCACAGCCGCCACGGCGCGAGAAAGATCGAGAGGAACGCGGTCTCAATCAGCAAGATATCCCATTGAAAACTCAGGAACGTTTGCCCAGCGACAATCAGCGATAGATAAAAAGCTACCAGACCGACGAGGGACAACGCGGGCGCGATTCCGAAAATCAAAAACAGCGAGAGCACAACCCCGCCGCCGCAAAGAAAGTGGAGAAACGCGCCACTCGAATTGAGCCAGCATAACGTGGGCAGTATCCACAGCGCGCGATCGCCGAGCTGAGCACGCGCGGCCGGTAGAAATTCGGAGACGGGGGTGATTCCGTTTGGACCGATGAGGCCGTCGACCTGAACCCAAAGCGAAACGAACGCGATTAGGAAGATCAAACCGAGCACGCGCAGAAACCAGCGCCGCGCGGCAAAATAAGTTGGGGGCCGGACATCTTTTCCCCAAAGCAAACTGGTAACTCGAGAAGCAGGTCTTCGATTGGCCGCAATCAGTTGATAAAAACCTTCGGCCAATGCGGCGAAACCCGGAACGTGCTCGTAACTCCAGGCCAGCCACCTTTTTGAAGATCGACAACGCAGCGATCGAAGCACTGCTGCCGCGCCGCGCTGGACGGCTCCATCCGGCTCGACCAGGATCACCGACTGCTCAAATTCTTCCCGCGGAATCTCTGGAAACCTGTCGCCGAGGTTCTGTGACGTTTCATAATCAAGGTCAGCCCCAGTCATTTCTTTCCACCGCTCGATCCAACGACGGCAAAAATGACATTCGCCATCCCAAATCAGGACGGGCTTGGTTGGCGGATTGGCCACGCGAAGATGCGACGCGCTGGTCATTGCTCTTCTGTAGCGGCGGTCTGTGACCGTCGCACTCTTATTTTGAAATTATGCGACGCTCATAGAGCGCCGCTACAAATCAAACTCTGCCCATATCGGCGCGTGATCGGAAGGATCTTTGCCCTTTCGCAGGTCGCGATCTACGCCGGCTGCGGTGCATTTTCTCGCCAGCCCTTCGCTTGCGAGCACCGCGTCGATCCGCAGCCCGCGATTCTTCGGGAAAGCCAGCATTCGATAATCCCACCAGGTAAAGACCCCGGCCGGTTGAGGATGTAATCGAAGCGTGTCGCGCAATCCGATGTCGCTAAGCTGCTGAAACGCTGCGCGTTCAGCGTCGGAACACATGATCGCGCCGCGCCAAAGCGCAGGATCGTGAATGTCGACGTCTTCAGGAGCGACGTTGAAGTCTCCGCAGACGACAAGTCCGCCAGCCGGACGGACTCGTCCGTTGGCGAGCTCAGTGTGCTTCTCTTTCCCGAGGCAATCACGCAAGCGGGCGTACCATTCCAACTTGTATTTGTAAGCCGGCGAACCGACGGCCTGGCCGTTCGGCGCGTAAACCGAGTAAACCCGCATGCTTCCAACCGTCGCCGCAATCACCCGTGACTGCGGGTCAACAATCTCATCGCACAGCGACGCGCGAACTTCAGTCAGCTTTGTTTTAGAGAGAATTGCGACGCCATTGTAGGATTTCTCCCCATGATAGGCCGAATCGTAGCCAACCGACCGTAGCGAGAGCGCGGGAAATTGTGCGTCCGGACATTTCGTTTCCTGCAAACAAACAACTTCCGGTTTGGTTCGCTCGAGCCATTCGAACAGGCGGTCCTGACGCTTCCGCAGGGAATTAATGTTCCAGGAAACGATTCTCATGTTGTTGTAGCGGCGGTCTCTGACCGTCGTTTCGGACATAATCGACGCTCAGAGAGCGCCGCTACAGCTCAATCTCCACTCCAGGCGTTGGCACGATGATTTCCGAATTGGGCAGGTCGAGCGCTAATCGCGCGCGCACCCATTCGACGGCGAGTGGATCGCCATGGACGAGCAAAATCTTTTTTGGGGCGAGTCGCTCGGCAAAGGCAATGAGCGATTCGCGCGACGCGTGAGCGCTAAACTGGAACTGTTCCATCTGGCAACGCACGCGCTGAAGCCCTCGATCAGGATCAATTGTGACTTCCTCATCTGTCCGCGCGCTTCGCAAAATTCCGGCGGGCGATTCCGGATCCGCATAGCCAACAAAGAAAATTGAATGTCGCGGTTGATCGACAATTCGTTGAGCGAAGGTGTTGGAAAGCGTTTTCGGCATCATCATTCCGCTCGACAGCGCGTAAACCCGGCCGGCTCTCGTCCCGGCGTCTTGAATGTTTTCCGAATTCAAAACGAACGGCCGCAATTCGCCGAGCAACTGCAGGCGCGATAATTGCCGGCGGCCCATCTGCGCGCGCTGGTCATAAATCTCGGTGATTTTCGCACTGAGACCGCCGATGTAGATCGGAAAATCGAGGATCTTCTCGCGGCGCAATTTGTAGAGGATCGCCAGAATCTCCTGAGTCTTTCCCAGCGCGAAGACCGGAATCATCACACAGCCGCCGCGGGTGAACGCGTTTTCGATCGCCTGCATCAATCGTTTTTCCTCGCTCGCTCGCGACCAGTCCGGGGGCACGGGCGTGTCGCCGCGGGTGCATTCCATGATCAGGATGTCGATGTTCTCCTCCGGAAAAACGGCCGCTTGGGCGATCGTCTGATCGTCGAAATTTACATCGCCGGTATAAAACACGGTTCGTCCTTCCGTTCGCAGCAGGATTCCGGTCGAACCGAGCAAGTGACCGGCATCGAAAAATTCAAATGTCGTTTCGCTCGAATCTGCGGGCGCGCGTTCGCCGGACACGGTGTAGGTCTGACGAAGCGCGCACGGATGCCAGCGTTCACTGACGCGATCGGTCTCGCGATGAGTGAACAGCGGATAGATTCCAGCGACGGCCGGACCGAGCTCCTCGCGTTGCCGCGTCATCACGTTGACCGAGTTATGAAGAAGCGTGCTTCCGATTTCAGCCGTCGGTTCGGTCATGAAGACGTGCGCCTGGGGTTGGCGCCGCATCAACACCGGAAGGGTTCCGATGTGGTCCTGATGCGAATGGGAAAGGATGATAGCGTCGACCTTCCGGCCGGTGAGCGCATTCAAATTCGGCAACGCGTCTTCCCCTGCAAATTTGGGATGCATCCCCGAATCGAGCACCAGACGGTGACTGCCCGTCTCTAAATAGTACGAATTCGCGCCGATCTCCGTCCGGCGCGTTAAATTAGTAAATTTCAATGACCTCTTGCTCTTGCTCTTTCTCTTACTCTTACTCTTACTCTTCCGGAGCGAGATATTCAGGTGACTCCTCGCTCACGCGCGACATAAGACTGTTTTGTAATCCCGTCAGCATTGAGACGATCTCGAAAAGCTGATCTTTCCCTGCTGAGATCATGGCGGGGTTGCACAAACCCTTCGCCATCAACACTTCTAGGCAAGCCGCGCACTCAAACGCAGAGCCCCGGGCAATCTCAATAAAGCGACAGCGATCCCGCACGGCGAACTTACCATTACCCTCAGCGATATTGAGCGGGACGCTCGTCGAGGCGCGATCGAGTTGGTCTTTAGCGGCCGCCTTCGGCTGAATCTTGGGCAAAAGCTGAGTCGCCCAAGTGACGAAGGTCAGGGCCTGTTGGTAGACGCGCAATTTCTCGTGGTCGAACTGGGGTTTCATGCGATCAGAATGAGTAAGAGTAAGAGCACGAGCAAGAGTAAGAACTCTGTAACCGTCGGAGCGCGACTGCTGTCTTATCAGGAGGTTGAATGAATATGTTGACGCCGCTGCCGGATTCGAAGTGGAACGACGCCACGGCAGCGCATCTCTTAAATCGGGCTGGATTTGGGGCCACACCAGATGAAATCGAACGAACCCGGCAAAAAGGACTTACCGCCTCGGTTCGGGATCTGGTCGAGGTAAAAAGCGACGCGGCCAGCGTGCCGCCTCCGGCCTGGGCCCACCCCCGTAACATTCGCGCCCAGCGGATGGAGATTAAAGCCGCCAAGGACCGGGGCGAGAATTTTCAGGGTAAGATTCGTGAGGTCCGGATGATGGAGGGCGACGAGATGATCGATCTCCGCCGGTGGTGGCTCGACCGAATGTTGAACGGCCCGGCGCCGTTGCTCGAAAAAATGACCCTGTTTTGGCACGGCCACTTTGCCACCAGCATTCAAAAAGTTCGCGACGCCTACTGGATGTGGCTCCAAAACGATACTCTTCGCCGCAATGCCCTCGGAAACTTCGGCGCGCTTGTAAAAAGAATCTCACGCGATCCGGCGATGATGATTTATCTCGATCTTCAACAAAGCCGGCAGGAACACCCAAACGAAAACTGGGCCCGCGAATTGATGGAATTGTTCACCGTCGGGATCGGCAATTACACCGAACAGGACATTCGCGAATCGGCGCGCGCATTCACCGGTTACCGGATCGATTTTACCACGCAGCAATTTCGCTTCGCGCCGTTTCAGCAGGACCAAAGGTCGAAAACGTTCATGGGACGCAACGGGAACCTGAACGGTGACGACATCATCGACCTGCTCGTTTCCAAAACGGCGTGCGGGCAATTCATCGGTCGCAAGCTTTGGCGATTTTTCGCGGAGGACGATCCTTCGCCGGAGATGGTCGATTCCGTGGCGAGGACGATTCGCAAACACAATTTCGAGATGCGTCCGATCTTGCGGGAGATTTTCAGCTCCGCGGAATTTTATTCCGACCGGGCCATGGGCAATCAAATCAAGAGCCCGGTGCAGTACATCGTTCAGACATCGAAATTGTTGGACACAGCCGCGCCACCGCCTCTCGCCGCCCAAAACGCGATGAGACAAATGGGACAAATCCTTTTTGCGCCACCCAACGTGAAAGGCTGGGACGGCGGCAAACAGTGGATCAGCACCTCGACCCTGTTGTTTCGCTACAATTTCGCGAACTACTTAATCAACGGCGACGCGATCCTGCCCGCGAATGTTCGGCAACCGCGCCAGGGCGCCGACGTCGGTTTTGGACGCGCCGCGCAGTATGCCGAGCAAATCAAGCGTGATGCGATCGATCTCGGAAAGCTCATCCCAGCCGATCTGCGGACGAAGCCGCGCGACATTGTCGATCTCCTTGCCAAACGATTTTTTCAAACCCAACCCGCGCAAAAAGAACTCGACGCGTTCGCTCAATTTCTCGAATCGCGCGGCCCGGACATCACAGACGCGAATTTGCGGGGCCTGATCCATTTGATGATGAGCACGCCCCAGTTTCAACTGGTCTAAACATGAAAACGAAACCGACATTGCAAACCCGTCGAAGGTTTCTGCGGACGTCGATGCTCGGAGCTGCCTCGACCTGGACACTGCCGGTCTTTCTCGAGAAGACTTTCTTTGCCCTCGACGCGCTGGCGGCTGACGCGGCGACGCAAGCGGTTACCGGCAAAGACGGAACGATTCTCGTGGTGTTGCAAATGGCCGGCGGCAACGACGGACTCAACATGGTGATCCCCTATGCCGATGACGCCTATCACGTCGCACGCCCGCGACTTCGTTTGGGGCTCGATCAAGTTCTCAAGATCGACAATCACATCGCGCTAAATCCAAAGCTTGTCGGGGTGAAGTCGCTGTATGATGAGGGCCACGTGGCGATCGTCCAGGGTGTCGGCTATCCAAATCCAAATCGTTCGCACTTTCGTTCAACCGAGATCTGGCAAACCGCGTCGGACGCCGATCGAACAGTGAGCGAAGGGTGGCTTGGCCGTTACTTTGATAGTTGCTGCTCCGGCGCGGATCCAACGGTTGGAGTGGCGATCGGGGAAGAAACGCCTCAGGCATTCGCTGCCAAAAATCCGACCGGCGTAACGTTTTCGCGTCCCGAACAATTTCGGTTTCGGCCATCCGAGCCGAACAACGGTCAAATGAGCGCCGAAGAAATTCTCTTCCGCCAACTGAACGAGTCAGGTGGCGGTGAAGAAAGCGGCACCGCGGCGTCAAATGCCGGCGGCTCGATTGGCGCAATTGCTGGTAAAACCAGAAGCAATCTCAGCACGTTGGATTTCTTGCAGCGAACTGCGCTCGATGCGCAATTGAGTTCCGACAAGGTCCTGGCAATTGCGCGCAAGTATAAATCGACCGTGCCGTATCCGCAGGGTCAGTTGGCAGCGAGTTTGAACATCATCGCGCGAATGATCGCCGGCGGATTGCCAACGCGAGTTTATTACGCGAGCCAGGGCGGTTTCGATACCCACGCCGGACAAATCAACACTCACGAACGATTGATGGGCGAATTCAACGACGCGGTCAGCGCGTTTGTCGCCGACTTGAAGCAACAGGGAAATTTCGAGCGCGTGCTATTAATGACCTTCAGCGAGTTCGGGCGGCGCGTTCAGGAAAATGCCAATGGCGGGACCGATCACGGCGCCGCCGCGCCGCTGTTCATGCTTGGCGGCGCAGTCAAAGCCGGATTGTTCGGAAAATATCCAAGCCTGACCGATCTCGATCGCGGCGATTTGAAATTCAACACCGATTTCCGTGGCGTTTACGGAACAGTGCTCGACCGTTGGTTAAAAGCACCGAGTGAAACCGTTTTGGGACGCAAATTCCCGACGCTGGGAATTGTCTAGGTAGCGGCGATTGACCTCAATCGCCATGGCGGTTCGGTGAACCGCCGCTACCTCAAATTCTGCTCGAAAATCCGCATCCAGTTTCCGCGCAAAATCTTCGCGATGTCAGCATCGCCAAAACCGCGCTCGATCAGTTTGCGGGTGAAATTTCGAGCGTGCGAGTGATTGGTCAGGTCGGAAATGAAATGGGGCGTGGTTAATTTTGCCGCCAGCTCCTTGATTACGTTCTCGGGGAGTTGCTTAAACAGGTACTCGCAAAAATCGAAACCGATCCCAACCCCGTCGACGCCGATCAAACTGATCACGTGTTCGATATGATCAATGTAACGATCGATCGTGCTGTCGTCCGAATTTGAACTGACCAGGATCGCGTTCACGCCAATGACCCCGCCGCGCTGGCCAATCATTTTGATTTGGCCGTCGCTGATGTTGCGTTCGATGTCGTAAAACTTTCGGGCGTTGGTGTGTGAAACGATCAAGGGCCGCTTCGTCAGCTCGACAATCTCTTCGAACCCCTTCGGATTGATGTGGGCGAGATCGATGATGATGCCGAGCCGCTCGCATTCCCGGACGACTGCCCTGCCGAAAGCGGTTAGCCCATCCTTCGGCGACCCGCTGGCGGAGAAAATTCCGCCGGCGCCGGCGGCGTTTCGGCGGGCGTGGGTTAGTCCAACCATTCGCAGCCCGAGTTGATAGAAAACGCGCAAGAGATCGAGGTCTTCGCCGAGCGGTTCGACGCCTTCCATGGTGATGACGAGCGCGATCTTATTTTCTTTTCGAGCTCGCTCGATTTCCTCATTCGTCTTGCAAATCGCAAATCGATCCGAGTTGTCGACTTCCGAGTAAAGTCGCGCGACCTGATCGAGGGCTACGCGCAGACCCATTTCCGGCAGATAACGGTCTTCTACATAAAGAGCCGCGCCAACGATGCCGATGTTTCCCGCTTCGAATTCCGGCAGATAATGCGAAACGAGCGCGCCGGGATGATTTCGCTTCTCGTAAAGATCCAGCGGCAAATCGAAATGCATGTCGACCAATCCGCTCGCGTGGAGTCCGTCGATTCGCTTGTCGATTGATTCTTTGGAGTCCATCAAGGCACTGGCGGCGGGGCGGCCACCGTGACTGTTCGCGCCGCATTTTTTGGTTTCGGGAGAACAATCGCGGCCAAGACTGAAATCCAGGCGGCCCCGAGGGGAAGCCAGGCCGGCAGCCAGATTGCCCACGCGGAAACAATTCCGAGAGCTATCAGACAATAAGCAGCGGAAAACGCGACCGCGCCGATGATCAAATCAATCCGCGAAAATTTGCGAACCCATCCACTCAATAGCGCGACCGCAACGACCATCACGCAATCAAAGATCCAACTCACCCGACGGACAAATGTGTTCGCCTGGATTGAGGCAATCGCTGCGGCAATAAGATCGGGCTTGTTGGTCTCGGTGTGGGCAAAAACAAGCTGGCTGCGAACATCTTCAAGCCGAATCCCGGTGGCCGCGCCGCTCTCATGCTGTTGGGCAGCGAGGAGTAGTTCATCGATCGTGATGCGACGCGCGCGTTGGGTCATTCGAGGGCTCACCAGCAGTGTGCCATCAGAGCGGACTGGGATTTTGAGGCCATTCGGAAAATCGATTGATGAGCCGATCTCGATCTTCAGTTCGTCCGGAGTGACCCGCAGCCAAAGCATGATCGCCTGAAGCGCAAAAGCCGGAATCACTTCACCACGATATTGAAAAAGGAGAGGGACGTGCAGATCATCTGCCGCTTCTGGAGGAAAATTCACAAAGCCCACCGTGGAAAGGACCCTTACGTCTTCACTTGGCTGATGTTCGATTCCCGAAAACTCCGGCAGATCACCGCGCCGGCCCGTGACATGTGAAAAACCGGCAATTTCGGGAACCGGCGCGTCCGGATCGGGCGATGCCGTGAGCTCCGCGCCCAGAAAAAGTTTCGGAACGCGCATCGCCTGGTCCATGAAAATTTGTTCCTGATCCTTGGCCCGTTCGCCCCACTGCAAAACCGGTTCGAGGGCGATTACGGTTGGCTTAAATTCAAGAAGGCCCTGCAACAGGAGCGCGGTTTCGAGCGGTGGCGGCGGATTCTCCTTTCCAATTTCAACAATGGTCAGCGGCAACGGTTTAGTGGCGGGCTGGGAATGCCGCAACAGCCAGCGTAAAAAAATGTCCTCGGAACGCTGAAACCGGGGTTCGCGCAAAAACAAAACCCCGAGCAGCAAAACAACTACAATGACCCAGATCGAAGGCCGTTCCATCCGGCAGAAGTGATAAGGGATGAGTGACCAGTGACAAGATTAAAGGTAGCGGCGATTGACCCAATCGCCATGGCGGCTCGGTGAGCCGCCGCTACCTGCTGAGCTCCAGCATTCGCAGGATCGGCAACTCGGCGCGCTGGCGAATTTCTTCCCGCAGCGTGATCTCCGGCTCCATGTTGAGCAGCGCGTGGTAGGCTTTTTCCAACGTGTTCTTCTTCATGTAGCGACACTCGCCACAGAAACAATTCTCGGTCGGGCCAGGAATGAATGTCTTGCCCGGGATCTCCTTCTTCAGCCGATGCAACATTCCGGCCTCGGTTACGACGATGATTTCCCTCGCCGGCGAATTTTTGCAAAAGGCGACCATTTTCTCGGTCGAACAAACTTCGTCGGCCAACATCCGCACCGCGTAGGTGCATTCGGGATGCGCCACCACCGGCGCGTTCGGGAATTCTTCGCGAATCCGACTGATGCTCCGCGCAGTGAACTCGACGTGGACGTAACAAGTCCCCTGCCATAAATCCATTTTTCGACCGGTGCGCTCCGTGACCCACGCGCCGAGGTTTTGGTCCGGCACGAACAGAATATTCCGGTCCGGCGGCGCAGATCGCACGATCTTGTCCGCGTTACCACTGGTGCAAATGATATCGGACTGCGCTTTCACACCCGCGCTACAGTTGATGTAGGCGATCACGTAATAATTTTTGTCGGCGTGTTTTTTCAGAAACTCCGCCAGCTTTTCCGGCGGGCAGGATTCCGAAAGCGAACAGCCCGCTTCCAAGTCGGGAAGAATCACCCGTTTCGATGGATTAATGACCTTCGCCGTCTCGGCCATGAAATGAACGCCGCAAAACAAAATCACCTCCGCGTCCGTTTTCGCCGCTTGATAACTCAGGCCTAACGAATCACCCACAAAATCGGCCACGTCTTGCAGCTCCGGCACCTGGTAATTATGCGCCAGAATCACCGCGTTCCGCTCGGTCGCCAGCATGCGAAGCTCTTTCGCAAGATCAGCGCTGGATCGACGCGAATCGGACGCAACCTCACGTTGCAAATTTACAGCGGCGGCTACCATGAACTACTATCGCGGAAATCGATGCCTTCTCAAATCTATCAACTGGGGTTCATTGGCGCCGGAAAACTCGCCGGCTCTGTCATTCGCGGCCTGGTCAGGGCGAAATTTTGTCCGCCAGGCGACATTATTGCCAGCGAACCAAACGAACAAACCCGCGCGAGCTTACAAAAGGAAACAGGCGTGGCAGTCACTGCGGAGAATGCGGAAGCCGCGGAGAAAGCGAACGCTCTCTTTGTAGCCGTTAAGCCTGGAATGGTGCTCGGGGTCTTACGAGATCTCGGGGAACAGTTAGACAACAAACTCGTAATCTCGCTGGCAGGCGGGGTTCGGATTGGCAGCATGGAGATAACCGCTAACGCGCGGTTCATGCGTGCACTGACCAACACTCCATCGGCAATTTGTCGCGCAGCCACCGGAATTTCGCGCGGAACCCGCAGCACGAATCAAGATGTCGATCTGGCGAAGCGAATTTTTGGCGCAATTGGCGTGGTCGTTGAAATTGAAGAAGCACAGATTGACATCGTGACCGCGTTGAGCGGCAGCGGTCCGGCGTTCGTTTACACGATCATCGACGCGCTCGCCCAAAGCGGCGCAAAACTTGGTTTGGCGAAAAACATTTCCAGCGAGCTTGCCATTCAAACTGTCCTCGGCGCCGCTGAACTGATGCGAGAAAGCAAAATGTCGGCGGAGGAATTGGTCAAAATGGTTGTGACACCCGGCGGAACAACTGCGGCCGGTCTCGCGGTGATGGAAAAAATGAAGACGAACGAAAGTTTGATCGCCGCGGTTGAGGCAGCGACAAAACGCAGTCAGGAAATGGCAGAGGAAACAGGCAGCGGCGATTGACCTCAATCGCCATGGCGGTTCGGTGAACCGCCGCTACCTATCGCTTGTCGCATAATCTCAATCGGCGCCGCGCGCTCAAACCAAATCTCAAACGCGAGCGCCCCCTGATGCAGCAACAGCGACAACCCGTTCGCCGCGCGCGCACCGGCTTCGATCGCTGCTGAAACCAACGGCGTGTGTTTGTCGGTGTAAATCGTGTCGTAGACCATCAGGTGCGGCGCGAGGAGCCGCGACGGAATCGGCGAGGGATCGCCCCGGTTCAAACCGACCGGAGTCGCGTTCACGATAAGATCGACGTTCGCGATCTGGAATTGAAACGCGCGCTCTTCCCACGGAATTGCCTGCAACCGCGCCACGGGGCCAAGCACCTTCGGTCCTTCGAAGAAAGTCCTAAGCGAATCGGCGAGTTGCTGTCCCTTTTCGAAAGTGCCATTCGCGATGACGAGCCGCTCGCAATTTTCTTTCGCGCATTGGAGCGCGATCGCGCGAGAAGCGCCACCGGCGCCGAGAACAAGAATGCGAAGGTCACGTAGATCGACCGAAAATTCCTCGCGGACCGCACGCGAAAAACCGCGACCGTCGGTGTTGAAGCCGTGCGTTTTGCCTGCGTCAATCTTGATAACGTTGGCGGCGCCAATGCGTTTCGCATTTTCCTCGGCGGTATCGAGAAATGCCAGCGCGGCGATTTTGTGCGGGATCGTGAGGTTCAGGCCGACGAATTCCAAGTTGCGAATGAGATCTAACGCAGCGCGCAATTCGCCAGGTAAAATGTGGAATCGCGCGTACTGCATGTCGATTTTGCAATGCTCGAGCGCGGCGTTTTGCATTTGCGGCGAAAGCGAATGCTCGACTGGATCGCCCAACACCCCGAGACGAATCGACGGATCGAGATCATGCCAGTCTTTTAGATCGGAGAGTTCGTAAACTTCCTTAGTGACCGCGCGTTTCTTTTTCATGTCATCCCGAACGAAGTGAGGGACCTCTCATAGGATGGTAGAACGTTCTCATTAATTTGCGTGGCCCAAGCTCCGAATGCGAGGTCCTTCGCTTTCGCTCAGGATGACACGCCCGGTTATTTTGAAAACTGCGCAATTGTGCGGTCGAATCGTTTCAGCACGCGCTCTTTGCCCATCACTTCGAGCATATGATACAAGCTGGGCCCAACACTCCGGCCACTAACCCCAACCCGCGCGGGATGGACGAGGTCGCCGGTTTTGCACCCAAGTTTTTGGGCGAGCGATTTCAAGGTCGACTCCAGCGTCTGCCAATTCCACTTGTCGACCTTGGCGAATTCATCGTGCAATGCTTTTAAGTGATTCGCCGCCTCGGGCTTGCCGAAAACTTTTTCCACCGCGGCCGCGTCGAATTCGTAATCCTCGGTGAAAAAATAACTCGTCCAGTCCGGCAATTCCTTCAGGAGTTTGATCTTCTCCTTAACGATCGCCAGGACGTCGCGGGTGTATTTTTCGTTCGAGCTATCGATCTTCGCTTTTTCCAGGAACGGCCGCGCCAATTCGACAAACCGATCGAGAGCCATTTGCGCGATGTACTGGCCGTTGAGCCAAAAACATTTGTCGAGATCAAACGCGGCGTTGCGGCGATTGATTTTCTCGAGCTCAAAAAGTTTAACAACTTCTTCGATGTCGATCTTCTCGCGATTGTCCTTGGGCGACCAGCCGAGCAGACAAAGATAATTGCGGACCGCTTCCGGCGCGTAGCCTTGCTCGATGTAAGTCGCGATCGATGCGCCTTCATCGCGCTTGCTCATCTTGGAGCCGTCGCGATTCAAAATCAGCGGGATGTGCGCGAAATTTGGCGGCGCCGCGCCAAGCGCTTTGTAAAGCTCGATATGTTTCGGCGTGTTCGAAAGATGATCTTCGCCGCGGATCACGTGCGAAATTTTCATCTCGATGTCGTCGATCACGTTTACGAAATGAAAAATCCACGAACCGTCGGGTCGGCGGATGGTCATGTCCGGATGGGTCCCGGGATTGGTGAGATCGAAATCGATTTTGCCGCAAACCAAATCGTCGACGATCACGTGTTCGCGCGGCGAACGAAATCGTAACGCGCCCTGGTCTTCAAAGATGTGACCGGCGTCCTGAAGTTTTTTTAGATAGCGCTCGTAAATCTCGGTGCGCTGGCTTTGAAAATACGGCCCCAAATTTCCGCCGACGTGCGGACCTTCGTCCCAAGTAATTCCGAGCCACTCCAGGCCTTCGTAAATTGCAGCCGCGGCTTCCTCGGTGTTGCGCTTCATGTCGGTGTCTTCGATTCGCAAAACCAGTTTGCCGCCGTGATGATGGACAAAGAGCCAGTTAAACAGCGCGGTGCGAGCGCCGCCGATGTGCAAATAACCGGTGGGCGATGGCGCGAAACGAACACGGATTTCAGACATTGCATCCACAGATTACACAGATTTTCGCAGATTGCTGTAGGGGACGCTCTCAGCAGCGCCCCCTACAGAAGAAGTCTATTCCACGAAAATTTTCTTGGCCCGCCGCCGCACATGTCGACCCTGGGGAAGGTTCGCCCTGGCAGTGCGCGAATCCGGATCGAGCAGCGCGCGAACATTTTCCACGACATCGAACCCGACATTCGCAATCTTGCGGTCGCGTAACCATTTCAAGATTTCACGACGCTGAAGCGCGACCGGTAATTTGCGCAACTCCAGAACTGAAAGTTCGGTACCGGTTACATTAGGCAGTTGAGTCTCGATCCAATTCTCTTCTTCGGCGGCGATCACTGCCGTGCGCCAAATACCGTGACGAATGTTTCGCCCGATGTTCTTTTCCAGATACGGGATAATTCGCCGGCGGACACGATTGCGAAATAACGCCACGTCGGTATTCGAAGCGTCTTCGCGAAACTTCAGCCGATGCTTCCGAACATAATCATCGATTTGGCAACGCCAGAGCCCGAGAAATGGGCGAACGATCGTAAGATCGACGTCGTTGACGCGCCGCTTTGAAACCTCGCGAATCGCGGCCAAGCCGGTGGGTCCCGAACCGCGAAACAGATTGATCAGGAAAGTTTCCACCACGTCGTCCGCGTGATGCGCGAGGAAAATTGTTCGAAGACGCCTTCGTTTCGCGACGCCAGCAAAAAATTTGTAACGGGCTTCGCGTCCCGCAGCTTCGATCGACATCTTCTTTTCTGTTGCGAGCGCGCGAACATTTGTTGTCCCGATTTCGAGCGTGATATGCGGAATAGAAGTTCCCGGGTCGCTCCGCTTGCCATGTTTGAGTTTTGGCAGGGTCGCAGCGACGACCGCCTGCTCTTTGTAATTCCCGACTAGTTTTTCGACGAAGCGCGCATCGGTCTCGCTTGCCCGCCCTCGAAGGCGATGATTCAGATGACAGACGATCAACTTCGCGTAGCCGGATTCGATCAACCAGTGCAGGAGCGCGACCGAATCACGACCGCCTGACAGGCCGACGAGATATAGTTCGTTAGGCGGAAACCGGCGAAGAAAATCAGGTTGAATCCGATTCATTGTCCCATCGCATCCAAATATTTGAACGCTAACGATAACCCGCAGTCAATTTAGACAAAAGGGATCCTCGGAAGCGTTCTGAGGAAAGGGAAACATGAAAAACAAATATACTTACAGGTTGCTGGTGCAGTCGGAAGAAAAGAGCCGGAACATTCTCGAAGTGGCCGTCTACGGGCTGGTATTGCTCAGTGTGATTGTCTCGATCTGGCAATTTGCCGAGCAGCCGCTGCAAACAAGCAGGAAGACGATTGACCGGCACGCGGAAGTGCAGATTGCCTCGTGATTCGAGGGCCGTTTGACAATGAATGAACGTTCATTCATTGTCTTGGCTCGATGTCTCAGACTGTCGCAGAACCCGCAACGCTCGATCGCCGGACCCAGATCCTGGAGGCCGCCGTCGTCTGCTTTGCAAAACGCGGATTTCATCAGGCCAGCATGCACGACATCAGCGCCGAAGCCGGAATCAGCGTCGGTCTGATCTACCGCTATTTTCAAAATAAAGAGGCCGTGATCGCGGCCATGGCCGACCGGCACAAGAAGGAGATTTCTGATTTGCTTGAGCGGGCGGGACAGGTGCCGACGCTACTCGAATCGTTGGAAATTATTTTTACGGCGCACTGCGCGGAAAAAGAACCGCGCGTTCTTTCGGCGTTCGTGGTCGATCTTTATGCTGAAGCGTCGCGCAATCCGCCGGTAGCCGACCTGGTGCGCGATGTTTTGAACACCGCGATGGACGGCGTGACCAAACTGATTGCCCGCTCACCGGAAGGACAAAACGCGGCCAATGGGCAAACCCCGCGCGAACTGGCGGAACTGATTTTCGCGGTCGCGCGCGGAATGTTGATGCTCGATATCCTCCAGCCGCAGGAAATGACCGCGGCCGAACGCCGCGCAAAACAACTCGGAGTGACTCGAAGACTTTGGCGGTCGTTGTTCAAGCTCGAAACCGAAGCAAATTATGCATGACGTTTTGAAACCAACTACTCTCGATCAAAAGCAGAAGAAATGGACCCGTTGGATCCGGCCGGCGATCTACGCGTTGATCATCGCTGCTGCAGTTTTCGCTTTAGTAAAACTCGGCCAGCCGATGATGCTCATCGTGATCACCGTCGCGACGGCGCTCGTCATCTGGTTCGGGTTTATTGCGCTTCGGCGGTTTCGTTCGGGACGCACACTGTCCGGCGCGATCTTTGCCGTCCTGGCGATTTTCCTTCTGTTGATCGACATGAAGGCGCTGCAGTTTCGCGCGATGGGCGCGATGGCCGCCAAAATGGCGCCGCCGGCGACCACCGTCACCAGTGCAGTAGTGAAAGAAGAAGACTGGGCTCCCGCCCTTTCGTCCGTCGGCTCAATCTCAGCCGTCCAAGGCGCAGTGATTGCGGCCGAACTCGGCGGCGTCGTCGCGCAGGTCAATTTTCAAAACGGCGGCGAAGCGAAGAAAGGCGAAGTGCTGGTGAGGCTCGACAGTTCGGCCGAGACGGCACAACTGCATACGGCAGAAGCGGATTTGGAGTTGGCTCGCGCCAATCTTCAGCGCGAGCGCGATTTGGCTGCACGAAAAGTAGTCTCCAAGCAAGAGCTGGACGCTGCGCAATCCGCGTTTGGTCAGAAACAAGGCGCAGTAGATAATATGCGCGCGTTCATTACCAAAAAAGAGCTTCGCGCGCCCTTCGATGGTCAGCTCGGCATCCGCCAGGTCAATGTGGGTCAATCGATCGATGCCCGGCAGCCAATCGTGGCATTGACTGCGCTCGATCCGGTATATGTCGACTTTGCGCTGCCACAACAGGAATTATCGAAACTCACGCCCGGATTGGAAGCACGTGTGCGCACCGATGCGGTGCCGGGCCGCGAATTCGAAGGCAAATTGACCGCGTTGAATTCGATGGTCGACACGGTGACGCGCAACGTAATTCTGCAGGCGACGTTCGAAAATCCAGACCACGCGCTGAAACCGGGAATGTTTGTGAAGGTCGAACGTTGTATTGCCGGAGAAAAGCAAGACGCTCGTGATTCCGGGTAGCGCGGTTTCCTATGCGCCCTACGGCGATTCGGTTTTCGTGATCGACAAAAAGAAGGACGAGAAGACCGGCAAGGAATCGCAAACCCTGCGACAGGCATTTGTCCGAATTGGCGAAGCGCGAGGAGATTTTGTTTCGGTGACCCAGGGACTGAAAGCCGGAGACGAGATTGTCAGCACTGGAGTTTTCAAACTCCGTAACGGAACGCCGGTCACCGTCAACAACGATCTCGCGCCCAAACCGGAGTTAAATCCGACGCCGGCAGATTCCTAAGAAAAATTCCGAAACTCGAATGTCGAAATCCGAAACAATTTCTAAAATTCGAATGACTAAATTCGGATTTCGAAATTAGCGCATGAAATCATTCACCGATCTTTTCATCAAGCGGCCGGTCCTGGCGATAGTAGTCAGCCTTGTGATCCTCATTGCCGGCTTGCAGGCGATGAAGACGATCAACGTGCGTCAATATCCGCGCAGCGATATCGCTGCGATCACCGTGACAACCATCTACGTGGGCGCGGATGCGGAGTTGGTGCGCGGTTTTATCACTACGCCGCTTGAACGCGCGATCGCCGCCGCTGACGGCATCGATTACCTCCAATCGCAAAGCCAACAAGGCGTTTCCACGATCACGGCGCGCCTGAAATTGAATTACGACGCGAATAAGGCGCTTTCGGACATCAGCTCGAAAGTAGATGCCGTCCGTAATTTTTTGCCGCCCGAATCGCAGATTCCGGTAATTACTATTATCCCGGCCGATTCGCAGATCGCCTCGGCCTACTTAAGTTTCACGTCCGATATTCTGCAGCCTAACGAGGTCACCGATTACCTGGTTCGATTGGTTCAACCTCGGCTGACTTCGATCAGCGGGGTACAGCGAGCTGACATTCTGGGTGGCCGCACGTTCGCGATGCGCATCTGGCTTAAACCTGAGCGGATGGCCGCTTTGAATATCAGCCCGGCCCAAGTACGCGACGCGCTCGCGCGAAACAATTACCTGGCTGCAGTCGGCAACACCAAGGGTTCGCTGTTGCAAGTCAATCTTACCGCTAACACCGACCTGCACACGGCTGATCAATTCAAGCAACTCGTCGTCCGCCAGGACAAAGGAAACCTGATTCGCATCAGCGACATCGCGGATGTCGTGCTCGGATCTGAGGATTACAACACGGAAGTCCGTTTCTCCGGCAAGAAAGCCGTTTTCATGGGCATCTGGGTTTTGCCCAACGCGAACTCAATCGACGTGATCAAGCGCGTGCGCACCGAGCTCGAGCAGATCAAAAAAGAATTGCCAACTGGCATGCAGGCGGAAATGGCCTACGACGCGACCGCTTACATCAATGATGCGATCCACGAGGTCGTAAAAACTTTGATCGACACTTTGCTGATCGTGATGATCGTTATCTTTTTGTTTCTCGGCTCTTTCCGGTCCGTTGTCGTGCCGGTTGTCGCGATCCCGATTTCGCTGATTGGCGCACTCTTTTTAATGCAGTTGTTCGGCTTCACGTTGAACCTGCTGACGCTGCTCGCGATCGTGCTCTCGGTCGGACTTGTAGTCGATGACGCGATTGTCGTTGTCGAGAATATCGAGCGCCACATGCGCGAGGGAATGTCGCGCATGAACGCAGCGCTGGTCGGCGCACGTGAATTGGTCGGTCCGATTATCGCGATGACGATTACGCTGGCCGCGGTTTACACACCAATCGCGTTACAGGGCGGATTGACTGGCGCGCTTTTTCGAGAATTTGCGCTAACGCTCGCCGGCGCCGTTTTCATTTCCGGCGTCGTTGCACTTGTTCTGTCGCCGGTGATGTGTGCGAATTTGCTGCGCGCGGAACACGTGGAAACCGGCTTCAGCGGTCTCGTCACTCGGACGTTCGATCGGTTCCGCGATTGGTATGGCAGCCACCTCGATCGCACGCTGGCCGCGCGACCGGCCGTTTACACAGTTTGGATCGGTCTGTCGCTTTTGGGCGCGCTCTTTTGGTACATGTCGCCGCGCGAGCTGGCTCCGCAAGAAGATCAAAGCGTGATCTTCGGCATCATGACTGCGCCGGCGAACGCAACGATCGACGACACGATTCGCTACGCCGATGCTGCTGGCAAAATTTTTGCCGATGTTCCGGACGTAAGGTTCACGTTTCAACTGACATTTCCCGACAACGGTTTTGGCGGAATGGTTTTGAAGCCGTGGGGTGTGCGCAAGACGCCGACAAAAAATTATCTGCCGCCTATCCAGCAAAAGCTTGGCAGTATTCCAGGCATTCGAATGTTCCCGGTCATGCCGGCTGCACTTCCAGGCGCCGATAATTTTCCGGTGAGCTTCGTTATCACTTCGACCGCGGATCCGGAGCGAATTCTCGAGTTTGCCCAGGAGCTCCAAGGCAAGGCGATGCAGGCGCACATGTTTCAGTTTTCGGACATCGACACCAAGATCGATCAGCCGCAATCCGAAATCGTCTTTGACCACGACAAGGTCGCATCGATGGGTTTGGACATGCAGAAGGTGGGCGGCGACCTGTCTGCCGCTATCGGCGGTAATTACGTCAACTGGTTCAACATCGCCGGCCGCAGCTACAAGGTTATCCCGCAAGTTAAGCGCATCGATCGTTTGAATCCGGAGCAGCTCAAAGACATTTACGTAACCGGTCCGAACAATCAGCTCATTCCGCTCAGCACGGTGGCTTCAATCCGTCGCAAGACCGTCGCCCGCTCGCTTAATCGCATGCAGCAGCTCAACGCCGTCACCCTGAGCGGTGTGCCCACGCGCTCGCTCGATACGACATTGAAATTTCTCGAGGACGAGGCGCAGAAAATTTTACCGAAAGGCTACATCGTCGATTACACGGGCGAATCTCGTCAGCTCCACACCGAAGGCAGCAAATTCGGCGCGGTCTTTACCCTTGCCATCATTCTGATTTTTCTGGTTCTGGCCGCGCAGTTCAACAGCTTCCGCGATCCGCTAATCATTCTTCTAGGATCAGTCCCGCTCGCGATCTTCGGCGCACTGCTGTTCACGTTTCTGAAGATGCCGTTCGGAACCTTTTTCACCGATCATTTCACGACGACGCTTAACATTTACTCCGAGGTCGGTCTGGTCACGCTGGTCGGTCTCGTTTCCAAAAATGGAATTTTGATTGTGCAATTCGCCAACGAATTGCAGCGCGAAGGCAAAGATAAACTCACGGCCATCGCCCAAGCTGCCCGGATTCGTCTGCGTCCAGTGATGATGACGAGCGTCGCGACCGTGGCCGGTCATTTTCCCCTCACCCTTGTGACCGGAGCCGGCGCCGCGGCGCGAAATTCAATCGGTCTCGTGCTTGTCGGTGGGATGACAATCGGAACAATCTTTACACTCTTCATTGTTCCATCGCTCTACATGTTGATCGCGAAAACGCATCACGAGAGATCCTTGATGGATCCTGATCTCGAAGGCACGCCAGAAGATACCGATGCTGGATCGGACCTCGAGCCCGCCCTTGCCCGCGGCGGCGATGGAAACGGCAACGGCTGGAAGCAGGGTTGATCGCGCCGGACGTCGTCCGGTGATTGGCGATTTCGTCACGAGATCGTCACAATTTTCAGCAAAATTGTAACCGGAATCGCGGACGAATCGCGCGATCTCCTCGGCTTGATCACTGAAGATTAGGGAAGTCGAAGCGACTATTCCGTTAACTCGATGCAACGTTATGTTGCAAAAAAAAGCGCGGCCGAACTTAATCAGCCGCGCGCTGAAGCTTGAGGAGTTAATTCAATTCAGTTTGTTGAGCTCCAAGCTTGCGTCGGGTGTTAAAGCAGCCGCGATGCCAGCGGCGTTCACTCGTTCAAAACTTCGCCCAATTCTTTCGCGCTAATAGAGATCCATCCGATACCGCTGATCCTTCGGCGGCAACGGCTCATCATTCCGAAGCAACCAGCGGGGACGTCCGAGCGTTCGGGGCTCCGCCGCAAGATCCACCAGGGGATCTATATATAGAGCCGGTTTGCGGCCATTGATCGCGACATAGATGCGGGCCTGAACTTGAAGCGGCTTGGGACCCAATCTCGGTAAGACGTCCGCCAGGTGATGGGCAAATTGCAGCGGCAAATCAGGGAGATAACCCATCTGGGGGGCCTGGCGCGGACTGAGAAATTCGGAAAGGTCCACCGGCGTGCTGTTCCCCGTATTGGGATCCGTCACATAAAAATTAGCGATCGACGCGTAGGTCCACACGAACATTCGCCAGCTGAATCGATGTTCGGCCCAGGTCCATTCGGCGCCGCCCCGCCACAGAAGATGGCGCAACGGGAGGAAAATTTGAATGGCTGCATAAATCGCCAGCCCGCTCAGAATGACTGCTCGTTGCCAATGGGACGGAGGCTTCGGCTCCTTAATGGTTTTGCGCCGGCGAATGAATTCAAGCTTCTCCAGAATACGTCGCGGCCAATCTGGCGGAAAAAATAGCGCACTGGCCGCGATCGCCAGCCACGGGAACATTCCGATGATTGCCCAAAGCGCATTGATCACATGAAAAAGGACGACTGCGCAAAAAGCGACGGGCCGGGTTCGCCGCCACAACAACATCGGGACGGCAAATAAATCGAAAATCAGACCGCCATACGTCATCAAGTGGACGACCCATTCGTAACCGAAGAATTGTCCGACCAGCGGCGCATCTGTGGCGTGGGCTAACCGATAGCGCATCGGCTCGCCCTGAAGCCAGTCCGGCGAAAGTTTTACCAATCCGGCGAAAATATAAACCACCGCGATTTGAAATCTAAGCAACCAAAGGGACCAGGCCGGCGCAGTATCGGACCGCAAAGAGGGGCGCAACTGGGCATCAATTGAAAATGCGCGATGCGCAGGAACAACCGCCAGCAGCAGGCAATACAGACAAATCAGATAGGTGTGATTGACGTAACGCGCTTCATCGAGCAGGAAAAAATAAGCGTAGCTGAGGAACATCAACGACGCGCTCAGGCGATACAAAAATCCGAACGCCACGAACAACGCGAGAACGCCGAGCACGGCCCAGTGAATATAAAGCCAGTCTCCCGGCCAGGGATGGACCCACGAAAAGCCGTAGTATTTGAATAGAAATTTTGGCTCGATCCAGAAATGGTAAATCGATTCGTTTCTGAAATAACGGCACACCTCCCACACCATCAGCAGCCCAAAGGCAATTCGAAAAAACACCAGCGACGCGATATCGACCGGCGCGAACGCGCGTTGCTGGATTCGGCTGAGGAAGGCTTTCATCGTCAATCGCGTGGGATGCGCGGGTTCTAGCAGACGGCGGTTCGCAAGCGAATTCTTTTTTCCGCCACGGCAATAATAATTGCCCAGCCTTCAGGCCTCGCCATATTCGTGGCGCTTTTATGGTTCGGAAAATCCTGGTGCTGCTTCTATTCGCGCCCCTCGCAATCGTTTTCGCCGAAGACTCGGCAACGCAATTCAAATATCCCCCAGGGCCGAAAAATGATCAGGTCGACGATTATCCCGGCGCCAAGGTGGCGGACCCTTATCGGCCGCTCGAAAATCCCGATTCGCCGGAATCCCGGCAATGGATCGAGGCCGAGAACAAAATCACGTTCGATTTTTTGAACACGATCCCGGAACGCGATCAAATCAAAAAGCGTCTGACCGAGGTTTGGGATTTCGAGCGGTTCGGGGTCCCATTTAAGGAAAGCAACCACTACTTCTTTTCAAAAAACACCGGTCTCCAAAATCAGAATGTGCTTTTTACCGCAGCCAACTTTTCTGAAAAGCCGCGCGAGCTGCTCGATCCAAACATGCTGGCCAAAGACGGTACCATTGCGCTTGGGGGAATGGACGTAACCGACGATGCCAAACTGATGGCTTACGGCCTCGCCACCGCTGGTTCCGATTGGCAGCAGTGGAAAGTCCGCGACGTCGCAACTGGAAAAGATCGGCCGGACGTGATCGACTGGGTGAAATTTTCGGACGCGTCGTGGAAGAAGGACGGGAGCGGATTTTTTTACAGCCGGTATGACAAACCGGACGAGAAAGACAAGCTGCGGTCGCAGGTTTACAATCACAAACTGTTCTTTCATCAGGTCGGCACCCCGCAATCGCAGGACAAATTAATTTACGAGCGGGCGGACCAGAAAGAATGGCTCTTCAACGCCGAAGTCACCGACGACGGGCGTTATCTCATCATTAACGTTCAGCGCGGGACCGATCCGAAGAACCGGATCTTTTACAAGAACCTGGTCGACCCGAAGTCAAACGTGGTTGAGCTACTCGATAAAGCCGACGCCCAATACACGTTCATCGACAACGACGGGCCGGTGTTCATGTTCAGAACCGACCTGGATGCCCCGCTCGGTCGCATCGTCTCGATCAACACCTGCAAACCGTTACCGCCGAAGGTCGACGAGCTCGTGCCGGAATCGAAAGACAAGCTCGAAGCAGTCAGTAGCGTCGGCGATCGGTTCGTCGCCCTTTATCTAAAAGACGCCCACAGCGCGGTGAAATTATTCAAGCGCGACGGTTCGTCGGACGGCGAGATCAAGCTTCCCGGCTTAGGCACTGCGTCCGGATTCACCGGCAAAACCAAAGACCGCGAGACGTTTTACTCCTTTACCAGTTACAGCGCGCCGACCGAAATCTTTCGCTACGATTTCGACAAGCGCGACAGCGCGTTGCTGTTCAAACCCAAAGTAAAATTCAATCCGGACGATTACACGACCGACCAGGTATTTTACAAAAGCGCCGACGGCACCCGCGTGCCGATGTTCATCTCTTACAAGAAAGGAATGAAACGCGACGGCCAAAACCCGACTTTCCTTTACGGTTATGGCGGGTTCGACATTTCACAGACACCGACGTTTAAGCCCGAGAATCTGGTTTGGATGGAAATGGGCGGGATACTCGCGGTCGCAAACCTGCGAGGCGGCGGCGAGTACGGCGAGAAATGGCACGAGTCAGGAATGCTGCACGTGAAACAAAACGTGTTCGACGATTTCATCGGGGCAGCCCAGTACTTGATCGACAACAAATACACCTCGACGCCGAAACTGGCGATCGGCGGCGGGAGCAACGGCGGCCTACTGGTAGGCGCGTGCATGACGCAACGGCCCGACCTTTACGGGGCGGCGTTGCCGAACGTGGGCGTGATGGACATGCTCCGATTCGAGAAATTCACTATCGGCTGGGCCTGGACTTCCGATTACGGCAGCGCACAAAAACCGGACGATTTCCCTTTTCTCTATGCTTACTCCCCTCTCCATCACATTGCGAAGGGGGCCTGCTACCCGCCGACATTAATTACAACTGCCGATCACGATGATCGGGTGGTGCCGGCGCACAGTTTCAAATTCGCCGCGACCCTGCAAGCGGCCCAAGGTTGCGACAAACCGACGCTGATTCGCATCGAAACCAAAGCGGGCCACGGCGCCGGCAAGCCGACAACGAAAATTATCGAAGAAACCGCCGACCGGTGGGCTTTTTTGGCCAAAGAACTCGGCATGAAGATCGCGAAGTAGAACAAAAAAGCCCCAGTGAGTTCCACTGGGGCTTTCGATTTCTTGTTTGCGCCTTTGGTTTTTACTTTAGCGCGTTTCTCTGTTGGACGTCAGCTTGAATTCAGCGAACTCGGTCGAGTTGCTGATTTTCGTGACGAACCAGGGTTCCGGGCCAAGACTGACCGACGGCTGTTGCTGGATGCCGCGGCCGATGGGCGTTGGCCCAAAGGCGATCGAGTGACCAGCCTTTGCTACCGTGATGTAGTTTTGTCCTCTGTTTTGGCAGAGGAAAAGCCCCTCCTCACCATGAAGAAGGCTTGCCAAGTCCAGGCCGCTTACCGGCACGTTGATATCGAGTTTCATTTGCGATGTTTTCTTTCCTTTCTAACGTAAATCTCACGCACCGTTTGATGATCGCCAGGTAACTTAGGTTGCCTTTTTAATTCCCAGATTGTTGAGCGACGCAACCTTACGCCCGGGCGTGCGAATGGGGATCGCGCGAGACGGGACCAGGAGATGAGGCCAAGTACGGGAGTCAGCGTCAGGCGCGGATCGTTAGTCGATCCGGCAATCGAGAAATATCTGCTCGCCCTTCACGCAGCGATGGATCTCGAATCGTTCTGGACATCTGTTCGGGATCTGATCGACAGGGCAATTCCCAATCATGTCCTCGGACTGACCCTACAACACAGCCCGATCTTACCGTTGCACGTACGATGGACGTCGCCCATGCAATATGGCTTTTTTGGCACGCAACCACTTAAGAAATTTCTCGACGCGCGCCCGCGCAAAAAAATCGTGCCTCTCACGAATTTGTTTCCGGGTCGAACCGCTTTCGAAAGATCGACAATCTATCGCCGATACATCGCTGCTCAAAAATGCGCGCACGCAATCTGCCTCTTGTTCTGGCAGCAACGACGGTTGATTTCGGCGATTGTACTCATGCGCACATCAGCCCAGGGCGAACTCTCGCCGACCGAAATGAGATTACTTCGCCTGCTTTATAAGCGGTTCTCGATCGCGCTTCGCCGGCTGCGCTCGCACGAAAGCGAGCGAGCAGTGCGACTGGAACTCGAGGAATTTGTGCGACGATTGCCATTACCGAGAATGCTGTTGCGTTGGAACTTAAAATTGCTTTTTCAAAATCCGGCTGCGCGCGACTTTTGCGCCACTTGGGAGAAGGGATTCAAAGATGCTCGAAGAACGAACTCGAGATCGCCGGTTCCGCCCGAGATTTTGAATGGATGTCGCTTGCTCAAACAGCGATGGATGCGTTTACACAGTCGCGGCGCACGGTGGGGGAATTTTGAACCGAAACAGGTGCGCCACATGACAACACCGGACCTGCGCGCGACGATTCACCTGAAGCAACTCAACCAAGTGGTCGCGCGGCCGCATTTTCTGATCGAGTGTGCTGATTCGCGACGCTTGGAGGAACCGTCGATCACCCAATTGCCCTACGTGTCCCGACTCACCACCCGCGAGCAGGAACTCACGCGTCTCGTTTGCAATGGGCAAAGCAATCAGGAAATCGCCGATACGGCATGCTTGAGTGTGCCGACCGTCAAAAAGCATCTTCACGCCGTTTTCCGTAAACTGGAAGTGTCGAGCCGCAGCCAGCTCATGGCATTGATGCTTTGAAAGCGTTCCCGGCGGGAATGGAGCCGCTGGGAAGCGAGCGACATGGACGAAGCCGCTAAAGCGGTGAGCTTTCGGGAAGAAAGCGAATCAATCGAAGTTCGCGTTCGAATGCATTCCAAAAGTGTCTCCCCCGCATTGGATCACACAAACCGTTCCCGGCGGGAATCGAACCCACATTTAAGGTTTAGGAAACCCTTGTTCTATCCGTTGAACTACGGGAACCGAAAAATCGAGAAATAATAAACGGATTGAATGAAGTTGAGCAAGTTGCTCACCGTTCACTTTCCTGAACGCCTGGCTTTGTTCTCGACCTTCGACCAGAAGCGAAATTATGATTGATTAGTTTTTCACCTAACTTCACCGGATGTCCGCTGAGACTAAGAAAGAAATTCAGCTTGAGATCGGGCATGTCCTCTTAATCGACATCGTCGGTTATTCGAAATGAATGATCAACGAGCAGAGCGACCAGGCGCAAAAGCGAAAGCAGATCATGCGCGGGACGGAGCGTCGATTTTGTTTCCGACATTTGAAGCCCCGGCGTAAGTGATGAAGCTCTAACTCAAAATGAGCGACGAACAACGCAAGCTGGCCGCGATCATGTTCACCGACATGGTGGGCTACAGCGCGTTGAGCCAGCGCGACGACAAGCTGGCCCAGGAATTATTGGAGGAACATCGCCGGTTGCTTCGGGAAATCTTCCCCCAGTTCAACGGCATCGAGATTAAAACGATCGGGGACGCTTTCCTGGTCGAGTTCCAGAGCGCACTGGAAGCGGCTCAATGCGCCATGGCGATTCAACGCGCTCTGGCCCATCGCGATGCCGATGCGCCTGCGGACCGCCAGATCCAGGTCCGAATCGGCGTTCACATTGGCGACGTGGTGCATCGCGGTGGCGACGTCTATGGCGATGGCGTGAACATCGCTTCGCGGATCGAGCAGCTGGCCGCCGCAGGCGGGATCTGTATCTCGATGGACGTGGAACGCCAGATTCGCAACGCGCTGGAAGCGCGCTTTGAGAAGCTCGCGCCGACCGAGCTAAAGAACATTTCGGTGCCGATGGATTTGTTTCGCATCGTG
The DNA here is from genome assembly GCA_963817335.1 of uncultured Verrucomicrobiae bacterium. Classification (GTDB taxonomy): domain Bacteria; phylum Verrucomicrobiota; class Verrucomicrobiia; order Chthoniobacterales; family UBA10450; genus AV40. The sequence continues at coordinate 766,687 of CAWFNX010000001.1, read as the reverse complement.
ATGCCATGGGAGCGGGAATCTCGAGCGCCAAAAAAAGTAACAATCCGCGCGCCCATTCCCTGGCACGAAATCGTTATCGGCGTGCTGCTCATGGCGGCGCTGATTGGTGGTGCATTTCTCTGGTTTCATCGTTCGGGCCATTCGGGATCGACAACCTCGGGTGTTCCGGAAAAAAGCATCGCTGTCCTGCCGTTTGAAAATCTGAGCGAAGAAAAAGCGAACGCCTTTTTCACTGACGGCGTGCAGGATGAAATTCTCACGGACCTGGCAAAGATCGCGGACTTGAAAGTGATCAGCCGCACGAGCGTGATGCAATACAAGAGCGGTGCTCCGCGCAATCTGCGCGAGATCGGGCAGCAATTGGGCGTAGTGCATTTGCTCGAGGGCAGCGTGCAACGCGCGGCCAACAAGATTCGAGTGAACGCGCAGTTAATCGACGCCCGCAACGATGCGCATCTGTGGGCGCAAACCTACGATCGCGATCTGGCCGATGTCTTCGCCATCCAAAGCGAAATCGCCAAGGCGATTGCCGACCAGTTGCAGGCGAAGCTTTCGCCTAACGAGAAGAAAGCCATTGAGCAGCCGCCCACCACTGATCTGGCAGCTTTCGACCTTTACAGCCGGGCGAAGTCACTTCTCCTCACGGCAGCTTTCAGCGCGACGAACGATCCAGACCGGCGGAAGGCAATTGAACTTCTGGATGAAGCGGTGAAGCGCGATCCCTCGTTTTTCGACGCTTACTGCCAGCTCGCCTATGTGCACGAATCCATTTATGCAATAAGTGGGACTGATCATACTCCCGCCCGGTTGGCCCTAGCTGAAGCTGCCGTGCAAGCCGCGATACGGCTGCGGCCGGATGCTGCCGAAACGCATTTGGCGCGCGCACAATACCTCTACTACGGGCTGCGCGACTATGCCGGCGCCCTCGCCGAATTGGAGATTGCGCGGCGAGCGTTACCCAATGATCCGCGTCTCTTCGATCTCACCGGCTACATTCTGCGGCGGCGCGGCCAGCAGGAGGAAGGATTGCAGAACCTGCAGCGCGCGGTGGAGCTGGACCCGCGCAACTTTTATACTCTGCAGCAGATCGCGCTTAGTTATCAAATATTGGGGCGCTATGCCGAGTCAATCGCTGCGCTGGATCGGGCGTTAGCGATTGTGCCCGAGAACGTCGAAACGCGGGCCAATCGTGGACTATTTTATCTCTGCTGGAAAGCGGACACCCGGCCGCTACGCCAGACAATTGATGCAATCCTCGCCCAAGGGGCGGGCGCCATTGCCACCGCCGCGGACAGCTGGTTCTTTTGCGCTCTGGCCGAACGCGATCCAGCTGCGGCCGAACGAGCGCTCGTCGCGCTGGGCGACAATCAATGTTGGGGCGAGACGATTTATCTGAGCCACAGCTTTGGTGAAGGGCTGCTGGCGCGCATGACCAAAGATGAGGCAAGAGCGCGCACTGCGTTTGAAGCGGCTCGCGTCCAGCAGGAGAAGATCGTGCAGGCGCAGCCGAACTACGGCCCGGCGCTCTGCGCCCTCGGCTTGATCGACGCTGCTCTTGGGCGGAAAGACCTGGCGTTGGACGAAGGCCGGCGGGCGATCGCGCTCACGCCGGTGGAAAAAGATGTCAACAGCGGCAGCCGCGTCCTTCAGTATTTCGCAATCACGGCAGCGTGGGCCGGCGAAAAGGAGCTGGCCTTGCAGCAACTGGAAGCTGGGCTGCGTGCTCCCGCCGCATCGCTCATGCTGACCTACGGCGCCTTAAAACTGTTCCCGGTCTGGGATCCGCTCCGCGGCGATCCGCGCTTCGAAAAAATCGTTCAGTCGCAAGCGCCGAAAGACTGAAGCGGTCGGTAATTATTGGTTACGGGCTATTTGTTATTCGCGATGAGATTTTTGTGTCACCCGTTGTGTCACCCGGATAGATAAAAATGTGCAGATTGGTGATTACGTGTGAGGAACGTAACAATTGGTCAACGAGTTCGAATACAGCGATTTGCGGATCGCTGATTCGTTGGGCGGATTTCTGCAGAAGTGGCGTTTTGCCCTTAGGAAACCTCCGTTCTATCCGTTGAACTACGGGAACTTTCTCGAGGGCTGAAGGTAGAAGGATGAAGGATGAAAATCCAGCCGCCTTCGCCCAGCCTGCGGCGAGCCAAGGAAACCGTCTCTAAATTTGCGTCCACGGCCGAGGCGTCCATTGGTGAGCCCTTTTTCGATCTCGTTAATGTATGAAACGGCCCCTTGGAATTCTGTTAACGCTGTTGTTTTTCGCGCTTCTAACGCCGTGCTTCGCCACCGATATAGTTAGGATCCCACCGGAGTACAAAAAGGACACGCTTGCTGCGCCTGATCCGGAGTATCCAATCAAAGCGCAACATCTCGGTTATCAAGGCCAGGGCATCTATCGTCTTATAATCAACCCGAAAACGGGAATCGTGGACGAAGTGAAAGTGATGAAATCAACCCATTCCCGTGAACTGGACGCCAGCGCGATCATGACCTTGTTCAACTGGAAGTTTCGGCCGGGCATAAATCACCGGGATCTCCTGATCGTATTTCAGCTCACTGGTTGGGCGCGCAGCCTCCACTGATCAGAAGTCAGAAGTCAGAAGTCGGAGTCGGAGGTCAGAGGTCGGCATCGGCGGAAATAGTCTGTCCACATCGCAGGCTGAGCGATTAACGTCGAGCGGATGACGCCCGAGCAATCCAGGCTGGATGCAGTGCAGATAAGCACCGCGCGGCGCTACCGTTATTTCATCGACATCGTCATTTTGATCGCGGCGGTGTTTGGAGTGGAAGCGGCAGCGGAAGCGATCTACACGCCGAAAACAATGGAAGCCGGATTCGTGTTTGGATTGATCGTTCAAATGTTCGAAGTGGCGATCGCGTGGTTTCTGATCCGGTTCCGCGGAGAAACGCTTGCCGATATCGGTCTGAAGCGGCCGCGAAGCTGGCCACGAACATTGATAATTGGAATTGCGATTGCGGCGGTTGTGTTCTCGGGGATCTATTTTTCGGAACGAGCGGGTTTTCACCGCGATCTCAGTCGGTTCGCCGCTCTCCAGGGAAACGTGCGACTTACTCTTATCGCCGTGTTCTACGTCCTGATCGGCGCCGGCTTCTACGAGGAATTCATGTTCCGCGGATTCTTGATGCGAAGCTTCGCGATGTTTTTTGGCGGAAGTCGGGTGGCCTGGGGTGTGGCTTTGATCGTTCAAGCTGCGCTTTTCGGAGTGTCGCACGCATATCAGAATCCGCTCGGAATGTTAATCACTGGAACGCTGGGAGCTTTGCTCGGAGTTGTCGTTCTGGTGTCCGGCCGAAATCTCTGGATTGCGATTATCGCGCACGGCCTGTTCGATGCCAGCCGCTCAATCCTTTTCTATTTTCAAGGACCGCCGCACGGTTAACGGCTCAAAATGGAAGTTGATTTCATGACCAGGAAGTTGTTTAGATGATTTAGGCGCTAATGAAGAGGCTTCTCCTGATTGCAGTTGCAGGGCTCGGCTTGGCTGCGAACGCAGTGGCCGACATTCAAGATCCGCCGGGCAACGATTACGGTCCGACGCGCAAACTCGGTCGCGGTATTTCGAATTTCCTGTTCGCATCGTCCGAGCTACCCGACACGGTTTGCAAGGTGAGCAAGACGGAAGGCAATGTGGCCGCCGCTGGTTACGGTGTGGTCCGCGGACTCGGACGTTCCACGGCGCGGCACGCGACTGGTCTCTACGAGATCTTCACCTTTGCGTCTCCAACATGGCGCAACAGCTTATCGCCCGGTGTTGCCTAACGACATCCCTTGGATTCATGGCGGCTATGCTGAGTTTTCGCCCGAGCTGGGCAACGAATCGAAGTATCCCTACTGTCGTTCCTACTAAGGCACAGCGCGACTCCTGGCGCTTCCATTGAATCACAAATCGGTTGACCGCGCAGGCAAGCGGCGTAACAAGTAACCCGATTCGATTCGCACAGGCGGTCGGGTAAATGTTAAATCTCAGAAAATTTCCCACGCTGCCCGCAATCGGCGTCCTCACGCTGATTTATTTTGTCGCCGGCTATTTTTTCCTAAAGCTGGCGGTGATCAATCCGAGCGCTTCCCCTGTCTGGCCGCCGGCCGGAATCGCGCTGGCCGCACTCCTGGTGTTGGGCTATCGGGTTTGGCCCGCGATCTTCATCGGCGCATTTTTCTTCAACATCACGACAGCGGGCAACATTTTTACTTCGTTCGGTATCGCCGGTGGCAACACGCTCGAAGCCCTATGCGGCGCGTGGTTGGTGAACCAGTTCGCCGGCGGAACGCAAGTGTTCGAACGACCACAAAATGTTTTCAAGTTCGCGCTGGCAGCACTGATTAGCACGATGGTCAGCCCGTCATTGGGCGTAACCAGTCTCGCTCTCGGCGGGTTCGCACAATGGTCCAGCTATTGGCAAGTCTGGCTCACTTGGTGGCTCGGCGACACGTCTGGGATTTTGGTCGGAACACCGTTACTAGTCCTGTGGAGCGTCACGGCAACGCAACGCAAATGGAACCGTGCGCAGGCGATCGAAGTGAGCGTTCTCCTGTTGCTTCTGGTGGTCCTGGCAGAAATTGTCTTCGGCGGTACGTTTCAAATTTCGGCACGGAATTATCCGATTTCTTTTCTTTGCGGACCAATTGTCATCTGGACTGCATTTCGTTTTACACCGCGCGAAACCGCCACCGGTGTTTTCGTTCTGTCCTCGATCGCAATTTGGGGAACGCTCAATGGCTTCGGACCGTTCGCAACGCAGACTGAGAACCAATCGCTCCTGATGTTGCAATCATGGACTGCTGCGCTGACGATTACGGCAATGGCAATCGCGGCCGCAATTGCCGAACGCAACCGCGCGCAGGCGGCGATCAAACAACAGAAGGACGCAGTCGAGGCCGCGAACAAAACGAAAGATAATTTCCTGGCAATGCTTTCCCACGAACTGCGGACACCGCTTACGCCAGTCATCGCCGCGCTTGATGTGCTTGAATCGGAAACATCCCCTTCGGAAATGGCCAAATGTTCGTTGTCGATGATCCGGCGCAACGTCGAACTGGAAAGCCAGTTGATCGACGACTTGCTGGACCTGACTCGAATTGCCAAGGACAAACTCCAACTGCGTTTCGGTTCGATCGACGCGCATGAAATCATCGCCGACGTAGTGGAGATCTGTCGCGCAGAAGCACAGGAACGGCGACTCAATTTGCGGGTGAACACGCGGGCCGGCGCGCACCACGTTTTGGCAGACTCGGCCAAGTTCCAGCAGATCATTTGGAACCTAGTCAAGAACGCGATCAAATTTACCGGCGAAAACGGCGATATCACGATTTCGTCAACGAATCCGGAGCCACAAACTCTGGTAATCAATGTCAAAGACACCGGCATCGGTATCGAACCGGAGATCATGAATCGCATGTTCGATCCGTTCGAGCAGGGTGAACAAGCGTTTCAACGAAGGTATGGCGGTCTCGGCCTCGGCCTGGCGATTTCGAAATCGCTCACCCAGGCGCATGGCGGGACTCTCACCGCGCAAAGTAACGGGCGAGATCAAGGATCGACGTTTACTTTAACAATGAAGACCGTGTCTCCGCCGACGCGCGTGGTAAAATTTACCGCGCGCGCGCCGGAAATCCGTCCGCTTCGGATTTTGCTGGTGGACGATCATGTCGACACTTGCACTGCGCTGGAGCGATTGTTGGTTCGTCGCGGCCATCTGGTGGCAGCCGCGCACAATGTCCGTTCGGCAATGGAAGCCGCGGCCCGCAGCTCTTTCGATCTTCTGATCAGCGACATCGCGTTGCCTGACGGCACCGGCATCGAATTGATGTCTTATCTTCGCGCCATGTCCCCCATTCCAGGAATCGCAATCAGCGGTTTCGGGATGAACGGCGACATCGAGAAGAGTTTCGACGCCGGATTCGCAGAGCACCTGGTCAAGCCGGTCAAAATGGAAAGCCTTGAAGCCGCAATCGACCGGGTGATGGCGACAAGTTCGAAGGATCTGTAACGGCGGTCTCTACCCGCCGAAAACGAGTGCGACGCTAATCGGTCGCCGCTAAAGTTCAGGCTTGCGCACTGTAGACTTACAGATCGAGGACATTGCCTTTGGCGGCAAAGGCGTGGGGCGCGAGCAGGGCAAAGCCGTTTTCGTTCCCTTCACTATCGACGGCGAGGTCGTAACCGCCAAAATCACCCGGGAAAAAAAACAAATGGCCGAAGCGGAGGTCGTCGATCTTAAGACCCGTTCAAACCAACGGGTAGATCCACCGTGCCCGTACTTCGGGCAATGTGGCGGATGCGCCTACCAACACATCGATTACCCGCATCAGCTTGAAATCAAATCGCGCCAGGTTCGTAATCTCCTGCAGCGAATTGGAAAGTTCAAAGACGCGCCGCTCCGCCAAATAATCCCCTCGCCTCTCGTTTATGCGTATCGCAACCGAATCACCGTCCATGCCGATAACGGCGTCATTGGTTATTTCCGGCGCGATTCCCACCGCCTGGTCGACATCGAGCAGTGCCCAATCGCAATGGAGGAAGTGAATCGCGAGCTGACCGACTTGCGTCAACGGAATGTTCCCGACGGTCACTACACTCTGCGCGCAAAGGTGGATCGGCCTCTCCGAGGGCGATCGTTCCGCCATTTCTCCCAAACCAACGATGGGGTCGCGAACGCATTGCGCGACCTGATTGCCGAGCTTGTGCCTTCGGACCAACAGCTACTGGTCGACGCTTATTGTGGCGCCGGATTTTTTGCCAAGGCGCTGCTCGACAAATTCCAGCGAATTGCCGGGATCGACTGGGACCGGTTCGCGATTGCCGCCGCGAAAGAAAACGCGACTCCCAAGGAAACTTATCTCGCTGGCAACGTGGACGAAGAGCTGCGCAGCGGAAACTTGACCGAAATTATCGGTCAAGTTTCGGGCGACCGTTTCACGCTTATCGTCGATCCGCCGGCAACGGGCCTTATTGGGCGCACGCGCGAAGCGATTATCGATCTTGCGCCGACCACATTCATTTACGTCTCCTGCAATCCGGCTACACTGGCCCGCGACCTCGGCGATTTACGCCAGGGATTCGAAATTCAATCCATCACCCCGCTCGACATGTTTCCACAGACCGCCGAAATCGAGGTTGTTGCCAAGTTGCGCCGGCACAATTGAACGTTAAATCTTTGCTGTGAATCTACCGAAAGTCCTGATCGCCGACGCCATCTCGCAGCGCGGGATCGACGAGCTTTCGCGAGACGGAGCGCTCGAGGTTTCAACCCAGGTAAAGTTGCCACCGGACAAACTGATTGAGATCATTCCGCAATTCTCCGCGCTCATTGTTCGGAGCGAAACAAAGGTGACCAGCGCGGTGCTCAACGCCGGCACAAGACTTCGGGTGGTCGGACGGGCCGGTGTCGGCGTTGACAATGTCGACGTTGAAACAGCCACCCGGCGTGGCGTGCTCGTTCTAAACGCGCCCGGCGGCAACACCGTCTCCACTGCCGAACACGCCTTTTCCCTCTTGCTCAACGTTGCCCGAAAAATTCCGCAGGCCGACGCGAGTTTGCGGAGCAAAAAATGGAACCGGAAAGACTTTGAAGGCGTCGAGCTCTACAACAAGACACTCGGCGTTATCGGCATGGGTCGGATCGGCAGTGAGCTGAGCCGGCGGGCGATCGCTTTCGGCATGCGCGTCGTCGCCTACGATCCCTATCTCTCGGCGTCGCGCGCCCGCAGCTTGCAGGTGGAATTGGTGGAGGAGCTCAACGATTTGCTGGTGGCGGCGGATTTTATTTCGCTGCATACCCCGCTAACGGAGGAGACTCGTCACGTTCTCAATGCGGCTCGAATCGCGAAAACAAAACGCGGTGTTCGAATCATCAATTGCGCCCGCGGGGGATTGATTGAGGAAAACGTCCTGGCGGCTGCGTTGCATGACGGACATGTCGCCGCAGCAGCGCTCGATGTGTTTGAAGTTGAGCCGTTGCCGGAAGATTCGGTGTTGCGCTCGGCGCCAAATCTAATTCTGACGCCACACCTTGGAGCTTCGACCGCCGAAGCCCAGGAGAGCGTTGGAATCGAAATCGCGCAATCGATTCGGGCCGCTTTACTCGAAGGAACAATCCGAAACGCGGTCAACATGCCGAGTCTCGACGCCAAGACCTTATCGATCATTGGCCCGCATCTTCGTTTTGGTGAAAAGCTCGGCCGGTTTCTTTCACAAGTCGCTCCTCGTCGGGTCGACGAATTGAAGGTCAATTATAGCGGTAAAGTGAACGAGCTCGATACCGGCCCAATCACCCGCGCAGTATTAAAGGGCTTTCTGCAGAATGCCGGCGGCGCGGACGTCAACGAAGTCAACGCGCCGGCCTTCGCCGAGAGCCTCGGACTGAAGATCACGGAAACTCGAATTAGCGCGCTCGGCGATTACACCGATCTTCTCGAACTGTCCGCCGCCGCTGAAGGAAAAACTGTTTCAGTAGGCGGCGCATTTTTTGGAGCGACGCCCAGGATCGTCAGCGTCAACAGCCGTCCGGTCGAAGCGCGGCCCCACGGCGTCATCCTTGTTCTCGAAAACACCGACCGGCCCGGCATTGTTGGCCGAATCGGAACCTTGCTCGGCAAGCACAACGTGAACATTGCCACGATGTCGCTCAGCCGAAACCAGGCCGGCGGCACCGCCCTCACTGTTTTGAATCTCGATAACGCGCCCAGCCCAGAATTGTTGAAGGAAATTCGCGCCGGCGAAGATATTCAGTCCGCTCAAGTTGTTGAGTTGTAAAAGTGCTGCATTAACCCACGAATCGACACGAATTGGAAAACAGTTGGCGCTCATTTCTGTCCGTAGTGTTCATTCGCGGTTAACCCGATGTCGGCGTTAAAAAAACAGCCAACCAGTCTGGGTGCGATATTGATTACCATCGCGGCTGCGACTTTGTATTTCTTCACTGCCGCGCGCGACATCGTTGTTGGCGATACACCGGAATTAATTACCGCTGCCGCGACTCTCGGGGTAGCGCACCCGCCGGGTTATCCCCTTTTCACCATGCTGGGCCACGTTTTCAGCTTACTCCCATTCGGCTCAATCCCGTTTCGAGTGAATCTGGTCTCCGTGGTCTGCGACTCACTTGCCGTCGGCGTTGTCTACGTAATTGCGGAACATCTGGTCCGTTCCCGGATCGCCGCCGCCATCGCGGCACTAACCCTCGCGGCCAATCCAACTTTCTGGCAATGGTCGCTCGAAGCCGAAGTTTTTCCCCTGAACAATCTGCTCGCAGCAGTTCTGATTCTGCTGCTGGTTTTCTGGCACGAGGAGCCTTCAAGAACGCGTTTCTTGATCGGAGCGTTTTTTGTGGCCGGGCTCGGCCTGACGAATCATCAGACCATCGTGCTCATCGGTCCCGCCTTTTGTTTTGTGCTTTGGCGACAGCGCGAAATCCTAAGAGCACATCCACAAGTCTTGTTAGTTGGTATGGTGGCTTTCGTCATTGGCCTTGTGCCCTACGGTTACGTGCTCTGGGCTGCGGCCCGCCATCCGGCATACAGTTGGGGTAACGTTTCGTCGTTACACGATCTCATCGGACTGATCACGCGACGAAGCTACGGATCAACGCGGCTGGTAAACACGCCGGGCTATACCGGTGGCGCGCCTTGGCCACGCCTCGCTGCGTTTTTCATTTCGTTCGGCTGGCTCGGCGGGGTCCTGATTTGTGCGGGAGCGATCGAAGCCTACCGATCTCGACGCTGGTATTCTTGGTTCACTTTCCTGGCTTTTGTTTTCGCCGGACCGTTCTTCGTCTGGATTACAAACCTAAATCTTCAGAGTGCGCCGTCGGCGTTGTTCGTGTTGCAACGTTTCTTTCTGCTATCACATGTCGTTCTCGCGCCGCTGATGGCATTCGGAGTCGTGTTGACCGCGAAAATGACTGCGCGCTGGTGGCCGATTCTATCGCGGCGCCTTGTTACCGCCGTTTGTCTGCTCGCAATTGGAGCGACCGTGGCAATGAATTATCGGCGGCTTGATCAAAGCCAAAATTTCGTCGCCCGCCGATTTGCCGAGGACGTGATGTCGCAAGCGCAGCCGCGCTCAGTTTTACTCGTGACCGGCGACGGCTTTGCCTTCCCGCTGATTTATTTGCAAAAAGTCGAGCACATCGGAACCAACGTGACACTCATCGTGTTGCCGATGTTGCTGGGCGAATGGTACGCAAAGCAATTGCGCGAGGAATATGCCGATTTGATAATCCCTTTCGACCGCTACGACCGCACAACGAAAAATTTGAAGGAACTCGTTGAAGCCAATCCCGATCGGACCATTGCCTTCGCCGGCACACTCGAAAACGATCACAGCCTGGACGCTGAATATTGGCCGTACCAACAAGGTTTGCTCACGGAGATCCTGCCAAAATCGCAGCGCCGCGATTTGGCAACAATGGTTTTCGAAAATGAGAAATTGCTTGGTCGCTGTCATCCGCCTGCTCCTGGCACTGTCCGGATGAATACGTTTGAAGCAGACATTGTGTCGCTCTACACGTTTCCGCTTCTCCGATTGGGCGATGCTTGCGCGCAAGCAGGGCTGCAGCAGGAGGCGCGGTCCTGGTACGAGCGCGCTCTCGCCATCAATCCCCAGTTCTCGCAAGCCCGCGATGCGGTCGCCCGACTGGAACATTGATTCGCTTCGCGTAACTGTCTTTGATGTCAGCGCCGCGAAGAATCGAGATCATCGCCGCGTTTGCTGCCCTTTACGTCATCTGGGGATCGACCTATCTCGCGATTTTTTTCGCCATCCAGTCAATCCCGCCCTTCCTAATGGCGGGCGCGCGTTTCTTTCTGGCGGGCCTCATTATGCTGGTAATCGCTCGTCTGCAAGGTCCGCTCAAGTGGACTTGGCCGGACTGGAAAACATCGCTCGTCGTCGGAGCATGCCTCCTCCTTGGCGGAAACGGTGGCGTGACAATCTCGGAAAAATTTATCGAGACCGGATTGGCGAGCCTGATTGTAGCGACGGTCCCTATTTATATGACATTACTCGGTTGGTTAGTCGGGATGACCCCGCGACCGAGCGGAATTGTCTGGCTCGGACTGGCTGGCGGGTTCTTGGGAGTGGCCGTTTTGCTCGGGCCCGAATTGCGGATTTCCAGTGGCAGTCGGCCGGCGATCGGAATGTCGATCTTATTGGTCACGTCCTTCATTTGGTCTGCTGGCTCGCTCTATTCGCGCTCAGCGAAACACGTTGCGTCTCCGTTTTTTGCCGCCGCTCAGCAGATGATTTGCGGTGGTCTGCTCTTGATGCTCGTCGGGCTCATTGCCGGCGAAGCCAGGAATCTTAATCCCGGAAAAATTTCTTCGTTGTCGTTAGGCGCGTTTGTCTACCTCGTGTTAATTGGTGCGATCATCGGTTACACCGCGTACTTTTGGTTGTTGCGCAATTGCGATCCGGCAAAAGTATCCACTTACGCCTACGTAAATCCAGTCGTCGCTGTCTTGCTCGGCGCAGTCTTCGCGCATGAGGTTGTCACCCTGCGGACGCTCTTCGCTGCGATGTTGATCATCGGATCCGTCGCGCTCATTATCACAATACAGCAGTTGAGATCCGGGACGATGCGACCGATCACGTCCGCGATCGAAACGGAGTGCGCGAGATGAAAACGAATCTGGAGTCCGACGGGCAGCAAGATCGACGACAGAAAGTCGACGTGGTTAAGCGCAACTGGCGCGCCGAAGTTGAAACTGCGGAAGCTTACCGGGAATTGGCCGGGCGGGAGCCTGATGAAAAACGCAAAGCGATTCTATTGCGCATGGCCGAGGCGGAAGAACGGCACGCCCGACGCTGGGAGAAGAAGCTCACCGAGCTCGGAGAACCTGTCCCTACGATTCCCGATTCGTTAGGCCGGCGAATGAAGCGATGGTTGAATCGCGCTCTTGGAACCGAAATCGCCATACGTCGGATGGAAGCGGCCGAGGAAAAACATGAGGCCGCGTTTCGAGATCAGCGCGAGCGCGTTCTCGCCAGCGAAGAGGACGTGAAGGATTTCCTGCGGGAAAGCGCCGTGGAAGAGAAAGCACACGCGCGCGCGTTACAATCAATGGTTCCACAACTTGGACCGCGCACGGTGCTCGACACAATCTTGAAGCGCGAACGCTGGCATGGGCGCGGTGGAAGCTGGGTGGCAGACGCAATTTACGGCGTCAATGATGGCCTCGGAGCCGTGTTCGGGATTGTTTCCGGCGTCGCGGGCGCAACCAACAATCAGCAGCATTACATTTTGATCTCCGGTCTCGCCGGAATGATCGCTTCCAGCTTGTCGATGGGCGCGGGGGCCTATCTCGCGGTCAAAAGCGAAGCGGAAGTTTACGAAGCGGAGATCGCTCGAGAAAAAGCAGAGGTTGAAGAAAATCCTGAAGAAGAAATCGAAGAGATGTCGCTGTTCTACCAGCTTCAGGGATTCAATCCGGAAGAAGCGCAACGCATGGCCGAACGTTTGGGCGAGAACCCCGACCAGCTCGTCCAAGCCATGGCCCAGAGCGAACTTGGGCTTTCGGCACATCGATTTCCATCGCCTTGGAAATCCTCGGCCTCGGCGGCAATTTCAACCGCGATCGGCGCGTTTATTCCGATCATCCCGTTTTTCTTCCTAAGCGGAATGGCCGCGGTGATTTGGGCGTTCGCGATCAGCATCGTCGCCCATTTCGCAGTCGGCGCGGTGAAATCGCTAATCACCCTGCGCTCCTGGTGGGCGTCGGGATTAGAAATGACCATGGTCGGGGTAATCGAGGCCGCCGTGACCTATGGTCTGGGACTCGCGTTCGGCGCCATCTCGTGAAGATGCGCTTTTTTGTCGGCGGACTCGTCTTCGCAATCTGCGTCGGCGCGAAGGCGGACACGTTTCCGATCATCGATGTGCGTTACGGTTACCCGATCGGCGCGATCAAATCCGGCAAATGGATCGAGCCAACCGATGCGACCGATTCGGTCAAGCCAGGAGCGAAGTTGCCGGTTTATGGATTGATTGGTGTCGTCGGCAATGTGTCGACAGTAAAACTCGATACTCGAAACGAGCCGTGCCCGGATCGGCCGGTTGTGAAGTTGAATCCGTGAAAAATGAAACGAGGCGAGGTCGCATTCTCTGCAAGCTGGAATCCCCTTCCACGCAAGCCGAAATCAGCCGACGCAAATCAAAAGCAGCATGTGGATGCGGTCCGTGAATTTTTGCGGGAGCACGGCTTTCGCGACCCGATCGTGCACATTAGCCGGATTGTAAGCGTTGATCTCGACGGCGACGGCCAGGACGAATTTGTGATTTCAGCTACCCATTACAAAACTGGCGATGAGATCCCGGACGAGTCCGCGCCAAATACCTACTCCTTTGTGATGATCGAGCGAATGGTTGAAGGCAAAACGAAAACAGAATTAGTCGATGGTGAATTTTATCCGGAAGCGAAACCCGACAGTGCACCTAACAAATTTGAAATCGCCGCGTTACTGGACCTTAACGGCGACGGCAAAATCGACACTGTGCTGCGCTCGGCGTATTACGAAGGCGAAGAAATCAGCGTCTACGAGTATCGGTCGTCGGGCGTGAAGAAAGTGCTGAGTGTCGGCTGCGGTCTTTAGCCGCTCGGGTATCTGATCGCCTAACCAAACTCAGCGATAAAAGCCGTGGTATTGGTACCCGCCGTCTTCGAGGGTGAGTGTCTCGACGTCCCACATCGCCGTAAACGCGTAATTCTGCCCTGGGGCCAAATGGATAGTTCGATGGGTAAATTTTGTCCTCCCGTAAGGGGACGGAGTATTAGTTACGGTTATGATGTGACGGCCGGGACGAACAATCGCTCGATAACCTTCGCCTCGAGCAAGTGTCGTTACCGGAACACCATCCAAATAAACGCACAAGCCGTTCTGGTTTCCGTAGTCTGCCTCACGAAAGATCGTTAGGCCGCTGTTCCCCATCAATTCGCTGCGCGGGTAATCGTAGCCACTGCCGGCTATTGCCTTCGCAGCCAGACCAAGACTGGCGATCGCGAGCATAAAAACCATCAACTTCGGGGTCCACTTGCATTTTTTCATATGAAACCTCCTCAGACGCTGCGGTTATTGAACAGCGCTGTTGCTAGATAGTATCGAAAAAATCGGCCCGAACCAAGCTTTTCCTTCGTAAAATAGCAATTGAATGCCGCTCGTCGTTTTGTCCGGACAGTTAATCGACGGCGAACTTTAACGTCCGCAATGGACCCATCGTATCTGCGAAACTGCGAAGAGAGGAACTCTTAGTTGTGCTTCGGCTTCGAACGTAGTGTGGCGATTATTGTCAAAGCTTCAAGCGTCACCAAATCGTTAACAATTGCTTCGGCGATGAATTGCCACTCGAAACTTACTAAGTCGACCAACACGTCAGGCATTTCGGCAAAAGGGATGTCAATGGGGCCATCGATAAATGCCACACGTTGCACTCTGAGCAAATCCGCTACCCCGTCAGGATTTTGAAATGAAAACGTAGATGCTAGCGCCGAGACGGGAAAATAATGCCGCGCGTCTTAGTGCGACAAAGATCGCGAAGAAATAACTGCGAGGTCGAACCGTCGAAGGTTCGAATTACGGGTTCTATTTCAAGATTCTGCAGAATAATCCGTACTATTTCCTCGGTAACAGGAGACCGATAGTCTTTGGAGTCAACGACAGTTATCTTGTGCGCCGAATCGCTACCCTTCCAGTCCCGTAACAAGATTTCAATCGCTCGCTCTCTCCATACATAATACCGAGCAGGTAAACCGGGCGTTCCGATCGAGAAATTCGCGACCACTCGAATTCCCATATCGGAAAGGCGCAACATTGACTCCTTGTCGGTGCGACCAGGTAGAAACAAAATCACGGTGTCAACTTCATAACTCCTAAGTTGATCACTCAGAGTTCCATCAACAGCCTCGTCTGGTCGAAAGAAAACAAGGGTGGTAGCGAAACCTCTAAGCCAAAGCTCGCGCTGAATAGAAATGAAAAATCTTCTATAGTCTTGGTTGGTCAGAAAGCTCGAGAGAACAGCAGGCAAGCCAATGAAGCCACGGACTCGCCGCCGATTGTATCGCAGGCCATTTAAAATTGTCTTGGAGCCTCGCACTCGGCTCAGAAGGCCTTCATGCTCCAGTCGCGATAAATCTTTGCGACTGTTGAGACCGATACCTTAAACTGTTTCGCAACCTCCCGAAGAGAGTAAAAAACCCGAGGTCGCTCGCGCTGATTCTTTAATGCTAGCGATCGGAGCGCTTGCGGAAGACTACTGCTTCTGCCGTACGCATTTTTCAAGGCGGCACCACCTCTTAGCGGCCCAAGGTCTCGGGAAACTTTCGTGCGAGGCATATTAAAACGGGCGCTGACGGCTTTTAATTTGGAGAATCTGTTCGCTAAGTGTTCCTAACTGTTTGCGACCTGTTTTTAACTGTTCGTAAACTGTTTGTCTAGGCAACTGTAGGGTCTGCGATTACAAAAGAGGCATGAATGCTCGCGTGAGAAGGGTAGAAATCCCTTGAGGGTGGCTGTCCCCCCACAGAACAAATCAATCCACCATCCGCGAAGGGAGCAATTCAAGTCGGTGCCTCGCCCGCTTTCGGGCGGGGCAGCCGAGAGGGATTGATCTCCGGTCGAGTAGAATCATCATTTAGTTGGATGCTAAATTGAATTTCGCTTGGCTCGAAATTTATGGAGGTAAGGGGATTACGCTCCCGCTAGTGCATCCAATAATGAACCCGGCTGTTGGATTCTTACCTCCACGCCGCTGGCTTTGGAGGTAAGGGGATTCGAACCCCTGGCCTTCTCATTGCGAACGAGACGCTCTACCAACTGAGCTATACCCCCGGAGGTCGAGGACAATATCACGGGAAGAGAAGATTTCACCAGCGAATCTGTGCGTCTGAGACGCCGAAAGCCGAAGTCAATCCCTCTTCGCTGCTCTTACCGCAACGCGCAGGTCAGCGACAAAATGTCTGTATTCACGATGACGGGATTCATCATCGGGTTGTCGCAGCAACGACGACGGATGAACGGTTGCAAGAACGCGCGGTGCGAGCTTCGAAGAAAGGATCTTACCTCGCTCTCGGGTTACTCGGAACGAAGGCCCAAAGATCGTCTGACCTGCGGTCGAACCTAGGGCGACAACCAATTTGGGCCTAACGAGTCGTATTTCGGCTTCAAGCCACGGACGGCACGCCGCAATCTCGCGTGAGTTCGGCTTTTTATGAAGCCGCCGTTTGCCACGCGGTTCCCATTTAAAATGCTTCACTGCGTTGGTGACGTAGACTTGCTTTCGATCGATGCCCGCCTCTTCCAGCGCGCGCTCCATGATTTTTCCGGCCGGGCCGACAAACGGCTTGCCCACGACATCTTCGTAATCGCCTGGCTGCTCGCCAACGAGCATCATCCGCGCTGTTTTTGGGCCTTCCCCGAAGACGGTCTGGGTTGCGTGCTTATATAGATGACATGCCGTGCAATGGCTGGCCGCCTCGCGCACAGGTGACAAACTGGACGAATCCGGCGGCTTCGCCGGTTTCGCGTATTCATCGGACTTAGCTGGCATGGTTCGCTAATTAATCGCAACTGGTGTGAGCTTCGTGTCTACGACGTCGGACTCGCGGAACGGACACAAATTGACGAAGCGGTTTCGAGAATCGACATCTCCTTAAATAATCCGCAGAACGTTTGATCTCGTCGCGTCGCCGACAAAAACAGAACGACCGTCGAGAAAGAAATTAGTTTTCAGAGCTTTCCGACGCAGGCCTTTTCTCTAACTCGCGAGCGCTGGAAAAAAGTGAATGCCTTTTGATGAACTCGCGGGCCAGCGCTCGATAAGCGGTCGCGCCAACTCCGCTTGAATCGTATTCGAGGATCGATTTTCCGAAACTCGGAGCTTCGCTGAGACGCACCGTGCGGGGAATGACCGTTTTGTAAACGCGCTCGCTGAAATGTTGCCGAACTTCGTTCACGACCTGCTCGCTGAGATTTGTTCGGCTGTCGAACATCGTCATGACAATGCCTCCAATCTGGACGTGATCGTTTGCTCCGGAATCACGCACTTGCTCGACGACTCGCACGATCTTTACCAAACCTTCGAGGGCGAAGTATTCGCATTGAATCGGGGTGAGAATTTCGTCGGCCGCCGCGAGTGCATTGGTCATGAGAATGCCCAATGAAGGCGGACAATCCAACAATACGAGATCGAAAGTCTCGTCAGAGCGAAAAGCCGACAGCGTGGTCGCAAGACGAGTGAGATGATCGGGCATGCGCGCGATCTCCACTTCGGCACCCGCGAGATCGAGATTGGCAGGAATGAGAAACATGTTGTCGATCCGCGTCGGCAAAATTTTGTTGGCGATCGAAACGTTTCCGATGAGCGAGTCGTAAATACTTTCACCTTCCACTTCCTGCATGCCCAGCGCACTGGTGGCGTTCGCCTGAGGATCAAGGTCGATCAACAGAACTCGTATCTTTTTCTCGGCGAGCGCAACTCCGAGATTTACGGCCGTCGTCGTTTTGCCTACTCCGCCCTTTTGATTGGCAACGGCGACGATTTTCATGAGCGCGGAACGATTAGCGTGCGCAACTCAAAGGTGCGACGGCCGTCGGCTTCCTTCCAAAGCAGCTGGTCCGGTGTCGGCAACATTTCAGTCACTTCAATTTCGCCGGCCTTGACGATCCAACGATAAAAGATTTCCAGGAATAGATAGCTCTCGAGATCAATAAAAACGGGTTTCGTGTCCTTGTCCCGGCCTTCGGCGCCGCTTCGACGCAGAGCCTGTTCGGTAGGCCTAATATAAATAAAGCGCGGTAGACCTCTTTCTGCGCGCAGCTTTTCGACGGCGACGACAAGGGCGCTGGAAACCCCGTGATATTTCCCAGCTGGAAATTCCGCGGCTGAAATTGTCCAGGCTCGACGCTGAACAATAACTTTTCCGCAACGCAACCGGGGCGTGTGCAGTCCGGCGCTGAATTGAAAAGGATGAAACCCAAGCGGAATTACCCAAGCGCGCGCAAACGAACCAAGATGCTCGTGATTGTCGATTTTACGCATGCAGACATCACCTGTTTCATCGACATAAACCTCTGCATCCGACGGCGAAATCTTTCTCCATTTTGGATTTGCTCGCTGTGGTGCCACGAAATTCGTGAGCTCGGGCATCGCATCGAAGATTCGCACTGTGGTATGCGCGGTGAAATCCGCCGCAAAAAAACCGAAATGAAAATTCGGTCTGTTGCCAGCGGCACGCCTCAAACCTTCGTTTAGAACATCTTTATCCGGACAAGCCCAATAAAAACCGTGATGTAACAACGCAATTGGTGGATGCAGTTCTGCGAGGATCCATTGGTAATTGCCACATGCCACTGACTCAACCGAACTGGCAGCCAATTGTAAATCGGCTGAAGGATAAGTGTATTCATCGAACTTCGGATAATCGAAGCTGTTGCGAACAACGTGGCAGTCTTCCGGAGTAAGTTCGTAATCGTCGGAACCGACGTGCGGCTGTAAACGTTTTCGAAAAGCGGCTTTTACTTCCTGAAATGCCATGACCGCAGGTGCAACCAGTCCGGGTCCAGTCAACGGCAGTTTTGCCGCTTCGCACGCCTGGAGGAATGCCGGCAACGGCATTACTCCAATCTTGGCTCCAGTTTTTTCCATAACAGCGCGTAGAGCGGACGAGACGCGAGACGCAATAAACGCATAACTATCGCGCCATAAATCGATCCACGGGGCGGCAGTCACTAGCCACTTCATCGATTAGAGTTTCATTGATTTCGAAATGACATTCCCGAAAACATTCCTCAGCTATCGGATTGGTTGCGGCGTAGAGAAAACGATCACCAGGCTTTGATTGCGCGCCGATAAATCGGAGCTGCGCGCCCACATCATCCAGAATCGATTGTCGCTGCTGAAGTTCACCCGCCGCCGCCCCAAACTTCGACGTCAGCTCATCGAAGTTTTGCAAAATACGCAACCATTTGTCCCGCACCGGCCCTGACGACCACTTGTCTACGTCATCTTGCAAGACTCGTACTGCATACGGTTCCAGTGCTGGGACTACCACGTGCGGGTGTGTATTTTCTGGATCGGCATTTATTGCTGCGGCGATGCCATGAGCCGTCCAGCGCTCCATGAACGAATCTCTTCTCGCGACGCCAGGTTCCGGTTTCAAAGTCAGACTGGTCACTTTTTCATTGGTTCGTCCCCATCCAGACGGCCCGAATTCACTGAACGTGTCGTTTTTAGCCGCGATGCGTTGGAAATACAGAAGCAGACTTTGCTCAATTTTGCGTGCCGAATTGTTACGAGGCGGGAAACGCTCGTGGCCCTTCGGATAAGAGTCGAGTTGTGTGGCCAGTAAGTCTCTGACCTTATCTGTCCCGAAGACAAGGTAACTCGGCAGAAATTCTCCGCTCACTTGCACCAAAGCGCTACGCGCATCTTCCAATTCCTCGCCAAGCTTTTCCTGAAGCTCCGAGTCCAGAATCGCAACGGCTTTTGCGGACTCCGCGTAGTTACGAAAGATCCCCGGTTGATCGCCGCTAACTCCAACTGGTGGTCTTCGTTCATGGATCGCAATCCGCAAAGCGTGATAAGCTTCCGGCGATAACAGACGCTCGCGCGATGCGAAGAACCTTTCCGCTGCGCTTCTGGCTTCGTCACGCTTCCGCATCTTGCGAATCAATTCGCGTGCAATTGCGAGAGCTTTGGTGGTAGCCAAGCGCTCAATAGGATCGAACGCCACACCCGCCATTCGAATTAAGAAGATTGGCGCGACGCGATAGGACACGCCTCAGCAAAACCAAAGGCGCGGGAACTGACAAGTTAAACCGCGTATGAAAACGAGCGACAGGAAACGTCGCTAACGGTGACGGTTACTCCGCGTTTTGTAGCGGAAGCCTAATCGTGAAAACAGTGCCGACCCCGGACGTGCTCTCGACTTTGATCGAACCGCTGTGGTCTTCGACGACTTTCTTGGTGATGTAGAGGCCAAGACCGGTGCCGCTCTTGGCTTGTTTGGTCGTGAAATACGGATCGAAAATTCTATTCAGCTGCGCCGGATGAATTCCCGCTCCATTGTCCTCGACGCGAAGATCGACGTAAAAATCCTTCTGAGCGCAGGTAACGGTGACCGTCCCCTTCTTTTCAATCGTCGCTTGAACGGCGTTAACGACCACATTCTGGATTGCCCGGCTGATTTGCAGGGCATCTCCCAAAAGTGTGCACGGATCTTCACAGATATCTGACTTCAGTTCGACACCGTTCTCAGTCGCCATCGGCGCGATGCCCTTCAATACTTCGCGGACAATACCGGAAACGGAAATCAGTTTTGGAGGGGAAGCTTCGACGTTGCCATAGCTCTGCCACATGGTGAGCAGTTCACGGCAAAGCCGGACGTTTTGTTCGATAATATTCAGTTCTTTTACCGAGCTGGCGTCCTGCTGAGTGTTGTCGGATTTTTCGAGGCGTTTAGCGAGCAACTGAACGTAGCCCCAGACGATGGTGAGCGGATTTCCCAGATCGTGGACGAATTCGGCGGAAGCCTGACCCAGTGAAGCGAGGCGTTCCTTCTGGGCCAGTTGTTGAAGGAGACGATTGTTTAATTCCTTGATCTCAGACGCGGCATGCTCGCTCGTGCGATGCGCACGCGTGCGCTCGACGTTGCGATCGATGACCTGCTGCATTTCATGGGCGTCGAATGGTTTGCTGATGTAATCGTTGGCGCCGAGTCGAAGCGCCTCTTTGGCGGTATCGAGCGCACCGAAACCGGTCAGCATGATCACGGATAAATGTGGGTCGATTTCACGAATTTGCCGGAGACCTTCAATCCCGCTGACTCCTGGCATCCGGATATCCATGACGATGGTGTCGGGATTCTTCTCCTTGAGTAATTTGATACCCGATTCGACGCAATCGGCCGTATGCACTTGGTAATTGGGTTTCAGGAGCATGCGCAAGCTTTCGCGGGGACCCATTTCGTCATCGATGACCAGGATCTGGGGCAGTTCAGTACTGGTGGTCATGATGCGTCAGCGGGCCATAGAAGCTAGGGTCGTGCCGCGCAGCGGCCGCTGGACATAAAATATTCGGCAATGCATCTAGACTCGCCGGGCGAACGGTGAAGTAGAAACCGCTGGCACGCAAGGTGCAACTTGTGAATAAGTCGGCGCCTTTGGTGGATAACCTCTGATTCTAGCACGCAAAAAATATAATGACTGGAGCTAATGTAGCGCTTAGAATGCGCGGTGATCCGTTAGTGGCCGAGACTAATAATTCCTTAACCGCCAACATTTCTAACCGCTCGGCGGGCATTACTCGAACTTTCTTCACCGATCGATTCTCCGGCCGGCAATCCCAAACACGATGAGACGAAATCGCGTTGTCATTACGGGAATGGGAATTCTCGCTCCGAACGGCATCGGGTTGGCGGAGTTTTGGGACTCGATACTTACCGGTCGCAGCGGCATCGCGCCAATCACCTTTTTTGACGCGAGCGATTTAAAAAGCCGAATTGCCGGCGAGATAAAAGGGTTCGACCCGCAGAACTACATCGAACCCGAACTGAAGCCGAGACGCATGGCGCGTCACACCCAGCTTGCTTACGCGGCAACTATGATGGCATTACAAGACGCCGGTCTCGATATCAGCGACGCAGATTTTCCGAGTCCAACGCCGGTAGTCGTAGGCGTAAGCACGAGTGCGATGGACATTATCGAGCGTTCGATCAGCAACTTTCGAGAGCGGGGTATGAACGGGATGTCTCCAACAGCGGTTGGGGCTTTGACGCCACAAGCCGCCGCTAACGTGATCGCCGACCGCATCGGTAACCGAGCGCATGCTGCGACTGTCTCGTCCGCCTGCCCATCTGGTCTGGACGCGATTGCCTTAGCTGTTGGGATGATTCGATCTGGAGAGGCCGAACTTGCGATCGCAGGAGGAGCAGACGCGCCAATCACAAAGCACACCTTTGCTGCATTTGTCGCAACCGGGTTGAGTTCCTATCGCAATGGCGAACCGGAAAAAGCGAGTCGGCCGTTCGATATCGAACGCGATTCCGGCGTCATTTCCGAAGGCGCTGGAATGTTCGTGCTTGAAAATCTGGAACGCGCGCAAGCCCGTGGCGCCCATATTTATTTAGAGATCAAGGGATATGCACGGCATCGAGACGAACAGATTGAAATGCCTGGAGCCGCACTATCTGATTCAATGAATCTGGCGCTCGCTAATGCTGGACGATCACCAGAGGACGTGAATTATGTGTCCGCCTACGGTCCCGGCCACCCCGTTCTTGATGCCGCCGAAGTGCGATGCATCAAACAAGTTTTTGGTGAACTAGCGCATTCGATTCCAATTAGTTCAATAAAAGGAGTAACGGGAAACGCGCTGGCTGCGGGAGGTCCCTTCCAAATTGCAGCCTGCGCACTTGCCATCCGCGATCAGATAGTCCCGCCGACAACTAATTATGAATCCGGGGACCCTGAGTTCGACTTGGATTTTGTACCCGGCCGCCCGCGAAAAACTCGACTGGATTGCGTTTTGCTGAACGTTCGCGGCCTGGGCGGTAGCGCTAGCTCGATGGTGGTTGAGCGACTCAACGGACAATGAACAGCGCGACTTTACCGATCATCATTGCGCTGAGCATTCAATTCTTGCTGGGCTTAATTGTCTTTCAATCAAACTGGCATCGCAAAGCAAACCAGGCCTTTCTGTTTTTGTCTGCGATTACGGCGGGCTGGTTAGGCTGTCTCTACATCGCCGTCGCTACGCCAAGCGTACGCATTGCCGAGATCGCGATTCGCGAAGCCTCAGTCTTTGGAGGGTTAATACTCATCGCGTTGAATGTACTACGAGTTGCCCTAGCCAAAGGGCAGCCAACTTGGGGCGATATCCTTCGAAAAAATATCCCATGGTTTGTCATGGCTCTAGCGATGGCACTGTTTTGCCAAACGCAATTCTTCCTGTTAGGGACACAATCGTCACACTCAACCGGAGCATTGTTGCCGGTCTATGGCAGCCACAGTTCACTCTATTTTGTGTGGTTCTTCGGCACCGGGCTGCTTGTCATCATCACGTACATTTTGGATGCGAGACGCGCGGGCGCCGGAACGAGAACAGAGCTCGTCTTCATTTTGATCGGTGCTGCGGTCGCTGTGGGAAGCACGCTACTCTCAGGTGTTCTGGGTCTGTTCGTGGACAAGTCCTTATTGGTTTGGCTCGCGCCGTCGCGAATCGTTCTTTTCACGCTCATCATTTCGTACGGCATCGTTACGCGAAAGATCATGGACGTCGGCGTTTTGCTCCGCCGAGTGATTTCTTACGCGGTTTTGTCGACCTACCTAATCGCGCTCTATGCGTTAATTTGGTGGCTCGTCTCAACGGCGCTGCAATTTTACACCCCGCTCGCGCACTCCCTCGCCCACGTTGTCGCTGCGGTCGTCATCGCCTTCGCGATGGCGCCGGCGCGTGGTTTGTCTCAGCGATTTGCGGAGCGGCTCTTCATTGGATCGCACCAACTCGACTTTCGAGCCACCGTCAGCAAAGCCGCCAAGATCTTGGCATCCGTCACTACTTTGCGGGACTTGCTCGACCGCTTCGCCCACACTGTTGCTGAAGCTGTGGGTACCGATCGCGTCATCATACTTCTGCCGAACAAATCCGGGTTCTTGCAACAGTACCCCTCAGTCGAACCGGGGGCGCGCCAATTCTTGGAACTGACGCGCGATCAAGCAACCGTCACCCAGCTGGAAGCGACTCGCGAACCCATCGTGCTCGATGAATTGCATCGCGCTCGTCAGACGCCGCAACTGCAGCGAGTGATGCGGCAACTGGATTCGCTCGAGATTGCCTTGGCTATGGGAATTTTTGCACGAGATCATCTTGCCGGTGTTTTGCTCCTCGGCGCCCGAAAATCGGGCCGGATCTATGGCGCGCCTGAGCAGGGCGCTTTGCAGGTTCTGTGCGGCCAACTCGCGGTGGCAATTGAAAACGCCGAGCTTTTCACCGAAGTGCAAAATGCAAAGATCTACAACGAAACCTTGCTGCAAAACCTTACCTCCGGTGTGATTGCCGCTGGCACTGATGGACGCATCACTGTCTTTAATAATGAAGCCGGGCAAATCACCGGCCTGGATCCGCAGGAGATGCTCACCTGCTCGCTCAACGCTCTGCCCTTGGATCTGTCCGAGCCCCTGGTTGCAACTCTGACGACCGGCGAAAGCCAACAGGATTGCGAAGTCGCGCTTCACGTTAACAAGGGCGATGTCTCCATTCGCGCGAGCACGTCAATTTTCCATGGACAGGAAGGCCAAGTTCTTGGCGCCCTGATCGTGCTCACGGACGTGACGGCGATTAAGAGGCTCGAATTGCAAATCCGACGAAGTGACCGCCTGGCCAGCCTTGGCACGCTTTCCGCCGGCATGGCGCACGAAATAAAGAATCCGCTCGTATCGCTCAAGACATTTGCCCAGCTGCTGCCCGAGCGGTACCAAGATTCCGATTTTCGCGATACGTTTTCCAATTTGATCGGACATGAAATCGACCGAATCGACTCGCTGGTAAATCAGCTGCTCCGTTTCGCCCGGCCAGCCAAACCGATCCTCAAACCTCTTCATGCGCATGAAGTCTTGGAGAAAGCGCTGACACTGGTCGGTCACCGGCTATACCAAAAAGACATCAAATTGGAGCGATTGTGGCAAGCCGACGTCGACACAATTCGGGGCGATGCCGATCAGCTCGAGCAGGTTTTCCTGAATTTTTTCTTGAACGCGATGGATGCGATGAAGACTCAGGGCGAGTTATCAGTAACCACGGAAATCCGAGCAGACGAGCATTGGGTTAATCCTCGCGCTTATTCCAATGGCGAGAATACCGGCAATGGCAGCGGTAGAGGGAATGGCCAGACTCCGGAGGCGTTGCTAATCAGCATTCGCGATACGGGAGAAGGTATCCGCGCGGAGGATATTCCTCACGTGTTCGACCCTTTTTTCACGACCAAAGATTACGGAACAGGCCTGGGATTGTCGGTTGTTCACGGAATCATTCAAGAACACGGGGGCCAGATCGAAGTCGAAAGCGAACTGCAAAAGGGAACGGTTTTTCATATTTTGCTACCGTTGGTGCGGTTTGACAGCAAGGCGGCCGCCGCATGATCCCCACTCCATTCTCCATCATATACACACAAGATGCTGATCTTGTGCGCAAGACGAGAGCGTTCATTCGCATGTTGGCGCAGTTGCGGCACGTAGCGGATCCGGATCGGCTTGAGCCCGTCCTCCAACAAACCGGACCCGCAGTGTTAATAATGGATTTGCGGGCGAAAGAATGCCGCGAGCTGATCGACCAAATTCATAACGACCAGCCGGAGATCTTGATCATCGCGCTCGGCGTCAAGCAATCCGAACCACTGCGGGAAGCGGAACAACTTGGAATTTACGCGGCCGAAGAACTAGATTTGGAACGGCGGCGCTTTCAAGCGTTGCTCGAACGCGCCTTTGATTATCAAAAAGTGCTACAAGAAAACCGCGAGTTTCGCGACGCATCCGCAATGACTTTCGAGCGCTCCGGAAGATACCAACCCGTGCAGCCCGCCGGCGACACTGGCCGCGCCTGGTCGTTGTCGCGATTTCCTCGAATCCTTCGTCGAGCCAGCGACGTGGCGACGTTGCTGGCATCAATGGCTGAGGGAGTGGCCGAAACCGCTGGTGTCAGTCGGTTGGGAATCTTTTCGCAAACCCGAAAAGGTGAACCGTACCGTCTCCGCGGCGGGATTCACTGTCTCCCCGAAACCGATCAACTTATGTTTGAGGAGCGGGATGCGCTCGTTCGCTGGTTTGAGGTCAATGCGCATTTGATTTCTCGCACCTATCTCCCTCAAACGCAGGATCCACAACAACGCGCCATCATGCGTCGTGCCCTCGACATGTTCGGCGCAGAAGCCATTGCGCCACTTCACGCCAGCGGAAAGGTCGTCGGATGGATCTTCTTTGGGCATCGAGTAACCGGTCAAATGTTCGACGACCGCGATCTCGAACAGTTAACGATCCTAGCCGAGCACGTTTCGACCGTTCTCGAAAACGCTCTTCTTCATGAAGAAACCGAGATTGAAAAAACGCTGGCCGAAACGGTTCTTAAATCGATTCCTCCCGGCATCGTTGCAATCGATACTGACGCAAACATTCGCTGGTTTAATCCGCGGGCGGAAAAAATTCTCGGCGTTTTGAGTTCCGAAGCGCTCAACAAGCCGGTTGAAAAGGCCGGCAATAAACTGGCCAGTCTGCTACGCGAAGCGCTCGAATCGGAAACCCCGCCAGGGCCGCAACATTGGATCGATGCAAGCACCCGCCGCTCGCTTTCGGTAGAGGCGAGACAACTTGCAACTAATGGATCGTCGTTGGGCGCCGTCGCCGTGATCAACGATCTCACCGCGGAAGAAACCCTTCGCGAAAGGCAATCGTTGGCAGATCGGGCGGCATTTTGGACAGACCTGGCCGCGAGCATGTCCCATGAAATCCGCAATCCCCTCGTTGCGATCAAAACCTTCGCCCAACTTTTGCCGGAGCGTTTCGATGACGCCGA
Organism: uncultured Verrucomicrobiae bacterium; assembly: GCA_963817335.1. Classification (GTDB taxonomy): domain Bacteria; phylum Verrucomicrobiota; class Verrucomicrobiia; order Chthoniobacterales; family UBA10450; genus AV40. Next base: position 740,107 of record CAWFNX010000001.1, on the reverse strand, counting down.
TTTCCGCAAGGAATTCAACCAGATCGTTGTCCAGGAGATCGATCGATTGGACCGGATCATCACCCAAATCAACAATTTCGCGCACCCGCCTGAACTAGTCTTGAAGTCGATTGATGTGCGAAGCCCAGTAAAAAAGGGCCTGGAGATCGCGCGCTCCCGATTTGGAATCAATGGCAAAGTCGAGATTGAAACATCGTTGCCTGGCGACCTGCCGCGGGTACTGGGAGATGAAAGCGCGCTGGCCGAAGCCTTTGCCCATCTCGTGGCCAACGCGGCCGAAGCCAGTTCCGATCGCACTAAGCCGCACATCACACTTTCGGCAAAGCCTGTCCGAGAAGGCCGAAAATCCTCCGGCGTTGTTGTGACAGTGCGAGACAACGGCACCGGCATTGCCCCCGACCTGAAGGAGAAGATTTTCTCGCCCTTCTGCACTACCAAGCCGCGCGGGATGGGCCTCGGTCTCCCGATTGTGAAACGGACAGTCTTCGATCATCACGGACGGGTGGAAGTCGATTCGACCTCGAGAGGTACCCTCGTAAGCATTGTATTACCGGCCAGTGGCACGGCGACCGATTAACGAATTTTCGAGTTGCGATTTGGGCCTTGCGATTTGAGTCTTCGGCAACCACCGAACTTTTCGCGCGTTATGATCGTTACCACCCGACTGTTCCCCAACTAGCTTAGAAGGAGTTCGCCGTCGGACGGCAAGAATAACTTGATTAAACTAATTACCACCGGCAACTGAGGGAGAAATCATGAAATCTATCGCCGTGAACGACGAACAATTGCAAAAAATTAAGACCAGTCCGGGTTTTGTTGCTGCGCTGGATCAAAGCGGCGGCAGCACACCGAAAGCCCTGGGTCTTTATGGCATTAAGGATAATGCATGGTCCAGCGATGAAGAGATGTTTACCATCGTGCATCAGATGCGGACCCGTATCATCACCAGTCCCTCCTTCAACGGAGAACGGATTATCGGTGCCATCTTGTTCGAGAACACAATGGAGCGCGAAATCGAAGGGCAACCCACAACGGATTATCTTTGGAAGGCGAAGCGGGTTGTGCCGTTTCTGAAAGTCGATCAAGGCCTCGCCGCTGAGAAAGACGGAGTTCAGGTGATGAAGCCCATTCCAACCCTGGCTGCTCTCCTCGATAAAGCCAAAGCCAAACGAATCTTCGGAACCAAGATGCGATCAGTGATTAAACAAGCCGACGAAGCAGGCATCACGGACATTGTTCTTCAACAGTTCGAAGTCGGTCAGCAGATCATCTCGGCGGACTTCGTGCCGATCCTTGAGCCGGAAGTTGATATTCGCTGCCCGGAAAAAGCAAAAGCAGAACAGTTGCTCAAAGCAGCCATTCTCGAAAAGCTTAATGAATTGCCAGCTGGTCAGTTTGTCATGCTCAAGCTGACGCTGCCGGAACAGGACGACTTTTATGCCGACTTTGTCAAACATCCGAAAGTACTGAGGGTGGTTGCCCTGTCCGGCGGCTATTCGCGAGAAGAAGCAAACAATCGTCTCCGCAAACAGCATGGCGTGGTCGCCAGCTTTTCCCGCGCGCTAGTTGAAGGACTTACGGCCCAGCAATCTGACGCTGAATTCAATGCTGTGCTCGATAAATCCATACAAAGCATTTTCGACGCATCGAATACTTAAGCCGACTATTGTCTATTCAGAGAGCGTGCCAGTAGGCGCTTGGCACAAGCGCCTCTACAATTTAGAAAGAAAACGTGACGTTCACGCTTCAAGAGCTCGCGGTTTTTTCCGGAGGCGAATTGCGTGGCGGCGATCCGGCCCAAACAATCAGCGGAGCTGCCTCCTTGTCCGAAGCTGTCGCCGGTGAAGTGACGTTTTATGCGGATCCACGGTATTTCGCCAGACTCCGCAACACCCGGGCCTCGGCGATTTTCGTCCCTCTAAATTTTTCCGAACAGACGAATGCGGCTCAGATCCGGGTGGGCAATCCTTCGAAGGCGTTCGAACAAGTTGTCCTCAAAATGGCGCCAAAGCCGGTCGTGTTTGCGCCAGGAAAACACCCAACGGCGGTTATTGATCCAAGTGCCCAGCTCGGCAATCGCGTTTCGATCCAACCGCACGCCGTTATCGAAGCCGGAGCACACATCGGCGACAACACTGTAATCGGAGCCGGAAGTTATGTCGGTCACGAAACCGTCATCGGCGAGTCTTGCTTGATTTATCCGAACGTAACGATTCGCGAGCGAACCAGAATCGGCGCCCGCGTGATCATCCACAGCGGCGCGGTCATCGGGGCTGATGGATTTGGGTTTGAAATAGTCGAAGGGCGATACCAGAAGATTCCCCAAATCGGCATCGTTCAGATTGATGACGACGTAGAAATCGGCGCCAACACGACGATCGATCGGGCTCGCTTCGGCCGAACCTGGATCCAGCAGGGAGTGAAAATCGACAACCTCGTTCAGATCGCGCACAACGTGATTCTTGGGAAAAATTCGATTATCGCCGCCCAGACCGGGATTTCAGGCAGCACCCGCGTCGGCGAGAACGTAAAGATGGCCGGCCAGGTTGGGGTGATCGGCCATTTGACCATTGGCGATGACACCGTGATCGCGGCGCAAAGTGGCATCTCAAAGGATGCTCCTGGCGGGGCCTGGTTCGGTTCGCCAGCAGTGCCGCTGGCAGACGCAAAACGGCAGATTGCCCTGGTCCATCGACTTGGCAAGCTTCTTGATCGAATCAAGGCAATCGAGAAGAAGCTGGGCCTCTAGCAGGTTCTTCGCGGGGAGGCGTTTAGGTTTTGCCTGGGGCCGGAAGTAAATCCGATTCGCAGGCAAGGTTGGCAAGGGAGGTGCTTTAGTGATTATGGAAATTATAGAGCATGAGCCCGTCAAACCGAGAATATTCCCAGTTTTTGATCATCGATGACGACCCCGGCATCGCAAAATTCCTTGTCACGTATCTTCGTCAGCGGGGCCACACCTGCCACGCCCTGACCGATGGATTTCAAACCGCATCCTGGCTCGCGGAGCACGAGTGCGAAGTAGCCATTGTCGATTTACGCATGCCCAAGGTAGACGGCATCTCTCTCATTTCGTTCATGCGCGAGATGAACCCGTCACTGCCCATTGTTGTGTTCACCGGCGTTGGTTACGACGAAGAGCAAATGCACGCCGCCCTTCACGCCGGCGCCAACGGTTACGTGAGCAAGAACCTTCCGATCGAACAACTCTACTGCGTCCTGGCTCGGGTCCTGGCGACCTGCCAGCAACGCAAGCGTAGCTTGTCTAACGGTGAAGCACTCCTGGCCGGAGCCGCCTGATCACGCTTTTCGCGCTGTCTTAAGAAGTTGACGCAAACCGTCCGGCGAAATGCCTGCCGCGCCGCAAGCATTGATTGTTTCCATTTCCAACAAGTCGGAGGTTGCGACTGTGATTGGGAACCGCTTTGCGTATTTGCAGGCCAACCGCTCGATAATGGAATCGGCCGACTGACCGCGCCGAGCATAGAAGACCTGAACATCGTGCGGCTCAGCCGTTGAGCTGGTCTGTGATCCCGTACCATCAAAGACCACGACGACATTATCTCCGCTCCAGTCCTGGTAATCGCGGAGTTGCTTGATTAACGCTTCTCGGGCCAGAGCTGACCGGCGGCCGTGAAGTTTGCGCAAATCCGGCCAGGCAAAAATGACACTGTGGCCGTCAACGATGAGATAACGCACATCGAACCGTAGCCATCATTGGCCGGGGAGCGACATCGCACTTGAAAGGCGCAGTTCTATTTAGCTGCGGCCGTTTCCTTTTTAGTTCGCGGTTTGGAAGATTCGCGGTGTTTCGAACGCTTCGCGGTTTTCTTTCGCTTTATGTACGCTATCCGCCGTTTGCGTTTTGATCGAGCTCGATGCTGTTGTCCCACGCTTCATTGTTAAGACGGAAAGTTGGGCCGCGCAAGCGGTGAACAGCGAGAATTGCGAAATCGGAGATTGCAATTTAGGCCAGGATATAATTAAACAATTAGTCCGTGCTCTCGATTTCCGGGCCGTTCGCGCCGACTCCCAAGACCCTGATTAGCAGCTCTATTTTGCTGCTTGCGGTCGCGGCCATTTTTGCCGCACTCAACGTAGCGAAAGTCAGGACACTTCGTTCTACCGCAACCGAAGCTGTTACGGCTCGGAAAACATTTGAACAAGCTCGCGCCAAGAAAGAAAGCGAACTAAAGGCCCGCGAAGCGGCGATTGCTGCGCAGCAGGCCAAACTCGCGGAGCCGGACGGCAAAACGGTTGCGTCCGAAGAGCAGCTCGCGCAAATCCTAAACGAAAAGAAGCAACTTGAGACCAAGCTTCAGGGTAAAGAATCAGAAATCGCGGCACTACAAAAGCAGATCGTGGAAAAACAGCCGGGATCGCCTAACCCCGGTGCGGCGTCCCCGGTTGAATTGCAAGCCCAACTCGATGATGCCCGACAGCAACTTGACAGTGCTGAGCGCGAAAAAAATCTTCTGGCCGATAAAATGCAGGCCGTCCGCGAGCGCTCCTCGCAGCTGGAGGACGAAAAGAAACGACGCGCAGTTGTCCGCAGCAAAGTGGGCGTCCACGGCACCATCCTGGCTGTCAATCAGGCTTACAATTTCGTCGTCTTGAATCTCGGGGGCCGCAATGGGGTGGAAGCCCATTCCGAAATGTTGATAGTGCGAGACGGGACCTTTATTGGTAAAATTCGTATTTCTTCAGTTGAACCGGCCACCGCTATCGGCGATATCATCACCAGCACGCTGGCGCGTGGCGTCCAGGTGCAACCGGGGGACATTGTTATTTATGCTGGCTCAAATTCGTAAACTACGGCGGCCAATTGCGAGCGCCCTCTTGCTCGTAGCGGCGGGAACCCTGATTTCCTGCGCGTCACAAAAAGAGCACGTCGCGCTGGTCAAAGATCCTGACGCTAAACCGGAAGGCGAAATGCCTTGGAATAAACAGGAGAAGTGGGAGACCGGCGGGCAATTCGCCAACATGACCGATCACCGCTGATCGGAACCAAGGGGTTTTTAATCGCGGCCGGCTTTCCCAGCTGAAAAAATTGCCGCTTGGAAAACCTAACGCTTCTCTCAGGGCGCAATCCTAAACGGGCCCTGCCCTTCATTTTAGATCTGGTTTGCCTCGCGTTGCTGGCCGTCATCGCGCTCGCCACTGCTGCGCCACGATATGCTAACTGAAGGCAGACCGATCCGTTTCAACCAACGCATTGTGAGACGCCGGTTAATTCTGCCAACCCTGCTCGGCATTTCAGCGATCTTAGTATTGTTCCAGTTGGGCTCGAATTGTATTTGGGAAGATGAAGCTCAAACCGCCGTCATCGCGAAAAATATTCTTGCGACTGCCCGGCCGGCTGCGTCCGATGGAAAGAATTTCGTTTCCATCTTCGCCGATCATCGAGACGTCCGCGATGGCCTTTATATCTGGCAGGGATGGTTCCCATCCTACTTAGCGGCAGGATCGATGGCTGTCTTTGGGCGCTCCGCCGCAGGAGCTCGATTGCCGTTCGCGATCGCGTTCGTTGTGTTCATCGGATTCTATTACAATTTTCTAAGAAGACGGGACGATCGACCTGGTCACATCTGGCTAACGCTGTTTCTAACGATCACGTGCGTGCCGTTGCTGCTTCATTCAAGGCAGTGCCGTTACTACGCGCTCTTGCCTCTTCTTAGTCTGCTCGTTGTCGACAGTTACCTCAGCGTTCTCACAAAGCCGAACCCGAAGCATTTAGCGATGATTGTTGTTTGGGGTACAATCTTTCTAAACTCCTTTTTTCCAGGAGCATTTCTGCTGGCTGTTGCTCTGATAATTGACTTGATCAGAAGAAGGCCTGCGGGATACGTCTTGAAGAAGCTCGCGACGGCTGGCGCAATCATTCTGCTTTTGAACCTGCCTGTCGCCTGGTTTTGCCGAATCTGGTACCGACGCTTCGGAACGGAATCGTTTTTCAACGATCCCGCGGCATGGGGAATGTATCTCCTCCGTTACCTTTTGATCCTGAACAATTATTTCTTTCCGTTCAGCGTCATGGTCGCAGCCTGCGTTCTGAAGTGGAAGTCGTTCAGCCGCAAAAAATTCTTCGCGAACGAACTGAATTTTCTCTTTCTTGTAATTTGTGCCACTCAGTTGGTCGGGTTCGCCGTATTGTCCGATTATCCGTTTACGCGATACATCCTTGGAATCACGCCATTCTTAATGTTCTTCGCGGCAGGTTGCATTGAAGCCATAAGCTTCAATAAACCGTGGTTGGTTTGGCTCGTTGCGGCTGTTGTCACGATGACAAACGTTTTGAATTGTTTACCCCTGCCATTGTTGCGCCACACGAAACTGCAAGACGCTCAATGGACAACGGCGGGCATAGATCTTCATTTCATCGATCCGAAGAATGTTCGTTTCAGTTTCGCTCGAGGAGAAGTGAAAGAACTGATCAACCTTACTCTCGAATTTCCCTTTCTAAACTACGCGCGAAGCCTTGCTCGTCCTCCACATGGACCAATCGACTTGATCGTTGATTATCTTCAGAAAAACGCAGGCCCGACAGATCGAGTTAAAATTTCCTACGGCGACTTGCCGTTGATGTTTCACACCGATTTAACCATCACAGGGTCGACCGAGACAGGACCGCCCGGCCCAGAGTGGATCATCTCCCGCCATTTTCGACCCCTGAGGACCGACGATCAGTTTTTTCGGGAAAACTCAGGCTACCACTACACAAAAATCACGATCCCATTCCCGGACTTGCAGTGGAATAATCAACCGGACCCGCTTTATCACTACTATGATCCGCCTTCGCCGGATCTCGCGCCGCCCATTGTCGTTCTAAAAAGGCAGTGACGGAAAACTGAACTCAAATCCAGACGCCAGCGGGAATCACCGCGTTTTTCGGCACTACCACGATGCCGTCGCGAATAAAGTAATTCTCCGCGTCGAGATGCGCGGCCTTCCCCTCCGGCGTGATCACTGCGCCGTCGGCTATCCGCGCGTTCTTGTCGATGATCGCCCGATCGATCACGCAGTTGCGGCCGATGCCCATTGGCGGAACATCCCCGCCTGATTGTCGGTCCTCTTCGAAGTAATCGGCGCCCATAACAATGCTGTTGCGGATCGTGGCCCCGCTTTCGATGATGCTACGGATCCCGATGACGCTTCGCTCAATGTGCGCATCGGAAATGATGCAACCGTCTGAGATGAGCGCGTGTCGCAGGGTTGCGCCGTTGACTTTGCTGCCGGGCAGGAATCGAGGATGTGTGTAAATCGGAGTGTCCGCCTCAAAGAAGCTGTACTCGGGCAGAATGTCGGTCAGGTTGAGGTTCGCCTCGTAAAACGCGCGGATCGTTCCGATGTCTTCCCAGTAGCCGTTAAAGATAAATGCGCTTACGTGCTGGTCCTTGATCGAGTGCGGAATGACGTCCCGGCCAAAATCGACCAAATCGTTATCGAGACACCGCACCAGGATTTCACGATTGAACAAGTAAATGCCCATCGAGGCCTGATAAAGACTGCCATCCTGTTGCGATCCCGTCGCCGCAATCAGTTCAGAGCTCATTTCCATTCCGGTCAGTAGATTTTCATCTTTCGGTTTCTCAACAAAACGCGAGATCCGGCGATCGATTCCGCATTGCATAATCCCAAACTCCGCCACCTGATCGCGTTTCACCGGTTTGGTCGCAAGAGTGACGTCCGCTCCGGTTTGAATGTGCTGATACAGCAATCTTCTGAAATCCATTCGGTAGAGCTGGTCTCCACTGAGGATCAGGAAATAATCGAATGGGCGTTCGAGAAAATACCGCATGTTTTGTCGCACCGCGTCCGCAGTGCCCTGATACCATTGTGAACCTTCGGGGGTTTGTTGCGCCGCCAGGATCTCAATGAAGCTGCGGGAAAAATTGTCGAACTTGTAACTGGCCCCGATGTGCCGGTGTAACGACATGCTGTTGAATTGCGTCAGCACATAAATCGACCGCAGTCCAGAGTTCAGGCAATTGCTGATCGGTATATCTACGATGCGATACTTGCCGCCTAGCGGAACTGCAGGCTTCGAGCGGTCCTTGGTTAACGGAAACAAGCGTGTCCCGGCGCCGCCGCCCATCACGATAGCGAGGGTGCGTTGAGTGGTGCCCGGCGGGAGTGACGGCGTAGCCGTTGGCGCCAATTTAAAGTCTTGCCCGGGGAAGTGCTGCGTTTTCACTTCTCCAATAACTCAGCGACTTCGCATTCCGGCAACCATTTTGCTTCGTTTGCGACAAATTCGTTCAGACGGTAATCTTCCCACCTTAAATTATGTGCGGAATTGTCGGTTATGTCGGTCGATCCCAAGCGGCCCCCATTTTGCTCGATGGGCTGCGCCGCCTTGAGTATCGCGGTTACGACTCCGCCGGAGTGGCAATCGTCAACGGCGACCACATTGAAACCCGCAAATGTGCCGGCAGGATCGCGTCACTTGCGAAATTGATCGGTCAAAAACCGGCGACCGGCTCCTACGGGATCAGTCACACCCGTTGGGCGACCCATGGAAAAGTAACCGACGAAAACGCGCATCCGCATTTCGATGCGACCGGCAAAATCGCGATCGTTCACAATGGCGTCATTGAAAATTATCAGGCATTGAAGGAGCAACTCGTTCAAGACGGCGACACCAACTTCCAATCCGACACCGACACGGAAGTGCTGGCCCATTTGATCGGGAACATTTACCAGAAACTTAACGGCAAGGATTCTAAAGCGCGTCTCGTGAACGCCACCCGCGCTGCGCTAAAGCAGGTCATTGGCACCTACGGGATTGCCGTCGTTCACGCGGACATTCCTGATTTCATAGTTGGCGCGCGACGGGGCAGCCCGCTCGTGCTCGGCGTTGGCAAAGACGAGAATTTTCTGGCCAGCGACGTCAGCGCGATCGTCGCCCATACCCGGGATGTCGTTTACCTGAATGATTTCGATCTCGTCTCGTTCGATCGCGAGAATTTCGAGATCAGTTCCATCGAAGGCGCCTCTGGCCAGCACGCCGTCAGCAAAGTCGAGTTCACCGCCGAGGACATTAAAAAGGGCGATTACCCGCACTACATGCTCAAGGAAATCTGCGAGCAACCGGACACGGTGCGCGATGCTATGCGGGGCAGGCTTACTTATGAGGAGTGCACCGCCAAGCTTGGTGGACTGGACATGAATCCCGCCGAGCTGCGCGATGTCGCGCGCATTGTTCTCACGGGATGCGGCACCGCGTTGCACGCCGCGCGCGTGGGCGAATACATCATCGAACAGCTGGCCAACATTCCGGTCGATGTCGATTTTTCGAGCGAATATCGTCATCGCAATACCCCTCCGACCGAACACACCCTCGTTTTTGCGATCAGCCAAAGTGGCGAAACCGCCGATACCTTGGGCGCGTTGCGGGAAAGCAAACGCAAGGGCTACCGCACCCTCGGAATTTGTAACAACGTGGCGAGCACCATTGCCCGTGAAAGTGACGGCGGAGTTTATATGCACGCCGGTCCGGAGATCGGCGTGGCCGCGACGAAATCATTCACTTCGCAGCTGATCATTCTGAACTTGATCGGCTTGCTGCTCGGCCGAATGCGCCAGCTTTCGACCGCGCAAGGGAAACAGATGATCGATGCTCTCGAGGCGCTGCCAAATCAAATCGAGCAGGTCCTCAAGCTCAGTGATCAAATCGAGTCGATCGCAAAGAAATATGTCAGCGCTAACGGAATGCTGTTCTTCGGGAGACAATTTAATTACCCGATCGCCCTCGAAGGCGCGTTGAAACTGAAAGAAATCACTTATCTTTTCGCCGAAGGACATCCGAGCGCCGAGCTCAAGCACGGAATCATCGCACTCGTTAGGCCTGACCTTCCGTCGATTTTCATTGCGCCGGACGACGCCGTGTTCTCCAAGAATGTAAACAACATCGAGCAGGTGAAAGCCCGTAAGGGACCGATCATCGCGGTTACCTCGGGAAACGGAGCGAAGCAACTGAAGAATCTCGCCGCCGATATCGTTGAAGTGCCGAGTACAATCGATTGCCTCAGCCCGGTGCTAACGGTGATTCCATTACAACTTCTGGCGTATCACCTCGCCGTCGCCCTTGGTCGCGATGTCGATAAACCGCGCAATCTCGCCAAGAGCGTGACCGTCGAGTGATCGGAATCGAAGCTACGGAAGCGCCGTTCCGGATTTCGATTTAACGAGCGACACATCGACCGCGTCGATAAACCCGTCGACGTTCACGTCTTCACGAAAATTAGCGTTCGTCACTGCGTTTCCGGATTGAGATTTCGTCTGGCTAACATCAACCGCATCGGTAAATCGATCCGCGTTCGTGTCGCCGACAAGAATCGACATTGGAATTGCGACATTGGTCGTCGAAGTGCCGTCGTTTACCGAAACCAGCGTAACCTGGATGGTCTGCGCGTTCGTTACACCGGTCAGATTAATGAACACCTGATTGTTATTCGTGCTTGTGCCAGAAACTGAGCCCGTTCCCTGGGTCACTTGCGCGGCAGAAAATGTCACCGGTCCGCCGAACGTGACCACGATTTGATAATCATTCGTCGCACCGCCGCTTCGGCATTCGATTCCCGGTGTGCCTACAAGCGGCAACCCAATGTCGAATGTCCCGGCGCTTGCATGAACTTTTCGCGATACGGCGTTGATCGCGTTGAACTGAGTGATTAGTCCGTAGGTGTCTTTTTCATCCACTCCGCCGGTCTGGCCGGCGTTAGCGGCGGTCACATCGCCCAAATTGTAAACCCGCGATACCGAGTCGCCGCTCGCAGAGGTTCCATCGAGCTCCTGATCGCTGGGCGGCACTTCGACGCCACCCTGCGAATTGCGAATATCCAGGAGAAGGTTCCCTTTCGCCGGATTGTAAAAGAACGGCGTCGTAAAATTGACGACAACATCAAAGTTTTTCGGATCGCCCGTGAATGTGACCGCGGTCTGAAGTGGGCTCGAGAAAACCTGGGTGTCGTCCGGACCAACGTTGTCAGCGAAAGTCGAACTCAAACTATCCGGTGATTTTTGCGTCGTGGAAAGATTGACCTGCAATTGAGCGACGGTGCCGGTGAACGGGACGCCTGGACCGTGACCACGAAATGCGATCCGGTTGATCAAACCTCCCCCCGGATTCAGCCGAGAGAACTGGCTCGCGTCGAAAACTTGCTGGTAACGAATCGGCTGCGCTGAAAACAGCGGCAGCAGATTTCCCGTGTCGCCCTGCACCGCTGTCCACTCGTTAGGCACGACGAGGGCACCGCCAAAGATCGACATTGTGAAAATATCCGAGACCGGCAGCCGATTCATTGAGTTACCGATGTGGGAAAGACCGTAAATATCTTCGATCGTGGAAAGAACATTCCAATGATTCATCGCCACGCCAGTCGGCGTTTGAATCCCCGGACCAGTTGTCGCGACATCTGGATTGTTCGCGTTCAAATTCGCCTCCGTGTAATTGCCGGGCTTCACTCGCGCACCGGCGAAAATGGTCGGAATCTGATTGCTCGCGGTATTATCGCCATCTTCATCCCAGGTGACGACGAGCAGACTGTTATGCGTCATCGCCCACGGCAGGTAGGTGTCGATGACATTCTGTTTCAGCCAGTCGTCGGCTTGTTGAATCGTGCCATCGTGCATGTCGTAGGTTTGATCGGGCACAACGAAGGAGACCGTTGGAAGATTGGCGAAGCCACCCGGACTGCTGGCGATTTGCTGAAATGTTGTGAACGGTTGATTGAGGGTCGACGGATATTGATTCGCCGTCGGATTGATGTCGTTCATCCAGTTCGTAACCGGATTGTGTTTGCGCATGTATTCGCCCGAACTGTCGCCATCAAAACCGACCGACGGCAGTGTTTGCGAATAGGTTGCGAAACTAAAGCCCCCGTTGCGTAACGCTGCACCGAGATTGGGGGTCGTGAATGGCGGTGGTGACGAGAACGGTTCATCAGTGGTTCCTGGATGTCCGTCCTGGATCGTTCCCTGATTACTTCCCGAATAAAGCTCGAGATAATTCGGCTGACTTGGATGCCGCACCGCGTGCGAGCCGCTGGTGTTGCCTTGCGGATCCGTCGACGCGTTTATGATGTTCGCTCCCGAAGCTGCAAGCGCATTGATGTTCGGCGCCGCCGAATTTCCGATGATGTCTCCGAAAGAATGGTTTTCTTCGATCACCACGACAATGTGATCAAAGGCCGGCGGTTGCGCCTGCGATTCACAGAGGAGGCAAATCGCGCAGCAAACAAACATTGAGAGGCAAAGAATTTTCTTCATGATTAGCGCACCCCGTGAAAGCCGGATTTGATTGCTTTGGTTTTGAGACTTTGGTGAACCGGCGACCGTGTCGTCGCAGTTGGACTGATTCCTGCAGGTGAACAGGGAGTTCCGAAAGGACCAGTTGGAACAGTGAACACGGGCGTGGAAACATCGGGCAACGCAAAGTCCAAAACGTCGGCCAGATTATTCGCCGTTTGATCGCGGACCGTGAGCGGCGGCAATCCGAAACGCCATTCGATCATTCTTAGGATCGACGTGTGATCGAATTGCTCGTGGCCGACAAAATTGCGGCGCGCGTAAGGAGAAATGACCAGGCAGGGCACGCGGAAACCCAACCGTCCATCGGGAATGCCGGCGGCTTGTGATGCCCGCGGGATTAACGCGAGCGGCGGCGGAACGTGATCGAAAAATCCGCCCCATTCATCGAAGTTGATGATCAGCACCGTCTTCGACCAATTCGGGCTACTGGTGACGGCGGTGTAGACTTGATTGAGAAAAGCCTCGCCGTCTCGGATGTCCCCGTGCGGGTGATCATCATTTGAAGTGTCGGTGGTTTCAGCAGCGAACCCTGGGTCTACGTAAGCGACGTTTGGCAATGTGCCCGCCTGAGCGTCCGCCAGGAACTGTGAGAACGGCTTCGAAATATTCGCGTATTTCGTTCCCCAAAGCGCGAGAAACGGCAGATCGCTGAAATAGTAGCGGCCGGAATAGCCGCCCGCCTGCAACCGGTCCCAAATTGTCGGCAGCGTCGAGGTAGTGCTGGTGTTTGTCAGGCGATCGGTTTGCGCGGCGTGCATGTGGAACCGGTTGGGATAGGTCTCGGCCATGATGCCGCAGAAGTAATTGTCGAGAACGGTGAACGCCGGACCGGCCGCGCCCAGAAACGGCAGATCGTTTTGACCGTAATAACCGATCGCATAAATATCGTTGCCTGAGCCGTTGAATAGAAATCCGTCACAGGCGCCGTTATCATATTCAACACGACCCTGGGCGTAGGAATGTCCCGGGTCGTTGAATCCGCAGCCTTGATAATCCGGTGCCAACGCGTGGGTCGGATGCGATGTGCCGCTGCTGTCGGAGTAGTTCAGACCCGCTTGCTGTCCATTCGCGCCCGGCAGCCAGCCAAAAAAATGGTCGAACGAGCGGTTCTCCATCATGACGACGACGACGTGCTCGAATCCGGCGGATTCCGGTGGAGGCAGCGTCTGCGCAAACGCGGGTGCCGAGAAGATCGACAGCGCGCCTAACATGACTGCCGTTCGGAGAATGAAACGAAAAGGGCCTGCCTGAAGATATTGCTGCTTCACATCATAGAAATCGAATCTGACTGTGACGTTTAGGTAACAGCCGCGTTACAGTTTGGAATATTTTCGTTGGCGAGTCCGTTGACACCGCAAAGCCAGGTTCGTACGATCTAATCCCACGGATAGCCGTGGCGTCCGCTAGAGCCGTGCAACAAAACGAAGATTACATCCTTAAAGTCCTGCAAGAGGTCGGACTCGTTTCGCGCAAACAAATCGACGCCGCGCTCAAACGCTTAAATGGTCAGGACAAAGTCCTCGATGTTCTGATCAAGGACGGCGTCGTCAGCGAATCCGACGTGTCGCGCTCCATCGCGGCCCAGGCCCACATGGATTGGATCGACCTCTCGGCAATGATCATTCCACCGGATATCATCAAACAGATTCGGGCCGAAGACGCTCGCCGGTTCAAAGTGATCCCGGTCGGGTTCGGTGAAACCGGACTCATGGTCGCGGTCAGCGATCCGCTCGATATCGATACCATCGACAGCTTGAGCTTTTTGCTGCAGCGCGAACTCGAGTTGGTTTGTTCCAGCCCCGAGAAGATTCGCGAAGCGCTCATTAAATATTACGGCACAGCCGATGAAGCCTCGGACATTATCCAGGAAAAAATCGGCGAAGATGTCGACCTTGGACTAGAAATTGGCGACGGCACAGCGATCGCCGAAACCGATGAAGCAGACGCTCCGATCATTCGATTGGTGTCGATGTTGATCATCGAAGCCCACCGCGCCGGCGCGAGCGACATTCACCTGGAGCCACTGGATAAAAAATTCCGGGTGCGATTTCGAATCGACGGCGTCTTGCAGGAAATGCAATCGCCTCCAAAACGATTGCAATCGGCCATTGTCAGTCGGCTTAAAATCATGACCGGCTCGATGAGCATCGCCGAGAAGCGATTGCCGCAGGACGGCCGCATTCAGGTGAAGATCAAAAAGAAACCGCTGGATCTGCGCGTCTCGACGATTCCAACCAATCACGGCGAAAGCGTGGTCATGCGTCTGCTCGACAAATCGAGTCTGACCCTGGGCTTGCCCGAGCTCGGTTTCTTGAGCGACGACCAGGAAACGTTCGAGCGTTTGATTCAACTTCCGGACGGGATCGTTCTCGTGACCGGCCCAACCGGTTCCGGAAAAACCAGCACGCTCTACGCCTGCCTGAATTACGTGAACAAGCCGGATCGCAAGATCATTACCGTTGAGGAGCCGATTGAATACCAAATGACCGGGATCAATCAGGTCCAGGTCAATCCGGAGATTGGAATGACGTTTCCGGCGGCGCTGCGCTCGATTTTGCGCCAGGCGCCGAACATCATCATGATCGGTGAAATTCGCGACCTGGAAACCGCGAGCATCGCCACCAACGCGTCGCTGACCGGCCATTTGGTTTTCAGCACGTTGCACACGAATGATGCGCCGTCCGCAGTTGCCCGTTTGATCGACATCGGCGTCCAGCCATTTCTCGTCGCGTCGTCGTTGCGCGCGATCATGGCCCAACGGCTCGTGCGCCGGATTTGCCCGCATTGCCGGCAGCCCGCCGAATTGAGTGAGAGCGAAATGCGCGCGCTCCGAATCGAATCCGGTCAACTGCAAGACGCGCAGGTGATGCACGGCAGAGGTTGCGAACAATGCCGCGGCACCGGTTACAAAGGTCGGATGGGAATTTTCGAGATTTTTGTGCTCGATGACGAGGTCCGGCACATGATCAACAAACGCAGCTCGACCTTGAATTTGCGTCAACGGGCGCGCGAACTCGGAATGCGCACCTTGCGCGAGGACGGAATCCGCAAAGTGCTCTCCGGGTTGACCACGGCCGAGGAAGTGATCTCAATCACGATTGGAGACGCGAGCTAGAAGAATTTAACGAGTTAGTGATTTAGTGATTTAATGAATGAACAAAAACAGATTTCCAATCCCTAAATCATTGAATCGCTTAATCACTAATTAAATAACGTGAACGACAAACAAGTCGCTGAACTTTTCGTCGAGCAACAGGTTTTGCAGCCGTCGCAAGCCGAAGACGTTTTGAACGAAGCGAACCTGAACGGAAAAACCATCGCCCAGGCAATGGTCGACAGCGGATTTGTCGACGAGAGCGGTTTTTATCGCACAATCGCGGAGGCTCTCGGGACGGAATATCTCGATCTCACTGACACCCAGATTCCGCCCGCAATTTTGAAGTTAATCCCGAGCGGGCTGGCGCGATTGCACCGGGCATTGCCGATCGGCTTGAGCGGAAACACACTCCGGATTGCGCTCGCCGATCCACTCAATCCCACCGCGGCCGAAGATCTGCGGTTCGCGCTGGGGAAAGATGTCGATGTCGTCGTCGCACCGACCGAACAAATCGAAGAACGAATCAAAGAACATTACGGCAGTGACACCGCGAGCATGGACGAAGTGCTCAAGCAGCTCGGTGAAGCCGGCGAGATGTTACAGATCCGCGGCGACGAAAGCGCTGCAGCGGTCGAGGCCGAAGCCAACGCGACGCCGATCATCCGTTTCGTCGATCTCATTTTGTTTCAAGCGATCCAGGATCGGGCGAGTGACATCCATTTCGAGCCGTTCGAAAACGAATTCAAAATACGTTATCGCGTTGACGGCGCTCTTTACGAAATGTCCCCGCCCCCGCGCCATCTCGCGCTTCCGGTCATCTCGCGGGTCAAGGTGATGGCAAACATGAACATCGCCGAGCGCCGTCTCCCCCAGGACGGTCGTATTCAGAAAAATATCGCCGGACGGCATGTCGATCTCCGCGTCTCGACGTTGCCGACGCAATTCGGCGAGAGCGTGGTGTTGCGTGTTCTCGATCGCTCCACTGTGAATCTCGATCTCGAAATGCTCGGGATGCCCGATTACATCCACAACTACCTGATCGAGCTGATCAATCGACCCAACGGAATTTTCATCGCCACCGGTCCGACCGGCTCCGGGAAAACCACCACGCTTTATTCCTGTTTACGCAAAATCAACACCATCGATTCGAAATTGCTGACTGCGGAAGAACCCGTCGAGTACGATCTGGAAGGAATCGTTCAAGTTCCGGTGAACGAAGCAATCGGGCTCTCCTTCGCGCGAGTGTTGCGCGCGTTTCTGCGCCAGGACCCCGACCGTATCATGATTGGTGAAACCCGCGATCTCGAAACCGCGCAGATCGCGATCCAGGCGTCGCTCACCGGGCATCTTGTCTTCACAACGCTTCATACCAATGACGCGCCGGGAGCAGTTACGCGCTTGATCGACATGGGCGTGGAACCATTTCTGATTTCAGCGACGCTCGAAGCTGTGCTCGGTCAACGTTTGTTGCGCAGCATTTGTCCAAATTGTCGCGCGGCCTATAAGCCTAACGAATCATTGCTCGCGCAACTGGAGTTGTCCAAACGCGACATCGGCGAGCGCCAGTTTTTCTACGGCAAAGGCTGTGACGCGTGCAACCAGACTGGCTACAAAGGACGTAAAGGGATTTACGAACTGATGAAAATCGCCGATCCGGTCCGCGAGCTGATCAACGAACGCGCGCCAACTGTCGTTCTCAAACAAAAAGCGGTCGAGCTCGGAATGGTGACGCTGCGTCAGGACGGAATACGAAGCATTTTTGCCGGCGATACCACGATCGAGGAGGTGCTCAAGTATACTTGAGTAGAATTTAGCGATTTAACGATTCAGAGATTTAACGAATGGCGACTTGGCCTGCCCTGCTGCAATCGCTAAATCTTTAAATCGTTAAATCACTCAATATCTAAAATGCCTCGCTTCTCTTACGTAGCCCTCGATTCGCGCGGACAGGAATCGACCGGTTTGGTTGAAGCCGCTTCGACCAACGAGGCCATTGGCCAGCTTCGCCAGGCTGGATTTTTTCCGACCAACGTTTACGAGGAAGGCAAAGGCGGTCGAGTCGGGGGCAAGGTCGCAAAGCGCGCGGCCAAGGCGGCCCGCGCCACGCAGCCGCGCGAAAAAGGAAAAGGCATCGTTCTTTTCCAGCGCAAAAAAGTTAAACCGAAAGTCCTGATGATTTTCACGCGTCAACTTGCCACCCTGATCGATTCCGGACTCCCACTTTTGCGCGGCCTGACCGTTTTGTCGAAACAGGAACGCGACTCGGTGCTAAAGAACACGATCGACAAACTCGCCGATTCTGTGCAGAGCGGAAACACATTCTCCGAAGGTCTCGCCCAGTTTCCGCGCATCTTTAATGAGCTTTACGTCAATATGGTGAAGGCCGGCGAGGTCGGCGGTGTGCTCGAGCTCGTGCTCACCCGCCTGGCCGAGTTCCACGAAAAGGCGGCCAAGATCAAAAACAAAGTCGCCGCGGCGATGGTCTATCCGATCATCGTCATGACAATGGCGATCGCAATCATGGGATTTTTGCTCGTGTTCATCGTTCCAAAGTTTGAGGCGATCTTTCACGACATGCTCGGCGACCGCCCGCTGCCGATAATCACGACGTTCGTGATCACCGTGAGCCGTTTCGTCCAGGCGCATTGGATGGTCATCGTCGCGTTCATCTTCGCGGTGATCGCCGGCTATAAGTTCGCCAATCGCACTGCGCGCGGGAGAGCGATTATTGATCGTGGGAAACTTCGCTTTCCGCTTTTTGGCGACGTGATTCGCAAGACTGCGATCTCACGGTTCTCGCGCACGCTCGGAACGCTCGTAACCAGCGGTGTGCCGATTTTGCAGGCGTTGAATATTACCCGCGAGACCGCCGGAAACACCGTGATCGCGCGCGCGATTGGGCAAGTTCACGAAAGCGTGAAGGAAGGCGAATCGATCGTGCAACCGCTGGAGGCCAGCGGCGCATTTCCACCGATGGTGGTCAGTATGATTGACGTCGGCGAAGAAACCGGACAACTCCCCGAAATGTTGTTGAAAATCGCGGACGTTTACGATGACGAAGTCGATACTTCCGTTGCGGCCATGACCGCGGCGCTCGAACCGATCATGATTGTCTTTCTTGCCGCCGTCGTCGGCACAATCGTCGTAGCATTGTTCCTGCCGTTGATCAGCATTATCCAGGGCTTGCAGCAACAAACGTGATCCCGCATACGCGGGAAATGACGAAACCCTAATGTCGAATGCCGAAAGAATGACGAAATCCGAAGTCCGACGACCCAGCTGCTCGTCATTCGTCATTCGTCATTCGTCATTTCGCGGCGAAGCCGCGTTCGCCTTCACCATCATCGAACTACTGGTTGTCATCGCGCTGATCATCATTCTGGCCGGGCTGATTCTGAGCACCGTAGGCTACGTCCAAAATAAAGCCGCGCGTTCCCGCGCCGAAACCGAAATCGCAGCGATCTCTGCCGCCCTTGAGAACTACAAGGCCGATAACGGAATTTATCCGAGGGATACGGCACCAAATACAGCTACAGATAAATTAGATGCTCGCACGATGGGGAACTCAGACCCAAACACGACGACCGAACCGTACCCGCCAGCTAGTTTAGTGCTTTATCGCGCCCTATCCGGTGATCGAAATCTGGACCGAAAGGTTGACGCAACCGACGAAAGTTTTGATATCGATGGCACCGGACTAAGTACGCCACTAGCTGCGCTGCCGAATACCTATTTTGCCTTCAAAGCAAATCAGCTGAGCCCCAGCGATCAAACAGTCGCAGTGCAAAGCGTTCGAGATCCGTTTGGTTACATCTACGGATATTCAACCGCCTACCAAAATAGTTCGAGCACCGGCTACAATCCAACCTACGATTTGTGGAGCACAGCCCGACTAACAACTGATCCCCCAGCGAACAAGGCATCCGACACAATCACGCCGCAGTGGATTAAAAATTGGTAGCGGCGGTTCACCGAACCGCCATGGCGATTGGGGTCAATCGCCGCTACCTGAATCGAAGATCACTGCGGATTGGTGTTGATCGTCACTTCGACCCGCCGGT
Source organism: uncultured Verrucomicrobiae bacterium (assembly GCA_963817335.1). Taxonomy (GTDB): domain Bacteria; phylum Verrucomicrobiota; class Verrucomicrobiia; order Chthoniobacterales; family UBA10450; genus AV40. The sequence goes on along the minus strand of CAWFNX010000001.1, from coordinate 720,637 downwards.
TCGGACTTTCGCGTTGGATCTCGGCGTCGAACTCGGGCTGCCCTGCATTCGGCGCGACCGGCCGGGGTGGAACTACAAACTTCGACGATCCGCGACCGCGAGCGTCGACATGCGAGGGATCAATCCCGAGCGCTTGCACGAGGTAAAATTTCATGTTGTCGGCACGGCGTTGACTCAAATCGAGGTTGTACTCGTAAGTTCCGATCGAGTCCGTGTAACCTTCAATAGTAAAATTCGCTTTCGGATTTCGTTTCAACAAATCGACCAGCTTCTGCATAATATCGCCAGGCTGCAGCTCGGCACTGTCGAACGTAAATAATTGATCCTCCGGCATCCGGATCTTTGTTCCCGAACCGAGCGGACCTTTTTGCGACAGCAATTGATCGAGATCGCTAAATCCCGGCGCGCCTTTCTTGTTTGGTCCGGCGCTGTCGCCTGGAAGTTTACTGGTGAATGTGTTCGGGCGTTTGATGATCGTGCTGGTGGCCAATTCCGTTCCGGTCAAGGCGGGCTGCGGCCGCCCCGAAACCGAGCTGTCGTTTAACGTCGATTGTTCGTGAGTGGCGTTCGGATTCGTCGACAGTGTCTGGGCTGAGCTGCGCTCGATCTCGTTCATCACCGAAGTCACGTCCGCCTGTTCTACTTTCGGTTTGTCCGGAAGCGCATTGCTCATGTCGTCCGGCATCTGGGTGGTCGCCTGAATTTCCTGTAGCAACTTGTCGAACGACTTTTTCTCGTCCGGCTGTTGCTCTTTCGCGTCGTCCGGGTTCGGTTTCGCCGCCGGATTTATCTGATCTCCACTCGCCTTGTCGATCTGGCTCTGGTCGACGGGTTTCACCCGAAAGGTCATTGGCTGCTGAGTGTCGGCGAAAACCTGCTCCACCGAAATAAATCGCGTCCGATAAAACCAAATGCAGAGCGTGATATGGAGACAGAGGGAAATGATCAGGCCGAACCAGATCCAGCTTCGCTCCGGGGATCCGGTCAGCAGCGCTTCGTGCTCGATATCATCGATATCGTCAAAATCGGAAACTCTGGTTGCGCCCCTCATCGTTATTTAAACACCGTTACCGCGGATTGGTTGTCAATCGTCGGCTGACTTAGACAACGCCGCCCGTCCGCGCGTTCGCTCAATAAACGCGCGGGCCGCCTTGCGAATTTCCGCAGCCACCTGGGCTTCCGGCGACACAAACTTCGGAGTAAACCACGGGAAAAACCCGATCAAATCATGTGTGACCAGGATTTGCCCGTCACAATACTCACCCGAACCGATGCCGATTGTAGGAATCGAAATCGCGTTCGTAATTTGTTTCGCGATCTCGGGCACGACAATCTCGAGCACAACCGAGAACGCGCCCGCTTTCTCAATGGCGCGCGCGTCGGCAATCAATGCGTCGGCTTCCGATTGGGTCTTGCCCTTTACCTTGTAACCACCCTGCTCGCGCACCTGCTGCGGTAACATCCCAATGTGCGCCATGAACGGAATCCCGGCCCGCGTAATTGCCTCGATGTGGGTGACGTGACTGACCCCGCCTTCCAGTTTCACAGCTTGCGCTCCCGCTTCGATAAACTTTTTCGCCGTCGCCACAGCTTCGTCCGGAGTGTCAAAGGTATGGATCGGCATATCGCCGACCAATAGCGCGTTTTTCACCCCGCGCGCCGCCGCCCGGGTATGGTGCAGCATTTCCTCGAGCGTGACCTGGGTCGTGTCTTCGTAACCGAGCACAACCATGCCTAACGAATCGCCGACTAGAATGATATCGATCCCACTTTCGTCCAACAGCCGCGCCGTGGGATAATCGTAGGCGGTCAACGACGTGATCTTTTCGCCGCTTTTCTTTAATGCGCGATATTTCTCGACCAGGTTCGTCATCACCAGTTCTCCGCGAAGCAGACCACTTTAGTCGAATCCTGGAGCTTCGCGAGCGTCTCCCGAACGCTTTTCGCAGGTCCTGCCAAGACAAAGTCCGGACGAATATCCGACAACGGTTGTAGAACGAACCTCCGCAAATGCATTCGCGGATGCGGCAGCTGCAAGCGTTCGTTCTCGACCTTCAATTCATCGGCATAAAGAAGGTCGATGTCGATCTTGCGCGAGATATTCCTTGCATGATCCCGCTTGCGACCGAGCGATTCTTCCACGCGAATCAGGTGTTCGAGGAGCTCGGTTGGATCGCCGTCGTACTCGATTTCCAAAACCGCGTTGAGAAATTTGTCCGCGCCGGGTTCGCAATTAACGGGTTCGGTTTCATAGACCGGCGAAACCAGAATGCCCCTGTTGCCAACGAGATCGATAACCCCCTTGCGCCCTGCTCGCAGGTTCGCTAGTCGATCGCCCAGATTTGAGCCGAGCGCGATGCCGATTTTCATTTCAAATTCCTGTAGAGGCAGGCGTGTCTACTGCAAATTCTTTTCTTAAAGCAGCCGGGACGGCTGCCACTACAGCCCCAGCACATCCTGCATCGAGAAAAGTCCGGCCGGTTTACCGACCACCCAGGCAGCGGCCCGCAATGCGCCGCTTGCGAAAATTTCGCGGCTTCCGGCGCGATGGGTTAACTCGAGTCGTTCATGCGGTCCCACAAAAACAACCGTGTGATCGCCCACCACCTCGCCTTCCCGGAAGGATTGAATCGGGACGTCCGACTTACCAGTTTGTTTCAGAATTTCGCCCAGCGTTTTCGCGGTTCCGCTCGGCGCGTCTTTCTTCTTGGTGTGATGGGTCTCGGTAACTTGTGCGCCAAACTCCTCACCAAGGATTTCGGCCGCGCGACGAGTGAGTGCGAACAATGCGTTAACTCCCACGCTGAAATTCGAAGCGAAAACGATCGGCAACGATTGCGCGGTCTTTTCGATCAACTGTCGCTGCTCGGAAGAATGGCCGGTCGTTCCAATGACCAGAGCCCGGCGGTGTTTAGACGCGGCCGAGCAAACCTCGCTGATCGCGCCTGCGTTACTGAAATCGATCACGACGTCGCAGTTTTCCATAACCGGCTCGATTGCGTCCCCCAAATCGCACTGCGCGACGATATCGATCAGCGGATCGTTCCTGGCCAGATCGATAATTGTCTGACCCATTCGACCGCGCGCACCGATGAGCGTCACGCGTACAGGCTTCTTCATTTTGCTTTTTCGAATTCGTCGAGCGTTTTGCGCAAACGCGCCTGGTTCGCGTCTGTCATCTCACAAAGAGGAAGGCGAACTTCGAACGCCATCGCGCCGCGCCAGGCAAGGGCCGTCTTCACCGGCACTGGATTCGGTTCGATAAACAAATCTTTGAAGATCGCTCCCATTTTCCGGTGCAGATTCTCCGCCGATTTGAAATCGCCGGATTCGCATGCGCGGACCAGCGAGCAGAGTTCCGTTGGAAATAAATTCGACGCGACGCTCACCACCCCAGCTGCGCCAACCGACATGAACGGCAACGTCAATCCATCGTCGCCGCTGAGAATTGTAAATTTCTCCGGCAATCGTCGCCGAAGCTCCGCCACGCGATCAACGCTGCCGCTCGCTTCCTTGATCGAAACGATGTTGCCACAGCTTTGCGCGAGCCGGACAACCGTGTCGGGCAGAATGTCGACCCCACATCGCCCTGGAATGTTGTAAAGCATCACGGGCAGCTTGGTTGCGTCAGCGATCGCCTTGAAATGTCGGAACAGCCCTTCCTGACTCGGCTTATTATAGTAGGGCGCGACCAACAGCGCTCCGTCAGCGCCAGCCTTCTCGGCGAACTTCGCTGCTTGAATTGAATCGCGCGTGGAATTAGTTCCCGCTCCGGCAATCACCTGGCAACGGCCCTTCGCAATCTTGATCGTGCGTTCGATTATTTCGTGTTTCTCGTCATGGGTGAGCGTCGGCGATTCAGCGGTCGTGCCCACTGCCACGATGCCCGTGATTCCCGCGGCAATTTGCGCTTCAATTAATTTTTCAAGCGCCGAAAAGTCGACGTCGCCGTTACGAAACGGCGTTACTACCGCAGTGAAAGTGCCCTTAAACATTCTCTTTTGTAGCGGCGGTCTCTGACCGTCGCATTATTTTTCTTTTTCAATTCAAGCGACGCTCAGAGAGCGCCGCTACAGAAGAATCAAACCTCTATCGTTCCTTCAAACGCGAACTCGGCCGGGCCGGTAAGGGTCACGTTTGTGAACTGATCGCCCACCCTTTTGAAATCGACGCTCAATTCACTGCCACTGCGGACGACCACGTCCACCGGTCCGTTAATCTTCTCGGTCGCAGCGAAGATCAGGGCGCTGGCCACAACTCCAGTGCCGCAGGCGAGGGTTTCATCTTCAACGCCACGCTCGTAGGTGCGCACTAAAATTTTCTGCGGTCCGCGTTTTTCGATGAAATTCACGTTCGCGCCCGCGGGTGAAAACATTTCGTGGCGCCGAATGGCTGCGCCCCGGTCGAAAACGTTCACCGCTTCGACTTGTGCGACCGGCACCACGACATGCGGCACGCCGCTGTTGATGAAGTGGACGTGTTCCTTCGCGCCACTGGCAGCGACGTCGAGATCGAGCCGCAAATCTTTCGGCTCGCTCATTTGCAACGTGACCAGCTCACCGTGTAACTCGCCTCGAATTAAACCGGCGGGCGTTTGAAACGAAATTTTCGTCGGCGTGTTGGCTACCTTGTTGGCAAAACGCGCGAAACAGCGCGCCCCGTTGCCACACATTTCGGCTTCGCCGCCATCGCGATTGTAATAGCGCATCCGAAAATCGGCGCCGTTCGAACCTTTTTCCAGCAACAGGACGCCGTCGGCCCCCACTCCGCGATGCCGATCACAAATACGCATGATTTGCCCGGGCTGAAGACGCACTTCGCCCGCACGATTATCGATCATGACGAAATCGTTGCCGGCGCCATTCATCTTGGTGAACCGGAGCATGTTGGTAATACTGTAGAGGGGGCTGTCCTCAGCCGCAATTCGTGGGTGAGACGCGCTACACAACACTCGTTTCCAATCACACCACCGTTGCTCAAATCGATTTTTGCCGTTAATTGCCCCCCGCTATGCGTCGACTAATGATATTTCTTTCTGTCTGCTTTGCGGCCAATGCCGCGAACGCTGGCGGTTTGAACTCGCTCATCCTCGACCAGGTGCACAACATGCCGACCGGCGGCAAATATTCCGTCTCTCACTTTGCAAAAATAAAACTGCAATCCTCAGCCCATTTCGAATCTGGAAAATTTTTTGTCATTCCGACCAAGCCCTACGTGAGTTTCTGCTCGGGAGCGACCTACCTCGTCTTCATTAAAACGATCGAACAGTTGCGCGATAGCGGCCAATTAAAACTCGATTATGCGACCCTGAACCAGCTGATCATTCGCGATCAGCATGATGGCGAAGGCGTGTGGGGACGCTGGAACGCGAATGGTCCCGGCACCGCGCGATTGTTTTACGAGCTCGGGCTCGGCCGAAACTTTACCGATTTTTCCGAAGCGCAGCCCGGCGATTTCATGAAGATTTTCTGGAACAATAACGTCGGCAAACGCGAAAGCGGTCATTCCGTGATTTTTCTGGGCACCAGCCAGCATCCCGATGGCGAATACGTGCGCTTTTGGTCGAGCAATATCGGAATGGGCTACGGCGAGAAAGAAGTGCCCCGCTCAAAAATTGCCAACGTGATTTTCTCGCGGCTTGAAACCCCTGCAAACCTTGTCCGAATCAATAACGCGCCCGTCACCGACAGCTATCTCGGGTCGCTTCTTCGCAAGAACTCCAATTTCGCCGAAGTGCGTCAGAAGTGCGGAATCTGAATCCAATTTAACGATTCAGTCGTTTAATGATTTAGCGACTTAACAGCCTCGGCTATTTCACGCGCAAACGCAGCTACTCGTTCTATCATCTCCGGTTTGTTGCCGTGTTTCGCGACTAAATCGACAATCGCGCTGCCAACCACAACCGCATCCGCGTGCTGCGCCACTTCGCGGGCCTGATTTGGGTTCGAAATTCCAAATCCAACAGCGATTGGAAGCTGCGAATATTTCCTCAGCTCGGCGATTTTCTCCGTCAACGAACTCGCAATCGAGTCACGCGCGCCAGTCACGCCCTCGCGCGAGACATAATACAAAAAGCCTTTCGCGGTTTTGGCGATTTTCTCAATCCGGGGCCGCGGGGTGGTTGGCGCGATCAACCGAATATGCAGCACGTTCGCCATTGCAAGTTCGACATCTTCCTCAGGAGGCAGATCGACGATCAACACTCCATCGACGCCTGCCTTTTCAGCTTCGCTGTGAAATTTGTCAGCACCGAACTGAAAGATCGGATTCAAATAACTGTAGAGAACAATGGGAATTTGCGATTTCGCCCGGATTTCGCGGACGCAATCGAGAACGCCACGAATCGTTGCACCAGCAGTGAGCGCGCGCTGGGCGGCGAGCTGATTAACAATTCCGTCTGCAAGCGGATCCGAAAATGCCAGGCCGAGCTCGATCAAGTCGGCCCCGGCTTTCTCCAACGCGAAGGCAAGATCGACTGTTCGCTCCAGGGTCGGATCGCCGGCGCAAATATAAGGAATAAATCCTTTGCGCTTCTCCTTCCGCAGGCGCTCGAAGCAGTCGTCGATCCGGTTGCGCATTAGGGAAAATAGCCCAGCGTTTTAACGCTGGGTCAACTCACAATGCAATTTGCCTCGTCCCGACAGGGACGACAGAAGATTTCTTTTGTCCTCGCCGGACTAACCAATGTGTCATACGAAAACCCAGCCTTAAAAGACTGGGCTACCTTCAGCAGAAGCGCTCGAACAGTAGCGTATCCGGTTGTAGATTCGGGGCCGGAGTCGAATGGACGAAAAGACGCTGACCCGCCTTCGCCAAGGCTACGGCGTGGCAGGCGATTAACATGTAATACACAATGTTTGAACAGGAAAAGTCACTGACCGTAAATGAAATCTACCAGTCAATCCAGGGTGAGAGCACCTGGGCAGGCGAACGGTGCGTCTTTGTTCGGCTAACCTTTTGCGATCTTCGCTGCAATTATTGCGACACCGAATACGCCTTCTACGAAGGCAAAAAGATTTCGCTTCGAGAAATTGTCGACGAAGTCGCGAGTTTTAAGTGTCCACTGGTCGAGATCACCGGGGGTGAGCCGTTACTTCAAAAGAACGTGCTGCCGCTGATGTCGATGCTATGCGACGTGGGCCACACGGTTCTGCTCGAGACCAGTGGCGCCCACGACATTTCGAATGTCGACGCGCGGGTTCATCGAATCATGGATTTGAAAACGCCGGGTAGCGGTGAAGTTGAAAAAAATCTTTGGTCGAACATCGAGCATCTGACCAAGCGCGACGAGGTAAAATTCGTGATGGGCTCGCGAGAAGACTATGAATGGTCGCGCGACAAAGTGGAGAAATTTGAGTTACCGAACCGTTGCCGCGCAGTTTTGTTCTCCCCCATTTTCGGCCGGGTTGATCCGCGCCAGATCGTGGAGTGGATCCTCGCCGACAAACTCGACGTCCGGTTCCAACTTCAGATGCACAAATTCATCTGGACGCCGACGCAGCGCGGAGTGTAGCGATGCCTAACGAACCAAAGCTTTGGATTGTGATTTCGCGGCCAGACCGGCTGCCGAACGCGTTGGTCGCGGCCGATGCCCTCCGGGAGCGTTTCCCTGGCGGAATCCATTTGCTGCGCGAGGAATCGAAATGGTGGGAGAACGCCAACTGGCGCGAGTTCGTCGGCGGATTCGCGGCGGTGCATGCCTTCCCGAAAGTCAGAACTTGTCGCGGTCTGAAAGATTTGCCGCGGCTCTATCGCGAAAACATGGACCGCCAAAGCGGGGTGGGCGCGCTGCCAATCGATCCGGACCGCGACGTTTTGCTTTGCCTCGCCGGTTTACTCGGACTTGGCAACGCAGCCCTATCGGCCCATCCGGACGTCTACAAAATTCTGTGCGTATCCCAAAAGGCCTACGGCGAACTCACTCGCACCGGAGACCGCGCGCGATACCGCTTTACCACTTCAGGTTGGTTGCAAAACCGGTTCGTTGAGCCAATGGCCGGGGTCGAACGAACGATCCACTACAAGCCGAGGATCAATCCCGGCGGAGACGGCGTCCGTTTGCGACGATTGCAAAAAGATCCGGAAGAACTTTTCGACGTCATCGTCTTTATGAGCAACAGCGGCGGAGAGCTGCCGGCCCGCGCCGAACATCAAATTATCCCTTCCCCGTTCCCCAGCATTGCCGAGCTCGATGATTTGAGTGGAACTAACACGAATGCCAATCGCCAGTCCGGCTCGGACCATCGCGTCATTTTTTTTGGGACGCCATTTCTGCTGGTCCGAAATCTAACCCCGGAAGTTTACATCGAACATTTAAATCGTTGCCTCGATTACATTCGCCGCCATTATCCCGGTCGCGATCTGATTTATCGGCCGCACCCGTTCGAAAAGGGCGAGGCCGCGAGACTCAAATTCGAGGGTTTTCGAATCGAGGACGATCGCGAAGTTGCCGACCTGTATTTTCTGCGCCATTTCGCGGAAATCGAAGCGGTGTATTCGGTCTCGTCGACAGTTTCGCGCACGGCGCTCAACAACGGGCTGAATTCCTATGCGCTTTGGCGCTGTTTTCCGTTTTCCGAAACCCAAACGAAATTTTTCGGAAAAGTAATGGGTGACGTGCCGCCCGAATTCGAAATTGCCGACCTGACCACGCCGCCAGCGGCCTATCAGGATCGAAAATCGCCCGTTCTCGGACAAAACAGTTTCTCAAATGCGCTTCAGCGCGCGGTGGATTTGAAAAATGTATCCACGCCTACCTGAGGCGTGCGTAGATAAATCCTAGTGCTTCGGGGCCCGAACTGTGCCGGTTTCCACGGCAAACTTGCGCTGCTCCACGATCCGGTCGGCGATTTCCTCGACCATTTGTTCGAGCAGCATTCGGAGGTGCGTGTTCGGCCGATAGTCCGACGGCGCAATGTGTTTAACGCGATCGGCGTGAGTCGACAGCTGATAACATTTCCGGAAGCCCGCGCGTTGCGGATCGTCCGGGTTGTAAACGGCGATGGCCTGGCCGCCGTTCTTTTTCATCACGGTGAAGCACGGCACGTCGGTCGGCCCGTCTCCGACGTAAATCATGTTTGGAAACGGGACTGGGCGAATATCGGGCTCCATGTGGTCGTTCACGTCCTGAGACATGTCGAGCAGGCCCTTGTTGATTCGAAATAAGAACTGCGTCTTCTGGGTATGGCTGATGACCCGGCGCGGAAACGTGATGCGGCCGTTCTGATCTTCATCGAACTCGCAGCCAAAAATCGCGCGCACGTAGGGTTGGAGGCGACTGCCATCGAGCAAAACCTTCAGGCCCGATGAAATAATGTAATGCTCGACCGTCACTCCGTAGGCCTGATGCTCCGCGGTGAGAAGCCCGTTGCGGAATTCCTCAAACATCCCGGGCAAGCCTTTGTAAAAATTCAATTTGGCCCCGAGTTTCTGTAATTCGGAATTCTTCGGCCGATCCATTCCAAGGGTGTCGAGCAGCACTTTCATGTAGGCCAGCTCGTTGTCGTAACCGTGATCGCGCACCAACTCGCTGCACCGGGTCCAAAATTTTGGCCCGTCGATCCCGAATGCGGGAAAAACCACTTCGTCCTGCATGTAGCTTGGACTCAGGGTTTGATCGTAATCGTAAACAATCGCGATGGTGTTTTGTGGAGCGGACACGATGAATTAACGAGTTAGCGATTCAATGATTTAACGATTGTGGCCGAGACGCGAGAAAAAATCCTCGAACAGCGAATCGTAAATCTTGCCGCGCTCGGGATGATACTGGACACCGATGGCGAACGAATAGTGTCGAAGCCTGACCTGCTCGATGACATCGTCATCCGAGCACCACGCTTCGATCTCCAGCCCTTCCCCTACCAAATCGAGCGCTTGATGGTGAGAGCTGTTTACTTTTTCAAAGCGGTGGACAGCATCCTTTTGGAAGCGCAGCGACTGGATGTCGTTGTCCTTTTGGTCCGGAAACTTGTGGCCAGGGATGTCGAGGTTCAGCGTGCCTCCGAGCGCCAGATTGAGAACCTGAAGGCCTTTGCAAATAGCCAGAATAGGCAAGCCACTGGCGACCGCTTGATCGACGGCCGCAAACTCCCACCGATCTCGCCCCGGATCGACATCTTGCTCGAGGACCGATGGATCAGGAATCGGCTGTTTCAGAAACTCGGGCGCAATGTCCGACCCGCCGGTCAAGAGAAGGCCGTCAACGTCTGCGATTGAGACATCCTTCCTGAGCGCGTTACAGATTTCGATCTCGGGATGGTTCGCGAAAAATGGGGCAAACCATTTTTCATCTTTCTCGCGCAGCCAGGTGGCCAATTTCGGCATGATATAAACACCAATAACGATTTAAATACGAAATTCGAATTTCGAAACCCGAAACAAGCTCCAAAATCCGAAAGTCAATGCAAACAAGACCCGGAATTTTGGACCATTCGAATTTGATTCGACATTCGTGCTTCGTCATTTACGACGGCGCGAAGCGACGTCGTCATAGTCCCATCAACTCGCGAACGTATTTCACCGGCGGACTGCCGTAGGAAATCACCTGATCGTTGTACTTCTTCAGATCGAAATCCTTGCCCCACTTTTGCTTGGCGGCTTCGCGAAGATCAAGATGCTCACTGACGCCGACAAAATAAGTGGAAAGCTGAGCGGAAGTAAGCCGGGCGCGTTTCCATTTCAGGGTGGCTTCGCCCTGCTCCTGAAATGTTTCTTTTGTCATCAAATCCATTGCCTGCTGTTCGGTCATGTTCCCGGCATGGATGCTTTGGTCGAGAATCGCGTTAGCGATCGCGCGCAATCGCATTTTCAACTGCTGCATTTTCACTTCCGGTCCCCCGTAGCCCGTTTCCGCCATCACTTGTTCGGTGTAAACAGCCCATCCCTCAACGAATGTTCCGCTCTGGAAAATCGCGCGGACGAGGGTCGGCGCGTTGAATTCGTTGGAGTGGGCAAGCTGGAGATAGTGACCCGGCATCGCTTCATGCACCGTCAAATCGCGAAGGAAATAATTGTTGTTCTCACGAAAGAACGAATCCTTTTTCTCCTTGGTCCAATCTTTCGGCGTTGGCGAGATCGCGAAAAAGGTTTTGCCGTTCTTCTCCAGCGGCCCTGCCGAATCGCAATAGGCAATGGCAACGCCGCGCTTGAACTCCGGCATGGCAACCACATCGAGCGGCACGGTCGGCACCGTCACCAGATTGTGCTGCTTCACAAAATCAGTCGCCTCGTTTACCACTTTCTGCGCATAGCCCACCACCGTGTTGTCGTCCTGATGCTGCTCGGCCAATTTATTTAGAATCGCGGCCGTCACTTTCTTCTTGTCGGCCAGAGTTTTCTGATCGGGCTTCGAAAAATATTTTTTGTAAAGCGGTAACGCGGTTTGGTAGATCTGGTCCTGGGTTTGGGCGAGCTCGGCCTGGGCCCGCTTCATCACTTCCTCCATCGACAAATCGGACGCGAGAGCGAAATGCAATTTCTTACGAAACTTGTCCGCGCCGATTCGAAAATCGCCGTCCGCGCGCTTGAGCAAATCCTGCTGCAGCCATTTCTTGTAATCTTCCAGGGCCTTGGCGGTTTTCTCCTGGATCGGGGCGAGATCTTTTTTGGTCTGGGGCGCCTGACCAAGCAAGGGATCGAGGCCATTGCGAACGAGATTGATTGCGCCCTCGACCTGTTCGATCGCGGTTTCGACGTGAATCTTCGGCGGATGTTGCAGGTTTGCTTCCGCCTGCTTGATCACGTTCGGGATCGCTTCCATGCGCTGACGCAGATTTGGGATGCGTTTCTCTGCGGAATCGAAATCGCGGGCCACCAGCAGATAAAGGCTGTTGGCCAGGCTCTGATTATAAACGAGCGGGTTCCACTCGGCCGCGCGCAATTCTTCCATCGAAAAAATCTCGCTTTCGACCTCATCCCTGAGAATGCGAACATCGACCTGGTTGGCGCCGGTCAGCTGTTTGTAGTCGTCGAACTTGTTGAGCGCTTCGCGGACTTGTTTCGCGCTGGCGAGCATTCGATTGCGCGCCTCGGGCGAATAATCGGTCAGCGCGCCATCAAACCGATGGTCGCCCAGCTCGGTCGCAACTTCCGGATGCGACACAAGGTAGCTCTCGATGTAATCCTTCGCGATCTTTTCGAACTCGTCATCCGCCGGATTTGCTGCAGCGGTAAAGATCGACAGCGACAATACCCACGCGGCTGCGAGAGCGCTTTTCATTTTATCTTAGCTCGGGGTGCCGCCGTGAAGGATCGGCTCAGTGGCAATTTCGTCCGGGGTAAGCTGCGATTGCAGATAGGTCCGCCCTTTGTAAAAGCACGCGACGATGACGAAAACGATAGCGGCTCCAAACATCAACCAGGTGAAGAAAGTAAAGTACTGATAGGCGCTCAGCTTGTGGCCGCCGCCTAAGATCCATTTATTCACCAGACCAACGAAAAGCTCACCTGAGGCGACGGTCAGAAGCCACAGCGCCATGACCGAGCTCTTCATCGAATTCGGCGCCTGGGTGTAGGAAAACTCGAGGCCGGTGATTGAAACCATCGCTTCGCCAAGGGTGAGAACCATGTAAGCGAGGAGTTGCCAGTTGATACTCGGCTTCTGTCCCGCGTCGATCCAGCCTTGGATCATCACGATAATAACAAAAGAAAGCGCGGTGATGAAAAGGCCAATTCCGATCTTTCGCAGCGGGGTCAGCGGAAAGACCGCGTTAATCATTGGGTAAATGACGTAATTGACCAGCGGAATGAAAATTAAGATCAAAATCGGATTTGCGGTCTGGACTTGAGCTGCGATCAAATCCATTCCCATCCAGTGCAGATCCATTTTCTCTGCCTGCAACGTCCATTCCGCGCCGTTGCTCATCCCCCACAGCCCCCAGAAAAACAAAATGAAAAAGTAAACCATTGCGATTCGGCCAAGGGTGATCAGGCCTTCTCTGCTGAAGGTTTCTTTCAAATAGCCGAGACCTGACGGCGGCACGTGCACCATTTTCTTGCGACCGCCCCAGAAAAACAGGGTTGCGATCAACATCGCGATTCCGGGAATTCCAAATGCCCAACCCGGTCCGTACTTGGGATTGGCGAGGAGCCAGGGGCAGAGAAGTGACGAGATGAATGAGCCCGCGTTAATCGAGAAATAGAACCAACCGAACATTTTCGAGAGCAAATGTTTGTTGGATTCGCCAAACTGATCGCCCACGTTGGCCGAAACGCACGGTTTGATTCCTCCCGCGCCCAAACAAATTAGAAACAAGCCGACGGCCAGCATGGTTCGTTGTCCGACCGCAATCCCCCACGAACTGGCCATGCAGGCGAGAGTAAGGTTGCCCAAACAGTAGACGATTGAGAGCGACAAAATCGTCCAATACTTGCCGAGAAATCCGTCAGCCAAAACCGCTCCAAGAATCGGAAGAAAGTAGACGCCGAAAACGAAGTAGTGCGTGTACATGTAGGCTTCGTTCTCCTGCATCGGCGCCAACAGGCCGGATTGATTCAAAATGTAATGCGCCATGAAAACGGTCAGAACCGATTTCATGCCGTAGTAGGAGAAACGCTCCGCCGCTTCGTTGCCGATAATGTAAGGCACACCCGGCGGCATGCCGGCGAGGTTCGGCGGCGAAGTCATGTACTTGTGATTAGCCATAACGAGGCGCCTTAGGGCGACGGCGACTGTTCCTGGAAAAACTCGGCCGGAGTGCGCTTCGGAGCCGGGCTTTCCACGACGTCCGCCTTATTCGGCGCGGCGAGACTTGCGCCTCCGCTTTTTTCCTTTTGGACTTCCGGATCTTCGCCGAGACGATGTTTCTCGCAGGAACAAAAGAAAATCAGAGCGGCAGCAGAGATTGTGGCGACGATTTGGCGAACACCAAAATGCATATTGCGATCGGACAGTAAGCGGGCCGGTGCGCATCAGGCAAGATGAAAGGTTAGCCTCTTGCTCTTGCTCTTGCTCTTGCTCTTGCTCTTGCTCTTGCTCTTGCTCTTGCTCTTGCTCTTGCTCTTGCTCTTGCTCGCTCTGGCTCGATAGATTCAGAGTAAGAGTATGAGTATGAGCAAGAGCAGGAGTAAGAGAATACGATCGTCCGGTTGATAAACGGCCCACTTGCAGCATTAGTATGAGCGATCGCCGGTGTCCCGCAGCTCAAAGAACAGCGCCTGGAATGAAGTCGTCGCCATAATTTTACTCGGCGCCGGGACGTTGCTCTTTCTCGCATTGATCTCCTACAACCCAAAGGACCTGCCCTCCTGGGTGCCATGGAGTTATCTTTCGCCGCCGAATAAGCCGGCCCAAAATTTCATCGGACCTTTCGGCGCGATCCTGGCCGGATTTTGTTACCTGACTCTCGGCGCAGCCTCGTATTTCCTCGCCGGCGTCCTTCTCTTCTTTGGCGCGATGAAATTGTTTCACGCCAATTTGCGCCTGATTGCGCGGTTGCCATGGACGGTACTTTTCATCGCTTCGGGAGCATGTCTGTTGCAATTGCAAACCACTCATTTCCGCGGCTGGCGGACAGCTTTCAACATTCAGGGACCTGGCGGTTTGGTCGGCTACTTTTTTGGAAAAACTCTGCTGCTCACATCAATGGGCCGAGTGGGCTCGATCATTTTGCTCAGCGCAATTTATGCCGCCAGCCTGATATTGATGACCGGCCTGCGTCCGATTCATCTGGTGCAACAAACGGTTTCCGGCACCCGATCCGCGTTAGCGAGCCTTTATCAATGGCGATTAAATCGAAGACTCCGGAAGGCCGACATCAAAGGGCAGCTAGAGATCAGTAAACGTGAGCTGGCCAAGCAGAGGAAGTCGATCGAGAAGCAATTGAAGAAAAAGGGCGCGACCGTTCCGGAGCCCGCCGCAGCGTTTATGTCGCCGGAGGAATTGGCTGACCGCCCGGCTCCGAAGGTGGTCGACACCACCGCGCTCCCCGACGAACCCGTTGCGCGCAAGAAGCCGTCGCTTGCCGAATTGCGCGGCTCTTCAGCGAGATCGACGTCCTCTCCGGCTGGCCTAACGAGTCACGCCTGGGACGGTAAAAATTACTCGCTTCCTGGGCTCGATTTGTTGAACGAGCACGATCCCGAAGGACGAGGCGGAGCCGATCCGGCCGAATTGCAGCGGGTTCAGCAAACCTTGATCGACACCCTCGGCCAATTTGGAATCGCGGTCGCGGCGGGTGACATCACGAAAGGCCCGACGATTACACGCTTTGAAGTCTACCCGGCGAAAGGCGTTCGGGTGGACAAGATCGTGAGTCTGGAGCGCGACCTCGCGCGCGCCACCCGCGCGGAACGGATCAACATTCTGGCGCCGATTCCCGGCAAGGACACCGTCGGCATCGAGCTCGCGAACACTCGCAAAGTGACTGTGACGCTTCGCGAACTGTTTGAGTCGACCGATTGGGAAGAGGCAAAATCGCGGAGTCGAATTCCGCTCGCGCTCGGCAAAGACGTTTACGGCAAGGCGATCATTGCCGATCTCGCGCAAATGCCGCACTTACTGGTCGCTGGCACGACTGGCGCGGGGAAGAGCGTCTGCATCAACGCGCTTGTTGCCAGCATGTTGTTCCGATTCACCCCGCAAGAGATGCGTTTCATCATGATCGATCCAAAGGTGGTCGAGCTGCAGCATTACAATGCACTTCCCCATCTCGCTTTTCCGGTGGTGACCGATCCCAAAAAAGTTCTGCTCGCGCTGCGCTGGTTGATCGATGAGATGGAGCGCCGCTACAAAATGTTCGCGCGAGTTGGCGTCCGCAACATCATCAGCTTCAACGCGCGCCCGAAAAAGAAAACGGCGGCCGAAGTCGGCGAGGAGCCGGAACAGGAGGCCGGAGAAATCAAAGTTCCGCGCGAAGACGAAATTCAAATCCCGGAAAAAATTCCTTATATCGTCGTCGTGATCGACGAGTTGGCGGACCTGATGCAAACCGCGCCGGCCGATGTGGAAAGCGCGATCGCCCGGATCACCCAAATGGCGCGCGCGGCCGGAATTCATTTGATTGTCGCGACTCAAACTCCGCGCGCGGACGTGATCACCGGCGTGATCAAGGCCAACATTCCCAGCCGGATCGCGTTTCAGGTCGCGAGCAAAATCGACAGCCGGGTGATTCTCGATGAAAACGGCGCGGATCGTTTGTTAGGCCAGGGCGACATGCTTTACCTGCCACCGAGCGCATCGCGACTGATTCGCGCCCAAGGGGTGCTCGTCACTGATGAAGAAATTCGACGACTGGTAGAATTCGTTTCGGCCCAGGGCCGGCCGGCCTTCGACCCCGCGATGCACGAGAAACTTCAAGCGGCTTCGAGTTCAACCGAAGAAGAAGTCAGCGAGGAAGACGAAGAGTTGGTCGAGAAATGCCTGGAGATCATTCGACAGGAAAAACGCGCCTCGACATCGCTCTTGCAAAGGCGGCTGCGATTAGGCTACACGCGGGCCGCGCGCATCGTTGATATTCTGGAGCAGCGCGGTATTTTGGGTCCCGGCGAAGGCGCCAAACCGCGAGAGATTCTGGTCGATCTCGATGCCGCCGTTTAGCCGGCAAACCCGTCATGACAATTGAAGGTCTGGGCAAGAAATTTCAAGACGCGCGAATCGCTCGCGGGCTCACGCTTGATGAAGCGGCGCGGCTGACCAAAATCCGTCCGTCCCGGCTGGCCGAGATTGAGGCCGACGATTTTTCGCAATTCCCGAGCCTCGCTTACGCCAAAGGCTTTCTTTTGATCTACGGGAAGTTTCTCGATGTGGATGTTACGCCGTATCTGGACGCGTTCGAAACCTCACAGCAAGTGACGGTGGATGGTTATTCCTATTTGCAAGATCAGCCCGCGCCGAAACCGCGTCGGGTTCGGCCTAGCCGTCCGCCGACGACCGTTCGAACTCCCCGGACCCGCAACCGTTCTTCACCCTTCCCCCTGTTGATTGCGGTCGGAGTGATCGTGGTTGGCTTCGTGGCAATGCGATTGATTTTGAATATCCAAAGAATTTCGCCGCATCAAATGGTGGGCGTTCCGCAACCGAACTCATCCGAAGCGCAGCAGCCTGCTCAATCCGCTCCGCCGCCGCAAACTGCGCCACCGCAAACCGCTGCCCCCTCGATTGCGCCGGTGGTCCAAGCGCCCTCGCGCGCGCCATCGCCTGTTGCGCAAGCTTCATCCCACACGCCTTCACCAATCGCGCAAGCCCCGTCGCGCACGCCTTCGCCTGTCGCGCAGGCTCCATCCCATGCACCGTCTCAGGCCCCGGTGGCAATGGTCGAAGCCACCAAGAAACCTGCGCCGCCGGTTGCAACCGTAGCGCCGTCGATTATACCACCGGAAGCGTTTGTGCCGGCTTTTGCGAATGCCAACCCGGCAGCGAAGGCCACTGCTGCGCCAACCAAAGAACCTGAAGTTCGCCGCGCTGAACCCGTGAAGCCAGAAGATTTGGCTAAAGCTGTCGCGACTCAAAAAACACCTGAAGCAGAAGGTCCCAATCAGGTTGCGATCAAGCCCCTCAAGAAAACCTACATCAAGGTGGTGGTGGACAACGAATCGCGTCAGCCGGCGTTCGAACGCTGGATTTCACCGGCCGACGGAATCGTAGAATTTAAAGGCCAGAAAATTTCCGTGCGGGTTCTAGACCGCGAAGCAGTTCAAATCAAGAAGAACGGCAAGCCGGTCGCGGGCGGTGACGACGACGTCACCGTCGAATAAATCGCGTGAGCCAAGAATCCAAGACTTCTGTAGGGGAAGCTGTCAGCTTCCCTTTGACAACGCGGGACGCTAACAGCGTCCCTTACAGGCCGAAAGTCGGCATGATCAGCCTCGGTTGCGCCAAAAATCTGGTGGACGCGGAGATCATGCTCGGGAGCGTGTTAAAGCACGGCATGGAAATCACGTCGTCGGCTGACGACGCGGACGTCCTGGTGATAAACACTTGCGCCTTCATCGATTCCGCGAAGGAAGAATCGGTCGACGCAATCCTAACGGCCCATCAAGCGCGTGGTTTAAGCAAGCGCCCCGGGCAAAAATTGATCGTGAGCGGTTGCATGTCGCAAAGGTTTGCTCGCGAATTGCGCGAGGAAATGCCTGAAGTCGACGCCTTCATCGGTCTCGATGAAGTAAAGGAACTGGGCGCAATCGTCGAACGGGTGATGGCGGATCAGGATGTGGATCTAACATTCGCAAATGAACGGCCGACCTACATTCCGGATTATGATACTCCGCGGTTTCGATTAACGCCGGCTCACTCGGTTTATGTAAAAATCGCCGAAGGCTGCAATCATCCGTGTAGTTTCTGCGTGATCCCACAAATGCGCGGCAAGCACCGCAGCCGGACAATGGACTCAGTGCTCGCGGAAATCCGCGGTTTAGTCGCGGAAGGGGTTCGCGAATTCAATTTGATCAGTCAGGACACGACCTATTACGGGATGGACTTGTGGAAGGAAAAAGCTGGTCCGCGGCAGCCGGTCGATTCCGGCCGCGGCCCCACCCTTTGTCGCTTGCTTCGCGAGATCCAGAAACTGGAAGGTGATTTTTGGGTGAGGCTCCTCTACACCCACCCGGCGCATTGGAGCGATGAGTTAATTGAAACCATCGCTGACTGCGACAGGGTCGCGCGTTACATCGACATTCCACTTCAACACATTCATGAGGCGATGTTGCAACGAATGCGCCGGGAAACGTCCCGGGAGCATATCGAGAATTTGATCGGAAAACTTCGCACCGGAATTCCAGGAATCGCCTTGCGGACAACCTTCATCGTCGGCTTTCCCGGCGAGACGGACGAAGAATTCGCATCCCTTCTGGAATTCATCCAGCGCGTTCGATTCGAGAGACTCGGCATTTTCAAATACTCTCGGGAAGACGGGTCGCGCGCCGGCAAGATGCCGGGGCAGATTCCCGCGAAAATTAAAAATGCCCGTTACCGGGCTGCGATGTCGATCCAGCAAACAATCGCGCATGAGATTGCGGCCGAAAAGGTGGGCCGGGATTTGAAGTTGTTGATCGATCAACCATTGATCGCGCGGACCGAAGCAGATGCCCCTGAGGTGGATACGCGCGTCATTTTGTCAAAACCAGAACCGGTCGGGCAGTTCGTGACAAAGCGGATCACCGCCGCGCGCGGCTACGATTTGCTAGCCTAGCCGCCAAAAGAATTCCGTCACGGCAACTTCGGAAGTGACAAAATCGCCGGCGTCAGGCAACGTCTTAATTGAGGGTCCGACCGCGCATGGCCGATTCAAGCGAACCAAAAAAAGAAACGGTGCGTATCATGGTGACGCCGTCGGTCAAACCCGCGGCATCGCCATCGCCCGGCCGTGAAACGGTGCGGATTCAGCTGCCAACGCGGCCGCCACCCAATCCTCCGCCTCCCTCGGATTCGCCTTCTCCAGTCCGAGCCGCTCCCGCCGCAATGCCGGCGTCAGTGCCAATGCACGGGCCGAAGAAAGAAACGGCGCGAATTACCGTTTTGCCCGATCCGCCCGGAAAACCGGCGGTCGAGATGAAAAAAACTCAGCCGCTGATTGATTTGCCGGCGGCAGAAGCTCCGGTGACCAAGGTTACGGTCGCGCCGACGCCACCGCCGGCGCCGAAAATGCGGATAGACGACATTCCGATGCCGCTTTGCTGGGCATTGCTCGCGACTTCAGCTGCGATTTTAATTTTACAGATTTGGAATTATGCTTCCTGATGGCTACGGACAACTCAGCGACAATCACTCTCGACGAATCAAACTTCGACCGCGAAATCAACGGCGACAAACCAGTGCTGGTGGACTTTTGGGCGGAATGGTGCGGACCCTGCAAGCTGATCGCTCCGTTACTCGAGGAAATTGCGCGTGAGAAAGCCGACGCGGTTAAAATCGCGAAGGTGAATGTCGATCAAAACCAAAGCCTGTCGTTTAAGTACAACATTCGAGCGATCCCTTCGCTCCTGTTTTTTAAGAACGGCCAGCTTCGTGATCAGGTTACCGGCATGACGAGCAAAAAGGATTTGCTCAGTCGGATCGAAGCGCTGGCGTAAGGAACCTCGGCTGCGCCGACGTTCCAGTGACGGGTGATGAGTGACCAGTGACGTGCACCAGATTTCCGGTGCTTCTCGTCACAGGTCACATTTCACTTGTCACTTTTTGAATTTGCCGGAACGAATCGTGCTGCCCTTAGGCGGGCAATGATTTTGGAACCTGAGCTGCATCGGATGAAGATTCTCGTCGTGGATGACGATCAGCTGTCGATGACGCTGTTAAAGGAGCTTCTTGAGCGCCATGGATATAGCCGGGTCATGGGCATCACCGATTCGCTGAAGGCGCTTGAAACCTGCGCTGGGTTTGATCCCGATCTCATCCTTCTCGATCTGATCATGCCCGACATGGACGGGTTCGCCGTTTTGGAAGCGCTGCGAGCCGATATTTCGGAAAGATTTTTGCCGATTGTGGTGCTGACAGCCGATCTTAGCGAGGATACAAAGGCTCGCGCCCTCGAAGCTGGCGCAACCGATTTCCTGGTGAAGCCTGTGAGCCAAACCGAAGCGCTGTTACGAATTCGAAATCTATTGGAAACGCGCCGTCTCAATGTCGTTCTGCGAAACCAACGCGCGGCTCTCGAAGATGAAGTGCGCGACCAAACAGCGGAACTGCGGGAGAAAATTACCCAGCTCGAAGCGGCGAATCAGGCGTTACGAGTCTCAGCGCTGGTTTGACTCTCAAGCTGTCCAGAATTGGCCAGAGCAAACCAAATCAGCAGTCCCGCGAAAATCAGCAACGGAAACAAGCTCGCGCGACTTTCGGGGAAAAGAAATTCTCCAACATTAAAGGAATTCCAGCGCGCCTGAGGCGATCCGATTGCACCGAAGTCGCCCGCGGTCCAGCCGCCGTAATGTCCGTAGGTGTGAGCGGAAACCGGTCCGATTGGAGCGGTCAGATTGGAATCAGCGACCAAGTATTCGTCTCCGGTTCTGGCCAAGATCAGCGGAGCCTCCCGACCGGCCGCAATTTTACTGTCGATTTCATCGCGGGCCCGTTCCAACTCTGTTCGACGAGCGCTCTCCGTCCAACCTCGACTTGTGAGCTGTTGATCATAGTAACGGAGCACCTGGTTCTCCTGTTCGCGAAGGAGTGACAACGGTTTGCGATGCAAGAACACGGGAAGCTCGTAATCCCGAACGGGATCGTATTTCCATTGCGGTTTATCGAGCACAACCGCAGTCCCAGTTCCGGTCGGTGGCTGAGGATCAACAACCGTGATCAAACTCATGATGAGAACGGAAAGACCCGCCAGAATGGAAGTGGTTTTGAAGAAGCGTTGAAAGCCGATCATCAGAGCGAGACTTAAGAATGGAACTGCTGGCCCGAGATATCGCGGGACCGCAGCGTCGCCGCCGTCCCAACCATTGAAGCTAATATTGAACAGGACGAAGAATACAAAAATGGCCGCAACCAATGCTCCTTCCGGGCGAATAGATTGGTCGCGAAGCCAAAAAAACAGACAGATGATTGCGACAACCAAAACCGGAGCAGTGAAAAACAGTCCGCGATATGGAGAAAATAAAATGATCAACAACACATCCAGGCGCGGCGGCGACAGGACGGCGAGAGCAGCGTTCGGGTTGCCGCTGAAATCAGGGTTTTGATAATGGTAATTCGTCGTAAACGGCCTGTTGAAGCAAGCGCTGTTGTACGCGCAAATTAATAGCAGCGGCCCGAGCAGTCCGAATCCGAGCCAAAGCAGCGCGCTCTTACGGTGAACTCGAACTGCTCCGTAGCCGGCGAGGAAAAGGCACGGAAAAACCGCGATATAGGTCGTTATCGCCGCCCATCCCGCGCACAATCCCGCGAGAAAGCAATAGGCCCGGTTCAGAAGTGGCGAGGACACTCTGTTAGCCACCCACAAAAAATAAAAACCGGCGAGTAGAGCAACGCCAACGATGTTATGCTCAATCAACAAAGTCGCATTCGGAAAGAACATCGTTCCAAACGCAAACGTACATGCCGCAATCAGACCAAATCGCGCAGGTCCGGCAAACACCTGGCGAGTCAGTGAATAAAACAGTGAAACTCCAACCGCAGAAATTAGCCCGACGCTAAATATCGACACCAGCCAGCCGTTAATGGTTAGAGTCCACCAATCGTCCGGGTCGGCCCCGAGCAATTTTTCCAAATGAAAAATGAGCCAGTAACCTGGCACGGCGGCAAACGCAGTTCCGGGAGCTTTATTCGGATGAAAGTGGCCGGCGTAAAATGCAACGTCGCCGCTGACCGCAACGGAGCCGAGCTCTCTGAAAACGAACCGATCCTGTGCGTGATCGCTTTGCAGGATAGTGATCGCGGTTGCTTCGGGGGCGCCGGATCGATTTAAATCGCAGAGAACACGCATCGACTGGCCGGGGGCGAGTTTTTCCACAGGCACCGTCGCGTTGGCTTCGACAATTTTGACGCCAGCGGCTAATCGCAATTGAACAGAGACCTTCGCGCTATCGCAAACTTCAATGGTCCCGGTAGAAGGATCGACTGCGGCCAGCTGGCCGGGCAACTCGTCGCTCACCGGAAACAACGGCCCGGCCTTACTTTTCCACAAGATAACTTGAGTCTCGCCGTCGATTTGATACTGCGCGTTCGAGACGGGAATCCGCTTGAGTTTTGTCCCCTGGTCCGCCAGGACGTAGACCAAATAGTCGTCGATTGAGAATTGTCCCTCTTCGACAATCGCCCGAACCATCGCGAAGCGGCTGTTCTGGTTCCAACCGCCGCCCTGATTGAAATATGCGAACGCGACAAAAGAGGCCGCAAACAGCAGCCAGCCTATACCACGATTCTGTTGCAGGCTGGCAGATCGCGCACTCAAAGTTGTTGGGCGGCAATCGGCAGTAATCGGCTCGTTCGGAACTGTTCTGCAAACAGAAACAGCCAGAGCGGCATGACCTGGAGGAGAAGCCGATTTTCGGTCGCTTCCATCAGTTCACCCAAATTCCAGGGGGAAACGACATACACATAGGTGTAGAGCAACAACGGAAGCATCCCTGCCAGGAGCAGAAAAATCATTGGCCGGCGGAAACAATTTCCCGGCGCGGCTAACAGGATCGACAACCCCAACGGCCACAAGATTAACCAGTCATGCCAGTTAAGAAATGTCCGCCCCCATCCAGATAAAATCTCGGGAAGCCGGGCAACATTATTGAAAAAAAATGCCGGATTGATTTTTCCCCCGTAATCTTCATGGACCTTCGCTATCCCGAGACGAAATATAAACCAGGGCAGGTTTATAAAGAGCGGCAGCAACGCCAACCACACGGCAGCACAACGCAAACGTTGAGTCTGCTTTTTTGTAACCATCATAAGGGCGACAAGGAAAATTAGAATCAACCACAACGCCACCCCCTCATTCTTGGTAAAGAGCATCCCGATTACCAACACACCGGCAATTTTCAAATCATCGATCTGTCCCGAATCCAGCCAAAAGTAGGCGCAGACGAACGACCCAAGGAAGAAAAAAGCAAGTAACGGGTCGGACATTAAACGCGAGGTTTGAGCCAATAACATTGGGACGCCGGCAAGCAGTGCCGTGAACAATATTGCGGTCGTGCGGGAGTGATTGCGTCTGAGCAATCCAAAAAATAGAAGGAGGGTACTGCCAAAAAGCGCGACGGCTAAGACCTTGACCGAGATCAGGTCCGCCTGACCCTCACAACTCCAGATCCAGGCCATCGCCATCGGCCAGAGCAGCGGATAATCCAGATGTGAATATGCTTTGGATAAATCGTGAAAGTAATCGGTTGCGACCGCCGGCTCATGCAGCAGCACCTTTGCTTTAAGCGCCCAGATTCCCATTACGTCCCATTCCGCAATCGGTTCGAGCAGGGTAGCGGCGGCAAAGACGCTGAAAATCCCCACGCAGAAAATCACCAGCATTACTTGCATGGTTCTCGCCCATTGCGGTTCAGAACTTTTTTGATACGACGTGAACCAACCAGAAAGCCGGCGCCGTTTTGCGGCCAACGCGGTCGCCCAAAACACGATTAACTCGATGACACCGATCCAGGGCGCAGGCGTTTGATGAATAAGTGACGCTAAGAATAAAGAAACGGTCAGCGCGGTCAGTCCAACTCCGAAGCTCAAACCCAGTTTCGCCGCTAAGTGCCAACGCCGCAGATCCGCGCAGAAAAGGGTAAGAAGTGCGGCGCCGATTGCCCAGATGCCGAAAATCGCTAACCACGCTTTGAAAATCATGGCGAATCGCCTGGCTCTGTTTTCCGCAGATCGAGTGCCTTCAGGGCACCGGCGGACCGGATGATCAAGTGAGTATAACCAAGCCCGCGCAGTTCCTGCGCTAAAACCGCAAGGTCGCGACCATGCAACTGAGACGAATTCTCGAACGACGCATCGAAGGTTTCGTCATTGATAATCAAGCCGTGGTGTGGGTCGACGTCGACTCGCGCGGGATACCAGAGAAAAGTGCCAACCAGATAAACAGCGAAATTCGGCTCGTTCAGAAAAATTTTCGAGTCTGCCGGGAACTGCTGTTGCTCTGCAAAACTCCAAATATTCTCAACATCCGAAGGGAATTCCTTTTCCGAACGCACCAGCAATACACTCGAAAGCGAAAAATCACCCGACGAACGAACGACGGTAATAGCCGGCGCAATTTTACGGGTGGAGACTTTGCTGTGCGGATTCACGACAACGATGCCGTCCTCACAAAACCCAACTTGCGTTGCAACTCTCCCTCCGTCGCTCGCCTCGGTTATCTCTCGATGCACCTGAGCGAAAAGTTCTTCCTGCTCTGGCCGACCTGAACGAGCCAGAAAAGATTTCCATTCGCTGGCCGCAATCGATCCGCGTTCGACAAGACCTTTCCCGTTCAATTCAAGAAACAGTTCTCCGAAGTCAGAAAACGCGCGGCCCGACCAGACCAGCGTGCAAGACATTGCTGAAAAAATCAGCCAGCGCACAAGCGCTTGTGGACGAAGTGTAATCACGGGCAACAATCCAAAGACGCATCACGCGGCGCCAACCCGACGAGCTGACGCACTTTGAATGACAAGGGCGCTTGGATCCGCGTATGCAAATCTTGAGTGTCGAAGATCAGGATTGAACCGCCGATCACGTAATTGGGAACGTATTTATATAGAGCTCGATAAACATTTTCGTCCGGATTGCCTTCGAAAAAACCGATGCCTTGGTAGTGATAAGCGCTGATTGCCAGGAACCGCGACGGTTGATCTCCCTCCGCCAATGGAAACGTGCGCGGCAGCGGGCTGTCCGCTGAAGGGAGGTATTCATAATCGATGCGATAATGATCTGGATCGGCGGTGCCGAAATAACTCAGCTGAATTCGCCCGATGCGGTGATTATTCATGAAACGCCCCAGCTCTTTGAGGTCCTGGCCCCAGTCGATATTTGAATCTCCAAGCCAGTGATAACCCTGGCGCGTTCCGCCGATTAGTTCATTGCAATACGCGATGTAATTCGGCCAGGCCAGAATCGAGCTGGATATCGCCCACAATACAAAGAAACCGACGACAAGGCGTGCTGTCCGGCAGCGTCGCATCACGTCGCCGTACTTACCCAGTAACACGAACAGCAAGGCGTAGGTCGGCAAGAGATAACGAAAACCGTTTTGGATGGTGTTGAAGCACGAAAGATAAACAAAGAGAAGGGCAAAGGGCAGGACCAGGTAAAAATCGTCAGCGGAAAATCGCGTTCCGAGCAAGCGCCGCCCGACCAACAGTCCGAAAGTTAAAACGATTACCCCGGTCGGAACTTTGATCAGACAAACGACGATGAAGTAGTACCACCAGCCGGAATTTGAAAGCATTCCCATCAGGAAAAGCGAATGCGGCTGGCGCGATTCGGAATATTGGTAGATCGCTCCATGAAAATATGGTCCGGCCGGCAGTAAAATTCGCCCACCGGAAGGCAAAGCCACCCAACTCACATCGAACCCATACCCGATCCAGACGATCGCTAAGCCAATGATGAGCAAAATCGGAAGATGGCCGAATGGAACGGAAACATTTTTCCACAATTTCCAATTCATCTGACGAGTTGCCGTTCGGTAAGCTATGTCGGCTGTGAATAGCGCGACCATGAGTAGCAAGCTGGTGTATTTGCTCAGCAGCATCCAGCCGACCCCGAGGCCGGCGGTCATTAAGTTTCGAGTTCGTGGGGTTTTCGCCAAAACCCAGAGTCGCCATGCGGTAAATGCCGTGGAGCAACTCAACATTACATCTGGCGTCACCAACGAACCGTGGCCGAGAAAATTAGGACAGAAACAATACAGGACGACCGACACCAGTGCTCCGAAATCGCCGTGCAACTGACGGGACCAGCGAAAGATCACCACGCCAAGTCCAATCGCGAACGGAAGGAGCATGAACCGGCAGGCGTTGAGAAGGAGGTCGTCTTTGCGCAAAGCGAGAATCTTCTGACCGCGCAGGATTCCACTCTTCTCCTGCCATATTTCGTCCGGGATTTTTGTCATCACCAGCAGAGGCAAATCGTGCAACACGGTCCAGAAAATGGGATGACGCAGGGCGACTTCGTCATCCAACGAATGAGTGTGGAGCACATATGCGCCGGCGCCCACATATGCCGTTTCATCATAGGTTGAGGATTTGCGACAAACGCTGGTTGCGCTTAGCAGA
Source organism: uncultured Verrucomicrobiae bacterium (assembly GCA_963817335.1). Classification (GTDB taxonomy): domain Bacteria; phylum Verrucomicrobiota; class Verrucomicrobiia; order Chthoniobacterales; family UBA10450; genus AV40. The sequence continues at coordinate 694,018 of CAWFNX010000001.1, read as the reverse complement.
GCGTAGCTGACCAAAAGCGAGCAAATCAGAAGGCGATACCACCAATAGCCTGAAAGCTGAACGGCCACCGGCTGCTCTGTTTCCGAATCAGTCAATCGAGGGTCAGAGTGTGACGTCGCACCAAGCGAAGTCAACGATTCAACTGAATATTGTGCGTTCGCTGAATATTTGAGTCAATTCGGCATGTCCAATGTCCGAAAACCCGGAAATACAGTGGCGCTGCAAACGTAAAACTGGGCTACAATGCCCTTGCGGTGCGGTTTCAGTAAATAACGAACGAGCTTAGGCCTTGGGTGGTCCGCCCTTGTTCATGAAGGGCGTGAACAGGTCGATCGGGACTGGAAGAAACGTCGTGGTGTTATGCTCGCTGGAAATCTCGCGCATGGTTTGGAGGAAGCGTAGTTGCAATGCGATCGGCTCTTTGCTCATCATTGACGCGGCCTGCACCATTTTTTCGGCCGCTTGAAATTCGCCCTCGGCATTGACGATTTTTGCGCGGCGCTCGCGCTCGGCTTCGGCCTGCTTCGCCATCGCGCGCTTCATGGTGTCGGGCAGCGCCACGTCCTTTACCTCGACCGCGGTGACTTTCACGCCCCACGGTTCGGTTTGCCGGTCGATGATCTCCTGCAACTTCAGGTTGATCGACTCGCGCTGCGAAAGCAGATCATCCAGCGGAGCCTGGCCAAGTACGCTTCGCAAGGTCGTCTGCGACATCAGCGAGGTGGCCTTAAGAAAGTTCTCCACTTTCACGACCGCAGCTTGCGGATCGACCACGCGGAAATAAACAACCGCATCGACCGTCACCGGCACGTTGTCTCGCGTCATCACCTCCTGCTTCTCGACGCTGATCGTCACGACGCGCAAATCCATTCGCACCATTCGATCGACGATCGGGATGAGAAAAATCAGCCCCGGTCCTTTTGCACCGAGTAATTTTCCGAGGCGGAAAATGACTCCTCGTTCATATTCGCGCAGGATGCGGATCGCCTGGGGCAGGATGATCACGCCAAGGATGATGAAAGGTACAACCCAAATAATTAACGGGAATGGCATGGCTTTATTTTCCTTTGCTTCTTACTTTTAAAGTTAATCCTTGCAGCGCTGCAATCTCCGCTACTTCGCCTTTTTCGATAGCTGTATCGCTGACCGCATTCCAATACTCGCCTTCGATGAAAATCTTGCCGCCGTGCAAGTCGATTGGCGTCAGTGCGGTGACCGTCTGGCCGACCATCGTTTCCGCTCCAGCCTTCACTGGCAAGAGCTGCGCTCGCAGACCTTTTCCGATGACGAAAACAAAGAACACCGCCGTCACCAGCGTCGCCGGAATAATGTAGCTCAGCGACAAGCGAAAAAGTGGATCAGATCGGTTAAAAAGCATGAGCGAGCCGATTAAAAACGAAATGATTCCACCCGCCGTCAGTACGCCGTGCGTGGGCGCATAGACATCGAAGATAAAAAGCATGAGTGCAAACGCGATCAACACAAGTCCGGTCACGTTGACCGGCAGGATCGCCGCCATATAAAGCGCAAGGATCAACGCAATCGAGCCAACCACGCCAGGCAGTATGGCGCCGGGCGTGGTCATTTCACCGATAATTCCGTACATCGCAATGAGCATGAGAATGAACATGACTTCAGGCCGCCAGAGCTTTTGGAAGACGCGTTCCGACGCCGACATTTTAATCTCGGAGATTTCCGCGCCTGAGGTTTTGAGAGTCTTGCCATCCACCTGGCGGTCGTTCAATTGCTTTAACAAGTCCGGCACATCGAGGGCGATCAGATCGATAACTTTTAACTCGAGCGCCTTCTCGGCGCTGACCGACGCACTCTCGCGCACCGCGGATTTGGCCCAATCGACATTGTGATGGCGCCTAGCCGCGATCGCTTCGATGTAGCTCACGGAAAAATTCTCGAGCTTCTGTTTCATTGTCTCGTCGGGCTTCTCTTCCCCACCGGTCGGATTACCGCCCAGTGCCACCGGGTGCGCCGCACCAATCGTCGTGGCGGGCGCCATCGCTGCGACGCTGGCGGCAATGGTAATGAAACAGCCGGCACTGGTTGCGGTCGCACCCGTTGGAGCGACATAAACCACCACTGGCACAGGGGACCCCAAAAACCTTTGCACGATCGTTTGCGTCGAATCGAGCAAGCCTCCGGGGGTGTCGAGTTGAATGATCAGACATTGTGAGTGCTGCGTCTGGGCTTCATCGATACTTCGCGAAATGTAGCTCGCCGTCGCTGGACCGATGGCTCCATCGATTCTGATGAAAGAAACCTTCTCCGCCGCGCCCGCGGCCGCACACACCAGCCAAAGAATCAAGCATGTTGATGCAGTTTTCATCCGACCCGCCATCTAAACTATCATTTCCCTGGGCGATCTCTACTTTCCGGAATGCGAACGACGGGATTCAGCGACCCAGCTACAGAAGACTGAATCAAAGGCAATGTTGCGCGACTTATCGCGCCCACCTTTTTTTTGTGTTGTCGTCATGACTTGCTTCGCCGGTCTGTTGGTGTGCCGACCGGCGCGACCAGTTCACTGGAACAGTAACTACGCCTATGCTTTCGGGCGGCTTGGGCAGCCGAGAAGGGCGACGAACAGGAACCATAATTCTCGGGAGATTCTCATTATGAAAAGCGGTGCAGCTAACCGCTGACCCGCTAGAAACTTTGCAGATGACACATTCAACATTGAAATTCGGAGCAAACCTCGCTCTCATTACCGATGGCTGAGCTCATTCTCGTTAGGGATGCTCGCTTTTATGAGTCGTTATCAGTTCTTTCAGCACGTAAGCGTTATTGGTTGGCTCGCCAGTGGTATCGTTGGGACTATCGCCTTCGTCCTCCGCAGTCGAGTCGGCGCGTGGTACTCTCCTTTTGTCCGTATTTTCACCCTTTTGTTTTTCTTTTTACTACCGGTAGCCATGCTGTCGGAACTTCTTTCAGAGCCACTGAACGAGCAGGGCCTCTATCGCCTGTGCCTATGGTTTGGTTTGATCTGCTTATATCTATTTCTGGGTGCCATCGCTATCGGACGCAGTTCGTGGCGGCGATCACCAACTTCACGCGCTGAACGGTCGAAACATTGATCTTCACCCTCAACTTGGAGTCGTCGACCCCGACAGCACCGGTGGAAGAGTTTAGTCTTCGACGTTGGAGTCAAGAGGGCTTACTATAGTATTTCTTCCTGTGTTAAATACCGCGCCGAACGATGTCGACAGCACCAAGAACAAGCAATTGATCGACATGCTGTGCCGGTCGCGGCTGTTTTGCAATTACGAGGCTGTCTTCACTAAAGCGACAGGGCTGGCTTTGACGCTCCAACCTCTGGAATACTGGCAACTAGCACATCATGGAAAAAACAGGAAAATCCTTTTTGTAAGCTACTGTCTGAACGGCCGGCAACTCTTGCCGTCTGTTTGCAAGCGCACGAGCAGATGATTCAAAATACTCACGCGCTGCCGCATAGCGTGACTTGCCCGTTCGGCTTAACCGAAACCGCCGTTCCGGTGAAGCTCGGCGACAAAGCGATTGGATATCTGCGAATTGGGCAGGTGATGCGTCACCCTTCGTCGAAGTCTGACGAATCTAAGGTGAGTCGCGAGCTGGCAAAGCACGGGGTCCAATTCAAGGGCGACATCCGCAAAGCGTGGGAACACAATCCGCTGTTCCCTCCGGAGAAATACAATGCGATCATCCGATTGCTCTCGTTCTTTGCCGAACAGCTTTCCGCGCTGATCAATCAGATATTGCTGGAAAAGCAAAATGCCGAGCCGCCGGTTGTCCGGAAGGCCCGGGAATACATTACGAACAATAAAACGGAGGCACTCTCGTTGGCGGCCGTGGCAAAGGCGTCCGGCGCGAGCGTGTTCCACTTTTGCAAAGTATTTCACAAAGCCACCGGGTTGACGTTCACTAATTATGTTGCCCGCGTTCGACTGGAGGACGCAAAAACCGAACTCTTAAATCCGAGCCGACGGATCAGTGAGGTCGCCTACGATGTTGGTTTTCAGTCGATGACTCAGTTCAATCGCACCTTCAAAAGAGTCTTTGGCCAATCACCGACCGAATTTCGCGACCACCTCGCATTAGGCAACCGACCAAAGAAAGCTGCTTAGATCGATTCGGGCTGCGGAAGGATGGAGGCTTTTGCCGTAACAGATTTCCAGTTTGCGAGACAGACCTTGCAGCACCAGTAATATTCAGCCATTTGCCAAAATGGTCACGCTGCATTGGTTAGTACGAATGCTTCGTCTGCCTCGCGCATTAACTGCGATCGAGCGGCAAGATTGACCTTGAGTTGCAGGTTGGATTCGGTCGCAGCGGCATAGCTTAAAGCCCGTTGTGCTTTGACAAGGGCTGTGTGTTGCTCCGGGTTGAGATGTGATCCCCACTCCGTCGCTCGCTCCGTGCTGACTAAAGCGGGGATGTGAAACCTGCTGGAACGCCTTGCACGAGGTTTCGAGCGTTTATGTTGGATAAAGTAAAGGGCGTTGTTTTGGGTAATTGTTGGCTCCATAGTCCCACTTTCTAAAGTATCTAGGTTGCACTTATTGCATCTGATGCTGGGCGTTATCCTTGTTCTCTAGGTTCGTAATCGGAGCGACTCCGGTGCGCTTCGTAAGGCGCACCGGTGATCGTTTGCGATCTTACTGCACTTTCACTTCGATGGGTTTTACCTTCGCCGTTACTAACTTCGGCAGATGGATTTTCAGAACACCATCCTTGAAGTCAGCCACGATTTTCGAGGCGTCGGTATCTTCCGGCACCGTGAAGGTGCGCTCGAAGAAGCCAAAGGCCCGTTCAATGCGATGGAATTTCCTTTTCTGCTCTTCTTTCTCGAATTTCCGTTCGCCCGTAATGAAGAGGATGCCGTTTTCCACTTTTACTTTAACATCCTCTTTTTTCATTTCGGGCAAGTCCGCCTTGAACAGATACTCGTGATCGTCCTCGGTGATATCCACCAAAGGCGACCAATCTGGTAACTTCAGGTTCTCGCCGTTTCCCATGCGGCGCAGAAGTCCCATTCGATTTGGGAACCCATTGAAGAAGAAATCGCCAAGCCGACCATGCAGCTCGTCCATTTCTCCGAAAGGATTCCATTTTATCAGTGTACTCATGTTTTTTCCTTCTTTCTTACGAAGTAACTTGTGCGCATGAGGCTTGGACGCTCACCGGCAATTGCGAGAGGTTGTTCAGATCTTGCGCCGGTGCTTCCTCTAATCGCCATAACGCCATGTACGTTTTTGCACCGCTCCAACCAACGGCTCCGCTGCGCCCTGCCGTTCGTTGTCAAATCGGGGCAACCCACCGATATTTTCAGCTATGCCTAAACAACCACGCAAACATGACTTTGGTGGCAATCCTTGGAGCGGAAAGCCGAAGCGTGACACATCGCGGCCGGAAGATGTTTCTACGAAACAGCGCAAACAACATGCTCACAAGGCCCCCGTGCGACGTGCCGCAAGCAAGGTTCGCGGATAACCCAGTTGGCTTCATTGCTCGCCACTTGCGTCTGCCGGAGGCGGGGGTGAGCTTGGTCTCGTTAGACCTCTCTCCCATGCGAAAATTATACCTTTACGAAACCTCTGCTGGCGCGTTTTACATTGCGGAACACAACGGGCATTTTTATCCAGTCTTCCAGGGACAGAGCCTTGGAAGCTACGCCACGGCACAGCAAGCGGCCGAAAATCTAGCTGGCGGTCACACTTTCTCACTTCCGGGCGGAATTGATCCCTCCGAGCTCGGCGTCCCTGAAGAGCTAGCGGACTGGGTGAAGATCGCGCCTGAGGCCTAACCAGATGATGCAGCTAACGGCTACTCGGGGCGTGGCTCAATTTGAATTTCGATGAAGGGCTTCCTGCGAAGACGTGCGCCAGCAATATTGGGATTCATCTTTATGGCCACAGGGATTGGTCTCTGGATATTTGCCGTTTCTCCCAAACTAGGCAGTGTCGTATTTGCGATAGGCCTAGTCGGCGTAACGCTCGCGTGGGTTGCACACTAGATTTCAAATTGAGCCACTACCGCTACTCGTATCGCGTTTACTTTTGACGATTACAATCGCGGCGCTACGCCATGCAGCCGCAGCGCATCAGCATGCCTTTACACTGTGCCGACTTATCTCAAATTGTGCTTAGCTGGAAGTGCGCTGCGATACGAGCAAAAACTGGATCAGCTTGCACGGACTCTTTCAATGCCGTTTGCTGGAACTTCGTTTCGAGTGCCCGTTGCCTAACTTTGAACATTCTTTGATTCGAGTCCCGTCCTGAACGATTTTACTGATGAGTTCTGGTCCGTAAGGACTTCAGGGACGCCCTTCACTACCCAATCACAAAGATGCCCGAGAAGATCATCCCGCGAGGAGTGCAACTGCTCCACGATCCGATCCTGAATAAAGGGAGTGCATTCACCGCTGCCGAACGCGATGCGCTTGGCCTCCGCGGTCTATTACCGCCTCGTGCCCAAACGCAGGTCGAGCAGGTCGAGCGCGTGCTCGGCAATCTGACGCGCAAACCGACGGACTTGGAACGCTACATCTCGCTCATCGCGCTGGCCGACCGAAATCAAACGCTGTTTTACCGCATTCTGGTTGATCATATCGAGCAGATGATGCCGATTATCTACACGCCCACGGTTGGAGAGGCGTGCCAGGAATATGATCGAATCTTCCGCCGCCCGGGCGGGCTCTACATTTCAGCGGAAGATCGGGGCCGCGTGGCAGAGGTAGTGCGCAACTGGCCGGAGCGGGATGTGCGCGTGATCGTGGTAACAGATGGCGAGCGTATCCTCGGCCTCGGCGATCTGGGGAGCGACGGCATAGGCATACCGATTGGCAAACTCATGTTGTACACGGCCTGCGCTGGTGTGCATCCGTCTCAGTGCCTACCTGTGTCGATTGATGCGGGCACCAACAACGCCACGCTGCTGGTCGATCCACTCTACTTCGGTCTGCGCCAGAGACGCTCGCGCGGCCCGGAATACGACGCGCTAATCGACGAGTTCGTCGAAGCCGCGACCAAACTCTTTCCGCAGGTGCTGATTCAATTCGAGGACTTCGGAAACCAAAATGCCTTTCGTCTATTGGAACGATATCAGGAGCGTGTCTGCATGTTTAACGACGACATCCAAGGCACAGCCTCCGTCGCGCTCGCGGGCCTGTACGCCGCTCTGCGCATCACAGGGGAAAGTCTTCGTGACCAGCGAGTGCTGCTTTTTGGCGCGGGTGAAGCCGGCATCGGAATCGCAAAGCTTTTCGTTTTGGCACTCATGGAAGCCGGGTTGCCGCAGAACGAGGCCCGTGCTCGCTGCTGGTTTGTGGATTCCAAGGGGCTCGTCGTGCGGAGCCGGAACGATCTTTCCACTTACAAGCGCGTCTTTGCGCAAGATCACGAGCCGCTGACGGACCCTGTCGCAATTGTCAAAAGCGTACGGCCGAGTGTGTTGATTGGAGTTTCCGGAAAGCCGGGAGTGTTCTCGCGCACGGTGCTCGAAGCTGTTGCCAGCGAGGTCGCGCGGCCAATCATCTTCGCTTTGTCGAATCCCACCTCCTTGGTCGAATGCACGGCCGAGGAAGCGTATCGCTGGACCGAAGGACGCGCGATTTTTGCCAGCGGAAGTCCGTTCGATCCGGTGTCGATATTCGGCCGCCGTTTCGTGCCGGGCCAGGGTAACAATTCTTACATCTTTCCCGGCGTCGGCTTGGGTGTGGTTGCGTGCGCGAGCCGGCTCGTGACCGATGAGATGTTCCTCGCGGCCGCGCGAGCACTGGCGCAACAGGTTTCACAGCCGGAATTAGATGAGGGTCGACTGTATCCCCGTCTCACCCACATTCGTGCGGTTTCTCGCGCCGTAGCCGCAGCCGTTATCCGGATTGCGTGTGAAAGGGGACTCGCCGGTGTGGCCGTGCCAGATGATCTCGATGCATACGTCCGATCGCTGATGTATGAGCCGGAATACCGCAGCTACGCATAACGCCAGTGCAACGCTGTGGGCAAACGTCCAGCGGTAGATTTCGTACCTTTCAATCAGGTGTAAGTCTGGCGCGTCTGCACAAATTGCACCTTCTCTTAAGTCGCCAGGGCTCTAAGCTAAGTCGCTTTAATAATGCGTTCTAATGACTACTTTGCCGACCATCCCAGAAACGATTTGGTCTTTTTCGACGGTGCGCGCCCGGCCCCGGGATGACTCGAACACTCGACCAACGGATTCCTACTCCGTCCCAGAACCTTTTCTTGCCAACAAGATTAGCACCCCCGGCAGGCGCGGTGGCGGCAGGTGTGAGGTCCTTTGGGCATGGAAAAACCTCAAGTCCTGAAAAAGTACTCAAATATTCCGTGAAGGTACACAATATTCGCCTCCATCTGCGCCCGGCGGGGGTCGAACCCACAACCTTTGGCTTCGGAGGCCAACGCTCTATCCAGTTGAGCTACGAGCGCGAATGAGCGCCCAAAATAACCCAATTTAATGATTTAGCGATTCAGTGATTTAACGATTTTCTGCCGATCACTAGATCTCTGAATCGCTAACTCGCTAAATAGGACTGCGTTTGCAATTACCCGCGAGTTGTTGCACAGTCTGCCCCTTCCCTCCCCGGAATTACTTATGAACCGCATTCTCGATATCATTGAAAAAGAGCAGCAGAAAAGCGACGTCGCCAAGTTTAAGGTCGGCGACAGCGTTCGCGTCCATACGCGTGTGGTTGAGGGAGATAAGGAACGAATCCAGGTCTTTACCGGGATCGTAATCGGCCGCAAAGGCCGGGGGATGAACGAAATGTTCACGGTCCGTCGAATTTCCTACGGGGAAGGCGTCGAACGCGTTTTCCCGATAAACTCTCCGCGTATTGCCAAAATCGAGATCGAGGCCGAAGGCAAGGCCCGTCGCGCGAAATTGAATTATCTCCGCCAGCGCAAAGGCAAGGAAGCGACCACCGTAAGAGAGTGACGTGTGATCAGTGACAAGTGATCAGCTTGTCGCTCTGATTTTTTTCTGGTCACTGATCACTTGTCACTTGTCACTCGGTGCAAATCAGGAATGATTTGCAGCAGTGAGCTACCGTCGCTGCGGATTTCGGTATGAAAAGAAATTGCGCGCCACCGGAGTCGTTCGAATTGCCGGCGTTGATGAAGCAGGTCGCGGCGCCCTGGCCGGGCCAGTAGTCGCAGCCGCGGTTGTTCTGCCCGAAAAATTCCGGCACCCAAAGCTGAACGATTCCAAGCAACTCTCGCCGGAGCGCCGCGACGAGATTTATGACGAGCTCGTTTCCAACGCCGGAATCGCGTGGGCCGTGGGGATTGTCGACCATCTTGAGATCGATCGAATCAACATCCTGCGCGCGTCGCATGAAGCGATGCGGATCGCGCTGGGGACGCTCAGCCTCCCGCCCGAACACGTGCTGGTCGACGGTCTCCCAGTTTTTCCTTTTCCATTTCCGCAGACCGCCATCATCGACGGCGATTGCTATAGCCTGACGATTGCGGCAGCGAGTGTGATCGCGAAAGTCACCCGCGACCGAATCATGCGTGACTTCTGCACCCAATTTCCCGAATATTGTTTCGGCCAGCACAAGGGCTACAGCACCGAGCTTCATCTCTCCAGACTCCATGAATTTGGACCCTGTCCGATCCATCGCCGGTCTTTCGAGCCGGTGGCGCAACCACTTCTCGCGCTCGAAGGCGTGATCTGATGAATCAGAAAACCAGGAAAGCAGGAATATTCTGGCTAGGTCTGCATCACAAATTTTTCGGTGGAAAAGAATCGCCCGAGCATCTCAAGACAGGCAAACGCGGAGAGCAACTGGCCTGCAAATTCCTGCGGAGTCATGGTTACAAAGTTCTCTATCGGAATTTCAAATCGCGCGGCGGCGGCGAGATCGACATCGTTTGTCGGGACGACGACACTTTGGTTTTTGTCGAAGTCAAAACGCGGCGCGGCGATGAGTTCGGCCGACCGATAGAAGCGATCGGTCGCGAAAAACAATTGCGCGTTTCGAAAGGCGGCCTGGCCTGGCTGCGCCTGCTCGACAATCCAGACGTCGTCTTTCGGTTCGACGTGGTGGAGGTTTTGTGGCCGATGGACGGCGCTCCGCAGTGCCAGCTGATCCAGGACGCGTTCGAGTTGTCGCAGCCCTACATTTATTAACTAAACGCTTCGGTGAGGTTTGGCGCCAAATGTTGAATATTTAGATACGACCCAGCTCACATTAGTTCGTAGGAGAGCACGCTCAGACAATAAATGGCTGCGGTTTCGACCCGCAGTATAATCGGACCGAGCGTGATCGGTCGGCAGCCGTGGGTTTTGCCCAGGGCAAGTTCGGCCGGAGTGAAATCGCCTTCCGGCCCGACCATCATTAAAACGCTCGAGGGCCGGTCGCGATGGTGTTCCCGGTAATCGGCCAAAACGTTTCGCAGATGAATTGCGTCCGGCTGCAACGAACCAATCAAGCGAAGGTCGTGCTCTAGCGGCAGCCGTGTCGGCTGCGATGGCGAGGGAGTTGCAGGCGACACACCTGCCTCTACAGAAGAAAAAAAATCTTTGAGCTTTCGCGGAAGCTGCACGGCCGGCAGCCAGTTCTGGCCGCATTGTTTTGCCGCTTCGATCGCGATCTGCTGCCATTTCGCCCGCTTTTGTTCGGCTTCTTTCGCATCGAGATCGACGATTGTTCGTTCGGAGATCAACGGCGCGATCTCGGCCGCGCCGATCTCGACCGCTTTCTGCACGATCAGGTCCATGTTTTTTCCCTTTGGAATCGCCTGCCCGAGGGTAATCCGGCAACGCAGCGGCGGCGTATCGTTCTCCTGAAGTTTGCGCAATCGAACTTCGTTTTTGGCGAGATCAATAATCTCCGCAGTGATCTCGCGGCCGCGACCGTTGAAAACAACAACGCGATCGCTTTGGTTGAGTCGCAGCACATCACGCGCATGGTGAGCTTCACCTTCGCGCAACGTCAGCTCGCGAGGGTTCCAGTTTTCAGGCGCGATGTAAAAGCGGTGCATGGAACGTCAGATGTATGATGTGCGATTTAAGATTTAGCGACCAACCTGGCGGCTGAAAATCTTACATCTTCAATCTTACATCGAACATTCCGCTATTCGATCTTCGGAGTGTCGATCCCGAGGGCGTCGGCCAGGTCTTGGAGATGTTCCTGCTCCTGAGCGATGATCTCGCGCAATACTTCGCCCAGTGCGTATTCGCCCATTGCGTCCGCCTGGCGGATACGCTGACGATAGTTCATCAGGGTTTGACGCTCGTTTTCGAGGTCGAATTTCAACATGTCGCGCGGTTTCTTCGACACTCTGACTTCCTTCGGCTTGTTCGTCGGCTCGCCGTTGAAATAGTCGATCTGCTTGGCGATTTTGAGCGCATGCGACAACTCCTGTCCCGCGTGTTTCTCCAATTCTCCGGCGATGTGGTTATATTCCGCGCCTTTCAACGTCTGGCTGTAAATTACGTAGGCGATGATGGCCTGGTATTCGCGGGCCAAATCTTCATTGAGCAACTCGATCATCCGTTTCCGATCAATTTTCAGTTCCTCTTTCATACATCCTAGATTCGCACCAGGTGGTGATGGCGTCTGTTCGAAAGTTTCTGCCGGCTCAGTCCGTGCCAACGCCCCGACCGGTTGCTATTTCTCGCTGTGAAAGCTTTCGGTGACTTCGCGGAGCTCTTGCTGGTGTGCCTGCCAGCGTGATTTCAGGGTCCAGGCAAGTATTTGTTGGTAATTGTCACCATCGTCCACGGTGGTATGGAGAAAAACGACGTTCGGACCATTCTCTATCCCGGTGATTTGATCCTGCATCGCCGGATGTCCATCCACCGAGGTCGAAATCGACTGCGTCGCCGAAGAATTTTTCATGGTCTGCAGCATGTGGTCACGCGTCATCTGATGATGTTGCTCCAAGGTCATGTTTGGCACCGTCGCTTTCGGATCAGTGATGACAATCACATACATTTCCTTGTCTTTGTAAGCGGCTTGCAACGAAGCCTTCTTATTCAAGTCGGTTCGTTTCACCCAGAAACCTGAAGTCGTGACCTTCAAGTGGCCACTGTCCGAGCTGATCTCCAGTCGCTTGATCGCGAGATCATGCAGACGTTCGCGGTCTCCTTGGATCATGCCGGCCAGAAACCAAACCTGCAATACCGCCCAGGGGACCGCGAGATAACCGACAATGAGCCCGGCGATGGCAACTTCCTTTCCCCGAAGCGCGCCGCCCGATTTGCGGATCTTAGACCATGCGATATGGCCACAAACAATCGCTGGAATCACAGCAACAATCGGGATGCAGGCAAACGAAAGGATCGCCAAAGCCAGACTGATAAGGGCCAGCGGCGACATCCGAGGAATGGCTGCTCCGGATGCAGCTTGGGCGGATAGCGGCGGTGTTTGGTCAGCCATCGCGCCGTTTTATCGCACGGCACAACAAATGCAAGCCGCTGTGCGAGCGCGGATTGCAGACCATCATTAGCGGAAAAATTCCTTTGCCCGTTCGAAGAAGCTTTTCCGTAACGGCGTGTTTTCTTCGCCGCACAATTCTGAGAATTCCTGAAGCTTTGCTCGCTGTTCGGCATTAAGCCGGGTTGGGACTTCAACCAACACCCGCACGAGCAAGTCACCTCGCTCGCGCCCATTCACGTGGACGATGCCTTTGTCACGAAGTTTAAAAACCTGAGAGCTCTGAGTGCCAGCCGGCACTTTCAGGGTCGCCTTACCTTCCAACGTCGGGACCGGCACTTCGCCGCCGAGAGTGGCGAGGGTAAAAGGAATCGGAACTTCGCAGTAAAGGTTGTCCTCTTCCCGGTGAAAGATCGAATGCTCCTGAATGTGAACGACCACGTAAAGGTCGCCCTGCGGTCCACCACGGATTCCGGCCTCGCCGTTACGCGATGATCGAAGACGCGATCCGTCCGTGATTCCCGCCGGAATTTTCAATTCGATCCGGCTCGATCGCTCGACGCGTCCCTCGCCATCGCATTGACGACACGGCTTCTCAACGATGTGGCCGACTCCGCGACAACGCGGGCAAGTTTGCGAAACCTGAAAAAATCCGCGCGAACTGATTACCTGACCGCGACCACCACAAACCGGACAATTGATCGTGCGCGAACCACCTTCGGCGCCATTGCCTTTGCATTTGTCGCAAACATCGAGTTTTCGAACTTCGATTTCCTTTTCGGTGCCGAAGGCCGCTTCCTCGAGCGTGATCTGCATGTCGTAACGCAAATCCGCGCCGCGTTGTCGATCTTCCCCGTGCCCCGCAACGCCACCAAAAAAGGTTTCGAAAATGTTGCCGCCGATTCCTCCGCCGCCGCCAAAGACCTCGCGAAAGATATCAAATGGATCGTGGAATCCCCCACGAAATCCCCCGCCCTGTTCGAAAGCGGCATGACCGAAGCGGTCGTAGGCGGCGCGTTTGTCACCGTCCATTAACACATCGTAAGCCTCGCCGAGCTCCTTGAACTTTTCTTCGGCGTGAGGGTCGTCCGGATTCTTGTCCGGATGAAATTTCACCGCGAGCTTGCGATACGCGCGCTTGACCTCTTCGACAGACGCCGAGCGCTCGACTTCGAGCACTTGGTAGTAATCACGCTTTTTGGTAGGCATTCTCAGAAAGTGATAAGTGATCCGTGACCAGTGACAAGAGCATTGCCCCTGCCGAGTTACTCGTCACTCATGGCTTGTCGCTTGTCACTTTTTTGCCCGCCCGCTGGAAACCACGACGGCGGAGGGACGTAAGAGCCGGTCCTTGAGACGATAGCCCCGGCGGGTTTGGCTGATCACATGTTCTTCCGGAACCTCGGCGCTGGGTTGATGCGCGATCGCTTCGTGGAGATTCGGGTCGAATTTCTGGCCGACTGCTTCGATTGGTTGCAAACCGTTTTCAACCAGGAAATCCTGCAATTGTTTCAACACCAGGCTCATTCCGGAATAAATAGGCGATTTCTCGCCTTCGGCCCGCGCGGCCTCCAATCCGAGCTCGAAGTGATCGACAATCGAAACCAGTTTCTCGAGAAGGCTCTTGTTGGCGTATTTGATCGCGTCTTCTTTTTCGCGAGCGGAGCGTTTCTTATAATTGTCGAAATCGGCCTGGCTTCGCATCGCCAGATCGCGAAACCGATCAAGGTCGGCCTGCATGCTGGCGATCGGGTCTTCGCCGTCGGCCTCTGTAGGGGAAGCCGTCGGCTTCCCTGGGACGCTGGCAGCGTCCCCTACAGATTCCGTTACCGGGATTTTTTTCATGTCTTTCTAATCGCAATCAAAGTGATGTCGTCGTTTTGCGGGGTTGAGCCGACGAAATTTCGCAGATCGTCGATCAACCTCGAAACGATCGCCTGCGGTCCCTGTTTGGCGCTGGCCCGAAAAGCTTCAATCGTTCGCTCCAACCCAAACTCGTTGCCTTCGTTGTCGAGCGCTTCGGTGATTCCATCCGTGTAAAGTAGAATGCAATCGCCCGGCTCGAGCGGTACGGCGACGTCTTTAGTTAACCTGTCGAACACGTCTCCACTGTCAATGCCGACCACCATCCCCGGCGTTTTCAACGGGCTAACGGTTTGGGTTTTTTGGGTGTAGAGCAGAGGCGCGTCGTGTCCCGCGCGAGCAAGTGTGACCGAGCTTCTGACGTGATCGAGGACCAGATAGGCCATGCTGATAAACATGTCCTCCTTGATGTCGGGATAGAGTTGCCGATTCACTTTTTGGAGAACTTCGGTCGGCGAAGAATTTCCAATTGCCTGGCTCCGCAAGACACTGCGGCAGATTGCCATGATCAGCGAAGCCGGAACGCCTTTGCCGGAAACATCCGCGATTGCAACGCCCAACCGTTCCTCATCGATTTTGATGTAATCGAAATAGTCGCCGCTGACCTGGCGCGCCGGTATGTTCATCCCGTTGATTTCAAATCCGCTCACCTTCGGCGATTCCGCAGGAAGAAGAATCCTTTGGATGTCTCGGGCGATTTCCAGATCGTGATCGAGCCGTTTCTTTTCGTTCGCCTCGGAATAAACGATCGCGTTGTAGAGCGCGAAGGCAGATTGTTCGGCGATCGATTTGAAGACGAAAAAGTCGTTTTGAGAAAATGGCTGGCCCATCCGGCTATTGGCCAGCGCGAGCACCCCCATGTTTTGCTTTGCGTAGAGAAGCGGTGCGACCATTACCGAGCTCGCGCCGAACGAACTGTCCCGCAACTTAACCAGTTCTGGCGCTTCGGAGAATTCGTTCATAAGGGCTGGAGCGCCGCTTTGCCAGACCCGCCCGAGTAATCCTTCGCCGTTTCCAATTGTGTGCAATCGCAGAAAACTGTCCAAGGCGGTCGGGGACGCGGCGGCTTGTTGCAAAATATGGGGCGGAACGTCGACCAGCGGCGGACAACCTTTGGAAAGGAACGTTGGAGCGAGTTTGTTGCCGCTGCGCTCGGTGAGATAAAGCGCGCCGCCCTGCGCGTCGAGCACTCGGGTGGCGCCCTCGACAATCAATCGGTGCAAATCGGCGGGGCGGATCGTTTCGCTGAACGCTTCGCCTAGTCCGTGAAGAAAATCGAAGACCAAAGTCTCTTCGATTTGCATTTCTTCATGCGAGCGCTCGAGGCGACGGATGCTCTGCCGTTGACGCAGCAGGGTAAAAATCCATGCTGCCAGTGAGGCGATCAGCAGCCAGAAGAGAATGGTTGGCCGCATGAGATCGTGGCCAGGTTATTTCCCCGCTGTCGTTTGATGGAGGTCCTGCTTTAAATATTCGAGAACGTCTTTAAATCGGGAGAGATTTTCGGGCGCGGCGTCACACAAGGCCTGATGAGCTTGCAACATGGTTTCGGTCGTCTCCTTTTTCCTGGCCGCTGCGGCATCCGCGCTTTTCTCGTTCATTTCCTGGCATTCCGGAGCCACCGCGCCATTTGAGCGAATATCGAAGATTTGGTCCAGCCCAAGTCCGGAAAGGAGATCGTAGCTGCGCTCGCCGCAATGGACGACGTGAAGATGCCCTTGGCCAATTTCTTTCAATCGCAGCGCGACCGCCGCCAGCGTTCCCATGAAGGTGGAATCCATCATCACGCAATTCTGCAGGTCGACCACAAATTCGCGGTAACCGCGGTTGACCATTTCTTGCGCGAATTCCTTAAGGCTGCCGCTGTTGAGGAAGTTGCCCTTGCCTTCCACTCGCACCCAAACGGCGGGGCCGTTCACGCCCACTAAAATCGATGACTGCACAGCTGAGTACCTAGAGAATACAGGATCGACAGCGACGCTGTCAAACCGCGCCCGGGAGTCGTGCCCGGCGAGGCGTGGCAATCATTGCCATAAATAGGAGTGCGTTTCCGCGACAATCTGCCCATTTTCAATCAGCAAACAGCGCCATGCGATCACCCGTCCATCGTCGAAGTAATCGTCGCCCACTACTTTGAACTCTGTTTTGAAACTACCGCGAGCCGCCGGGTAATAAGCCTCCTGGGCCTGGATGTGGGCGTGCAATTTCTCCTGCTTGTATTCGAGGCGCACCGTCAAATCCGCGATTCGTCGAGCCCGCCAGAAAAAGTCGAAATAATTTCCCGTTCGTTCGCGCTGATCCAGCTTGGTCACGGCGCCAAAGAGCCGGTACGGCCGCTCGAACCTGATCGAGGCGTCCTGCACCGTAGTCGATTTGCTAGAGGGCGCAGTGTTGCCGAGTTTGCTACCCTTGCCGGTATTTTGAAGGTTTTGCTGCTCGTCGGGGTTTTTCTTCTCTTGACCCGGCTCAGCCTCGGTCAGCAAATAAAGTTTTGTTTTGCGAAACTGAAAATCCTTATTCAACGCCATCGGCAGCGGGCTCACTCGCGGGACCAGGCGCGGCCGTTCGGTGGCGCCAAAAGAAAATGCAACCGGAACCAGGAGCAATATCGCGAGTCTCACCGCCGCTAATCAAACTGGTCTCCGCGTTATCTGTCAATTCAGCGCACCCGGAAGTCTGGAGCCGCAGCCGCAATTCGCTAACAGGACTCGCACTTTTACCCAGTGCCTTCACGCGTAAATTTTCCCGTGATCAAAGTCCGCTACGAGCGCGGGGTTTTTATTCCCGGGTACGATTTTTGGTTGGACGCGTGGGAGCCGAAGCAGTTCGCCTTCGTTTCGCATGCCCACAGCGACCATATCGCGCCGCACGCGGAGATCGTTCTGTCCGAGGGCACAGCGCGATTGATGAAAGCCCGGATGCCGGGCACACGCATCGAACACGTTCTGCCGTTCGGCGAGCAACGGCGAGTCCGCAATCTTGATCTCACATTGTTGCCAGCCGGCCACATTTTCGGCTCAGCCCAATTGTTTCTATCCGACACGAGCGAAACGTTGCTTTACACCGGCGATTTTAAATTGCGGCCGGGAAAATCAGCCGAACCCGCGGAATGGAAACAAGCCGACACTTTGATCATGGAGACCACTTTCGGCCTGCCGCGTTATCAATTTCCGCCAACTGAAAAGGTCGTGGAACAGATCGTCGCTTTTTGTCGCGACTCGCTCGAAGAGGACACTGTGCCCGTGTTGCTCGGCTATTCGTTAGGCAAGGCCCAGGAAATTTTGTGCGCGCTCGATGGCGCCGGGCTCACCCCGATGTTGCATGGCTCGGTCTACCAGATGACGCGGATCTACGAGCAATTCGGCCAATCGTTTTGCAGATATGTTCGGTACAACAAGAACGACCTTGCCGGCAAAGTTCTCATTTGTCCCCCGAGCGCCAGTCATTCGCCGATGATCGAAAAAATTCCCCGGCGCCGAGTGGCAATGATCAGCGGATGGGCGGTGGAGCCGAGCGCAGTTTATCGCTATCAGGTCGACGCCGCGTTTCCGTTGTCGGATCACGCCGACTTCAACGATCTGCATCGGTATGTCGACTTGGTGAAGCCGAAGCGAGTTTTGACTCTGCACGGCTTCGCGGCCGAGTTCGCGCGCGATTTGCGCGAACGGGGAATCGAAGCATGGGCTTTGAGCGAAGAGAATCAAATGGAATTCAAAATGCCGAAATCTTCTGCAGGGGCAGGCCCGTCGCCCGCGCGCCGCGATATCGCGGCCGACTCGGCCGCCTCTACCGAGTCGGAGTTTCTAGCTTTCGCCAAGGTCGGCGAATCGATTGGGGCGACGCCGGCGAAGTTGGAAAAAGTGCGATTGCTCGCGGATTACCTGCGAACACTGAACCAGGAACAATTGTCGATTGTTTCGACCTATTTTACTGGGCGCGCGTTTGCGCAAAGCGACTTGCGAACGTTGCAAGTCGGATGGTCGGTGATCGTTCGTTCGTTGCTGGGAGCAACAAAAATTGGCGATGGTGATTTTCATCGGATCGCGGCGAGTCACGGCGATCTCGGCAAAACTGCATTTAAGGTCCTTGAGAATCGCACCACGCCGCAGCCGTTCACAATCATCGAATCGAAGAGACTTTTTGACGAGCTGCATCGCACGCGCGGACCAATTGCAAAAGCGCAGTTATTACAAACTCGCTTTGCCAATCTTTCCGCCTGCGAAGGTGAATACATCGTGAAAATCCTCACCGGCGATCTCCGAATTGGTTTGCGCGAAGGCCTGGTGGAAGAAGCAATCGCGAGCGCGTTCGAAGTTCCCCTCGAACGAGTGAAAGAGGCCAACATGCTCCTTGGCGACATTGGCCAAACGGCGTTACTCGCGGCGCGAAAGGAATTGGATCACGCTGAATTGTCGATCTTTCGTCCGATCAAATGCATGCTCGCGACACCTGAGCCGACCGCAGAGGCGATTTGGGAAAGGTTTGTCGAACAAGATTCCAAAGTGGTTCTTGTCGAAGACAAGTTCGACGGCATTCGAGCCCAGCTTCACCGCAACTCTGGACGCGCCGAAATTTATTCCCGCGATCTCCGGCGCATCACCGATCAATTCCCCGAACTTGCCGACCAGGCGCGCAAGTTTGAAGCGGATTTGATTCTCGACGGCGAGATCGTCGCATTCGAACAGGGACGTAAGTTAACTTTTTTCGATTTACAAAAGCGACTCGGACGGAGGGACGAAGGTCCTGATTTATTTTCTACTGCGTCAGCCGACGTTCCGGTCGCATTCGTTGCGTTTGATCTGCTTTGGATGAACAGCCGCTCGCTATTGAAGACTTCACTCGAGGAGCGGCGCGCGCTGCTGCGTGGTTTGAAACTGCCGGATCAATTCCAGATTGCTCAAATCTTTCCAGCGCATTCGGCGGCCGACATCGAGCAACGTTTTGAGGAAGCGCGACGACGTTCGAATGAAGGCTTGATGATCAAAGATCCGGCCAGCTTCTACACTCCCGGCGCCCGTGGCATGTCATGGTTCAAATTAAAGAAAGAGCTGGCTACTCTCGACGTCGTGGTCGTCGGTGCGGAATTCGGCCACGGCAAACGAAACAATGTCCTGAGCGATTACACGTTCGCCATCCGCGATGAAACGACGGGCGATCTCTTGCCGATCGGCAAGGCTTACAGCGGCCTGACCGATACCGAGATCGCAGAGCTCACCGAGCATTTTAAACAAAATACGATTGCAGATCACGGCCGATATCGCGAAGTGAAACCGGAGATCGTGCTCGAAGTCGCGTTCAACTCGATTCAGGCCAGCTCTCGGCACGCGAGCGGCCTGGCGCTGCGCTTTCCAAGAATCAAAGCGATTCGCCGCGACAAAACCGTCGATTCGATTGATACCCTGACTTACGCGCGCGAACTGGCCACGCAGGAAAAACATTAAGGCGTCGGCGATGCGGAGGGCGACGCACTTTCCAGCCCTTGTTTGCGCTCCCGCTTTGATTCTTTTCTCTCTTCGCGCTTCTGTTCTTTTTTCTCCTGCTTGGTCAAGCCTTCCGCGTGTGAATTCAGTGGCGGAGTAATCGTGCGGGGCGCAGAAGAAGGCAATACTGCGGCAGACGGTGTTGGCTGAGCGCTGGTCTGAGGATTAATGTTTCCTTCAGATTTAAGTTTTCCGCGCATTAGTTGCAATCCGCCCCTGGACGCCGATGGCAATGGAATCGCTGTAGGCTCTTCAACAGCAGTGGGCCGTTTGGCGGGCGTTGGAGTTGTCGTTGCCGCGGTCGTTGCACTCGAGGTCGGCGTTCCAAGCGGGAGGAGCAACCGGCCGCGCCGTTGTGATGCCGCAGGAGATACCGACGCCGAAGAGATTGGTGGCGAGGTCGGCATGACGCGCGGGGTCATCGCCGGTTTCGGAGCTAACCTTGGCGCGGGCGACATTGTCGCCGATGAAATGGGGGTTGACGTCGTGGATGTTGTCGCGCCTGTGGCAACCGGAGGGTTCTCCTTTGTAGCGAAGCCGGGCTTCATAAATTTTTTCGGCGGCGCATTCAGGGGCGGTGTTGCTTCTGACTGCATTTTCTGGCGGGTCTTTTTCGCTTCGTCTTGATTGGCGATTGCGGCCCAACCGAGATCAACTCCAGCCGTAGTGATCGTCTGCTTTACAGCTGACGGACGCTCGTTGGCCACGGGTGCGGCGATTACCGGCGCGGCAATGACAACAGTTTCACCGCGCATTTGTGCCCGCGGCGGTTCCGCTGAAACATCGACGTTAGCGTTTCGCTCGAGCCGAAATCGTTGGACCGGCTCGCGACTTACCGCGCGCAACTCATCATAACTCGGTCCTTCATTGACGATGGTTGTGTTGTTGTAAGTGATGTTGGTGACGTTCATTGTCTGATTAATGATGGCGACGTTGCGTTCCGACGGCAGAAGGGTCTGCTGCACTCGCGGCGCGCCGAATTCCGTGCTCGCGACAAAACAATATTGGTCGGGGCCGACATCATAATAATTGTCCGACCAGTTGTGAATGCCGGTCCGTTGATCGAAACGCGCTTCCGGCGGCAGCGGCGCCCAACCAACATAGTCGTTACCCTTGCGCCATGAAACCCAGGCCGGCGCCCATTGATTGCCCGGGACCCAAACCCAGCCGACCCCACGTAGTCGCGTCCAGCGTCCATAGTGATAGGTGGCCCAACCAAATGGCTCTTCCGAGATCCAGGTCCAGCCCGCATCGGTATAAACCCAGCGACCATCGGTGTACGGCCGCCAACTGCGCGAACTTTCCGCTTCGCGCGGATGAAAAACATATCCGTAATCGCCGGTCTCGATCCAATCGCCGTAAGGCTCGAGCTTGTTGTAGAAAGTTGTGTAGCCCGTCGTGATCGCGCCTCCACGCGGCGCGCGAGGACGCGCGTCGGATTCAGTCGATTCGGATTCAACTGATTCCGACTGAATCGGTGTGGCGGCGTTTTCTTTTTCCGCCAACGCCTTCTCGCGGGCATCGAGCTCGGCCTGGCGCTGTTCGAGTTGCTGTTGTTGCTGGGTCTGTCGTTCCGCGGCGAGGCGCTCCTCGACCCGGCGTTCAACCTCAGCATCTCTTTCCGCGTCAGTTTGCTGTTTCTGACAGGAAACAAACGCGGCTGCGATCAGGATTGATAACGCAAAACACTTTTTCATGGCGAGGATTTAGACCTCTTTTTCGAATGGTTATTCAACGCGCCGGCGTCGGTGACGGCGTCGGTTTCGGGTTCTGATCGACGCTGGGTATGAAGACCACCGTTTCGATCGCCTCGCGGCGCACTTTTTGAATGTTCGCGTAGAGCGCGACCAGGGCGAATCCGATGACGATTCCGACCATCAAACGGCCGACATTCTTTGAGACACCGGGTTGCGGGTTCACCCCAAACTATTCGGTGTCGAGCTTGCCCGCGCAAATTCCGATTACGGCAAATGCAAGGCGGCGATTGCGTCCATCACCCGCTGACTCAACTTGGTGTAGACGTCTTTGCCGCCGGTTGAAACGTCTGCGTCCGAAAAGTAGATTGGCTCGCCGACGACAACTGTGATCTTGCGGAACAAATGAAGCCTCCCGCCAATCGGCCAGGCGTCGAAGGCGCCAAAGATCCGCATTGGGACAACCGGGGCCCGGGTCTTTGCGATCAGCAAGCCAAGACCGGGCTCGGCCGGCTGCAAACTTCCATCGGGCGTCCGGGTCCCTTCCGGAAACACCAACGCACATTCTCCTGCGCGTAAGATTCGAATCAACGCTTTGAGCGCGCTGCGATCGCCGCCCTCCAGATTAACCGGAATCACATTGAGTTTGGGCAAAAGCCATCCCAGGACCGGCGAATCCATCAGCGATCTCTTAGCCAGAAAATAGATCGCGCGGTCGGCGGCGTTGCCGGCCAGGGGCGGATCCAGAAAACTCTGGTGATTCACGGCCAAAATCACCGGTCCGGTTTGAATCACGCGCTCACGATGAATGATTCGAAACCCAAAGAACAATTGGGCCAGCAATCGGCTAAGGTGATAGCCGAGCCAATAATAAAAACTCATTTAGTGATTTAGTGATTTAATGATTTTCTCCGTCCAATCGCTAAATCGCTAATTCATTAAATTTCTAAATTTTCGGCCCGAAGCCGCTTCACAATTTCATCGACTACGGCATTGATCGACATATTCGACGTGTCGATGACTTCGGCGTCTTTCGCTACGATCAAAGGTGAAGCAGCGCGCGAGGAATCGGCGCGATCGCGCTGAGCAATCTCGTCCCGGTGTCCCTGGGCGGCCCGCCGCTGGGCCCGAACTTCCGGTGAAGCGTCGATATAAAATTTAAAGGGGGTGTCCGGAAAAACAACGGAGCCAATGTCACGGCCTTCGACGACCAAATCGTGGTTGGTCGCATAATCGCGCATTCGCTGCACCAAAAGCTTGCGCACTTCCGGGACGGTGCTGACCCGAGAAACCTCCGCGTTTACGCGGTCTTCGTGCAGATGCTCGGTTAGATCGACGTCATCGATCAGGAGATGAAATTCGCCATCGACAAACTTTCCGTCCAAACGCGAACCGGTAATGAACGTCGCAATTGCGTTTTTGTCCGCAGGGTCAATGGCGCGCTCCAGCACGGTCCAGGTCACCGAGCGGTACATCGCGCCGGAATTGACATAAACAAAATTGAGCCGGTACGCGAGCTCGCGAGCCACGCTGCTTTTGCCGGAAGCAGCCGGACCGTCGATTGCAATTACGCGATGATAATTTTGAGTTGGCATGAATAATCCGCTTCGCGATCCAGTTTTTCGCGGAGCTCACGCGGAAGCAAGCGCGCGATTATTCTTCAACGGGCGCCGCAGGAACGAGGGTGCCAATAACCGGCGTACTGCTGCGCACTCGACGCGGGCTCATGAATTCTTCCAGGTCCTTTTCGAATCCGGGATACGAATCGCGGACGCATTCGGAGTCTTGAATGATTGTCTCGCCGTCGGCAAAAAGCCCGGCCACTGCGAAGGCCATGGCAATCCGATGATCTCCGAAGCAGGCGAGTTTGGCGCCGCGCAAAGGAGCCGGACCGTGAATTTCCAGCCCGTCATTGAGCTCGATCACTTGAACACCCATTCCGCGCAGGTTGTGAGCGATAGCCGCGATGCGGTCCGTTTCTTTGACCCGCAACTCCTGAGCGTGCCGAATGATTGTGGTTCCACTGGCGAGGGCGCCTGCGACAGCCAGGGCCGGCAACTCGTCAATTAGCTGGGGAATCTCCTTGCCGTGGATCACCGTTCCTTTGAGCGGGCCGCCCGTGACTTCAACCACGCCGCGTGGCTCAAGTTGATCGACATCTTCAACTGCCTCGCGCACTTGTGCGCCCATTCGAACCAGAACGCCAAGCAGCGCCGTCCGCGTATCGTTCAACCCGATATTGCGAACCAGGAGATGTCCACCCGGTTGCGCGGCGGCCGCCACCAGCCAAAACGCCGCCGACGAAATATCGCCAGGGATCATGAAATCGCGCGACTCAGGAACCTGATCGCCAAAGACACTGACCGTGTCGTCTTCGCCTTTGACCGTGCGGATCAGAAAATAATTAAGCATCAGCTCGGTATGATTTCGGCTGGCGAACGGTTCGTCGACCGTCGTCTTGCCTTTGGCGAATAGGCCGGCAAGGAGGATGGCGCTTTTTACCTGCGCGCTGGCGACGGGCGATCGATAGTTAATGCCTCGCAAAGCGCCGCCCCGAATCCGTAACGGAGGGGTTTGTTCCGGTCCTTCGGCGACAATGTCGGCGCCCATTTTGCGCAACGGCTCGATTACCCTAGCCATCGGTCGCTGGGTCAGAGCAGCATTTCCGACGAGTCGAGTTTCAAAAGTTTGTCCGGAAAGCAAACCGGCCAGAAGTCGCATGGTGGTCGCGGAGCCGCCGCAATCGATCTCCTGCTCCGGTGGAGTCAAAACGCGTTTCTTCCCGTGAACCACGAGAACATCGAGTTCGGGTTGCTCAATTTGAATTCCGAGGGCGCGCAAGGCGTTGACCGTGCGCATGCAATCGTCGCTCGGAAGAAATCCACGCAAGGTGCACACACCGTTGGAAAGCGCAGCGATGATCGCCGCCCGATGCGAAATACTTTTGTCGCCCGGGACGGTGATTTCAGCCTCAATTCGAGGCGCTCGTTTTACGCGTAACTCCATGGCACCCGAAAATCAGCCGTTAAGGAACGAGGAAGATTTTATTGGTGAAAGGATCCTTGACTTCCGTTCCAGGTGGGAAACCCCGCACATCGACCAGGCCCTGATCCGCTGCGTATGGACTTTTGACGAAACCGGGCTTGCCGGGAACCGGAGTGCCGTAGGGATAATCTCCTTTGGCAGCCTTGGTAGGCGCGGCAGGCGGAGTTGGCGCAGGAGCGGCGGCGCCGGCGTCTGGATTTTCCGGGGGCGGTGCATTGGGATTAAAAGGTTGCTGCGTCGGTGGATTCTCAGCCGTAGTTTCAGGCGCAGGAAACCTGGCTGCCTGGCTGCGTTCGCGTGCCGGTGGCTGATCCTCGGTACAAGCCGAAACCAAGATTGCAATGAGCAGCGCGAGTGAGAGCCGCAATTTCATAATTTTGTTGGACGAAGTCTACACTGCTTCTATTTCAATGCCAGTGCGCTTGGAATCGCAACTCAATTTGCAAAAGCCAATTGTCAGGCGATTTCCGATCCTGTTGCAACCATGGAGTCCTCCCGGCAAATCCTGATCGTCGACGACGATGACGCCAGCCGGGCATTGTTGACCCGGATGTTGTCGTCGGCCGGCTATAATTGCCGCGAAACCAGTAACGCCATCGCCGTCCTAAAACTGGTCCGCGAACAAAAGCCCGACGTCTTGCTTCTCGATTTCAAGATGCCCGGCATGGACGGAACCAGCGTGGTCAAACAACTGCGTTCCGATCCCAATCCCGACATCGCTCAACTGCCGGTCATCATGTTGACCGGACATGGAGAAAGCGAAGTCCAATGTCTCCAAGCCGGGGCCGACGATTTTGTGATCAAGCCCATTAAAATCGAAGTCCTTCGGGCCCGAATCGAAGCGCAACTGCGGGTTCATTCCCTCCGTCTCCAATTGCAACAGCAAAACAAGGACCTGGAAGAATGGCGGCGAAGTCACGAGCGCGATCTGGCGGCGGCTCGCGCGACCCAACAATCTCTTATCCCGTCAAAAGCGCCTCAGATCCCAGGTTGGGAAATCGCTACTTGTTATCGCCCAGTAATAGAAGTCGGCGGTGACATTTATGGCTGGCTGCCGATGAAGAACGGCCGGTGGCTATTTTGGATCGCCGACGCGACCGGCCATGGCGCATCCGCCGCGTTGTTAACGACTTTAGCCAAACTGCTGTTTCATCACGGTCGTGAACAACATGATGACCCGGCTGCGATTATGGAGGCGATCAACAACGACTTGCGCGGAATTTTCGGCGGGCACTCGTTCATGAGCGCGATGTGCGTCCTACTGGATTCTCTAAGCGGCGAAGCCGTGGTTGTCGGCGCGGGTCATCCCCCGCTTTTGGTGACGCGGTTTGGGCGCGGAACTGAAGCAATTCCCTCCTCCGCTCCTCCGCTGGGCCTGATGGATACATCGCAATTTACCGGAACAAAGCTCGAACTGAATCCCGGCGACGCATTTACACTTTACACGGATGGGTTATTCGGCGCCGCAATGACCGGCCGGTTGCGCTCAACGCCCACCCAATTGGCCGGAATGATAAATCCGTTTGCTGGAAGCGCAGACGCCTTAATGGAGCTGATGCTGAAAGCCAGTGCGCGCGATTCCGTTGAGGCACCAACCGATGATGTCACCGCAGTCGTTGTCCGGCGGTCGAATTAGCAAGCGAAAAAAAATTTTGTTACGCCAAAATAATTATTGCCCTGTCGAGGGTGAAGCATTAATCAGCCTGTATGCCGAAAACCAAGACACCTTCAAAACGCAAGCCCAATCCCGCCTTCATGAGACCGGTCCAGCCGGATGACAAGCTCGCCGCTATCGTCGGTTCGACCCCACTGCCCCGTTCCGAGCTCACCAAGAAGCTTTGGAACTACATCAAGAAGCACGGCCTTCAGGACAAAACCAAGAGAACCCAAATCAATGCGGACGACGCGCTCCGAGCGGTTTTCAATGGCAAGAGCCAGGTCAGCATGTTCGAGATGACCAAACTCGTCTCGGGTCACATTCGTTAGGCCGGACTTTGTAGTTTAGCTTTGGCGGGCGCTTGAGCGCCGGGAGAGAAGAAGTGCGAACCCCTATTGGGGGGCCACCAGAACGGTTCGCTGTGTATACTTGCGCGGCGATGCCGGTTGGCAGACATTTCGGCGTGAAAAATCTGGCCTCCACGATTCTGATCGCGCTTGGATTGTTCTGCGCTGGGTTGGCTTATGCCGATTCACCTTGGGGAACTGACTACAAAAAGGCGCAGGAAGAAGCGAAGACGAACCACAAGCTCGTCCTCATCGATTTCACCGGTTCGGACTGGTGCGGCTATTGCATCATGCTCGATCGCGCCATTCTCTCTAAACCGGAGTTCAAAGATTACGCGAGCAAGAACCTCGTTCTGCTCGAGATTGATTTTCCGCGTCGAAAACCCCAAAGCGTTCAGACTCGCAAACAAAACGAGGAGCTAGCGGAACGCTATCAGGTCGAAGGTTTCCCCACTCTGGTTGTCCTCGACGGGGAAGGCAAAACCGTCTGGCGCTTCGAAGGTTATTATGGCGGAGGTCTCGCGGCCTTTCTCGCCGAGCTGGACAAAGCCCGCAAGGGTTAACCTGCCATCCGGCCAGCCCGGCTTACTGCTCTTTGGTCTCGAGAGCGCACTGCAGAACCTTGGCCAGTTCGTGACGGGTGAATGGTTTTGCCAGCGCGGCCTGAAAACCGTAGGCCAAGAACTCCGCCAGAGCCGCTTCGTCAGAGTAGCCGCTGCAAATGATGGCGGTAACGTTCGGGTCGAGATCTCGCAGGCGTTCGATCGTTGCCACCCCGCCCATTCCGCCACGGATTGTCGCGTCCAAAATTACGGCGTGGAAATTCTCCCCGCGCCGCATTGCTTGCTGGTAAGTTCTGAGTGCTTCGGCGCCGTCCGGCACGACGGTGACATCATACCCGAGCGTCGAAAGTAATTCGGACGTGAGGTCCCGAATTGCTGCCTCATCATCCATGATCAGAATCCGCTGATGATTGAATTTGAAAATCTCGTTCTCGAGAGTCGGTTCGGAAATTGATAGTTCGGCATCAGTTGCGGGCAGGTAAAGCGCGAAAGTCGATCCGGTTGGCGAGGTATGCTCCAACAGCAGGATTCCGCCATGCTTCTTGATCACCGAGTAGCCGATGGATAACCCGAGCCCGCTCGCAGCCGGCTTGGTCGTGAAATAGGGATCGAAAATCCTGGCGACCGATCGAGGATCGATGCCGCCGCCACGATCACTGACCGCTACTTTGACGTACCGGCCCGGCGCGACGGAGACACTCGATTCGGAGCCGATATCGACGTTTCTGGCCGAAACGTTAACCGTTCCTCCGTCGGGCATCGCGTCACGCGCGTTGATTATTAAGGCGTTTATAACTTGCTCGATTTGCGCCGGATCTACCGCAGCTTTCCAAAGGTCTGATGGGACGTCCAACTCGGCCCAAAGATTTGAGCCATGCAGCGAAAATTCAGCTGCTTGCTCGACGAGATCGTGGATCGAAATGACACGCTTCAAGGGCGCGCCGCCTTTGGAGAAGGTCAGCAACTGATTCGAAAGTTGAGCTGCGTGTTGGGCCGCGTGGGCGGCTTTGGACAAGGAAGAGAGCAAGGTGGTGGAATTCGGCGGCGCTTCGATTTGAGCGAGCCCGATATTGCCTGAAATGACGGTGAGAATGTTGTTCAAATCGTGAGCAATCCCGCCGGCGAGAGTGCCGAGAGACTCCAACTTACTGGTGGTCAGCCGTTCTTCTTCGCCTCGCTTTCGATCGGTCACGTCTCTCAAAAACACTGAGACGCCGCCACCGCTCGGATAAGCCAGCAATTCGAACCAGACCTGGCCTTCTGCATCGCTCGCTTCGAATTCGACTGCTACCTGCTCAGACATGGCGCGCCGGTAATTTTTCTCGAACACATCGCGCTTGAATTGTGGAAACTCCATCCAAACATCTTTGCCGATCAAGTCTTCCCGGCGTCGCTCAAGTAATCTCTCGGCTTGCCGATTCACGAAGGTGAACTTCCAATCGCGATCAACTGCGAAAAAGCCGTCGCTGGTCTTCTCGAGAATGTCGGTCATTTTCCGAACCATCTCCTGCAACTCCGCGCGCGCCTGAACCCGGTCGCTCAGTGAGCGAATTCGCCGCTCAGCGACCGACAGCCGCACGTTTAATCGGTCCGGATCGAGAGGTTTGGTAAGATAATCGTTAGCGCCGGCTTCGAGCGCATGTTCCAGATCAGCCGGATCGTCCCGAGCGGTCACCAACAGAATGAAAAGTTCGTCACCGTGCGGCTGACTGCGCAATTCCTCACAAAGCTCGATCCCGCTTTTCCCAGGCAACATCCAATCGAGGATCAAAAATGGAAACTGCTGCCTGGCCAGTTGGACTTCGGCTTCTTCAGCGCTGGCGACCGCCACGACCTCGTGGCCGCGCCTTTCGATTAACTTTTGCAAAGACCGCCGGCTTTCCGCGTGATCTTCGACAAGCAATATTTTCATCGCAGGCAGTTTGAACCCCCAAAAACCCTTCGCCGACTCCAGGAGAGATAAAGCGTCGACGGGAATTA
This sequence comes from uncultured Verrucomicrobiae bacterium, assembly GCA_963817335.1. Lineage (GTDB taxonomy): Bacteria > Verrucomicrobiota > Verrucomicrobiia > Chthoniobacterales > UBA10450 > AV40. The sequence goes on along the minus strand of CAWFNX010000001.1, from coordinate 664,995 downwards.
ATTGAGCAGGATGGTTGCCAGGAATTAGTGGTTATGCGGTTTCATCCAAAATCCGGTTTTTCCCTATGCAAGAATGAGATTCGGCTCCGGTTTCTTGCGTTACCTCTGCCCTCTGCTAGATACAGCGAAGTTTCCGCAAGCTGCAAAGTCCCATGGGTCTGCTTCGTTTTTTTCTACTCTGCCTGATCGGTCCGGTCGCGACTTTGTTCGCGCAGGCAGAAAGTGCGGCTCCGGCGCCAGGAGATCCCAAATCGAAACCCCCGCCGAAAGTTGAGCCCGGAATCACTTTCGATTGGGTCCACGTCGATGGTCCCTATATCGCTTTGACTTTCGATGATGGTCCCAGCGCCAAATTGACGCCGAAATTGCTGGATCTGCTCGCCGCGCACCGTATCAAGGCGACGTTCTTCCTGATCGGCGAGAATGCCGCCCAATATCCTGACATCGTGGCGCGGGAGGCAAAAGAAGGACACCAAATTGCGAACCACAGCTGGTCGCACCCGAACTTTGGCAAAATGTCCGACGACGGAATTCGAAGCCAGCTTCGCCGGACTGACGACGCGATCAAAGCCGCGATTGGCACGAGTCCAGTCCTCCTTCGTCCGCCATACGGTTCGATCACCGCGCGACAGAAGAAATGGATCAACCAGGAATTCGGTTACAAAATCGTTCTTTGGGATGTAGATCCACTGGATTGGCGACGGCCAGGACCAAATGTGGTTTGCGATCGCATCGTCAAGAACACCCGCGCGGGGTCGATCGTGCTCGCGCACGACATTCATCCGGGAACCATTGAGGCGATGCCTTGCGTGTTGAAGGAGCTGGAAGCAAAAGGATTCAAATTCGTTACCGTGTCCGAATTAATCGCGATGCAAACGCCGATCCCGCCCAAACCGTCGCCCACCCCGAAAGTGTCTCCATCGCCAAAGGCGACACCCCAAAAATCGACTTCTACCTCGCCAACTCCCCACCATTGAGGTTGCCGGCATGATCGCCGACCGATATTTGCAGCTCAAGGGCGAGGTGGAAAGCGGACTCGCTGAATTAATCAAGCTCGGTTCGGAGATGCGGCGTCCGGGGGAGGAATTGGACACTCTTCAGAACCTTCATCGCGACATTAGCGAACCCTTGTTATTCGTCGTCGTAGGCGAGGTCAAATCCGGAAAGTCGTCCCTGCTCAATGCGTTGTTCGGAAACGAATTCGCCAAGGTGGACGTGCTTCCAGCGACGGACCGGGTCTACATTTTTCGCTACGGAACAGAGGACAAAACGACCGAGGTGTCTCCCAGATTGACCGAGCGTTATCTGCCTATCCCGGTCCTGCGCGATTTCAATGTCGTCGACACTCCGGGAACAAACACCATGGTGAAAGAGCACCAGATGATGACGGAGGAATTCATGCCGCGGGCGGACATTGTTCTGTTTGTGTTTTCGGTCGCGAATCCATGGACCCAATCCAACTGGGAGTTCTTAAACTTTCTTCAGAAAACCTGGCTCAAGAACGTCATCTTCGTGCTTCAGCAGATCGATCTGCGCGAACCCACCGAGATCGAGGTCATCCATCGGCACCTTCAGGATACCGCCTTGCGCCAACTCGGTTTCGTCCCGCCGATTTTCGCAATTTCAGCGCGCAAGGCCTTGCTCGCGCGAACCAGCGGTTTGGACAAGGAGCGGCTGTGGCAGGAAAGCGCGTTCGGTCCGCTCGAAGAGCAAATCAATTTCATCGTCACTGAATCGAGCACACGGATGCTGAAACTCCGCTCGACCTTTCAGGCCGCACGCGTTGTGTTGGAGGAGTTGGGCCGGGAAATTGGAATTCTGGTCGGGAAGATTTCTGCGGACGAGGCAGCGTTATCGCGGCTGGACGGGCTGCTCCAGAACCGCCGGGACCAGTTACGCCGGCAGATCGGGAGTCTTGTCCGCGATATTGAGAGCGGGTACGACCAGACTTCCAGCGAGAGAACAAAGCTCTTGCAGCAAAATGTAATCTCGTGGAACGCATTCAGCCTGATCGTTGGCCGAAAGGGTCGTGAGCGCGAGCTACACCGGACTCTTGAAGTAAAATTGCGCGAACTGACCCAGCCACAGATCGATAAGGCTGTGAGCACACTCGAAACAGATCTGCGCAGCGTCTGGCCGCAAATGCAGGATTTGCTCGATAACGAGTTGTCGGCCGATCTGCGTAAGGAAGCGAGAGCGAACATTCCCGACTTCGCAGGCCAGCGGCGCGAACTTTATGAAACGATCCAGAGCGCTTTTCTGGATATTCTTGCCGGCAAATCGCTTCAGCAAAAGCTCGGACGGTCGTTCGCCCGCACCTCGATCGCGATGCGGACCGCAACTGCGCTCATTGTAATCGCAAGCATCGTGGCTGTTTTGATGAGCCAACGAAATGTTCCAATTGCGATCGGCGCGGCGGGAATCGCTATCGTCGGATTAATTTGCACCGTCTGCCTGGCATTCAATCACCGGCGTCGGATTCTTCGGGATTACGAATGCGAGTTGGATCCCAAGCGAGCGGAGTTTAAACAAGCGCTGGAATCGCAGTTCGGGAAAGTGGTCGATTCTTTTTGCGCGGAAATGGTGAAGCGTTTCCAAATGCTGGCCGACATTTGTCAAAAGCAACGCGCTCTTTACGAGCCGTGGTCGCGTCGGAATGCCGACTTGCAGAAAAAATTCGACGAATTAAAGCCGCGACTGGGCTGAGGCCGCTTTACTTCTTGATGTTACTCGATCCGCCGCCCTGCTGGACCAGGTGTTGCTCCATCTGGCGGCGCGCCAAAACGAAATTGTTGTTGTCGCCGTAACTCCGCCACGGACCCGGCGCTACATCCTTCACATCGACAAACTGCCAGTCGGTGACGTCAGTAGGCTGCAACCCGAGATAATCGCGGACCGCCGGCGAAACGTCCAAACCGGCGCCGTGGTTCAGGTTGGGTTTTGGTCGCTCATTACCGAAGACGTACTGGAAATGGTCTGTGCGAAACGGGCCGCAGTCTTCCCATTGCGCGTAACAGGTGCGGTTACCCTTCCGAATTGCGATCCATCGATGCCAACAAACGGATTGCCCCTGCCCCATGTAAGCTTGCTTGAACCATGGGATTACCAGCGGCGCTTCAGGCTTAAACTGGCCGTGAGTAACGTCGTTGTAAGGCAGCGCGCAATAGAATGGATTTTGGCGCGGAATGAACGCCACCGGAATGTAGCTGCGCCGCGATGAGCGTTCAGGATTATCGAACCCGCCGTAATTCGCCTGCCAATTCAAGTCCCATGAGCTCCGGAAATTGGGCACCGGATTGTTTCCGCCCGCCTGTTCCCCGATCCAGAACACCGTGGTCACAATGTTGCTTTTCCAGGGATAACGCTGGATCGCCGGACGGGAGCTGGTCGGCACAAACACCTGCGGCTCGACCTTCAACAACGCTTGCTCGCGCAGTTTCATCGCGTACTTGGCAAAATCGGCTGCCGTAGCGTAAGGCGAGCTTGATTGCTCTTCTGCACACAGCATCCCAACAGGGGTGGCGAGGACAAGCAGAGCGAGAATTCGTCTCATCGGCAAATAGGTGGCCTGTTTGTATCCGATATTTCCGCCCTAAGCAAGGGCTTTCGTTATGGAAAAACCAGTGCCACTGGCGGTTACAATTGATAGAAGCACTATTTGTTCCATCCTATATTCTACTCAACAAGGTACTTCGGCCGTATTCCCGGTCATTTTTGTCGGGGTAGTCCAAGGTGTAATGCAACCCTCGGCTTTCCTTGCGGCTCAACGCCGAATCGACGATCAATGCCGCCACCGTCGCCAGGTTCCGGAGTTCCAACAGTTCTACCGACACCTTAAAATTCCAATAAAACTCGCGAATTTCCCGCTGAAGATTGCGCAGCCGCGCGCTGGCACGCTGCAGACGTTTGTCGGTGCGCACAATCCCGACGTAATCCCACATCAACCGCCGGATTTCGTCCCAGTTGTGGTAAATCACAACCAGTTCATCGACATCTTGCACATTGCCTGATTTCCATTCCGGCACCGGAATCGCGCGCTGATTGTTTGATGAGCGACATGCGACGGCCGAGGCGGCCGCCCGATGCGCGACAACCAATCCTTCCAGAAGTGAATTGCTTGCCAGACGATTGGCTCCATGCAAGCCGGTGCACCCAACTTCCCCGATCGCGTATAAACCTGGCAAACTCGTGGCCCCATTCACGTTCGTTTTGATTCCGCCGCATTGATAATGCGCTGCCGGCACGACCGGGATGGGCTGCTTGGTCATGTCGATGCCAAAACGCAGACAGGTCTCGTAGATATTTGGAAACCGTTCGCGAAGGAATTCCACCGGTTTGTCGGTGATATCCAGGAAAACGCACTGGGCGCCGGAACGCTTGATCTCAGCGTCGATCGCGCGGGCGACGATGTCGCGCGGGGCCAAAGATCCGCGCGGATCGTACCGCTGCATGAAGTCTTCCCCGCGGTTATTTCGAAGAATACCGCCCTCGCCTCGCACGGCTTCCGAAATCAAAAACGATTTTGCCTTGGGATGAAACAAACAGGTCGGATGAAATTGAACAAATTCCATGTTTGCAATCGTCGCCCCTGCGCGCCAGGCCATCGCGACGCCGTCGCCCGTCGCAATATCGGGGTTCGTTGTGTAGAGGTAAACTTTCCCGCAACCGCCGGTCGCGAGAACGATCCGGTCGGAGCGAATCGTTTCGACTTCCTCCGTCTGCTCGTCGAGAACGTAAGCGCCGAGGCAGCGATCTTCTGCCGCGAATCCCAGTTTCGCCGCGGTAATCAGATCAACCGCCATGTGGTTCTCCAGAAGTTCCACATGCGATTGCCGGCCTAATTCTCGCAACAAAACATTCTCAATTTCCTTTCCGGTCACGTCGGCGACATGCAAAACGCGACGCTTGGAGTGTCCGCCTTCGCGACCGAGATCGAATTCGCGATGGCCCGAAACTTCTCGCTCGTCGAAATGCAAACCAAGTTCCACCAAGTCCTGGATTCGCGCCGGTGCTTCGGTCACAATCGTGCGGACCACGGTTTCATCACACAAACCCGCGCCGGCATCGAGGGTGTCGCGCACGTGAAGCTCGAAGGAATCTTCATCGCTGGTTACACAGGCAATCCCACCCTGCGCCCAGGCGGTGTTGGTGTCCGCGCCCTTCCGCTTGGTCACAACTGCGACCGAGCCATGCCTGGCTGCCTTGAGCGCAAAACTTAATCCTGCGATCCCGCTCCCGATAACAACGAAGTCGTATTCCTTCATCCCAGTCGAATGTTGTCGATCAAGCGCGTCTTTCCAAAATAAACCGCCAGGGCGAGAATCGAACTCGGTTTCACATCGTCAATGGACTGCAATGTCTCGGTGTCGACCAGATTGACATAATCAATCCGCGCGAGCGGAGCTTTCCCGATTGTGTCGCGAATAAGCGCGATAATCTCCTTCGCCGGCTTTATTTCCGAATCTTTCGCGGCCAGCAGGGCTTTCCGCAAAACCGGCGCCTGTTTCCGTTCTTCCGGGTTCAAATACGCGTTGCGCGAGCTAGAGGCGAGTCCATCGTCCTCACGGACAGTGGGAACTGCGACGATCTCGATCTTGTAATTCAAATCCCGCACCATTCGGCGAATGATTGCCAGCTGTTGAAAATCCTTTTCGCCAAACACAGCAACATCTGGCTGCAAAATGTTGAACAGCTTCGCTACAACGGTGCAAACGCCGCGAAAATGACCGGGGCGCGAGTTTCCTTCGAGCACATTCGCTAGCGAATTCTCTTCGACAAAAACAGAGTGATCGGGGGCGTACATTTCCCCCGCACTTGGCCTGAACAACAGGTCGACTCCAGCCTTGCGACAAAATTCTTCGTCCTGCTCTTGCGGACGCGGATAGCGTTCGTAATCGCTGCCAGGCTCAAATTGCAGCGGATTCACAAAAATGCTGACCACTACTTCGCCGGTCTTGCCGACTTTTTCTCGCGCGACCTGGATCAAGTCGGCGTGCGCCCTGTGCAACGCACCCATCGTCGGCACGAGCCCGCGGCGATTTGTTCGATCGCGGGGCGGAAGGTTCGCAATTGTCGTTGCGATTCGCACGTCGCAACCATGAACTAGTCCGGAGCGCAGCGCGAATTAGAAGAAACGGTAACCGGAACTCGCTAATGAAGCTCGTAATTAACGTCAACCACCACCCGGACCAGCTTCCGTTCCGGCGTGGCCGCGTCGCGATCTTCCACCTGAAACCAGCCCTGGGATGCGCTCCGCAATTTCCCCAGGTTTGTTTGGGAATCGCGCGCGAACTGTTCGGCAGCGATGCGCGCGTTTTTGGTGGCCTCCTCGATCATAGTGGGCTTGATCTCGTTGAGCTGATTGTAGACGTAGTTCGGCTGGCAGCCGCCGGACAGAAGCACTCCGTTCACCATCAACGTCGAAGCCGTAGCCAGCGCAGGTTTGATCAAATCCACCTTCGCAGTTCGCAAAAGGACGGATTGTTCCGCTCGACACCGTTCCGGCGGAGGCGGCACGTCCTTTTCCCTCGGTTCCATGCTGGCGTCATGAAGCGCCGGCGGCTGTACCGCGATATCTTTTTCATCGAAGCCGGCGCTCTTTAAAAATGCAAACACGGCTTTTGTGCTCTCGCTCAATTTCTGATTGATCGCGCTCAAATCGTTGCCGGTCGCCCGATAACCGATCGACCAGGTCGCGACGCTGGCCGGCACTTCACGCTCGGAAAGACCCTTCACCGCGATAATGCGGCGGCCGCTGTTCCAGTTTGAGATTCCGTCACCAACGAAAGAGCCGCCAACCGAAACGCCAACCGCGAGGAGAAGCGAACCGAAAACTACTGCGACCCCGCGAACTGCATAGGATGAGTGTTCATTCATAATGGCTCTACGCGCGAACGTGCGGCTTCTTTCAGAAAAAGCGGGTCTATTGCAGCCAGATCGCCTGCCGGGCGAATCTGAAACTTCGATGGCCGAAATCTCTCCAACCGGCGCGGTTGGCGAGGTCTTCCAATTCGGAAAATGAAAATGCCCGCGCCATGGAAAGCCGGCCATCGAACCTGGTCATTGGCTCACGAAAAATCGTGGCGGTCAAAAGATTGACCCCCACGGCCCCGAGCCAACCGCGCCGCAAATCCGAAACCAGGACGAATTTTCGCGATAACTCGCGGCAACGACGGAGCACGCGCACCGCATCCTCTTCGCTGAAATGATGAAGGGCCAGGGTACAAAAGACGATGTCGTAAGGTTCGGACGCCTGCCACTCGAGAATATTTTCCTGGAGGAACGAAACGTTCGGGTAATTGACGCTAAGTTCTTTGGCGATTTCCAAGGTTGCGGATTGTTGATCAACCGCATCGATCGAAACTTCGGCTCCAACCTTCCGCGCGTGGTCCGCGATCAGCCGGGGAATATCCCCCGACCCGGTGGCAAGATCGGCAATCCGCAGCCGGGCGCCGGGATTGATCCACCGCCGGAGAAAGGTTCCGATCAATGAATAGCTGCCAAACCATCGGTTGAGTTGACGAAGGTTGCGGAGATCACGTTCCAACTCGGCCGAGATCGGTTGCGGCCGATCCATCAACTCGAGGGTGGCCGGATCGAACTGCCGCTTCATACGAAGGGTGGGGGCGGTTCACCGAACCGCCCGCAAAGGCCAGTCCGGCTCGGACCGATTGGGGTCAATCGCCCCTACCTAGAAATCTTCGCCAGGACGCGGGTAACTCCGCGGTTTCAATTTCACTAGCGATCCGCCCTTCAAATTCCGGTCGAAAGGTAGTGCTCGTGCCGTAGACCATGATCACATCTTCGGAGCCTTCGGCACGGATAGCGTGGGCCACGCCCGGCGGAATTACGATTCCAGCGTTGTTGCGACTCCGATGATTGTCTCCGTCGACAAAGAAGCGCATGGTACGTTCCGGAAGCCCGGCCCTGGCTTCGCACAAAAAGATTTCCGACCGGCCCTGAAGAAAAAACATGACGTCCCATTGCTCGCGATCATAGGGGCGCGACGAATAATCTTGCGGCTGGGTTATGAACAAGCGCCGCAACCATTTTTCCGCGGTCGTGTCGTTTGGAATGCTGGGCGGATGAATATGAAACCCCTTCGCGCTGTTCGCGAACATGCGCGCGGCCGACCATTGTTTTGGCTGCAGCCCGATTTTGCCAAGAACTCCGTCCGACTCGCGCGCGAGCTCTCCAAAACTGCCGCGGTGCCGCTGGGCGTGGATGGTCCTTGGAAAAATCTCGACCCCAGGGATCCAGACCTTTTTCAACTCAGCCTTGCTGCGGGGGCCGACAATTTCACCCGCATCTACGCCTGAACTGGAAATCCGCTGAGCAAGCGAGCCCGTTTTGTAGTCGCGCGCCGCCAACGACTTTCGAGCGCGTTCATTCAACCCACGCCACAAATCCTTTTTCATTTTCATCTAGTGAAGCCGCTTACATGCCTAACGAAGCTGCACGGGTACGACCAGATTATATTTCATTGCAGCGCCGCTCGTGCAAATTTACGCTGTGACGCGTTCGGCGGGCGGCTTGGCCGAGATCCATGCTCGAGTATTTCGTTTATCTTATTTACCGGACCGGCTTTGCCCTGATCGGCCTTTTGCCATTGCGTGCTGCGTTCTCCATCGGAAACGCCCTCGGTCTTTGGGCCTGGATCTTACTGCCAAAGTATCGGCGCCTTGCCTTGCATAATGTAGAGATCGCTTTCGGCGGCGAAAAATCGCCTCGCGAAAGGCGACGCCTGGTCCGCCGACATTTCCAGCGCCTGGGAGGAAACCTACTGGGCGGTTGGAAAATGGCGTCTATGCCACTCGATCAGGCGCGTACCCACATCGAGTTCGAGAACGCGGACGCGGTCAATCGCGAGCTGCGTAACGGTCATCCGGTGGTCCTCATTCTGAGTCATATTGGAAACTGGGAGCTCCAGGCGCAGTTGCTGCCGGCCGAGATCGGTTATGTCCGTAATAGCACTGTTTTCCAGCCGCTGAAAAATCGTTACATCGACCAACACGTGCGTGCGTTGCGCGGCCGCGCCGGCGTTGAACTTTTCGATCGTAGCCAGGGTTTCCAAAAAGCGATCGAACTGCTCCGCGGCGGCGGCGCCATCGGCATCCTGAGCGATCAACACGCGGGCGATCAGGGTTTGTGGGTCCCTTTCTTCGGCAAGCTCGCATCGACGACATCGCTTCCGGCGCTGCTCGCGAAACGCACTGGCGCGGCGCTGGTTGGCACGGCTGTTTACACCGAGGGACCCGGTCGCTGGAAATTTTCGTTCACCGATCGAATCAATACGGCTGATGATTCGGTTGAAGCGCTTACCGCTAAGGCGAATGATTTGATTGCGGAACAAATCCGTCGCGCGCCGGAAGACGGATTTTGGCTACACAATCGATGGAAAACGCCGCGCCCGAATTTCCTTCTCACTCGCTATAAGCGCGGAATCTATCTGCCGAAAGATCTCCCGGCCGAAAAGCTGAAGCCGTTTCGGATTTTGATTAGAAGCAGCAATTGGCTGGGCGACGCCGTGATGAGCGTTCCGGCCGTGCGCGCGATCAAAAAGGGACGTCCCGATGCCCACGTCACGGTTCTGACCCCGGAGAAAATCAGCCCGATGTGGAAATTGATTTCGGAAGTCGACGAGGTTTTGCCACTGGCCGGCAAATCCCTTTTCGCTGCGATGCGCCTGGTGAAGAAGCATTTACCCTTCGATGCCGCAATTCTGTTCCCGAACTCGCTCCGCTCTGCGATCGAAGTTTACTTCGTTCCTCGAAAGGTAGGATATCGAGGACACGCGCGGGCCTGGTTGTTGAATCAAATCGTTCGCGAACCGCGTCGGCCCGTTCCGCCCGAACATCACGCGCGTCGTTTCCTTCGGATCGCGGATGATTGCGGCGCGGACGTCGACCTGAACGGTAAAATCGAACTTTCAGTCGAACCTCAAACTTCTCACCTCAAACGTCGAACCGCTCTTGGTCTTTGTCCCGGGGCGGAATACGGACCGGCCAAACGCTGGTCGCCGGACCAGTTCGCGGAAGTTGCGGCGTTAGTGTCCAATGGATCCGACACAAAATGGGTTTTGTTGGGAACGAAGAACGATTTGGCGGTTGGAGAAACCATTGCCGCCAAGCTCGGTGACAAGTGCGTCAATCGTATCGGCCAAACCACGTTGGACGAATTGATTTCGCAACTGCGCGAGTGCCGCGCGCTTTTGACCAATGATACCGGCACCATGCACCTGGCAGCCCTTCTCGGAATCCCGGTGGTGGCAATTTTCGGTTCGACTGAGCCACAGTTAACCGGGCCGCTTGGCGAAAATCACCTTGTGGTCCGGCACCATGTCGAGTGCAGTCCCTGTTTTTTGCGTGAATGCCCCATCGACTTTCGGTGCATGAAGGAAGTGACGGCGCAGGAAGTCGTGAATGCGATGAAGTCGATCTTGCGATGAATTCGAAAAAACCGAGCATCCGCACCGAAGTGCAGGTCATGTTTTTCGACACCGACTCGGGCGGAGTGGTCTCCAATATCGCCTACCTCCGTTTTATCGAGATCGCGCGCACCGCGCTCGCTGAAGAACTCGGATTCCAGCTAAGCGAAATGGAGCAGACAAAACGATATCCCGCCGTGGTTCGCACGGAGATCGATTATCGACGTCCCGGGAAACTTGGCGATCGCCTCGCGATTGAAGCGTGGCTGGATAAAGCAGAACGGGTGCGTTTCTGGTGCGGGTATCGAATCACGCGTCCAACGGACGACGTTTTGATCGCCGAATGCCGACAAATGGTCGCGTTGGTGCAGATGCCGGAAGGCAGAGTGGTCCGGTTACCGGAACATTGGAGTAAATACCAGGACGAGTAAGCGATGACCGCCGGCACGCGTACATTCACGATCGAGGATGCGCTGCTAGAACCGCCGGCGTTGCGGCCACCGCCGCTTCGTCATTTCCTGTTCGTTTGTTTGATTGCGCTCGCGGCGCTGATCCATCTGGCGACGATTAGTTGGAGCGATCTTTACAATCACACGGAGGGCCAATATGCGGGCGCTGCCCGGGAAATGATTGAAGGCCACCACTTGCTCTGGCCAACCAACGACGGTTTACCCAGATTACCGAAACCGCCGCTGCTCTACTGGCTGATCATTGCTTCGTTCAAGACCTTGGGAATCAATGCCGCGGCCGCGCGCCTGCCGATTGCCGTGGCGATGATTGCATCTGTCGCGCTTACGTTCCTGATCGCGGAAAAATTATCGGATTACCGGCGGGGATTCTTTGCGGGTTTGATTTATCTCTGCTGCTGCGGAACCGCCGTCCTCGGGCGAATTCTCATGCCCGAACCGCTATTTAGCGCCTTCATCGCCGGTGCGATTTTTTGCGGTATTAACGGTTACCAGCGCCGACGGGGGCGCGGGTGGTGGTTCTTGGGATTTTGGGTCTGTTGCGCGCTTGCGTGTTTGACCAAGAGTTTGCTCGGCTTGATTTACCCCCTGACGATTTTTCTTTTTCTCTCGGCATTTTATCGAGAAGCCCGAATGCGTTTCGCGCGCATTCTTCACTGGTCCTATCTTCTGCTCTTCCTGCTGCTCGTTGTCCCTTGGTACGTCGCAACCGAATTGCATTTCCCCGGCTTTTTGCGCCAGCTCTTACAGGTCGAATGGATCGGTCATCTTCGATCATTCTCGCGAGTTTCGGGCGGTGATAACGGAGTCCCTCGATTGCAATTTATCTGGATGCATCTGGTTTGGTGGTTTCCCTGGTCGATCGCGATTCTTCCGGCGGCGATCGTGATGTGGCGAAAAGTTCTCCGGCCAAATGAACTTACATTTGCCGAAGCGCTGCCGTTGACCTGGATGGCGGTCGTCTTTTTGCCGCTGCTTATTATCGGACAACGACAGGATTACTATGCGATGAACATGTGGTGCGCATTCGCGATTTTCGCTGCCACCGCGTGGGAACGGCTTTCAAATCGATGGCAGCTCGGGGGCGTGACAGCCGTCGGCATTATCGGGGTCATCGTCGGATTACTTTCGCAAGTGCAGCCGCGTTTTGGATCAATGGCTGAAACTGCCCCGAGCAGCTGGACCGCGTGGGATGCACTAGAAATGCTGCCGGCGTCGGCCTGGCCGGACCTGAGACGGATGGTCGAAATCATTGCGGTTTGTCTCATCGCCGGTTCCGCCATCGCTATTTATGTTGCCGCCAGGAATCGGCCCCGACTTTGCCTGACCGCCCTCGCGATCGCGATGGTTCCGATCGCCCTGTCGTTGGCAGATGGGATCGCGCGAATGGCGCCACAATTCTCGCTGGCCAACGCAGCTCGCGTTCTCGAGAGCAGACTGACCGCCAGCGATGCCGTCGTTTATGAGGGAGACCTCGACGACGCCAGCAGCCTGGTCTTTTATTTGCACCGCAAATTTTATCTGGTGAACCAACCGCCAAACGACGAGATGCACATTGCCGGTGGACGCGACATTTCAGTCACTGAAGACGCGATTTTGCGCCGCTGGAGCGATCCGCAGGGAATTTATTTGATCATCAGAGAGGAACGGGTACCTCACTGGCAACAGCTTCTGACCGAGCGTTTTCACATTTACCACCAGGTCGCAACCTCAGGAGCCCACGTGGTCCTGACCAATCAATTGTGATTCGGGCAAGCTCGGATTTGAAAATCGCCAGCTTCAGGCTAGTTTGGGCGCTCATTTTCCACTTATGTCTCAGCATCGCAGTCTTAGAGGAGCCAGCACCATCGTCGCCAAGCGCAACGTGCTGAAGCGTTTTGAGCGGGTCGAACTGCTCAAAAAACGCGGCCAATGGAAAGAAGGCCGCAAGGTTATCGGCCTTCCCAAGACAAAGCCGGACGCGTAAAGAGCGTTGAGCGGTTGAGGTGTTGAGCGGTTGAGATGAGAAAACGACCGTGTCCTCTCAACTTCTCAACAACTCAACGTCTCAACTGTTTCAGCCATGAGGCTGAACCGTTTTCTGGCGGCGGCGGGTGTTGCATCCCGACGCAAGTGTGACGAACTGATTGCAGCCGGGCGGGTCACGATCAACGGCCGCGTTTGCACCGATTTCAGCGCGCAACCAGACGAGCGCGATCACGTCAAGGTCGACCGTAAACTTGTGCAGGCCGAGCGCACGATGACGCTGGCAATGCACAAACCGGCGGGATTTGTTTCAACTCGCAGCGATCCGCATGCGCGCGACACCATTTTCGATTTATTACCTCAAAAATTCCCCCGCCTTTTCAACATCGGACGTCTGGACGCGCAAAGCGAAGGCCTTCTTCTGCTCACTAATGACGGTGATCTTGCGCAACAGTTGACCCATCCGCGGCACGAGGTCGATAAAGAATACGAAATCATCTTGGATCGACCTTGGGACAATGCCCTCGCGCAAAAGTTGTGGCGAGGAATTACGCTCGATGGAAAACGCGCGCGGATCTCGCGAGTGCATCCAATTGGGCCAACTCGGCTTCGAGTCGTGTTGCATCAGGGGCTGAATCAGCAAATCCGACGAATGTTTTACGCAATTGGGTACGAAGTGAAACGGTTGGTGCGCGTCCGGATTGGAAACTTGCGCCTGGGCAACTTGCCACCAGGAGAGTGGCGAATGTTAACCAAGGACGAGCTCAGTGCCCTAAAGCGCACTCAAAAGAAGGACGCTGGCCGGGACAGAAGGTAAATCCAGTTCGCCAGCACCAGAACGATCACGAGCACACGCATTATCCTCTTTTCCGTGATGGTGAGTTGGACCAGCCGGAATCGCCGCGCACCCGTCGTCAAAACCGCAACTGCGTAAACATCGAAAATGGTCACTGCGCACAGACCGACGAAGAACAAAGGGTTCCAGCGCAAGGCACCGATAAAATCACCGTGAAAAAACCGAATCGCTGATCGAGTCATGCCACAAGTGAGGCAGGGATGGCCCGTGAGATCGTGAAACGTGCATCGGGGCCAAGGTAAACCGATCCAAAGCCAGACACCGGCGAAAGCGATTGATGCGATCGAAATCGCCAACCAAATCAGCTCGTGATTGATTTCGCCAGGTTGAAGAGATCGCGAACGAATTTGCACCGCACCAAACTCAATGCTGGGAAGCGCTCCAGGCGCCAAGCGCGCCGAACATCATTGCGATCAAGAGGCCACCTCCGCAGCAAACGATGAGCGGCAGCAAAACGGCCAGGACCGCGCGGCCAGTCTCAGTCTCATGGGCACGGGCAAGTCCGATGCAATAGACTACCAACGCCCAGATGCCTGCGATCAGACCGCCGCAAACCGGAACCATTTGCAATGGACCCGTTGATCCATGGGTGAAAGCGACAACGCGAAAGGTGGTTTCAAAACTTTGTTTCGCGCCACCGACAATCATCAGACAGACATGGACAATCGCGCTAGCGATGAACAACCAAATGCAGATCAACACCGGAAGAAAAATAATAAACAGAACGGATCCGACGCCCAGGCCCGCCATCACCGCAAAGGCATTGTGGCTTTGATTACCAAAAAGCCCGAGCGACTGAAGTCCCATTGAAAAAAGAAATGAAACCGCGCCACCAATACTACCTCCGATCACTGCGTAAAGTAACGGTTCCCCCAACCCGCCTTCCCGTCGCATTGCGGTGAAGGCGTCACTGGGTCGGATGAGGACCATTTGTAAGGTTTCGATGAACGCGTTGAACAATCCTTTGGTGTGCCTCTCGTCCCACGGCAATCCGCTCCGCGGGGCGACCGGCGTTGGCGCCACTATCGCCGTTGAAGCCGGCGGAGGGGCCGATGTTTGCGGTGGCGGAGCCGCGGACGGAGGCGTCGCCGCAAAGTCGGCGGCAAATTCGGCAAACTGTGAAAGCGGCTGCCAATTTGCCATTCCTTCCTTCCAACCGAGATCGCTCGCCAAAAAGCGGCCGGAGCGGATACTGTCGCGAACTTGTTCCTCCGGAAATGCGCCCAGACCCGTTGCGCCCCGATTAACGTGGATCGTCGCCATAACGCTCGCGTTTTAGTAAGCGCAGCTGGCAAAGTCAATCGCGCTGGCGTTTATTCGTCGAAACGGTTTTTCTTGTCCGGGGAATCCAAAGCTCGCCAGAAATACCACGCCGCGACCGACCGGTGCGGCCGAAATTTTTCCCCAAGCTTGATAAGCTGTTTCGGCTTCGGAAGTTTTCGGCGTCCAAACGTTTTGGCGAACCCTTTCTGCACTCCATAATCGTGCACGGGCCACACATCGGGCCGCCCAAGGTCGAAAAGAAGCAGCATTTCAACGGTCCAACGGCCAATCCCGCGGACGCTGATCAGGCGTTCAATGATTTCTTCATCGGTCATTTTCGCGAGCGCGCGCGCCGAGGGCACGGTCCCGTCGATGGTTTTGGCCGCGAGATCCTTTAATGCTGCGACCTTGCTGCGCGACAGGCCGGCCCCGCGAAGTTTTTGGTCGGGCGTTTTCAAAACAAGATGGGGATCGAGATTCTTTCGGCGCGGATAAAGCGCGCGAACCCGTTTCCAGATTGTTGCGGCCGCTTTTCCACTCAGTTGTTGATAGGCGATTGATTCCGCAAGCGCGTCGAAGGGCCGAACCGGTCCCCCTGGCTTTACGTTGTAACGAAGCGAGCGAGCGATCAGCGCAGCCATTCGCGGGTCTGTCGCCGACAGGTGATCTTCAGGTGTGGACATGCGCGTTTCTTTTCGCTCAGGAAAATGTTTTGCTCAACCGCGCGTTTTCGTTTTGGTGAGAAAATGGCAACAGAGCTGACTTGGTATGGGCAATCCGGTTATAAAATCGTTACTCCGGGGGAAAAGTTTTCTTGATTGATCCCTGGCTGACAAATCCCTTGTTTGAGGAGGGTAAAGACGAATTGGCGAGACTAAAAACGGTTGATCTCATTTTACTGACGCATGGACACGGCGATCATGTCGGCGAGTCGGTCGAGATTGGAAAAAAAACCGGCGCTAAACTTGTGGCCGATGTCGATCTGTCTGCCGCGGTAGTAAGCGTGCTCGGCTACCCGAGCGACCAAGCCGGCGTCGACACTACCGGACACATCGGCGGTCAACTCACATTGCTAGAGGGCGAGGTGAAGGTTTGTTTTGTTCCAGCGATGCACGGATCGACCGCGCGGAAAGATGAAAATTCTCCGCCAGTCGCCGCCGGCACGCCGACCGGGTTCGTTATTTCCGTTCGCAACGGCCCGACAATCTATCATACCGGCGATACCGGGTTCTTTTCCGATATGGCGCTCGTTTCCGACCACAACCAGATCGACCTGATGCTGGTGTGCATCGGCGATCATTTCACCATGGGTCCAATCCGCGCAGCCCAAGCCGTGAAAGTGGTCGGACCAAAGATGACGATCCCGATGCACTATGCGACGTTTCCGGTGTTGACTGGAACGCCGGAAGAATTTGGCGAGGAATTGAAAAAGACCGGCGCCAAGACAGAGCTGCGTGTGATGAAGGTCGGTGAAACGATTACAATCTGAACGGGAGACAAGTCAGCGCGATTACAACTGTCCAAAGTAAATGCAAAAATGGGAATTCTAGCGGACGGCGCTGCATTGGTTGAAAATCTGGTTCCAGTCGGTCTAATGACCGCAGCGAGCAAATTAACGGACGCGCCGCGGGGACTGGCGAGCGTTGCCACGCGGTTGGTCGAAGCAATCGCGATCAATTCGGTTTGGGAAAAGAAACGCCGGCGCCGCACGGTCGTCCTGAAACGCCGGAATCTTCACAGCGGGCAGCTGGCCGACCTAAGCAATCTCTATTTTCGCGTGGCTAAAATTCCGATTCGTTTCTGGAGCAATCTGGATGATTGGCGGCGATGGGAAATGGACTGCTTCAAGATCCTGAATGGCGATCGCTTTCGCGCTCATCCTTCGGGCAGGCGTTGCGTGGTGGCCGAAAGGCTACCGGGTGAAAGTTTGTGGAAACATCTTAACCGAGGCACCCTCACGAAACAGATGCTTCGTTCGGCTGCGCTCGAGTTCCGCCGCGCCCACGAATTCTGGAGTGATGAGTTCCGCGGCCGTTGGTCTCACGGCGACGCCAGCATCGCCAACGTGATCTACGACGCCAAGACGAACCGTGCGCGATTCATCGATTTCGAAATTTATCATGACAAATCGCTTTCCGCGGCCGCGCGCCACGCGGATGATTTGCTCGTATTCCTGCTCGATCTGGTTGGAACTGTTCCGACGGGGCAGTGGCTGCCATTTGCCACGACGTTTCTCGAAGCGTATGGCGATCGAGAGGTCATCGCCCAACTTCGAAGCCAGCTTGATCTGCCCGGCGGACTCGCCTGGATCTGGTGGGGCGTGCGGACCAACTTTACCAATCCGGGAAAGGTAAAACAACGGCTAACCAACTTGAGCCGCGCCATTCTTAAATTGAAACCTTACGAAGTCACGGCCGCCTCTCGCGCGCGGAGCAAACGTCGCCCTTCAATCAACTGCCAGGTGACGAGACCGGGAATTCCAAAGCCGAGTTCGCGCACTCTGGCGATCAAAGACAGAGCGAACGCGGTCTCACCCGGAATCCCCAGAAGATTGCCGACCACAACGTAACCGCTCTCCTGGACGCCAATTCCGCCCGGAACGGGAAAGGCAACTGACCGAATCGTCAGCGCCACGCTTTGCAGAATAATCGCGTTGGCAATTGTGGCGTGAAGATTTAGCGCCCACAACGCGATATAAATTTCTCCCGAATTCAGAATCAGCGAAAGAATTGTCCACCCGCAGCACGCAATCGCAGCTTGTCGACGCGCATAAAGAGAACGCACCGTCTCATCGAGCGCAGCGCCGCTTTGGACGAGCGATTGCCATTCCGGCGAATTCGCCAGCTTCGCAATCATTCGGGCGAGAAAGCTGAACAAGCCGCGGTGTTGCACGAAATAAAAACCGCCCACCGCCAAGACACCAACCACGGTTCCGATGATCGTCGGCCTGACGAAACTTCTTTGGCCAGTTGCGTTCACCAGAAGGACAACTCCAAGCACGGTGAAAGCCGCCTGTGTAAAAACGCCAAGAGTAAGATCGACCAAGACGGTCGCTGCGGCAGTCGCGATCGGTGTTCCACTGATTGCGGCGAGTCGAGCGCGAACGATGTCGCCACCGACCGCCGCCGAGGGCACGAGCGTGCTGACCGATTCGCCGATCCAACGCATCCAATAAATTCTTCGCAGCCGAGGACGCTCAGCCCGCGGAAACAAAATCCACCAGGCAAGCGAATCCAGAAACACGGGGACCAAAAAATGGTAGGCAATGATTGCCAAGAGCGCCCAGCCAGCCGTAGCGATCGCCGACCCGACTTGACCGGCTCCTTCCCGGATCAACAAACCGGTGAACAGCGCCGCTCCGGCAAATCCGAGCAGGTAAAACGTTAAACGAACCTTGTTTGGAACTTTCATCTGGGACACAGCGCCCCGCGATCGGGCGTCGTTGAATGCTAACACGAAACGCGGCTGAGCGTCGCATTGAGTGGTTGAACCTAGGCTGGGAATTCGGTGACACGGCCACCGCGGCCCTTAATCAGCAGGAAAACAAAAAGCGCAATTTGTCCGTAATAGGATTATGACGGCCTGCCAGTCGCTACTTGCTGCCATCCAAGAAATAGGATACACCGAGCTTGGCTAACAGATGCGAACAAAGGATCGACAGTCAGTCTTCTAACCTATGAATCGCATTACCTTTGCCTTAACCCTCGGCTTTTTCTCGGCCGTCGCCTCGGCGTTCGCCGGGGCCGCCATGGAGATGCAACCCGCTCCTTCGCCCGCCCAGGACGAAAACAAAACTTCCACGGAGATCTTCAATTACGAGACGACCTATACCGGCAATAGCGATTTTAAAGAATACAACGGCCGGTTTGGAGATGGCGACTCGATCTACAACGACATCAGCTACGCCCATCGATTTTTGATTACCGGAAACTGGTACTTAAGACTCGGCGCGGAATACGAACGGTTCGATTTCGGCGGCGACAATGGGCCTAATCATCTTTCCCCAACGGGCTTGGTCTTAGGTGGCAACAATGGACTACCCGACCATCTGCAGACGATTCATGCACTGGTCGCTTATGAGTACATCGTGCAAGATCACGCCGGAGCCGGCATTGAGCTCGACCCGGGTGTCTATTTTGAAGATCACGCCGACGGTGATGCGTTCGATATTCCCTGGAGAATTTGGGTCAGCTTTCCGTTAAAGAAGGACAAAATTTTCGGAGTCATCGGCGCCGGCGGTTCCATCAATTCAAATCCGATCGCCGCGCCGGGCGGCGGATTGATCTGGCTTTTCAGCGATCATCTTCGTCTCGAAGGCGTGTTTCCGAAACCGGCGCTGGTTTACAATCCGAACGACGACTGGGAATTTCGTATCGCGGGAAACCTTTACTACCAAAGCTTCCGGACCGATGACGTGATCACGCCAGCACGCAAACTTCAGGTCCACGATCCGATTGTGCAGTACAGCGAAATTCGAACCGGAGTGCAGGCAACTTACTCTCATTTCAAACCACTCGACATCACGCTGGATGTCGGCTGCACGGTCAGACGCGATTTCGATTTCTTTCGCGCCGAAGCCGCGGTCAAAACGGACCCGGCGCCATACGTCCGGCTGGCGATCGAAGCGAAGTTTTAAGGAAAAATCTCGTCCAGCTTCCGGGCCACGGATTGAGGACCGTGGACTTTCAACCGTCCAGTCATAAAGGCCCAGGTGCCCTTGAGTTTCCCGTTGCACATTGCCACCCAATCGTTGTCGCTGGTGATAAATGTAACCGTCGGATTTTCGATCTTCCCCTTGCCCATTGTAAATTTTCCGTCTTCAACGTCGATCCACCAATCACCGCCATTGGGGCCACTGAGGTTCCACTGATATTTCGCGTGCACGCCCTGTGCCTTGTCAGCCCGAAAGCTCTCCCGCATTCCATCGAAGACTTGTTGTGGGGTCGAATTCTCTTCGCCCCAACAAACACTTGAAAGCGCTAGCGTGGCCATCAGCGCAAGACGGATACGATTCGTTTTCATCGCAATAGTAAATCGATGACGCACAGGTAATTGGCCGCTTCAGTTCAGTTTGTATAACTCTGCGCGCCGATGGGCAAACGCCGGCACCCGATTACGAATATCGGCGACAGCTTCCATCGAGATCTCCGCCTGAATTAATTCTTCCTGGTCGGAAGACGCGCTCGTCAGAATTTTACCGGAAGGATCGATAATCGTCGAAGAACCGCACAAGGTCACGCCGTCGTCGGTCCCCACCCGATTCGCGATGATGAAGTAGCTCTGATTTTCAACTGCGCGGGCAAGACCCAGGATCCGCAAATGCTCCGCGCGCACCACCGGCCAGGCGGACGAATTGACGATTACGTTCGCGCCGCTCTTGACTGCAAGCGTACGGGCCATCTCCGGAAAGCGCAGGTCGTAACAAATGCTCAGTCCAATTTTGAAATCGCCCATCTCGCAGGCAACGAATTCGTTTCCAGGCGAAAAACAAACCCGTTCGTCCAGCGGCGAGGCCGTCACCAAATGAGTCTTGCGGTATTTGCCAAGTAGTTCGCCATTCCGACCCACGAAAACTTGCGAGTTGAAAATTAAGTCGTCTTCGCGATCAGAAATGCCGGCGACAATTGCGATCGAGTTTTTTTTGGCGATTCGCTGCAATTCAGGAACCGCACCTTCGGTCCACCGTCGCGCGTGTTTTTGGATTACCGGCATCGAATACCCGGTGTCGACCATCTCGGGAAACACAACCAGGTCGGCACCAGCTTTTCTCGCGCGGACGGCAAAATCTCGAATCTTGAGAATGTTCGCGTCGAAATCTCCGACCACGCAGGAAATTTGAGCGACCGCGGCTTTCATTAGCTTCAAGGTAGCGGCGGTTCACCGAACCGCCACGGGCGATTGGGGTCAATCGCCCCTACTTCAAATTTCGATCAAGCGCGCCGATCTTGCGAATCTCCGGCCACTTCCAAGCCGCTCCGAGCACGACCAAAATTGTTCCGATTCCTCCGCCAACCACTGAAATCACGGGGCCAAACAGGGCAGCGCTCAATCCCGACTCGAGCGCGCCGAATTCGTTCGAGGTCCCGATGAAAATGTTGTTCACCGCCGAAACACGTCCGCGCATTTCGTCGGGCGTAACCAATTGCACGATCGAGCCGCGAATAATGACGCTGACGCTGTCGACCGCCCCTGCGAGAAACAACATGGATACCGACAACCAAAACGCCTTCGATAAACCAAAAATGACCGTCGCGATTCCAAATCCCGCAACGCACCATAGCAAGGTTTTTCCGGCTTGGTGCATCGGCGGCAGATAGGCCACCATTAGCGCCATTGCGAACGCACCGATTGCCGGCGCCGCGCGCATCCAACCAAGACCGACCGGGCCGCAGTGCAGAATTTGGTCGGCGAAAATCGGCAACAGCGCCACCGAACCGCCCAATAATACAGCGAACAAATCGAGCGTGATCGTGGCCAGGATTACTTTCCTGCTGAAAACGAATTTCGCGCCCGCGGCCAGGCTCTTCCAAGTGCTTTGTTTCTCGCGGTCGTGGGTTTGTTTGGCTCGCGGAATCGGTAGCGCCAACAGAAAAAACAACGTCGAGGTGATCGCATCGATCGCGTAGACGATCGGGAATCCGCGATTCGCAACGACGAATCCGCTGAGGGCAGGGCCAACGACGGAACCGATTTGAAATACGCTGCTGTTCCAGGTCACGGCATTTGCAAACGCGTCCCGCGGTACCAGGGTCGGGAAAAAGGAGCTCCGCGCCGCCCAGGAAAACGTGCGGGCAATCGCGCCCAGAAACAGCAGCAAGTAAATCAGAGGAATCGACGCGTCGTCGAAATGAAAAGTTCGCTGGTGCTGCTCGAACACGCCCGCGATCGTGCTCAATCCGTGATTGCATGCGCGCAAGATCGGCAGTTGCGGAATGTTGAGATGTTGCCATGAAACGAGGGCCAGTAACGCAGACGTGATCGCACTGAAAATCTGGGACACCAGAATGATGTGTTTGCGGCTAACGCGATCAGCGAGATGGCCGGCCGGCAGGGAAAAGCCAACGATTGGAACCGCGAAGACCAGACCGACAAGTCCGAGCGCGGTCGCCGAATGACTGCGCCGATAGATTTCCCATTCCACCGCAACCGCCAGCATTTGCCGGCCGATGATCGACAATAAATTGCCACTCGTGAAAAATCGGAATCCTCGGGAACGAAATGCGGCGTAGGGATCGTGCCTGGGCTCGGGCGGAACAACCGCGCCGCAAATTTCCGGCCGGTCACCAATCGGCGATTCGTATTCGTTAGGCATGTTCGGGTGCGCCGGCGCACAATCGGTTGCGCTCGCGAGAGTTTAGAGTCGGCCGGGCAACCCGCAACCGTCGGATTATGCCTGCGACCATGCGATTAACCATTTCACACTAAAAGTTGCGACAAGCAGAGACCGCCGTTACAAGAAATGACCATGTCCGAAGTCAGCGCACCACCAAAACCGGCGTCCCCCCCGCAATGGACGCGACAAAATCCCTTTCCCGGGAAACTTCTCGTCAATCGTCGTTTGAGCACGGAAGAGTCGGAAAAAGACACCCGTCATTTCGAAGTCGATCTGACGAACTGGGGATTAACATTTGATCCGGGCGACTCGGTTGCGGTTTATCCGACAAACGATCCTCCGTTGGTCGACGAGATCATTCGCGCCCTTGGCGCAAAAGGCGACGAGCCGGTTCCGGCCGCTAAAACAACGAAGCCGCTCCGTGAAGCCTTGCTGCGCGATTATTCGATCACTCAGCCGACGCCGAAGTTTTTGAAAGCGATCGCGGAACGCGCGTCCGCCGCTCCGATGTTGAAGGAATTATTGCACCTCGACCGAAAACACGATCTCGAAAATTACTTGTGGGGCGCAGAGGTCATCGATTTCCTGATCGACCATCCGTCGGTGAAGTTCACGCCCGAGGAATTTGTCGGACTACTCACCAAATTGCAGCCGCGACTTTATTCAGTGGCATCCAGCCTGAGAGTTTTTCCCGATTGCGTGCATTTCATTGTTGATGTTATCACCTACGAAAGCCGCGGCCGTATTCGCAAAGGCGTTTGCTCAACTTTCATGGCTGAGCGCGCGGACAACGTTCCAGTGCCGGTTTATCCGAGCTCGGCGAAACATTTTCACATGCCGGAAGACGGAAACATTCCACTGATCATGATCGGCCCCGGCACCGGTATCGCGCCGTTTCGAGCGTTCTTGCAGGAACGACAGGTGCTCGGCGCGAAAGGCAAAAACTGGTTGTTTTTCGGAGCGCAACGCGAGAAGTGCGATTACGCCTATCGCGATGACTTTCATCAAATGAAAGAGGATGGAATTCTCACCCGCATGAATTGCGCGTTCTCGCGCGATCAAGCGCACAAGATTTACGTGCAACATCGGATGCTGGAAAACGCCGCGGACATTTGGAAATGGATCGACGGAGACGGGGCGCAATTTTTTGTCTGCGGCGACGCCAAGCGTATGGCGAAAGACGTAGACGCCGCATTGAGGAAAATCGTCCAGGAGCACGGCGGTAAATCGCCCGAGGAAGCAAGCGCCTACGTCGAAAAGCTCAAAGCGGACAAACGCTACAAGCGCGACGTGTATTAATTGGTAGGGGCGGTTCACCGAACCGCCCGCGGGCGATTGAGGTCAATCGCCCCTACCTGCCGGATTAATTTAGATTTTCGGCGGTCATAGACCGCCGCTACAATCGCGCGCATGAAGCTGGCTCTCTGCGGTCTCATTTTGTTCGCGCAGATTGCCCACGGCGGACTCGACAAATATCCGCAACTCATCGTCGCCGACAAAAATCCAGGCTCGTCACCGCCGACGGATTCGATCCGCATCACGTACCTCGGGGTTAACGGATTCCAATTCGAGAACGGCGGTCACGCTCTGCTGGTCGATCCCTATTTCACCCGCGTCGGACTGTGGGCAGGCGCGCTCAACGAGCGGATCGAATCCAATCCAAACCGGGTAAGCGACGGGTTGCGACATGTCCGTCCGAATATCGACGCAATTCTCGTGACCCATGCGCACTTCGATCACTTGCTTGATGTGCCTGAAATCATGCGCCGAACGCGCGCGCAATTGATCGCGGGGCCGACGGCGATTCGGTTGGTCGCATCGTTAGGGATTCCGCCTAACAAATGCGGAGCAGTAAGACCTGGAAGCATTCGGAAAGTCGGACCGTTCACAATTCGGATTCTGGCTGCGCAACATGATCGCCTGTTCGGAAAAGTTCCGTTTCCAGAAAAAGCGACATTGTCGAAGCCGGTAAACGCAGCGGATTGGGTTGTCGGAGAGCCGCTGGCGTTTTTGATCGAAGCTGTCGGTAACCGCATTTATATTGATTCCGGTGGAATTCCGGGCGCACCACCTCCTGCGGGGATGGGACGCGTCGATCTTGCGATTCTTGGGGTTGCGTTGCCGGACAGCCGGAAACGCTTCGCTGAAGCGGTAAGGCTATTGAAGCCTCGTTACATTCTGCCAAGTCATCAAGACGACATGTTTGGGCCGATGGATCGCGGATTTGTTTTCGGTAAAATGACAAACTTTCCCGCGCTCCTCAGCGAAACTCGAAAAGAAAACTTACCCGGGCGGGTGATTCTTCTGGATTATTTCAAACCATGGACGCTGCCTTGAAGCGACATCCTCTGCTGGTCACGGCCCTCGCGCCGCTGATTCCACATTTGGTCGGAAGCGCGTTCAACATTTGGTACAACATGACGGTAATAGATCCGCTGCTGGTCGCGGTGGGTTTGAAACAGCGGTTCATCTCGACCGTGATCATTTGGAATGCTATCGCCTATCCGGCCGCGGTCGGCATTTGGCTCTGGTTGATTGTTTCGCTTCGACCGACCTATCAACGGCTTTCCCGCGGACAGAACATTCCGCCGGAGAAACTTGATCCGGTCCGGCGGCGGCTGGTTCACCTTCCGTGGTACGGCGCGGCGATTTCCGGCGCCGGATGGTTTGTCGCCGCAATTGTCTTTTTGATTTCCCTGGCCCTCACCGGCCGGCCAATGAGCGTTCAGTTGTTCTGGCATCTCCCGATTTCGTTCGCCGTTTCAGGGTTCATCGCCACGACCCAAAGTTTTTTCCTTATCGAGTTGGCAAGTCACTGGGGACTGTTTCCGCTTTTCTTCCGCGATGCGCGCCCTGACCGATTGGAAGGAATTCATCCGATCACCTTGCGGATGCGCGGATTCATGTGGGCCATTTCCGCCAGCATTTGTCCGATTGGCTCTCTCTTGTTGTTGCTTTTTGCGCCCCCATCGCCCGGGACAAATCCACAATTGTTCGCCGTCTTCGTCGCGGTCATCGGGATGGCATTTGCGGTGTTCTCCGCGTGGTTGATCGGCCGGTCGGTCGCTCAACCCGTTGCTGAATTGCGGAGAGCTGCGCACGCGGTCAGACGAGGCCAGCTCGAGGTCCAAGTTCCGTTGCGGCGAGCAGACGAATTCGGAGCGTTGATTGGCGAGTTCAACCGCATGGTGACGGAATTACGTGAGAAGGAGCGGCTGCGACAAAGCTTTGGCGCGCATGTCGGCCGGACCGCGGCGGAAGAAATACTGACGCGCGATCCGGGCCTGGGCGGAACGGAACAAGTCGTTACGGTAATGTTTGTCGACATTCGTTCGTTCACGGCGCGGTCTGGGCATTTGTCTCCGACCAAGACAGTTGGTCTTTTGAACGAATTCCTCCGAGTGATGGTGAAAACTGTCGAAGGCGAGCACGGCGGGATGATCAACAAATTTCTGGGTGACGGGTTTCTGGCGCTTTTCGGCATCGGTAAGAGCAACGTCAATCACGCCGACGATGCGGTTGCCGCGGCGCGCTCGATCCAACGAAATTTGGGACAACTGAATGTGGAGAGAAGCGCCCGCGGAGAGGAAGCAATCCACATCGGAATTGGCATCAATACCGGCCCCGCGATTGTCGGCAGCATCGGTTCGCCAGAACGGATGGAATTCACCGTTATCGGCAACACGGTGAACGTCGCGTCGCGAGTCGAAGCCTTGAACAAGATGCTCGGCACATCGCTTTTATTGACCAAAGAAACGCGCGCTGCTCTGCAACAGGGCGTGGAGCTTCGCGAACTTCCGTCGCAAACAGTCAAGGGCGTCGATCAACCTGTCGCGATCTACACAATCTAAAGCTCGTGCGATCGCAGGGCGCCGAGCATTCCAAAGATCCAGATCGCAGCGCAAAAGATCGATATTGCGACTCCGGCAACCAACCACCACGGCCGATAGATTAATGTTAAACGGCCATTGGTACCGGCAGGAACTTCCACGATTGGAAACAATCCACGATACGAATCTACGTTAAGCGCTTGATTTCCGATCGCCGCGTGATAACCGCGAAAGTAGGGCCGCGAAAAAGTCAGAAGCGCATTCGCGCTGCCGGCCGGAACATCGACGTTTACGGCAATGTGATTTCGCGAGTCGTCAATGTCCGAGATTTTTGCCGTCGCGAATCCTTTTTCCGGAAGTGTGTCGAGCCATTCGACTGAACGAACCCGGGCGAACGGTCCACCGTTTCGATGAAAGACGCGCCCGTCATCGCTGGAGAATTCCAGCTGCCACATTCCTGGAGTCGGTTCCGTTGCGATTTCAGGGGCGACGACAATGCCGTCGACGCCGAGCTGCTCCAGAATGCCACCGGGGCCCGATTGGTTCTCGACCAAATATTTTCCAACGTCGCGATCGATTTCGCCGTGGATGAAGAACGTGAATTCACGCGCCACGCCCGCCGTTAGAATCGGACTGTAGCCATTGATGAAATGCAATTGGGCCCACATCGGCGTGCTCCCTGGTCGCGCGACCTGGCCGACTGGACCGTTTCGGTATTCGCGCCGGTAGGCATACTCGGCTGGCGAGTAGACGGCCAGGTAAAGACGATTTCGATCCAATGGTTCCGGTTTGATCAGGTCTTGAGAAAAATTGTATTTCGGGACGCCGCAGTTCGGCGGGATGCAAATGTAAGTTGCGAGCAAGATGGCGAAGGTGACGATTGGCGGCATCCACTGGCGCACTTTCGTGATTGGCAGAAACAACTCGAAAAGCGCCCAGATCGCAGCGATCTGAAAATAAATCCAGGTCACCGTTGCGGCGTAGGTTCCACCAAGGTTGAAGATCGACATTGGAATCGTGATGATCAGCAAAAGGAGAAAAGCGGTAGAACCCACCGCTAAACGCGGCCGAAGCCGCAGGACTTCAGCGGCGCAAAGCGCGAGAACCAGATGAAAAAATGGGAGCCATCGAAAACTCCACCGAAAGAGTCCGGCCGTCGGAACCATGGAAAGCACAAGCAGAACGACCAGAAGGACCAGTTCCCACTTTATTCGGCGGAGAATTAAACGCGGCCGCCAGAGAAATCCGGCGACGAGCGCGGCCGGCGCCGCGAGGCCACAGGCAAGCTCCGTGGCTGTGTGCGGCAAATAACGTGTGGAAAAATCAGCCCAATTCACAGTCCAACACGGCAAAACAAACGCGGGCAATGCCCGCCATGGCACGATCCATTGCAAATGCGCTCCGGCGGAATGCAAGGAGCGAGCCGAACCCTGGACGTAATCGAAAATTGCCAGCCACGCCGGCGCCGATAATCCAAACCCCAAGGCCGCTCCGAAAATCATCGGCCCGACCGATTTCCAATTCCGTGCTTGAGAGACGGATTTGATCGCTAACCACGCGATCAAGAGCGCGAGCATCAAAACCGTGTAGGGAAATCCGCCGGTGACGAGCAGATAGACAAACGGCGCCGGCCAAATCCATCGCCACCGGGCGCGTTGCGGATCCAATGCGCGCTCAAGTCCCCACCACGCCCACGGCAACCAGGTAAAAGCGCCGAGTGCGCCGAACCAATCCGTCGCGCCCCAGCAGATAATCCAGCCGTTCAGGGCCGCGATCAGAGCGACGAAGATCGACAATGAAATGGAAAGCCTTCGATCACGCGCGAGGAGGAACGATCCGAAGGCGAGGACAAAAAGATGAGTGATCGAAAGTGCGGCCGCTTGTTGCGGGAAAGTGAGAGGGAACTTCCAAATCAGA
This sequence comes from uncultured Verrucomicrobiae bacterium, assembly GCA_963817335.1. GTDB lineage: Bacteria > Verrucomicrobiota > Verrucomicrobiia > Chthoniobacterales > UBA10450 > AV40. The sequence goes on along the minus strand of CAWFNX010000001.1, from coordinate 636,938 downwards.
ACAACAGCCGCGTTTACAAAAATCGAAAACGTCCCGTATTGAAATTCGCCGGCGAGATTGCTGCAGACCCAGGAGTACGGACTGAGCAATGGCAGATGACCTTCGCTCCAGCTTCGCGCTACGTCCGCGAACACCGGCAGAATCGACAATTCATAATCGTCGTTCCAAAAGAGAAGACGATCGTGCCAGAGCAGCACCAGACAGAAGCCAACAACGATTAGTCCGGCAATTAACGCGCCGAGAATCTCCGAACGCAATGAGCGCGGTTCGGGCATTTAAAGAAACAGAAGCAAACGCCGAACACCGAACACCGAACATCGAACATCGAATACTCTCATGCTGACGGTAATCCGCGTCGCTTTTCAGCCGTGTTTACACTCGCCTTGAAAATTCTGACGAGTTCGTCCGCTTCACTCAAACAAGATGCAAGACCTGACGAAGTTGTTTGCGTTTTAAGTCGCCCAATCAAGCGCAGCCAACGTCTTGTCTCGCGCAATTCTTTCAGGCAAACCTTCAGTTTGTGAACAAAATCATTTAATGACTCCGCTGCTTCAACCTCGCCATGGTTGCCGTACGGAGATGTTCCGCTCCGCAGTAGCTGACCTGCTATGTGATTTGCCGCTCGAGTATTTGGTAGCGCTTCCGTGATCTCAATAATTTGAACGGCGAAATTCAATAGACGTTCTTCAAGATCGAATTCTTGCGCGCATTTCGTCCCGTATGCGGACAACGGTGCCTCATTAACTCGATAATCTTCCAGGCTCCATTCGACGCAAAACTCGCCGTTCTTCAGTTCAGTGTTCGATGTTCGGCGTTCAACGTTCGATGTTTTCTTCCTCATAAAACCACCGGTTTTCCTTCGGTCATGACAAGCAATTTGTCCTCGATGCCGTGAACACGAGCCGATTCGCGTAATCGCTCAAGCGGTTCTTCAAGAGGTTCGTAACCAAGACGAAAGGTTCCGTAATGCATCGGCACGAGCGTTTTCGCCTTTAACTCATTGAATGCGCGAACCGCTTCTTCCGGATTCATGTGCACTTCGCGAGCCAGCGGCGGATCGTAAGCGCCGATCGGCAACAGCGCGATCTCGATGTTATGGCGTTCGCCGATTTCCTTGAATCCTTCAAAGTAAGCGGTGTCGCCGCAATGAAAGACCGATCGGCCATCCGATCCGATAACAAAACCACCGAAGCCACGATGGGTGTCGGCCAGAAACCTCGCACCCCAATGATGCGCCGGGGTGAGTGAAACTCTCAGCGGGCCAAGCTCGATCGTCTGCCATTCATCGAGCTCGTGAACAATGTTGAAACCCAGGCGATGGACCAAACGTCCAACACCCACCGGAACGACAATCGGTTGATCGGCGGCAATGGCCTGCAACGTCCGACGATCGAGATGGTCGAAATGCGCGTGGGTGACGAGCACGAAATCGATCGACGGCAGATGATGAATATGAAAGCCCGGTTGCTTCAAACGTTTGATCACGCTGAGCCACATCGACCAAATCGGATCGATCAAGACGTTGGCTTCATGGGTTTGAATTAAAAACGACGCGTGCCCAATCCAGGTGATACAAATCTGACCGGGCTGCACTTTTGGAAATAGCGGACGCGCGTTTCGAGCGCCGGACCGTTTGGTGAAGAGCGATGGAATCCAGACGCTGGTAATGAAATTGCGCCTCGTCCAATCGCTGCCCGGACGAAGCTTCACTCGCTTCGATTTCTTCGCGCCGGTCTCCTGCGCGTGGCGAACGATCTTCCGCTTTCTCGAAAAAGGATTCGGCACTGGGCCGAACCATATAAGTCGTGACGGCCCGAATCAAACAGCGTCCCTGGGGTCGTATCTAAACATTCAACATTTCGTTGCCCAGGATTGATCTGCGCCCATCCTGAGGAAACAAACCGGGCCGCTAACTGGCAAAGAAAAGTCGCAGACGGGAAAGCAAACCGAGGGGCGGCAGTGGCGACGGCAGACAGACAAAAACTCCGTAACGCCGGAGACCTGTAGCCGATACGGTCACCTCTACACCGGACCGACGCGGATCGCGCTCGACATCCAGCTCCTGAAAACGGCGAAAGAGCGGATCGTCGCCGAAAAAGGCGTTGGGAAAGTTGCGTTCGACAAATTTTCGCTGCGGCGAACTTGGCGGAAAATCGTGCACGAATACCGCAGACGGTTTTCCCGTTCGTAAAAGATCGATCGCTAACTTTACCGCGCGAAAATCTTTGGGACCGTCGATGAGAACTGCGTCGCCGGACTGCAATCGCTGCGGCAAGAGCTCGCGCGAATCGCCATAGAGCAGTTCGATATTGGATTCGTTCTTCAATTTCGCTTCCGCCGCCGGTGCGTTGTCCGATTCGCGCTCGTATTCGACGCTGACGATCCGTGATTCGGGAAAGCAGCGAGCTAGAATGAGCGTGCTTTTGCCGCGGGCCCGGCCGGATTCCAGAACTTGTTTCGGCGCGAACGGTTTCACTGCGGCGTAAAACAAAAACATCTCGCTCTCCCAAATTCCGCCAAAGCCCGCCTCCGGCGGAATGTTCGTGATGACTTGTTGATAGTCCGGCAGCAGCTTTTCAGCGCGTTCCGCGACGGCGGATTTCTCTAGTGACGAGTGACGGGTGATGGGTGATGGGTCACCGGAAGCTGACATGTTAGCAAGATCGACAATTTGTGTGCGCACGTCACGAGATTAAGTTGCTATGGATGGAGAATCTCACGTTTGACGAACGCGCTTGTTTCATTGCCGGCGCCGCGAAATCGGGAACGACGTTGCTGGTGTCGTTGCTCGACAGCCATCCCGAGTTGCTGGTGATGCCGCAGGACACCGCCTACTTCCCAACGGTCCTGACGAAGTATCGCGACCGCGGGCGGCGCGCGCAGTTCGATTACTTAACCAAGGAATCGTGGACCAACGTGCTGTTTGGTTTTCAAGCGATGCGCGGCCGCCAGGATTACGCAGATTTTCCCAAGCAGAACTTTTTGGAAACCTTCGAGCGCAACGCGTTCAATCCGGCGAATGAGAGTCGGGATTTACTAGTGTTGATGATGGAGGCGTACGCTCAGGTCGTGGGCGTTCCGCTCGACCGAGTGAAACGATGGGTGGAAAAAACTCCGGCAAACCGGAACTACGTCCCCGAGATATTCGAACGCTTTCCAAAGACGAAGTTGCTCTTAACCATGCGCGATCCCCGCGCGCTGCTCTCGGCCCAAATTGCGCTCGAGCACACTCGCAAGACGCGTCGGTTCTCAGTTTACTACGTAGTCGCGCATTGGCGGGCGGCCGCGAAACTCGCGCGGAAAATTCGCAACAAAGAAATCCCAGGCCTCGTGGTCGGCTACGAAGATCTGGCTCTTGAACCCAAAGAGTCGATGCAAAAGGTGTGCGATTATCTTGAGATCGGTTTTGATCCCGAGATCGTCCTGAACCCAACGAAAGTTGGCCGGTCGTGGGCTGGTAATTCGGCTGCCGGCACCCGCTTTGCCGAAATCAGCACCGCGCCGGTCACGCGCTGGAAAAACGATTTGGGTGAGGATGAGATCGGCTGGGTAGAATCGCATTGCCGCGATTTGATGCCGGAGTTTGGTTATGAACCGCGATTGACGCGCCCGTCACTGCGTTATTTTATGAAGCCAATCCGCGGTGAAAGGCCGAAAGAATTTCTCAAATCGCGTGTATATTCGTTGCGCGACCGCGTGACCAAGACTTGATCGCGCAATAATTTCGATTTCAGTTTTTGACGCTATGAGGGCTTTAAGGATTCTTGTTCCAGTATTTTTGATTTGTGCAACCGCGATGGCATTTGAGTCTCGGCTGCCATTAAAGACAATTTTCAAAGGCGAACCCCAGTTTCATCGCCTGGTTTCACTGGCGAAAGAGAACGATTGGAAATCGCTTCCGATTGGCGAGCGAACGGCGGCGGTCGGCCAGGCCCTGACCGGAACCCGGTACAAATCGTACACTTTGGAAATCGACAACCGGATCGAATCGCCGTCGGTCAATTTCACGGGGCTCGATTGCTGGACGTTTTTCGAAACGTCCCTGGCGTTTGCCCGGATGTTGAATGAGCCGGAGGAGAACTGGACGCCGGAAACTTTTCTGCATTACATAGAGATCGACCGTTACCGCGACGGCGTTTGCACCGGCGAATATCTATCGCGTCTGCATTATCTGGAGGACTGGCTTTACGACAACAACCGGCGCGGACTGGTGGAAGATCTCACCAGGAAATTCGGCGGTTCGAGCGTGCCCCACGCGGCGCACGAAATGACCGCTGGCTGGCGTCACTACCGTTATCTCGCTGCGAACAAATCGTTGCTCGGCCCGCTTGCCCGAATGGAAGCCAATGTCTCGAGTCGGGCGCTTTATCAGATTCCTAAAAGTCGCGTCGCCAAGATCGAACCGAAGCTGCAAAGCGGCGACATCATCGGAATCGTCTCGCACGACGGGAGATTATTTTCGACCTCCCATGTGGGGCTGGCGCTGCGGACCAGCGACGGTGTGTTGCACTTCATGCATGCTTCTGCGCCGCACAATTACGGACGGGTGCTGGTTGATTCACGGTTGTCGACCTATTTGAACACGTATCGTAGCGATACCGGCATCATGGTCGCGCGGCCATTGAAGTAATTTGTGCCTCGGCGATAACGGCAGCCACAACGCGATTGTTGTTGTAAGGACTCTCTGGCAAGATCGCGCCTTACAATGAAGATCTCGGTTTTAACGTTGTCCCTGATCGCCGCTGCAATTCTCGGCGATTCCGCGTTGGCCGAGACAAAGATCCGGGTTGGTCACTTCCCGAACATTACCCATGCGCAGGGCATCATCGCTCACGCGTTATCGCGGCAGGGTAAAGGGTGGTTTGAGCAACGTCTCGGCACCGACACGAAAATCGAATGGTTTGTTTACAACGCCGGCCCGAGCGCGATGGAAGCGATTTTCGCCAATTCGATCGACCTGACCTATGTCGGCCCGGGACCGGCGCTCAACGCTTACGCCAGGTCGAATGGCGCGGAGATCCGTCTGATCGCGGGCGCGGCCAACGGCGGATCTGGCTTGATCGTGCAGCCCGATCAGAGTTTGAAAACGCCGGGCGATTTTCGCGGAAAGAAAATCGCGACTCCACAGCTGGGAAACACGCAAGACATTTCCTGCCGCGCGTGGCTGACAGAAGGCGGGCTAAAGATCACCCAGCTCGGCGGCGACGCTTCGGTGATTCCCACTTCCAATCCGGACCAACTGGGACTTTTCAAACAAAAGAGAATCGACGCGGTGTGGACAGTCGAGCCATGGCTGACTCGCCTGGAACAGGAGGCTTCCGGCAAAGTGATCGTCGAAGAAACAGATGTCGCGACAACAGTCCTGGTTTCGAGCGCGAAGTTCTTAAGCCAACGGCGCGATCTTGTGAAAAAGTTCGCGCAAGCCCACGCCGAACTGACCGACTGGATCGCGAAGAACCCGGACGAAGCTCAGCGGTTGGTCAAAGCGGAATTGTTGGAGGAAACACACAGCGACATGAGCCCGGAAACCATTGCCGCAGCCTGGAAACGGATCGCGTTTACCGCGGAAACACCGAGAGCGTCGGTGGAGAAATTTGTGCAGAATTCAGTTCGCGCAGGATTCATCAAGACGGCTCCGGACTTGTCTAAATTGTTCGAGAATCCTTAATGTCTCTCCAGGACGAGCTCAACGGTCCTCCGCCGGCAAAACTTATTGTCGATCATGTATCGAAATGGTTTCGTCAGAAACGACAGACCGTTCACGCGCTCGACGATGTATCGTTTGAAGTATCGGAAGGAGAATTCATTGTCATCGTCGGACCGAGCGGATGCGGGAAATCGACCTTGCTCGATATCATTGCTGGGCTCGAACATCCCGATAAAGGCCAGGTTCTGGCAGACAACCAACCCGTGCACGATCCGGGGCGTCATCGGCTCGTCATGTTTCAGGAATCGGCGCTTTTTCCGTGGCTGAACGTCTTTGGCAACGTGATGTTCGGTCTGAAATTGAAACCAGGCCTCCGCAATTCGGAGCGCCGCGAAGTGGCAAAATTTTTTCTCCATCTCGTCGGTCTCGAGAAATTCATGGAAGCCAATGTGCATGAGCTTTCCGGCGGAATGAAACAGCGAGTGGCGCTGGCACGTGCCCTCGCGCCCAATCCGCGCGTGCTCTTAATGGACGAACCGTTCGCGGCCCTGGACGCGATGACCCGTGAGCAACTTTACGGCGACATCCAGCGAATCTGGGAGAAACGACGCAAGACGATCATTTTCGTCACCCACAACGTTCGCGAAGCCGCCTGCCTCGCCGACCGGGTGATGGTGATGTCACCGACCCCCGGCCGTTTGCGCGAAGTCTTCGAAGTGAAACTCCCGCGGCCGCGAGATTTTAACAGCATCGAAATCGCGCAACACGCGGCCAAACTGACGGCGGTGTTGAAGGGCTTCAAAGAAACGCAGGTGGCGACATTGTGAAACGCACGTTGCTGGCAGTTTTGTTTTTCGTCACGTTGGTCGCGATTTGGACTGCGCTCGTGCGCGCGCAAATCTGGTCGCCGGTATTGCTCCCCTCGCCAGGCGCGGTGTGGGATTATCTCGTGAGCGCGGCGCGCGACGGCACATTGCTTAGCGCGACGTTTGTGACGCTGCGACGTTTGATCATCGGGTATCTCATCGGACTCGCAATTGGTTTGCCGCTGGGATTACTCACCGCATCGTCGAAATTCTTCGAAGATACGATTGGCGTTCTGGCGCTTGGGCTCCAGACCTTGCCGAGTGTGTGTTGGGTGCCGTTGGCGTTGTTGTGGTTCGGTCAAACCGAAGGGGCCATGCTATTCGTCGTAATCATGGGAACGGTTTGGTCCGTCGTGATCGCGACCGACACCGGAGTCCGCACCTTGCCTCCGATTTATGCGCGGGCCGCGCGGACAATGGGTTCCGGGCCATTCCATCGATGGGCCCATGTGATCTTGCCGGCGTCGCTTCCGTATTTGATCAGCGGAATGAAACAAGGCTGGGCCTTTGCCTGGCGATCGCTAATGGCGGCAGAAATCTATGTCACGATTCTTACGGGCTTCGGGCTAGGTCATCTTCTTCATTATGGTCGCGAGTTGAATGCAATGGACCAGGTGATTGGAATCATGCTGGTAATTGTGCTGATCGGTTTGCTCGCGGATAAGATCCTGTTTTCCCCCTGGGAACGGTTTCTTCATCGGCGGTGGGGAACTGGGAGAGTCTAACACCTCAACACCTTCGAAATGTTGAATGTTTAGATACGACCCCATTTGCTGACCGGATCGCTGACATTTCCTGACGCTTGTCCATGACCGGGCCAACTCCGGCCTTCAGATAACGGGCGAGACCACGCCGATGCTGCTCGCGCATTGCCGGCGGAATGATGAGCTCGGCAAGCTCTTTTCCGAGCGCTTCCTCCCGACTAAATCCAAAAACACGTTCCGCCGCCGGATTGAATTCAAGGACCCGGCCAGCGGCGTCCATGGTTATGATGCAATCGAGGGCGTTGTCGACGATCCCGCGATAAAGCATCTCGAGCTGGGGATCCGGTTGAACTCGATTTGTCTCGACGCTCGGTTTTGATTTCATCAGGAGAGCGCGGTGAAGCTGATCCTATCGGGGCGAACCATAGCAAGCCTGAAGTGATCTGTGCAATAGCACGCCGATTAATGCGATGTTAACGACTGGAGCGGCGCTCAAAAAAGCTGTAAATGGTTACCCTGAAGTAATGAAAGTCTTGTGTGTCGTCGAGCATGGCAATGCGCCAAGTACGCGGCTTCGTCTGCGCGATTGCCTGGAGCACTATCAACGCCTCGGGGTCGAGGCGACGGTGCTTCCGGCCCGGCGATCCAGCCTGACTGAACGACTGCGGGTTTTGAGAGAAGCGGCCCGGCACGACGTAGTCGTCTTGTTTAAGACAATCGGCTTCAACGAGTTTGAGCTCAGCCTTCTGCAACGGGCGAACCGTCGGATCGTCTTTGATTTTGACGACGCGGTAATGTTTCGAGAGCAGAAACATCGCCGGCCGCTTCGTGCAAAAACCTTCAAGAAATTCGTCCGAACGGTGCGGCATTGCGAAGCAGTGGTCGCCGGAAACGATTTTCTCGCGTCTTTCGCAGAAGCTTGCGGGCGGCGCGCCGTGATTCTTCCGACTTCGATCGACCTGACGAAGTACAAACTGAAGCAGTATCAAGGCGGGCTCGGGTTAACGATCGGATGGCTCGGTTTGAGTGATGGTCTTCCCTACCTTCGCTACATTAATCCTGCCTTGCAGCAGCTCAGCACGCGCTTTCCCGGTTTGAAATTGAAAGTGATTAGCGACAAACCGCTCCAACTTGACGGCGTTCACGTGGAAAACGAACCCTGGCAGTTGGATACCGAGCAAACGACCCTGGCCAGTTTCGACATCGGCATCATGCCTCTGTGGGATTCGGTTTGGACCCGCGGAAAATGCGGTTACAAAATCTTGCAATACATGGGAGTTGGGACGGTAGTTGTCGCTTCCGACGTTGGGGTGAATAGCCAGATCATTACCCACGGCGAGAATGGTTTTCTCGCCCGGAGCATCGAGGATTGGGTGGAGACGCTCGGAAGCCTGATTGCCAACGCTCAGCAACGAAAAGCGTTTGGAGTTCGCGGACGTGAACTGATCGAGCAGCGCTATTCGCTCGAAACTTTCGCGAAAGGTTACGTCAAGGTTCTGCGAGAAGTGGCGCAACATCCCAGCGATTCACCGTCAACCATCACCCGGAGCGCATTTCACCGATGGAATTTCAGCAGTCGCGCGCGCGAACTTTCGGGGGGCGACGCGATTGTGATTTCAGTGCCCAAAAGTGGCCGCACCTGGGTCCGCACTTTTCTCTGCGCTTACTTTTGTAAGAGGGCCGGACGACCGTTCACCCTCCGGCCGGACCATTATCACGATCCAACCATTCCCCGCTTGATTTTCTCTCACGATTTCGCGGAACAACGAATGAAGGGAAGACTGTGGGACCGGGTCCGGGGAAAATATCTGGTGCCGGCGCGGGAATTGGCCAGGGCCCGGGTCATTTTGCTGGTGCGCGATCCACGGGACGCGTTCGTATCGCTTTACATGCAGCTGGTCCATCGCACGCGGGAAACGCCGCAACAGATCAAAGAAAAAAAAGTTGGTGATCTGATGCGGGACCGCCGTTACGGCATCATGTCGATCATTAAGACCATGAACGACTGGTTCGCTGAGTTTGGACGCCATAATAATTTCACCCTGCTTCATTACGAATCGCTTCGCGCTTCTCCGGAACAAAACTTTCGCGCGGTGCTAGCCACGCTTGGGGAAACTTCGCCGGATCCCGGCGCGTTCAAATTTGCTCTCGAATTTTCCGATTTCGGAAACATGCAACGATTGGAAACAGCCGGCGTTTTCGACTCGAAGATTCTACGCTCAACCGACGTCCGAAATCCGGAGTCACTCAAAGTCCGGCGCGGAAAAGTCGGCGGATATCGCGATTATCTTTCTCCGGAAGACCAGGCGTTTGCGGCGGACGCCCTCAAACACCTGGACGCGCGTTTCGGGTACACTGCTTGAACGTTTGAATGAACCCGCCCGTCCTCATCATCGGGGCACATCGTTCAGGAACCAGCGCAACCGCGCGCGCCCTCGAGATTGTTGGCCTGCAAATCGGCCAGCGCCTGGACAGCCATCGCGAATCCAAGGCGTTGCAACAACTGCATGAAGACTATCTGCTGCGAACCGGGGCGGCCTGGCACAACCCGAAACCATTCCTGCAACACATGCAAACGTCCGGCGGCCACCGCGATTGCGTGGAATATCTTCGTTCGAACATCAAGGCGCACTTCGGCCGAATCTTTGGATATCGAAACGATCCGAACGGAATCTGCCGACGCTTGCGGTTGAAATTCGGAGCGCCTTGGGGATGGAAGGAGCCGCGCACCACTTTATTCGCCCGGGCGTGGCTCGAAATCTTTCCGGACGCGCGGCTGCTGCATGTGATCAGGGAGCCGCTGGCGGCTGCCGAAAGTATTCGTGAACGGGAATTGAAATTTGAAGCGGCCGGAGACCCGCCGATTCCGAACCTCGGAGATCTTAATTATTGCCGGGAGCTGGTTGAAACTTATTTGAGTGCGGGCGAAAGGATGTCGAATTCGCCAAATTATCGACGGCTGCAATTTGAAGAGCTTCAGGCCAATCCGCCGGCGATGCTCGAGCAATTGGCCAACTTCTGCCAGCTGCGAACTGCGACTGGGAAGCTCGCCGCCGCTGCCGCAAGCATTCGACCGGCCCGGGTTAGATCGACCCGCCTCGAGTAAAGCTAAGGCAGGGCAAGCATCCGTTTGAATCGACGATCATTTAACGTGCATCGCGTCTTCCCAACGGATCGCGGCCCGCAGTAACTCAGTCAGCGAGGTAACGCCAAATTTTTCTTTGGCCCGCGCGCAGTACGCTTGAACGGTCTTCAGACTCAGGCGCAAATCCTCCGCAATCTGGGACGGCGTCCGGCCTTGACCGAGCAGTCTGAATATTTCGAGTTCGCGATCGCTGAGACGCTCAACCGGTTCCGCCGCAGCGGTTTTGCGCGAGCTCATCCGCTTGGCCATGGAATTAACCACCCGATCGCCAACGTAGACATCCCCTTCAAGGACTCGACGAATAGCGGTGAGAACGTTTTTCGTCGTTTCGCGTTTCATCACGTAACCGCGAGCCCCCGCATGCAATGCGCGCTCGGCATAAAGCGCTTCCTCATGCATCGAGATGACAATGATGGCCAGTTCTGGAAACTGGTTCTTTAAGGTTTTGACCAGCTCGAGCCCCGACTCGTTCTTCAGGGAAATGTCCACCAGCACGACATCGGGCTGGTTTGCCTGGATCCCGGAGATCGCGCTCGCGGAATCTTCGGCTTCTCCGCAAACCTTCAGGTCGGTCTGTTGATTGATGAGGTTGCCAAGTCCTTCGCGAACGAGTGGATGATCGTCCACGATAAAGACCTGGTGGTTTCGGGCGACGCCGTTCTGACTTTTTGGTTTCATTTTAAGAGGTTTAATCCGCACTCAATTTACATATGACTACTGTTCCGCCGTTGCGGTTACGCTGAACAGAAAATTTTCCCCCGATTAAAGCTGCGCCGTGGGCCATGAGTCGCAGGCCCAGGCCCGGAGGTTCCGGCAATTTTTCGGGAAAACCCGTCCCATCGTCGGTGACCGCCAGAGTGAGTCGCTGACCCTTGCGAGCCAGTTCAATATCGATCTTGCTGGGATGCGCGTGTTTCACCGCGTTCGTCGTCGCTTCCTGGGCGATATGATAAAGCTGGGTAGCCGTAGTGGAGTCGCGCACCGGCACGGCCTCATTACCTCTAAAGGTACAGGTCACTCCGAATCGCTCGCTCACATTCGCCGCCAGCCCCTGCAAAGCGACACTTAATCCGTCCGCTTCCAATTCGGGCGAAAAAAATCCACGCGCCAGGTTTCGCGTGAGATCAATCCCTTCTTCCAAATAACGGACTACCTTGTCGGCGTCAGGCACTTCGCTTGCCGAACGGTTCGCCAATTTTTCCCGCAACACCTGCGCGGCCAGCGCGGTCCCAGTCAAATGTTGGCCAACGCTATCATGCAAACTTTGCCCCAGCCGCCGGCGTTCCCGATCCGCGATCTCGGCGATTTCCTGGTCGAGGCGTTCCCGCTCCGCCATTTCCCGTTTCAATGCCAGGGTGCGATCACGCACGCGTTGATCAAGTTCGCGCAGCAGGGTGCATAATTTGTAAAGAACGATCGTAAACGCGAAGTAAGAGGCGAGCGCCATCGCCGCATTCCAAATTCTTACGGCCGGAATACCCGCAGCCAAATCCGAGACCACCCACACCACCACGCTCAAGGTGGCGATGGCCAATCCAAAAAACAGGCCAACAAACCAGGTCCCGATGGAGATCGGGATCAAATAAAACAGCGACAGGGAACGTTCGTAACCCGTCCTGAAATCGATATAGCCGATAATGCAGATCAAAATCAACGACACGCCGGCCATTGTTCCGCGTCCAAATGTCAGCACTCCGGGACGCGTTCTTCCAAGAAGCCTGCTCGCGCGGCTGATTGGCAGATTATCAATTACAGTTTGCATCCACCTTACCTACCAACGGGGTAGAGGTTAGAGCAAACTTGGGTTTCAACGCTCGATCTTTCCAGCGACAATTTGCGCAGGATGCTGCCGGACAGTATCTTTCCCAGACGGGGGCGCACTGGTTTCGACTCATCGTTGGAAGCGCAGGCGGCATGTCGAGGATGGTTCGTTGGCCTCGTTAAAATCCGGACCAAAACAAATAAACGCAGATCACCAAGATCTCGCTCTCGCGGCTTAATTGACCGTGACGTTTGGAGCTGGACGCCTGCTACGGCGCCAAACGTGGACAGCAGGCTAATCGGACGGCGGAGTGACCGCGCCGGACGGTGAAGGAACTTCGCGGACACTCGGGAGACGGCAGTGCGCCGGTGCAACGTCGCCTCCTTAAATTAAGCGCCGGATACACATGTAGATGTTTGCGTGGATAGCGACGAGGACAGGGGTTCAACTCCCCTCGCCTCCAATCCCGATCTAAATGCGTGCCAGATTACTCGAACTGGCAACGAGACGTTTCATGTTCTTTAGCTTCGGACTCCTCTTTTGAAGTGTTCTGGCATGCCCCCGTGATCGGAATTGTAGTAAGCGCAGTCGCCCTTGTTGTCGTCGGTCGCCTTTACACCCAAGACGCTGTTTGCGTTAAAGGTGGAGTAACCGGCCGCGCGGAAATGTTGGGGTTTATTGAGCGATGGCGTCGAGTCGCGCTGCAGACTTTCTTCAATTAAAGCCGGACAGTCATTCAAATACTGTTGTCAGTTCTTTTGGTAAACATCCCAACTCACCTGGCTGGGGTGACCGGATAAGTCGTAAAATTTCGCTTGTTCGGTTCCGATCTTAGTGAATCCGGCTGGAGGCGTTGAGCCAGGTTGCATTTCCAGAATGCTGCCCTTCGGCCAAAGCAGACTGTTTACGTTGCCAGTGCCGAGCTGGCCGGCAGAGTCGATGAAGACCGATTGGCCATTACTCTTGTCCACGCCGTTTATGCCGGCGATGAACGTTGCGCTGTGCACGGTTTGGTCGCCGATCCGGATCGTCCTAGCCTCGCCAGCAACACCAGCGTTGCCGATATCGATATTGTTATCGCCTGTAGTGAGATTCCGGCCGGCGTTAAGGCCCAAGGCGATATTGCCACTCCCGGTGGTGTTGTGAAAGAGCGCTGTAAAACCGTTGGCAGTGTTGTTGCCGCCGGTTGTGTTGCTGATGAGCGCACTAAGACCGTTGGCCGTGTTGTGGCTGCCGGTTGTGTTGTTAGAGAGCGCATTAGCACCGTTGGCCGTGTTCTGGCCGCCGGTTGTGTTGCTGGCGAGCGCAGTAACACCGTTGGCCGTGTTTTCTATGCCGGTTGTGTTGCTAAAGAGCGCATCAACACCGTTGGCCGTGTTTTCGCTGCCGGTTGTGTTGCTAAAGAGCGCTTCAACACCGTTGGCCGTATTGAAGCTGCCGGTTGTGTTTCGAACGAGCGCATGAAGACCGTCGGCCGTGTTCTCGCCGCCGGTTGTGTTGTCAATGAGCGCTTGAAAACCGTTGGCCGTGTTGCCGCCGCCGGTGGTGTTGTTAAGGAGCGCACCAACACCGTTGGCCGTGTTGCTGCCGCCGGAAGTGTTGTTTAAGAGCGCATTAAAACCGATGGCCGTGTTGTTGCCGCCAGTTGTGTTGCTATAGAGCGCGTCAAAACCAGTGGCTGTGTTGCCAGTACCGGTTGTGAGGCTGAAGAGCGCGTCAGTGCCCTCAGCGGTGTTGTTGCCGGGATAGCCTCCGTCAGGTGGCGGGATCAGCTGGGCTTGCGCCGTTGGCGAAAGTGCCAAGCAGGCGAGCGCGAACGCGACTAGAAGGAAACGTAAAGGTGACCGGCCGATTGATTTTCTTGAGTGGAGAGTTGTCATATCTTTTGCTTTCAATTTTGTTGAAGGGTGGATTGTTGAATTGGTTTAACCGCCCCAAGCGGAACCGGGAACAATCCTCACGAAGCGCTTTTGAACAGCGGCCTCACTTCAGACTGACTCGTCGCTCCAGTTGGATCTGAAGATCGCGTTAAGCGGCGTCTCAGCGAAGGTGCAGCCCCATGGGCATTTTCAGCCCAGCCGAAGATGCGTTGAAATGTCAGGTAACGTAATCGAGGAGAGTCGTATCAAGTCACTAGACCTTGTCGAGCGAAATACTGCATAATTATAGGATTTTATCCTATGGAACAGCGGCATTGGATAACTGGTGCCTGTGCTCAAAAAATCATTCCCCAGAATTTTCACCACAGTTGCCTCGAGGGGATTTCTCTGAATCGTTCTCGCGAAGTATGTTGGCGAAATCAATTGTTTTTTGAGTCACCTACACTGGACAACTGATGCAGCTGATGATCTGCGTGAACACCTAAAACGGCACAACGAAGGGTCCGTCTGACACACGCCAAAACGGAGGCTGTGGATCATCAAGACATACATCGCCTTGCCAGACCGGAAGCCTGCCCCCGAACTACAGAGATACTTGAAGTCGCATTCGGGCCGCGCATTCGTGAAAAAGCATCTAATGATCGGTGGCTAAACAGCTTCCCGTCGGTGGGCGCAGGATGCCTATCTGACCTACCCTCCCGGCGCGTAATTTTCTTGCATCGGCGCAAAATAAAGCTTCACATTCGATGGGTGGTGTTCTATAAAAACTATAACAACAATAACTGCCAGTCCGCTCCCATCTTTCATGAATTTCCCGTCTCTCGCCAAGATCACTTACCATTGCGCCCTCCTCTTCGCCTGCGTCGCCCTTAGTTGCCGCCCCCAACAGACCGTCCTTGTTGCCCCAAAGGAAGATGAGCTCGTTGTCCTCAATGGCTGTGTCGTTTCCGCCTGCAATTACCTGGCCGCAATCAAAACCCAGCACGCTCTCGATTCTAACTTTTGGGCGAAAATTCTGCTCGTTCGTTACAATAACCACCCCGCCGGTCACGCTTACTGCGTCTGGGAAACCGACGGCACCATTTACGGTTACGACCGCAATGCCGGTTCGTTTCCGATTCCGGTCTACACTCAAGATGCCCGCGCGATTGCGATCGTCCTCGCCCAGGAACTCGGAAAAGTGCTCAACGAAAATCTTTCGGTAGATCGAGCCGAGTTCGTGGAATCGCAGAAGGTTCAGCTCGCGAAGTTCTAACTGCGGGCGACTCAAACCCGCAGCGCCATCGATTTTGAACTCGGTCTCGCCGCCGCGTTGAAGGCGAAAATCCCAGCCGACCGGATAATCAATTTCCTGCCCCTCGCTGAATTACGGCGCTGGGTTGGAAGAGTGCGAAAACGGCGTAGCCGCAAACGCTGAACTCATTGCTTGTCCGACCAGTTTTTCTTTTGAAATGACGTCCGCCCCGACCCGTGCTCGAACGCTTCGAAATGCTCCGGATTCTGCTGATAATATTTCTGGTGATAATCCTCCGCCGGCCAAAATTTCATCGCCGGTAAGATTTCGGTCACGACGGACTTTTTGAATTTTCCGGAGCTGGAAAGTTTTTGTTTGGACATCTCAGCGATTTTCTTCTCGTCCTCGCTTCCGTAAAAAATTGCGGCGCGGTAGCTGGGCCCGGTATCGGTAAACTGTCCATCGGCCTGTGTCGGATCGATCTGCTTCCAATAAATGTCGAGCAATTGGTCATAAGAAATTTTCGCGGGATCGTAAACAATCTCAATTGACTCGCGGTATTTCGTTCTTTCCGAGCCAACCAATTCATACGTCGGATTCGGTTCGGTTCCTCCGCAATAACCCACCGTGGTCTTGATCACGCCCGGGGCTTTATCGAACGCGGGTTGGATACACCAAAAACACCCGCCCGCGAACACGGCCGTCTTGGTCGTCGCGGGCGAAGTTTGACCGATCAAAAGATCGATTCCAAGGCCAAGAGTAAGAGCGAACACCAGATGAAAGAACTTCATACTGTCGACGTTAGACAGCACTCCGGCCAAACTGTTCCGAATAAGTGCCATTTTTTCTTGCCCCCCAAATTACCCCTGCCATTCGCGTACCCTTCTCAACCCAATAGGAGATCCCTAATGGCTAAAACACTCGGAATGCTTTTTGGTATTGTCTTCCTGGAGACAATCCAGCGGACACCCGGCTCCAAGTGGTCCTTGCAGTGGCGATGCTCGCGATTGGTTTCGGAGCGCCGAAAGAAGCCGCCGCTTAACGTTCTTCGCTAATCAGTTTGCCATTGCGAGGTTGAATTGCCTCGCAACGGCTGTCATTTTTCTCTGTGGTTGAGCTAGTCCCGGAAACCTATTTCGCCCCACTCGATCTCCTCGCCATTTTCGGACGCGAGGCGCCTCTACAAGTTGATCTGGGATGTGGCGGAGGGGATTTATTATGCGAACTCGCACGGAGGCATCCCCAAAGAAATTTTCTTGGAACCGAAAAATTGGAGGGCCGCGTAGCCAAAGCGTGTCGCAAATCAGCGGATCTCGAAAATGTCCGCATCGTCAAAGTGGAAAGCGCCTACGCCGTCCGCTATTTGCTGCCGAAAGCGTCGGTTGAAACCTTTTATCTGTTGTTTCCCGATCCCTGGCCAAAACGGCGTCATCATCGACGACGTATCGTTACTGCCGATTTTCTCGACGCCATTTACTGCGCCCTGAGTGCGAACGGCATTTTTCAAATCGCGACCGACCAACCCGATTATTTTAGTCTCATTCTGAAAACCGCGGAAAATTATCGCGGATTCGAGACAGTCGCGCCGGCGGCAGATCTTCCTTCCACAAAATTCGGGCGCCGGTTTGTCGACGCCGGGGCGCCAATTTACCGATTATCGCTGCGAAAAGCCTCACCCGTCAGGTAGGCCTTTGCCTGCCAACCGTCGGGATCGAATTCTAATTCCACCGCCCCCGTTTCATCCTGCCGAAACAGTTTGATGCCGCTGGCCCGCACCCGGCCGGCCCATTCGTCGGAAATCCGTTCTTGCTGCGGAAAATCCCGCGATGTTGCCACGATTAATCGCGGTTGCACGGTTTTGAGAAACGAATCCAGACCCGAATTCCCCGAATGATGCTGACCTTTCACGAGAATGTCGTTGCGCAGATTAGACTTCGAATCGAGCAAGGCCTTTTCGGTTGCGTAACCGCTGTCCGACATAAACAAAACCTTCGCCGTTCCCAACGACAGTTGAACCACCGAAGCCTCATCGTCCGCGGTCGTTGCCGAGAATCCCCGCGGCGGAAACAACACCTTTGCAGCTACGTGGGAGGAGATTTTAAATTCCTCGCTGGCGCTGGGTCTCAGCACTTTCATCCGTTGCCCGAAGAAATTTTCGCGTAGCCGACGGTGAAGGACGGACCGGTCGGGCGCTCCGTTGTCGATCAAAATGGCCGGTACGATGTCCCGGAAGAGCAGCGGCGCGCCGCCAATGTGAAGTGAATCGCCGTGACTCAGCGCAAGGCCGTCCAAGCGATTAACTCCTGCCGCATGCAGATAAGAACGCAGGACCCGTTCGTAATCCCGAGCGCTGCCGCAATCCAAAAGCCAGTCCTGGCCATCGCAGCGAACATGAACCGCCGAACCGGCGCCCACATCCAGTACGGTGATTTTCGCGAACGCGGTATTCGGCCAACTGGGTGCGGCAACGTAGTAATGACTTGCCGGCAGTTGGGCGGACCAATGAACGAATGCGATCACCGCCCTGGCCAGTGACCAATTCGCATTGTTAAAAATTACCGAAATCGCCAGCGTGAACGGAGCTATCACAATCGATACAAGGGCGATGGCCAAAATAAAGAACGCGATCGGCACCACGAGCAGGTTCGCAAAGACCGAGCTCGGTGTAACCAAATGAAAATACCAGAGAATCAGCGGTAGGGAGCCGATCCAGGCCGCGAGCGAGACAGAACCGCCGCGGCAAATCCAAGCGTAGCCTGTGCCGACGGCCCTCCGGAAGCGACTCACCAGGTTTCGCGGCAGAAAAGGATCGATCGCGCCAAATTGTTGCAGCCATCGCGAAAGTGGATCCTGCAGCAAAATGATTCCGCCGACGACGGCGAACGACAACTGGAAACCGGTCGAGAAAAACTCGTTAGTATTCCAACAAATAAGAAAAAACGCCGCGGCCGCCAGACTGTTTAGCGCAAACACCTTTCGTTCCGCAAAATACCCGGCCATCAAGATCGAGCACATCACGGCTGCCCGCACGCTCGACACATGCAGCCCGGTTACCGCCGCGTAAAAAAGTAAACATGGGATGATCACCGCCGTCGCCCATTTGCGCGAAAGCCGCGCCATCATTGCCAGGATCCACAACAGCCGGGCAACAATCCCCACATGCAATCCAGCCACCGCGAAGAGATGGAGTGTCCCGGTTTGCTGAAAAGGTTCTTCGATGTCCTCCTGCGTTTGATGCCGCAGCCCAAGAGCGATGCCGCCGAGAAAATTCTGCACTTCCGGCGAATCATCGAGCCCGCGGCAGATCGTCCGCTCCATCCAGGCGCGCGACTTTTGGGCTGCCCGCAAAATCGGGTTGCCCGCGCCTTTTCTTAACAACGCGCCGTCTTCGGGATAACGAACAAACAAACTGCGATACACGTCCTGTCGCGCGAGATACGAACGCATATCGAACTCGCCAGGATTGCGCGGCGGCGCAATCGGTTCCACGATTCCGGAAAGTTTCAGTTCATCGCCAAACTCCGGATTCCCGCGCCAGCGCACGAGCATTGTGGCCGTCGTCGGGTCGACTTTTCCTTCGAGCTCGATCGATTCGAGATCGAAAAGGAATGTCGCCAGCCCATTCGCGGCAACCCTTGGTTCACTGCCGACAACGCCGGTCGCGCGAACAGTTCGAACGCGCTCCCCGAGTCTCTCGGCAAGTTTCAAACCGCAGGTGTCGCCGGTGCGAAAGTTGTGGAGCAGGAAAAAGCCGCATCCAACAAAGGCGTAGGTGAGAAGCGCATTCGGTTTCCAAAACAGAACAGCTCCAATCAAAACCAATCCAATCGCGCAGAGCAGCCAATCGATCTTTGGGACCGGGGCAAAATCGCCAATGAAAATGCCGAATGCCGACAATAGCGCGAGACCGACAAAGGGTTGCCGCGGAATGTTCATGGGGGAACTGCAGCCCGTTATGCCACAACGCGTTTCAATCGCGAAGCGCATTTCGCTTGAGAATATCTGTAGGGGAAGCTGTTAGCTTCCCTTGGGACGACGACGTCGTCCCCTACAGTTGGAAATGAAGCTCCCGCAGGGTACTTTGTCTCGTGCAGGACCTGTTCAAAGAAGAGGATATGGACCCTGCGGTGACCAAATCTGCGCCACTCGCGACCCGGATGCGGCCGCGAACGCTCGACGAATTTGTTGGGCAGGAACACATTCTTGGGCCGGGAAAACTCCTCCGACGCGCGATTGAAGCCGATCGACTGCCGTCAGTGATCTTGTCCGGGCCGCCCGGAACAGGAAAAACGACGCTCGCGCATATTATTGCCGATATGACTCACGCAAAGTTCGTGCGGTTGAGTGGCGTGGAAAGCAACGTCGCCGAGATGCGGCGAATCCTGGCGGCTGCCACGAATCGAATCCGCACTTCAGGTCAGAAAACGATTTTGTTCGTCGACGAGATCCACCATTTCAATAAAGCGCAGCAGGACATTCTGCTGCCTGATGTCGAAAGCGGAAACCTGCGCCTGATCGGCGCAACGACTTACAATCCCTTTTTCTACGTTAACAGCGCACTGGTTTCGCGATCGCAGGTTTTCCAGCTCGAGCCGTTGAAGGTTGAGCAATTAGAAGCGTTGATCAGCCGCGCGCTCACTGACAAAGAACGCGGACTCGGAAACTACGACGTTAAGATCGATAACGACGCGAAGCGGCATCTGGCCAAGCTGAGCGATGGCGACGCGCGGAAATGCTTAAATGCGCTGGAGATCGGCGTGCTGACAACTTCTCCCGGTCCCAAGAACGCGATTCATTTCACCCTCGCGGTTGCGGAAGAAAGCATTCAGCAAAAAGCGGTCGTTTACGATCGCGCGGGCGACGCCCACTACGACACGATCAGCGCCTTCATCAAAAGCATGCGCGAATCGGACGAAAAAGGCGCGATGTACTGGCTCGCCAAAATGCTGCACGCCGGCGAAGACTTCCGTTTCATCGCGCGGCGGATTGTGATTTTCGCGAGCGAGGACGTTGGTCTGGCCGATGCGGAAGCGTTGCCGCTCGCGATTGCGACGCAGCACGCAGTCGAATTCGTCGGTATGCCCGAGGCGCAGATTCCGCTCGCCCATGCAACGGCTTACATGTGCCGGGCGACGAAAAGTCGCGAGGCGCTCGACGCATTGGTCGAAGCGAAAGAACAGATCGAAGCCGAACACACCAAACGTGTTCCGGAAAATCTCAAGAACAAACACTTCCCGGTTAATCCGGAGAAGTAACGCGGGAAAAATTTATTGTAGGGCAACCGCACCGGTTGCCAGCTAAACATTGGCAGGCGGAGCGCCTGCTCTACAATTCTGCGAGCGAGGCGTCACCGCCGGCTAGCGTGACGCTCGCCCCGAACAGCCTCAATCTTCAAACGCGGTCGCGACCAAGGTGGCGTTGTGGCCGCCGAAGCCGAATGAGTTATTGAGGGTAACGCGGACTTTCTTTTCTTTCGCTTTGTTCGCGGTGTAATCGAGGTCGCAGAGCTCGTCCGGATGTTCGAGATTGATGGTCGGCGGAATCACGCCGTCGCGGATCGCCATTGCGCAGGCGGCCATTTCGACCGCACCGGCGCCGCCTAATAAGTGGCCCGTCATCGATTTGGTGGCGCTGATCGAAACTTTGGTTTGATCACCAAAAACTCTCTTGATCGCCTTGGTCTCGGCAATGTCGCCGAGGCCGGTGGAGGTGGCGTGAGCGTTGATGTAATCGACATCGCCCGGCGAAATCTTGGCATGATCGAGCGCCATCTTCATCGCGCGGGCCGCGCCTTCACCATCTTCCGGGGGGGCAGTCATGTGATACGCGTCGGCCGAAAGCCCGTAACCGGTGAGCTCGCAATAAATTTTAGCGCCGCGCTTCTTCGCGTGTTCCAATTCCTCGACCACACAAATACCGGCGCCTTCACTCATGACAAAACCGTCGCGATCGCGATCAAACGGGCGTGAGGCGCGCTCCGGTTCATCATTACGGCGACTGAGCGCTCTCATTGCCGAAAATCCCGCGAGACCCAGTTCGACGATGGAAGCTTCGGAACCGCCGGCCAGAAAAATGTCCGCATCGCCGAATTTAATCATTCGCCACGATTCGCCGATCGAATTGTTCGAGGTCGCGCAAGCAGTGACGATGCACATATTCGGGCCGCGCAATCCGAACTCCATTGAGATGACACCGCTGGCCATGTTGCTAATCAGCATCGGAATCGTGAACGGCGACGTGCGCGACGGACCTTTGTTCATCAAGACGGTGAATTGGTCTTCGAGCGTTTTCAGTCCGCCGATGCCGCTACTGACGATCGTGCCGAAGCGGTCGCGATTTACTTTTTCGAGATCGAGACCGCTGTCCTGGATCGACATCTTGGACGCGGCCATCGCCAGATGAACGAAACGATCGGTCCGACGGACGTCCTTCGGATTTTTGAAAAACGCTTTGGGGTCGAAATTGCGGACTTCGCCGGCAATCTGGCAATCGTAGTTAGAGATGTCGAACCCGGAGATTCGGCCGATGCCGCTCCTGCCTTCCTTCAGGTTCGTCCAAAACGTCTCGAGTTCGTTGCCGACCGGTGAGACGACCCCCATGCCGGTGATGACGACTCTTCGCTCGAAGTTCATAAAAAAAGTGACCAGTGACCAGTGACCAGTGACCAGCAAGAAATTACGGCAACGACAGTTAGCTTGTCACTCGTCACTTGCCACTTATCACTCATCGTGTTCCCATGCCGACGCTCTGGACGGTTTGGAAGAGTTTGCCTTCCGTTTTAATCGAAGGCGCGATGATGATTTCGGTTTGTTGAAACTCGGCAATGTCTTTCGCCCCGACGTTTCCCATGCAGGTCGTGATGGCTCCGACGAGATTCTGGCTGCCGTCATCAACTTCAGCCGGCCCGAACAAGATTTGTTTTAGCGACCCGGTGGTGCCGACTTTGATGCGAGTGCCTCGCGGAAGATTCACGTGCGGCGTCGCCATTCCCCAGTGATAACCGCCGCCGGGCGATTCTTGAGCGCGCGCGAACGCGCTGCCGACCATGACCGCGTCCGCGCCACAGGCAAGCGCTTTGCAAACGTCGCCGCCCTTGCTCATGCCGCCGTCGGTGATGATTGGAACGTAGCGCGAAGTTTTCTTGAAATAAGCGTCGCGGGCTGCGGCGCAATCGACCGTAGCGGTCACTTGCGGCACGCCGAGCCCGAGCACTCCGCGCGAAGTGCAAGCGGCCCCGGGACCAACTCCAATCAGCACGCCGGACGGCCCGCATTCCATGATTTCGAGCGTGACATCGTAGCCGACGGTATTGCCGACGATCACCGGGATGCGCATGTCGGCGCAAAATTTCGTGAGGTCGAGCGATTTGTATTCGCTTGAGATGTGGCGCGCGGTCGAGACGGTGCTTTGCACGACGAAAACATCGGCGCCCGCTTCCTGCGCGATCGGGCCGAACTCGGCTGCGCGTTGTGGAATCGAGCTGACCGCCGCGATGCCGCCTTCGTCTTTAATTTGTTTCACCCGGGCCGCGATCAAATCGGGATGGACTGGCTCCTGATAAATTCTTTGCAATAGCGCGGTGATTTCCGATTTGTCAGTGTCGACAACTTTTTGCAGAACTTCCTGCGGATTTTTGTAACGGGTCTGGACGCCTTCGAGATTCAAAACTGCCAGACCGCCGAGTTTGCTCATGGCTATGGCGAATTTCACATCGACCACGCCATCCATGGCGCTGGCGAGGATCGGAATTTTTAATTCCAGCGGCGCAGAATTCCTGCGCGGCAAACGAAACTTGATGTCGACTTCGTTTGGATTAATCGTGACGCGACCCGGCACCAGCGCGATCTCGTCGAACCCGTAGGTGACGCGCGCTTTTCGATTTCGGCCAATCCACATTCCCATAATTAAATCTGCTCCAATCTAAATCTTTCGTTTAAACTGCCGCAGCGCGGACAGCGTGGGAGTAAGGCCGCCGTTCGATCCTCAAACTCGAACGCGCAAATCACGCAACGTAACCGGTAGCGCAATGCGCGCCGCTCACGCCGGCGCCGGTTCCACTCACCTACTATCCAGAGAAGAAAAATCGTGGCAAGAGAAACGAGCAGATAAATTGTGGCCAGCGCCGCCAGACTGACGCGAATCACGGTGGGGTGGGAGTTGATTTTGGATTCGGGGTGGTCACGTCGTTGCCCCATTCGATCGTCGCGATCCCCCAAACCAGCGAATGGTCATTCGATCCAGGCCGCGCCGGAAAACGGCAAAGGGCGAGATGTTGGCGGGCCAGTTCGTCCAGGCCGCTGTCACCCGATGATGTCAGGGTAAAACAATAAACAACCGCGCCTTTCGCATCCACCGCGATTCGAAACTGCGCATTCTGAGGCGGCTCGTTCGTCGAAGTTTTGAAATTTGTGGGAACGAAATTTGACGCGCCGAGCTGTTGTAATTCGGGCGAAAAGGTTACCCGCGTCGGTTGTATCCCCACTGGTGCCACCACGGCCGAACGCGTCATTGGGACCGGCCCGGGTGGTTGCGCACTCGGAATACGAAGATCGATAGCCAGCGCCGGCGGTTCTTTAAGCGCAGCCTCGCGCGCGAAGTAGGAAGGAACATGTTCAACCTTGCCCATCTCGCGACGCTGCATATGCGCCGGTCTTCGGGTGGTTGATGCCAGGGCCGGGTCCTCGGAATCGATCCAGCGCAACAAAGTCGCGGTTTGTTCGGAATTGGCAGTCATCAAACTCACTCGTTGGGGCGCAGGAAGGAGCGAGACAGTTTGAGGATAGACAACTTGAAAGAGATAAAACGCCATCAGGTGAATGGCGAACGAGAGCGCAATGAATCCACTCAGAACAGCCTTCCGTCGCCTCGGCTGGTCCCAGTTGAAAATGAAGGGCGCGGTAACCGATGCGTTCATTTGGGAAGGGCGCCGGCCAGCGAAACAGAAGTAATCCCATGCTCGAGCGCGGCACTGGTGACCGCCACCACTAATTCATAGGGAGTTTGACGGTCTGCCTTAATAATGATCGAACGGTTCTCGCGCTTCGCTTCGTCGAGCAACGGGCCCAGGCCCTCCAGCGACGTTTTTTGATCACGAAAATAAATCGCGGGAACCGCCCCGCTGGTGATGCTGATGATTTGCGGATTTCGCTGGGCGCCCAGCAAAAACGGAGTCGACGGCGCTGAAACCGCGACCCCGGGTTGCAGAATAAAGTTCGAACTCAGCAGGGTGAAGAAAATGAGCAAAAAAACGACATCGATGAGCGGAAACACCACCAGCCAGCCGAAGTTGTACTCTTTGGTGCGGCTAAGTTTCATTGGTGAAAAAACTTAACCACAATTCGTGGCTAGAAAATCAACGGTCGCGGCGCACTTCGCGAGAACCCGCCCCTGGTTCAGCCGTTTGCTGAAAACTGATGATGCCGGTGAGAGCTTCGCTGTCCTTCAACATGTGCACGATCTCAATTCCGGCGCGTTCCATCTCATGAAGCATGGTGTTCACCCGCGACGAAAGATAGCTGTAACCGACAAAAGTCGGGGCCGCGACGACGAGTCCGGCGGCGGTCGTGAGCAAACTTTTGTAAATGCCGCCCGAAAGTTCGGTAACCGTCGCGTAACCGCCGTGGGAAGCGATCGTTCCGAAGGCGTCGAGCATTCCCGAAACTGTTCCGAGGAGACCAAGCAACGGGGCGAGAAAAGCGAGCGTAGCCAGCACCCCGAGAAATCTTTCCAGCTTGGGCACTTCCAGTTGCCCGGCTTCCTGCACGACTTCCCGCAACTCGGAACGCGGCATGTCATGACGCAGAATCGCGGCATGAATCACACGGGCGACCGGACCGGGCGTGCCGGCCGATTCGTGAAGGGCTTCGGCGAAATTCCGGCGTTGGATTAGATTCGAGAGACCCTTTAGAAATTCTCCGACGTGGATTGTGGCTCTATGTAAGTAAAACCAGCGCTCTAGGAAGACAGCGATGGCGACGATGCTGCAGGCCAGAATCGGCCACATGAGCAAACCGCCCTTTTGGATGTAATCAATCATGGGGGCTATCCTTTTAGACCCATTTTGCGGATCGGGCAAGCCGGAGCCAGGCCTACCGGCCTAACGGCTTATGCGCCTTTGACGTTGGTCCCGGAGCAGGCGAGCTCGTTCCGGAGATCAGTTTTCCGGTCCCATCGAACATCGAATAGCCCACCTGCTTTCCGGCGGGGTCATATTGATAAACGATCTTATTAATGACCGAATCGTCCTTAGCCAGCCGACTCTCCTCCTCCAGGCGACCGGCGGCATCATACTTATATATAGACTTGAACAGGAACTTGCCGTCTGGGCCAAAAGTAACCCCGCTGCCGAACCGCCCCGCATCATCAATGCGGTAAATAATTTTGCCTAGGGCGTTACCGTCCGAATCGGTAATCGTCGCGACTGCTTTGTGCTTCGCGTTGTCATATTGATAGGTAGTGCGCGATCCATCGGGGTTCACCCTTACCGTTACGCGGATGGTGTCGTTTGAATTAACTGGACCGGTTTGGGCGGTTGCCTTTGGGCAGGAAAAGGGCGCGATCAGCAGAAACAAAAAAAGAAAGTAAGGGCGCGGTATTTTCAGGAGGCCATTTTAGACCTGGGAGACCGGCCGAAGAAGGGAATTAATTTTTGTTGACGCTTGGCACGTAAGGTGGTTAAAAGTGGGAAGAAGTGGGTTAGAATGGAACATTTCTCCACCCGCAAATGCAACAGCCTGACCAACGTTTCTACGCCGGCGAATTTCGTCACTTCATCGACGAAAAAAATCGAATTACCATTCCCGCACGCTGGCGCCGAGGTGCTGCCGAGGAATTCATCCTTCTTCCGGAAGCGACTCACCAGTTTCTTCTGGTCATGTCGCCTGAAGAATTTTCTCGTATGAGCGCCGCCGCTGAAGCCGACGCCAATGTTTCCGCGCGAGATCGCCGCGTTTTCTTTCGGCAACTTCATGCCCGCGCCCAGCACTCCATCGCTGACAAACAAGGCCGCCTCGTTCTGCCGGTTGACCTTTGCCAAAAACTTGGGTTGAAGGGCGAGGTCGTTCTGGTGGGCGGCCGCGGCCGTTTTGAAATTTGGAACCTGCAGAAACGCAAGAAGGCAGACGCCGACGAGACGCCCACCTACCAACACGTGGCCAACGTCATTGGTTTGTGATCAACCCACATATGAACGCATTATTGTTTGAGCGGCCGGTTTGGTTTGCCACCGGTCCGCTCGTGCTGGAAGAGGAGCCTCAGCAAATGGAAGATTTCACTTACCATCATCCGGTGCTGGCTGCGGAAGCGGTCGAATTGCTCGCGCCGCATCCGGGATCGCTGGTTGTCGACGGCACAGTTGGCGGAGGCGGACATACCGAAGCGATTCTGAAAACCGGGGCCGACGTTCTTGCCCTCGACCAAGATCCGGATGCAATCGCCCAGGCCCGGGAGGAACTCGCTCCTTACGGCGGTCGGGTCACCCTGCGCCAGATCAACTTTCGCGATACGGACAAAATTCTCGACGAACTCGGGATTCAAAAAATCGGCGGGGCAATTTTGGACCTCGGCGTCTCTTCCCGTCAGTTAGAGAACGCCGCACGCGGCTTCAGCATGATGCGCAACGGTCCGCTGGACATGCGGATGGATCCGAGAGCGATGATCAACGCGGCGCAGATCGTTAACACTTACAGCGAAGAGGAGCTGACTCGAATCTTTCGCGACCTCGGTGAAGAACCGGCTGCGCGGCGGATTGCCAGCTTGATCGTGAAAATGCGCAAAGACACGCCATTTACCGAAACGCTCCAGCTGGCCAAGGCCATCGAGAAAGTGGTCGGCCGTCACGGGCGCCGTCATCCCGCTACTCAGGCATTTCAAGCGTTGCGCATGGAAGTGAACGACGAGCTTGGGGCGCTCGAACAGGGTCTGCGCGTCTTGACCGCGCGTCTCGAGGCCGGAGCGCGCATTGCCGTCATTGCTTTCCATTCGCTGGAAGATCGCATCGTGAAAAATTTCATTCGGGATCACAGCCGCGAGTGGATCGATCGTCCGGAATGGCCGGAGCCGCGGCATAACCCGGATTACGATATGCGCGCGATCACCGACAAGCCGGTCGAGCCAGGTGAAAATGAGCGCCGGATGAATCCGCGTTCGCGCAGCGCCAAGTTGCGAGTGGCGGAGAAAATTGGATGAGTAGATCGCGCCGCAATTGGAACGAAGTCAACGCCGCATCGCTCGCGCGCTGGATTGTTCTGACCGGATTCCTGGCGTTGACCGGACTGATTTACGTTTATCTCACCCTTCAGCTTTATCACCTGGGTGATCGTAAGAAGGCGCTGGAGACCGAGGTCTCGAATTTGCAGATGCAAAATGAAGTGGCCAGCGCCCAGATCGCCGCCCTCACCTCGCGGGCTGCTCTGCAACGTCGGCTGAAGGAAGGCTACCTGAAAATGATTCCGATCGCCGAACACAACATCGTTCGGCTGACCATCCCGAATCGAAATCCCGACGACGCCATTCAACCGGTCTCGAACCCGCGGAGCTCGAGATGAAATGGAACAGCCGAACAAGATGTGCAATCATCTGCCTCGGCTTCATTCTCCTGTTCAGCCTGTTTTCGTTTCGCTTGATCTATCTTCAGATGGTCAAGCACGACGAGTACGCGGGACTCGCGGCTGAGAAGCACGTCATCAAGCAACCGATTTTCGCCGAGCGCGGGACCATTCTCGACGCGAACAACGAAGTCCTGGCCAACAATGTTCCGGTCGAAACTGTTGTGGCCGACGCCACCCATCTCAACGACGTCGAAACGACGGTCGACCTTGTTAGCAAGCAGCTTCAACTACCCCGCGGCGAACTTTCGGAGAAACTGCACACCGACCGGCGCTACATCGTCTTGAAGCGGGAAGTCGCGAAAGCCAGCGCCGATTCGTTGCGACAACAACTCCGCGCGAAGAATCTTCGCGGCATTTATTTCGAGCGGGACGCGACCCGCGTTTATCCGAACGGCATGATGCTTTGCCACGTAATCGGTTTCACTGACTTTGAGCACAAAGGCATTCAAGGCGTGGAAGGTTCACTCGATGAATATCTGCGCGGTCAGGATGGTTACCGCTACATCGAACACAATCGCGCCGGTCAGGAAATGGTGCTGTATCGCGGCCAGGAACGCGCGTCGCGCAATGGTTACCAGGTTCATCTCACCATCGATCTGAATTTGCAGAACATCGTCGAAAACGAAATCGATGCCGCGATGCGCGAGTATTCGCCAAAAAAAGCGACCATCATTCTGATGCGGCCGGAGACCGGCGAAATCCTGGCCATGGCGAACCGTCCGGCGTTCGATTTGAACAACCGGTCCGAAGCGAAACCGGAACAAATGAAAAACCGCGCCATCTGCGACATGATGGAGCCGGGCTCGACTTTCAAGATCGTGACCGCGGCCGCGGCGATCAACGAGCATAAGTTCGGTCTCGATTCCTACATCTTTTGCGAGAACGGCGTGTGGAATTACGGCGGCACCCCGCTGCACGATCACGCCGCGTTCGGCGATCTCAGCGTCAAAGACATTCTGGTGAAATCGAGCAACATCGGCGCTGCCAAACTGGCCGTCAGCCTCGGCGATCAGAAATTCTACGAATACATCCGGCGTTTTGGATTCGGAGATCGCACCGGGATCGAACTGCCGGGCGAAATTCCCGGTTTGCTGCGCTCGCCGCAGTCGTGGAGCAAAATCTCAATCACCCACATTCCGATGGGACACGAAATCGGGGTGACGCCTTTGCAAATGGCCACCGCGATGTGCGCGATTGCCAACGGCGGAAAGCTGATGACGCCGCGCATCGTAAAATCGATCACCACCGGCGATGGCAAAACGATCAGCACGCTAAAGCCAATTGTCCTGCGACAAGTCATTTCGCCGCAAACGGCCAATCAAATTGGAATGGCGCTACGCGGCGTGGTCAGCGATCGCGGCACCGCCGCGGCCGCGGCAGTTCCGGGATTCACCATCGCCGGCAAGACCGGCACCGCCCAAAAAGTTGGGCCGCACGGCGGATACGAGAAAGGCAAGGAAGTCGTTTCGTTCTGCGGTTTTCTGCCGGCAGAACATCCGGAATTTGTCGGTCTCGTCGTGCTGGACGATGCCCAGACCAAGCCGGAACAAAATTACGGCGGCACCGTCGCCGGTCCCATTTTTTCACACATCGCCGAAAAGGCGGCGCGTTATCTCGATCTTGAGCCGCATGAGGAAATCCGCCGAGCCACTCCCGTGGAGCGAGTTGCCTTAACCGTTTCTTCGCGCCATTGACTCCTTGGCCCAAAAATGGCGGACCCTCATGCAGCTCAAAACCCTTCTCGCCGCGACTCCCGTTCGCGAAATCATCGGCCCAGTTGATCGCGCGGTGGAAAGCATCGCGTATGACTCGCGCCGTGTGCAGAGGGATGGACTGTTCGTGGCACTGCGCGGCGAAAAAAGCGATGGTCACGACTTCATCGGTCAGGCCATCGAAAAAGGCGCCACGGTGATTGTCGCCGAGCGCGCAGAAAAAAATTCGCGGGCCACCTTCGTCCTCGTGGAGAACACCCGGACGGCGATGGCGGATCTTGCCGCGCGATTCTTCAATTATCCGGCGCGCAAATTGAAGATCGCCGGCGTCACCGGAACAAACGGCAAAACCACCACCACATTCCTGATCAAACACATTTGCGAGAAAGCCGGCCTGCGTTGCGGTTTGCTCGGAACGGTCCGTTACGAAATTGGCGAACGCGTTTTGCCGGCAGCCCGCACCACCCCCGAGTCGCTCGACCTTCAGGAATTGCTGGCCCAAATCCGGGACGCTGGCTGTCGCGCGGCTGTGATGGAAGTTTCATCTCACGCCTTAGCTCAGGAACGTGTTCGCGACATCGAGTGGGACGTAGCCGTCTTCACCAACCTCACCCAGGACCATCTCGATTATCACGGGACGATGGAGAATTATTTCGAAGCGAAAGCATCCTTGTTCGAACAGCTCGCGCGACAGGAGCGAAAGAAAAAACCGGTCGCGATTATCAACCTCGACGATCGCTACGGGCAGAAACTTGTCGCGAAGATCGGCCCGCCTTCGCGAAATGCCAGTCCGGCTCGGACCTACGGCGCGGCAGGTAACAAAGTTTCTGTTGTAACTTTTGGCACCGGATTGAAGGCCGACTTTCGCGCTTCGAATTATCGAATGGAGTTTGGCGGCACGTCCTACCAGCTCGATGCGCGAGGCAAAAGTTATCTCGTCCGCGTTCCGCTGATTGGAAGGTTCAACGTCGCCAATTCCGTTGCGGCTCTTGCCGCTGCCAACGCCTTGGGCGTCGGTTTGCGAGAGGCCGTCCTCAGCCTCGCCAAATCGCCGCAGGTTCCCGGCCGATTGGAAATGGTTCCGGCGAAACGGCAGTTCCAGGTCTTCGTCGACTACGCTCACACTCCGGATGCGCTACTCAATGTCATCAAGACATTGCGCGAACTAAATCCCGCACGGCTGATTGTCGTTTTCGGTTGTGGCGGAAATCGCGATCGCGAGAAACGGCCGTTGATGGGACAAGTCGTCGATCAAAACGCCGATCACGCGATCATCACTTCCGACAATCCGCGCAAAGAAGATCCTGATGCAATCATCGCCGACGTTGAGAAAGGTTTTCGCAGCGATCACTTTGAAAAAAATGCCGACCGCGCTGCAGCGATCTCGCGCGCGATCGAGCTCGCCCAATCGCGTGACATCGTGTTGATCGCGGGCAAAGGTCACGAGAATTATCAGGAGTTTGCCGATCACACGGTGCCATTCGAAGACATTCAAGTCGCGCGACGCGCGATCGAAAGTCGTCCGGTAGAATTCAAATGAACCCGTTATCGATCGCGCAAATTGCGAAACTGGCTGAAGCCAAGCTGGAAAGCGGCGACGGAGATATCTCGGTTGAAAGAGTCAGCACAGATTCACGAACCATTAAGAAGGGCGAATTGTTCGTCGCCCTTCGTGGAGAAAACTTTGATGCTCACAAATTCGTTGAAGACGTCGCCAACAGCGGGGCAGCCGGCGGGATTGTCGATGACAATTGGAAAGGTAGGGTCGGTGCGCTGGGCCGACCGGACGCCGCAGCGCGGCGTCCCTACCAGTTTGCCATCATTCGCGCCAAAGACACCCTGCTCGCGTATCAAAACCTGGCGGCGAATTATCGGAAATCGCTTCCACTCAAAGTTCTCGCGATAACCGGAAGCAATGGCAAAACAAGCACGAAGGATTTTGCCGCGTCGGTCCTCGGCCGAAAATTTCGCGTCACCAAGACCCAAGGCAACTTCAATAATCACGTCGGCCTGCCGCGGACGATCCTCGAAGCCACATCACGCGATGAAGTCGCAGTTTGGGAGATCGGAATGAATCATCCCGGCGAGGTCGCGCCTCTGGCACGAATTGCTGCGCCCGACGCTGCGATCATTACCAACGTCGGCGTCGCCCACATCGAATTCATGGGATCACGTGAAGCGATCGCGCAGGAAAAAGGGATGCTCGCCGAAGCCGTGGGCAAGGCGGGAACTGTGATTCTCAACGGGGACGATCCGTTCACCGAAGAAATCGCCAAACGAACCAGCGGTCGCGTTATCCTTGCCGGAATCAACAGCGGAACTCTGCGGGCAACAGAAATCGAGCAGAGCTCGGGCGGCTCGGAATTCACCATTTTGGAAGGCGCGCACCGTTGTCGTGCGCAATTGTCCGTGCCCGGCCTGCACATGGTGCAAAATGCCTTGCTCGCCGTCGCCGCCGGTCGGGCGTTTGGTGTTCCCCTCGAAGAGTGTGCCATTGGTTTGGCCACCGCGCCGCTCACGAAAGCGCGATTGCAGATCAAAGAAGTCAACGGCGTGCAATTTCTGGATGACAGCTACAACGCGAATCCCGATTCAATGAAAGCGGCTTTACGAACGTTGGTTGAGCTCCACGCTGATGGAAAAAAAATCGCTGTTCTCGGTGAGATGCGCGAGCTCGGATCGGAAACCGAGCGCGGGCATCAGGAAGTCGGGCAGGAAGCAGCCGCGCTCGAGATCGATCAATTGATCGGAATCGGCGAGATGGGCGCATTAATTGTTGATGCCGCCAAAAAAGCGGGTCTTGATAAAAGCAGCATAGTCCAATCAACGTCTGCGGCGGCCGAATTGTTGGCAGAAATCGCAGGGATTGGAGATCTTGTCCTAATTAAGGGAAGCCGCTTGGCTCGCACCGAAGACGTGATCGAACAATTCAGCCGTCACCCGTCACCCGTCACAACTGCCAGTCCGGCTCGGACTCACTCGTCATGATGTATTACCTCCATCGACTGAGCGAACACATCGGCGGCTTTAATGTGTTCTTTTACGTCACTTTTCGCGCCGTTGCCGCCGCCATCACCGCTTTCGTGCTCTCGCTCTTGTTCGGAAACGTTGTCATCCGCATTTTAACTGCGCTGAAGCTCGGTCAACCGATTCGTCAAGCGTCTGAAGTGCATCGACTCGCCGAATTGCACGGAGTCAAAGCCGGCACCCCGACCATGGGCGGCGTTCTCATCATTGGTACCGTGTTTATTTCGAGTGTGCTTTGGGCCCGCCCGGACAATCGCTTCGTCTGGCTGGCGCTCTTCTCAATGCTTTATCTCGGCGCGCTCGGGTTTGCCGACGATTATCTCAAAGTCACCAAGAAAAATACCTCGGGGGTAAATGGCCGAATCAAATTGGTTTTTCAATTCGCACTCGCCGGAATTATCACGGCCGTTTTTCTGACGAGCCCGCTCCTCGAAGTCCAGGCGCGCGAACTTTTCGTGCCCTTCATCAAAGCCCCGGTCGTCGCCAACATGAGCTGGTTCACGTTTTTCTTTTTCGGGCTGGTGATTGTCGGCTGCTCCAATGCGGTAAATCTTACCGACGGTCTCGACGGGCTCGCGACGGGTTGCACCGTCACTGTCGCTTTCGATTACGCGTTGCTCTCTTATATCGCCGGAAATTTTCGTTTGGCCGAATATCTGCAGGTCCCCTTCTATCCGTTCACGGCCGAACTGACGGTTGTCTGCGCCGCCTTGGTGGGCGCCGGTCTCGGTTTCCTCTGGTTCAATTGCCACCCGGCGAAAGTTTTTATGGGCGACACCGGCTCGCTCGCCATCGGCGGAATGCTTGGGGTGGTGGCCATTTGTTGCAAACAGGAACTGCTCCTCGTCGTGGTAGGCGGCGTGTTCGTGATCGAAGCGGTATCGGTCATTCTCCAGGTCTTGAGTTTCAAGCTCACCGGCAAACGGATTTTCGCGATGTCGCCGATCCATCACCATTTCGAACTCGCGGGTTGGAAAGAAAATACCGTGATCGTGCGCTTCTGGATTTTGTCCGGGATCTTCGCGCTCCTCGGCCTGGCCACGTTGAAGTTGAGGTAAAAAATTTGCGTTACTCGAACCAAAACGTCGCAGTTCTGGGAGCCGGATTGAGTGGCGCGGCCGCCGCACTTCTTTTGCGGTCGGAGGGCGCCAACGTCACCGTTCTCGACAGCGCCGACGAAAAGAAACTTTTGCGGTCGACTCTCGATAATTTGCGCGGGCAAGAAGTGCGAGTGATCTGCGGAATGGAGGCCGATCGCAATGCGGATAAATACGATTTTATCGTGGTGAGTCCGGGAATCGATCCGGCTTCGGCCCTGGGCCGCAATTTTTGGTCGCGCCAAATCGAGATCATCGGCGAGCTCGAGCTCGGCTGGCGTTCATGCGAAACGCCGGTGATTGCCGTCACCGGAACGAACGGCAAGACGACCACCACCGAGATGCTGGCCCAAATGTTGAATCAGTGCGGACAGAAAACAATCGCCTGCGGCAACATCGGTAAACCGCTGTCCGAAGTCGCGCGCGAGAAAATCAAATACGACGTGCTGACCGTCGAAGTCAGTTCGTTTCAATTGGAAACGATCCGAACCTTTCACCCGTCGATTGCGCTCTGGTTAAACTTCGCGCCCGACCATCTCGATCGTTATCGATCGGTCGGGGAATATCGCGCCGCGAAATTGCGATTGTTTGAAAACCAGACCGTCGACGATGTAGCGATCGTCAACGCCAGCGAGACTTTGCCGGAAGTGCGCGCCCGCCGGGTCACCTTCAGCGCTTATACGAATCGCGCCGACTTCCGCCTGTCCGAAGGCGTAATCCTTTTTCAAAACCAGCCGGTGCTGCGCATGAGTGAAACGAAGTTGCGTGGCTCGCATAATATCGAAAATCTGATGGCGACTCTGGCCGCCGGCCACGCGCGCGGACTTTCGTTCGAGCAAATGGTTCCTTCGTTGTCGGCCTATGAGCCCCAACCGCATCGCTGCGAGTTCGTCCGCCAAATCGGCGGGGTTGACTACGTCAACGATTCCAAGGCCACCAACCTGGACGCGATGGAGAAAGCGCTCCAGGCCCAAAGCAAGCCGGTGGTCCTGATCGCGGGAGGCAAGGACAAGGGATTCAACTTTCAACCAATGCGCGAGCTGGTGAAGGAAAAGGTTCGCACGACCATTCTCATTGGCGAAATGGCAAAACAGATCGCGCGCGACTGGGACGGCGCCGTTAAAACCGAGATGGCAATATCGCTGGCGGATGCAGTTGAACGCGCGCACGCCACCGCCAAGTCCGGCGAAGTCGTCCTTTTTTCCCCAGGCACATCTTCATTCGACATGTTCAAAAGTTACGCGGACCGCGGCGATCAATTTCGCGCCCTGGTCCAAGCCCTGCCCGCAGCGGCTTCGCGCAGCGATGCGGGCGCGGCCCTCCCTCAATGAAAAGGAAGTTCAAAATGCCAAACCTGTTCAAGCTCAAACGCAAAAAGCTTCGCGCGACCGCAGTCCGCCGCCCGCTCCGCATCGGCGCGGCTAGCGCCGACTACGACGATTTGGCCGAGCCAAGCATGAAGCTTTCTCGCGCGCTGTTGATCGTCCTCCTGCTGCACGTCGTCGCCGTCGCGGGAATCATCGCCTTCAACGCGATCAAAACGCATCAGTCCGCGCTCCCGTCGTCAACCTCGACGAATCCCGCCGCAGTTGTGGCGTCAGAGACAAAGCCGCAAGCGAACGCCGTCAATTCCACGACTCCGGCAAAGAACAGCCCCAAGGCGCAGACGAAAGTTTCCGATTCTGGAAAAACTTACATCGTCGCCAAAGGCGATAATCCGGTGACAATCTCGAAGAAGTTCAAGGTGCCCTACGACGATCTGGTCGCGCTCAATCACATCGACGACCCGCGCAAACTAAAAATCGGCCAAAAACTTTTGATCCCGGCCAAGTCAGCGAAGAAATCCGAGTAGTTGTCGATCCGATGCGTCGCAAAAGCGCTTATCTCCTGTTCCTGGCCGTGCTCGGTCTCCTGGTCATTGGGATCGTGATGCTTTTTAGCACAAGCGCTTTTGCCCGAGATAGTCACGGCGATCCTTTATTTTTCTTGAAGCGCCAGGCCACGTGGCTCGGCGTGGGACTGGCAATCTGCATCACCGCGGCGCTGATCGATTATCATTTTTGGCAGCGCACCTGGTGGGTTTGGCTTGGAATTGCGACGATCACGCTCGCGCTTTGTTTCGTTCCGCATATCGGAATGCGGATCAATGGCTCGCGGCGCTGGCTTGGTGTCGGTCCGGTGAGTTTTCAACCGTCCGAAATCGCCAAAGTCGCCGCCGTGTTTTTTCTGGCGTGGTGGTTTGCCCGCTACGAAAAGTCGACCAGCAATCCACTTTTCGGATTTGCGATTCCCCTGGCTGTAGTGAGCGCGTTGATCGCCTTAATTTTGTTTGAGGTAGACCTCGGAACGACAGCGTTGATCGGCATGACTACGTTCGTGATCATGTTCGTCGCCGGAACGAATCCGATCCTGCTCGGATTGCTGGCGGTACTCGGCAGCACCGTAATTGTTATCGGCGCCACCCACGCCCGCATGGAGCGTCTGATCGCATTCACCGATCTCGAGCGCTACAAGGAAGACGCCGGTCTGCAGCAGATGCAGGCATTGATCGCATGGGGGAGCGGCGGAATGGAAGGACTGGGCCTGGGCAATGGCCGCCAGAAAATGCTCTACCTCCCCTACGCGCACACCGATTTCATTTTTCCGATGATTGGCGAAGAGCTCGGGCTGCGAGTTAGTTTGTTGGTGGTTTTTCTTTTCGTCGTTGTGATCGTTTGCGGAATTGTCGTTGCTTTGCACGCCAAAGATCGATTCGGATTGCTGGTCGCGACCGGCGTCATTTCGTTGCTCGCGCTCCAGGCTGCGGTGAACATCGGCGTTACCACTTCACTCTTGCCGAACAAGGGTTTGCCACTGCCCTTTATCAGCTACGGAGGCTCCAACCTGGTGGCGTGTCTGTTCGGGGTCGGTTTGCTTCTCAATATTTATCGGCAGGCGGTTCTGGAGCCGTCCAACAAGAAACGCAGCGCTCTGCAAGTGCGGATCACTCCACGAATTTAGCGGCATTGGCGAATACCGAATGAACGCAATTATCGCATGTGGCGGCACCGGCGGACATTTGTTCCCTGGAATCGCTGTCGCTGAAGTCTTGCGCCAGCGCGGGCACGAAGTGCTCTTGTTCGTCTCCGAAAAGGAGATAGACAATCTCGCGCTTTCTACGCGAACACAGTTTCGTTTCGAGAAACTACCCACGGTCGGATTTCCTTCGGTCTTATCGCCGCGCATTTTCGGATTTGTGCGGCGATTCGCCGAAAGCCTTTCCCTGTGTCGATCGATCTACACCAAATTTAATCCGCAGGTCGTGCTCGGCATGGGTGGGTTCACTTCAACCGCCCCGATTCTTGCCGGTCGCATGCGCGGCATTTCGACGCTCGTTCACGAGTCCAATGCCATTCCCGGAAAAGCGAACCGGCTGGCTGCGAAAATGGTGGGCGCGGTTTTGCTCGGGTTCAAAGAAGCGGCGCAATTTTTTCCGAAAGTGCGGACCGAAATCACCGGCACGCCAATTCGAACCGAGCTCAAACGCCTGGACAAAGAAGCAGCGCGGCAAAAGCTGGGATTGCAAGCCGGCGTAACGACGATGCTGGTGATGGGCGGAAGTCAGGGGGCCAGCGGAATTAACCAGGCAATGATCAAATCCCTGCCGGCGCTGCGCGGTGCCAGACTCCAGATAATTCACCTTTCCGGCTCGCGAGACGAACGTTTGGTCGCCGACAATTATCGTCGCGAACAGATTCCCGCGTTTGTCGCCGCGTTTCATCATCACATGGAAGAAGTTTACAGCGCGGCGGATTTCGCGGTGGCGCGTTCGGGCGCCGCCAGCCTGGCAGAACTCGCTTTCTTCGGTTTGCCCACGATTCTGATTCCATTTCCCTACGCTGCCGACGATCATCAAACGCGAAACGCCGAAATCTTTGCCCGGGCAGGTGCCGCCGTTGTCTTGAAAGAATCGGATCTTACGCCCGAATTATTCACACAGAAGATCCGCGCGATGATCGATCATCCGGAACAGCTTCGGCGCATGTCTGAAAAATCCTTGCAGCTAGCCCCAGGCGACGCCGCCAATCGAGTCGCAATCACAATGGAGAAATTCACCCAGTCATGACCAAGGATGGCGATCTCGGGCAATTTCTGACGCGTGAGCGCCATCGCGTGCATCTCATCGGCGTCGCCGGAAGCGGGATGAGCGGTATTGCCGGGCTTTTGCTGCAGCTCGGGCACGACGTCAGCGGCTCGGACAAACTGAATTCCCAGGAAACGGAACGGCTTCAACGGCTCGGGCTTAAATTTCACCGCCAGCATCGGGCCGAAGACGCGCATGACGCCGAGCTCATCATTTACTCCTCCGCGATCAAACCGGAAAACCCGATCCTGAACGATGCCCAAAAGGCCGGCCGACGAACCGTCCGCCGCGCGGAAGCGCTGGCTGCCATCATGTCGGGGAAACGCGGGATCCTGGTCGTCGGAATGCACGGCAAAACCACGACCTCGGCCATGACCGCCCACGTTTTGCGCGAAGGCGGACTTCATCCGTCCCATTACGTGGGAGCTGAAATTCCGATCCTCGGAACAAACGCACACTGGGATCCACGCGGCGAATATTTCGTGGCAGAAGGCGACGAGAGCGACGGGACCATTGCCCTGTATCATCCCGAACACGCTCTGGTACTTAATATAGAGGAGGAACATCTCGACTTTTATTCCGACCTGGCAGCGATCGAGAAAGTTTTCCGCCAGCTCCTCGGACAAACGACCGGCAAGATCTTCTATTGCGCCGACGAACCGAACGCGACTCGCATATGTGGGTCTTCTGAACGCGTCATCTGCTACGGATTGTCCGAGAACGCCGATTATCGCGCGACCGACGTCGAACTCCGAAATTTCACCTCAGAATTTTCCGTCTACCGAGGCAAGGAAAAGCTCGGTCAGGCGGTGCTCAATGTTCCCGGCGAGCACAATGTCCGAAATGCGCTCGGCGTGATTGCGCTCGCCACCGAGCTCGGCGTTGGCTTCGACAAAATCGCAAAAGCGTTGACGAAATTTCAACACGCGCGGCGCCGCTTCGAAATTAAATACGACAGTCCCCGGTTCCTGTTGGTGGATGATTACGGACATCATCCGACCGAGATCAAAGCCACGCTGAAAACGGCGCGCTCGGCTGGACGCAAGCGCGTCCTCACCATGTTTCAACCGCATCGCTACTCGCGCACCCAATTGCTCCGAAAAGAGTTCGGCCGCGCATTCGACAACGCGGACCGGGTCGTGATCACGGATGTTTACGGATCCAATGAATTGCCGATTCCCGGGGTCAGTGGACAAATGATCGCAGACGAGATCGCCGCGAACGGTCATCGGGGTGTTTCTTACCAGCCGCGGCTGGAATGGGTGCATCGCGATGTCGGCAATATGCTCGACTCAGGTGACCTCGTTCTGAGTCTCGGCGCCGGCAACATTCACGAACAATTGTCGATTCTGGCCAGTGATTTAGTCATTGCCGAAAAGATCAAAGAGATTGTCGGCCAGGACGGGGATGTTCGACTTTATGAACCGCTTTCGAAGCACACGACGTTGCGGGTCGGCGGCCCGGCCCAATTTTGGGTCGAACCTCGCGACGAGAAATCGTTTGCGGACCTGATCCGGTTTTGTCGCGATGAAAATCTACCGCTCTTCGTTATCGGCCGGGGATCGAATCTCCTCGTGCGCGACGGCGGAATTCGCGGGGTGGTGGTTCATCCTTCGGGTGGCGATTTCGACAAGATCGACATCCATGACAACAAGATCACGGCCGGAGTCGGCGCGAAGTTAAAGGAGATCGCTTATGCAGCGCGCGGCGCCGATCTGGGCGGATTGGAATGGATGGAAGGTATTCCGGGAGCGGTCGGCGGCGCTTTGCGGATGAACGCGGGCGCGATGGGCTCGCAAACTTTTGAAAACGTGGTCAGCGTTCGCTATCTCGATCCCGACGGCAACGCGCACGACGAGGAACGTGAGAAGCTCGAAGTTCACTATCGGCATTTTCCGTTGCTTGAAAGAAACTTCGCTGTCTCCGCGACATTCCGAGGAACGCCGGCTAAACGCGAACAGATCGAAGCCCGTCTGCATGAATCGCAGGAGAAGCGCCGCTCGACCCAGCCGATCGCAAAAAGCGCGGGCTGCATTTTTAAAAATCCGGAAACCTGTCCCGCCGGAAAGCTTGTCGACGAACTCGGCCTTAAGAATTCAAACGTCGGGAAAGCGCGCGTTTCCGACGTGCACGGCAACTTCATCGTCAACGATGGCGGAGCCACAGCGACGGAGATGCTGGAACTGATCGAGCAGATCAAGCAGGAGGCCAAAGCCAAGCGCGGCATCGAGCTGGAGACCGAAGTGCAAATTGTAGGAGAGGCCGACACGGGAATTGTATGAAGAAGGAGCTACCAAAGAAAATTGCTGTCCTAATGGGCGGCCCTGGCTCGGAACGCGACGTTTCGCTGGCCACCGCTGCCGGAGTATCCAAGGCCCTGCGTTCGCTTGGAATCGAAGTCGTGGAGGTCGATGTACGCGACGAGAATTTCGAACTTCCAGCGGATATTGATCTCGCCTTCGATTGCATTCACGGAACATTCGGCGAAGACGGCCAGCTCCAGAAAATTCTGGAACGGCGCGGCGTCAGTTACACCGGCGATGGCGTCGAAGCCAGCCGAATTGCATTCGATAAAGTTTTATCGAAGGAAAAATTTCTCGAGCACAACGTCGTCACGCCGGAATCGGAAGTGATTGACGCGGGCCAACGTCCAAAAATGTCGGTCCCGCTGGTCGTGAAAGCCGCGCGGCAAGGATCGACGGTTGGAATCGTAATTGTCAAAAATGAAAACGAGCTGGACGGCGCTCTAAAGCAGGCGGCGAACTACGATCGCAAATTGTTGATAGAAAAATTTGTATCCGGCCGCGAATTGACGATAGGTATCCTCGGTGATCAAGCCCTGCCGATTCTCGAAATAATTCCGAAGGGCGGCTTTTACGATTTTAATACCAAGTACCCGTTCCTGAATCCGCAGGCTGGCGCCAGCGCGGAGCATGTTTGTCCGGCAAAAATCGATGCCGGGTTAACCAAGAAAATCCAGGAGCTGGCACTTGCGGCATTTCGCGCCCTCGGCCTGGTCGTCTACGGCCGGGTGGACATGCTTTTGACCGAAGCAGGCGAACCGTTCGTTTTGGAAGTAAACACGATTCCGGGAATGACCGAGACCAGCTTGCTTCCGGAGGCCGCAGCTGCCGCCGGTATCAATTACGTCGCTCTTTGCCGGCGCATCATCGAGCTGTCGCGAGCGAGAGAGGAGCGCGCCCGGCAATGAGGCGACAACAACGTCCCCGCGCGCGCAACAAGCGTCTCTCCAGCTTCCGTCAACGGCGGCAGCAACATTTGTTGGACGTTAAGGTCCGCTCGCGCAAAGCCGTTGCGCACCGGAACCGTCGAGTCCTGGTTGTTTTTTCCAAGGTCGCTCTGTTGCTCGCCTTAATTGCCAGCGTTTATGTCGGGGCGCGCTTCGCGGCCAAGCGTTTCTTTTTCGATAATCCCGAATACAAGCTCACCGCGATCGAGGTCCAAACCGACGGCACCTTGCAACGCGACCAGATTTTGACCGTGGCCGATTTGCGCGAAGGCGAAAACATCTTTCGGGTGAACCTGGCTCGCGTCCACGACCGTTTGCAGGATTTACCGCAGGTGGACGAAGTCGAAGTCTTACGGAAACTTCCCGGCGAAATCGATATTCGCATTGTCGAACGCAAACCGATCGCCTGGATCACGAGTGAAAAGCAAGTTGCCGATCCGTTCGCGTCCGACGCCGCATTTCTGATCGATGCGCGCGGAGTTCTGATGAAGGAGAAGAAACTTTTGTCGGAATATCTTGGGTTGCCGTTGATTGTCGGTTGCGGCAGCGAATCGCTCGAGGTAGGAAAGACTGTCGAGTCTCTCGAAACCAAAGCCGCCCTCGAGTTGTTGCGATTGAGTTCGCGGAGTTTCATGCAAACTCGTTTCCAGATTCGCGAGATCGATGTTTCAAAAGGCTATTGCCTGTTGGTGACGGACAAGAACCACAGCAAGGTGACATTCGGCTTCGACAATCTCGATACTCAGCTGCAGCGGCTCGAGCAGTTTCTAATTTATTCCGACGACGCGCACCGTGAAATCGCCACGGTGAATCTACTGGTCCAGCGGAACATTCCTGTGACGTGGGCAAAACCGCCGGTGGAAGTGATTAACGAGACGATCCAACCGGAAGAATCGCCCAGAGTAATGAAAGCGATCCCAATCAACACGGCGCCAAAACCAAAACCGACGCCGTCGCCATCAACCGCTACGAAATCGCATCCGAAGCCGTTGAAAACTGCGGCGCCCGCAGCTCCCAAATCATCTCCCAGTTCCTCCCCGACCCCGACCCCGGCGAAACGATTTCTAATTCAACCTTTCAAGAAAAACTAAACAACATGGCGAGTGGTGATTTAATCGTAGGTTTGGAGATCGGGACATCGAAGATTTGTGTCGTCGTCGGCGAGACCCGTCCTGATGGAACATTAAAAATTCTTGGTGTCGGTCAGGCGCCATCGCGTGGCGTACGCAAAGGCGAGATTGTTGATTTTGAAACCGCGATGAAGTGCGTCCACGAAGCGGTGGTCGACGCCGAGCAGAAGAGCGACGTGATGATTCGCAGCGTTTTCATTGCCGTTGCCGGCGGGCACATTCAGGGTTTCAACAATCGCGGCTGCGTCGTGTTGCCAGAGGACCGCGACGAGATCGACGATCAGGACGTCGAAGACGTGAAGGTGAGCGCGCGAGAAGTGAGCATTCCCGCACAGAACGCGTTTCTCCATTCTATCATTCAGCATTATCACGTCGACGGACAGGATGGCGTGCTCAACCCGGTCGGCATGCTCGGACAGAAGGTGGAAGCCGATTTCCATATTATCCACGGCGTCCGGACGCGGATCCAAAACACCATCCGCTGCGTTAAGGAATTGCCGCTCGAAGTCGAGGACGTGGTGTTCAGCGCGCTGGCGTCCGCGCAGGTCGTGTTAACCCAGCATCAAAAAAATCTCGGAGCGCTCGTGGTCGATATTGGCGGCGGCACCACGGACTACATTCTCTACGTTGACGGCGCCATTAAACAAAGCGGGGTGCTCGCGGTCGGGGGCGATCACATCACTAACGACATCTCGATGGGACTGCGGATCCCGATGGCGCGCGCGGAGAAGCTTAAGACCGACGAAGGCAGCTGTGTCCTCGGCAATTGCCTTCCCGGCGAAACGATCGTGCTCAAGGACGATTCCGGCTTCGCCGGCAAAGAAATCGAACGCGAAACCCTTAACACGATTATTCATCTGCGACTGCGCGAGACTTTTGAGTTGCTCAAGCGCACCGTCGAAGAAGAGCCGTTCATCAATTATGTCGGCGCAGGGATTTTCATCACCGGCGGATGCAGTTTGCTCAACGGAATCGATCACCTGGCCGGCGAAGTTTTCGAGATGCCGGCCCACGTCGCACACGCGCAAACCACGTCCGGCCTGACTTCAGCCGCGGAAAATCCGCAATTCGCCACCGGGATTGGTTTGCTCAAATACGCGCAGGCCGTTCAAGTCGATCGGCCACGAGGCGGAATCACTCGAATGTTTGGAAGGCTATTCAATCGAATACGGTGACAACAGAAAGATCGACATGATCCAACTCAGTAAAAACTACAGCTTGCCGGCACGGCAGGAGGAAGCGATTCCCATCAAAGTCGTTGGCGTTGGCAGCGCCGGGTCGAATGCGCTCGACCGCGTTCTGCTCGACGGAATGGACAAGAACGATCTCATCGCGATCAACACCGATGTCCAGGCGCTGGCAAGTTCTGTTGCTGCGCGAAAAGTGCAGCTCGGCCGCGGCAGCACGCATG
Organism: uncultured Verrucomicrobiae bacterium; assembly: GCA_963817335.1. GTDB lineage: Bacteria > Verrucomicrobiota > Verrucomicrobiia > Chthoniobacterales > UBA10450 > AV40. The sequence goes on along the minus strand of CAWFNX010000001.1, from coordinate 593,342 downwards.
GGCTTGGCACCGGAGGAGATCCCGACCTTGGCTACCAGGCGGCGATCGAATCCGCCGACGAGATTCGCCAGGCCATCGCCGGAGCGCGGATGATTTTCATTTGCGCGGGATTGGGCGGCGGGACTGGTTCCGGAGCGGCCCCAATCGTCGCCCAACTCGCGCGCGAAGCCGGCTCGCTCGTCATCGTGTTTGCTACCATGCCCTTTTCGTTCGAAGGAAAACGCCGCGCCGCGCAAGCGCAGGACGCTCTCACGCGGTTAAACGAAGTCGCGAACGCAGTGATCTGCTTCGAGAACGATCGTATGGGCGACATGGTCGCGCCCAAGGCGGGAATTCATCAAGCCTTCGGCGTCGCCGATATGACAATCAGCCAAAGCGTTCGTTCGATCGTGAATTTGATCCAGCGTCCCGGCCTCATTCGCATCGGCTTCGATGATTTGTTTGCCGCATTGCGCAGTCAAAATGGACGTTGCCTCTTTGGCTTCGGTGAATCCGATTCCGACAACCGGGCCCACGATGCTCTGACCCAAGCGCTGAAAAATCCGTTGATGGACAGAGGTCGAATGCTGGCGGACGCGTCGCACGTGCTGGTGCAAGTCGCCGGCGGACCGGGAATGACATTATCCGAAGTGGAAATTTTAATGCGCGAACTCGGAAAGCACGTGCGCGATCACACCCAGATCGTTTTTGGCACGGCCGTGGACGGAAAAATGGGAAACCGATTGAGCGTGACGATAATCAGCTCGGTGGCCGCGGATGACGCAGTGGTGGAACAGGCCCCACCGATTCCCGAACCGTTTCTCGCGCCGCCCCCGGCAATTCTCGAACAAGTTGAAGAACCGCCAAAACCGGCGCCCCAGGTTGAAATCAAGCCAGTTGTAGACGAGCCCGTCCCGGACGCACTGGAAGTAACAGCGGCTGAAACTTCAACTGCGCCAGACGATGTAATTCAATTCGTGTCACCCGCCCCAGTTGAATCGCAGGCTCCTCCACCAGCGCCTTCGATCAAGAAACCAACCCCACGCCTGATTCCGCCGAAGAAAAAACCGGTAGTGGAGAAAGAACCGCAGCCAACAACTCCGAAAGAAAAATACATTTACGCCAAACAGGAAGTAATGCAGTTCGAGCCGATCACCCGCGGGCGGTTTGAAAAGAGCGAGCCGACGATCGTCGAAGGTCAGGACCTCGATGTTCCCACCTTCCTGCGTAAAAACATTCGGGTGAAGTAGCGCGCTATTTCCCCTTCATCAGCTCGAGCACCGCGCTGGTCATTCCGACGATGCCAACTTTGATCGTTGGCTCGGGCACCGGCGCGAACTTGCTGGAATGCAAAGTCGGAAGCTCTTTCCCCTCTTTTTTAAACTCCGCGATCTTTGCCGGCTCAACCGCGCCGATGTGAAAATCTACGGCCGGAACCGAGTGATCGGGCAAACTGTATAGGGCGAAATCCTCGCCGCCCATCGTGGGATCGACGATGTCGACATTGGCGTCGCCTAAAACTTTCTTCCAAACACTAACCAATCGCTTCGTTAAATCCGGATTGTTGTAAGTCGCGGGCGTTCCATCCTTCTGGATCTCGACCAGAGGCATGCGATCGGGCGGAACTCCGGCCGCGGCGGCGCAACCTTTGGCAATCCGCTCAATGTCGGCCAGCACGCGGTCGCGCACTTCAGACTTGTACGTGCGCACGGTGAGCTGCATCTTCACCTCGTCGGGAATGATGTTGTGTTTGGTCCCACCGTGAATTGAACCCACCGTGACCACGATTGGATCCAGCGGATTATTTTGACGGCTGGCGATGGTTTGAAGCTGGTTGATGATTTCCGCCGAAAGCACAATCGGGTCTTTCGTTTTCTGCGGATAAGCGCCGTGACCGCCTTCGCCGCGAACGGTCAGATTTACGGAATCCACATTTGCGTAGGTGTAACCAGGCGTAACTCCAATGTGGCCGATAGGAAGGTCGGCCTTGTCATGAAAGCCGAGCGCGAAATCCGGCTTGCCAAAACGATTGTAAAGACCGGCCTTCAACATCGCCTCGGCGCCGCCGATCGCTTCCTCGGCAGGCTGTCCAACAAAAATGATCGTGCCATTCCAATCCTGCTTCAGCCGTTGCAGAACGCGCGCGGTCCCGATAAACGCCGCCATATGCGCATCGTGGCCGCAGGCGTGCATCACTGAAACATCGCGACCCTCGTCGTTCTTGACGATCACCGTGCTGGCGTAGGGCAGTCCGGTTTCTTCATGCACCGGCAGCGCATCCATGTCAGTGCGAACAAGAACAGTCGGGCCGCCTCCATTCTTCATCACCCCGACCACTCCGTAGCATTTCAGCTTCGGATCATCGTACTTGCCGAAGTTTTCGGTCACCTCGCAACCGGTGGCGCGCAATTCCTTGGCCACCATGGAGGACGTGCGTTGTTCGTGTCCGGATAATTCCGGATGACTATGAATGTCCTTATAAATCGCCAGCAACGACGGCAATTCACTGGTCGCCGCTTTTTCAACCGAGGAGTCCTGGCCCCGGGCCAAACCCATCAACGACAACGCGAACAAGATCGACAAAGCACGAATCTTCATGATGCATCTATAACAGCTGTCACCATTGTAGGGCAACCGCTCCGCTTGCCGCTTGCTAAAAGGCAGGCGATCCGCCTTCGTTCCACTACGGCGCGACAAGTGCGCCTGCCCTACAATTTGTCATTCCGCGTGAATCGCGGAATCTCTCAATGTGGAATTTGAGAAGAACGAAATACTTTTCGGGGTCGACCCGACGGCGAGGATCGTCGCCATTGAGCTAGGCGAGACCGGCACCGTCAAGGTGCACCGCCGCGAAAAGAATGGATCGACGACGACCGAAGTGGAACCGTTTCATCCCTTCGTCTGGGCTGACGGCGATGTGGTCGATCTTGGAATCGAAGCGGAAAAGCTTCGAGGCGATCTGAAATTCAGCTGGCTGATCACAGTAGACAGCTGGAAGGAATTGATCGCATTACGAAACGGGCTGAAAAACGCCGGACGCGATTTCTTCGCCCTTACCGATCCAGTTCAACATTACCTGACCGCAACCGGCCGGACTCTCTTCAAAGATCTGCCATTTGAAGAACTGAAGCGGATGCAGCTGGAGGTGTTGGCGTTTGCAGAGGGTGACGCCGATCACCTCATGAGCATCGCGGTTTCGGACAATACCGGCTGGGAAGAACTGATCGTTGTCGATCCGAGGAAATTGCCGGAGTCCGAACACGCTGCGATCAAACGTCTGACTGCACTTATCAAGGAGCGGGATCCGGACGTCATCGAGGGCCATGATTTGTTCCGCGTTCACCTGCCTTATCTCGTCGCCCGCGCGAAGAAGCTAAAAACGAAGCTCGATTGGAGCAGGAGCGGCGGATTTTTGCGATCGCGACCGTCGCGGCTCCAAATAGCGGAGAAGACGATCGATTATCCGAAGTTCGCCGTCGATGGCCGGCATTTCGTCGATACTTTTTTGCTCGCCCAATTTTATGATGTCGGCCTCCGAACGCTCGCCGGCTTTGAACGCGCGGATGTGGCCAGGCATTTCGGATTTTGTGACAGCGAGGAAATCTCCGGGCTCGCTGGGAAGGAACTCCAACGCGCCTACCTCAAAAACAAGGAACCGTTTCGCAAGCGCGCTCTCTGTGGGGTTCGCGAGACGCGCGCAATGTCGGACTTACTTAGTCCCAGTTACTTCATTCAGGCGCAGATTTTCCCCTACAACTATCAGGACGTGATTGTGCGCGGCAACGCCACTCGCATCAACGCGCTGTTTCTTCGCGAATATTTTCGGCAAAAGCACAGTATCCCTGAATTGCCGCTGCCCCAGACGTTCGAAGGCGGTTACACCGATATTTTCTTTGCTGGCGTGGCCCACAACGTCTGGCATTGCGACGTCGCATCGCTTTATCCGTCAATCATGCTCCAGTTCGATTGTTTCCCAGCGAGCGATCAGCTTCAGATTTTTCGACACTTACTGACCGATCTCCGGGAATTTCGTCTCGAAGCCAAGGCGAAGATGCGCGCGGCCAAGAATCCGTCCGAGCAGCGCCATCTGGAGGCGTTTCAAAACACCTTCAAGATCTTGATCAATAGTTTCTACGGCTATCTCGGCTTCGCTCAGGGGCACTTCGCCGATTTCGATGCGGCCGCGCGGGTAACGCAGATCGGACGCGATTTACTGAAAAAGATGATCAATTGGCTGAACCAGCATGGGGCCAAGGTCATTGAAGTCGACACTGACGGGATTTATTTCGTGCCGCCTAGCCCTGTGGAGGCAGGCGTCTCGCCTGCAAAGGGCAAAGGAAAAGCAGCCGAGACGGCTGCCGCCACAGAAGACGAAATCCAAGAACTTCAGAAAGGTCTCGCCAAAGAATTGCCGAAGGGAATCGAAGTTGAGTTCGATGAACAATTCGAAGCGATGTTCAGTTACAAGGCGAAGAATTACGCGCTTCTGACGAAGGATGGCGATGTCATCATCAAAGGCGGCGCGCTGAAATCGCGCGGTCTGGAGAAATTTCAGCGCGTTTTTCTGGAAGAGATGATCAAGCTCATTATGCAGGGCGAACCGGAGCGGATCGCCAGCCTCCGAAATGACTTCGAAAAGAAAATCCGGCATCGGGAATGGAGTATCGACATGTTGATGAAAACCGACACCCTCCAGGATTCGCTGGAGAAGTACCGGGCCAAAATTGCCGGCTCGGCCCGAAATCGGGCCGCGGCCTACGAGCTCGCCGCGGCGAGCGGGCGTGCTTACAAACCGGGGGACCAGGTTTCCTATTATATTAAGAGTACGCCCAAGAAGGTGCCGGCCTACGAGGCGGCTCGGCTGGCCAGCGACTTCGATCCGCAAAACCGTGACGAAAACGTCGATTACTATCTCGCCAAACTTGACGACCTTGTTAAAAAGTTTAGCGGACTGACCGCGGAAACCTCAGCTCCAAAACAGGAAAGCCTCGCTCTCGACTAAAATGAAAACAAAACTCTCGATCTTCGCGACTATAATCGCGATCGCGGCATCATACCTTGGCGCAGCAACCGACGACCATGCCGACATCAAAGCGGAAATTACCAAGCGCCACGACGAGGCGGTAAAACGATTGCACGACTGGATCGCGCAGGTCTCGATCGCGGCCGAGAACCGCGGTTATCCCGAAGGGGCGGAATACATGGCAAACCTCGCGCGCGAAGCGGGATTTCAAAAGGCCGACGTCATCACCACGGATGGAAAACCGGGCGTGTTCGCGACGCTCGATGCCGGCGCGCCGAAAACGGTCGGCCTTTATTTTATGTACGACGTCAAACAGTTCGACCCGGCAGAATGGACATCGTCGCCAACTGACGCGCAGATCGTTGACAAAGCACCTCTTGGAAAAGCAATCGTCGGCCGCGGCGCAGTGAACCAGAAAGGCCCTGAGTCGGCGTTCCTCGCGGCGCTGCACGCGATCAAGGGCGCCAGCAAAAAATTGCCGGTGAACCTGGTGCTGGTTGCTGAAGGTGAGGAGGAGATTGGCTCCCCGCACATCAAACAACTCGTGGATCGTCCGGAAGTTCGGGCGGCGTTTTCGAAATGCGTCGGCGTATTCATGCCGTCGGCTGCCCAGGACCTTGACGGCATTGTCACCGTGAACCTGGGATCGAAAGGCGTTATCGAGCTCGAATTGGTATCCGATGGCGCAAAATGGGGTCGCGGTCCGGCGAAAGACATTCATTCATCGCTCAAGGCCATGATCGACAGTCCGGCCTGGCATTTGATTCACGCTTTGAACACGCTGGTTTCCGAAGATGGAAATACGATCAAGATCGACAATTATCCGAAGCCGCGACCGATCAGCGCCGATGAGAAGGCAATGATCGCGAGCGTTTCGAAAGTGCGCAGTGAAGCGAGCGCGAAAAAACAATTCAGCACCCAGCATTGGATCGACGACTTACCATGGGAGCAAGCCAACGAGCGACTCGAATCGCAGCCCACGGTAAATATTGAGGGATTGGTCGGCGGTTACACCGGCCAGGGTGGCAAAACGATTTTACCGCATCGCGCCGTGGCGAAGATCGACATGCGCCTGGTGCCGGACATGAAAGCCGCCGACGCGCTTGCCGCGTTGAAAGCGCACCTGGCCAAGCATGGCTTCGGCGACATCGAAGTGAACATGACTGGCGGTTACGATCCGACGAGCACGTCCAAAGATTCAACCCTGATCAAAGCGCAGATCGCGACCTACAAAGGATTCGGCATTGATCCCCTGCTCTGGCCGCGGAATGCGGGCTCCTATCCGGGTTACGCGTTCACCGGCGAGCCGTTGAAACTGGCGGCCGGACATTTCGGGCTCGGTCACGGCAGTGGCGCGCACGCACCTGACGAATATTACGTGATCGAATCGTCAAATCCGAAGATCCAGAGTTTTGACGGCGCGACGATGTCGTTCGTGGAATATCTCTACGAGTTGGCCAAATAATTCTTAAACTGCTCGAGCGCTGTCAGTCTGCTTTTGTTGCTGCATTTCGGCCAAAACTTGTTGTTTGCGCGCGAGCCAGATACTAAGCGCGCACCAACCGGCGGTGACCGGCACAGCAATCCAGCTGATCGCGTTTAGACTCAGCCCTAATCCATGGAGCCCACCGTACGACCAAGCGCCCAGTTGGTCGCCAACACGATACCCAAGCGTATCGGTAACGCTTTTCACTTTGTATTTGTCTTCCCGCTTCAACACCGTGAAGAGGAGCTCGCGGGATGGACGCATCAACGCATAAGCGCCAGCACGACGCGTAACTTGGAAAAACGCCAACATCGCCAGACTCGGCGCAATCGCCATTGCACCAAACCCGAGCAAACTCAAAACCGGTAATGCCGTGAGGGTAAATGCAACTCCGAACCACTTGAGAAAACGGTTGGTGAGAAAAATCTGGATAAGGACCGTAATCGTATTGACCCAGATTTCGAGATTCGAGAGAAAGACCGTTCTGTCTGCCGGTGTCTTCAACGCCTCCCGAGCGAGGTCACTCTGCTGAAAATACGCCCACGTCGATGTGGTCGTGTAAAGCATGATGGCGGCAGCGAGCCCGAACAGATACGGCGAGCGCGCGATGTGAGTGACACCGGACCAGACGGTGCCGCCGATCTTCTCTTCCCGCGCCGGCACGCTTTCGGTGTGACCGGTGTAACTTCTTGGAAAAAATCGCACCAGAAAGCAGACGATAGCGAACATCGTTGCCGAGATTGCGACCAGATTGGCCGGACCGATGTCGCGAATTAAATTCTTTGTGATGTAAGCACCGACGATCGCGCCGAGCGATCCTCCGACGGCAATGAACCCGTAGAGACGTTTGCCTTGCTCGACCGTGAAGAGATCGGTCATGAACGCCCAAAAAATCGCGGTATTGAACAAATTGAAAACGCTGACCCAGACATAGAACGCGCGGCCAGTCCAGACCTGCTGTACCGGCGAACCACTTCGCATCAGCACGAAGAAGAACAGGAGAACCAAAATAAAAAACGCGTAGGCAAAAGGGATAAACTTTCGGCGCTCCATTCGCGCGACAATTGCGGCGAACACCATGTTGGCGATCAACATGACGACAAGGGTGGCCGTGAACATCCATGGTAGGGTTTCGAGTCGATTGCTCGCTGCGATAGCATCGCGAATTGGCCTAACGATGTAGTAGGCGGTGAGAATGATGAAGTGAAATGCGAAGCCGAGCCAGAGAGCGCGGATCTCATTCGGTTTAACGTCGACGACTTTGGCGAGGAGTTTCTTCAATGCGCCAAATTGTAGGCCGTCTCTATGAGACGGCGACGCTAAAAGCAGCGTCTGGCACAGACGCCCTACAAATTACCGTTTCTGTTTTTTCCAGGCATCGAGCACTTCCTTCTCCCGTTCAGCCGTCAGGCCGGCCCGCATTTTGGATTGTCGTTCCGGCGGACGCGATTTGAACCAGGCAAGCGTGTCGCGCGCGGTGGCATCGAGCGGACGAAACGTTAAACCTTTGGCCAACGCGCGATCAATTTTTGTGCGCGAAAGGCCCAGCTCGTCGCCAGCCCAAACCGGCATGTCGGACCAGGCCTCGACTTTCTGTTCCTTCAGAAAATCTAAAGGAACGAACGTAAACGTCGCGTTCGACTTTTCTGCGCTCTTGATCCCATCCAGCATTCCACCAACTCCTAGCGGTTTGGCTGGCCCGGTAGCGTTGTAAATTCCAGTCTCGCGATTTTCCACCATCCGGATCGTCCATTCCGCCAGATCCCGTCCGTCGATGAACTGGACGGGATCTTCCTTGTTTCCGGGGGCGAGCACTTCGCCTCCGCGATCAATCCGGACCGGCCAGTAGGTGAACCGGTCGGTCTCATCGCGCGGCCCAACGATCAAGCCGGGCCGAATGATCAATGTTTTACCGGGAAACGATTTTTCGGCTTCCTTTTCGGAGAGGGCTTTAAGCGGGCCGTAGGTCTTGAAACCGTTGGCTTTCATCGCCTCCAAAGTCTCCTGGTACGGATCAGGCCCGTCATATTTTGCCAATTCAGAATTTTCATCCACGCCAGCGGCCGGTATCGGATCTGGGTAAACTGAAATCGTTGAGATGAACACGTAACGATCGACGTTGCCTTTCAACACCTCTGCTGCGTCGCGGACCCAGACCGGCAGCGTGGTCGGGTTATCGATCACCACGTCCCACTGGCGGTTCTTGAGCGCATCGAGTTTACCGTTTCGGTCGCCTATCAGCTGTTCAACTTCGGCTGGTAGCTCGCCCGGATGCGTCTTGCCGCGATTGAAAGTCGTGACCTTGTGACCGCGACTCAGTGCGTACTGAACCTGATACGGGCCGGTGAATCCGGTCCCGCCGAGAATCAAAATGCGAAGCGGCTTCGCGGTTTTCTCGGCAAACAGGGATGAGGCTCCAGCGCTTAGGGCGAGCCCGGTAGCAACTGAGGTTTTAATAAAATGGCGGCGAGTCGTTCCATTCATGGTTGGCGATTACGGACGCAGGTTTATCGTTTCAATCAATGAACAACATGACGCGACGCCGCGCGACCAAATTGATTGGCGGGGCCGCTGCAGGTTTGGTTTTGCCGAACCCACCCGCCCGCGCAGACTCATCCACGATGCTGGCCCGCGCGATTCCATCCACCGGTGAAAAGCTGCCAGTGATTGGGCTCGGCACTTGGAACGTGTTCGATGTCGATCTTACGTCTGCAAACGAAAAGCAGCTCGGCGACGTGATCTCATCATTCGTCAAACTTGGTGGACAAGTCGTCGATTCGTCGCCGATGTACGGGCGGGCCGAACAAGTGGTTGGCACGCTGGCAACCAAGCTTGGCCTGCGTGACAAACTCTTCCTCGCCACAAAAGTCTGGACCCGCGGTAAACAAGCCGGCCTCGAGTCGATGGAGCGTTCGATGGCGCGGCTACAAACAAAACGGATTGATTTGATGCAGGTGCACAATCTGGTCGATCTCGAAACGCAGCTTGCGACGATGCGCGACTGGAAAGCGCAAGGCCGGTTTCGCTACATCGGCATCACCCATTACAACGCGAGCGCATTCGGCGAAGTTGAGAAAGCACTCGCAAGCGAAAAGCTCGATTTTCTCCAGATCAATTATTCGATCATGGAGCGCGAGGCCGAAGCTCGCATCCTTCCGCTCGCTCGGGATCGACAAGTGGCGGTGATCATTAATCGACCGTTTGGCGGGGGCGACCTTTTCAGCCGAGTTCGTTCAAAACCGCTGCCGGACTGGGCAGCGGAGTTCGATTGCCGATCCTGGGCCCAGTTCTTTTTGAAGTGGATCGTGGGCCATTCGGCGGTGACGTGCGCGATCCCGGCGACCAATAATTCAAAGCATCTGGAGGATAATCTGCAAGGTGGGATGGGCCGGTTACCCGATGCAAAAGCACGACAGCGAATGGCCGAATTCGTGTCTTCGTTATAGAAATTTCAGCGCTTTCGACAACCATCTCCGGGGGCGAAATACAAGCTTTTTCCGAAAAAACCGGTTGCGCAGGCAGCGATCCTGCTCGATATGGGGCGCTCCTTATGCGCAAAACCGACCGCTCCCCCCGTTTTACCCTCATTGCCGGATCCATCCTGCTCGCCGCGAGCGTTGCTCACGGCCAGATGGTCACGTCCTCCAAGCAAAAATTCGTCTTTACGGATGCCGACGGAAAAACCGACTCGGCCGAGATCGTATCCAAATACGCTCCGAAGAAAATCGTTCGTCCTTTCGCGAAGGTCGATCCATCGATTGATCCAAAATTGCGCCGGGCGGCGAGCATTGCCGAGGAGCGGGCCCACGCTCATTCGCGGGAGCAATGCTGGCACTACGTGAAAGAAGCGTTGGTGGCGTCGGGCGCGGTAACCTCGTACCCAAAAACGGTCAACGCGAAGGACGCGGCCAAGGAGTTGGTTAGCAATTACGGCTTCAAAAAGTTGCCGGTGCGCGACCCCTACCGGGCTCCGGTTGGATCAGTGCTCGTTTACAATAACAAGAGCGGCGCTGGTCACGTCGAGATCAGGACCACGAACGGGTTCGCGAGCGATTTTCGCTCAAAGATTCCTTCGCCTCGTCCGCTGATCGGCGTTTATTCGAAGATGTAATTCACTCCGTCGATCTTTGCGATAGATCGGCGATTCCCTACCGGCCCATATGGCCCAGCGGATTCCTGATCGCTGTTCCACTCGGAGTATTTGACGCGAGCAGGTTTTGAGACGCCGGCGGATTTGGCAAAGCCGCGCTCGGCTTCGAGGCCGCACTTAAGGCGATTGGCTGGGCGTTGGTAATGTTCGGCTTGGCGACAGGCGAAACGTTTGGCGGAATCACCTTCACGTTCACGAACGGCGGATTCGAATTCGCCCAAATCAGCGCCTGCCGTTTACTTTCGAAGAATTTATCGATCACGATGGCGTTGCGTTCATTAACCGTGCGGCCGGCTTTTCGAGCGGCTTTGCGATTTCGAACGGCCGTGCCGGTATCGACTGCATGAAGAGTTGTCCCATCTGGAAGAACTACTTTGCTGCCAAATGGAATTCGTCGCGGATCAACCGCGCAATGCCCCTGCTGCAAACGCTGACCAGTCGCCGATTTGTGCAGTCGCGTGTATCGATCCGAACCGCGGCCACCGCCCGCCCAGTAAACCGTGACTCGAGCGAGCAGCGAATTGTCCCGGTAATATCCGTGCGCCGCGCAAACCGTGCTCAGTAACAAAGGAACAACAAGACGTTTCATGTCAGGTTCGGCGTACTGATCGAAGAACCGAGTCGAGTGGGAGATGAAGTTCCACCTTGTCAGAATCGAATTTCGGCAACGATATCCCCGTTTTCGCCGCCGCCTTTCTTGCGGCAGTCGTAGCCCCTTTCTCAACCGGACGCGCCTTGGCTGTTTCGTCAGCCGTCACAGTTTCAGCGATGCGACGGGCGGATTCCGGGGACTGCACCCGCACGGTCATGAATTGCGGGTGAGCATTGGACCAGGCCAGTGCTGCTTTTTTCGATTCAAAGAAACGATCGATCACAATGGCGTTCCGCTGCGCTGTCGTTCGCCCACAGGCACGAGCGGCGGTGCGCTTCACCACTCCGGGACCGCTGTCCACCGCCACGCATTCCGCATCAGAAAAAATAACGTGACTGCCATAGGGAATGCGTTTCGGATCGACAGCGACATGACCGGTTCGCAAGCGCGCGCCATTGGAACAAGCACGGAGTTGACCTTCGCCGGGCCAGTACACAGTAATGCGCGCGAGGATTGATTCGTCGCGCGCAAAAAGCGAAGACGCACTCAGAAAGAGAAAGGCAAACGTTGTTGTTGAAAGTCTTATACCCATATTCGACGAATTTCCCCCACAAGAATTCGACGGAAAACCCACGGAATGAGCGGGTTTTTTAATTAAGAATCGGGGCTAACTGTTAAACTGGCTGCCCTCCGGCGCAAATTTTTTTCTGGGATTATTACGGTTCGATCAGGAAAAACCTAATTTTGCCTTGCGAAATGGCATATTCCCTGCAATTAAACATCGACGTGCGAGGCTCCTTCGTATCGGCGGTTATTTGCGGAGTCGTACTCTCTCTTGGCGCATCGATCCTTCACGCTGAAGGGCTCGAACAATCGACCCAGAAGTTTGTTTATCGCGACGCGTCGGGAGCGGTCACGTCAGTTAAGATTATCCGGCATTACTGGACAAAACCGATTGTTCATCCGTTTGCCAAAGTCGACCCGCGTCTTGATCCGAAGCTCGCGCGCGCGGCGACGCTGGCCCAGGAACGAGCAAATGCACACTCGGGAGGAGAATGTTGGCACTACGTGAAACACGCTTTGTTCTCGGCCGGCATTATCAGTTCGTATCCAAAGACTGCCTACGCGGCCGATGCGGGCGACGAATTGATGCGCAGTTACGGTTTCAGGCGATTGCCGATCCACGATCCCTATGCCGCGCCGGTGGGGGCTGTTCTCGTATATGGCAACCGCACTCATGGCCACGTGGAGATTCGGACCAAGGACGGCTTTGTCAGCGATTATCACAGCAAATACCATTGCTCCTATCCGTTGATCGCCGTTTACGGGAAATTCGGCTCCTGATGATCGCGGCTTGCGGCGTTTACCCGCGCTGCTAGAATCCATTCAGGCAATGGAGTTTGCCTTCCTCGATAGGGGAAAACCGCACTGACCGGGTCAGAGCTAATGACTCCTGTTTAGCGCAGCGATGCGCGGCAGGATTTTATTATGCTCAATTATATTTGGGTCAGTTTAGGTGGAGCAATCGGAAGCGCGGCGCGTTTCTGGATTTCGGGATTGGTTGCGCAACGCTTTGGGCAAACATTTCCGTATGGGACGCTGGTCGTAAACGTGACCGGCTCCCTTGTCATCGGCATGTTCGCAGCCTTCTCCGATCCGGACGGACGTTGGCTGGTTAGTCCAACGTTACGGCAATTTTTCATGATCGGAATTTGCGGCGGTTATACGACATTTTCATCGTTCAGTCTCCAAACCCTGTCGCTTGCCCAGGAAGGCGAATGGCTTCGGGCCGTTGCGAATTCGTTCGCATCTTTGGCCCTTTGTCTATTTGCGGTCTGGCTTGGCTATTTTGCGGTCACGCTCATCAACAAATCATAGAAAGAATCATGCAAATCCCAAAAGATGCGGTGTTGTTGCGAGTCTTTATCGGCGAAAGCGATCGCTGGAAAGACCGCCCGCTGTACGAAGCGATCGTAATGAAAGCGCGCGAACGCCATCTTGCGGGCGCGACGGTATTGCGCGGCCCCATGGGTTTCGGCGCGGCCAGCCGCATTCATACGGCAAAAATTCTGCGGCTATCGATGGATCTCCCAATCGTGATCGAGATCGTCGACAGCGAGGAACAAATTAATTCATTTCTCCCCGACCTCGAGGAAATGGTCGGCGGCGGCCTGGTGACGCTGGAAAAAATCAAAGTACTCCACTATCGACACGAAAAACCGAAAGGAGACTGAGCGGACATGCTGCAAAATGTTTGGTTTGTCGCCGCCATCTGGATGGGCCTTGCGCTAATCGCGAGTCTGTTTTCCATCTGGACAGGCATTTCTGTAGCGCTGATTGAGATCATTGTCGGTCTACTCGCCGGCAATTTCCTGCACCTTCAGGTGAGCAACGAGTGGATCAATTTTCTAGCGCTGCTTGGAAGCGGTGTGCTGACCTTTCTTGCCGGCGCAGAAATCGATCCGATTTCACTGAAAGCGAACCTGCGCGCCAGTTTGATTATCGGTGTGCTTTCGTTCGCAATTCCGTTCGGAGTGGTCTGGCTCTTTGCTCAGTTCGTTCTCGGCTGGCCACTACATCAGGCCCAAATCGCCGGGATTGCCCTTTCCACCACATCGGTCGCCGTCGTTTACGCGGTGATGATCGAAGGCGGCTTTAGCGACACCGCCATGGGCAAGATGATTCTCGCCGCCTGTTTTATCACCGATTTCGGCACGGTGCTCGCGTTGGGGACCCTCTTCGCGAACTTCAACATTTGGCTACTGGTATTCGTCGTCATCATGTGTGTCGTGCTTTGGTTCATGCCGGTGTGGACAAGGAGTATCATCGAAAAATTGGGCGCGACTCGTGTGAGTGAACCGGAGGTAAAATTTATTTTCTTTATTTTATTTCTTCTTGGCGGCCTGGCCACGACGGCGAAGAGTGAAGCCGTTCTCCCGGCTTATCTGGTCGGTCTGGTGGTAGCCGGAGTCTTTCTCCGTGACAAAACACTGGTCCGTCGAATGCGCAGCATTGCCTTCGCCATCTTCACACCGTTTTACTTTATCAAAGCAGGACTTTACATCTCGTTGCCCGCTCTCTGGCCTGCGGTTGGCATCGTCGGAGGTCTGCTTCTGCTGAAGATGTTCACCAAGGTTGTCGGAGTGTGGCCGCTCGCGCGAATGCATTTCATGAACCGGCGGGAAGCTTCCTACACGACGTTGCTGATGGCGACTGGCCTGACCTTCGGCACCATCTCCGCGCTGTTCGGATTACAAAACCACATCATCGATCAGCGTCAGTACACTATTTTAGTGACTGTTGTTATCTTGAGCGCTTTCGTGCCGACATTGATTGCTCAGAAATTCTTTCAACCCACAATGGACGCAATGCACGCCTGGGGCCGTCGCTACAGCTATGGGCTTGGCGTTCTATCAGTTGAAGACGCCGAGACCGAAATGAAAAATGGCGATAATTGAATTGAGTGAAAATCACCGACGCAGCATCTCGATCACCTTGCAACTCGTTGATAAGGCGTTGTGTCAGTGGAGCGACTGGTGCGACGGGAGGATTCAATCCGGCGTAATGTTTCGGGAGTTGGATACGCTCGCTGAGGCTCAAAAACATGAACTGCGAAACAAAATTGAAACCATTCGCAAGTTGATCGTGCAGGTTCGCGGCGATCTCGGTCTCGAAGAAAAGACCGTTCGGACTGCCCATTCCATCGCCACCCACGCATCATTGCTGTGGGAGATGCTGACCGAGTTGAACAGCCGCAGTCTGCAAGCGTACGGAACGGTTCCCGGGGAACTCGGCCGCTATCTGGATCCGATTGGAGAACAGTTAGCTAATCAAATGAGCACGATTGGTGGGTCACTGTCGCAATCAAGGCAATCCGTAGACCAAGACTAGCCAACCGGTCAACCTGACCTCGACTTTACCCAGCTGAGTTCGGATCGCCTGAGTGAAAACGATAACCGATCCCGGACTCGGTCTTGATTAATCGCGGACTCGCGGGGTCGGATTCGATCTTCTGCCGCAAATGCGTCACGTAAACGCGAAGATACTGTCGATGCTCCTCTGATTTCGGGCCCCAGATCTCGCGCAAGATGTAGCGATGAGTCAAAACACGGCCGGGATGTTTTACAAACAGCCGCAGCAGCGCGTACTCGGTGGCGGTGAGTTTCACTTCTTTGTTAGCGCGCGTGACGACATGTGCGGTAAGATCGACAATCAGGTCTCCGGATTTAAAAACAGAGACTTCTTCAGGTGGCCGGGTCTTTCGTTGAGCAGCGCGTAGACGGGCAAGCAACTCGACAGAGCTGAAAGGCTTGGTAACGTAATCGTCCGCGCCCGCATCGAGCGCGGCTACTTTGCCCTTTTCCTCGTTGCGGACGGACAGAATCAGCACTGGCACTTCGCTCCATTCGCGCAAACGTTTCAAGACCTGGAGGCCATCCATGTCCGGCAGCCCGAGATCCAGAAGAACCACAGCCGGCTTGAAGTTGGCGATTTCAACCAAGCCTTGTTCACCGGTTTCCGCTTCGTGCACTTGATAATTCTCGGCCTCAAGGGCGACGCGCAGGAGCCGCCGAATCTGAATCTCATCGTCAATAATCAGCGCGATGGGTTTCATGCGATTGCTTCTACCGGCAATCGCATCGCTTCGCCAATCGGAAGACGAATGGAGAATCGGGCGCCACCTCCTTCGCGATTTTGCGCGGTGATCTGACCACCGTGCGCTTCGACCAGTTGGCGAGCGATCCAGAGTCCAAGGCCGAGGCCCCCTGGCGCGGTGCCGGGGCGGCGATAGAATTTCTCAAAAACTTTGTTCTCCTCACCTGTCACCAGCCCTGGACCATGATCCGCAACGGAAAGAACGATTGTCGAGTTATCACGCGCGACGCTGATTTCAATTGGCTGCTTACTGGCCCCGTGCAATGCGGCGTTGGCAAGCACAGAAATCAGCGCCTGCTCAATCAAGCACGCGTCCACCGAAATCGGCGGCAGATTCGGGGCTACGTTGACTTTAATCGCTTTCTCCTTCAGTCGCGCTTGTGTGATTGCCTCGCGCAATAATTCTCCTGGATCGCACCATTCGCGCGCCGGCTGCAACAATCCGGATTCCAAACGTGTAGCATCAAGGAGATGATCGACCGTGCGGGTAAGCCGGCCAACGGCTTGTTTGAGTTCGGCGCGATCCGGCTGCGTTTGTTGCAGCGCAGCAGAAATCGCAGCCAGCGGAGTTTTTAATTCATGGGAAACTGAATCAAACAGCGCGTGTTGCAATTTTTCGGATTGCCGCGCCACCTGGGTTGCGCGCCTCTCCTCGAGAGCGCCCTCCTTATTTACGAAAAGCGCAAGTTGGGCCGCAAACGCGTCGAGCAACTCGCGTTGTTCCAGAGTCAAAGGATTCGCGAGCCGAACGCTGACTACCCCCTCGGCGCTGTCTCCAGTCACAAGCGGAACGTGAAGCGATTCGGCATCAGGTAGGGTGTCGGTTGATTTTCCGGCAGCCTGTTTCTTTTGGAATGCCCAAACCGCGACGCTTTCATCCTTGGTGGATGGCATGAAAGTGCTGGCGGAATGCCGCGACAAACCATTTTCATCAAAAAGCCAGACCGCCACGTCGGCTTGGAAACTCTCTTTGATGAGCGCCAGGATTTTCGGAAGCGCCTCATCGAGGTCGCGACTGGCAGCGAGCAAACGAGTGAATCGATACAGTGCGATTGCGCGCTCCTCCCGGCGTCGCTCAGCTTGTTCACGCTCTCGCAACTGGGTGGCCTGATGGGCAACGATCACCGCGATCACGAAATAGGCGCCGAACATCAGGAAGTCTTGAAATTGACTGATGTAAAAAGTGAAGCGCGGTGGAATGAACAAAAAATCCCAGAGAACAGCGCTAAGCGCGGCAAGAAAGAGGGTGGGCCAACGGCGCAAACGCGTCGCCGCCAGAACGACAGCCAGCAAATAAAAAAGCGCGACAGCCCAGTAGCCGGTGTAATCGAAAATGGCCAACGAAACGCCGGTGACCACGCCCGCGATCGCGAGTGCAATTCCAAAATCACGCCACGGCACACGCGCTAAACGCTCTTCGATCGGTTCACGCCGCGCTTGGGCGGAGTCATCTGCCGGAATCATGTGAATGTCGATATTGCCGCTGTTGCGCATCAACCAGCGGAGAGGATCGCGCTTCCAAAAAGTCCACCGCGGGCCGAGCGATTTGCCGATCACGATTTGAGTGACGTTGTGTTGGCGCGCGATGCGCAATAATGCCTCGCCGACGTCCGCGCCGGGCGTGGAGAGAACTTCGGCGCCAAGCTGGCGGGCGAGCGCGAGATAGCGGGTCAGACGCGTCTGCTCTTGCTGCGAAAGGGGTTGTGGCCGCTCGATGTTTGCGACGATCCACGAAGCCTCCATCGAAGAGGCAAGTCTGCGCGTGTAACGAATCAGTCTTTCTGAGTAGGGGCTGGCGCTGACCGCAACCAGAAGTCGATCGCCGCTTTTCCATGGGCCGGCGATTTTTTCCTCCAACATAATGTCGCGCAAGCTGCGATCGACGTGTTCAGCGACAAGACGCAACGCCATCTCACGCAAGGCGGTGAGATTGCTTTCCTTGAAAAAATTTCGCGCCGCCCATTCTGCACGCTCGCCGAGATAAACTTTTCCTTCGGCCAGACGGGTGCGGAGTTGCTCCGGCGTTAGGTCGACCAGAATAATCTCGTCCGCGAGATCGATCACCGAATCGGGCACGGTTTCGCTGACCGTGACCCCGCTGATTTGGCGAACGGTGTCACTGCGGCTGGCCACGTGTTGAACATTCAGCGTCGTATAGACATCAATGCCGGCATCAAGCAATTCGAGAACGTCCTGGTAACGCTTGGGATGACGCGATCCAGGCGCGTTGGTGTGCGCAAGCTCGTCGACAATCGCGAGACCCGGATGCCACGTGAGGATGGCATCGAGATCCATCTCTGTCAGCTTAGTGCCGCGATAATCAATCTGCGCCCGCGGAACAATCGGCATGCCTTCAGTCAGCGCTTCGGTTTCTTTGCGCCCATGCGTCTCAACAATCCCAACAACAACTTCGCAACTCTCCGCCAACTTTTCCCGTGCTGCTTGCAACATGGCGTAGGTCTTTCCCACGCCAGGCGACATCCCGAAAAAAATCTTCAGCTTGCCGCGAGCAGACTCCGCCTCTTCGCGCTTCAACTGCGCGAGAAGTGCGTCCGGATCAGGCCGTTCCGCCTCGGTCATTCAGCAATTCTACGCTGTCGCATCGATGTCTGCATCTCGGAAGCAAGACTTGTCAATCAAACAGAGCCCACGGCTAACCAAAGATAGCGGGCGAAGAGAAACCTGCGAAATTGGGAAGCACTATGAGCGAACCCGGATTGTCGAGAGCAATTACGACCACAAGCAACGGGAATGTTCTAATTCGAAAAGAGAAATTGCAGAATCACAGTCAGAATACCGATTCCAATTCCTCCTTTGATCGACCATCGCAAAATGTGACGTTCGGTTGCTCGTACCGCACCCGCGGTGCCGCGCTGATACATCCTTAAGAACACGTCGAGGAAAACGGTGCCAACGAGGAACGCAGCGACAAAAACTGAAACCTCGTGCCAAAAAAAAGTCATTGGGATTTGCCTTTGTTCGCAATCGCTAAAAGCGGTGGCCGAAGCCGAAGAATACATTGCAATCCGGGGCGCTATGATTGAGACCGAAGAAAGAATTCACGTCGACCGAGAAATTCGGCGTGACCTGATAGATTAGGCCGGTATCCAGAGTCCCGATCCAAGGTTGATGTGCGCCGGTGCTTACGGAATCATAGAATTCTACGTAGCCGCTCAAATTGCCGACGATCGTGCGGGAAAGGCCTATGGGATTTTGCCATTGAACGCGCATGCTGCCACTGCTGGGTTGATCCAGGACGTCAATCCTCGTCTGGGCAAAAAGCGTCAGTCCCCACGGCAACGAATAGTTAATCGGCAAACCGAAGCCTGGTTCCCAAACATGGTTTCCGGTGTGGCCACTGTTCGTTGGAATCTTTAGGGACGAGACAAAGCCGACGACCAGTTTGCCGCTATCATTGCCGAGCAGGTTAATCTTCAAACGCACAGTCGTATCACCGAATCCGTCTTGCTCGACCGGGGTTCCGACAGCATTCCCGCTGGTGCGGGTGTTTACATAAAACTGCGGAAACACCTGCAAATCCATCCAGTTGGTCAGGCCGAGTTTGAAATTCGTGTTGCCGATAATCCACGTCCGGACGCGAGTTGCGTTCTCAACGTCCACCGTCCAGTTCGCGACATCGCTCTCGATTTGGAAAGCGCCGGCGTCGATCGTGAATGGGCTATCGGTTTTGCTCGGACGATCGGTGTTGTATGCGCGACGCAATTCGATCGGCGTTGGATTAAATAAAGTGTACTGCGATTTGTCGGGCGCTGGCGTTGCGGTCGGCGACGTTTCGCTATCAGCAAAAGCGACTCGCGCGCACGTCGTAATCGCGATGCAGCTGCAGATAATTCTGAGGATCGTTTTCATGTTGATGTCACGGCTGTTTTAGCCGGGCGTCGAGCGCGAGATTTAGCTTCAAAACATTCACCGCTGGCTCGCCCAGAAATCCGAGATCGCGACTGTCGGTATTTTGGCGGACTAATTCGCGGATTTTGTCTTCACTAAGCGCGCGCGCCTTGGCGACATGCGCGATTTGCAACTCGGCATTCTGCACACTGATGTGCGGATCGAGACCGCTGCCCGACGCCGTTGCCGCGTCCGCCGGAACAGGCTGATTCTCGTTTAGTCCGTTTTCCGATCGATAGGCAGCGATCCGATCCTTAATTGCGTCATTCAACTTTTGCGAAGTTGGTCCGAGATTACTTCCGCTCGAGTTCGCGGCGTCATAGCCGTTGCCCGCGGCTGATGGGCGCGGGTGAAAATATTTTGAATCGGTGAATCCTTGCGCGAGCAACTTGGAGCCTCGCACGGTGCCACCTTGATCGACAATCAAGCTGCCGTTCGCTTTGTCGTGAAACAGCGTCTGTCCCAGTCCATAAACAATGAGTGGATAAAGTCCGCAGCAGACGACGGCGAGCACCAACGTGGATAGAATCGCGGCACGAATCTCGGAGAAAAAATCTTTCATATTAAATTAAATCAGGTGGATGCCGGTGATGATAAGATCGACAAGTTTGATCCCGATGAATGGCACGATGAGCCCGCCAAAGCCATAGATGAGCAGATTGCGTTGCAAGATCGCCAATGCGCCCATCGGTTTGTAAGCGACGCCGCGGAGCGCAAGCGGGATCAACGCCACAATGATGAGCGCATTGAAAATAACGGCGCTCAGGATCGCGCTGGTCGAGCTTTGCAAACGCATAATGTTCAACGGCGCGATCGCGGGGAACGTCGCCATCAACATCGCCGGAATGATCGCGAAATATTTTGCCACGTCGTTCGCGATGCTGAAGGTCGTCAGACTGCCGCGCGTGATCAGCATCTGTTTCCCGATCTCGACGATGTCGATCAGCTTCGTCGGGTTCGAATCGAGATCGACCATGTTGCCGGCTTCGCGCGCAGCCTGCGTTCCCGTATTCATTGCGACACCGACGTCGGCTTGCGCCAATGCGGGCGCGTCATTCGTGCCGTCGCCAGTCATGGCAACGAGGTGACCGTCGGCTTGTTCCTGGCGAATGCGTTTGAGTTTTTCTTCCGGCGTCGCTTGGGCCATGAAATCGTCCACGCCCGCTTCGGCCGCGATGGCCGCAGCAGTCAGTGGATTGTCGCCGGTAATCATTACCGTTTTGATTCCCATTTTGCGTAAATGCGCGAATCGGTCCTTGATTCCGCCTTTGACGACGTCCTTAAGCTCGACCGTGCCGAGCGTCACCATGTCCGACGCAACGACGAGCGGTGTGCCACCGCGATGCGAAATTTCATCGACCGTCTTCGCGACCGGTTGCGGGAAAACTCCGCCAGCCGATTCGACGAAGCTGCGCACTGCTTCGGCGGCGCCTTTGCGAACGCGCATCGTCGGTTGCGAGCCGTTAGCGTGAAGATCGACCCCGCTCATGCGCGTTTGGGCGGTAAAGGGGATGAAGGTCGCTTCGAGCTCGTGCATTTCGCGCGCGCGCAATCCAAATTTTTCTTTCGCGAGCACGACAATGGAGCGGCCCTCCGGCGTTTCATCGGCCAGGGAGCTCAATTGCGCTGACGCCGCGAGGTCGTTAGGCGAAACGCCCGGTGCGGGATGAAACGCAACCGCCATACGATTTCCAAGCGTGATCGTTCCGGTTTTGTCGAGCAGAAGAACATCGACATCGCCTGCGGCTTCAACCGCGCGCCCGCTCATGGCGAGAACGTTTCGTTGCAGGACACGGTCCATTCCGGCGATGCCGATGGCGCTCAGCAACCCGCCAATCGTGGTCGGGATCAAACAAACCAGCAACGCGATCAGCACCGGAATTGAGAAAACCGTTCCCGAATAAATTCCGAATGGTCGCAGCGTAACGCAGACGAGCAGGAAAATGAACGTCAATGCAGCAAGCAGAATCGTCAGCGCGATTTCGTTGGGCGTTTTTTGACGCCGCGCGCCTTCCACCAGCGCGATCATCCGATCGAGAAAACCCTCGCCTTTTTCCATCGTCACTCGAATGACGATGCGGTCACTCAAGACACGTGTGCCGCCCGTAACGGCGCTCCGATCGCCGCCACTTTCGCGAATGACCGGCGCCGATTCACCGGTGATGGCCGCCTCATCGACACTGGCGATTCCTTCGATGACGTCGCCATCAGCCGGAATGATGTCGCCCGATTCGCAAACAACTGTATCTCCCTTCTGCAACATCGGCGCTGGGACTTGCTGTTCGCGGCCATTGTGGAGCACGCGCGCCATCGTTTCCTTGCGCGCCTTACGCAGACTTGCGGCCTGCGCTTTGCCGCGGCCTTCGGCCATCGCTTCGGCGAAATTCGCGAAGAGGACAGTGAACCAGAGCCAGATCGCGAGCTGGGCCACAAAATTACGCAAGCCGGGCTCCGCAGCGAAGATTCCTACAGTCGTTAGCGCGGCGCCGACCATGGTGACGAACATGACCGGGTTCTTTACCATCAGACGCGGATTCAATTTCTTGAACGCGTCGCCGATAGCCGGCCTAACGATCTCCCAATCAAACAGTGGACGAGCTTTAGATTTCATTGTCAATCCCTAGAAAAGTTTGCCGCCTTGCATGAGGAAGTGCTCGACGATTGGGCCAAGCGTCAGCGCTGGAACAAAGTTCAGCGCGCCGATCAAGAGCACAGTGCCGGTGAGCAAAATGAAAAACGTGCCGCCGTGGACCGGGAACGTGCCCGCGCTTGCCGGTGTCACTTTTTTGCGGACCAACGAACCGGCGAGCGCGAGGATCGGGACGATCATCAAAAAGCGCCCGATCAACATCGCGAAGCCGATCGTGGTATTGAGCCAGGGCGTGTTTGCACTGATGCCGGCGAACGCGCTGCCATTGTTGCCTGTGCCCGAACTGTAAGCGTAAAGAATTTCGCTGAAGCCGTGCGGGCCGCTGTTGTTCATCGCGCCCGTGCCCCATTTGTTGACAATCGCCCAGGCGGAAAAGGCCAGAATGTCGATCGCGAGAATGAGCAACGCCAACATCGACATCTTCACGTCGTAGGATTCAATTTTCTTGCCGAGATATTCCGGCGTGCGCCCGACCATGAGTCCGGCGATGAAAACCGCGAGCACGACAAAGACGAGCATGCCGTAAAGTCCGGCGCCGACGCCGCCAAAAATGATTTCGCCAAGTTGAATGTTAAACAGCGGCACGAATCCGCCGAGCGGCGTAAACGAATCGTGCATCGAATTGACCGCGCCGCAGGACGCATCGGTCGTGATCGTGGCGAAGAGCGCGGAATTGAAAATGCCGAACCGGACTTCCTTGCCCTCCATGTTTCCGTCAGCCGCGGCAACGCCTAGCGAATGATGAATTGGATTACCGGCAGCTTCGGAATTCCAGGCGAGCAAAACGCCACCAAGGAAAAGCGCGAGCATCACCGCCCAAACCGTCCAGCCGTGTTTTTGGTTCTTTACCATCCGGCCGAGGTAATAAGTAAGTCCGCTGCCGATCGAAAAGATCGACAACATCTGAAGGAAATTCGAAAGCGGCGTCGGATTTTCGAACGGATGCGCCGCGTTCGCGTTCACGTAACCGCCGCCGTTGGTGCCAAGCATCTTGATCGCGATCTGCGATGCCATCGGGCCTTGCACGATGTTCTGCTCGGTCACGGTTTGTTCTTCCATGACCGGTTTGCCTTCGGCGTCGACGACGGGTTTGCCGTCCTTGTCCACCTTGGCGACAGAAACTTTCATCGGCTCGACCAGGGTGGCTTTGGTGTAAGGCTTGAAGTTTTGAATCATGCCTTGCGACACGAGAAAGACCGCGAACACGAGACAGATCGGCAGCAGCAAATAGTAAGTGACGCGGACGAGATCGACCCAAAAATTGCCGATAGTTGTGGCCGAGTGCCGAGCGATCCCGCGGACCAAAGCTGCGGCGATGGCGATGCCGGTGGCGGCGCTGACGAAGTTGTGAAACGCCAGCCCGACCATCTGCGAGAAATAGGACATGGTGGTTTCGCCGCCGTAGCTCTGCCAGTTGGTGTTCGTTGTGAAACTGGTCGCGGTATTGAACGAACAATCCGGACTGACCGCGGCGAGCCCTTGCGGATTCAGCGGCAGAATATTTTGCAAGCGCAGGATGGCGTAGGTGAACAAACACCCGACGAGGCTGAACATCAGCATGGCGAAGGTGTATTGTTTCCAATCGTGTTCCTTGTTCGGATCGACCCGCATCACGCGATACGTCCCGCGCTCGAGCGGGCGCAGGATCGGGTCGAGCCAGGTGCGACCGTTCGCATCGAGCACTTGCATGAGATAAAGCCCCATCGGTTTCGTGATGATCACGAGCGCAACGATGTAGATGGCAAACTGGATCCAGCCGGACGGGTTCATGTTGTTAGAATTTCTCCGGGCGAATCATCGCGACGAAGAGATAGGCGAAGAGCAACAGCGCGATGATGCTGACGATGATGGTTTCCATATTGGGGTTAAAGTTTGTCGCAAAAGCGCACGTAGAGAGCGCTCACGACGAAGAACAGAACTACCAGTGCGCAGAAAATGACGTCGTTCATAATTGTTAGGCTAACTATATTCGGGCACGCGCCCGGCGACTGGTCTTCGGTTGCGTTTGCTTGCCCAGGAATTGGCGCGGCCCTTCGCAGAAGCGCGAGTAGAGCCAGTTCACGCCGGACATGACTATGATACCTGCCACAATAAATTCGCTCATAAATTATCCTCAACTGTGAGCGATCCGCAGCCGCAGCGTTAATTAAACCGCTATCAAAAGGCATTAAAAAAACGTTAACGCCACCGGGGAAAGGTCCCACTCAGGAGAAGAACAGGATCGATATGAGCACAAAGGGTGGAAGCAGGATCGGAAGCGCGAACTTCCAGATGTAGCCGACAAAACTCGGAGTCGGAACACCTGCATGTTCTGCAATCGTTTTCACAAGCAAGTTGGGCGCGTTGCCAATGTAGGTTAGGGCGCCGAAAAATGTTGCCCCCAGCGAGATCGCGACCAACTCGTGGCGATTTCCAGAAACAAACCTGACCACGCTTGACGAATCGTTCACATCAAATCCGTGAAGACCAAGAGCCGCTGCGAAAAAGGCAAGGTAGGTGGGAGCGTTATCGAGCAAGGCCGAAAGGAGCCCCGTTCCCCAGTAAAATGCCGCGGCCGAATCCAGGCGGAGCTTGCCGGCCGAGTGTTCCATGAACTCCAAAACCGGGATCATCGTTCCGAAGATGCCGAGAAACAGCCACGCGATCTCCTTGAGCGGCGCAAAACTGAAGTCGTTCGCTTCGCGAATAGGGTTCGGCGTGCCGAGGTACGCGCCCACGGCGGTGAAAATGAGAAGTGGTTCCCGCCAGCCTCCGGGCGCGGCGATCAACGCGGCCAGGAGCGCCAGCAAAAACAGAAAGTTGTGGACGCCGTCGCAGCGCCAACTCGTCAGCTCGCTCTCTTCGCCCATTCTTTTATGCCGCCGACAATTCATATGATCGACAACAACGAAAACGAGCAGGACGAAGCCGGTCACGATCAGCCACTGCTGCCAGCAGTGCTGAAGTGTCCAGGCAAACGGCACACCTTTGAGAAACCCGAGAAACAACGGTGGACCTGTGGGCAAGAGCGCGCCCCCGATATTGCTGACTAGAAGAATGAAAAACGCCACGTGCATGGGAGCTAGCCGGCCCTTGTTCATCCTGAGCCAGGGCCGGATCAACACGAGCGACGCGCCAATCGTTCCGATCAAGCTTCCAAGCAGCGCGCCGAAGAGCAAAAAGAGCGCGTTCCTGAGCGGACCGCTCGGCGCTCTGACGCGAAGATGGATTCCACCGGCAACAACAAAAAAACTGCCAACTGCGACCACGAAGCTGATGTAATCACTCGCGGCATGAAAAATCCGCGCGGTATCTCGGACGACAAAGAGATAATAGCCGCACACGATTGCGGCGAGTCCGAGACAAAGCCAATGGTAATGCCGTTCCCAATGGTATCGCGCGATCAGTGGACCGAAAGCGATGGCGAGCAAAAGAATTCCAAACGGCAGCATAATGACCGGGTTCGGCCCTGCAGCCGCGACGGCGAAGATTGATAACATCGTCAGTTTCCAATTGGAGTAGTGCTGAAGCAGTTGGTCAATCAAACTCGGCCCTCCCCCGGCGCGATTTGCTTACAAAGCAAAATAACAAAAGGACTTGCCAGAGAACGCGCAAGTTGAACAGTCCTCTCCGAGCTAAATGGCTGATTTGATCATTACCGAAAGCGGCGCGGTCCATCGCCCGCGGAATGTCGATTGGAAACGCGCCGCCGCGTTGCTTTACGGCGATTGGGGCACCAGCAAAGCCTACGTCATCGGACTTGCCTTCCTGGCCGCCGGTTTTTCGTCGCTGCCGATCATTCTTGCGGTCTGCGCGCTGACCGGCCTGGTAGGAATCAATTATGTTGTCATCTGTCGTCATTTTCCGGACGGCGGCGGCGTTTATTCCGCGGCCCGGTCGCAAGGCAGATTGCTCGCGGTCGTGGGCGCGCTGCTATTGCTGGCCGATTTAACAGTTACCGCCGCGCTGAGCGGCTGGTCGGCGCTTAGCTACATCACTTCCGGCGCGGAACACATTGCGGTGATCAAGTTAGTTCGCGATCACATCGCGGTCACGACGATTGCGGTGCTGTTGATCATGGCGCTGATCAATTATTTCGGGCCGAAACATTCCGGCACTCTGGCGGTCGCGCTGGCGGTGCCGACCCTGATCGTCGTCGTGCTTTTAATTGCGATGAGCACGCCGCATCTGACAACACACTTTTTGCAGCCGCGACATGAAAGCCTGGGGACGCTTTGGGTTCAATTCGTCGGTGTAATCCTCGCACTCTCCGGAGCGGAATCGATCGCCAACATCACCGGGGTGATGAAGCTCGATCCCGGAACGACCATGGATCGGCCGAGCGTCGCGCGCGAATCGCTGAAGGCAATCGTGCCCGTGGCGATTGAAGTCGTCGCCGGCACCGCCTTGCTCGGCTGGGCGATGTTGTCTTTGCCGTCGGTCTTAGCTAAGACGCTGCATCTGACCGACGCGTCGGCAATCAGTTCCGTGCTTCAACTTCGCAGCGAGGACATGTTGCGCTTTATCGGCGAACAGTTTGCCACCGCGACATTTTCACCGGCCGTCGGCAACTTTTTCGGCTGGATCGTCGGAATTGTCTTCTTCCTGCTCCTGATCAGCGCCGCCAACACCGCGATCGTCGCGATCATCGGGTTGCTTTACATGATGTCGCGCGATGGCGAGATGCCGCGGCAATTTCGCCGGCTGAACCGGCACGGCGTTCCGATTTACCCGCTGTTGATCGCCATCGGTTTGCCGAGCGTGGTACTCCTTTTCGTTGCCAACTTCACCGCGCTGGCGGGCCTTTATGCCATCGGGGTAGTCGGAGCGATCGCGGTCAACGTCGGTTCCTGCACATTCAATCGGACCGCCGGCTTCACCTGGTACGATCACATTCTTTTTGGCGTCACATTTGGCGTTCTATTTTTCGTTGAACTGACCCTCGCTCACACAAAACCGGATGCGCTTTTCTTCGTTTTTGTCGTGTTACTCGGAGGTTTGGCTTTGCGCGCTTACACCTTGAAACGGCAAGGCCTGACCACGGTGACGGTCACTCGCGAGGTCGCTAAAATGGTGGCGCCGGATCTCGCCGCGAGCATGCGATCGCGGTTGAGCGAGGGCCAAAAGATCATGGTTGCTGCGCGCGGCATTACTCCTGTGCTCAGTTTCGCGCTCGATGAAGCGCAACTGCGTAAAGCCTGTCTGTTCGTGCTCTTCGTCAAAGAGGTGGCGATTTATTATACCGCGGCCGGCACAAGTCTGGGTCGCGCCAAATGGGAAGACGATCCCGAGGCCAACGCCATCATGAGGAGCGTGATAAAACTCGGAACGGAACGAGGCGTGTCCGTTGTACCTCTGTATGCTGTAAGTCAGGATGCGTCGGCGACGATCGTTGATTTGGCTGCAACCATGGGCGTCGATTACCTGGTGATCGGCGCCACCCAACGAACCGCTCTGACTAAACTTTTGCGCGGCAGTGTCGTAACCAACGTCGCCCAGCATCTGCCGGAATCGATTAATCTCCTCATTTTCGGGTAAATCATGTCATCGCCGGTTCGCATCGCGATGTGGTCGGGTCCACGAAATATTTCCACAGCCATGATGCGGGCATGGAGTAACCGGTCCGACACCGCGGTAATCGACGAACCATTCTATGCCTACTATTTAGAGCAAACCGATAAAGACCACCCGATGGCTGCGGAAGTGATCGCGTCCGGCGAGACGGATTGGCGCAAGATTGCGGCGAGTTTGACCAAAAGCCCCGTTCCGGACGGAAAAGATATTTTTTTCCAAAAACAGATGACCCATCACCTGCTTCCGGCGATCGATCGGGAATGGATTACCGACCTCACCAATTGTTTTCTTATCCGCGATCCGGTGGAAGTAATTCTCTCCTACATCAGAAAGAACCCGGACCCGAAATTGGAAGATCTCGGCTTTGTTCAGCAATGTGAGATTTTCAACTTTGTCCGCGAGCGCACCAAAATGGTCCCGTCAATTGTTGATGCGAAAGACGTTCTGCAAAATCCGGAGCGGACTTTGCGACTTTTGTGCGAAGCGATCCACGTTTCATTCGACAAATCGATGCTGTCGTGGCCGCCTGGATTGCGCGAGACCGACGGAATTTGGGCAAAGCATTGGTACGACGCAGTGGCCAGATCGACATCGTTCGAGCCGTACAAACCGCGTGACGGAACCATTCCCAATTCGCTCCGCGAAGTTTACGAGCAGTGCCGTCGGTGCTACGAAGAGCTTTACCAGCATCGTCTTCTGTAGTCGGACGATTATGCGGCGGCCATAGACCGCCGCTACAATGATTAGAGATGCTTCAGAAATTTAATCCGAAAAACAAGGACCTGATCGTTAATATCGACGGCGAGCTGGCGCATCGTGATAAGGCGCGAGTTAGCCCGTTCGATTCGGCGGTGCAAGGCGGCGATGCGGTGTGGGAAGGTCTGCGACTTTATGACGGCCGGATTTTCAAGTTGAACGAGCATCTGGACCGGCTCGAAAGATCGGCACGCGCGCTTTCCTTCGCGGAAATTCCGCCCCGGGAGAAAATCATCGACGAAATCAAACGCACTCTCACCGCAAACCAAATGCGCGACGGCGTGCACATTCGGCTAACTCTCACCCGTGGATTGAAGATCACCTCGGGAATGGATCCGCGTCTGAATGAAGGCGGACCGACCTTGATCGTTTTGGCCGAGCATAAAGCGCCGGTTTACGCGAAGACCGGTCTCACTTTGATCACGAGTAAGACGCGCCGTCCGCCACCGGATGTTCTCGACTCGCGTATTCACCACGCGAACCTGCTCAATTCAATCCTGGCCAAGATTGAAGCGAACAATGCCGGCGCGGACGACGCGCTCATGCTCGACACCAACGGATTCATTGCCGAGACCAATGCGACCAACGTTTTCATCGTTCGCAAAGGCGACCTGGCGACAAGCAAAGCGGTCGCCTGTCCGGAAGGAATTACCCGGGCAACGGTGATAGAGATTTGCGCCACCGAAAAAATTCGCTGCGTCGAAGCCGATTTGTCGCCGGTCGACGTCTACGGAGCCGACGAAATGTTTTGCACTGGCACAATGGGTGAGCTCGCCGGTGTGGTGAAACTCGACAATCGCACCATCGGTCACGGCAAACCCGGCCCAATGACAAAACGATTAAGCGAACTTTACTCCGCGCGCACGGCGACCGAGGGCGTTCAGATCCTCGATTAATTATTCGGCGCGCAGTGCCTCGACTGGATCGACCATCGTGGCGCGACGCGCGGGGATGAGACAGGCGACCAGCGATACCGCAGTCATGATCGCAGCAGTGCCGAACAGGATCGCCAAGTGGAGCGGCGGCACGTCAAACAAAACAGTTTGCATGGCTTTACCGGCAAGCCAGGCCCCGAACAAACCGAGGAGAGTTCCGGCGACGAGAAGACGCAAGCCTAACGAAAGGAATTGCGCTCCGATTTGTTCGCGTTGCGCGCCGACCGCCATCCGAATGCCGATTTCGCGCCGGCGTTGCGCGACGGCGTAACTAAGAACTCCGTAGGTTCCGATGGCCGCGAGCAGCAGTGCGACCCCAGCGAAAATTCCTGCGAGTAATGCGGGCGAGCGTCGCGTGATCAAACTGTCCGCAATGCGCGTGTCCATCGAACGAATGTTATCGACCGCGAGTGCGGGATGCGCTGCGCGCACCAGCTTGCGCAGCGTCTCGGCGAACGCTTCCGGGCGCTGGCTCGTGCGCGTGACGATGAAAATACTGGCGTTGTCGCGATAAGCGTAAGGCAGGTAAACCGCGCCTTGCCCTTGCGCTTCGGTGAGCGCGGCTTGCTTCACTGCGCCGACGACGCCGACAATTGTAAATAGCTGCGCGTCGTCTTTTTCGTCACCGAGCGCGATCCTTTGGCCGAGCGCGCCGCCGTTAGGCCAGTAACGCCGGGCCAAATCATCGTCCACCACACAGACGCGTTCCGTGCGGTGGGAATCTGCCGAGGTGAGGAAGCGTCCTTCGCGCAGGTCAATGCCGAGAGCCGAGAAGTAATCGCCGTGAACGGCATAGGAATAATGGCCGTGGACTGATTGACCCGCCGCTGGCACATAGCCCTTAGGTGTGACTGCGGTTTTGCCACTATCGCCGCTCAGCGGAATGTTCGTGATCGTTCCGGTGGCGGCGATTCCCGGTTGCTGGCGGATGGATTCGAGCAAGCGATCGAAGATGCCGACTCGCTCCCGCTGCAGATCCCACGAGACGGTGCACTCGCCGGTTAGAACGTGATCTGGGCGAAATCCTGGCGAAACCGCCATCGCTTTTTTCAAGCTCAGACCGAGCAGCGCCGCGCCCGCGAGCAAGACAAATGCAAGCGCAATCTGCGCGACAATAAATCCGTGCCGAAGGCGTTGGGCGGCGCGACTAACTGTGCCGGCGCGTGATTCCGATTGGAGCGCATGCGCCAGATGGCTGCTCAGATTGAACCAGGCGATCGGCACCGCGATGACAATTCCCAAAACCACAGCGCCAACGAGACCGATGGACGCCAGCCGGCCATCGAACGTAATGTGCGCGCCGAGCGGTAGACGATCCGCGCCGAGAATTTCCAACAGCCGAATTCCCCACGCTCCGATGACGAGTCCGAGCAATCCGCCGACTGAAGTGAGAAGGACCGTTTCCGTCATCACTTGCCTAACGACATGTCCGCGGCTTGCGCCCATCGATTGGCGGATCGCCATCTCTTTGGCGCGACCGCTCGCGCGAATGAGCAACAGGTTCACGAGATTGACCGCACCGATGAGCAGTAGGAAAAAGACGCCGCCCTGCATCAACAAAAGGGTCGGGCGAATAGAGCGAACGTGATACGCATGTAGCGGAACCACCAGCGAGCGAAAGCCGGCCTCGGCCATCGCTTTCGCTTCAGGGTTATCTTTCTCGACCGCGGCATTGTGCGCATCGATCTGCGCTTGCGCTTCCGCGATCGTCGCGCCCGGTTTCAACCGTGCGATCATGTGCGTGCCGCCGCCGCCAGAGTGGCGCGCTTTCGGCCCACGCTCTTCCATACCGGATTTTATCGGGAGAAAAACGCGCGCCTCGGACGAGAGAAAACGAAAAGCAGGAGGCAGGACGCCAACGATCTTTCTTGGGATGCCATTTATGCGGGTATCACGACCCAGAATGTTTGGATCGGAATTGAAACGCTCGCACCAGAAGGCGTCCGATAGGATAATTACGTTCTTGTGCGGGTCCGTTTCTTCATCGGTGAAGTTGCGACCCATCGCGAGATTGACGCCGAGCGTTGCGAAAAATTCCGGCGAGATGCGCACGATTTCCTCCTGTTGCATGGCGCCCGGATCACCGACGGTTTCGGTTCTCTCCATATAAAGGGAAAGACTCGAGAAGGCAGCAATGTTGCCCCGCCGCTCGTAGTAATTGGTTATCGACGCGCCATCATTCTCCACTCCGGCTTTTGGATAGGTGTTGAAGATCGTGACCAGACGATCGGACTGCGGAAATGGAAGCGGCCGAAGCAGGATCGAATTAATCACCGCGAAGATCGCGAGGTTCGCTCCGAGACAGATCGTAATCGTAACGAGGGCCGTGACGGTGAATGCCGGAGCCTGGCGAAGTTGGCGCAGGGCGAACTTCAAATCGTTCATGTCACTCGTAACGTAACGCAACCATCGGATCGACCGCCATGGCGCGACGCGCCGGAAAATAAGTCGCGATCAATGCGGCTACGCTCAAGAGGGCGATGACGATTGCATAAATTGAAAGATCGTTCGGGCTGACGCCGTAAAGCAGACTCGACATTAAACGCATGACGGCGAGGCCTCCCAAGACTCCGACGAGCAAACCAATACCAATCACGGTGAAGCTTTGGCGCAGAATCATTGTCAGCATGTCTATCTTCTGCGCGCCGAGCGCCATCCGAATCCCGATTTCCCTGGTTCGTTGCGCGACGCTGTAGGCGATTACACCGTAAATCCCAATTCCGGCAAGGATCATGGCCACACCGGCGAAACAGCCGAGCAACATCATGTTGAAGCGCGGTTGGGCGAGTGTCGCGCCAATGTGCTTTTCGAGCGGCTCGATTGTCGGCACGAACAACTCACGGTCGAATTCGTGAACGATATTGCGCAGTGCGCTTTGTAATGAACTGGAGTTAGACGTCGATGTGCGAATGACGACGTCCATTCGGCGCTGCGGATCCTGCGTTGCGGGAATGTAAAGCTCGGGAAGCGGTTGGATCGCAAGTGACTCATGACGCGAGCCGCCCACCACACCGACGATTTCCTTCGGCGGTGAAGGCTGATTGTTTTCGCCGTGAGTGAAAATGATTTGCTGACCGATGGCGTCGCCGTTGGGAAAATAACGTTGGGCGAGCACGTCGTTTACGATTACGACCGGGCGGGAGTCCTTGTTGTCGCCGGAGCTAAAGGCGCGCCCACGCAGGACCGGTGTGTGCATTGCGCGAAAATAATTCGGTGTGACCGTCAGATGCGACGCCTCAAGTTCCTGACCGACCGGCACCGGTGGTTGGCCAACGATCGAAAATGCCGTTGTGCTGTCATTACCTGAAAACGGCATTGGAAAAGCCGCCCCGGCGGCTTCGACACCGGGCAAAGCTGCGAGTTTCGGCAAAACCTGATCAAAGAATTGCCGATGCTTTTCCGGTTCCGGATATTTTGCTTTCGGAAGAATGAGCTGAACAACCGACGCGCGCCAAGGATCGAAGCCCGGCTTGGTTGCGCGAAGATTGGCGAATGTTTTGATCAACAGTCCGGCGCCCGCCAGCAGCAACAACGACAACGCAACTTGAGTGACGATCAAAAGGCGGCGGAGATAATGCGATTCGGGACCGACGGCGCCGCGGCTTCCCGATTGAAGCGAATCGTTCACGTTTGGGAGGGTCAATTGCAGCGCTGGAACCAACGCAAAAGCGAGGGTGCTAAAAATCGCGGCGATGAAAGTGAACGAGAAAACGGAGGCATTAATCGAAACCCCCGCAAGCCGGGGCAGATCCTGCGGGCCAAAAGCACGGAGCAGATCAATCCCCCACCAGGCAATCAATAAGCCACCCGACGCGCCGAGGATCGACAACAGGAAGCCTTCGCCGACAAGTTGCGAAACAATCCGACTGCGACTCGCGCCGAGTGCCGTTCGAATTGCGATCTCGCGTTGCCGGGCAGTGGCGCGGGCAAGTAAAAGGTTCGCGACATTGGCGCAGGCGATGAGCAATACAAAAACCACCGCTGCGAAAATTGTGACGAGCGCTGGCCGCACATCGCCGACGACGTCGGCATGCAGCGAAAAGACACGCTCGGTAGTGTTGGTGTTCGATTTTGGATACTGCTGTTCCAAACGCGCGGCGATGGTTTTCATCTCCGCCTGGCATTGTTGGATGGTCGCGCCAGGCTTTAATCGGCCGACCATGCGAATGAAATGATCGTCGCGATTGTTAATATATTCGGGCACTAGCGGGTGAAGCGGTATCAGATATTCCGCGCGCTCGCCTTCGACTGGAAATTGAAAACCGGGCGGCATCACCCCGAGCACCGTGTACGAACGCCACGACAAGCTGATTTGCTTTCCGACAATGTCCGGATCGCGGTTAAAATAGTTTTTCCAGGCGGAATCCGTTAAGACGACCACGTGTGAGTCCACGTTCTCGTCTTCGCGCGTGTAAGCGCGACCGCGCGCGGGCGCAACGCCGAGGACGGGGTAAATATCCGAAGTGATCGCAACGCCGGAGAGCTGACGTGATTCTTCGGCGCCGTTGAGGACGGAACCAGTGCGGGTGAACGCCGCCAAGGCCTGCAACGTTTTCGATTGATCGCGAAGATCGACATAGTTCGGAACCGATTCGGTATACTTGCCTGAATTTTCGCGGGTATCTTGCGCCCACACTGCAACGAGCTCGTTCGGTTTCGGAAACGACAGCGGCCGAAGCAACACGGCGTCGATCACGCTAAAGATCGCGCTGTTTGCTCCGATGCCGAGGGCGAGCGTTAAAACCGCGATGATGGCGAAGCCCGGCGCCTTCAACAACATTCGGAACGCGTATTTTAGATCACTTAACATATTATTCTGCTCGTAAGGCGCGGACCGGATCAACACTTGCGGCGCGGCGCGCAGGTAATAAACAAGCAACCATAACAGCGAGCGCCAGGACGACAGCCGCGCACAGGCACGCGACGAGATCCGGCGTTGGCATCTCGCCCCACTGATTGCGGACCAATCGAACCACTCCGTAGGTTGCCAACCCTCCGGCGATAAGACCAAGCAAGAGCAAGAGCGCTCCCTGCCGGGCTACTTGTTCGATGATATCTCTGGCAGTTGCGCCTAACGCGCTGCGAATTCCGAACTCTCGTTCCCGTCGTGACACCTGGAGCGCAAGCGCGCCATAGAGGCCGATCGCGGCGAGAACCACGCCGACCAAAGCAAACGACGAAACCAGGACGAAAACGAACCGCTCGGTCGTTCGAGACCGAGTAGCGGCGTCGCTGAGCCAAATGAAATTGTAAGCCGCGAGACTGTTGTTTGCGCGGGCCAGGGCCGAACGGACCACCGATTCGTTTACCGACTTGGTGTCGGTGTGTAAAACAAACGTAATGTCATCGAGAGGCGCTGTTGCCACCGCTAGGATTTGCGACAGCGGCCGCGCGATCATCCCAATTACTTCCCCGTCGTTCGGATCGGCAATCGCTTTCATGTTGCCTACAACGCCGACGATTGTGAACCAGGGCCGGTTACCATCAAGCCGGCCCCAGCGAACACGCTTTCCGATCGGCGACTCGTTAGGCCAGAAACGTTGGGCGACGCTTTGGCTAATAACGCAGACGAGCGGCGCATCCGGTCCGTCGCTCTGAACAAAATCCCGCCCCTGAAGCAGCGGCTGACCTATGCTTTGGAAATACCCGGGAACAGCGATGCGCGAATACGCCGTGTAGACGCCCCGCGGTTCGGGCGCAGGAGCACCTTCGGGGTTGAACAACATCAACGTCCAGGACGCGTCCATCGGCGCAGGTGAAACAACCGTGGCGGATTGGACTCCGGGTAGCTCACGTAATTTCGTCAGGGCACTTTCAAGAGCATGCTGTTTGTCGGAGCTCGCCGGAAAGAAACGGTCTGGAACCGTTACGCTGAAGGCAAGGCGATCCTTTGTTTCGAATCCCCACGGTTCATCGATCAATTTTCGAAAATATTGCGTGGCCGTAACGCTCGCGGTCAAAAGCGCGACGGCGATCGCCAGCTCAACAACGACGCATAATCCAAGTAATCGGCGCGTGCTGCGATCCAATGTTGCTCCACGTCCGGTGACACTGATTGCGCTTCGTAAATCAGTTCGTGACGCGCGAACCGCAGGCAGCAAACCAAATCCAAATCCAATCAACGTCATGATCCCGGCAGCAAATCCAAAAACTGGCAGATCGAGCCGCGCGGTGTAATCGAATTCCCGCATCGCGCTGCCCGTCGCATCCGCGCCTTCAGGACTCATTCCGAAAAGGATTGGCGCGGCCCACGCTGAAACGATCAGACCAATCGCGGTGCCGGCTACAGCGAGTAAGAGCGCCTGAGCAAGTTGCTGACGAATGATTTGTCGGCGGCTCGCGCCCAAGGCCGCGCGAAGCGCGAACTCCCCTTCCCGATCAATCACGCGAGTAAGCAATAAGCCGGCAAAATTGGAGGCGGCGATTAACAACGCGCAGATTGCTGCGCCGACGATGATCAGAATCTTTGGGCGCAGATCCATGATGAAGCTTTCCCTCAAGGGAGGAATGTAGGCCGCTCGCGCATTGATCGGATTAGGATCGTCGCGGTTAATCGCAGCGAAGACTTTTTTCATTGTTTCCTGGGCCCGAGCCGCGGTGACGTCCGAACGAAGACGTCCCACCCCATATAAATAATGATTGTTATTTGTAGCGACGTTGTCGGGATCGAGCACAAGCGGCAACCAGATGCTGGCGCGGTACGGATGCCGGAAGGCCCGCGGCATCACTCCGATCACGGTATGGGACGTCCCGTCGATTATGATCGTGCTTCCCAAAACGTCAGGTCGGCTATTCAGCGTCTCTCGAAAAAAATCGTCACTGATAATCACAACCGACGCGGCCTTGTCCCGGCCCTCGTCGGCATTAAAGTTTCGACCTTTCACCGGCGGCAATCCGAGGACGGTGAAAAAATTGGAAGTTACACGCGCTGCCGGAATGGTTTGGGCCGGCGAGCCATCGTTGAATCCGACTACCGCTACCCCACCCGTGCCTGCGCCCACGTCTTCAAAAACATCACGGCCGAATTCCTTTAAACGAAAGGCCGTACGATCGCTCAGGTTGAGCGAAGCAGAGCGGGTTCCGTTTTCATCCAGCGCTTCGAAAATTCTGACGAGCTGCTCCGAATGCGGAAAAGGAAGCGGGCGCAGCAGCGCGCCTTCAACTACTGAAAAGATCGCGCTGTTTGCTCCGATGCCGAGGGTCAGCGTTAAGACCGCGATGATGGTGAAGCCCGGCGCCTTCAACAACATTCGCAATGCGTATTTTAAATCGTCGATCATAATTCCTATTCAGTGCGCAATGCCTGCACCGGATCCACAAGCGCGGCGCGACGCGCTGGCAACAGACACGCGACTAATGCTGTGCCACCCAGCAAGAGGGTTGCGCCGGCGAGCAACGCCGGGTTGTAGGCAGAAACCTGATAAAGTTGCGCCGTAATTAATCGTCCGAGTGCAAACGCGGTTGTAATTCCAACCGCGAGTCCGATGAGAACCGGACGCATTCCCTGATTAATGATCAAACGAAGGACATCCCGGGTTTGCGCGCCCAGCGCCATGCGAATACCGATTTCTCCCGTGCGTTGCTCAACTGTGTAGGCAACTGCGCCGTAAATTCCGATGCTGGCCAACAATAAGGCGACTCCCGCAAAAATTCCCAGGAGCCACATCATGAGCCGTGTTTGTCCGACTGCTTGAGCGACAATTTCGTCCATCGATTGCGGAATCGCGATCGCCAGTCCGGGATCGACCGTCGCCAGCGCCGATTGGACCAATTTCGTGACCGCATCGGGCCGCAGACCGCTCTGCACGTCGATCACCGGAAACGGAAAGTTTTGCTGGGCCCAAGGCCGATAGATTTCTACGTCATCGGGCTCGGCCACTTTGCGGGAGCGCACATCGCCGGCGATGCCGACGATCTCGCAAGGCACACTGGCGCTGCCAACGATTAATGTTTTGCCGATCGGATTCTCATCAGCGAAAATTTTCTTCGCGCCAGCCTGACTGATAATGATCACATTTTGCCGGTCAACCGTGTCGTGCTCGTCGAAATCGCGTCCGGCCAAAATGGGAATGCCCCAGGTCTTGAAGTAATCCGCGGCGATATTGTGCAGCGCCGCCGCCGCCCGTTTGTCGATGGGCAAGACTTCACGATCCGGGCGCGCATAGAGCACATTAGAAACGGCCGCGGCTATTAGCGGAATGTCGGCACTAATCGTCGCGCTTTCGAAAGCCGGAACATTATGGAGCGCGGCGAGCGTTTTTTCGACGAAATGCTGACGGGCGTTGAGATCCGGATATTGTGCCTCCGGCAGTGTGATGAAGCCGATCCAACGATTTTCGGCATGGAATCCGATATTTTGCTGACTCAGCCGGACGAAACTGGTGATCAACAATGCCGCACCCGCGAGCAACGTGACCGACAGCGCAACTTGCGCGCCGATTAGAACCTTGCGGAATTGTTGCTGATGCGCGCTGCCGCTCGTTCCCCGCCCGCCCTCCTTCAAGCCTTCGACGAGGTCCCCACGTGAACTTTGGAGCGCCGGATAAATTCCCATCGCGATGCCGGTCAAGATCGACAGCGCGATTGTGAACAAGAGCACCTGAAGGGAAAGCTCCACTCTCGTCGTCGGATCGAACGGAAGAAAGTTCGCCGCCATTCGTGGCACGATCGGAACCAGTTGCCAGGCCAAGAGCGCGCCAACCACTCCTGCGACTGCGCTGACCAGCAGACTTTCGAAAACGAAAAGCCTGATGATGCTCGTGCGCGAAGCACCGATCGCCATCCGCAATGCGATTTCCCGACGTCGCCCAATAAATCGCACCAGCAAAAGATTCGCGACGTTGCTACACGCAATCAGTAAAACAAAGGCGACGGCCGCGAGAAGTGTCGCAAACGCTGGCCGCAAATTTCCAGTTACATCTTCGGGCAGCGTTTTTAATGTCATCACCGACGAGCTGTCGATCTTGTCCGGATACGCGGCTCGATAACTTTGCTCGAGCGCGGGCAACGCCGCCCGCGTCTGCTCCACGGTCATTCCCGGTTTCAAGCGACCCACGACGCGCAAAATACCGCTTCCGCGCATCACCTGTTCGTAGGGGATTCCCGGAATGACATACGGTCTTGTCGTCCAGACTTCGGCGTTCGGGCCTACCCAGGAAAATGGAAGATTCGGTAAAATGCCAACGATCGTATGCGCGATGCCGTTGAGCGTGATGCTGCGCCCAATGACGTTCGGGTCGCCACCCATTCGCTTTTGCCAGAAGTTTTCGGTGACCATTGCGGCATCCGCGCCCTCTTCTTCTTCAGGCAAAAAATTGCGGCCGCGGACCGGTCGCATACCTAGAACATCGAAATAATTCGAAGTTACTCGGCCGCCGAATAGATGGACGGCATCGCCGAGCCCGGTCAGGGTAAAAGCAGAAACGTTTTCGCCGGCAAATCCGTCAAATATTGTTTGACCATCCCGATAATGTTGAAAACGCGGGGCGGAGATCGCCAGCTCGAGCAAATTTCGCTCGCGAGCGTTGGAATACATGTGGACCAACCGCGCGGGATCTTTGAATGGCAGCGGGCGCAGGAACAAATCGTTGATCAGACTGAAGATTGCGGTGTTAAGCCCGATGCCGAGGGCAAGGGTGAGGATGGCAATCCCGGCAAAGGCGGGTGTTTTGGTCAGCGTCCGCCAGGCGAATCGAAGGTCGCTGAGCATATATGTATATATTAAGAGGCTACTCAGTCCGGAGGGCCTGGACGGGATCGACCATGGCCGCCCGTCGGGCCGGCAACAGGCAGGCAAACAAAGCCGTCGCCGCCAGAAGTATGGTGGCACCGCCCAAAAGGGCCGGATTGTGGGCCGAAACCTCAAACAGCTGCGAGGCAATCAGCCGACCCAACGCAAAAGCGCAGACAATGCCGATCATCAGTCCGATCACAACAGGCTTCATCCCCTGATTGACGATCAAACGGAGGACGTCGCGGGTTTGGGCGCCGAGCGCCATTCGGACTCCGATTTCGCCGGTGCGCTGTTCGACGGTGTAGGCAACTGCCCCGTAAATTCCAATGCTGGCGAGCAGCAACGCCACTCCGGCAAAAATTCCAAGAAGCCAGGTCATCAAACGCGCCTGACCGAGGGCCTGCGCGACAACGGCGTCCATGCTTTGCGGAACGGCGATTGCCAGACCAGGATTCACTCTGGTCAACGCGGATTGAACAAGCTTCGTCACTGCATCCACTTTGAGATTGCTGCGGACGGTGACGTTAACGAACGGGAAGTTTTCCTGGGTCCACGGCCGATAAAATTCCATCCCCGGCGGATCCGCCACCCGGATCGAACGAACGTCGCCAACGATTCCGACGATTTCGCACGGAACGCCAAGGCTGGTGACGAGCAGGGTTTTGCCGATTGGATTCTCGTTCGGATAAACCTTCTTCGCGCCCGCCTGGCTGATCAGACAAACCATTTGGCCATCGGCTACGTCGTGTTCGTTAAATTCGCGGCCGGCGAGGAGCGGAACGCCCCAGGTCTTGAAATAATCCGGCGCAATATCGTGGGACGGTCCTGTCGCCCGTTTCTCGATTGGTGGAACGTCGCGATCGCCGCGGGCATAGAGAGTGCGATTGCCGCCCGCCAGCGGAATGTCGCCACTGATGGTCGCGGTCTCGACGCCGGGGATACTGTGCAACTCATTCAACATTTGTTCCGCAAAACGCTGGCGCGATGGCGCATCCGGATATTGGGAGATCGGCAACGTGATTGCTCCCGTCCAAAGATTTTGCGAGCGGAAGCCGATGTTCTGTTGGGTCAATCGGACGAAACTGGTGATGAGAAGCGCTGCGCCCGCCAGCAGGGTAACCGAAAGAGCAACCTGCGCTCCGACCAGGATTTTGCGGAACCGTTGTTGGCGAACGCTTCCGCTGCTTCCGCGGCCACCTTCCTTCAAACCGTCCACCAGATCGGCATGCGATCCCTGGAGCGCGGGATAGATTCCCATCAAGAGCCCGGTGAAGAGCGACAAGGCGATCGTGAACGCCAGCACCGGCACCGAAACACTGGTCGCAGTGTTCGCTTCCAACGGAAGAAAATTGGACGCCATTTGCGGGACCAACGGCACCAATCGCCAGGCCACGAATGCTCCGGCCGCTCCGGCAATCAGACTGACCAGCAAACTTTCGAAGACAAACAGGCGCACAATGCTCGCGCGCGAAGCGCCGATTGCGGCCCGAAGAGCAATCTCGCGCCGGCGGCCGCTAAACCGAACGAGCAGCAAATTTGCGACGTTGCTGCAGGCGATGAGTAGAACAAAACAGACCGCTGCAAAAAGCGTGACGAAACCGGCTCGAAAATTCTGGGTCACATCCTGCGGGATGGGCCGAAGAGTTGTCGCCAACGAACTGTCGATCTTGTTCGGATATTGGGTGATGTAACTTTGATCGAGTGAAGGCAACGCGGCTTGGGCTTGCTGCAACGTCACCGTCGGCTTCAATCGCCCGATGACGCGAAGGAAACTCGTGCCCCGCATCAGTCTCTCGTAACTGAAGCCGGGAAGCTGCATTGGTTTCGTGGTCCAAACCTCCGCCACCGGATTTGCCCCAAACCACGTCGCCGGCATGTTCGGCAAAACCCCGACGACGGTATGGGCCGTGCCGTCGAGCGTGATGCTGCGGCCAATCACGTTTGGATCACCGCCTAACCGCTTTTGCCAGAAATTCTTCGTTATCAGCGCGACGTCCGCACCTTCCTCCTCTTCGGGCAAAAAATTCCGGCCGAGAATCGGACGAACGCCGAGCACGTCAAAATAGTTGGAGGTCAATCTTCCGCCAAAGACCTGGACTGCATCACCCAATCCAGTCAGGGTGAAGGCGAAGAAATTTTCTCCCGCGAATCCGTCGAAGATGGTCTGGCCGTCACGAAAATGCTGATAACGCGGCGTTGAAATGCCGATGTCGACCAGGTCGCGAGATTTATCGCCGCCCAGCAAATGGACGACGCGCGACGATTCCTTGAAGGGAAGACCTTTCAGGAACAAGTCGTTGACCAAACTGAAGATCGTTGTGTTCAGACCGATTCCGAGCGCCAGGGTCAGGACCGCAATCGAAGTGAAGGCGGGCGATTGCCGCAATTTACGAAACGCGAAGCGAATATCGTTCATAACAATGTCGGGGTTGAGTTGTTGGGGAAATCATTCGGCTCGGAGGGCTTGAACGGGATTGACCCGGGTCGCTCGGCGCGCGGGTAACCAGGCCGCGAAAAACGCGACCAACGAAATAAGGACCACGATCATCGTGAAAGTGGCCGGGTCCCATGCGGTGACGCCGAAGAGCAGACTGCTCAACAGGCGAGTTGCAGCGAAAGCTCCGCAGAGTCCGATCACAATACTGATCGCGACGAGGGTCATCGCCTGTCCAATGACCAACTTGAAAATGTTGGCTTGAGCGGCACCGAGCGCCATCCGAATTCCGATCTCATTCGTTCGTTGAGCTACCGAATAGGCCATGACGCCGTAGATCCCGATCGCGGTCAGCAGAAGGGCGCTCCCGGCAAAGATCGACAACAGAAATGCGTTGAAGCGAGGCCGGGCGAGCGATTGCGAAATGTATTCCTCGAAAACGCGAATGCTGGTCAATGGAATCGCGGGGTCAGTGGCGGCCAATTCGCGTCGAAGGCTGGATGTCAGTGACGCCGCGTCCGACACGCTGGTCCTAATGACAATCGACATCCTCTGAACCGGAATCTGCGTCCGCGGCAGATACATTTCCGGAGAGTCTTCATTCTTAAGCGACAAATGTTTCACATTGCCGACGACCCCAATTATTTCACGCATTTTCTC
This sequence comes from uncultured Verrucomicrobiae bacterium, assembly GCA_963817335.1. GTDB lineage: Bacteria > Verrucomicrobiota > Verrucomicrobiia > Chthoniobacterales > UBA10450 > AV40. The sequence continues at coordinate 550,826 of CAWFNX010000001.1, read as the reverse complement.
GCCGGAATCGTCGGCGGAGAAACCGGGTCGAATTCGCTTTCCGACAACATTCTGACCCGGAAAGAACTTGCTGACGAAGCGCTCATTGACGATCACAACCGGCGCTGAGTCCATTTTATCGGTAAGATCGAACCCGCGTCCCTGCCGGAGAGGGATTCCCATTGTTTGGAAATAGTCGGTAGCAATGATCCGCACAGGCGCGCCAGGGCGTTGCCCCTCAGGGACCGGATGCTCTTCGATATCAAAATCCGTTACCAAAGTACCTCCGCTCAGAGGAAGCGGGAGTATCGCGCTCGCGGATTCAACTCCGGGAAGGGCTCGGATTTGATCCAGGAATCGATCGTAAAACGCGATGACGTTTTCGTTTCTCGGATAACTCGCACCGGGGACCTGGACACTTGCGGTCAACAAGTGCTCCGTGCGCAGACCCGGCTGAACATTGCCCAGCTTGGAAAATGTTTGGATCAGGAGTCCGGCACATATCAATAACACCAAAGCCAGAGCGACCTCGCCCATGACCAGTCCGTTTCGCAACCGTGCTTTATGCTCGCCGGGGGCGCCGGTTCGGGTTCCCGATTTTAGTGAAGCGTTAAGGTCGACATGCGACGCCTGCCATGCGGGAATCAATCCAAAGATGACGCCGGTGGCTAATGAAATCAGCAGAGTAAAAGCGAGAACGACACTATCGAGTTTGATGTCGCCGGTCCGCGGAATGTTTTGCGGAACGAATTTGATTAGACCTTCGGTCCCCCACTCCGCGAGAATCAATCCACTGACGCCCCCGAGCCCGGCCAGGATGACGCTCTCGGTAAGTAACTGGCGAATAATACGCGCCCTGCTCGCACCGACAGCGGCCCGCAATGCAATCTCCTTTCCCCGCACCGACGCCCGCGCAAGCAAAAGATTGGCGACATTCGCATTGGCAATCAGCAAAACACAAACGACTGCGCCGAAAAGCACGTAAAGCGCGGCTCGAACATCTCCGACCAGTTCTTCTCGCAGGGGTTTGAACCGAACACCGTAAAATGAATTTGTATTTGGATATTGTCTCTCCAGACTCGCCGCGACTGTAGAAAGGTCCGCTTGCGCCTGCTCAATGGTCACACCGGGTCGGAGGCGCGCAATCGCCTCCAAGCTATGCATGCCGCGTTCAGTAGTCGGCGGCTTGCTGCCATCCGATGATGTCGCGTCCTCCGCGATCGTCACATAAAATTCCACCGGATCGCTTTGAATGGGATACTGAAAACGCAGGGGCATCACACCGATCACGGTGTGCAGCCGCCGATCGAGCTCGATCGTCCGTCCAAGAACATGAGGATCGCCGCCAAAATGTGACCGCCAAAAATCATCGCTGAGGATGACTTTGAAACCGCCGGGGCCACCTCCCGCCTCCTCGTCGTTGCGCGAAAATGCTCTCCCGAGCACCGGCTTGACTCCAAGAACGTCAAAAAAATCCGCGCTAATTTTGAGGCCACGCACGCTGACTGCGCCCTCCTCGCTCGTTAGGCCAAATTCGCGATCGCGGAAAGCCGCGACCGACTCGAGAGTGTGATTCTGCTCCCTGAAGTCGAAAAAATCGGGGTAAGAAAGAGACCCGAGCATTGTTTGGGTTTTTTGCCTGGTGTCGGTCATGCCGAGAGCGACCAACTGGCGCGGCGCCGGAAACGGAAGCGGCTTGAGCAGAAGCGCGTTAACGACGCTGAAGATTGCAGTGTTCGCTCCAATGCCGAGAGCAAGCGTGAAGACAGCGACAATGGTGAAGCCCGGCGTTTTCGCCAGCATCCTGAAGGCAAATCGAATGTCGTTCATACGGACGAAATTATTCGGTTCGAAGAGCCACGATCGGATTGACCATTGCCGCGCGGCGCGCCGGCAACCAACAGGCGAGAAACGCGACCGCGCCGAGGATCAGGCAGACGAGAACCATCGTTGGCAAATCTGTCGCGCCAATCCCGAAAAGCAGACTTTGAAGGAGCCGAGTGCAGAGAACGACGCCAACCAAACCAAGCACCAAGCCGGCGCCCACAAATCGCATCCCCTGTCCGATTATCAGCCGAAGCACATCGCGGCGTTGGGCCCCGAGTGCGAGGCGAATCCCGATCTCCTGGGTCCGCTGGGTAACCGAATAACTCATGACCCCGAAAATTCCGGCAGCAGCCAACAGCAAGGCAATCAGCGCGAACAATCCCACCAGCATCGCGTTCAAGCGCGGCTGCGCGATCGACTTCGACATGTACTCGGCCAGGCTCTGGCTTCGATAAATCGGCACGTCCTTGTCGAGTTCGGCGACTGCGCTTCGCAAAGCCGCGGTCGTTGAGTTTAAGTCGAGCCGCGATCGCACAAAAATCGACATCGCCCCGATTCCGAACTGTTGGTGCGGAATGTAAATCTGAGGTTTCGGCGCCAAACGCAGACTGATCAAATGCATGTCGGCGATGACTCCGACAATTTCGCGCACCGGCGGTTTACCTGGATCGACCGAGCCGTTCGGAGTGATGCGTTTTCCAATTGGATCTTCACCCGGAAAGTATTGTTTCGCGAAACTCTCGGTCACGATCGCCACCGGTGGCGCATTTCGATCGTCGTGATCGGTGAAGGCGCGACCGCTACGGATCGCAACCTGCATCGTCCGGAAGTAACCGGGTGTAACTACATTGACTTCGGCGAGCGGCTGTTGCCCCACCGGCGCGGGCCGTTCCTCGACATTGAAATTGAAGGCAATGTCGCTACCGCTAAGCGGGATCCACCAACCCGCAGCGGCGGATTGCACGCCGGGCAAACTGGACACTCGATCAAGTAGCTTCTTATAAAAGTCGGCGGAATCCTGCGGCTTCGGATAACTGCGCTCCGGGAGAGCGACCCGCGCGGTCATGACATTACTCGTGTCAAAGCCGGCCGGAACTTTTTGCAAACGAAGAAAACTTTCGACCAGCAAGCCGGCGCTCGCGAGCAAAACCAGAGCGAGGACAATTTCAACTACCACCAGCGCCGCGCGAATCCGGCCAGCAGTCGATTCGGTCGAGCCGCGCGAACTTTCGTTTAACGATCCGGCGAGATTCGGATGAGAGGCCCGCCAGGCCGGAAGCAAACCGGCGAAGATTCCAACCAGCAGGCTGACCAATGCGGTAAAGGCGAGCACGCCCGGATCGAGTGAAATCTCATCAATCCGCGAAATGTTCGGCAAAAAGGCCCTGAACGATTCGATTCCCCAAACTGCAATCAACAATCCGGCCAGACCGCCGAACACACCAAGCAACATGCTTTCAGTGATTAATTGGCGAATGATGTGCCACCGACCGGCGCCGAGCGCGGCCCGAATACTGATTTCGCGGTTGCGTGACAGCGAGCGCGCGAGAAGCAGATTCGCAACATTCACGCAGGCGACCAGCAAAACGCAGCCGGCCATCGCGCACAACATCAACAACGCGGAGTGCGTGCTGCCACTGACCATCGAGCTAATTTCCGGAATGACTTTCGCGCCGACGCGGGCTTTCGATTCGGGATACTGTTGGTGCCAGTTGGCCACGATTGTATTGATGTTGGCCTGCGCCTGTTGAATCGAGACGTTCGGCTTCAGTCGCGCGACGCACTGAAAGAAATCGTTATCGCGCTGCTCGGTCATCGGCGGAGAGCCGTCCGAGGTTTGCCGCAAGATGGCCATGGTTATCCAAAGTTCCGGCGGATTGGAAAATCGCAGCGGGTAAGTAAATCGCGGCGGCATCACGCCGATCACCTGGAACTGCTTGCCATCGAGAGTAACGCTTCGGCCGATAATCCCGCGGTCCGCACCGAATTGCCGTTCCCACAATCCATGACTCAAAATTACGACGCGGTTTCCCGGTTCGTCCTCGTTAGGCAAAAACGTCCGGCCGAGCATTGGCTGAATTCCCAGCAACTGAAACAAGTTCGCCGAAACCGATTCGCCTTGAATGTGGGTCGCCTGGCTTCCATCAGTAAGCGTGCTAACGGCCTGATTGGTGTAAACCGCGACGCTCTCGAAAACCTTGGTCTGATCGCGCCAGTCAACGTAGTCGAGATACGATATCGACTCGATGTCCGTTCCGGGATCAGCCTGCTCGCGGGTGTCGAATTCGCCGATCGCGACAAGACTCTGCGGTTCGTGAAACGGAAGCGGTCGCAATAACACCGCGTTGACCACGCTGAAGATCGCAGTGTTGGCGCCGATTCCGAGGGCGAAGGTGAAAATAACAATGGCGGTAAAAACCGGTTGTTTGCCAAAAACACGAAAAGCGTAGCGAAGATTCTGCATGCTGGTTATTCAGTTCGTAAGGCGATGATTGGATCGACCCGTGAAGCGCGCCGCGCCGGAAGCCAGGAAGCCAAAAACGTCGCGACGAAAAGGAGGGCGCCGACGCCGAGATAAATTCTCGGATCGATTCCCTTCACTTCGAAAAGAACGCTCTGTAATGCGCGCGAAAGCAGCAAGGCGGTCGCCAGCCCAATGGCCGAACCGATCAAAAGCAGTTGCAGCCCATGGGAAAGAATGAGCGTTCGAATTTGTGCCGGGCGCGCGCCAAGTGCGAGACGAATACCGATTTCACGGACGCGTTTGAGCGTGGTATAGGCGAGCAATCCGTAAAGCCCGATAGTCGCAAGCACGAGCGCGAGCCCGGCGAAGACCGAAAATAGAAAACTCAGCAGACGTTGTGCGCCCCAGGTTTCCTGAACGCGATCCATCATCGGGCGCGGGTCAAAAACCGGCAGCGAGGAATCAATCGAAGTGAGGGCATCGTGGATCGACCGTTCCAGCAATGCCGGAGCCATGGTCGATCTCACAAAAAGAGTGAGGCTGGTTCGCTGGGCCTGGCCTAACGAGCTATAAATCACCGGCAACGGCGCCATCTCATCCACCGCGTGAAAACGCATTCGCGCAACCACCCCGACGATTTCGCTCATAACGTTGCTCTCGCCGTCGTTGCCTACGTCAACGCCAAGGCGTTTGCCGATCGGGTCTTCGCCGGGAAAATATTGTTCGGCCATCGCTTGATCGATAATGATGACGCGCGGCGAATCTTTCGTGTCGCGCTCATTGAAGGTGCGGCCACGCAGCAAAGGAGTCTTGAGCGTTGAAAAATAATCGCCGGCGACCACTTCGAGATCGCTGCTCAACATATCGGAGGGTTGTGGTCGCGGATTTTCTTCCCGCCAAAAGCCAGTTTGCCAGCCGCCCATGAGCGGTCCATTCGAGCTGAGGGCGGCGCTTTGCACACCCGGCAACCCGCGCACTTTGTCCAGCAACGCGGTGGCGAATGTGTTGATTTTGTCGCGATCGTTATACTTCTGCCAGGGCAACTCGAACCGCGCAGTAAAGAGAGCGCGCGGCTCGTAGCCGAGCGAAAGCGATTGCAGGCGCGAGAAACTCTTCAACACCAGACCGGCCGCGACCAGTAAAGTGAGCGTCAGCGCGATTTCGCTGATTACGAACCAATCGCGAGCCCGTCTGGCCGATGGCGGATCACCGCTTCCAGCGGAACCCTCTTTCAAGGCGAGCTGAACATCCGCATGCGAGGCCTGCCAGGCCGGCCATAGTCCGAACAGCACTGTGGTCAGGGATGCGACCAGAAATGTGAATCCCAGAACTCGCAGATCAAAGGAAACTTCTCGGAACCGGGAAGCGTCCCCCGGGCTCAGCGCGATCAATCCGTTGCGAACCCAAACCGCAATCAAAAATCCAAGCGCTCCCCCAATAATCGCCACTAAAAAACTTTCGATCAAAAGCTTTTTGATGATTTGCCAGCGAGTCGCCCCGACTGCGGCGTGAACGGCGAACTCTCGAGACCGCGCCGCGCCGCGCGCGGCAAACAAATTGGCCAGATTGGCACAAGCAATCAACAGAACGAGACCGACAGCTCCGAGCAGAAGTCCAAGATTCGTCCGATACTTCCCGACCAGATTATCAAGCAATGGTGTAACGACGGCTGTCTCCCCACGGTTTGTCTCCGGATATGCTTTCTCTAAACGCGCCGCGATCCCTTTCATTTCCGTTCGCGCTTGCTCCACCGTCACGCCGGGCTTGAGTTTTCCCCAGACGAAAATCATTGGATGGATCTCTCTCGACTGCCATACCGGGTTGTTGCTTCTTCGCATCATCGACAGCCACGCGTCACTGTCTTGAGGCGAGGTCATTTGCGGCGGCATCACCCCGATCACGGTGTAATTCTGATCGTGCAACGTGATGGAGCGACCGATTACGGCTGGATCAGCGTTGAACGAACGTCTCCATAATCGGTCACTGAGCACTACAACCGGTGGCCCCCCAACCTTGTCTTCGTCCTGGCTAAAGGTCCGGCCAATCTCCGGGCTCACTCCGACGATATTGAAAAAGTTTCGCGTCACCGACGCGCAGGAAACTCGTTCGGGATCACGACCCGGAATCCCGCTCAGATTTCGCGACTCCTTGTGAGTCGCAGCCAGGTGTTCGAAAACCGTGGTGTCGTGTTGCCAATCAAAGTAGTCCGGCAAGGCGACGGAATAATCCTGTCCCGGACCCGAAGACTCGTTGAGCACCATGATGCGGTCCGCGTCGGGATACGGCAATGGCCGCAGCAACACCGCGTTGACGATGCTGAAGATGGCGGTGTTGGCGCCGATGCCGAGCCCGAGAGTTAGAATCGCGACGGCCGAGAACGCAGGGTTTTTGATCAGCTGTCGGAATGCGAAGCGAAGATGATTCATTGTCTGGTCATTCCGTGCGCAATGCGATGATGGGATCGACGCGGGTAGCGCGACGGGCCGGCACGCAACACGCAATCAGTGCAACCAGGAGGAGCGAGAACACAGCGGTCGCGACCGCGCCGGCATCGAGCGCTCCGACGTTGTAAAGCAATGATACGAGCGCGCGGCCCACTGCGATTGCGCCGACCAGTCCAAGGGCGATGCCAACGACCATCAGCGACATGCCATGTCCAAGAACGAGTCGAAAAATATTTGTGCGCTCCGCGCCGAGAGCCATACGAATCCCGAGCTCGCGGGTGCGCTGGGTCACGGTGAGCGCCATCACGCCGTATAAACCGACGCTGGCCAAAACCAGCGCGAGAAAGGCAAACGCCGCAAGCAACACCATGGTCAATCGGCGAGTCGCCAGGCTTGCCGCGATGCTTTGTTCCATGGTCGAGATTTGCCCGATCGGTTGATCCGGATCGAGCGCCCGTACTTCGCGTTTCACTGCATTAACAAGCGGACCAATGTCGCCAAGGTTTGTGCGAACATGGAGACTGTTGGCGCCCTGCGGATCCTGCGACGCCAGCACGTATTCCTCCACCATTTGCAGTTTTTCGGAATTATCTTCGCCGGGCGCCTCGTTTCGGGTACGGGGGACGACTCCGATAATCGTCATCGGCGGTGCTGTCTTATCGAGCGTCTGATTGTCATCGATATGCTGACCGATGGGATTTTTTCCGGCGAAATATTTCCTGACGAACGATTCATCGATAATGATCGAGCGTGGGTGACCTTTTTCCCCGGGGGGATCTTCCGGCCCAAAATTGCGGCCTTGCAAGATGGGCATCCCCATCACCCGAAAGTAATCCGGCGAAACCGGACTGACCTCGGCGGTGGGCGATTCGCCTGGAGGCCATGGCGCCGTGCCCGTCACATGAAAGTAACTGTCCCATTCATTGTCATCGAATGGGCTGTTGGCGCTGATCGCCACTGCTTCGACCCCTGGAATATTTTTGACGCGCTCAAGCAATTGCGTCCAGAACGCGTCCTTTTGTTCGTCCTTCTTGTATTTCGCGTCCGGAAGTGAAATCGGGAAATTCACAATGCCCTGAGGATCAAATCCGAGCGGCGCGTTTTGCGCGTGCCAGAAACTTTTCAAGGTCAAGCCAGCGCCCGCCAGCAACACAATTGCCAGCGCGACCTGGGTCACCACCAGACCCGACCGCATTCGTTGCCGACTAATGCCGTCACTCGATCCGCGACCGCCGACTTCGTGCAAGGCAACGGAAAGCGAAACGGTGTGCGAAATTCGCCAGGCGGGCCAAATCCCGACTAAAATGCCGGCCACCAGGGCAGCGATCGTGGTAAATGCCAGCACGCCGAGATCGATCCTGGCTTCGTGAAATCGCGGAACATTTGCCGGGGTGAGGGCAAGGATCGCATCCAAACTCCAGACCGTGAGCAAGATGCCGGCAACCGCGCCGAGCAGAGCAATGAGCGTGCTTTCGATGAGAAGCTGGCGCGCGATCGCCCATCGGCTTGCGCCAAGCGCCGCCCGAACCGCCATCTCCTTGGTGCGAGCAAGCGCGCGCGCCAATTGCAGATTGGCCACGTTCGCGCAGGCAATGAGCAGAACACAGGCGACCGCCGCAACCAGTAGATTCAAGCTGGCCTTGTAATCGCCGACCGTTGTGTCGAACAACTGGCGCATCGTTACCCGGCGCCCGCTATTTGTGTCCGGATATTTCTTTTCCAAATCGGCGGCGATCGCATCCAGGTCACTGTTCGCCTGGGCAACCGTCACGCCCGGTTTCAATCGGCCCAGCGCCCAAAAACCCTGGTGATTGTCCCGGCTTTGCATCCCTGGTTCTTTCACAATCTCACTTAACGGCACCACCACATCGGGATTGCGTCCGAACTGCAGCTCGGCCGGAAAAACGCCGACGATCTCGCGCTCTAAACCATCAACTACCGCGCGCTTTCCCAGCACATCGGGCGAGCCACCGAAATGTTTCCTCCACAGAATTTCGCTGATCAGGACAACGTTCGGGGCGCCCTCGACGTCCTCGGCGGTCGTGAGATCGCGACCGATCATCGGCTTGAGACCGAGGGTCGAGAGGAAACCCGAGCTGGCGCGAAGGCCGCGAATTCGTTCAGGCGCGCCTACGCCGGTGCCAGTCGAAAAGTTAAAATTTTCGCGCCGAGCCAGCGAGAGCTCGGTGAAGCTGCGCTGATTCGCATGCCAATCGAGCCAGTTCATGTACCCGACCGAGCCTCGATCGAAGATGTGGGAACGTTCGCGCAGGACAATCAACTTGTCGGCATCGGGGTACGGCAATGGTTTGAGCAATACGGCATTGACCACGCTGAAAATCGCAGTGTTCGCGCCAATCCCGAGCGCGAGCGCGAAGATTGCAATCAGAGTGAATCCCGGATTCTTGACCAGCTGGCGAAAAGCGTAACGGAGATCCTCTAACATTTACCTATGCGTTGTTGAGGCTGTTACTCATACCGGAGCGCAACCATTGGATCGACCCGGGTGGCCCGCCGAGCGGGAACAAAACACGAAATTGCCGCGACAAGTGTCAGCAGTCCGGCCACGGCGAAATAAATCGTCGGGTCGAGGGCGTTGACCTTGAACAGAATGGTTTTCAGCGCCGACGCCGCGACAACGCCGAGAAGCAAGGCGATGCCTCCGGCGCCGAGGGCGAGTCCGATTCCCAGCTGCCATGCGCCTTGAGTCATGACCATTCGGAAAATCCGTGCCGTGTCCGCACCTAACGCCATGCGAATGCCAAACTCCTGCGTCCGCTGGTTCACTGAGAAACTCATCACACCGTAAAGTCCGACTGCCGAAAGAATGAAGGCCATGACTCCAAAAATCGTGAACAGCGTCGCGATGATGCGATTGCCGTTGAGAATTTCGTGGTGGAACTGCGCAGGCGTTCCCGGAAAATAGATTGGAAGATCCGGATCCAGGCCGGCGACCGCCCGGCTCAGGGCCGGACCAAGCGCTTCGGCGCGCTCGCCGCCACGAGGCCGAACCAGAATGGTCACGAATTGATTTGGCAAATCGCTTCCAAGAAGCGGCATGTAAAACCCGGCATTCTCGGTTTGTTGATCAAACGGTCCCTGCATCAGTGTGTCAGGGACTACTCCCACGATTGTCCGCCAAGTATCCGGCCGGCCGGGATTAAAAATCCGAACCTGATGACCGATCGGACTTTGATTGCCCCAATACTTTCGAGCAAAGCTCGCGTTCACGATCGCCACCCGTTGTTTGGAATCGGTATCATCGAGAGTGAAGTCGCGCCCTTCCAAAATCTTCAGACCGAGGGTGTTGAAATAATTGTCCGAGACGTATTCAAAATTTCCCGTCGGACGATCGCGGTCGGTCAAATAATTCTGTCCGTCAGTCTCGTATTGACCGTTCGCGCCAAATGTCATCCGGAAACGACTGGTGAGTGAGACGGAATCAAACTGCGAGTTGGTGCGCAGAGAGCGAATCACCTTTTTGAAAAACTCAGTGCGCGCGTCCTGGGTTGGGTACGCGCCCTCCATCAAAGCCATCCGCGCGGCATAAAGGGCATTCTCATCGTAACCGTAATTTAGAGTCATCTGGTTTCGGATCGATTTGATCTGCAATGTCGCGGCAATCAAAAGCGCTGCAGTTAAAGCGATCTGCCCGATTACGAGCACGCGAGTGATCCCGTTGACCAGGCGGTTGCTGTTGCCACGGCCGCCTTCTTTCATCATCTCGGCGGCGTTGGCCCTGGCGCTGAGAAAAGCGGGCACCAAGCCAGACGCAACAGTTGAGACGAGTGTGATTAGGAGCGTAAACGCGAGGACGCGAGCGTCGATCGTGAAGTGCCACCAATAAGGCAGCGGAAACGGCGATGCGCTGAAGGCCCGGAGCAGGAGATCAACCGCCCAGTAGGCCAGCACTACTCCGGCGGCCGCGCCAAATACCGCAACAACCAGGCTTTCGGTCAACATTTGCCTAACCAGTCGCCAGCGAGTCGCGCCGAGAGCCCCACGAATCGCGAGTTCCTTGGCTCGCAACGCGGCGCGTCCGAATTGCATGTTCATCACATTCACGCACGCGATCAGCAATACCAGAATGACCGCAGCCAACATTGCCCAAATGGTTTGTCGCAACCCTACGAAAGTGAATGCATTCAACAGAGGTTGCACACTCGCCGAGGTAAAATTCTGGTTTGTTTTGGGGTTGTCCTCGGCCAGATGTTTGGCAAGAGCGACAAACTCAGCATTCACCTGGTCGGGCGTAACGCCGGGCTTGAGGCGACCCATCACCGCCGGAGCGTTGTTGTTTGCCCCGAGGCGCAAATCGCCGCGCGGTTGTGGCGGAAATTCATTATACAAAGGCGTCCAAAGCTCTTCCGAGAACGGGAACTTAAAACCGGGCGGCATGACCCCGATGATGGTCGCGGCCTTGCCATTAACCCGCACACTCTGGCCGATGATGTTTGGATCGGATGCGAAATCTCGTCGCCAGATTTCATCGCCGAGAATCAATGTTTTCTCTGCGCCTGGCTTATTGTCGGCGGCCGTAAAATCACGACCCAGCACCGGCGCGACACCGACGATCCTAAACAAGTCTTCCGTAATGTAACCGCCGGTGTACCGCTGCGGATTGTTTTTGTAGGTAATGTTGATGGTCGATCCGCTCAGATAACCGGCCATCATCGCAAAAGATTTCTGGGCCGCCTTGAGATCTTCGTAGTCCTGCGCGGCCGGAATTTGGCCATTGCCGAAATTATTGTTTTGAGCCGTTGCCTTGGGGTCAATCAATCCAACGCTCATCAACTGCTCGGGATGCGGGAATGAAAAACCACGCAAGGCGATCGCGTTAACTACGGTGAATTGGGTCGTTACCCCGCAGATGCCCAGGGCGAGAACAAGGGTAGCGAGGAAACAAAATGATTTCTCCTTGAACAATACGCGCAGTCCGACGCGCACATCCTGACGAAATGAATCTAGAATCATATTGAAGTTTCCTTGTTTACTGTTTCGCAATTTCGCTCGTTGAAGGGGTTATGGTGATGTTGCCCGCCGAGGTGTCGAGACGCACCGATTTGCCGCCGCCATTCAGTGTTCCGCGCAAATGTTCGTGCCCTGATTCGCTGGTAGTTAGCGGGAGCTCGCTAATTACCCGGCCCACGCTTGTTCGAGCATCGATGTCCAGCGCGGCATTCTGCGGGACAGCGAGTTGGATATTTCCCGCGAAGGTTCTCAACTGCACATCTCCGGCAACTTCACCGGGCATGGAAGTGTGAATTGAGCCGCCCGAAGTCTTGCCCACAAGCCTTCCTCTGATTTTATCCAAAACGAGGTTGCCGCCGCTCGTTTCCAAATCCGCGTCGCCGGCGAGATTATGTACCTCGATTCGACCGCCCGATGTTTGGGCGTGTAAAAGGCCTGTGCCATTCACAACCGAGATGTTGCCGCCGCTGGTTTTGACGTCGGTAGGACACCGGCAACCTTCGACTTTGATCGATCCCCCACTCGTGTTTGCGGTGAGCGTTCCTTCCAAATCCGCGAACTCCAATTTGCCCCCACTGGTGTGGGCCTTCACATTTCCCGAAACATCAACCGCCGCGATGTCTCCACCACTGGTTCGTAAATCCACATCAAATTTTTTTGGCACGTGCAAGGCGTAACTGGCGTCCGTTCTTGAATGACCAAAATGCCAGTTGGTCCACGATTCCTTGCGCCGCGATCTGCACCGTCACGACGTTGCCCTCTTTGGTCACCGTGATCGGCGCCGCGGCGAGATATTCTTTCTCCTTGTTCTCGTCGCCAAACTCGACCCTTCGGTGCGCGTCGAGAGTAACCTTTCCATCCGCACCGGCATCGACCTGGATTGTTCCAAAATCCACGTCGACGACCAGTTGTCCGCCGGGTGTTACATCGATTTGCTGGGAGAGATTGTCTTCGGAGGCAACGGAAGCGCTGAGCGAAATCAGCAAGACGAACAGCGTATTGCGAAGAGTGGTGAACATATTTTAGGTGTTTGATTGAGGTTTGCGTTTCATACCACCCAGCCGTCCCGCAGCTGAATGGTTCGATTCCCGTATCCGGCATTTTTTTCCGAGTGCGTGACCTGAATGATGGTTGTGCCCTCGGCGTTCAGTTTTTGAAATAGCTGCATGATCTCTTCGCCCTGGCTGGAGTGAAGATTTCCAGTCGGCTCGTCCGCCAGAATCAGTTTCGGGTTGGCGATGATCGCGCGCGCCACTCCGACAAGTTGTTGCTGGCCGCCGGACAACTGGCGCGGAAACAAATCCTTCTTGGCCACGATCTGAAAGCGATCGAGCGCGTCCGCCACAATCGCCGAGCGCTCGTTCTTGCCGACTTTTCGGTAGGAGAGCGGGATCTCGAGGTTTTCGTAAACCGTCAGATCGTCGAGGAGATGATATTGCTGGAAAACAAAACCGATGTGTTCGTTGCGGAGGGTGGCCCGTTCCTTCGCCTTCAGATGATGAACCGCGGTGTCGTTGAAAAAGTATTCCCCGCTCCAGCCGTGGTCGTGCATGCCAAGGATGTGGAGCAGGGTCGACTTGCCGGCGCCGGACGGCCCCATGATCGAAACGAATTCGCCTTCCGCGATTTCGATGTCGATGTCGCGCAGCACGTAAAAGAATTTCCCTTTGGCCAGCGGATAGGAGCGTTCGAGGTTATGAAGACGAATCATAAGTTTTACTCCGCGTGTAATGCGCGCATTGGATCCACTTTGGTAGCGCGCCGCGCGGGCAACCAGGTGGCAACCAGCGCAGCGGCAGTTAGCACCAATGGCGCGACCGTGAACGCGACTGGGTCGAGCGCGCCAACGTCATAAAGCATTCCGCTGACAATTTTTGCGGTCGCGAGGGCCAGCAGCAGGCCGATGGCAACTCCGCTCATCAACATGACCGCGCTCTCCCGCATGATCATCCGCAAGACCGCCCCGGCCTGTGCTCCCAACGCCATCCGAATCCCAATCTCACGGGTGCGCCGCGCGACGGAATAGGCTTTCACTCCGTAGAGGCCGACTACGGCCAGACCCAAGGCAAGTGCGCCGAAGATTGAAAACAAAGCTGCGCCGGCGCGAACAAGCCAGAGGTCCAGGTTTGCCTCGAGATGTTGAGCGAACGTGCGCAACGACAAGATTGGGAGTGAAGGATCTACCTCTCGCACCGTGCGACGAAGCAAATCTGCGGTGCTGGCCTCGCTTCCGGGAGAGAGCGAATGAAACCGAACGAAAAACGACGCGTCGCTTTGGAATCCACGCGCGAACGGCAAATAGATCCCGCCGGCCGGCTCCTTTTCGAACAGGGCGTGGCGCGTGGCCGGTACGATACCGACTATCTCCATCGTCTCTTCCTGCGTTTCCGTTTTGCTCGCATCCTTGCTGCTTCCGATGTGACCACTTCCGTCGCCTTGGGCCGACGGCGCATTTGCAGCCGCATATTGAATGCGTTGTCCAAGCGCGTCGCCATCTGGCCACAGCTTCTTCGCCAGAACTTCGTCAATCACCGCGACCTTCGGGCCAGGTTGGGTGGCCTCCGATTCAGTGAACGCGCGACCGCGGACGACCGGCACTCCAACGGTTGAAAAATAATCCGCGCCAACGCTGTTCCACGACGTCTCGAAAGCAAGTCCGTCAGCGGCGGTCGCCGGCTTGGAATCCGGAGTGAGACGAACACCGGCGCGCTGGACTTTCCTCGTCAACTCAAACATTCCGAACGGAACGATTGAAGCGATACTCACGTGCTCGACGCCAGGCAGCGCTGCCAGCCTGTCGTTCAAATTGCGATAGAGTTCCTGCGCGCGTCGCGGTTCGTAACCGGCCAGACTCGCATCGACTTCCAGAATGTAGCTGGCTCCCGGTCTTAATCCGGTATCAGCCGACGCGGCTTTGCCGGCACCACGAATAAACAACGCCGCAGCGGTGATGAGTGCGAGCGAGAAAGCAACCTGGACCACGACAAGCGGGTGGCGCGGTAAAAATCTCCAGCGTCGGCGGACTACGTCTTCGCCGGCGTGTTCCTTCAGATCGGTCACCACCGCGTCACGCGAGATCTTCAAAGCCGGCCCGAGCGCAAACATGAGCGTGCCGAGCAGACAAAATCCAAACGTCGCCGCCAGAATCGCGGGGTTCGGTCCGGTCAACCACACGATATCGAGCGGCATCAGCCTGCGCATTGAGCCGACCAGTAAATCGGACGACCAAAGTCCAAGAATCAGTCCACCCGACTCCGCCGAGCACCGCCAGCATGAAGCCTTCGGTGAGAAGCTGGCGAACGATCCGCCACCGGCTGCCACCGAGCGCGAGCCGGATCGCAATTTCTTTTCGGCGCGCGGTGCTGCGCGCGAGCAGCATGTTGGCCAGGTTAAGACACGCGACCAAGAGCACTACGATTGCCATCCCGAGCAGCAATGGTGCGATGATTTTGATTCCGCTCTCGGCCCTCGGGTTGTTACTCACCGAGTTTCGCGACACCGGCGCGGTGAGGAACGTCTGATCCTTTTGCTCGACTGGGTAAGCTTTTTCCAAATTAGACGCGAGTCCCTCGAGCGCAGGTTTGGCCGCGGCAGAGGTCATCCCGGGTTTAAACCGGCCCAGGATGCGCACCTGCGTCCCGTTTCGATCGTCAATCGTCGTCTTAATCTCCGACCCAAAATCGTTCGCGACCTGATCGTAGACACTCATCGGCAACCAAACTTCCGGCGAAAGAATCTGCATCGTGCCAACGAACCCCTTCGGCGCGATTCCAATGATCGTGAACGCGCGACCGTTAATAAATAGTTGAGAGCCGAGCACGCTCGGATCGAGATCGTGCTTTTGCCAGTAACCATAACTGACAATCGCGACCGGCGCGTTGTGGCCGGGCGTTTCCTCTTCCGGCAAAAAGGTTCGGCCGCGCGCCAACGGAACACCGAGCACGGAGAAATAATTCGAGGTGACGATGGCGCCGAACGCGCGGCGGGTATCGCCTTTCTGGCCGATGCCGATCAACGCCAGGTTGAAACCCATCACGTCGCTAAACACCGTGTTCTGCGCGCGAACATCGAGATAAGTGGGATAAGAAAAACCCCGAAATTTCTTCGGATCCTTCTTGTCTTGTGAAAAGAGCTGCACCATTTCGTGGGGCTTCGCATAATGAGGTGGAGCGAAGAAAAGCGTGTTCACCAGAGTGAACACGGCGGTGTTAACGCCGATTCCGAGCGCGAGCACGGTGACGGCCGCAATCGTAAACCCCGGTGCTTTCAACAGCTGTCGCAACGCAAATTTAAGGTCGTGTAACATGGTCAGGTGTGGTGGCTGAGCGCGATCATTGGATCGGCTCGGGTTGCGCGAAGCGCGGGGATGTAACTGGCAATCAATGCGACGACCGCGAGCGCGATGGTCACGAAAGTAAATGTGGCGGCGTCAAATGCGCCGACTGAGTAGAGAAATGCCGATAGCGTCCGGGTTGAAAAGAAGGCCAGGATCAATCCGATCACTGCGCCCAGGCCGACCAGTTTCGCGGCGTGCCCGACCACTAAACGAAGAACATCGCGACGTTGCGCGCCCAGCGCCATTCGCACGCCGATCTCGTGGGTGCGTTGCACCACGAGGTAGGAAATCACTCCGTAAATCCCGACGCTGGCCAGCAACAAGGCGATTCCGGCAAACGCGCCCAGCAACACCATCGACATTCTTCGCGGCGCCACCGAATCGGCGGTGACGTTTTCCAGCGTGCGAACGTTCGCAATCGGTTGATCGGGATCGATCGATTGAATTTCGCGACGGATAGCGGAGCTGAGACTACGCGGATCTTGGGCGCTTCGGACCGCCAAAATCATGCTGCTCTCCGCGCGTTGGCCGAGCGGCAAATAATATTCTGGGGCCGGATCGACATCCAGGCCGCGGTGGCGAATGCTTCGGACAATTCCAATGATGGTCAGCCATTTTGGATCCGGCTTGCGCGTGTCGCTGAAAGTGATCCGCTTGCCGAGTGCGTCTTCGTTCGGCCAATATTTTTTGGCGAGCGCTTCATTGACAATCACAACGCGCGGAGCATCGGCGTTGTCAGATTCGGCAAAAACTCGTCCGCGCAGAAGTGGAGTTTTCAGCACCCGAAAATAATCCGGCGTAATGGTGCGAATCTCTTCGTCCGGCCCGGGCTCATTCGGCCCGAATCTCGCGGCCTTCGATCGCGAACGATGAATCCGTGTTCGATCCGCTCAACGGCAGAACGATCGTTAGGCGCGGCTGACTCGACTCCCGGAAGCTGCCGAACCCGGCGAAGCGTTTCGTTCCAAAAATTCATCATTGCCGCGCCGTGGTTGTAGTCCGGGCTCCCGAACTGCGGATACTTTGTTTCGGAAAGATTTAACTCGGCGGTCAGGACGTTTGGCCCGATCGAACCCCGGATCGATCTCTTGCACTCGCGCGTAACTCTTGAGCAAGAGCCCGGCGCCAACGAGCAACACCAGGGCGAGCGCGATTTCAACGACGACCAAAGAATTCCGAACCTGATTGGTTCGCGTGCCTGTGGTCGCCGAACGACCGCCTTCCTTGAGCGATTCAGTCAGTTCCGGTTTCGCGCTGGCCAGCGCCGGAATCAATCCAAACAGCATTCCAGTTCCAACCGCGACCACTGCGGTCACGATCATCACGCCAAGATCGACGTTTACTTCTGCCAGCCGTGGAATCGTGCGGGCGCCGATTTGCTTGAGCAATTCGAGTCCCCAAATGGAAAGAAAAGATCCCACCGCGGCGCCGGCCAGCGCGAGCAACACACTTTCGGTCAGCATTTGTCGAAGCAATCGCCAGCGTCCCGCGCCGAGAGCCACTCGAATCGCCATTTCGCGTTCGCGCGCGTTCGCCCGCGCCAGCAACATTGTCGCGAGATTCGCGCAGGCGATGAGCAATACGAAAACGACGGCGCCAAACAAAATTGCGAGACCGGTCCGCATTCCGCCAACGACCTGATCGTGGAGCGCATAAATTTTCGCGCCGAAGCCGCCTCCGCTGTAGTTGTCGCGATAGGTTTGGACCCAGTGCGAGATAATCGTGTCGAGCTCGGCCTGCGCTTTTGCCAGCGAAACACCGGGTCGCAAGCGGGTGATCAGCCCGTAACTGCGCGAGCCGCGTTCCTCGAGTTCGTTCTTCGTAAACGCGACCGGTTTCCAAATATCGACCCGCTCGGCGAATTGATTGCCTTGAATCCCGAACAACGGAATCGGAAATTCAAAATTCGACGGCATGACGCCGACGACCGTGTAACTCCGGTCATTTAAGAGAAGCGACTTGCCAATCAGCGTCGGATCGGAATTGAAACGGCGCTTCCACAGCCGTTCGCTGATCACGATAACGTCGTCGTGCCCCTCGCCTTGTTCTTCCCGGGCGAAAACGCGACCCTTGATCGGCTCGACCCCAAGCAACGGAAACAGTGACGCGGTGACGACTGCGCCGGAAATCCGCTCCGGCACATCGCCGCCGCCCACATTGAACGTCTGATAGTTAAACGCGGCGAGCCCCGTGCCGCTTTGGAATTCTTTTTCCAAATCGAGATATTCCGGCGGCGAACACGGAATCCGCTCGAGACCTTGGGTTTTGAATTGCTCCCAGATTAAGGCGATTCGGGAAGGCTCCTGATACGGCAACGGCCGAACCAACAGCGCGTTGATCAGACTGAACACGGCGCTGTTCGCGCCAATCGCCAAGGCCAGCGTTGCTATCGCGATTACGGTGAAGCCGGGGCTTTTTGCCAGGCCCCGCAGCGCCACTTTAATTTCGCTCAGCATAATCGCTGGTTGTTGTCGATTTTACATTCGTTAGGCCGCGACTCGGCTGTCCTCCACCACTCGACCGTCGAACAAATGCACGGTGCGATCGGCGTGCTGAGCGAACCGCTCGTCGTGGGTGACCATGCAAATGGTCGCGCCGCCGGCGTGCAGTTCCTTGAGCAGATTCATCACGGCTTCACCGTTCCGCGAATCGAGGTTCCCGGTCGGTTCGTCAGCGAGCAGAATTGCCGGCTTGCCGGCAAGGGCGCGGGCAACCGCGACGCGTTGCTGCTGACCGCCAGACAGCTGACTCGGCAAATGTTTCGCGCGATGCGCCATGCCCACCCGATCGAGCGCCTGGGTAACCAAAGTCTTTCGGTCGCCCGAGCTCATTCCGCGATAGGTCAGCGGCAGCTCAACATTTTCGTAAACCGTGAGGTCGCCGATTAGATTGAAGCTCTGGAAAATGAAACCGATCTCCCGATTCCGGATTCGAGCGCGATCTGCGAACGAGAGATTCGCAACCTCATGCCCTTTGAGCGCGTAACTCCCGTCCGACGGCGTATCGAGCAAGCCGAGGATCGACAATAACGTCGATTTGCCGCAGCCGGACGGTCCGGCGATCGAAATGTATTCGCCATCGCGAATGTCAAGATGAATGCCGGAGAGCGCGTGCGTCTCTACCTCGTCGGTAAGAAACACTTTGGTGACCGAGTTGAGCCGGATCAACGGGGTCGTTCCGTTTCCACCGGAAGTTGATTTATGTGGATTAACTTGGGTTGATGTCATGGTTGGGTTTCTGATTTGGGATTACTGAAATTAGTTAAGCCGAATTCGCTCGTGCGAATCCCACGCGCTGGTATCGGAGAGAATGACCTGATCGCCGGGATTCAGGCCGCTGAGAATTTCAATGGTGTTGACCGAGCTCTTGCCCAGTTTCACCGGAGTGCGCACCGCGTCGTTGCTGCCCGGCACGAGTTTGAACATGCCGACGGTGTTGTTTTCCTGACCAAACGCCGGCCGGCCGACAAAAACCACGTTATCAAGCCGCTCCAGCTCGATCGTTCCATCCACGCTCAAATCCGGTCGCGCGCCTTTCGGCAGTTCTTCATCGAACGCCACGTCTACCGTGACCGTCCCCTGCTCGACTGCTGGGTCGACGCGCTTGACGTGGCCTTTCACTACTCCGTTGCGGGTATCAATGGTCGCTTGCTGGCCCGGCTGAATGTCTTTCGCCTGCGTCTCGGCGATTTTTACCTGCGCCTTGAGCTTCGAGGGATCGGCAACGCGCGCGATATTGTCACCTGGCTTCAGGCGTTGACCAACCTGCACCGGCAATGCTTGCAGCACGCCGGACATTCCGGCTTTCACATGCAGCCCTTCGACTTGATCTAATTTCAACTTCGCGAGTTGATTTGCTTGATCGACCGCTGCTTGCTTCGACGCGAGTTGTGGCTCAATCGAATCTCGCTCGAAGGTCAATCGCTTCTGCTCGATGTCATCGGTCTTCTGACATTCCTCCTCTTTGATCTTCGAAGTCTTGTAAACGAGGTCGGCAACCAGGCCGTTCTTGGCCAGTTGATCGTTGGTTTGACGTTCCATTCTCGCCTGCTCGTAGGCGGAGTGCGCCGTCGTGGCTTTCGATTCCTGATCGAGCAGCTCACGCTGCAAAGTCGCTTTTTCAGTCGCAAGCTCGGCCTCCGCGGCCTTCGCTTTCGACTCTGCCTCATGCGCGCTTTGTTCCAATTCGGGACTGGTCAACTCCAGTATAACGTCGCTGGATTCGACTTTTGTTCCCGGCCAGATCAAAATTTTCTCGACGCTTGCTTCCGTGGTACGCAGGGAGCCAGCGAAATTCTTCCGGAACTAGGGTACCGAGGCCGCGAACCTGGCGCACCATCGGGCCGCGCTTCACCGTGTCGATCCAAACGCTGGAACGGTCCACGCTGGGCGCTGCCGGTTTTAACCGGGACAACGCGAACGTCGCCAAAATCAAACCAACCGCGCCCGCCGCAATAATAATGATGCGGCGCTTGCGCTTCTTTGCCGCGATGCCTTGTCGCGGAACGTCCATCGAAGAAAGGCTCGAGGTAAATCCGCTCGGACGCACGATCGTATGATCCTGGTCTGGCTGTGCCTGTGGGGTGGTCACGGCGTGATTAAAACAAGGGCAACGAGCGGACGACGTTGAGCATCGCCGACGCACTCGCGGCAATCGGAATCAATGCAGAACCGATCAGCGCAATGAAAATAGCGGCGTTACTCAGAAAATCCTGGTTCTCTTCGGTGTCGAAGTAATCGCGGCTGATGTCGCGAAACGAATTCGACAACTTTGCGCAACGGCCGGTCAAATTTTCCAGGCTCGAGGCTTGATAGTTGTAATCAACGAACGGGAATTTCCGCGCGTTCTTGTGGGTGGTGATGGTTGGTTTCATATTTTCTTTCCCCTTTCGTCTCTAATGAGAAGCAGTTGGACCGCTGACTGGATTCAAAAGTTTTTTCATTTCACCAGCGTCCTATTGCAATGCCCGTGCCACGGCCAGAAACAAAGTTGTAAGTCGTTAATAGCCAGAGACTAAGAGTTCTTGATGATTTTTTGAGTACACGCTAAGTGCTCCGCTCATGGGACAGCGCCGTCCCGGAATTGGGACGAAAAATGGTAGCGGCGCTTCACCGAAGCGCCATGGCGATTGAGGTCAATCGCCGCTACCTATCAGCGAGGCAAACGCAGCACTGCTTCGGCGCCTGTTTGATCGTTCCGATTCGTTAGGCTCAACGTTCCGCCGTGCGCCTCCGCGATTTGCCGGCTCAGGGTCAATCCGATTCCGGATCCTTCCGGTTTCGTGGTGAAGAACGGAACGAAAAGATTGGCCGGATTCATGATTCCAGTTCCTTCGTCTTTAATAATGACCTCGGCGTCGTCGCCCGACTCGCGCCATCGAATCTCAACGTGTCCGCCAGTTTCAAGGGTCGCGTCGACTGCGTTGTGCACCAGGTTGATTAGCACCTGCTCGATCTGCGCCGCGTCCGCCCGAATCTGGAGTTTGGCGCCGGAAATGATCTGGACTTTCAATCGCGGCTCCAGGTTAACCACTCGTCGCACCAGCTCGCCGAGATCGATGTCCTCCATTTGAGGCGGCGGCAGTTTGGCCAGACGAGTGTAGGCTTGCATAAACCGGCTCAACGAATCGGCGCGGGAGCCGATCGATTTCAAACCGCTCTCCGCGTCCTCTTTCCAGTCTTTCGGCATCGGTTCGCGTCGGAGAAGATTTTCCAGACTGCCGGCCAACGATTTGATCGGCGCGAGTGAGTTGTTCATTTCGTGGCCGAGCACCCGGACGATCCGTTGCCAGGCGCGGCGCTCTTCTTCGCGCAGGGTGCGGCTCAAATCCGTCAACACCAGCAAATCATGCGGCAAACCGTGTTCGCGAAATGTGCTGCGGCCCACCCGCCAGCGTCCGGAGCCGCCGGGAAACGAAAGGGTGAGCGGCTCGTCTTCATCGACGTCGAAACAAGCCGCCAATCCAAGTTGATCGGCCCTTCGGCCTAACAACTTGTCAATCGGCTGGCCGAGCAAATCTTCGCCGGCCCGATTCACCAAGCGCAGGCGACGATCGGGATCGAACGTAAACACCGCGACGTCGATCTCGGCCATAATGGTGCGTAACAGCGCAGTCGCTTCAAACGCGCCGAGGCGCTGGACCCGCAACGTTTCGCCGAGCGTGTTTACTTCCAGCAGCACTTCGCCAAGGGCATCGTCCGCGCGCGCGCCCCGGGCCCGGATCGAATAATCTCCTTCCCGCAGCGCCGCCAGCAAATTGCTCATCGTTTGCAGCGGATGAATCACGTGGTCCCGCGCCGCGGAAATGAACGCGCTGGCGAAAATCAAAATTATCAGGGTCAAGGTCCATTGCACTTTGCCACTGAAATCGCCGAGCCAAAGAATCAACATCAGGGCGACGATCGCCGGCCCGACCGCGCCGATGATCAGCCAGGTCAATTTGCCCTGATGCGAAAACCGATACCGATCTTTCGGACCTTTTTTCATGGCTCTTCTGTGGAGGCAGCCGTGTCGGCTGCACATTTTTGCGGTTTTGCAGCCGACACGCCTGCCACCAGCTAGAGTCCATATTGCTGCAAACGCCGATAAAACGCGCTCCGACTCAACCCGAGGGATTCGGCCGCTTTTCGCGCGTTCCCGTTGTTTCGGGCCAGCGCCTTCTTGATCAAGAACGCTTCGACTTCTTCGAGGCTCATGTCTTCCAAACTCTTCGACTCGCCTCCACCAGTCGTTAGGCCGAGGTCGGCCACCTTGATCTGTGAACCGTGCGCCATCAGCACCGCCCGCTCGACCACGTGATCCAGCTCGCGCACATTTCCGGGATAGGAATGTTGCATCAACCGGTCGCGCGCGTTCTCATCGAAACCTCCAAGCTCCTTTCGATAACGCTGCGCGTGCATCCGCAAAAAATTATTGGCCAGCTGAAGAATGTCTTCCCGCCGATCGCGCAACGGTGGTAGCGCAATCTCGATTGTGTTCAATCGAAACAGCAGATCCTGACGAAAACGTCCGCCCGCGACTTCGTCCGCCAGATTGGCGTTGGTCGCGGAAATAATCCGCACGTTCGCGTGCAGCGTTTTGGACGAACCGACTCGCTCGAATTCTCCGGTCTCGATCACCCTCAACAATTTCGCCTGTTGATTAAGCGGAATATTCGCGATCTCGTCCATGAACAGCGAGCTCTCGTCCGCCAGCTCGAACCGCCCGGCGCGGTCGGTCTTTGCGTCGGTGAACGCGCCTTTGACGTGACCGAACAATTCGCTCTCGAACAAAGTCTCGGACAAGCCGCCCATGTTGACCGTGATCATGCTGTGCGACGCGCGCGGAGAGAGCGCGTGCAACGCTTGCGCGATGAGACTCTTGCCGGTGCCGTTCTCGCCGGTGATCAGCACGTTCGCGTCCGACGGCGCCACCCGCTGAACCATTTCGATCACTGGCCGCATCGACGGCGCGTCTGCGATCAAGTTCGGAACGCTGCCGCCAAGAAGTTTGTTCGCCGCTTCGAGCTTGCGACCTTTGCGCAGCGCGCTCCCGAGCTCGATCTGGGTCCGCACGATCGTTACCAACCGCTCGTTGTCCCACGGTTTCGGAACAAAATCGCGGGCGCCGCGCTTCATCGCTTCCACCGCGAGATCAATCGTCGCCCACGCTGTCATCACCACGATCGGCAGCGTGCTGTCCAGCGCCTGGATTTTCGGAATCACTTCCAGACCTTCCTGGCCCGAAGTCGTATCCCGGGTGTAGTTGAGATCCATCATCAGCAGCGCGTAATCACGCTGCTGAAGCGCGTTGAAAATTCCGCTAATCGAAGTGACCGACTCGGTCTGGTGTCCCTCGCCCTTGAGCAAAATCCTCAGCGCTTCCAGCACATCACGCTGGTCATCGGCAATGAGGACCCGGCTCACGAGCTAACTCTGAACCGCGAATCTACTACACTGTCAATGCAGGAGGCGGAAATTCGCGGGTAATACGGCCGGTCCGGCAACTTGGTCGGGATCTCGTGACGCCGCGAAACCTCCACCCGAGCCGACAGGTTCATCGTTGACCGCGATTTTTGCCGGTGGGGTGGCGATCTCCTGCTTCCCTTTGGCCTTCAGCGATTGGTTGAACGCCGGCAAATCTTTGGACAGCAGTTGCTCGAAATCCTTGCTCACGTCGTCGAGCTCGCGTCGCAGGGTGTCGATGTAAGCCAGATGATAATCACCGGGCTTGCCTTCGTAGCTGAGAAGCGCGCCGTAAAGTTGATCGGTATGCTCGCGGATTCGCTCTTCGCCAGTGATCGCGCCGCCTTCGGTGGTGGCGACAATTTTCTTGCGAACCGCTTCAATCCTTCCGTCGAAATCCTTCACGGTTTTGAGCATCGGATCATTTCCGGTAAATCCCTCGCCCGACTTTGCCACTTCCCGTCGTAACAACAGAATGCGGTCCATCAATGCGCTTTCATCATCGAACAAAGCGCGGACTTTCATCGCCGCGTCGAATTGGGCTTTCTTGTCCGCTTCGCTAAACTTCGCCCGGCGATCAAGACCGATGGTAAACTTCGTTTCGTAAGTCTTTCCGTTTTTCGTCAGCCGAACGGTGTACTCGCCCGGCGCGAATCGGACACCGCGCGTGCCACCAAAGGCGATCTGCGCTGCCGGCGGGACCCGCGGCGGTTTCTCGCGCATGGTCCACATCACCCGATTCAACCCCGGCCGCTTGCTCGCCGGAATTTCATCCAGCACCCGCCCGGTGGAATCGAGCACTTCGATCTTCAATTTTCCAAAAAGATGGCGCTCGCGCTGATAATAGTTAATCACGGCCGCGTCCGGCGGATTATCCCCGACGAACATTGCGGCCCCGTTCGCCCAACCGCCACTGCCTTCAATTCGTTCCTGCACCGGGCGCGCCGAAACAAACGCGACTTCCTGGGACAGGATTTCCGGAGTTAACGCGCGCCACGGGGTGATGTCATCAATGATCCATATTCCTCGGCCGTGCGTGGCCAGAACGAGATCGTTGTCGCGCGACTGGACCGCCAGGTCGCGCACCGCGACGGCGGGAAAATGGTTGCCTTTGAATTGAGCCCAGTTTTTTCCGCCATCGATCGACACCCAAAGCCCAAACTCAGTGCCAAGGAACAGCAAATCCGGTTTGACCGCATCTTCCTTGATCACATGAGAGTAACCGCGAACAGTTTTCGACTCGTTAGGTGTGACCAACGGTGTCCAAGTCTTGCCGTAATCCGTTGTTTTAAAAACATACGGCGCCATATCGCCGAAAGTGTGGCGATCAAACGCGGCATAGGCAGTTCCCGCGTCGAAATTGCTGGCTTGAATCCAATTCACCCACGAGTTCTTCGGTAAACCGGAAACGTTGCCGTTCACGTTGCTCCAGGTCTTTCCGCTGTCCCGAGTGAGCTGAACATTTCCGTCGTCGGTCCCGACCCAGATCAGGTTTTTGTCCTTGGGCGATTCGCTGATCGAATAAATCGTGGTGTGCATTTCAGCCGACGAATTGTCAATCGTCACGCCGCCGGATTGCTCCTGCTTTTGTTTTTGCGGATCGTTTGTGGTCAGATCGGGCGAAATGCGTTCCCAAGTCTGGCCGTGATCGCGCGACCGAAACAAAAACTGCGCTCCGATGTAGATTGTTCCCTTTTCGTTAGGCGAAAGAGCGATCGGCGTGTTCCAATTCCAGCGCAGCTTTTCCTTGTAGTTTGGGGTCGGCTGAATGTTGCGCGCTTCGTGGGTCTTTCGATTCACCCGGCCAATATTGCCACCCTGATATTCGGCGTAGAGATAATCGGGATCGGACGGATCGGGAAACATCCAGAACCCATCGCCGTTGAACATGTTTTCCCACTGATGGTTGGTAATGCCGCCGGGATATTGTGATTGACCGACCCACGAACTGTTGTCCTGCAACCCGCCGTAAACCTGATACGGATCGTTGTCGTCGACGCTCACGTGATAAAACTGCGAGACGGGCAAATTGTCGGCCTTCCACCATTTGCTGCCGCCGTTGTAGGAATACCACATTCCACCATCGTCTCCGCTGAACACGGTTTGTGGATTGGTCGAATCGATCCAAACATCGTGCACGTCCCCGTGCGCACCGTTGAAACCGCCGACCGTGGAAAAACTCTTGCCGGCGTCTTCACTCATGATCAGAGCGCCGTCGGTTTTGAACAGGCGGTCCGGATTTTCTGGATCGACAATCAGGTTGGCGAAATAGAACGGACGCCACACCATCCACTGGCTTTTGTCGCGCTCCTGCCAGGTCGCTCCGCCGTCATCGGAAACGAAGAGCGCGCTGTTTGGCGATTCAACAAAACAATAAATGCGCTTCGCGTTGGAAGGGGCAATCGCAACCGCGAGCCGGCCATAGGGCTTTTTCGGAAAACCTTTGTTCTTGTCCGGCGTGATCTCGGTCCAGGTGTTGCCCCCGTCATTCGATCGGAACAATCCGCTGGCGGAAGGTTTGTCCGGGCCGTCGCCGCCAGAGCGATATTCCCAGCCTTTGCGCCGGAAATCCCACATGCAGGCAAACATCGTCTCCGAGTTTGTCGGATCGATCGCGAGGTCGGTGCAACCGGTCGAAAGATTTGCGCCTTTGAGAACCTGGTTCCAGGTCTTGCCGCCGTCGGTCGTTTTGTAGAGACCGCGGTCGGCGGAATCGCTCCACAACGCGCCTGGAACTGCAACGTAAACTGTGTCGCTGTTCGTCGGACTGACCCGAATCTTCGAAATCCGCTCCGACTTGTTCAGACCGGCTTTGGTCCAGGTTTCGCCGCCATCGGTCGATTTATAAATGCCGTCGCCGATCGACACGCTATTGCGCGTCCAAGATTCCCCGGTGCCGACCCAGACATTCTTGGCATTTTTCGGATCGAGGGCGATTGCGCCGATCGATTGCACCGCCTGCTCATCGAACACCGGCCGATAACGCGTCCCCTGGTCGTCGGATTTCCAAACCCCGCCGCTGGCCGCGCCGACGAAAAGATCAATTTTTCCGGATGGCTCGCGCGCCCCGGCGATAGCCGAGATTCGTCCGCTCATCGCTGCCGAACCAATATTGCGCGCGCCGAGACCGGAAATTGTCGCTGAACTAAACGGCGGCGAAGCCGGCTGCTGGGCGAACGCCGAACCGCAAAACGTGATGACTGCAAGAAATTTTAATAGACGCATGAGAGTAGATTATTTCGCTGGAGTTGTGGGAAAATGGAAAATTGAGTCGTCGACCGGCACATTTCCCTCCGCCTTATCGATGACGATTTTTTGTTTGTCCGAATCGCCTTTGCCTCCGGCGTCGATTGAAGTTGGAACAAACACGCCGTTTACTTTCTCGTAATCGCCCGAGGTCGGTTTCCGTTTCGACCAACGCGCCTTGCTGGACTCGCTGAGTCAAAATTCGGATCTCGAGAAAATGGTCCGGATCGAGATAAACAAAATTCACGTCCCCGTTTTTGCGCGTGACCTTGATCTTGTAGGCCTGCGTTCCGTCGACATCCTCGGTGCCGAGATATTCGAGCGTGCTCCCTTTCTCTTTCCAATCGACCAATGGCCCGTCCATCTCGGCATCTTCCATCAACGCTTTGATGTCATCGGCCGACATTCGCTCGGGATCTTTGCGGCCTTGAAACGGTGAAATCTGCCAGCCGTCTTTTCCGTCAAACGCCTGCACCGCCGTCATTCCCTGTAACGTCGCTTCAGTGCGAACTTCGAGCGGACGCTTTTTAATCTGAGTGTAAGCGAGTTGGATTTTGCCTTCGTTCACCAGCATCGTGCCGGTGCGTCGAAGATCTTGGAGCGCATGGAGCGCCTGAGCGCCGCCTTTGGCTTCGATATTTTTTGCGACCAACTCATCCAGAGTTGGAGCGGTCGCCGGCATTTCCTGAGTGAAAGCAGCGGGCGCGATAAGCGCCGCCGCCACGAGCGTGACTGCGAAACGTAATTGCATGAATAATGAGGTTGAAAACAAATGGGCAGAGGTGTGCCCGCGTCAACTCAGCATGCAAGCAACATGCCAAGGCGAATGTTTCAACCGCAAACTGCAGGCAATTAACGAATTACGAAGCGAGCACTTTTCGCGACAAATTCGTGATCGTCCCGTAAATGGGATTTTTCTGTTCGTTTTCGGAACAAAAACTTCGTCAGGTCGGCAGCGAGATTGACTGCTGAAAGCCCGGATACCAGCCGAGATAAATCAGAACGACGTCGACCGTATCTTGAATGCCGTGAGCGATGATCGGCGCAATCAAATTTCTGCCGGTGGCAAAATAAAGCCCGGCCAGAATCGCGCCGTCGATGAAGTTTTCGGTGACTCCAGTTGGACCCTGGGAGAAATGGGCAAAGCCGAACAGCAAGGTTACAAGAACCGCCGCGACTATCCAGGCGTTCTTCGATGTCCCGAAAATTTCCGCGACACGATTGGTAAGATATCCGCGATAAACGGTTTCTTCGCCAAAGGCGGCCAGCACCCACGACAGAACGATTCCCAAGATCAGCAGCTTCGTATCTCCGACGAGCCGCTGGTATTGGTGCAGATCAGGGCCCTGATGAAAAAGCTTCGTGAGCAACGGTTGAGTTGCGAAAAGTTCGAGCGCCTCCATTCCGATTCCAGCGGCGAGGCCAATAAAGAGGATTTTTGTTAACGGCAACGCCGGCTCACAATTTAAGCCGACGTCTTTCCAACGAAGCCCGCGCAATCTGATCGAGATCCAGCCGAGCAGAAAGAGGTACGGCACTTTGCTGACCGGAAGTAGACCGATGTAATCGAGGTGAAAGATCGTCGCAATGACGAGCACTTCGATCAGGAAAAGAAATTTCGTCGAACGCACGAACAACAATCAAAGCGTTGTAGAGGTGCTTGTATCAAGCACCTAAATTAACAAACAGGCGCTTGGCACAAGCGCCTCTACAACTCAGGGGATCTTGGGCAACCGTGTCGGTTGCTCGCGTGCGCCACTTATCCGATCACGTGAGAAACCGCCACGGCCATCGACACGATGGGCCATGCGCAGAGTCCCGCGATCAGCGTGAAAAGCAGGAAATCGGTAACTTCATGGCGGACTGCTTCGTCTCCGAAAAAGGCACCACTTAACCTGTGAAAACTGACGTGTTTGTGGGATCCAGATGCTGATTTCATCGGCTCTAAAGCAGCTAGTTCCTTGCCGAATCCGATACGAAAAACGCCTATTTGCCCCTGGCTCACAGAGTTAGCTCCAAAGCAGTCGGGCGATGGCCATGATGCTCAGGCAAATCGGCCAGGCTGAAATCAATCCGATCACCGTGAACGCTGAAAATTCCATGGCAAAATCGCGGACCATTTCCGTGCCGATGAAATCGCTACTCAGTTTGCGTAAACCGGTCAACTTCTCCAATGATCGATCGCCGGCGATATTTGCATCCCCGGTCGGCTGATAATTGCAATCGGTTAACGGAAAACCGGTCTTGTTTCTAATTTGAGGTGTTGGCTTCATAAATTGTAAGTATTTGTAAATTGTTAAGGTCTTCCCCGAATGCGGTTCGGGATACCGGCGCAAAAACCCGCGCGTGGTTTGAGATTCGACCACTGGGGTGCCGCGAAAGTGCGGGCTCCAACTTGGCGAGATCGAGCAGCCTTTACTCAGCCTGTTCGCCGAGGCGAACAATGCGAGTCGGTAAGTCGATCAGATTCATCTCTACCTATTTAGCAGCCGTTTGCGTGCCTGTCTAACGGACCAAAGCATTTCCAGTCATAACTCCCTCTCGCCGTGAGAGAAACAATTATGAATATTTTGACCACCGCATTATCGCCGCTGCAAGAGCCTCGCAATTGGCCACGGCACTCTCAGTTCTGAGCGGAACCGGGCGAAACAACTCGGAGCATCATGAATTCGGAATGCGCGTTCGACCACTCCTCTGCTTCTCGTTTGGTATCAAAAAATCGGTCGACCACGATGGCTTTGAGTTGGCTCGCGGTCCGGCCGCATAGACGCGCGGCTTTTCGACTGACAACCGCCGTTCCGGTATCCACCGCGGTGCAGACGGCATCGGGGAAAACAACTTTGCTGCCGTACGGAATTCGTTTCGGATCGACGGCGCAATGGCCGGGGCGCAGTCGTCGGCCGGTACTGGCGAATTTAGAGCCCTCACTCGCCCAATAACTGGTCACGCGGGCAAGGACCGACTCCTCGCGCGCGAAAGCGGTCGTTGCTAGCGATAGCAAAAATAAAATCGTGTAAGATAGTTTCATGGTGTCCCAAGCGTGGCTCCGATGTTGTCGAGTCCTCGGGTGGAGCAGCCGTTCGCGTGCCGAAAGCCGCTGGAATGCAGCTTTTAGTTCGGTTCGGAACAGCCCCGGCGCGCTAGTCTTTTGGGGACGCGCGGACTTCTGACGACCATTCGCCGCAGCGAACGGGCCCTCTCTATCGACGAGTTCGGCGATTTGTCAAACGATCACATCATCAGGTCAGCGTGGCGCTGGCAGAATAGCCGAAGAAAGAAGAGACATTGAGCGGTTGGCGCAAAGGGCCTAAGACTATCCCGAATGGAAACCCCGGACTGGGCCTCCGGCAGAAGTTGAGATTGTTGAGGCGTTGAGGCAGAATCCGTTCCATTGACCCCTTCCTAAATGGATCCCAATGATTGGGCCGGATTAAGTGACGAAGAACTGCTCGAGTGGCGGATTTCGAAGCTCGGGTTGCGGCTCGAGGGCACGCCGCTCCAGCCGCTGATCCAGCAACTATATAATGAGCTCTCGGCCAAGGGGCTCGCGTTTCATCCCCCAACCCACATCGGCGATGAATGGTTTGTCCCGATCGGGATCCCGGCAATCTTCGTTCCGTTTTTCCTGGTCCACGACCGGCTCCGGGCCCTTGAGCGAAGCATGATGCTCGAAGTGGAAGGCGAAACGCCGGAATGGTTCATGAAACTGATGCGGCACGAG
Source organism: uncultured Verrucomicrobiae bacterium (assembly GCA_963817335.1). Taxonomy (GTDB): domain Bacteria; phylum Verrucomicrobiota; class Verrucomicrobiia; order Chthoniobacterales; family UBA10450; genus AV40. The sequence goes on along the minus strand of CAWFNX010000001.1, from coordinate 519,895 downwards.
GCCGGTCACGCGTACATGTACGCCTACCGCCTCACTCGAAAGAAACGCTGGCAGCAACTTTTCGGGCAAACGTCGGACGAGGAGACTCCGAGTTTTTATCGGCCGCGCCCGTTCAGTCGCAGTTACGTGATGCATCTGGACGATTGGTACGCCCAGGCGCATCCGGATGAAGATTTTGCCGAGACATTCGCGATCTGGCTGACCCCGGATTTCGATTGGAGGAAGCGCTATGCCGGTTGGAAAGCGCTAAACAAACTCGAGTACGTGGACGAGCTGATGAAATCGCTCGCCGGCAAGCCGCCGACGAACCTGCCGAAGTATCGGGTGGCTGATTATAATTTTCTCAACGTTAAGCTGAAGACTTACTACGCGAGGAAACGAAAACTTTACGAAGAACAGTATCCCGGGTTCTACGACGTCGATCTTCGGCAATTGTTTTCGGCGCCGACCGGGATCAAAGCCGGTAGTTATCTTCGGCAGCGCCGGCGACGTTTGATGAACTCGGTCGCCCAATTTACCAACGAGAAAAAGTTTCGGGTGAACAAACTGCTAGCCCGACTGATCGATCGGAGCGACGAGCTTGGCTTGCGCGTACAAAATGACGATCCACAACAGGATTTTAGGGTCGCGTCCTACCTCACGACGTTGGTGATGAATTATTTGTTCACCGGAAAATTCAAGCGCACGAAGTAACGCCGTGAAAAAGAAACTCAAAGTCCTGGTTTTATTCGACGGGGTGCAGCCGACACCGATCGACGCCGACTTGAGCGAGGAAATGAAGACCGAGGACTGGCAGACCGAAGCGAACGTGATGGCCGCGCTGAGCGAGCTCGGTCACATTCCCGAGCATCTCGCCATCTTCGACGATGTCGATCTTGTCCGGCAAAAGATGGAAAGCTTTCAGCCGGAGGTGCTGTTCAACCTGGTCGAGCAATTCAAAAACAATCCGGGATTCGACCAGAACATCGTTTCGCTTCTCGAGATGCAAGGCGTGCCGTTCACCGGTTGCGGTTCGACCGGAATGATCCTTTGCAAACATAAAGGCATTTCGAAAAAGATTCTCGGTCATCACGGAATTCTGACGCCCAATTTCGTGGTCATCCCGCGCGGACAACGGATCGGCGGGCCGCGACAACTCAAGTTTCCGATTTTGCTAAAGCCGGTGAAAGAGGAAGCGTCCTACGGAATTTCGCGGGCGTCATTTGTCCAGAACGACGAGCAATTCCGCGAGCGTGTCGCGTTCATTCACGAGAAACACAAGAGCGACGCGATTGCCGAGGAGTACATCGAAGGCCGGGAGATTTATGTGAGCATCATCGGTAACACGCGGCTCACGGTTTTTCCGATGCGCGAACTCGTATTTAAGGAAGTGCCGCCTAACGAACCGCGGATCGCCACCTACAAGGCGAAGTGGGACGAGAAATATCGAAAACGCTGGGGACTCGAGGGACAATTCGCCGAAAATCTGGATCCGGCACTGGTGAAAGAAATCGAGAAAATGTGCAAAGACATTTACCGGCTGCTCACGATCGACGGTTACGCCCGTATCGACCTGCGACTAAACGCCGATAACAAGGCGTACTTCATCGAGGCGAACCCAAATCCGCATCTCGCGGCCGACGAAGATTTCGCCCAATCGGCGTTGAAAGCGGGCCTAAAGTATCCGCAATTGATCCAGGCAATCATCGGTCTGGGGATGCGAATGGCGCGGGGCTAAAAGAAGTTGAGTCGTTGAGAGGTTGAGTAGTTGAGGCGCGCCAAATTCCCAGACCGTACGCTGAGTTTTTCAGCAAGTTCGCGTTGCGATTTCCGATTGAAATGTTGAATATTTAGATACGACCCCGTCGCGTCCCACGGATTTCCCTCACCTGCTGCTTTGCAGCCTCCTCTCCCTGAGGGAGAGGACTGAGGTGAGGGTCAATCCCGCTGTCGCAGCCTTAATAAAGCCTCGCGCAACTCCCCTTGTAGGATCATTGTTTAATATACTGCCAGTCGGGCCAGGGCTGCTATGGAACCCACGACGTTTTTTGAGCATTACCGCATCTGCACCGGAGAAGACGGTCGGGAAGTTAGCCGGACCGGCGCCGCCATTAATTACAAGGCGATCGATACCCGCTCGCATGAACCGGTCCGCTTACAGCTGATTCCGAAATCGACGATCGAACCGGAGAAGCTTACTCAACTCAAAGAGCGCGTCGAGACGGCGGAAAAACTCGACCACGTGAATATCGCCAAGACGCTGGCGGTCGGGGTTGAGAATGATTACTTCGCGATCGCTTCGGAATATTTTGAAGGCGAAACGACAGACTCGTGGATCGTCGAAAACGGGCCGATGCCGGCGGACGCGGCGTTGCGGGTTGGACTGCAAGTCGTGCGCGCGCTTGGTGCGGCCGCGTTTTTCAACTTAACCCATCGGGCTATCCAGCCGTCGAACCTGATGATTGTGCCGGGAGAATCACCGAGCGGCGGCTGGCCGTTTGTGAAACTTTTGAATTTCGGCCTCGCCGGCCTTGAGCTGCATTCCGACAGCACCGAAGCGCCCGAGATTGCACCTTCGATCTTACCGCAGTTCGCCAGCCCCGAACAACGTGCGGGCGGCGAAATTAATTTCGAATCGGAAATGTACTCGCTGGGCGCGACGATCTGTTTTCTGCTCACCGGCGCCGCGCCACTCGCGGTCTCCGGAATGAAAGCGCGTTTGCGGATCCGGCGTTTGCCCGAGCTTCGACGCGCGCCGAAGCCGTTGCACGATTTGCTGGTCTCGTTGCTGCGCGAAAATCCGGAAAATCGTCCGCACGACCCGGTCGCGCTGGAAAAACAAATGCTCGACTGCCTGACGAAAATCGAGCGACGCCAGGCGCTCGGACGCAAGCTCGGTCTTTCGTTGGCGTCTGTCGTTGCCAGAAAACCGAAGCCGGAAAAAGCAACGGGACCATTCGCACAAGTGTTGCGCGGATTTGCCGTCGTCGTTGTTCTTCTCATTGCCGGGGCCGCGGCCGCCGAATATTTTTTCCACGACCAGATTCCGTATCTGCGGCGCACCGAAAAAGTCGGCGTGCCAATTGGCGTTCCTGACGCGGCGAAATTTGCGACGACACCAACAGCTGCGCCGATCGCCGCAAACCAGCCAACCGAGAGCTCGCCGCCACCGATCGCAGATGCGAACCAACCGTCGCCGGCGATCGGTTGAACAAAACGAGACATCCAGCCCGGCTCCTTCGGCCTCGGTTGCGACCGATCAAATTGCCTCGGCAAATAAGCCGTCTGAGCCCGCATCGCCAGGGTTAGGTCCGGACGATCAGCAATCCGCCGCGGAAAATTCCGATCAATCGCCATCGACTGACTCAAACGACGCGGGAACGACCAAAAAGGAATCAGTCCCGACAACTCGAAGATCGACCTCGCACACTTCACGTGTCGCTCGCTCAAATCCCGACGACGGTTCCGACCGTGGATCAGCTTATTCGGGTCGCGGCCGGGCCCGCATTATCGGAAGGACACCGGACGGACGGCCAATTGTGAAATTAACGTCCGGCCAGGTGGTCATTCTTCAACGGCATTATGATGACAATGGAATCAATTCGTCGCGACCGCGCCGCCGGATTTACAGCGATCGGCCAGCCGACGATTATGTCCCACCGTCGCAACCGTTCAATCCGAACGATTAGTCCGAGCTCGCCAAGGGACGAGTCCGTCCGACTAGCGGACCAGCCAGGAATTTCGTCTTTCGCTAGTTTCCGCGGAATCGCATTTCCGTAGTCGCGACAAATCCGAGCTTTTCATAGAGCGGACGTCCTTCAACCGACGCATGAAGGGCCAGCGAATCGATTCCGGTCTTCTGCGACCAGGAAATGATTTCCTTCATCAACAATGTTCCCACACCGCGCCGGCGGTACTCCGTTTCGGTGTAGACATTTTGAATGATCGCCTGCCGGCCGCCGACGATGTTGAATTGGCCGCTGGCGTCGGGTTGGGGATGAGGAGCAACGTCGCGCAAGGTCACGCCTGCGCCGGCCACGATCTTCTCCGGTTCATCATGGGGACTGGCCAGCCAGCCGACGTACTCGTTGCGCTCAAACAAGCGATGAAGGGTGTCCTTGGATTGGGTGCGAAATGTTTCGAACAGGTCCGCCGGAAGCTCGCCCATATCACTGAACATCCGGGCGCGATGATCACTGATGATGTCTAGATCCGCGCGGGTCGCGAGTCGAATCGTGAACTGGGACATTTTCGAAACGTCCAACGCTCAATCCACCTTCGCAAGGCCTTCCGCATTCGCGCGAAGCTACGGCGTGACAAGCTCTCAACGTCCAATCCTGAATCTGATTTCTATCTCCAGATCTTGTTCGCTCGCGGTCAGGATTTAAGTTTCTGCTTTCACGAGTTCCTGATTAAAATCATTTCGGTATGCAGGACGCGCTCACCCCCATGATGCAACAATATCAGCGGCTGCGGAAAAGTATTCCCGCCGATACCCTTCTGCTCTTTCGCCTGGGCGATTTTTACGAGCTATTTTTCGAAGACGCCAAGGAAGCGTCCGTTCTGCTCAACGTTGCCCTGACCAAGCGCAACCAGGTGCCGATGTGCGGCATGCCGTATCACGCCGCTCAAGGTTACATCGCCAAACTCATCAAGGCGGGACGGCGGGTCGCCATCTGCGATCAAACCAGCGAGCCGCAACCTGGCAAAATTGTGTCGCGCGACATCACCCAGATCATCAGCGCGGGCACAGTCAGCGAATTGAATTTGCTCAACGCCAAACGGGCGAACTATCTGGGCGCTGTTTGCGCCGATGCTGACAGTTTCGGCTTTGCTTACGCCGATCTCACAACCGGCGAGTTTCGCCTCGCTCAACTTCCAGACCGCCAGGCCCTTCTCGACCAGCTCGCCCGCGTCGCGCCGTCGGAGCTCCTGGTCAGCGCCGAGCAAAAAGATTCGTTAGGCGAAATGGAGCGCGCGCTGGAGTACGACAGCTACGCATTCCTGCCCGAGCACGCCACCTTCACTTTGTGCGAACACTTTCAGGTCAAATCGCTCGACGGTTTCGGTTGCGGCCACCTGCCGCAGGCGATCGCCGCCGCGGGCGCGATCGTTCATTACTTGAAACATCAACTTCGGCGAAAGATCGATCACCTTGGTTCGCTCAAATGTGATGCGCCGAACGATTACGTTCTGCTCGATGCCGCGACCCAGGCAAATCTTGAGCTGGTCGAATCGCGGGGAACGCGCGACACGAGCCTGCTCGCGGTGCTGGATCGCACCGCCACGCCGATGGGTGCGCGCAAGCTCCGCTCCTGGATTCTGCAGCCGTTGCGGAATCTGACCGAGCTCGGGTGCCGTCAGCAGATGATCGCCGACGTTCTACAGGAGCCGGATTTGCTTTCGTCGATGCGGATCGAGTTGAAATCGATTCGCGATATCGAACGCGCCGTTGGGCGATTGAGTCAGGCATCAGGCAACGCCCGCGACCTGGTTTCTTTGAAAGCTTCGCTCGAGCAAATCCCAAAGCTGAAAGCGGAACTTGGGAAGCTCATTGAGCGTGCGCAATTCGGAACAGATCCTGTAGCGGCAGCCGTGTCGGCTGCCAAACCCTGGCCAGAGCAGGCGACACGCCTGCCACTACAGCTCCAAAACGAAATCCACGAAATGCCGGCGCTCGCTGAAAAGTTAAGCAACGCGCTGGTTGATGATCCCCCGCTCGCTTTGAAAGAGGGCGGAATTTTTCGGGACGGCTACGATGCCGATCTTGATCAGCTTCGCAACGCGTCGCGCGACGGGAAGAACTGGATCAGCCAATTGCAGGAACGCGAAATAGCAGCGACCGGAATCAAATCGCTCAAGGTCCGTTACAATTCGGTGTTTGGCTATTTCATCGAGATCACCAAATCAAATCTCGCGGGCGTGCCGGAGAGTTACACCCGCAAGCAAACGACGGTCGGCGGTGAACGTTTTATCACGCCCGAGCTCAAAGAAATGGAAGGCAAAATTCTCGGCGCGGACGAGCGGGCGCGGAATCTGGAGTACGAGCTTTTCCAAAAGTTGCGCGAAGATACCTTGCGCGATCTGGGTCCAATTCAGCAGACCGCCGACGCGATCGCGACCCTCGATGTAATTTGTTCGCTGGCGGAAACGGCGCGGCTTTTCAATTACTGCCGCCCGGCGCTGAACGATTCGCTTCGACTCGTGATCAAGGACGGCCGTCATCCGGTCCTCGATCAAAATCTCGTGGAAGAGAAGTTTGTTCCCAACGATACGATGTTGGATGGTGACGACGTTCGCCTGGCGATCGTGACCGGGCCGAACATGGCCGGCAAATCGACCTACATCCGGCAAGTGGCGTTGATCGCGTTGATGGCGCAAACCGGAAGCTTCGTTCCCGCCGCAAGCGCCGAAGTCGGCCTGGTCGATCGCATTTTTACGCGGGTCGGCGCGAACGACGATCTGGCGCGCGGCCAATCGACCTTCATGGTCGAGATGAACGAGACCTCGAACATCGTGAACAACGCGACCGAACGAAGCCTGGTAATTCTCGATGAGATCGGGCGAGGAACGTCGACCTTCGACGGACTTTCGATCGCCTGGAGCGTGGCAGAGTTTTTGCACGACAAAATCAAAGCCCGCACTCTGTTCGCGACCCATTATCACGAGCTCACCAAACTTGCATCGGAGCGCAAAGGCGTTTGCAATTTGAACGTCGCAGTCCGGGAATGGAATGAGCAGATCATTTTTCTGCGCAAGATCGTGCCCGGCGGCGCGGACAAAAGTTATGGTATCCAGGTCGCGCGCCTGGCCGGATTGCCAAAGGAAATCCTCGATCGCGCGAAAGAAATCCTCTCGCATCTGGAAAATCCGAACGGCGCCACCGAGCAACCACAGCCGAGGACGCGCCGGAAAAAGTCGACCAAAGGGATGCCGCAATCAGAAAAGCCCCAGCTCGATCTATTATAGGTAGGGGCGGTTCACCGAACCGCCCGCGGGCGATTGACGTCAATCGCCCCTACCTTTTTGCTGACGACACACCACTGCAAAACTATATTGCGGCGAGCGATGGCGATTAAGACCGAAAAAGAACTGAATGAAGCTCAGCGCGCGCTTTGGCTGAAAACGCTGGCCGCGATGGAGCTGCGTAACTTCGGCTACGCGATCTCGCTCTTGCAAGGGATCCTAAAGCAGGAGCCGGAATTCCTCACCGGCCGCCAGCTTTTGCGCCGGGCCGAGGTCACCAAACAAAAAACCGAAAAGAAAAGTTTCTTCAACATTTCGACCGCGACCATTTCGGTGATGAAAGCGCAGCGTGAAGTAAAGAGGGCGCCCCAGCGCGCAGTGGAAATGATCGAAAAAGTTTTGGAAGGCGAGCCGTACAATCGCCAGGCGAACCTGGTGCTGAAAGAGGCTGCGGTCGCTGCCGGCTGGCCGGAGATCGGCGTTTTCGCATTGCAAACGTTGCTCGAAGAACATCCGCGCGACGTAAAATTGCTGCACGAGCTGGGGCAGCTTTACCATGCGACCGGTCAAAGCGAACAGGAAGTTGAAGTTTACAATCGAATCACTGAGATCAATCCCCTCGACGCCAACGCGCTGAGATTGGGCAAGGACGCGTCCGCCCGCGCATCGATGAGTTCCGGTGGCTGGAACCAGGCAGAGAGTTACCGCGAGCTGATCAAAGACAAGGAGGCGGCGATTTCGCTCGAACAACAAGGCCGGATGCAATTGACCGGCGACGCGCTTGATCAGCAGATTGCCGAAGTGAAAATTCAGCAAGAGGCCCAGCCAAAGAATGTCGACCTTGCCCGGCGGCTGGGCGCGCTTCACGAACAAAAGGATGATATCGAATCGGCTGTTCGTTGGTATCAAACGGCAGTCGATCTGACCGGGGCCAGCGACGCCGGGCTCATCCGCAAAGTCTCAGACTTGAAAATGAGAAGCGCCGAGCGGGAGATCGCGGCGCATGAGGAATTTCTCGCGGCCCACAAGACGAAAGACGCCGTCCACGCCAAGAAAACGGAAGAATTGGTCGCCGCGAAGAAAAAGCGCGCCGGAATCTTGATCGAGGAGACGAAAAAACGACTGGAACGAAACCCGACCGATCTTCAATTGCGGTTTGAGCTGGGCGAACATCTGGTGAATGCCCAACGGTTCCGTGAAGCGGTTCCCGAATTACAGCGAGCGCGGCAAAATCCAAACGCGCGATTGAAAGCGATGAACTTGCTCGGCCTTTGCTACCGCGAGCTCGGAATGCTCGACATGGCGATGAAACAATTCGAGGACGCGGCCAAGGAAATCTTGACGATGGACGCCACGAAAAAGGACATCGTTTACAATCTGGGAATTGTTTACGACCGAATGGGCGAGCGCGAAAAGTCGCTCAACTGCATGAAGCAGATTTACGAGGCGGATTACGGCTTCAAAGACGTGGCGGAGCGCGTGGAAAGCTCCTATCAGCAGGGATAAGAGCCATCGCCGAGCTAAAATCGCCCGCTTGCAGTTGCATCCAAAATTGGGACATTATGCGAACTCCTAATGCGGCATCCTTTTAACCTGGAAAAACTTATGAAAATTAATCCTATCACCACACGAATCGCGGTCGCCACCCTGGCGGTCGGGGCTCTTTGCCTTGCTTCAACAAGCTTTGCCCTCAACGCCTATCCCCCGCTGAGAACAGGAGCCAACGGACCTGCTCCAACCAACAGCGCAGCGCCGGCCGCAAAAGGCAAGCTAAGCGCAGCTGACAAAACGTTCATGATGAACGCGGCCAAAGGCGGAATGATGGAAGTTGAAATGGGCAAAATGGCCGCCCAGAACGGGCAAAACGCCGACGTGAAGAAATTCGGCAACCGCATGGTGACCGATCACTCCAAAGCGAACAACGAGCTGATGGCCCTGGCCAAGGAAGAAGGCGTTTCGCTTCCCGGCGCGAAATCAGCGGGCAAATGGAAATCGGACAAAGCCTACATGGACGATATGGTGAAGGACCATCAGGGCGATCTCGCCGAGTTCCAAAAGGAAGCGCAGAACGGAACTGACCCCGGCTTAAAGGCGTTCGCGGCCAAAGGCGCGAAAATGGTGGCGCAACACCTCAAGATGGCCCAGGAAACCGACAGCAAACTAAAGTAGTTCTACATTTCAATTATCGTGGAGCGGCGCGTCCGATAAAGGCGCGCCGCTTCTTTTTGGCTAAGGTAAGGATTGCGGCATGCGAAAGACCAAGATCATTTGCACGCTCGGCCCAGCAACCGAGAAACCCGAAACGATCCGCCAACTGATCGCGCACGGCGCCGACGTCTTTCGTCTGAACATGAGTCACGCCCAGCACGGCTGGGTCCGTGAAATCGTTCCGCGCATCCGCAAGCTTGCCGAAAAAGCGCCTCGCCCGATCGGGATCCTGCTCGATACCCAGGGGCCGGCCATTCGCACCGGGGCGATAAAGACGCCGTTGGAGTTAAGAAAGGACGAGGTCCTCGAATTCACCGTGCGCCACGTCAAGAAAACACAAACGAAATCGGTCGAAGTGAATTACGACAAGTTTGTCGACGACGTCAGCGTCGGGGACACCATCCTGGTCGACAATGGATTGATCAAACTCGCTGTGATTGAGAAGAAAAAGAACCGAGTTCTTTGCAAGGTAATCACTCCAGCACCACTTGGATCGCGACGGCATATTAATCTGCCCGGGGTGCACGTTAGCCTCCCGGCGGTGACAAAAAAGGACATCGCCGACATCGCACTCGGCGCTCAGTTGGGCGTCGATTTCGTCGCTCTGAGCTTCGTTCGCAAGGCGAGCGACCTAATGGAACTCCGCAATTTGCTGACGGGAAAAAAGAGCAAAGCCTGCGTTCTGGCGAAAATCGAAGACCAGTCGGCGGTCAAATCGATCGATGACATTATCCAAGCTGCGGACCTGGTCATGGTTGCGCGCGGTGACCTGGGAATCGAAGTGCCGATGGAAGAACTGCCCATCATTCAACGGCGGATCGTCAAAAGTTGCATCCGTCTCGGCAAACCGGTCGTGGTCGCGACCCACATGCTGGAATCGATGATCGTCAATCGGGTCCCGACCCGGGCCGAGATTACTGATGTGGCCAACGCCGTGTTCGAGCAAGCAGATGCAATCATGCTGAGCGGCGAAACCAGCACTGGACTGCACCCGGTGGAATGTGTCGAGGTGTTGAACCGAGTCGCGTCACGGATCGAGCGCAGTGGCGGCGCTGGATACGCGGTGGACGCTGTGTTGGAAGATGCGCGGCAAAAGGTTGTGTCAGCCGCTGTCGTGCTGGCCAATTCCCTGCCCCGTTCCAAGCTCGTTGTTTTTACCCGGCACGGAACAATGGCGCGCAATACTTCAAACCTCCGACCAGAACACTCCACGATTTTCGCGTTCACCCCCAGCGAGGAGGTTCGGCGACAATTGTCGATCTGCTGGGGCGTGTGCGCCCAGCGAATAGAATTCAACGACGATCCCAATATAACGATCGAAACGGCGGCAAGATATCTGCGCGATCAAAAGCTAGCCGCGCGAGGCGACAATCTTGTTGTCATAAGCGACGTGCAAGCCCGCGGCGAACACATCGATTGCGTCTTTCTGCGCACGGTGAAATGAAAAACGCGCGGATTTCTCCGCGCGTTTTCAAATTTGTAGCCACGTCGCTCTGTCGCTGCGTCGTGAAACGCCTCGACAGAGCGAGGCGGTTACAACTTAGGCTTCGACCGGAAGCTCGACGTCGATCGGCTTTTCTTTCTTGCTCAGGGCCCGGCGCAGTTTCGATAACGCGATGTTTTGCAGCTGACGAATACGCTCACGGGTGACGCCGAATTTCTTGCCAACTTCCTCGAGCGTCTTCGGCTTTCCGCCATCCAGACCGAAGCGTTGGAAAATGATTTTCTTTTCGCGATCGTCGAGCACATCGAGCAAACCGCCGACCTCGTTACGCAAATTTTTGTCACGCAACAGCTCGAACGGAGTTTGGGCTTCCTCATCCCCGACGATCTCGCCGAACTCGGTTGAATCGTCATCGCTGATTGGCGCGTCGAGTGAAGCCGGCCGAATCGAAACCGTTTTCAGCTGCGAGACTTTGCCCGCGGCGATACCGATTTCTTCCCCAAGCTCGTCGTCAGTTGGTTCGCGGCCGAGTTCCTCGCTCATCTGCAAAGAAACCCGGCGCATCTTGGAAATTTTGTCGACCAAATGGACCGGCAACCGGATCGTCTTGGATTGGTTGGCCAGGGCGCGCTTGATCGATTGTTTGATCCACCACGCGGCGTAAGTCGAGAGCTTGCCGCCCTTGGCAGGATCGAAACGCTCTACCGCCTTCATCAGGCCGATGTTGCCTTCGGAAATCAGGTCCAAAAGTGGCAGTCCGAGATTGGCATAATCGTGCGCAATCTTGACCACCAGTCGCAAGTTGGAGCGAATCATCAGGGCGCGCGCCTCCCGATCGCCTTTTTTGATCTTGGCGGCGAGCTCGATCTCCTGTTGTGGGGTCAAGAGAGGGATTTGCCCGATCTCTCGCAGGTAAATTTTTATTCCGGTATCGCTATCTTCGGCGGCCATAAAACCTCTTTTCATGGGAAACTGGGGGCTGATCCGACCAACTGCCGGCTTTATTGTTCGTGGCTGGCTCCTTAATCGGATTTCTTAACATCGGGGAAACTACTTAACAAGGTTAAATATTCGAATTCTGACAGTATTCGGTCTGGCGTTGTTCAATCTTTCTCAAAAGATTCCACGCCAGGAATTTCAGTGCCGTAGCGGCCTCAAAATTTGATCGATTTTGCCTCTTTTCGGGCCGCCAAGTTTTTGGCACTCTTTAATAGAGACAGTTTCCCCCCATGCTGGCCAAGATTTACTCTGCCGCCGTTTACGGCGTCGACGCCTACGAGGTCGAAATTGAGGTCAACGCCGGCCCCGGCAAACCAGTAATGGTGATTGTCGGCTTGCCGGATGTTGCCGTAAAGGAAAGCAGGGACCGGGTCTGGACCGCCATTGCCAACAGCGGCTATCGCGCGTCGCGCAAACGAACCACGATAAATCTCGCGCCGGCTGATATTAAGAAAGAGGGACCGAGCTTCGACCTGCCGATCGCGCTCGGAATGATTGCGGTCGGGGAAGAATTGAACACCTCGGCGTTCGAAAAGTTCAGCTTCATCGGCGAACTGGCGCTCGATGGCAGCGTGCGCCCGACTAAAGGAGTGCTGCCAGTCGCATTGGAAGCGCGCCGCCGCGGAAAGCGGGCCTTATTCGTACCCGTAGCCAACGCGCTCGAAGCCGCCATGGTCAATAAAATCGACATCTACGGCGTTCAGAACTTGCGCGAAACATTTCAGTTTCTACGCGGCGAAATTCCGCTCCTTCCAACCCGCGGCAATGTGACCGGATTTTTTGCCGCTCACCAAATTTACGATGTCGATTTCGCCGATGTGAAAGGCCAGGGTCATGTGAAGCGCGCAATCGAAGTCGCGGTGGCCGGCGGTCACAACATCTTGATGATTGGCCCGCCCGGTTCGGGCAAATCGATGTTGTCCAAACGGATGCCGACGATTATTCCACCCATGTCGCTTGATGAAGCGATCGAGACCACCAAGATCCACAGCATCGCGGGATTTCTCGACGGCGACAGATCGTTCGTGGCGACGCGGCCGTTTCGTTCGCCCCACCATACCATCAGCGACATTGGCCTGCTCGGCGGCGGCGCGTTTCCGACGCCGGGCGAAGTGAGTCTCGCGCACAACGGCGTGTTGTTCCTGGACGAGCTGCCGGAATTCAAACGGTCCGCCCTCGAAGTCATGCGGCAACCCCTTGAAGACGGAAAAGTAACCATATCGCGGGCGGCCGGCAGTTTGACCTTTCCGAGCGAGTTCATGCTGGTCGCAGCGATGAATCCTTGCCCCTGCGGATACTTCGGCGACCTCAAACGGGAATGCCGGTGCAGCCCAATCCAGGTGCAACGTTATCGCCAAAGAATTTCCGGTCCCCTCCTCGATCGAATCGATCTCCATATCGAAGTGCCGGCAGTCGAATATCGCGACGTCTCAAGCGACCGTGCGGAAGAGCATTCGGAACAGATTCGTGAACGCGTCGCCCATGCTCGAAACAAGCAACACGATCGATTTTCCCGCGATACGAAAACAAATTGCAACGCGCGAATGACCACGCGTCACCTGAAAACGCACTGCAAACTGAGCGCTGACTCACAGGAATTGATTCGAGTGGCGATGACGGAACTGAATTTAAGCGCACGCGCTTACGATCGAATCCTGAAAGTGTCTCGCACAATCGCCGATCTTGACGGTAAGATCTCAATCGCGCCGGAACATGTGAGCGAAGCGATCCAGTATCGCACGTTCGACCGGACGCTTTGGATTTGACGGAAGCCGAACCGAGTGTCGAACGGTCAAAGATTGCGCACATTTGGCCGACCAAATGTTGAATGTTTAGATACGACCCCAATTTTCTGATTGTTGCGCTACTTGTTTTCGCGGGCTGCAATCGACCTGAGCAAACGATTTCCGGACCGCTCAAGCAGCGGGGTTATGTTTGGCAACGGGAATGGACGCCGGCGGTAATTGACGCCGTCGAGGAGGCGGAGCGCCGGATGGACGGAGTTGTCCTCCTCGGCGCGGAAATCAATCTGGCCGGCAAGAAACCGGAGATCGTAAAAGCCTCGATTGACTGGGAAGTGGTCAAGCGACAGACAAAGCGTTGCTCGATCGCCCTTCGCGTCGCGCCCTACTCCGGCCCGTTTCGCGCAGACGACTCCGTCGCGCGCACGATTATCGATCTTGTGAAAGAACTGATAAACGAAGCGCGTATTCAGGGTGTGGATCTTGACGAGTTCCAATTCGACTTTGATTGCGCGCGAAAAAATCTCGCTGGTTACCGGACATGGTTAGGATCCTTGCGGGCGGTCGTCCATCCGATTCGGTTTGTGATCACAACGCTTCCGGCGTGGCTGGATGATTCCGAATTCAGAGCGCTGGTGCAGGAAACGGACGGATATGTATTGCAAGTTCATTCGGTCCCAACTTCGAAAGGCGGTGGATCAACCCTTTCCGATACGCGACTCGCCCGGCAGTGGGTGAACAAAGCCGCGAGACTTCGACTTCCATTTTCAGTCGCACTACCGACCTACCGTTGCGCCGCGGGTTACGGACCCGATGGAAGACTGATCAGCGTCGCGATGGACAGCGTGCAACCTTCCTGGCCACCCGGGACACAAGTTTTGGAATTTGGAACCGACCCCGACGAGCTGGCGACGCTGGTCGCCGAATGGCAAAAATCGCGGCCGGCAGAGCTGCGCGAATTGCTCTGGTATCGGGTGCCAATTGCGACCGACGCGCGGAACTGGCATTGGATCACGCTTTCAGCGGTGATGGCCGGCCGACACCCGCAACACAAACTTACCGTCGTACAGGAAGGTCAGAACCCGATCGATCTATCAATTTTCAACGCGGGCGAAGCAGACGAACAATTCAATTCAAACGTGATCGCAAGCTGGAATGGAGCAGGACTGATTGCTTCGGACGCCTTATCGGGCTGGAATATCCGTTCGGAAAATGGATACGCTATTTTTAACCCAGTTGCGAAGCAAGGCGTCCGGCTGCCGCCCGGCGGAAATCGGAAAATAGGTTGGCTTCGTTTCGATCGATCTACTAATCTTCAAGTTGAACTCTCAAACTAAAGTGAGTCGCTTCGCTAAGTTATTGGCGGCAGTTGGGGCGACGATGTGCTTCGCGGGCGAATTGCACGCCACCGGATTTTATGGGCCGGAGGTTTATTTGGATGAGGGTGGCAAGAACGTGGATGGATCGCCGGAATTTTACTGGGACCTCGAAGTTCGCCGGCTCTCGAGAGACTTTCAGCCAACGGAAAAATTGCCTGTTTCGGAAAACCCGAAATCAAAAAACGAAGGAGAAAACAACGGCGAGGAAGCGGACAACAAGCCTAACAAGGACATCACGACCGAGTCCGACCTCAAAGACTTCGATGCCGCGTTAAGCGATGGCCACATCAAGCCGCCTGACCCGGCGAAAGCGAAACAGCAGCATAAAGACGCGCGTGATGCGCTCGACGCGACGTTCAGCGGAAAGCTGACACCGCTGCCCGCCGAATTTGATTCCGAATTCGCGGATTATCACAAAGGCGCTGCGGCATATCTAGGCCAACAGTGGGATGAAGCGCGCGCGGCCTGGGAAAATTTACTCAAGCGACCGGAGCAAGAGCGGCATTATCGAACGGTCTGGGCGACCTTCATGTTGGGAAAAGTCGCGCTCAAGACCCAAGATTTTCCGACCGCGAGCCAATTGTTTCAGCGGACACGCGAGCTCGCGAAGAACGGTTTTGCCGATTCGGTAGGCCTGGCCGCGGAGAGTTATGGCTGGGAAGGCCGGAGCGAATGGAAACAGGAACATCCGGCAAACGCCGCCAAGTTGTTTCTAACTCAGCTCGCGCTTGGCGACGACAGCGCAGTGATTTCTTTGAAAGCGGTGATTCCTGATCGGGATCCAGTTGAAGGAATGCTGAACTACGGTCCGGAACCCGAGGAGCGCGAAGGCTGGAACGACGAACAGAAACGCGCCGAACAAGAGAAAGAAATCTCGAAACTTAAGGTGGCCGTGCAGGATCCGTTGCTCCGGCGCCTGGTCACAGTTCATATTTTGGCGACCGCAGTTTCGCCCGATTATTATCCGGAGGATTCGAAAGCTGCGGCGGTGAATCGTTGCTCCCGTTGGCTGAATATTATCAAGCAAGCCAACCTCGGCCAAATCGAAGACGCGGAGTATCTCGGTTGGGTTGCATATAATAATGGTGACTACAAAGGGGCGGCCCATTGGCTGGAGTTGAGCAAAGGCGACACGGCAGCGGCGCTTTGGTTGCGGGCAAAACTCGAGCGGCGCGCCGGCAAATTAGCCGAAGCCGTAAACACCATGTCCCGGGCGCTCGAATCCCTGAAGAGTTCCCCCATTTATGCGTCGGCAGAAGACGCTGACAAACCGTACATCGACGAGGGTCCGCGGTGGGACTTCGCCGGAAGCGCGAGCGGAGACTTGGGCGGGCTTCGACTGGCGCGCGGCGATTTCGTGCAAGCACTTGATGTGCTGTTCAAAGGCAAACTCTGGGAAGACGCAGCGTTTGTGGCTGAGCGAGTACTAACAACTAACGAATTAAAGCAATATGTCGACGGTTTGCCTCCGGCTGAAAAGGCGAAAGAAGGCGAAGATTACAACTCAAAGCTGAGATACCTGCTCGGACGCCGATTCGTTCGCGAAGATCGTTACGCCGATGCTGCGACGTACTTGAATCCGCCCTACGACAAGGTCCTCGAGAAGTACGTGAAAGCGCTAAAGGATGGCGCCGACGAAAAACTTTCCAAGACCGAACGGGCCCATGCCTGGTTCACGGCAGCGTGGATTGCGCGTCATGACGGAATGGAACTGATGGGGACGGAAGTCGCGCCGGATTCCTACATTTTTGGCGGCGACTTTGAGACCCCCGATCTGGCAAAACAGAGACGCTCCGGCGTTTATCAAAAGGTTTCGTATGACAAGAACGGGAACGAGCAAAAGAAGACCCTGCCTGCCGTGTTAAAGGCGTCGCCCAAGGAGATTCAGAGACTGAACACGAACAAGATTCAGCCGGACATTCGATTTCATTATCGGCTCATTGCCGGCGCGCTGGCGATGAAAGCGGCTGCGCTTCTGCCCGATAATTCCGAAGAATTAGCGGACGTCGTGAACCAGGCCGGTATTTGGGTGAAAGATCGCGACCAGAAGACCGGGAACGCTTATTACCAAGTCATCGATCGACGTTGTGCAAAGACCAAGATCGCGCAGACCGATCGGGCCAAACATTGGTTTGTTGATCAGGAAGGCCCGTGGAGCACTCCTGAGCAACAGGCGTATGAGGCCTTCCACAAAAAACTTGGGATCGCATCGGACACTACGTCGGAACCCGAATCGTCGCCCACGCCTGAGTCGTCCCCCCAATAAGCAAGCATTTACGGAATCGGATTTTGTGGGAAATTGAATCCGAGGGCGAGGTTGGCGGCGTCTATTAGAAGGAATATGAAACCGATCGCTCAGTGGATTGATTGCCGAGGAAGCGAAGATTTTCCATCGTGCCGGCAGCGCTGCCGTCGCTTCCCGCTGATCGAATCGAATTACCAGACGTTCTCACTGGATCGCTTCTCCGGCGGTTCAAACAGGAGTTCACGGCCGTCGTTCTTGAACATCAGCCGAGATTATTTCCAGCGGGAAGCGCGCAATAATTTTGTGGCAGAAGTCGCGTTCTTTCTGGTGATGGCCGCGATTCTGGCCGGGGCTCTCATCGAACTCGTACGCGCGATCATTCCCTTCCTGCATCTTCCTCCTGCTTGATCTAGGCTCAGGCGGAAAAGATGCACCTGTTCAAAACGCTTTTCGTAAAATCAGTCTCCGTCCTGGCACTATCGGCCGCGCTTTGCTCGATTGGCAGCTGCCAACCTTCCGGAGATGCGATTCTGGAAGAAATATCCGACCGTCATTACCCGATTGACCCAGCCGGCTTGACCATCAGCGTGAGCAATCGCGACGGGTCTATCAGTATCTACGGAGCGGGCGGCGATGTGCGTGAAGTCCGAGTGGAAACGGTGAAGCGAGCTTATACCCCCGAACGTCTGAAGGAAATTTCCGTTCAGGTTTCGGCCGAGAAGAACGCCGTTTCCATCGAGACGACCTATCCAGCCGAATCCGGCGCCGCATTTTCGGATCGGTCCGGCACGGTCGAGTATGTGATCGTCGTTCCGCAGGCGGCGACGATCTCAAAGCTAGAATTAGCAAACGGCGAAGTGCTGATCGAAGAGATGCGTAGCTCCGAAGCGCATGTCCAACTTGGAAGCGGCCGGCTGTTCGTTCACAATTGTTTTGGCAATCTGGACATCCACGTCCAGACCGGAAACGTCGGACTCATCTACGATTGGTGGGAAGAACACGATTTCTCGATTCGCGCCACGGTCGACGACGGCAACTCATTCGCTTACCTGCCGGAGGAAGCTGCTTTCCATCTCATTGCCAACACCGTGACCGGCAAGATTGCGAACGACTTCGAAGAAAAAGAGCACCGCCAGGCGGAAGGCACAAATCACGTCGATTTGTTAGTGGATGGCGCGGACAAACCGAAGATTGAGATCGAAAACCACGACGGCAATATTAGAATTGCCGAGCACAATCCGTAGGTTCGCTTCTGACTATGCCTTCATTCGATATTGTCTCTGAAGTCGATAAACAGGAAATCGACAACGCGCTTAATCAGGCTCGCAAGGAACTGGCAACTCGATTCGATCTTAAGGACGCCAAGACCGAGATCGTTCACGAAAAGGACAAGATTATTCTCACCGCGGACGATGCGAATCACTTGAGAGGCCTGCGCGAGATCGTGATCGGCAAACTTTCCAAGCGCGGGGTTGACCTTCGAAATGTGAAACAAGAGGAAGCTGCGCTTTCTTCGGTCGGCCACGCCCGCCAGGAATTAAAAATTCAGCAGGGCCTTGAAGGCGATAAGGCCAAGGAGATCATCCTCGCCATCAAGTCACAGAATTTTAAGGTCCAGTGCCAAATGCAAGACCAGCAGATTCGCGTGACCGGAAAGAAGCGGGACGAACTTCAAACCGTCATTCAGTTTGTTCGTGGCCGTGATTTCGGCGTGGCGACGAACTTCAAAAATTTCAGAGACTGACGTGTGATCTCTGGCTCACCCTCCCTGAACGGGCGGCATGATCGCGATTTCTTCTTCCGGCTTCAGTCGGTAGGCGCGATCGACGAATTCGACCCCGGACCCGATAAGAATCGCTTTGTCGTGCGCTCGTAAGCCAGGAAACTTGGCATAAATAACCTCCAGCAAATCGGAGACGCAGGAACCGTCCCGAAGATCAAAATCCAAAGCGTGAACCCGTGTAACATCACGCAATTGTGCGTAGAAATGCGCGGTAATTTTCATGGCTCTGCCTTTCGCTCATCACTCGTCACTTTTTATCAGCTCTCTACGCAACACCCCGATGTATGGAAGGTTGCGATACCGTTCATCGTAATCGAGTCCGTAACCGACCACGAATTCGTCCTCGATTTCAAAGCCGAGATAATCGGCATCGACCTTTCGGGCTCGCGGCTTCTTTTTGCTCAAAAGAACGCAGACCTTGATCGTGCGCGGACGCGCGGTTTCAAGTTTCTCCCGGATCGCGACCAGGGTGTTTCCGCTGTCGAGAATGTCATCGAGAATCAGGATGTGCCGGTCTTGCACGTCAGGGAGCGCAATTTGTTTGAAAATCACTTCGCCGCTGGTCTGGGCCTTCCCGTGATAACTTGCCACGCTCAGGCAATCGAGGCGCAGCGGCAATTGAATCCGTCGCATCAAATCCGCCATGAAAACGAGGCTGCCATTCAAGACAGCGATCACGGTCAGTTCCTTGCGCGAATAATCTTTTGAGATTTGAGCCGCGATTTGATCCAGCCGCCTCAGAATCGTCGGTTCATCAAACAAAATGCGCTCGAGATCGCCTTGCACTGAAAGTATTTACCCATTTGAGCGACAAAAGATCAACGCGCGACTATCGGCGGGGCAGATGATATGTGTCCGGCATGCACGTCCAGCACGAGCAAATCGAAGTAGAAACGAAAGGCAAAGGAACCTACGAAATTACCGGTGAAATCCAGAGCAAGATCGATAAGTCTGGGGTCCGGGACGGAACTGTCACCGTTTTCGTTCAGCACACGAGTTGCAGCCTGACGATGATGGAAAACGCGGCGCCGGCCGCGCGGCGCGACGTTGAGCGATTCTTCGAAGAGCTGGTGCCCGAAGATGCGGACTACGAGCACGACGACGAAGGCCCGGACGACATGCCGTCACACATTCGGATGGTGCTCACCCGCACAAGCGAAACGATTCCAATCGTCGACGGCAAGCTCGTGCTCGGAACCTGGCAGGGAATCTTTCTGTTCGAGCACCGGCGTGCGCCGCATCGTCGCCGGATTCATTTAACAATCATGGGCGAGTAGAGTCAGTTGTAAATCGCGTCAACCAGCCGCAACGATTTCTCGTTAGGCAGAACTGATTGCTCCATTTGGTTCATCACGTAGGCGAAACTGATTTTGTTTTCCGGATCGGCACACGCATGGCTCCCACCAGCGCCGGGATGACCAAATGCGCTCGTTGATCCGGCGAAGATTTTCTTCGAAGAGGCACTCGCCTCTTTCATAAAGCCGGCTGAGAACGCGGTCGGGATTTGAAAAACGCGATCCGTTCCGTCAGTCAACGTCGTCGTCATCCAGCGCATGGTCCCTTGTGCGAAGAACGACCGCCCGTCCGGCTCGGACCCGCCATTGGCGAGGATTGAGTAGAATTTCCCTAACGAATTGGCGGTTCCAATTCCACCAAAGGAAACGAACGACCGCGCGCGATTCTCCGATCTATTCATGTCGCTGACGGCGTTCAGACCATGCGGTGAGCTGAAAGTTCTGCCGGCCAGCGTCCCCGGCGTCGCAAGGTCGCGGTAAAATTGTTGCGGCTCGGGGGCTTTGCCGACCTTGGCGGCATACATCGTGGCTACACGATGATTTTCCGACTCGGGTAAACCGATCCAGATGTCGAGCGCGAGCGGTTCGGCGAAAGTTTTGCGCCAGTATTCGGCGATCCTCGCGCCGGCAATTCGCCTAACCAGCTCGTCGATCAAGAATCCGAAGGTGCGCGCATGATATCCGTGCCCGTCTCCAGGGCGCCAGTTCGGTTCCTGTTTTTCCAGCGCATAGATCACCGCCGGATAATCGAGAATGTCTACTTTTCGATCCAGCGCGGCCAGACCGGCTTGATGCGACATTAATTGCGCAAGGGTGATGTTTTCTTTCCCGGCCTGCGCGAACTCAGGCCAGAATTCCGCGACCCGGCGTTCCAGGTCGATTCTGTGCTCTTGTAAAACATGCAGCACACAGGCCGAGCCAAGTCCTTTGGTCGCCGACCAAATCAGAACGAGCGTGTCGTCCGTCCATGGTTGTTGGCGACTCGCGTCGCGGAATCCGCCGTGGAGATCGAGGATCACTTTGCCGTTTTGCCAAACTGAAACAGCTGCGCCGAGCTCGCCAAATTTCTCGAAATTCTCCCGAAACAGCGGCTCGAGACGGGACCGCAGTTTGTCCGCATTGAGTTGCATTCACAAAATCTGTAGTGGCAGGCGTGCCGCCTGCAATCTTTTACCAAGCAGCCGGCACAATGCCAGTCCGGCTCGGACCTGCCTCTACAGAAAACACAACCTAGATCAGTTCCTGGACGGACTGCAGATCCGGATCTTTTTTCGCGATGTCGCGGAAGGACGGATCCATTTTGAAACTGGTCAGTAAATGCACTTGGGCAGACTTGGAATTGCCCAACAGCGCATCGTAACAACCCATATTATAATAATAGATAGGTTCCCGCAGAAGACCGACCGGGCCTTTGAGCAACAGCTTTTTTGCCTGCAACGTTTTGCCCAGCTCATGCAAACAAAAGCCGGCATGGAGATATCCGGCGGTGCATTGCGGGGCAACCTGGCACAGTTTTCGGCTGACGTTCAAAGCGCGGGCCCACTTTTTCTCGCGCATCAAATGATGAAGGCGTAATTGCAAAACTTCGGGGCGATCCTGCTGAGGTTTTTCGATAGCGTTCAGCTCGGAAATAGACTCCCGGTTCATGCCCAGTTCGGCATATCCGGCCGCAGCGCGAAGTCGCCATTCGTAGTCCACGAAAGGCTTTAAGCATGGAGCTTGCCAAGGCTTGTAGCGGCGCTCTATGAGCGCCGAAATGCGGCGGTCACAGACCGCCGCTACAGAAGCACCGCTTCCAGTTCCCCCAGCCGTCGCTCGAACAGGCGCAACGTGCTTTCGATCGGCGCCGAAGTGGTCATGTCAACGCCGGCCGCTTTCAACGTTTCCAGCGGGAACTTCGAACCGCCGGACGTCAAAAACCCAAGATAGGCATCAACGGCGCCAGGTTCGTTTCGGAGAACTTTTTCCGACAGCGCCACCGCAGCGGAAATCCCGGTTGCATATTTATACACATAGAACGCGCCGTAGAAATGCGGAATCCGCAGACATTCCAGATCGAGTTGTGGATCGAGAACGAAATTTTCAGCGAAGTATGCCGTCAATAACTTGTGATACTCCGACTTGAAAACATCCAGGGTGAGCGCGTCCCCGCTCTCCTCGATCTCATGGACCACTTTTTCGAACTCGGCAAACATGGTCTGTCGAAAGAGCGTGCCGCGAATGTCGTCGATCTGGCGGTTGATGATGTAAGCGCGCATTTTCGGATCGCGCGTCTGCTCGAGCAGATAGTGGGTCAAGAGTTCCTCATTAAACGTCGAGGCAACTTCAGCCAGAAAAATCGGGTAATCGTAATCCTGAAATTTCTGCGATTTCTGAGAGAACCAGGTGTGCATCGAGTGACCGGCTTCGTGGGCAAGGGTGTAAAGATCGGCGAAGACGTCCTCTTTATAATTCATCAGGATGTAGGGCGGCCCGCCGTAACTTCCCGAAGAGAACGCGCCGCTTCGTTTGCCCTTGGTTTCATAACGATCGCACCACCGGCCGCGCAGACCTTGCCGGAGAGCCTCGACATATTCTTTCCCCAGCGGCTGTAACGCGGCCACGACTTTGTCGATCGCTTCATCAAACGAGATGTGCGATTCGATCTCCGCGACCAGCGGCACATAAGTGTCGTAGTGATGAAGTTCCTTCAGGCCGAGCGCGCGACGCCGTAGTTCAAAATACCGAAATAACGGCGCCAAGTTCGCGCGAACCGCTTTGATCAACCCGTTGTAGACCGAAACCGGCAAATCGTCGGGAAAGAGCGCGGCATCGAGCGCAGATGAATATTTTCTCGCCCGCGCGCGAAAAACGTCTGCTTTAACCGAATAGGCCAGCGAGCTGGCGAGGGTGTACTGGTGATCCTGAAACTCGGTATAAAACTGATGAAACGCGCGTTTGCGCAGGTCGGGATCGCGTTTGACCAAAAACGAGCTGAAGGAACTTTGAGTCAGCGGCTTTTCCCGGCCGTTCTCGTCCACCAGCGCGCCGAACTTCATGTCGACGTCGGTGAGCTGGGAGAAGGTGTCGTCGTAACCATTGAGGGCAGCCGCCCCAAGAGCGAGAATCCGTTCCTCCGGTTCTGAAAGCACATGCAATTTCAAGCGGCGGATTTTGTGCAGCCGGATTCGCCAATCCGCCAGCGCCGGATCGACCATGAATTTTGCGAATATCGCGTCGTCGATCGCTTGAATTTCGGGAACCACGAAGGCAAATGCTTCGCCGATTTGGGTGAGCAAATTCTGGATTTGGCCGACCCGGGTCAGGTATTCGTTGTTTGCGCTGTCCTCCGCCAACTGCAGCGAAGCGAAGTGATATAGACGCTCAATTTTGAGATCGAGCGTCTTTTCGAATTCCAAACAGTCGGCCAGATTTTTCGCCGACTGGCCCAGCTTGCCCTTCCATTCTTTGATCCGAGGAAAGGTGGCTTGGACCCAGGCAAAATCCTCCTGCCACTTGCCGACGTTGGAGAATAAATGGCCGAGGTCCCACTTGTCGGAATCCGGAATCTCAGCACGCGTTGGAACCTGTGTCGTCATCAAAGGAAGATGAATCTGCTGTATCCGCTCAACTACTCAACTACTCAACCGCTCAACAATCCCTTGATTGCTGAATGGCGCGCGATTTTGCGCATCGCTTTTTCGAGAAGCCGTTTCCCGGGCGGAATTTTAGGCCAGGGCGATGCGCCGGAAGGATGCGGGAGTGGAATCAAATCGAAAACGTGACGCGCTCGCCGCGCCCGAAACTTTCGGCCGATCACCTGCTCCAGTTTCTCGCATTTAACGAATTGACTAATTGCCAGTCGGCCGACCGGAATGATCAATCGCGGTTTCAGAATCTCGATTTCTTCATTCAGCCACGACGAACAATTGCGAACTTCGTCCGGCGCCGGGACCCGATCCGTGCCGCCGGGGGCTTTGCCCGGAAAACATCGGCAGACCGCGGCGAAATAAATCTTCGAGCGGACAACGGCTTCGTTCATCCCGCAAAAAATCTCGAACCAGCGAAAAAGGGTCCGACCCGCGGTGTGCGCAAACGGCCGTTTCAAGGTTGGCTCGCGCGGACCCGGCGCCTGGCCAATTATCATCACCTGACTAACGATCGCGCCGCCGGACACCGGAGTTGATTTCATCCGTGGACAAAGCCGGCACTTTCGCAACCGGGCGACATGTTGATCCAACGCAGCCTGTTTCGCGGATGCGCGCATCAGCGCCGGAAGATCGACATCAGCAAACTGAGCACGACGCTGATAATGATGCAGGTGACGATCGGGAAATAAAAAGCGCCGTGTTCGCGTTCGATCCGAATGTCGCCGGGCAAGCGTCCCAGCCATTTTGGAGCGAACCCGCTCCACAAAAGGAACCCGAGGAGCAGCACCACAACGCCTATTACCATCAGAAATCTTCCGAGATCCTGCATCGCTCCATACGGTTGCGCCAATCACCGGAAGGCACAAGGTTGAGTCGATGGCGGTGCAGTTCAGAGATTATTATGAGACGCTGGGCGTTTCCAAGACCGCGACTGAGGACGAGATCAAAAGCGCGTTCCGAAAACTCGCTCGTAAGTATCATCCCGATGTCGCCAAGGACAAAAAGGCGGCCGAGGAGAAATTCAAGCAGATCAACGAAGCCTATGAAGTCCTGAGCGATCCGGAGAAGCGCCAGAAATACGATCAGCTCGGCGCGAATTGGAACCAACCCGGCGGATTTCAGCCGCCGCCGGATTGGGGCGGTCAGTCCGGCGGGGGATTCCAACAATGGGGCGGCGACGGCGGCTGTGCAATTTGAATTCGGAGGCACGGGCTTCAGTGATTTCTTCGAAGCGTTTTTCGGCGGTGGACGCGGACGTTCGGCTTTTGGCGGTTTTGGCGGACGCGAAGCGACAGCGACCCGCGGAGCGGACGTCGAAGCGGACATTCTGGTAACACTCGAGGAAGGATTGCACGGATCGAAGCGGACCGTTTCCTTGCGTCGTCCTGGCTCAAACAAAGTTGAAACGTATCAGGTAAAAATTCCTCGCGGAGTTCACGAGGGACAACGAATCCGACTGGCGGGTCAAGGCGAAGCGGGAGCGCGCGGCGGCAAAAGCGGCGACCTCTTCCTGCGGGTGCGTTTGGCCAAACATCCGGATTTCACCGTCGAAGGCAGCGATCTGATTCACGAAATAAAGGTCGCGCCGTGGCAGGCAGTTCTCGGGACAGAATTAAAAGTGCCGACTTTGGAAGGAACGGTTCGGTTAAAAGTTCCCGCCGGCACCCAAGGCGGTCAGCGTTTTCGTCTGCGCGAGCGCGGCCTTCCCAGCGCCTCCGGTAATCGCGGCGATCTTTATGTGATCGCACAAATTCAGATTCCAAAAAAAATAACGGAGCGCGAACGCGAGATTTGGAACCAACTGGCAAAGTTGCATGGTGGTTAGACACGAATTTCACGAATGACACGAATGCATGCCCAAAGATGCCGACTGAAAGGCGATCAATTTGTGATAATTCGTGCAATTCGTGTCTCAATACTTCATGTAATTGGTGTCTCATGAAAATTTCACTCGGCACGGATCACGCCGGTTTTCGTTACAAAGAGAAAGTGAAGGAGCTGCTGACTTCACTTGGTCATGAAGTCAAAGACTTCGGCACGTTCAGCGAGGATCCGGTCGATTATCCCCTCTTCATTCGGCCGGCCGCTGAAGCGGTGGCCCGGGGCGAGTGCGAACGCGGCTTCGTTTTCGGTGGATCGGGAAATGGCGAAGCCATGGTGGCGAACAAAGTTCACGGCGTTCGTTGCGCACTTTGCTGGAACGAAGAGGTCGCGCGATTATCGCGACAGCACAATGACGCGAACGTCCTTTCGTTAGGCCAACGGGTGATTCCCGAAGAGATGGCGATGAAAATTGTGCGAATTTGGCTGGAAACACCCTTCGAAGGCGGCCGCCACGAAAGACGCGTGGCCCAATTGAACGCGATGTAGGTAGCGGCGGTTACGCTCCCGCTAGTTCATCTAGAATGTGCCCGCCAATAGATTGCCGCAGAGCGGCATGATTCACCGAACCGCCAAATGGCGATTGAGGTCAATCGCCGCTACCTAAGCAGCCGATCCAAGCAGACCCCGGCCAGAAAAACGCCGCTAACGAAAGCGTTGCTTTGAAAAAACGCGCGATTAACGCTCGCGACGTCGAGCGATCGCGCGCTGCGATGTTCGAAAAACAAAGCCGCCGCCACCAGCGCCATCGCGCCGAAGTAGATCGCTCCAAGCTGCGCAATCAAGCCGAAGGCGATCAGCGCAACCCAAAGAAGCAAATGAAGCAGCTGGGCCAATCGGAGACTGCCAGGAATCCCCAGGCGGACCACTAAGGAATGAATCCCTTCGCGTTTGTCGAAATCAAAATCCTGCGTGGCGTAGATCAAATCAAAGCCGGCCACCCAGCAAACAATCCCCGCGGCCAGCACAAACGGGGCAAGATCGACCCTCCCGGTCTGCGCAATCCAGGCGCCGATGGGCGAAATCGCCAGCGCGGCACCCAGAAAGAAATGGGTCGCGGAGGTGAAACGCTTGGTCAGGGAGTACAGAAAAATGATCGCCAGCGCGATGGGTGAGAGCATCAACGTCAACCGGTTGATCGCACCGGCCGCGATGATAAACGCAGCCGAACTGACGATGGTCAGTGCTAACACCGCGGACTTTGGCAGCAAGAAATGCCGCGATGCCGTTCGCGGGTTGCGTTGATCCAATGACCAATCGACCCAGCGATTGAAGAGCATCGCTGCAGTTCGCGCGCAAACCATGCAAACAAGGACCAACGCCAAAACCCGGGGCGACGGCATCCCGTTTGCGGCAACCACAAGCGCCCCCAACGCGAACGGAAGGGCGAAGATGGTGTGGGAAAAACGGATCAGCCGGAGAAATCGCCCGATCGCGTTCGCTGAACCCGGTTCAACTTGAAGCTGTCGATCGTGCGAAGCCATTTCCGTCATCAAACTTTGCTCTCCAGAAGATGACGCAACTGTTCGTCCGCGTTGGAAAGAATCGGAGTGCCGTGAGCAAAAAGCATTCGGTTGATCGACAATGAAAGAAGCTTGCCCAACGAGCGACGCATTTGTTTTTGGTCCAGGCAATATTTTCGAGGCAGGAAAGTAAAGCCGTAGGGATCGAAATTAATCAAGGCATCGCCGACAATCAGAGTTCCCCCGTTCGCCGAATGAAAAAGGGCGATCTCGCCTAAGACCGCGCCCTCGATCTCGATCACTTCAAAATCCGCTTGCGACGCGACTGCCGAAAAGTCACCCGACCGAGTCGGGTTAATCGCTGTCAAGGCGTCGGGATGCGCGAAAACGGGGACCGAAAACCGGTCGGAATACTCCAGTGCGGAGCGCTGATGATTGGCATTGGTAATAATCACGCCCGCGATTTCGCCGGCTTGGTTCAGCTCGCCGAGGTCCGGCTCGGCCAGCGGGATTGGATCGAAGATATATATCCGTCGATCGGTAGCCAAGGCGGTAGAGAAAAGCTCGGCTTTGACTGAATGATCGAAGGCGTGCCACGTCCACAATCCGGGGCGAAGTCGGTCAAATTCGGGGGCAATAGGAGCGGGCATAGCGGGTATAAAGTGGCGGGGCGCGGCGGGTTGAGCAAGCGGTGGCATCCTAGTTGCTCTACTGATTATAGTAATTATAACAGAATGATCACCTTCGCCTACCAAGCTAGAGACGCCTCCGGCCGCATCGTCTCCGGTATTCAAGACGCCCTTAACGAGGATAACGCTGTCACGAGCTTAATGAGCCGCGGCCTGATGGTGTTGTCTCTTCAAGAAAAATCCGTTGCCAGCAAGACCAAAAAGAAAGTCTGGACGGTAAAAGAAACCGACCTGGTTCTCTTCACCCGGCAGCTGGCCACCATGATCGAGGCCGGCATTTCCCTGGTCCAGGGTTTAACCGCCCTTTATGACCAGTGCGATCCCAAGCGGCAGAAGAACCTGCGTCACGTCGTCAGCGACGTTACCACCCGGGTCCAGGGTGGCGAAACATTTCACGAAGCGATCGGCAAGCATCCGCGCGTTTTTAACCATCTGTTCGTCAGCATGGTAAAAGCGGGTGAAACCGGCGGTCTCTTGGCCGAGATCTTGGAGCGCCTCGCCGGATTCCTCGAAGCGAGCGCCCGTTTGCGCAAAAAGGTCAAATCGGCCATGACCTATCCGGTCATCGTGGTTTGCATCGCATTCGCCATTACCACGTTCCTGATCGTCCGGGTCGTCCCAATCTTCGGCGAAATCTTTAAGGATTTCGGCGCCAAACTCCCCGCTCCTACGCAATTCTTGATCGACGTCAGCGATTTCGTTCGCGGCGAATGGTATTTTCTGGTGGTCGGCATCGTGGCGATGATTGTCGGCGTTCGGACCTTTCTCCGATCGCAGACCGGCAAGCAGCTGTGGGACCGGTGGCAATTGAAGCTGCCGGTGTTTGGACCGCTCATTCATAAGATCGCGATGTCGCGGTTTGCCCGCACCTTCGCCCAGTTGATTCGAAGCGGTGTGCCAATTCTCGAAGTCATCGAGATCGTCGGTGGTGCGTCGGGCAACGACGTGATTGAGAAAGGGATCAAATCCCTCGGTGAAGATGTCGAAAAAGGCGACAACCTATCCGTCGCCATGTCCAAGAAAACAATCTTCCCGCCAATGCTTCTGCGAATGGTCGCTGCAGGCGAAGCCACCGGCAAGATCGACAACATGCTCGAGAAAATGGCCGACTTCTGGGACGAAGAGATTGAAGCCATGCTCGACGCCTTGACCTCATTGATCGAGCCGCTGCTGATCGTTTTCCTGGGTGTAATCGTCGGCGGCATCGTGATTGCGATGTTCTTGCCGATCTTCAAACTCAACGAAGTGGTCTCACAGAACTCATCCGGACACTGATTTCCCAAAAGAGCTAGGAGAAGCTCGTAGGCAGGGAGGGGGCGGACCGAAAGGTCCGTCCCTTTCTGTTTAAGGAGAGTGACCGGTGACCAGTGACAAAAGCGTCGCCTCTGCATCTTCGCGAACCCTTCGCTTCTTCCTCTTTTGCTCTTCCTCTTCCTCTTACTCTTACTCTTCCTCTGCGATCTCCGCCTTAATCCAAATAGAAGACGAAGATTATGGGTAGAGGAAGCGGGAGAGGAATACTGTTCCCCGATGGAGAGGCAGCCCGAGTCGGTTGCAATTCTTGGTCCAGCAGCCGACACAAGCTGCCTCGATTGTTCCGGGAAGATTGTAACCGGAGAGAATGAATGCTTCCCGACCCTACATGCAGTTCAGACAGGCAACCGTCCGCTTGTCACTGGTCACCGGTCACTTCCGCGTGGTCGACAAAGACCGGCGCGGCGGAAATATCTTTCGCGTCGAATGAAAAACCGTGGGTATCCCTGCGGAGCGCATTCAACACCGTGGCCACATTTTGGGCGGTGCCGGCAGAATAAAACCGGACCAGGCCCACGGTTGTCCGCGAACCGAATACCGTGATCATGATCGTTTCGTCATCGACCGAATTCATGAACATGTGATTGCCATTGCCCTGGTGATACAAGGCGTTGAACTCGACTTCACCAATCCTGCGGGCAAGCTCGCGGGTAGCCGCGAAGGAACCGGCGGCCAGAGCCGCGATAACTGTCACGTCCATCACGTCCATGTCGCCGCACTGCGAGATCACGTTGCCGCCGCGATCGATGACGATCGTCAGCTCGGCCTCGGTCTTTTTCAGAAAATCGCCGAGGACGCCGTCCAGGGTCGCCACATCTTCAATCGTTAAGACGGGAATCGCGTTCACGCGGGAAGCTTTTGCTTTTGTTGCGGCTCGACCGGAATGGCGACCGGCAACGGCGCGCCTTGAGGCGCTTCGCTTTGTTTGCTGAACTTGTGAAGCAAAATCTGGGAGACGGCGTTGAGGGCCGCGAACACGTTCTGGCCCGAACTGGAAATGACCTCAAAGCTTTGCAGTCGTTTCTTCCCGTTGTTCAACACGTATTCCATGTAGTTAACGGGCGCGATGTTCGGGAGGTCACGTTTGTTGTACTCGAGCACGCACGGCGTGTCGTCGATGTTCATGTTCTGGAGCAGCAAATTGTCGGAGAGATTTTTCCAGCTCTCCACGTTCTCTTCCATTTTTTCCCACTGGGAATCGGCGACGAACACAACCCCGTCCACACTCCGCAACACCAATTGACGGGTCGCGTTATAAATGACCTGGCCGGGAACGGTGTAGAGCTGAAACTTTGTCACGAACCCTTTGATCACCACCGCGTTCAACGGCAAAAAATCGAAGAATAGAGTGCGTTCGGTCGCAGTCGCCAACGAGACCAGGTCGCCCCGGTTCAGCGGATTGATCCGCTGATGGATGTAATTCAGATTCGTCGTCTTCCCGCACAAAGCTGGGCCGTAGTAGACGATTTTGAACTGAATCTCGCGGCTGGCGTAATTAATGATCGACATTCGGGCTCTCCGGTTGTGCGTAAGTTTTGGAAAGTTTCTCGACGAGCTCGGCCAGGCGCGTCCGAATTTCGGGGGCGAGCGGGTTCTCGTGCAGAGCGGTCAGGCAAACATTTCCCCGCGCAAAAAAGCTGACGGCGGAGTTTTTCGCGTACAACGTCATCGCGATCAGCTCGCCCAATTTAGTTTCGTTCACGTGCTGGCTGATTCGTTCCAACATCGACGGCGCCATTGCGGCCAAACCATCAGCCTCGACTTGCTCGGGCAATTCTCCGGCCAGACTCAATCCGTCCGAAAAGGTGATGGCGCATGCTTTCACGCCTGCCAACGCTGTGGCTTGAGCAACGATTTCCTTCGGATCGGCTTTTTCGGCGACTGGTTTCTTCTCAACCGGTTCCGTTTTCGGAGCAAGACGGCGCTCGTCTTCCTTCGCTTTGAGGAGGAACGGTGTTTCAAAATCTTTGTCGAGGGCGAGTGCCTGCTGATCGTCGCGAAGTTTTAGAACCGTTACCGGAAGGTTCTTCAGCACTTCTTCGAGAGGAAACGCGACTGGCGTTTTGGCGACGTCGACGTGAAAGAGACCCCGATGCTTTTCCGGCAATGCGGTTTGAAAAACATCCGGCGCCACTGAAACCCGTCCCCGGGCCAGTTGCGGTTCGATCAACTTCAACGGTAAAGTAAACCGTTCGTCATCCGAAACGGCGCCCACATCGCCGGCTAATTGGAAAGCCGGCAGGTTCTGCAACACTGCTTTCAGCGAAAACGAAATTGACGGAGCGTCCTTTGCTGGCTCAGGGACGACTGGCGAAGTCGAAACCGATGGCGCGACAATCGGGGGTTCTGGCGGCGCGCCTTTTATTGGCTCCGGCCGCGTACTCTTTGATGGCTCCGGCGCGGCGGGTTTCCCCGCATCCGCTTGCAAACGAAGCGTGAATGGCTTGTCGGGCGACGATTGTGCCACCTGCGTTGCCGGCTTTTCCACTGTGGTTTTCGCGACCGCCGGCGCTTCCGCTTTCTTCTGCGGTTCGTTGGTCACCGGTTTTTCTTGCGGCAGCTTGAACGCAATCTTCGCGAACTCCGGAGTGAACGGCGGCGTTTCCGCTTTCTTCTCCGGCTGTTTGGTCACCGATTTTTCTGGCGGCAACTCGAACGCGATCTTCGCAAGCTCGGGAGTGAACGGTAAAGGAGTTGGAACGGGCGGCCCGCTAGAGGCTGGAACTCTCTCGGTTGCGGACGCACCCGTTCCATTCGGCGAAAGTTCAAAAGGAATTTCTGTCTCGGTGGGGCTCGGCTCCGGAGTCTCGTTCTTCGACTTTAACTCGGGCGAATGAAGTGAAACGACTCGCTGGCTCGATGGCGTCGATTTCGCCGGGGCTTCGGTCTGAGCGGGTGTCGCATCCGGCTCGGCTTCGGCAATTGACTTCGCCGACGCATGTTTCACCGCGACATCCGTCCCAAATGAGGTTTCGATAGGTTCGATCTTCGTCCCGAAACGCTCAGAATCTTCGATCGTCGCGGTCAGAATCGGCGTATCGACGTGAGGAACTGCCGGATCGCGCACCTGATCCGCGCGCACGTGCACGTTTTGAAATTGTTCGAGGACTTTTTCGTAGGGAAGATCCACTCGCGTGTCATCGTCCGATCGAACACTCCGCAGGAAAATCTCAGGCACCTGCTGATAAAGGCTCGGCAGCGAAATCGTCGGATGTTTTTCCGGCATTCCCTTCTCGATCTCGGATGCCTTCAGCGAAACCACCGCGTTTATGTCAAGGATTTCGACCGGCTTGATGAATCCGACCGGCACAACGTCGAGCAGGTCCGATACGCGCAGCGAAATGGTGCGTTCGACTTTTGGCTCCAAGGCTCGGGCCAGGGCCGGTGGCAATTGCGATGGGCGCGGTTTCGCCGACGAAGCAGTAATTTTGCGAGCGCCAAGTTCCATCGGCATGCTGCTGCGCGGCGCCGTAGCGGTTGTCGCCGCAGATCGGAACGGATCGGGCTGTTGCGAGAACGAGCGGGTCGCATTCGGCATCACGGTTTTGCTCAACCGTTCGGTGTCCGGTTTCTTCGGACGAATGACGCGCGATGCGGGGCGACTTGGAGCTTCGGCGACTGCGGTGCCGCCGCCGCCCAGGCGTCCGGTCAACTTCTTCAAAAGATCGAGAAACGGAATCGTCATCGCTTAGTCCTCCGCCGTGACCCGCCAGATTTCTTCCAGCGTAGTCACGCCTTCGAGCGCCTTCTCGATTCCAACCATGCGCAGCGTTTTCATCCCCTCGGTGATCGCCTGGTTCTTGATCACCGCGGCCGAAGCGCGCTTGATGATAAGACGGCGGATCGCCTCGCTCACTGGAAGCGCTTCGATTATGGCCGCGCGTCCGAGATAACCGCGTCCTTTGCAACGATCGCAGCCGCTGCCCTGATAAAAAGCGGCTTCTTTATTCTCAGCCAGGTTGAGCTTTTGAAGAATTTCCGGCTCAGGAACAAATTCCTCGCGGCAATTCGAGCAAATCCGCCGGACCAGACGTTGGGCGCAGGTCATCAGGATCGAGCTCGAAATCAAAAACGGCTCGATGCCCATGTCGTCGAGACGGGTGATGGCGCCGGCGGCGTCGTTCGTATGCAGCGTGCTCAACACCTGGTGACCGGTCAGCGCCGCTTTCACCGCGATGTCGGCCGTTTCGTTGTCACGAATTTCACCGACCATCACGATGTCCGGGTCCTGACGCAGAATCGAGCGCAGTGCCGATGCGAAATCGAGACCGATATCCGAGCGCACCGCGACCTGGTTAATTCCCGTCAGCTCGTACTCGATCGGGTCTTCGACGGTCACGATGTTGTACTTGCGGGCTGTTCAATTCCTGCAGCACGGAATAAAGCGTGGTCGTTTTGCCGGAACCGGTCGGACCGGTGACCAGAATCATTCCGTGCGGCGCGTCGATCGCTTTCTTGAATTTCGCCAACGTGTCGGCATCCATGCCCATCTGGTCGATGCTTCCGCTGAGCGATGCTTTATCGAGAATACGGATGACGATTTTTTCGCCGTGCGCGGTCGGCAGAATCGAAATACGCAGATCGATCTCTTTGCCGAGCACGCGGATCCGGAAACGTCCGTCCTGCGGAACACGGCGCTCCGCGATGTTCAGACCGGCGAAAATCTTGATGCGCGACGTGATCGCGAGCTGCAGGGCCTTGGGCGGCGACTCCGCCGGAATCAATTCGCCGTCGATGCGATAACGCAGCTTGAGCGTATTTTGAAATGGCTCGATGTGAATGTCCGACGCCTTTTCCTTGACCGCCTGGGCGAGGATCAGGTTGACGATCTTGATGACCGGCGCGTCTTCGCTGTCGTGCGCCAGTCGGTCGAGATCGATCTCTTCGCGTTTGGCCGACTGGACTTCCACGATTCCGCGCCCTGAGCGGCTTCGTCCGAAACCTGCCGCAGCACCTGGCTCATGTTGCCCGCGCCATGCACTCCCGCTGAGCGTGTCGATCACCGCGCGCTCGGTCGCGATCATCGGAACGATCTCGAGTTGCACCCGCCGCTTCAGGTCGTCGACCGCGAGCACGTTGGTCGGGTCGGCCATTGCCACGAAAAGTTTTCCGTCCAACCGCGCGATCGGCACCAGCTTGTTCGCCTTGGCCATTTCGCGCGGGAACAGATCGACATCACTTCCTCCGGCACACGGAGCTTGCGACAGATTGACCGGCGGCGTGTTCAGGCAACGTCCCATGCTGAACACCATGTCCTGCTCGGTGACGAACTGCGTGTCGGTCAAAATCTTTCAGCAACCGTCCGCCCTCGGACTTTTGAATGCCGATCGCTTCCTCGAGCTGGTTCGGGAGAAGCAAACCCTCCTCGATCAAGACATCTGCGATCCGTTCGCCGAAAGATTTGCTTCTCATTGGAATGCTCAAGAGTTGTTCAGCCGGTAGATGGAGCGCAGCGTCTGCGCGATCGCCACTGGCCGCGCCAGATACCACGTAACGGTGTAATCGACCGATTGCTGGACGGCATCGCGCCCAGCGGAATCAAAAGGATTGCAGCACGCCACCATGATGGTGCGGCTGACCAAATCGAACGGCACAAACAACCGCCCGAGGGTGAGATATTCCGGCAACATCGGCGCGATCTGCCGATCGATGTCGTAGTATTCCAGCGGAACGTAGGCGAACTTGGTCCGGTCGATCAACGCCGAAAGGACAGCTTCGAGCTGTTGCGGTTTTTCGCGGGTCAACTCCCCCAACATCGACGCGGCCATCGCTTGTCCGTGGAGTTCCCTGTTCGCTTCTTTGGTTGTCTCCAGGGCGCTGTTTACCGCTTCTTCGGTGAAGAGCTGCTGCACGATCAAAAATTTCGCCAGATGATCGTCCCCTCGTTCCTGCAAATTCACGATCCGGCCCAGATTTTTTCCGCGCGTTGGGTCGACATCGATCAGCGCGCCTTCTGCGTTCGGCGCAACCAACGAACCGTCCCCTTTGGTGAACGGGCCGTTGACCATATTGCTTGTCGCCTTCGATTTCTCGACGATGGCCTGGCCGGAGGCCTGCAACCGTTGCTCGATCTCGCCCAGCATCGCTACCATTTCCGGCGAATTCGGGTGCCGGGTCAGGATCATTTCACACTCTTGGAGCGCAGGCGTGTACGATCCGGAATTGAAATACGCTTCGGCCAGCTTGCGGGAAGTCTTCAGCGAGTCGTCGTGACGGCCGATTTTCGTGTAGGCTTCCTTGAGGATCTCGAGCGATTGATAGTCCTCGGGCTGTGTTTGAGTGATCGCCTCAAACATCTCAATCGTTTGGAGGATTTGGTTATGCTCCTCGGCAGACAGTGTGTGTTCCAGCACGCTGCGCTCTAAAAGCTAGAAGTATGCCCCTACCCTCGAACGGCGGGCATTTTCCCTCTTAAAATTGCGAATTTCTCAATCCTGCTAATAGCCTACAGGACTGCCATTTACCGAATCAGGAAGCCCAGGAATGGAGCGAATGGGATGAGCGACATAGAAGGTAAAGTGACGAGGGGTGGAGCGAGCGAGCGAGTTTCAAATCAGGAACAATTATCCTCTGTAGCGGCCAGGCATTCCGGCTACATTTTCATGTTATAACCGCGGATTACGCCGATACCGCTGATTCTGACCTCTGACCTCTGACCTCCGACCTCCGACCTCCGACGTCCGACCTCTGCCTTCCATCCCTCATCCCTCATCCTTCAACCTTCAACTCTTGCCTCCCACTCCCTGCTCTTACCTCTGTGCTCTTTGCTTCTTCACTTCGGCGTTCACATTTTGCGTATTTCGCGTTATGAGAGACGCGTGCAGCGCGGCCGCCGATTTCACGTCTTCAGCGTTTCAGTGTTTCAGCGTTTCAGCGTTTCGCAGCGTGAGCGCTACCGCGCATTTACGCTGCTGGAGCTCCTCGTCGTCATGGCGATCATCGGGCTTGTCTTAGCATTCTTGATCCCATCGCTGGGAACCGGAGCTGGCCGGTCGGCCGAGGCTGCGGCTCGCCAGCTGACAGCGGACTTAGATGGAGCCCGGCTTACCGCGGTTGCCGAGCGGACCAGAACGCGCATCCTTTTCCCGACAAACACGACGAACTTCGCGGCGGGAACATCTTCCAATGCCTGGCCCACGGACATAGCGTACCGTGGATATCTAATTGTTAGCGAAAAGAGAACAGACCCGCGCTGGAGCCAAAGGGGGAAATGGAATCGTTTTCCGTCCGGGACTGCGCTGAATTTCGGCGCCAGTAGTTTGCAGCCTCCGGCGGCAATGCAAATCGATGTCGGGGGTAC
Organism: uncultured Verrucomicrobiae bacterium; assembly: GCA_963817335.1. Lineage (GTDB taxonomy): Bacteria > Verrucomicrobiota > Verrucomicrobiia > Chthoniobacterales > UBA10450 > AV40. The sequence continues at coordinate 483,579 of CAWFNX010000001.1, read as the reverse complement.
CAACTCCACGACGTACACGTTCACGGGCCCCTACATTGAATTTTTGGCGAATGGCAGTGGCAACCTCGACCCAAACGCGGTTCCAACTCCATCTGCTGTCGTGGCTGACGGGTTTGTCGATTCTAGCGGCACGTTCGTCCAAAAGAATTCGAAGCTTCGATACACCGTTACAGTGGATCCATTAACCGGTGCGGTGTCGCTAAAATGACTAGACGCCGTGCATTTTCGCTCGTGGAGACTGTCGTTGCGATCGGTCTCGTAAGTTTCTCCGTTCTTGCCACGATCGGGGTGCTCTCAATCGGCAGCGATACTGCCAAGCGAGCCAAAGACGAATCCACTGCAGCCCGGCTGGTCGAAAATGAGTTTGAACGATTGCGATCGCTCAGTGGATCAGCTGGATTTTGGCCAGCGAACACAACTACCACTCCGACTTACACGGCAAAGTACTACGGCAGCGACTTCAGCGAATTGCAGAATTCGACGAACGCTATCTATCAACTCAACATTACGTTTGTAGCGGCGCCGCTGGGAACGGCGGACTTCGTCGCGAACGCCGAGCTTCGTTATCCAGCCAACGCGCCGGCGGCAAATCAAAGCGTCTACCGCTTCACGACGCTGATGAACATTCCGTCCCCATGACCGAATCGACGCGCGCCTTCACACTTTTGGAAATGCTCGTTGCGTTGGCGATTACGACGATACTCGTCGTGCTTCTTGTGAATGTAGTTTCGGCCGCGCTCGCGGTATGGGAACAAGGGCGAAATCAAATCGACACGTTTGCCAACGCTCGCCAGGTTCTGGGACGAATCGCGGACGAGATCAGTGGGGCTATCGCCGCGCCTGCGCCACGCGTCGTTGAATTTTCAGAGAATATTCCGTCGATTCAAGGCAGCACCCCTCCGACTGCGGCAACATCTGAGAATGCCTTCTTCGTTGCGCCGTATCCAAACGCAATGTCCGGCGATTTATGCGTAATTGCTTACCGCCACAACAATGACGTCCACACGCTCGAGCGCGGATTCATCGATAGTCAGTCAGCTTGGAATGGAGCGGCGGCGAATCGCTATCAGTCAGCAGCGTATACGACGCAATGGCAATGGCGAACGATCGCGACCGGCGTTTTGGAATTCGAAATCCAGTCGTATTCGCAACAGGATTTGGATTCGGTTCAAACTCCGGCGACGACCTGGAATTCGGTCAGCGGTAGTTCGTTGATGCTTGGGAACACGCCGCGTCAGGTGATCATCCGCGTCAAAGTTGTCGATGATCGTACTCTCACAAAGCTCGCCGGTCTGACGCCGGGCAATCCGATTTACGATCGGCTGGTCACTCGAGCCGCGCGGCAATTCACTGCTAGCGTGTTACTGCCCGCACCGCATTGAGCATGAAATCACGCGTCCGTCATTCGGGGTTCGCTCTCACCATTACGCTCGTATTGATGGTTCTAATTGCGATCGTCGTGGTTGCGTACTTGGTAAGCACGCGAATCGAACGATCGACATCGTCGGTCTATGCGAATCGGTTGCGCGCGAAGATTCAAGCCGACAGCGGCCTCGCAGCAGCAATCCACCTGCTCAAGGACAATACCCGCTACGGCAACTACATCACCGCCATGCCCGCGCCTGTGCCTGCCCCGGCGTCGATTTACACAGAAATCTATTGGCCCGCCGATACCGCCGATACCAATCATGGCGTCAAAGCAGACGACTACCTACAGTTAAATAACGCTGCTGGAGACATTCTCGCTTCGAGAGCAACTACGAGTTCGGGGCCGGGGCCCGATTCTCGACCAATCCCCGACGCGATTCCCACCGGACTCGCACCGACTGCTGCATTTAGTGTCACCGCGCCGAATTTTGCCTCCGGTACCAGCTATGATTTCAATCAAATCGTAACAATCGGTTCGACGACAAGCCGGTTGGTTCAGCCCACGCCAGCCGCCGCCCCGCCACCGGCTTACGGGCAATGGGTGAACGTACGAGACGCCAACAGTCAGCTTGTAGGCCGATATGCTTTCTTTATCGAAGACGAAAGTATGAAGCTGAATGCGAATTATGCGGGAAACAATGTTGGGGGTTCCAACATGAGGGTAAACGATTTATCGGCGCTCCCTGCTTCAACGCCCGCATCACAAATTCAGGAGCTCGATCCTTCGGCCATTCTTCCAAGCGCCGCCAACCGCTCCACAGCGGATACCAACCTAATGAATCTTGGAAACGCCAGTAGTCGACTTTCTACTCCGCTGACATTGGGACTTCTCGGTCAATGGAGCAATACGTCCAACACTTTTCCGGATTATACACGTCTTGCGACGGTACTGTCCGAAGACGACAATACAACTGCTCGCGGCTGGCAGCGCCTTGATCTGAATACGCTCACCTCCGGAGTGACCGGCAATACGGCAAAAGCTGCAGTAGCCACTAGAATCGCCAACTGGATTCGGGACGCTTGGACGGGCCAGACTTCAATTACCAGTCTTCAGAACTATCAAATGTTCGGTGACGACTGGCTGAGACAACAAATCGCAGCCAACATCGTCGACTACATCACTGCGGATAACGTTCCAACAGATATGGGCAGTGTTATTCCGTCCGGGTTTACGGTCGCTGTCCCGGTGATCGGTTTCAAAAAAATGCCGTATCTCAGCGGAGTGAACATCGTCTATCAAGCTTCCGGCAGTACCTATCCCGGGTCGGGCGTCGGGACATTCAGCGCCACGGTAAGCATGAAGGTGCAGTTTCAATTTATGAATCTGTACGAAACCGATCTGGATCTGGCTAATGCGATGGGGAACACGCCACAAAGCCGAATAGAGCTGACCGGAGTTCCTATAATTCAGAAGAACGGAAGCCCGGTCTACAATGTCTCGTCCCAAACTTACTCGATCAAGCTATCGGACCTTACGGCGGTTAAACCTCCAACCAATACTATCGTCCCAGCTGGTACCGATGGCACTAGCTCGTCAGGTGCGAAAACATTTCAGACAAACTGGCTGGACACGCAGACCGTCTCGTTCACTGTGAATGCAGGCGAGACGAGCACCAACAATCCGAAATTTCTTGCACAAAATATCACCGTTAAGTGGATTGGAAACAACGGGAGCGACTACCGAATTGATGACACCTCAATTGTCACGAGTGCGACGACAACGAAATGGTGTAATACCGGCTGCGGTAGCGGTTCGGGAGATTTTCTAAAGGAATCGAACTCGGCAACCCGACAGATCGCCGCGATCAATTACGTTGCCGGATATCAAGGCGCAATAGTTGCGGGGGCAACGCCTGGTGATCCGCGTTATCGTGGACGACTGGTCAGCGACCGTTGGAATTTTGATGCCAGTCGCACAGACGCCGATCCGAGCGATTCTTCGAATCGCCTCGATTCGCTCGTCGATACCGTTGACGTCAATTGTCGACCTTATGGATTTGATTGGTTCGATTTCTCAGGCGATCGGCCGTTAGCGTTCATTCGCAACGGCCCTATGATCAACATTGGTGAGTTGGGGAACGTTGCAGTGTGTGAATACCCCTGGCGGACAATCTATTTGCAGTATCCAGAACGTCTTGCTAACACCTCGGCGGCCGGCCCTAAGACCGACATTCCGCTTCGTAGAAATCCGTCCTTTGACTACGTCCTCACGGATTTGTTTCGCGCACAGAGCTCGCAGCTGCGTTCCGGCGCAATCAATATCAACACGCAGCAACAACTTGGAGTACAACAGCAGGCATTGGGAGCGTTGTTTCTCGGAGTTCCGGTCGGCACTCAAAACATTTCTCAATCAGCGCCAAACTCGCTCGATCGAATCGATAATGCCCCGGGTGGAGGCGCCTCGATTGCGAGCGTTCCTAATCGAAGGGTTCTCATTAATCCGCCGTTTCCCGATAACGGACCCATTCGTCCATACTTCCAGCCGGGCGAGTTGGCTTCCGTTTTAAGTCGACTGGTGAATACAAGCGCGGGAGGCAGTACCACGACTTCTGACACTCGCGGAGCATGTTCAACAGTTTCGTACGGCGTCCTCAGAAACACGGCAACAACAGCAAGTGAGAAAGACGCAAACAAAAAGGTGAACGCAAATATTCAGCGCGATATGCAGGTTGAGCAGCTTTTTCGCGAAGTGAGCAACTCCATTACGACCAGGGGTAATGTCTTCCGAATCTTATATGTCGGGCAAACAATCAAGGATGTTAACAAAAACGGCATCGTTGATTCTTCGCAAGAGATTCAAGCGGAGTATCTAGGCGAAGCATTCGTGAAGCGAACTGCCGTGTTTACGCCAGACTCTTCAAATTCAGACATCGTTCGAACCTCGGACAGTAATTACAAGACAATCGCCAACCGGGTAATCACTGAATGAAACGTTTTCTCCTAATCGCAATTGTCGGTCACTGCGTCTGCTCGGTCGCATCCGCCGATCCGTTGAAACTTACTGCTACGTCGCCGGAGTTGTGGGCAACCAACGTGAATTCCGCGAACCAAAAGAGGATTTCGCTCACGTTTGATCAGCCACTTCGGGCGCGAATGACAGATTGGATCGGCCTCGATGTTTTGAGCCCACCTTCTGATTTACAAACGAAGTTCTCTTCGGATAACACCTCTTGCAGTATCGATGTGCACCTCGAACCCGGCCATGTTTACGTCTGCGCGTTGAATGGACGCGGACTACCGGGCGTGGGATTTCAAAGTCAAAAAGGCCTGGTGCTGCCTGCAACGTTTCTTGTCTTTCAAACCGCTGGAAACGTTGCCCCACAAGATGCGCCACCACGCGTCGTACGAACCGTGCCTCAACACGGCGCCGTGGTTGATTCAACCAGAGTGAGATCGCTAGCCGTCACGTTCGACAAGCCAATGAACGCGAAGACGCACGGTCTGCATCTGTTTGAGAACAATGTTCCCGTTGATATTTCAAAGGCACAGTCCGCTTATTCAGCGGACGGGATGACTTTCACGCTCGCATATCCCTTCAAACCAGGAACGCAGTATCGATTCGAGTTAAACGATATTCACAACATCGGTTTTGCGGCGACCACGCGAGTGCCGCTTTGGCCCGTTCAACTGTCGTTTACGACGGCCCAATAGCTGTCTATCGCCGCGGGTTCTTATCGGACATCCGCAACTAAGCCCGTTGTCCCGCAGCGCGAACAGTTCGACGATCTAACCGGATGGCCGGGTTCTTCCGGATAGTATACGATGCCCATTCCTCCGCAGTCCGGACAAGGTTGTTTGCCCTTCGGCACGACGAGCATCCTGTATCCTTTCCCGATGCATACTGGACACGGTTGGGTTCGGTGATCAACGATTCGACCCGATCCTGTTGAATCATAAACTACGACGCCTTCGCCTTTGCACGCTGGGCAAATGACTTTTTGAGCCGCGGGTCCTCTTGGAGCTACGATAGCCGCTGGAGCTGGCGGCGGTGGGGGACCAAATATCCTCTCATGAAAAGATGCACTCCAGCCAAGCCAGATCAATACAGCGACAACGATAATTTCCAGGAGGACGCGCATGGGACGAGATTCTCAAAGTATAAAATCAGAAGCAACCGCGGATTGCACGGACAACACCGATCGACTCATACCGACCTCATGCATCGTAACCAGCTTATGATGAGATCTGGCGATCCGAGAAATTCTATTAATCCTGTCTAGAACGTTTCTAGCGTCTCGGCGTTTTGGCGTCGATAGTGGCGACGGTGACGCCGTCGGGCGCTGGAGTGACGACGACTGACATTCCGGTGGCGAGGCCGCTTAATTGCGATGGACTGCCGTTGACGGTGATCTTTGTCGTCGGCGCGACTCTGTATTCTTTGGCCGAGTGCGTGGCGTAGACGTTGATCGCGATCGACGTCAAATGGACAGCGGTGATGTGGTCGGTCGTCTCGGCCGCAGGGTGCGGCGTGCTCTTTTTCGATTTGCCCTCAGCCGAATGACTTCGACAGAAACAGCACCGCGACAGCCATTGCTATACGTGAATCACGTATATCGTGGATCCCGACGTGACGAATTACCGTTCGAAACTTATCGGGCAATCTTTTCTCGAAGCGCATCGAGCGCCAAATGATGCGGCGTGGCGCGCCCCTGTTCCCACTCCTGCAAAGTGCGACACGAGACGTTTAACTTCACTGCGGCCGCTGATTGAGACAGTTTATTTCTTTTTCGCCAAGCGGCCAAGCCCGGCCCAATTTGGTTTCGCCTATGCCGCTGCCGCTTGCGCATTTTATACCTAAAGCTGCTTCAGCCGCCGGGCTGTCTTGGATATACGTGAATCACGTAGAACATTGTTCTTCGTTCTTTCGAGGTTGCTAACGAATCGACCTGAATTCATCTCGATGGTTGAAGAACGTGGAAAACGTGTGCGGCCTTTCGACGTTGAATGCAGCTGGTTCCTGCCTTCGACGCGATGTCGCCATGTGCGATGCTAAATGTCGCCGGCGTCCAGACAGGTCAGCGCTTCGGAGTTTTGGCGTCGATAGTGGCGGCGGTGACGCCGTCGGGTGCTGGAGTGACGACGACTGACATTCCGGTGGCGAGGCCGCTTAATTGCGATGGACTGCCGTTGACGGTGATCTTTGTCGTCGGCGCGACTCTGTATTCTTTGGCCGAGTGGGTGGCGTAGACGTTGATCGCGATCGACGTCAAATGGACCGCGGTGATGTGGTCGGTCGTCTCGGCCGCAGGGTGCGGTGTGCTCTTTTTCTTGCCCCCGCCGAAGCTCTTCGACGGAAACAACAGCGCGACAGCCAGGAGGGCGGCGATAGCGGGCAGGAATCTCATGCGGGCGATTTTGAAACAAGCGGCCGTCGCCGACAAGTCGAAATGTAGGGCTAAACCCTAACCCCCGATTTAACGATTTAGCGAGTTAGTGATTTAGCGACTTCCGCTGGAGCTTTTCGCTCTCAACAATCAACAATCAACTATCAACTATGTAACGCAGTTACAGCTTCTGAACGACGGGGCGCGGGCTTACTACTGTCATTTCAGCAGCTTTCAATTTCGCGATCTGATCACGGAGCTCGGCGGCGCGCTCGTAAAGTTCCTTCGCGACCGCCGTCTCCATTTCACTTTCCATGATCTCGAGTTTGGAGCGCGGACGTTTGGCGCAGATTTCTTTCATCCAATCGTCGAGGAAATGGATTTCGGAGCTTTTCGCAGCCAGCTCGGGGAAGTGCGATTTCTGGAAAAAGTCGGTGATCGCTTCCCGACCGCGGGTGATTTCAGACATCGCATCCGGAAATTTTCCCTGCCCGAGGAAGATGGACGCCTTGGCCCGGGTGTTCATCATCAGCACGTAGGGTCGAAATTGCTGGAGCGTCCAGGAAAGCTCGTCCCGCTCGGTATGGGTATCGACAAAATCGAACAGCTCGAGATTGCGTTGAGTGTCGCGGACGACGCCGTGGAAATCGTTGATCTGAAACAAGCTCAGGTAGCGATGGTAATATTGAATGCCTTCCTGCTGGAGCTCGGCGCATTGTTCCGGGGTAAGATCGTAATCCTCGCCGCGGCCTTTCGCCCGGGCGGCCTGGAGTTGATGATAAGTCAGCAACGATTCGCAACCGTGCGGGCGCATTCCGTCAGGCCGGCCGTACAGCTCCATCTGCAAAACGCCGAGATCGATCCGGAGCTGCAGCTTGTGGCGTCCATCGAGGCCGAGGATTTTACGAACTTTGATGGCGCGGTTTTCATGCGGCCAATCCTTGAGAATGGTGTTGAGGTCGAGGCTCATCCTTAAAAGATGATCGGACATTTGGTCTTCGATTGTCAATCGCGGCGGTTGTTGGAGAGGCAGCCGTGAGCAACAAGCACGGAGCGGAGAGAAATGACAATAGCCCAGCGCTTCAGCGCTGGGTAGCCATGTTGCACGACACGCCCAGTCCCGTCAGGGATGACAGAATCTTTCTTTCGTCCCGCCGGACTCACTCTTTCTTGCATTTTGAGTCCCAGCGTTAAAACGCTGGGCTATTTTCGAAAAGCTGCGGTTTCCGATTTTGCAGGCGACACGCCTGCCACTACAATCCAGAAATGGAGCAATCCGTCGAGTCGTTCATCCGCTATCTGGCGGTCGAGCGCGGACTTTCCGACAATTACCAGCTCTCGACCCAGCGGTCGCTGATGGATTTCGCTGCCTGGGCAGAAAAAGGCGAAGGGCGAAGCGCGAAGGGCGAAGCGCAGTGGCGGGCGGTGACGTTGCCGATGATTTCGGAATATCTCGCGGACAAGAAACGGGCCGGACTCTCGGCATCGTCGATCAAATTGATTGTGGTCGCGCTGAAGATTTTTTTCCGGTTTCTGGCCGGCAAGGGCGAAATCAAAACCGATCCGACCGAAGCGCTCAGTTTGCCGCGGATCGAGCGATATTTGCCGGAAACGTTGAACGAACTTCAAGTCGAGCAATTGCTCAACAGCATCGACACCAAAGCTCCGCACGGATTGCGCGACCGGGCGATGATCGAGCTGCTTTACGCGAGCGGATTGCGCATTTCCGAGCTGGCCAATGCGCGTCTGGAGAATTTCCACCCCGAAGAAGGAGTGATTCGGGTTATCGGCAAAGGTAACAAAACGCGAATGGTTCCAGTGGGCAGCAAAGCGTGCGAAGCGATGGCAGTTTATTTGTCGGCCGAACGGCCAAAAATGGTGAAGCGACGCACCGGTAACGAAATTTTCCTGTCCGAGCGGGGAACGAAATTAACGACCACCCGAATCTGGCAGATTGTGAAAGAAAAGGCGAGACACGCGGGTCTGGAGAAAAACATTTATCCGCATTTGTTGCGGCACAGTTTCGCGACCCATCTGCTGAGCAACGGCGCAGACCTGCGGATCATTCAGGAAATGCTCGGCCACGCCGACATCTCGACCACCCAGGTTTACACCCATGTGGATCAACAGCGGCTGAAATCGGTCCACCGGCAGTTTCATCCGAGAGCCTGAACTATGTAGAGGCAGCCGTGTCGGCTGCAATTATTGAACAGAATGCAGGCGACACGCCTGCCGCTACAGTCTCCGATTTTGCAGGCGACACGCCTGCCGCTACAGTATCCGCCCTATGAAGCGTTTTGGGTTACTGATCGCTCTCGCTGCGGTTGCCGCGGGCGGAGTTATTTACACCGTCCACCGGGCGCAGAACACCTCGAACGCGGCGGTTACTGCTCTTCTGCCACGCGGCACGGTCGCGCTGGTTCACCTTCCCGATTTCAATCGCAGTCGCGACGACTGGCATCAGACGGATATTTACAAGCTTTATCAGGAACCGGCGGTGCGGGAATTTTTGCGCAGACCGCTCTCGAAGGTTCCGCAGCGTGAGACCACGTCTCAAACCCTGGGCGACCTCGAAAAACTTGCGCCCAAAGACGCGTTTCTGGCGGTTACTTCCATCGAAAACAACAATCCGCATTTCGTCGGCGGTTTTCGATTTCACGGCAGTCAATCTGACGCCGACAAAATCATCGAGAAATGGCGATCCGAAATAGTGCGCGACGCATCCGCGCGAGAGAGCCTCGATTACCAGCAGCACAAGATCGATATCGTGGGCGCCACGCCAAACCAAATCGCGACCGTTTATGACGGACAATGGTTCTTCGCATCAAACGATCTGGCCGAGCTGAAAACAATGCTCGACCGCGCCGACGGTCGGGAGAAAGACCAGCAAACCATTCTGGAAAACGACGAAACGTTCCGCGCGGCAATGGCCCACATGCCCGCGAGCTACGCCCTGCTCTTTTACGTTCAACCCAAAGGCATCTCGGAAAAACTGGCCTCGCTCCGGAATGCAATGGGCGTGACGGGCGATCAAAGCGCCATGGACCAGGTCCGCAGCGTGAGCGGGGCGACTCGATTCGATGGCGGCAAGATGCGCGACGTGTTGTTCATCGGCATGACTCAGACGCAACGGGACCGGAAGCTGACTCGTTCCTCGCTAGATTTAGGAACGGCGGACACGTTTTTGTACATCGCTACCTTGATCAACCCGGACCGGCTGGTCGGAATTAACCAGGGCGCGTTGCCAACAGGAACGTGGTTGCAGAAAGTCTTCAACGTCGCCGCGCGGGCAGGCGTAACGGTGGATGATTGGAAGGCGGCGTTCGATCTCGAATTGGGATCGTTCGCAGACTGGCCGCAAAATTCCCGCTGGCCGTCAATCATCGCGACATTGCCGGTCAAAGATTTCACCCGAGCGAGCAAACTCACGGAAACGCTCACCCACGCGATCGATGAGGATGCAGTTTGGAAGAAGGCGGAAAAGAACGGCGTGGTTTATTTTTACATGCAAACGCCGGCAGCTTTGTTGGCGATCACGCCGACTCTAGCGTTGTCGAATCGCGCGCTGATCATCGGACTCGATTCGGCTTCAGTTGAATCGGCAATCACTCGTAGCAATCAATCGGCGTCCGGTCTCGCCAGTTCGCCGACTTACAAAACAGCCGCCCGCTCGGTGCCTGCGCCAACCGGCGCGTTCTTCTACGTCGACGCGGCGCTGCTTTATCCGCGCTTGGACGCGTCGCTTCGTCCGATGCTTTTGATGAGCGCGGCCTTCATGCCGGCGATCTCGGATTACGTCGACGTGGGGAAATTACCGCCACCGGAAATCGTGGCCAAACACCTGAGCCCGATCGTTTCATCGCAGCACTATGAGACCGACGGTTACGTGACGGAATCGGTCGGTCCGGTGACTTTGAGCCAGGCGGCGATTGGCCTCGGTTTGCCGGCAATTCTTTGGGGCGAAGCCCGGCAGCAATAGGGCGCCAAAAAAGCCCCAAAAACCGTCTCATAAGTGAGACATTTCGACTCTACCTACCCAGCGTAAAGCACACGGGTCAGGCCACGTTACGATTGTTCTGTTAGTCTGGTTAAAATGTGTTACTGTTTCGCCCCTATGGCTATTCTCAAGAAAAACGCATTTTCTCGTCGAGTTCCCGATTTGGTTACCGAGGAACTCGTGGCTGTGCTGTCTCGTCGCGCCTCCTACGAGTTCAAGGAACTCTTTGATATTGTGCACGAGAATCTCCGCGCGCGAAACGCCGCCAGCGGAGGCGAGGAAATGCTCCGTTTGCGTGCTTACGAAAAATTGCAGAACCTGGTTGCGCGTGGCGCGGTTAAGAAGAACGGCAAGAAATACAAAGGACTTCCTTCTTCCCTGGCCAAGGCCATCGCTCCGCAGAACGGACATATTCCAAACAATCGACTGGCCGCGGTAAAGTAACTGCGCGTTCGGCTCCGCATCCGAGGCCGCTAATGATTCACGAATATCTGCCGGTTCTCCTGCAGATCATCGTAGCCATTGGATTCGCCGTCTCGGCATTGATCATGAGCGCGCTTCTCGGCAAGACCGGGGGGCGGCGTACGCCAACGAAAGACACTGCCTACGAGTGTGGAATGATCCCGCAGGGCGAGCCGCAGCCCCGCTTCAGCGTAAAGTTTTACCTGGTGGCGATGCTGTTCATCCTGTTCGACCTCGAGATCGTATTCATGTATCCGTGGGCGGTCGTTTACAAAGAGGCGATTCAGCACAGCGCCGTCATTTTCTGGAGCATGCTGAGTTTCATCGCGATCCTGATGGTGGGCTACATCTACGCCGTTAAAAAAGGCGCCCTCGATTTCCGAAAGTAAGGCAACTTAATTCGACGGGGGTTTGGCAGAGGACGGGCGAATCGCTAGAGTCGCGAGGATTGGCGCATGTTAGCTCTGGTTTACCTCACCGTAGCAATTTGTCTGGGCGACCGCATTTGCCGGCGGTTTTATTCGTTCGTATCGACGCCCCATCGTTGGGCGGCGGCTCTCATTGTCGGCCTGCTGGTTGCGGCATGGATTACTTACCTAACTGCGCTCGCTTTTGCCCGGGCAGCGCTTCCCTTGTTCTGGGGCAATCTTTGCTTTTTCATCATCGCGACAGCCGTATTCACCTGGCCGCGATGGAGACATAAGATCGTCAAATCTCCGCCCCGCGAAACGGAAGCCCCACCACCCATTTCTCGCGCGCCCGGCTCGAACAAGATCGACTGGCTGCTGATTGCGGTCTTCTTCGCGGTGGTGTCCTGGATGATGTTCGCCACTCTGAACTCGAGCGGCGGCAGGCTGGAGATCGCCAACAACGAGTACAGCGATTTCGGTCCGAACACGGCGATCGTCCAAAGTTTCGGGGTCGGGCATAATTTCCCAACCGAGTACCCGCATTTTTCCGGCGAGCGAATTCGTTACCATTTCCTGTTTTACTTTCTCGCGGGAAATCTGGAATTCCTTGGGTTCGATCCGGCCTGGGGGCTGAATCTGCTAAGCATTCTGTCGCTTGTCGCGATGCTGGTTCTGGTAATGGCACTTGGTGAGGTCCTGTTCCATTCCCGAACGGTTGCCCGGGTTGGAGCGATCCTCTTCTTTTTCTTTGGATCGCTCTCGTACATTCCGTTTCTTTCCGGACAGGGTTCCTGGCACGCCGCAATCCACAATATTGCGACCCGGAGAGAGTTCCTTCCTTCGATCTTTCCCTATCGGGGCGAGCTCTGGGGCGTTTGGTCGCAGGTGACGTATGCGAACCAAAGACATTTCGCGAGCGCGATCGCGGTGTTCTTCCTCGTTCTGATTTTCCTTATCGTGCGCTATCGCGGCCTGGTCCCGGAGCCGGGCGCCGTTGGTCCCTCCACAAATATTTCGCCTCCTTCGTCAAGCGGCCCACTTGGAGTTTCCGTTCAGGTCTGGGCCGGTTTTATTTTCTCCGGCGTCCTGCTCGGGCTCCTGCCGATGTGGAACAGCGCGGTTTACATTGCCGCCGCGGCAGTTTTGGCGGTGTTGTTCATTATCTTCCCGTTACGGCCGCAGATGATCGCGCTCGCGATCATCGCCGCGGTTATTGCATTGCCGCAGGTCCTGTATTTGAGCACCGGCGCCGGCCGGCACGCCATGCCGAGCCTGTTCCACTGGGGTTACACGATCGAACAGCCCACTGCATGGAACGTGATCAAATATCTCGGATTCACGTTCGGCTTTAAATGGATCTTGCTCGCGCTCGCCCTGATTTTCGCAACCTCTCTGCAAAGACGGTTTTTTGTTGCGATCTCGGCCCTTGGCGCAGTCGCCTTCTTTTTCCAGTTAACGGTTGAGGTCCTGGCTAACCAAAAGTTTCTCCACATTTGGGCAATCATCGCCAACCTGTTCGTGGCCTATGGTCTGTTGAGGTTGTGGCGGATCTCGGTCGAGGGAACCCAAGTGCCGGGAAAAATCGCCGCTGTCATCTTGTTTCTTTTGATCCTTCCCGGCGGAATCATCGACTTGTTTGCGATTCACAACGGCTATTGGAACACCCTCCCGTTTCGGAACGATCCGCTGATCGATTGGCTGCGGAAGGAAACAAAGCCACGAGACATTTTTCTGACCGACCGGTTCGTCACCCATCCGATATTGATGGCGGGCCGGCGCGTCTTCTACGGTTGGCCCTACTACGGCTGGTCCGCCGGTTACGATTCGAGCGAACGCGACAAAGTTTATCGAGAACTTTTCGAAGACAAGGACCCGGCAAAGGTCTTTCAGCTGCTAAAAGACAACGATATCGCCTACGTCGCCTACGATAATGCCGTTCGTCACGGCGATTTCATCAAGCATCCGAACGAACAAATCTACGCTCGTTACTTTCCAAAAGTGTTTGATGACAAGGAGAACCAATACAATTCGCTGACGATTTACAAGGTGCCCGACAAGGTCCCCGCCCAGATCAAATCTCTGCCGCCTGTTGCCGCCACCATGTTTGAAGGCGGTCAGGGTTCCGGTAACGGACAATTCGATTCGCCCCACGGAATCGCCGCTGACAGCGCGGGAAACATTTTCATTTCCGATACGGGCAACGGAAGAATCGAGAAATTTTCACCTACCGGCGCGTTCATCGCGAGCTTTGGATCAAAGGGCACCGGCTACGGTCAGTTGGGTGACCCGAACGGAATCGCAATCAATCATGCCGGCGAGATTTACGTCACAGAAGCATCGAACCACCGAATCCAGAAGCTGACATCGGACGGCAGTTACATAGCCGAATGGAAGGGACCGGACCCCGGATTTTATGGCCCACGTAAGATCGCCATTGCGCCGGATCAATCTTTCTACGTTGTGGATCAAGGACGCACCCGCATTGTGAAATTCGATCAAAACTTCAAATTGCTGGCGGCTTGGGGCGAAAAAGGAAGCGGGAACAGCCAGTTTGACGATCCGACCTCAGTGGCGGTCGATTCGACGACCAACAAAGTCTACGTGGCGGATCCTCGAAACCAACGGATCCAAGTCTTCGATTTGAATGGAAAATTCCTGACGAAATGGCCGGTGCCGGAGTGGCGCTCGCTCTACGGATTTGAAGATCTCGTGGTTGATTCGCGGACCGGCCGCTTGTACGCGTCGAGCGCCAACATGGACACAGTCCTGGTTTTTGATTTAAACGGCGGGCGAGTTGGAGCGTTGAAACCAACATCGTCGGACAAATTGGAGGCCGCCGCGAGCCTGCTCCTGGTCGACAAGAAGCTTTACGTGTTGTGCGCCGGCGGAAACCGGGTGGTCGCGATTGATCTCAAATAATCTCGCGGATTATTTTTGCACGTCGGTATTGATCGATTCCATCACCACATAGCGCGGGCGACGTTTAACCTCTTCGTAAATGCGAGCGAGATATTCGCCAATAACGCCGAGGCTGATCATCAACAAGCTGCCGATGACTAACTCGAGCAAAATCACGGTGGCGAATCCGCTGACGGCGCGTCCAGCGAGCTTCAAATACACCGTCTGAACACCCAACATTACCGATACGATCAGGAAAATGCCACCGGCGAGCGTCACGAAATGTAACGGAAAAGACGAAAAGGCAGTGATTCCAACCAGGGCCAGTTTCAATCGTTTGAAAGCAGACCAGGCCGACTGACCCGCAGAACGTGGAACTACTTCAAAAGGCACTTGGAGGGTTTTAAAACCCATCCAGACGGTCATGCCTCGAAAGAACAAATTGCGCTCGGGCATTTGCAGCCAGGCGTCGACCGCTTTGCGATTCATGAGCTTGAAGTCCGCTGCGCCCTTGAAATGAAATCCGGATAGTTTGTTCAGCACTTCATAAAAAAGGAGAGCGCCAAGTTTGCTCGACATCGATTCACGTCCTCGGCGCGCTTTGACGGCTTCCACGATATCGGCGCCGCTCGACTTCCACCGATTCAACATTTCCGGGATGAGGCTGGGCGGATGTTGTCCGTCTGCGTCCATCACAATTACGGCATCTCCGCGGGCATGTTCCAATCCGGCGGATAGCGCGGATTCCTTGCCGAAGTTTCGGCTCAAACGCAGTGCGCGAATGTTGGTGTCGGCTTTCGCCTCCGCGGTTATCGCGGACCAGCTGTCGTCCGGAGAACCGTCATCAACCAAAACGAGTTCGTAACGCGCGCCGGATTGTTTCAAATTATCGCGAACAGCCGCGACAAAACCGCGAAGTTGAGCGGCTTCGCGAAAGACCGGAATAACGACCGAGATCAGCGAGTCTCTATGCGTTTCGGACGGTTCCATAAGCAGCGACAGTAGTGGCCGGCACCCACATTTGAAATCGAGCAAGCCAACGCGGCAGCGTTATCCCAAACTTGGCCGCGAGCAATCCCATCGGAAAAGCATGCGGATAAGGCAATCGGCGAACTGGGTCCAGTCCAGCCTGTCGCATGACCGAACGCAAGGTTCCGGAATCAAAGTAAACGACGTGCTCGGGAGTTTTAAAAGACGGCCAGCGCCGACCCATGATTTTTCTCAATACACCGCCAATGTCGGGCGTTGCCAGAACAATATGACCGCCGGGCAAAGTGTGATCGACGAGTTGTTCGACGAATGACAGTGGTTCGTAAACATGTTCGATCACTTGCGTCGCGACGATGCACTGAAATTTGAGATCGGCTGGAACGTGTTCGATGCCTCCAACAAAGACTTCAGCCCCGGTGCCGCGCGCGATCGCAGCGATTTCGGGCGAAAATTCGGTCCCAAACCGACGATCAAAGAACGGCCGGGCTTCGTCGAGCAGATAGCCGCGTCCGCAACCGACTTCCAAAAGCTGGCCGCCGGTGAGCCCGCGATCATCGAGATTTTTGAGGAGCCGCCGGAACGTCGCCCGGAGGGAAGGTTCCTGCGACGTGTAACTTCCGTCCCGATAACCGGACGGGCCGCCTTCATAATAGGAAGGCTCGCGATAAATTTGTTGCATGGCGTCGACTGAAAGCCGCGGATAAAGGTAATGCAGTCCGCATTCGACGCAGCGCGCGACCGCGTGGGGCTCCTGTAAGCGGAACGCAATGACGCGCTTATCGCTGCGACAGGACGGGCAAACGGGGTATTCCAGATTTGAGGACACGTTAGAATAGAAGAGCGACCGAACTTCGCGGTATACTGAGCACACCGCTTCCCGCAATGGAAATCCAAACGCTTTTTACCAAAAAGAATCTGCGACGCGCCTTTGTCGCGGCAGGTCTCGTTGTTCTGTTCGCGCTTTATACGAACGGCATCACCCGCAATCCGCCGGGATTTTACATGGATGAATCGGCTACGGCCTACAATGCCTACCTGATTTCCCGGACCGGCGCCGACGAATCTGGACGGCATTTTCCACTTCTGATCCATTGGTATTCGGGACCCTCAACATCCTACGTCAATCCAGTGACGATTTATCTGCTGGCGATCGTCTTCCGATTTCTGCCGCCCAGCATCCTGGTCGCCCGCGCCTTCGCCGCGTTTTGGATGTTCAGCGCTTGTCTGCTCATCGGACTTCTTGCCAAACGCATTTCTGGGAGAACTTCCATTGGGGTCATTGTCGGCGGAACTGCTCTGCTTACGCCATGGTTTTTCGAGGAAAGTCGTCTGGTCTGGGACGCTCATTTCGTGCCGATGGCGGTGATGCTCTTTCTTTTGTCAGCGTACCACGCGCAGAAAAAGGACGAGTGGAGTTGGCGAGAAATCGCAACTCTCGCGGGCAGTCTGGCTGTCCTGACCTACAGTTATTTCGCCGGCCGGGTGCTCGCACCATTTTTTGCTCTTGGGCTGCTCTTCTTTGCGACAACTCGCGATCGTTTGTTCGGAATCCTGAAGGTTTGGACCGCTTACGCACTTACGTTGATTCCAATTCTCATTTTCAGCTGGATGCATCCCGGCGCGGTGGCGAATCGATTTGAGCTCGCCACATACATCAGGCCAGGCGTTCCGTGGAAGGAATCCGCAAACGAGTTCATCCGGCGCTATCTGGAAGACCAAAGCGTGATCGGGCTACTTCAGACCGGGCATCCGCTAGCGCGGCATCATGTGGTGGAAGTGGGCGGCGTGTTCTTTTTCTCAACTTTCATCCTGTCCATGCTCGGCTTGCTGTTCGTGGTGCGCCGGCAGCTTCGAGAACCGTGGTGGCGATTCACGCTCTATGGGCTCGCCGTTTCCATCCTGCCGGGAGCTATTACCTATGAACCGTTTCACGCCCTGCGTCTTCTGGCTCTACCGGTTTTCCTTTCACTCTTGACCGTCCCAGCGCTCGAATGGCTCCTTAGCCCCGGAAAAAGCGAGGCGCAAAATGTCGGAGGAAACCCGTTTTGCCGCCGCGGAATTCGATTCGCACTTCTCGGTTTCCTATTGGCGCTGACAATATTGGAGGCGGGGCGTTTTCAGCGAATCTATCGCCGGTACGGTCCCGAGCGCGGCCCCTTTTTCGATGCTCCCTACAAAGAAGCGTACGACGCCGCGGTAGCGCAGTCCCAGCGGCCGATCTACCTGCGGGACGGCTTTTACGGACCGTCCTATATTGACGGTCTTTGGTATGCCGCGATTGAGGGCCGACCGCGCTCCGAATTCATCCATCTCGATAGTGAGGCCAAACCTCCGCCTGGCGCGATCGTCCTGAGTTCCGAGCAAAATTGCGAGAGGTGCCAAATGATAAAACGCAGCGGGATTTATCTGGTTTACCGGCAAAAATAAACGGCTCGTTTCACCGGCAAATCTGCATAATTTGACAGGCGACAGCCGACGAAACACCTCGATTTTAATAATACCGATTCTCACTTGCACGTCCCGCCGAGTGCGCCTAATACCATTAGTTTTCCATGATTCACCACATCGTCCTTTACAAATTGAAGCCCGAGGTCACTCCCGCTCGTGTCGAGGAGATGATGATGAATACCCGCATGCAGCTTCTGAAAATTCCCGAAGTCTTGAACATTAAATGCGGGAAGCGGGTCGATCCCGAACTCCCCTGGCCCTTTTTCATCGCGATCGACTTCGAGTCCATGGACAAGTTCGCCATCTTCCGGGAGGACCCGATTTTCGTGAAGTTCATGGAGGAAATCATCAAGCCGAACATTGCCGACTCACTCAGTCTGGACTTCGAAATGGACCCCGGCAAAGACGTCCGGTTTTCCTGACCTGAATCTCTCAGGAACGCAAGAAAGCAGGAAAAGAAAATAAATTCTTCGAAATTCCTGCGTTCCTGCTTTCCTTAGAGATTGCATGACCAAGAAGGCCATCATTCTTGCAGGGGGGGCCGGTAGCCGGCTTTTTCCCCTGACCAAGATCGTCTGCAAGCAGTTGCTGCCGGTTTATGATAAACCGATGATTTGTTATCCCCTCGCCACTCTCATGCTCGGCGGGCTCCGAGATGTGCTGATCATCTCTACTCCGAAGGATTCCCCGATGTTGCGCGATTATTTGGGCGACGGCTCCCAGCTTGGAATTCGAATCGATTACGCCGAACAAGCGAAGCCGAACGGAATCGCGGAAGCGTTCCTGATCGGCGAGAAATTCATCGGCAATTCCGGCGCCTGTCTGATTTTGGGCGACAATATCTTCTACGGAAAACTCGATTTCTTCCGCGACGCGCTTGCCCTCAAGAGCGGCGCCTGCGTTTTCGCATACCAGGTTCGGGATCCCGAACGTTACGGCGTGATTGAATTCGGGCCTGATGGACGCGCGATCAGCCTGGAAGAGAAGCCAAAAAAACCGAAAACACATTTCGCGGTGCCGGGCCTTTACGTCTACGACGAGCAGGTGGTGGATCTTTGCAAAACGCTAAAACCTTCCGGTCGTGGCGAGCTGGAAATCACCGATTTGAATTTGCTTTATCTCAAGAAAAACCAGCTGCACGTGAAATCGCTCAGCCGAGGGATCGCCTGGCTGGACACTGGCACCCAAACCAGCTTACTCGAAGCCGGCAACTACATTGCCACCATCGAACATCGCCAGGGATTGAAGGTGGCCTGCCTTGAAGAAATCGCGCTGCGGATGAAATTCATCACCCAGTCGCAGCTCGAAAAGACGATCGATCAACTCCCAAAAGGCGAATACCGCGACTACTTGCGCGTGGTTAGCCAGGAAGACACAACCACTGATCCTCAGCCGGTCGGTTGATCACTTTGGTTGTTCTCGCAACAGGTGGGTCGTGTCCGCGACCAGCTTGGTAACGGCATCCGCTTCGGTGGCATCGTAATAACCGCGGATGTCTCCGTGTCGATCCACTAAAATCATGCGCGTGCTGTGCACTGGAATACCTTTGGCGTCGCTTCCATCCGAAATTGCGAGTTTGAATCCGTTGCGAGACAAATTGTAAATCGTCGACTGCGGGCCAGTCAGGAAATCCCACCGCCCAGGTTCTGCCTGCAACTTTTCCGCGTAAGTGCGCAAGACTTCCGGAGTGTCTTTCGTGGGATCGACCGTGAACGAAACCAAATGCACGTCGGTTTTCTCGAGCGGCTTTTGTAATTCACTCATCCGACTGCTGATCATCGGACAGGGGCCCGGACAGGTCGAATAAACGAAATCGGCGATCCAGATTTTACCGCGCAGGTCGGCCGAGCCAAAATTTTTGCCGTCCTGGTTAATCAATTGAAACTCCGGAACCGATCCGTATGAGGAAACGGTCCGCTGACGCAACGCATTCACTTCCAGCTGCCGAAGCCAGATCAAAAGGCCAAGCGTGACAATCGGAATCGCGATCAGGGTTGCCTTCCAAAGCGTGCCCGCGGTGGAAGATTGTCGATTTAACGTCGCGTCCGCCCCGTTCATGCCTTGCTCAATACCAGCGCGCCGAGTAACAGCGGTAAATAAATTATCGACGTCAGAAACAGTCGCCGAGCATCCGATTTGGTGCGCGTCTTCAGAAATCGCATAGCTGCGGCCACAAACACGCCGCCCAGAATGAGTTCAGCCAGAAGATAAAAAACGTTGGCGATTCCTAGATAGGCCGGCAGGCCGGCGATAATCAAAAGCAGCATGCAAAAGAAGACACTTTGGCTGGCGCTGCGTTCACCAGTGCGGTCATCGCTCGAGATCATCTGAAAGCCAGCCCGCAGGTAATCGTCGCGATACATCCAGGCGATTGCGAAAAAGTGCGGGAGCTGCCACAAAAACAGGATCGCGAACAACATCCAGGCGCCGGCATTCAAGGTCCCGCGTGCGGCGGCCCAGCCGATCATCGGAGGCAACGCGCCGGGCACTGCGCCGAGAGCCGTGTTGAACGTGCTGACCAGCTTCAACGGGGTGTAGGCGAAGACGTAAATAATAATGGTGATCGCCGCGAGTGCCGCGCTCAGCGCGTTGCAAACAAATGCCAGATAGGCCACGCCAAAGATGGATAAGGCGGTTCCGATGGCGAGTGCCTCGAGCGGCCGCATCCGACCTGCCGGCACCGGACGCGATTGGGTTCGCTGCATCAATGCATCCAGCCGGTGCTCCCACCATTGATTGAGCGCAGCCGCGCCTGCAGCCGCAGCGGCTGTCCCGAGAACTGTTTGTAACATTACTGTCCAATTCACCTGGCCCTCGGCGCCGAGATAAAAGCCCACGGCCGTTGTCAGCAGAACGAGCAAGGTCAGGCGCGCTTTGACCAGCTCCATCAGATCGCGCACGAAGCCGGCGCGTGTTTTCACCGCCTCACCCGAGTCAATCGTCGCCACTTTCATGAAGTCTTCGTTTCCAAAACGTGCGAGCAGAGGGCCCACGCGCTGACTCCGAAAGATAACATGATTGCGCCGACTGCGACATGTGTGGTCGCAACGTCGGCAGCTTTATTGCTCCAAATGGTCCAGGCGCCGAGGGTGAATTGGACGAAAAATAAAATCACCCACCCGATCGACAATCGTCGCAATGCGCTAACCTCCCGAGCGTCGCGCAGCACGCGCGCGCAAAACGTAATCACCGCGATGCCAATCAGGATGGCCACGAACCGGTGCACCATTTGAAGCCAGATCTGAAAGGCGTCTACATCCGACAAGGCGCGCGCGTCCCGCCAGGCGTTAATCTTCGCTAACGCTTCTGAGCTGGTATCGGGGATCCACCCGCCGTTTGCCGTCGGAAAATCCAGAATGGCGAGATCCTTATGCTGATGCCGCATCGTCGCTCCGAGCGCGAGCTGAACGTAGATCATGATCGTCGTAGCAATGGCTACTCTTTTTAGGGTCGAAAGCCTTTCAGAAACTTGAATGCTTTTTGTATTCAAGTTTAGGGAGCGCCAAGAGTTAGTCGTCACAATCGCGATGAGGACGAGCAGTCCGAGGAACGCCTGAGCCAGACATGCGTGAAAGATTCCGATCTGATCCTTCAACATTGTGACCCGTAGCCCGCCGAGAATTCCCTGCAGAATGACGGCGGCGACCGCGACGAGTCCCAGGTTCTTTACGCTCTGTCGATCTTCCGCGCGCCAAAGCCAGATCGCGAGGATGATGGTCAGAAATCCAACGGTGGATGCGATGAGACGATGGGTGTGTTCGAACAAGACGCCGCCAATCCATTTAGAGACCGGAAACAGGAACATGTTGTAGCCGAACGTGGTCGGCCAGTCCGGCACCGCGAGACCGACGCCTTTGCTCGTGACCATTCCTCCGCTGCAAATCAACAGCAGGGTCGCGAACGCGGTGAACCAGGCGAAGCGATTAAGCCATTTGCTGTAGCGGCGGTCTGTGACCGCCGAATTCTTTGACGTCGATTCCACTATTGGACATCGGCGCTCATAGAGCGCCGCTACAGAAGAGCGATTATTGGCCGCTCGGGCTTGGCGAAACTTTCGCGGCCGGATTCTCGTTTTTTGGCGCGCCGGGCGGCGGCACTGTGCCAGGAGTTGGACCTGCTCCCGGTGCGCCGGGTGGCTGTTGCGTCGCCGGCGGCGCGTTCTGCGTTCCAGCCAACTCCGCGCGCTCCTTTAACCATGCCTGATAATCGGCTGGATTATCGACGACGAGTGTTCCCTTCATTCCATAATGGCCAAGACCGCAAAGCTGCCCGCAGACCACTTCGTAAGTGCCGGTCTTAATTGGCTTGAACCACATCGGAATGAGCGATCCCGGAATTGCGTCCGCCGCGATGCGCATATGGGGAATGTCGAAGTTGTGGATCACATCCTTTGACGACAGCTCAATAATCACGGGCTTGTTCAACGGCACGTGCAACTCCCCCAACACCACAAGATCGTCTTTGCCTGCCGGGTCATTCGGATCGATACCGAGCGGGTTCGAGTTTGTGACAAGGTCAATGTTCCGCTTACCGAACTGCCCGTCCGGTCCCGGCATATGAAAGGTCCAGTTGAACTGCTGACCGACGACATGAACCAGAATCGCGTCCTGCCCGGTCGGAAATTCGTTTACGCGTTTGGCCCAAAGCGGAATGGCGAACCCAATCAGCAAGACGGCTTCGATCAGCACGCAAGAGAATTCCAAATGCGTGGAAATGGCGCTACGAACGCCGTGATGATCGGCCTTTGGATGACGGCTCTTGTGAAACCGAATCAAAACAAAAATGAAAAACACCGACCATCCGACGAACAAAGCGCCCATAAACCAATGGGCGAACTCGAGGATATGATCGATTTGATAGCCGTGCTCGGAAGCGTTCGGCGGCTGGCCGAGAAATTCGTTGATCAGCGCGAGACTACTCATTGTCATCTAAATCTTCGATCAATTGCTCATGCGGCGGAGTCGGCATCCGGCCGTGTCGCCAAATTTTAAAGCTGAACGCTCCGATTCCGCCGAGCACCGACATTACCGCCCCAAACAAAAACCAGATCGCGACGGCCATGTGCTCCGTCGATTTGCCGTCCTTTGCTCCGTAACAAAATGGACACGCGCTGGCCTGTTGCGCGGCCAGCACAACTGAAACAACCAGGATGAAGCAAAACTTTTTCATGTGATAATCCGGAGCCGTTTCATTTTCCGATAAAACCAAACGCCGTAAACCATCAGCGCCAGCGCGGAGGCGAACGATGCCACCGCGCCGGCCAGATAAACGGGCGCGCCTTCGACCAGATTAACCCAAACGCACCAGGCGCCAACGCCCAACGCGAGCAGGGTCGAGAAAATTACGAAGACGATATGGAACGCCTTGAGTGACATTTAACGAGTAATTGGATCGTACCAGGCAAAGTAAGTGAGCCAAAAGAGTCCGAGCACGAAGAAGCCCGTGAAAATTAAAACTCGATAGATCAGACGCTTTTCCGCGGCGAGGTGCATAAAAATCAGAGCAACCAAGCTGACTTTGAAAGCGGCGACGATGAGGGCGACTGTAACGTTCAACCTTGCGCCTGTTTTCGGCGAAATATGAACATGAAACAGCCAGGAAAAGAACCCGCCGAAATCGACATAGGATAACGCGACGGTAAGCAGGGTGAAGAAGATCAGGACCGCCCCAACAATCAAATATCGCGAGACGTGCTGATGCACACCGTGCGCGTATTCCTCATGCTCGGCGGGATCTTGGGCAATATCTGGCGGATTATTCATGGGTCAGAGCAAATAGAAAAGCGGGAAGACAAAAATCCAGACCAGATCGACGAAGTGCCAAAATAGTCCGGCAACTTCGACCCGATTGGCCAGGTGTTCCGGATTGCGCTGATAAACTTTCTTGCTGACGGGCAGCCACATGTAGAGAAAAACCAGAACGCCGCCGAGCACGTGCGCTCCATGAAGTCCGGTGATGGTGAAGTAGCTGGCGAAATACGCACTGTGCCAAGGACCGAAGGAATCGATTCGCTCGACATCTTGCTTCTCGATCTTTGCAACCTTATCGGTTGCGGGCAGCGGAATGAAGTGCGGCCGATCGTTCGACGGATTGTCCGGGTCCGCATTTACCGGATCCATCGCGATTTCGTACTCTTTTACGTTCGGATCCGTCAGCGCTTCGTGATTTTCCAGGTGTCCGGTGATCTCAATGCGTGGTTCCAGGCCTTTCTCTTCGCGCCGCTGATTGCCAAGATACTGTTCATATTTTACGCGCGCCTCGGGCTTCAAGAAAACACCGTAGTGAGAAAACTTTTGCGGCCATTCGAAATAAAGTTTTATGAAGAGAAAGGTTACGCCGCATAAGATGGTGAAGAGCATGTACCACCAATAGGCGTTGTAACGCCGCATTTTGAGTGAAGCCCAAGCCAGCACAACCGTCACCGACGACAAAATTAGGACCGCCGTATTAAACGTGCCGATGGGAACGTTGAGCAGACCGTGCGGCCACTCCCCAGGCTGGGCGTCCAGCCGCAAAAAAACGTAGGCGGAGAAAAGTCCGCCAAACAGCATCACTTCGGATGCCAGAAACAGCCAAATGCCGATCTTCGCGTTCCACAGACCGGTGTCCGGCCGAGTGGATATTGTGTAAGGGATTTCCATTCGTTAATGCACCAGCGCCGGTTCAGCCGCTCTCCTTGATCGCTCTGAGGGGTCGACCGGTTCGTTCTGCATGGTGAAATCTTTCTCGCGTCCCGGCAGGCTGTATTCGTATGGCCCGCGATACGCGACCGGAGTGGTCACAAAATTTCCGTGTGGCGGCGGGGACGGCGCGGTCCACTCCAGCGTGGTCGCCTCCCACGGATTGTCGTTCACTTTTTTGCCGTGTTTGATGCTCCAGAAGAAATTGATGATGAACGGAATCTGGGCGAGTCCCATGATCCACGCCGCCCACGAGATTGGGGTGTTCCATTGAAAACCGCTCAGGCCCCAGATGTGTTCGCCGGCCAGGGTCCAGCCCTGGCCGCCGTCGTACCAGCGGCGATGCATTCCGAGCATTCCCTGCAAAAACATGGGCAGGAAAATCACGTTCATACAAATCAGGGACGGCCAGAAATGCACCTTGCCCCAAAACTCGCTCATCATTCGGCCGGTCGCTTTGGGGTACCAATAATAGATGCCGGCGAACAAGCCGAAGATCGTCCCCGGCGCGACGATGTAATGGAAATGCGCGATGACATAATAAGTGTCGTGCAGATAGAGATCGGCCGAATTAAACGCGAGCGGAATGCCGGTGAGGCCGCCGATGCCGAACATCGGCAGAAACGCAGTCACAAAAAGCATGGGCACGTTGAATCGGATCGATCCGCCCCAGAGCGAAATGAAAAACGCGCTCAGAATGATGACCGACGGAATTGAAATTAAGAGCGTAGTGGTTTGGAAGAACGCGCTCACGGTGGAACCCATTCCAGTGAGCCACATGTGGTGCGCCCAGACGATGAACGAGAGGAATCCGATCACCAGCACGGAAAAGACAAGCGACTTGTAACCCCAAAGCGGTTTACGCGAATTATTCGCCAGGATTTCGCCGACGATCCCGAAAGCCGGCAAAATCAAAACGTAAACCTCAGGGTGCCCGAGGAACCAAAATAGATGTTGCCACAATAGCGGGCTTCCGCCGCCACTGACGTGCAGTGGCGCGCCGTTGACGATCATTCCTGCGGGGAGGAAAAAGCTGGTTGCGGCCGTCCGGTCCATCAGCTGCATGACGATCGCGGCTTCGAGCGGTGGAAAGGCGAGCAACAACAAAAACGCGGTCACAAATTGCGACCAGACGAAAAACGGAAGTCGCATCCAGGTCAGCCCTTTCGCGCGCAATTGAATGATTGTGGTAATGAAATTCACCGCGCCGAGCAACGAGGACGTGATCAGGAAAATGAATCCAACCAGCCACAAGGTTTGTCCGTTGAAAAACAGATTGAACCCCGGCCCCTTGTCAGCAATGTCGGAGAGAGGTGTGTAAGAAGTCCAGCCTCCCTTGGCCGCGCCGCCGGGGACAAAAAAGCTGGTCAGCATGATCACGCCGCCGACCGCGAACGCCCAGAAACTGGCGGCGTTCACTTTGGGGAAAGTCATGTCCGGCGCGCCGATTTGAAGCGGCACCACGAAATTCCCGAAGGCCGCGAACGCCACCGGCACAACGCCAAGGAAGATCATGATGGTGCCGTGCATCGCACCGAGCGAGTTGTAAAACTCCGGGGTCATCTTGCCGTCCGGCATGGTGTTGGCCCCGAAGATGTAAGGGAGAAACTTTCCGATAACCGGCAACGCCTGCCCTGGATACGCCAGTTGCCAGCGCATTATCATCATGAGCGAAAAACCCAGGAACAAAAAGATCAGGCCACAGATCCCATATTGAAGGCCGATGACCTTGTGGTCGGTGGAGAAAATGTATTTTCGCCACCAACCGAGCTCGTGGTGGTCGTGCTCGTGCCCTGCTTCGTGATGATGTTCGCCGTGCGTTTCGAGAGAAGTGGAAGCGTCCATTTCGGGAAAAAGTTAGCCGTTCAATATCGAAAGGGAAAGCCTCATTGCAAAGTCAGAAATTGATCGCTTGAGCGCACTTTTTCGGCCGTAATTAGGGAGATTTTTACGCCAAATACCCGAATTTGCGCAGAAAATCGCCGCCGAGCGCTTCGAGTCCCGAAATCAAGGCTGCCGGATAGGTCCGCCAGCGTTGCAAAGTCGTTGGCGGCGATACTTCCGCGCGGGCGATCGGCTCCGGGTCGACCCGCGCCCCCAGGAAATTCATGATGTGTGCGGTCGTTTCGACTGGTCTCGCGCAAAGGTCTTCGAACCGAACACGCAGATAATTTTCACGCAGGTTCGATTCACCGAATTCGGCTGCGGCGGCGTTTACCCGTCCCCATAAAAGCAATGCCCGCTCCGGCATCGGCCGAAATAAACGTTCGCGCCAGGTCAGGATGGCAGCCGCGTGTTTGCGAAGCTGGTTTTGATTTGGTGAAAGCACCATGTCACGGCCGTCGCGCAAAACCTGAATAAATTTTAGATTTGGAAGCTGTCGATGCAGAAAGGGCAGCAAATAAATGCTGCGCGGGGCCTTCCACCCCCATCGTCTGTCGGCTCGCAAAGCCGCGGGCTGATGACGCTCGAGGGCGAACTGAAATTCCCTTTCCATTTGTTCTGCGTCCGATTTTGACAGGGCCGCGCCGCGTCGTTCGGCTGAGACGAATGGATTGATCCACTTTTCGTGGAACGAATAAAATTCCAAGGCGTCCTCCGCCGAATTTAAGTTTCGCCCGAGATCGTACCCCGCATAACGCGCCAGCCGCGCAATCACCCGCGTTCCCGAACCGCCGGTTGCGCCGATCACTACCGGAGCAGCGTTTGTCACGGCAGCAAAATCAGCGCTCACTTCGCATATTCCACCATTTTGACAGGCGTGATTGCGGAATTTCCGGGATTGCCGTGCCCGCCTTGTCGTAGTGAGAGGTGTCGTTGAATAGAGTCAGGCGCGCCCGAGTAGCGTCCCGAAAGTCGACAATATTCAACGCCGCCGGTTTTTGATCGAGATTGTCCCGGTATCGTCGGGGATCAAAGCCAAGCAGCGAGCTCAACAAAAGACGAATTGTGGCTTTGTGCGAAACGAGAAGAAAATTTTCACCGGGATGATGCCGCACCAAATCAATCAGGACCGGCAACGCCCTCGCGGTCACGGCCAGACCGCTTTCCCCACCTTGCGGCGCGAAGGTGTAGGGATCTTTTTCCCATTCGGCGGCCTCTTCCGGGAACTTCTCCTCCACCTCGCTTCTCGTCATTTGCTCCCACCGGCCGTGGTTTATTTCGCGAAGACCATCGCGGGTTTGAATTTCAAGGTGATGGGGAGCCGCCAGAATCTGCGCGGTTTCGATGGTCCGTCCCAACGGAGAGGCATAAACGGCCATGATTTTCTCGTGGCTCAATCGGTCGGCCAATCGCCGGGTTTGTTCGCGACCTTCATCCGAAAGCGCCACATCGGTCGCGCCGGCGAAACGATCTTCCGCGCTCGATACCGTTGCGCCATGACGCACCATGAAGACCCGGGTCACCGATGGCTTCATAATTGTTGTTCGTCCATCGCGTAAGTTCGGCGAAAAGGTAATCCGCTCCCGTTACCATGGCGAATCCCTGCGGCGGGAAGCGAACTTTAGCGCTCCAGTTCGGGTAACGTTGGAGTGACCGCGTAAAAAACAATCGGGATCACGGCTGCGACAACAGCTGCCGCGATCGTCAGAATGTTCATAATCCAACGAAGTGATGCGTTGATATCGAGGGTGAGGCCCAAAATAACCAGCGGCAACAGGACAAGTAATGCTGCGCCTTCACAGGCAATAAAACGACGGAACTTCATTTCGCGGCGACGTTTATTTGCGGTCTCAAAGCCGTCCTCGGCAAACGCTTCGAAAAAGTCGGCTTGCGGTGTCCAAACGGGTCGAGGAGCAGGTTTCGGTGGCGCCGGCACTGGCTGCGGTCGAGCTGGACGCATTTGCGTCGCGGCCGCAACCGGCTTGCGCGGCGGCGGCGACTGAACTGGTCTTTGCAAAACCGCAGGCGGCGGAACAGGACGTGAGGGCTGAACTGGTCTTTGCAAAACCGCGGCCGGCGGAGCTGGACGCGGCGGCTGGACCGGTTGTGGCGGACGTGGAACGGGCCTCGGCGCCTTCATCGGAATCACATTTTGCGCAGGCGGAGGCCCAGGTGCGTGTTGGTTAGCTCCGTTGCCGTTGCCATTGTTGCGGTTCGTCGCCGGATCTATCGGCGTGGCGCGATTGTTCCAGCGCACTTTGGGCTTCAAACTCGCAGGCAGCGCGAGCTTTCGGACGGGCGCCTCGGGGGTTCGCGGTGGCGGTGCGTGGGCACGGCGAAGAGCAGGGTTCGGCCGAGGAACAGGAACTGGCTGAGCCACGGGAGGAGGCGGAACAACAGGAGTAGGAAGCTCAACAGGTTCGTCCTCAACGAATCCGTTTTCGGAGTCGATGATCGGCTCGAGCTCAGGCTCAGGCTCAAACTCCGGTTCCGGATCAGGCAACGCGACAATGGCCGGTTTGTGGTGAACTTTTTCCGCCTGGGGTTTTTTTTGTTTTGGCTCGCGGGATGGGATCACCGTTTTCGTGAAATGATCCGGAAAACTGTACGATTCGCTCGGGATCAAAGACATACGGCCTACGGGTGGGAGTTAATCTTTAACTATTCCCTTTTTACGAGTCAACCTAAACATCTAACTAAAGGTGAGATTGCTTGATTCGAAGCTAGATTTTAGGTGTGGGAAACGGTCCGACTCCGCGGGCGATCATTCATCTCGACATGGACTGTTTCTATGCGGCCATCGAGGTGCGAGACCGCCCGGCGTTGAAGGGAAAACCGGTCGGAGTCGGAGGCGCCCGGGATCGCCGGGGCGTTTTGACCACCTGCAATTACGAAGCCCGGGCGTTTGGAGTGCGTTCGGCGATGCCTACTTTCATGGCCCTGCAACGTTGTCCGGAGCTGATTGTTTTGCCCACCCGATTCGATGTTTACCGGCGGGAAGCCGCGGTCGTACGCGAAATCCTGCATCGTTTTACGCCTTTGGTTGAGCCACTCTCGCTCGATGAAGCTTATCTCGACGTAAGCACCCATCCGGGATCGCCCGCAGCGCTCGCCCAAACGATTCGGGACCTGATTTTCCAAAAGACAAAGCTGACTGCATCCGCGGGCATCGGCCCGAACAAACTGATCGCCAAAATTGCCAGCACGATGCGAAAGCCCAACGGCCAGCTCGAAGTCACTGTCGCGGAAGTTCCCGAGTTCATCACTAACCTTCCAGTCCGCGAAATTTGGGGCATCGGTGAAAAAACCGAAAAGCGATTGCAGGAACTCGGCGTTCGCACCTGTGGAGACCTTCAACGGTTCTCCCGGCCCGAGCTGGTCGAACTTTTCGGCAAGTTCGGCAGCGAACTCTTTGATCTCTGCCGCGGAATCGACGACCGCGCGGTGGAACCGGACCGTCCGCGGAAATCACTCAGCACGGAAGAAACGTTCGTTAGTGATCTGGAGACTTTGGAGCAGTGCGAAGAGCGTCTCGGCGAGCTCTTCGAGGAGTTAATGGCGGATCTTGCTCAAAAAGAAACCGAGCGGCGCATTTCGAAAATCTTCGTGAAACTAAAATTCGCCGATTTTACCCGAACAACGGCCGAGCGTGCCGGCCTTGAACCGACGCTTAATGCCTTTCGCACATTGTTGGGCGAAGCCTTTACTCGCACTGGAAAGAAAGTCCGACTGATTGGAATCGGAGTCCGTTTTGCCGATGCCGAGCGGGAAGAATTGCAGATGCCGCTGTTCTCGGAGTGAGCTCGCTAACCGTGAAAGATTCGGGCAAGCACAAGTGCCGCGATTCCGACGCCGACTGCAATTGCGACGCCCAGCTCGCGTCTGGTTAGAAGGCGCCCTCCCCGTGGGTCGCTGGGAAGCGTTACCTCGCCGTTATTTTCAATCACTCCCATCACGTCTTCGCAGAGTTTTCGGACATCGCCCGGCATCGCATCTTCGCTGGCAAACGACTGGCCGTTCACAACGAACTTCTTTTTTATCGGCCCATCATGGAGCGCTTTTTCGTAAGCCAGACGAACGTCGGGCGGCAATTCGGCAGGGCTGGTGTACTCCTGCCCGTTGTAACGAATTTTGCTTTTCAGCGTGATGCTCACGGCTGAGCCGGTTTGATAGCATTTCACCTGCCATCGCCTCTCGCGGACCGTTTGTTGTGGTAAATTGTCAGCCGAGTGATCAGTAAAAGTACCGAACAACGACTCCGCGCCGCCGCCTGCGACCTCCATTTCGACAACCTCACCCGCCAGCTTTACGCCACCGACGCCTCCATCTATCAAATCGAGCCGCTCGGCGTCGCCTTCCCAACCAACGCAGAACAGGCGAGCGCAATAATCCGAGCTGCTGCCGAGGAAAATATCTCAATCACGCCGCGCGGGGCGGGGACGAGTTTGGTCGGGAACGCGATCGGCGAAGGACTCATCGTCGATTTCTCGCGGCATAATCGCCGAATCGACAATCTCGACATCGAGAAACGCTCGGTGCGCGTCGGTGCGGGAGTTGTCCTCGATCAACTTAATGGCTTTCTCAAACCGCACGGATTCTGTTTCGGTCCGGACGTTGCTACCAGCTCGCGCGCGACGATTGGCGGCATGATCGCTAATAACTCTTCGGGCGCGCGGGTCCCGGTTTACGGAACCACAGCCGACCACGTTATTTCCATCGAGATTGTTTTGGCCGACGGCCGAATCGTCACAATTGGCCCGGGTACGGATTCGTTGCGCAAGGAACAGGTCAAGATCAGCGAATTGGTGCGGGCAAATGCCGCCGAGATGGCAGAACGCTGGCCGCCCGGCATCCTCAAACGCTGGCCGGGTTACGGCATCGAGCGGTTTTCACGCGCGCCCAAAAACCTGAATGAAATTCTGGCCGGCAGCGAAGGCACTCTGGCTGCGATTTTTTCAGCCGAGCTGAAAATTTCGCCGCTTCCGCGCGAAAAAGGTCTCGGGCTCATCTTTTTCGACTCAGTGATGGACGCAATGCAGGCCACGGTGGAGCTGCTCGACCTAAAACCGGCAGCGATCGAGCACATCGATCGCCCCATCCTGGATCAAACCAAAGGCCAACTGCATTTCCAGGCCGCGCGCGATCTAATGGAACTCGATTCCAAACCGTGCGAGGCGGTTTTGCTGGTCGAGTTTTACGATGACGTCGATGAGCGATTGTCGATCTTGGAATCGCGAAAGCTTGGCTCGCGCAAAAAAATCTGCCGCGATCCGGGCGAAATGGATCTGGTGTGGTCGGTGCGCAAAGCCGGCCTGTCTTTGCTGACTGGTTGCGTCGGCCCGAAGAAACCGGTGGCGTTCATCGAAGACGCCGCCGTCCGTCCGGCGCAACTGCCCGATTACGTCCGCGGTTTGCAGTCGATCATGAAATCGCTGGGACTGGAGGCGAGTTATTACGGGCACGCCGCGAGTGGTTTGCTTCACGTTCGGCCCGCGCTTGATCTTCATACCGCTGACGATTTGAGAAAGTTCCGGCTGGTGGGCGATCAAACGTCCGCTCTGATTCGCCAATTCAAAGGTTCGATTTCAGCCGAGCACGGAGTCGGCATCGCGCGGACGGAATACATGCGGGACCAGCTTGGGGATGCGCTGCTCAACGTGATGCGCGAGATCAAGCAAACATTCGATCCGAAAAACATTTTCAATCCCGGAAAGATTTTTGGCTTCGCCTACCGGATCGACACTCATCTGCGAAATAATTTCGCGCGCCCGATTGAGCTTCCGTTCGAGCCGCGGCTGGCCTACGCGTTCAAAGACCGATCGTTCATCGGCAACCTCGAACAATGCAACGGGTGCGGGGGTTGCCGTAAAGAAACGCCGATCATGTGTCCGACATTCATTGCCACTGCCGATGAAATCATGTCGACCCGGGGCCGCGCCAATATCATTCGGCGCTCGCTGGAGCTGAAAGCTAACGGTCACGATCCACTCAAGTCCGCGGAGTTGGACGCGGCCCTCAGTAATTGCCTGTCCTGCAAGGGTTGCACCCCGGAATGTCCATCGAACGTCAACCTGGCCTTGCTCAAGGCGGAAATGCTTTACGCCCGCTGGAAACGTGATGGTCTGCCGATGCGCGAGCGCTTTTTCAGCAACGTCGACTTGTTAGGCCGAATCGGATCGGCTGCTCCGTGGCTCGCCAATACGATTGTCGATTTTGGGCCGCTTCGCGAGTTGATGGAGAAAACGCTTGGCATTTCGGCGAAACGCTCACTGCCACATTACGCGCGGGAGCGATTTGATCGCTGGTTTGCCAAGGTAGGGACATCGCGTGGCGATGTCCGGACGCCGCAGCGCGGCGTCCCTACCAGAGGTAGAGTGATTTTGTGGGACGATACGTTTATTCGTTATCACGAGCCCAATATCGGAATCGCGTCGGTCAAAGTGCTGCAAGCGCTTGGTTTCGAAGTCGAACTGGTGAACAACCGCAAATGCTGCGGCCGGCCAGCGTTCAGCCAAGGAAATCTCGATGCCGCCGCCGAAGTCGCACAGCACAACATCGATCTTCTTTCCTCTCAACAACTCAACCCCTCAACATCTCAACCTCCCATTATCTTCCTGGAGCCGTCCTGTTGGTCGATGTTCGTCGACGATTATCGCGAATTGAAGATCAGCAACGCCGAGAAGATCGCGGAACGTTGTTTTCTCTTCGAACGGTTTGTCGATGATTTGCTGGAGCGCGAGCCGGACGCGCTTCACTTCAAGCACCGCGACGCCAGTGTGGCGATCCACCCGCATTGTCACGCCAAATCCCTGATCAATCCTGAATTCATGGGCCGTCTCGTCGAACGATTGCCCGGACGCCGCGCAACTCTGCTCGACACTGGCTGTTGCGGAATGGCGGGCGCATTCGGCGCAGTCGCGGAGAAATATGAATTGTCGAAACAAGTCGCGGCCGATCTCCTTCGCAAGATCGACAATCAACAACCTGATATCGTGATTGCGTCAGGAACGAGTTGCCGCCATCAGATTGTCGATCTCAGTGAGCGTTGGCCAAAGCACATGGCCGAGCTTCTCGCCGACGCGATCGAGTAAATTATTTGGACGGCGCCGGCTTTGCCGCTTCGCCGGGTTTTGGCGGCGCATTTCCGCCGGGCGCCCCACCACCGGGCAAATCTTCATCAGGCGCGGCCAGAATATCGTGCTCGAGATAAGATTCCGGATGACTTGCGAGCTCCTTGCGCAATGCGGCAATTTGTTCAGCCGTCACCGGGCTCGCCTTGTTCCCCCACTCGCTTCGCTCGTAAGTCATGACGTCTGCGATCTTTTGGTCGGTCAATGTTTTGTCCCACGGTTGCATGACCGCCGTGCCGAACATTTGACCTTTCACTTTGACCGGCCCTTGTAATCCTTTCAGCACAATCATCGCCATGCGGCGAGATCCCCCGTTCGTAAATTCGGATCCGGCGAGCGGCGGATATTGGCCAGGAACGCCCTCCCCATTCGCTTGATGGCAGGTTTGGCAATTCGCGGAGAAAATCTTTTTGCCGCGATCATGCGGTGACAACTCGACTTGTTCCTGCGGTCCCTGCGCGCCACCGCCTTTTTTCGCGGCAGGCGGACCCATCATCGGGTCCAAGCCGTCACCGGAAAAATTTCCCGAGTAACGTCCAAGGTACGCGCCTCCAGCAAAGATCGCCAAACCGTAGACCGCGATTAGCCAGATCGAGAGCGGTTCAAGTCCGACGCGCGGCTCGCGTTTTTCGCGTTGAATCGCGGCGTGCACTTCCTGGACGTCGGCGGTCTCGCCGTAATCCATTCCCTGGCGAGTAAGCGACGATGGATCTGAAGGTTGACCGTTCATTTCTTGGGTGGTGCCGGAGGAGGCGATCCAGCGGCGGAAGCCGCCGGCGAACCGGCGGCCGGCGCGGCGCCCGGTGCGCTCTTAACTTCTTTCAACGGATGGGTTTGGTCCTGAGCCATTAAATACGCCACCAGACATTTCGCATCATAGGTCGGAACAATCTCCCAACCCGCGGGCGGCGCGTCGTCCCCAGTCAACCGCAGCGCGTCGGCGGAACGTTCACCGGTAATGCGACGTTTCTCGTAAAGAAAGTGATATGCGGGCATGGTCGAATCTCTGGTGTCGGGACTCATGCTTCGCGGGGAATAAAGATGGCGATGATGCCACGCTTCGGAATAAAGCTCAGGTTGGCCGTTCGGATTTGGAGAAGGCGACGCGGCAGGAGAAGCATTTGGGTTCGCAGCTGGAGCCTGCGCAGGCCCGGCCCCGCCAGATGGCGCCGGGGAAGAAGCAGGAGCATTTGGGGCAGGAGATTGTTGGGCTTCCCCGCGTTTACCGATGTTCGCCAAATCAGGTCCCATTCGCACTTTCCCAAGCAAAACCGGATTATCAAAAACGTAATCGCGAGGTGCGCTGCGACGCACCCCCCATTTCCGATCGATGTCCGCGCCTGCATAATCCGCACGAACCTGCCGGGTGTGGCAATAGATACATCCGTTCGCCGCATAAACGCGACTGCCTTGCTGCACCATTCCCGATTGGGGCATTGGATAAATGTCATTTTCGTCGTCCGGACTAATCTGCGGATTGAGGGCGCCGATCTGCAGATTTGGAACCACGGTCAAACCAACCCACGAAAACATAAAGGTCCCGAACAGTCCGATAAACAGCGGGATCAATCCTTTCATAGATGGACCTCCGATCCCTCGGATTCGACGGGATTTAAAAATGTCGGCACCGTCGAAGTGCGGCCGAGACCGAACAACATCAGACCGAAATGAAACGCAAAAATAAAATGCGACGCGGTCAGAAGCAGCGCCGCCAAAGTGGCGCCGCGCAGGTAGGGCAGCACACTTTGCACGCTCTCGATGAACGGAAGCGAAGCATCTTCCTGGCTCGAGCCCTGGACCAGTCCGCCGACTAATAACATCAGCGACAGCAGTCCGATACCATAAGCTGAGGCCCAAAAATGAAGCTTGATGAGCGTGGCGTAGCGCCACTCGCGGCCAACTAATCTAGGCACGATGTAATACATCGAGCCGAACATAATCATAGTGAAAAACGCGTAGAGACCGAGATCAGAATACGCCACGCTGGTTTCAGTAAAATTCAGATAGCGCGCGGTCGAGCGAAGCGAAATCAGAATGCCAACAATGCTGAACACCGAGTAGGACATCGCTCCGAAGACAGTGAACCGAAGGGTCGGGCTGTAGCGCATTACCGGAAAATAACCCTGCATCGTCATATGATGATTCAGCCCAACCGTGGCCACCGGTATAATGGTGAGGATCGTTGCCGCGATGCTCGCCGTGACCATCCACGCTGGAAACGGTCCATCCACCAGACGTTGCATTCCCGTCCAGCTCGAGAACAGCGCGTAGGTCCAAAAGCCGATTGTCGCGAGATGATAACTGTAAACCGGTCGACCGATTACTTTTGGAATCATGTAATAGGCCGTTCCCAGCGCGATCGCGCCGAGCCAGAGAAACATCAGATTGTTAACGTACCACCAGCCAACCGCGGCCTGCATTACCCCTTGAACCGGAACAACGAAAAGCATTGCCTGCACGGCGGTGTAGAGCCAGGGGAACCAGAGAAAAGCGCCGAGCAGGTACCATTGCGTGATGTAAATCTGTTCTCCGCGCCGGAAACGGAACATCAAGACTGCCCAGGAAATGATGAGCGAGTAGGCAACCAAAAGAATTGCGGCCGCGTAGGGCGGAAATTCCAGCCACTGATAACCGGTGCTGTAGCCCATCAGAATTGCGGTAACGCCGACGACGATTCCGATGTTCCAAAACCACGCGCCAGTCACCAGTAGCAACGGATGTCGCAAAGTTGTCCGGCACAGGCGGGCCATGAGCCAGATCGCGGTTCCCATTCCGGCCATCGATGCCCATCCGTAAACCATGACGTTCAGGTAAACCGGGCGCAGCCGGCCCCAGGTCAGGAAGTCGACGTTTGAAAGCCAATCAGGTGAATGAAGTTTGAACGAAACAAAAAGCCCCAGCAGGGTTGCGATCAGCAGCCAGGCCATCGCCGACGCGTAAAACATCAGCACGGGAACGCGAGTCGAGGCGTCAATCACCGCGCGTTCGAGCTGTTCGACGTCTCCGGCGGTCGCCGAGACGGCCGGTTGTTTCAATGGAATGTCAGTGGCTGGAATCATTCGTTAGGCAAAATTCTCACGGTGACGGCGTCGAGGAGGCGCCCCGAACGGGCAATGGACTGCCGGGGGCCGAGGCGGCTGGGCTGGCTGCAGGCGATGCGGCCGGGGCGGCGACACCAGACTTCGGCGAGGCGGCGGGAGTCGCAACAGCTCCGGGTTGCGTCGATGGCGGTGCCGATGGCGGATTTATCGCCGCGGCAGGTTGACCCCGCGCTTCCGAATGCGGTCCCGCAACAGAAGTTGGCTTCGCCGTTCCGCTGGCCTGGGCCGAGGGGGCTGGCGCCGGGGAAGCCACGCCCGGGCCGGCCGGCGCGCCGGACGCTTCGGGAGCTGGAGTTGCGATCGGTCCGGCCGTCGTCGGCTTTTTGTTTGCAAGTTCGGCGACGGTCAACTCCATCGCGCGCTCAATCGGTATTCGCACAGAACCTTTGTTCTTGTCGATCCACCCATAACTTGTCAGCGCTTTTGTGTCTTCGTCGCGCAAATCCTTGAGTTTCTTTTCCCGATTTTGAGCGCGTTGTTGTTCGTAAGTGTCGCCGCGCGGCGCCGGACCAATGATTGCAACGGCCATCACGCCGAACAAAACCATCAACAAGACCACGCCGAACCACGTCGAAAACGGCGCGGGCGATTGCACTTGTTGTCGAATTTGTTCGGTGTCGGCCATTTTAGTTCACAATTTTCAAAGATTCGATCAGACGCGGGTCGCGCACCGGAAAGAGCGAGGTTTTGCCGACGATGCGAAGAAAAGCAAAGGCAAGGGTGGATCCCATGGCAATCAAAGCGACAAAATCCCACAAACTTAGATGAACACCGGTGCCGTGCAGCACGGGCAGCACAACCATATACATGTCGAGTAGCTGCATAAGAAGGATCCACCCGGCTACGTAACACAGTTGGTTCGGATTTTTCTTGATCGACTGCAGAAGCAAAATCACAAACGGCCCGAAGAAACGGCCGAACACCAGCAGCATGCTCAGGTACCACCAGGATTCGGTGTTTCGGACCAGAAAATAGTTTGTCTCCTCCGGCATGTTCGCATACCAGATCAGCATGTACTGGCCGAACCCGATGTAGGCCCAGAAGACGCAGAAGGCGAACATCCATTTCCCCATGATGTAGTAGTGCTCGCGGGTCACGACGTTCTTCAAGTAACCGGCGTTGCGAAGGGCGGTGATCACCAGCACCAGCAACGACATCGAGCTGCCGGCGGCGCCTGCAAAAATGTAAACGCCGAACATGGTCGAGAACCAGCGGTACTGTAGGCCCAGAAACCAATCGTAGGCGCCGAAAGTGAGGCAAAGAGCAAACAATGGGAGACTCACGAACGAAACTCTGCGCAGCCAGATCGTGAACTTCGGATTGCCATCCTTGTCCTGCCGGACTGAAAATCTTTTCAGAAGCTGGGCAGCGATGATGAAGAACCCGAGGAAAAACACCGCGCGCAAAATCCAGAAACCCAGATTTAGATAAGCGCGTTTCGAGTCGAGATTTTCCTCGGTCCCCGGCGCAATGTTCATCCAGTCGAAGAGATGACGGCGCAAAAGGAAAATCGGAATGAAGAAGATGGCGACAATCCCCATCAGCACGGCGATATTTTCGAGCTGCCGTCTGACCACCACAGTCCATTCCGCGTCGACGGCGTAATGCACAATCGTCCAGAAAAAGCAGCCCGCGCAGAGAGTGAAGAAAAAGGCAAAGGCAAACATCCACGAGTAACCGAATTGCCGCGGGTCAATTGCCGCGCCTGCTCCGCACAACGCGAGCGCAACAAATGCGATAACGCCAAGCAACACCGACAAACCGGCGAACCGGCCGCTTTCAAAATATTCGCCCTCGGGCGTGGGCGCGTTGCTCAATCGTTCGCTCATTTCTTGGGCGCCTCCGGTTTGGCCGCGGGTTGCGCCTCGGCAGGTTTGGTCTCCGCCGGCTTATCCAAATCGGCGCGGTGTTCGGGCGGAACATCGGCGACGGTCGCGCCCTGACTTCGCTGGAGCGCGCGCAGATAAGCGATGATCGCCCATCGATCGGCGACCATGATCGTCGGCCCATAGGCCAACATGGTGTTCTTGCCGTTGGTGATCGTGTTGAAAATCTCGCCGTCGGCCATTTTGCGAATGCGATCGTCCTGCAAGGTGACGACTGTGGCGAGGCCGTACTGTTTTGTGATGCCATTGCCCGAAGCGGTTGCGCCGTGACACATCACGCAGGTGATGTTGAAACGCTGACGGCCGCGCTCAATTAATTCGGGCGTGACCGGAACCGGAATGCCAGTCCCCCAATTATTTCCCATCTTTCCGGTGTCTGCGTAATCGGTTCCCACACTGAATCCATGCGGCATCGCCGGAGCGCCTGCGGTTGGCGGACTCGTTTCAGCTTTCGGCATTTCGTAACCGATTGGAACTGTTCCGTTGATCGGCAGACGCGGGCCGCGGCCGTCCGCGAAAAATTGCAACGGCGATTGCGCGCGTACTTTCATCTGTCGAACCATGTCCGGAAAAATTTCCCACGGTTCATTGGTGGTTTTTTCGCCGCGAAATCCGAGCACAGCCACGCCGGCAAGCGTGATCAAGAGAGAAATTAAAAGGAAGCCGCGCAACATAATCAGTCTTCGTGCACAACGGTGATGTGTTGGCCGCCGCTGCGCTCGAGTAGTTCCCGGGCTTCGACTTCAGTGAACCGCGGGTCGCGTGCTTCGATCACGAGAAAAAATCCGTCGTTGCTCGCGCGAGCGAAGCGATCCCAGTTAAAAATCGGATGATGTGGCCGCGGCAGACCGTTCATGATCAATACGGCGAAAAACGCGGCAAAGGCCGAAAAGAGCACCGTCAGCTCAAACATGATCGGGAAAAACGCAGGCACGACTTTCCAGTCGTACGGTTTGCCGTGCACCACTAACG
Source organism: uncultured Verrucomicrobiae bacterium (assembly GCA_963817335.1). Lineage (GTDB taxonomy): Bacteria > Verrucomicrobiota > Verrucomicrobiia > Chthoniobacterales > UBA10450 > AV40. The sequence continues at coordinate 443,969 of CAWFNX010000001.1, read as the reverse complement.
GATAAAGGCCCCACGACGAGCCGAATTCGATAAACATCGCGGTTGAGATACCCAAAATGCCGCCGATCAAGACCACCGTGCTCAACCAGGACTTCCCAAGTCCCATCGCGTCGTCCATTCCGTGAATTGGAAACGGCGAATGAACGTCCCAGCGTTTGAAGCCGGCGTCGCGAACCATTTTGGCCGCCTCGTAAAGCGCGTGAGGGCTCGGATATTCCGCGGCCATTGCGTAAACTTCGTGACCGTAGGGCGTTCTCATATGCGCTCCATTCCTCCGGCTTGAACTGGATGATGACCGTTCGGCGAATGCGCATGCGGATCTGCGTCAGGCAAAACGATTTTCACTTCCGACATCGCGATCATTGGCAGGAAGCGAATGAACAACAGGAACAAGGAGGTGAAGATGCCGAGGGTGCCAATGAATGTCCAAATGTCGACCCAGGTTGGAATAAACAGGCCCCACGACGACGGAAGGAAATCGCGATGCAACCCACCGACGATGATGATGAAACGTTCGAACCACATGCCGGCGTTCACGCACATGCAAACGAAGTAGACGACCAGAATGTTGCGCCGGCACCAGCGGAACCAGAACAGTTGTGGCGAAAGCATGTTGCAGAACAACATGCCCGTCCACCAGTACCACCAATACGGACCGAGCACACGGTTCCAAAACGCGAACCGTTCGTAGGCGTTGCCGCTGTACCAGGCCACGAAAAATTCCATCGCGTAGGCATAAGTGACAAACGATCCCGTCAGCAAAATGATCTTCGCCATTTTGTCGATGTGCTGCGGCGTAATGATGTCGTGCAACTTGAAAATCGAACGGGCCGGGATCAGCAACGTCAGCACCATGGCAAATCCGCCGAAGATTGCGCCCGCCACGAAGTAAGGCGGGAAAATTGTCGTGTGCCAGCTCGGCAGGATCGACGACGCGAAGTCGAATGACACGACGCTGTGGACGGAAAGCACCAGCGGTGTAGAAAGTCCGGCCAAAAGCAGATAAGCCATCTCGTAATGGCGCCAGTTGCGATTCGAGCCGCGCCATCCACACGCGAAAACGCCGAACAAGAATTTCTTGATCTTGGTTGTCGCCCGATCCCGCAAGGTGGCAAGGTCGGGAATCAATCCAGTGTACCAAAACAAAACCGACACCGTAAAATAGGTCGAGACCGCAAAGACGTCCCACATCAGCGGGCTGCGGAAATTTTGCCAGATCCCGTAGTTGTTAGGAATCGGCGCCAGATACCAGGCCATCCAAACCCGGCCGACGTGAATTCCAGGAAAGATCGCAGCGCACATCACCGCGAACAGCGTCATCGCCTCGGCCGAGCGATTGATCGACGTCCGCCACTTTTGGCGCAGCAAGTACAAGATGGCCGAGATCAAGGTGCCGGCGTGTCCGATACCGATCCAGAAAACGAAGTTGGTGATGTCCCAAGCCCAGCCGTTCGGGATGTTATTGCCCCAAACCCCGACGCCGGTCGAAATTTGATAGCCGATACAAAACAGACCGAACATCGCGATCGCGGCGGTGATGGTGAAACAAACCCACCACCAGCGCGGCGCGCGATCTTCCACCACGCCCGAAATCCGTTCGGTAATCCAGCTGAAGTTGCGGTGATGCAGAACCAGCGGCACGCGGGCAAGCGGACGCTCGGCGGTCGCCGCCTGCCCTCTGATCACATCTGGTGCTGTAGGTGCGTCGTCCATTACAAATGCATCACGCTTTCTCCACCGGGCTGGCCACCGCAATGTTTCCAGCGTCCGGCATCTTCGGGTTGGGATTACGAAGGCGCGCCATATAACTCGTGCGCGCTTTCACGTTCAAATAGTCGAGCAATCGATAATTACGGTCGGCCGCTTTTAATTTCGAAACTTTGGTTTCAGGGTCCTTGATATCGCCAAAGGTGATCGCTTCGTGCGGGCAAGCCTGGGCGCACGCGCTGGTGAACGAGTCGCGCGGAATCCGAAGGTCGCCGCCAGATGCGCCAACTCGAGCATGGGTCGCGATTTTCGCTTCCTCGATGCGTTGCACGCAATAGGTGCACTTTTCCATCACCCCGCGCATCCGAACCGTGACATTTGGGTTCTTTTGCAGCTTCGTGATGTCCGGTGCGCCCTTTTCCGTGAAGGGAGCAATGTACTCCTCATAGATGCCTAACTGTCCGGCGATTTTCCTTCTGCCGACCGGCCGCTGATTGTAATCAAAGAAGTTGAACCTTCGCACCTTGAACGGGCAATTGTTCGCGCAATACCGCGTGCCAACGCAGCGGTTGTAGGCCATCACGTTGAGTCCGTCCTCGCTATGGACCGTTGCGTTGACCGGACAAACCGTTTCGCACGGCGCGTTCTCGCAGTGCTGACACATCATCGGTTGGTGGACCATCTCCGGGTCCGGCGGGAATTCGCCGTTGTCTTCGTCGAATTTTTTCGCGCTGGCGAAGTAGCGATCAATCCGGATCCAGTGCATCCAGCGCCCATGCGCGACCTGTAATTTTCCGACGACTGGAATGTTGTTTTCGGCCTGACAGGCAATCACGCACGCGCTGCAACCGGTGCAAACATTAAGATCTACCACCATTCCCCACTGCTGTTCGGCGGTCAGGGGAGGATGACTGTAGAGCGAAGGCAAATATTTTTGTGGCTCATCGATGCCGGCACTTTTCTCGACGAAATTGTTGTCCTCGCGATATTCATCGAGCTTCGCTTCCCGCACGAGTCCACGGCCTTCGATGCTCCAGTGGTCTTGGGTGATCGAGAGCGGATATTTCTTGCCAACTTTCGAAACCCGGATGCTTTGGATCGACTTTCCGTCGGCCACCACGAAATGCGGATTGGCTGCGGTGCGAAGGTAATAAGCATTAAATCCTGGAACGTCGCCGTGTGCCGAATTGAGGGCAGCCGCGTCGCCAGCGTAGGGCAATGGGCCCAGGCCGGAAATTGGACGACCGTAACCAAGCGAAACGGTGATCGAATTCTCGGCATGCCCCGGCGAAACAATGGCGGCGATTACGAGTTCGCGGGAAATCGGCTGGTCGTTGGCGTCACGCGCGCTGTCAGCGATTGCGATCTGAACCAGGTCTCCGGTTTCTACGCCTAGTGATTTGGCGAAGTCCGGACTCATCATTGCGCCATTGTCCCAAGTCAGCTTGGTGATCGGGTCCGGCAATTCCTGAAGCCAGCCGTTGTTGCTGAAACGGCCGTCGTCCATCGCGTAACTGCGGACAAAAACGATCTCAGGCGATTCCGCGGTCGGTAGCGGCGAGGCGGACCAAAGTTGTTTTGCCGGGCCACCGGCGGCGCTGGCGTTAAACGTTGCCGGCCGATCGCGCAATGCGACCTGAGCGGCGAAGCCGTCGTGCAAAAACTTCGACCAGGCAGCTTGAAAATCGCCCGCCGGCTTGGTCGTGCGAAAAGTTTCCTGGATCAACTCCGGACCTTCGACTTTGGGCCGGCCAAGCAGCGCGCTCAGGACTTCGATTTCGCTGAGCCCGCCGAACAACGGCAGAATCATCGGTTGGATCGACAAATACGAGCCGTCGGGGGCTAACGCATCGCCCCACGATTCTAAATAATGGGCCATCGGCGAGTGCCATTGGCTAACGGCCGAGGTTTGATCTTCGTGGTAACCGAGCCGGACGACTTCGGGCACTTTCTTTTGCAGGTCGGGCCAATCGATCGGGAATTTTTTGTCGGGATCCTGGGCAATCGCGCGAGGCGCGTTGTAAACCGGATCTCCCCCAAATATGAACAGCTGTTTGATTTCACCTTTGCTCATCCGGTCCGCCAGCTGCAAAATGCTTTTGGTGTTTCGATTTCGCGGAAATTCGCGGACCACAATGGTGCGGCCAATGTTCTTTAGGGTCGCATTGATCGCGTAGGCGAGCAGTTGCACGATCACTGGCTGTTGTTGTCCCGCCAGAACAATGCTTGAACCCGATTTGGCGATGAGATCGGCCGCGAGCTCGTTCAACCATTGTTCGTTAAACTCCGGCGTGGCTCCCGGCGCGGTCAGCGTGCCGAGTAACGAAATCAATCCGGAATCTTTTGTAAGCGCCCCAATTTTTCCGGCCAAAAGGTAGGCGAAAATCGGGATCTGGCTGGCCGGCAAACGCAGTCGGTGATCCGCCATTGCGCCCGTGATGGTAAATCGGTTCTCGACCACATAGAGGCGGTTCATCGAATCGCTCGACGATTTCACCCGGCGGCGCGTGGTGAAAGCGCGCGATGCCGCGAGATCGCCTTCGCCGCAATCGAGAAAATCGCTATCCAGCGCCAGCACCACATCGGCGCGATCGAACCTTGGCATCAGACGAACGTTTTCGCCGAAGCTGACGTGAGTGGCGTAATTTTGGGCGTCGCTTAACGCCGGCTCGTAGACGCACCACGTCATCTTCGGGAACGCTTTCTCCAGTTCGGCCCGCAATCTTTCGCGCGTAGGCGAGTGCACTTCCTCCACTAGAAAAGCGAGGCCATCGCCGGAGCCGAGTTGGCCGCGCAACTTGTCGAGGTAGGCATCGAACTCGGCGCGCGTGGCATCCTTGCCTTGATTTACGAATCGGCGCGATCGGGTCGGATCGTAAAGATCCAGTAGCGAAGCCTGGGCAAAAACATCCGTGCTGCCGACCGAAGCTGGATGAATCGGATTCCCTTCAAGTTTGATCGGTCGTCCGTCAACGGTGGTTGCGATCAGCGGAATCGCGCCGGTTCGCCACGGCATCGCGGTTGAGTAGTAAAGGAATTTTCCGGGAATCGTCCACTCGACGTTTTTGGTGAACGGAACCAGGTGCATTTGCGGTCGACGGCAACTGGTTAAGCCCAGGCCGGCCAGAGCCATCGACGCGCCCATTAACCTCATGAAATCTCGGCGCGACCACTCATCCCCCTCCAACTCAGAAGCGCCGGCTGGAAATTCTCGCTCGAGCCACTCGCGAAATTCCGGAGTGTTGCTGTATTCGTCGACACTGCGCCAGTAATTCTTACTCCCGCTACTGCGGGACTCAGGAGGATGTTGAAAAACGCGTTTCATCGGTGGCAGGTCTGGCAATTTGCTGACGGATTGATGTGCCAGCGTTCCTTCAAGGTCTGGCCGATCTCCGCCTGGGTAAGTTGTTTCTTTTTCGACCAGTCCTCGGTTACGTCTTGCGGCTGCCCGTATTTCGCAACGAATTCCGCCGGTTTCACGTCCTCCGGTTTCCAATCAAGATTGGTGATCTGGTCCTCCGGGCGCAGAAAATTCTCCGGGTGCCGATGGCACTCGAGACACCAGGCCATGCTCATCGGCTTGGCATCATAAACCTGGGACATGTGATTGATCTGGCCATGGCAGCTCGCACAACTGATCCCGCGATTCACATGCGCGGCGTGGTTGTAAAAGACGTAATCGGGTAGCCGATGAATCCACACCCAATCGATCGGCCGGCCATCTTTCCAACTCTGGCGAACTGGCTCGAGCTTGGGATTGTCTTTCTGGACCTGGGTGTGGCAGTTCATGCAAAGTTGCGTGTTTGGAACGTTCGAATGCGCCGCCACCTCCACAAAGCTATGGCAATAACGGCAATCCATTCCGAGCTGGGTAACGTGAATATCGTGTGGGAACGGCACCGGCTGGATCGGTTGATAGCCAACCTTGGTGTACTTTGGCGTCACGTAATACCAGGTGCCCGCGGTCAAACCGCACACAATCAAAAAGCCGGCGACGGCCATTTGAAGTGGCAACCAGTTGCACCAGCGTGGAAAAAAATTCGCCATAAATCAGCAGACGCCCTGACTGCCCAGATTCAGCCGACACCTTGGAAACGAACCTGAAGTAAAATTAGGATGTGCTTCGTTCAAACGCTGCAGAGTTAAGGTTGATTGCTCGCCTACGGGAAAGCCAAGATTGTATAAATGCACGCAATGACGGCAAAAGAAATTTCACGATTCATTCCCATTTTATCGCGACCAGCTTTTCCGATACAGAAAAGCGACGGATTATCAAAGAGGATCACGTCAAAACTTCCTCAAACCGTCAAGTGAAAGCGCGCATTGCCATCGCCAGCCTATTTTCGCTTTGCGCGTTAAATTCCCCGCTGCGCGCCGCCGAAGACGCCGATTCGTCACCCAGTAGCCAGGCGAAGGCCGATCTACTTCTGCTCCACGGAAATATTTACACCGTTAATGAAACCCAACCGCACGCCGAAGCGGTCGCAGTCAAAAACGGTCGAATCGTTTTCGTTGGTTCAAACGATGCTGCCGGAAAATTTCAGGCTCGACAAGTCGTCGACCTGCACGGACGGACGCTGCTCCCTGGCCTGACTGATTCGCACTGCCATATTTTTGGAATCGGCGAACGCGAGCTCACCTTAAATCTTGCGGGCACCAACACTCTTGGAGATTTTCTGGCAAAAGTGGCCGAACGCGCTACCAAGACGCCACCCGGAAAATGGGTCACGGGACGCGGCTGGATCGAAACGTTTTGGAAACCCGCCCAGTTTCCGACTCGCCAGGACTTGGACAAAATCGCGGCAGAGAATCCGGTTTTTCTGACCCGGGCGGACGGTCACGCCTCGGTGGCAAATTCGGCGGCCCTGAAGATTGCCAACATCGACAAGAACACGCCGAATCCTTTTGGCGGCGAAATTCTAAAGGACAAACAAACCGGCGAACCCACCGGAATGCTGACAGACAGCGCGCAGGAACTGGTCCGCAAACACATTCCGAAACCAACCCCGGCGGAACGGGAGCAAGCGCTGCTCACCGGAATTAACCGCGAGATTGGGCTGGGCTGGTGCGAAATCCAAAACGCCGGCAGCCACAAGGAGGATATCGATCTAATTAAGAAGGCTTACACGGACGGCACGGCGAAGATTCGGTTCGTGAACTGCGTTTACGGTCCGGGACCAGACGCGCAAAATTTTTTAAAGGAGGGCGCGACGATTGACGCATTCAATGAACACTTCACCCAACGCACGATCAAAGTTGTGTTCGATGGCGCACTCGGCTCGCGTGGCGCGGCCTTGCTAAAACCCTACAGCGACGCGCCCGAGACTTCCGGTTACCTGACCGAAAAGCCCGAAGAGCTGCGACCAATGTTTGAAGAAGCGTTGCGTCGCGGCATCCAAGTTGAAACCCATGCAATCGGTGATCGCGCGAACCGGACGATTCTCGATTTATACGAGGCCGCGTTTAAAGCGGTGCCGCCGGACCAACGACCAATCAAAGAGCCACGTTGGCGAGTCGAGCACGCGCAGATTCTCGATCCGACCGATCTCCCTCGATTCGCGAAGCTCGGCGTAATTCCGTCGATGCAACCGTCCCACGCGATCAGCGATCTGTTTTTTGCGCCAAAGCGATTAGGAATGGACCGGCTGGCAGGCGCCTATGCCTGGCAATCGCTTTTGAAATCAGAGGTGATTATTTGCGGCGGATCGGATGCGCCAGTTGAGCGCGGTGAACCAATGATTGAATTTTACGCCGCCGTCGCTCGCAAACCACTGCCATCAGCGCATGAAGGCTTGCCCGCCGAAGCCTTGGCAAAGGCGATTTGGCATCCCGAGCAGGCGGTTTCGCGCGAGCAAGCCCTGAAAATGTTTACGATCTGGCCCGCGTTCGCGTCGTTTCAGGAAAAAGACAAAGGCTCAATCCAAGTCGGAAAACTCGCTGACTTCACTGTTTTGTCGGCCGACATCATGAAAATTCCCGAGGCGGAAATTCCAAAGACGCGCGCTGAAATGACGATCATCGGGGGCGAAGCTGTTTACGAGAAAAAATAATGGAGGGACACGCGCCGTCGTGTCCCAAAAATAAGGCGCCGACAGGCGGCGCCCTCCAAGATTATTCCTTCAGCAGTCCGCCGAAAATCGCTGCGACTGAGCCAGCCAGAAAAAGATGACCACCGATAAAATTGCCAATGAAATGGTAAATGAACATGGCCGTCGCGAACGGAACGAGCGCGACTAAGACGACAATAAGTCTTGTAGCTGCGTCAGGTTTTATTGCCACTACCGCGAAGATCAGGGCCAAACTGATCTGAACCGAGGAATCCATTAGCCAGAGAGTCCGGAACCCCTGGGCAAGAAACGCAGGCAAATCTGATTTCGCCACCGCGTCGGACATCCGACCAAAAGCCGAAGTGTGGATCCAAGTGCCGAGGGCAAAGATAACTGCGGAAATCGCCAGAAGAATTCGTGAGAGAGACTTCATAAACACGAATTAACACTAATAGACACCAATGATAGAAGATTCGTGTCCATTCGTGGTCAGTCAGCGGGCAAGCAGATAAATTGCGACAATCGTCAGCAAAAAATACGAAACCAAAACTGCCGCACCGGCATATTCCTTGGCCATTCGTTGGCCGAAGAATAAGCAAAGGACCGCAACCGCCGAAACAACCGCGCCGTAAAATGCGATCGTGGACGTATGAGCGAATAACAAAACAAAAAATCCAACGCCGCTTAGCAAGCCGGCTGAGAGTTCAATGATCGTGAGAATCGTGAACAACAACGGCACGAGCCCAGCGAGCGGACTCTTGGAGAAATGCCCCGACAGCCATTGCAAATTCCCCTGCCGATCTACGATTTTATCGATCCCCGATTGTAAAAACAAAATCGTGAGGAATGCGGAAACGAGCAGCTGTAGTAAAAATAAAGTCATTTCGGACTAGACAGGATTAACAAGATTACAGGATTTGGTTTTCTGAAATCCAATTCAATCCTGTAAGTCCTGTCTAGGGTCTTTTCGCAAGCCACGGTTACCATCGACAAATGCCCGGAAAAAAGACATAATGGAAGCGACATCGGTAGACATGTGATCTCAAAATTATTTCTCGTCTTGCGCCAATCGCCCTGGACCGTTGCGTTGTTTGCGCTGACGATTCATGGAGTCGTGTTGCCGGCGGCTTTGGCAACAACCCTGACAGTTCCGGGGGATGCGAATATCTTTGGCGCGGGTCACGCAACGCCGCCAAGTCCAGGAGGAAGCGGCGCCGGTGAGCTTCCATCCGAATTCGATTTCGGTTTCACCGCCGGCAGTGGCGTCGTTCTGATTTTCTCCAGCGTCACCGGAAATGTCATCGTGGATAGCGGCAGCGGGAATCATGTCATCGATCCGGACGGTGTCGGCAGCGCGTCTGGCATCAACGTGAATTCCTTCGGTGGCATTTCAGGAACTGTCGCTACCACCGCTGGATTTTTAGCCGGCGCTTTTCTCGGTCCATCCGAACCAACTGATCCTTCGCCGCTTCGGTTGGATTTCACCATACTCGGGACCAGTTTTACTTCGTTAGCACCCCAGTTGGACCAGGTGTTCTTTATTGGAGACGGATTGACCGGCGACGGCTCGGGAAGTTTGCAGCAGTTCAACGTTCCGGTCGGCGCAACGCGATTGGTTTTGGGAATCGTCGATGCTCCCGGTTATAACGGCGATCCCGGTGGATACGCTGATAACACGGGTTCATTTTCAGCAAGTTTCAATGTCAATGTAGTACCTGAGCCACCCGTCTCCGTGCTGCTCTTCTGCGGAGCAGGCGCGATTGGACTGCTCGTTCGCCGGGTGCGGGCGGTTCGTAGTTAAGACCCGAAATCGAGTCTAGGAATAGAGATACTCGTCGTGATATTCACGCTGAGGTGCAAACTGGACAGTTTGGTCGCCGCCAGCCTCGGGGTATTCGAAGATTTTGCCTTCGTAATTGCGGATCACGATTTTTTCGTTGTCGTGATAAAGAACGTAGCCGGGATTAATCGGAACTTTGCCGCCGCCGCCGGGCGCATCGATGACATATTGAGGAACGGCGTAACCGGTGGTGTGACCGCGCAAGCCTTCAATGATCTCGATGCCTTTCGCGACCGAAGTGCGGAGGTGCGATGAGCCGTTGATCAGATCGCACTGATAAATGTAATACGGGCGGACGCGGCACATCAGCAATTTGTGCACGAGCGTTTTCATCGTCCCGAGATCGTCGTTCACGCCGGCGAGCAACACACTTTGGTTGCCGAGTGGAATTCCGGCATTAGCCAATCGCTCGAGCGCTTGTTTCACTTCAACCGTCAGCTCGCGCGGATGATTCACGTGCACGCTCATCCAGAGCGGATGGTGTTTGGCCAGAATCGCGCACAACTCGGGCGTGATCCGCTGGGGCAGGAAAATCGGGACGCGGGTCCCGATTCGCACAAACTCAATGTGTTTGATCGCGCGCAACCGAGTTAACAACTTGTCGAGCTTATCGTCGCTGAAAATCAAAGCGTCGCCGCCGCTTAGGAGGACATCGCGCACTTCGGTGTGTTGTTCGAGATACCGGAAAGCTTCTTCGAAATCGGTGTGCAACTCCTGCTCGCCCACCCCGCTGACGACGCGGCTTCGGGTGCAATAGCGGCAATACGCGGCGCAGCGATCAGTCACCAAAAACAAAACGCGGTCCGGGTATCGATGCACGAGGCCCGGAACCGGCATGTGCGAGTCTTCGCCGCAGGGATCGGCCATGTCGTAAGGCGAAGCCCATGTTTCTTCAATCCGCGGGATCACCTGGCGTCGAATCGGATCGTTTTGATTATGGCGTGGAATCAGGTTGAAAAAATGTGGCGTGACCGCGAGCGCGAGTTTGTCGCCGGAAAGCAGGACGCCGCTCCGTTCTTCGTCGCTCAGGTCGACAAATTTTTCGAGCTGCGCCAAAGAAGTGACGCGGTTCTTCAGCTGCCATTTCCAATCGTTCCAGAGTTCCGGCGCGACCCCGTCATTTCCCGACCAATAGCCGGGAGCGTACGACACGAACTCTTTTCCATCTCCGTTACCCAAAGTTTGCATTTCAGTAGGATTGAAACGCTAAAAGCGGCCAGAATTGTGTCAATATGCGCACTGAAAGGTGCGCCCCGCACAAGGTGGATCGGCCGCGGGTGATGGCTAAGTATTTCGCGGCTTCGCCGCATTAAAAACATCGAGCAACGGACCGCTCGATCCACCTTCCCTACTGGACGGTGACCAGGGTGCCGATCGGGATTTCGGCGAACAACTTTCGGGCAGTTTCGCCCGGCAAACGAATGCAGCCGTGCGAAGCAGGGTAATTTGGGACAACGCCTTCGTGCATTCCGAAATCCAAACAGCTAAGTCGCATGAAATACGGCATATCGACATGGTAGATCGTCGAACGATGATTTCTTTCCTTATCGGTGATCACGAAATTGCCCCGTTTGGTCGAATAACCTTCGCGCCCGGTAGAACAAACTGAATCCATAACCGGCACGCCATCCTTGATCAGGGACATCTTTTGTGAGGAGAGCGAGATCTCGATGCGCAATTTTTCCGGCGCAGGTCCACTGCCCAAAAGCAGCTGCGCAGCCTGCCAATGTCCAAGCTCCGCCGCGAAATAAAGCGCAACCATTTTGTAGCGGCCAGTCGAGCGGTTGTGCTCGGCGCCAGCCTGCAAAAGCCCGCGGACATAATCAGTTCGGCCAAGACCCGCCGCCAGCATCAGGCAAGTGACGTTCTTATCGTCCTCGATGTAGTTGCGAAAAGATTTCGACGGAAGCGTTTCCAAAAACTCTGGGTCGTACTTTCCGGTAAGGGTCGTGTTCGGATCGGCACCGCATTCGAGCAAAGTCGTGAACAACGGAGCATTATCCGTGGCGATGGCATAAGCCAACAAGGGGACTCGTTTACCTTCCGGGGTCGGCTGCGGAACATGTTTGGACAGCAGTAAGCGAATAGAATCCCGATCGCCCGCGCGAAGAGCGCTGTCGAGCGCGCGTAGAGCGCCGGAGCTCCATTGCTCGAACCGGGGCAATTTCGAAAGAATATCCTGGGCGATCCTGCCATTTGGACTTCCGAGGGCGAGGGTCAGCAGCTCACCGCTGTCGCCGTAGGCCAATTCAAGATTCGGCGTCAGACTCATTAACAGATCGACAATTTCCACCTTCTGGGCGTTGACCGCGTAATACAGAGCGGTATGGCCGGCCCGGTCTCTGGCCGCGACGTCAGTGACGTGGCCAATTAATGCGCGGACCGATTCCAAATCACCATGCATTGCCGCCACCATGAGTGGCGTAACCCCGGCATCATCGGTCAGGTCGCCATTCGCTCCGGCATCAAGGAGTCTTTGGGCAAGAGGCCTATCCTCCCGCAAAACCGCCGTGAACAGTAATGAACGATCGCTCGCCCCGCGCGCGTTTGGATCGTTCTTTTCGCGAAAGTACCGGTCGATCAACGATGTCTGATGCGTATCCAGCGCGTGAACGAACTCTCCCGCAGTGATCGGTTTGACCGGGTGCTGATGAAAATAAACGCGGACGGCCACAAGCATGAAGACGCCTGCCACCACACCCACAAGTGCCCTGTTTAAACCAACTGAGCGCATATCCGGAGAGAGCCGACCGATAGTATATCATCAGTCAAGTCGTTTGCCTCGCATTTCACACGCCTCTCGGCTCCGAGGAGCGAGTGGACTAGGCCGTTGAACGTAGCATGTTGAATGCTGTCCAACTTCGAACCGATGCGATTGACCTTACTTTTCATCACTTTTCTTGCCCTCGGGGCGTTCTCCGTCCCAGGGGCAACCCCGGAGCTCGCCCCCTCGCCGACGATTCCAGCCGCTGCCGCCGAGCAAGGCAAGGACGTCGTCCACCAGTTGAACAATGCTTTCGCCAAGGTTTTTGAGGTCGTCGCGCCGAGTGTAGTGATCATTGAGGTTTCAAAAAAAGTCGACAATGAGACTTCGGCGCTTGAGGACCTTTTCTTTCAAGGATCTCCGGACGAAAGCAATCCCCGCCATCCACAGCGCGATGTTCAGCCAATCCAGAGCGAAGGCTCGGGCTTCATCGTTCGGCCCGACGGATACATCTTGACCAATTTCCACGTGGTCGAGGCGGCCGATAAAATCGACGTTAAAATGAAAGATGGTCGCGAATTTTCGGCCAAGGTCGTCGGAACGGACGAGAAAACCGACATCGCCGTCATCAAAATCGACGCCAAAGATCTGCCGTTTGCCGAGCTCGGCGATAGTGACGCTGTGCGGGTGGGGCAATTCGCTTTCGCGATTGGGGCGCCGTTCAAACTTGATTACACCTTCACTTACGGCGTGATCAGCGGCAAAGGACGAAGCAAACTGCTCCCGACCAGCGGCTATTCGATCTCTGACTATTTGCAGACCGACGCGTCGATTAATCCCGGCAATAGCGGCGGCCCGTTGTGCGATATCGACGGCAAAGTGATCGGCATGAACACGCTGATCAACGGAATCAACCGCGGTCTGGGGTTCGCCATCCCGATCAACATGGCCAGGGAAATCGGTGACGAGCTGATCGCCGGCAAGAAGATCACGCGCCCGTGGCTTGGCATTCGGATCGAGACACTGGGCGACGATCCCGGCATTCGAGATTTGTTCAAAGGCATCGATAAAGGCGTCGTGGTCCGCACGATTGAAGCCGACGCGCCAGCTTATAAAAGCGATCTGCGACCTTTCGATGTGATTACTCAAGTGGATGCGAACGCCGTCACAACCGATTCGCAGCTACAGCACGAGATTCTGAAAAAGAAGATCGGCCAAAAGGTCGAGCTGACGGTTTGGCGAAAAGGGCAAACCCTGAAAGTGCCGGTCACGACCGGCGAGCTGCCCAACGAAATTTCCCGCGCTTCCAATGAGCCGGTCCGGCCGCCGCAGGAACGACAACAGGAAGCCGGCAAGTTCGGATTGCAGGTCCAGGAGTTGAGTAAGGAAATGGTCCAACGCTTCAAGCTCGGCGTCCAGAAAGGTGTGATCGTAACCGACGTGGCCGACAATAGTCTCGCCGCTCAACAAGGAATCGAGCGCGAGGATGTCATTACCGAGGTCGACGGCCGACCTGTCACCGACGTGAAATCTTTTCGGGAAGCGTTGAACAAATCGGACCCAAAAAAAGGCGTGTTGTTGTATCTCGATCGCAAAGGCAGCAAGACGTTTGCGGTGTTAAAGGCTGAAGGCGGCGATGCTCCGCCCGATCAATAAGGCTGGCGACTATTTCTTCGCAGACTGCGCCCGCAGGTAATCGGCCAGGGGTTGGTTGTTGATGTAAAGCTGTTCGAGCGCGGCGTCGCCGTTCCTAATACGAACCGTGACATACGCGTTTTGTTGTCCACGCTTGCTGTTTTCCCGATAAGCCTGCTCCGCGGCCGGAGCTCGTTTTTCAGTCAGCCAAAAATAACGAAACGGAAAAACAACCCGTTGCTCTCCATCCCAAAAGCCGCCCGGTTCCACTTTCATGGCCGAATCGCCGGGAACCGGAGAAAAACTCAGGTGATCGATTTCGGCAAACCCATCGGCGCCTTCCTTCAATATCGCGTAAATCGAATCGACAGATTTCAGCTGCTCGGGTTGCCTATAATTATCTTCCGCGGCGAAACGCAGCATCACATAACGGCCGCGGACCGCGTCTTCCGGATCGACCGGGGCGGTTTTAAGTTTCCAAACCCGGCCATGGGCCAGCGTCTGAATCCGTCCCCATGCCAGCACCATCGGCACGCCCAACTGCGCGAGTGCGACTAAAATGAAGATGCCGAGGCGAAGAGTCTTCATACCGCTACGGCCGCTCGCTTCTTAAACAAAATCACGTTTGCGACAAGGAAACCCGCGCCCACAACAATGAATCCCAGTCCCCGAGTGATGAAGCTCAGCTCGCTGTCGAAGAAGCGACTGATTGCCAGCGCAGCAATGAGCACCAGACCAAAATTCGCCCGCGCGATGCTGTTCGAACGAATGCCGCGGGTCAGAATGTCGATCCCGAGCCAAAGCGCGTAAGCATTCATGAGGGCAGCAGCCGCAAAAGAACAATCCGTTCTGCGAGAAGATTCCGCTGTCGCTGGCCCGCAAGAATTTGCGACACCCCAAATAATCGCGGTGACAATCGGAAACACTGCCGCGGCAACACTGAACTGAAAATTTCGCCGCAAGACGCCGAACCCGGCCAAAAAAACCGCTGCGATCGGAAACAAAAACTCCAGCGCGAAGGAAACGTTCCCGCCGAGCGGGCGCGGGCCCCAAAAGAACTCGCGGCTCATGTGCCAGCTCGATTCAAAACTGAGCACGATCGCTGTCACACCGATTCCAATTCCGCCAAGCAGCGCGACGGTATGCAATCGCTCGCCTGTTCGCGGAAAAAATTTCATCCCGCAGAGATAGATGAGCGTCAGCAAACCGGCGAAGGCAATGCCGCCGAGATCCGATTTGGCAAACTCGGCGGTGAACCCCATTCCAAACACGAGCGCAATCGTCATGACGATCGCCAATGCGGCCGTCTCGCGGCTGGCCGAGTTCTCAAAAAAGCGGAACAGGAAATACGGGATGGCCAGGAGGAACAAGAACCAGAAAAATATCGGGTTGGGCGCTCGAACGAAGGACCCGAACTCGCGCGAGAACAACCAGATGATCGTCCCGAGCCCGTAGACGCCAGCGCCGACGCTGGCCCGAAGCAGGTAAAAAACGGGAAGGCAAAGCAACAGCCAAACCCGCATAAAATCGGCGAATGACCCCTGAATTTGATAGGTCTGACTGATTAGCGAAATCGATGTGGCCACCGCGGCAAAATCGAAAATCGCAACGGCTTCGCGCCACGGCCGCGACTCATTCCGCTGCATCAAAACAAAACCGACCAGGCCCAGCACGACCAGAAGCGGAATAAACGCAATCACCGTCCGGGCCGGACGAGTGAAATCGTCCCAGTTGTGGGCGATGAGGAGAACAATTCCGGCGCCCACCATTGCAGCGCCCACGGTGGCGAGAATTACAAAGCCAAAATTCGTGCGCGATTCGACCGAACCGTAATGGCGCTCGATCGCCGCGGCGTTCTCAGAAGAAATGGCGCCGGCCGCGACCAATTCCGGCAGCTGGCCACGAAGCCAGCGCACCGCACGTCGATTGATTGATCCGGGCACGCCCAGGATTCAATCAGAGCGATTCTCTAAAGTAAACAACCGTTAAGACTTGCGACCGCCGAGGGCGACCAGAGCAATTCCGCCGACTAAACAGATTCCACTGACGATCGGCGGAAAATTAATACCCTGATTTTCAGTGTGCTTGATTTCCAGAGGACCAAGCTGGGCGTCCTTTTTCTCAGTCGACCAATGCAAGCCGCCCCAGGCAAAACCGACGATGCCGACGATGATGAGAATGATTCCGATAATTCCAGCTGGTTTCACGTGGGCGATACTACAGCGGTCGCCGACCTCCAATCAATTGGAGAATGAGAACGACCAGCGCAATCAGGAGCAGGATATGAATGTACGCTCCCAAAACGTGGAATCCGACGAATCCAAGCAGCCACAGAATCAGCAGAATAACAAAGATAGTCCAAAGCATAAAAACCCTTTCATGTTGAGGTTGTTGTCCATAGATCGTTTGGCCATGCGCATCCGCGCGTGACAAAAATTGGACGGCCAGCGCCCTGGTTTTATTTACCCGCTTTTTTCAGAACAGCCCGCAAGTCCCAGCCGCTCTGCTCCAACTGCGCGCGCGCTGAATTGTAATCAGACTCCGTTATGTCGGCCACCATTCGCGTGGCCCGGTCCCGCAATTTCGAACTCGTCGTGTTCAAGTCGATCATCAAATTGCCTCGCACTTTGCCGAGCCTAACCATCGCCCCGGTGCTAATAATGTTGAGGGCGATCTTGGTTGCGGTACCTGCTTTTAGTCGCGTCGACCCAGTCAAAATTTCCGGGCCAACCGCGAGATCGATCGAAAGATCGACCTCGCCGGCGCTCGGTCCACGCGCGGGGTTACAGGTAAGCAAAACCGTCTTCGCGCCTAACGACTTTGCTCGACCGACCGCGCCGAGCACAAACGGGGTCCGCCCGCTCGCGGTAATTCCCACCACCACATCGACATCTTTGACACCGCGGCGATCGATCGCGAGCGCGCCGTTACTTCCTTCGTCCTCGGCGCCTTCCACACTGCGATGCAACGCGCTGGCGCCACCCGCGATTATCCCCTGCACCAATTCCGGAGATGCGCCAAAGGTCGGCGGGATCTCGCTGGCGTCGAGCACGCCCAATCGGCCACTGGTACCCGCCCCCACATAAAACAATCTCCCGCCTTTGCGCATTGATCCGGCAACGAGTTCAATCGCGCGTCCCAGATCCGCCGTCACGGCACGGAGCGCTTCAGCGACGAATTTTTCCTCATCGATAAAGAGCGCCGCCAAATCCTCGGCGTTCATTTTCTCGAGATTTTCCGAGCGCGGATTCCGCTGCTCGGTCAGGGCTGCGGCGAGATCGTCGATTTTTGCGGCCGCGGGTTCCGTGTGAATTTCCTGCCAGCATTGCATTTCCGCTGCCAGCCAGGCGGCGCCAAATTCGGGGGCGCGCTCCGAATTTGCGACGCGCGCGTCGGGCAACGCTTTTTTTAAACGGCGGCGAAACGCGTGATTGTAAATCGAGTCGCGCTGAAACAATCCGCCGAGCAAAACCACCTTCGGGGCGAGGACGTGCAGCCGATTCGCCACCGCTTCGGTGTATTCGCAAAGGACCCGCGCCCCTTCCTCGATAATTTCCATCACTCGCGCGTCCCCGCCTGCCGCTGCTTCAAAAACAACCGGAGCCAGCATTGCCACCTCCATCTTGTCTGCCGTTTGGGCCCACCGAACCAGCTCATCGAGATTATTCAGGGACAACGCGCGCAAAATTCTGCTGGTGAATTGAAATTCGCCCCGATGCAGATCGTATTCGCGCAAAATTAATTGGAGCGCCTGCAGACTGAGATAGTACCCTCCGCCGACATCGCCCAAAATGTGTCCCCAACCGCCGGCGTTCTCGATGCGCTTATCGCGCCGGCCGGTCACCGATGAACCGCTCCCGGCGTTCACCACGATGCCGTCGCCACCGCCCAGCGCTGCCGCCAATCCGGAATCGCGATCGCTTCCCACTACAACTTTGGTCTGCGGCCAGATTTCAGCGCACAAACGCGTGAGTGTATGTCGATCTTCCTCGGTGCCGCAACCGGCGAGAAAAATTCCGGCGCGTGCGATTTCCTTGGGCAGTTGACGAAAGATCGCCCGTAATTCGTCCGGCGTGGCGAGGCGAAAATTTGCCGGTAGTAACTTTCCCTGGTCCAAAATCCGCAAGTCGGAGTCGGTCCGTTCCACCAGGACCCAGGAAGTCTTGGTGCCGCCTCCTTCGACGCCGAGGATTTTTTCGCCGCCGTTCATTGTCGATCTTTCGCCTGTTTGTATCATGCCTTATGGCGAAAGACGAGGCTCAAGCCGCGGGGCGAATCCAGGAACTCAGGGGCCAAATCAAAGAACATGACCGCCGTTACTATCAAGAGGCGGCCCCCACGATCAGCGACCGGGAATATGACCGTCTCTATAAGGAGCTGGTCGACCTAGAGGCGAAGTTCCCAGAACTCATCACCCCGGATTCCCCCACCCAACGCGTGGGCGGCAAACCCCTGCAAGCCTTCGATCAAGTTCACCATCGGGTAGCGATGCTCAGCCTGGACAACACTTATTCCGAAGAGGAAGTCGCCAATTTCTATAAACGAATCACCAAACTCCTGCCTGATGAAAAAATTCCGGTCGTGATCGAGCCAAAAGTGGACGGCGTCGCGGTATCGGTGATGTACCAGAATGGGAAACTCAAATATGCTGCAACCCGCGGTGACGGTCTGGTGGGCGACGACATCACCCAAAATATCAAGACGATCAAATCCGTGCCGCATCAATTGTGCGGCGCTGCGCCAAAGATTTTCGAAGTCCGCGGCGAAGCTTATCTCGACAAAAAAGGTTTCGAGAAACTGAATAAGGAACGGGAAGCCGCCGGTCTGCCTTTGTTTGCCAATCCGCGAAACGCGGCCGCAGGTTCGCTGAAACATCTGGATCCCAGCGTGGCCGCCAAACGACCGCTTGGAATGATTTTCTACGGGACGGGCGCTGTTGAAGGCGCGGAGGTCGACCTTCATTCGAGGATCTTTCCGTTGTTCAAGAAGCTCGGACTTCCGACGCACGGCGATTGGTGGCTGGCCGATTCGGTCGACAAAATTTTGAATGCGATCCGGGACCTGGACGAAATCCGACACGATTTTCCCTACGAAACCGACGGCGCGGTGATCAAAGTCGATGCCCTGGCCCAGCGTGAACAACTCGGGTTCACCGCGAAATCGCCGCGGTGGGCCATCGCCTACAAATACGCCGCCGAACGGGTGGAAACGAAGTTACTCGACATCAAGGTCCAGGTTGGCCGCACTGGAATTCTGACTCCGGTGGCAGTGCTCGACCCGGTTTTGGTCAGCGGCAGCACGGTTTCGCGCGCAACCTTGCACAACGAGGACGAGATCAAGCGCAAAGACATCCGCGTTGGGGACACGGTGGTGATCGAAAAAGCCGGCGAAGTGATCCCCGCGGTCGTTGAAGTTGTGAAATCCAAACGGCCGCGCGGCGCGAAGCCGTTTGATTTTTTCAAACACATTCACGGGAAGTGCCCGGTTTGCGGAGGCGAAGTCCGGCGCGATCCCGAATTTGTGGCCTGGCGCTGCGAAAATTTGCTGTGCCCGGCGCAAACCACCCGACGAGTCGAATTTTTCGCCGCACGCGGCGCGCTCGACATCGAGAGCGTCGGGGGAATCGTCGCAGATAGATTGGTTGAGCGCGGACTAGTCCGCGAGCCGCTTGATTTGTTCGAGTTGAAAGTCGATCAGCTCGCGAGGTTAAATCTTGGAACGGAAGAAGCGCCGCGGGTGTTCGGCGAAAAGAACGCGACCAAGGCGGTCCAGGCGATTGAGCGGGCCGAGACCTTTCCGCTTTCCCGCTGGCTTTATGCCCTGGCAATTCCGGACGTAGGCAAAACCACCGCAACCGATCTCGCGCGATTTCACGACACGATCGAGGACGTGGCGAGTTCTGAGCTCCTGCGCGACGTGATCGCTTATCACGACGCCAAAGATAAGGAGCCACGCCAGGAAATTGCCGAGCGACTGGTCAAGAGTGGTTTCGCTGAGCCGTCCAAAAGCAAGGCGGACAAGCACAGGGGAATCGTGACCCAGGTCGGGCCGGTGGTCGCGCAAAGTGTCCTCGATTTTTTTGATTCATCGGCCGGCAGGAAGACTCTTAAGCGAATCAAACAACTCGGCATCAAACCCACGGGCGAAAAAATTTCCGCGAAGAAAGCCGCCCAACTTCCGCTGGCTGGAAAAACTTTCGTTTTGACCGGGACATTGCCGTCGATGACGCGCGATGAGGCGTCCGCAAAAATCCAGGCCCTCGGCGGACACGTGAGCAGCAGCGTTAGCAAAAAAACCGATTACCTTCTCGCCGGGAGCGAAGCCGGCAGCAAACTCAACAAGGCAAACGAACTTGGGGTGAAAATCCTCGACGAAGCCGAGTTCAGGAAAATGTGGTAGCGGCGGTTCACCGAACCGCCAATGGCGATTGAGGTCATCGCCGCTACCTACGGCGTCCGTTCCGGCAAAGACTGCAGATTTAGAGGCATCGCCCGATTCGACACAGCGGCCGGCAATCGCCCGTCTGGATACGAATCGGCCTGGATCTGAAATGTGATTTTCTCGCCGTCCCGGGCAACCGTTATTGGAACGGCATCGCCGGCCGTCAAAAAGAACGATGCTTCGAGAATGTCTTCGGGCTCATGCACCTTTGTCCGACCGATTTGGAGGACCACATCGCCGGGCTTGAGGCCGGCTTCGGCGGCCGGCGTATCCTTCATCACCTTAGCCGTCACGGCGCGCGAGCCCTCGACCGGCGCGGCCGCTTCTTGAACGTTGGTGCCAATCCAGCCATACCGAGGCTCACCGAAACGGACGTAATCGCTGCGAAGTTTTTCTGCCGCCTCGATTGGCAACGCGTAACAAGAATTGTTTTCGAAGGTGTAAAGCAGAATGCCGACTACCTCGCCTTTCAAATTCAAAAGCGGCGCGCCGCCTTCTCCGCGCTGTGGCGGGAGATTCACCCGTAGATGTTTGGTTGGGAAATAGCCGCCGAAGCATTTGCGATCGAATCCGGCGATCATGCCGAAGCTAGGTGTCTCGGACAGGTCGAGTGGATAACCAATCGTCACAACCGGAGTGGCGATTTCGAGTTGGTCCGAATTTCCAATCGGCAGCGCCGGGCTGGCCAAGTCGACTTTTAACAATGCGATGCCGCTACGCAGGTCAGCCATCAGCTGGTGGGCCGGATATTTCTTACCTTTGAACTCGACGCTAATGTTCTCCGCTTCGCCGCCCACTGAATAAGCGGTGTAAAGCGTGCCGGTGGGATCGACAAAGAAACCCGTGCCCGAAAGCGGACCGTGTTGGTCCGTCGCCTCGATTTTGACGACCGCTTTACCGCAGCGATCGAAAACGTCTTTGACCTCGCGACTAATGGTCGTGGGTTCGGGCTGCTGTTGGGCCGAAAGAGATGTGGCTTCCGCCAATAAGCCAACTCTCATCAGCGCAGAAAATGCCGGGACCCGATTAAAATTTGAAAGGCTAATTGGTTCCCGAGCGTGTTGGGCAAAAAGCGAACTCGCAGCGGCGAAAAACGCGAGACTGGCCGGCAGGGAAAATCCTGAGACCGGCTTAAAACTTGAAAGTCGTCTCATAACTCACTGGCACGCTGTCGAGCACGTAGCGCGGCGGCGTACCGGTTCGGTGAGTTTGGGCGCTTTCCGTCATATTACGAAGCGACCGCGTGCTGAAAACCCGTGTGGCCACGGGCGATGCCAGCGTCCATTCGTCTTCAGTGCTGGCGGGAGCGGCGAGAGCCGGTCGATCCTTAAGCGCGACCGTCGCCGATTGAGGTGTTTGATAAATCCGCAGGGAAAGAATAGCCGCGCAAACCAATACCGCGGTGACTGCGACCGGGGAAGAAGTGAGGGTTGAGAGATTAAACTGAAACACGAAATCGCGCGCCCGA
Source organism: uncultured Verrucomicrobiae bacterium (assembly GCA_963817335.1). GTDB lineage: Bacteria > Verrucomicrobiota > Verrucomicrobiia > Chthoniobacterales > UBA10450 > AV40. Next base: position 422,127 of record CAWFNX010000001.1, on the reverse strand, counting down.
TCCATGCATATGCGCCAAAGCGGCTGTTTCAAAAGCTCATTGCGCTGACGGCGATGAAATTCGTGGAGGAAGTTGTCGAAGTAGCCCGGGGCCGGTTGTTCGTATCGCTTCAGTCGAAGCAATTTCGAAATCTCGTTGTCGTTAAATTCGTCCATTTGCGGGCTGATCAGGTAACCGGGTTTTTTCGAAATTCGTCCAGATAGTTTTGCAGCTGCCGGTTGGCGTAAAAGAGACGGGATCGTACCGTGCCTTCGGAAACATTCAAGATTTTACTGATCTCTGCGTGGGGCATCCCCTGGATATGAAACATTGTAACCACAGCTCTGTGTTCATCAGACAATTTCATCATCGCCTCGTTCAACCTTTTTTGGAGCTCGGACAGGTCCGCCTCCCGGACCGGGCTGCTGGAGGCGGTGGCTTCGATGAATTCCTTGTCGTTCTGGATGCTGGCGTCCACGTCGTCCAGGCTGAGGGAATAACGGCGACCCCGCTTTTTGAGGAAATTCAGGGTCATGTTGACCGCGATCGAATGGATCCAGGTGTAAAACGACGATTTGCCGCGAAAGCCGCGGATCGCCTTATAAGCCTTGGCGAAAATGTCCTGCAAAAGGTCGTTCGTGTCCTCGTGATTCGAGGTCATGTTGTAAACCAGGCCGTAAAGCCGCGGGGTGTATTTCACCACCAGATCGTCGAAAGCAGCCGCGTCGCCCTGTTGGGTGCGCGCCACCAGCCGCTGGTCTTCATCTTTTCGGGCTTCGTCCATCGCCTTCTTTTTAGACTTAGCACCAGCATCCGAGCCGGACGACAACAAATCGGAGATGCGCCTGGCCGGTTGCAACGCGATTGCAGGATTCATGTTCTTCAACTGGAATCCGATCAACTTCGCCGATCGCGCACTGACATCAACCAGAGCAAGTTTCCGAGAGCGGCGATGAACGCCGCCACATAAGTAAGCGCGGCCGCATTCAGCACGTTGTTCACTCCAACGGTTTCTTCCCCCGGCTGAATAATTCGCATTTGCTGCAGAATGATCTTCGCCCGGCGCGAGGCGTCGAATTCAACCGGCAAAGTGATCAACTGAAAGATGGCCAGGATCAGGTAGCAATAAATGCCCAGGGTGATGAGTCCCGTGATCCGGAACCAGAAACCGCCGATTATGATAAACGGCAGCATTTGCGAAGCGATTTGAGTGACGGGAACAATCGCCATCCTTGCTTTCAACGGAGCGTAGGCTTTTGCATGTTGAATCGCGTGACCGGTTTCGTGCGCGGCAATTCCCAACGCCGCGACGGATGGCGTGTTGTAAACATTGCTGGAAAGACAAAGTTTTTTCTGGGCCGGATCGTAATGGTCGCCCAGGAAGCCGTCGACCTGGACCACGTCGACGTCATGGATTTGGGCGGCTTGCAAAATCTCTCTGGCGCATTCGGCGCCGGTAATATTCGATGACACGCGCACTTTCCCCCAACGATTGAACGCACCGGTCACGCGAATCTGCGCCCAGATGCCTAAAATTGCCGGCAGGATGAGGTAGAGAACCCAATGCTGCCCGCCGAACCCAATTGGATAGAACATGCCTGTGGTAATCTAGTTGCCTAAGTTAGACGCTCAAGCGAAGCCGGCGTTCATTTAGGTGGATCGGCTTCTCCGAAAACGATGGGCAAACGCGTCGGGGACAACGCGTTCCGCCTTAAATTTCCAACGGCTTGGGGAACTTGGATAGGATTTTAGAGCCGGTCTTGGTCACAACCACCACGTCTTCGTGCCGGACTCCACCAAGGCCGGGATAATACAGACCTGGCTCCACCGTCACTACTTGTCGCTCTTTCAGCACCACCTTTTGGAGGCGGGGATATTCGTGGATCTCCAGCCCAAGCCCGTGGCCGGTGCCATGAAAAAATCCAACGTTCTGCCCTTTTCGAATTTCCGTCGGATAACCGCGCTTTTTAAACAGCGCCTGGATCGCCTTGTGGATTTTCATTCCGTCTATGCCGTCTTTAATTTCGCGCAGGGCCTGTTCCTGGCCGTCTTTCACCGTTTGCCAGAGTTTGCGCTGCGCTTCGCTGGCGCGACCCCGAACCACGGTCCGGGTCATGTCCCCCCAATAACCGGTCTGGGTATCGCGTGGAAAAATATCGAGAATGATCAGTGAGTTGGCATACAGCGGACCAGAACCGCGCTCGTGCGGATCGCAGGCCTGATCGCCGCCGGCGACAATGGTGTTGGCTGCAAGTCCGCCGACGCGCAAAATCGCCGTGTCGATCTCGGCCCGCAGAAGTTCGGAGGTCAGCGTTTTACCGGCCCAGCTAAGTTTTTTTCCTTTTGGCTTCGACGCTTTCAAAACTTCGACTCCGCGTTTCATTCCAGTTTCGGTAATGCGGAGCGCGCGGCCGATTAGTTTCAGTTCTTCATCGGTCTTCGCTTCGCGCTCCGGCCAAAAGAGTCCGTTCGCCATCGAAAGATCGATATCGTCCTTGGCCAGTTCGCGCGCGTAGCCGAGCGCGAAATTCGCCGGCACCGTTGCCTGTTTCACGCCGCGCTTCCGCAAAAAATGAGCGACCACTTTCTCAAACGGCGGCGCCTGCTTTGAATTGCCCTGAACCTCCTGCTCGAGCTGATTGAACGAGACGAATTCGTCGACTTTCGCCGTCCGTTTTCCGCGCCCCATTTCGAGGTCCGTCAAAACAATGGTGCGTTTTCCATTTTGCTGAAGAAAAATGAATGGATCGCCCGCCCAAAACTTTGTCGCGTAAAGCATGTCTGCATCAATGTCGCTCGAAGCGACAATGAGTTTTGTTTCGCCGTTGGTGTCATTTTTCATAACTAAGTCTTCCTCTACCTCTTCCTTTTCGTCCTGCTTTCCTAAGCCAGATTAAGACTGAGCGGAAGCGGAACAGACTTCGCTAAGTGCGTCTGACTTCCAGTTGCCGCCGCAAAATCCAATAAAGCAAACCGAGCAGACCCAGGGTCGATCCAACCAGCACCAGGGTGTTGAACATGAAAACGCTGACCTTTGCGCCGAGATAACGTTTTTCCGCACCAAAGAAAACGTTCGGCCGGGTTCCGCGACGATAATCGCTTTGCTCCATCTCCGCGTTCGAAATCAAATCCGAAACTTTTTGGTTCACGTAGATTTGCTCGGCGGTAACTTCACCCTTTGCCTCCTTGAAGTCTTTCGGATCGAATGTTCTCTTCCTATTAAGCACGAGATCGACCTTCTTGAGGTAACGATCCAGTTCATCGGCCGATTTCGCTTCGAGCCCGGACAAGACCGCGAGGATTTCCTTCAATTCATCGAGACGCTTTCCATCGGCGGGATCGGACGAATGTTTCGCGACGATCGCGTCGATCTCGCTCTGGGCGCGGTCTTGCCGCGAGGTCAGCGGGTTGAGTTTCGCCTGCGCTACCACCATTTCTTCGTAGGACCACCGCATCGGAATGAACTGGCAGACGAACGGCACCTGCAACTTGCTGTCCATTTTCTTGCCGCGGTCTTTGGTCGGATGCTCGTGGAACCACCGGGTCAGCGAGTAAACCAGGCTGAGATTCCGGTTCATGTCCTCATATTTAATAAGAGCGCCGCTCATCAGGATCTGGGGAATGAGCACCAGCGGCACAATGTTGGCCGCGGTCTTGGCGTCCGACACCATCGACGACACGAGCAAACCAAGGGCCAGGCTGCCCACCGAGGTCATGAACATCAGACCGAGGTGCAGCCAGAACATGCCGCGGATCTCGAGAATGTAGTTGCCGATAAAGACGAACAACACGCACTGGACCAGCGCGAACACCGACAGTGAGGACATCTTGGCGAAGATGTAATACGGCAATCGCACGTCGAGATTGCGTTCCCGCTGCAACACCGGCCGGTCGCGAATGATGTCGTCCGCGCTGTTGGTCAGCGACAGGAACATCGCCACCAGCAGTCCGAGGAACAGATAGGTCGGAATGTGAAAGGCCGATGCGAAATCGTATTTCCCACTTTCGGAATAGCGCAGCAGCGTGCCAATCATCAGCGCGAGCACCGGCGCCGCGCAGGTCGTAATCCAAATATTTGCGCGATTGCGAAGTTTGCTGATGAAGGAGCGCCGCAGCAGGGCGCGGAATTGGGTCCATTCGTCATGCCACCGAATCGGTAACCGTTTTCGCTTCTGGGTCACCGTCGAGGGAAGCGGCGGCACCTGTTCGCGACGCAACGAAACTTGTTTGACGTCCTGGATCAGCCGGAACGCTTCGTATTTGTCGCGCCAGAATTCCGGTGAGTACCGCCGCGCTGCCACCAACTGCCCGCGACTGTTCTCCTCGTAAATAATGTCGCCACTGAGATCGCGCAGCGGTGTTTCCAGCACGTCGAAAATGAATTCTGGCCGGGTCGTTCCGCAGGACGGACACGCCCCCAGTTCCGCCCCGAACTGGTGCTGATGTTCGGCCTCGGCAAAATAGCGAAGCATTTCGCTCGGAGTTCCGAAAAACACCAGGCGCCCGCCTTTGTCGAGCAAGACTGCCTTGTGAAACATTTGAAACAACTTCGAGCTCGGCTGGTGAATCGTGACGATGATGATTTTGTTGTGCGCCATCGAACGGATGATTTCGATGACGTGCTCGGAATCTTTCGACGACAGACCCGAAGTGGGTTCGTCGAACAGGTAAACATCAGACATCCCGATCATATCGAGCCCGATGTTGAGGCGTTTACGCTCGCCGCCGCTCAATGTCTTCTTCGCCGCCGCGCCGACCACGGCATCACGGCGTTCGCCTAAACCGAGCTCGACCAGTTTCGCTTCGAGACGTCGCACTCGATCCCTCCGGGACAAATGCGGCGAGCGAATCGCGGCGGCTAATTGCAAATTCTCGCCGATGGTGAGGTGCTCGTCGAACGCGTCCTCCTGCGGAATGTAACTGATGTATTTCTTGAGATCGTCGAGATTGGGATAAAGCGAACGGCCATTCAGATAAACGTTGCCGCTGCTCGGTTGAAGTTGTCCCGCCAGAACCCGCAATAGCGTGCTCTTGCCACAACCACTCGCACCCATCACGCAAACCAGCTCGCCCCGGGTCAGGGCCAACGAAATTCCATCGAGCCCGGTATCGCCGCTGCTGAAATGATGTGTCACTTCGGTCACTTCAAGGGTCCGAATGATGTTGCGCTCTTCCTCAAGGATACGTTCCGAAAAGTTGCAGCGCAGAAATTGTCCGATGTCGATCCGGATGGTGTCGCCATCCTTCAATGGGTAGGTCGATCGAACAGATACGTCGCCAACCATGATCGGCCGGTCCGCTTCGATTACTTCCAATTGCCCGACCCGTTGGTCGTAGTCACAGAAAATCTTCAGCAACACGTCGCCTGCCGTCCCAGGCGAAAGCAGAATATCGTCAGCTTGCAGTTTGCTTGGATCGTTGGAGACCAGGTACTCCGATTTGGAAGCTTTGAGTTGGAACCGGCCGCCAAGAGCGCGAGCCCGACGCCGCAGATCGGTTAAATCCATCTCGCTGTTGTTGTGGAAAACGATTCTGTCTTCGAGCGAGGCTTCGACTTGGGCGCCGGTTTTGAGTTTCACTCCGTTGAGGACCGCGTCGACATCGCGCAACGCTTTGACTCGCACTTTCAAACCGAATGCGATCTCGAGCGCGCTTTCCCGCGTCCGCGCGCGTTCCAGCGCAACTTCGTCGACGTCTTTGTTTACCCGGATGTAAATCTGCGGGACGGAAACGTTCTTCTTCGCGTTAAAATATTGGGCCAGCTCCTGATAGCTAAGGACGGTGTCGCCGACCAAAATCCGTTGGCCTGGATAAATTCGGCAAAATCCGCCGCGCACCAGTGGTCGTCCGCGGACCGAAACGCTCTGGCCGCTGTAATTTTTCAACAAGATCAATTCGTGATAACGAAACGCCATCAACCGATCGACCTCGGTCAGGCTCTTCATTTTCACGTCAGCCTTTCCGTGGTTGGCGAACGAGAGCGATTCCAACGGCGATGCGCCCCGCTGATAAATGGACGGGTCGGCGTCTTCCGACGCGTTAAGTTGATAAACGATGTCGATGGCCTGGGCCGCCATCCCCAGCAGGGACATGAACGAATAAAACGCGACGACTTGTTCCTGTTTTAGTCCTGCCTGCGAAATGAGATCGTAAAGTTGAACGCCGAGCATGATTTTGCGTTCGGTACTCAATTGGGTGCTGAGCTTCTGGGCCATCGCCGCCAAATCCTGTTGTTCGTAAAGCGCCTGACGAAAAAGTTGGCGCAGCTCGGAGTAAACCGCTTCGGGATAATCGTACCGAAGAAATCCAAGACTGGAGTCGATCTCTTCCTCGAGTAGAACGCCGTCGGCCTTGGAGAAACTCGCCAGGACCTGGATCAGTAACGGTAACAGGTTCGGACCTTCCGAGACGCTGCGGGGCTTGCGCAGGGCCCGGCGCATGAGGCGACGGCCCTCGCGACGCACGCGATATGCGAGCGGCGTCACTTTTTGGACCGCGCGGTCGAGCTTTTCCGCGACTGTTGAAACCAATTGAGTCATTTCCCGATTTAGGCGCCGCCTTTTCCGGGCTTTGGCGTGGCCGACTGAAATTTTACAGGAATCGCGGTGTTAAGCAACGCGTGCTCTCGCCTGATCCTTGCTTATCTCCTCAGTTGTCATCATCACCTTCCCAATAATGCCAGTCCGGCTCGGACCTTTTTGCAATGCCATCCGTTCATGATAGCGTCCATCTCAGCCAGTAATCGCATCCCTTATGCCACAATCCGATCGTAACTCCCAACGCGACAACAAGCAGCGCGGCAACGGCAACGAGCCGAGCTTTAATTGGCGCGGCGTCATCCTGGTCGCGGTCGCGTTCGGCTTTTTCGCACTCGCGATGTTGTTTTATCGCGGCGGTTATCAGCAGTTTGAAGACGTCCCCTACAACCGCTTTCTCGAGCTGCTCGAAAACAAGCAGATCGTGAACGATAAGAACAATCCTCTCACCCTGTACGTCGAAGAGGGCCAGCCGACCCAGCAACTCCGCGGAAAATACATCAAACAGGGATCCGGCGGTACCCAAAACCAGGACGTGTGGTTTCGCACCACCGTTTATTTGAATTTCACCAGCAACTTGCAGGAAAAACTCGCGGCCGGCGGAATCCAGCCGGCCATCCGTTCCGAGTCGCATCCGTGGACCCAAGTGTTTGCGAGTTTTGCGCCCGTTCTCCTTTTGCTTCTGCTGCTCTACTTTTTATTCCGGCAGCAAATCCGCATGGCCGGCAAGGGCGCGCTCAACTTCGGCAAATCAAAAGCGCGCATGCTCGCGCGTGACAAAAACAAAATCACCTTCAAGGACGTGGCCGGTGTCGAAGAAGCCAAAGACGAAGTCCAGGAGCTGGTCGAGTTTTTGCGCGATCCGAAAAAATTTCAGAAACTCGGCGGGCGAATTCCGAAAGGCGTGTTGATGGTCGGCCCTCCGGGCACTGGAAAGACTCTGCTGGCACGAGCAATCGCCGGTGAAGCAGACGTTCCGTTTTTCTCAATCAGCGGTTCGGATTTCGTCGAAATGTTCGTCGGTGTCGGCGCGAGCCGCGTCCGCGACATGTTCGAGCAAGGCAAGAAATCCGCGCCCTGCATTATTTTCATCGATGAAATCGACGCGGTCGGCCGTCATCGCGGCCACGGTGTCGGCGGCGGTCACGACGAGCGCGAACAAACTCTGAATGCGTTGCTCGTCGAGATGGACGGGTTCGATACCCAGGAAGGTGTAATCATCATTGCCGCGACCAATCGCCCGGACGTTCTCGATCCGGCGTTGCTGCGACCGGGACGTTTCGATCGCCAAATCACCGTCAATCTTCCCGATGTAAAAGGCCGAGAGGAAATTTTGCGGGTGCACTCCAAGAAAGTGAAACTCGCCGAAGGTGTTGACTTGGCTGTGGTCGCGCGCGGCACCCCCGGTTATTCGGGCGCCGAGCTCGCGAACGTGATTAATGAGGCCGCTCTGCTTGCCGCACGTCGCGGATTAAAAGGAATCACTCTCAAAGAACTCGAAGAAGCGCGCGACAAAGTGCGTTGGGGCAAGGAGCGCCGCAGTCTCGCGCTCAGCGAAAAAGAAAAACAGAACACCGCGTATCACGAAGCGGGTCACGCGCTGTTGCTCGAATTGCTGCCGCACACCGAGCCGCTTCACAAGGTGACCATCATTCCGCGCGGCCCGTCGCTCGGCTCGACCATGTGGTTGCCCGAGGAAGACAAGTACACCAATCGCAAAAACGAGTTGCTCGCCTCGCTCGCCGTGAAAATGGGCGGCCGGGTCGCCGAGGAAATTGTTTTCGGTGATGTGACCAACGGCGCCGCCGGCGACATCAAAATGGCCACGGCAATGGCTCGCAAGATGGTTTGCGAATGGGGCATGAGCGAAAAACTCGGCATGGTCGAATACGGCGAACACGAAGATTACGTTTTTCTTGGCCGAGAGCTGACCCGTAACCGCGATTACAGCGAAGCGACCGCCGAAGAGATTGATCGTGAAGTCCGCCGGCTGCTCGATGACGCGTATCAAACCGCGAAACAAACCCTGATCGCTCATCGGGCTCACCTGGACTCGATTGCGAAAACGTTGCTCGAGTACGAAACTTTGGACGGGATGCAGATCAAGGAACTGATCGAATACGGCGAACTAAAAAATCCGCCACCGACCGTCACGCCGACATCCGGCGAAAAAATGCCGCCTGAAAAACCGCCACGCCAGGTAGTGGTCGGTCCCGAAACTCACCCGCCGCTTCCGGACGCGCCCGGCGCACCGGCATAAAATAGTCGGCGCTGACTGAAATCGCCGCGACCTAGATAGTCTTCATCACTTTGAGTGTCTGGATCGAGGTGTATTCCCCAAGGCCCCAGCGACCAAACTCGACGCCGATTCCTGACTGCTTCACTCCGCCAAACGGCGCGTTCGGTTGAATTGCGCCGTGTTCATTCACCCAGGCCGTTCCACATTCCAAACGCACCGCCAAGTCGGCGGCTTTTTTCGTGTCGTTCGACCAAATCGAACCGCCGAGCCCATTCGGGCTTGCGTTCGCGCGCCGAATTGCGTCATCGACAGCGGAATACTTGATAACTGGTAGGAGTGGACCGAACTGCTCCTCATCGACCAGACGGATTCCATCCGTTACGTCCGCGACAATTGTCGGTTTGAAAAAATATCCGTCGATCCTGATTCGGTGGCCGCCGGACAAAATTCGGCCATGATGAGCACGAGCGTCATCAACTAATTCCTGGACATAATCCAATTGCGTTCTGTTCTGCACCGGCCCGAGTTCCGTCTCAGGATTCATTCCATCGCCGACGACGGTTTTCTTCGCGATGTTTGCAAGCTCGGCGCAAAGTTCTTCGTAGATGCTTTCGTGCACATAGAGGCGTTTCAAACACGCGCAGGTCTGGCCATTATTGTGGAAGCCGACGCCAAATAATTTCGGCGCGATTTTTTTAGGATCGACGTCGGGTAAAACGATTCCGGCATCGTTACCACCGAGTTCAAGCGTGAGTCTTTTCAAATTGATCGCAGCGTTCTGCATGATACTTTTTCCGGTGGCAGTCGAACCGGTGAATACCATTTTGTCGATCCCGGGATGCCTGGCCATGGCCGAGCCGACCCCGGAATCGGACGTCGCGGTAACGATGTTCAACACGCCGGGCGGCAAAATTTCTTTCGCAAGCTCAACAAAACGCGCGGTCGCGATTGGAGTAAGCGACGACGGCTTGATCACAACCGTATTTCCAGCCCGCAACGCTGGAATCACGTGCCAGATCGCAATCATCAACGGCCAGTTCCACGGCGGAATCGAACCCACGACGCCGAGCGGTTTGCGATGAACTTCTACTCGCGCTTCGTCATTGTCCTGAATCAGCTCGACAGGCAGATCGAGATCAGCGGTGGCATGGGTCCAGGCGATCGCGCCGCCGACTTCCATTCCGGACCCTACGCCGCCGAGCCCCTTCAACGGTTTTCCAGTTTCCCGGGTCACCAATTCCATCAGCTCGGTCATATTCGCTTGGAGCGAATCGCCGATTGCGTGCAGCAAACATTGTCGCTCAGCGTCTGACCTCGCGCTCCAAGTTGAAAACGCCGCCCGCGCCGCTGCAACGGCAGCATCGAGATCAGTAATTCCGCAGGCCGGAGCTTCGGCAAACGGCGCACCGGTGGCCGGATTGATTACCCGAAAAGTGGACCGACGCTGAATCGGCTTGCTTGCACCGGTCTGTGGAGTGACGCGTGGTTCTTGATCGACAGTTATCATGCCAACACCTATGCGCGAACGATGCAATCTCGGCCACGCACAACTTGGGTTTCGCTAGGCCAATTTTGTCCTGATGCGGATTTCCCGCTTCTGTTCGGGGCGCGCGGTCCCTAATCGGCGTCAAACTTGTGCCCCGGCTTCCAAAAATCATCGCGCTCGAGCGCGATGATTGCAGTCTGGGGATCAGCGATCGGATCAACCACGTCCAAAACGCCGCTGCTCACAGCGTAGGTAGGGGCGATTGCTCTCAATCGCCCGCGGCCGGTTCGCAGATTGTCCGACTCTTCCCCAATCAAACTTCGGGCGCGATGGTGTATAAACTGCGGCGCGCCAAATTTTTACATTGACCCGTTATACGGCGGGCCTCACCCTGCGCTCAGACAGCTGCCGACCCGCCGAGCAATCGCCGCCCGGATCTCGGGCGAGCCTCTAACTTCAACACGAAAGATCACTATGAAATTCACTATTCAAATTTTGGCTGCGATCGGGCTTGCGCCTTTCGCTTTCGCTCAAAGTCCTTCTCCGGCCGCAGCGGCCAGTACTGCCAGTGCGAGAACAGATCTCTATCACGTTCACTTCGCCAACGCCGCCGTCGGCAAAGCGAAAGATCTCGGGGAAGAATTGAAAAAACCGGCCCCGGATGCGCCGATGCCGAACCACGTCGTCGTCCTGCGACACGAGGACGGCGATTCCTGGGATTATTGTGTGATCACGCATCTCGGAACGAAAGCAACCATCGAAGCGAATCGTCCCGCGCCACCTACCAGCCAATCGGCGATGTATTCAGCTCACACTGATACCTTCGCGAGCGGTCCGTCGTGGACAGAGTTCGCAAAACAAATGGGCGCCGACGATGCGTCGAAAACCAAAGCCGCGGCTTACGTTGTCTCGATTTATCGTCCCGCTGCCGGTCAGCGCGAAGCCCTCGACAAATTCCTGAACCAACCACCGGATGCGACCGACTCGTCAGCCGGCCGCGTGACTTTGCAGCACATGGAAGGCGCCGCCTGGACTTTTCTAACGGTGCAACGGTGGAATTCCTGGGCTGACTACGGCAAGGACAACATTGCGAGCATCGCGCAAATGGGCCGGAACCAACAAGGTGGCTGGTACAAATTGCGCGACCTGATATCTTTTCACACCGACACTTTGTGTGACCGGATCGCGCCCTAGCGCGGAATTCGAGAGAAGCAATTCAGACTAACAGCGCCGTGTTTTACTCGCGGCGCTGTTTCTCCACTAGCTAGGTAGGGGCGATTGCCCCAATCGCCCGCGGACGGTTCGCAGAACCGCCTATTCTTCACCTACGAAGACATACGGCTACCCGTCACTTTCGCGAATGAAGCCCGCACGCACCGGATTTTGAAAAAAATGTATTCGTATTTCTCGGTCTCGCTCTCATCGTGCCGCAGACGGTGGTCGAAAAATTTCGCTGCCACTCGATTCCGACTTTACGCGCCGCGATTCGCTTGAAATCACGAATCAGTTTCGAAAGGCTCGAATGGCCGGAAATACCGACGAGCATGTGTAAATGATCGGGCATTAGCAAAAGCGGTTTGAGATACTAGGCATCCGACTTGTGATACTGGCAGGCCGTTTCGAATAGGACCTTCACCGTGTCCGGTTTGCAAAGCTGATTCACGCGGGGCGGCTGACAACAAATCGTAATGAAATACGTCGCGCCGAAGCGACCATGGAAATGAACTGAATGATCGAGCTCTTTTCGAACCGGTCGCGTCGAAGCGGAATCTTTGTTCACCGGGGTAGGGGCGATTGGGGGCAATCGCCCCTACCCAAGCCGCCGGGCTACTCGCGGCGCTGTTTCTCGACGAGATGGCGCAGCTGGCGCTCCATCGTTTTGAACGCGTCGTGGATAACTTTGTGGAGCGGCTCGTGCGAACCGTTGTCCATCTGCTCTTCGTCGGACACGAGCTCGTGACGTGGCCGCACGGTTACATCGATCCGGCAGCGGTACGGATTCCCTTTTTGATGAGTATGATTTTTCTGCTCAATCGCGACGTCGCAGCGGTTAATGTGATCACAAAATTTGTCGAGCCGCGCGGCGTAAGTCATTACGAGGTTGTCGAGCTGATCTGACTTTTCCAAGCCGCGATAGGTAATATTGACGGGCAATTGCATGACCAACTATCAAGCTTAAATCGGACGAAGGGAACGAAAATGTGCCGGTAACTTCGCCGGTTCAACTTTCACCAAATCAGATTTCACATGCTCGACGATTCGATCGCGAATGCGTCCCGGCAGAAGATCGACAATCGCGGCGTGAATTTCGGCCGGCGCGGCAAACGCCCAGCCTTCCTTAGCGCTGCCGTTGATCACTTTGGCAATTTGATCGGCCAACTCTTTATTGATCCGTCGATCGGTTTCGTTTCCGAGTTTGCTCTCGGCGGCGGATGCCGGGCCACGATGCGCGCCCGCTCCTTCGGTAACCGGAAAGCGCCCGGCGAGATCGGTGACTTTGTCGAACAATCTGCCGTGCGCATCGGTGATATCGAACGCCTGGATTAATTTCAAACTCGGCCCGCGGGTCGGTGTTTCGTTGACCTGGTAAGCTTTCAAGCTGCCGCGATCTGCTGTGATGACGATTGAAGCCGGAATCATAACTACTTGCGGCTGTGGCGCGTCGAGCGTGCGCTCATTCAACTCTCTATAATAGAATCGCAAGCGAAAACAAGATCGCGTCCAAAATTTTCTGATGCGGGCGATTGAAGGCAATCGCCCCTACCTGTTTTTTGCCTGCGCGTTTATTTCTTTCCGCCCGCGCGCTCTTCCTCGCCGGTGATCGCAGCAAAAGCTGCGACCGCGCGCTTCTTCCACGATTCCACCCGCGCGCGCAGAGGTTCGCCTTGAGTTAGAATGAACAAAGAGGCAGAACGCGCGCCAAGCTCGACCTCGTCACCGGACGGAAACTTTTTTCGCGTCTTGAGAAAACCGCTTTCATCGATGGTGTCGAGAATCTGCCCCCACTCGAGATGCTCCTCGCCCGGCAATACGAACGGAATTGCTTCGAAATGCGCGTTGATGAGAACTAAAAACGTATCGTCCCGCACCGGTTCGCCCCGAGCATCGACCAGATCAGCGGCGTCACCGCTAATCAGCATCCCCAGACAACGAACAAACGGCGACTGCCATTCTTCCATGGTCATTTCATTTCCGCCGGGGTTGAACCACATCATGTCTTTGATCTCGCCGCCAATGACTGGTTTGCCCTCGAAAAATTTTCCACGCCGAAAAACCGGGTGCTCGCGCCGGAGCTGAATCAGTTTCCGGGTAAACTCGAACAAACGCTTTTGGTGTTCGTCACGCTGCCAACGAAACCAGCTGATCTCACTGTCCTGGCAGTATGCGTTGTTGTTTCCCTGTTGAGTTCGACCAAATTCGTCGCCGCCTAAAAGCATCGGCACGCCCTGGGACAGCAACAGTGTTGTCAAAAAGTTCCGCTGCTGCCGACGCCGTAAAGTTTGGACGTTTGGATCGTCGGTCGGCCCTTCGGCGCCGCAATTCCAGGAGCGATTATTCGGATCGCCGTCGCGATTTTCTTCGCCGTTGGCTTCGTTGTGCTTGTCGTTGTAGCTGACGAGATCATTGAGAGTAAATCCGTCGTGCGAAGTGATGAAGTTCACGCTGGCGTAAGGACCACGTCCATCGTGCTGATAGAGATCCGGGCTCGCGGTGAGTCGATACGCGATTTCCCCGACCAGCCCTTCGTCTCCTCGCCAAAAACCGCGCATCGCGTCGCGATATTTTCCATTCCATTCCGAAAACGGCGCCGGAAAATTGCCGACCTGGTAGCCGCCGTCGCCGACGTCCCACGGTTCGGCAATTAATTTCACCTGGGACAGGACGGGATCCTGCTCAATGACTTTGAAGAAGGCGTGGAATTTGTTCACCCCGCTGCCATCACGCGCCAGCGCCGACGCGAGATCGAAACGAAATCCATCGATCCGCATCTCCGTCACCCAGTAACGCAGACTGTCCATCACCATTTGCAACGTGCGCGGATGCAGCGTGTCGATAGTGTTGCCGGTGCCGGTGTAATCGAGATAAAACCGCGGATTGTCGGCGAGCAACCGGTAATATACCGGGTTGTCGACGCCGCGGAAGCACACGGTGGGTCCGAGATGATTTCCTTCGCCAGTGTGATTATAAACCACATCCAGAATCACCTCGATTCCGGCCGCGTGAAGATTGCGGACCATCCCTTTGAATTCGATCACTTCCGCTCCAGGCTCGCGACTGCTCGAATAAGGCGCGTGTGGTGCAAAAAATCCGATCGTGTTGTAGCCCCAATAATTCGTCAGGCCGCGATCGACCAGCGCCCTGTCGTTCAGGTGCGTGTGCGACGGCAATAGCTCGACCGCCGTTACGCCGAGATTTTTTAAATACCGAATCGCTTTCTCGTTCGCGAGTCCGGCGTAAGTGCCGCGCAATTTTTCAGGAATGTCGCGCCAAAGTTGGGTGAACCCTTTGACGTGCATTTCATAAATCACCGTTTCCGATAGCGGCGTTTCCGGTCGTTTGTCGTCGCCCCAATCGAATTGCCCGTCGATCACCACCGATTTCGGCATCGCCCACGCGTTATCGCGCAAATCACGGTTGAGATCTTCGCCGGCGTCCCCAAAGACGTAACTAAACATTTCGTCCGCCCACTTGATCTGTCCCGCAATCGACTTGGCGTAAGGATCCAGCAGCAACTTGGAATCGTTGAAACGCAAACCGCGCACCGGCTCGTACGGTCCGTAGACCCGAAAACCGTAAAGTTTCCCCGGCCGCGCATCGGGCAGGAACCCGTGCCAGACATATTCGGTGCGTTCGGATAATTCGATGCGGGCGCTTTCCCTGGGGGCTTCGAGATTATCGAACAGACAAAGTTCAACTTTGGTCGCGTGTTCGGCGAAAATTGCGAAATTGACTCCGTCACCGAGCCAGGTCGCGCCGAGGGGATACGGTTTGCCGGGCAATATTTTAAGGGTCATAACGCGACGAGTGATTCGAGGAAGGCGACGACAGAGTCACATCGACTCTGGGCGCGAAAGAACACTTAGCCAAGTTTGATTCGGAGGAAAACGGACAGAGCGATCAGCGACAGTGCTCCAATTACGAGCAGACCGCCCGGGGAGGATTCCGGAAATCCAAGAATCATATAAACAAACGGCGTCTGCATCGTTGCGTTGGCGGCCAGCTTTAGAGTATGAATCGATTTGCGAGGCGGAAACGGTTGCCACCCTCAGGATTTTTCCGGATCGTCAAATTTGATTTCGTCATGAAAACTATCACCCGTCACATCGACAAAGCGCGTGGCCAGTCGGCGCGAAGCCGCCGTTTTTCCTGGCCAACGGTCGATCAGGTCATGGCGGAAGAGCGAGCAGCCGCGTTTGCCAAACGAAGCATTAAAACTTCGGCGAAACTTTCCGGTCTTAAGCTCGCCATTTCGATGATGGACCTGACCACCCTCGAAGGAAAAGATACGCCCGGAAAAATCGCCTTTCTCTGCCGCAAAGCGATGCAGCCGCTCGACCCGCGTTATGACGTGCCATCGTGCGCCGCGGTCTGCGTTTATCCAAACATGGTCAGGTTCGCGAAAAAGTTTCTCGGGACCTCCAGCGTCAAAGTCGCCTCGGTCGCGACCGCGTTTCCGACCGGCCTCATGCCCTTGCGGTTGAAGCTCCAGGAAGTTCGAAGCGCCGCAGGCGATGGCGCGGACGAGATCGACATGGTGATCGATCGCGGAGCGTTCCTCGCCGGCGAACATCAACGGGTGTTCGATGAAATTGTCGCGGTGAAGGAAGCGTGCGGCGATGCCCACCTGAAAGTGATTTTGGAAACTGGTGAGTTGCAAACCTACGACAACGTCCGTGTCGCCAGTGAGATTGCGATGCGGGCCGGGGCTGATTTCATCAAGACTTCGACCGGAAAAATCTCGCCGGCTGCAACGATGCCGGTGACGCTGGTGATGTTGGAGGCCATTCGGGATTATTTTTACGAAACCGGTTTGCGAATCGGAATGAAGCCGGCCGGCGGGATTCGCACCGCCAAACAAGCGCTCGCGTATCTGGTGATGTTGAAGGAAACACTGGGCGACGATTGGCTCACCCCCGATCTCTTCCGCTTTGGGGCCAGCACGCTTGTAAACGACGTCCTCATGCAAATCGCGAAATCGGTGGACGGAAATTACCAGGGGCCGGATTATTTCTCCCTGCCATGAAGAAGCAACGCAAGGTAGGGGCGATTGCCCCCAATCGCCCGAAACGAAAAGTCGCATCGCGAAAAAAACAGGTAGCGGCGACTGACCTCAGTCGCCATTCTGGTGGCCGGAAAAAAAGCGCGAAACGAAAAGTCGCATCGCGAAGAAAAAGGCAGGTAGGGGCCGTTGCCCCCAACGGCCCGCGGGCGATTGAGGGCAATCGCCCCTACCTGAGCGTGGTCCACCAAAAACGCGTCGACTACCGCGTCGCGTTGCCGCCAAATAAACGCCGGCTAAGTTTTAGCGATCGCTGGGATTACGCGCCGGCCCCCGAGGCCCACAATTACATCAAGCTCAAGCCGCGCTACGAGCTGTTCATCAATGGAAGATTCGTTAGGCCAAAGACCGGGAAATATTTCGATTCCATCAATCCGGCAACCGAAGAGAAACTCGCTGAAATCGCCGAGGCCAATGCGCGCGATGTCGATGTTGCCGTCAAATCAGCCCGTCGCGCTTACGACAAAGTTTGGAGCAAAATGTCGGGGCGCGAACGCGGCAAGTATCTCTACCGCATCGCCCGCTTAATTCAGGAGAGATCGCGCGAGCTGGCCGTCCTCGAATCGATGGACGGCGGCAAAACGATTAAAGAATCGCGAGATGTCGATCTGCCGCTGGTGGCGGCGCACTTTTTTTATCACGCCGGTTGGGCCGACAAACTCCAGTACGCATTTCCGGGTCGTAATCCGAGTCCGCTTGGAGTCGCCGGGCAGGTCATTCCCTGGAATTTTCCCCTGCTGATGGCGGCGTGGAAACTCGCGCCCGCCCTGGCCTGCGGAAACACGGTCGTGCTCAAGCCGGCCGAGACGACTTCGATCACCGCGATGCATCTCGCCGAGATTTTTCAGGAAGCGGAATTGCCGGAAGGCGTGGTCAACATCGTCACCGGCGCCGGCGAAACCGGACGCGCCATCGTCGAACATCCGAACGTGGACAAAATCGCGTTCACCGGATCGACTGAAGTCGGAAAAAGAATTTTGCGCGCGGTCGCCGGAACGAAAAAGAGACTGACCCTCGAGCTCGGCGGCAAGGCCGCCAACATTATTTTCGAAGACGCACCGATCGACCAGGCCATCGAAGGAATCATTTCCGGAATTTATTTCAATCAAGGACACGTCTGCTGCGCCGGCTCGCGTTTGTTTGTTCAGGAAGGCGTGTTCGCGCCGGTCATTCGCAAGTTACGCGATCGCATCTCGACCCTGCGGGTCGGCAATCCTCTCGACAAAAACACCGACATCGGCGCGATCAATTCCCGAATGCAGCTCGAGAAAATCTGCGAGCTGGTCGACAGCGGAATTCAACAAGGCGCCAAGCTTGTGCAATCGCCCGCCCGTTTGCCCGCGAAAGGTTATTTTTATCCGCCAAGCTTTTTCACCGGCGTCACCGCGTCACATCGTATCGCCCAGGAAGAAATTTTCGGCCCGGTCCTGAGCGTGATGACATTCCGCACGCCGGAAGAAGCAATCGAGCGCGCGAACAACACGCCTTACGGTTTGAGCGCCGGAGTCTGGACTGATAAAGGCAGCAAGATTTTCAAGATCGTGAACAAACTGCGCGCCGGCGTGGTTTGGGCGAACACTTACAATAAATTTGATCCGACTTCTCCATTCGGTGGATACAAGGAGAGTGGGTTCGGCCGCGAAGGTGGCTTGCACGGACTCGCGGCTTATCTGTCGTTGAACTGAGAATGCGTCGCGCCGGCGACGGCAAATTGTAAACTGCTCGCCGCAATGCGATCCACCGGTTTTGTTTCGCGGGCGTTGGGCAAGACCGTCCAACCGTTTTTGCCTTCCCGCTTTCGATTACCATTTCGTTATTGGCTCGCATCGGTGGACGGATTGCTGGAGCCGGAGCTGCGAAAGTTGCCCCAATTGGTTTCGAGGAAGGATGTGGCGTTGGACATTGGGGCGAACGTCGGGTTTTACGCGTTCCGCATGTCGAAAATTTTTTCCAAGGTTTACGCGATTGAGATTAACGACGAACTCACCGGAGATTTACTGAGTTATAATCCGGGCAACATCACAATCATTCCGGTCGGTCTTTCCTCCGAAGCCGGCGTAGCCACACTTTACATACCTGTGCTTAACGGTTTGCCTCTCACCGGCTGGGCGAGTCTGGCGCCTGGAAATTATCCGGAGGCGACGGGTGAGCTTACCAAGCCGGTAAAAATCGCAACCCTGGACAGTTTTCAGCTTGAGAGCGTTTCGTTCATCAAAATCGACGTCGAAGGTCACGAACTTCATGTCCTTGAGGGCGCCAGAAAGACTTTGGCAACGCATCGGCCAACGGTTTTGATTGAGATAAAAGACGAAAACCGTGGCGCGGCTTTCCAATTTTTTTCTGCGTTGAATTATGTCTCGCGAAAACTGGAAGACTTGGCCGGGGTCCAGGGTTCGCCCGAGAATTACATTTTCGTTCCGGGATAAAGAAACGCGCTCGGAGATCGCGCTCCACCTATTCGGGTTTGGAATCGATATAAAGCACGACGAATGCGATGCCGAGAAGCGGCTGCAAAACTCGTTGCCCCACGTTCAGGGCCAGCGCTTGGTAATCGACGCCGCGCGCTTGCATTGCCGCGCTCATTTTCTCGTAAAGGGCCTGCGGGTCCTGAGTGCGCATTACTTCCGCAGCGTAATTACGCAGCATTTCCCACTCGGGAGTAATCGTGATCGCGAGGACAAAGGCAATCCAAAGCGAAACTATCAGGGCCCCGCGCCAAAGCGGACGTTGATACCAGGAAAGATCGCGACCGCTGCGGGCCAGTTTTCGGCTGGCGCGCAACGCGGCGGTGGCATTCAAATTTTCGAGGACGACAAATTGCTGCCAAAAAAGAACGTTGATAAAGAAACGGCTGAACAACCAGACTTGAAGGGCGAGCAAGCCGAGCACGATCACAGCCGAAAGAACGGTGTTCGCGGACGCGGCCACGAAAAGAAGGCCGAAGCCGAAGGCGAGCAGGAAAAAGAAAATGGCGTAGACGAAAATGCAGAGCCCGGCGACACGCGGCCAGTATTTCACCGCGCCGTTCAAAACGCTGAAGAAACCAATGCGATTTCCAGTGGCGAGCTCGAGGGTCAGAATTTGAATGCCGGCGATATAAACCGGCAACAAAACAAGACGGAGCACGATCATGCACAATCCAAACCCGCCGGCGACCAGGGTGCGCAGATCGACATTCACGCCCGGCGCAGTGTCGATGAACCGGCTGGTCAACTCCGCGCACACGATCGGCACGATGCTGAGAAGCGACAAACCGAGGAACTGAAAGAAACCGCGAAAATAAATCCCAAAGGTCTCGGTCAGGATGTTTCTACTTGGCGGTCTTGAGCTCTGATCACTGACCTCTGATCTGTGATCTCCGACCTTTGTTTGAACCGGCGGCGGCTCGATTTGAAACAGCCCCGGAATCTCAGCCGCGGTTTGCCAATCCTCGACATTTGCGTGCCGCGCCGGATTGGCGGGCAGCACCCGGCCATCAGATTTCCATTCTCGCAGCGTCTCGAGATCGGCCGGACCGTACTCCTTCCCCTGAACGCGAATGATCCACTGGTCGGACATTGTTTTACCTCTTATTCCTGCTCTTGCTCATGCTCTTTCTCTTACTCTTACTCATTCGTCGTTCATGAGCATGAGCAAGAGCAAGAGTAAGAGCAAGAGAAGGCCGCCGCTCTGCGGCAATTTATCACTAGGGAACTAGCCCGCCGAGCTAGCGGAAGCGTAACGTGCGATTGTCGATCGCGTCTGAGCAGTTACGTTCTCTGGTGAAACTGCTCTTAATAGACGGGCATTACTACGTTTACCGGTCGTTCTTCGCGATCCCGAATCTTTCCAACTCGCGGGGCGAGCCGACGAACGCGATTTTCGGTTTCACCAAAACGCTGCGGTTGATGATCAAGCACCTTCAGCCGAAGCTTGGGGCCGTATTTTGGGACGAAGGCATGCCGGAGCGGCGGGTGAAATTGCAGCCGGCCTACAAGGAAACGCGAAAGGAAATGCCGTTACCGATGGTGCCGCAGCTCGATTTTATCCAAAGCAAGCTTACCGCTCTCCTCGGATTTAAGAGTATCTCGCTGCCGAACACCGAGGCCGACGATTTGATGGGCTGCTACGCGATGGCGGCCTGCAAACGCAAAGGAATGGAAGTGATTCTCGCGACCAATGACAAGGATTTGTACCAGCTGATTGGGCCTTGCGTGAAAGTTTACACCACCGCCAAAGCGGACCTCGCTTCGCCGAAAGACGCGTTCGCGCTGCTGGGCGAAAAGGAAGCCACCGCAAAATGGGAAGCGCCGCCGAAAATGATCGGTGACATCCTCGCGTTAAGCGGAGACTCCGTAGACAACATTCCCGGCGTCGCTGGTCTCGGTCGCAAAACGGCCAGCGGCTTGATCCGCGAATTTGGGGGACTCGATCGTTTACTGGCCAATCTCGACAAGGTCAAAAGCGACAAAATGCGAGTAAAACTCATCGCGGCGCGCGACCAGATTTTGGAAAACCGGAAGATGGTGGAACTCGATTGCCACATGGACCTGCCGTTGCCGATCGACGACCTGAAGATTCAACCGGACTACCCGGCGTTGATCGAGGAGCTGGAGAAGTGCGAATTCAAGTCGCTGCTCCAAGAGGTGAAAGCCGAGGCGGAAAAGGTGGTAAGTTCGACCCAGGTAGAGCTCGGATTATAAGTCCTTCGGGCCGTTGATCTTCTCCGTGTCCGAAAAAATCGTAAAAAATTCGAACGTCAGCCGCCGCCCGCTGTCCAATTTAACAGGTTAAGGCGATTCGGGCGGTGGCACGTTTCTCGTATTTGCTGTTTCTCCTTGGCGTGCGCTGCCCGAATCTTTTTTTTTGCGCACGAACCTCTGAACTGCGGTGTTGCCGCTGGCCCAGCCAAAATGTTCTGATACTGCCCGCGGTTTATGCAAAGCATCACTAGCCGGTTCGGCCTGCGTGGTTTTCTGATCGACGCTCCCGACTTCGGTACTTTGCGCGGCCACCCTCATGGCGCCGTTCTGGTCGAAAATGGTCGGATCGCCGCGGTTGGCGCCTATGACGATCTGCGCCGGTTGCATCCGCCCAATTCCGTTCAATGGGCCGACCTCGGCCAGGTCGCGATCTTTCCAGGGCTGATCGATTGCCACACTCACCTCCCGCAATATTCGGTCGTCGCCCGCGGTGAAAGTGAATTGCTCCCTTGGTTGCGACAGCACATTTTTCCTGTTGAACGCGAATTCACCGGACCCCGAGCTCGTGAGGAGGCTCCACAATTCTTTCACGAGCTCGCCCGAAACGGCACCACGACGGTGATGGCCTACGCGGCAATTTACGAAGACAGCTGCGACATCGGCTTCGAGGCCGCGCGTCAAAGCGGAGTTCGGACCATTCTCGGCAAAATGATGATGGACCTCGGTTCTTACGGACAAATGCAGCCGAAAAAAA
Organism: uncultured Verrucomicrobiae bacterium; assembly: GCA_963817335.1. GTDB lineage: Bacteria > Verrucomicrobiota > Verrucomicrobiia > Chthoniobacterales > UBA10450 > AV40. Next base: position 400,171 of record CAWFNX010000001.1, on the reverse strand, counting down.
TTCTTTCCATCTCGCTGTTGGAAAGCGAACGACTTTGCCGGAAATGGCACAAGGCAGCGAACGGGTTGCTTGATTACGCTTTTAGCCCGCGGTTTGCGGTTACCTGTTCGGAAAAGCTGATGCGCGGCGCGGCCGAACTGGCGGCCCGATTTGGCGCCTACCTGCAAACTCATTTGGCCGAGAACCGCGAAGAGCTGGAAAAAGCCCATCACCTTCACATGACCGCGCGCGACTACACTGACATATATGAAAAATGCGGACTCCTCACTCAGCGGACGATCCTCGGTCACTGCATTCATTTGAATCCGCGCGAGATCGCAGCCATTGCCGCAGCTCAATCCAGTGTCGCACACTGCCCAAGCTCGAATCTCTTTCTCGGCAGCGGCTTGATGAGACTGGACCAGCTCCTAAAAGCGGGAATTAACGTCGGACTCGGTTCCGATGTTGCCGGCGGCCCTGAACTGAACATGTGGCAGGTGATGCGAGCGGCGATCGAAGTTCAGAAGGCGCGAGCGGCTTACGAACCAAATCTGCGTCCACTTCGACCGAGCGAAGCGCTCTATCTCGCCACCCGCGGTGGCGCCCGCGCCCTCGGAAAATCCACGGCAATCGGAACTCTGGACGTCGGCAAAGAAGCCGATCTGATCGTTGTCGACCTGGCGGCGCTTCTCCCTTATCCGCAAAACCGCAATGCCATGGTTGGGCTGACTCCCGAAGATGTGGTCGCGCTTTGCATTTATCGAGGTGGACCGCACGCGAACCTTGAAACCTACGTTCGCGGCCGGCGCGTCTATCAGGCGCCGAATGTGGCGAACCGCGTATGAAATCCTCCCTTCCCGATCCGATCGACACCGCTTTGCGCGAGGATATCGGCGACGGCGACGTGACAACCGATTCTTTTGTCCCGAAAAATGCCCGCGGCCGCGCCCGGATTGTGGCGCGGGAGCGGGCGATTGTCGCCGGCGCCAAGACCGCGGCGGAAGTTTTTCGGCGGGTTGATCCCGCGCTCAAAATCAAAATCGTTCGGGATGACGGCAGCGAAGTGAACCCAGGCGACGAGGTGATCCAGATTGAAGGAGCGGTATGCTCAATTCTCAAGGCCGAGCGAGTCGCGTTGAATTTTTTGCAACATCTGTCCGGAATCGCAACCACGACCCGAAAATTTGTCGACGCCGCAGCCATCAAACACGTGAAGATTCTCGATACTCGAAAAACGACGGCTGGTTTGCGCGCGCTCGAAAAAGCGGCGGTCGTTGCCGGAGGCGGCTTCAATCATCGCTTCGGTCTTTTTGATATGGTCCTGGTCAAAGATAATCACCTTGCGGCAATCACCGGGTTCGACGAGCTCGCCAAAGCCGTCCGCAAGATCCGGGAAGCGCGACCAAAAATCCAAATCGAAGTCGAGGCTGACACGCTGGAACAAGTTCATCGCTTTCTGAAAATCGAAGGCATCGATGTGATCCTTCTGGACAACATGACGCCGGCAGAAATCCGCGAAGCCATCGCGCTCGGCAAAACCAAAGTGAAATTTGAAGCCAGCGGCGGCGTTACCCTGAAGAACATCCGGCAAATCGCCGCGACCGGCGTGGACTACATTTCCATCGGGGCAATCACCCACTCGGCGAGGGCGATTGATTTTTCACTCGAGATCACCGATGCCGGTGCGTAATCGAATCCGGGCCGAGAAATTGCGCGGCGGGCTCATCATCGGCCGCGAGATTATTGTGCTCGAACAAACCCAATCCACCAACGACGTGATCGCACAAATGGCGGCGGGCGATTGGCCGGAAGGCTTTTGCGTTTTTGCCGAACATCAAATTGCCGGACGCGGTCAACGCGGCAAGGAATGGGAATCCGCCGTCGGAAAAGGTTTGTGGTTTTCGATTTTGCTTCGACCGAACATCGATATCAAGGAATCGGCGCGGCTGACCGCCTGGGTGGCGGAGACAATCGCCCAGACCCTGCAAGACGAATTCGATCTTTCCGCGGCCGTGAAACCGCCGAACGACATTTACATCGGTGATCGAAAAATCGCCGGCGTGCTAGTTGAAATGCGCGCTCAACCCGGCGCACGTCACGTTGCGGTCGTTGGGATCGGGCTGAACGTGAACCACGCGCCCGGCGATTTTTCCGAAGAACTCCGCGAACGCGCCACCTCAGTTGCAATTATTCGCCGCAGCCGATTGGATCGCAATATTGTCGCGCTCGCGTTGTTGCGGGACCTCGACCGCAGTTACGCCGAGCTTTTCGGCGAAAACCTGTAGGAGACGCTGTTAGCGTCTCGGGAAGCAGCCTGCTTCCCCTACAGATTTTGCATCTCGCGAAGTTTTTCCAGCGCACGGCCGCTGTCGATTTCTTCGCGCGCCAGGTCGATCCCTTCTTTCAAATCTTTTGTCAATCCGGCAACCACAAATCCGCCGGCCGCGTTCACAATCGTCAGGTCGCGTTTCGGGTCGCGAATTTTTCCGCAAAGAATTCCTTCAATCGTCTCCGCGTTCTGGCGCGCATCCCCACCCTCCAATTCCGTTACCGAAGCTCGCGGCACGCCGAGCCAGCTCACGTCCAGGACGGCGGAATTAATTTGTCCCTCGTTCAATTCGGCGATCGTCGTCGCGCCACTGATCGATATATCGTCCATCCCCGCGCCGTTATCGCCGAGGCCGTGAACAACCCAGGCGCGTTCATATCCCATTTGTTGCAGAACATTGGCAAAAATTACGGTCCATTTCGGATCGAACACGCCGATCAATTGCCGTTTTGGCCGGACCGGGTTGAGCAACGGCCCGAGCAAATTGAAAACCGTTCGCATTTTCTGCCGCGCCAAACGTTCCCGCATTGCCGCCAGCGCCCGGAAAGCCGGATGATAGGTTCGCGCGAAAATGAAACCGAGCCCATGGCGCTTCAAACTGTCGCTCAGTTGTTCGGGCGTGAGGTCGATTGCGATCCCGAGCTGCTCGAGAACGTCAGCGCTGCCGCAACTCGAGGTCACCCGGCGATTGCCATGTTTCGCAACAACCGCCCCGCCGGCCGCGAGGACAAACATGGCGGCAGTGGAGACATTAAAAAAACTCAGGCCGTCGCCACCCGTTCCGCAAATATCGATCATTGGTCCCGGCAACTCCGCCGGATCGATCATCGGATTCACCGCGCGTTTCATCAGCGGACGAACAAAGGCCAAAATTTCTTCCGCGGTTTCCCCTTTCTTGTGCAGCGCCATTAAAAAATCTGCTTTCACCTCGTCGTCGATCTGATCGGATAAAAGCTGCGCCACCGCGAGATCGATGTCCCCGCTGGTGAGGTCCAATTCTGCGCGAAGTTTGTCGACCAGCGCTTTCACCTGTGGAGGCAGCCGTCTCGGCTGCAGAATTGTATCAGGATCGCAGGCGGGACGCCTGCCGCCACAACACTCATGTTTTTGCCAGCCACTCGCGATAAATCTTCGGTGAAATCTCCGACGGTTTAATTTCGCTGCGGCCGCCCCAGAAAACATTTGTATAGGAAACCGGAATCCCGCAGGCCGCGAGATGTCGATCGATCGCGGCCTTGTGTTCGAGCAATCGCGGTTTTTCAGTTCCGTGAGCTACCGCCATGATGTTGACGTTTTTAAATTCCGGGCCGCCTTCGCGCCAATAGCAATGGGTCAGGATGTGATGACGGCCGACTTCGCCGCCGGTTTCAATTTCGCGACCTGTCGGCACGGCGTAATGGAACAGGGCATTGAAACGTGTGACCCGAACTCCAGTTTGCGACGGTTTCACGTGCTCGAGAAACGTGGAAAAGCGGCCGATGATTTTGCGGGTGCTTAAATCCTCCGCCACGCGGAAAAATTCCTCAAGAGTGACACCGGCTTCGGCCGCGCGCGGCGCCCACGGATTCGGACGAATTTCCTCGGGCGCGAACTCGCGCTTCAGTGCCAGCAAAACGTCCCATTCATGTTCGCTCAGATTGGCAGCCTCGACCCGAATCATTTTCGCGGGATGGTCGGCTTTGCTGCCGGGTTCGACGGTTTTTCGCCGAACGTGGCCGACCCCGAGAGTGAAAATTCCTTTCGCCGGCATGATGCGGAATTTTTCCGCGCCAACCTTTTTGGTCAGCAGGGCACAATGCTTCTCCAACGAAAATCCGTGCGGCACTTTCACCGTTGTCCAGAGTTTGTATTCCGAACCCGCCGTCACGGTGTCGGTTGAACGCACGACGACGTGGCCCGAAAACGGATCGCGCTGGGACATCCAATCAAACGCGCTTTCGATCTTCTCTTCCGGAACTTTCCAGGCGACCAGCGCGCCGTCGGCCAGATTAGTGGCGAGCAAAGTTTGCCGGACACGGCGGACCGTTCCCGCGCGCAGCATCGCCGCAATTCGCGCCATCACGGTATCGACATCAACTCCCGAGCGATGCGCAATCTCTTCGAAAGGTTCGCGCACGAAGCCTTCGACCTTGTCCTCAGAAATCGCCAGGATCTTCGCGTTGATCGGATCGTTGTGCTCGACTGGCAGCATTTCAATTAATCGAGTGTTCGGACGTGATTGTCCAACCGGCGAAAAATCACTCGGTCGTTTTTTGTTGATCGTTCACGCCCATCCAATCGCGCAGGCGCTGCCGTCGTTGCTCGAAAGTCTGGTGCAGGCGCGGGCGCTGGTCCGGGGTGAGGATGCCCCCGATACGATCTTCCCCGCGCGAGAGAATTCCTTCGGTCTCACGAAGATCGACCGCGCGTCGATTGGTCAACTCATCGTCGATCTGCTGCAAGATCGGCCGGATCTTTTGGTCCTGATCGGCCGTTAAGTTCATCTCGGTCCGCCAACGGTCGGGCGTGCTGCTGAACCAGCGCAGCGGATCGCGTTGGCGACGCATCTCGTCCTTGGCCGATCCCATGATTAGAAATGCGCCTGTCACCGCGCCCGCAACAAAGCTTGCGAGAACGAGAAAACCGATTTTCCATCGACCTGCGGAGTTCATGCCTAAACAAAACAAAATCGAACCTTCCCCGAAAGCGATCTTTTTCGACGCAATGGGGACGCTGTTTTATCTCACCCACAATGTCGGATATCACTACGCCCTGGTCGGCAACGAGGTCGGATTGAATTTGGACGCGGCCAAGCTCGATCGCGCTTTCATGAAAGCATGGAGCGAAATGCCGCTGCGCGAGGCAATCGATGGTCCGCGCGTAAACGACGACAAGGATTGGTGGCGCGCAGTCGTGGAAAAAGTGCTGGGCGAAATCGCGCCGGCGCTGAGCGAACTCGATCGCGATAATTTTTTCGAGATCGCTTACGAACATTTCGCCGAAGCAGGCGTGTGGGAGCTTTACCCGGAAATAGTCGGCGTTCTCGAACAGTTGCAGCCCCGGTTCCAACTCGCGGTTGTTTCAAATTTCGATGGCCGATTGCGAATGATCCTGGAACATCTCGGCATCTCGAAATTTTTCTCGCACATTTTCGTTTCCAGCGAAATCGGAGCCGATAAACCGGACCCGGAAATTTTTCGCCGCGCACTGAAGTTTATGCAATTGACACGTGGCGAAGCATTGCATGTCGGTGACGATCCAGAGCGCGATTGGAAAGCCGCGACCGCAGCCGGGTTATCGATTTTCAAGTTGGAGCGCGGCAAGAATTCGCTAAGCGATTTGGTTAAGATCCTGTAGCGGCGGTCTATGACCGTCGGACGAATTCATCCGGCGCTTATAGAGCGCTGCTACAACATTCGTGGGTCGGCCGGGACTCGAACCCGGAACCAACGCCTTAAAAGGGCGCTGCTCTACCGATTGAGCTACCGACCCGCTGGGAAGAAGTTGTCTAATCCACTTTGAATAGCGTCGCAAGGTTGTGATAATCGCTCCCAGTAATATGAAAGTATCTCCCGGCTTATTCGTCGGAATCACTCGATTTCAGGTTACTCTGCGCGACGCGTTCGATGTCCGGGCGGGAAAGATAACTGCGCCACAACGATGGTGAATTGGCACTGGCGCTTTCAAAGTTTGACCCGGGACGAAAATCGTTTCGCAAGATTCATGCTGGTCGCGGGCTGCGTCCTTTTGGTCGGGGCCTTGATATTTCGGGACTTTCTGTTCGGCGGCTCGGTCCTTCTTTATACAGATGTTGGCCGAGATTCGCTCGACGACTACTATCCGTGGTTCGTTCATTTCTCCGATTACCTGCGCCATTATGGATTTCCTTCCTGGTCGTTCTCGGTCGGGATTGGGCAGGATATTCTGTATCTCGCCGGATACTTGTTTTGGGAACCAGTCATCTGGCTACGGCGCGAGCTGATCGCTCATGCGCTGATTTACCAGCACTTGGGTAAAGTGCTCGCAACCGGCTTGATCTACTTCGCTTTTCTCCGCCTGCAGCGGATTGAGTTTGCTGCGGCCGTTCTTGGCTCGCTGCTCCTGGCTTTTTCCGCCTACATGTGCATGGGAGCGTGTTGGTTCGTCTTAGCCGATGAGGTTGTGGGATTCACCGCAGTATTGCTGGCGGTAGAGTGGGCTCTGCAAAGAGGTTATTGGGGATGGTTAAGTTTAGCGGTCGCGGCAATCGGGCTAATCAGCGCATTCCATTTATACCTTTGCGCGCTTTTGCTTTGTTTCTATGTCCCGGCGAAACTTTGGAGCGCGGAAGGTCACTGGCGAACTAAATTGCCAAAACTATTCGCAATCGCCGGCGCGGCCGCTCTTGGCGTTGGAATCAGCGCCTTGATCGCGTTGCCAAACCTGCTCACCATGTTGCACAGTCCACGCGGATCAGGTATCGCCACCGCCGCGGTTACATTGGGCGCATTTCCGATCTTCGGATTGGAATCGCGTGCACACTACGTAACGGCAATCTTAAGGTTTCTCGGTAACGACCTGCTTGGTGTCGGTGATCGATACCACGGGTGGCAAAACTATTTTGAAGCTCCAATCATCTATTGTGGACTGGTTTCGGTGCTTCTGGTCCCCCAGGCGCTGGTCGTGTCCAAGAACCGTGTTCGCATTATCTGCGGGCTGTTTCTAGTCGCAGCAATGCTGCCAATGGTGTTGCCGTGGTTCCGCTATTTGTTCTGGGGATTTCAGGGCGACTATTACCGAACCTATTGCCTGTTTATCGTCATCGGCGTGATCGCGATGGCGATGATGGTGTTGTCACACTTCAAACAAGGCCGACCGATCAATCTCTGGCTGCTCGCAGCAACTGCCATTGCCGCGATTGCCATTCTTCATCTGCCGGAGGCCAGGGACAAGTCACTCATCCGGAACACCACATTATTTCTGGTCGGATCAGCTGCATTGCTCGCTGCCGGCCAATTGTTCCGGCGACAAAAAATGGCGACTTGGGGTTTAGTCTTTCTCGCCGCAATCGAGCTCGTCCGATTCGATTTTGTCACCGTCTCAGATCGCGACAAAATTACGGCGCGCGAGCTACAACAACGGGTTGGGTACAATGACGATACGGTGGACGCGGTTCGCGATATCAAGGGAAGCGACCCGAGCTTTTTCCGCGTTACTAAGTTACAGGCAGCGTACCCGGTAAGCTACGGCTTTAATGATGCGATGGTTTTCGGCTATTACGGCACCGCGGCCTACAGTTCGTTTAATAATCGCGCCTACATTGACTTTCTTCTCGGGGTCGGAGCGATTCCCGAGAAATCCGAAGCAGACACGCGCTGGTGCCCCGGAGTGACAAATGACCCGTTGTTATCGATCTTGATGGGCGAAAAATATGCCCTGGTAGAAGATGCGGCGCTTTTGCGAGATTCGACTCTCTACGAATTCGTCAGGCACTACCAACATCAGTATCTCTTCCGCAATGTGGCATGGGTTCCACTCGGTCTAATTTTCGACCGTTATATCCCGGAAGATGCGTTCCTGAAATTGCCAGCGCGCAAAAAGTCATCCGCATTGCTTCGAGCAATCACTCTGAAGAGGGACCAGGCTGAACAGCTCAATTTGCCAGAACTCCCTCTCGCCGATGCAGAAAATGAAATCACAGACGGGTCCATCAACGAAGTAGTTCTTTCGCTCCGCAATTCAGCCTTCGAACTGACATCATTTCGACCATCTGAAATCGTCGGCAAAGTGCACCTGGCTCGGAAAGCCGTCATGGTTGTACAAACGCCATTCGATGAGGGCTGGCGCGCTTTTGAAGATGGTCGAGCGGTTACGGTCCTGCCGGTGGATATCGGGTTGCTGGGCGTCGCACTAGATAGCGGTGAGCATCGGGTGATTCTGCATTATCAAAATCGTTTTCTGTCAATCGGAGCCATCATTACCGTGGCATCGCTGCTTTGCCTCGGCCTGGGAATTCACCGCTGGCCCCGGCTAACTGGAACTGGGTAATGTCACTTCTGACCCGGAACGCCTTTGGATTCGAGAAGGTCCGGTAAGATAATCAGCCCATGCGCTTTCGCAGCACAAGGCAGCCGGATAGGATTGAATAGCCCAATTGCGCCCTTTATCTTGCGCCATCAACAGGTTGTTCGCGCTTCGTTGTCAAATGCCCCTCGCCGATTCGCAGCCTCGCCTTTTGAGACTGAAAGGCGCGGTTCCCGATTTATTTTGCATCGTCATCTTAATCATCTTTTGTGTTTCAATCGGCTGGCCACGGTTTCGGACCGGACTTGATTTGGGCGACGAGGGATGTCTCGCATACGGCGCTGAGCGCGCGATCCACGGAGAAATTCCAAATCGCGATTTCGTAACGCCTCAGGCGCCACTTTCTTTTTACACCGTCGCCGCGATGTTCAAAATATTCGGCACGTCTCTCCTGTCGATGCGCATTCTAGGACTGGCGATATTTATTCTCATCCCACTGCTAATTTATGGAATCGGGCGGCGTTTAATGGGCCCGACTTTGGCTCTAATGGCCGCTGTCCCCAGCTGCGTTCTTGGCCTTCCTTTCTTCAACTTCGCGCCTTTGGCAATCTGGCAGGGCGTTGCTGCTTCAACCGCATCGGTCTTACTATTTGTGTGGGCGATCAACCCAAACCGGATTCCGTTTGCGATTGCTTCGGGCGCTGTCGCCGCCCTCGGGCTTTTCTTGCGACACGATCAAGCCGTGTACACGTCGCTGGCGTTAGGCATTTTCGTACTGGCCGAAGGTTTTGCTCACGGCAAAGATCCGCAGCGGCCCGCGATGAGAACGCTCGTCGTTCCGTGGCTCGCAGGAGCCGCTCTCATCGTCGTGCCGGCGTTGATTTATTTTTGGTGTGCAGGGGCGATACCCGAAATGTTCCGCCAGTTGGTCATTTTTCCGATCTTCACCTATCCAAAGACGAGTTCGGTGCCCTTTCCAAGAATTACGCCGGAAGCGCCACTTTCTGAGAATGCGTGGGCAGCACTGTTCTATCTGCCTCCAATTGTTCAGCTCGTTGCCGCGATCTCCTTGATATACTCAGTTGCACGAAACGGTTTTACTTCGCGTTACGGAGTCCTGCTGTTTCTGACGTTTTGGTCCGGATTGTTTACGCTTCAAACTTTAACCCGCTCGGATCTGGAACATCTCCTAGCAACGCTGCCTCCTTTCTTCCTTCTGTGGTGCTTTGGCTGGTCTCTGTTTTTCGGCTGGATCAAGGAACGCAACCGCTCGCTTGCGCTTATCGTCTCGGCTATCGGTTTGGTTTGCAGTACCACTTGGCTCGTCGTGCTAATTCCCGCAACCGTTCCCGAGTTGGTCAACTCGGCCGAACCATTGGAATTAGAACGCGCCGGCGGAATCCGGATACCAAAAGCCTCCGTCCTGACGGATTTTGTGCGCATGCTCCAAACGGATGTTCCGCCAGACCATGCGATCCTCGCCTTGCCGTACGAACCGATGTTCTATTTTCTGGCAAATCGGCGGAACCCGACTCGCTGGAATTATCTCTGGCCGGGCGATCAGACGATTGCGGATCACGCCCGTTTAATTTCGGAAGTCGAGCGCGATCCTCCCGATGTCGTTTTATTGACGATTGAGCGAAGATTTGCCTCTAACGCCGAGACAATTGTCAACTACGTGCATAATCACTACGATCTGCTCGCTGGCGACGATACCGATCTAAATATCTACGTCCGTCGCAAAAACGAGCCGTCGGTAAATCATTAAGCCGCAGCCGACTCAATTTTATTTATGAGGCCCTTTCTACCATGCGCGTTAATCGCAGTCGCGCTCGCGGCAATCTCTCCAGTTCGCGCAGCTGACCCGACGACGGAGGCAGCGCACGCGGCGAATGCGCTTGGCCTTGACCTTTATCGTCAACTCGCAGCTGGCGACCAGAACCTGTGCCTTTCGCCGTACTCGATCGAGAGCGCGCTGGCGATGACATTCGCAGGCGCCGACGGCGAAACCCGCGCCGAGATGGCTCGCGTTCTTCATTTTCCAAATGACGGGGAAGCGATTCACGCGTCGTTCGCTTCGTTGCAGCGATCGTTAGGCGAAATGTCTGAGAAGACGGCAAAAATTGCGGAGCAATCAAAAAAGCACGGCGGGCCGAGCGAACCCATTACCCTTTCGATTGCCAACCACCTGTTCGCCCAAAGCGGTTACGATTTTCGCGATCCGTTCCGCGAGCTCGTCAAAAAATTCTACGGCGCGCCGTTTGAAACCCTCGATTTCAAGAAAGACCCCGAAGCTGCACGCGCCTACATCAACAGATGGGTCGCCCAGCAAACCCGCGACAAGATCCGGGATTTGGTTCCACAGGGAGGGATCAAGGAGTTGACCCGACTCGTTCTCGCCAATGCGATTTATCTGAAAGCGCCATGGGGCTCCGAGTTTGATGCCAGGGGGACTGAGCCGAAGCCGTTCCACGTTTATGGCGGCGCTTCGGTCAATGTGCCGACAATGAAAAATCAAAAGTCGTATGGCTACGCAAAGCATGACGGTTTCACCGCCGTCAGCGTTCCCTATTCCGGAAACGAATTGCAGTTTGTTGTGCTGATCCCCGACGAAGTCGGCGGTTTGAAAAATCTCGAAGCGACATTGAACGCCGACATGCTCGCGAGATGCGCCAAACTGGATATCCAGGAGGTCGATCTTGAGTTGCCGAAGTTCAAAATCGAGCCGCCCACAATTCCGCTCGCTGAAAATTTGAAACAACTCGGAATGAAAACCGCGTTCGACGATCCCCAAGGCAGTGCCAACTTCGATAAAATGTCGCCGCGCCGGCCGGATAAATATCTCGCGATCTCCAACGTTTTTCACAAAACATTCATCGCGGTGGACGAAAAAGGGACCGAAGCGGCCGCCGCAACCGCAGTTGTGATGATGGAGCTCACTGCGCGTCGTGAAATCCCGAAGGAACCGATCCACGTGAAAGTCGATCGACCGTTTCTTTACGCAATCCAGCACGTGCCGAGCGGCGCATGTTTGTTCATCGGGCGGGTCACCGATCCACGTTGACCTTGTAGCGGCGGTCTCCGACCGCCGATTCGACGACGAGACGTCGCCGCTACAGAAGATCGCCGTAACTTAACTCGCCGTTCACAATTTTCGCTGCCGAAGTAAACGGATGCGGCTCGACTTTCTTGTGATCAAGAATGTGCAGAACTTCGACGCCGCGCGCTTTCAGGTAATCCGAAATGAGGGAGCGGTGACAGCGCCACCAAACCGCTTCGGCGCACATGATTGCCGCGCCCGCAACGCTTCGCGTAGACGATGCGGTCTGGGCGGTCGGCCCGGTCTTCTCCGCTAAATCGACAAGTCGCTCGATGCCTTTTCGAAATTCTTCGGTCTCCATGTAATCGGCGTAACCGCGGAACATTTCGTTCCGCCAGGCAGTGTTCTTCGAATCGGGTTTTGCTTTTCGCCGCCCGCCCAGCTCGGGAAAATGTTCGTAGCGAATTCCGCGCTCATCTAGCGATTTCGCCAGCGCTTCACGACCAAACTGCGGATAACGCCTGGATCCCGGATACATTCGCACATCGGCGAGCAGCTTGATTCCGTTTTCAATCAAGAGCGAAACGAAATCGTCGATCTCGCGCGTCGAATGTCCAATGGTCCAAATGCGCGGCACCCGTTTTTCAAATTGTGAATTTGTGAACAACATGTGCGAACCGGTGAATAAGGTTTTTTGGAATTTTATCGTAATCGATCGCTGTTTTTTCTAAAAAACTTTTTGAACCACTGGAGGTGAATCGATGCGATTAAAAAAGGCGCGGGTTAAAAAGTATCGCAGTATTCGCGATACGGGCTTGTTCGATATTGAGGCCGGGAAAACGATCCTGGTTGGGCCTAACGAGGCGGGCAAAAGCGCGCTGCTGGAGGCGTTGCAACGGATCAATCCGCCGTGCGCCATGCGCAGCTTCGACGCGCTGCGTGATTATCCGCGGGCTGAGTTCGACGATATCGTGGCAGGAAAAGTTCGTTTCGAGGAGACGACGATCGTCGAGGCGCACTTCGATCTCGACCCCGCCGATAAAGACGCGGTTCAGGCGGAGTTTCGGGAATGTCGCTACATTTACGGCCGCCGCGTGGACAACAGTGCCTGGCATATGCTGGATGGCGGTCCGTCGACGCGGAAATTTGCCGATATCAAAAAAGACCTCGGGCATTTGTTCGTGCATGTCGATCCGCGCGTGCCGCGCGGAATGGACGGGCTTCCACCCGCTACGACCCCGAGCGCGGCCTTTGCTGCGGCAACGCAAGGTTGGCAAGATGCCGATGAAATCAAAGGCGAACGCGCCACAACATTGAAGAAGGTACTGGAGAAAGTCTTTCTGCTCATCGAAGAAGGCAACGAAACGGAAGAGAAACGTTACGACGCGTTGATGGAATCCGTCACCCTCGAGGAACGCCGCCTCAGCGCGCTGAAAGCATTGCACCAACGTCTGCCGGTGTTTGTGCGGTTCCGTGATTATTTTCGAGTGCGGCCCATGATTCATCTCGAACATCTGGCTCAACGGCTGGAAACCAACGTTCTGGACGGCGATGACTACGATTACGGCAATCAATGTTTGTTGCGCTTGCTCGGATTCACCGCGCGAGAACTGTCGAATCTGGGAAAAGCGAACGAACCGAAAGCGGGCGACGCGGAAGGCTGGCGGCATTATCGCGATCAGCTCGACCGGCGCGCGTATCAACTTAATTCCGCAAGTCGTCGATTGACCGAGGAATTATGCAATATCTGGAAGCCGGACGCCAAGCGCGCGGAGGCAGAGCGGCTGCGCATCCTGGCCGACGGCCAATATCTAAAAGTGGTGGTAGAAGATGATCTCGGCATCGAGATCGAGCTTGATCAGCGCTCTGAAGGTTTTCAATGGCTGGTCTCATTCTTCGTGGTTTTCTTTGCCGAGTCGGCCGACAAACACAGAAACGCGATTCTGCTTCTGGACGAGCCGGGCCTCAGTTTGCACGGACTCAAGCAGCAGGAATTTAGATCGACCATCTCGCGCCTGGCCGAATCGAACCAGTTGCTCTACACCACCCATTCTCCGTTTTTGGTCGGGCCGGACGAGTTAAGTCAGGTGCGCGTAGTCGAAATGACTGATCGCAGCGTCGGCACAAAGGTGCATACGAATGCAACCGCCGAGGATCCGGCGGCGCTGCTCCCGCTTCAGGAATCGCTGGGTTACGATCTGGCCCAGAGTTTGTTTTCGCAGCAGCGCAACCTGTTGCTCGAAAGTCTCACCGATTTCTGGTACATCGACGCCGTTGCCCAAATGCTCCGCGAGGGCGGGATCGCCGATCTAAATTCGCGGATCGAGCTGATGCCCACCAATGGCGCAGCAAAAGTGGCCTACTTCGCAACGATTCTTCACGCGAAAAAATTGAAGGTGGCGGCGCTGCTCGATTCCGACACGAACGGCGCTCGCGCAACGAATCAGGACGACCTTGTCAACGCGCTCGGCAACAAGTCGATCCTCCGCAGCAAGGACGCGCGCAACGGCGTGCGTTCGCCACATGTAGAGGATTTGCTGCGCGAGACGCTTTTGCGCGTCGGGAAAAACCGCCTCGGCTGGGACATCGCCAACGCCGCGGCCGCGCGACCCGACCTGTCGATTGTCGAAGTTTTCACCAACGAAATCGGCGCCGATTTTTCGCAGTATCGACTGGCCAAGGCGTTTCTTCGCTGGACGAAAGATCATACGGCGTCCGATCTTTCGGAAGAAGAACGAGGCGGATGGAAACGATTGATCGATAAGATCAACGCCACGCTCAAATAACGGGCGAATTGCGCGGGATCAACGGCTCGACTTCGGAGGAGCAGTCGCCTCGGACATCGATTTTAGCATTCGGCCAAGATCACTATTGGTCGAAATGACAGCAGTGGTGTCTTTTTCAAACGCAGCCCGCATGACGTCGAGGCTCCGAAGGAATGTAAATAATTCCTGCGCGTCCGGTGAATTAAAGGCAGCAGAGTAGGTAGCGGCGGCGTCCGCGTCGGCTTTGCCTTCGATCTCCAGCGCGTTCTTGGTCGCGGTCGAGCTAATCGCCGCGACATCGCTTTCTTTTTGGCCGCTGATGTTTGCCGCTTCGCCCCGGCCTTCCGATCGAAAACGGGCGGCAATTTGATGTCGCTCGCTCGACATCCGCTCGATGATCTTTTCGCCGACGGCCGGATTGTAGGTGCTCCGTTTGAAACGCTCGTCGAGAAGCTCAATTCCGAAATCGGCAATCTTTTGGCGCGTCCGTTCGGTGATTTGTTTTTCAATCTCACTCCGGCCAAACTCGATATCCGGGATCGAGCTCGGCAAAAGCGTGCCGCTCTTTTCGAGTTCCTCGTCCCGTAGCGGTTTGCGGCCTTTGGTTACGCGGATGAGCTCGACTAAATCATGCGTCGCGACGGCAGTCCGCGTTTCGCTGCCAAGAATGTCATCCAGCCGCGACAGGGCGCTGCGTTCGTCATTAATACGATTGTAATACAACATTGGATCGCTGATGCGCCATCGGGCAAAGCAATCGACGATAATGTACAGTTTGTCCTTGGTCGGACACTCTGTCGGCGGACCATCCCAGGCCAGAATGCGTTTATCGAAGCGCAGGGTTTTATCGATCAGCGGCAGTTTCATCTTCAACCCCGGCGTCGTAATCGTGCGGGTGATTTTACCGAACCGGGTAACGATGACCGTCTCGTACTGATGCACCGTGAAGAGAAAGGTTCCCCATTTGAATGCGGTCAAAAGGAAAAACAGACCCAGGAGCGACATGAACCGGCTCTGCAACATTCGCACGGTCCACAACGAGATCGCCGGCGGTGGAGTGGCGTCGATTACATTCATCGATGCGGGGCCTCCTGCTCAGACGGCACCAGCGGCAAGGTTGAGAGAACATTCTTCAAGCTGTCATCAATGATGATCTTCTTTTGCAAGCTCGGAAGAATTGCCTGCATCGCTTCGAGATAAAGCCGGCGCCGGGTCGCTTCCGGCGCTTTCCGATACTCGGCGAGCAACAGCGAAAATTTTTGAGCGTCGCCCTGGGCCTCGTTCACCCGGTGAAACGCATACGCCTCGGCCTGCTTCTCGCGTTCTTTCGCCTGGCCGCGCGCATTTGGGACGGCATCGTTATAAACCGCCCATGCCTGGTTGATCGCAGTCTGTTTTTCCTGCTGCGCCTGATTGACATCGTTAAACGCGGCCTGGACCACGGCAGGCGGCCGAACCGTTGCGAGTTGCACCTGTTGAATCTGAATTCCCAAATCATATTGCGAACACAACTCGGCCAATCGCTTTAGGGTCGAGCTCTCAATGTCATGCCGGCCGATGGTCAACACTTCGTCGACAGTGCGGTCGCCAATCACTTCGCGCATCACACTCTCGGAGAGATCGCGCAACGTCTCTTCCGGTTCGCGCGCTCCGAATAGGTAGGTTCGTGGATCGGTGATTCGATATTGCACGACCCACGGAACGAGAGCGGTGTTGAGGTCGCCCGTAATCATCGTTTCGGTTTCTTCCGGCTGACGATCGCCTTGATAAGCGTTGGTTGAGTTTGCCGTGGTGAAGCCGAACTCGAGTTTCAACAACCGCTGGGTTGGAACGATCTGAATTTCGTCGACGTAGGGAATTGCGTAAGTAAGACCGGGATTCACAATTCCTTCGTAGGCGCCGAAGCGAGTCCGGACCCCGACCGAGTTTGCCGGAATAGATTTAAAACCATGCGCGAGGGCGATCAGCATCACCAGGATGCCGAGCCAGGCGATCGTTCCAAGAAGCAGGCGCACCGGTTTTATCTGCAGATTCCCGTACGTTCTGGGCATGCCGCTCTTTATTGACCTAAACGAGCTCGAGAGAGCAAGCTTTCAGTGACACCGACCTGACAAATCGGGCGTTGGGCCGCTTTTGATTTAAAAAGCGTTCAGGGATAACGTTCCTGTCTCAACCAAGAAAATGAAAATGAAAAAATCGCTGCTGTTAGGAATTATTGGCCTGGCTACAATCGGACTCATGCAAGGCGCGGATACCCAAACTCAACCGGCCGCCGGAAATGCGGCGCCCGAATTCAGTCTGGCGACCAGTGACGGATCGCAGGTCAGCCTGAAAGATTTCAAAGGCAAATGGGTCGTACTTTATTTTTATCCAAAGGACATGACCAGCGGGTGTACAATCGAAGCGCATAATTTTCAGCGCGACCTTGCGCAGTACGATAAAACCGGCGCGGTGATTCTCGGAGTGAGCGTGGACAGCGCGGATTCTCACAAGGAGTTTTGCGCGAAGGAAGGTCTAACCTTCAAACTGTTGGCCGATCCGGGCGGAAAAGTTTCGGCCCAATATGGATCGACCATGGATTACAAGGGAACCACGATGGCAGCGCGAAACACGTTCCTGATTAATCCCGAAGGCAAGATCGCCAAAGTTTATACCGGGGTGAAACCGGCCGAGCACAGCGAACAGGTGCTAAAAGATTTGGCTGAATTGAAAAAGAGTTAAGGAGGTTTGTATGCCTCAACGCAAATCGATCGATTGCCGCGATTATCCGAGCGAGAAAGGCTGCAGCCTGAGAATCTCGGGGACAGAAGAAGAAGTGCTCGACGCCGCCGTCCAGCACGCAGCGGCCGCCCACGGGCACGAGAAATCGCCGGAACTGCGCGAGCAGTTGAAATCAATGCTCAAGGAATCGAGCGACTAGAAGATTGAATAGCTAAGCGCGCTGTCCCAAACTCGCGCGTCATGCAGAACCAAAGCTCGCTCAACTCGATGAGCAGCTTTGAGTTCATTTCGATTTTAATGTCGATCGTGATCGGCTTGGGAGTGACGAATCTCCTGGCCGGCGCCGGACGTGCATTTTATCGCCGGCGCGAGACCCCGATGGACGAAGTGCACATCGTCCTCACCCTTGCGACGTTGCTTGTCCTGTCGTTGAACTGGTGGGTCGCGTTCAAATGGAATACGAATGTCGTATGGAGCTTCGACAAATTTCTCGTGCTCATCGTCTGGACGATCACGCTCTACCTGTTGACCACATTTCTGTATCCCCCCGATTTGTCTGAGGAAGAAGAACGCCGAAACCGGTTTGAAGGAAATCGATCGGGTTACTATTCCGCGTTCATTGCCTTTTGCTTGATGGACATCACGCAAACGGCTCTGCGCAGCGGGTTGTTCGATCCAATTTGGTACTTACCATTTGTTAGTCACTTCGCAGTCCTGGCGGCGGGAGGATTGGTTGTCCGCAAACGCGGGTACGATCGGTTCTTCGCCTGGTATCAGCTAATTGTGCTCTTACTGTGGGCGCTCGTAGTTCGCCGTTATTTAGTAAACGACTCGATCACTGAAGGCTAGCGACCTCACCCAATCTTTTTGCGGAAGAGCAGCGCGCAAAAAGCAAAGAGCAGGACCGACATGATAATCAGGATCACCAAGTGCGGCCAATATTCGAACAGGTGCGCGCCGCGCAGGATAATCGCGCGCATCAGCGAAATGAAATAGGTGGTCGGAAGGATTGCGCCCAGAGCGTAAAAGATCCACGGCATCGTTTCGCGCGGAAAAACAAACCCGGAAAAGAAAACGCTGGGCAGCATGAAGGTCATCGAAATTTGCAACGCCTGCATTTGGTTCTCGGCTTTAGTGGCGACCAGAAGACCGAGACTCAGCAACGCGAACACGTAAACCAGGGTTGCGAACATCATGGCAATCACGCTGCCGGCGATCGGCACGTGAAACAGGTAATGCATCAAGGCGAACAGGATCATGGCCATGGTCATGCCGATGCAGAGATACGGCACGAGTTTGCCAAGCATTAACCCCCAGCGACTTAGCGGACTAACCAGCAGAGTCTCAAGGGTGCCTTTCTCGCGCTCGCGCACCACTGCCATGGCCGTGGCAAAAACAGTTCCGATCTGCAAAACGATGCCGATCACGCCCGGGATGTAAAAGTTCGGGCTTTTCATCGCCGGGTTGTAAAGCATTTGCGGCCGGATATCGATCGGCACTCCCTGACGTCCGGTCTCGCGAAGCAACGATTCGATCGATTGAGTCAGCGCGACGGACAACGCAGTATTCATCGCCTGCAACGCAGTGGTGGAATTCGACCCGTCGACCAGCAATTGAACCTGCGCCGGGTAACCTGCCCGCAAATTTTGGGTAAACTTTGGCGGAATCTGCAGACCAACATAAGCGTTGCCCTTTCGAATCTGGCTCGACATTTCGTCGATGCTTTGGACTTCGCCGACCACGCGAAACGTCTCCGTGTTCACAAACCGATCGATGAATTGCCGGCTTTCCACGGTGCGATCTTCATTAAGGATCACCATTGCCATGTGTTTCACATCGGTGTCGAGCGCGTATCCGAACGCGATCATCTCGACGAGGGGCGGGAAAAACATGAAGAACAATGTCATCGGGTCGCGCCAAACCACGATAAATTCCTTGAACAAGATTGCGCCCAGGCCGCGAAAAGGTTTGCGCCTCATTTCTTTTCCGCGGTCATCCCGAGCGGAGCGAGGGGACCTCCCGTCTCCTCGTAAAGTGTGCTCGAAAGGTCAGCCCACTTCGGGTTCAGCGTTTCGACCAGTGCGTTTTTCTTGCTGCGCCGCCAGCCTTTGATTTCCTTTTCGCGAGAGATTTCATCAATCGGATCATCGAAATCTTCATAGTACACAAGTCGATTTACCTTGTACGTTTTTGTAAACCCCTTAAATTCGCTATTCTGATGTTCCCAAACGCGGCGGGTTAGATCATTCGTAACGCCCGTGTAGAGGACGACTCGGCTTTTGTTGGTCATCATGTAAACGAAAAAGCTTTTCATCTAATCGTGTGGTCCTTCGCTCCGCTCAGGATGACAATCATCATGCCGCCTTCTCGTTTTGCTCTCCGGCGTTTTTCGCGCTCAAGGTGACGAAAACGTCTTCGAGTGACGGACCAATCTCGTGGATCTCCGGGTGAGTAATTCCGACGCCTCGCAATTTTTCCTCGATGTCTGCCCGGCGAATATTTTCGTCGACGAGCAGGTGCATCGATTGACCGAAAACCGTGGCGCTGCGAACGCCTTTCATTTCTCGCATCGCCTGCAGCGCAATCGTGACGTGATCGCAAGTGACATCGAGGCGCCGCGTTCCCGGTGGGCTGACTTCCGGCAGCCGTTTCAATTCATCCGGTTCGCCGCAAACGATCAACTTGGACATATAAATGTAACCGACGTGATCGCACCGCTCGGCTTCATCCATGTAATGGGTGGTGACGAACAACGTCATCCCCTTCCCCGCGAATTCGAAAAGCAAATCCCACAGTTCCCGGCGCGCGACCGGGTCGATCCCGGCGGTCGGCTCGTCCAGAAAAAGCACGGTGGGCTGATGCATGAGCGAACAGGCCATAGCGAGCCGTTGTCGCCATCCACCGGAAAGCAACGCCGCGCGGCGGCCGACATACGGCTCCAAATGCGTGATCTGAATCATTTCGTCGCGCCGCTTTTCCAAATCGCGCCCGTTCAAACCGTAAAGCTTTCCGGCAAAAATCAGATTTTCGTTCACCGTCAATTCGTCATAGAGCGAAAATTTTTGGGACATGTAGCCGATGATGTCTTTGATGGATTCGGTATCGCGCACGACGTCATGGCCGTCGATGCGAGCGGTGCCCTCGGTCGGCTCCAGAATTCCACACAGCATTCGAATGACGGTGGATTTTCCGGAACCGTTCGGACCCAGAAATCCAAAGATCGATCCCTTGCCGACGCTGAACGTCACGTGATCGACCGCAGTGAAGTTGCCAAAGCGCTTGGTCAGGCCTTCGCACTCAATCATCGCTTTCGCGCTCATGGCACGTTTGGGAAATAAACGTCCGCAGCCATGCCAGCGCGCAGACGATCGTCGTTATTCGGCAAACGAATCTTTACGCCGAAGACTTGTTTGATGCGGTCTTCGACCGTCTGGACGTTGCGCGGGGTGAATTCGGCCTGGCGATTGACCTGCTCGACTTCGCCCGGAAAATCCTGGCCCGGAAAAGAATCGACTCGGACCCGGACCTGCTCGCCTAGTTTGATCTTGCCCAGCCAGGTCTCGGGAACGTAAACGCGGACCCAGAGATGATTTGTCAGCAGCAAGGTCGCTGCCTCCTGATTAAACGGCGGCACCAGGATGTCGCCGACCTTCACATTGAGCACTTCCAGCACGGAATCGGTCGGCGCAGTCACCTGCATCTCGGCTAGTTGGGCGTCGATATCGGCAAGCTGTGCGCGCATCTGGGCCACTTGCATCCGCGCAGCCTCCACGTTTTTTTCCTGGGATCGGGCTGCGCTGTCTGCTTGCTGAGCTTCATTGGGCGACACAACTTTGCGTTGGAGCAAATCCAATTCGCGTTTCGCATTCGACTGCAAGAAATCCAACTGCGCGGCCTGGGCGTCGGCATTGTGAATAGCCGTGTCGATTTGCGCCGCAGCCAAATCCCGACGGGCCCGAAGTTCCGGCGCTTCCAATTGGACGATGATCTGCCCTTCATGTAAGCGGTCGCCTTCTTGCGCGAAAATTTTCTCTACCCGTCCGCCGGAACGCGGTCCAACATGCGCCTCGTCCACTTCGATTGTTCCCGAGACGGCGTTCTTCCGGCTGTTGCAACCAACGAACACCACCAGCAACGCGAACACCACACTCGCGCGCAACAGCGCCACTCCTCGCCTGATCAAAAACGAGCTCACTTTGTTCGTCCCTTCGATGTGAGCGCGCCTTCGAGCACGATCTTTATGATCGCGGCGAAGCCTTCCTTCGGGACCATCCCGAGCTCTTCCATCTTCGCGGGATTCATGATCGCCTGGACCATCGCCAGCAGGATCTCGATCATCAGGTTGGCCGGAACGTCTTTGCGAACCATTCCTGCGCGCTGGCCCTCGACGAAAAGTTTTCCGAAGTAACGCTCGATCAACGCGGCGCGACGGCGTTCGACGACTTTGAAAACGTGTGGCGCCTTCTGGCGAATGTCGCGAATAAACGGCGGCTTGATCTCATCCAATTCGCGGCGGGTGTTGGCCAGAAGGTCAGGCAGCGCCGCCGAGAAATCATGGGGATGGGCCCGGGTGACCTCTTTCAAGGTTGACTCGACACTGGCAAACTTATCCGCCAGGACCGCCTCCAGCAGGTCGAGCTTGCCGGGGAAATGCGCATACAAGGTTTTCTTGCTGATCCCCAACTCATTCGCCAAATCGTCCATCGTCACACTGCGAAATCCGTGACTGAAGAAGTGGGCGCGGGCCGCATCCACGATCCGTTGTCGGGTTGAATCCTTCCCCCGGCTTCGCCCCGGGCGCACGATTTTGGATCTTGGTCTGCTGGTGGTAGTCACTTTCGGAAACTCTAACAGTATATTTAGTTTCCAGACGGCAAGGCCTTAGTCAAGTTAACTTCCCAATCGGGCAAAGATTACGTATCAAGCAACCATGGCTGGCTATTCCGGAACACCGCTTCCGCAAAAACTCGGAATAAAACCGGACACGATCGTCGTCGCGATCGATGCCCCGGAAAATTATCGTAAGTTGCTCGGCCAAATCCCGAGCGGGGTAAATTTCGCGACTCGCCCGGTCGGAAAAACAAAATTCGTGCATCTTTTCGCCAAAGAGCGCCAGGTCTTGCAAGCGCATCTCCAAACCCTGCGCCGGAAGATCGCCGACGATGCCGCAGTTTGGGTGTCCTGGCCAAAGAAGTCGTCCGGCGTGCCAACCGACATTTCCGAGGACGTGATTCGCGCAGTGGCGCTGCCGCTCGGTTTTGTCGATATCAAGGTATGCGCGATCGATGAAATCTGGTCGGGATTAAAGTTGATGATTCGTCGCGAAAACCGAAAATCGAAGTGATGAGAACGAGATTGTTCGATCACATTGATTTACGCGTGAAAAACATGGAAAGTGCAGTGAAGTTTTACGCAGGATTTCTTCCCCAGCTCGGATTTGTTCACCAAAAGCACGAACCGCCGCCGCCAGGAATCGCGGGCGAGACTTTCCACACTTTTTATTCTGCTGGAGACGGCAAGCCGTCTGAGTTTTTTGGGCTCACCGAAGATAAAAACCATCAACCAAACAATAGCCGTATCGCGTTTTGGGCGGACGCCCACGAAAAAGTGGACGAAATCGCCGAATTAGTGCGAAAGGCTGGCGGCACAAACCTTGACGGCCCTCAAGTAGAGCCGGAATACAGCCCCGGATATTACGCGTTCTTTTTTGAAGACCCGGACGGCAACAAACTGGAAATCTGCTGTCGGGCGAATCCCGTCATTGCGGAGTGAAAGAGTTCAGCGAAGAGTTGATGGATGAATGATCAGGCGCATGTCCCTGCGATTTTGCAGGAACCGCGCAAGCATCGTTACCTCAAGGTCATTGCCCTCTTTAAAATTTTTAAAGGCGTATTGCTTTTTGGGCTCGGATTCTCGCTCCTGTTTCTAAACAGCCGGCCGGCCTGGCTCGACCAGATCTCGGACTGGAGCGAGGACCAACTGCTCCTCCATCACACCAGGGCGGTCCTTTTCCTCTTGAACAAGTTGCAGGAAATCGTGAGCGGCGGCGGCGCGTTACGGGCGACCGGATTTCTGGCGCTGTTCTACTGCACGGTGCTTCTGACCGAAGGCATCGGGGTTTATCTCGAGAAACGCTGGGCCGAATTTTTGATGATCTTTGCCACCGGGGCGTTGATTCCACTCGAAGTCAGGCATGTCTGGCACCGCTTGATTACTCATCACGCAATTGTTGCCCCGCTCATTCTGTTGCTGGCAAACTGCTTCATTGTCTGGTTCCTGTATCTGGTTCTGAGACGAGATAAAATGGCGCCGCCATCCAAACCCACCCGCGAGCTCGTCGAAACTCGTTAGGCGAATTCTTCGTTGCCCGATGTCTCGGCGGAAACGAGCATTCTTCGAGATGTTTCCCGGCGATCGCCAATCATGACGCCCACCCGAATTTCCTACGGCCTGCTGGCCGCCACTCTTTTGCTGGCGGGATTTTTTCATCTCGGACCGCCCCTCCTGGTACTGTTGTTTTCGTATTTCGCGCTCCGCCAAATTTATCGCGTGGCCAGAGCAAGATGGCTCGCCCTCGTCCTTTTTGCCTTGCTCGTTTTAGGGATCGCTACCGCCGCTACATTTTTTCTGCGCGCAACAATTCTCGCGCTTCCCGAGGTCGCCGACACCTCGATTCCATCGGCGAGCGCGTGGGCTCAGAAACGCCAGATCGAATTACCGTTCACAGATTTCGACAGTTTGCGCGACGCCATTGTGACCGAGCTCAGACAGGAAGCGCATTACCTGGAGAGCGTTGCTCATTTTGCCGGCAACACTTTTACCGTGATCGTTCTGAGCATTCTTGGAATCGTCATTGGGTCGAGTCTGTTTTTCAAAGGAGGCTTCGACGTGCAGCCTGGCGCCGGCACTCCGAGGAACAATCTTTATGTTGTTTGCACCGAAGAAATCTCCACCCGGTTCCGCGATTTCTATCGCAGCTTCGAAACCGTAATGGGCGCGCAAATCACAATTTCGATCATCAACACGGTCCTTACCGGCATTTTTCTTCTGAGCGTGCGACTCCCCCATGCCCCACTGTTGATCGCGCTCACATTTTTATGCGGGCTCGTTCCGATCGCCGGCAATCTCATCAGCAACACGATCATTGCCTTCGTTGCTCTGTCTGTTTCGTTGAAACTGGCAATCGCGTCGTTGGTTTTTCTGATTCTCGTACACAAGCTGGAATACTTTCTTAACAGCACGATTATCGGTCAACGAATCCACAATCCGGTTTGGCTGACACTAATCGCGCTGATCATTGGTGAACGGTTGATGGGAGTTCCGGGACTCGTGCTGGCCCCGGTGGTCTTGAATTATCTGCGAGTCGAAATGTTGAAGACCGAAGTTGCGGCAAAATCTTGATCCGCGGTGGATCAAGCAGTTTTGGTTTCCGGTCGGATCCCGAACTCGACCAGGGCGGACGCCGTTTTTTCCATCGGCAGGCCCACCACATTTGAAAACGACCCGTCGATTTTCTCGATCACTTCGCTGCCGAAACCTTGCGCGGCGTAAGCGCCGGCCTTGTCGAGGGGATTCACTCGCGCCAGGTAGCGATCGATCTCGTCGCGGGTAAGACGTCGAAAACGAACGCGCGAAATTTCCGAGAAGCTCGTCGATTTTCCGTGAGCGAGATGGCAGACAAAAACCGAAGTGCAAACTTCATGGGCCTTTCCGCTTAACCGCTGCAACATTGCGACGGCTTCGGCGACGTCGTTCGGCTTTCCAAGAACGTGATCGTCAATCGCGACAAGAGTGTCGGCGGCAAGGACAATGTTCTTTGGGTGCGCCCGCGCCGTCGCCATCGCCTTTCGGATCGCATTGAACGCAGTCAGCTCGCGCAGGGTAAGATCCACCTCAAACCTTTCGGCGATGTTGGGCGCGCAGATTTCAAATTCAAATCCGGCGTCAGATAACAAATCGCGCCGGCGCGGCGAATTCGAGGCCAGCAACAACGTCGGACGCACCCGTCAAACGCGACGCATTACGGCGTCGAAGAGGTGGCGGGAGCTCCGCCGGGCTGGGTCTGCTGCTTTAATGGCTGAAAATCTTTCGGAATTTCAAACTCGCTGGCACTCAGCAGGTCCTGCTTGATCGAGATGATCGTGGTCGCGACCTGACTCTCACCGACGGAAATTATTGTCTTAAGCGGCATTCCGGCAAAGTCGGTGTAATCGGGCATGCCCATGTTGCTCGGTTTCCAGGCGCCGGAGATTGGCGCTTGCATTTGTTTCAGGATTTCAGCCGCACCCGGATATTTCTTGGCCACCCAAAACGATGCCTTGAATTGCGGAGTTTCGTAAACGTACTCCTCCGTTTCGTAGCCGTTGATTGTTTCTTTCTTTCCGGTTGGAGTCAGCTTGGAGGCAGTAGAGTTCTTGTCGGGACTGAGATTCATGCTAGCCGCCGCGGCCTTAATTTGAGCGGCCGAAATCGTCACGAAACTTTTCTGGTCGCTGATCAGATCGGTCATCTCCCCGCTCTTGCCGTCGATAATTCTGGTAGGTTGGGACGGCGCATCGATCCGCTGCTTGTCGCCCTTGATTTTCACGGTGACGTTACCGTTTTGGGCGACGCCGTCGACTCGCTGGACAATTGTGAGATCCGCCCGAGCTGAGCAAAGAAAAACGAGCCCAACTGCGGCGAAACCGAGAAGGAAATTCCTCATCGGACTAGCTAGACCGCACATAGAAAAATAGCAAACGCCAGTCAAAGCCCAAAAACCGCTTGGCACTTCCCCCAGCCCGCGGCAATTTAGCGGTCCGAGCTGGATCGGCACTTGAACCGGACTGGCGCCTAAATGCGGGCATAGCTTAATGGTAAAGTTCCAGCCTTCCAAGCTGGCCATGCGGGTTCGATTCCCGTTGCCCGCTGATTTTAACCGGAAGATTTACCCCTGGCTGGCATCCAGGCTGCAAGTCGGCAACGAACCGTTAGCAAGCCAGCATCCGATGAAATACGGCAATCGCGTTACGGCGCTTCGACATAATTGTGAAATCCCTGTGAAGGTGCGACTTTTAACCTTGACTTTTTCGCGTTTTAGCCGGCAAACTCACCTTTAACCAAACTATGGTCATGCACTACAAACGTCTCTTCATGTCGCTGTCGATCGCCTTTGTCGCGGCCGGCATCTTTACCGCAGGCGCAGCCACCGACACCCTTCCCGGCGGCGCGATTAATGTAGGCTCGGCGGACTATTTCACCGTGCTCGCAAAGGGCGACGCAGGCTTCACCGATAACACCATCACCGGACCATCGTTCGTGATTGGAAACTACGGCGTCGGTGGCCAGGGGACGTTATCGATCACCGGAAGCAGCAACATTCAGGGCAACCTGGTAATGCACAGCGGCGGCAGTCCGAAGACGTCCGGCGGCGCCAAAATCACCGGCAGCGTTACCAATAACGACCCGCAACTAAACGCGGCCTTGGCCGATGCGCAGATGCTTTCCGACGCCGCCGCAATGGAGGCAGTCACTCCGGCTTATGCGTCACTGACCGACGTGAAGGCATCGATGACCATTACGGGTGCGCCGGGCGAGAAAGTTGTGCTCAGCCTTCAGGATTTCAAGTTGAACGGCGGCGCTACCTTCACGCTTCAGGGCACCGCGACCACGAGCTTCATCATTAATGTCACTAAGAGTTTTGCTCTCACCGGTAACTCTCAGATCGTGCTTTCAGGCGTGCCGCCTCAGAATGTCCTGTTCAATATTCTCGGAAAAGGCAGCCAGGTTGCCTTCACCGGAAAATCGGGAATGTCCGGAATCTTGCTGGCTCTCAATCGCAAGGTGGATCTGAGCGGCGGTCGTGTGAATGGAAAAGTTATTGCCGACCAAGTGGTGATTACCTCCGGCGGCAGTGCTGTTAGCCCGAGCACGAATCCGTAATCGAAAAACGCGTTTTTCTGCAAAGCCGTTGCGATCTTCACCGCAACGGCTTTTCTTTTGCGGTTTTGATCTCCACATAAATAAAAGCCGACGAACAAATGAGTGCTGCAATTAGACTGTGAAACTAACGGATGCTCTGATCCGCGGTTCGATCGCTGTTTGCGGAATCCTGTTCGCCGCGGCCTTTGCCGTCATTCAGACGTTGATCGGCGGCACCCGATTGCTCTTCAGCCTTCCGGCTTACGGATTGTTGGGAGTGATGTCGGTCTTCGCTCTGGTTTCGATTGCGCGGTCGAAACCGCCGCCAAACCAAGTCTGTCTTCTCAGCACAGCTGTCTTTTTTGGTTACGTGCTGTTGCGCGCATTGTTGTCGCCGGTCGATTACTTGGCCCGACCCGACATCTATTCGGTGTTGGGATGTCTTTTGATTTATTCGTTCGTGGCCACGGTTTTCACCGATTCAAGGCAACGAATGTGGTTTCTGTTTTTTCTTCTCGCGCTTGGCGTGGTTCAGATTTGCGTGGCCGCCCTTCAATTCAGGGACGGAACCAACTTCATGTTGATTCCATTTCTACAGCGGTTCGATTACGGACGACGGGCCAGCGGATTCTATGTTAACCCAAATCATTTTGCCGGCTTGCTCGAGGTCCTGGGCATTTTTGGATTAAGCATAACCTGTTGGGGCCGCCGGCCTGTTTGGGTGAAGCTCCTTGTGCTTTACGTGGGCGCGATTTGCTATGTGGCTCTGATCCTGACGGGCAGCAGGGGCGGCTACTTTAGCAGCGCTGCGGGTTTGATCGTCTTCGCCGCGCTGAGCGTAATCGTGCTATCGCGCGCCGGATCGGCCATCTTTAGAAGGGTCGGGGGGACTACTTTTGCAGTAGCGGGCCTGGTTGTCCTGATCGTTTTTTTTCTCGCCCAGCAAAGTTTGTTCGTTACCGAACGCGCCCGGGGCAGCATCACGGATGAAGGATACAACCGCCGTCCGGATATGTGGCGGGCAGCAATCCAGCAATGGCAACTCCAGCCGGTGATCGGCACGGGCAGCGGCACCTACCTTTACTACGGGCGGGAATTCCGCGCCGAAGTAACCAACAAAGATCCGGTATATGCTCACAATGATTACCTCCAGCTTCTGGCCGAATATGGCGTCGTCGGCGTCGCTTTCTTTCTGATTTTCTTCGGCACGCACCTTTACAACGGGTGGCGCAATTTCCTGCGCTTGGGTCCAAAACGCGTCGCGGTCTCGACCCGTCTCTTTAGCAACGCGCTGGCTCTGCAAATTGGTGCACTCGCGGCGATCGCCGCTTATGTCGTTCATTCGATCGTAGATTTTAACCTGCACATTCCGGCGAACGCCCTGCTACTCGCTTTTGTTTTCGGTTTGCTCGCCAATCCAGGCGTGGCCCGGGAGAGCCAGGCACCTGCATTAACCAAATCGCTAATTGGCTGGCGGGTCGCCCTTGCCGCACTCGGAATAATCACCTTGATTCAGTCCATCCGCCTTTTGCCGGCCGAGTATTTTGCCGAGCGCGCGCGGGTCGCGCTTCGAGATAACGACCCGACGACTTCGGCAGCATTCGCTGTCCAGGCCCTCGCCACCGAGCAAAAAAACCCGAATCTCTATTATTATCTTGGCCGGGCCGGAATGCTCGAAGGCAATGCAGCAATTACACCCGATAGGCGGGTGTTTTTGTTCCAGGTAGCGACGGTCGCGTTTGAAAAAGGATGGGCGCTCGTCCCGCGAGATGACACTTTCCCCGTCGAGCTGGGCACCGTTTACGATGCGTTGGGTCGTTTTCCCGAAGCAGAGTGGATGTACGATGAGGCCATCCGCCTGGATCCAAAAGACGTGCCCACTCGACAGCGTTACCAGGCGCATTTGGAGAAATGGCGCCAAACCGGAGTTGCCAAGGAGGCGGATGTCGAGGTTAATCCGAGGTGACTGCTGCTAAAACCGCCAACAGAAACCAGTATTCGTTTTTTTCGCAATGTTGTACCCTCTAATCGTTGCCGCTAATTTGGTTGGGCATTTGCTTTATCTCAGGGAGACGGCAGCGATATGACACGGGCCAAAGTCGGTATTTTTATTTTCGCGGTAGCGGTTTGCCTCGTTGGACCACGGTCGAATCTCCGCGCTCAGGAAGCGGTGACCACGGGCCCTTCCGAAAGCACTTCAACTGGTCCGACCAGCACAACTGAATCAGGCCAACCGGCTACGGATCTGTCGACGACCAGTTCGGCAACCAACGCCCCGAACATTGGGGGAAATCCGTCCAACGCGGGAGTTTTCACACCGACCCCGCTGAAAATCAACGTCACGGTTTCCGGTGGTTACGACGACAACGTCGCGACCGTGCACAGCAATGAAGAATCCTCTGCCACCACCAGTGCCAACGCGATTCTCGATTACACGTTTGGGGATCCGAGACTTCAGTTAATTCTCAATGCCGGCGCGGGTGGCACCTACTATTACTCGCACCTCAGCACCCAAGATTACGACATCAACCTCAGTGGCACCCTGGCCATCACCTACAAGGCGTCCCCGCGTCTGACCTTGGGTGGCTCGGTCCTGCTCGCGTATTTGACTGAGCCTTCGTTTCAGTACACCGGCGGCATCAATTCGCGGACCGGCAATTACCTCTACACGACCGACAAAGCTTTCCTCGAGTACGCATGGAGCCGCCGCTTTTCCACCCGCACGTCTTACACATTTGAAGCTCTCAACTATGACAATGATGTGGTCGGCGCGTTCTCCAATCGGGTGAGCAATCTTTTTGGAAACGAATTCCGATTTCAAGTGGTGCCAACGACCAACCTGGTCGCCGAATATCGATTCGGAATCGTCAGCTATGAAGATTCGTCTCTCAATTCGGAAACGCACTACGCCCTCGGCGGTATCGATCACACTTTCAATCCGCGATTGACGGCAACATTTCGCGGTGGCGCACAATTTCGCTCCTACGACACCGCTGGCGACCGCACCTCCCCGTATTTTGAAGGCAACGTCAATTACGCTCTGGGTCGCCGCACTTCCGTCAGCTGGGTGAGCCATTACGGCCTTGAGGAACCGGACACGCCGAATTCACAAAGCCGCACCACTTTCCGGACCGGCCTTCAAACCAAGTTCAACCTCACGGCGCGGGTCGAGACCGGCCTCGATCTTTTCTATGTGCACGACGATTACCACGCGTTGCCCGGAGGACTTCCCGGCGGCGCCTTCAGCGAAGATACTTTCGACGTAGGGCTTTCGGCTAAATATGCAATCAACAACATGTTCGCGGTGCAGGTGGGCTATCATTACACCGACGTCAGCTCCGATTCGGCCTTTCGGGAATATTCGCGGAACCGGGTCTCTGCCGGGGTGAATGTGACATTCTAGTGAAGGGGAAAGGTCACGTTTTACTTTTGGAGTGGTTTTTGCTAGTATTGCGTCCTTCTTGCCACACAGGGTCCCATTGGTATGGCACAATCCGACGAAGTTAAGCTTCATTTTCTCGACTACTGGCGTGTCGTCCGCATTCGCTGGCCGCTCGTGCTCCTGGCTTTTCTTCTCGTTTTGCTGACCGCGGCGGTCGTCACTTATTTCCAGCCGCGCGAATACCAGTCGTCTGTCTTCATCGAAGTCAGGTCGACCGCGGAAAATCCTCGGATCTTTGGCCAGGGCGATCCCAATCAACCGGTGCACGACCCGCAACTCGCGCCCACGGTTTACCAGGTCATTCAGCGCACGGGTATTCTTTATCCCGTCATCGAGCAGTTAAAACTGCAAGACAGATGGGGCCGCGAAGGACGCCGGCCGTCCCGCGAAGTCGCCTACCAAATGTTGCGCAATAAGCTCGATGTCGATGAGGTCCGTAATACCGACCTCCTTCAAATCAGCGTCTTTGATTCCAATCCTCAGCTCGCCGCGGACATAGCGAACAAGATCGTCAGCGTTTACCAGGATCGACGCGTCGAGGAGGAAAGAGAAATCCTCAATCGCGCCGTCACCGCGATGAACGAGGAAGTCGGCAAACAACAGAAACGAGTAGAAGACGCCGCCACAGAAATGGCGCGGATCCGCGACGAAGAACACATTGTCGACCTTAATCCGGAGGGAACAGAAGATTCCCAGGCACCGGTCAACGGCATTGTCGTCAAGCAGGAAAACGAAGTGAACGACGCCGAAGCGAAGATCGCCAACCTCTCGAGCAAACTTTCTCAAATCGAAAATCTCAAGGGCGACGACTTGATGCGGATGATGCCCACGCTCGACGTGCAGGATCCCACCATCCAAAAGATCCTTCCCAATTATCAGGACGCAGTCGCCCAGGAAGCGCTTCTGTTGAACTCCGGTCTCGGCGAAAACCATCCCAAGGTTAAGTCGCTTCGCGCGGCCAGAATGGTTTATACCCGCCAGCTCGAGCAACAGGTCGGAATCATTCGCGAGGGAATATTGCGCAACCTCAAGTCGGCCCAGGCCACGCGTGATGAATTAAAAAATCGTCTCGACCAAATCAATTCGAAGCAGCTCCAAACTAAGAATCTCAGCGCCAATTACGCACGAGCGAAGAACGCTTACATCAAAGAGAAATTATTACTGGATGGGGTTCGCACGCGCGCCCAAACCCAGACCATGGAAATGGCCATGCCGCGCTTTGCCGTCAGCGTCAAACAAGTGGCCGAGCCGCCGAGTTATGCGGCGCGCCCCCGAGTCGGTTTGAATCTGACCCTCGGTGCGTTGGTTGGTCTGGTCATCGGAATCGGCCTCGCCTTCTTCATTGAATATCTCGACACCAGTGTGAAGACAATGGACGACGTGGAAAGCCTTCTCGGAGTTCCAGTCCTCGCCATCATTCCCAAGAACATTAATCTTCTTCACAGCGCCGAAGGCGACACTCCGGATGCCGAGGCCTATCGAATTCTGCGCACCAACATTGAATTCAATCGGCCAAATCCCGAGGCCAACACCATTTCTCTCGTCAGCGGCGGGCCTGGG
Source organism: uncultured Verrucomicrobiae bacterium (assembly GCA_963817335.1). Classification (GTDB taxonomy): domain Bacteria; phylum Verrucomicrobiota; class Verrucomicrobiia; order Chthoniobacterales; family UBA10450; genus AV40. The sequence continues at coordinate 368,453 of CAWFNX010000001.1, read as the reverse complement.
GAAGGCAAGTCCACCACCATCGCCAACCTGGCCTTCATTTGCGCGCAAGGCGGATACTCGACCCTCATTGTCGACGCCGATTTGCGCCGGCCCGTTCAACATTTGTTGTTCGATCTCAGCAACGAAGTCGGCCTAACGAATTATCTCACGACAGACATGGAGCTCGACGAGGTGATCATGCCCACCACAGTTGAGAATTTGTCGATCTTGCCCAGCGGCATTCTGCCTTCGGACGCGGTCGGCATTCTCAATTCCCAGCGCATGTCGGACACAATCGCCGAGCTCAAAAAACGTTACGACATCGTGTTCTTCGATTCGCCCCCAATTCTAGGTGTGAGCGACGCCTCGGTCATCGCCAGCGAAGTGGACCAAACGGTGATCGTCGTTCAGCACCGACGATTCCCGCGAGCCATGCTGACCCGGGTGAAGCAAGCGATCGTGGGCGTCGGCGGAACGCTTCTCGGCGTCGTGCTCAACAACGTCGATCTCAAACACGATCAGAACTACTACTACTACACAAACTACTACGGCTATTACTCGCCCGAGAGTGGCAAAGAAGCTCATCGTCGCCGGAAAAGCGAACGCTCGAGCGTCACCACCAACGGTACTGACAACGGGCACTTCGAGCCCGACGAATATTAATGCGAAACCTGTTCGCGATTCTGGTTCTGGTCGTGGCGCTTGCAGGTGGCGCATATGCTCAGGCTACGCTTCGGATCGGAGATCCGGTTGAATTGAAGATCAGCGGCGTGCCCGCGGAAGACCAGACCCAGGTCAATAACACTTACAGCGTCGATGCCGACGGCGCGATCAATCTGCCGTATATCGGAAAACTTCATGCTGAGGGAATGACTCCGGCGCAGCTGTCGAGAGCGATCGAAGAAAACTATCGCTCCAACAAAATTTACACGAACCCGAACATTACCATCTTCATGCAGCCGACAGCGCGCTTCGTGAACGTCGGCGGGTCGGTGAGGAACCCGTCACGTGTTCCATTCACCGAAGACATGACCCTTCTCACCGCGATCAACGCCTCTGGCGGCTTCAATGATTTTGCCGACCAGCGGCACGTCAGGCTTCTGCGAGGAAGTGAAGTCACCGTTTATGACGTTCGGAAGTTTCGCAAAGAGCCGTCCCAGGATGTGAAGTTGCGGCCGGGAGACAAAATCGAGGTCCCGCAAAGCTTCTTTTGATTGCAGCTGCTGCTGCAATCACCACGCCGTAGCCTTGGCGTAGGCGGGTGAACCACCACAGTTTTATTACTCGTTAGGCGAGATCAGTTCGCGATGGCGCCAGGCGTAGAGCAACCCTGAGTAAATCGTCAGGGCAACGGTGATCCAGACCAGGACCGGGCCGGCGTCGTTCCACGCCCGGAGCCACCATGTCGCTTCCTCGTCGGCATAATGCAGCTCGCCGAGTGACAGGAGCGCGAGAAAGAAAATTACCGTGATAACCTGCCAGGAAGTTTTCTGTTTCCCCAACCGCTCCGCCGGCAACACTTTTCCCTTCGCGCCTGCCATCATTCGTAACCCCGTAATCAAAAAGTCGCGCGCAACCACCGCTGTTGCCGCCCAGGCTGGCACCGCCTTCAATGGCACCAATGAGATGAATGCGGCCGCCACCATGATTTTGTCCACCAGCGGATCCATCAGTTTTCCAAAATCGGTCACGATCCCATAACGTCGCGCGATTTCGCCGTCGATGAAATCGGTGATGCCGGCCAGGAGGAAAATCACCAGGGCGAGCGTTCGACCGTAATGCCAGGATGAATTGAGCGCAGCCACAAACAGCACCGTTAGCATCAGCCGGCTTAGGGTTAAACGATTTGCCCAGTTCATGGTGTAGCCGCGGCTCTGTGAGCCGCCTGCAATTTTACTCGCGAAACAAACACCGGCCGTTTCCAGATCGGCACTTTCTGTTTTAATTCGTCCACAATCCATTTACTGCCTTCAAATGCCGCGGCCCGACGTGGCGCACTGACCCGCAGGAACAGCGAAGCCTGGCCGGTCGGCACAAAGCCGATTCGATGATGCACCACAACCTGTTTCAATTGAAATTTCTTGGACGCTGCTTCCGCGATCCGTCGCAACTGATGCTCAGCCATCTTTAGGTGCGATTCGTACTCGATTCCTTCAATTTGGCGATTGTCTTCCAGCTTGCGAACTATGCCGACAAAATCCACCAGGGCACCGGCGCTGACGTCGGCATCCCATTCCGGCGTTTGTAATGCCGATTCCGTCACTAAAACTTCACAAACCGAGTTTGCCATGCGTTTCGATCACCCGTTAATTGAGAGCGCGCCTCAGCGGCGATTCAAGAAGGGAGACCGAAAATGACTACGAATCAATGTGATATTGGCCTAATCGGCCTAGCTGTGATGGGAGAAAACCTCGTCCTTAATATGGAATCGAAGGGATTTTCGGTCGCGGTCTTCAATCGCACCACCGAAGTAACCGAGAAATTCATGGCCACTCGCGGAAGCGGAAAAAATATCCGACCCGCCAAAACGATCGAAGAGCTTTTCGGCGCGCTGAAAAGACCGCGCAAAGTCATGATAATGATTAAGGCCGGAACTCCGGTCGATCAGGTGATCGGAGAACTCCTGCCGTTCCTTGAAAAAGGCGACGTCGTGATCGACGGCGGCAATTCGCTTTTTACCGACACCCAACGGCGCTGCAAAGATCTGGAAGGACGAGGAATTCATTATGTCGGTTGCGGCGTTTCAGGCGGAGAAGAAGGCGCGCTGAAAGGTCCGTCGCTCATGCCTGGAGGCTCGAGGGAATCGTGGGAAATGATCGCACCGATCTTTCGCAAAATCGCAGCGCAGGTCGACGGCGAACCGTGTTGCCGTTACATGGGCCCGGACGGAGCCGGCCATTATGTGAAAATGGTCCACAACGGTATCGAGTACGGCGACATGCAGCTAATCTGCGAAGCCTACGCGATCCTCAAGAATATCGTCGGCCTGAACAACGATGAATTGGCTGAAACTTTTGGCGAATGGAACAAAGGCGAACTGGATAGTTACCTAATCGACATCACCTCGCAGATTTTCCGGAAGAAAGATCCGGAGACCGGCAAGGCGCTGGTGGATGTCATTCTCGATAAAGCCGGCCAGAAAGGCACCGGCATTTGGACGCTTCAATCAGCGATCCAGCAGTCGGTCGTGATCTCAACGATCAACGCGGCGGTCGAAGCGCGCGTCATTTCTTCACGCAAAGATGAGCGCGTTGCGGCTTCCAAAACTCTGCCACAGCCCAATCCAAAAAAATTCACCGGCGACCGCAAACAGCTCACCGATGCGGTCAGGCACGCCCTGTACGCATCGAAAATTGTTTCCTACGCCCAGGGAATGGAACTGCTCGGCGCCGCCAGCAAACAATACAAGTGGGACCTGAACTTCGGCGACATCGCCACCATTTGGCGCGGCGGGTGCATCATTCGCGCGAAGTTTCTCAATTGTATCGTCGACGCTTACAACCGCGATCCCGCGCTCCGTAACCTCCTGCTCGATTCCTACTTCACCGATATTATTAAAAATACCCAGGAAAACTGGAGAGTTGCCGTGTCGACTGGCATTCAATACGGAGTCGCAACCCCGGCATTTTCCGCGTCGCTAGCTTACTTCGACAGTTACCGCTCGGCGCGTTTGCCGTCCAACCTGCTCCAAGCTCAACGCGACTTTTTCGGCGCGCACACTTACGAGCGTGTAGACAAGCCCGGCGTTTTTCACACCGAGTGGATCGAGTCCGATCAGAAGCCAGCCGAGAAATCAGCCAAGAACCGAAGCCACAGAGCCACATCACGCCGGCGAATAGTTGTAGCGGCGGCCGTGTCGGCTGCAAAATTGTAGGGCGTCTGTGCCAGACGCCAATTGCTCTGATGCCGTTTCACAGAAACGGCCTACAAATTTTTATCGAAAATCGTGCGACTCGCTTCCGACGAGTTTGTCGCCCGCCTGCAACGCTGTAGCGACTGCGGGCAGGTAGGCCAGTGGTTTGATCTCGCGCGTTTTGATTAACACGGTGCTTTCCGAGTTCTGGACCTCGCCTTCAATCACCAGAAAATCTTCTTCGGTAATAAGCAATCGATAACGCTCGAACAGATCTGGATCGACAATTGCGTTGGAAACTCCGGTTTCGTCTTCCAGGCTAACGAAAACAAAACCTTTCGCGGTGCCGGGCCGCTGACGGCAGATCACGTTGCCGGCAATTTGAATAGTTGAACCGTGTTTTGCTTTTGGCAGATCGCTTGCTCGCCAGATGTTTGGTAACCGATCCCGCAACAATTTCATCGGATGTGGCCCGGCGGTCAGGTTCATTGTCCGATAATCCGCAGTTACCCGCTCCTGCACGGTCATGGGCGCGAGGGGTGATTCGGTAGGGTCGGCGCGCTGCGCCGACCGGACATCGCAGCGCGATGTCCCTACCAAATCGTCAAACAACGGCTCCTCCACTTTCCACATCGCCACCCGTCGATGTTTTGCGAAACAATTGAGCGCGCCCAGTTCCGCCAGGGTTCGCAATTCTTCTTTTGAAAGCGCAATCCGCCGTTTGAAATCTTCCAGCGACTTGAATTGTTCGCCACGGCGAATCCGTCCTTTGGCGGATCGATCATCCCCGTTTCGCTCCCGCTCGATTTGCTCGCCGTGCTCCTGCCGCAATCCATTGACCACACAAAAGCCGAGTCGAAATGTGTCGTCGTCCAGGACGGTGCATCGCCAATCCGATTTCTTCACGCAAACCGGCTTGATTTTCACCCCATGCCGCTGCGCGTCTTTCACAATCGTCGCCGGGGTATAAAAGCCCATTGGCTGATTGTTAATCAGGCTCGCGTAAAATTCCGGTGCGCGATGCACTTTCAAATAGGCGCTGGCGTAAGCAAGAATCGCGAAACTGATCGCGTGCGATTCGGGAAATCCGTAAAGGGCAAACGACGTGATCGCTTGAATGATCTTGTCGATCTTGTCCTGCGCGATGTTTTTGCGCTCCATCGCCGCGCGCAATTTCACGCTCACCTTATTCATGCGTTCCTCCGACCGATGAAAACTCAACGCTCGCCGTAACTCTTCCGCTTCGTCGCCTGAAAAATCAGCCATGATCATCGCGATTTTGAGCATCTGCTCTTGAAACAACGGAACGCCGAGCGTGCGTTCGAGCACCGGCTTCAATCGATCGTCAAAATACGAGACCGGCTCTTTGCCGGCGCGCCGATTTAAATACGGATGCACCATGTCGCCCTGGATCGGTCCCGGCCGAATGATCGCGACTTCGATCACCACGTCATAAAAACATTTCGGTTTCATTCGCGGCAACGTGGCCATCTGCGCGCGACTCTCGATTTGGAAAACGCCGATCGTGTCGGCGTGCTGCATAATCTCGAATGTTTTCTCGTCGTCCTTCGGAATGTGCGCGAGGTCGAGCGGCCGCCCGCGTTCGCGGCAAAGCTCGAGCGCGTCCTGCATTACCGACATCATGCCGAGGCCGAGCAAATCGACTTTCACGATCCCGAGATCTTCGCAATCGTCCTTGTCCCATTGCGCCACCACGCGGCCCGGCATCGATGCGTTTTCGAGCGGCACGAACGAGCTCAGTTTGTTCTGGCAGATGATCATCCCGCCGGAATGCTGGCCAAGATGCCGCGGCAATCCATAAATCGCATGATACAAACGGACGAACGCCGGCATTCGCGGATGATTTTTCGGCAAACCGGACTGCTCGATCTGTGATTCGAGGTCAAGGGTGTGCGGAAAATCGCCATTCGCGAATAAATGCGAGAAACGATCCAGAATGCTCGGTGAAAAATTCAACGCCTTGCCGATCTCGCGCGCCGCGCTCCGGCCGCGATAACTGATTACGTTCGCCGTCATGGCCGCGCCGTGTTTGCCATAGCGCCGGTAAATTTCCTGGATCACCGCTTCGCGTCGATCGCCACTTGGAAGATCAAGATCAATGTCCGGCCAGCCTTTGCGGCTCTCGTTCAGGAAACGTTCGAAGACGAGATTGTTGCTGACCGGATCAATCGGGGTGATCCCGAGACAATAACAAACCGCGCTGTTCGCCGCGCTGCCCCGCCCCTGGACCATAATGTTGTGCTCGCGGCAGAAATTCACGATGTCCCACACGATCAGGAAATATCCGGGAAACCGGAGCTTGATGATGAGCGCGAGCTCTTCTTCGATTTGTCGCCGCACCTTTGCGCTCACCGCGGCATAGCGTTGTTGCGCGCCGAACCAGACGATCGTCCGCAAAAATGAGTCCATGCTGTGCCCGGCCGGCACCGGATAATCCGGAAATTCGTAGCCGAGATTTTCGAGCGAAAACGTCAGCCGCTCGGCGAGCCGCGTTGTGTTGTCGATCGCTTCGGGCAAATCCCGAAAAATTTCCCGCATCTCGCGATCGCTCTTGAGATGTCGCTCGGCGTTTTGGGTTAAAAGTTTTCCGGCGGCATCGAGATGGGTGTGCTCGCGAATGCAGGTGAAGACATCGAGCACTTCGCGCCCGTACGGTTTCGCATACTGCACCCCGTTGGTCGCAATCAATGGAAGTCCCATCGCCCGGGCAAGATCGACAAGTTGCCGATTGATCTGTTCCTCGCCGCGAATGAAATGCCGCTGGATCTCAACGAACAGGTTCCCGCAGCCGAAGGCGCTGATTAATTTCTGAATTCTTTCTTTTGTGGTGGCAGGCGTCTCGCCTGCAATCTCTTCTCTGTAGGGGACGCTGCTAGCGTCCCGTTTAATAGTGCCGGTCCGGCTCGGACTCGGGAAGCAAACTGCTTCCCCTACAAGAATCACCAAACCTTCGGCAAACTGTGGCAGCTCCTCCCATTTGATCTCGCACTTCCCTTTTTCGCTGCGGAGATGCGCCTGGGTTAAGAGCTCGCACAAATTTTTGTAGCCGCGCCGGCTCTCCACCAGCACCGGCAAAATTCCCCCGTCTTCCATCGATAACTCCGCGCCAACGATCGGCCGGACGCCGTTCTCGCGGGCCGCGACGGAAAATCGTTGCGCGCCGTAAACACCGTTGCGATCGCACAGCGCGATGGCCGGCATTTCCAATTCGGCCGCGACTTCAGCCAGTTGCTCGGGAAAACTGCCGCCGCGCAAAAAACTGAACGCGCTGGAGGCATGAAGTTCGACGAACTTCATGCGTTGAGTAGTTACGCTCCCGCTAGTGCATCCAGTTTGTGCCCAAGACATAGATTGCCGCAGTGCGGCATGATTGAGGGGTTGAGAAGTTGAGGCGATGAAAATTCATTTTCTGATCACTCGCTTGCCAAGCCGTAGCCTTGGCGAAGGCGGGTCACTTTCGATTTCAGTCGTAGACTCCATCTAGTTTCCAAGCTCGATCTGTTTCATGCGCGCGCACGAGCTCGCCGCTTTCGAGTTGCATGTCCCACTCCGCGCGCGACCAGGTTTTTTCATTCCACCAATTTCCGGACAACAAAAACGGGCCGCTTTGATTCATGATTTGTCCCCGAACTTTGTCGCTTTGGAGATAACGCCGATCTGAAACGAACACGCTTGTGTTCGCCGGCGGCCGAAATCTGCGGAGAGCGGGTTTTGTTTTCTCTTCTCGTGGTAGGGACGCCGCGCTGCGGCGTCCGCGGACATCGCAGCGCGATGTCCCTACCTCCGGGCGATTGAGGTCAATCGCCCCTACCTGCCACGAAAACCGCTCCATCCGAAATGCATCCGGCCGATGCGTCTCTTCGAGAACAGCTGTCCCGACGCGATCGTTTCCAACCAGTGCGGTCAACCGCGCGAGGGTTTCATAAAGCTGATGCGGATTTCGGAGAGCGGTTTCAAATAATCCGAATTGCTGGGACCCGGGCCGGATCGGTTCCGCTCTCAGCGCGACGACAACAATCGGATGATCCGATTTGAAACTCTCCAGATGCGTTTGCAGCATCCGAAAGAGGAGATCGACATCGTTGGTCGGCTGCGGAATTTGGAAAACGCGCTCGTACGATCCGCCATTCGCGAAAACGATCCGTAACGTCAGTTCACCGGCGACCAGATAAATGCTGCTCAACCGAAGCGCGAGCTGCTCGAGAAATCGGCGGAGAATAAACAGCAATGGCTCGGCCGTCTCGATCTCATGATCGAACTCAAAACTTTCATCGAAAGTTTCCGGCGGCTGAACAAATTTGAGTAACCGCGTGGCGGTCCCATTCGCTCGTTCCCAAAGCCGAACAGACTCGGCGCCGAGGCGGTCGCGCAGATCCTCTTTATCCAGAGCCGCCAGCTGCCCAAGGGTGTGAATCCCCCACTTGTGCAGGATCCCGAGAATTTCCTCTGTTAGCCACCCCCTTGCCGCGTCGTAGCATAGCGAAGGCGGGTCCGGTCCGCCAATCGGACGGACTCGTCCGGTGGCGAGCTCGGACCTTGGAGCTTGGGGCTTGGAGCGTAAAGGTCCGTGGGAGCCACGCTCTTCTACGGAGTTTTGGAGCTTCGCCTTTACCAAATTTGAGCCCTTCACGGGCTCAAATTACAGCAAAGGGTGATATATGTTCAAGTGAACATTTCAGGTTGAATCAGCAAACACCTAAACAACTCAACGGCGCTCAGAGAGCGCATAAATGTCAAATGTTTAGATGTGACCCCGTTGCTTCCATCCTTGCGGCCCGTTCCTTCGTTTTACTTTTCGAAAGTCGGCTACCTCTTGAGAACTTCCACGTACGATGATCCTGTCGTTCCCGGTGCATTCGGCGGCGCCGCTGGGTTAAAGGAAATGGCCCGATATGGAAATTTTTGTCCGATCGGGTACAGGGCTGTGTACTTTCCGGAGGTCGCGACAACTTCGTAGGTGCCCTTCAGCGGGCCGCCTGTGCCGCGCGTGGGGCCATTGCCGAAAACCTGAAAAGGCGATGCGCCGGGATCGCCTCCCAGAGTGGGGTCGATCAGCGACGGTCTGAACTTTCCTGTGCCGACGTTTTTGAAGATAATCTGGTCACCATCCGTATCGGTGATGCCGACGCGGTTGTCGAAATCAAAATCGAAACACTGGGCGCAATTGCCGGGGGGGAAGCCGGGGACCGTCGTGAAGGTGAATTTGAAATTCACTACGCTAGTGCCGTTGATGGCGCCGGTCGCTGTTCCCACATTCGATCCGATCCCTCCCCCGAGCGGCTGCGACGGAGGGTTAGGGGGTGTGATTTGGAAGGTGACCACCCTGTCCTGCTGAATAAACAGCACATCGGGTTTCTGAAAGACCTCTCCCGCCCCCGCCGGCGACGCTCCGATAAGGCCAATCGCCAGCGCGCTCGCCGCAGCGCAGCTCAAGCCGAAAATTTTCATACTTTGCATACGTTTCTGTTCTCCCGGTATATGTTCCTGTTCTCCTTGGTATACGTTCGGGCCGCGGGCGAAAGCAAGGGAAAAGTAAGGCATTACCTGAGACTGAAAATAAGGCTCTACCTTACGATCGTTTCTGTTGGGGGCATCAAGGCTAATACAATTTCCACCGGGCATTTCGGCAGCGCTTGCATGAAAGCGCGGCCATACGGACGGGTCACGATCCGGTTGTCTATAATCACGATGATGCCGCGATCGGTGGTCGTGCGAATGAGACGGCCGACGCCCTGCGGAAGTTTCAGTCCCCAGTAGCGTTATTTCTTCTTCCCGCGTAAAGCCAAGCCACGCGGTTCGGCTCCGCCGAGCAGCGGCAGGACGAACAGGTTCGCCAAAATGTCGATGACCAAACCGGCAAGTACCACCAAGCCAAAGCGTTGAGTGGGCGGAAAATTCGACAGCACAAAAATCGCGAACCCGGCTCCAATGATCACGTCCGAGTAAACAATACCGCGCCATTGTTCTTCACGAGCCGCGACCCAGGCGGCCCAACCTTTTTTGCCGTCGCCCTGGGATCGCCGGACCCCGAACATAAGATGGATCATCGAATCGATCGCGATTCCGATGCACACATTGGTGGCCGGCGCGGAAATAATATCGACCGGCACATGCAGCCAGCCAATTCCGCCAAGCATGCACAATGGAACCAGGGTCAGGCTCACAATCATCGCCAGGGCGCCGCGGATCGACCGGGCGACGATCAAGGCGATGACAACGAACAGAGCGTTCAACCAGAACAACCCGGTGACCAAACTGGAGGCGACCAGTTTGGCGAGGCGCCCTTCCAAATAATAAATTCCGCCGACGAACCGCGGCGTGAACCCATGTTTTCGCGCGATCGAACGCAGATCGTCGACCACTTCCAAACGAAGTTTGTGGCGGCCCTCCTCCACCATCCGGATCAGAAACATCGCTTCCGAACGATCTTCGGTGACAAAGCTCTTGGCTACTCGCGCATATTTTGGCTGCGACATGATCTCCATCATTTTTTCGTAGCTAATCAGAAAGGAGAGCGGCGCCCGATCGCCTTCCGCCAGAAGGGTGGGCAATGAAATTACAGTCCCGACGTCGGGATAATTTTCGAGCGCGCCATGAAGCGTCCACATTTTTTGGTAAGCGGCGTCAGTGTTTAACTTGCTACCATCCGCGGCGGAGACGACCAAAGTCAGCGGATTACAGCCGCCATTGTGATCGACGTACTCGAGACCGTCGCGCAATTCGCTGCCCGGTTTGAAATAATCGAGCAGGCTAGGGTCGGTGTTAACCTTTCTCAGACCGAATCCCAAACCGGCCGCAATCAAAATCACCGCGGTCCCCAAGATTGGAAACCTTTTCGACCAAAACCAATGCGGCGGCTCCGCCTCGACGATCTTGCTTTCCCGCGGAATGGCCCAGCGCAAAAACGACGGATACATCAAATAGGCGCAGCCGAAAGCGACGATCGAGCCGAGCACCCCGCCGAATCCCAGTTCGCGCAGAGGTTTGGCCTGAACGATCACCAAACTGGCGAATCCGAGCGACGCGCAAACCATCGACCAAAACGAAGGCGGAAACGTCATCCGCACGGCATCGGCCGCGAGATCGGGCGACTTTTTGTTCAGGCGTTGCGTTCGATCGGCCAGAGTCTGCCAGTTGAAAGTCATATAAACGAGATGCGACATCGCGACGACGAACACAATTGTGCCGAGATTGACCGTGAGAATGCCGATTGGTTTCCCGAAGAGTTGTTGAACGAAGAGCGTCAACAACACCGCGCTGGTGCAAGTAGCGAGCATCCCCAAAAAAATTCGAGCCGACCGAAACATCGCGACCATGGTGACCCCGAAAAGAACAACCGCGGCCAGGCTGAAGTATCGAAAATCGTGAGCAATGCTGCGTTGAAGCATCTCGACGACGTAGGGCGTGCCGGCGATGTGGATTCGAAAATCACGTTCATCCATTTCGAGCGCGATCCGTTCGAGATTGCGGACGAGTTTTCCCGGATCTTTAGGGTGGGTGAAAATAATGAGGTTGCTCGATTTCTTGTCGTTCGCGATCAGCAACCGGCTCCAGAACGGGCTCGCAATCGCGTCCTGAACATTCTTCGGTCCGTTGGTCAGGCTCTTGACGGTCGTGACTCCGTCGAGGCTTTCGACTCGCTGAGTCAACCTCTGCAACCGGGTAAGGTATTGCGATGAAGAAATGTCTTGGGTCGAGACCACCAGAAGGAGGTCCGGCTCGGACGGAAAATGTTGTTCGACTTTTTTCTCCTGGCCGAATGCCGGATCGGTCGCAGCAAAAAAGAAATTTTCCTCAACCTGCGGTCTAAGATCGACAAAAACCGCGACCAGAACAAAGAGCGCGATCGTGACCGCGATCATTTGCCAATGCGCGCCCGCTTCAAGAAACTTTTGCAGCAGCTTCGGCTTCATTGCCTAACGACTCCGCTACTGTATCGGCGCTCGCTTAGGTCATGGTGTGTAAAAGAATTGCAGGCAAGCAGGGAGAAAATGGGGTCGTATCTCAAGATTCAAGATTTGGAACAGAAAAGCCGACACGCTGAAATCTCGAAAAACTGAAAGCTTAGACAATTTCCACCGAACACTTCAGCAACGCTTGGCATAAAAGCGTTGCTGATTCCGCCAAGAACGGCGCCGATTAGTGACCTTCCAGAAGAAACTGGCTATTTATACGCGATGCCAATTAAAATCAGTGCAATGCAATCTCCCCGTTTCCTTCGCTGTAGACTCAACGCGAGTGGCTTGTTGCTAGCAATCGCGATGGTTTTTGCTCAAAACTGTACCGACGCCCAGCTTCAATTGCCCTCAACCAGTCCTCCAGCTCCTCCCGTTAATCTCCCCCTCCAGCCAGATGCTTCCGCCACCGGCACGCCGAGCAGTCCGAATGCGCCCGCGTCAGCCGAAACACCATCGGCTGCAGTGGAGAGCTCGGTCGTTAAAGTCTTCAGCACATTCCGTGGTCCCGATTTGTATAAGCCGTGGGAAAAGGCTGCGCCTACTGAAGGTGGAGGTAGCGGAGTCGTAATCGAAGGGAAACGAATTCTCACGAACGCCCACGTCATCATCGACGCCAGCGAAATTCAAATACAGGCCAATCAGGGTGGAGACAAAATACCGGCAACGGTTGTCGCAATTGCGCCGTTGATCGATCTGGCGGTGCTTAAACTCGATGACGAAAAGTTTTTCGATTCCCATCCTGCCTTAGCCCGCGCCCAGGAATTACCCGATATCAGGGATACGGTTACCGTTTACGGCTACCCTATCGGTGGAACTAGCCTTTCTGTTACGAAAGGCATCGTTTCTCGGATCGAATTCACCCAATACACCTATCCGGTCACTGGACTTCGCATTCAGATTGATGCAGCGATCAATCCCGGAAATAGCGGCGGGCCGGCGGTCGTTCAGGATAGAATGATCGGATTGGCGTTTAGCGCCCTCGGCGGCGCGCAAAACATTGGATACATCATTCCGTCCGAGGAAATCGAATTGTTTTTGAGCGACATCGCGGATGGCCATTATGACGGGAAACCGGCGATGTACGATCAGTTCCAGACACTGGAGAATCCGGCTTTGCGATCGTTTCTCAAACTAAACGCTTCGGTTCAAGGGATTGTGGTACATCGACCGAACAGCACCGATCCTTCCTATCCGTTAAAAGAATGGGATGTGGTTACTAAGATCGGCGATACGCAGATTGACGATCAGGGAATGATCATGCTTAAGCCAAACCTTCGCGTGCGTTTTCCTTACCTCGTTCAAAAAGTGACGAAAAACGGTAAGGTCCCGCTGACGATAGTGCGAAATGGAAAGGAAACGCGTATCGAGTTACCGGTGTCGGCGGACTTGCCAATGGCGATCCCGGACTCCAAAGGAGGATATCCATCATATTTCATCCTTGGTCCGGTTGTCTTTTCGGAAGCCACTGCTCAGATAGTTCATGGACTAGGCAAAGTGAGTAAGGGTGCGGATTACCTACTTGGGCTTGCGTATTCCGGAAGTCCGTTAATCAGTCGCTATTACGATAAGGCGGCCTTTCCGGGGGAGCGTGTTGTTTTTGTCAGTTCGCCGTTTTTTCCAAGCAAGTTATCGCGTGGTTACAGCATGCCGGCACTTCAGGCTGTTAAAGCCGTTAACGGCCATTCGATTAAGAACTTGGCGAATCTTGTTGAGACGCTGCGTGACATCACTGACGAGTTCGTGGTTATCGAATTCGACCGGCGGCTCGGTGGCGAAACGCTGGTTTTTCCGCGAAAGGAGATGGTCGACTCGACCGATTCGATCCTGAACGACAACGGTGTTCGTAGCCAAGGCTCTCCTGAGATGCTCGCAATTTGGACAGCCAAAGGAAAGAAATAGCCTTCGGGACGGCTGAATAGATATTAGACGATTTCGACCGGGCATTTTGGCAACGCCTGCATGAAGGCACGGCCGTAAGGCCTGGTTACGATGCGGTTATCGAGAATCACGATGATACCGCGATCGGTTGTCGTCCGGATGAGGCGGCCAACACCCTGACGAAGCTTCAGGATCGCTTCGGGCAATGAGTATTCGGTGAACGCGTCGCCGCCGCGCGCCTCAATCAGTTCGAGCTTGGCTTCGATCAATGGCGTGTCGGGAACCGCGAACGGCAAGCGCGTGATAATCACGTTCGAGAGCGCTTCGCCGGGAACATCCACCCCGCCCCAAAAACTATCGGTCCCGAATAGCACGCTTCGCGGCGTGGCTTTGAATTGTTCGAGCAACTTCGTTCGCGGCGCGCCTCCACCCTGAACCAATAAATTCATTTTGTTGGTCGCGAAAAATTTCTGCATCTCACCCGCGACTTGCTGCATGTCGCGATAGCTCGTGAACAAAACAAACGCCGCGCCGTCAGTTTTTTCCACGAAGTGAGCGATCCAATGCTCCAGCTGCTTGGTGTAACCGGAGTCGCGCGGGTCGGGCATTTTTCGCACGACAAATATCTTCATCTGTTTTTGGAAATCGAACGGGCTGCCGAGCTGCAACGGCTCTGCTTCCGTCCCGCCGATTCTTTCGCGGAAGTAAGCGAGATCGGGACGCCCGACCGCGAGGGTGGCGCTGGTCATGACGCAGCAGCAATTGTCGCGGAAAATCATGCGGCGCAAGACCGGAGCGAGATCGATCGGCGCGGCGTTGAGGGAAAGAAACTGCGCCGTTTTTCCGGTGCGCTCGACCCAGTAAACGTGCTGGGGCGCAGCTTGCTCAAGGAAAATGGCGATGCCATCGCGCGCGTCGCGGATCCGGCGGCCAAACTCTTGAAGTTCAGCTTTCAAGATCTCGTCCTCCGCGCGTTTCACGACTTCGGCGATCCGCGCCTGGAGCGCGACCAGCCGACCGGTGATTGTGTCCGGGACAAGATCGATATCGCGCACTCGAAACTCGCGGCCTTTGCGAAAATCGGATTTCGACTCGACCGCATCGAAGAATTTCTCGACGTCGTCGATTAATTCCGCGGCCAGCCGCACGCCTTCGGCGTCGCGCATGACGGTGAAGAGTCCCTTTCGGGTCCGCGCGTTGTAGAGCCTTTGGATCGCCGATCGCAATCCGTATTGCGAAACCCCAATGCCGACTTGTTTGGAGGCGACCTGTTCGACCGTGTGAGCTTCGTCAAAAATGATAAAATCGTTCGGGAAAAGAAAACCGCTCTCGCGTCCCTCCTGTTCTTCCAAGGTTCCTAGCAGCATGAAGAGCAAGGTGTGATTGAGGACGATCACGTCCGCGGCCAGCAAACGCTTGCGTGCCTGCTGATAAAAACAGCGCGAATTCTGGCCGCAGGTTTTTTGAGTGCAAATGTGCGCTTCGCTGCAAACTTGCGCCCAAACCTTCGGATCTGGCTCGATCGACATGTCGCTCAACGTGCCGTCGCGAGTTTTGCTCGCCCATTCGGCAACCCGGCCCAGCTCGGTTTCTTCCGGACCGGTGAACAGTTCCTTGGAACTTTGCAGTGCGCGTTCCAACCGGCGCGGACAAACATAATTTTGCCGGCCTTTCATCAATGCCGCCTCGAACTCTACCGGCAGGATCTTTTTCAGGATCGGAATGTCTTTATTAAGAAGTTGCTCCTGAAGATTGATGGTGTGGGTCGAAATGATCGCCTTTTTGTGCTGCTCGAGCGCAAACAGGATCGCGGGAACCAGGTAAGCGAGGGATTTGCCCACGCCGGTGCCGGCCTCAACGATCAGGTGTCGCTCCTCCTCCAAGGCGCGCGCGACTGCGACCGCCATTTCCTGCTGCTGCGGGCGAAACTCGAAATTTTGGGCCTTCGAAAGCAGACCTTTCGCCGAGAAGATCGTCCGGACGCGTTCGACGAAATCGGTTCCGAGGGAATCTTTCAGGGCAATCATTGAAATTAGTCCAGCCTTTCAAGGCTGGGAAAACACCATAGTCAGCTTTGCCGAGTCCGAAAAGGACGACAGAAATATTCTTTCGTCCCTGACGGGACTTGACGTTTGTTAACATCGCTTCCCCAGCACTAAAGTGCTGGGCTATTATGAGTGACTTCCTTTGCGGGGCTGTAGTTTGAGATTGAAACTTGTTTGGGATTTGGACCTTGGGATTTGGTGCTTTGCATCGGCTCCGCAGGTGCGATCACAGGCTGATTGCGCTAATTTAGAACAAGCTTCAGTTATCTACCACCGATGCGCCTCCTCGATCGCTACGTCATTCGTAATTTTTTGCAGGTTTATATCTACTGCATCGCCGGGTTCCTCTCCGTCTGGATGATCTTCGACATCAGCGACAACATCTCGACCTTCATCGACGAACATTTCGGGTTCATGCTGACCGTCCGCTATTACCTGACCCAGGTCCCGGAAGTTTTCATCATCCTCCTTCCGGTTTCTCTGTTGCTGGCGCTCCTGTTCTGTCTCGGGCGAATGTCGCGCTCCAACGAGATTGTCTCGATGCTGACAGCCGGGGTAAGCATACCCCGGGTGCTGGCGCCGTTGATCGGGATGGGATTACTCACCGTCGGCGGCAGTCTGGCCCTCAACTATTCGCTCGCGCCCCACGCCGAAATGGCCAAGAAGAATTTCGTCGCCACCGCGCGAGCCCATCAGATCAATGTCCAGGGGCAAATCTTCCGCAATCGGACCGATCTCCGGACCTGGTTCATCCAAAGCTTTCGGCCCGGACATGACCTGTTCAACAATGTTCAGGTGCTGCAACAGGACGAGCACGACAACATCGTGGAAAATTATCTGGCGGCGCGTGCAATTTACGATCCCAAAACCAAGACCTGGGAACTCCAGGAAGTGAAAGTCGTCCATTACGACGCCGCCGGAAATATTGCCGACGAGAAAATGTTGCCATCGCTCAAGATCGAACATTGGACCGAAACACCATTTCGGTTGGGAAGCGCCAATGTGCGCGCGGAGTACCTCAGCTTCCCCGAGTTGCGCGAGTATCTCCACTTCAACTCCGATTTCCCGATCACTTTGCTCGCGCCGTTTCGGACCCATTTGTATTATCGAATCGCGTTGCCATGGACGTGTCTGGTCGTGGTTTGCATCGCCGCCCCGCTCGGAATCGGTTATTCGCGCCGCGGAGTATTGGCCAGTGTCTCCAGCGCAGTTGTGCTCGTTTTTTCAATGAACTTTCTCACCCACCTTTTTCTGGCGCTGGGTGAAGGTGACCGCATTTCGCCAGTCGTTGCCGCCTGGACTCCGAACTTGATTTTCACACTTATCGGCGTCTACCTGCTTTACTTGCGGGCAACCAATCGCGAAGCCCCGCGCTTTCACCTCGCCGCCGCAAGGCGTATATTCGCGCGATGAATCCGTTGCCGAACGATTGGGCGATCAAAACCCGGGCGGACGCTTGCGCCGCAACCCAGCGGGCGTTCGAGCCGGGCGAATACTTTTATACCCTGCTCTTTCGCGACGCCGAAGGTTTTCGTCGCGAGGACTTGAGCGAAGAAGCCTGGAAAAACCGTAACGAAAACATTCAACCGTTCTCGTTTTGGAAAACGCGTTACGAGCCGTTACCGGAAAATCCCGAGCCGCTGGCCAAGGAAAATGCCGAGCAACTTTTTCGGCGCCTGATCGCCTCTGAAAATCCGCCGGCCAACGCATGTTACGTTCTGGCGGCAATGCTGGAGCGGAAACGCGTTTTCAAACAGATTAAGACCGAAAGCGCCGAAAAAGGACGCCTCTTAATATATGAGCACGGCGCGACCGGTGACGTTTTCATCGTTCCCGATCCGGGTTTACGACTGGACGAGCTGGAGTCGGTCCAGAATGAAGTCGCGCAATTGCTGAAAAGCGCGGCGTAGACTGTAGTGGCGGGCGTGTCGCCTGCTTTGATTAAGAATGCGGCCGAACACGGCCGCCTCTACAGTCGATCCGTAACCGGCCCACAGCGACGGGGCTACAAAAGTCGCATTTTTGTGGCACAATAAGCCTCTCGTTATGACTCTCCCCTGGTTTCAAAATCAATTTCCTCTTTTCCTCGCGCCGATGGCCGGCGTGTCGGACAAGATTTTCCGGCAACTCTGCAAGGAACACGGCGCGGACGTGCTCACCACTGAGTTCGTTTCGGCCGAAGGAATTTTTCGGCGCAACGAGCGGACCTGCGAATATCTCGAATTCGACGAGATCGAACGACCGATCGGGGTCCAGCTTTTCGGCGCCGACGCTGACCACATGGCAGAAGCAGCGAAACAAGTGGTCGATTGGGTCCGTCCGGACTTCGTCGATCTAAACTTTGGTTGCCCGGTCAACAAAGTGGTCTCCAAAAATGGCGGTTCGGCGTTGCTGAAAGACTGTCCGACCCTCGCATCCGTCGCCGAGTCCGTGGTTCGCGCGATCGCGCCCGTGCCGACAACGGCGAAAATCCGCATTGGTTGGGACTCAGATTCGGTGAATGCAGTGCGGGTCGCGAAAATTCTGGCTGACTGCGGGATTTCCGCGCTGACTGTGCACGGCCGGACCCGCGCCCAGGGTTACGCCGGGGCCGCCGACTGGAGCGTGATCGGCGAAGTGGCGGCCGAAGTTTCGATACCGGTGATTGGCAACGGCGATCTCGCGACGGCTGCCGATGTGGCAAAACGCCGCCGCGAGACTGGAATCGCAGGAGCGATGATCGGGCGCGCGGCAATGAGCACACCCTGGATCTTCGCCGAGACAAAAGCGTATCTCGCAAATGGCTCAATCATCGGTCCGCCGGCGTTGGAGGAACGCTGGAAGCTAATTCTCCGACATTGTGAACTGCTTGTCCGCGATTGGGGCGTGGAAGAACCGGCGATTCGTTCGATGCGGGCGCGGCTAATGGCATATTCCAAATCAATGCCGGAAGCGAAACGCTTGCGCGAAAAATTTTCCCAGGTTTCGACAATTGCGGATGTTAAATCGATCGCGGCTGAAAATATTTTAAATAGCGCAACTGTAGGGGAAGCTGTCAGCTTCCCTCATTGCCGCGAAGCTAACAGCTTCGCCTACAGCCAATGAGTTCCGAGACTGCGATTCCTAATTACAAAGTCGGCAACGAAAAACTGATTCGTGTGACCGAAAAGGCCGCGGACAAACTGGCGTCCTTGCTTCAACAAAAAGGCAATCCGGACGGTGCGTTGCGTCTCGCGGTCGTTGGTGGCGGTTGTTCCGGACTGCAATATGCGATGGACCTGGTCGATGGGCCAAAAGAGCGCGACATTCTCGTTCCGACCTCGAGTGTTCGCATCGTGGTCGATCCGAAAAGCGCGCTCTTTGTGAGTGGCTCAGTCCTCGATTACAGCGAGGACCTGCAAAAAGGCGGATTCAAAGTCACCAACCCGAACGCAGTCGCACACTGTTCCTGCGGCGAAAGCTTTGCGGTCTGACTTCTGGTCCGCCTTTTTAAATTCGCGTTGAACCCCGATTAAGGAGTCGGCGAAGGCGATGCCGATTCGGAAGGAGAAGCAGAGGGTGACGCTTCCTTCTTCTCGGTCGACTTCTTCTTCGCGGCCGGGGAGGCTTCAGCCGAAGCGCTCGAGCTCTTCTTGGTGGTCGAGCTCTTCTTGGTCGTCGACGCCGCATGAGTCGTGGTCGCAGATGAAGTGGCCATTGGCTCTTCCTTCTTCTGCGCGCAGGAACTCAGGAACGCGACTGTCGCCAGCGCGATGATAAAAGTCACAAGAGATGTTTTCATAGGTGTGGTTAAGCTAAAGGAACCCCGAGAATGTCGATCCGTGCCTCGCAGGGCAAGCCCTAAATAGGGTCCAATTTTTTCCTTCATCCTTCAGCCCTCATCCTTCATCCTTCAAATATGAACACTCGTGTTTTCTTGGCCGGAATTTTGGGTGGTGTCGTCATGTTTATCTGGAACTTCGTTGCCCACGATTTTCTGCCGCTGGGTGAAATGGGCGTCCATGTGATGACGAACGAAGACGCCGTGACCAGCGCGCTTCAAACGAATCTCGGTGATAATGGCGGTTTCTATATTTTCCCGAGCGGAGGTCTCACTCCCGGAGCGACCAAAGAGCAAAAACAAGCCGCAATGAAAAAGGCCGAAGAACAAATGGCCGCGGGCGCGGGCGGCATCCTGGTCTATCGTCCGAAGCGGATTTTCAACATAATGAAGAGACTGATCATCCAGTTTGCGACCGACGTTGCCGAAGCGCTCCTGGCTGTGTTCCTTCTTGCTCAAACCGGCATCAACGGGTTTGGAGGGAAGGTTGGCTTCGTTTTAACGGCTGGAATTCTCGCAGCTATCACCACCAACATCCCTTACGCCAACTGGTACGGCTTCCCCAAGGACTTCACTCTCGGTCAGATCATTATTCAGGTCGTTGGCTTCCTCCTGGTGGGAATTGTTGCCGCTTTACTCTTTCCAAAACGCGATTCTCAAACCGTTTCCTGATCGCTGCGATTTCGTTCGCTCTCGTACCACATCCGTTTCGCGCCGGGCCGTTCCTCGGAACCGGATAAGATGAGCGACGCCTTTACCAAATTCGAACACGAGGGCTGGGAACGCGTTGCCGACAAATACGATTCCACCTGGTCGACTTCAACGCGTCAATTTATCGGACCGTTGCTCGACTCGGCGAAAGTCTCGCCAAAGATGTCAGTCCTCGATATGGGTTGCGGCCCCGGTTACGTCTCAGGCGCGGCTGCCGAACGTGGAGCAAAGCCAATCGGTCTCGATTTTTCGCAAGAGATGATCGGGATCGCGAAGCGAACGTTTCCGAATATCGAATTCCGCGAGGGCGACGCACAGAACCTGCCGTTCCCCGACCAGACGTTCGATCGCGCGGTGGCGAACTTCGCGTTACTGCACCTTGCAAATCCCGAACGCGCGATGGCGGAGGCCTGGCGCGTCCTCAAGCCCGGTGGCCGGTTTGGTTTCACCACTTGGGCAAAGATCGAAGAGAATCCATTCATAAAACTCGTGGATGAGGCAATCCAGGCCCACGCGAATCTGAATGTCGATCTTCCGCCCGGGCCGCCCTTTTATTTGTTCGAAAGCGAAGATGAATTTCGGAAAGCACTCGAACGGGCCGGGTTCGATGGTGCTTCGATGAGTTTCAAAGTGCACACGATTCGATGGAACGTGCCGAACGCGAAGTTCATTTTCGATGCGGAATCAAAAGCAGGCGTCCGGACCGCAGGATTGCTCGCGCGGCAGGCTCCGGAGACGCTCCAGAAAATTCAAACGGCGCTCGAGAAATCAGTCCAGCAATACGCAACAAGGGACGGGATCGCGATTCCGAAAGCGGCTTACATCGTTTCAGCGAGTAAGAAGTAGCTTTTTCTACTTTCTCACTTCTACTTTCTACTTTGAAAATTCACATTCTCGATACACGCCAGCTAGGTTGCCCCGGTATCGTTGCAGCAACGGCCCTGGAAACGAACGATGGTATCGCCCTGTTCGATACCGGACCGGAATCGACCTTCGACAACGTGATTGCCGATCTTCAAAAAGCCGGACTCGACGCCCAAGATGTCCGTCATGTTTTCCTCAGCCACATTCACTTCGATCATGCGGGCGCCGCCTGGCGTTTCGCCCAAACGGCGACCATCTACGTTCATCCGCGCGGCGCGGCCCATCTCATCGATCCGACGAAGTTGGTTGAGTCGGCCACCCGAATCTTCGGCGACGACATGGAACGTCTTTGGGGAAAGATCGGACCGGTACCGAAGGAGCGCGTCGGGATTTTAGAGGACAACGAAATCGTTCGGGTCCCGCCGTTTGAGATTCGCGCCATCGCGACGCCCGGTCACGCCAGTCATCATCACGTTTATCATTGGAACGACAACGTCTTTGGCGGCGACATCGCCGGGGTCCGAATTGGCATCGGCCCACCAATTCCGCCCTTCGTTCCGCCAGAATTGAACATCGAATCGTGGCTGGAATCGATTGAGAAGATTCGGAAACTGAACGCCGCGAATCTTTACCTGCCGCATTTTGGAAAAGTTGCCGCTCCGGTTTCGGACCATCTCGATCAACTGGACGAACGCGTTATTCGCTGGTCGGAATGGTTGCGCAATAAGATTCGAAGTGGCATTAGCGAACAACAGCTATGTGCGGATTTCGCCGCGCTGGAACATTCCGAGATCGCTGCTTTCGCCTCAGCGGATTCTTCACCGGTCACTGGTCACTCGCCACTGGTCACTCTTTATGAAGCGGCCGATCCAAGCTACATGGCGGTGGGCGCTTCGATTCGTTACTGGAAGAAATTTCATCCTGAAGAAGTTACCCGTCGAACCAACCCGACCGACGAAATAATTGCGTGAAGGCATTCGTGTTCGTCATCACTTTCGCCGCGTTAGTGGCGAGCGGCGCGGAGCTCCAGGAAGTCGCCAATTTTCAAAATCAGCAAGTCACCGGCGTCGGAATTTCGGCAAAGTCCGGACGGATTTTCGTGAATTTTCCAAACTGGTCGGACGATCACACGATCTCGGTGGCAGAAGTTGTAAATGGATCTCCAAAACCGTTTCCCAACAGAGAATGGAACAAGCCGGGCGATCCCGCGTCCCATTTCGTTTGTGTGCAAAGCGTGGTGGTCGACGACCAGGACAATCTCTGGATTCTCGATCCGGCCGCGCCAAAGATGAAAGAGATTGTGAAAAACGGTCCGAAGCTGGTGAAAGTGGAGCTTCGAACGAACCAGGTTGTCCAAACCATTCGATTTGGTGAAGACGTGGCTCCAAAGAAAAGCTATCTCAACGATGTCCGGGTCGACACTCGGGCGAAGAAAGCCTTCATCACCGAGTCCGCTACCGGCGCGATCATCGTAGTAGATCTGGAGACCGGAAAAGCCCGCCGCTTGCTTCACGAGCATTCGTCCACCCAGCCGGAGAGAGATGTGAAGCTGGCTGTTGATGGCAAAGAATTGATCGATCAAGAAAAGCAAAGCCCGCCGCAGATTGCGTCGGACGGGATCGCGCTGCAGGCGGGCGAGGGTTATCTTTATTACCACGCGCTGACCGGGCACACTCTTTACCGGATCAAGACCCGGGACCTGACGGACGAAAAACTTTCCGAAAAAGATCTCGAATCAAAAGTCGAAAACGTTGGAGACACCCCGGCGGCCGACGGGATGCTGGAAGCGCCCGACGGAAGCGTTTATCTCACCGATATCGAAGGCGACGGGGTAGTGCATTGGGACCCGCTCACAAAGAACATTGATCCGGTCATCGCGGACAACAAATTGCTTTGGCCGGACACCTTGAGCTGGGGGCCCCACGGCGAATTGTACGTGACCGCATCACAGATCGAGAACATGCCGAGGTTCAATAACGGCATTTCAGCGCGGACAGATGCCTATAAGCTCTTTAAGATTACGGGCTTGTAATGCTGAAAGGCGGCCCATTTTTTCGAATTAAAATCCGGGGGTGCGCACGGCTTGTGCTTTTCTACCAAGTCCCAATAGCCGTGGTTGATCCCAAAACATTCGAAAAACTCCTTCCGGTTGCCGTGCAATGGGCGAAGAAACAGGAAGAGTTCGTCCTCAAACATGGTAATCCGCTAAGCGCCCGTCACAAAGCGGACGCGGTGCTCGCCGGCGTCACAGATCCCGGCCGGATCAGAGTGCTCGTCGTCGACCGGATTCCATTGCCGGAAAATCCGCAACTCGCCGAAGCATCGAAGCGAATCGGCATCGTGACCGATGACACCCGCTGCATGGGATTTGGTCACGCTTTGATTATTCGGGTCGACGCCTGGCATGATCGCGAAACGATTTTGCACAATTTTGTTCACATCGCGCAATGCGAGCGCAGCGGCGGACTCGAACAATGGTGTCGCCAATATCTCGGCGACCGCACCACTTGCCAGAAGTTCACGCTTGGCTCGCTCGAGGAAGAAGCGCGCCGATTCGCGCGAGAAATCTGCGCAACCGCCAACGCCGCCTAACCCGACCGCTAGTTTTCGCAGTCCGTTTGAATAACGCTGCATCATCCGCCGTCCATCTTTCCAGTGAAAGGGATTAAAGGGTTATGCATTTATCTGAGAAAATAAAAAACGCAGGCGCGACCGGGTACATCTTGCTCTGGTTGCTCGGCATACCGTTGCCGATTTTGTTTCTGATCTTTCTGCTTCGCGGCTGCACTTAAAAGAAAGGTGAAAGGTTTAAGGATGATGGATGAAGGAAGAAGAAGTTTCATAATTCATCCTTCATCCTTTATCCTTTGCCGGTGATAACCGGCACCGACCTCACTATCTGGATAGCGTCGGCCTTGCTCGGCATCGGCATCGGCTGGAGCAAGTACTCTAAATATAGAGCGCGCGAGAAAATGGTTCGCGAGTTTACCGCCATGGGGCCCGAGCAGCGTGAAAAACTGCTCAGTCGCTTGCAGCCGGAATTGCAAATGGAGATCCGCCAGGAATTGATGAAACGTTTTCGAGTCAAAACCGACCTGTAACGTTGCGCGAATCGGTCCGCCGTTAGACGTTAAGGGGTGGACGCGCAGCGTAAACCGATTCTTTCCCGCCTCGGCCATTGGAGCGCGGAATTGGTTCTGGTTTTTCTCGGCGCCTATGCCGCGTTCGGGTTGACCAATTATCAACAGCACCGCGCCGATGCACATCGCCACGATCAAATGTTGGCCTGGCTCGAACAGG
Organism: uncultured Verrucomicrobiae bacterium; assembly: GCA_963817335.1. Lineage (GTDB taxonomy): Bacteria > Verrucomicrobiota > Verrucomicrobiia > Chthoniobacterales > UBA10450 > AV40. Next base: position 344,045 of record CAWFNX010000001.1, on the reverse strand, counting down.
AAATGAAAGAGGGCCTTGAGAACACCAGACAAGATGCGGTGAAACACGATCAACTGGCGGCCGAGTTTCGTCGGGCGCTCGCGGCCGGGGAAATGCCGCCGTTGCGTCCGTTTTCGTTCACGACGGATTACAGCGCAAGCGATACCAGCAGCCTGCTTCAAGCCGGCGGCTACGACGTGCTAGATGTTAAAACCCTCGCCGCATTACGCCAGCTCGAGACAACCATTCGGTGGGGTTTGGATCGTATGACGCACTACCAGAAACTCAGCGATGAATTGATCATGCCCAACTTGGATCAGGACATTTCATTCTTTTACGATCCGGCCACGAAGCAATTACGAAAAAGATTCTCCCAGTATCCTGAAATGTTGGAGGCCACGGCAGTTTTCTTCCACGATTTGGAAAAATCGAAGCGCGAATTGTTAACCCAGATTCAGGCCGAACGGCAGAAACGCTGATTCAGTTGACGTGAACTCGCCGGTTTTTGAAATAACGTTGTCGGTTCAAACCGCCGACATCGACGGACAGAACCACGTCAACAACATCGTTTATCTCCGCTGGGTGCAGGATGTCGCGACCGCGCACTGGGAATCGCTTGCCAACGCAGAAGCACAGACAGCGATTGGTTGGGTCGTCGTCCGACACGAGATTGATTACAAGCTGCCGGCAAATCTGGGCGACGAAATTCTGTTACGAACCTGGGTCGGCGAAGCCAGCCGTTTGAAATTTGAACGGTTCACCGAGATTCGACGCCAAGAAAATAACCAACTCCTCGCCCGGGCGCGCACCCTGTGGGTGCCAATCGACTCGAAAACGGGAAAACCAACTCGTGTATCCGCCGACGTCCGCGCCCGATTCTCAGTCTGATCTCTGACCGCCGTCCTCCGACTTCTGACTTAACGGCTACGCGGCTACGCTTTTCCACTCTTCCGGCGTCAGCTTCAACTTCGTCGCCGCGCAGTTGTCTTCCAGATGCTGGAGATTTTGCGTACCGGGAATCGGCAACATCACCGGCGAACGTTGCAAGAGCCACGCCAAGGCCACCCGGTAAACATCCGCGTTGTGTGCTTTGGCGACGGATTCCGCCGCGCTGCCCCTGAGTCCACGATTTCCGCCCACTGGCGCCCATGGCAGAAATCCAAGATCGTTCTTCTCGCAATAGTCCAGGGCGCTTTCCCATTTCCGGTCATCGAAGTTGTAACGATTTTGAATGCTGACGATCGGCACGATCTTTTTTGCTTCCTCAATTTGCTGGGCTGAAACTTCCGACAATCCTATGTGCCGAATCTTTCCGGCTTGCTGCGCTTCCTTTAGCGCGCCTAACGAATCTTCCGCCGGCACTTTCGGGTCGATTCGATGAAGCTGATACAAATCGATTCGATCGAGCTTCAATCGCTTCAAACTGTTGTCGACTGCTTCTTTGAGATGTTCCGGCCGCCCGTTCGGGACCCAGTTGTCCGGACCTGGCCGGGTCAATCCGCCCTTGGTCGCAATGACGAGGCCTTTCGGATAAGGATGGAGCGCCTCGGCAATTAGAAGTTCGCTTGTTTCCGGGCCGTAGGCGTCGGCCGTGTCGATAAGATTCACGCCGAGATCGATTACGTGTTTCAAAACCTTCACCGCGTTCGCGCGATCTGGCGGCCAGCCCCAAATGCCTTCCCCGGTGATCCGCATCGCCCCGAAACCGAGTCGATTGACCTCGAGATCGCCGCCGATCTTAAATGTTGGATTCGTTGCCATGCCGGGAGTCGCTATCGATGCGGCGAGAATTTTTCCACCCGCTAAAACTGTCGCTCCGGTTGCCATGCTCACTTCCAGAAATTTTCGTCGAGTAATCAGATTGTCCATTTTTTCCTCCTAATGTTTTTCGATTTTACAATTGATCAGTTTCCTCCTCTGGCCGTGACGGATGGATCCGCTGCCTGCAAAGCTTCGCCGGATGTTCGTTTGCCCGTTCTCGACAAGTCCTGGCTGTCATAAGTTTTCGCGGTCGGATTGGCGCTCGCGGACGCGGCGTTTTGTTGATTATTCGCGCAGCCGATAAATGTCAGCGCTAAGAAACAGATGACTAGCCAACTAGAAAAATAACAAGTGTTCTTCATAGCAACCCCTTTCCCGTTAGAACCTTCCGTCCGCATTTCAGATTCTGCAATTCGCAAATTTTACGTCGGGCGACGCTGGCCTGCCAGGCCGTAGCCTTGCGCGAAGGCTGGTCACTCATGCCTGATCGTTTGGCCCGAACGCTGCTGACTTTTGGAACCAGGAAACATGGAACGCATCTATCGCATTCTCGCCGTGGACAACGAACCGTCCGTGACTACCGCGTTTCGTTTCGTCTTCGACGGACCGCAATACGATATCACCTGCGTCAGCAGCGGAACCGACGCGCTCGCGCACCTCGATCACTCGACGCCCTTCGACGTCATCATTGTCGATCAAAAAATGCCAAAGCTGACGGGCGTCGAATTGGTCCAGGAAATCCGGAAACGCGGAATTGGCGGCAAAATCATCGTCGTTTCGGCGAACCTTTCGGCCGATGTAGTCGAGGCCTACCAGCGCATGGAAGTGAGCCTCATGTTTTCGAAGCCATTCGATATCCGGCAACTTCGTTCCGCCATCGAACAGCTCGCCGCTGCCTGACTCTTTCCTCTTCCTTTTCGCTCTTTGCTCTTTCTCCCCCCTGCTGGTTCCGCGCTCCTCGCCTTTAATTCCTATTCGCCCGCGTAGTCGGCATGTAGTAAGTGCTCGGGACTAACACCAGACGGTCCGAATTCCAACTCGCGGTGAAAATATAAACCTTCCCCGCTTTTGCGATCAGCGGTATCGACGTTGGACGGCGCGCCTCCGTATTCGGCAACGCCAGCGCCGACACGATATGCCGCCCGGCCAAAACGAATCCGCCGTAATGCTGGCTCCGTGGAATGTCCGCGACCCGTTTTCCGTCGATCGACAATCGAATGAAAAGGTCGCTGCCGAAATTCGGGGCGCGTTGCACGATCAATCGCGCCGTCTTCCCGCTTGGAGTCGGCGTCGGCGTGGGATGCGGACGCGCCTGAGCGTTTGTGATCGCGCCAAGTATGAACAGCCCGGCCCAAAACGAAATCCTGACGGTAAGGTTGATCCTATTCATTCGCCGTAGCATTTAGCCTCAACGCTTCAACTTCTCAACGCCTCAACTCCTGTCCTTCCACTGGCTCGCGCCTTGCTGCAAAACCGAGCATGCGCGTCCTGATTGCAGACGACCAGCGAAGCGTCGGCACCTCCCTGGCCGACCTTGTCCGGCACTGCAACCACGAGATTGTCGCCGTCGTCGGCTCCGGAGTGGAAGCCATCCAGGCTTATTCCCTGTACCATCCTGATGTCGTCCTGATGGATTACTGGATGCCGAAACTCAACGGGGCCACGGCCTGCCGCAACATTGTCGCCAAGGACCCGACCGCGCACGTTATCCTCGTTTCAGGTTGGTCGCCGGCAAACGGAATTGTCAGCGACTCCGGCGCTCTCACGCTCTTGCCGAAACCGGTCGACCTCGACGATCTTGCCACTGCACTCAATACCGTCGCCCAAAATTTGCAGTTCCAACCCGCCACTACGATTTCCTGAAACTCATTTCTTCGTTTCAGTGATAGATCCACAGCAACGCCGCCGGCAAAACCGTTCCGATGATTAGACAAACCGTCGCCACTATTGGTTTTCGGCTGAATCGGTAGGCCATGATCACCCCGATGATTGTTGTCAGCACCAGTCCCGTTGCGGCAACGAACATGAAATACCGAACTGGCGCTGGACTATTTCGCTTGGTTGGCGGGATGTGACCATTTTTGTGGATGTCGGACAGTGTCGACAGCATTCGAGGCGCAACGTAACCGCCCGGTTGTCGGTCCGATTCGTGCCAGTTAAAGATCTGCCACGACCCGGTCACCGCAAAAAAGATCAAGATCGGCGCGAAAAGGCAGCCGAGATAAAGATGGATCTGCCGCAAAAATGTCATGAGTTCAGTCGGTCGAGGTTTAATCGATCGGTAACTTTCTCCTTCTTAATTCATCCCTTTCCTTACCAAGTGACGTTGGTGTATCCGTCGCCGCCGACGAACGTGTTGATGCCAATCACTCGGATGAAAGTGTAGTTGATCCCGAAATTGTAGAGCACCTGGCCGTAAATTTTCAGATCGGCCGTTGCACGATAATCCGTCGTGAACGCATTGAACGCTTTCAGGTCGGTGTTCGCAATCATCACCGGCACGCTTACGAACCCACGTTTCCCTTCCGGCGCTGCCTGCCACACTTGTGTCTGATACCAATTTGGCTTGAGATGACGCACTTCTTTGGAGCGAAATTGAAAATGCAGCTCGACCAGCTGCCCGGCGTGCGCATCGAGCATTCGATTCTTGCTCAACGTCCGGACATCGAACTTCTGCAACGTCGCCCACGCTTTCGAATCGAACCGCGCGCCCGAGAAAATTCTGACCTCGCCCGCAACAACGCTCAGCGCGCTGACCAGGATGAGTGAGGCAACGAGGATTCGCATGCCTTTGGAGTAACAGAATCTTGAAACGCCGAACAGCTGTCTTCCGCGTAGGGCTTCGCTCTCGCCTTACTTCTTGCCCTTTTTCCCCAGCGCCATTCGTCCGCCCGGCGGCTGGGTCTGAAGAAGAAATACCGGTTCGAGGTCTTTGATGAACGCGTTGTTCATCGCCTGAACGACGAGGGCGTCCAGACCCGGATCAATTTGTACGTTATTTTTAGCGACCAGGTTATCCCGGTGATATACAAGAATGCTCTTAATGGCATTGGTCTTCTCTTGAGTTGTCATGAGAAACAAATACCAGATTCCATAAGCTCTTCCGCTTCAACATTTCAGTTTGGTTTCCTCGCTCCAGGCTCGCTCCTCGTTTCCCTCTTCGCTCCGTGCGCCCCGCTTCTTCCTGCTCGACATCTCCGTTGTCGTGGTGTTTATCGAGACGCAGTTCCGAAACTTCTTTAGCCTAACTAAAACCCACATGAACAAATACATCGCAGAATTTATCGGTACGTTCTTTCTCGTCCTGACCGTTGGCTGCACCGTCATCCCCGGCGCGGCCGGCGTCATCGCTCCGCTGGCGATCGGCGCTTCACTGATGGTCATGGTTTTTGCAACCGGACATATTTCCGGCGGACATCTCAATCCGGCCGTTACCCTGGCAGTCTTTCTCCGTGGCAAATGTCCGGCGCGGGACGTTATCCCGTACTGGATCGCTCAGATAGCGGCAGGAGTCGCTGCCGCATTCGTTGCCGTTTATCTTTGCGGCAAGAGCGGCACACCGATGGAGATCAAAAACGTTCCGATGGCGATGGTCGCGGAATTCGTCTTCACTTTCGCGCTCGCCTTCGTCGTCCTCAACGTCGCAACTGCCAAAGGCACGGCCAATAACTCGTTCTACGGACTGGCCATTGGCATGACCGTGATGGTCGGCGCATTTGCCGTCGGATCCATTTCCGGTGGCGCGTTCAACCCGGCCGTGGCGGTCGGAATCGGGGTAATGAAACTGGTTAACCTCTCGCAAATCTGGATCCACATCGTCGCGGATCTCGTTGGCGGAGCCGTTGCCGCCTTCGCTTTCAAGATCGTCGATCCCGGCGATGCCGCTAACTAATGGTCGGACAGAGTGACAGAAGTTTTGCGGGTTACGGACCCTTCCGTTGATACCTTTTTAGCGCTGCTCGAAAGGGGCGCGAAAGCTTAACGCGGCTACAAATTAGCCGGTGGGTTGCAATTGGTGCTTATGCGACCACGCCGCGGGCATACCAGGAACGCGTGTTGATGCAGGCTTTGCAGACGGAAAGCATCACGGGCACTTCTACAAGCACGCCGACAACCGTTGCCAGCGCCGCGGGCGAGGTCGGACCGAAAAGCGTTATGGCTACGGCCACGGCCAGCTCGAAGAAATTACTCGCGCCAATCAAAGCACCGGGAGCAGCCACGTCATGCCGCACGCGGAATAGCCGCATGAGCAAATAAGTCAGGCTGGAATTGAAATAGACTTGAATGAGAATCGGGATCGCCAGCAACAAGACCACGATCCAATTCTTGATGATGTTCTCGGCTTGAAAGGCGAAGATCATTATTAGCGTCATCAGAAGGGCCATCACCGTCACCGGGCGGAATTTCGGCAGAAAGGCGCTTTCGAACCATGCCGCTCCGCGAGTCTTCAGCAACGTCGTGCGACTGAGCCATCCCGCTACCAGCGGGATGACAATGAATACCAGCACAGAGATGAACAGGATCTCCCCTGGGATATGCACACCCGTGACGCCGACCAGAAACATTACCACCGGGGCGAAAGCGAAGACCATGATTAGATCGTTGATTGCGACCTGGGCAAGCGTGTAGGGACCGTCACCGTCGGTGAGATAACTCCAAACAAAGACCATCGCGGTGCAAGGGGCTGCGGCCAGGATGATGAGACCTGCGGTGTAACTGTTGGCGGTCTCGGCATCAAACAATCCCAGCCAACCCGAGTAAAGAGCCTTCACGAAAATAAACCCAAGCAGCGCCATGCTGAAGGGTTTGACCAGCCAGTTAACAAACAGGGTGATGAACAGGCCTTTCGGCTTTGCGAACACGCCTTTGATGCCGCCGAAATCGATCTTCAGCATCATCGGATAGATCATCAGCCAGATGAGCATGGCGATGGGAATGTTGACATGAGATCCCTTTCCGAATTCGAGCTGCCCCACCGCGCGCGTGGCGGCGGGGAAAATCGTCCCCAGGCCCACACCGACGATCATGCACGCAAAAACCCAGACGCTCAGGTAACGCTCGAAAAAATCGAGCCTTTTTTGCTCCTTCGGGATCGGGTCAGCAACAGCGGATAATACCGCCTTTGTCTCCATTTCCCTTTTTGTCACTCTAGAAGCCAAGAACCGCTTCGTCTAAAGCCAGCTTTGCGATGCTCAGTTGCAAGCAGCGGTCAAAATTCGGCGACGTGGAGCATTGGTTTGTCTTCATCGTGTTCCTTCTATTGGATGATATCGCGAACCGATTTCTAAAAATCATGCGGCTGCCTTCGCGTTTAATCGTGCCCCGGTCTGTACGATCAAATCCACACAACGAAAAAAATCCAGCAGGCAGGGGCACCGCAGGCGATAGAATTGATTAAGCCCACGCTTTTCCACCTCAAGCAAACCGGCTGCTTTCATCACCGTTAAATGTTTGGAAACGGTCGAAATGTCAGCGCCCACGAGTTCTGTTAAATCGCATACGCACCGTTCACCTTCGCTCAGCGCCTCGGCGATCAAGATGCGGGACGGATGAGCAAGTGCTTTAACAACGTGGGCCCGGGCTTGGCTGCGAGATTTGAGTTTTGCCACGCTCATTCTTGGCAGTTTAGCCAAATAGCCAATCACGGCAAGTTTGCTTTGCGAACACGAATATTCGCTCCGGCGTGGAAGCCATCCACTCCTGCTCCAATCTCTGTCCCGATGTGGTCCTGATGGATTATTGGATGCCGAAACTCAACGGCGCCACAGCCTGTCGCAACATCGTGGCCAAAGATCCGACCGCGCGCGTCATTCTCGTGTCCGCCTGGTCGCCAGCGAACGGCATCGTCGGCTACCCCGGTGCGCTCGCGCTCCTGGCCAAGCCAGTCGGTCTCAGCCAGCTCAGCAGCAGACTTCTTAATTCTTACTTTTTTCTTCAGCCGAGTTGCAACGCATCGAGGGTCGGTTCGTCGATTGCCTCCGTTACCATTAACCCATGGTCTGCCTGGTAATCTCTGAGCGCCTGCCGGGTTAGGGGCCCAAGCAATCCGTCCACTTCGCCTTGGTAATAACCCATTTCCTGTAGTTCGGCCTGCACGTCAGCAATCACTCGATCCGGTGGCTCGGCCTGATGACCAACGTAGATCGGTCCATCGTACGGATAATAAGCAGCGCTGGAATCGTAACCCCATGCCGGATACCAGTAGCCGCTGTTGAAATAATAATAACCGCCGCCGATCAGCTCGACTCGACCGTAACGCGATCGATACCAACCCTGATCATGCCATTCCGGATGATAAGACCGGAATACTTCGTACCGCGGACCTTGCCAACGCTCGGCGCCCGAGATTCGATAGTTCGCATTGAATGTGGCAGTCGGCGCTTTGTCCGGCCTCGGTTGCGCACGAAAACTTGCATGTTGCTGTTTAATTTGCTGGACCTGTTGTTGCTCTACTTTTTTCCCGCCTCGGCCAACCGTTCCCTGCTCCTTGGCCATCGCGGTTGTTCCAGTTGCGCTCGTCGCACCCGTTGCGCCTGCTGCAACCGTCGCGCTGGTTGCGGGCGATGTGCTCACTGCAGCCGCAGCGGTAGCAGACGCTGCTGCCGACGGAGCCGGTGACGGCGATGCGTTTGCGGCCTTCGCGCCTTTCCCTTGGCGGCCTTTCTTGCCCTGCTCTATTGGCTGAGTCGCGCTGGGCGATGCCGAAGCGCCGGTCTCAGCAGTGGCGTTTTCCTTCCCATTGCGTCCACGCCGGACTTTCTTGCCGCCCGTTGCTTCCGTGGCATTGGTCGCACCCGTTGCAGGCGATGATTCGGCACTGGTTGTCGGTTGCGATTTCGCAGCGCGCTCGGTTTTCGCGCCGTGCTGCTTCGCACCGGTTTCCGGAGTGGTCGGCTTCCCGGTGTTCGTTGCGTTGCGGCCGGTCTTTGTCTCACCTGCACCGGTCGCGTGCTCGGTTTTCTCTTTCCCGGCGCCCTTCTTGGCCGGTGACTCTTGTCCCTCTGGTTGCTGGGCGATGACCATTCCCGCCAACGCCAGCGAACCCCCTATCAGCAAGCTCGTAATCTTTTTCATCGTATAATCAATTCGTTCGAAGATTGGTCGTTAGTCGTCTTGGATCTATTCATTTGACTGGCGGTTTGCGCGCTCATCTGCGCCCGCTGACTTCTATTTCCGCCACTTGTCACGCCGTCGCCTTGCGCAAAAAGCTGGTCAGAGGTCAGTTGTTACTTCTTGGTCCGTTGTCCTGCTTGTAGGCTGCGCGTTTGAAATCGCGCGGCTTTTGCAAGTCCGCTTCGTGTCGATGTCCGCGTTCCACCACCGGATTGGCTATGCTGAACACGCCCGCCATCAACGCTTTCGCACGCTCGTTCCAAATGTCCCCGTGATTCTTAATGATACTGCGGTCGACTTGAATGTCCCAGTACGGCACGTCGATGTCTGCCGTTCGTTTTAGTTGCCAGAGTTCCGGGCCCTTCCCTTTCACCGGCAACGCCACCCGGTCGCCGCTCAACGTCCGTGAGAGATTTATCTCCATCGCAGTGCGGCCGGGTGGGAAATCGAACGGCTCGTCCAGCTTCACCGCCACGTAATTGATGAGCGATGTTTTGTGGCCCGGCGTCGACGTATAGTAATTGCGCTCGCTCTCCTTCTTGTCCGCCGGGCCGGGATCCGACACCTGGTTAAAGGTTTTCGGAACCGCTGCAATCGTCGTGCCGATCGGAAAAATTGTTCCAGTGGCTGAATCGGCCGTCGAGGTCACGGAAACAAACAAGGGTCGCGCGTTTTCGGTTTTCTCCTGATACAACGCGGAAATAATCTGCCGGCTCAGGATCGAGTCGGAGGCCGGATTCAAAACTAAAGTGAGATCGGCCGGCATCGAATTGTATTTGGTGGCGCGGCCGTGCATTTCCGCGTCGATCGCAAAACCGCCAAACGAATGTCCCAACAGAATGGTGTATTCATTTTCGCGGCGATGATGTTTGCGGGCGGCTTCAGCGACCGAAGAGATGGCGTCGAAACAATCGAAATTAGAAGCCAGACGTTCGGCAGCGGCTTTGCGGCCGTAAAACGTAAACTCGTTCAAACCGGGCAGGTCGACCGACTCACCTCGCCAGGCCAGATAAACGCCGACCACATGAAAGCCCTCGCCTTGAATCAGCGGCGTGTGCGCGATCTCCGACAAAAACTTTTTAAATCTCGGAACATCACTGGAATCGGCGTTGTTGTGCCAGCCGTGAACATAGGTGATCACGACCGGTTTCGGCGTGGACCGGACAAGATCAACCGCCTTTTCGACCTGCGAGGTGTCCTGGTAAGAACCTTGTTCGCCGAACTCGATGAAGGCGAGGCTGTAACCGTCCTCGGTCAGGACCGATCGTGCCGGCCCGGTCGTCGGATTTTGATAAATCGGGGACATGTGCGCGCAGCCGGAGAACAACAGTGCGCACGCGAAACAGCTCCCGATCAGCCCAACTTTCAGGCGAATGCTGATTCCGAATTAAGGCGACTTGAGTACCGAAAAAGCAAGTCCGCAGTTGCCAATGCGCTGATGCCTCGCCTTCCGACTTGAAACTCAATCGCCGCCCACGCACAATTCGCGGCGTCTTCGAATCAGTTACGTGGCAAAACAGTCTCGATCCAAGCGTCCTCGAATTGAGCGCTCTCGCAGTCCAGGTATAACCGTCCGGAAATCTCCCGTCCACGGCCGCGGCGTTTTCGCAGCGAAAGCGTTCCGAAAAGGCGACCACATCATTGAATACACCGGCCGACGAATTTTATGGTCGAGCGTCCCACGTGAACTCGACGATCCGCGCATGTATTTCTTCGCGATCGGCGACGGGAGATGGGTGATCGATCCTTCGGTGGGCGGAAACGAAGCGCAATGGATCAACCATTCCTGCGACCCGAACTGCGTCATCCGCGAAAGAAAGGGTCGCATTTTCATCCACGCGTTACAGAACATCCGGGCCGCTGAAGAACTGTTTTACGATTATCATCTGGAAACCGACGCCGACGTCCCGCGCACGAAAGAGATCGAGAATGAATGCCCTTGTCGGTGCCATTCGCCCCGCTGCCGGGGGACATTACTCGCGCCAGCCAAATGACGCGCTGGCGTATCTAAACATTACGCTCCCGCTAGTGCATCCATAATGTTCCCTGGATATAGGCTGCCGCAGGGCGGCATGATTAAACATTTGCTGCTGGCGCAGCGTTGAATCGTTGAGATGTTGAGTAGGTAAAATGTTCTTATGATAAATTTGTCGTCGAAATCGCTTTCTCACGCCTGCGCTGCTGCTGCCGGGCTTGTCGTAATCCTTCTCTGTTTTGCCGCCCCGCCTTTGGCTCTCGGGCAAAGAGAGAAACCAGTGCCCGGCGAATTGAAAGTGCATCCAGGCAAGGAGACGCAAACCGCTTCTGAGGCCGCCACCCCGGCCAGCAAGGCGGATCGCGATAAGGACAAAGGTAAAGACGAGGAAAAAGAGCCGCCGCCGACTGTGACTGAACACACGCTCACCGTCGGCGGGAAAACGATCCGTTACCGAGCGACGACCGGTTACATGGTGATGCGGGATTGGAGCGAGAAGAAAAAGCCGGAAGAAGGCGAAAAGTCGCCTTCACCGACAAAAGAAAGCGACAAATCGAAAGCCAAAGACAAAGAGAAAGACGGCAAAGACGAGCAGCCCAAACAAAAGGCAAAGGTTTTCTACATCGCCTATACCCGGACCGACGTTGGCGACGATCCAACGAAGCGGCCGATCACGTTTTCCTTCAATGGCGGACCAGGTTCCGCGAGCGTGTGGTTGCATCTGGGCGCGCTTGGACCGCGGCGCACCGAACTGACCGATCGCGGCGAAGCGCCGCTTCCGCCCTATCGGCTGGTGGACAATGAAGCGACCTGGCTCGATGCCACCGATCTCGTTTTCATTGATCCGATTTCAACCGGTTACAGCCGCAGCGCGCCGGATGAAGATCCGAAGCAATTCCACGGTTTTAAGGAAGACCTCGCCAGCGTCGGCGATTTCATCCGGCTTTACACCTCGCGTAATACGCGATGGGCGTCGCCGAAATTCATAATCGGCGAGAGCTACGGCACCACCCGCGCGGCGGGGTTGAGCGATTATTTGCAGGAGCGCTACGGGTTTTACGTTAACGGCATTATCCTGGTGTCGAGCATACTTGATTTTTCGACGGCACGCTTCGCTCCGGGTAACGATCGGCCGTATCCACTTTTCCTGCCCACCTACACCGCTGCGGCGTGGTACCACAAAAAATTGCCGGCGGATCTGCAAAGTAAACCTCTCACTGACGTCCTGCGCGAAAGCGAAAATTTCGCATCGAACCAATACCTGCTTGCGCTCAATCGCGGCGATCAACTCGCCGAAAATCAGCGCAAGGAACTCGCCAACAATCTCGCGCGATTCACCGGCCTACCGGCGGACACTATTGCGCAATGGAATTTTCGGATTCCGGCCCGCCGATTTTTCTTCGATTTGTTGAAAGACAAAAATCGTTCGATCGGCCGGTACGACGCGCGATTCACCGGCATTCGCTACGAGCCGGGCACCGAGGATTACGATTTCGATCCGAGCTACGAAGCCGTCCTTGGCCCCTACTGCGCGATGATGAACGATTACGTGCGGCGCGAGTTAAAGTTCGAGAGCGATTTGCCCTACGAAATGATCGCTGACGTACGGCCGTGGAATTTCGCGAACGTCGCCCAAAACCAGTATCTCGATGTCGCGGACGATTTGCGCAAAGCGATGAGTCGGAACCCGTATTTGAAACTTTGGGTTTGCTGCGGCTACTACGATCTGGCCACACCGTATTATGCTGCCGAGACCGTTTTGCACGGGATGCAACTCGACCCAAGCATCCGCGACAATCTGCGGATCACCTTTTACGAAGCCGGTCACATGGTCTACATCAATCACCCGTCGCTACTCCAATTTCGGAAGGATGCGGACGCCTTTATGCAGGACGCGCTGAAACCCCGGGTCGTGCCGGCGGCTGAACCTTGATAAAAAAGTGCGCAGTGAGCGGACGCGATTATTGCTCGCTGATCGCGACTGCGACCAATTCATCTCCCGCCTGAATAGCGTCGACCACTTCCTGGCCTTGGCGAACCTGACCAAACACGGTGTGTTTGCCGTTCAGCCAATCGGTCGCGACGTGGGTGATAAAGAATTGGCTCCCGTTTGTGTTAGGGCCGGCGTTCGCCATCGATAAACTGCCCACCTGATGTTTGCGCGGGTTGTTTTTGACTTCGTCTTCGAATCGGTATCCCGGTCCGCCACGCCCGGTTCCGGTCGGGTCGCCGCCCTGAACCATGAAATCGGCGATGACGCGGTGAAACACGGTGCCGTCGTAAAACTTTTCGCGGGCGAGAAAAACGAAGTTGTTCACCGTCTTTGGCGCATCCTTGGCGAAGAGATCGCACACGATTTCTCCCCGCGCGGTCTTGAAGGTGGCGGAGTACTGCCTGTTGGGATCGATCGTCATCGGCGGCGGAGCGGAATATTCTTTCATAAGCTGAGATGTTGAGTCGTTGAGAGGTTGAGACGGGCGAGCGATCAAAAGTCAGTGACATGTGACCAGTGACAAGCAACAGACATCCGACCTCTCGAGTTTAATTCTTAATTTTTACTTCTTACTTTGCGCTACGATCCACGCCTCCACCCTTTCCTGCAAAAGGTCTAACGGCATCGAGCCGCCGTTCAAGATTTCGTCGTGGAATGCTTTGATGTCGAACTTGTCGCCAAGTTGCGATTTCGCTTCATCGCGCAGCTTGCGAATTGTCAGTTGTCCAATTTTATAGGCCAACGCTTGCCCCGGCCAGGCGATGTAGCGGTCGGCCTCGGTTTGGGCGAGAGCATCGTTGGTGTCGTTAGCGTGCATGTAATCGATCACTTGTTCGCGGCTCCAATTCTTGTCGTGAATCCCCGTATCAACCACTAAGCGAACTGCACGAAACAGTTCCGAATTCAGGCGGCCGTAATCGGAGACGGGATCTTTGTAAAAGCCGATCTCTTTCCCGAGTTCCTCCGCGTAAAGCGCCCAACCTTCCGCGTACGCGGAATAAAAACCGTGCAACCGAAACTTCGGCAGATTCGGCAACGTTTGCGCGATGCTGATCTGCATGTGGTGACCCGGCACGCCTTCGTGATAGGCGACCGCTTCGTCGTCAACGAGCGAACGTGTGGTCGGATTCGACACCGCCACCACCACGCGGCCGGCTCTTTTCCCGTCCGGCGTGCCCTGGACATAATGGGTCGCCGCCGCTTTCGCGAAATCCGGGATCGCTTCCACTTTCACCGGCGATTTCGGCAACAGCCCAAACAATTCCGGCAGCTTCGGTTCCATCTGATGAATGTAGTTCGTATAAACGTCCAGGATCTGTTGCTCGCTCTTCGGCTTCCATTTCGGATCGCTATTGATGGCGGCGCGGAAACTGGCGAGATCTTTGTATCCTTGGGATTGAGCGAGCTTGGTCATCTCCGCCGTCACCCGGTCCACTTCTTTCAGGCCGATCTCGTGCACCTCCGCGGGTGTGATGTCCACGGTAGTCATCATTTTGACCGCTTCGGCATAACGCCGTTTGCCATCGGGCAGACTTTCGATCGAGAGCGCCGCGCGTCCTTTCGAGTCGTAATCGGTGCGCAAGAATTCCGCGAATTTTTTATACGCGGGAAAAACATCATCGTTAATCGCCTTCGTGATCTCGTCGGTCAGGCGTTTCTTGTCCGCGTCGGAAAACTCCTTCGGGAATTTTTTGGTCGGTTCGAGGAACGGATTCGCTGAAATGATGCCGTCACATTGGCCAGGCAATTTCTCGAGCACGAGCTTGGGCGGCATCAGCCCGTCCTTTTCACCCTGCTTCATCACCTCGGTCGTTTGCTCGAGCACGCGCGGAATCTGATGCAATCGAGAGACGTAATCCTGGTAATGCGGCACAGAATCGAACGGCATCCCGTTCGGCAAATCGGCGAGCCGGGTGTGCACGCCGTTCTGCTGATTTACCGGCATATCATAGTTCTTGAGATCGTAGTTGACGTCTTCGCGCTCGAGTTGTCGCTCCAAGACGCGATGACTGAGCCGGTCGTTGTCGCTCATCCCATCGGTCGGGATCGCTCTCAACCGCGCGAGGAAGTCATCACTTTCCTTGTGCCGACGCGCGATCTCGACCAGCGAGTACTGTCCGAGCTGGGAATTGTAACGGTAATCACCCCAAGCCGTGGCGAGCTCCGGCGAATTCTTGAGCGTCGTCTCATAAAATTCGTCGAACAATGCGTTCTGTTTGGCTAGGCGATCCGCCACCGATGGCGCCTGTCCAAATGCCGGCAACGCCAACATTGCCGCCGTTATAACTAAACCGATAACAACACTAACCCGTTTCATAGTTTCATAGTAGGTGAAGACGGTAGCAGAAGAAGTGTCGAGTGACAGGTGACGAGTGACAAGTTGCAGGGTCTGACATCGGACGTCGGACTACGATTGACGCACTGAGACAGCTGTCACGACCGCGAATTCGTGTTCGCTGACGGGAAGATCTGCCTGGTAAAATACCTTCATGAGAAAATCGCGGTTGTTCCCCAACCTGTTCCTCCTGTTGGCCGCTTTATTGACGCCGGTCCGTTCGGAAGAACCGACCGCTTCGCCGGATGCGTCGGTTGCCGAGAAAAATCAGGAGGAGGAAGAAAACCCGGACACACCGGCGTCGCCGGACGGCAAATTTGCTTTTGTGGTGGATTATGATTCCGATGTGCGCGCGATCGATTTGATCGATAAAGCATCAAAAAAAGTCCTGCAACGCATCGATGAGGAAGACATCAGCAGCACTTACTGGCATGTGCTTTGGGCGGATGATTCGTCACGGTTCGCTCTCATGACTCGAGTAGGACATCCGAACCAGGGAGTGGACGTTTATTTCCGGAACGGGAACAAGTTTCGAAAAGTGAAATTGCCCAAGCTGCCGAACGCCGACATCCCGACAAAGATGAGGCACGGCAAAAGTTATCCCCACTTTGCGGGCAATAATTGGCAGGAAGCGGAATCGTGGGACAAGGACGGATCGCTCAACGTGACCGTTACGACAACGATCGATGGCGGAGACGGCGGCTCGCTCACTGCGACCCGGGATTTGAAGCTGAGCTTCGATAAATCCGGCAAGGCGAAGATCGTGAAGAACACGATCAAATACGAAACGGGAGAAGACGAGTGACAGGCAGAAATCATGGCGGGAGAAATTGAAGTCAAATGGTTGCGCGAGCCGGAAGAGCACGACTATCCGGCGGCCAAGTCGTACTTGAGACTTCTTTACGACGAGCGGACTGCAACCGGACACGTAGAAAAATTGCGACGCGCCCGGATGTCGACGTTCAAGGCCAAAGATATTTTTCGGGCATCGCGTTTGTCTCTGCTGGGAGTGAGCAATTATCACGTGAAGAAGGACCGGCGGAAGATCAAAGCCGGCGAATCACTTTCCCCGTTGCTTCTGATCCGAGACGACAAAAACGGCGAGGTGGTGATTGCGGATGGTTATCACCGGTTGTGCGCGGTGTATTCGTTTGACGAAGACGCGCTGATTCCGTGCAAAATTGCCTGACCTACTGCTAAGCCACGCTGCGTAGCTGTTGGACGAGCGAAGGCAACTCATTCAAGTTGCTTAGAATGTAATCGGCTTGTTTCTCGTAGGCTGCGGGATCGACAAAGCGGCGATCGGGAATTGCGACCACGGGCATCTTTGCCGCTTTGGCCGCGGCAATTCCGGCGAGCGCGTCTTCGACCACCAGACATTTGTCGGACGGAAGGTTTAACTTTTCCGCGACCCGCAGGTAGATGTCAGGCGCGGGTTTGCCGCGCTCTACTTCATCGCCGGTAACGACCACGTCGAAGAACCGGGTCAGTTGATGTCGTTCTAAAAACGGCCGGGCCGACGCGCTGACCGAACTGGTAGCGAGTCCGAGCCGGACTGGCGGTTCGCGGCGTAATTTCAATTGCGACAGTTGTTGCAAGATCTCTTTAGTGCCAGGAAACGGACCAACGCGATCGGCGAAGAACTCGGCTGCAATTTCCCCGCGGCGTTTCATCATTTGTTCGGCCGGCGCTTTGATGCCGAACGTTTTCTTGTAAAACTCGACCGCGATCGGATAGCTCACGCCGACAACGTTCTGATGATATTCGCCGCGGTAGGTAACGCCGTGCTCGGAAAGCAGTTTCGCGTCGATCTGGTTCCACCAGGGCTCGGAATCGGCGAGCACGCCGTCGAGATCGAAGATTACAGCACGGATCATCAAATCGTAGACTCGCTCAGATGGTGAGAAGTTAAGATGTTAAGGCAAACCAAAAAACCGAACATCGCACGCTGGCGAACGCGAAGCTTCTCTGCCATAGTCACTAGATTTTAGGTGGCTGGACGATTGCTTTTGGTTTGTTGCGCACTGCTGGGGTTGGCTGAACTCGCCACCGGCAAGGGAAACTATCAATCCACCAAAAACGGGAAGACACTCGTTTGGAACAGCGATCCGAAGCCGGGTGACGTCGCGACCTGGTCGGGCAGCCGCAATCGCGAGGATTACGCGCACGGATTTGGTCAACTGACCTGGTACACGAAAGAGCGCGGATTCGATGAACCGCAACTTTATGCCCGTTACTGGGGGCGAATGGTGAACGGAAAACTCGAGGGCCCGGTCAATGTCCATTCCAAAGGCAAAACCGATTACGCGATTTTCATCGACGGCATGCGAGTCACTGGATGGGCGCCCGGGACAGCATCATTACGCGCAAATGCGCAGTGGCGAATGTTGGTTGCGAAACGACGTGAGAACGTCGAGCCAGAAGCGCCGGCGGCCGGGCCGATCGACGAGAGATCAGAGGTCGGAGATCAGCGGTTCGCAGGAGCGAACTCTACGGCGGGAGTGCGCGAGCGCGAAGACGCGAATCGCACTAGGGAAGCCGGCGACTCGGTTTTGGAGAAAACCGAGATATCAGACAACAGAGAGGTGAGGACAGAGCCAGGCGAGTCGATCCAGGATTTGTGGAGCGAGCGCTGGCCGAAGATCGACATCGACGATTCTCTGCGATTGCTGGCCTTCCCGCCGCGTTCTTTGCGCTAGCGATAGACGGAGAAAATGATATCCGATGGCCTGCTTATGACGCGCGTCGCCAGATCAATGGGGATGATTTTGTGGATCGGTTTGGTGGCCGGGACGTTGGACATAACCGAGAACATCGTGTTCAACGCATTCCGCGGAATCACTCCGTGGCGAATTTTTCAATTTATCGCCAGCGGCTTGTTAGGTACGCACTCTTTTCAAATGGGCTGGTCGTCGGTCGGGCTCGGAGTGGTGATCCATTATGCAATCGCGCTCACCTGGACTGCGATCTTTTACCTAGCGGCAACGAAACTGAATCTCGCCATTCTGACCCGACGTCCGGTTCTGTCCGGATTTGTCTACGGTATCGTCGTTTATGCGGTGATGAATTTTGTCGTTCTTCCGCTGACCCGAATCCCGCATCGTCCCGCGCCGATTACGTTGATATCGAGGATCAACGCGGTATTGGCGTTGATGTTTTGTATCGGCCTGCCAATTGCGCTCTTAGTAAGAAAAGTGACCAGTGACAAGTGATGAGTGATCAGAGTGCGGCCGGGAACGGCCACCGCTACAGAAGAAATTGAGTCGTTCTTGCGGCTGCCTCTATCGCAGCGCAGAATTCCGGAGCGGTTATGAGATCGAAACAAAACCTAATCGTTTTCGTCATTGCTCTATTGGCAATCGCCAATGCCAGCGCGGGAGATTTCGATTCCGTTCTGCGCTGGCGAAATGTGGGGCCGTACCGCGGCGGACGGACCCGGGCCATCTGCGGCGTGCCGTCGCAACCAAATGTTTTTTACATGGCGCCGGTCAACGGTGGCGTTTTCAAATCGACCGATTACGGCCGGACCTGGCAGCCGATTTTTGACGATCAACCGACCGCGTCGGTCGGCGCGATTGCCGTTTCGATTTCGAATCCCAACATTGTTTATGTTGGAAGCGGCGAAGGATTGCATCGGCCGGATTTGTCGGTTGGCGATGGCGTCTATAAATCGACCGACGCGGGAAAGAGCTGGACCCATCTTGGACTGCGCGACGGTCAACAGATCGCGCAACTAGTGGTCGATCCAAAAAATCCGGACCGACTTTTCGTCGCGGTGGCCGGTCATCCTTACGGACCGAACCAGGAACGCGGCGTTTATCGATCGCTCGACGGTGGTAAAAGTTTCGGAAAAGTTCTGGGTCGAGACGAAAACGTCGGGGCCAGCGATGTCCAGATCGATCCAAGCGATTCGAATATCGTTTACGCGGCGCTGTGGGAATCGCGGGAAGCTCCGTGGGAGAACGGCGTGTTTGACGGCGAAGGAGGCGGAGTTTTCAAATCGATCGACGCCGGCAAGACGTGGCGTCAGCTGACCAAGGGTCTCCCGCCCGGCGTCGTGCAGGCGAATATCGCAATCGCGCCGAGCAAGACGTCAACTTTGTTCGCGGCGGTCCGAACAAAAACGATCGCCAAACTTTATCGATCGGATGATAGCGGCGAAAATTGGCATGGAACGACAGACGATCCGCGGCCCGGCCTCGGAATCGGCGGCGGCGATCTGCCGGTGGTGCGGTTCGACCCAACGAACCCGCAGATCGTTTATTCGGCGAGTGTAGTTTGCTGGAGATCGATCGACGGCGGAAAAAACTGGGAAGGTTGGCGGGGCGCGCCGGGCGGTGACGATTATCAAAACGTTTGGATCAATCCGAGCAATCCCGACATCATTCTGCTCGGCTCCGACCAGGGCGCGATTGTGACGGTCAACGGAGGGAAAACATGGAGCTCGTGGTATAACCAATCGACCGCGCAGTTGTATCACGTGAGCGCGGACAACTCATTTCCGTATCGGCTTTACAGCGGGCAACAGGAAAGCGGCTCCGTTGGAATCAACAGCCGCGGCGATGCAGGCGAGATCACGTTTCGTGACTGGCAACCGGTGGCGGCGGAAGAATACGGTTACGTCGTCGCTGATCCGCTGGATCCGGACATCATCATCGGTGGCAAGTTGACCCGGTTCGATCGTCGGACCGGTCAGGGGCAAAACATCCTGCCCGTGCCGGTGCAAACGGAGGATTTCCGGATGTTGCGCACCGAGCCTGTGATTTATTCGCCGCTGGATCCGCATCGATTGTTTTTCGCGGGCAACACACTCTGGCAAACGCGCGACCGCGGCGATCACTGGGAAAAGATCAGTCCGGATCTGTCGCGGGAGAAATATGATCTGCCGGCGTGCGTTGGAAAATACAAAGACGACGGGATGAAACAGGCGCGACGACGGGGCGTGATTTACTCAGTTGAGCCTTCGCCACTCGACCAGAACCGGATTTGGGCCGGAACGGATGACGGCTTGCTTCATCTCAGCAACGACGGCGGCGAAACCTGGAACAACGTAACGCCGCCGAATATTTCGGCGTGGCAAAAAATTTCACTGATCGACGCCGGACATTTCGATGCGAACACCGCTTACACGGCAATTAACACGCTGCGGGTTGACGATTTGCGACCGCATATTTTGAAAACGCACGACAGCGGTAAAACCTGGACCGAAATTGGGAACGGAATTCCGGCCGGACAGATTGTAAACGCGGTCCGCGAAGATCCGATGCGGAAAGGCCTGCTGTTCGCGGCCGCTGAGAAAGGCGTTTACGTGTCGTTCGATGACGGCGCAAATTGGGAATCACTGCGCTTGAACATGCCGGCGACGTCGGTGCGCGACGTTATTATTAAGAGCGACGATTTGGTTGCGGCGACGCATGGCCGCGGGTTTTGGATTCTCGATAACATCACTCCGCTGCGCCAACTCGATCGAAATAGCAGCGACGATTTGCTGTTCAAACCGCAGACCGCGCTGCGGACGCGCGTGAATCTGAACACCGACACGCCGTTGCCGCCGGACGAACCGGCCGGCGAAAATCCGCCGGACGGCGCGATGATTGATTATTTTCTGGCAAAGGACGCGACCGGATCGGTGACGATCGAGATCAAAGACGGCAAAGGTCAATCGGTCAGAAAATATTCGAGCGCCGACGCGCCCCAGAGTTACGATCCGAAGAAGTTGCGAATTCCGGAGTATTGGATTCGACCGTTGCAATCGATTTCGACGAAAGCAGGCCTGCACCGATTTTTGTGGGACATGCATTACACCCCGGTGCCAAACGTGGAACCGGAGTATCCGATGGCGGCGACGTCTCGAAATACTGCGCCAGCGGCGACGTCGCCCTGGGTCGCGTCAGGGAATTACAGCATCGTACTGACGGTCGGCGGCAAGAGTTTCATTCAGCCGATCACGGTGCAGATCGATCCACGAGTGAAAGCGCCGCCGGGCGACCTCCAGGAGCAGTTCGATCTCTCGTGGCAATTGTATCAGTTGCGACTGCAACTGGCGCCGATCGGGAAAAAATTTGGCGATATCGCCGACCAATTGACAAAATTGAGAGCACGCGCGGCCGAACGACCTGATGTAACTGAAAAACTCGAAGCGTTCGGACAAATAATGGCAAAGTTTGGCCCACCACATCCGCGTCCAGGCGCGCCGCCGTCGTTTTTTGTCTTGGAATCGACGACCCGACTGTTCGGCGAGACCCAAGCCGCAGACGCTGCGCCGACAGCCGCAGTCAAAGCCGCGGCGGCCGACGTCCAAACCAAAGTCGGGGCGGCGATGGAATTGTGGAAGAAACTGCTCGAGACGGATCTTCCGGCGTTGAATCAGCAACTGCGAACGGCGGGGTTTGTTGAAATCAGTGACAAGTGACGAGACGGAACCGTTAGTTACGACCTACCTCCAAATGCGGTCGCATTTGGAAATTCGAAATCCAAAACCCAAATCGCGACACAAAGATTTTCAGATTCGCGAGTTGAAGAAGTGCGATTGGCGATTCAACCGGGAGATGTATTTCCGGGTGGGCGAGCAGTGGAAGTGGATCGACAAGCGGCTGTGGACTGACCAGCAATGGAAAGAATACGCGAGCGATCCAAATCTGCGGACGTTTGCCGGCTATTTCGAAGAGGACGTGGCCGGGTATTTCGAATTGCATCGCAATGCGCCTTCGACGCCTAGAGGTCAGCGGTTCGTGGGAACGAACTCTACGGCGGGAGGCCGTGAGCTTTTTGCGAATCGGCCTAGGGAAGCCGGCGACTCGGTTTTGGTGAAAACCGAGCGGTCACAGATCACATGTCAGATAAAGATAGAAGAAGTCGAGATCGCTTATTTTGGATTGCTTCCGGACTTTATTGGGCGCGGACTTGGCGGCGCGTTGCTGACGAGCGCGATCGAGAACGCCTGGACGTGGTCGCCAACGCCGTCCCGGATCTGGGTGCATACCTGCAACCGCGATCATCCATTCGCGTTGGCAAACTATCAGGCGAGAGGTTTCGCAATTTACAAAGTGGAGGCCTGAGACTTCGGTCGTCAGCGGATAAGGCCGTTTTGTTCCCGCTCACGGATGTTGTGCCAACTGGCATAAGCTGATCGCTGACCGCCGGCTTCAGACCTCTCCTTTTCAATCTTTTCCAGTCGGCTCCCAACGCGCGCGTTCCTGAAGAATCATCCGCAGCGAATTACAGTCGCACGGTTTGGATAAATGGTGATCGAACCCGGTCAGCTTGGCGATTCGGACATCACTTGGATAAGCATAACCGGACAAAGCGATGGCAAGGACGCGTTTGCCGTTACGGCGCGCTTCACTCACCAAGGCGTAGCCGGTCCCATCAGGAAGAGCGATATCGCTGACGACAACGTCGATCGGCGGTTCGGAGTTAAGCAGCTCCAAGCCGCCCTTTAATGTGTCGGCGGCTGAAACAATATATCCCCATCGGGTCAGCAACCCCACCAACACCTGCCGAGTGTCCCGATGATCTTCCACGACTAAAATCCGCATACGGCCCCCTCGGGTAACAATTCTGAATCGGATCAGAGATATCTTTGGCCGTATCGAGAGTAAAAAAGTTGGAGCGTTGCGTCTGTCGTCGCCTCGTTTATCGTGGCGGACTGTCGTTATGCATCAGCGAGCACAACGCGAACTTCGGTTGGCCCAGCGAATGGCGCGGCTTGGGACTGAAACCGCATTCGAAGTGTTAGTGAAGGCGCGCGCACTGGAGGCCAAAGGTCGTGACATTGTCCATCTCGAGATCGGCGAACCCGATTTCGATACGCCGGCAAACATCATCTCGGCCGGCGCAGATGCGATGCACAAAGGTTTCACCCACTACGGTCCAGCGGCCGGATTGCCGCAATTGCGCGAAGCCATCGCCGAATATGTTGGACAGACCCGCGGCGTTGAAGTTTCGCCGGAGGAAGTCGTGGTCGTTCCCGGCGGGAAACCGATCATTTTTTTCTCGATCCTTTCTCTGGCCGATAAAGGCGACGAAGTGATTTATCCGAACCCCGGATTTCCGATTTACGAATCGATGATCAACTACGTCGGCGCCAAAGGGGTGCCGATCCGATTGCGCGAGGAAATGGATTTCCGGTTGGACGTCGATGAATTAGCCGGGCTGATCACGGATCGCACGAAATTGATCATTATTAATTCGCCCCAGAATCCGACTGGCGGCGTGCTTGAGGAAAAAGATATCGACGGCATTGCCGGAGCGATTGGCGACCGCGACATCATGGTGCTTTCGGATGAAATCTACAGCCGGCTCATTTTTGAAGGCGACCATCACTCGATCATGTCGATCGACGGCATGAAGGAGCGCACGATTCTGCTGGACGGTTTTTCGAAAACCTATGCCATGACCGGCTGGCGGATGGGCTACGGGGTGATGCGCGCCGACCTGGCGACAAGTGTTGCGCGATTGATGACAAATTCCAATTCGTGCACGGCCAGTTTCACTCAAGTGGCCGGAGTTGAGGCGTTGCGCGGTCCGCAGGATTCGGTCGACAAAATGTGCGCTGAGTTCAAGAAACGTCGCGACGTGATGGTAGCGGGCTTGAACAAAATTAAAGGTTTTTCCTGTCGATTGCCAAAGGGCGCGTTCTACGTGTTTCCGAACATCACTAAGACGGGCTGGCCGTCGAAGAAATTAGCGGATTCACTGCTCGAAGATGCCGGAGTTGCTGGATTATCAGGAACGGCGTTCGGCGATTTTGGCGAAGGTTATCTGCGTTTTAGTGTCGCGAATTCGATCGAGAACATTGAGAAGGCGCTCGAGCGGGTGAGCAATTGGACGAATCAGAACCTTTGAGGAACCGAGGAAAGCAGGAAGAAATTACGAATAATTTCCTGCGTTCTTGCTTTCCTTAGAGATATTCCGAAGTCATGAACCTCCAGGTTTTCGTCGCCGTCGCCGAAATTGTCAGCGCGTTGGCTGTAGTTTTAACGCTCGTATTACTGGTCATAAGCATCCGGCAGAATACGAAGTCGCAGAAAGCACTCGTCGTTGATTCGTTGGCGGCAGCCATTACTTCAATCAATGTTCCCGCCATGGAGTCTCCCGCTCTTGGATCGGCACTGTCCAAGGCCACTGCCGACTGGAGTTCGGCCAGTCGCGAGGAGCGGATCGTTGCGCACTATTTTCTGTTCTCTCTGTTTAAACTATTGGAGAACGCCTGGTACCAGCAAAAAGCAGACATCCTTGATCAGGCGCACTGGCTTGGATGGGAAAGCTTGCTAAGAAAATATTATCATTCCGAAGGAGTGCGTCGGGTTTGGTGGCCGAGTCGCAAGCACGCATATTCGTCCGAATTTCAAAATTTCCTCTCGAAAACAAAACCGCCGGAAGAGCTTAGTAGCTTAGGCGAATTATTCGATCGCGTTTAAATGACACCTAACGACAGGAAACGCTTCCGAGTCTTTGCGACATCACGCATTGGTGACGCGGCGGAAAACCGTCTCCGCGAGCGCGGCTATGAGCTGGAAGTTTTCCAGGGGCCGGAAGCGCCGCCGAAATCGTTGATCATCGAAAAGGTAAAGAGCGGGATCGATGCGTTGATCACAACCTTGCGGGACAAGATCGACGCGGAAGTTTTCGAAGCCGGTAAAGGAACGCTGAAGATCGTGGCCCAGATTGCGGTCGGGTTCGACAACATCAACCGCGCCGACGCCAATAAATACAAAATCCCGTTCACGAACACGGCCGATGTCCTGACTGAGGCCACCGCCGAGTTCGGCTTTTTTATGATGGGAATGCTCGCGCGCAAAATGTACGCGAGCGAAAAATTGGTGCGCGAACAGAAATGGCCGTCCTGGCATCCGTTCCTGCCGTTTCTCGGCGACGAAGTCACCGGCAAGACAATCGCGATTATCGGCACCGGGCGGATCGGCTTGGCCATGATTAAGAAATGCGCCGGGTTCGACATGAACATTCTTTGTTACGATCCGGCGTATCAAAACCATGAATACGCCGGCGCGATCCAGGAGACCATGGATTTGCGGCACGCGCGCGGGATTCAAAAAGAAAAGACCTGGATCAAATATGTCGACCTCGAGGACGCGCTGCGCGGCGCCGATTACGTGAGCATTCACGTGCCGTTGTTACTCGAGATTGAAACCGACAAGCCCACGTTTCACTTCATCAACGAAAAGACGCTCAAGCTGATGAAGCCGACGGCCTACTTAATAAACACGTCGCGCGGCCCGGTGGTGGACGAAAAGGCGCTGGCAAAGGCGTTGAAGGAAGGATGGATCGCAGGCGCCGCCCTCGATGTTTTTGAAAAAGAGCCGCTTCCGCCGGATTCGCCATTGCTTGATCCCGAGATCGCCGATCGCTGCCGGGTGTTTCACCATTTCGCCAGCGGCGCAAAAATCACCCGGCTAGACGTCGATCCCAACAAGGGCATGGCCGGTCGCACCGCCCAGGCAGTGATCGACGTGCTGGAAGGAAACTACGTTGGTGATCCAACGAAGATGCCTTACGTGGTCAACAAGGAAGCGTTTCAAGGGAAGTGACGGGTGACAAGTGACGAGAACCGTCTCCCTGCTGTATCCCACGGTGCAGATCAGGCGCTCGGTAGCCGATCGACTCCAGCCGCTTCCTGAAGAGCACGATGGACGGCGGCGGCCGATTCGTCGGAACCGTTCAGAGCATAACCTTCAAGCAATTCCGCCAGGCGAAGTTCATAGAAATCACACTCTGGGCAATCGCCGTTCGATTGGACCCAATCGGGGTGTTGGACCCGCAGGTCATTATGAATCTGGAATTGGAGTGCGGATAAATTGTCGACCGGACGAGAACCGGCAACATGCGTGGCCACAGAGTCAGGAGCGCCCAACACGACGGGTTTGACAACCGATTCGTCGAAGTCGTTCAGATTGATGTACTAAATATTGATTGAGACGTGATCCGACACAGTGAACACTCAGGTTCTCAACTTCTGAATTTATGGGACACAATCGTGGCAGAGATAACATGCGGAAACGCGCCGCGCGGCGCAAAAAAACGGATCGCCTAGCTTCGAAGAAATCGAAGAAAAAAACGGCGAAATAAAAGACACTCTTTACAAGTCATCTTCCGTGAGCAACTGAGGTGGCCCACGCGGGACAGGAAGCGCTTGACCTCAGCTCGTTGATGAGGCGAAATCTTACAAACATCAACAAGCAAAGGCACACCATGAAGAAAACAATAATCCTGTTCAGTGGAATTGTGGCAGCGGCGGCGGTCGTGCTGGCGGCCGAACAATCGACATCACCATCGGCGGCGACCGAACACCGCGTCCTTAAACCGTCGGATTTGAAATGGGGCGACGCGCCTCCGGGGCTTCCCCCCGGCGGCAAAATGGCCGTGTTGAACGGCGACCCGACGCAAGCCGGCGCGTTCACCGTTCGATTAAAAGCGTCTGCGGGTTATAAAGTCATGCCTCACACACATCCAACCGCCGAACGCGTGACCGCCATCTCCGGGAGCTTCAAGATCGGTATGGGCGAAAAGTTTGACGATGCATCGATGCAGGAAATGAAGCCGGGAAGTTACGTGGTCCTGCCGCCGGGAATGGCGCATTTCGCCAAAGTCGCCACCAAGGATTCGGTCGTGCAGATCGACAGCGAAGGCCCGTTCCAGATCAATTACGTCAATCCTTCCGACGACCCGCGTAACGCGAAAAAATAACCGCGACTGACAGTTCGGCGATTGGTTTGCGTTCGTGCTACAATCTCCACCGGATGGAGATTCAAACGCGAGAGTTCCGCATCGAAGATTACGACGCGGCGGTCGAACTTTGGAACCGAGTCGAGGGTCTCGACGTCGCCGAAGGTGACGATCGGGAAACCATCCGGAGATTTCTCGGGCGAAACCCCGGGCTGAGTCGGATCGCAACAGCCGGAACGACGATCATCGGCGCGGTATTGTGCGGTCACGACGGCCGCCGCGGGTATATTTATCATCTCGCGGTGGACCCGAAGTATCACGGGCGGGGCGTCGGCCGGCAATTGATCGACCAGTGTCTGGCGGGTTTGAAACGGGCCGGGCTCGAACGAGCGAACATTTTGGTGGCCAGTGATAATCCGCGCGGCCGGGAATTTTGGCGGCGATGCGGCTGGGAAGACCTGGACGGCGCCCTCCCGATGGGAAGGGACGTTTAAAAAGTGGAAATTAGGAGGTAGAAAGTAGAAAACGTGCACGGTAAGGTCTGGTTCGCGCTTGTGAGAACGATTCTTAAAGTTTCAACGGTTTCAGCGGTTTGCGCGCTCCTCGCGAGCGCGACCTTCGCCGCGACCGGCGAGTATCAGCAGACTCGAGATGGCAAGACCGCGGTTTGGAACGGCAGTCCAAAACCCGGCGAAACAGCATCCTGGGCCGGGGCGCGGGACAAGGACGGTTACGCGACCGGATTCGGTACGATCACTTGGTACACCGCGCAGGGCGCGGTCTACGCGACGTATTACGGAAACATGGTTAACGGTAAGCTTGAAGGACCGGTAAACGTGCACACCGGCAGGCGAACGGCCCACGCTTACTTTGCCGATGGCACCCGTGCCACCGCCTGGGCCTTCGGCGCGGCGCCCTCGAAGATGAATGTCCCCGAGGAATTGGTCGCCAAGCGTCGCAAAGCGGAAAGCGAAGCACCGAAACCCCGGGTTGAACGAGCTGAAGCAAAGAAAGAAACAAAAGAGACGCCGGAGAAGAAAGCCGTGACGTCGGAAACGGTGCGGCCAGTCGAACAGCCGCCAAAACCGGCCATCGCCGAAACGAAACCAAAATCTACGCCGCCGGTTGAACCCGAAAATATTAGACCGCCGATTCCAGAATCCTCACCCGTTTCTACTCCAAGTCCGCCGCCGGTTGCGGAGTCGACAACGATCCCCACTCCGGAACCAACCCAAAGCGCTTCGTCACTTATTGAGCCGCCAACGATCCCAGAGACGTCGGAGCCTCCGAACGCGTTTGCCAACGAAACGCCACGGGCGCCAACGCCCGAACCGACGGTCGAACAAAAGTCGGAAACGGCCGAGCCGTCGCCCCCACCTGAACCGCCAAAGAAATCTTCGCTTACCGACCTGACCGGTCCGCCCTCCTCGTTGCGCGACGGTTCGATGCCCGAATCGAGCGCGCCGCCAAAATCAGAGACAACATCGAAATCGAAATCATCCGGGACGCGCGGCGTCGCCGAGCTTACCGATGATGAAGTCGTTAGCCTGGCGGATACCGAAGCGCGCGCGAAAGGCTACGATTTGGATCAATATCAACGTCCGAAAGCCGACTACTCCGCGGTGAAAGACAAATGGTCGTTGTTTTACACTTTGAAAGAGTCGAAGAGCGCGGGCGGCGATCTGCAACCATTCAGCGCGACCGTCGACGACAAAACCCGGAAGGTTGAGATTCGTCGGAACTTCTAAGGCTGTCTCCTTCGCGAGCTAGGAAAACAATCTCGGAAGAACGTTGGCGACGAAATCGACCAGGAAATGTCCGATGATGTTGGCCACGAGATCGCGCCGCCACAAATAAAAGGCTGACAAGATCGCGCCGAGCGCCAGCGCGATCACTATATTGGGCCAGCCGCCGGTCCAATGGCCCACCGCAAAAATCACAAGTGGAATTGCCGCCGACACAAAACGGTTCAGGCCGAGCGCTTCCAATCGTTCAATGGCGTAACCGCGGAAAAATAATTCTTCGGCGACGCCGGCACGGACGCAAATCACAGACATGAGCCAAACCGGCAGCCGCGAGAACGCTTCGGCACTCTCGCTGTGCCCATAATGAGTAAGCGTCGCGATAGTGCCGCCGACCAGGGCGCAACCAATGGCCAGGACCGCGCCCCAAAGCACTGATTTGATCCAGCTAGCGGTTCCAATCCCGACTGAGCGAAGGGAAAGACGTTCCCCTTTTCGGATCACGAACAAGAGCGCGATCACGCACAGCCAAATGAGGGATTCCTTCCACAGCGCCGCTACAAACGTCAGTGTCGGATAGAAATACATGACCGCCTGGCGCACGATCAGCACGCCGAAAAGGGCAATGAACAGACCGATCCACGTCGGCGCTTTCGGGCTCGAAACGGCCGAGGAGGAATTGGTCATTTCGGGTACGATGCCGGGCGTAGCTTGCCGGATTCAAGCTTATTATCGCCTTCTCGGCCGCCTAGTTTCCTGTTGTGGGAGGATGCACCGATGAACTACACTCGACATTCTTGTGAGAGGGAATCGCTTTGTCGCTTTAGGGACGTCGATCTTTGTGCTGATTTGGGCCGGTCACGCATTTGGGGACGGTGCTTACCAGCGGACCGATGACCGCAAAAAAACCCTGGTTTGGAACAACGATCCCAAGCCGGGAGACGCTGCCGAATGGACCGGCAAACGCGATCCTGAAGGATATGCCGAGGGGCCCGGTACCCTCACCTGGTTGCAACCCCAGAAGCAGTTTGCCACGGGTTCCAACATCGCGATTACCAAGAAAGTTCCAATCAGCCATTACACCGGCACAATGGTGCACGGAAAATTCGAGGGCGCGGTTGTTACCGTTGACCGTGGAAAGACCTATCACGCAAAATTTGTCGACGGACAACGAAAGGGTAATTGGACCACCGGGCCGGTAATTGCCAAGGCCACAAATGCCGAGCTGCCGGCGGCCTCGGACGAAACCAAGAAACCCTCCACTTCGTCCGCCAAGGTAGCAGCTGCCGAGAAGATGGAACCTTCCGCTAAGTCAAAGATTGCGGAAGAAGCCGAACCTGAACCTCCGACTGAGGGGCCTGACGAAGCACAGCCAGAAGTCACAAGTCAGAAGTCAGCGGCCAGCGCACCAAAGGCTCCTCTCATTGCTCAAGCTTCGACCGAAGCAGACGAGTCGGCCACGCCTCGGCAACAACCGGTGACTAAAAAAGCCGCGCTTGCGCCGGGCGCAGTGCGCGCGATCGAGAAGCCCAGTCAAACGGTTGCCAAAAAATCGGAGAAGCCAAAGGAGACTTCGGAGAAAATTAGGAAAACGACGAGAGTGGAGACGACGCCAAAACCACCAGTGGCTGAAGTGCAGCCGGAATCTCCGGCCGAGGGACCGCGCCCGGCTCGGGTCGAGAAGTCCGAAATTCCAAGTTCCAAATCCACACCGGAAGAAGGCTCTCAACCCTCAACGCTCAACTCTCAACCGGCTGCAGAAGAAACTCCGGTCGACAATTCGATTCGAACCCTGACCGGCCCGCCAGCATCGTTGCGCGTCAAATCGACGCCAGCTCCAGCGACAACAGCGGCAGCACCGATCTCTGCGCCGTCGATAGCTCCAGTGTCTCCGCCGTCAAACACTCCGAAGCTCAACGCCGTGCAGGCGATGGACATCGCGGACATTGAAGCGCGAACCCGCGGCTACGATCTGGGCGAGTATCAATTGCCGAAGGCCGAATACAACACAGCCGACGACACTTGGTCGGTCTCATACATGGGTCGAGACGACAAAAGCGCCAAACGGCTGAGCGTCACGGTCCAGGATAAAAGCGGCAAGGCCGAAGTTAAGAGGTAGGGGCGGTTACGCTCCCGCTAGTGCATTCAGAGTGTTCCTTAATTTGGATTGCCGCAGGGCGGCGGAATTCACCGAATCGGTCCGAGCCGGACTGGCATTGCGGGCGATTGAGGGCAATCGCCCCTACCTAGACCTCAAGCAAGAATCGGGTGGGACTCATCATCGCGCGATGTAAATTCGTTTGCAGCGATGAATCACTCCAAAGAACGCGACTACGTTCTCGGCACTCATGAGGACGAACTCGAACGCCTTGGTGTGCAACACCGAGCTTGGCGCGAGGTTGTTCTCGATTGCTGGCAAAACGCCGGCGTCACCGTTGGGAGTAAAGTATTGGACGTCGGCGCCGGGCCCGGTTATGCGACCGTGGACCTGGCTGAAATCGTTGGTCCTAACGGAAAAGTGGTAGCGGTGGAGCGTTCGACCAATTTCGTAAACGCGATCCACGACGCGGTCCGAACGCGCAGCCTTTCGAATGTTGCGGTCCACGAGCTCGATCTGATGAACGACGATTTGCCCGGCGGACCATTTGACTTCAGCTGGTGTCGCTGGGTGCTTTGTTTCGTTTCCGATCCGAACCTGCTGGTGAAGAAAATCTCAAACGCGCTTCGCCCCGGCGGTCGGGCAATTTTTCACGAGTACGGTCATTACACGACCTGGCAGTTCGTTCCACCACGCGCCAGTCACGAGGAATTCCGCAACCATGTCGTTGCTACCTGGCGCGGGTCCGGAGGCGATCCGGACACCGGGCTGCAACTGCCGAACTGGCTGAAGAACAATGGCTTCGCCGTCTGCTCGATGGTGCCGCGAATCTTTTGCCTTCGCCCCAGCGATTACATGTGGCAATGGCCTTCTCAATTCGTTCAGGTCCATTTGCTGCGATTGCTGGAACTCGGAGAAATCGACCCCGCATTTGCCGACAAGGTGCGCTCCGAGCTGGCCGCTGCCGAAACAGAAGACCACTCGTTCATGCTCACGCCGCTGGTGCTCGAGATCGTGGCCGAAAGAATTTAATCGCAAGTAATTCCCGCAGCACGTGAGTCACAGAGCCAGCTTTAGGAGGGAATCTGCTATGAACCTTCTCCTCCTCGTTGGCCTTTCTTGTCTTATCGGAACCGCGCTCCACGTCTCCGGCGCGCCTGCAGTTGTTATCAGCATCGCCGATCTGAAACTCGCTCTGGTTAAAGACGGCGCGCCCATCACCGGTTCACTTTTTATCGAGCTCGGTTTCGCCTCGAACTAGCCACCTCTGACAGAGAACGACTGCTGACGTCGAGGTCATCTCGATTTCGATTGCGGTTCGTCGCATCGCTGCGACAAATTGAAGCGCCGCATGAAAGATCTCACCCAAGGATCGGTCACCCGCCTTCGCCAAGGCTACGGCGTGGCGAGACGACGTGGTTACGCAGCGCTTCGTGAATCAAATATCTGGCGGCTATGAAGGACCTGACGCAAGGATCGGTCACCAAGCATCTGTTGCACATGTCGGCTTTCATGGCCGTCAGCATGGTGGTGCAAACGCTCTACCTGTTACTCGATATGTACTGGGTCGGCCATTTGGGAAAAGAAGCGATCGCCGCCGTCGGTGTGGCCGGAAACCTGAACATGATGGTGCTGGCGTTAACCCAGATGCTCGGGGTTGGAACGACCGCGCTGATCTCGCAAGCGGCGGGCAGAAAAGATCAGCCGCGGGCCGAGCTCGTCTTCAATCAATCCATCGCCATGTCGATTCTGGTCGGGGTTGGCGTCGGCATCTGCGTGTTTGTTCTAATGGATCGATACACGAATTCACTG
Source organism: uncultured Verrucomicrobiae bacterium (assembly GCA_963817335.1). Lineage (GTDB taxonomy): Bacteria > Verrucomicrobiota > Verrucomicrobiia > Chthoniobacterales > UBA10450 > AV40. The sequence continues at coordinate 311,552 of CAWFNX010000001.1, read as the reverse complement.
AGCGCAGATGCAGTCACGGCCGGCTTGGCCAGAAAGTATCTCCTGTGGTTCGTCCCGGCGCTGGTCCTTCAATTTCCGCTGGTCAGTCTTGGTTCAGCACTTCGCGCGACCGGCATCGTCAAGCCAACCGTCATTTTGCAAGTCTTGAGCGTCGTGCTGAACGGCGTCCTCGCGCCATTTCTCATTTTGGGCATCGGATTTCCAAAACTCGGGGTCGCCGGCGCTGCCTTGGCGACATTTATCGCCGTCCTGATCGCCGATGTGCTGATGATCATCTATTTCGAGAAGAATTTTCACTACCTTCGGTTCAAATTCGCGCAGTTCCGGCCACAAATGAAGACGTGGTGGGCGATGTTGCGTATCGGTCTGCCTGCCGGCGCCGAGTTCGTTCTTCTCTTCGTCTACATCACGGTGGTTTATTCAATCATCGTTGGGTTTGGGCCCGCCGCGCAGGCCGGATTCGGCGTCGGCGTCCGCATCATGCAAGCGCTCTTTCTTCCGGTGGTCGCGCTCAGTTTCGCCGTTTCGCCGATGGTCGGACAAAATTTTGGAGGACGTCAGGCCCAACGGGTTCGGCATTCGATTTACTCCGGTTTGGGCCTTGCCGTGGTCTTGATGCTGGTGTTGGCTGGGATCACCTGGTCGGTGCCCGGAGCCATGGTGCGCCTTTTTTCCAACGACAAAGACGTCATCGCCTTTGGTCGCGATTATCTCACCATCGTCGCGTTCAATTTCGTTGCCGCCGGGATTGTATTTACTACCTCGAGCATTTTCCAAGGCCTCGGCAATACCATTCCCCCATTGCTCAGCTCGGCTTCGCGGCTCCTACTTTTCGCGTTGCCGGCGGTGCTGGTGTCGCATCGGGGAGGTTTCGACATCAAAGTGATTTGGTATCTTTCCGTCGCATCGCAGGTCCTTCAGGCGGGAATCATTCTCCTGCTTTTGCGATACGAATTGCGCCGGAAATTGAAATTCGGCGACGGCTCCGATTTCGTTCCGGCCAGCGCGACCGTGTCGTAAAATCCGTCCTTGCATTCAGTTGGTTCAAAAACCAGCTTTCTGGCTCCGTTTCAAGATACCACCTATGCGCTCTCGAATTGTTCGTTTCGCTTTCACTTTTTCCCTGTTGTCGGTCGTCGCCGGGTTCGCTCAAAACTCGCCAAATAATACGACCCGATTGCTTCGATTTCCCACCACCAACGACAAGGACATCGTTTTTTGTTACGCCGGTGAGCTTTACACGGTCGGCAAAGATGGTGGCGTTGCCAGACGACTGACCAGCGGCCCGGGTTACAGCTCGTTCCCGCGGTTTTCGCCCGACGGCAAACAGGTCGCGTTCACATCGCAATACGACGGCAACACCGAGGTTTACGTAATGCCGGGGGACGGAGGCGCGCCCAAGCGCCTCACGATTTCAGCGACCCTCGGCCGCGACGACATCTCCGACCGCATGGGCCCGAACAACATCGTGATGGCCTGGGAAAACACGAAACCACAGATCGTGTTTCGTTCCCGAATGAAGTCGTTCAACGATTTCATCGGCGCGCTGTTCAGCGTGGGCTTCGACGCGGAATTGCCACAGCAATTGCCGGTGCCGCGCGGCGGATTTGCGTCGTTTTCGCCCGATGATTCGAAGATGGCGTTCAATCGCGTCTTCCGCGAGTTCCGGACCTGGAAACATTATCGCGGCGGCATGGCCGACGACATTTGGATTTACGATTTCAAAACCGGCGCAACCGAAAATCTCACCAACAATCCGGCCCAGGACATTTGTCCGATGTGGGGACCGGACAACAAGATTTATTTCCTCTCCGATCGCGACGGACGAATGAATCTGTTTTCGACCGATCTCGGCACCAAGGAAACGCGGCAGCTGACCACCTTTAAAGATTTCGATATCAAATTTCCGTCGATCGCCAAGCAAGCGATCGTGTTCGAGCAGGCCGGTTACATTTGGCGCTACGATCTGAAAACCGGCGAGGCCCGAACCGTACCCATCGAGATCAAGGAAGATTTAGCGATCGGACGCAATTCATTCGTCGACGCGGCCAAACATTTGGAATCGGTGAATCTCGCGCCCGACGGCGAACGCACCATCGTTGTCGCGCGCGGAGATTTGTTTTCGGTTCCGGCCAAGAACGGAACCTCGCGTAATCTCACCAAGACTTCAGGCGCGCACGAGCGCGACGCCGTTTGGTCGCCGGACGGAAAATGGATTGCCTACAACTCCGACGCCACCGGCGAAAATGAGCTCTACGTTCGCGCGCAGGATGGCAAGGGTGACCCGGTCCAACTCACCAGCGGCGCCGACACTTATTATTATGCGATGAAATGGTCTCCCGACAGCAAGAAACTGGCGTGGTCCGATCGTTTGCAACGATTGCGCTTCGTCGACGTCGCCAGCAAGACTGTGACTCAGGTCGACCAGGATAAAACCGGCGAGATCGAGGTTTTCAATTGGTCGCCGGACAGTCAGTGGATCGCGTGGGGTCGACCGGAAGAGAACGGCCTGTCGCGGGTATACCTTTATTCACTGGCGAGCAAGCAGCAGGCTGCTGTCACCGACAATTGGTACAACGCCACCGAACCGACGTTCAGCGATGACGGTAAATATTTGCTTTTGGCTTCGGCGCGCGATTTCAAACCAACCTTCGGCGACGAAGAATTCTCCAACATCTACCGCGACATGGAGCGCGTTTACATGGTGACGCTCGCAAAAGACACCGAGAACCCGCTTGGACCAAAGAGCGACGAAGTTGGAAAGGCGGAGCAGAAACGAGAGAAAGAGAAAGAAAAGGAGGCTGAAGAGAAAAAGCCCGAAGCAAAGGCGACTTCAACACCGGGCCCCAAAAAAGCCGGAGAGAAAAAGACGACACCTACACCCTCGCCCTCACCAACGCCCACGCCGACCCCCAAGAAAACCGTCGTCGTGAAGATTGACACCGACGGAATTCAAAACCGCATCGTCGGCCTGGAGATCACACCCGGGAATTATCGCGACCTTCGCATGATTGAAGATCGCGTCTTTTATCTGCGTCGAACCGCGGCGGACGATGTCGGCGAAGACGAGGACGACGGCGGCGACGGACGCGATCGTAAATCACATCTTTGCTCCTACAGCCTGGAAGACCGCAAAGAGACGGTGCTGGGCGATGCGAACGCCTATCAAATCTCTTTCGACGGCAAAAAGATGCTGGTGAAGATAAAAAAAGATTACGCCATCATCGACATCCCAAAGGACAAGATCGAGACCAAGGACCACGAGCATAAAATCGAGGGCCTCGATATGCAGCTCGATCGCCAGGCCGAATGGAAACAAATCTTTTATGAGTGCTGGCGGCAGGAACGCGATTTCTTTTACGCACCCAACATGAACGGCGTCGATTGGAAAGCGATGCGCGACAAATACGCCGCGCTGGTGTCGTTCGTAAACCATCGCAACGATCTCACTTATCTGCTGGGGGAGTTGATTTCCGAATTGAACAACGGTCACGCTTACGTTGCGGGCGGCGAACGGCCGGACACGCCACGGATCAAACTCGGTTTGCTCGGCGCGGAATTGTCGCGGGATCCGGCGAGCAAGGCCTACAAGATCGATCGTATCCTGCCCGGCGAAAATTGGGACAAACACACCCGCTCGCCCCTCACCGTGGTTGGCGTCGATGTGAAACCCGGCGATTACATTCTCGCAGTTAACGGAACGCGGGTTGCGACGCTTCCGAATATTTACCAGGCGTTGATCGGCACGGCCAACAAGCAGGTGGTCCTGCGCGTCAATTCCCAGCCGAACGACGCCGGCGCGCGCGATGTCACCGTCGTTCCCATCCCGGACGAAGGGCCCCTCTATTATTTGGACTGGGTGCAAAAGAACATCGATTACGTAAACAAGAAAACCAATGGGGACGTCGGCTATATCCACATCCCGGACATGGGCCAGCCCGGGTTGAACGAGTTCACCAAGCTATATTTCCCTCAAATCCGGAAGCACGCGTTGATTGTCGATGTTCGTGGCAACGGCGGCGGATTCGTATCGCCGCTCGTCGCCGAAAGATTGCGACGCGCGTTCTTGATGATCGGCATTGCGCGAAACGGAACGCCTCAAACCGATCCGCCGCAAGCCTTCACCGGTCCAATGGTGACGTTAATCAACGAATTCTCGGCCTCCGACGGCGACATTTTCCCGTACCGATTCAAGGCGCTGGGACTCGGCAAGCTGATTGGAAAACGGACCTGGGGCGGCGTCGTTGGAATCCGGCAATCATTGCCGATCGTTGACGGCGGCCAGTTCTTCAAACCGGAGTTCGCGCTTTATTCCAAGGACGGCAAGGAATGGATCATCGAGGGACACGGGGTCGATCCCGACATCGTGGTCGACAACGACCCAGGCAAGGAATTCAAAGGCGAAGATCAACAGCTCGACCGCGGAATCCAGGAGCTTCAGGAAGAACTGAAGACCAAGCGCTACGATTTCCCGTCACCCCCGCCGTGGCCGAATCGCGCGTTTCAAAACGGCAAATAACCGGGGTCAGCGCAAGGTGGAACGCGCTCTCCGAGCGCGTTAGATCGTCTTCGAATCCAGAGATAATGCGCCGCTTTGCGGCGAGAGAATTACCATCGTCCTCGGAGAGGCCGATCCACCTTTTCCCGTATTCATGTTCATTTGAACTTGCGTCGTCGCGCTGATGAAGCGATGCTGAGTCCATGCTGACTGATCGTCAGAAAAAAGTTTTGGATTTTATCCAGCGCGAGCAACGCGAAAAAGGCGTCACCCCGAGTACGCGCGAAATTCAGAGTCATTTTCGTTTCGCGAGCCAGACATCGGTTATGCAATACATCGCCGCGCTGGAAAAGAAGGGATTTCTTCAACGCCAGGCCGGCAAAGCGCGCACGTTGATCACCCCGATCCAAAAAGTCCGAATCCATGACGTTCCAATCTACGGACAAATTCCGGCCGGCATGGCCACCATGACCGAGCAGGATGTCGAAGGTCACGTCTCGCTCGACGCCCAGTCGGCCAACGTTTCAAAAACTCACGGCACGTTCGCGTTGCGGGTCAGCGGCGATTCCATGATCGGAGCGCACATTCTCGACGGCGATCTGGTGATTCTCGAACAAAGCAAAGAAGTTCATAACGGCGATATCGTTGCGGCATTGATCGACGGCGAAACGACGTTGAAACGCTACCTGGTCGACCGCGGCCGTCCGTATCTGAAAGCCGAGAACCCGCGCTACCCGAATCTGATTCCCGCCCGCGAACTAAAAATCCAGGGCGTAATGGTCTCGCTCGTTCGCAAACACGAGCGCCGGAAAAAATAATCCTGCTCCGTTCTATAGAGGCAGGGCGTGCCGCCTGCATTTAGATTTGTCGTTGTTGTTCACTTGCGATTGTTGCCTTCCGCTCGCAGTTGCCGTTCCAGTTGTAACAGAAGATTCGATGGTCGGTGGAAGTATTTGGACTCACATCCCAAGACTCTCATCGCATGCAATTCCCGATTCAACGAATTGATTTCGGACCGGGTAGAATTCGGAATGTGAAACGATGTAAATTTTCGAAAAGCGATTGCGTAACGAACGAGATGTGCGGCAAATCGGTTAGGCGTCACAGCAAGGCGCCCGCCAGCCTCAGCGGCATGGTATACGACGCGAACGGGCGTAGCTGCACCCGGTCGACTGGTACCCTGAACGACGGCGATTACATATCGTTGCACCAATGAGTAACCATAAGCGTGACTGTTCTTTAAGTAACCGAAGAGCCGTCGATACATCCTCTACAAACAAAGCGCTGCCGTAAATTCGAACGTGACCGAACAATTGCTCTGGAAACAAAGACCTCGCCCGATCGTAATCGGTTTGCGCCACAACAGCTGCGGCTTTCCCTACGAGCTTGGTGTACAATCGGCTCCAATTCACAAACTCAATCAAAACGCGGACCGGGCGGATCTGGTAGCGGAAAAGAATTGGGGTCGTATCTCAAGACTCAAGATTTCGCATGCTCTGCGCGATTTTGACATTTGGCAAACTTCTGATCACCCCGACTTTTCATCCCGGCGAAGCCTGAAAATGTTCACTTGAACATATATCGCACTTGTGCCAAAGTGGGGCATGTCGGCGAGCAAAGTAGTCGATCTTCGAAACCTATTGGCGGCTCGTTTCCCCCACCCTTCTCCTCCTCCGTCTAGCATTTTATCGACCGGAATCGAAGTTCTCGATCGAATCCCCGGCGGCGGTTTGCCAAAGAGCGCGATCACCGAGCTAATTTCACCCCATCCCAGCGCCGGTAGCGCTTCCTTGATTCATGCGCTTTTGCGATGGGCCCAACGCGATCGCCACTTCATCGCCTTGATCGACGGAGTGGATTCGTTCGATCCCGGCTCATCGAACAACTCCGAGTTGCAACGTTTACTCTGGGTCCGTTGCCGAAAAGCATTCGATGCGGTCAGAGCCGCCGATCTGCTTTTACGCGACGGGAATTTTCCGTTGGTGATTCTCGATCTTGTCCTGAACGCGTTGGACGAACTCCGGAAAATTCCGCAAACGAGCTGGTATCGATTGCAACGCCTCGCCGAAGCGGTCCCGAGCGGGTGTTTGATTATCAATCGCCAAAGCATGGTCAGCAGCGCGCAATTGAAAATCGTTCTCGAAAATTCGTGGACGCTTTCCGATCTCGAAAAGGAGAACGCGGCTAGCGATCTGCGATTCCGCGTTCAACGGTCCCACCTTGGTAGGGACATCGCGCTGCGATGTCCGGACGGCGCAGCGCGCCGTCCCTACCTCAGCATGGTCACTTAAGAATGTTCGCCACGATTTATTTGCCCAATTTTTATCTTCAGGCTGCGGTCCGGCATCATCCCAAATTGCGGGCCCAACCGGTCGGCCTGATCGATCCCACCCATAAAAAAGTCGCAATCATCGAGCTTAACGATGCCGCCGAGAGAGCGGGCGTCGCAAAAGGGATGACTCCAAGTCAGGCCCTGGCCCGATGTTTGCAGATGGCGATCCGAACCCGGGAACGCGCCCAAGAAAATGTGATTGGTGAAATTTTGCTCCAGCATGCGTTCATGCTCTCGCCGTTTGTCGAAGCGACCGCTCCCGGTGTTTGCACAGTCCAGTTCACCGATAATCATCAATTGATTGCCAAAGCCTCGCGAGTGTTGGGAAAACTCGAGAAATGCGAAATCCGCGCCCACATCGGGATTGCCTCTTTGCCCGACTCCAGTTTGCTGGCTGCGCATTTGGCCCGGCCGATTTTGCAAATCGACGAGCCGAAAAGATTTCTCGCACCGCTACCCATCGAAACCCTGGCCATCGCGTAGCGCAGGTAGCGGCGGTTCACCGAACCGCCATGGCGATTGGGGTCAATCGCCGCTACCTATCCGCTGTCTTTGGGATATCGTTCGCGCAGTTGTTTAACGACTTTGTCCGCCTCAGCGGTCATGCCGGCGCGCTGATACGCGGTCGCGGCCTTCTTCAACGCGCGAGGAGTAATCGCCGGATCGTCATAGAGCAGCGCCACCCCCATGAACGCTTTCCCTGCTTCTTCAAACTTGCCACGCTCAAATTGCACGTCGCCGGCGAGTAACCGGGCCTGCGCGTTTACTTGCCCCTCCGGTTGAAGCACCATGATTTGCTCCGCGATCTTTTGGGCATCGTCCGGCTTGTGGGCGGCGATTTTTACATCGCCCAGCTTCAACAATACTTTCGCTTTGCCGGCGGGGTCAGTCGCGACCTGCAAATATTTTCCGAGCGCATTTTCGGCTTCGTCGTATTTCTGCTGTCGTGCCGCTGCGTCGCCAAGATAAAACCAGAAGTCGGGTTTCACCGACGGATTGTCGATCTTTCCGAGCACTCCGAGGTATTTCTCCGCGGCCGCGTAATTCTTCTGATTGTAATATTCCGTCCCGAGCCATTCCAAAATCTCTGCCGGAATGCGGGCATCCGGATTTTCGGCCAGCAACGCGTCTGCTTCCTTGGTAATCGCATTACGATCATGCGAGCCAAAATAGTAACAGGAAACGATCAGGATCGTCGCCTGGGTGTAGTAGCGATTTTTATCAAGCTGCCGGGCCATGTTTAACTCGTTTAGCGCGACCTTGTAGTCCTTCAGTTCGAACGCGGCCTTTCCGATGTAAAAATGCGCCATTGGTCCGGCCGGGGTCTTCGGAAATTCTTTCAGAAGCTGACGAAACGCATCCGCCATTCCTTTTTTGTTTTCCTGCTGCCCCAGGATGAGCGCTTTGCGTTGTAACGCTTCCTCCCGTTCGCGCGCATTCGAGTATTTGGTCAAGATCGCGTTCCAATCGGACAGCGCCGCGTCATAATTTTTGTCGTTCTCGTAAGTCTCGGCTCGAACCGCGAGGGCCGCCGGCGAACGCGGACTGTCAGGAAAAGCCTGGATGAAATAACCAAACGCCTCAATGATTCCTGGCACATCCTTCATTTGCAGGTAACACGACCCTAGTTGATAGGCGGCCTCGGCGCGCAGTTTAGGCGAAAGTTGCGAAGCCCGAAGTTCGGCAAAGATCGGCGCCGCCCGGGGAAAGTTTTGCTGTTTGTAAAGCGCCTCGGCCTTGAAGAGCTTAGCCTGGTCGGCGCGCTCGGTTGTTGGATTAGTGGCGAGATACTCGTCGACTTCGGGCGGTAACGTCGACGGATCGGAATTATAGATATTCAGCAATCGATCGAACGCGGCATCTTTGGCTTCCTCGCGATTTGGAAATTTCTGCATGATCTCGCGATACATCGCTTCGGCGTCCTTAGCGCGACCGAGCTGGCGCTGGCTGTTTGCCGCGAACAACATCGCTTCCGCCCGGCTCTCTTCGGGCAACTGCGACTGAAGCTTTTTGTAGTCGGTCAAAACCTGCGCGTGTTGGCCGGTTTGGTACTCCAGTTTCAAAACACCGACCTGCGCCAATCCACGCCATTTGCCGGAATCCGGCAAAGCGCGTCCTTTTTGCAGCAGGGTCATCGCTTTGTCGGCCATTCCCTTGTCCTTATCTGATTGGATCAACTCGAGCGCGATCAAACCTGCGCGAACAGTCGCTTCGGCCTTCAGGGCTGGTTTTTGCGTCTCGTTGGAAAGCGCCTCGTATTGACGCAGCGCGTCCGCCTTGCGACCCCGAGCATTTGCGATGCGGGCCGCGGTCTCGCGCGCATCCTCGCGATATGGATTCGGGTTTTTAGCTTCCGCAACCTGTTGATAAATGTCGCAAGCCTCGTCTTTGTGATCGAGCGCTTCGAGACAGCGTGCTTCGAAATAGTGGGCCGACAGTGCGACCGTCGGTTCCTTCGACTTCGCTGCGGAGCGGTGAAACAGCGGAAGCGCGTCCGCGTAATTTTTTTGAGTAAACGCCATTTCAGCCAAGGCGTAAGCAGCGGGGCCGGCAAACTCGCTTTCGCCATAATCGTTTAGCACCCGCTGAAAATTTGTTCGGGCGGTCGAGGCCTTGCCGAGATTTCGATAACATTCGCCCAGGGAAAAGTAGGCGTTCGCGCGGCCAGACACGCCGGGATAATTGTCCAGATACTTTTGGTACTCGGGAATGGCGAGATCGTAGAGTTTTCGAGTAAACAGAGCGTTGGCGTACTCCAATTGCCGGCGTTCGGGCTGCTCGGTTTCGGTCGCCGGAGGCGGAGATGGCGTCGTTTCGTCGACCGGCAAAGCGCGTTGCACCTGCGGCTCCTGAGGCGGTGGCGGAGGTGGACCCGGCACTCGCTGAGCAAAGACTCCGTTCGGGAGACAAAACAGCATCGCCAGTCCGAAGAGACTGGCTGCGCCGCGCGCACTTTTCATTTTGCGGTCGCGAAAGCGACGTTGCTGATTCCGGCCTCGGTGCAAATATTCAGCACGCTGATGATATTTTTGTAAGCGCCCGCTTCATCACCGCGAATGATCACCGCTTGTTCGGAGTTTAATTGGACCAGGCTCTTCAATAAATCGGTCAATTCAGCCGAAGTGAGGGTCCGTCGATTAACGACGACGTTGCCATCGGCTTTAACGTTCACCACGACATCCCCGACCGGCGCGCTTTTCTCTTTTGCCGCTGAAGCCTTGGGCACTTTAACGTCGAGTTCGTTTTCGTTGCGCGCTGCGTTCCAGGTTAGGAGAAAAAAGATTAAGAGCAACAACAAGACGTCGACCAAAGGGGCAAGTTGGATGCCCGGATGATGCAACTGAGCGCGGCCACGCAGGTTCATGAAATCGCTGTGTCGATCTTGCGGTGAAAATCGGGATTAAATTTCGTCTTCAATCAGCACCGGCGCGCGCGGCTCAGCTCGCCGGTCGTATTGCAACGACAGTAAGGCGAGCACGTGAGTGGTGGCAGATTCGAGCTCGGAGATCAATTTCTGAACTTTGCCGCGGAAGAACGCGTAGAAAATCATCGCCGGAATACCGATGGCGAGTCCGGCGCAGGTATTGACCAGGGCCTCACTGATTCCTTTTGATAGCAACACGTAACGGGCGGTACCCAGATCAGCGCCGAGTGCGCCGAACGAGCGAATGATTCCGAGCACCGTGCCTAACAAACCCAGCAATGGCGCGATCATTCCGATATCGGCCAGATAGACCACCCGATTGTTCAAACTCGACGCGACCCGCGTGCCTTCAGTCTCGGCGATCTCGCGCACTTGCCCGAAATCTGCGTTCGGATTCTTGGTGGTAAAGTCGAGCACCTTTTGGACGACGCGCGCAATGGCTTCTCCATGACGGTTCGAGACCGCGAGCAGCCCAAGATAATCACGTTTGCGCAGCAGCGCGTCAGCTGTCGCCATAAAACCACTCGAAACTACGGTGCCACGACGGATCGTCATTACATAAACGATCACCAGCATCACGAAAAACACCGAGAGCGCGAAAAGGACAATCATCACCGGTCCGGCCGAGACCAACGTGTCCAGGATCGATTTCGTGTGTTGTATGTCGGGAACCAGGGAAGGCGTTGCGCTGAGGGCGGGTGCGGCAGCACCGGCCGCCGGAGTAGCGCTGGTGGTGACTGTTTGCCCGAACAATGGAGTGCCAATCGCGGCAGCGACCAGCGAAAGCAGGATCTTCATGCCAAAAGTGTTCTAATCATAAACGCCACCGGACGGTATGCAAATCTACCAGTATCGGTTAAACCGGCCCCGGGGACGCAAGTTGCTCAGGCAAATCGATCGCCTTCGATCCAGCGTCGAATCCGAAACACGTGCGCGGGCTGAATCTGCGGGTCGAGCTCCACGTAATTACGCCGCCCATGCCAGATGTAGCGGGCGTCACTGAGTAAATCGTGGACTTGGTACACGTCCCCTTCCATCGAGCCAAACTCGTCGATCGGAACATCGACAAACGAATGCTGCTTGGCATGCGGATCGAGATTCACCACTACGAGAATGATGTTGTCGCGGGCGGCGGTCATTTTTCCGTAAAAAATGACGGCATCGTTATCGGCGGGATAAAATCGCAGATTATCCTTAAACTGGAGCGCACGATTCGTTTTTCGAATCTGATTTAAACGCGTGATCCAGTCCTTAATGTTTCCGGGCGCGTTCCAATCACGCTCCTTGTATTGATATTTTTCCGAATCGAGATACTCCTCGCGGCCGGGCATCGGTGTGTTCTCGGCCAATTCGTATCCGCTGTAGATCCCGTAAACCGGTGAAAGAGTCGCGGCCAGCACTTCGCGAATCATAAACGCCGGACGGCCGCCATCCTGGAGGTAAGGCGGCAAAATATCCGGCGTATTCGGCCATAAATTGCCGCAAAAATACTCGCGCATTTCGGTTTGAGTGAGCTCGGTCAGATACTCGGTTATTTCCTGCTTCGTGTTCCGCCAGGTGAAGTAAGTGTAGCTCTGACTGAATCCGGCCTTGGCCAGCTCTTTCATCATCTTCGGCCGGGTAAACGCTTCGGACAGAAAGATCGTGTCCGGATATTTATCGCGCACGCGGGCGATCAAGTATTCCCAGAACGCAACCGGTTTGGTATGAGGATTATCGACCCGAAACGTCCGCACTCCGCGCTCCGCCCAAAACATCACGACGCTTACCATTTCCGCCCAAAGCTCCGGCCAGTTCTCGCAACGGAAATTCAGCGGATAAATATCTTCGTATTTTTTGGGCGGGTTCTCCGCAAATTTGATCGAGCCATCCGGCCGCTGATAAAACCATTCGGGATGTTCGCGAACATACGGATGGTCGGGCGAACAATTGATCGCGAAATCGAGCGCGATCTCCATTCCCCGTTTGCGAACTTCGCCGTTTAGCCACTCAAAATCTTTCAGTGAACCAAGCGCGGGTTCGACCGCTTTATGTCCGCCAGCCTCGCTGCCGATGGCCCATGGCACGCCCGGATCGCCGGGCTGGGAAGTGACCGAATTATTTCGACCTTTGCGATTGGTGTGTCCGATCGGATGAATCGGAGGAAAATAAATGACGTTGAAACCCATCGCTTTCGCGTCTTCAACTCGCGGAAGACAATTGCGAAAGGTCGATCCTCGATCGCCAAACCCTTCAGCCGAGCGCGGAAAAAATTCATACCAGGCGGCCACCTGAGCTTCCCGCCGCTCGACAATCACTCGCGGAGGCGGTGCGTATTGGGTCGCCCAGGAACGGTCCGGATAGGTCGCCATCAATACTTCCAGTTCGCCTGAGTGCACCAATTGATTGATCTGCGCGTTATCCGCAGTTCGAATACATTGCGAAAGGTCCCGCAAACGCGAGGAATCTTCAGCGACATGCGCTCGGGCGGAGGCAGATTCAATCAAATTGGCTCCTTCGATATTCTCGGCAGTAAGGTCCTTAATTCCCGCTTCGAATTTCTTGGTGAACTCATCGCGCCAGCTTCGAAACGTGTCCGTCCACGCTTCCACCGTGTATTCGTAAAGACCGATACCGATGAAATGACAATCCCCCCGCCACCGGTCGTTATCGACCAGAGTCATCGCCGTTTCGTGCCAGCGGGCGTCGCCGACCAGACGCCATTTCAAGGCCGCGGCCACAACATCGTGACCATCCTTGAAGATATCCGCCTCAACCGAAACATCGTCACCGACAATGCGTTTGATCGGATAGCGACCGCCGTCGATCAGCGGTGACAAATTCTCGATAACAGCGGTGGGAAAGGCCCGAGCCATGGACCTTCAATCAACGCGAAATTACCCGGGTGCGAAAGCAGAAATCTGCGTGGCGGATCGAACGAGCGAAATCAGGCGGCGAAGTAAAACGCGCACTCGTAAAGCCCGCTGGTGTGCGTTTCTTCCCGCCGAACACTCGTTCCAAGCAAAGCCTCGAACATGTCCTGCTCCAATCGAGCAATGATCGGATATTTCTCGATCAAATTCATGATCGGCGAATGGCATTCGAGGATCTGCGGACCGTCCTTTTCGGATGACAGGTACTGGGCCATGTAACCTTCGTTATCACGCACTTTGGCCAGCCATTTGGCGCGCTCGACCACGTTGTCCCCTTTCACTCTTGCCCGCAAAGTCTGGGTCCGCTTTTCAAAGACGTTGTAGAGGAGCTTCTCCGGCGCGTTTGCCCCGTAGATTTCCTTGGCCGAAGCGAGCATTTCGACGGTGAATTCGTTGCTATCGACCGGGAACAAGTCGTGGCTCCGTCGAGTGAGACGGTAGACCATTTCCGGACGGCCCATCTTTTGAGGACGCCGCCAGGTATCGAGATAGCCGTCCCGTTGCAAGGTCAGGCAATGCTGCTTGATCCCCATGTAGCTCATCCCCATTTTGTCGACCAACTCGTTGACCGACATTCCCTTGGTTCGTTTGAGTGAGTTGATAATCTCCAGCCGCTGAGTACGGCCAATCTCAGAAAGCAGGCGTTGGTTCATGGGCGATATCACGGGGTTCGGCGCCGACTTTACACGCGGAGATCTTTAAAAGACAACACTTAAAATACGCAGATTACAGCGGCATAAGAAATTGCACCGAGATAATATCGACGATCGATCAATTAGAAAACGGAAGTCCAACCACTTGAACCGACACACTTGTCTGTCCAGGTGAGGCCGCGTCCAACCTCGTGCCGATCGAATTAAACCCCCGCTTCACGTAAGCCAGCCCGATTTGGCGGTCGCCACTCCGCGCCACGCTCGTGATCCATCCCGCATCCTTGTGATCCGGCCCCGCCCTCAGCCGCATTTCGGGAGCGAGCGCGGCCTGCTCTAACGAGATGAGCCCGCAAAGCTGCTTGTTTCGCTGTCCCGACATTTTCATTCGCGAGATTGTTTCCTGCCCGATATAGCAGCCCTTTTCGTAATCGATGCAGCGCTGTTCCAGGTTCGCTTCCACTGGAATGATTTCAGGAGTCAATTCGCGGCCCCAGCGCGGAATCCCCAGTTCGATTCGGAACTGTTCCGCGCAACTTTCGTCACAAAATTTGAACTGTTTTGCCAGGGTACCTGCGTTTTGGTCGGGTTCAGATCCAGCACACCAGATGTCGGATCCGGCGACGCCGAATCGGTCCACCAAAATAATCTTTGCCGGACCGACAATGTTCGGTCCGTCGTGCCCGATCACGTGGAAAATTGACCATTGGGCGGTGACATCTTCGATTTGAACGTCGTCAGCGATGACATACTTCTCCAAACGCGGCTGAAGACTCGCCCCTAGAGCGGGATGGGCATCAATAAGAAAGGACTCGCCGTCTTTGTGAACGAAAATGTGCGCGTCCATTTTGCCTTTCGCGTTCAAAACGCACGCTTCGATTGCGCTCGTTTCCGTCGCCTTGCGAATGTCATTAGTGATCTGCCCGTTGAGAAACCGGACACGATCGTTTCCGGTAACGCGAAACTTCAGGCGCGGCGAAAGATCAAAGAATAGTCGATCGACGGTGGGCGTAGGCGCCGTCATTTCCTGGCGCAATCGTCTAGGAACCGTCCGGGTGCGCGCTGTCGCCCCGCAACAGTTTCGCGAGCAAATCCATCGGCGAACCGCCGCCAGATTGCTCCGGCTGGGGCTCGGATGGAGATGCCGGTGGCGCAACGTCAGGCGGCGATGGCTGCGGTTGTGTTGCTGCGACTGGTTGGGTTTCCAGCGCAGATTCGGATGGGGCCAAATGCTCCGCGATTGGGAAAGCTTGTGGTGCGGGCTCGACCGCCGGCTGATTCAGCTCCGCGTCCTGGACGGCCGCTGCCACTTCGCCCATGCTCGAGATTGTCGCCGCCGGCTCGATCGGAGGTGGCTTCTCGAAAAGCCCGAGATCCTGTTCGACGGTCGGGAAAATCATTTCCGGAAAATATTTTCGTGCGATGACAGAAAAATCTTCCTCGGCATAACCACGCTGCTCCTGCTCGAGAAGGCGGTCCCGCGCAGCGGTCGTGACCGCGAGCTCGAGATGGTGCGACAAGCCGAGCTGGCTAGCGATCTTCATGTCTTTGAGCATGTGTTTAAGCGCGAAGTGCGGTTCGAAATTATTTTCGATCATCTTTGGCAACTTCATGGAAAGCGTTTTGGAGTAGCTGGCGTTGTTTTGCATCGCCGCCACAAATTTCGCCGCTGGAATTCCGGCATGGTTGACCAGGGCGAGTCCTTCTGCCAATGCCTGGACGCTTGCGGCAGTCGCGATGTTGGTGGCGAGTTTTACCACCGTGGCCTGCCCGATCTCGCCAATCTCGATAATTTCCTTCGAGCTCGCTTCAAGGATTGGTCGAGCTTCCCGTAAGGCCACTTCATCGCCCGCCACGTAAAAAACCAGCTCACCTTTTTCCGCGCCCATCTTGCTGCCGGTAAACGGCGCTTCGACAAAACGCGCGCCGCGTCGTTCGACCAAATCGGCTGCCGTGCGCATCGAATGCGGAGCAACGGTCGGATGAGCAATGACAATGTGGCGCGGCCCGAGCGCGGGGGCCATCTGCCGGACGACATCGAGCAGGGCGTCGTCGTCCGAAACAAAAATCTGGATGTGATCGCACATTTCGGCGAGCTCGGCCGGCGCGCCGACGAAGTTTGGGACAGGACGTGGATTCCGATTCCATACGAACACGTGAAACCCACGTTCGCGTAGATTTTCAGCGACCCGGCTTCCAATGATGCCGAGTCCAAGGACCCCAACGTTTTTTCTGGTTCGACGCGCCATGTGAAGGCTGGCCGTTTCCGTAGCTTCGGCCGCCTTCTCAGCCTGCGGTGAAAACCGCCCCGGCGCAATCCAGAAGTTCGCCGCGATCCCGCTAAAACGGCCTCAAATAACCGGCATCCCGACGAAGATCTACCATTAGGTTTTCAATCGCTGCCCCGCGTTTTTTGTTCGCCAGCTTAATCGCAATATCGCCACAGACTTCATCGAAGGTTTGCTGCCGTGATGCCTGAACGTCGATCAGTTTCAAAATGTGGAAACCGAGGCGGGTCCGAACCGGTTTGCTGACCTCGCCGGGATGCAATTTGGCGCCAGCTTCAACAAAATCAGGTGGCATTCGCTTCGCCGAGAAATAACCGAGTTCCCCGCCATGCAACTTCGTTCCTTCATCTTCGGAATTCTCAGCCGCGAGGGTCGCGAAATCTTCGCCGGCGACCAATCGCGCGGAAAGCGTTTCGATCGCGGCCCGCTTCGTCTCGACAACATCCGACGGCGTCTCCGGTGGCGCCGCCAAAAACAGATGACTGACATTGCGGCGTTCCGGCAGAAAAAACTGATCCCGATGCGAATCGTAAAATTGATGACACTCGTTATCGGTCACCGAAAGTTGGGGCGCAATCCGGGTTGAGATCCATCGGCGGGTTTTCAAATTGCCTTTCATGCTTCCTGCCACCGACATTGAAGAAAGACCACTACGCCTTAGCGCCGTTTTCCATCCTTTCTCGTCAGGAAACTGAAAGCGCAGCAAATTCCCCTGGTCGGCCAACTCCGGTTGGGACACGCTTGCGCGCCAGGCGAATGATTCGGCTGCAACTTGAGCGACCAATTCGTTGAGCGCCGCGTTTCGTTGGGTCATCGACGGTTCCGATTCTTCGATTCCTGCAGCGTAACTTGATTCCGCGATTCGCCGATCAAGATCAACCTGGTAAAGCCCCTGGCCGTCGACCAATGCCAATAGATGACCGCGATTGAAAGCGTTCCCTAATCTCTCGCGGACCATGACCGATTGCAGGGCCAGCCGCCCGCAACCAAAACCGGCCGCGCCCGCAATTCCGACCGCAATCCAGGACCTCAGTCGCATTATTTGAACGCCAGTTGCGACAGATAATAGGCTGCGACCGATCCGACGACCTGCAGACTTTGCGGGCTCAGCTTGTCTATTGTGTCCTCGGCGGTATGCCAGGGCGGATAGTGAAAATCAATCAGGTCCACAACCGGAATGCCGACGGCATTCAACGGCGAGTGATCGTCCGTAATGTCCTGGTCGAAATAGGTAAAGTAATTGCGCAGCTTCAACGCGTCGGCCGAGGCGAAAATTCCGGCGGTAATCTTGGACGGCGAATTGGGCGGCAAAGTAACGTCCAGCGATTTGTCGCCAATCATGTCGAACAACAAGCCGCCCCGAAAAGATTTCGCCGAACCATCTTTCGCGAGCTCTTGCGCAAAATGGCGACTACCGTAAATGCCATCGGTGGCGCTAAAATTTTCGACGGCTTCCTCACCGTCGAAGAAAACCAGCTCAATCTTTTTGGCGAGATCCGGCTGCAGAGCCAACACCCGGGCCAGTTCCAAAAGTAAGCCGGTGCTCGATCCACCGTCGTTTGCACCGACAAAACTAAACTCGTTGAATATTTTTGTATCGTAATGAGAGCAAAGCAAAAAGACCGGCTTCGAAGCGCCGCCAAAGCGGGCAACGAGATTCACAAACTTCGCCTCACCGCGCGGAGTCTGATCCGAAAACGCCTGTTCGGTCACATTCCAGCCCGCCGACTCGAGCTGTTCTTCAATGTAGGCCCGAGCGCGCACGATCGCGTCCGATCCCGGGGGCCGCGGACCGAGATCCACTAGTGCTTGAACATGCGCCAGGGCTCTATCGCCCGAAAAGTCCGTCCAAATCTTCTTCTCGGGAGTTTTTGCGCACGAATTCGCAATCAACAAACAACCGACGGCCAAAATTATCGCCCGGAAAGAACGCGACATTCGAGAATGCAATTAGCGTTCGACGGCGTTTAAACCGACGATGTTCAAGATGCGCTGCAGATCGTCGTCACCATAATATTCAATTTCGATTCGGCCACGCTTGGGAGTGTGATGAATGGTGACATTCGTGCCGAAATGCTGGCGAAGTTTATCCTGCAAATCGCCAATCGCCGCGGAGCTGACAACGACCCGCGGGGTGCCTCGGCGTTTTTTCCATCCACCGAGGAACCGAGTGACCAGGCGTTCTGTCTGTCGCACGCTGGAACTGCGCCGCAAGATTGTCTCGCCAAGGCGCAGTTGTTCTTCGGGGGCTTTTAGTCCGAGCAAGACCTTGGCGTGCCCGACCGAAAGCAAATCCTGCGCAACCCAGATTTGAAGTTGCGGGTGGAGATCGAGCAAGCGCATTGCATTCGCAACGGCCGCACGGCTGCGACCGACCTTTTGCGAAATGTCCTCTTGTTTCATTCCAAACTCATCGCGCAGCCGGGAGTAACCCTGCGCCTCTTCGATCGGATTCAGGTCGCTCCGTTGCAGGTTCTCGATCAATGAAAGCTCGAGCACTTCCAAATCGCTGGCCGTGCGAACGATGACCGGCACTTCGGTCAGCCCAACTTCCTGCGCGGCGCGCCAGCGGCGCTCGCCCGCGATCAATTCGTGGGTGCCGCCATTTACTTTTCGGACAATGAGCGGCTGGATAATTCCATGTTGCCGAATCGACTCCACAAGTTCCCGCAACGCCTCTTCGCCGAAGTCCTTCCGTGGCTGCAAGGGACTGGGGACGATGCTGTTCAGCCGAACTTTCCGGACTTGCTCGCCGGTTTCGGCTTCATCCCTCGCCGGGGCAGGGCGCGAACCGATGAGGGCGCCGAGTCCTTTGCCGAGTCCGGATTTCGCCATGTCAGTGAGGCTATCGGAAGCGTTTCGACAACGCAAATAGCAATCAAAAGCCAGACGATGTTGCACCGGTCGCGCCGGCAGTTAGCATGCGGCGATGTGGCGCGCGCCTGAAGTTTTCACCCTCGGACATTCGCCCGATCCGGACGACGCCTTCATGTTTTACGCAATCGCGAAGAACAAAATCGACCTCCGCGGATATCGATTCGAGCATCGTTTGGAAGACATCCAAACCCTGAACGAGCGCGCGATGCGCGGCGAGCTGCACATCTCCGCCGTATCCATTCACGCTTGCGCTTACATCGCGGACAGGTACGCGTTGCTCCCTTGCGGCGCGAGCATGGGCGATGGCTACGGTCCGATTGTCATCGGACAATCTCGAAATCCGAAATCCGAAATCCGAAACTGGCTCCGCGAACGGCTAATTGCTGTTCCGGGGACAATGACGAGTGCATTTCTCGCCTTGAAACTTTATCTGGGCGACTTCAAACACGTGGTGGTCCCGTTTGATCAAATTTTCGATGTTGTGAGCAATGGCAAAGCGGACGCGGGCTTGATCATTCACGAGGGACAATTGACCTATGCAAAATCCGGTTTTGAAAAAGTTGTCGACCTTGGCGAGTGGTGGAAACGGAAGACCGCGTTGCCGTTACCATTGGGTGGAAACGTGATTCGCAAGGACATTCCGCCGGACATTCGCCATGATCTGCTGGAGATTATGCGCGAGAGTATCGATTACGGCCTGGCCCATCGCGATGAGGCGGTTGCCCATTCAATGCCTTACGCACGCGACATGAACGAACAATTAGCCGACAAATTCATCGGCATGTACGTGAACGATTTTACGCGCGATTACGGGGAAACAGGCCGGGCTGCGATTCGCAAATTCTTGAGCGACGCCCGAAGCGCCGGTTACATCAAAAAGCCGGCGGAAATTGAGTTCGCCGAGTAGCTACTTTTTCTCCTGCTTCTTTTCTTTGCCCACCTGCGTCATGACGAACGTCTTGATCCGATTGAATTCCTTCTGGAAACCGGTCGAGAAGTCGTGAGTCCCGTATTCGAACAGAACTACGAAGCAAAAAGTGAAGAATACGAACAGGATCAGCCAAAACAGTCCGCGGACGAGAGACATGCCGGAAACCCTAACTGAGTGGGAGTTATCGGTCAATCAGCCGGGTGGGCGGCCAAAGTTCGGATTGATCGCTCGAGCGGAACTGACAATCTAGGCTGATGCGAGTCCGGCTTTTGGATCTCAGCGAGCAATACCGCGTCCTGTCGGACGAGATTCGAGCCGCGACGGAAGAAGTTCTGTCGAGTCAGCGTTTCATTCTGGGCCCGAAATTGGAGGAATTCGAGAATGCGGCGGCAGCCTATTGTGGCTCGCCTCATGGAATCGGGGTTTCGTCGGGGACCGATGCGTTGCTGGCAGTATTAATGGCGCTGGAAATCGGCCTCGGCGACGCCGTTATCACCACTGCGTATTCGTTCTTCGCGACCGGCGGTTGCATCGCCCGCATTGGCGCGACTCCGGTGTTTATCGATATCGATCCAGCCACCTACAATATCTCCGCGCCCGCATTGCGGCGCTATCTCGAGAAGTTTTGCCACCAGGTCGAAGGCAAATTGGTAAACGAAAATCGACAAACCATCGTTGCGCTCGTCCCTGCTCACCTTTTCGGATTGTGTTGCGACATGAACGAAATACTGTCCATAGCCCGCGAGCACAATTTGATCCTGATCGAAGACGCCGCCCAAGCGATCGGCGCGGAATTCCCGCTCGAAAAAGGACCCGCCAAAGCGGGAACAATGGGCGACGTAGGTTGCTTCAGTTTTTATCCGTCCAAGAACCTTGGCGCAGCGGGCGACGCCGGCCTGGTCGTTTGCCGCAACGAGCAATTTGCCGAGCGTCTCCGCCAATGTCGCCATCATGGAATGGGCGCACAGTACCGACACGATTTCGTCGGCGGGAACTTTCGGATGGATGAAATCCAGGCGGCGATTTTGAGCGTGAAACTGCCGCGTCTCGACAGTTGGTCGGCAGCGCGACGCGAAGTGGCAAAGTTTTACACCGCCGAATTTCGTCGGGTCGGCTTGGAGAAAAAAATCCAATTACCAGTCGAGCCTTACGCTCAGGCCGGTCTAACGAACCATCACATCTATCATCAATACGTAATCCGGACGGCGCGACGGGACGAATTGCGCCAATACCTGGCCGATCACGAAGTTGAGACGGCGATTTACTATCCGCTGGCCCTACACCAGCAGCCTTGTTTCGAATATCTCGGATATAAGGCCGGAGATTTCCCGGAAGCGGAACAAGCCGCCCGCGAGAGTTTGGCCTTGCCGATTTATCCCGAAATTGCGCGCGAATCGCAGCAGTACGTAGTAAATTGCATCGCGAAGTTTTTTAGCTAGAGATCAAGGCTCCAGAACCGTCGCGGGTAGGTACCGAAGTGGCCAAACGGGGCAGACTGTAAATCTGCTGGCTTTACGCCTTCGCTGGTTCGAATCCAGCCCTGCCCACTTCCCTCATCGACGGCGCCGTCGCGTCTTATTACGGGGCGAGGTCGATTTTCGACGTGGTTTGGCTTTGGCGCGCCGGCTGGATGAACGTTTGCGTGATTTGGTTGTTCGACGGGGCGCTTTTCTTTTTTTTGCGGTAACGGACCGGACTACTTTCTTCACTCGCCTCGGCGCGGGTTTGAGCACGCGCGCGGTCGCCTTCTTGACGGCTGGCTTGAGGCGACCTTCACCGGCCGCTTTTCCCGCCAGTGCGCCAACGATTCCTCCGACCACCGCTCCGGCCGGCCCCATCATGCTGCCAAGAGCCGCCCCAGCGACTGCTCCAGCCGTTTCTTTCGGTATCGGTGGGACTTCTATGTCTTCCTTGTGCTGTGCACCTGAATTCTCTGCCATAATCGCAAGCTCCTCCTGTTTTTAACCCTTTCGTCTTCCTAACTGATTCGCGCTGAGATCGAACGGCAGCTGTGCAAAAAAAAGGCGGCCGCTAATACGGCCGCCTTTTAAAAATTGAAAAATATGTGGTTACTAACGTCCGCGACGTTGTCCGCCACCATCACGACGACGATCGCCGCCGTAACCGCCCCCACCGCCACCCGGTGGTCTTGGTTCGCGTGGACGCGCTTCGTTCACGGTCAGGGCCCGACCTTCGAGGGTCTTGCCGTTAATTTCCGCGATCGCTTTTTGCGCGTCGGCGTCGGAGCCCATAGTCACAAAAGCGAAGCCGCGCGATTTGCCGGTGAATTTGTCCTGCATCAGCATGACCTCCTG
The DNA here is from genome assembly GCA_963817335.1 of uncultured Verrucomicrobiae bacterium. GTDB lineage: Bacteria > Verrucomicrobiota > Verrucomicrobiia > Chthoniobacterales > UBA10450 > AV40. The sequence goes on along the minus strand of CAWFNX010000001.1, from coordinate 289,325 downwards.
CACTGCGCCAGCTTGTGAAAAAAGCTCCTGAAGTTCGTTTTCGGTAGTGTTAAATGGGAGATTTCCCACGTATAGTTTGGTTGCCATTGAGTCTAATCTGGAAAACGCGGCCAGGACACTGTTTCGCGCTGCTAAATATCAAATCGCCGCTGATTGCATTTAAAGTTACAATCGGCGGACTTCCGAGCTGCTGTTTTCTCCTTTCGGGCTCATTGTGTAGAGTGCTTCGGTTTAGAAGGCAACAAAAATCGCGGACTGAATAGGCGACCTCATGTCGGGTTTTAACGCTTTAAACGTAACAAATGGTAAAGCTCGCGTCGCAGTTGTGGCCGCCGGCATTGTCAGCCCCCTGGGTTTTGGCCTCGAAGACACCCTTCTTTCGCTGCGTAAAGCCACCGATTGCGTTACCCCGGTGTCGCGGTTCGACGTCACCCACTGCCGATGCAAAACCGCCGCCCAAATATCCGATGAACGTCTCCTTGGCCGCCGCCAAACCGGCCGCAAGAAGGCGCGCCTGCATCGGGCATCGCACATGATGATCGCGGCCTTGGCCGAACTCTTTGAGAACGACGCCCACTTCCAACCGGAAGTCACGATTATCGGCACTACCAGCGGCGGGATGTCGTACGGCGAGGACTATTATCGGGCCTTGCAGCGGCACGAGAATTTGCGGCGATCGCCAGAATGGATTGCGAACTATCCACCGCAAAAACCTGTTCTCGACGCGCAGAATGAATTTGGCATCTCTGCGCCTTGCTTCGTGATTGCCAATGCCTGCGCTTCCGGAACCAATGCGATTGGCCGTGCCTTTGAATGTGTTCGTTCCGGAAAGTACGATTGCGTGTTAACCGGCGGATATGATGCGATCTCAGAATTGGTTTTTGTTGGATTCGATTCTCTGCAGGCGGCCACCCCGGAGAAATGCAGGCCGTTTGATCGCGACCGCACCGGCATGGTCCTGGGCGAAGGCGCGGCGGTTTTAGCACTCGAAAATTTCGAAAGCGCGCTCAAACGGCGCGCGACGATTCTCGGCGAAATCGTCGGCTACGGCATTTCGACCGACAATCATCATCTCACCCAGCCCGATCCATCAGGGACTGGTCCAAGGCGAGCGATGGAGCAGGCATTAAAAAGCGCCGGCTGCGCAGCTGACCAAGTGGATTACATCAACGCTCACGGGACGGCGACGCTTTTCAATGACGCGGCCGAGGGCAAAGCGATTTCAGAGTTGTTCGGCGATGTTCCGGTGAGCTCGACCAAGAGCATGATCGGTCATTCGTTAGGCGCGGCTGGCGCGATTGAAGCGGTAATCTGTTTGCTGGCGCTGCAATCACAGTTTCTGCCGCCCAATATTAATTTTCGCGCACCAGATTCCGACCTTGCTTTAAATATTGTCGCGAACGAAGCGCGCGACGCAGAGATCGACACCGCCTTGTCCAATTCATTCGGGTTCGGGGGCACGAATGCATCGGTTCTCCTCCGAAAAGTCGCCGCATGAGGCCGGGTATCGCCGGCATGGGCTGGGTCACGCCGCTCGGCCGAGGGATTGAGGAAGTTTGGAATCGTCTGGCCCGCGGAGACGAAGCGACCGCTCAAATCATTTCGGGTAACGAAGGAACAAAAAGTTACCAAGCGTTTCTTATTCCCGGCGACGCGCTGAAAAATCTGCCACTCCACCCGCGGTTGCGCCGGGCCAGCGCTATCTCGCGTTTCGCTGCCGCCGCTGGATTGGACGCGATCGCCCAGGCGAAGTCGATGAACCTGAACATTGATTCGGAAAGACTCGGCCTCGTTTTCGCTGTTTCCAACGGCGGCGTGACTTATACAAAACGGTTTTATCACGGAATTGTGGAGTCCGGTGCGCAATCGGCCAGTCCACTCCTGTTCCCCGAGACAGTTTTCAACGCTCCGGCCAGTCATTTGGCCGCAATCCTGGGAGTCAACGGCGCGAGCTACACCGTCGTCGGCGACGGCGCCGTCGGTATTCTCGGAATCAAAATGGCGAGCGACCTTCTGGAGACGGGCGCGGCCGATCATTGTCTCGTTGTCGCCGCGGAAGAAGCCGACTGGGTGCTCTGCGATGCCTATCACAAGTGGCGATTGGCCAAATCATCGCCCCCAATTGAACCGTTTTTCGATCCTCCCCATGGAACGATTTTTAGCGAGGGCGCCGGCGCGGTGCTGCTGGGTGCGGAAGGCAACGTGAAAGTCGCTTCGATAAATACCGGCGGAAACTTCTCACACCAGCGAAACGCCTTTGAAGTCGTTGAGAGAATCCTGCGGGACCTCCACGATCAAAACGCGGACATTGTTGCGAGCGCCAATGGCACATTTGTCGATCTGGCCGAACGCGACGCCATTAGTAAACAGTCTCCCGATTCCCTGGTTTACAGCCCTAAACCTGCCCTGGGAGAAAGCGTAGGCCCTGGCGCGCTTTGGCAGGTGATCATTGCCGCTCATGCTTTGGCCACAAAACGACTTCCCCCGCTATTGCACCCTGACGGTAAGGCAGGACTTCGCTTCTCAACCGGCGCCGAGGAGGTCGGGACGGCGGTGATCGTTACAAGCTGCGGACTGAATCAACAGGCCGCAGGGCTGCGGTTATCCATCTAAGCAGGCGGCGCCCGACCTCCTTTTACCTTTGCAACCCGGGGGGGCTGCGGTACGTTCGGCGTCCGCCATGCGAATGCTGGTCTGGGGGGTTTTTATCATGTTATGGGCGGCCGGCCTTGCGGGCGCAGCGAACTCGAGTTCTGATCACGAACCGGTCGAGATTACCTCCAGTGGAGAAACAACTTACGACAACGGGGTGGCAACTGCTCGCGATAACGTGGCGATTCATATCGGCGATACTGATATTTATGGCGACTTTGCCCAGTATAATTCCCGCACCCATGAGGTGTTAGTCCGAGGAAATGTTCGGATCTATCGGGACGTGAGTCTCTACATTGCCGACGAAGGCGTTTACAACATCGACACCAAACAAATTCGCACCAACAAGGTACGGACTGAATACCATCCCTACTTTCTCAGCGGACAAAACGTGAATCAGCAGTCGGCAACCGTTTATCACGTAGAAGACGCCACTTTTACAACCGACGATTCGCCGCGCCCGGACTTTCACCTGCAAGCGCGAACCGTCCGGGTTTATGAAAACGATCATGTCGTATTTCAAAACGTGACGTTCTACGTCGGTAAAGTCCCGATTTTCTGGTGGCCCTATCTGTATCAGTCCTTGAACGACGCCTTTAGTTTCTCAATTGCGCCAGCGGACTTGAGTTCCTGGGGACCTTCGCTTCTCACCCAGGTAACCTTTCCAATTACGGACGATATCAAAGGCCGCCTTAGGCTTGATTATCGCGGCCGTCGCGGGGTCGCGATCGGTTTTGACACCGACATTGACTACGGAAAGGACAAGTCGAGCAATCTAAAGCTCAAGACTTACTACGCCGACGACCAAAACCCGGACATCAATCCCACCGCCGTCAAACGCCCTGAGTTGGACCCCAACCGGTATCGAGCAACAATTCAGGACACGACGAATTTCACCAAAGACATCTATGGGATTGTGAATGTCACCAAGCTTAGCGACGCGTTCGTGATGCAGGATTTCTATCAGAGCGAATTCCGGATCGATCCCGTTCCGGACAATGTCGTTGCCCTGGCCAAGACCGGCTCATTTTACACGCTCAGTGCAATCGGCCGGTTTCAAGCGAACGATTTCTTTGAAGCAACCGAGCGATTGCCCGAAGTGGTCCTCGACATCAAGCGCACATCATTATTTGGGACCCCGATTTTCTACGAAGGCGAGACTGGTTTCGCGGATCTCCATCGAAATTTTGCCGAAGGTTCGGGTTTCGAAGATTATGGGACCAATCGGTTTGATACCTTTCACCAGTTGCTTTATCCGAACACTTATTTCGGCTGGCTTTCGATTGTGCCGCGGGCCGGATTCCGAGCCACTTACTATGACAAGACGCGCGATCTCGGGAACACGCTCTTCCCATCCAACGAGGATCCGTTAATTCCGAACTTCATTCCCCAAGATCCAACGCCGGCAAATCCAATTATCGATGCAGGCAGCGGTGTTCGGACCGTGTTCAATACCGGCGTCGAAGCTTCGTTTAAGTTGTCACGAACTTGGGACGATGTGGCGGATCGGGCGCTTGGATTGGACGGTTTACTTCATGTTATCCAACCCTACACAAACTTCTCCTATGTTCATGAAAACGGAATCAATCCCGCTTCAGTTCTGGAGTTCGACCGGTTCGAGCCGTCGACCCAACTGCGACCGATCGATTTTCCGCAGTTCACCACCATTGATTCAATCGCGAGCTGGACAATCTGGCGGAACGGAATTCGGAACCGCCTGGAAACCCGCCGCGACGATGTGACGGTTACGTGGCTCGAGCTGGACACGTTTTTCGATGTGAACTTCGATAATCCTTACGATCGACGGATGTACTCAAACTTTTTCAACAAGCTGCGCTTCACCCCGCTGCCGTGGGCGTCGCTCACGGTTGATTCGCAGCTTCCGGCATTCAGTCCGGGATTTACTGAAGTCAACACCACGCTCGCCATCCAACCATTCGCCAATCTTCAACTCAACGCTGGCCATCGATATCTGAACGACAACCCGTTCTTTCAGCACAGCAGCCTGTTTGTAGTTGGCGGATACTATCGCATCAATGACAATTGGGGCTTTGGGTTTCAGGAGCAATATGAAGGCACGATTGGCCTCTTCCAGGAACAGCGCTACGCGATTTACCGAGACTTATCGAACTGGACGGCATCCTTCGGCGCCGTCATTCGAGATAACACTGGCAACAAGCAGGAGTATGGCGTGCTTTTTACCTTTAGCCTCAAGGCTTTTCCCAAATTCGGCTTTGATTTGAACTTCGATCCCGGTAGCCAGGGGCAATGAACATCCGAGGTATTGTGCTAGGTTAAGAAGCTAGCAATTTTCGTTCATGGATATTTCAATTATCGGCTCGGGCTACGTGGGCCTTGTTACCGGCGCATGCTTCGCCGACGTGGGACACAATGTAATTTGCGTCGACAACGACGAAGCGAAGGTAAAGACCCTCCAGGCTGGCCGGATCCCGATTTATGAACCCGGGTTGGAGCAAATCATCCACCGCAATGCTTCCGCTCATCGACTTCGCTTCAGCAGCAGCATCCGCGAAGGAGTAGACAATTCCCAAATCGTTTTCATCGCAGTCCCGACGCCACCGCAGCCCAACGGAGAGGTCGACCTTAGCTTCATTGAGAAGGTTTCGCGCGAAATCGCCGATGTCCTCACCGATTATCGAGTAATCGTCGACAAGAGTACCGTGCCGGTGAAAACCGGAGAACGCGTTGCCGAAACGATTAAGCGTTATAATCGGCGCGGGGCGAAGTTTGACGTGGTCAGCAATCCCGAATTCCTGCGGGAGGGCTGCGCTATCCACGATTTGATGCATCCGGACCGGATCGTCATCGGCTCGCAGAGCCAGCACGCGGTCGACCTGATGAAAAAAGTCTACGAACCTTTCATGGCGCCGATTCTGGTCACGGACATCAACAGCGCCGAACTCATCAAGCATGCCGCCAATTCCTTCCTGGCCCTAAAGATTTCCTACATCAACGCCATCTCGGCGATTTGTCAGGTCAGCGGCGCCGACGTTGAGAAAGTCGCGGATGGAATCGGAATGGATCGACGAATTGGACGTCAATTCCTAAACGCCGGCATTGGTTACGGCGGCTCCTGCTTTCCGAAAGACGTCGCTGCCTTCATTCACATCAGTGACCAACTGGGGGTGCCATTCACGTTACTCAAGGAAGTTCAGCGGATAAACGGACTCCAAAAAGAGCGTTTCCTTAAACTAATTCGCGATACGCTATGGGTGTTGCGCGAAAAAAGGATCGCCGTGTGGGGGCTGACGTTTAAGCCGGACACAGACGATGTTCGCTCGTCGGTCGCCGTCGAGTTGGTCGATGCCATGCTGCGTGAAGGCGCGCATGTCAGTGTTTACGATCCAAAAGGAATGGACAAAGCCCGCGAATTGAAAGCCGTCGCGGATGCGAAATTCGAAGAATCACCCCTGGAGGCGGTGAATGGCGCCGAAGCGCTGGTGGTCGCGACGGAATGGCCCGAGTTTGCCAACATCAACTTTGCCGAAGTCAAAAAGCGTATGACCACGCCAATTATTTTCGATGGCCGAAATCTTTTGAACCCGGAGACAATGGGCGAGCTCGGCTTTCATTATCATTCAATTGGCCGCGGCAGCGTCATCCCGCGCTGAGATCCGGGTGGTGCAGCCTTCAGCTCGCCGAGTCGCTCTCGCCGCGCTGAAAACTTGGCGGGAGAAAAAGGATTTCGCGGACCGCATCATCTCACGATTTCTCTCGGCATCAGCGCTTGCATCCGCCGATCGCGCCTTTGCCATCGAGCTCTTTTATGGAGTGCTGCGAAATCTCACATTGCTCGACTTCTGGATCGCGGCCCTGCGACCACGCCGGCTGAACGTCGATCTTCGAGACATTTTACGTCTTGGTCTTTATCAGCTCTTTGTCACCAAGACGACCGAACACGCAGCTGTTTACGAAACAGTCGCACTCGCTCAAAAGCGATTGCGGCCAGTCGTAAATGGAATCCTGCGGACCGCCGCCCGGCGACGACAGGAATTACAGGCCGCGCTCGACTTGCAGCCACTTGAGGTTCGATTCTCGCATCCGCGATTTCTGATCGACCGGTGGAGCAAACAATTCGGAGCTAAAGCAAGCGGAGCGTTGTGCGAATGGAATAACCGACCACCGACTATTTATGCTCGAATCAATCAACTGAAGGTCGATCGTCAGATTTTTCTCAAGCGCTATCGAGAGGCACAGTCGCTTCCGGATTTTTCGAACTTTGTTAAGCTGCCTTCTCCGCAGGAGGCGCTCGATCGCGGAGATTGTTACATCCAGGATCCAAGCACCGCCATCGCGTGCCAACTACTGAAGCCCGAACCCGGTGAAAAGATCCTCGACGCCTGTGCGGCCCCCGGCGGGAAGACGGCTTATCTCGCCGAGCTGATGGAAAACAACGGTTTGGTTGTGGCCTGCGACCGTGATGCCGATCGATTAAGCGTGCTTGAGGAGAATTTAGCGCGCCTCGACGTCCGGATTGCGAAAATAGTTCGCCATGATTGGACAAACCAAAGCGTGCGTGACGAAATAGTTTGTTCCGCTCCGTTCGATCGGATCCTAGTCGATGCGCCTTGCAGCAATACCGGCGTGATGAGACGCCGAGTCGACGTGCGCTGGCGACTAAAGCCGGCCGACTTTGTTCGAATGCAGGAGCGCCAGGTCCAAATTGTCGGCGCCGTCCTGCCGCTACTGAAGCGAGGTGGGACTCTTGTTTACAGCACCTGCAGCCTTGAATTGGAGGAAAACGAAGGAGCTGAGGCGGCGATGCTTCGCCATCTGCCGGTCCTGCAACGGGAAGCGGAACAAAAATGTCTTCCGTTTGCCGACCATTTTGACGGCGCTTTTGCGGCGAGACTTCGGAGGACGCAGTAGTCCGATCGTGCTGTCCGAGGGTTGCATCCCTCGCGCAGAATGGAATCGTAGCCTCCTATGCATGATTCGCGCTTTGATAAGCTCGCCAAGCTGTTGGTGGAATACTCGACCAGACTGAAACGGAACGAGAACCTCTTGATCGAAGCTTTTGATGTCCCTGACGAAATGGCAATAGCGCTGGTTCGCGCCGCCCGAAAAGTCGGCGCAGTGCCATTCGTTCAAGTCCAACGCAACCGGATCAGTCGAGAGCTGGCAATGGAGGCGTCCGATCGCCAATTGAATTTTGCGGCCTCTCATGAGCTGGACCGCATGAAAAAGATGCAGGCCTACATCGCTCTACGCGGGAGCAACAACATTACCGAATTGTCCGACGTTCCAGTGGCCAAAATGCAGCTGGTCGCGAAGAAAATGCGACCGGTGCAGGACCAGCGAGTGAAAAAGACGAAATGGTGCGTGCTCCGCTGGCCAACTCCATCCATGGCGCAACTCGCCGGGATGAGCACGGAAGCCTTTGAAGATTTCTATTTCAATGTCTGCACCCTCGACTACGAGAGGTTGCAGCCGGGAATGAAGGCGTTAAAAAAAATAATGGAAAGCACCGATCGCGTTCACATCAAAGGACCGGGAACGAATCTCCGATTCAGCGTCAAAGGGATTCCGGCGGTGATTTGCGGCGGCGATCGAAACATTCCGGACGGAGAAGTCTTTACCGCGCCGGTAAAAAACTCGGTGGAAGGCCACGTTACATTCAACGCGCCGACCATTTATCAAAGTATCGCATTTGACGGAATTCGCCTCGATTTTCGAAGCGGCAAAGTCGTTAAGGCGACGAGCAATCAGACAGAAAAACTGAACAAGATCCTCAATTCGGACGCCGGAGCGCGTTACATCGGCGAGTTTTCGCTTGGATTCAATCCTTACGTGCTCGAACCGATGCGCGACATTCTGTTCGACGAGAAAATCGCCGGCTCATTTCACTTTACCCCGGGTCAGGCATACGAAGAAGCCGACAACAGTAATCGCAGCCAGGTCCACTGGGACATGGTCAACATTCAGCGAAAGAGTTATGGCGGCGGGGAAATCTATTTCGACGGCGAACTGATCCGTCGCGACGGCGAATTCCTTCCCAAAGAGTTGCGCCCGCTGAATCGGAGCAACTTCGTGAAGGAAAAATAGAGCTCTGTACACAAACAGAGCGACTCTCGCGAGTCGCTCTGCTGAAAATCAAATTAGGGACGAATTAAGCGGCTCGTCTCGGACCCTGACCCACGAGATTCAATTGCATCATTCCAATCTCGCCACTGCCGGTGAGTTGGAGATTTGAAATCTCGAACGTCGGCGCTCCCTCAACCGGTGTGCCCGCCGCGTTCGGCAGCTGCACCATCACCTGCTTGGAGTTTGAATTGAGGACAATCGACGAAATTTCGAACGATGGTGAAAATTCGACCGTCGCGATCTGGAAGGGAGCCACGACGTGCACCGCGGCTTGCCCCTGTTGGGACGGGGTAAGCTGAAGTGGCGCTGCCGCGAAGTCCGAAACCAGATGCAGGCCTCCAACCGTGAAGGATGGCGAACCGACAACGCTCGGGCGCTGTTGTTGCGAAGGAGTCAGCCGAACACTGCCCAGAGTGCCGCCGGCTGGCTGAATTCGCGCGATCTCGAAAGTGACCTGCAAGTTCATCGCGGGCTGCGGCGAGTTGCCGGCCAAACGCATCGTCACGATCTTCGAGGCCGGCCGCAATTGCAGCGCGCCCATCTTGAAGGTCGGTGTCAGTTGCATCGACGCAATCTCGAAAGCGAAGGTGAGTTGAACGGCGGTTTGCATGGCGCCGGCTGGTTGAGGTGAGCCACCTCGTTGAGCGGTTGGGATTTGGATCGGTTCAGGCATGATTACTGGTGTGGTTGGTTCGTAAATTGGTGTTTCAATGACCGGTTCCGGCGAAATAAACGGTTCGCCTGATTGACGAAACGCCTCAAATCCGGCCGGTTCGGGTTCGGTGACTTCAATGATCGATGGTTCCTCAACGGGCGTCAACTGAGGAATCGGTTGACCTTGACCCACGGGTTCAGTTTCAAGTTCCTGCACTGCGGGGATCTGGGCAAACATCGGTGCGATTTCGGGCTCGGCCAGGATTGGGTGTTCAAATGTAGGTTCGGGTTCCGCAGCAGTGATTGGTTCCAGTTCCGCAATCGGTTCGGGCTCGGAGATCATCGGCTCCGGCATCACGACCGATTCAGGCTCGGTAACGAGCGGCTCTGACATTTCAAACGCAGGAACCTCAACCGGCTGTGAAACCCATTCTGGTTCCGCGACGGTTGCAGATGCCATGGCGCCCTGATCAAACACCGGACCGACTCCTTCCATCACTGGTCCGACCGAATCCATAACTGGTCCGACGGCTTCGAATTCTTCCTCCACCGGCGCGGGCGCGGGTTCGATATGGCGTTTGCCATTGCCCTGGATAGCAGGTTCAACGACGGCGGTGCCGCCATTGCCGTTGCCAAAGACGCGACCGGGTTTGCTCAGTGGCACTACGGCGCGACGCAGAGATGGCTCGGACGCTTTTAGTTTCAATGAAACTTGTCTTGGTCCACCAGTCACTCGCGGCATCACTTTCATTTCTTTTTGTGGAGAAGCCGACGCTGCAAGTTCCATACCGCTCAACTGTGGGCCGGTCGCCGGCGCGGCCCGGCGGAAATTAGGAAGATGAAAGCCGCGGCGTCGAACTTCAGGCACGATCACCCACGCGAGTAATCCCAATCCGGCCAGGACAAGGCCGCCAACCAACAAACTTTGTGCGTCCACACCCTTCCGCGAACCTTCCGCAACGCGTGCAGGGGCGAGGGCAGTTGCTGGCGCGGATTGTTGTGGCTCGGTGGCCGGCTGTTTTGATTCCGCCACAACAGGAGCTTTTGCCGCGGGAGCTTCTGCCGGCGCTTGAGAAGCAGGCTTGCTTGTCGCCGTCTTCGCCGCGGGCTGTTCCTGCGGAATTGCCTTGGAAGCAGGCGCGTTTGCGGCAGCGACCGGTGTCTCTACGACGGGCGAAAAGCTCGGCGCGGCGCCGCTAGGAATTTCGTCCGGCTTAGCCGGACTGCCGGCAGCAAAAGATTGGGGCGCGCGCGAAGTAGTTTCTTTGACCGCCGCGCTGGCTGCGGTCTCGTCCGGTTTCGGCGCCGTCGCTTCCATACCAGCAATTGCAGGGGCCGCGCCTTTGTTTTTGGCCAGCGCCGCGCCCGGAATTGGACTTGGTTCAATCGCGGGGCTCGCTTCGGTCTGGGCCTCAGCCAACGCAGTCGCGGCTTCGGCCGCCGGGGCCGGCGAGGTTGCGACCGCCGGGCTTTGCAACCAGCCGAGATCATAAAACGAGTCGGCGAAAACGAGATTCAACGCGGGCGAATAGATTTTCTTCGCGGACGTGATCCAATCCGTGGCCTTGTTTGGATTGCTGTGCTTAAATTCCCATGCGGCCTGCGCATAATAAAGAGCCGGGGTGTCGCCCGTGAATTGGAATTGCTCCATCATCTTCTGGGCGCGGCTTTCTTTGCCTTCCAGCAAGAAGGTCATGAAAATGTTGAATTTGATGATCTGCGCGCCCTCGCTCTTGTCGCCGCCGGGGGTTTTACCCAAGAGCGCTTCGAAGCGATCGCGCGCGGTCGTGTAGTCTTTTTTCTTTAACGGAACCAACGCCAGATTGAATTGCGCCTGGCGGAACTTTGGATCGGCTTTGAGCGCTTTCTTAAATTCGGCTTCGGCCTGGTCGAATTGTTTTTGCTCCATCAAAATTTCGCCGCGCAACGTGATGATGCCGGCCTGATTCGGATCTGCTGAATCGGCGTCATTGACAAACTTCAGAGCGGACGCGAAATCGCGCTGTTGAAACGCCTGGCGGGCCTGCTCTATCCGCGATTTTGCAAACGCCTTGGTTTTAGCGGTACGATCGGCTGCACTCGTCAATTCCAGAGCTGCGCGTTGCTGGCCGGCCTGCTTTTGCAGCCAGCCCACTTCGTAAAGCGATTCGGCGAAAAGTTTGTTGAGTTGAGGCGAGAAATTCTTTTCGGCCTGGGCCATCCAATCCCGCGCGTCTTTGGTGTTTTTCTGTTGCAGGGCGATCGCGGCGTTTGCGTAATGGACGGCAGGCGTGTCCGGAGAAAGTTCGAACTTCGCCAGGATCGAATCGACCATGTTCTCTTTGCCTTCGAGCAAATAGGTCAGAAGAATTTTGTACTGGATGAGCTGGGTCGCCTCTCCCTGGAGTTCAGAAGCATTACTGGAGAGCAATTCCTGAAAACGGTCGCGCGCTTCCGCCCAGTCTTTTCTCAGGAATGGTATTTCGGCCAAGTTGAAACGCGCATTCCAGAATTTCGGATCGATCCGCAACGCTTCACGCAAGGCAGCTTCGGCCTTGTCGTAAATCCCCTCCCGCATGTAAATCACGCCACGCAAGTTTTGCGATTCAGCCAGATCCGGCTGACGCGCGTCGATAGCATCGAGCTGTTTTAACGCCTCCGGGAAATTGCTCGAATCGAAAGCGCGAAACGCTTTGTCATACATTGCTTCCAGTTCTGCCTTCGACGGAGCAACGTTGTCAGCCGCCAAAGACCCAAGCACGAGCACGGCGATAGCCGCGATTTTCCGGAATTTCATGGCCTCCGGATATAAAACCTTTTTACGGTTTTCATTACAAGCCAAATTTTGCCCCCTTAGCAAGATTTCCCCAGCTTGGAAAGGACCCCTCTAAAGTCGGCGCCTAAACGTTCAGATTCGCCACGATTCGCAGCCCTTCCAGGGTCAAATTCGGGTGGACCGAGTCGATTTCGTCCAGTTGCGCGGCGATCAGATCCGCATAGCCCCCGGTCGCGACGACATGGGCCTTCTGCCGGGCAAAACGCTCGGCTCTTATCCTGGCGATGATTTCTCGCACCAGCCCGCGATAACCAATTACCGCCCCGGCCCGCATCGCTTCCATGGTTGATCGTCCAACCGCCGAACGCGGTTCTTTCATGGAAAGCTTCGGCAGCAAGGCGGTACGCTGATAAAGAAAATTTGTCATCGACTCCAGTCCCGGCGCGATCACGCCGCCGATATATTTTCGATTCGCCGCCACGATGTCGAAGGTCACCGCCGTTCCGAAATCCACCACAATCGCCGGACATCCATAAAGCGCAGCGACCGCTGCCGCATTGGCGAGGCGGTCCGCCCCAATTCTTTTTGGATTGGGATAATCAATTCCAACCCCGAGCTTAACTTTTGGAGTTAACCACAAAATTCGCGTTGCCTTCGCCGCCGCTCGGACCTCCGCGTTCTTTTTTGGAACAACCGAACAAACGACGACCATGTCGATTTTGCATCGCCCAAAAAATCGCTTCAAAAATGCCGCACTGAACTTTCTCGTTTCGACGCGGGTCGCTCGGCTGAGTCGTTTTGGCGATGCCACCGCCAGCTTGGTAAACGAATTACTAATATCGATCAGCAGATAGTTCTGCGCCATTGGCTTGCGGGAGTTTACCCAAACGCGTACTCTCGTCGCGTGCGAAAATTGGTCCATCGTCCGCGCCGATTACGGCGTTCCCCTGCGCTCAGAAACCTTGTGCGCGAAACGAATCTGACTGTACACGACTTCGTCCTGCCGTTTTTCATCAGCGACAAAATCGATAAACGTCGCGCGATTCCGAGTATGCCCGGCATTTTCCAATTCACGGTCGAGGAAGTTGTAGACCAAGCCAAACAAGCCCAGGACGCCGGACTTCAAGCCATTCTGCTTTTCGGAATCCCCGACAAAAAAGATGAAGAAGCTAGCGGCGCCTACGCGGAAAACGGCGTCATTCAAAAAGCATTGCGCGCGATCAAGAAAAAGTGCCCCGAGCTTGTCACGATCACAGACGTTTGTCTTTGCGAATACATGAGCCACGGCCACTGCGGAGTGACCCGGATCGACGGCGAACATTTTCACGTTTTGAATGACGAGTCGGTCGAGCTCTTGGTAAAAGCCGCGCTTTCGCACGCGCAAGCCGGCGCCGACATGGTCGCACCAAGCGACATGATGGACGGCCGCATCGGCGCAATTCGGGACGCGCTCGATGCCAGCGGTTTTACCGACACCGGCATTATGAGTTACGCGGCGAAATTCGCGTCGGTATTTTACGGGCCGTTTCGGGACGCAGCGGAAAGTCCTCCGCAGTTTGGAGATCGCCGGACGTATCAGATGGATACTGCGAACGCCGATGAAGCGTTGCGCGAAGTCGCGCTCGACGTCGATGAAGGCGCCGACATCATTATGATCAAGCCGGCTCTGCCGTATCTCGACATCCTTTGGCGCGCTCGCGAACGATTTGGCAAGCCGATGGCGGTCTATCACGTCAGCGGCGAATTCGCGATGGTGAAAGCCGCTGCCGAAAAGAAAATCTTCGAGGAACGCGCCGCCGTTTTAGAGATCATGACTTCGATCAAACGCGCCGGCGCCGACATTATTGTCACTTACTGGGCCCGCGAACTGGCGGAATGGCTCCGCTCCTGAATAGCCGCCACGGAGAAACGGCCGCGCACGCGCGTCTAAAGCGGCTAGCCCTCATTTGGGCGCAACAAAACGGTTACTCGGCCTGCGCGCTTGAGGTCAGTTTGCCACGGTGCCGTTACCGGGCAGACCTCGCCGCATATCGTTCCGATGGGCGAGAATCCAGTGTGACGGCGATTTTTGAATGCAAACAGGCCCTGATTGATCTTCGCCGAGACAACGGATCCACTTCCACGACCACTCGACGATTGGATAAAGTTCATGAACGCCGTGAAGTCCTGGAGCGAAATTTGCGGGTGCATTATCCGGCTTTGCGCGTAGCCGATTCGCTGTTTGCCGAATTCGATTCGCATAACTTCGAAGCAATTGAGCACCGGGGGTACAAACAGGTGGTTCGTCAGCTGCAAGCTCTGCAAAATCGACTGTTCGACTGCACTAAGTTTGAAACGTTAGTTCGGTATCGCTGCGCCAATCTCTTTTTTCTGGTTTTGCCTAACGAATTGTTTCGCGAATCGGAAATCCCAATTGGTTGGGGCGCATTGGTTGAATCGAATAGCGAGCTGATTCTGGCGCGCAAACCGATCTGGCACGAGACCGAGCAGAAACACCAAGTTGCTTTTCTTCAGCGAATTGCCCGCGCCGGCACCCGCGCGTTGAATCGGACCCTGAATATTGGTTTCGACGACGTCGCCGGTGGGCACCGCACTCAACCCCGCTGAATCAGCAGATTTCGGCCGGTCATTTCCTTCGGTTTCTCCATTCCGAGCAAGAACAACAGGGTCGGCGCTACATCGGCGAGGATCCCGTCTTCGCACCGAAAACGAGAAGCATCTTTACCTACGTAAATAAAATGAACGAGATTCGTGGTGTGGGCGGTATTAGGTGAGCCGTCAGGATTGCGCATCAGTTCGCAATTGCCGTGATCCGCGGTGACAATGGCTTTTCCATTAAGTTCGAGCAGGCGCGGTATAATCTTGGCGCAACACTGGTCCACCGTTTCGACGGCCTTAATCCCTGCTTCGACCACTCCAGTGTGGCCCACCATGTCGGCGTTGGCGAAATTCAGGATGACCAGATCAACCTGGTCGAGCCGTTTCAGCAATTCGTCGGTGACTTCAAACGCGCTCATCTCTGGCTTGAGGTCGTAAGTGGCGACCTTCGGCGAGGGAATCAGCACTCGCTCTTCGTCCGGAAACGGCTTCTCAATGCCGCCGTTAAAAAAATAGGTCACGTGAGCGTATTTCTCCGTCTCAGCGATGCGAAGCTGAGTTTTGCCGGCTTTGCTCACCAGTTCGCCAAGAATGTTTTTTAGCTCCTGCGGTGCGAAAATGAACGGCGAGGGATAACGAACATCATATTGAGTGAGCGAAGTAAATTTTATCTGCGGCCAAACTTCACGGTCGAAACCATCGAAGTCCTTGAATAGAAATGCTTGAGTAAGCTGGCGAGCGCGATCGGCCCGAAAGTTAAAAAACAAAACAACGTCGCCGTCTCGAACGCGTTGTTCGTTCGGGTGAGAAAAAATCAGCGGCGGCATAAACTCGTCGGTCTTGCCGGCTTTGTAGTGTCGGTCCAATGCTTCCGACGGCGTATCTTTACAAACTTCGCCACGTCCGAGAACGACGGCGTCCCACGCTTTCTTTGTCCGGTCCCAACGACGGTCGCGATCCATCGCAAAGTAACGGCCAACCACAGTGACAATTTGGGCGCCGCTCGGACGGAGCTTTTCCTGGCAGACTTTCAGATATTCGCGACCGCCGGTGGGCGAGGAATCCCGTCCATCGGTGAACGCGTGCACAAAAATTTCATTAACCCCGGCCGCCTTGGCCTGGTTGGCCAGCGCGATCATGTGTTCGTAATGACTATGGACACCCCCGTCCGAAACCAGGCCTAACAAGTGCAGCCGGTGCCCGCGCGCCGCTGCAAAAGTCTCCTGCGCGACGCGATTGGTTTTCAACTCACCAGCCACGATTGCTTGGTTAATCCGGGTCAGATCCTGAAAAACAATTCGCCCGGCGCCGAGATTGAGATGACCGACTTCCGAATTACCCATTTGTCCCTCCGGCAACCCCACATCACGACCGCTCGCGCTCAGTTTGCTACCGGGATAATCGCGATAAAGTTGATCGTGAAATGGCGTGTGCGCGAGAAGCGTCGCGTCGCCGTTCTCTTTCGCCTTAGCCTTGCCACCCGGGTTAATGCCCCATCCATCACGGATAATGAGCACAACGGGCGCGGCCATGCCGCAATTTGCCGACGATTAGGAACCCCGACAAGGGCTTTCCTGGCGCCGCAAGTTTGACAATCATGAAAGCACCTTCTACATCGCGCTCGTGAAGTGGCGTAACCAATTACTCGCCCTTTTGTGCCTGTTGGCGTTTGCCGGACTGGGCGTGCTCTACTTTCAACACTGGGTCGTCCAACGATCGTTCGGAATAATTCTTATTATCGGCGAGGGCCTGGGACCGGAACGGGTTGCGCTGACCCGCGATTATCTTGGCGGGGCGGACGCCCATCTGACTCTCGACACTATGCCGCACGCCGCGCTGGTTAAAAATTTTTCGAGAGATTTCGCCGTTCCCGATCAAGCAGCCGTCGCCACCGCGCTGGCAACTGGAATCAAGGTGAACAACCGTGCGGTTTCAATCGACTCAAATGGCAAATCAATCTCAACGATCATGGAACTGGCGCGCGATCGCGGAAGGGCAACCGGTTTGATCAGTGATAGAAATTTAACCAGCGCCACCTGCGCGGCGTTTTATGCGCATTCAAGCAACCCTGGAGACACCGAACAAATGGCGCAGCAATTTGCCGAGGGCGGCAAGATCGACATCGGACTCGGGGCAAGCGCGGCGGAATTTCTTCCTGAAACAAAACACGGGCGTCGCCAGGATCGCCGTGATCTTTTGCTGGAAATGCGCGGCAATGGTTTCGATGTTGTGCGCACTCGGGCAGAACTGGAGGCCATCCCACCTTGGCAACGAACGAAATTGTTCGGCGCGTTTGCTGATAACGACGCCGCTCGCGATTCAAATCAAAACTGGAGCGATGAACCCAGCCTGTCCGACATGGTTCGCCGCGCGATCGAGTTGTTGCAATTCAATCAAAGCGGCTACGTGCTGGTGGTTGACGCTTCTCGAATGCGGGAAGCGGCCGAAACGAACAATGCCGAAAAGACATTAACCGAAACCGCGGAATTCGATCGTGCGGTAGCGACAGCACACCGCTACGCCGGCGGAAGATCGACTATTTTGGTCTGCGGCGATGTTGCTATCGGCGGATTACACGCGAACGGATATCCGTTCCGCAAGGACAGCGGAATTGCTCTGCTTGGATTAAATCCGGCAGGACAACCGTGGTTAACCTGGGCGACGGGTCCAAAAGGGATGCAATCCTACGGCGCGTCAAAGCTGCCGGAGAAAGAACCGTCCCCAAGCGCCGACGCCAAAAAAGATCAGTCTCAGCCGGCGGCATTTTACGCGCCCTTTGCCCTCCCCACCGTTGAAGACGTAGTCGCGTTTGGGTCCGGTCGCGGAAGTGAAGGCTTGCAGGGGACAATCGACAACACAGAAATCTTCAAAATTCTAAGCGACGAGCTTTGATTGGATCACGTACACAAAAAACCCATCCACTTTTCGAGTGGATGGGTTTTGTTTAAAGAAAACTCTGTTACTCGCTGACCTGCGGCACGAACACAAAGGGAGGCGGATCAGGAAGGGTTGGAGGGGGACCTTCCGCTGGAGGGCCTTCCGCAACTTCCTTCGCTTCTTTCGCATCCTTACCATCCCCGAAATCCTTACCGTCGGACAGTGCCGTGCTCGCGACCATCAGGTTCGGAATCGCCGTCGAATAAACTCCGAGATCGGCGATGTGGCCCGATTTCACGACGTTGAAGGTGAACTTTACATACTTCGCTTCGCTCGGACCGACTTTTAGTTTGGTTACATTTGCGGTGAGTGTTTGCCGCGCGATTTGGTGCCACTGCGAGCTGGCCGTGGCCAGTTTCGAATTAGATGTAGAAATAGTAACCGTCCCGGCCGTGCCTTGATTGGTAAATGTGATCAAATCGAAATTTTGAATCTTGGAAAGCGACAGCACGAGCTCGCTGGTTCCATCCGGCAACGTATATGCGAAACTCGGATGATCGGAGATGAGAGCGATTTGAGCCAGGTTATCATCGATGCGAGCTCCGGCGTTAAAACGGGCAAAGTTCTTCGCGTAAGTTGGGGACTGCTGGCCAAACGATTGCAGCCCTGTTAGCAAAAGAATTCCGCAAGCAAACGCCCCGACACGGTAAAAGCGAGAGAAGTGTGCGCTCATAATTTCCATACCCACAAAAAGGATAATACCTCGCCCCCCCACATTTTGGCAATACAAATTTTTGCCGGGTCCGAACTTTTTTCGATCTCAAATTACCCGACCGCTTCGTCACTTAAAAGCACAACGGCCGGCCCAAAGGCCGGCCGAAGGAAAAGTACTCGCCGTCGAGAGGCAATTACAGGCGGCTCGCTACGCGTTGGGCAAGGGTCGAATTGCTGGCCAATAGACCGCCAGTCGGGCCAGCGCGGAACTTCCGGGTGCCGGCATAGGCGAACAATGGGATATAAGAACTTCGGCCCGACCGTTCCGCCCGAAAGGCGCTCCAGTTAATCGTCGGATCGAGGATGTAGGTGCCGTTGTCGGTAGTCCATTCCAGCCAGGCATGCGTTTTACGGCTCGTCGACGTGCGTTTGCCAATGACTAGGCGAACATTCTCCGCACCCCGCGAATGCATTGCATTGTAAAGGGCTACGGCTTTGCCTTTGCAGTCGGCATAGGCGCCCAGGCGAACTTCATCCGGAGTTTTCCATTCGGTGGAGAATCCGTAAGGAATTGCCCGGAGACTGCCGATCCAGTTGTTCACCAGGCCCAGCGACAGGTTTTGCTCCTTGTGGCCAATGGCTGACGTGAGGACCGGTTGGATTCGGCTCATTTGCCGGTCGTAGGGGGTAGACTTGACCGTGATATAGTTGGACTGGGCGAAGGCGGAGAGGCAGGAGAGGCAGAATAGGATCAAACCGACCGCACCGGCTTTGCGCAGCGTATAAGGGCGAATGCTTATTGTAATCATATTTGTTATAATTTCCATAAGCACAGCCTGTGCCACACCCCAGCTATGAACTGTCTATTGGCAACGCCGTGGAATTAGGCAGACTCCGGGTGTCTGAGTTGCCCGAGCGTGAAATCGAATTCTTCCTCTAACCACACCGGCTTTGATACCTGGGCTTGGGTTGTTTTCGGTGCTGCTCTTGCCGCAGTTCTATTGGCCAGAACGCACCTTTGCGGATTGCCGTTGGAGCGGGACGAAGGCGAGTACGCCTACGAGGGCCAGCTGTTGTTGCATGGAATATGGCCTTACAAACTCGCCTACAGCATGAAACTCCCAGGGACGGCTGCCGCTTATGCTTTGATAATGTCCGTTTTCGGCCAGTCGATCTCAGGCGTCCACGTCGGCTTGGCGTTGGTCAATCTCATTACCATCGGGCTGGTTTTTCTGCTTGGACGCGACCGGCTGGGCGCGGTCGGCGGAACAATCAGCGCGGCCTCCTACTCGGTCCTTTCTTTGATGCCCAATGTCCTTGGGAATGCGGCCCATGCGACCCACTTTGTTGTTCTCTTTGCCGTTGCTGGCGCCCTGGTTTTGTCGCGTTCAGTGGATCGACCCTCGCCCAGTCTCATTTTTGCCAGCGGGTTGCTTTTTGGAATTGCATTTTTGATGAAGCAGCCGGGAGTCTTTTTCGTCGGTTTTGCCTCGTTGCACCTGTTTGTTCACGATTGGAAGGCGCGACTCGGCTCGAGGCGCATTCTTTCTCGCAATTTGGTTTTAATCTTGGGCGCGGCGGTCCCGAGCGCTGTTACCGGACTTCTTTTGTGGAGCGCAGGTGTGTTCGAGAAATTTTGGTTTTGGACCGTCACGTATGCGACCCAATACGGAAGTCAGGTATCCGCTGCCGAAGGTTTCCAAATGTTTATCGGTCATTTCACCGGAGTGGTGGGAACGGCCTGGCCGATATGGCTACTCGGATCGGTGGGATTGATCGCGCTCGCGCTTGATCGGACACTGAGGAGCCGTGCATCGTTTCTAATAACGTTTGCCCTGTTCTCCGCGTTAGCGGTTTGCCCGGGACTCTATTTTCGGCCGCACTATTTTATTCTTTTTCTTCCGGCCCTGTCCTTGATGTGCGGATCGGCGATCGTAGCGGCAATTAATCTGTTAAAGGCAAAACCTGCGCCTGTCCGGCTAGCTGTCCTGGGTATTGTCGCCGTGATTCTGGGGTTTCCGTTGTGGTCAGAGCGCGATTTCTTTTTCGAACTTCCGGTCTCTGAAGCCAACCGCTTGGTGAACGGCACAAATCCATTCCCCGAATCGATAAAGATCGCCGATTACATTCGATCCCAATCAGATCCCGGCGACAAAATCGCCGTCTTGGGTTCCGAGCCGCAGATCTATTTCTATTCCAAACGGCTTTCCGCGACCGGATATATCTATACCTACTCGTTGATGGAACCGCAGCCTTATGCTCATCAAATGCAGCAGGAGATGATTCACGAAATCGAAGCCGCCCGACCGCGGTTTCTTGTTCTGGTTGTGATGAGCAAGTCCTGGTTAGCCGACCGTGATTCCGATCAGACGATTTTGAGATGGGCGGAAAACTATTGTGCATCCGATTACGAGGAAGTCGGCTTAATAAATATTTCGGAGCCCGGCACGGACTACTATTTTTCTACTCAACTGTCCGGAGTAACACCGACTGCGGATCACATTCTCATTTATCGCCGAAAGACATAATTCATGACTGGGAACGATATCCCGTCACGTGCAGTGAAAATGGCCTTTTGGGCAGCGATGCTAATCGGCGCAGTCCTGCGGTTCTATTGCGTTGGATTCACTGCCGGCACAGGCGATATGGACGATTGGGAGGATCACGCGCAACAAGTGCGCGCTCGTGGACTGATTGGCTATTACCACGCAAATTCATTTGCGAACCATCCTCCGTTCATTAGCGAGGTCGGTTCGCTAATTTTACGGGTTTCAACGGCCACTCATGTCCCCTTTCGAATTCTTTTCCGCGGACTGTTCGCGTTAGTCGACGTGGGAAACGTCCTATTGCTCTTTAGTTTGCTCCCAAGCAATCGCTCCCGGTTTTTAGCTACGGCGATTTACTGGATCAGTCCGGCCGCGATCATTCTTTCGGCGTATCACGGCAACACCGACACGGCGGTCGCTTTCTTCCTCTTGCTTTCGATTTGGCTCGCTTCAAAAACCAGCGCGGCCCTTAGCGGGAGCGCTTTTGGCGCGGGTCTTTGGATAAAATTACCGGGAATCCTGGCCTTTCCCGCTTTCATGACCTTTTTCAGAGCCTGGCGATCTCGCATTATTTTCACTCTCGCCGCAACCGGTGCAGCGTTAATTACGTATCTTCCTGCCCTGATCCAGGACTACAAGGTTGTCTGGACAAATGTTTTTGGGTATCGCGGCCTCGTCCTGCAAACGACCGGCGGTGTGCCGTTGTGGGGGCCGAGCGTTCTACTTTTCTCAACCATCGCACCAATCGAGGTTTGGCCCGCGAGATTCCTGCGACCGGCGCTGTTCGTTCTCGAACAAAGTTGGTACCTCGCGATTGCGGGAATGTTTCTCCTCGTCTGGTTGCGGAGAAATCGTCGCGCTCCGGAAGAACTCGGTGCGACGATCGCAATGAACTACGTAATTCTCCTTGGCTTTAGCGACTATTGGGCATTCCAGTATTTTGCGTGGTCGCTCCCGCTCTGGTTCTTTCTTCCGTGGCGCTTTTCAATTTCGGCTGTTTCGGTCACCAGTGCTTATCTTTATTCTCTTCACTGGCTGTTTACTGGAAGCGCGTCGCTACGTGGAGATTGGAACTTTGGCGCGCATCCGACCTTGCCATTGCTCGTTCTTTGCCTGCGCGATTTGGCGGTCGCATTTTTTGTGGTGAGTGCCTGTCTATTTTTGGGAGCGGCGCTGCGGCGTCATCCGGCCGCAATTGCGAGTTCGAACTGACATGAACCTGTCGGAAACGCGCGCGAATCTACGGCCCCATTGGGCGCTCTTGATTGTGGCCACGCTTGGCGCGGTGCTTATCTTTACCAACCTCGGCGGGGATTATCTTTGGGAAGATGAGGGTGACACCGCGGCCTTGGCGGTCAACATATTGAAATTCGGTGTTCCAAAAGCTTGGGACGGTGTCACTTTTATTGATTCAGACAAAGGCGCCCGGGTAAACAGCGAGCTGGTAATGGTCAGCCATCCTTGGCTGCAATATTATCTTACCGCTGGATCCTTTTTAGTATTCGGCCAAAGCACTTGGGCCGCGCGCTTGCCCTTCGCGCTGGCCGGGTGGCTAACCATCCTGGTTACCTATCTATGCGCCTATGATCTGAGCAAAAACCGATGGATCGCTCTTTGCTCGGCAACTTTGCTAACTGGGTCGGTGCAGTTTCTTCTATTTTCCCGGCAATGTCGTTACTACCCGCTGAGCATGTTGCTGGGTTGTTTGCTGGTATGGATTTTTTTCAACCTGAAGTCCGTTCGATCCGGCGTTCTTTTCGCGATCGTTGGGATCCTTTTATTTCATTCGCATCCGTTTGGAATTGTTCTTGTCGGTGCGCTCGGGTTGGTGAGCTTCGTTTACCCGTTCTTCGCCCCTCAAAGGCGCGTTTTCTATTGGGCGGGATCGATTATTGCCGTTTTAACCCTACCGTGGGTCACACTCGCGCGATTTGGGTACGCGGAAAACTCCCAACTTGTCACATCGCCTGCGCAATTTGCCGGACGCGTAATTCAGTATGCAATCGAATGCGCTTCGGTCACGCCGTTAATCGGAATTGTGGTTCTCGCGATAATCGGTGTCGCATCATCCGCCATACGGACGAGAAGATTCGGTGATCGATCCGGCGAGGCGCAAAGGTCATCTTTCGACCCAAGAGAACTCGGATTCTTGTTGGCCACTCTGGTAACGTTGCTCTGTTACGATACGGCCATCGCGATCACGGAATCGACTGATGACGCTTGGCACATTGGAATTCGTTACACGACGGCAGTCATGCCCCTTATTGTAATCGCGGCCGGTTTGTTAATTGTCCACGTGGGTCGCCACCGACTGGCGATTTGGGTTCCCTTGCTGCTGCTCTTCAGTTTCACCCAACTGGCACAGCTGACGCCGTGGATTTTCTGGGACCGGAAAGTAACCACGTTTGATGGCAAAGAGGTGGTCGAGGCACATTTGCCCCAGAATTACGCCGACCGCTATCTTAGCATCGGTCAGCAGTCCGCCTTCTTGGGGGATTTGATAGGCAAAAATCCGGGAACGTTTGCAAAAATCTGCGAATTCCTTCAGCGACACGCCAAGTCAGGAGATGTGGTGCTAACCAACTACGCGTGGGAGCCCCTTTATTTCTATACTCGACTGCCACAGGCGTTGAAGATCTTTCCCGACTATCCGATTTATCAAACGGCGAAGCGGAAAGGACTTCCGGATTATGTGTTCAGCATCGATCGGGCCCACTGGCTGATTTGGAGACCGGTTTGGGACGGGTACGTCGGATATTTCGGCTATGAGCTGCGACGCCAAATTGTCGATAGCGGAGCCCATGTTACTCGAGTCGCACAATTTGACGAAACGATCTGGGAAAACCGCCCGGAAATCCATCTCCACCGCTTTTCCGGAGACAAATATTTTTTTACGAAGCCGGAAAGCCACAGTGCGGCTGAGATTTTCCGGATCGATTGGCCGGGCGAATCGCCTGATGTTTCCGAGTGATTCCAAAATCTGATGCCCTCGAGATTTCATCCTGAGTTTGGGCGGCTAAAGCGACATTGGGCGGTTGCGATCGTCGCCGTCGCGGGAGCGATCCTGATTTTCACAGGCTTGGGCTCCGATTACTTGTGGGAAGATGAGGGTGACACCGCCGTTTTGGCAGTCAACATATTGAAATTCGGTGTTCCGAAAGCTTGGGACGGCTATGCTTTTCTCGATTCGGATCACGGCGCGCGCCTCAATAGCGATCTGGTGATGGTTACCCATCCGTGGGTCCAATATTATCTGACCGCGGGCTCGTTTATCATTTTCGGGCAAAATACTTTTGCCGCCCGGTTCCCATTCGCGCTGGCTGGATGGATGTCGATCCCGCTGCTCTATTTTTTTCTTTGGCGCCTGACTCGGAATCGATGGATCGCCTTGTCCGCCGCAATTTTGCTCACGTTTTCGGTGCAATTCCTTTTGTACGCCAGGCAATGTCGTTATTGCGCGCTCGATCTGTTGCTAGTGGTCTGGCTTTTCTGGGCTTTCTTCAAGATGAAGTCTGCGCGCGCTTGTGTGTCGTTCGTTATCGCCGCGGTCTTTTTGTTTCATACGCATCCTTACGGAATTGCCCCAACCGCTGCATTGTGCGGCCTCAGCCTGTTTTATCGTCCCTTCGCAGAACAACGACGGTGGGTTTGGTTTGCCGCGCCCGCGGTTGCGGTTTTGACCTTGCCATGGCTCGCGTTGTCGTCCCTCTCTTCAAGCGGTTCCGAACTCAACACCACCGTAGCGCAATCGGTCGGCGAATTTGTGGAACGGTGCGTTCAGGCTTTTATCGAATGTACTTCAGTAACCCCGCTACTTGGCAGCGCAATTCTGATTGTCCTGGCAATGGTCTGGATACGACTGCGAAACAATAGAAGTGGCGATTCGAAAATCGCCGTAGAAATGCCGCCAGAAAAACCTTTGGCTGTTTTTGACAGCAACGAGATGGGCATCATTGTCGGCGCCGTTGCGACGATCGCTCTTTACGGCTTGGCCACCGCCGTGACGCAATCGAGCGACAGTCTTTGGCTCTCCGGAATGCGCTACGCGTCCGCAGTCCTTCCGTTAGCGGCGATGGTCGCGGCCATCGCAATCGTCAAAGTATCGCACGGAAGAACACTTCTTTGGCTAGTCTTGATGGTGCTGTTCGCATTTACAAGACTTGCGCAACTCACCCCGTGGGTGGCCTGGAACCCGAGTGGATTTATTCGTTTCGGAAAATATTCAGTGGGAGCGCACGTCCCGGTGAAAATTGTCGACCGTTTCCTCGGCAGTGGACTGCTACTGTTTGTCCGCGACTTATGGCGCGAAAATCCCGGGACGGTCGAGAAGACCTGCAAGTTTCTCCAGGAAAACGCAAAACCCGGTGATATCGCCATCGTGAATTATGGCATGGAGCCAACTTATTTTTATACGCGTTTGCCGCAGGCGATGGGTATTCTTCCAAGCTACCCGGTTTATCAACGCTCACGAGAGCTCGGGCTTCCCGACTTCGTATTCAATGCCGACCATGCCCGCTGGATTGTCTGGCGTTCGGCGTGGGAAACCGGTCCTGGTTACGCGATCAATGATGTCCTGAAAGAGATCGTTCAACGCGGCGGGCAAATCACCACCGTTCTAGAGGTCGACGAAACGGTCTGGGAAAATCGCGAAGACATTCATTTCCATCGATTCTCGGATGGAAGCTACCTGTTTCCTCGGACTCAAACTTTTCCAAAGTCGCGAGTGGCCCGGGTCGACTGGCCTCACGGTTAAATTATTTTCTGGCCACAGCCAACAGCGCCACCCCGAAAGGGAACGAAACCGACCGCAATAACCGAAGTTCGATTGTCATGATCAGCGCGAATACTCGTTGTGAAAATGACGAACGGTCCGTTTCGAAGTCGCGTCCCATCTGAGAGACACCGAACGTCCGCGCCGCCACGGCAAACGGGAACAGCAAGGTGGTCCAATAGGTCAAACGCCGAATCGTGAAACTCTCTTCCAGGAGCAATTTTCGGATCTCGGGCTTACGAAATCGGCGCGCCGTCATCACCGCGTCATCGTGCGCGCTGTGGAGAAAACGAAATGCCGGCACATTGATCAGCAACACTCCGTCCGGTCGCAACACTCGCTTCATTTCGCGGAGAGCGCCGGCGACGTCGCCGACCCACTGGTGGTAGAGAACGCTGGAACATATTACCGCATCGAAGGAATTATCCGAAAACGGCAACGCGCAGATATCGCCTTCTCGCACATTGTTAAGGCCGCGTTGCCGGCAAAATGAGATTGCGTCCGGCGACAAATCGATTCCGACATTTTTCCCCGGATTTCCGAGCCGCTTCAGAATCGCGCCGGTGCCACAGCCGACATCGAGAATTTGTTTGTTGCGCCAGTCGGGCAATTCTGTTTCCAACGCTTGAAAGATGACACGATGCAAAGCCGAGTACCACCAGTGCGTCTCTTCGACCCGAAACATCGTCGCGTATTCGGCTCGCTCCATCGCGCCTCTTCGATTAAGACTGACACTCGCTACCTTTGGCCCGCAGCTCAGCGAACAAAGGAATTAGAAGCCTGATTGTCAGCGCCGCGAACAATCCGGTCTGAACTGCCGAGTTGAGCCAACGCGGCGCGGCCAATGCCGCTCCGCCGTAAATCTCATTAGGGGGATAACCGAGCCAGGCGAAGAGTCTCGGATCGTGCAAGGTCATATTCGCCACTGACGTCAGAACAAACGCACCATAGAACCACCACAACTGTCGATCTAAAGCCGCGGCAATGGCCAGCGGCGCAAACATCGCCAATAAATGGTTTTCATGAATCTGAGTGTTGAGCATGAAAAAAGCGAGCGACTGATATGCGGCCACAAGAAACAGCAATTGGCGATCACGCCAAACCAGAACGAGCGAGAGCACCGTGGCGGCGGAGAAAAATAAAAATCCGGCGTTTCGAAAAGTTATCAGCCCCATCGAAGTTGTGTCGCTTTGCCAGCCGTGGCCGCCGGTGACAAACCACCAGAAATTGTGCGCGTTCGGTGCGACGAAAGGATGGAACCGCGTTATTTGCACGTACTGCTGAGCAACGTTCGTCACATTTCCGGCCAAAATAAACGGCGCTGTGACTAGCAAAGTTGCCACGAGACCGCCGGCGACGAATCGAAGGGTCCCCCGTTCTCTGACTGCCAAAATCAAGACCAAAGGCGCAATCGCGATTGCCTGAGGCTTCGTTAACATTGCCACAGCCAAAGCTGCACCGACCCAATCGTAACGTCGTCGATCCAGCGCGATCACTGAAAGCAGCATGAACAGAGAATGGACCGCCGCCGTTTGTCCCCAGTAGGCCGAATCAAAAATGAGGGCGGGATTGAAAACGTAGGCGGCCGCAGCACACAGCGCAGCCTTTGGATTCGAGCTACGCTGTCGCAGGACACGAAATATGAACGCGCCGGCAAGCAAATCCGCGGCAAGGCCCGGCAAGCGAAGCATGAACCTCAGCATGTCCGGATCGCCCAGACGCGTGCGCCCGAACAACGGCGAGATCAATTTCTCGTACAACCAGCCAAGAAACCAAAATGGATAAAGCAAGACCGGCGGATTGTCCGACGGTGGCGAATCGCTCACCTGGACATAGGCTGAATGAATTCCGTGACCGACGGTTTTCCAGGCGAGCGCAATGTATGTCGCGATGTCGCCTTGCTTCCCGTAAACCGCGATATCGCCTTCGTATCCGCGTCCGAGATCAAATGGGATGCGGATTAGCGCGGCGACGACAAAAGTAATTACAAGAGCGAGGACCTGGCCTCGTGAGAGTGCTCCCGAGACAAGTCGCGCAATCCCCCAGAGCAAGGCGGTCGCAAACAACAAACCGAACGTGATGATTTGCACCCACCATGACGCTTGCGGGTTGTTGTAACTGCGAGACAGAACGACGAGAAGCCAGATCGCGACCAGGATCCATGCCCAGCGGTTGCGCAGCGGATTGATGAACTCCGCGATGCTCATTCGGCGCATCGAGATCAAGCCGGCGTTTGCCGACATTCGCAAAATCGCGGCGAAACATCCGATGAGCGCCAACGTTAAAAGAAATCCACGTGCAGAAGGAAAGGCGAAACCATCCGCGCGCGTCAGCGAAATGCGCGCGACCCGAACTCCAAGATCGCTATCGTCGGAGCCGGGATTAAACGTGCTGGACTCAATTTCCAGCAGTAGGTCGCCGTTAAGGCCCAGCTGCCACGGCCGAATATCCCACTCGAAGTCCTCGTCTTGATTTCGGGCATCGGCTTCTGCGAGCGTTGCTCCGTTAACACGCACGACGACATGCGGCGGCGTAGAAAATCTCCCGGGACGCGGGCCGCTCAGCGTCAAGCCAACTCGCCACGAAAGATTTCCGCCGCCCAAACCTGGAATCCAAACTCCCGAGCGCGCCTCGGTCCAACGCGCGCCGTTCTCGGCCGGATAAAAATGATCCAGGAATTTTTCGTCACTCCGCGCGGTCAGATCGAGCTCGATCCGTCGCTGCGGCTGATATGCCCAGACGAAGAGCGCCAGCAAAACAAATAACAGCGCGGGCAAGCCCCAGGTTGGCGGTTTCGAGAACCCCCCCATCTTTTTAGACGGCGTCACGATTGGGGAAGAAGAACGCGATATACCCGGAGGTCGCCATTCTCGTAGATCTTCGAATAGGTTGCGAAATTGAATCCTTCATTGCCCACAACGGAAACATTGGTCACAACGATGATCGGCGCACCAAGGGCGGTCAGATAGGCCACGTCTGCTGGACCTAGCGGTTCACCCATCGTTAGTTTTCGCATCAACGCTTGTCGCAAGGCAATGTCCTGGTATCCCCATTGCTCGAGCATCGGTGCGCCGTAGCCGATCAATTGTCGCCGGTTGGCATAGACCGCGAGGTCGAAGAAGTAGCGGTCTAAATAAAGAAACGCCGCATCGGAAGTCTGAAATTTCTCCCACCAGGGATATTCTACGACAACAGCATTTGGGGGAGTTTGATTGCGAATCCAATCCATTAATTGGAGCCGCGTTGGGTCTCGGCTCTCGTGCGGAGGTTTGACTAGAAAACAGTAACTTGTTAACGCGTTTGTGGGCAGACATATCGCCAGCGCCAGAATAAAGATCACACGCGTGACCAAACTTCGTCTCCAAAAATTCCACGCGTCCGCCACCAGTGGTGCGAGGCCGAATATGAGCAAATAAATTAATTTGTACTCCGCCTCCAACGCAACATGAGTAATGAATGCGGCGAGTGCCAAGGTTACGGCGAAGAACACGAGCATAATCGCCGCTCGTTTTCGCTCACGGAGAGCAATCCAGATAGCGGGCGCCGCAAGTAATGCAACCAATCCGACCGTTACGAGGATGGTGTAAGCCTGACTTTTTAGATAAGAAGGATCCAGAGTGATCGATAAGGGAGCTTCGGTCTTACCGTGCAAAATGCTCCACGCGTAAGGCGCAGTAACCAGGGCCGCGGCAATGGCCATGATCGCCAAATCCAAAAGCAAGCGGACGACTTCATCTCTGCTAGCACGACCCATTAGTAGAAAAAAGATTACCGCCGCGAACGATGCCCCCACCAGAAACACCGCACTTAGAGGGTGAATATAAAAAGCAGCCGCCAGGATCAACGCGCCTCTCACCACAACGCCGCCGCGTTCTCCATCAACGCGTGCAACCAAGATATCCAGCCACGCCATGTCGAATGCGAAACTGACTGCGAATGGAAAACCATCCAGGAACTCGTGAATCAGACTTCCCAGCGACGGCGAGTAATCTTTCACCATCGCAAATGGCGCCACGAGGGAATACCATTTGTCAGGATTGACCGAGCCGCTCGCGAGAAAAATAATCCAGCCGAAAGCGTTCAGGCCAAACACCAGCATCCAAACAGCGCTGATGCGACCAAACAGATTCGTCGTCAAGCGGCTGGCGATCCGGTAACCGCCGAGCACGAACAACACGAACGCGTGCACATTCAGCAACGCGAAGATCTGATAGACGGACAATCCGGTGATTCGGGTCAGCACTCCTGAATAAAAATGATATAGCCAATAATAGTTAGCCGGTTCGCCGGCCATCATCGGCGAATCGGGCGGGACGACTCCGGCAAGAATTCGCGAAACGATCGCCGCGTGAAGCGGCGCATCCCACGCCACCGCTTGAAACGAGTTTGCGGCGAACGGGATTACCAGCAGAAAAACAACCAGGATCGCGCTCAAGCCGAGGATGACGCGGTCCGCCTTCGTTGCGTTAATCGTTCCGCCCCAACGGAAGGAAAGGCCGACTGGAACGAAGACCGCGATCCCAATGAACCCGGCGACCCGCAAGTCGCAACCAAGGGCGACGCAGGCGAGAGCGATCCACGAAAAGGGCAAAATCGACAACAGCGATGGGTAAAGGACAAGACCGACAATCGACGAATCGTTCGATCGCAAATGCTTCCAGATTGCGAGACCGGGCAGATAGGCGACGAGAAGATAGCGCGCGATCGCGCGAATCGGCCCGAGCGGAAGGGTGGCGACAAAAACGAGTGCCACTACCGCCCATGTCGTCGCCGGCACCCGCCGCAATTTAGAAATCACCACGATTCAAAGCAGACTGCGTGAATGGAGACCACTCGAGGTTTGCTCCTTTGCGCCATCGCGCATCGAATAGCGCACCACGAACTGGGGCGTCCCGGTGTGATCGAGATAAAGCCGCCCGAGATATTCGCCGACCAGACCAAGGATCATCAGTTGAATCCCGGCAAGCAACACGATGGTTCCGAGCACAGTTGGAATGCCAAGCGTCACATTTGGTGTGATCCAAAGCCGGTCGATCACGATGGCAATGAGCGCTACCACGCTCAAGCAAGACGTGAACAATCCCACGTAAATCGAAAGCCGGAGCGGCTTGATGGAGAAATTCAAAAACATGTTGAGCCACAGCCGGACCAACTTTCGCAAGGTGTACCGCGATGGACCGCGCGCGCTCGATCGATGCTCCACTGGGACCTGGCCAATATTACGCGTCACCCGATAGATCAACCCGTCGGTGTAGGGATACGGGCCTCGATACTTTGTGATTTCATCCACCACAAAACGATTCATGACCTTGAAACTCGAGAGGTAAAGATCTTTCGGCTTATGAAGCATGATGGTCGCTATGCGATCGTTGAACCAGCTCCCCAAATTTCTGAACGCCGAATGCTTCTTCTCTATGTAGTGGCCGTAAACCACATCGTAATTTTTGCGCTTCAATTCCTGCAACATCTTGATCACCTCTTCCGGCGGATTCTGGCCGTCATCGTCGAGGACCGCGACATACCGACCGCGCGCCTGCTTGAATCCCCCCAAGACGGCGTTGTGCTCCCCAAAGTTGCGGCTCAAATGCACGAACACGATTGTCTGCGGAAACGTTTCGGCAAGTCGCACGCACACTGCTTCGCTGTCATCCTCTGATCCGTCATTCACCAGAACGACCTCAAAAGAAGCCGACGCAAAAACCTTCATGATCTGGTCTACCAGCAATCCGACTGTGCCGCTCGCGTTATACACCGGAATGACCAGCGATAAATCAGGTGTTGTTTCCTCGGCCATTGCAGATGGTAGGCTCAGATCGCCCGATTCTGCCAAAAAAAACGCGGAAAGTTATAGAAAATCTTTTTGATCGCACCCTACAATCCCGAAGTGGCTCGGAACCACAATATCTTCGCCGGAGCCGACGTGCTCGTCACCGGAGGCCTCGGCTTTATCGGATCGGCCTTGGTGCGCCGACTGGTCGGCCTGGGTGCCAAAGTCACGCTCGTAGACAGCCTGATTCCGGAATACGGAGGAAACCTTTTCAACATCCATGACATCCGGGATCGCGTAAATGTCGACCTAACCGACGTTCGAGACGCGGCGGCAATGTCTAATTTGATCAAGAATCGTCAGTTTCTCTTCAATCTCGCCGGCCAAACCAGTCATTTGGATTCGATGAGAGATCCCTTGACCGATTTGAACATTAACGCAGCAGCGCAACTGCAAATTCTGGAGGCTTGTAAATTGCACAATCGCGATTTGAAAATCGTTTTTGCCAGCACCCGGCAGGTTTACGGCCGCCCAAAGTATCTTCCGGTAGACGAAAGTCATCCCGTCAATCCGGTTGATGTAAACGGTATCAACAAGCTAGCCGGCGAATGGTACCATTTGCTCTACAACGACGTTTATGGAATTCGCGCTTGCGCTTTGCGGCTGACCAACACCTACGGGCCGGGCATGCGAGTGAAAGACGCGCGTCAAACCTTTCTCGGGATTTGGATTCGGCAATTGATCGAGCAGAAACCAATCCAGGTTTTCGGCACCGGCGAGCAGCGGCGCGATTTTAATTTTGTTACCGATGTAGTGGAAGCGCTCTTGTCTGTTGCGGCGAGCGATGCGTCGGCCGGTCAAATTTTCAATCTCGGTCACCGCGAACACGTCAGTTTGAAGGAACTGGCGGAATTGCTTGTTCGAATGAATGGCGGTGGTCGATACGAAGTGATCCCCTTCCCGGAAGATCGAAAGACCATTGATATTGGCGACTATTATGCCGATTTCCGAAAGATCGAAACTCAGCTTGGGTGGTCCCCGCAAGTGACATTGGAGAGCGGACTCAAAGAGACCCTTGAATATTATCGGCGGCACCATGCCCATTATTGGGAGTAATCCGCAATCCCCCGTTAAGGCTTTTGGTCGGGCCGAGTTGCCTTTTCAATCTCGCTGGCAGCTTCTTCTGTTTTCCCCTGCTGTTGCAAAGCAACACCTAGATTGTGATGGGCATTGGAATCGTTCGGTCGAAGCTTCAACGCCTGGCGGTATTGGCTAATCGCACCGTCAACGTCGTCTTTGAGCATCAGCGCATTGCCGAGAACGACGTGCGCGTCCGCGTCTGTTGGTTGAAGTTTTAACGCTCGCTCACACAGGTCAATCGCTTTATCGACATCGCCTTTCTGCAAAACCGCGCTCCCGAGATTGTAGAGCGCTTCGGGATAATCCGGATGTAGCTCGAGCGACTGTTTATATTTTTCAATCGCATCGTCGATCTCGCCCTTTTCGAACTGGACAACTCCCAGATTGTTGTAGGCCATCCAAGAGCGGGGATCCTTCTCGATTGTGGTTCGCCAAAGAGTCTCGAGATCTCGATAGGTGCTGCTCTGTCGAGACGTTAGCAGGCATAAACAGGCCAGAATCGCCCACACACCAGCCCATCCCATCCATCGCGCACTTCCCAGTCGTCCGATGAATTTAGCAAAGCCGGCGGAGACAAGGGCCATCGGTCCGATGCAAGCCAGGTATTGATAATGGTCCGCCACGAAGCTGTAGCGAAATGTGTAAAGCATTATGAACCCGAGCAGCGGCGACAGCGTCACTACAAAAAACAAGATAGCGCCTTCGATCCCGCGTCCGACGAACCGTCTGGTAAAATAGATAAGCCCCACCGCCAGGACGGTGATGACAAGCCAAGAGTAGGAAATCAGGTTGGATCCATCAATATTCCATCTGGGGTAAATGAAGGTCAGGTCCGACGGCCAAAAAATCTTGCTCAAGTAAAACCACACCGCCCGGCTCGCGATCAGGATTCGCTCGAGGGGCGCGAGCGAGACGAGAACCCGGGTGCCTTGATGATATTTTTCCCACCACATGGCGAGCAGTCCGGCACCAGCAGCGAGAACGAAAAACGGAAAGAGCTCAACAATTGCTCTGCGGTCGATTGGCTTTTTCTTCCACCAAAGGATCAAAAGCAAGGCCGCGGGCAGCGTGCAAGCAGTCGACTTCGCGGCCAGCGCGAGAAAATAACATACCAAGGCCGCGGCGTAGAAGATCGGCCTGCGTTTGTCAGCCGAATCTACAAATTCGATCCAGGCCAGCAAGGTGATCAGAAAAAAGAATCCCATCAGAAGGTTTTTGACTTCGGAAACCCAGGCGACCGATTCCACTTGGACTGGATGCAAGGCGAAGATCGCCGCCGCCATCCACGATCCCGGAATGTTCAGTCGGCCAAGGACACGCCAGACCAAAAGAGCGTTGAACGCGTGCAAAAGGATATTGACCCAGTGGTACCCGACTGGATCTAAGCCCCACAGAGAGCGCTCCAGGCGCAGGAGGGTGTAAGAAAGCGGAAAATACTGCGACGGCGCATCGAGGGAGAACCATATACGCCGCCAACCGTCGGGCGCAGTCAACAGCGGGTTGTTTGTAACGTAGCGGTCGTCGTCCCAAATGAACGCGCCATGCCACACCGGGGCATAAACCAAAACTGTTATTGCGCACAGGAGCACTGCGCCCACAAGGACGATGGCACGTGACCCGGAGAAAGAGCGGCCCATATCCGATGCGGATATTATTTGAGCCGGGTTGACTTCCAAAGAGATTTCGAACGATCGTAGGGGCCGCGCGTTGGTACCCATTTCTTTTGACCGAGTGGGTTGTCGATTCTATCGATTGCACAATGAGCAACCGTGCGATCCTCACCTTGAAGCTCATCGGGATCTCAATCGCGCTGGTCGCGCTCATTTGGATAGTTTTCGGGCAGACGCTCGGACATCTGTTCGTTAACCTCGATGACG
Source organism: uncultured Verrucomicrobiae bacterium (assembly GCA_963817335.1). GTDB lineage: Bacteria > Verrucomicrobiota > Verrucomicrobiia > Chthoniobacterales > UBA10450 > AV40. The sequence goes on along the minus strand of CAWFNX010000001.1, from coordinate 254,869 downwards.
GCACCTACGTCTACCGAAACAGCCAGGTAACGCGTGGAATTAGTGTCGATGGAATCAAATGGGCCTTCACCCATTCGGTCGCGGCCAACTGGCATCCGATAACGATTCTTTCGCACATGCTGGACTGTCAGCTCTACGGCGTTGCCCCGGCTGGCCATCACTTCACCAACGTCGCGTTGCATTCAATCGCCGCCATTCTCCTCCTGCTCATTCTCTTTGAAATGACTGATGCACTCTGGCCGAGTGCTTTCGTCGCGGCGGTGTTCTCGATTCACCCCTTACATGTGGAATCAGTCGCCTGGGTTGCGGAACGCAAGGATGTCCTGAGCGCCGTTTTTTTCATGCTCACCATGATCAGCTACGTGCATTACGCCAAGCGGCCGTCGTGGCCGAGATACATTCTGATGGCGATCTTGTTTGCCTTCGGACTGATGGCCAAGCCAATGCTGGTGACGGTGCCGCTTGTCCTGCTATTGGTGGATTACTGGCCTCTGCAGCGGTTCGATCAGGTGGGGGATTCCTCCACTAAATCAGAAAAGAAATTCCCAAAGCGGCCCTGGAAATGGCTCGTGCTGGAAAAAGTCCCCCTGTTGGCACTATCCGCCGCCGCAAGTGCTGGAGCCATTATCACGCAAGAGCGCAGCATAAATTTAATACGGCACGTGTCGCCGGAATCGCGAATCGGTAACGCCTTTGTGTCGCTCATGATCTATCTGGGCCAGACATTTTGGCCTCGCAATCTGGCGGCATTTTATCCTTACCCCGAAAACGGCATTCCGAGCTCGGAAGTCATTGTGACGATTGCGCTTTTCGTGGCTGTGAGCGCAGGAACGTTCGCGGTGCGACGCACTAAACCGTATCTCCTGGTCGGCTGGTTGTGGTTTGCTGGAATGCTGGTTCCCGTCCTCGGAATTGTTCAAGTCGGCATTCAGGCCCACGCCGATCGTTACAATTATCTTCCGCAGATCGGCCTTTGTCTCATCGTAGCGTGGGGCATTGCCGACCTAACCAAAGCATGGCGGTATCAACGCGTAGTCGTCGGCACGCTCGCTGTACCAGCCGTTATCGGTCTTACCTGGTCTGCGCACCTTCAAACGTCCCATTGGTTCGACAGCCAATCGCTTTGGGAACACGCGCTCGCCGCAACATCGGACAACGAGATGGCCCGGGAACACTTGTCGGATGCTTACCTTGATAAAGGACGAATTAACGACGCAATCGCCCAGGCCCGTGAAGCAGTGAAACTCTTACCCGACAGCGCGGATGCTCACGGCGTTTTGGGTGCGGCCCTGGCCCGGACGTCTCAATTGGATGAAGCGATCACTCATTTACAAAGTGCGATCCAATTGAATCCGAAGTTACCCCGCGCCCATTTCAATCTCGGCAACGTTTTCCTTCAGCAAGGACAGGTCGAGCAAGCGATCGCGAACTACGAGTCGGAAGTCGAACTTTATCCGAATTTTTCGCAAGGGCACAACAATCTCGGAAACGCTCTCCTGCGAGCGGGCAAGACCGACCAAGCCCTCGCCCATTTGCGCCGCGCCTTGGAGTTAAATCCGAACTACCCCGAGGCGCATAATAATCTGGCTATCGCGTTATCCCAGACCGAAGGAGTGCAGCAGGCGATTAAAGAATGGGAGAAAACGCTCCGAATCGATTCCAAGAATCTCGAAGCGGAATGCAATCTCGTCTGGGTCCTGTCGACGTTCTCCGACCCATCGGTTCGTAACGGACCGAAAGCAGTTGAGCTGGCAGAACGGGCGATCAATTTGTCCGGCGGAAAGAATGCCAGGATCTGGAGGCTGGCGGCAGCCGCCTATGCGGAGGCCGGAAGGTTTCCCGAAGCGATCAAGGCTGCGCAGAACGGGATCGTTCTTGCCAAATCGCAAGGCAATCTCGCGCTGGTCGAAACGTTGGAGTCGAATATCAGGCTGTTCGAACAAAATTCGCCGCTTCGCGATTCAGGATCCCCCGGCGGACCGGCCTCTCAGTGACGACGCGCCAAACAATGAGCGCGAACTGATTCCCGAATTCGACGCGAACGTTGCGCTCGCGGAATCGCCGAAAAACAAACGGCCGGGTTCCATTTGGAGCCCGGCCGTCGAATTCTAAATCAGGAGTCGGTTAGAACCGTTTCTTGATAGCCATGTACCAGAGTCGGCCTTTGGCGTTGGCGGTACTTTCGTCGTAACCGTTCTCGAACGAGGCGGCCACGAATGGCGGCTCGCTATCGAACAAGTTATCGATACCGAAGGTAAGTGTGGTGTTGTTCAGCCAGGCTCTCCAACCGCACGGATTGTATTCAGCAGTGGAAACCGGCATCACGTTCTTGTCCTTGCCGCTCATCTTCACGTTCTTGCCACCATCCTTGGCGTATCCGGCAACTTCGGATTGGGCCGCGGGCGGCGGGAGGTTGAACGTGTAGTTGACGATGAGGTCGAGCGTGACCCACTCACGAACTTTACGAGTCTGTGAATCAAAGTGGCCGACATTATTACCTGTTTTAAAGCCAGGGTGACCAGGACCAGTAACAGCGGGCACGAAGGCCGAGTTATCCCAGTATTGGCCGATGTAGTGGACAACAAAGCCGCCATCGATGCCTTGCATCCACGAACCGGACGGGCCGTCGTAGAACAGGCTGGCGTACCAGCGGTTGTGAGTGAATGAACCGCCGCCGTTGGTGCCTTGGAAGCCGCCACCGAACTTGCCGACCGCAGTGGTCCGCTTGCCGTTGGGCAGCAATTGGATGTCTACGTCAGCCATGTAGGTTTCGTTCCAGGTCGCGGTAAATGTTCCCCAGTCGCCATGTCCCAACCGGCTGGTCTCGAAGATTTCAACAACTTCGAAGTCCCAGGCGCTTAGGATTTCCCGACCAAGATTTTGTTCCGGCGTAATCAACAGCGTAATTGGGCCGTTGGGTCCGTTTCGGAAGACCTGAGATACGCCCAATGTTTGGGTGCCGTTCGCATCTTGCGGGCCGGCTCGCTCAATCAATGTCTGAGCGTCGAGGGTCGTAGTGAAGTTTCGGATGTCGATGTGGATGAAGTCCGCCGACAAGGTCAAGCCTTGTAACGGCGCCCACCATTTGCCTGGAGTGAGCACACCGCCATAGGTGTATTCGTACGCAATTTCCGGATTCAGGGTAGGGTTACCCAGAATGTGCTGCTCGACCTGTGCTTCCGTGTTGCAGGCGCAGGTATCCTGGACAGCCGGGAAGCTCTGCGTCGTCCCACCGAACAGTTCAAACAAGCTCGGAGCGTGGAACGCTTCGATGTAGGCTGCGCGCAGGGTCAGAGACTGGTCGATCGGCTGCCAGCGAACGTCGAACTTCGGACGTTCTGTCGATCCGAAGTCGCTGTAGCTGTCATACCGTTCGGCATACCCGAACTCCAAGCTGTAGGCCCCCGGGAAGTTCCAGGTCGGTCCGGTCACAGGCACTCGGGTTTCCCAGAACGCTGACCAGACGTCACGGTTGCCCTTGGTGGGCTGTCCGTTGGTCGAACCGGTTGTCTGGCCGGTAACAGTCAACGGATCGGGCTGATCGTGGAAGGTGTTGCCAAGGTGCTGAGCGCCAATCGCGAAGCGAACCGCGCCGCCTGGCAGATTGAACATGTCACCACGCACGGCGAAGTCTTCAGTCATAATAACCGAGTTCTCGACGTCGTGAGCTGTGATAAAGATCTGATCAAGCGTTCTGCGGTTGTTTACGTTCTTGCCGAATGGATTGAACGCCGTGGCCGGGTCGGTATCGAGCAGGAAGGTGCGCAACGCGTTGTTGTTCACGATTCCGCCGGTATTGGCAGTACGGTTGCTTTCGTTGTAGCGGAAGCCGAACTCCCATTCCCAGGTCTTTAGCTGATCCCAGGCATTGGAGAATTCACCCAAATTGCCCTTCAACCCGCCCGTGAAGACGTAGTTGTCTGTCCGAATTTTAGCTGTGCGCAAACCGGCCTCCAAGGAGCGGTATTTGACACCAGTTGTGAAGGCGGTTCCCGGAGGCGCCGCGCTCGGGATCGAGAACACCGGGAAGGTGCCGTTGAACCCGCCGTTCGAGGTGTAATCGCCAACCGTGAACGGGTTGAACGCGTTCTGGGTCGGCACGCTGAAACCAGAGCTGCTGATACCGAATGCGTGGGCAGGCGTTGTTCCTAAAGGATTTCCAGGAACTTGGAAGCTCTCTGCGAAGCCGCCAGTGTCCGTCCAGACGTCAGGTGTGAACGGCGTCGGCGCCAGACCGCCGTCCCAGAACTGGCGGAAATACTTGAAGTCCGCAAACACGGTCAGGTATTTGTCGCAAATATCACGGTCCATCGAACCGTACAGATATTCGCGATCTGTCGCAGCGAGGTCGGGCGTCAAATCTGCGAAATTGAACAGAAACCGCTCAGACGTAATACCAGGATTTGGATTTACTTGCCCCGGAAGGAAGAAGGGCGCTCCATACTGCGTATCGGTGAATTGGTTTGCCGCAGCGTGCGGGGTCGGCGTTTTGAGACCCAGTTTGAACGGATTCTTGGCCAAGCCGAGGAAGTACTGGCTGGTAATCTTGCCAGCCATGTTACTGCTGCGGAGGTCAAAGCTACCGTAATCAGACTTGTCCGGGTCGTGCGAGATGTTGACGTCGCGCGAATAAAGGGCCGAGGCATTATACATGCCGGCGTAAACCACGATGTTGGTTTTGTCGTCACCCGTACCTGCGAGCAGGTAGGCGGTCTCTTCCCCACGGTCACCAGCGAAACCAAGATTGGTGTTGCCATAGCTAGCGTAAACCTCCAACCCACGGAAGCGGTGAATCAAAAATACGTTCACCACGCCAGCGACAGCCTCGGTGCCGTAAACCGGCGAAGCACCGTCTTTCAGGATGTCGATGTGATCGATCAAGCCCAACGGGAACCCGTTGAAATCGATTGACGACGAACCCGCATACGCCAGACGTCGGCCGTCCTGCAATACGAGGGTTTCTTTCGGATCGATACCACGGAGACTGATACGCGTACTACCGTCACCACCGTTGGTGTTGTTTTCAGTGGTGTTGGATCCGGTTGAGGCCGGAAGTCTCAATACCAGGTCGGTAGGAGTGCGCACACCCAAGCGGGTAATGTCGTCGCGGCGATAGGTATCAACTGGGTTCGGACCGACTTCTTCTGCGGTCGGAATGTTCGAACCGGTCACGACGACGCGCTCAGCTGTCGCCTCGGTTGCCGCTGGTGCGGCCGCATTCGGCGCGATATTGGATCCGGTCACCGCTGGTGCGGGTGCCGGTTCTTGAGCACGCGCGCTCGTCGCGATGATTAATGGAAATGCGACGGCTGCTACAAGAGCGACGCTAATTCCCAACGTTTTTTGCACGTTTCTAGTCATTGGTTTCTCCATGGGTTTGGTTAGGTTTGCGCTAGGGATTATTGAAAAGTCAGCAGGCTGACAAGGTTTTTTTTTAGTTTTTTGAAATTTTTTTGAACGGGCAAACCGAGCCCAGTGTCTGGGCCAGCTCCCGTTTTGGGCGGTTCTATCGGATTTCCCGGCGCCTGCCTAGAAAAAAATTAAAGAATTTTTGCCCCTGATTCGGCCTTTCGCAGGCAACCGCCAGACCGGCCACGGGCCGGGGTGCCTTAATGCGCGACCTGGGTCGCGTGCCATGCCTCGCCGCGGCGGAACGATTCGCCGCACTGCCGCAAACTTTCGATCATCCCAGTATCGCCATTTTGTTGGGCCAGCTGTTCGCCTCGCTGACAGGTCGCAACCGCTTGCCCAAACTCGCCATTCTCCGCTTCGGCCGCCGCCAACGTTCGCAAGACGACTGCGTTCTCGCCGCCATTTTTAATCGCCAGGCGGGCCAGCTCCAGCGCTTCTTTGCCGTCGCGCAAATCTGGATCCGCCGCAGTAGCCCGGACCCATGCGATATTGTTTGCGGCATCGGCGTTGTCGGGATCGAACGACAATGTTTGCCGCCAGGCCGCGATCGCGTCTGTGATTTCACCTTTGCTGGCAAGCAACACTCCCAGATCATTGCTGGCCGCTATATAGTCAGGTTGGATGTCGAGCGTCTTGCGAAGATGGAAAATCGCCGTGTCGGTCTTCTGTTTGGCCGCCAATGCTCGAGCCAATCCAAAATGCGCCGCCACGTTTCCATCGCGCAAACGCAACGCGTGTTCATAATCATCAATCGCATCGTCGATGTTGCCGCGGACAAACAAAATTCCGCCCAAGCCGGTGAGCGCCACATCACTGTCCGGTGTCACGGCAAGGGTGTGGCGCCACAATGTTTCAGTATCCCGCCAGTACCCGGTTTGTTTAACCGACAAGATTGTTAATGCCAGGACGACCACCACGCCTGCGCTGCTCAAAACAATTTTCTGCGCGCGCTTCGTCTTTACGGATTCGCTCCCGGGTGACAGCCACGATTTAATTAGATCGCGCACCAGCCAGACCAACGCGATCACCAATCCGATCTCCGGCAAGTAGGTGTAACGATCCGCGTGTCCTTGTAGTCCTACCTGCACAATTCCGATCACCGGAATCAACATCACCAGGTACCAAAACCACCCGACGATCAGATACGGATTTTGTCGTCGTCGCACAAAAGCGACCGTCGTTACCGCAATTAAAACGACGACCGCGAGCAAAAGCCGCCAGATCTCCAGTCGGTTTTCCGGATGAACATAAAACGGAATCAAGTCTACCGGCCAAAACAGTTGCCGGATGTACTCGACATAACTGAAGAGCGCGTTGGTGATTCGCCAGCGCAGCGGCAGAAACTGGGTTGATCCCAGCGCGAAGTTTTGCGCCCATAATGTGGCTACAACCGAACCCGCCGATAACGCGAATAGCGGAATTTTGTCGACCACGAGTTTCTTCCACGTGACTTCTGATCTCTGACCTCTGACCTCTGACCTCTGTCTTCCAAGCGGCCAATAATCGATCAGCAACAAAACGATCGGGGTGGTGACGAGCATCGGTTTCGACATCAGGCCACATGCGAACAAAATCGCCACCAGCAGGTAGCGGCCGAGGGTCGGCTTCCGAGTCCAATAAAAATAGCTGAGCAGAGTCAGCATGAAGAATGTCCCGCTGAGGAGGTCTTTCCGTTCCGCGATCCACGCGACCGACTCAACTCGAAGTGGATGAATGGCGAAAATCGCCGCAGCCCACGCGCTCGGCCAAATATCGCCAATCCGGTCCGCCAGTCGGACGGACTCGTCCCGTGGCGAGCTCGGACCGCCGGTCATTCGGGTCAGCACAATGAAAAGCAATCCCGCGGCGAGGCTGTGCCAAAACACATTCACCAGATGATGCGCGCCCGGATTCAGGCCGAACAGCTGGCAATCGAGCATGTGCGAAATCGTGGTGAGCGGATGCCAGTTCTGCGAATGGATGTGGGTGAATGCCCACGCAATTCCCTGCCAGCTTAGTCCGGCCCGCACGTGCGCGTTATCGTAAACGTAAAGTGGATCGTCGTAGTTAATGAATTGATGATGAAAGGTCTGACCGAACACCGCCCAGGTGATGGCAATGAGAAAGAGGAGGATCCCAACCTGCGTCCGCAAGGATTGCTGCGTGGTCACGATTGAAAATCTAACGGGTCAGGGTTTCTCCGAGTCCGGCTTCGATCCATCCGCCTGATCGTTTTGTAACAATGCCTGCTGCAAAAACTCTTTCGCATCCGGATAGTTTGGATCGAGCGCGAGGGCTTCTTTATAATGGACGATGGCTTCGGGCAACCGGCCCAAACGATGGAGGCCGACCGCGAGGTTGTAATGGGCTAGCGGGCTCGAAGGTTCACGCCGGACCACGTTTCGAAAATGTTCCACCGCCTCATCGGTGCGATCGGCTTTCAATAACACGTTGCCGAGATTCGTCTCAGTGTCCGGACTGTCCGGTCTGAATTTCAGGGATGTCTCAAAATGGCGGATCGCAGGATCGAGATCGCCCTTTTCCATTAAAGCGTAGCCCATTTGAAAATTCACGTCCGGGTCGTTCGGATGGCCGGCGAGAACAATCTCGAACTGTGCCATCGCCTCATCCACCCGATGAACCTTCAAAAGAAATTCGCCGAGCGCGAGATGAGCAAAGTCGTTCCGGCCGGTGACTGCCAGCGTTCGTTTCCATAATTTCTCCGAGTCCTGCCAGTACCCCGTTTGGATCCAGGCGCGCCATCCCAGAACGGTAATGATGATCGGCGCGAGCGTTGCAAAAATTTCGCGCCGGTAACGAAACGGCTGCAAAAAATCGACCACGCCCCAAACGAACGCGAGATAGAGACCGATCTGCGATAAGTAAGTGTAACGATCAGCATGCGCCTGGCTCCCGACCTGGATCAAACCAATCACCGGCAAGAGCATGATCAGATACCAAAGCCAGCCTGCCAGAAAATACGGACTGCGCCTGCGGCTGATAAAGGCGAGCGCCGTTAAAAGAACCACCAGCGCGCTGGCGCCGGCTGCTTCCCAAAACGGCAGTTGGCCGGGATGCGGGTAGATTGCGGCCAGATTTATTGGCCAGAACATTTGCCAGATGTAAACGAGATAAACCGAGGCCGCGTTAGCGAGGCGCCAGGTGAACGGCAGATGTGCCGTTTCCAGGATCCCACCCCGCTGCGCGATCAGCGTCGCGATCGCCGAACCGAGTGATAAAACGCACAGCGGAATTTTTTCAGCGACCAGTTTTGCAAACGAAAATTCCTTCTGACCTCTGACCTTTGACCTCTGACTTCTGTTGAGCGGCCAATAATCTAATAACAAAAGAATTGCCGGTAGCGTGACCAGCATCGGTTTCGACAGCAATCCGCACCCGAACAGAATCATCATCGTGACATAGCGCAAAACATTCGGCTTTCGCGTATAGCGGACGTAAGCCAACAGCGTCAGCATGAAGAACAAGCCGCTTAAGACGTCTTTGCGCTCAGAGATCCATGCGACTGACTCGACGTGGAGCGGATGAACAGCAAACACCGCTGCCACGAAAGCGCTCCGCCAAATAGTGCCAGTTCGGTCCGCCAGTCGGACGGACTCGTCCCGTGGCGAGCTCGGACCGGCGGTGATTTGTTGAAGCAGCAGAAAAAGAAGAACCGCGCTGATGCTGTGCAGCAAAACGTTAACAAAATGGTGCGCGCCGGGGTTCAAGCCGAAAAACTGGCAATCGGCCATGTGCGAGATCGTGGTCAGCGGATGCCAGTTGTGGGAGTGAACATGGGTGAAGGCCCACCCGATATTTTGCCAGCTCAACCCGGTCTGGATTTGAAGATTCTCGCTGACGTAGGCCGGATCATCGTAATTCACGAAGCCATATCGCAATGTTTGGCCGAACACCGCCCATGTAATCGCGATTAACACGGCGCATACCGCGACCTTCGAAAATAATCTCGCGCCCACAGTTGCGTGGGAATTAAGTCCCAGCCGACGTTCGCGCAAACAAGTTGACCCGCTTTCTGCCGAAAGTTCGCCCATCCGGGCTTGGTCGATGTCGCTCAACGGGGGTCAACCCAATTGTTGGGTTACTGCGGTCTGGAGTTGGCTCGGCGGGGCTGAAGCATTAAAATCGCCGGCATGTTCACCGGTTTGATCCAGGAAGTCGCCAAAGTGTTGTGGATCCGAATGACGGACCGCGGCACCCAACTTCAAGTTGCAGCGCCACGACTGGCCGCCGAGACGACCATTGGCGACAGCGTGGCGGTAAATGGTTGCTGCCTAACCATCAGCGCGCAACGCGAAGACCAGCTGACGTTCGATCTTCTCCAGGAAACACTCGACCGCACGAACCTGAAACAACTTCGCCGCGATAGTCTGGTAAATCTCGAGCGCGCGCTGGTCGCCGGGGCGCCGTTGGGCGGTCATTTCGTGCAAGGACACATCGATTGCAGCTCAAAAGTCATCTCGTTTGAGCGCACCGGCACTGACTATCGGCTTGAAATCGATCTGCCGCCTGATTTCGCCCATTACGCGGCTTACAAAGGTTCGGTGGCCATCAACGGAATTAGCCTGACGATCGCCGAGCTGTTGTCCAAAAGTTTCGCCGTTTGGATAATTCCGCACACTAAAAAACACACCAACATTGGCGCTCTCCAGGCTGGTGACCTGGTGAACATCGAGTTCGACATTCTGGCCAAATACGTCGACCGAATGCTGGCGCGTTACGCGCCGCAAGAGTAGGTCTCTCTCTATATATAGTACGCGCTACTTTGCTCCCAGGCCAAGGATTACGGCCGGAATCGTTCGCAGGAGGATCTTGAAATCCAGAGCCAGCGACCACCGATCGATGTAATCAAGATCCAGCCGCACCCAATCCTGGAAATCGCGAACTTGATTGCGCCCACTGATTTGCCAGAGGCAAGTCAGCCCCGGCTTCACGCTTAATCGGCGGCGTTGCGCGGTGTTTTCGAATTTCTCAACTTCGTAGACCGGCAATGGCCGTGGTCCGACCAGACTCATATCCCCCGTCAGAACGTTCCAAAGCTGCGGCAATTCATCGAAACTTGTCCTCCGCAACCACCGACCGAGCGGGGTAATCCGTGGGTCGGCCTCCACTTTGAACACCGGTCCGTTCATCTGGTTGAAAGGCTCGAGTTCAGCCCGCCGCATTTCGGCGTCGTCCGTCATCGACCGGAATTTGTACATCACAAACGGCTTTCCGAAGCGCCCGGCCCGCCTTTGACGAAAAATTACCGGGCCGTGTGAAGTCTCTCGAATCATCAAGGCAACAATCGCCATAGGAATCGCGAAAATTATCAACGCAACCAGCGCGCCGATAATATCAATCCCGCGTTTAATCCACAGCGCCCACGACACTTCCGGCGTGGAACGAAACACCAGCATAGGGCGCCCGGCAAAAGCGTCGAAATCGGGTTTGGCGATGGAGGTTTGAATAAAATCCGCGACCAACCACGCCGGCACGCCTTCGACTTCACAGGCGCTGATGGCTTGTTCAACCCGATTCAACTGACTGTGCCCGGCCGCGAAAATAACGCGTGAGACCGCGTGCTGATGCATTGCTTCAACCAAGTCCGAGATCGGTTGCCGGTCGATGTCGATCCGGCCGACGACGTCGATGAGCAATCGTTGCTCGGCGGTGAAACTGCGTTCGAGAGCAGCAAGATCCTGGGGCAAACCGGCCAGTAGCACCGGTTCGCGCTGGAGTCCGCGCACCGCGCGGCGACGCAAGCTTGCTGCGATCAGCCGTTCCTTGATCAGCAGAGCAAAGGTTCCGATAAGAATGAACAAAAGCGGCACGGTCCGGTTAGCGAGGGGAAACCGCAGAAAAATGACGCAGGCGCTGACGATGATGCTGAGTCCGATCATCGCGCGCACGATCTGGATGAGAGATCGCCAAACTGTCTTGCTCAGCGGCGACTGATAGAAACCTTGGAGATCAAGTAGGATCGGTCCAAAGGGCATGATCACGATGAACAGCCAGTGATAATTGTGAAAAGGATCGACCGTATCTCGAAGGGTGAACCAGAAAGTGCTGTAATAGCGAAGGACCCAGGCCACCCAAAGCGAAGCCGCCAGCAGAAAGCCATCAATAACGACTTGCAGCTGCGTGTTTAGTTCCTGTCGTCGCGCGAGCATGCTACAAAGGAGCGGTAATCGCTCTCCTGACCCCGAGAGATCCAACTATATGACAACGCGCAGATCGGGTAAAGTGGCGCGGCCGCGACTCGTGGCTGTCATATCTTCGCCGGCCGATCTTGCGGCAGCAGTTGCGCTCAAGGAGTTGCCTGATCTTTTTGAGCTTCGCCTCGATTCGCTTTCGCCAATCACCGATCGCGATGAAAAAAAAATCTCCCGGCTTCGCGCACCCCTGATCATCACTGCTCGCGATCCGCGGGAAGGGGGAACTGGAAATCTCTCGCTGAAAGCGCGACGCGACCTGCTTCAGCGATTTTTGCCGCGCGCAAAGTATGTCGACGTCGAACTCAGGGCGGCGCGCGAATTCGAATCGCTTCTGGCTCAGGCGCAAAAGCGAAAGGTTCGTCGGATTTTGTCGTACCATAACTTCGAATCGACCCCTTCATCGCGCAGCTTTCGCGCCAAGTTGAAGCTCGCGAAGACGCTGGGCGCCGACGTCTTCAAAGTGGCGACGCGGACAGATTCGCCGCCAGCCCTTGGCCGACTTGTCGATTTCCTGACAAACAACCAAGTCGGTGTCGCAATTAGCGCGATGGGCATTGGCAAACTCGGCCCAATTTCCCGCTTGCTCCTGGCGCGGTGCGGTTCCGTTCTCAACTATGCGTCGCTGGGTCGGCCAAACGTTGAAGGACAATTATCGATCGCCCTGTTGCGCTCGGCCCTCGGGCGTTGAAATTGCTTGGCACCAATTTCAAGGGATGAAAAATGGGGACGTCAATTTGCCGGATAAAGTTCCGGTGATGCCATTGCCCGGCGCGGTTCTGTTTCCGCATGCCTTGCTGCCGCTCTACATTTTCGAGCCGCGTTACCGCGAAATGCTCGAGCACGCTCTTCAGCGCGATCGCATGTTAAGTGTCACCTTAATCAAGCCGAGTTGCCCGGAGTGGCGCGCGCCCGAAGATTTTTTCCAGTTCGCGACGGTGGGCCTGATCCGAGCGTGTGTGGGACGCGGCGACGGCACGTCCAATCTCGTGTTGCAGGGCTTGCATCGCGTCCGGTTCACCGGTTTCGAACAGGACACGCCCTTCCCGGTGGCGAAAATCGATATCGTAGAATCAAGCGACGACACCACCATAAAGACGGAGGCCCTCGGCGAAAAGGTCCTCGAGTTGTATCGAAAACTAAAACGGGCCGGCCGTCAGCTGCCGCCCAAAGTGGACCGTTATCTCGCGCAACTCGGCGATTTGGAAATGCTGGCCGATCTGGTCGCCTCAACTTTCGTTGACGATCCCCTTCGCCGGCAACGCATGCTAGAAGAAACCTCAGTCAATCAGCGCCTGCGACTTCTCATTACTTTCCTGCAGGACGAGATCGGCAGTGCCGCGGCCTAGTTGCCCTGTCAATCAAGCGGGCTCTTCAGCCATCCGGCTTTTTCTTGCCCGACAATAATTGATCGCAAAGGGAAGCCCGACTGGTCCCCTCGGGATGCCAAATCGGTCGTTTAATGAGGCCGATTCTACTCTTCGATACGAATCTTTGTATATGAAGACAAACGTCAACAAAATCGGCGCAGCCTTACTGGCCGTAGGTATTTGCATCTGGTCGGGACAAACATTCGCCCAGACAACGACAACCGTGACGACTACGAACGGAGCCTTTACGGAATACACTCCGGGCACGCAAACGGTGGTCGTGAGGAGCCAAACCAGTTCAGCACCCCTCCGCTATACCCTGAATAAGCAGACCACGATCGTGGATGAATCGGGCGCTCCGGTCGCGGTTGAGCGCATTTCGCCCGGCAGCCCGATCTCAGTTCAATACACCGGCACCGGCGAACAGCAGGTTGCATCCCGCATTATCGTGCACAGACCGGCGGGCGCCGCCGTGACGGAACAGCAAACCACTACCACCACGACGCGCGAGCTCACGCACGAGGAAAAACACGCCATGAAAGAGGCGCGCGAGCACCCTGAAAGAGCAGCCAAGGAAGCGGCCGAGAAACAGAAGGACGCTCTGGAAAAAGAGGGCGACGATCACCACTGAAGCCGTTTCGGCGCGGTTTAATTGCCGCGATAAGAACACGCAGTCGGAAGCGCCGCGGTCTAGCGGCGCTTCAACGCTTTCGGAGAAAGTTGAGGGTTGAGAGACGATAGTTGAGAGCTCTCCCACAATGGTCTTGCAATCGAATCGCGCCAGGGTGTTCCTCGTAGACATGCGAATCCTCATCTCCACAATTGTTGCGACGTTTGCCTTTACCGGTTGGTTGATTTCTGCGTCCGGGCAAGATCCCGCCGTCGTTAACGCCAAGACAATAAAAGTCAGGTTCGAAAATGATCAGGTCCGCGTCCTCGAAGCCAATCTGCCGCCTGGCGTTAAAGAGCAGGTGCATTCGCATCCCGCATACGTGATTTACGTCATCACCGGCGGTAAGTACCGTAACTACGCATCTGACGGCAACACCACCGAGGGCGAGCTCAAAACGGGCGACGTTTTGTATCGCGAGCCGTTAACCCACGCCGCGGAAAATATTGGCGACACCACGATGCATATGATCCTGGTTGAGCTCAAAAAGTAGGGCGATTTTCCTCAATCGCCCGCTCTGCCTTTGAGCGGCGCTGGCCCGTGATGCGGGCGTGTTCTTCGATCAAATAGCGATCGGTCATTCCGGCGACATAATCGCACACGGTGCGATGCAGTCCTTCCTGTTCCAGCCGCCCCGTGGCCACCTCGCCCAGTTGTTTCGGATCGGCCACGTAGCTTTCAAAGACTTGTTTCAACATCTCGCAAGCGCGCTGGTTCACTTCGGCCACTCGCGGGTGATAATAAACGTTCGCGTAAAGAAATTTTCGCAGCGCGGCGTTCGCTTTGCGCAAATCGTCGCTGTAATGAATCAGTTTCGCCGATTGTTTGCGCACGTCGTCAGCGCTTTTCGGATTCACTTTTGAAATCGATGCCGCGCTGGTCGTCACGACGTTCTGGACCTGGACGTCGATGATGTTTCGAATGATCAGCTTGTGGAGTTCGGGCTCGCGAGCGTCCGGATAATGCGAGAGCACATGTTGCTGACTGCGCTTCCAAACTTCGTTCTCATTCAATTGCGCCGCGGACAGAATGTCGAAGTCGACCGCGTCGTCGAGGTCGTGGCTGTAATAGGTGATTTCGTCCGCCAAATCTGCGATTTGCGCTTCCAGGGTTGGAAATCCGCCTGAGCGCTCGTGCTTTTGCAGGCCTTCGCGAACTTCGAAGGTCAAATTCAATCCGGGAAAATCGGGATAGGCGTTTTCCAGCAGTTCGACCACCCGCAAACTTTGCCGGTTGTGCTCGAAACCGCCGTGATCGCGCATGCATTCGGCCAGGATTTCTTCGCCGGAATGCCCGAACGGGGTGTGGCCAAGATCGTGGGCCAGGGCGATCGCTTCCGCTAAATCTTCATTGAGCGCCAGGGCCCGGGCAATGGTCCGGCTGATGGAGGCAACTTCAATCGAGTGGGTCAACCGCGTTCGCAAGTGATCGCCGGTGCCGTTCAGAAAAACCTGGGTTTTGTATTCGAGCCTCCGAAATGCGCGCGAGTGAATGATTCGGGCGCGATCGCGTTGAAATTCCGTCCGATAGGCGTGGCTTTGCTCCGGATATTTTCGTCCCCGCGTTTCGCCGGACTTTTGCGCGAACGAAGCCAGGGTCGCGCGCTCGGTCGCTTCCATTTGTTCGCGCGTCTTCCAACCGGTCTTCATTTCAACAAGCTTCCAACCGTCAGTTAACATTGCGGTCTGCATTGGCAATAGCCCAGCTTTTAAAAGCTGGGTTCCGGTAACAAGAAACTCATCGAGTCCCGGCAAGGACGGAAGAAATTGGATTTGGTTCTTTCGTCCCGCCGAGCGGGACTTCGCTCAAAAGACTTCAATTATCCCAGCCTTGAAAGGCTACGCTATTTTCATTCGCCTTGGTCGATTAATTCGCGCCGCCTCTGACTCTTACCCTTACTCTACTCTTACTCTTGCTCGTGCTCTTACTCATTCAAATTGAGGGATGACCTTCGTGTCGCCCGAAATCTTGGGACGGGACGGAGCCCGTCCCTCAACTTCCTTCCGCCTTCAAATTTTCCCGTAACGCACGCTCCGCTTTGCGCGCTTGCGCCCGAATAATCAGCAAATCGAAGATCGCTAGCAGCGATGCCGTGAACGTGAACCAGACGCACGCGACCCAGAACAAAATGACAAACCACGGATGTTCGCGTGGATTCAACATTGATTGGAGAACGGTGAATCCCGCCAAAAGCATCAGGACCGCGAGGCCAAGGCAAAACACCATCGCTTTACGGCGGGCTCTCTGACCGCGAATTATGCCGCGGGTGGCGTGAACGACAAAAGCAACCGCTTCTAAATTCTTTTCCTCGGGCGAATTTTCCATCTGGCGTTGGCACACTTCATTTAAATGCCAAACAAAACAAGTGGGCCAACATTACGGCGGGAGGCGTTGAGCGATAGCGAATGCGCCCAGGGAAGCCGGGCACCGAGACCGAAGTCGAGGATTCGCGAGCGTTCGCTCGCTGGTTATTTGTCGATCTTGGGCTCCGAAAAACCAAGGGGAAATATGGCGACAAAGATTCAAAAGAAGAAACAGGCGCGTCAAAACGAGGTCTGGCCCCTCTCCACCAAACCATAAATTCCAACCGTTCAGAGTTTGACTTCTCATCCTGCTGCTACCGTGGTTTGATAGCGCGGATGAAGAAAGCGAAGGCGAAAACGAAACCTCGGGCGACGAAAAAACCGGCATCGAAAAGAGTGGAGCGCCGCGTTTCACAACCCAAAGCCGCGCTCAGAAGCGAAGCGTTTGCGCGCGCACTGGCGGACGCAAAGGCGCATGCCAACGACCCGGATCGGCTCCGCACCCTGTTCGAGGAAGCCTCGCGCAAAGCCGCCGCTGTTCCCCGGGACGCGTTTGAAGATTCATGGCCCTACCTCCAGGCGATGTTGCGGTTGGTCCGCGCCTATTTTCGCGGCGAATATCGCACCGTTTCGCATGACGGATTGCTTTGGATCATTACCGCGCTCAACTATTTCGTCGACCCGTTTGATCTCATCCCGGACGAAGTGCCATTCCTCGGTTTCGTCGATGATGCGACCGTGATGTCGTTCGCGGTAGCGCGAACCCGCCAAACCCTGGACGATTTCATGACCTGGGAAATTGCCGCGTTTTGACACGGCCGATCGCCGTGGCAAATAATATCCCGGCGGCTGTGAAACGGAAACAAACGGCGTTGGCAAAAAGCGTAAGAGGGAATCGCGTTTTCGCGAGCGCGTTGGCTCGAGCCAGGTCCTACGCGAAAAATCCGGCGGCGTTGCGGAAGTTGTTTGAAGAAGCTCGTCGTAAGATGGGGTCGATCCCAAAGACGCCGTTTAAAGAGTTGTGGGCCTACCTTCAGGCGATGCTCCGGTTGATTCGGGCCTATTATCGTGGGGATTACCGCCAAATCAGCGTGGCGAACCTGGTCATTATCATCGGCGCGATAATCTATGTGCTCGATCCGTGGGATCTGGTTCCCGATTGGATACCGGGTGTTGGCTTCATGGATGACGCCACCGTTTTGGCCTTCGCCGTGCAGAGGACGCGAGAAACGCTGGACGATTTTACGGCTTGGGAGACAACCACGCGTTAAACTAATAACAGCGCGGGATTTTCCAGAAGGTGGCGGAGTTCCTTTAAATATTCCGCCCCCAGCGCGCCATCGATCACGCGGTGGTCGCAGCTCATCGTGATCGACATCCGTTGACCAACCACGATTTGATCGCAATCGTCGATCACGGGAACTTTGCTCACTTTGCCGACCGCCAAAATGAATCCCTGCGGGGGATTGATGATGGCGCTGAACGAATCGATTCCCATGCCGCCGAGATTTGAGACGGTGAAGTTGCCACCGTGAAACTCTTCCGGCTTCATCCGTTTGTTTCGCGCCCGACTGGCGAGATCCTTGGCCATGGCGCTGATCTCACCCAGTGATTTATTTTGCGCGCCGCGAATCACCGGAGTGAGCAATCCGTCTTCGATGGCGACTGCCAGACCAAGGTCCACGTCGGCGAATTGAACAATGGAGTCGCCCGCGAAGGCGGCATTTGCTCTCGGCACCTTGACCGCTGCCATCACGGCCGCTTTCAACACGAAATCGTTCACCGTAATTTTTGCCGCGTCCGCGCCTTCGCCGGCAGATTTCAATTCCTCGCGCGCGGCCATCAACGGCGCAGCGTTGATTTCAATCGTCAGATAAAAATGCGGGACTGGCGCTTTGCTTTGGACCAGGCGCTCGGCAATCCCTTTGCGCATTCCGGAAAGTTGAATGCGAGTTTCGCCTTCTCTTTGCTGTTGTAGTGGCAGCTGTGCCGGTTTAGGCGCCGCTGGCGACACGCCTGCCCCTACAGTTTTCGCAGCTGCGCGAACGTCGGATTCCGTCACACGGCCTTCCGGTCCAGTTCCTTTAACGCTTGAAAGATCGACCCCGAACTCTGCCGCCACCCGTCGCGCGACCGGTGATGCTTTCACCCGGGCTTCATCTTCGGTCTTCTGTAGTGGCGGCCGTGACGGCCGCTTTTCCTTTGCAGGCGACACGCCTGCCGCTACATCAGACTTTTCCTGCGGCGGCGCGGTTTCTTTCTCTTTCTTTTCCGCCGGGGCCGGCTTTTCCGTCTCCGCCTGGCCCTTCTTCTCTTTTTTCTCCTCCGGTTTCGGCTTTTCCTCTTTTCTCTTCGGGGCCTCTTCGCCTTCCTCGCCGATGAAGGCGATTTTGTCGCCCACGTTCACCTTCCCGCCTTCCTGCACGTAAATCTCAGTCAACGTCCCGTCCTCGGGCGATTCCCATTCCATCGTTGCCTTGTCGGTCTCGATCTCAGCGATCACTTCGCCGGCCGTAACCTTGTCACCCTTTTTCTTTTTCCACGCGACCAGAGTCCCCTCCGTCATCGTGTCGCTGAGTTTGGGCATTTGGATTTCAGGCATATCAAGAAGTGACCAGTGAGTCCGAGCCGGACTGGCGTTTGTGACAAGTGACAAGAAAAGAAGTCATGTGTAGCAAACTTTCTTCACTGCACTCATCAGTTTGTCTGCGTTGGGAAGCACAAATTTCTCGAGCTTCTCGTTGTACGGCATCGGCACGTCCTCTTGAGAAACGCGCATGATCGGGGCATCGAGCTCATCGAAAATGTTTTTTTGGATTTGGTAACAGACCTCCGCGCCCACACCGCAAAATGGACGGTCCTGCTCGACAATCACCACCCGGTGCGTTTTGGAAACCGAATTGTAAATCGCTTGCTCGTCCAAAGGCTTAATGGAGCGAAGATCGATAACCTCGGCCGAGATATCCTCATCCTCGAGCTGAGCCGCGACGTTCAGCGCGAGCGGAACCGTTTGCGCGTAACAAACAATTGAGACGTCGCTGCCTTCTCGTTTCACTTCGGCTTTACCCAGGGGAATGAGAAGCTCCTCGTCCGGTGGTTCGACCATTCCCTTCGAGCTGTAAAGAAGTTCCGCTTCAAGAACCAGAACCGGATTGTCGTCGCGCACGGCTGTTTTCAACAATCCTTTGGCGTCCCGCGGGGTGGCGGGTGTGCAAACTTTCAATCCGGGTACGCTGGCAAAGAAATTTTCGGTGGCATGAGAATGCGTGGCAGCCAGTTGATGAGCGGGACCGTTCGGTCCGCGGAAGGTAATTGGGATATTGAACTGGCCACCCGACATCATGAACATGTTGGGCGCGTTGTTCACCACCTGGTCGAAAGCGACCAGCGAAAAACTCCAGGTCATGAACTCGATGATTGGCCGCAATCCAGCCATGGCTGCGCCGACTCCCAGCCCCGCGAACCCGTTTTCGCTGATTGGCGTGTCGATGATTCGCTTGGCACCAAAGCGCTCCAGCAAACCCTGGCTGACCTTGTAGGCGCCGTGGTATTCGGCAACTTCCTCGCCCATCAGAAATACGTTCGGGTCGCGCGCGAGCTCTTCGGCCAGCGCTTCGTTCAAGGCCTGACGGTAAGTGATCTCCCTCACGATTTGTTTCCCTCGTAGTAAACGTATTTGTAGACATCCTCGACCGCGAGCTCTGGACTTTCCTCGGCAAATTTCACCGATTCGATCGCGGCCTGTTTTGCCTTTTTGTCGAGCGCGTCGAATTGCTCGTTAGTCAATTTGCCTTCACGAGTAAGCTGGGCTCGCAAACGAATGATCGGATCGTCGAGACGATATTTCTCCAGTTCGTCCTTTGTCCGATAACTGGCGGGATCGGACATGGAATGACCGCGGTATCGATACGTCCGCACTTCCAAAAACGCCGGATGCGGATCTTTGCGAATCGAGGCGGCGGCTTCGGCGACTTTATCGCGCACTTCCCGGAAGTTCATTCCATCGACGATGTCCCCTGGAATGTCGTAGCCTTCGGCCCGATCGACGATTTGCTTCAATGAGGTCGATCTTTTCACCGATGTGCCCATGGCGAACAGGTTGTTTTCGCAAATCAAGATGACCGGCAGTTTGTAGAGCGCGATCAGATTCAGCGCTTCGTGGAACGAGCCTTGATTGATTGCGCCGTCCCCGAAAAAGCAAAGGGTGACTCGATCCTCCTCCCGATATTTCGACGCGAAAGCGAGTCCGGCCGCCAGCGGAACGTGGGCGGCGACAATCGCATGACCTCCGTACATGTGGTTTTTCTTGTCGAAGAAGTGCATCGATCCGCCGAGCCCCTGGGAACAGCCTGTCGCTTTTCCGAAAAGTTCGGCCATGCACGCGTTGGCGCTGGTCCCGCGGGCCAAGGCGTGGCCGTGATCGCGATACGCGGTGATAATGTAATCGTCATCACGGACCGCAGCGGCTGCGCCGACCACCACCGCTTCCTGTCCGATGTAGAGATGACAAAAGCCGCCGATCTTCTGCGCTTGATACTGTTGACTCGCGCGCTCCTCAAAACGCCGGATCAAGAGCATCAGCGCGAGCATCTCGACTTCGTCGCGTTGCTCGGGACGCTGCATTGAATTTTACGCGACGTGAGGCAAAGCTGCACCAGCGCGCGCCCGGCTGGTTCGTCGCCCGAAGTTCATGCACGCCACGAAGAGAAGGGTGAAGAACAAATCGCTGAGAGCGGTGTTACGGAAAAACATCCACGTCGGCGTGGCACTGTATTGTGACAGGCCAACCGTCTGTGCTTGAATCAGTCCGGCGAAATTTTTCGCGTAACCGGGATCGCTCAGCCACGAGAACGTGTTCACGATTAAATAGAAAATTATCGACCCAAGGATTGAGGCTGGGAGCAGCGTCTTGAGCGACGCTCGGCCTTGGAGGGCAAAGCCTATCAGTCCGACGAGAAAAAGGGCGATGTAGTGGCCGAGCATTTGCGCCTGAAGAAGCGGCGCGCCGTAAATATAATTCAAGACCAAGTCCGAAACGAAAAGCGCCCCGAGCGGAATGGTGAATTTGAATTTGCGCGGAAAATACGCAGCACCGCAAAGGGCGATCGCAGCCATGGGCGCGAAATTCGACAGCCACAAGGCGGTCCCGGAATGAATAAGGAGACCCGCCGCGATCCGATAAGCGACGGCCGACAAAATTAGAATAAGGGCCGGAATCATCTTTGGAAATCTAGCCGACCTAACCGAGATGCAAAGGCGATTTCAGCCTACCGGCTGCGGCAGCCGGATCGACCTTATGCTTTGCAGCATATCGCCGGTCTTCTCCTGCCATGCGTAAATCGCATTGGTAAGATGGCCGATCGCCTCGCGTCCTTCGCTGCAATAGAAGAGATTCTGCCGCTCACCCGGATCGTTCCGCAAATTGTAAAGCTCGCTTTTATCGAGATCGCGCAGACACAGCTTCCATCCATCGGGTGAAATCACAGCCCGAGTGGATTCTCGAATGCAGCGATTAATTTCGTCGAGGCTCGCCAAAGTGGTTTTTCTGTCCATCCGCGCGTGGCTTGCGGGAGACCATTCGCAAAATACAAATCCCGACGATGTGTCGTTGCCCCGAATCAGTCCCGCCCTGCTTTCGCCGTCACATTGAGGATGTGCCGGTTTGCCCAAAAGCTCGAGCATTGTGGGTACAAAGTCGATGTGGCTGATCGGCGTCTGGCAACGGCGAGGCGTTTCGCCCGGAACCCGCACTGCGTAAGGAACGGACGCGGACTGCTCGAACATCAACTGTTTTCCCACCAGCCCATGCGCGCCCATCATGTCGCCGTGATCGCTGGTCAGCACCACGATCGTGCGGTTGCGAAGCCCGAGATCATCGATCTTGGCCAAAATTGCGCCCACACTGCGATCGACCTGAGTAATTAGGCCGAAATAATTTCGTTTAATGCGGCGGAAATCTTCGGCCAGAGGCATTGCTTCCCGACAAAATTGCTGGCGCAGCCGGCAACGGAGCGGAATATCGGCACCAAACGCGTCTCCGAAGCTTTCATCGAGGGTCATGTCGCTGAGCGAATGCTCGTTGTCGAACGGCCCGACGTAAGGCGGATGTGGTTCGAAGAACGAGACAAACGCGATGAAAGGTTGATGGCGATTGCGCTCGATAAATTCACAGGCCTTGTCTTCGAGGAATTTTGTTTTCGACAGCTCGAACGGCAATTTGGTTGGAAACTTCAGGCTGAAGCATCCGCGGCGATGATCTGGTCTGAAGCCTTTGGCCTTTAGAAACGTTGTGTAATCGCTTGCTTGTCCATTTGGTCTGTGGCGAACGCTTTTGAAATCCTCTTCAATCGACGCCCAATCTTGGAAGCCATGTTGAGGAAAGAACTCATCACCAAGATGCCACTTGCCGAAATAACCTGTCCGATAGTCGCGATCGGCAACCATCTCCGGCAGACACACGAAGCGTTCTGGCAGAACCGCCTTGTTGTTTCGACATCCATTCTGATGGGGCCAAGTGCCGGAGAGCAATGACGAGCGTGAAGGGGCGCAAATCGGATGTGTTACATAAGCGCGATCAAACGTCACCGACTCCTCAGCGAGCTGCTGTATGTTCGGGGCATGCACGCCGCTCGCGCCGATATTGGCAATAAGATCGGCGCGAAGTTGGTCGGGTAAGAGAACGAGAAGGTTTGGCTTTCTCCCGATTTTCAGCTGTGCTTTCCGGCAGCCGCCCACCGAAAGCGTTGCCGAGCCCAGAATTGCTGTCCGCAAAAACGAGCGGCGCGAGATTTTTTGCACACGCGTCTGTACGGGAGCATTCCTGGTCGCTCAAGACGGACGAGAGCGCATTCTTGGATAGGTCGAGGACTGATAGACGCCGCCGCACGTAGTCTCCCCGGTTGAACATTCACCGTCGTCGATCAACCGCCCTTTGCGCCTTTTCCAGGACATGGACACATCGACTCGAATAATTAAACTCCAGATCTGCATTTGATAATGAAGGCGATTGTTTTGACCTACGATCGGTGCCGAGCGGTGACCGAGCACATGATTTTCAAATACAATGAGCTCTGGCCCGACCATCCCTTCATTTTTCGAATCCCCTACCAGGATCTAGCCGGGGCGCCGAGCAATCGCCGGGAGTACGTCAAAACTCCCTCAGAAATCCGGGCGACTGCGCTCCAACTTATTGCCGACCTCGATGATGACGAGTGGGTTTACTGGTGCGTGGACGACAAATATCCGATCGAGCTCGTGCTTCCAAAAATTCGAACAGTCATGGCCGACATTCACGACTTACCTGATGTCAGTGGATTATTGTTCTGTCGTTGCAAAGCGCTCCTGCGCCGGCCGGACGAAACCCTTTTTCCGGATGAGCGAAAAAATTCGTCCGGCGACATTTTTTTGGAACGTCGCGGCTGGAACCAGATTTGGATCCATCAACTCCTGAAGGTGAAAGTGCTTCGTTACCTTTTTTCCCAAATGCCTAACCAGATCGCGTCGGCCAAATTGATGGACCATTTGAAAGATGAAATTCCGAAGCCAGAAGGTCTTCGGCTCTACGTGACCAAGGAAAATTATGCGGTGTTTGGTGAAAGCACGCACAAAGGCACGATCAACCAAAACTGTTACGACAGCATCGTTACGGCCAACATCAAGCTGCCAGAATGGTTTCAGCGGCCCAACGGCAAATGCGTTATAAACGGAAAGCTCTAACCGACGATCGTTTCGACTACGTTTCGTAGCCGTAGCGTTGCAACGGTTCGCGCAACAACTCCTCAAGGCGTTCGGCCGCGGCACCGGCCACGAACTGCCGCCAACCCCCGACCTCCCCGCGAAAAATATGGTTGCCGTGAATTTGTGAAGCGGGATCGATGGTTTTGAAGCTGCCGAGCTTCTCCGCAATCGCGGCATTTTTTTCGATCGAAGATTCCGCGATCAACGCTGCGGCCTTTTCGGGCGCAACGATGACGCCGAAGGCGCGCTCTAGCGCGGTGAAAACCAGGGCGGGATTGGGGGCAAACTCCTCGTAACGCAGCGGACAAATTCCACCGCGCTCAAAGTATCGGTCCAATTCCTTAATTCTGAGCCGGCAGGTGCCGGCAAATTTTTCAACTTCCGGCATGGTGATCTGACGGTTCAAACCAGTGGGATTGCTTCTTCGCCAAAGCGATACAACGACATCGCGAAAATCACGAAATGACACCGTCGTTTTCACACGGTGCGGACAATATCGATGAGTCTTGGCGACTCCTTGCGGATAAATTCCACTAATCAATTGATAGACCAGGGTGCTGCCGGAACGAGGTATGCCGTAGCAAACAACCTCCAGGTCGGATGCCTTCACTTCGTCGAGCTGTTTATAAAAACCGTTCGGCACCATGGGATCGACCTCAATTCGATTGCAGCTTCACTGTGTCGGCTGTCTTTCGCTGCCAGCCTTGGATTTCATTGGTGCAGCTCTCGATCACTTCCCTAAATTGCCCACTGTAATAAATATTTCGCTGCTCGGACGGATCGTCGGGCAGGTTATAAAGCTCGCATAAGTCATTGTCTCTCAGGCTAAGTTTCCATCCGTCCAGCCGAATTACTGTGCGAGTCGATTCTACTATCGCCCGGCTTACCGATTGAAGCGGCGCAATCGACGTTCCCTTTTTCAGCCGCTTTTCCTGCTTCTTGTACGGGCTCCACTCGATGAAAACATTTTGCCGTTGCTCTTCTTGTCCGAAAATCAGCGGTTTGAGGCTCCGACCCGCCAGTTTAGTTGCCGGCGATTGCTGCAACAGATCGAGCATGGTTGGCACAAAATCGATGTGACTAACCCGTTGCGTTACCATTTTTCGCGGACCCTCCGGCAGTCTAACAAAGAAAGGAACACAAACGGCCTGCTCATACATTACGCCTTTACCGAAAAGGCCGTGGTCGCCTAACAAATCGCCATGATCGCTGGTATGGGCAATGACCGTGTGATCCATCAAGCCGGCGTTCTCGAGACAGGCCAGAATCGACCCGACGCTCCGATCGACCAAGGTGATGAGTCCGTAATACTTTCGTCTCAAATCCAGATAATCGGCGCGGGT
The DNA here is from genome assembly GCA_963817335.1 of uncultured Verrucomicrobiae bacterium. GTDB lineage: Bacteria > Verrucomicrobiota > Verrucomicrobiia > Chthoniobacterales > UBA10450 > AV40. The sequence continues at coordinate 229,843 of CAWFNX010000001.1, read as the reverse complement.
AATTCCGAAGCGAAAGTGGCGAACCATCTTGTCTTTTAGCGCTTTCTCGTTCTGCCATTCCCGAAGCAGCCGATAACGCAACGGAACGGCGTTTGGATCAAAATCTGAGGCCATCCCGTCCAGGTCCGATTCGCTCAAGTGGTGCTCATCATTGAACGGCCCGTTATACGGCGAATGAGGCTCAACAAACGAGACAACGAGAATGAATGGGACCTTGTGATTGCGCTGGATGAAGTCGCAGGCGCGTCGTTGCAGAAAATCTGCCTGTGATAATTCCAAGGGCAAATCGCTGATCGTCTGAGCGGAAAAAGCCCCATTCTTGTGGTCGGGAGTCAGCCCTTTTTCGATTAAAAATTGACTGTAATCGCTGAGTCCTTCCACCGACACCCATTCGTGAAATCCTCGCTGGGTCGGCTTCTCTTCTCGTAAATGCCATTTCCCGACGTAACCGGCGCGATAGTCGCCGCCAATAAGCTGGGGCAGCGTCGGAATCTTTGGATCAAGCGGGAACCCGTTGTTGGTGCAACCGGTGGTGTGCGGCCACATTCCGGTCATGAGCGACGCGCGCGAGGGCGAGCAAACCGACTGGGTCACATAAGCGCGCTGAAAAACCACAGACTCATCGGCCAGCTGGTTCAGATTGGGCGCGTGAACTTTTGAATTCCCGTAACAGCGCAAGGTGTCGACCCGTTGCTGATCGGGCAAAAAGATAACGAGGTTCAAAGGCCGTTTCGAAACCTGCGGTTGCGCGGTCATAACGAGTGGTTCCGGTTAGTCTTGCCCGAACCGCGTCGCGAAGCGAGACGCACTAGTGAGTGACGATGGATCCGTTCGAGGGATTCCAAACACCGACTAGCGAATGAGCGCGTTTAAACGTGACTTGCGGCGATCGGCCGCGTTCCGATGAATGATGCCGCGCTTCACGGCCTTATCGAGAGCAGAGATCAATCGCCGGATTTGTTCGACGTCAGGTTTCCCCTCGCCTCGAACTTTCTTCTGAAGCGATCGCAGTCGCGTCCGAACACCCCGGTTTTGGCCGGAACGGGCAAGCGATTGTCGAGAGCGTTTGGCAGCTGATTTTGTATTAGCCATCTAACTTAGATCGGGCGACGACGGTCGCGCAGACCGGGGAAATGTCAAGATTTCGAATCTTCCGTGCGAGGCGCGATTAGGTTCCAGTGCGGGAACCGGACGCGACCTTGATTTGTGACGCTTCTTTATCTTTTCTCAGCCCCGAGGCTGAGGCGGGCGAATCGAAGCCGTAGACTTCCGGATCGGCCAGGTTGGAGGATTTGGGAAGCTTATCCGGAACGATCTCGACCGGCGTTCCCAGCGGTAGCTGATTATAAAGCGCAGCCACATCAACCGAACGCATCCGGATACAGCCAAAACTTGCCGGTCGACCGAGCAATTTTTCCTCGTTCGTGCCGTGGATATAAATGCAACGGCTGAATGCGTGGGCGTTCGCTATTTGCAAACCACGCAACCAGATGATTCGGGTCATCACCGGATCACGTCCCGGGGTGTTTGGTTGAAGAACCTCACCCGTCCAGCGGCGATTGTGAAAAACGGCGCCAATTGGCATACGGTCGCCGATTTTTTGCGCAACCTGCAATAAACCAAGCGGCGTTGCCAGACTGCCCCATGCGTCGCCCAATCCGTACTTCGAGGTCGAAACCGGGTAGGTCGCCGCCACCAGTCCGTTTTCCATCAACATCAGTTTCTGGTCGTGAACACTAATGATGACACGGGTGTTGAGGGTGGGAGCGGGAATACTATTGCCGTTGGCGTAAGCCGACGCGATTACCAAAAGGAGCGCCAACCCTAGGGCGGAGGAACGAAACATCCGCGTGTTAATACTCACAAAACGCGTCTTGTCACGCGGTAATTGGTTCGGCCGTCCGAGAAGCACCAAAGCTGAATTTCGGCGACCAAGGCAGGAGCGACGAAAGAGCAACATACAAGAACCCGCCTTGGAACATCAGCAGGAACGGTACCGACAAGTATTGCCTGTTGCTCACGGCGAACCACACGAAGTAGCTGAAATAAATTCCAAACGCCAACTCAACTATCGGCAAAGCCGATCTTAACGCGCGATATTTGCAGCCGCGCCAGGTCTGCGATTTCCGTTCGATCCCGTACTTGGGAGTCCGGGTGAAATCAGACTGGTGATTGAAGATCGCTTCGAGCACCGCACGCGCGTTGTTAAGCGAAAGACCAATGCCAAGCGCGAGCAAGCACGGCAGCAGCAGCATTTGCTTCATCCAGCTCTGCGGATGCAACTCCCGTTGGGCGCAAACATAAAAGACCGCGACCGATACCGACGCGGTGAAAAAAATTGGTACATCGATCAAAAGGGCGCGCACCCATCCGCTTTGGGGACCGCCGGTCGAGGGATGCAGCAAAACGCAGAGACAGGCGAGCAAGAGATAGGCAAAGTTTGAAACAAGGTGGCCGGTAGCTTCCGCTTTGATCGCAAACGGCAGTTTGCTTCGCCAAATTCCGGGCAACAATTTCTTGCAAGTCTGAATGGAACCTTTGGTCCAGCGATGTTGCTGGGATTTGAAACCATTCATGTCGACTGGCAATTCGGCCGGAGTCACGACATCCGACAGAAAAATGAACTTCCACCCGGCCAACTGCGCCCGGTAGCTCAGATCGAGATCTTCGCAAAGGGTGTCATGCTGCCATCCGCCCGCTTCCTGAATGCAGGTACGCCGCCAAAGACCCGCCGTTCCATTAAAGTTGAAGAATCGCCCACTGCGACTGCGCGCGGTTTGTTCGAGCAAAAGGTGGCCGTCCAAAAACATGGCCTGCACTCGCGTGAGCATCGAGTACCGGCGATTGAGATGGCCCCATCGGGTCTGGATCATGCCAATCTTCGGATCGGTGAAAAATTGAATGGTCCGCTGAAGGAGGTCCGGCGGAGCAACGAAATCCGCATCGAGAATACAAACGAATTCCCCGCTGGCCGATTGCAATCCGGCCTCCAGGGCCCCGGCCTTAAATCCCGTGCGATCGACCCGGTGAATCAGTTGAACATCGAAGCCGCCGCGGCGTAATTCTTCGGCACACGACGCGGTAACTTCGCGGGTGTCATCGGTCGAATCATCGAGGACCTGAATTTGCAGCAGTTCGCGGGGGTAATCGAGTTCACTAACAGATCGGAGCAGCCGTTCCACGACATAAATCTCATTAAAAATAGGCAGCTGGACTGTGACCTTGGGGAGCTGCTCAAACCGCCCGGCTGGCTGGGGGGCCCGTTTGCGGTTTTTAAGGAAGAGATAGATGATGAAATACCGGTGAATACCGTAAGCGGACAAGCCAATGAGCACGGCGAGGTAACAGGCCGTCCAAATCACATAGCCGAGGCTTCCTTGCATAAGGTGAGCTGCCAGTAGTAAGACAGCAGGCGCATGATGGCGTTTCCGTCGCAGCCGTCAAATCAAAAATGGTGCAATTGCCTCGCAAAAACCGAGGTACATCACCGGAAAATCGGCCGGAAGTCTATTTTGCATCTGACCCTGATTTTTACTGCGCTGGTGGGATTTCATCCGGTGAAAGCGGAGGAGCCGCCAGCCGACGAAGAGCACGAATTTGAAGAACTCGGCGTCAATCGTTACACCGCGCCCTCGATCGCCCAGATTTTCAAACAGCTGGATGATCTCAGACCGTTACCGTTCGATCAATTGAAGCGCGAGCCCCCGCAAGTCGCTGGCGCAGGCCGCGAACAAAAAGGCTTGATGTTTGGTGAACTGATCGCCGACGGATTCCTGCTGGTGGAAGCGGAGAAGAAGAATTCGATCGAGAATTTCGGCCGAGTCCTTCTGCAGCACGCGCGCGGGCTCGGGGTTGGCGATCGGGTAATGCGTCACAGCGCGAGCCTGACCGACCTTGGTCAAAGCGGCCACTGGCCACGAATGCGGCAGGAATTGATCACTACCCAGACCGACGTTGAGCAAGCAATGGTCGCGCTGCGTGACGAAAAGATGGCCCATTTGATCAGTATCGGTGGGTGGCTTCGCGGCTTGGAGATTTGCGCCGCCACCGTTGAGCTGGATTTTTCGCCGCCACGCGCTCGTGTGCTGGCCCGACCGGAGCTGGCCAATTATTTTGCAAGCGAATTGGAGACTTTGTCCCCGGCATTGGCGCGGACCCCGTTGTTCGAGAAAATTCGCGACGGCGTAAAAACGCTCCAACCGTTACTCAATAAGGCGACCCTTTCACGCGCGGAGGTGTCGGCAATTCGCGCCCAAGCGACCCAGCTGAACGACGCGATTCGGCAGCAGAAATAAATCCGCCATCCAACGGGTTCGTCGGCAAGCGCTGTGCTGCTGATATGCTATCTTTGCAACCCGACCGGTATGGCTTTGCGATACCTCCTGAAGAAAACGCGGCACAATCGGCTCGAACGGTTCAATATCGTTGCCTCCATCCTGCTGGCCGGCTGGATTCCGTCGATCCTCACCCTGGTGGTTTCTTACTCAATCCTGAGCCGAACCCTGGAAACCAGCATTCTGAAGGACCGACGAACTTTTGTGGAACTTATCGCCCGACTGGTGGGTGACGATCTCAGCCGGACTGGTGGAATCATCGATTACTACCAGACGTCGCCTGAAGTCGTGCGGATGTTGAATTCGGGGAATCTGCAGTCCGCCGCGCAGCAGTGGATCGGAACAACATTTTATGCACACCCGCGGATCGACGGAATGTTTGTTACCGGACGCGACGGCCGACTGATCGCGTCGATTCCCTCCGTTCCGACGCTGGTCGGTAAAGACGTTGATTCTAATCTGTGGCGAGCGGATGCCGCGAAAGTTGCCGGCGCTTTTGTTTCGCCGGTTCATCCGCGCACTTCCGACAACCGACCGGTGACTGACGTGGTCGGAGCGATTCGCAGTCCGGACAAAACAATTATCGGCTATCTCGGCGTCTCCGTTTTAGTCGAACGAATTGGCCGGCGTCTGGCCACCATTCAATTTGCCGACCAATCGACCTGCCAGGTGATCGATCAAACCGGGCGGCCACTGTTCACAAACGATTTTCGGCCAAATCCGGGAACAGCCGTTTCGCGAGATTCAATCTTGCCCCAGGAGATTAATGAAACGAAAGCCGGCAGTCTCGAGCGCAGCGGAAATCTTTACTCGTTCGCTCCGGTCGAGACCGCTGGTTGGACGGTTGTGGTTAAACAACCAAAGGCGATTGCGTACAAACCTCTCCGCGATCTTCTCGAACGAATGGCCGTCCTGACGGGATGGCTGGTGCTGGCCATCTCGATTTTCGCCTGGTTCGGCGGCCGATTTTATCGCCGTCAAACCGAAGCCGCGCGTCGCATTGAACGCGAAGTCATCTTTAACGAAAAAATCCTCGCCAACATGCCGGTCGGGATCGCGTTTGTCGATCCCAGCACTCAGAAGTTCTTGCAGGCCAACGAAGCATTTACCCAAATGGCGCAACGCTTCGGCGGCCTGTCCGTTCGACGCGACGTGATCGGCTTGAGTTACGCCGAGATTAAAATCGCGCCGCCGGACGCGATCGAACGCGTTTTGTCGTTTGGCACTCCGTTTCAACTGGCCGAACAGCCGTTTCAGGACGAAGGCGGCATGACTCACTTCGTCAATGTGACGTTGCTGCGATTGCAAGCGGCCGACCAAACCGTTCAGGGTGTGCTCTATTTCGTCGAAGACAAAACTCGCGACGTGACATTGCGGCACGAGTTAATCGACGCCAATGCGGCCAAGGATCAGTTCCTCGCCTTGTTGTCGCATGAGCTGCGCAACCCGTTATCACCCGTGATCGCCATGGTTAGCGAACTCGAGGCTTCGACGCCGCGCTCGGCTAAATTGGGGCGGGCACTGGAAGTCATCCGGCGAAATGTCGAACTCGAAGCGCGTTTGATTGACGACTTGCTCGACGTCACCCGCATTGCCAAGGGCAAATTACAGCTGACCCTCGAAACCGTCGACGTCCACGAGATTCTCCGAAGAGCGAACGAGATCTGTCGCGACGACATGGATCGCAAACAAATCGAGCCGAGGTTTGAGCTCAATGCTCACGAAGTCTACGTCGAGGGCGATCCGGCGCGTTTGCAGCAGATCTTCTGGAACCTGATCAAGAACAGCGTCAAATTCACGCCGGCCGGAGGTTCCATTACCGTTTCGACCTCGAATTCCGGGCCAGGTGAAATCGAAATCCGAGTGACCGATACCGGCATTGGAATCGAGTCCGACAAAATCGAAAAGATTTTCAATGCTTTTGAACAGGGACAAACTTCGATCACCCGAAAGTTTGGCGGCCTCGGTCTTGGTTTGGCCATTTCCAAGGCCATGGTCGATGCTCATCGCGGAAAGATTCGAGTCGAAAGTCCGGGGAAAGATATGGGGGCGACTTTTGTGGTTCAGTTAAGAACGGTTCCGGCCCCGACGGGCGCGGCCAACGGGGCAGATGACGAGCAAATAGGTGGGGAAGGAAAGCGGGGCCCGTCTCGAAAGCACCGGCTCCTGTTGGTCGACGATCACGTCGACACCTGCACTGGAATGAAAATGATGCTCGAGCGGCGCGGTTACGATATCAGCGTTGCCTATTCGGCCGACCAGGCGGTTGAAAAAGCGCGGTCGGAACATTTCGATCTGCTCATCAGCGACATTGGTCTGCCGGACCGCACCGGCTACGAGCTGATGTCCGAACTGCGCAAAAGCAATGATTTGCCCGGAATCGCGCTGAGCGGTTTCGGAATGGAGGCGGACGTGACCAAGGCGCGAGATGCCGGATTTTCCGAGCACCTCACCAAGCCAATTAATTTCGAGCGGCTAGAACAAGCCATTCATCGCCTTCTCGAATCCAAATCCTGATCTCGCGGCGCATTGGCACGCGATATCTCGGTCCCGGCAGGGCTGTGGTCACCCACCGTTTCGTGTTGCCACCGGCGACGGTTTCTTGGCGGCGGCTTCTTTCAACTCGCGGGAGAGTTTTTCCACTCTCTGCCGCATGATTTTGCCCGCCTTGAACTTTACGGTCGCGCGTGAAGGAATCACAAAACTGCTGCCAGGTTGATTTGGATTTCGGCCGACGCGAGGCTTGGTCAGCCGCGGCTGGAAGATTCCAAAGTTACGCAGCTCGACCGGCACGTTGTTAGCCAGACTATCAGTGATCTTGTCGAGCGTTCGCTGGACAATATCAAACACCTGATGCTGGACCATCCCGGTCTGGTTGCTGATCGCAACTACGATGTCGCGTTTGGTAAGTTTAGACATAACTCCTAAACAGGAATCGTTCCTCACGACACAATCGAGCGCATCATTGCCAAAGAAAAGTAAATTCTTTGGGCCGAGCCCTCTAGGCGGCCGGCTGCCGCCGATCAATGCGCCGCTGCTGGATGCCGGAACAAACGATTTCGGACCTGATTCAGGCAGTAGTCAAACATCGACTGTTCGGCCAATTCCTTCCGTCGCGCCTTGAGCTGACCTTGCATCAGTCCAAGCTTCGTAAACACGCCGTTCCAATCCGTTTCCAGCCGGCGAATTTCGTCGCTGGGGAGATCTCGGACTCCCCGCACCGACACCCCACGCTGCAACACGTTCATCGCCTTGCCCGATACTTCTGCGACGATGTTTAGCTCCCGAAGGACATACTCGGTCTCCTGCAAAAGATTGCTCCGGATCTCGGTGAACTGTCGTTCCTGTTCGGACGAAATGATTGGTTTCGCCTTATCGAGACCGTAGGTGATCAGGTCATGCAGCCTTTTCCAACTGTCGAGCTGCAAACTAACCAGTCGTAATTTGGTTTCGAGTTTCTTGTCGCGCATTAGACCAAAATCCTAAACACCCACCAGTTCAAGGGTTTCATCGAGCTTCTGCAGATTATCAATGAGCAGGTGGGCCCAGGGCCGATTCACCGTCTGCTCCTGACTGATAATTCCCTCTTCAAAATAGAAACGTCCTTGTCGCCAGCGGAAAATCTCCGCGACTGCCGCTTCGCCCTCCAGCGATCCAAACACCGCGTGGCGGACTGAGCCTTGTTGCAAATAAATCTCGCTGTTTCCCCGGCTGGACTTGAAGGTGAAACGGCCGCTGCGTTGACTTAGGCAGCTCATCTGCAGGATCTCAGCGGCCGAGAATTGATTGAGATTTCCGATCAAAGAATGGCATGGGTCGATACCCTCAGCCGCCGTCCCGGACTGCGAGTCAAGCGAGCGAACAAAGCGATTCAGCTTTGCTCGCAAACTGCGATCGCTTCTCGGGATTGGAAGCAGTTCGATATTTTGCTCAATCGCGGTCGCCGCGGTTTCAGGTTGGCCACGATCATGAAGGAGGCACGAGATTGCGAGAGATGGAAAATGCTGGCGCATGTTCGTCGCCTGGTCGAGGGCCAGCCCTTCTTCCCCTTCAATGATCAATCCATCGAAGTTTTCCCCGAGCAAAGCCGAAACTGCTTCAGACAGGGTTCGGACGACCTGAATCTCCAACTGGGCGTTTTCATCGAGAAGGGCGAGAGCGCGGTCTTGGAAGACCGGGTCGGCGTTTAGGGCTAGAATTCTAGTTTCCACAATTCCCAGATCTAGAACCTGTAGCAGGAACCTTGCCGGGACACCCGGTCGCCCACCCACTCTAACGCCGCCATTCCTGTCGCGGTGGTGGCTCGGTAAAGTGCTCCGGTGCAGCCGCATGCGCTGTCCGGAAATGGATCTTCGCCAATTGACGCAGGATTTCGGGACCCTTCGATTCTACTAGCTTTTGAGCAGTCGTTTTGACCGCCGGAGAGACGCCTCGGTCCAGCCGGACTCCAAGCTTTTTGCTCTCCCGATCAAGCCAGTTGATAAATGCCTCTCTCGCCAGAATCGACGCCGCCGCCACTGCAATGTCCGATTCGGCGCGCGGTCGTTGCTGGATCTGAATCTTTTGGCCGTGCCGAAACAAGGATTGCTCGATCAACCGCGCGTCGGCGAACTGGTCGGACAGTGAGCGCGGACAATCCGGCTTTTTCGCCAGCAGATTCTCAATTACCCGCGCGTGACCCCAAGCCAGGAGCTTGTTCAAATTGCGGAACTTTTCGTAAAGCTCGTTGTACTTCGCCGGCCCGACCAAAACGACGTCGCTCAAGCCCATTGAAGTTTTCCGAATCGAGTCAGCTAATGCGCGAATCCGCGCGTCGGAACTGATTCGTTTGCTGTCCTGCACGCCGTCCTCCGTTAACTTGCGCGCGATGCCGCGGTCCACATAGACGCCGGCAATCACCAGCGGTCCAAAAAAATCGCCTTTGCCGCTCTCGTCCACCCCGAAGTGCGGTTCAAACATTTCCGGCGAATGAACTTCTTCGTAGCCAAGTTTGGCCTCGCCTAAAATTTTCGGCTCAAGCTCGAATTGCACAAATTCTTCCACCCCTTTGCCCTGGATGAGCACTTTTGGCCCTTTTTCGTAAACGGCGATGCTGAGTTTATTTTTCTGCGCGAAAAAAAGCGTGTACTGCTTTGGCGAAAACTCGAAACCGAGTTCTTCAAGCACTGCGCGAAGCTTTGACGCCTGCTCCTTTGTGAGTGGATGGGTATAGGAATTCATTCAGGAACGTCCAACGCTCAACGCTCAACGCTCAACGCTCAACTCAGAATTGGACGTTGAATGTTCGGCGTTGGATGTTGAGCGTTTGCTGAAGATTAACATCTCCCAAAAAAACATTCTCGCATTCCGGCGCGCCCTCCTGAAATGGTATCACCGCTATGGGCGCGACCTTCCCTGGCGGCGGACCCGCGATCCCTACGCGATTCTCGTCTCGGAATTCATGCTTCAGCAGACCCAGGTCATCACGGTTCTGCCTTATTACAAAGAGTGGCTGCAACGGTTCCCGACTTTTGGTGCGCTGGCGCAGGCAACAGAAAACGATGTGCTTCACGCCTGGCAGGGCCTTGGTTATTACGCTCGCGCCCGAAACCTGCACGCCACAGCCAGCATTGTTATGGGTCAACATGGCGGACGCTTTCCGCACGCGGTCGACGAAATACAGAAGCTTCCGGGTATCGGCAAATATACCGCTCATGCCATTGCAACGTTCGCGTTCGACCAGCCCGTGCCGATTGTGGAAGCAAACGTCTCGCGAATCTTGAGCCGGATTTTCGATTTGCGTAAACCAGTCGACTCGACTGGAGGCCGCAACCTTCTTTGGAATTACGCAACAACGCTCGTGCCAGGGAGATCCGCGGCGGAATTCAATTCCGCGCTGCTCGATCTCGGCGCCTTGATTTGCCTTCCTCGCAAACCAAAATGCGAACTCTGCCCGGTGAAGGATTTGTGCTGCGCAAAAAATCCCGAGCTATTGCCGGTCAAACGGCCACGTCCTAAAACGAAGCGCTTAATTGAACGGCATACTATCGCGGTCCGAGGAAACCGGATCCTTCTGGAGTCCGCCAGACATCGCTGGCGCGGAATGTGGATCCTTCCGCGAGCAAACGGCAGTTTGAAGAATCGTCCGGCTATTTACAGAAGCGTTTTTCCATTCACTAATCACCGAATCACTCTCGAGATTTTTCGTGACAGTGTCCGAACGAGTCGTTGCCGAAGCTGGTTCTCCAAACACGAACTCAATTTGATTCCCATACCATCGCCGCATCGTCGGGCGATCCGAGCGCTTTTGAATTAAAAGTTGGACGTTGAACGTTCGGCGTTGGACGTTTTCTGCTTTCCAATGTCGACCAAGCAGACAGTTCCAGATGTTCACGGCCATTTCGGGCCTTACGGCGGAATGTTTGTGCCTGAAACGCTGATGTCGGCCCTTCACGACCTGACTGCAGAATATGAGCGCGCGAAAAACGATCCTGCGTTTCAAGATGAACTGTCCGCCTTGCTCCGAGATTTCGCCGGCCGGCCCACCCCACTCTATTTTGCCGAGCGGTTGACGGAGCGCTTTGGCGGCGGACGAATTTACCTCAAGCGCGAAGACCTTTTGCACACCGGCGCGCACAAAATAAACAACGCGCTCGGACAAATGTTGCTCGCACAACGAATGGGCAAGCGGCGCATCATCGCCGAAACCGGGGCCGGCCAGCATGGCGTCGCGACGGCCACGGTTGCAGCGCGTTTCGGCTGCGAATGCGTCATTTACATGGGTCAGGTCGACATGGAGCGACAGGGACTAAATGTCGCCCGAATGAAATTTCTTGGGGCGAAAGTCGTTCCGGTCACCGCCGGACAGGCCACTCTCAAGGAAGCGATCAACGAGGCCATGCGCGACTGGGTCACCAACGTCCGGACCACTCATTATATATTAGGCTCCGTCCTTGGCTCCCACCCCTATCCAATGATGGTGCGCGATTTTCAGAGCGTCATCGGCGTGGAAGCGCGACGCCAGATTCTGGAAAAGGAGGAACGATTGCCGGATTTACTCGTTGCCTGCGTCGGTGGAGGAAGTAACGCCATCGGCCTGTTCTATCCGTTCCTGGGCGATCGACCGGTGCGCATGGTTGGCGTTGAGGCCGGCGGGGAAGGGATTCGGACCGGCAAGCATGCGGCTCGGTTTCAAGGCGGCCGGCTCGGTGTTTTGCAGGGCACAAAAACTTTTTTGCTCGCCAATGAGGAAGGCCAGATCGAATTGACCCATTCCATCTCGGCGGGACTCGATTACGCTGCGGTCGGGCCCGAACATTCGTACTTACGTGATCTCGGCCGCATAGAATATACTTACGCGACCGATGATGAAGCTCTCGACGCGTTCAAGGTTCTTTCCGAAATCGAAGGAATTATCCCCGCCCTCGAAACCGCGCACGCGATCGCCTATCTGGCCAAGAACGCATCGAAGATGAAGCGCGACGAAATTGTCATCGTGAATTGTTCGGGCCGCGGCGACAAAGATGTCGATCAGGCGGCAACGGCGTTCGGCATGAAGGAGAAATCCAGATGAGATCGATGACCGGTTACGGTCACGGCGAGACCGATTACAGCGGCACGAAATTCACCGTCGAAGTGAACTCGGTGAATCGAAAGCAGAGCGATATCGTAATCAATCTTCCGCGCGATCTGGTTGCGTTGGAGCCGCAGATTCGCCAGACCATCAACGAGAACATTTCGCGCGGCCGAACGAATGTGGTTGTGAGCTATCACAACGGTTCGAACAGTCCGCGAAAACTTGCCCTCGACGTCGAGCTGGCCCGTTCCTATCAAGACGCTATGCGCGCGCTGCAAAAGGAGTTAGACGCGCCGGGCGAAATCACGATCGGCGCGATCTTGCAGGCGCCCGGCGTGATGCGAGCGCCGGAAGAATCGTTCGATTCCCGTGCGACCTGGCCGGCGATCGAGCGCGCCCTCCGAGCCGCGCTCAATGAGCTAATCAAAATGCGCGAGCGCGAAGGAAAACATCTGGCCAAGGATTTGATTGGCCGGCTGAAAGCAATGCGAAAACAAATCAAGGAGATTCGCAGTCTTCATCCCGACGTCGTCAGAAAATATCGCGCCACTCTGCTGGAGCGAATTCAAAAGGCCGGTCTGCCAATCGGAGCGGAGGACGAGCGGTTGATCAAAGAAATTTCGTTCTTTGCGGATCGATCCGACGTTTCCGAAGAATTGACTCGGGTGGAAAGTCACCTGGCGCAGTTCGCCCATCACCTCCGCCGGCACGAGCCGGTCGGTCGCACCCTCGAGTTCATCACCCAGGAAATTTTTCGTGAACTGAATACACTCGGCGCCAAGGCGAATGATGCCGGCATTTCCCAGCGCGTCGTTGCTTGCAAGGCTGAGCTGGAAAAAATCCGCGAGCAAATCCAAAACCTTGAGTAGTCGATTCACTCGCAACGGAATTCTCTTCGTCCTTTCCGCTCCGTCCGGCGCCGGAAAGACCACTCTGGTCGAAGCGCTCCTGCAAACGTCGGAGTTCATCTATTCGGTTTCCTGCACAACGCGGCCCGGCCGCGCCGGCGAAGTCGACGGAGAAGATTACCGATTCTTGTCGGATGAGGAATTCGATGCCCGAGCGAAAGCGGGCGAGTTTCTGGAACACGCAACAGTGCATGGTCACCAATATGGCACTCTCTTGCGCCCAATTGCGGAGAACTTAAGCAACGGTCGCGATGTGTTGATCGATATCGATACCCAGGGGGCGGAGAACATTCGCAATTCCAAAGACCAATTCATCCGGCAAGCCCTCGCCGATATTTTTCTGATGCCGCCAGATGTTGAGGAACTTCGCCGACGCCTCACCAAACGCGGCACGGAAACGGCCGAACAAATTGAGACCCGCCTGGGCAATGCAATTCGCGAAATGGAATCCTGGCCGAAGTATCGCTACACCATCATCAGCCGCACCACGGAGGAGGATTTGCAGAAATTTCGACACATCATGAATGCCGAGCGATATTTGAGCCGGCGACTGATCCAAAAGTAACTTTAAAAACCAAAACTGTAGGGGACGCTATTAGCGTCCCGCCCATTATTAGATGGGAAGCTGGCAGCTTCCCCTACAGACCTTCCGCTAATACATTGTCGACCTTAAATGAAAAGAGATTCGGCCAAACGGATTGACAAAAGCGTGCCCCGCAAAGTGGTGCGGATGCGGGGCGGCGGAAAAACAATCGTGCTCGGCGTGACCGGCTCGATCGCAGCCTATAAATCGGCCGATCTCGCAAGCCTGTTGGTGAAACAGGGACACCAGGTGTTCGCGGTCATGACTCACGACGCGACCGAGTTTATCACCCCACTCACGTTGCAAACCCTTTCCAAAAATCCGGTAATGACCAGTTTCTTCGACGAAAAGGAAAACTGGCGACCCGGTCACATCCAGCTGGCGGATCGCGCGAACCTTCTTTTAATCGCTCCTGCAACTGCGAACGTCATCGCCGAGCTAGCGCATGGACTTGCCAGTCACCCGCTCGCCGCCATCGCCCTCGCGACGCGCGCGCCAATTTTGATCGCGCCGGCCATGAACGGGAAAATGTGGTCGCATCCGGCGACAGTGGAAAACGTGGCAACGTTGAAATCGCGCGGCGTTGACTTCATCGGACCCGAAGAAGGAATGCTGGCCTGCGGCTATGAAGGTCTTGGCCGTCTTTGGAAAATCGAAGACATCGCGTTTCGCGCCGAATTTCTCCTGGCCCGCCAGGAAAACTTGATCGCGTGAGATTTCTTATCACGGCCGGGCCCACCCGCGAGCCGATTGATCCCGTTCGCTACCTGACCAATCGTTCATCCGGCAAAATGGGTTATGCCATCGCCGAAGCGGCGATCGAAGCCGGTCACAGCGTTATTTTGGTTTCAGGTCCGACCAACCTCTTTCCGCCATCTGCGGCCAAACTGATTTCAGTTTCAACCGGAGACGAAATGTTTGATGCCGTTCGGCGTCAGGCCTCGGATTGTGATGTGCTGGTGATGGCGGCGGCGGTTGCCGACTACAAGCCGACCAAGGTTTCGGACCAAAAAATCAAAAAGCGCGATTCCAATTTCTCACTCGAGCTGACGCCCACCCGCGACATTCTCGCCTCGATCGCAAAGCACGATCGAAGTTTCATCGTAGTCGGATTTGCCGCTGAAACCGAAAACATCGAAGCGAACACGCTCAAAAAACTTCGTGAAAAGAACTGCGACCTGATCGTCGCGAATGATGCTCATAGTGCGATCGAGAGTGACGAAAACGAAGTCATAATTTTGTTTCGGGGCGGCGAAATTCAAAAAATTTCTCGCGCGCCGAAGAAAATTATCGCGCGCGAGCTGGTAAAGATTTTTGAAAATGTTCGTGAAAAAGGTTTGACAAAGAAAATCACGTGATGAATTCATGCGGTAAGTGAAGTCATTCCACTCTTCACAAAATTCCGCGAAAACGGATTGAAAGGGGGGAATAGAAGTCGATGGCTAAGAAAAAAAGGAAAGCAGCAAAACGCAAAGCGAAGAAAAGAAAGAGGCATTAAGGCCCGTCGCTTGATTAACGACTTCGAAAATCTTTCGAAGTCACAACCCCAAACTTCAACCCGGGAGGAGAATTTATTTTTTCCTCCCGGTTTTTTTTGAGTTGAGGGGTTGAGAGGTTGAGAGGTTGAGCAGAGACGCTATTCTAAAATCAACTCAACGACTCAACTCCTCAACCGCTCAACTTCTCAACCTCTCCATGAAGCACTATCTCGATGCCGCCGAGAACGCCGCCCGCACCGCGGGACAATTGCTTCGCAAGAATTTCCATCATTCCCAACGCGTCAACGCGGCCCTGGCCCACGACATCAAACTCGCCATCGACGTCCAGACCCAGGAACTCATTACCAAAGTGTTGCTCAAGCAATTTCCCGAGCATGCGCTTTACGGCGAGGAAGGAATCGTGGGCGACCAATCGAGCGAACATCAATGGGTCGTCGATCCACTCGACGGCACCGTGAATTATTTCTACAAGATCCCGCATTTCTGCGTTTCCATCGCGCTCCGCTGGAAAGGCGAGATCATCGTCGGGGTAATTTACGATCCGATGCGCGATGAAATGTGGACTGCGCAGAAAGGCGAGAAGCCGCGCTTGAATGGCCAGCATTTCCGGGTGAGCGACCGGGCCGAACTTTCCGAAGCGGTGATTTCGGTGGGATTAGCGAAAACGGACAAGTCGATCGATTCAAACCTGCCCTTGTTCGAGGCGATGCTCCATCGCGTGCGCAAATGTCGAGTGCTTGGGAGCGCCGCGCTCGACATGGCTTACGTCGCCTGTGGCCGGCTCGACGCCTACATTGAGCGCGGAATCAGTTTGTGGGACATCGCCGCTGGATGGATTCTGGTAGAAACTGCCGGCGGAACAGTGGATTTGCGACCACGCGAAGACATGAAAGACAAATACAGTATCGTGGCGTCTAATGGCGTAATCGATTTGAAACTGTGAGCACGACCCGCTGCGGAATCGGTTATGACATTCATCGCCTCGGTCAGAATCGAAAACTGATCCTGGGCGGCGTTGAAATTCCCTACCTACTCGGCCTCGAAGGTCATTCCGACGCCGATGTGTTGTCGCATGCGATCGCAGACGCATTGCTCGGCGCGATCTGCGCGGGCGACATCGGGCAACATTTTCCAAACACGGACGAATCGATCCGCGGAATCAGCAGCGTCGAGATCTTGAAACGGGTAAGCCAGATGCTCGCCGAGAAGAAAGCTCGAATTGTAAATATCGATGCGACGGTGATCGCGGAAGCGCCAAAGCTCGGCCCGCAAATTCCGGAGATGCGAAAGAAGCTTAGTGCGACGCTGGGACTTTCCGATACCCAAGTGAGCATCAAAGCGACAACGAACGAGCGTCTCGGTCCAATTGGTCGCGGCGAAGGAATTTCCGCGATGGCGGTGGCGACGATCGAGCAAGATTAATGGCGCTCCGCTTTTTCAACACCTACTCGCGGCAAGTCGAAGAATTTCAGCCGCGCAACGCGAACAAGGTCGACATTTACACCTGCGGTCCGACGGTTTACAGCCGGGCCCACATTGGAAATTTTCGCGCCTACATTTTCGAAGACTTGCTCCAGCGGCATCTCGAAGCCCGCGGTTTCAAAGTTCACCGCGTAATGAACATCACCGATGTCGACGACAAGACGATCCGCGGCGCCCGCGAATCGAAAGTTCCGCTGCAAAAATTCACCCAGCAATTTAAGGACGCGTTCTTTAAGGACGCAGAAACATTGCGAATCAAACGCGCAAACGAATATCCTGCTGCGACCGAACAGCGTTACGTCGACAAGATGATCGCCATGATCGGCGCGCTGATTTCAAAGGGCCTTGCTTATCAGGCCGACGACAAATCAGTTTATTACCGTATCAACAAGTTCGCGAACTACGGAAAACTCGCGCATTTCAATCTCGAGGAATTGCAGTCGACCGGCCGGGTGAAGCACGACGAGTATGACAAGGAACACATCGGCGACTTCGCGCTCTGGAAGGCGTGGGACCAAGACGACGGCGAAGTGAAATGGGACTCGCCTTGGGGACCGGGACGGCCGGGCTGGCACATCGAGTGCAGCGCGATGGCGACCGCCCTCCTCGGAGATCAAATCGACATCCATTGCGGCGGAGTGGACAACATTTTTCCGCACCACGAAGCGGAGATCGCGCAAAGTGAAGGCGTGACCGGAAAAAAATTCGTCAACTACTGGCTGCATTGCGCGCACCTGCTGGTTGACGGCCAGAAGATGGCGAAGTCGCTCGGTAATTTTTATACCGTGGCCGATGTGGCTGCGAAAGGCTATACCGGACGCGAACTCCGCTACGCGTTGATGCGGGTCCATTACCGGACGCAGTTGAATTTCACCTGGGATGGAATGAAGGAAGCGCGCGAATCTTTGGGTCGAATCGACGATTGGCTGGACCGGTTGCGCGAGATTGCAGGTAGGGACGCCGCGCTGCGGCGTCCGCGGATATCGCTAAGCGATGTTCCTACCCAATTCGAAGAGGCGCTTGATGATGATTTGAACATTTCGGCCGCGCTTGGGTTTTTGTTCGAAACAATTCGCGAAACTAACCGCGCAATGGATGAAAAGAAGCTGGATGCGAACAGCGCCGCGACATGGCTGAATTGGTGGAGCCGAATCAACTCCACGCTCGATTTCGAAGCTGGCGGAGCGGAGTTGCCCGAGGATGTGAAGAAATTGGCCGAAGCGCGGGCGCACGCGAGGCTTGCAAAAGATTTTCGGAAAAGCGATGAATTGCGCGACAAATTGAATGCGCTCGGCTGGGATGCACGCGACACCAAGGACGGGCAGAAGATAACGCGGCGCGCCGGCGCGAAATAAGAAATGTTTGCGCCCGCACAAATACTAAGCCTCGAACACACGGCCCACCCGAAGTTGTTCGAAGATCAGCAGTACGTCTGGAACGCGCTCAAACAGATCGCGAGCTATTTGCAGTTTCGTTTGAAGCCGGCAGTTCTTGGCGATTTGATTGGCCGGCCGTTCATCAGCGCCAATGTTTTTGTTGGCCGCGGCACCGTGGTCGAACAAGGCGCGGTGCTGAAAGGCCCGGCTTGGATCGGCGAGAACTGCCAGATCCGGAGCGGCTGTTACGTGCGGGAGAACGTCGTGGTAGGCAATGGCGTGGTGATGGGCAACTCGTGCGAATTCAAGAACAGTATTATCTTCGACGAAGCCCAGGTGCCGCATTTCAATTACGTCGGCGATTCAATTCTCGGCTTCAAAGCGCATCTCGGAGCCGGGGTCATCTTGTCGAACGTGAAACTCGATCACGGCGAAATCTCGGTTGCCGCGAAAGACGGCAACATCGCGACCGGCCTCACCAAGTTCGGCGCCATCGTCGGCGATCGAACGGAGATTGGCTGCAACGCCGTGATTAATCCCGGCTCAGTCATTGGCCGCGATTGTCTGATTTATCCAAACGTGAATTTCCGCGGCGTGCTGCCGGAAGGCAGCGTAGCGAAGTTGCGCCAGGAAGTTCAGATATTGGAACGGCGAAGTAGCGGAAAATAATTTTTCCTGTAGGGGACGCTGTTAGTGTCCCGCATCCAAAATGGGAAGCTAGCAGCTTCCCCTCCAGCAGATTCGCGCTAGATTCGGCATCGTTTCGGATGGGTGACAGAGCGGTCTATTGTGCACGCCTGGAAAGCGTGTGTACCGAAAGGTACCGGGGGTTCGAATCCCCCCCCATCCGCGCCCCTCTTTCTCTCACTCTGAATCTTAGCGGTAACTGTCGGGACCAGATTAAGCGGAAGAGGTAGAGAAGATTTCAGAGATTCAGCCGGCGGAACAATTCGTCGAGCGGTAGTTGAATTCCGATGAAGAATTCACCGAAGTCGGCGTACTCGGCGCTCACCGGATCGAACCGCATTTCGTAAACGATCGCCTTGATCTGAAAGGTATCGCGGGCGAACAACGTCACCCCCCACTCCGCGTCATCGAGCCCGGTCGAACCGGTGATGAGCTGCTTCACTTTGCCGGAGTATTGACGCCCGACATTGGCGTGGCCTTTCATCAGCTTGCGACGCTCATCGAAGGGCAGCGCATACCAGTTGCGCTGCTCGCCGCGGCGCTTGTTCATATTATAGAAGCAAACGACCGGCCAATCCGGCAGCGTAGGGTACATGCGCTCCTGCCGGTAATGCTTCATCCGGTCGCGAAAGGTGTTCAGGGCCTCTTCCAACTTCTTTGGGTCGTTTCGCGTTTCCGCGTCGAGCGTGGCCGTGTATTCCTCGTCCGTCGTGATGTACTCGCTTTCCTCAGTCAGCGACAAATAACTGTAAACCGGGGTGAGCATGTCCGGACCAAGGGCAAGCGACAATTGTTTCTCGATCTTGTTCGCGTTTTGCAGATCGGGCGTGATCAGCATGAATCCCAAATCGGCCTTCGGCGTAACCACGCTGAGGGTCAGCAGTTGGGTCGAATCCATCGCCCGAACTTCCTGAACGATTTTTGTCAGGTTAGTTTTCGCCGCGTTCTGGTCTTCCCGACTGAGCAAGTTCCACTGGCCGTGCTCGATCTGGTAAAACAAATGCACGCAGTGCCAACCTTGTTCGGGAACGAGCGTGGTGCTTTTGTCGGTCATTGTTAGTTAGTTTCCTCTCGCGGGCGATTGAGGTCAATCGCCCCTACCTTGGCGTCGCCGTCCGGGCCGAAGGCAGGTGTTCGAGACAGTATTCCTCGCCATTGCTCGAAACGCGGAACTCCAGGTCCGGATCGGTGAGCTCGGTCTTTCCACAGGCGGCACATTTATGGAGTGATTCGGTCTCCGGCTTGGATTGCACTTCAAATCTCTTCCGGCGGGTCGAGACGTCGCGGCGGTGGCGCGCTTCGTAAATGTGCTGAGGCCCAAAAAAGATCAGATAATTCGCAAAGGCGGCAATCAAAGCGGCGCGATATGAATTCGAGCCGGTGAAGAATCCGACAATGAGAAGCGCGCCGTATATCCAGGCCAGCCATTTGATTCGGACCGGTAAAATGAACAGGATATAAATCATTTCCTCGGGATAAAATCGCGCGAAGGCAAAGAACAGCGACGAGATCAGCATTCCGTTGGAAAAATTACTTCCGAAAAAGAAGGCGGCGATGGTCGTGCCGATCATTCCGACGACGAAATATAAAGTTAATCGAAACGGGCCCATCGCGCGTTCGACGCCCTCCCCGATCCACCAGAGAAACCAAAGCGCAAAGATGACCCATAAAGGATGCAAGCTTTGCGGGATAAAAATGTAAGTGATCAGTCGCCAGACTTCGCCCTGACGAACTTTTTCCGGATCGAGCACGAGCACTGACGTAAAACCCGGGAGCGCCCAGGCCAGCGCGAACACTAGCGCGGCAAAACCGACCAGAATGCGCGGCAATCCCGGAATTCCAAGAAATCCGAGCCGTCGCTCCAGTTTGTCGAGCCAGGTCATAGTTGCGCGGGCACGTTAGAGAATGCGGTATCGATGTTCAACTGCTCGCACAAAGAACACAACGGACACAAAGTCTTTTTAAAGCTGAGCTTTACGTCGCGACCGTAGTGGCCCTTGTGGGAGGCATCTTTACGTTGCTTTGATTGGCGATTACGGTGGCTACGATGACCGAAACCGCGACGAAAACGACGGCTCTTTACAATGAGCATGTGAAGCTGGGCGCCAAGATGGTGCCGTTCGCCGGCTGGCTGATGCCGGTCCAATACACCAGCATCATGGAGGAACATCAAGCCGTGCGAAAAAACGCCGGCATGTTCGACATTTCGCATATGGGCCAATTGGTCGTCGGAGGCAGGGACGCGCCAGGCTGGCTCAACACGATGTTGACCAACAACATTGACAAGTTAGAGGTCGGGCAGGGTCATTACACTTTCTTGCTCAACGACAAGGGCGGAATTATCGACGATCTGATCGCCTACCGCATCGGCAAGACGGAATTTCTCCTCGTCGTGAATGCGTCGTGCGCAGATCAAGATTTTGATTGGCTGGGTCAGTATCGCCTGGGCGATGTTCGTGTTGGAGACCGCAGCGGGTATTTTGGTGGAGTCGCGATTCAGGGCCCGCGTGTGACCGAACTCTTTGTGAATCTGCCGGAGCGGAACCACATTGTCGATCTTGAGCTGGACGGAATGGAGATCTCGATGGCACGGACCGGCTACACCGGTGAAGATGGCGTGGAAGTTTTCTTTCGGAATAGCGACGCCTCGAAGTTTTGGAACGTCGTTCTGGAAAAGGGAAAAGCGCTTGGATTGAAGCCATGCGGACTCGGCTCGCGAGACACCCTTCGTTTGGAAATGTGCTACCCGCTCAACGGCTCCGATCTTTCGCCGGAACGCAACCCAATCGAAGCCGGGCTCGGTTTTTTTGTCGACCTGACCAAACCGAATTTCATTGGCCGCGACGTTTTGCTGAAAACCAAAGAGAACGGTCCGCGCGAAAAACTGGTGCCGTTCAAAATGAAAGACAAAGGACCGCCGCCGCGCCCGCATTATTCCGTCTTCGGAAACGGCGAGCGGATTGGAGAAGTCACCAGTGGCACCCTTTCGCCGAGCTTGAATTGGGGCGTAGGAATGGCGTATGTCTCAGCGCCCCACGCGAAGATCGGCACCGAGATCGAGATCGAGATTCGCGGACAGAAACTTCCGGCCACGATTGAGAAAAAACCGCTCTACAAAAAATGATCTGCGGCTGAGGACAGCCGCCACTACAGCATTATGAACGTTCCAGACGATTTACTTTACACCGAGAGTCACGAATGGATTAAACGCGAAGGCGACAAAATCCGCATCGGCATCACCGACCACGCGCAGTCAGAATTGACCGACGTTGTTTTTGTCGAGCTGCCGAAGATGGACCGGCAGGCAAACGCCAAAGAAGCGATCGCGGTCGTCGAATCCGTGAAAGCCGCGAGTGATATTTACGCGCCGGTCAAAGGCACCGTCGTCGAAGTGAATAAGGCGCTCGAAGCCGATCCGGGGTTAATCAACCGCGAACCGTTCGGCCAGGGCTGGATCTACGTCTTGAAGGTCGACAACGCCGATGATCTCAAAAGTCTGAAAGACGCCGCCGCGTATAAGAAGCAGATCGGCGGTTAATCAGTCTTTGCCGAAGAACAGCTCGTCGACGCCGCGGAGAACTTCTTCAACGCGGATGGGCGCGGCGAAAAAGCTGTAGCCGGACAAGATTCCGCCGGAGACCATCTGGCTTTCGGGGCGGAGACTGGTCAGCGAAAGCACTGGCGTATCTTTGAGTGTACCGTCGGTGTGGATTTCGCGTTCGATAATGCGGCGATCCTTGTCGGCAGTATCGACCAGAATGAGATCTGGCTGAAACCAGCGAGCGGCGTTGAGGGCCAATTTATCGTCGTGCTCCTCGCGAATGACATATTTCCCGGCGCGTTCCAGCGCTCGCCGAATAAGACGAGTGACGCCGGGTTCGTGATCGATTAAGAGGATCTTCTTTTGAAACTTCATGGCGGTTGATTGCTTGGAGCCTCGTTACCGAGCATCGCTTGTGCCACCCCTGCGGGCGGAAACGGCTTTCATCTTGGCCTCCGTATGCTTAACTTCGCGTTCGCCATGAGCAGCAAGGCCAAGCCCCCAGGCTCAGAATTGAATTTTGAGAAAGCGATAAACCGGCTGGAGGCGATCGTGGAACAGATGGAGGGTGGAAAATTGCCCCTCGAGGACTTGATCGTGCGCTACGAAGAAGGAATGAACCTGGTAAAGATTTGCCAGGAGCGCCTGACCAGCGCCGAACAAAAAATCGAGATCATCGCTCGCAATAGTGCCGGCAAAGCCGTAGTGAAAGATTTTGAACCCGCAGCCGAATCGTCTAACGATGATAAAGGTGTGGAGAAAGAACTAAAGAATGACGAAGTCAGCCTCTTCTGAAGCAACTACCGTAGCGCCGGAAAAACCGAAGCGCTTGCTCGATGGAATCCATTCGCCGGCCGATATCAAATCGCTGCGCGAACAAGACCTGCCTCAGCTCGCCCAGGAAGTGCGCGAGGAACTGATTCATGTTTTGTCGCAAACCGGCGGACACCTCGGCCCCAATCTCGGCGTGGTGGAATTAACGATTGCGCTGCACCGCGTATTCAACACGCCGAAAGACCGTTTCGTGATGGATGTGAGCCATCAAGGCTACGTTCACAAGTTGTTCACCGGACGACTGGATCGATTTTCAACGATGCGGCAGTTCGGCGGTCTCAACGGATTTCTATTGCGAACCGAAAGCGAACACGATTGCTATGGCGCAGGTCACGCGGGCACAGCGCTCTCGGCCGCGCTCGGAATGGCCGTTGGACGCGATCTTCGCGGCAGCGATGAAAACATTATCGCGATTGCCGGCGATGCGGCGTTTACCTGCGGCATCAGCTACGAAGCGCTCAATAACATCCGCACGCAGACCAAGAAATTCATCGTGGTGTTGAACGACAACGAATGGTCGATCGCAAAAAATGTCGGCGCGATCGCGAATTACTTTAACCGGATTGTTACAAATCCGACCTACGCGCACTTGCACGACAAGGCGCGGGATTTCGTAGGATGGATCCTCGGCAAGACTGGCGTACACTTCGCGCACAAAGTCGAGGAAAGCGTCAAAGGATTGCTCGTGCCGAGCGTGATCTTTGAGGAACTGGGCCTCCGTTACTACGGGCCGATCGACGGCCACGACATTCCGCTGCTCACCCGGACGTTTGAATTTCTCAAAACCCAGGACGAACCGGTGCTGCTCCACATTTTGACGAAAAAGGGCAAAGGATACGACCCGGCGATCAAGCAACCGGACAAATTCCACGGCTTGGGCAAATACAAGATTGAGAGCGGCGAGACCGCGCCGACTCCAACGCCGACCTACTCGGAGATTATTGGCAAGACCCTGGCGAAGTTCGCCGACAACAATCAAAAGGTAGTCGCCATCACGGCAGCGATGCCAAGCGGCACCGGTCTGGGCCATTTTCAAAAGGCGCATCCGGGACGTTATTTCGACGTTGGCATCGCCGAAGAACACGCGGCTCTTTTCGCGTGCGGTCTCGCGACTCAGGGAATGACGCCATTTCTCGCGATCTATTCCACGTTCTTCCAGCGAGCCTACGACATGGCCATTCACGACATGGCTATTCAAAAGTTGAACGTGCGGCTTTGCATGGACCGCGCTGGATTGAGCGGCGACGACGGACCAACCCATCACGGTTTGTTCGACATCGGGTACCTGCGCCACATCCCGAATTGGGTGCACATGCAACCCAAGGATGAAGACGAATTCGTCGACATGCTTTGGACAATGGCAAACTACAACTCCGGACCGATCGCCGTCCGTTATCCGCGCGGCTCCGGAACCGGTGCGAAACTCAAACCCGAACCGAAGCTTCTCGAGATCGGCAAAGCTGAAGTAGTAAAGCACGGCCGCGACGTGGCGATTTTTGGCTTGGGCAACATGTTCGAAGTCGCGGAGGAAGCGGCTAAGAAATTGGAAGAAAAAGGGATTTCAGTCGCCCTAATCAATCCGCGCTGGATTAAACCGATGGACACCGGAACGCTCGAGTTTTTCGCGCGCAGCGTGGAAGTCGTGGCCACAATCGAAGACCATGTGTTGCACAACGGATTTGGCTGCGCGGTGATGGAGCATCTGCATTCCCAACAAATCAATACCCCGGTAGCGCGGGTCGGTTGGCCGGACGAATTCATCGAACACGGCTCCGTTCCGCTTTTGCGCAAGAAACACGGCATCACCGCCGACGCGCTGGTCGAGAAGATTCTGGCCATGCTGAAGAAAAAGCCGACGGTGAAAACGAGCGTCGCGTAGTAGAAGATGGATGTAGCCCAGCCTTTCAAGGCTGGGTAAGCCGCTCAAGTTCAGCCGAGTCCCGATAGGAACGGAAGATTGTTCCTTTCGTCCCAAATGGGACTTCCACAACAGAATATAAAGTTGACCCAGCGTTGAAACGCTGGGCTATTTTCATCCCTCGTCCTTCATCCTTCAACCTTTCATTCATGCCTGCAATTGAAGCTCGCGACCTAACCAAAGTTTATCGCACCTACCGCAAAGAGGGCGGCTTGCGGGGCGCTATCAAAGGCTTGGTCAAACGCCGTTACGACGAAACGCGCGCCGCCGACCAGGTTTCATTCCAAATCGAGGAGGGCGAGTTCGTTGGATTTCTGGGACCCAATGGTGCCGGAAAGACCACCGTCCTGAAAATGCTTTCCGGCTTGCTGAATCCGACCTCGGGCGATGCGCGGGTGCTCGGTTTTGTCCCGTGGGAACGGCGCAACGAAATGAAACGACAGTTCAGCCTGTTGATGGGACAGAAGAACGCGCTGTGGTGGGATTTGCCGGCCCAGGAATCGCTCGAGCTCAACCGGGCGATCTACGGAATCGATCGCGACCGGTTCAACAAAGTGGTCGGCGGCCTGAGCGAGCTGCTCGAGGTCACGGACAAAATGAACGTGATGGTCCGGGAGCTTTCGCTTGGTGAACGGATGAAAATGGAATTGATTTCGGCGCTCATCCACGAACCGCGGGTTTTGTTCCTGGACGAACCAACCATCGGCCTCGACGTCGTCAGTCAAAAGCGGGTCCGCGAATTCCTGCGGGTTTACAACCGGGAACATCGCATCGTGACGTTGCTCACCAGTCACTACATGCAAGACATCGAGGAATTGACCCACCGGGTTCTGGTGATCGATCACGGCAAAATTTTCTTCGACGGACCGTTGGATAGAATCGTTGATCGATTCGCGATATACAAGATCGTGAGTCTCACCTTCAAAGCGAACCCGAGCTGCGATTTTTCGCGTTTCGGCGAGGTAATCGAGCAAACGCCGATTTCAGTGCAGCTGAAGGTTCCGCGGGCAAAAGTCACCGAAACAACCCGTGAAATTCTTCAATCGTGCGACGTGATCGACATCAACGTTCAGGAAGTGCCGGTCGAAGAAGTGATTCGCCAGCTTTTCGGGAGCGCAAGAAAGCCGGCCGCGGAAGTCGCTTAGGTGCGAGTCAGCGCGCGCTTGAGTTCGTGGCTGTAAGCCGGATTGACTTCAAAAGCCGTGACCGGCATTCCGGCAAGGTCGATCTGCTCAGAATAGGGAATGCTCTCGACAAACCCGGCGGCCATCAGGCTGTTTAGAATGTCGGTGACGTCATCGGATTCCATTCGCACATAATCCTGAATCTCCGCCCCGAGCATCGAATTGGCGAAGCCGATCGCGCGGACCACGGACATTTCCCGGCCGCTGAGTTTGATTGTCCGCATATGGGCTAAAAAATTAGCAGCTTCCATACCGGTATCGCGCCGAGGAACTGCGGGTTACACGTTCTCGTCGTCAACGGTTTGGAAGACGCTCTCCATTCCGTCGGCGAAAGTTGGATATCGCGGTCCCCAACCGAGGCTTCGCAACCTTGCGTTGCTTACACGCTTGTTGCTCTCGCCTCTCTTTCGCTTCGACATCGATTTCGCGGTCGCCGGAAGGGAACGATTTAAACGGATGGCAAGCCATCGATAACATTCGCTCAGCAACATCGGCTGGTTGTCGACCAGGTTGCAGATTTGGCCGCCCGATTCTCCCCGACGAAGTAAAAATTGAACCGCAGCAGCAGCATCGTCGCGATGAACCTGGTTCACGAAGCGGTCGTTTTCAGGATCAATCGTCGCTTCGCCATTCAAGAATTTCCGAAGAAGCGCCGATCGGCCGGGACCGTAAAGACCTCCAAGGCGAATGACAACGCCGCTGTTATCGAGAACCAGATCTTCTGACTTGCGCAAAATCTTTCCGGTTTCGTGCTGCGGTTCGGCAGCGCTCTCCTCGGTCACCCAGTCGCCGCCGGTTTGGGCGTAAACACTGGTGCTACTGACGAACAGAAACCGCGCCTTCCCCAAATGGTCGAGAAGATTGCGCGCGCCGTCGAAATAAACGCGCCGATACGCATTTGCATCGCCGCCTCGCGTGCTCGCGCAATGAACGACTGCGTCAAACCCCGACTGCCGCGCGGCAACATCTTTCGCGTTTGAAATGTCGACACTGTGAGCAGAGTGGCCGGCGAGTGAAACTTCCTCCGCCGACTGCGCCGACATTGTCCACGCTTCTACTTCCCAACGATCGGCGGCCAGCAAATCGGCGACTGCACGGCCCAGGTAACCGCACCCGGCGATAAGAACGCGCGGCATGATTTCGATATTTAGGCCGCAGCAGCAGCAATCTCGATTTCGTCGAACATCTGTCGCTGAAGGGCGCGGACCTGGTTCAAACGGATCAATTCCAGCAGAGCGAGAAAAGTAACCACAATCTCAATTCGGGAAGCGATCTGACCGAAAAGTTCTGAGAACCGCACTGAACCGCCATTTCCAACCCGTTCCAAAATCTGTTCGATCTTGTCGGACACGCTGAACCTCTCGGCAAAAATTTCTCCCAAATCCTCTCGCGCCTCGATCCGCTTGATCACTTCCTGGAACGCATGAATCAGCTGAAAAATTCCGACTTCGTGCAACGGCAGCGGCGCATCTGATGCCGGTCCCGCGCCGCCGTCGCGAATGAAAATCCGTTCCTGATCCAGCTCTCGGTCGTGCAGCTGCACCGCTGCTTCCTTGAATTTTTTGTACTCGATCAACTGGCGGATCAAGTCCCACCGCGGATCGTCCTCATCCGCGTCTTCTTCCGGCGGCTGTTGATCGAGCGGCAGCAGGCTGCGGCTTTTGAGATAGATCAGGTTCGCCGCCATGACGATAAATTCGCCGGCGATGTCGATCTTCAGCTCTTTGAACGCCTGAAGGTACTCGAGATACTGTCGGGTGATTCGCTCGATCGAGATTTCGTAAATGTCGATCTCGTCGCGCTTGATCAGATAGAGGAGGAGATCGAGGGGGCCTTCGAAGATCTCGAGCTTAACCTTGTAATCCGTCTCCATACATCCTGATGCAACTCAAAGCGCCTTCGGCGCGTCACGTCTATAGAACATGAGACTAAACCGAGGACAAGCTCCGTCAGGAGCGACACGCCCCTACATGGCGCTCCTACAGGAGCTTTCTATTTTAGATTGATCGGTGCACTACAAACATTGCGCGCCTCCGGCGCTGCTGCATTCCTAGCATTATCCTGCTACGGCCCGACCTCGTGCCGATGCACCCACACGCTGTTCACTACGCCAAGCGCGAACATGACCATGAGCGCAAACGAACCGCTGTAACTAATCAGGGGCAATGGGACACCGGTGATGGGCAACATCGATATGGTCATGCCGACGTTTTGGAAAATGTGGGTAAAAATGAGCGCGGTGATGCCAATGACGAGAAGCAACCCAAATTGATCGCCGGCAAAAAATGCCACGAAAAGACAGGTGAGCAGAAGCAGGGCGAACGCGCTAATGAGAAATGCTCCCCCGACAAAACCCCATTGCTCGCCAATTGCCGAGAAGATGTAGTCATTGTGGACGGCGGTGGCGGGAAGAAAGCCAAGCTCGATTTGCGTATTGGGCGCTTTGAAACCTTTCCCGGCCCATCCACCCGATCCAATCGCAATCAGGGATTGGTTAATCGCCCATGAGGAACCCTGCTTGTCGATTTCCGGATGCGCGAACGCGGTGAGTCGCGCCTGTTGATACGGCTTCAGGGCCAGGTTGGCCGTGATTGGAATCATTGCGAACAACAGGAGCAGGATGCAAATGAGGTAGCGCAGTGGCATACCGCCGACGAAAAGCAGCGCGAGCAATACCGGCACCCAAATGATCGTTTCACCCAAATCCGGCTGCATCATGATCAGGAGGCACGGCGCGCCGGCGATTGCGCCGCAAACCAGCAAGCGAAGCATGGGATGCATTTGCTTGAACTGGCTGAGGAAAAGGGCCAGGACCATGATTCCGGCAACAACCGCAAGCTGCGCCGGTTGAAAGTTAATCGGGCCGAGGTGAAGCCAGCTTCGGGCACCATAAACTTTTTGTCCCATGAACTTGGTCAGGATCAAAAAGAAGATGCCGGCGACGTACATGGGCAGCGCCCCCCACCGGATCCAGCGATAATCCACCAGGCTGGCGACCATGAAGGCAAAGAAACCGACAATGACCCAGTTGGCCTGCTTGCGCCAGAAATCCGCAGCCACCGGATCCTCGCGCATATAAGTCGCGCTGTAGATGGCAATGACGCCGAAGACGGCCAGGGCGAGCATGAGAACGAGCAACAGCCAATTGAGGCCCAGCAGTTTCCGCAAAAATGGGGTCATTTCGATCTACCTTGGCTCCAGCAAGGCGAATTCTTTTGAGTATACGCAGGCCGGAAAATTCGCAACGCGTTTTGGCGCTGAAACTTGGGAAAATTGTCCTCTGAGAGGGTCTCAAACCGTTCCCTGGGTCGCTTGAAGTCGACACGCATAATATGCTGATTACAAGAGGCTTACAACAAAAATTGAGAAAAACCCTCGCTTTTCTTGTCGACCTCTCTGAACCAATTTAGAATTGCATCCTTTCTAGCTGAGGGCCCCAGGTTATGGCGAAGAAAACTAAACGCAAAATCGCGTATCGTAAGTTGCCGATGCAGGGACAACTAAACCTGCGACAGGAAGGAAAGCACTTCGACCTCGGCGTATTGTTCCATCAACTCAACAAGCGTTATTTTCGTGGCCGGCTTAATAATTACAAAGTGGAATGGGGCCGCCGGCGGAAGCATCGGCCGAAAGACCATTTTGTTTTTGGAACCATCCAGGAACAAGACCGCGTCATTCGCATTCATCCTTTGCTCGATCAGGCATTCGTTCCCTCCTGGTATTTAAGATACGTTCTCTATCACGAAATGCTGCACTCGGTCGTGCCCGACAAACTTCTGCGCAGCGGACGGCGCCAGGTCCACACCGAAGAATTCAACCGGCGGGAGCGGGCCTTTCACAGTTACTATCGGGCCCGTCGTTGGGAGGAACAAAATCTCCCGCGATTTCTGCGTTAGCGTTTATCGGCGGCAGCCGGTCGCGAGCTCGATTCAGACGGCGAGGGAGTCGTTGCTACGTTCTTCTTGATGAGATACCAGAGCGTTGTCGCGAGTAGCAGGGATATCAGCTTCGCGCGCCAATTCTTCAGAAGCAGGCTCTTCATAACGTCCGTGCAATAAAATCTCGCCGATCCGCTGGCGAAACGTTTCCGGGGTAAAGTTGCGCTCAATTCGGCGCCGATGGCAAATAGAAATGCTCCCAGTCTCTTCCGAAATCACGATCGCGACCGCGTCGGACTCTTCCGTGATGCCGAGCGCGGCCCGATGACGCAGACCAAGACTGCGGTCCAAGGTCTCGCGCTGGCTCACCGGGAAGATGCAGGCGGCGGCGGCAATTCGGCCGTTGCGGATGATCACCCCGCCGTCATGCAGCGCCGCTTTCGGATGAAAAATGCTGAGAAGCAGCTCCACCGAAAAATCCGAGTCGAGGGTCACGCCGGTTTCTTCGTAAACCCGAATGGATGTATCGCGTTCGATTGCCAGCAGCGCCCCAAATTGTTTATTGGCCAACTGAGTCACCGCTTCGGCGAGATCATGAATCGTCTCTCGCTTTTCACTGGTGAGCGAAAAAATTGGGTGGCCGCCGAGTTCGGCCAAACCGCGCCGGAGCTCTGGTTGAAAGATCACGACCAGGGCAATGGCGAGAAAGACTGAGAAACTTCGGATCAGCCAGCCAATCACCACCAGGTTCAGCAAGGTCGAGATCAAGGTCAGGGTCAGGAAAACAATCGCCAGTCCAGTCAACACCTTGGCGCCGCGCGTGCCGCGAAAGTAAAGATACCCGTAGTAAATGCCGACGCTGAGCAGGATGATTTCGAGAATGCTCCGCCAGCTTCTAAACCACAGTTGAACAAACTCCTGAAGCATCACGACACTCCCTCGGCTATTCGCAACGCGGCCACGTTTTCTTTCACGTCATGCGCCCGCAAGATGTCAGCGCCCCGGTCCCGCAGAATGGCGGTCAGGGCCACCGTAGGCGCGAGGCGGTCGGGCATTTCATCTGAGCCGACAAGTTTTCCCAGAAACGATTTTCGCGAAACCCCGACCACGAGTGGCCGATCCTGCTGCCGGAGTTGGTCGAGATTTTTCAGCAGCGACAGATTATGCTCCAGCGTTTTACCGAAACCGATTCCGGGATCGAACGCGAGCCTCATGGGTTCAACGCCGCACTCTAGAGCGCGAGAATATTGTTGTCTAAAAAAATCAGCCACTTCTCGTACAACGTCGCCGTACTGCGGATTTTTCTGCATCGTCCGAGGTTCACCCTGCATGTGCATTAACACCACTGCGCTCTTGCGCGTTGCGGCGAGCGGAAACATTTTTTTATCGCCGCGGCCGCCCGTTACATCGTTTATGATCGAAGCTCCAGCATCCAGCGCCGCCCCGGCGACTTCCGATTTCGAAGTGTCGATTGAAATGGCGACGTTGGTGCTCGCTCGCAGTTTCTCGATCACCGGAATGACCCGCCGCAATTCCTCTTCCACCGAAACGCCGTCGGCTCCCGGTCTGGTCGATTCGCCCCCAACGTCAATAATATCTGCTCCTTCCGCTTCCATCTGAATTCCGCGTTCCACCGCTGCCTCGAATTCAAAGAATTCATTCCCGTCCGAAAATGAATCCGGCGTGACATTCAGCACGCCCATGATCATTCCCCGCCTGGAAAGATCGACGACGCGGTCGCCGATTTTCCAAACGCGGTTAATCATCCATAATCAGACTAACACGCTTACGCGCTTATTCGAAGCCGTTGTAGCGGTGCTCTATCAGCGCCGTTCGGCGGTCAAAGACCGCCGCTACGGTCTATTTCTTGGAATATTTTCCCATCAATTGTCCCTGCGCGATAATGTGGCCTTTCATCGCCGCGTCGATTTCTTTACGTTTCGCGCCGGACTTCAAATCGAGACTACTATTCAAGGCAAAGATCTTAAAATAATAACGGTGAGTGCCCGACGGCGGCTGCGGTCCGCCGTAGCCGATGTCGCCAAAATCGTTTTTGCCCTGGACCGCGGCACCCGGCGCGCTTCCCTCGGCGATTTGAGTCGTTTTCGGATCGATATTCCAAACGATCCAATGGGTAAACAATCCGACCGGAGCATCCGGATCGTCGACGATCAGGGCCAGGCTTTTGGCGTCAGCGGGCGCGCCTTCGATTCGGAGTTCGGGACTAACGTTCTGGCCGTTCTTGCTGAATTTCTCGGGAATCGTTCCGCCTTCCTGCAATGCTGGACTCGTGATTTTCATTTTCGCTCCTCCGGTCGCAAGCGCGACCACCGCCGCGGCTGCGAACGTGCATCCCACGGCAATAATTGATTTCATGCTTCGTCGTTAGATCGACATCCTCCAATATAGTTTCGTCACTATGACCAAAAACGGCCGCACAATTCGAGATAAGGTTCTGGGCTTGCTGCGCCAGCCGAACTACCGGCCGCGCGATCGCGACGCAATTGCCCAAGCGCTCGGGGCAAAAGGCCGCGACCGCGTTCTGGTTCGGCAGACATTACGCGAACTGGAGCACGCGGGCGAAATCGCCCGCATTCGCAAGAACTGTTACGTTCTGCCTTCAGAAGCCGATCTGGTGCCCGGCAAACTGTCGATTCATCAAGCGGGATTCGGGTTCCTGATTCCGGACAAGGCGGGTGAACCTGACATCTTCGTCGCCGCGGAAAATACCGGCACGGCAATGAACGGCGACCGCGTGGTAGTTCGAATCAACCGGGATGTTTCGCCGCGCTACGGCAAAGGGCGCGCCCGCGGCGGTCAACGGACGGAAGGCCGGGTGATTCGCATCCTGGAGCGCGCCCGGGACACGATCGTTGGGACGTTGCAGCATTCGAAGAACTTTTATTACGTCGTGTCGGACGATCCGCGAATGGTTCACAACGTCTACGTTCAAGTCCCGCCGCGGACCAAACTGCCAAGAATGCCCGTCCTCGGAGACAAAGTGGTGGTTCGCCTGGAAGAGTGGCAATCGCGTCATGTAAATCCCGAAGGCGACATCCTCGAGATTCTCGGCTCCGCCGACGCGCCCGGCGTCGACATGCTGTCGATCATTCGGAAGTACAATTTGCCCACAGAATTTCCGAAGAGCGTCACGGATGAAGCGAACCGGATTCCGACTTCGGTCGAACAGGAAGCGCTCGAAGGCCGCAAAGATTTGCGCGACAAATTCATCGTCACGATCGATCCCGACGATGCGCGCGATTTCGACGATGCGATCGACGTTGAAGAGACGGAGCACGGCTGGAAGCTGGGGGTGCACATCGCTGACGTTTCAGCATACGTAACTCCTAACAGCGCGCTCGATCGCGAAGCGCGCCGGCGCGGCAACAGCGTTTACTTGCCGGATCGCGTCATTCCGATGTTGCCGGAGCGATTGAGCAACGGTGTTTGCAGCTTAAATCCGGACGTTAATCGGTTGACGTTTTCGGCCTTCATCGAATTCGACAAGAATGGACGCCCGAAGAGCGCGGATTTCGCCAGAAGCGTGATCCGGAGCGCGAAGCGGCTCACTTACAAAGAGGCTTATGCGATTTTGCAATCGAAACCGAATGGCGAACTCGGCCGGCGATTGCACACCGCCTGGAAACTCGCGTCCTTGCTGCGCCGCAAACGTTTCGAGCATGGCTCGCTCGATCTCGATTTCCCCGAGGTCAAAGTTTACGTCGACGCCAACGGCAAGCCGATTCGCCTGGAGCGGGTTGAGAATGACGAATCGCACCAGCTGATTGAAGAGTTCATGCTCGCGGCGAACGAAGCGGTGGGGCGCGAGCTCCGGCATCGATCGCTCCCGACAGTTTATCGTGTCCATGAGGACCCGGACCCGGAGAAGCTCGGCGAATATCGTGAATTCATTTTAAGCTTCGGTTACAAAGTCGGCGATCTTTCGAATCGCAAGGAAGTGCAGCGATTCCTGGCATCGACTCGCGGTAAACCGGAAGAACAGGCGCTCAAGATCGGCTTGCTCAAGAGTCTGAAACGGGCGCGTTACGCCACCCAACCGCTCGGACATTACGGTTTGGCCAAGGCCAATTACCTTCACTTTACCAGTCCGATCCGGCGTTACGCCGATCTGGTCGTTCATCGCACCCTCGCGGAACGCAATTCCTCGCGTCGATCCAAAATCGATGTCGGACAGCTCGAGTCCCTGGCGAAACACATTTCCGAGACCGAGCGCAACGCCGCCGACGCGGAGATCGAATCGGTCCGGCTGAAAAAGCTCCAATTCTTTAAGCAACAACTCGACGAACGAAACCCGCAGGTCTTCCGCGCGGCGATTATCGATGTTCGAAACTATGGACTAGTCGTTGAATTGCCGGACGCACTGATGACCGGTGTGGTCCATGTCTCTACCTTGAAGGACGATTTTTATCGCTTCGATGCAGCTCAACGACGATTGATCGGCCGGCGGACCAATCGGCGATATGCCATTGGCGACGCAATCAAGGTGTTCGTCGCGCGAGTCGACACCTTTAAGCAACAAATTGATTTTGCGATCGCCGAGGCACCCCGAGGAAAGAAGTCACGGCGGCAGTAAGCAAGGCCGCGAATCTATTCACAAGATATTCACAAGTGCCAATTTGAAGCCTTTTTTGACCCAAAAATCTGCTTCCCTTTTGCAACCTAACCGGCCTAAACTCCGCGGTTTTTTCAAAGTAATGGATAACCTCATAGAGGCCAGGGAGCTGCAGATCGAACGTAAGCATTTCCACGTCGAATTCCGCGAGAACGACCGCGGCAAATTCCTCCGCATCACCGAGGAAGCGCACGGCCGCCGCAACACGATCATCGTGCCCAGCACGGGCGTCGATGATTTCACCGCGGCGATCGACGATGTGATCGAGCAAGCCGAGCGGACCACCCCAGCGTAAGGTGGAACGCGCTCTCCGAGCGCGTTTGATGAAAGCGCGGTCAGAATCGCGCTCGGAGCGCACGATCCACCTTTGACACGCGCAACTGCGCGGAAGTAGGTTGGCTATCTCGTTCATTTCTTTGGAATTTTCATGGCCACGAAGCGTAAGATTAAGTCTCGTAAAAAACTGACTTCGAACCGCCGCTCCACTACGGCAAAGAAATCATCGAAACCAAAATACGTTTACTATTTTGGCGATGGCGAAGCAGACGGCACCGGTAAAATGAAACCACTGCTCGGAGGCAAGGGCGCGAACCTTCACGAGATGACTCGGATCGGGTTGCCAGTTCCCCCGGGATTCACCATCACGACCGAAGTGTGCAGTTACTTTTACGCGCACGACCGCAGTTACCCGCCGCAACTCAAGGCGGAGGTGGAAGCCGCTTTGGCAAAAGTTGAAAAGTCGGTCGGGAAAAAACTCGGCGACACGAATCAGCCGCTGCTGGTTTCGGTGCGCTCCGGCGCGCGCGATTCCATGCCGGGAATGATGGACACGATTCTAAACCTTGGAATGAACGATGAGGTCGTGGAAATCGTCGCCAGGAAAACGAAGAACGCGCGCTTTTCCTGGGATTCGTACCGGCGGTTTCTTCAAATGTACGGCGACGTCGTCATGGGCGTGCAGAAACGCGCGGGCGAAGATCACGAACCGTTTGAAAGCGCGATCGAACAACTAAAGGACGAGCGTTACGGCAAACACGATTTCCCGGATGTCAGCCTGACTGTCGACGATCTCAAAGAGCTGGTGAAGCGCTTCAAAGCGTTGATCAAAGAGCGGACCGGAAAGTCGTTTCCACAAGACGCCAAGGAACAGATGTGGGGATCGATCAGCGCGGTGTTTGGTTCCTGGATGAACGACCGGGCGATTGTTTATCGGCGCAAATACGGAATTCCTCACGATTGGGGCACCGCCGTGAACGTCCAGACGATGGTGTTCGGAAACATGGGCGACACCAGCGCGACCGGCGTGGCCTTCACCCGCGATCCGGCCACCGGCGAAAAGGTTTTCTACGGCGAATATTTGATCAACGCGCAGGGCGAGGACGTGGTGGCCGGTGTCCGCACACCGCATCCGATCGCCATGCTCGCGAAAGAAATGCCCGCTGCCCACAAAGGATTGATGAAGGTCCGCGAGATTCTCGAGCAGCATTTCAAGGACATGCAGGACCTCGAATTCACGGTCGAAGACGGCCGGCTCTACATTTTGCAAACCCGCAATGGAAAGCGCACGGGTCTCGCCGCGGTCCGCATCGCCGTCGACATGGTCGAGGAAAAGTTAATCGACAAAAAAGACGCGGTGCGGCGAGTCCCGGCCGATTCCCTCGCCCATTTGCTCGCGCCAATCTTCGATCGGCAATCGGCAAAGCAGGCAAAGAAGATCGGCACCGGTCTCGCTGCCGGGCCTGGGGCGGCGTCGGGCCATGTTGTTTTTAGCGCCGAGGAAGCAGTCAGACGCGCGGAAAAAGGCGACAAGGTCGTGCTCGCGCGAATTGAAACCTCTCCGGAAGATTTGCGCGGAATGATCGCCGCCGAAGGAATTCTCACGGCCCGCGGCGGCGTCTCGTCGCACGCGGCGCTGGTCGCGCGTCAAATGGGCAAGGTTTGCGTCTGCGGCGCGAGCGGGATCCAGATCGATTACGAAAAGCGCACCATGAGCGCGAACGGCACGACTCTGGCGCAGGGCGATTACATTTCAATCGACGGAACCGCGGGCGAAGTTTTCGCCGGTGAAGTCACCACCGCGCCCTCTGAGATTATTCAAGTGCTGGTGGATCGCTCGCTGGACGCGAAAAAAAGCCTGACTTATCGCGAGTACGCGAAGTTGATGGGTTGGGCGGACGAATTTCGAACTCTCGGACTTCGCACCAATGCCGATACGCCGGAACAAGTTCGAAACGCGGTCGCATTCGGCGCGGAAGGGATCGGGCTTTGCCGGACCGAGCACATGTTTTTCGAGGGCAATCGCATCGATGCCATGCGCGAAATGATTCTCGCCCGGACAAAATCAGCCCGCGAAACCGCAGTCGTGAAATTGCTTCCCTATCAACGCCAGGATTTCATCGGCATTTTTGAAGCGCTCGACGGGTTGCCGGCAACGATCCGCTTTCTCGATCCGCCCCTGCACGAATTTCTGCCGCAGGAAAGAGCGCAGCAACTCGATCTCGCGCATAAACTGCACGTGACCGCCGAGGAAATCGCGCGACGCGTCGAAGAATTGCATGAGTTCAACCCGATGCTCGGCCATCGCGGTTGCCGGCTCGGAATTACGTTCCCGGAGATTTCCGAGATGCAATCGCGCGCGATTTTCGAAGCCGCTGCCGAAGTCCAAAAGCGCGGCCAAAAAGTGCGTCCGGAAATCATGATCCCGTTGGTCGGATTTCCGCGCGAACTCAAACTCCAGATCGACATCGTCAATCGTGTGGCCGATGAAGTCGCAAAGAAAAAGAAAACCAAGTTCGATTATTTGGTCGGCACGATGATCGAGATTCCGCGGGCTTGCCTGCTGGCGGATGAAATCGCCCGCGACGCGGAGTTCTTCAGCTTCGGCACCAACGATCTCACCCAAACCACTCTCGGAATGAGTCGGGACGATTCCGGAAGTTTTCTGCCGCAATACGCTGAGCTCGACATCATCGAAACGAATCCGTTCGCGTCGATTGATCAGAAGGGCGTCGGCAAACTGATGGAAATGACACGCGATCTCGGCCGCAAAACGCGCCCGAAGATCAAGCTCGGGATTTGCGGCGAACATGGCGGCGAACCGAACAGCGTGAAATTCTGCCACCGCCTTGGACTGGATTACGTCAGCTGCAGTCCGTTCCGGATACCGATCGCTCGCCTGGCGGCCGCCCAAGCCGCCCTCGCCGAGTAAGTAATCGCAACGGCCGTCAACGCAGATGGCTTATTAAGTCTGTCCTCTGTCCTTTGATCTCCGTTATGGTGGCAGCCGTGTCGGCTGCAAATCTTGAATATTTAGATACGACCCCGTTTGCCTTTGCCCGGTGGTCGGCATCCCCATCATTGTTATCGGCGCTTTCTTGTGTTTTCTTTTCTTCATGCGCTCGCGTTCGCATGCACGATCCAACATCTAACCAAACGCTGGAGCGAACCGCTGACCGGCGCGAACATTTGCTTTCGATGACTTCAACACTAAAACCCGAAGCACAGCGCGCTCTCGTCAGCCGTCGCTCAGCTTATTCTCGTTAGATGCTGAAGCGCGTCCTAATAATCTGCCCGGGTTTGGTCGTCGCGATTTTCGGTATCGCCATAATCTTCGGTGGCCCAAGGACGCCGCATCCGATGGGAAGCATCATCGATCCGTTTAGCTCTGTGGATTTTTCGGACTTGCCACCGCCGGCCAGCTTTACGGCTCGCGACGGAACAAAGCTGACCTACCGATCTTATGCACCCGCGGCCTCAGCTCCGGGTGAGGGCTGCGTTGTGCTGATTCATGGCTCATCGGCCACCAGCTCCAGCATGCACCCGATGGCTAAGGAATTGAGCGCCGCAGGATTTACGACCCATGCGCTGGATGTCCGTGGCCATGGTGGTTCCGGCGACAAGGGCCAGATCGGCTATATCGGGCAATTGGAAGACGATCTCACTGACTTCATGCGTGCGGTTTCACCGCCAGCGCCTGTGACCCTGGCCGGCTTCTCCTCAGGTGGCGGATTCGCCCTGCGTTTCGCGGGCAGCAGTGGGCAGGATCTTTTTCAAAGCTATTTGTTTCTGGCTCCGTTTCTCAGTCAGGATGCCCCGAGTTTACGGCCTGCCGGCGGAGGTTGGGTGAGTGTTGGTGTTCCGCGCATCGTCGCGCTTGCGATTCTAAATGGATTCGGTCTCCGAACCTTCAATTCGCTCCCAGTCCTGCGCTTCGCCGTGAGCGAAAAGACAAAGACAATTTTGACCTCGGAATATTCCTATGCACTGGAAACCAACTTTCGGCCGCACGAAGACTATCTCGCAGATCTCCGCAACATGCATCAGCCTTTCCGCATTCTGATCGGCGAAAACGACGAAGTCTATTATCCAAACCGCTTCGCCGAGATTCTGAAGCAGGCAGGGAAAGATGTGCCGGTGACAATTGTAACTGGTGTAGATCACATCCATTTGATCTTGTCACCGCTTGCGCTTAAAAATGCGGCTGAAGCGGTCAGGAGCTTGCATTCGGGGCGGCAGTTTGTGCAGGTCAAGTCGGCTCGCGATTCACACAATGCATCTAACCAGGCGATGGAACGAACGGCCGCCCGGCGTGAAAAGAAATTGAGATATTGAGTCGTTTAGCTTTTGAGACGAAAACTTGCGCCCCGGCGGCGGTCGCTCAGCTTGCTCTCGTTAGATCTGTACAGCGGCAACCAAGGAGTGCTTTGCTCTAAATTACAGTTTTTTCCTCGGACTCGGCTCGACCTCGTTCACTCCCGCTCACTCGCCGCTACCTCGCGGTTGCACCGTCTACCCGGCGGCCTCCCAGCTCGCCGTGTTCTCTTTCTTTGGCGGTCTGCCGTTTCGAATACGAGTGCGCCACCGAGCTCCGCTATGTAAAATTCGCTGCTACGGGACGCCTTTGTTGCTGGCAGCGTGAAATCCTTCCCAGGCTTTCCAGGCGCGGCCGTAGTCTTGTTTTTCGGCCCAGAGCTGGGCTTCAAGATATCTCCAGTAAGCGGGTGTCCCTTTGCGCTCGCTGAAATGACGCACGGTTTGAATCGCGTCATCGGTTCTACCGACTTGCCTTTGAGCGCGATAAAGTTCGTACCCCACCGCGTAATTGTCTGGCGAAGCGCGGAACTGACTCTCCAACCGCAGAAGATCCGAGTTAGATTGATGGTTTGGGTTTGAGGAAATTCGCGGTAGCGCCGCCGGGTCGCCATATTTTTGAGTGAGATCGTAGGCTGCGCGAAAATCATTTTTGCTCGCGTCGTATTTGGCCATGCCGTACCAGGCGTAGGACAGCCAGTCCGGATGTTGCTGGATTGCCTGGGCAAGCATTTCGCCATCGCCGCGTTCCGACCAAAGCGAGAAGAGAGCAATTTTCTCCGGCTCGGAATACGAACTGAGGTCGGGATCGTTTTTTAGAACTTCGCTCAATGCACTGTTGAAGTCTGCGCCCAGCAGTTGGCTAAGATACGGCAGCGCCAAGTCGTGACGGCTGACTCCACGCTCGGCGAGAATGCGTCGCAGCTCCGGACTCCGAAGCGAGGCATTGCTTAGCATTCGCGCGTAAACTCCGGCCCGTTGGGACTGCCCAGAGCGGCGCAACGCTTCCTGCCATGCCGTGGCCGCCAGCGCAGGTTGCTTTGCCGAAAGCCAGGCCGTTCCTTCGACCAGTGGAAGTTCGGCGGAACTTGGCTCGATATAACGGGCGCGCCTGAAATCGGCCAGGGCATTTTCGGTTTGCTTCAGCGAAACTTCCGCGATGGCGCGCGAAAAATAGAGTTCCCAATCGAGCGGCGCCCATTGCAGCCCAATATTTGTGAGCCGCAGAGCTTCGTTGAAATCGTGTTCCTGGTTGGCAATGACCGCAAGTTGCTTGGCGTTGCTCACTCCAACCGGACCGGGAAGCAATTTCTGACTGCGCGAACAGACGAGCCACGAGGCGCCCACCACGACCAAGATCACGCCGGTCAAGCGAAACCAGATCGACATCCAACCCATTGGCCGGAACGAGAACGGCCGGTGCACCGAAATGCCGAGCAAAAATATTGCGGCAAACACGGTACCGATCCGATGACCCGAAACGTCGATCAGGCCATGCAACGCAAACAGAACTGCGGCGATGAGCGTCCCGAGCCGATACCGTTGATTAGTTCCTTCCTGGAGCGGAAAGACCTTTCGAATGATCAAAATAAATCCGACGACTACCAGGACAACCGCTACCCACCCGAGCTCGGTCCACAGCCATAGCCAATCGCTCTCCGGATGAATCGCGCGTTGTTCACTAAGAGACGCGGCGCGAAATGTCGCGAAGACTGGTTCAAAATTTCCAAGGCCTATTCCGGCCCACGGCGAATCGCGAAGCAGGTGGAAGACATCCGAGAAAATCCGCCACCGGAAGTCGCTTGAGATATCGCCGCTGCCCGGGTTCCGGAGATGAAATCGTTCGAGAGTTTGCCCGCCGAAAATCAAAAGCGCGGTGCCGAGCAGAAGTAAAAAGGAAACTACCACCGCGATTTTGGGCGGGGATCGTTGGCGAAGTGAAAAGATGCCGAGCCAAAGCGCGCTCCCGACAACGAGAAGCGCAACTCCAGCGCGCGAATAATTCAAAATGATCGCGGCAATGATGAACCCGAACGCAATGACCCATGCAATCCAGCGTTTTCGTCCTTTGCGGAGATCGTCCTGCGCGCAAACCAGGATCATGATCGCAGTCAGGCCAAAGAGATTGCCGGTCTGGTTACGGTTTGGAAACGGTCCAAATCCACGCGCGTTATGCCAGAAGGGCAATGACGAATGCCGAAACCAGAGCAGAACGCAAACTATGGCCAAAAGGGCGATACCACCGGTAAACATCCGCACGGCGGTGCGCGCCTCACGCAGCCCGAGCTGTTCGCTACACATGACGTATAGCCAGCACAACCCTGCCAGGATGCCGACCCAACAGGTCAACGAAATCCACGGTTGCGGACTCAACGTTGCCGGAAGGACAATACCGAAGTCATTCGTGAAAGCGGCGCGCCAGGCCGGTTTGTAAAACCAGGCGGCGGGCAGAAAACCGATGGCCGGCCAAAGCAAAAACGCGACGACGACCAGATTGATCGGCAGGCCGAGCGAATAGCGCGGTGGCCGCGCGATCAGGAAGATTCCGAGGAGCGCGAAAATAAATCCTTCCGCCCATTTGTGGGTGGCGCCGCCGAAAAAACAGGCGAGGACCGGGAGCAAGGCGAGAAACGCTTCGGGAAACGGACCGGGGGTGCCCCTACGGTCGCGCCCGGACTCTACACGGTCTGTTGTGTTCTCCATTAGGCTAGGTGCCCTGGCATGGTATGGGAATCGCTTTTCAATCTCCGAGCGATCCGTTGGCAGAATCGAAATGTCATGAACGCGGAAAGATTAGCACGAGTTGAAGGTCTGCCGCCATCGCGTACTCTGATCTTCGGCGCAGCAAAATAACACATGGTCACGCAACGGACGGAAGGACTCTACCGCCTCTTTCTGTTTTGCCAGATCGTCATGGTGGCCGGCCTGTTCTGGCTCGGGGTCTGGATCATGGTGACCTTCTATTCGCCGAGCGCGGAGCTCACCTGGCGACGATACAGCATTTACTGCGGCATGCTTGTGCTCGGGATGCTTTTGGAAGCGTTGACCCGATCCAAGAATTACTTTTTGCAAAACGAACTGCTCCGGCCCCATCGGCTCAGTTTGCGTCAAACGGTCGCAAGCGTCGGATTGCTCGTAGTCTATCTGATTGCAACCAAGGACGCGTTTATTTCGCGTGTGTTCTTCTTCAACTTTGTGCCTTGGCTGTATGTCGCGTTGCTCTTCTCGCATTACTATCTTCCATCGATCCTGGCCCGCGGGATTTTCCGGACCGAAGACAAGACATTGCTGGTGGGTTCAAGTCGGCGGGCCGAGCAACTTGGAGAGTGGCTTCACCGCAAGTCTGAAATCGGCCTGCGAACGGTCGGTCTGGTTTGCGAAGAGAACATCGACAAAACGCAGGACGGGATCCCGATCCTGGGCAAGCCGGATGAAGTTGAGAAAGTGATTATCGAGCGCGGAGTCACCCAGGTGATCCTGCTCGAGTTTCCACTTTTCGCCGGCTCTTATCAAAATGTCATTCACACCTGCGACCAGCTTGGCATTCGTTTGTTAATCCTAAGCGATCTCGAAGAAAAGCTTCGGCACTCAGTCACTCATTTTGAGGACGGCGGCTTTCGCTTTATCGGCCTGCGGGAAGAGCCACTGGAAAATCCACTCAACCAGTTCCTGAAGCGCGCGATTGACGTCGCGATCGCAATTCCAATCATCGTTTTCGTTTTCCCAGTACTCGCGCTGATCGTGTTCTTTAGCCAGCGGGCCCAGTCTCCCGGTCCCCTTTTCCATATTCAACGACGCGCCGGCCTGCAGAATCGACAATTCGTTATCTACAAATTTCGCACGATGCACTCGAGTAACGGTGAACTGTCACGTCAAGCCAGTCTTGAAGACGAGCGCGTTTACCCTTTGGGAAAGTGGTTTCGGAAGTTGAGTATCGATGAGGTGCCGCAATTTTGGAACGTTCTGCGCGGCGACATGAGCATCGTCGGTCCGCGTCCGCACCTGATTGAGCACAACCAGCAATTTTCCAAATACATGGCGAACTATCATGTGCGGACGTTTGTGAAGCCGGGTATTACCGGTCTCGCCCAAGTGCGCGGCTTTCGCGGAGAAGCGCACAATGGCTCGGACATCGCCAATCGAGTCGCCTGCGACATAGAGTACCTTGAGAATTGGAACCTGTCGCTCGAACTCGCGATCATCGTGCGGACCTTCTGGCACTTGATGAAGCCGCCGCACACGGCCTACTGAAACGAGCGGCTTCTCAGGTCCGCTCGCTGCGCTTCCGATATTCGTAAGTTTTCGCAACGATCAGAAATTCATAGGTAGCGTGAAGCCGGGCGAAGTAATAACCCTCGCGACCGTCGAGAAAACCTTTTTGCCAAATGTAGATGTAAAGGAATCGCAACAGCGGACGAAACGGCAGCCGCCTCGCAACCATTTTCAGCGACCGCTTAAGATCGACATGTTCGTGCGTCAGCGCTTCCCCGCCTTTTCCTTCGGCCGCAACCCGCGCTTCCCAGTTTGAATAGCGGTTGTGCTTCTCGATGAAGACGTCAACCGACGGGAACGC
Source organism: uncultured Verrucomicrobiae bacterium (assembly GCA_963817335.1). Lineage (GTDB taxonomy): Bacteria > Verrucomicrobiota > Verrucomicrobiia > Chthoniobacterales > UBA10450 > AV40. The sequence continues at coordinate 186,268 of CAWFNX010000001.1, read as the reverse complement.
ATAATGATCCATTTCACAACGCAATCGCGAGGTCTTCCCATTTACAACGACGTGCTCGTGCACTTCGTTGTCGCCGCTGTCAGTCTGCAGGTCTGTAAGTTTTTCGTATCGACCTAACGAGTGTCGAAATAGCCGGAGGTTCCAGTTTGGGTAATAAGCGTGACGCAACCAGCGGCCCAAAAAGAAGAAGCGGCGATTGATCCAGTAACCGGCGATGTCGCCTGCGTTCGCGATTGCATCGGCAAACTCTTTCTCAGCTTCAGGGGGTAAGACCTCGTCGGCGTCGAGAATGAAAACCCAATCATTCTTGAATGGGAGATTTTCCAAGGCCCAGTTTTTCTTTTTTGGCCACGTTCCGTTAAACTGAAACTGTTCGACTCGGGCGCTATGCTTCTGTGCGATTTGGGCCGAGCTATCGGTGCTCTGCGAATCGACCACGAAGATTTCGTCCACCCACTGAACAGATGAGAGACAACGCGCCAAGTTGGCTGCCTCATTCTTGATGGGAACGAGGACGGAAATCGGAACCTTATGCCCCTGCGGGTTCATGCGAATGGTGAATCGGATACTTCAACCGCGACAAGGCGTTTTCGATCATTGGAAAGCGATCCGGAACAAACGCGATGAGATTGACCGTGGTGTTATCGACCTGGCCGCGGCGATCAGAATCGTACAGCTGATATCCGAAATTCTTCAGAAAACTAAAAATTTCCGGACGTTGATAACAAGTTTCCAGAAAAAGCACCGGTTGGAAACGCTCGATCAGACGCGAACCGCCTCGCAGCGCCGACAATTCGGTCCCTTCAATATCGAGCTTGATAACTGACGGCGGCTGGTGATCGCGGGCAAATTCGTCGAGCGAGATTGTTGAGACGTCGACTGGCCTGGGCGCAACGCCGTAATACGCCGCCCCAAAGGTGTCTCCGGTATCTCTCAACGTTCCCGTCGCTCCCGTAACTTCATCGAGGTAGAAGGTTGCGCGACCGCTCTGCTCGGCCACGGCTGCCGGAACGACAAGGTGGTTCGCCAAATTCCAGGCCCGACTGGTCCGGCGAAGACATTCCAAATTCTTCGCGTCCGGCTCGAAGGACACAATTGAAAAGGAAGGGCGGGCGCTGGCGCATAAATATGTGTACCAACCGATGTTTGCGCCGACATCCCAAAATCCGCCGCTCTTATCCGGGATTGCGCTCAGGATCGCCCGAAACGTTTCCCCAATCGACGTTTCGTGGGTCGTCGAGTCGAGAATCAGCGACGCGTGCGAAAGCAGCCTTAGATAAACCGGTCGCGGAAATTGGTGCAAGCGCGTCTTTACCAGCGGATCAAAGTAACGGGGAAGCCTTTGATACCATTTGAACCGGCGCAACGAATGCAACGGATGCGCATCGCGAATCCAAGCGAACAGCTTCATGCGCAACAGCTTTCTGCCTGAGTCATCGTGTTCGAATAACGCGGCAGGGATTGCCGGCAGCGATGACATTGTCGGGAATGTCCTTGGTCACGACCGAACAGGCGCCCACTACAGAGCGCGCCCCAATTCGCACGCCGGAAAGAACAAACGCCCGCGCGCCAACGAACGCGTCCTCGCCAATTGTGATCTTCGCGACGGTCAGCGGAATCGCAGGATCGGTAAAATCATGACTTGCGCTGCTCAAATAAACTTCCTGGGCAACCGTTGCGCGCGCGCCGATTTCGATTTCGCCTAACGAATACGCATTGGCCCGGTCACCCAGGCAAGCGCGATCGTGCAAAGTGAGATTCCAGGGAATCGCGATCCGCGCGCGCTGATGCACGAAAGGCGTCCCGTGGATCTTGGCGTCAAACACTCGCAGCCAAAAAAGCCGCCACTCGTTCAATGGTTTTGGCGTCCAGCTGCAAAAAAGAAACCAGCAAAACTCCCACAACACCCGCAAAAAACGGTTTTCCGCCGTCCAGGGCGATTGGTAAGGCGACTTTTGCTCGGGATTAACGATTTGGGTTTCGGACATCGGTGTTGTGAGTCAGCGAACTAAAGTCAGCAATGAACCCGTCGGCAACTCGGGGCAGTGAATATTCTGCCGACTTGGCGTGGCCGGCGCCGGCTACTCGGGCAAGCAGGGCTTCGTCGGCCACCACCGCTTCCATCTTTTCACGAAGGGACCCGGAGGGGTTGTCGGAGCGATGATCAAAAACAAAACCGGTTTCGGCGTCACGAATGAAGTCGCCAAAACAGTCCAGTTTAGACACAAGCACGCCGCAACCATGAGTCATCGCTTCCAAGGGCGCCAGCCCGAAGGATTCACCACGCTCGGCCAGCGATGGATAAACGAACAAACGCGCCGAACGAAAGGTTTTATCGAGCGCTGTCGGATCGAAAATTGAGCCGGCAAAGGTCACCCGTCCGCTGCTTTCGGAGGCAGAACGCTCCAAGGCGGACGAATACTCGCTCCCGCCCCCTCCGAATTTACTTTCTGTTGGACCAACGATCATCAGCTTCCAATCCCTAAAAGCAGCGCGCGTTCCTCGAACAAACGCTTCCACCAAAAGATGAACACCTTTTTCAGGATGCACCCGACCGACGTAGAGAATGATTTTTTGTCGATCCGAGATGGGCGTCACCTCGTTCGAAGCCGATCCCGGAGCTGGGTACGGCACTACCGAGACCTTCGCAGCAAGCTCTGGCGCTTCGGAGGCAATCGCTCGCGCCACCGAGGTCGAAGGCGCCTGGAGCCGAACCGCACGGCGATACAAGCGCATTTGACCTTTCGGATAGCGGCCGACGTGCATGTAAATTTTTCCGCGAGTCTTGTCCCGCACGAGCATCGGCAACCAGAACGCGTTGGTGACCAACATATCGGCGGCAGGCAGGATCGCCCTCACCCTGAACGAGTAAATGAGATCGAGAAACTTCAGCCAAATGAGAGAACGTGGCGTATCGAAGCCCGAAACCCGCAAATGTCGAATTCCATCCGCAGTTTGGTCTCGCGGCTGGCCCGGCATTTTGCGTGAAATCATCACGACTTCGTGACTGCGGCGGGCGAATTCCTGCGCCAGCGCGTACCACATTTTTTCCACGGCGCCGCCCATCGTCGGCGGAATCGGCAAAAATGCTCCCAGCACGATCGTGATTTTCATCGCGACGATTGCGGTTCGTTCAAAACTTGGAGGAGCGAATCCACTGCCTTGTTGATTTCAAAACGTTGTTCGAAGCAGCGACGCGCGTTGTTGCGCATGCCATCGCGCACACTTCGCGGAGCGGCGATCCAGCGATTCAACAAGCGAACGGTCCCGGAGAAATCGTCAGATTCGACGTAACCCGCGCCGTCCTGGTCTACTTCGCGCCAAATATTGATCCGATTCGAAATCAGGACCGGCAGCCCGACGGCCAGCGCTTCCACCACCGCCATTCCGAAGTTCTCCTGGTGCGACGGAAGCACGAACGCATCCGCGACTACAAGCGCAACTTGCTTCATTTCGCCCTGCAACATTCCGGCAAAGACGACGCGTGACTGAAGGTTTAAATCGCCGACGCGCCGTTGCAGCTCTGCTTGCCAGCCAACTTGGTCGGGTCCGGCCAGAACAAGAGAAACGGACTGGTCGGCCATTTGAGCGAGACCCTCGATCAGAATATCGCAACCCTTCTTGGGATGAAGGCGGCCCAGAAAAAGAAGCATGCGCTTGTCTCGCAGCTCCGGAAAACGGTGAAAGAAATTCTCGCGCCCTTCCGCTGACGGTGGCGTTGGGGTTTCCACACCGAGCGGCGAAACTTTCTCATGGGCCCGATAAAGCCAAAACGATTTGCGGGCGAGCAAACGCTCTTCTTCCGAAGTGAAAATAACCGAGGCCGCATCCCGCAACACGCGATAATCCGCCCACGGCCAGTAAAGCCATTTCTTGAGATGCTTCAGCGGAAAAGTCTCTTTGAACCACGGGTCCAGCATCCCGTGCGGAAAAACAACATAAGGAATTGGAGATTTCGCGTAACGTCGCCAGGCCGCGAAGCTCAGATATTGCCAAATACCATTCACAATGACGCGGTCGAATCCGCCGCCATGTTTCTTTAGCCAGGGCAATAATTTCGACGAATAGCGATAACTCGTTAGGCCGGCGCCGAGCGCGTGAACGGGCAATCCAATGTCAGCGAGCCAGGGCGCGTTTGGATCGTCCAACACCACGATGTCGATCTTGTGTCCACGTTTCGCGAGTCCGCGGCTCAAGCTGAGGACTGCCGCCGCCACGCCACCAACACTCGGGTCGAGGGTGTGCACGAGTTGCAAAATCTTCAGCGCCCCAAGGTTCATATCTGGGTCCGATATCCCGGCCGATATTCCCTCTGATAATAGCCCAGCGTTTCAACGCTGGGCCGGTCAAGAACGATTCTCGGCCGAGTCCCAATAGGGACGGTAGAAATCTCCTTTCGTCCCTGCCGGGACTCATATTTCAATAAACGATTTACCCAGCCTTCAAAGGCTGGGCTATTGTCGATCGCTGAAATTGATCGCGCGCTAGACAACGAAACCTTCCGTCCGCTGAAAATATTTGCACTCAGGCGACAATTTTTCGATCGGGCGAGCCGGCACTCCGCCGTAGAGCTGATACGACTCCGAGAAAGCCTTGTTCACGAGGGACTTCGCGCCGACTACGCAGAAATCGGGCAGAACGCTGCCACCCAGCACGACGCAATTTGTCCCGACAAAACAATAATCGCCAATTCGCACCGGCTGGGAAGTCTGGCGGTTTCTCTCGATATCCACACTGTGGGTCATGATTTGTGACTGAAGACCGGCCATCGTGCTGAATTTGCCGATTGTGATCGAATTCGTGCAGTCAATGAAATGGCGATGAGTGATCGCGGAATGCTCGCCAACGATCAACTGCGGTTTTCTATCCGTCTCCTCGGCGAAATGGCGCGACGGTCCAAGTGGAAAACCGGTGATCCAGTTGCCGCGGCCGACCATTGAATGAGCCTTGAGATGAAGCAAATCCAGTCCCTTGCAAAGCGTCAGGTGATCAATGCGACTCCCCTCTTCCATGATCAACCGCGTCGGATTGATCCAGGAGAGACCGATGCGACAGGTAGGATGGATTTCGTAACCGAATTGTTTTTGCAAAAACGAACGGCGCAATTTCCACGGCAAGAGGAAACTGACTAACATTAGAAGTTTTCTCACAATTGCGCTCCCAGGCTGCGGTAAACCTCGATGTAACGCGAAATCATTTTTGCAGTCGAGAATCGTTCCGCGTTACCTAAACCTTTCGCACTCCAAGAGGCGCGTTCGGCGGGATCGTTCAAGCGTAGAAGATCGGCGGCAAACCCTGCTTCGTCGGATGCATCGTGAAGTAAGCCCGCGTCACCGGCAGTTTCCGGCATTGGAGGAATGTTCGTGCAGACCACGGGGCATCCACATGCTTGCGCTTCGATGATTGGCCAGCCGAATCCTTCGGAGAGCGACGGATGTAGGAGCGCGATCGCGCAGGTATACAACGCTTCGAGTAATTTATCGGAAGCGTCTTTGATCTCGACGATGCGGTCGGCGATCCCGAGCCGGCTGGCCAGCGAATGTTGCTTCTGAGTCAGCGCGTCGCCCGCGAAAACAAGGCGAGCGTTCCATTTGTCTTTGTTACGCGCGAAAATTCGAAGGACGGCGTCACGGTTCTTTCGCGGCAAGTTGGACCCCACATGCAACACAAAGGGCGGCGCCAGTCCGGGAATGGCCTTCAACCGCGCGGCGGCGTCTTCATCCGTGAGCTTCCGGTATGGATAATTCAGTCCATTACTGATTACTTCGAGTTTGGGCGAAGGCCCATCGCGCGAAACCAGTCGTTCGGCATCGTCATGAGTGGCATTTGAAACACAAACCACTGCGTCAGCGCGCCGAAGACTTCGCAAAATCCAGCGCTGCAACAGTCGTCCGGTGAAAGAAACCGGACAGTGTAATTCTTCTCCGAGCGCGCTGCGCACCGCGATCAGGTCGTGACAGGTTACGACGGCGGGAACATTGGCGACGTTCGCACAGTAGATCGCATTCGAGTGATCGCAGATGTGGACGATCGCAGTTTGGTTGGCAACGCGCGCCCGAAGTTGGCGCGGAAACAAAAAAAACTTGTCGACGTAAGCGAGCCATTTGCCGATGAAATTTTCGTCACCAAAAAATTTTCCGAACACCGGAATCGGCGCTATCACTTCCGCTGGAACTCCTGCCGCAATCAGGCCCTGCAGCATCATCGTGGCGAAACGCTGCATGCTTTGTTGGCGATCGAGCGGGTAATTACCGATCAACAGAACCATTGGTGTGATCGGTATCGTGAGCCGGCCCGTGGATGCGATTGGCAAAAGCAGAACGCCGCGGCAACGGTCTTTCGCCAGTGTCTTCATCGTCTTCTACTTCTTCGGTCGCCGGGTCGCCGACTTTGGCTGCGGCCAGACAAAGTCCGGCGAGAACGACGGTGAAACCAAGTGTCGTTGGTTGACCCAACTGCCCATTGAGCACTCCGAGAAATGCGGTGCTGAACAGAAGAATCGACAAGACTTCTCCGGCCTTGAGAGCGCGCAAGCTGGCCAACAACAGCTTACCTGTCAGCGCGACCCGCACGATAATGAAACCGAGACCGAGAAAAGGCCCACTCTCTGCAATAATTCGTGTCCATTCGTTCTCTGATAACAAAAACGTTCCCTGCCCAACCAGGAACCGTGCCCCGCCAGCCGTGCCGAGCCCGAGGCCGTATCCGGTCAAAGGTATCTTAAGTATGTAACTAAACGGCTCAGTAAATTCCTGCATCACTCGCTCAAGCAATCCGCCGACGATAGTTGTCTCTGCAACCTCGGCCGAGCTGGTAAAACGCTCCGAAAGAACATCCATCCCCTCCCTCATAAATGGAAGATGACTGCCGAAAAGGATGAGAAGGAAACCAATGATAGCGAGCGCGAGTAGAGTCCCACCAATCTTGTTCACCGCTGAAGGACGCACTAAGACAATGATGAGAATGGAAAGTCCGACGAGACCGACTGCTAAAACGCAGGCCCGACTTCCCGAAACCATAACACCAGCGAGGAGCGCAGCGGCTGAAACAAACAGCAGCCAACCTTTATAGACACCGTGGGTCAGCGCCCCATAAATCAGAAAAGCGGCTCCCGCGCTCAAATAAAAGACCGGTCCAGAAATAAACGAGAAGGTCGCAGGCGGCCGGATTTTTCCGCCAGCGGTGGATAGCTGCTGTGCTTCGCCCAGACCGACTGTCTTATTGATGAACGAATCCGGCGACGCCTTAAACTGCAACACCATGAGAATCGCCATTGGAATCATCAAAAGCAGAGTCCAATAACCGATTTTTTTCACATCCTCCAAATCTAACGTTTCCGCGATCACAAAGATAAGAGGCAAGTGCAGAAAATCTGACCGAAAACCGTAAGCGGTTACGAGCATGATCACCTTGAACGGCACATAATCGTAGAGCATCCAAATACTGAGGAGCATCGAGAGGACTCCGATGACGCCGAGAAGAATGACGTAAGCGTTCCCGGGAAAGACGTGTGCGCGCAGGGCGCAGAAGTAGATCGCCAGCAGCACGGGATCACGAATGATCAGCAACGGATCAGAAAGCTGCGGAAGAATCCACTTCCGCACGGACCCTTCCACGACGAGAAGAAAAAGGTAAACCCAAATCAGAATGCGCACCGCGCGCAGACTGGGAGGCTGGTCCGCCATGGGAACTTTCGCTGGAACGGACGAAAATGAAGGGGTGAAGGCTGCTCTCATTGGGTGGCGCACCTTAGCTCGCCATCACTTCCCGTGCCACTTCCACCAAGCGCTGCCGATAACCGTCCCATCCGTGTGCATCCGCCTTGCGTTTGGCGGCTGATTTCATCGACATCAGCCGTTCCCGATCATGTGTGAGCAAATCCAGTTTCTCGGCAATCGCGTTCGCGGAACGAATCGGGACAACGAAACCGTCGAATTCGTTTTCAATGATGTCAGGCCCGGCGGTGTGGCTCGTTGTTATGACCGGGGTGCCCTGCGCCATCGCCTCCAAAATTACCAAACCAAAGCCTTCAAACAGCGACGGCAGGACAAGCACATCGTGGGAGTGCATCTCACGCAACACGGCGGCGTGACTCAGACTTGGAAGCCAACGATATCTTTGAACTGCCGCATCGAGAGGCGCGCAGCCGTTTACCGTCTTTCTGCCGAGTAACGTCAGATCAACAGCGCCCTGGAGTTTTTCGACTGCTGCAAGCAAGTAGGACAAGCCTTTGCGCTGACCAAGCGATCCGGCGAACAAAACTCTGAGTTTGTCGGACGATGGTGCGGCCTCGCTGGAAATCGCCCTGGGCGCTCCGTACGGAACGATGTCGATTTTCGCCCTGCATGGCGAATCGGCCAATGTCTGCTTCGTGAATGTGCTGGCGACAATGACGCGCGTGGCGAGACGCAGCTCGTCATCTTTGCGCGCAAGTTTTTCGGCGCTGTCGAGCGTTCCGGTCAAGGTTGGCGCCCATTCCGGCTCGCGCTCGGCTTCTTCAGCAAAAATTTGTTGGCCCACTCGCCAATAACCGATCGGCAAGTCGTAGATTCGCTGGAGTTTTAGATTCCGCGCTGTCCGGAAACTTTCCAGCGCGCCATCTTCATAGGCGTAAATCGAGCGAACGTTCTTGGTCTTTCGCAAGCGATTCGCAACTTTCCTGTCCAGTTCGCGGAAAACGGCATCGATGCTGAAGGCAGTTTCATGGCGCGACGAAAAACCCGCTGCGCCAGTGAGTAGACGCAGCGCTTCGCGAACCGGCAAAGTATGGGTCCGCGCCCGGACCGACTCGGGAAATGAACGCCGCCCGAAAAGTTCGCGAAGGGACTGCGGCAGCGCGCGGTTGATTGCCGATTTTGGATCCCAACTAATTGCAGTCCAAAATTCGGAAAGCAGGCCGGCTCGATCGAACCCTACCAGCGCTTCGCGAACAAATTCGTTGCCGATGGGATGGGAAAGAACAATCACGGGTTGCTCAGGACGTAAGTACGAATGATTCCCGGATCGTCCCACGCCGGAAATGGATGGCCGTCTACTTCCAATAGTAATTCAAGCTGAGACGCCGGTACATTAAAGGGCGGTTCCTTTAGAAAGACACCGGAGCCTTGGAAAAGGCGAATATCGGCACCGTGAGGCTTATCCAAGTTCGAAGCGCGAAAGAACGAACTCGAAGGATGATGTTCTGTGATGACCGCCCATCGATACTTTTGTATCCGGTCCAGAACGGCTGCGATCTGATCATTCGCCAGATGCTGCAACACCTGGCGCAAAAAGCATACATCGCCCTCGGGCAAGCTGTTCTCCAAGATATTTCGGTGAAGAAACCGGACCTTTGGTGAGGCGAACGTTCTTGCATGATGCTCGATGAGCGGTTTGACGATGTCGACGCCGACATAACAACCACAAGAGTCCACGAGTTGGCGGCCAACGCGAAAGTCGCCGCAGCCAAGGTCGACGATTGTCATTTTTTCCGACCCGATTCGGCGTAACCATTCGCGGACTGCGGCCAGATATTCGGTTGTGATCCGTTCGTTGGCTGAGCCAGCGCCTGATTCGAATTCCTCCGAACTAAGACCCCACTGCTTTTGAGCATAAATCTCGGTGAAAACCTGCTCGGTGGTTTTCGCGGCGTTGCGCTTTTGCTCCTCCGCGCGCTGCATTTTTCGATAGGATTCGAGCCATGCTTCCGGAAGCCAGCGTTTCAGTAAAGCCTTCAAGTTCACGCTAAGTCGCAATTCGGAACAGGGTGAAACTTCACGCGACCATCTTCCTCATGATGTCAAGGTAGGCCGCGGCAACCGCGTCCGACTGAAACTTTACGAGATGTTCCGCCGCCCGCTCACGAAGCGTTGATTGCAGCTTGGGTTCGCTCATTACGCGTTTCAGCTCGGCAGCCAGTGCCTCCACATTTCTGTTCTCAAAAGTTAAGCCACAAGGACCGATCGCTTCTTTCAACCCGCCGCCTTCCGATCCCACGACGATGCAGCCACAGGCGATTCCTTCAAGCGCTACCACGCCAAACGGTTCGGCCCATCGTGAAGGCACGGCCAGAATAAGGTGGTGATTCAAAATCTCCGCGATCGCGACTCCAGATTTCTGGCCAACAAAGGTCACTTGCTTATTCAAGCCGAGACTGGCCGCCAGTCTCCGCAACTCATTTTCTTCCGGTCCCGTACCGACGATGGTCAGATCAGGCGACAATCCGTCCTGTTTCAGAAGATCGAGCGCGCGAAGAAGCAGATCGACGCCCTTGTCGGACACGAGCCTTCCGACAAAGGCAATCGTTTTGTCGCGCCTGATCGCGGAATTCAAACCGAAGACGGTTTCATCGTAGGGATTGCCAATTACAATCGAATGCACACTGAGACGGTCGGCGATCGCCTTGCTGATTGCTACATTGGAGACAAAACGTAAAAGGGCCTGTTTGAACCGATTCTGCCAGCCAATTCCACCATGAACATTCCGAAGCCAGGTTTGATGCACGACCAAAGTGGGTTTTCGCAATATCAGCGCCGGAATCAAACTGCGGAGGCTGACATTGTTCTGAAAAAAGAGATCACACCATCGAAGGAGTCGAAGGATCTCGGCTACCGACGGGCGCCGGCTTAATTTGTAGGTTGGGTCGGAAGTTCCATCACCGGCACTCTGGGTAATCACGCGCACCTCTTCACCTGCCGCTGCAAATTTTTGGGCAAGAATTTTCGAGACGGATTCAATTCCCCCAACACTGGGGTCGAATAGGTAAGACGAAAAAAGGATCTTCAAGAAAGTGCGCGAAGTTGATTAGCAATAATTGCTCCAGACAGTTCGCAACATTTGTTTGCGTTTCGCGAGTTTTTCTTTTGCCGCCGGATCAACGCGAGATCTTCGCTTGAGAATCAGCGCTTCAAATCCGTGTCGCAGAAACAGAATAGGCTTCAGAAGCGCAACGTGTTTGCCGCGATGACGCTTCAAAAGGCGAAAACGGTTGCGATGAAAATCTACAACTCGATTGGCCGACCAGGCCGAGAGCTGTTCGAGATTATCATGAATGACATCCTCGGATGCGATGATCGCCATTTCCCAACCGAGCTTGGCGCAACGCCACGCCCAATCAAGATCGGTATCGGAGAAAGGGAAATTTGCGGCGTCGAACCCATTGGTTTGTTCCCACGCCTGGCGGCGAACCAAAAGCGGACTCGTAAAAACCGCATCGCAAGTGCGCCAACGAATTCCGTCGCTGGTACGCCAGGCGGAGTTATTTGGTCCGTGCAATTTGCAAAGCGCGGCCAGATTTTGGCCGAGAGCGAACGAGAGCAGTGAAGGAAATTGCATACCGTAGCCAAAAAAGCTGCCGTCATGTTGTTTGACGGTGAATCCGACTGCAGCGAGCCGGGGTTCCAGCTCTAAGAGCGCAATCGCTTTCTCAACCGAACCGATATTCATAAGACAGTTGTCGGTCTCGTAAAGAAAGAGCCAGCGGCAGTTTGGAAAGCGAGTGAGCGCGAAAGCCGAGGCTTCATTTACTCCGTCACTGAATGAGCGACGCTCGCCGCGGGCTTCAATCACGAAAAGATTGTCCCCTGGGGCTTTTTCGCGCCGGGCTTTCAAATACTCGGCGCTACCGTCGTTGGAGCCGGCTTCGAAAACGACGATAGCCCAACGAAATCGCGCTTTTCTCAAGGATTCAGTCAGGGATTCAATGGCACGTTCCAGGAGAGATCGGCGATTGAATGAATTGACGATCGCGACCAATTCAACCTGCCTATCTACGATGAGGGGTTCGTTCATTTGCTCAACGCCAGGGCGCTAGCGATTCCTTCGACCAACGATTCCGACGAAGCGCGTCGTTGATACCAATCGTAAATATTTGCGGCAATTGTCGACCGCTCCTGGGCAGTTGGAATTTCGGAACGGCCCGGTTCAACGAAAAAAGGTCCGGGCAATCGATCGTCATTGATCGCGATCGACCCGCCGCGATGTGGAAAAACCGGAACGACGCCGTGCGCGCAAATCGCCGCGAAAGCGCTCGATTTCAAAACTACCGAACTCTCAACATCCGGCCGATGGAAATAATTGATCCAGGCGAAAGAACAGGTCCTGAGAATCTCGGAAGCATCAATCGCGGCGACGCGCGGACGGTAATCGGATTCAATCCCCAGATCGGCGAGAAGCAAGCGCGTGACCGGATTCTCATTTCCGCCGAGAACAAACAAAAAACGAGGAGTAACAGATTCGGGAATCCATTGTTTCGCCCGAGCGAAAGATCGGAGCGAGCGTTCGGACAGAACCGTGCCGCCAACGACTGCCCAACGGTGCGGATCGCGTTCGGTTATTTGCGCACGAGACAACGATGGTTCCTCCAGCCCGGACGGCGTCGGATGCAAATGAATCTGCGCGTCAGGAACCAGCCGCTGCAATTCGGAAAGGAAATTTTGGTTACTAACAAAGCACGCATCGGACAGGCGAGTGATTGACTTGCTCAAATGGACCTGGAGCGGTTGCAGCCAGAAGGCGCTGCTCCAGGGCGGGCCGGAGGCATAGAGCTCATGAAAAACCGTAAGCAATTTGCCGCGATGTTGCTGCCGCATTCGGCGCAAAGTCGATATCAAGCCGAAGGGAATGCCACGGTTCTGGTACCCGTAATTCACGTAATGCAGGATCACGCAATCAAACTCTTGCCCATCGCCTAACTGATTCAGCGGCCGAACCTCGTAATCGCGAACCATCGTGGGCGACGGAGTATCGGGCGTCATGAACAAGGTCGACCGTCCGAATTTGTGATGCAGCTTTACGGCAAGAGTCAGCGCGTAATCGCCGACGCCATCAATTCCTCCGGGGACTCTCGGAACGATCTGAAGAATTCTATTCAAGCTGAAACCGCCTTGGTTTCGTCTTTCTGATTGAGCGGCCTCACCCGCGCGAGAGCGGCGGCGTATTGGTCAATCGTGTCCGCTGCAATTTTTTCCCAACGAAACGCGTTCGCAATCCGGCGAGAGGTTTCAGATAAAGAGGCGTATTGGCTCTCATTCATCTGCAGAATTTCCACTGCACGCTTGGCCATCGCAGTCGCGTTTCCGCTGGCGACCAAAAATTCAGAACGAGCCGACGCAAAAATTTGCCGCGGCCCCGGGACGTCGTAAGCAATGGTTGGAACACCTGCGGCAAGTTGTTCGATTACGGATATGCCGAATCCTTCAATGTAACTCGGGAAAAGCCCGACCGCGCAACCGGAGACTAACTGCGGAAGATCTTTGGGATCGTAGGTTCTGATACAACGAATCGATTCGCGGGGAGATATTCCAAGATCGTAGAGAACGGTCTTTTCATCGGCCATGGTGCCAAGAAATGCGAACCGCGCGTCCGGGACAGAATTCCAAATGGCGCGGACAATCTCGGGCCAATCGCGCGAACCTTTCCGGACGCTCCACATTCCGAGAAAGCAAATTTCCTTGTTAGCGAGACGCGCCAAAGTCGGTTGGGCTGCCTTGAGAAACGCCGCTCGCTCCGCGTCGCTCAATCCATATGGCTGAATGATGATTTTGGCTCCAGGGCAACGCTCGTCCAGGGCGCGTTTCTCATCCTCATTCGGCAGGTTGAACCAGTCGCAATGAGCCAGGGCGCGGTCAGCGCTCCGCTTCAGCAGCCACGATGTGAAAGTGTAGAGGAGCCGGCCGAGGAACTTGCCGCGGCGCTGGCCTTGCCATCGTTGGCGGCTCGAACGGATGAAATGGGCGTAGGTGAGATACAGTCCGATCGAGCGACCGACCAGAAGACCATCGAATCGCAGGGACTTTTTCGGAAACGGAAGGGTCCCAATCAGACAATCAATAACATCGAATTCCCGAGCGTAGGAGCGAACAAAGCGAGCAGCTCGATACGGAAAAATTGCCTGACGCCATGCGTAACGCGCGGCGGATGAGGTTGGGTTTGGAAATGCATCGCTTAGACAAAATTTCTCAACGGTGTGACCGGCTTTCGCCCACTGCTTGGCCAACTGCATCCAGATGCGAACTGCGCCCAGCCGCTCGTCCCACGGCAAGTTCACCACGACTAGAATGCGAAGCGGTTTCTCCATTAGTTCCAGCCCCGATGCGCAAGCGTCGTCCAAAACTTGTGTCTGACCGGATTGACATAATGCCGCATGACAAGTGACGGCCTCGCATATTTGTCGCGATAGATAGTTTGATCGTCCAGTTGCAGAACAAATTTGTCCGGATCGAAGGCTCGCGCGCCGTTGCTATGCAGACAGAGGTGGGTCACGGTTTGGTTGGTAAAGAAACTCGGCGCGCCGTCTAATTTCGCCAATCGCTCCAGTCCGAGCGACCAGTCTAATTTTTGAAATAAGAGAACAAAACCGGTGTTGGCCGGATTTTGCTTTTCGGAGGCCGCCACAATGAGTCGTTCGTCGCCGGAGAATTGAAAATCGGCCAGATAGAAGGCGGATACGGTTTCACCTTGCAACAGATCGACGATCAGATGCGCGCCAGGAAAGAACAGAACGTCGGAGTCGGTGTAAAGAGTTGGACCGTTCGCCGGCAGCGACATGAGCAAGGCGAGTTGTTTTCCGGTCGGGTGCCGGGCCAGGTAGGCGCGCACATCATCAGTCAGACCGGGCGTTTGCGGTGGCGGCTCCCGTTGGACCCGGACACACCCATCGATCTTCTCCAACAATGCGACACTGGTCGCGGTGTAGGATCCATCGGAAACAACGGTAAACTTTTTCGGACGACCAACGTGAGCCAGAAAAGAGCGAATAGACGCCACTTGTTCGGGCAATGTCTTCTCACCCGAATAGGCGAAGACGTTGAATGACACCTCTCGCGGCACGCGAACGCGCCTGCGAACGATCATCGGCAACATCGCCCGGTACAGTTTGCGCACGATTTTTCCTTCGAGAAGAGCGGAATGATAAGCAATGTTCGGCATCGTTCAGCCAGCTGCCTCGCTCAGACTCCGAAAACCGCGATAACCCAGCGCAACGCTGACCAGCAGGCTCGGCACCAGCGAGATCAAATTAAAAATCAAGATGCCCGCGACACTGGAGAAATCGGTGAACGGAATCAGAGCGACTTGAGTGACCAAAGTAAGCGGTATGTAAAGCCAGGACCCTGCTACCCATGCTTTCGAGGCGTTCAGCAACCAAAGTGCGGAGCTAAAAGCGGAAATAACCGCGACTGCGACCATTAAGAGCAACTCGCGATGCAGGTGGGCGTAGCGTTTGCCGAGAACGAAAAGGAATTGATCGGGGAAGAACGCGGCGCCGGCGAGCACTGCAGCGCTAAACAGCAACACGCCACCGGCAATTAGAAAATACAACTTGCGCAAGTCTCGCTTTTCCTTGCAACGCGCGAAAGCGGGCACGAACACGTTGGTCATCATGTTCATCAAGATGGTGAAGATCATGGCGAGTCGCCCAAGCGCCCCAACTTCGGCGATTGAATCAGTGTGACGACCAAAGAGACTGATGAGGAAAACGTTGATTTGGCCCTGAAAGCAGTAAAAGAGCGTGCTCGCAGCAAGCGTCTTGATCAGACGAACGATCTCTCGTCGATCTTCCGGATTTTCGCTGGCACCGAGATCGACCATCCTGGCGGCATAGGAACGGAGCAGTAAGTATTGGAGGAAGAAGCTGACCGTAGCGATGGCCACAGCCAGTCCCGCGGCGGGAATAAGATAAACGAGTCCGAAGACGAGGAACAGACGAACAACGGCACAAATGAGATCGATCGTTTGAATTCGCTTAATGTCCGAGTGCAAGCGCGGCACCACGCTGAAGACGTCGATCGACAGTTGAATCGAGAATCCGCCGAGAACGATTGCGGTCAAAAGAAGTGCATAGTTTAGCGACGCTCCGTTGCGGGCGAGCATCGCGTACAAAATTGGCGCGACCACGATGGTGGCAACGAGGGCGAGTCTTTTGCGCACCGCGAGACCGGTGTTAATCAATTCGCCGAAACGGCGTGAGTCCTGCCAGACCCGCCCGCCAATGGAAATCAGTCCTGTGCTGATGCCAATATCGGCCAGCATGATCAATGTAGCCTGCATCGCATTGGCAATCGTGAAATAGGCGTACTCGCGCTGCGGCAACCAACGGACGAGAAGAATGCCGCTGGTGAAGGCGAGAAGATGGACCGCAGCCTGGACCAACGCGTAATTGCCAATGCGGCGTGCTTGATCAAAAGCTCGCCTTAGCACCGGAGTGTAACCCTCGGCCAGGACGGGCGTAGGAACCGGGGCAAAGAAACTCATGGCCAAATCATGTTGGAACAGAGCAATGAGCTACCGAAGTGCCAAGCGGAATTTGCGCACCAACTTCAATTGGCCGTAGCCAATATTTCCGTGAATGACTGCTGTTAATCAGCCGAGCTCGGAAGTTTCAATCGCTTTCGGACGCGATCTTCGCGGCGGTGGCGGAACGGCTTCGGCGTCGGGAACTGTCGGCGTCGTGTAATATTCCGAGTATTGATAGTAGTAATACTCGGGCAACGACGTATCGACGAAGTTCAAGATGACCCCTGGGACATTCACCTGACGGTTGTAGAGCAGCTCGAGTGATTTCTTGGTCAAGCGCGCCGAAGTGTAGGAAAGCCGAATCACAAACAGGGTAGCGTCGATCTTTGGCGCAAGGCTGGTGGTATCGTCGGCCGCCAGCACCGGCGAGCTATCGATGATGATGTAATCGTAGAAGTCGTAGATCTCGCGCAACAGAGCCTCGGTCGATTCGCGAAGCAGATGTTCGCTCGGTTGGGACAGCGTTTTACCACGCGGCAAAACGAAGAGCGTCGGATAGGCGGTTGGCACGACCACCTCGCGCCAATTGACTTCCTGCTTCAATACCTCGGAGAGACCGATCTTTGAAGTAATGCCAAAAGTTTCGCGAAGCGCGCCCCGGCGGAGGTCGCAATCGATCAAAAGTGTTTTTGCGCCAGAAAGAGCCATGGTGATGGCGAGGTTGGCGGAAACCGTCGACTTCCCTTCGTTTGGAACAGCGCTGGTAACCAAAAAGCTTTTCGGTCGCGGCCCATCGTAAGGCATGAAGAAAATGGACGAACGAATGTTGCGATACGATTCCGCGAATACGTGTCGAGAGTCGTCCGGCTGCAGCAGATCGACCTTACCCTTGACCTTTTCCTTCGGAATCTGACCGAGAACATTTTCGGAAAAGTGATGCTGAAATTCGCTGAACGATGCCATCCGATCGTCGATACGATCGAGCAGAAGCAGAATCGCCAGGCCAACGAGGGCGCCGATTCCAAATCCGAGCAAAAGACTCTTAATTAATCCCGGGCGAACCGAAATCGGAGTGGAACCCATTTCCATGATCGAGACCTGGTCCTCGCCGCCGACGACTTGAGAGACGTCGATGTCCTTCAAGTTGCCCGTGAGACGATCGTAGAGTGTTTTGAGCCGATCGGCTTTTCCCTTGATGCGGTTGAATTGGGCGAGGCGCTGGCTGAGGTCGAGGGCCTTGGCTTCCCATTCCTTGACGCTGGTCTGGAGGTTCTCCATCTGTTTGCCGATGGATTCACGACGGGTCTTCAATCGCTCGAGCGTGTCGGCACGGAACAGGTCGATCAACTTCTCCTGTTCGGAAATTTTGTCGTTAAGCTTGAGAATCTTCGGATGGCTCGGCCGCAGATCCTTTGCCAGAGTGTCGCGTTCGGCTTTCAGAAGCTGCACCTGTTGCTTTGCCTTCAAGTAATCCGCTTCGGGACCAACATCCGAGAACGGCAAACCCTGATTGTCGGATGACGGGCCTTGAGTGTTTTGGGCCGCATCCATCTTGTTTTGGGCGCGGTCGAGGTTTTGATCGAGATCGAGCAGGTTTAACAAGTCGTATTCGGTTTTGAGCTGGGCGTATTGCTGATTGAGCCTAACGAGATAAGCGGCCGCGCTGTTACCTTCTTCCTGGATGAATCCGATATTGTTTTGTTTCTGGAATTCGATGAGCTCGTCTTCGCTATTCCGCAGATCCTTCTCGACCTGAATCAACTGTTCGGTAATGCCGGTAGTAACCTCATGTCCGCGCTCCTCTCGCATCCCGCGTTTGAAATCGAGATACTTCTGCATCATTGCGTTCAGATAGGCCTGGGTGTAATCCGGCGCGCTGCCGACCGCGGTGAGCTCGAAAATTGAGGTGCGTGGCCGTTGCAAAACAAAGATCTCTACCGGGACAGGCTGCAACTCAGGATGGGACGAGCGCACGAGCGATTCCGCACTGTGCTTGACCTCGTTACTCTGCATCAATTGCACCTGGGTCCCGTAGAAATTCGCCATTTCTTCGCTGTAAATCGCGCCCTGCGGAATCTTCATACTGCCGGCGACGATCATCTTGCCAGCCGACATGTACTCCGGCGGCCTTTGATAAATCAGAAATGCTTCAACGAAGAGTCCGAGACAGATCGTAAGAACTGGAATCCACCAGCGTCGAAGCAGGAGCGATTTGTAACGGTGCAACCGGGTGATTAACGCGGCCGACCACGAAGTGGAAATATGTTTGCTGGTAGCTGAATTGCGCATACTACATGTTGATCAAACGCTGCGGAACATAGATCTGATCGTCCGGCTGCAATTCCAGATCCTCTTCAGTATGTCCTTCCTCAATCACGCGCTTGAGATCGATGCTAAATTCCTGGCCGTTCTTGCGAGTCAATTTTACCTTTCGTTTGTTGGCAAAATCGCCGAAGCCTCCAGCTTTAATAATCGCCTTGCTCACAGAGTAACTTTCGTCCGGCGGAATTTCCTGTGGCCCCTGCGATTTCACCGAGCCGTAAACATAAATTCGGCCTTTGGATTTCTCGCTCACTCGATCGACTGCGAGAATCACCGTTGCGTGATAGTAATATTCTTTTTCGAGTAATGATTTAATGCTGTAAGCAAGTTCTTTGCACGATTTGCCGCGCGCCGGCACAAGACCCACATAAGGGACTTCGAGTTCGCCATTATCATTCACCCTCAGGCGTTGCGATTCGTTATCGCGATCCTCGACAACCCGGAAGCTTACGGAATCATTCGGCCCAAGTTTTTTCTTGTCGTCCAACACGGACATTGAATTTGTCCGCATTACCGCGCTGGTGCTGGAAGCCGGCGAATCGGGCGAAGTCGCTCTCGGTGTGGAGGGAGGCGGAGTCGCTACATCGCCGCGGAGTGAGTCCTGCGCAAAGCTCGAACTCGATAGAACACTGCACCATGCAGCAATCGCTGCATACACTAAGACTCTCATGTTGACCCCCAATTTACCCCTCTTGTCCCTTTTAGAAACTGTAAGTGCCGTCGACAGAAACGCGGTTTTGATTGTAATCGCGCAGGAATACGTCGGAATCCTTGGTTGTGCCCTGATAGCGGAGGCCGAGCGTTACATGGGGTGTTAACTGATATCCAAGAGTGACCGCGCCGCCCAGGCGTTGGAAATGTTCGCCCGCCCGTTGGCCGGTCGCAACCGTGAAAGGACTCGCACCCACTTCTCCACCCGATTCTTCGGCGTCTTCAAAGAAGAATTCCGTGGTGAGCAACGTATTGCGGAGAATGTTCCAACTGACCGCGTGCCGAACGTAATTAAGCGTAATGTAGTTTGAATTGATGCCAAGCTGGTTCTCGTGGCCGGCGCTCAAAGTCTGGCTGATCTGGGCGTTGATCCGATGCGAGATCAGCCCGTTAACATAGTAATCAGCAAGGTCTTTGTGGTCTGGGAAGTTAATCGCAAACGGACCGAAAAAGAACGTCACAAAGTTCTGGTCGAAATTGATCCATTGATAACCGCCGGCGGCACGAACCTTGAGATTGTTTGTGATGGACGCTTCGATGAAACCGCCAACGCTGTAGTCCTCGCTATCGTTAAGCTGTCCAACATCCGAACTGCTGTTGTTATCGTACCGAGTCCACACAGCATTGCCTTCAACACCGACCGTGATCGTCGGATTCACGATGAATGCGGCCGAACCGCCAACCATTTCCGCGTTTCGATTCAAATAATCGAAGTCCGAATTGGTCGCGATAAAGTTGTAGTGGTCATATCCCACCTGGAGCAACAGCTTGTTCAAGTCCCACAACACCGAAAGGCCGGCGGTATTCTCGAATCGGCCGTAGTCCACGACATTGCTCAAAGCCCCTTCCTGGACCGGGTCCTGTTGCAGCAGCATCTTGTCGTGAAGATTGATCCGGAAATCGCCGATGAAGATGTCGAACGCGATTTGAGATTTGGGAGCAACCAAAAGGTAATCGGTATTGTTGTCCGAGTGATCGAGATAGAACGAATAACCGAGACCCAGGTCGAGACGCAAAGTGTTGAGTTGGGTAATCGGCCAGAGCATGTCGAGCGTCAGGTTCGGGGTGATGATCACATCGTCCTGCGTTCCCACTTCGGCGTAGTTGATGTTGTCGTTGTATTCCACACCGACACTCGCGCCGACACGAAACCGCACTGGCCCAAGCAACAAGTTGTATGGAATTCGCGAAATGTCTTCTTGCCTGGCGTCATAGGCATCCTGTCCGGCCAGCGAAGGTCGGACGGCATCCTGCGCATTCAGGCTGACGCCAGCGGACAGCATCGCCCCGATAAACAGCAGCGCAGATTTTACAAATTGATCGCGATTGAAAGGGGCAGCACGATGACTCATAGGCAGGTTCATCAAATTAATTCAAGCAGTTGTGGTACCAGTATCCGTTTTCAAATCCCAAGCCGGTAACGCGCGCCTACTTACGCCCGCCTCCGTTTAAGATCGTGGTGTCCTTTTTTTAGGGTATCCTTTTTAAGAGAAAATCCCCCCTCTAAGCAAGCTAAATCGCTGAAACTTTTTACTTACTATAGTAAACAACAACGAGGGATGAGATCGCTGCGGCCCGGTAATGCCCTTAAACGAGGAAATTTCGCCTGCTTGGCCCGGTCTAAGCTAATAGTACAAGCATGGGTTTCCCTTTCCACGTTGTTCAACCCCGAGTGGCCCAAGTTTTCCTCGGTTTAGCCTTGGCATTTTCGTTCGTAGCCGGCAGTTCCAGCCAGGCCGACGCATCCTCCAACCCAGGTCCACAGATCGAATACATTTCTCCAGACGGAAAATTTTCATCGGTCTCCGCGGCCGAGCCGGGTGCGAACAAATCGGCGGCGGCATTCATTGATCCCAACACCGTGAGTTGTGCGCTGAAGGAAGGCGAAACAACTTTTATTATTGAGTTGCCTGCGAACGCGACCAGCGATCGCTTCACTTTTCTAAATGAAAATGCGGGCGCTTGTGGCGAGCTTCGCATCGCTGTGTCCAACTCACAGCTGCCGGTGGACAGTCCGAAATGGACTGAAGTGGATGGAATCGTGCCCTTTGCTCATAAGCGATTGTTCAAATTGTCGATGTTGGGCGTTGAAACAAAATTTGTTCGGTTGTCGTTCAAGGTCGATGGCCAGGAAAATAAAGTTGCCAGGATTTCTGATCCGTTTCGCGGATCGATTCTGGTCGAAAACGTTGGCGAGAGAGCGTCAAAGCTTGCTGGACATGGCCGCGAATTGAATCTCGCCACGATCTCGGTCGGCCCGCTTTCGGCGATAAATGCCAAATAAATTCAGAGCCAAAGCTCTGAAAATTCATCTGCGCACCGCGCATTTCGCGACGCTGCAAGGGCATAGAACTAGCTATTTAGATCGCGGGTTGTTTGACGTGTCGCATGCGATTGGAGAAGGAAGACCAAACTACAAAAACGCCGATTCCATCGCCGTCGCTCGAGCAATTTATTGTAGGTCAACTCCAAGGCTCGCCTCATGAAAACAAAACTTCTTTATCTCAAGCTGATTCGTCGCCAACCAAAGACTATTTTGCGTTTGCTGCCCGGGCTACGAATGATGCGATTCGGGATTGGAATGTAAAGACGGGCGAACTGTCCTGGCCCCAGGGGCTGACGTCACTTCTCGGCTATGGTCCGACCACCGAGAACCATATCGGTTTTTGGCAAAAGAATATTCACCCGAGCGATCGAGCTCGCGTTTCCTCATCAATCAGCGAAGCCCTCGGTCGAGCCGATGACCATTGGAGCTGCGAATACCGTTTCCGTCGGGCCGATGGATCTGACATCAACGTCCTGGAACGCGCACTTATTCTTCGCGGCAACGACGGCGCGCCCACCCGGCTCATCGGTTCGTTGATGGACGTCACTGCGCGCAAACAACTTCAAGATCAGCTCTGCCGCTCCCAGCGCATGGAAGCGTTCGGTCAACTCGCTGCCGGCGTCGCCCACGACTTCAATAACTTTCTCACTACCATTCTCGGATACGGCGATCTGCTTCTGCACGAACGCCAAATCAAAGGAACGTTGGCGGAACATGTAACTGAGATCCGCGCCGCCGCCGGCCGGGCATCAGCTTTGACTTCACAACTTCTCGCCTTCAGTCGTCGCCAGCCGATGGAACCGGTCGTGATCGAGGTGAATTCGATCATCACGAATCTCGAGCGCTCTTTGCTTCGATTAATCGGCGAGAACATTTCAGTGGTCTGTCATCTTCACCACGAAAAAGACGGGGCGCACATCAAGGCCGACCCTGGCCAAATTACCCAGATTATTCTGAACCTCGCGGTTAACGCCCGGGATGCGATGCCCCATGGCGGACAGCTCACT
Organism: uncultured Verrucomicrobiae bacterium; assembly: GCA_963817335.1. Lineage (GTDB taxonomy): Bacteria > Verrucomicrobiota > Verrucomicrobiia > Chthoniobacterales > UBA10450 > AV40. The sequence continues at coordinate 163,690 of CAWFNX010000001.1, read as the reverse complement.
CTCGAAACTGGCATTATCGATCTTCCGACACATCCGCGTTGCCCGATCGACTGCTCGGAATGCGCACCCGGCCAATACGTTGTCATTGGCGTCTCGGACACAGGGACGGGAATGAGCGACGAAGTGAAAGCCCATCTCTTCGAACCTTTCTTCACCACCAAAGTTGCTGATCGCCGAAGCGGCTTGGGTTTGGCGACGTGTTACGGCATCGTACATCAAAGCGGAGGACACTTGCGCGTCCAAAGCGAGGAAGGCAAAGGTGCAACCATCGAAGTTTACCTTCCGCGCGTTTCCGCGCCTCCGCCGCCGCCATACAAAAAACCGGGCGCTAAGAAAGTCCGCGGCGGCACCGAAACCGTTCTTGTCCTCGAAGATGATGTCAGTGTTCGCCACATCTCAGTGCGGATGTTGCGCTCGCTTGGCTACGAAGTAATTGAGGCCGCAAACAGCAGCGACGCGCGCCATTTGCTGGCGCAAGACGGCGGCCGCAAAGTCGATCTGCTCCTTACGGACATGGTAATGCCGCAGATCAGTGGCCGGCGATTCGCTGACGCCCTTCGCGCGGCTCACCCTAACATCAAGGTTCTGTTCATCTCGGGATACCTTGAGGAGTCGCTCCAGCCAAGTGACCGCTGCGAACCGGGAATGTTCTTCCTTCCGAAGCCGTTCGATGCCGAACAGCTCGCCCTCAAAGTTCGCGAAGCGCTCGACGTTTGAGTTCGTCCCCCCGTTAGGCGGCGTCTATCTCGGTCTTGTCGATCAGCACTGTCGCGCTGAGATTCGCAGTGCGTGATCACATTCAAGGAGATCGAAGCGGCCCGCGATCGCATCGCTGACGCGGTCTTTTGTTCAGCTTGCGATCATTCGATTCCGTTGAGCGAAATCAGCGGAACTCAGATTTTTTGCAAATCCGAGAACGCGCAGCGCACTGGAAGCTTCAAAGAACGCGGAGCGCGAAATGCGTTGTCTCAGCTTTCCCCCGACCAGAAAAAACGCGGTGTGATTGCCGCGTCAGCAGGCAACCATGCTCAGGCGCTCGCTTATCAGGGCAAGCTTCTCGGGATTCCCGCTACTGTAGTGATGCCGCAATTTGCTCCGCTCATCAAAGTCACGAATTGTCAGCGGCTCGGCGCCGAGGTTGTTCTTCACGGTCACGATTTCGCAGAAGCAAAAGCGCATGCCCACGTGCTCGCTGCCGAAAAAGGCCTGGCCTACATCGACGGTTACGACGATCCCGCCATTATCGCCGGCCAGGGAACACTTGGTCTCGAAATTCTCGATCAAGTCAAAGAAGTCGATGCAGTGATCGTTCCAGTTGGCGGGGCCGGTTTGATTGCCGGGGTTTCACTTGCAATCAAGACATCGCGACCGGAAACAAAGGTCATTGCTGTCGAAGCCGAGAACGTCGCGAGTTTCTCGGCAGCGCTGCAGGCCGGTAAGCCAACCAAGATCGATTTGAAACCGACCCTCGCGGATGGCCTTGCCATTCCTCAAGTTGGGGCGAACGCCTTTGCAATCGCGCGCGATCACGTCGATCAAACCGTGACAGTCACAGAAGAAGAGATTGCGATCGCAATTCTGCGTCTCATCGAACTTGAAAAGACCGTTGTCGAAGGCGCGGGCGCTACGCCGTTGGCCGCGCTTCTCTCTGGAAAATTGCCTGATCTCGCCGGCAAGCGCGTGGTTCTTCCGCTATGTGGCGGCAACATCGACCCGAATATTCTTAGCCGTGTGATCGAGCGCGGTCTGGTTGCCGACGGCCGCCTGTGTCGGTTTCGTGCGGTCATCAGCGATCGTCCGGGCGGCCTTGCTGTGCTGAGCAAACAGATTGCCGCCGCCGGCGCGAGCATTAAACAAATCGTCCACGATCGGGCATTCGCCAGCTCCGATGTGTCGACCGTCACGGTTCTCTGCACGGTCGAAACGCGGAACCACCAACACTTCGAGCAGGTTCGGGCCCGATTAAAAACTCACGGAATCAAAACCCACGATGCTTAGGTAGCGGCGATTGACCTCAATCGCCATGGCGGTTCGGTGAACCGCCGCTACCAACTTGAAGCGCACTTCGCGCTCCGTAATTTGCTGCAATGCACAAGCGTGAAGTTTTCATAGATAGCGGGGACTTTTCGCGCCGCCATATTGGACCGAATCCTGACGAGACTACCGAAATGTTGCGAGCCGTCGGGTTTGAAAATCTCGACGCCCTGATCGACGCGACCGTTCCAAAAAATATTCGGTTTGGCCGCGAACTGAATCTGCCCGAGGCGGAGTCAGAAGCTGAAGCGCTCGCGGAATTGCGGGCGATTTCCAGAAAAAACAGGATCGCCAGATCCTTTACCGGCGCTGGTTATTCCGACTGCGTCACGCCGCCGGTGATTCAGCGAAACATTCTCGAAAATCCCGGTTGGTACACCGCCTACACGCCGTACCAGGCAGAGCTCGCCCAGGGCCGGCTGGAAGCGTTGCTCAATTTTCAAACGATGATTCTCGATCTGACCAAGCTCGACATTGCCAACGCGTCGATGCTCGACGAAGCAACGAGCGCAGCCGAAGCGATGACCCTTTGTCACGCGGCGGTCCCGGATCGAAAAACTTTTTTCGTGGCCGACAACTGTCATCCGCAAACGATTGCCGTTGTCCAGACTCGCGCGAAGCCGCTCGGAATCGAAGTTAAGATCGCCGACTTTTCCAAGCTTAAGTTCGACGATTCGGTTTTCGGCGCCCTGATCCAATATCCGGCGACTGACGGTGCGATTTACGATTACACCCAGTTCGTGGAACAAGCGCACAAGGCCGGCGCGCTGGTTGTTGTCGCAGCCGACATTCTCGCGCTCACTTTATTAAGACCCCCTGGGGAATTTGGGGCTGATGTCGCTGTTGGAAATACCCAACGATTCGGAGTACCGCTCGGATTCGGTGGGCCGCATGCCGCCTTCTTTGCCACCCTCGACCAATACAAACGGCATATGCCAGGGCGTTTGGTGGGAGTTTCGCACGACGCCGAAGGCCGACCGGCTTATCGCCTTTCGTTGCAAACGCGCGAGCAACACATTCGTCGCGACAAAGCCACCAGTAACATTTGCACGGCGCAGGTTCTTCTCGCGGTCATTGCGTCGATGTACGCGGTCTATCATGGTCCGCGCGGTTTGCGGGCAATCGCCGAGCGGGTTCATCGCCTAACGAGTCAGCTCGCGGACGGACTTGCTTCTCTCGGATTGAAAATCACCCACGAAAACTTTTTCGATACGGTTCGTGTCGAAGTGGAATCAAGCGCCGCCTTGATTGAGCACGCCGAGAAAACCGGCTGCAATTTGCGCCCGCTTGGTCCGCGGGCGGTCGGCATTTCGCTCGATGAAACAACCACCAAACGGGACATCGAGCTGTTGCTGTCGACCTTTCGCGGCACCACCGTTCGAGATTTGACCGATAAGAATCTTGGCGATTCGCCTGTCCGCATTCCGCAATCCGCATTCCGCAATTCGCAATTCCTGACTCATCCGGTTTTCAACACCAACGACACCGAGACCGAAATGCTGCGTTATTTGAAGAAGCTCGAATCGCGCGACCTCTCGCTCTGCCATTCGATGATTCCGCTCGGTTCCTGCACCATGAAATTGAACGCGACCGCGGAAATGTTTCCGATTTCGTGGCCGGAATTTGCGAAGTTGCATCCATTCGCGCCGGTCGATCAAACCGCCGGCTACATTGAAATGTGCGACCAGCTCGAGGATTGGCTCGCCGAAATCACCGGATTTGCCGCCGTTTCGCTACAACCAAATGCCGGTTCCCAGGGCGAATACGCCGGGTTGCTTGCGATCCGCGAATATCACGCCTCCCGCGGCGAACCGCATCGCAATGTCTGTTTGATTCCAACTTCCGCGCACGGAACAAATCCGGCCAGCGCGGTCATGGCCGGTCTCACAGTCGTGCCGATCGCGACCTTGAAAGACGGCGACATCGATTTGGCGGATCTTCGCGCGAAGGCCGATACCCATGCGCGCGATCTCGCCGCGTTGATGGTGACTTATCCGAGTACTCACGGCGTTTTTGAACCCACGATTCGCGAGATTTGCGAAATCGTGCACGCGCACGGCGGCCAGGTTTACATGGACGGCGCCAACATGAACGCCCAATGCGGACTCTGCCGCCCGGGCGATTACGGTGCCGACGTTTGCCATTTGAATTTGCACAAGACGTTCTGCATTCCGCACGGGGGCGGTGGTCCCGGCGTTGGGCCAATCGGTGTTGCCAAGCATCTCGCGCCGTTCTTGCCGAGAGAATTCATTGCCGATTGGCAAACTGGTGAAGTAATTTTCGGCGACAGCGAAGAAGGAAAACGTCCACCAGCCGGAAAAGAATCAGATTACCGTCACGGCGGCGGTAACGCCGGAAACGTCGCTGCGACCCCCTACGGCAGCGCAAGCATCCTGACGATTTCGTGGATGTACATCCGGATGATGGGCGCTGCGGGTTTGAAACGCGCGAGCGAGATCGCAATTCTGAACGCGAACTACATTGCCAAGCGGCTCGATCCGCACTTCCCGGTCTTGTTCAAAGGCAAACGCGGCCTCGTCGCCCACGAATGCATTGTCGATCTTCGCCAATGGAAATCAGCGGGAATCGAAGTCGAAGACGTAGCGAAACGATTGATGGATTACGGATTTCACGCGCCGACTGTTTCCTGGCCTGTCGCGGGCACGATGATGATCGAGCCGACCGAGAGCGAGCCGAAACACGAGCTCGATCGGTTTTGCGACGCGATGATTTCGATTCGCGCAGAAATCGAAGCGGTCGCAACCGGAAAGATCGACAAGCAAAACAATCCATTGAAAAACGCGCCCCACACCGCGCGCCAAATCGCGGCCGACAAATGGGATCACCACTACTCGCGTGAACAAGGCGCCTATCCCGCGCCGTGGACGCGCGAGCACAAATTCTGGCCGTCCGTCGCCAGGATCGACAACGTCTACGGCGATCGCAATTTGTTCTGCTCCTGTCCGCCAATCGAGGAATTCGAGAACTGAGAGTCAGCTAACGATTCGAATCAACTGTCGATCTTCTTCGGCGGGAGCAAGGCGACGAGTATGCTTTTTCCGGCGCTCCCGGGTTGCCTACGGGATTGCTGTCAGAACAGTCTTAGGCTCCGGTCCGGCGAGAATTTTTTGGAAACGTGGATTGTTTCGAAGCGAATCCCACTCCCAGCGAAGGCGAAGGTCGGCCAGCGTGATATTACTCGGAAAATCCGGCCACCCGACCGGACCGGGAGTGGAGAGGAGGCGCTCGATCAGCGTGATCGCCTGGTCGTGTTCGCCAACGAGTGCATAAATCAGCGCCAGATTCGCTGCCTTCACCGCGCCATGAAATGCATTCTGGCTTTCTGGTTCCAATTCAAGGGCCCGGCGACCTTCCCGGATGGCATCCTCTTTCCGGTGCATGTAGGCATAGAGTAATCCGAGTTGAGCGACGCGATTCGGATCGTTGGGATCGTCGCGCATCCACTTTTCAATAGCCGGGCTGGCCGCGGCAAAGTAGCGCTGGGCGGCTTCGATGTCGCCGCGGGCCAGAGCAAGGCAGCCCTGGTAATATGTTTTGGGCGCGTCTCCGGCCTTTGGAAAATCCTCCTGGGGAAAATCGGTCAGGATTTTTTCCGCGCTGGCATAATCCCGCGCAATCATTGCCAGGTCCCAGCGCGCCCCGGTCACCAGTCCATCCGGATCGATTCCGGCAGGAATGTTTTGCAAGATCTTTCTGCCCGCTGTGGGATTGCCATTTTGAAAAACTTCGAGGGAAGCAAGGCCAACCCTGGCGCGAGCCGAATCTGGGGCAATCTCCAGCGCGCGGTTGTAACACGCCCTCGTGCCCGGCCAATCACGCACCAAAAGGTGATCGATGGCAGCCAGGATGATAATTTGGCGATTACGAGGATCGAGGTCTTGCGCGCGCTGATAGGTTGCGAGCGATTCCCGCCAGCGCCCCTGCCGGCGTTGAATTCCGGCGATGTAATTAAGAATGTCGGGCTCGTTAGGCGATGTCGTCGCGGCGACGGAAAACTCTTCCAAGGCCGCTGCGTAATCCTTGTCGCCCCAATACATGCAGAGAGCGAGGGCCGTATGAGCTTCGCCCAGAGTCGGCGACAGGCGTAACGCCTCATCAGCCGCAGCACGCGCCCTGGCTCTTTGATTTTCAGTTCCTCCATCGCTCAGTTGACTCTCCACGATCGAAAGGCGCGCGTGGGCAAGGGCAAACTTGGGATCAAGTGCATTCGCCTGCGTATAGAACTGCTCCGCTGCGATGAGGTCTTCGGTCGAATGATTAACAGCTCCTTCGCGGCCGCGAGCTTTCAGGTACAGAGCAAAGGCCTCAGGATTATCGGTTGGCTTCCTTGCGAGATTTGCTTTTTCTTCCGGAGCCAGTTTTGCCCGAAGAGCCGCTGCGATCTCCGCCGCTACCTCACCCTGGAGGCCAATGGAATCGGCGAGCGTGCGGTCGTAACGCTCCGCCCAGAGGTGGCGGTCGTTGCGAGCGTCGATCAACTGGACATTCACGAGCACGCGATTGCCGTCGCGGCGCACACTCCCTTCCAGGATATTCTCCACTCCCAATTCCCGTGCGATGTCGCGCAGGTTGCGAATGGCGCGTGCGCCTTGGTACTGCGAGACCGAAGTGCGGCTAATGACCTTTAGTTCGCTGATCTTCGCCAGGCTGGTCAGGATATCATCCTGGATTCCGTCGGCGAAAAAAGCGTTCTCCTTATCCGTGCTCAGGTTCTCCAGAGGAAGAACTGCAATCGACTTTTCCGCCAAAGACCTCGCGGCGTTCGCAGCAACGTGCGTTTGTTGGTGCCACAATAAAAAGACAACCGGAATTGCCGCAACGAGTGCTAAGGTCACGATAAGGGCGGCCAACTTCCAGCCTCTCTCACGAGGGATAAACGCCTTTGGCGACGCCAGACTCGTGCGACAAGATTCTAATGCCGCTAACATTTCGCGAGCCGAGGCAGGCCGCTGCATCGGATCCAGGGCAAGGGTGCGCCGCAAGAGGTCGATCAAAGGAGCCGGGATTTTTCTTTCGGCCAATTGTTCGACCGGCAGGTCGCACTTCTGCTGACGATCCCGGATTTCCTCAATCGTTTTACCGGGATAGGGCACTCGGCCAGTGAGCGCATACCAGAGCGTCACCCCTAACGAATAAATATCCGAACGCGCATCGGCCGGCGCACCGCCGAATTGTTCGGGACTTGCGAAAGAGGGCGTTCCGACAAACCCGCCATGCGTGAGATCGGTTTGCGCCACGCCATTCGTCGCTTTGGCGAGACCGAAATCGATGACTTTAACTTCCATCTCTGCCGTCGCGGGTTCCGGGCGAGTAAGCATAATATTTCCCGGCTTCAAATCGCGGTGAATCAAACCCTGCGCGGCGGCCCCAACCAGCGCCCGCGAAACCTGGATCGCAATTTCGACAGCCAGTTCCGCCTTGAGCGGGCCGTCTCGCCTAACGAGAGCTTCGAGTGTTTCGCCCTCCACTAATTCCATCGCGTAATAACAGCGACTGATTTCCAGCGCGGCCCCGAATTGAAATATGCCGGCCACGTTCGGATGCTTGAGTCCCGCCGCTGCGCGGGCTTCACGCAAAAAACGCTCGCGCACGGCTTGCGCATTGCTACCGCCCGCCGGGGTCTCGATTACTTTCAACGCGACCGTGCGATGCAAGATTTTATCGACCGCCCGATAGGTGACGCCCATCGCACCCGCCCCCAGTTCCCAGAAAGAACCATCTTCGCGCTGCGCGATCTCGAAATCGCCGAAAACTAACGAATCGCGCGGAGCGCGATCAGCCTCGATAGGCTCATCGAGCCCCGCGCGCAGCAGGCAAGGCAGGCATTCGCCTTTCACGTTCAACGGTTCGCGACAGGTCGAACAAATTGGGAAGGAGGTCGTTAGGATTTCGATGGTGCCCTTCAACTTGCTGTTAGGACCCGTAGCAGTTCGCGCAATTCCTCGTCGACTTCCGCGTCTGTATCTACAGTGCGACGCACTTCCGCGCGCAGCGCTTCACGGTAGCGCGTTCGTAGCCGCGTAACATGGCTACGGATGGTCGACTCAAGCGCGCCGAGTTGCGCGGCAAGATCGGAATAACGCGGGAGCGGTTCCGCGCCACCAGTCAGAAAAATCTTTAATTCCTCGAAGAGCTTCTCTTTGCCTTCGACCTTGTAATCTGCCGACAATCGCTCCAGCCCAGCGGCGACAAGCATCTCCGCCCAAGTGCGCTCAAACACTCGATCGTCTTCGATCGCATTGCTGGACCCGGAATGTGTTTGAAAAAGCGACTCCGCTTCGTTCGCTTGCTCTTCACGAAGAGGCAAAAAATCGTGCCCGCCTCCGCGCTTGAGCGCATGGGCATGGTCGTAACTGTCGGCCAGGAAATTCTTAAGCGAGGCAAGCAGGAATGCTCTGAACTTGCCCTTCCGTCGATCCGCGCGCGCGTAGATTCTGCGCTCGATCAGGTAGGCGAAAAAGCTTTGCGTGAGGTCTTGCGCGTCATGCTGCGAATAGCCGCGGCTGCGCACGAAACTGTAAAGAGGCGACCAATAGATCTGGCAAAGTTGAGCGAGCGCGGTTTGAGCGATCTCCGGCTCGGCCTGGCTTTCTCCGGCCGCGAGGACCACGCTCCAATGGGTCGGAGCGAACGCGTCGCCCTGACCGTTCACGGTCTGAGCCAGAGTTTTCACGCGACCGGTGTATCAGAATTGCGTGAAAAAAACAAGTTGCGGAAAAAGTGCGATTTCTTGCAGCGGGATATCCGGAATCCCTTTGGAAAGGGAAAGCAATCACCGCTTCGAAATTCACACAATATGAAAACCGCGTCCATCAATCTCGTCGACAGCCGCATTTTTAAGAAATTCTTGACGCTCAATCTGCTGATTGTGCTCACATGCTTTGCGTTTGCGCCGAGTGCCCTGGCGAAGCCACCACCGGCTGGAGGTCTCAAGCCACCGCCGGATGGGGGCTATGCGAATCACAACACCGCTGAAGGTGATAATGCGCTTTTCAGCCTCACCACCGGCATCGACAATACAGCAATTGGTTTTGAAACGCTCCATAGCAACACCACCGGCAACTACAACGTCGCCACTGGTCACCATGCGCTCGTTAGCAACACCACCGGCGACTACAACGTCGCCACTGGTCTCGGTGCGCTCTTTAACAACACAATCGGCACCGAAAACACGGCCACTGGTAGCCAAGCGCTCTATTTCAACACCACCGGCAACTACAACGTCGCCAACGGCTTCTGGGCGCTCCTTAGTAACACAACCGGCGACCACAACACGGCCACCGGTACCGCGGCGCTCAAGTTCAACACAGCGGGCTATGAAAATTCCGCCGCCGGGGGATTCGCGCTCGCCAGCAACACAATTGGTTATGACAACACCGCTACTGGTTTCGTGGCGCTCGCTAATAACACCACCGGCTTTGAAAATACGGCCAACGGTGATGCTGCGCTCTATGCGAACCTGACGGGCAGCGACAACACGGCCAGCGGTAACTTTGCGCTCGCTAGCAATACGACCGGGAACTACAACACGGCCACTGGTGTCTCCGCACTCAATTCCAACACAACCGGCGAAGGCAACACGGCCAGCGGTATTGCGGCGCTCGCTAGCAACACAACCGGCGGAAACAATATCGCATTGGGCAATGCTGCTGGTCTCAACCTTACGACCGGCAGTAACAACATCGACATCGGTAACCTCAACCCGAGCAATTTTATTTCCAGTGACGTTGCGGGCGAGGCCAATACCATCCGCATCGGTCACCCATCCGTGCAGAGCGCTACTTTCATCGCCGGCATCAGCGGAGTACCCATTTCGGGCGCACCAGTCGTTGTAAACGCCAATGGCCAGCTTGGCGTGGCCGCGTCCTCAGCTCGCTTCAAGGATCAGATCAAACCGATGAACAGCACGAGCGAAGGAATTCTCGCGCTTAAGCCGGTGACTTTTCATTACAAGAGCGAGATCGATCCCAAAGCCACGCCGCAGTTTGGCTTGATCGCGGAGGAAGTGGAGAAGGTGAACCCGGACCTGGTGGCGCGGGACGCGAATGGAAAAGTTTACACCGTGCGCTACGACGCCGTGAACGCGATGTTGCTCAACGAATTCATCAAAGAGCACCATCAAGTGCAGGAATTAAAAGCGACCGCCACGCAGCAGCAGAAGGAAATTGAGACCCTCACCGCCAGGATGAAAGCGCAGGCCGCGCAGATCCAGAAAGTGGGTGACGAGCTTGAACTAAGTAAACCCGCGCCCCGAACAGTCAGCAACAATCAGTAAGAGAGCTTCGGAACACATCCATATGAAAACTGCATCCGCCAATCATAACGACAGAAACTTGAGACCACTTCTTGCTCTTGTCCTGCTATTCCTGCTCCCGTATCTAACTGCTCCTGATGCGATGGCCCAAAATCCGAAGCGTTTCCCGATGATGCCTTCCTTCGATCACGGCCCATCTCAGAATGCGCCTATGGAACCGGCAGGAAACCATAAACGTACGAGGCGCATCGACGGGACCGGAATGATAAAGCATGAGAAGGTCGATCCTGACCGCGACAAACTAACAACGATTCCGCACTGGACCGGCGAGTTTTCTTATCATGGCATCACTTACCCCTATACGATGGTTGGGACGGATCCGAAGAAAGGTTCGGCCACGACCGTCGTGCCCACTGTCATTATTCCATTGCGGTTCGTTTATGCCGACGGCGTTGTGACTGACACGAGCACTGACCTGATCGATGGGCAGACCGCGATTCATGGCATTGTAAACTCTCCGATTTTCCAGCCTTACAACTTTAAGCCGGGTGGAACCCAGGTAGGAAATACCCAGTACCCGGACGCCTTCCAGCGCGCGAATTTCTGGAAGGATGTCTCGACGAAAGCTTCCAATTACCATGTCCTCCTCGGCCAACCCACGGTGCTTCCGGTCCAGACGATTACGATCCCTGCGGATAAAGGAGGGTTTGATCCCTATTTCTCCACACCAGTTCGTTTTGTTGATATCGACTTTCTCCAGCAAAGTGTCGAGCCACTCATCGGTCAGCTTGATATTTCGCCACTGGCACTTCCCATTTTTGTCACTGGAAGTACGGTGTTAGAATCCGCGACCGTCTCCGGTCTTGCGTATCATAGCCGTGTAGTGACAACTCCTTCCGGCAAGCGGCCGTTACAGGGCGCACAGACTTACATCGTAACTTGTTACTTCAGTCAAGACTCGGACTTCGGACTCGGTCCTGTTTCTGACGTTTCGGCTCTCAGTCACGAAGTGAACGAGTGGCTCAACGACCCTTTCGGCATCAGTTTCACGCCAGGGTGGAACCTTCCGTTCAGCTCCAGCGCGCAGTGTGACAGCGGTGGCATTGCGGGCGACAGACTCGAAGTATGTGACCCACTGGAGTACTTCGACAGCGCGGTTGCTATCGCTCTTCCTTCCGATTCTTTCACCTACCATGTGGCCGATACGGTTTTCCTCGACTTCTTTACGCGGTCCGATCAGCCAACAGCCGTCAATGGGCAATTCAGTTTCTTCGGCGTCGCAAACGCAGCATCTTCGCCCTGTACCGGGCATCTGTTTCCTACCTATAACTTCATCTCGTTCCCGGGCTCGCCAGAGACACTGGCTGTTGGAATCAACAACCGGCAACAAGTCGTCGGAGTTTACGTAGATGTCGCGGGTAAGAACCATGGCTTCGTGAACGATGGCAAAAAGTTCACTACCATTGATTTTCCGGGAGCTGTGCTAACGCAGGTTTACAAGATCAATGACGCCGGCCTGATGGTAGGTTTTTATGAGGACGCGGACGGTCTGGATCACGGCTTCTCCTACCAAAATGGGCACTACACCGCGATCGATTTCCCCGGGGCAGTCACGACTGATGCCAACGGAGTTGATTCATCAGGTGACATTGTTGGGCAATATAGTGATAACAACGGCGTCACTCATGGCTTCGTTCTCAGCCGCGGAAGATACCAGCGGACCGATGCGCCCTATTTTTCCGATACGGTGGTAAATTCCGTCAATGATTTCGGCCGCATGACCGGCTTCACTTTCAATGATCCGAGTGGGCCTTTTACCGGCTTCGTTAAAGATGGAAAGAACTTCGCACCTTTCCAATTTCCCGGCGCGCGCGACACCGAGCCGTATTCCATCAACAACGCGAGCGTGCTGGCCGGGATGTTCTTTAACGATGACGGATCCGGCGGCGGATTTGCCACCGTTTTTGGGTACCCTTACGGAATTTACGCAGCCGTTTACGGAGACAACGATCTGGGGCAAATCGCCGGCGCCACTTACGACTATAGCGATGGGCAGGTAGTTGGATTCACAGCTCAGTTGCCGACAAAGCCAGCCGACCATTGAGTTCAGAGAAAGACTTGTCGCTCGATCGCGAGCACAATGATGATCGAGCCGACCGAGATCGAACCGAAACATCGACAACGTTTACGGCGACCGAAACTTGTTCTGCTCCTGTTCGCCGATCGAAGATTTCGCTTCAGAAAAGAACTGAAAGACTCCTCTGCGTCGTAGCGAATCATTGCGGATGCTTCGAAAAATTCTGGTTCTCGTCGGAGTGATCATTCTGTTCGTCGCCGGCGCTTACCTATATGCCCATCACGTTTGGAACCCACTGCCGAACGACGCAACGATTGATCGGATTGTCGTTGAAAAATCAGCACGGCGATTGTCGGTTTGGAGAGACGGCGAAAAGTTAAAGGATTATCGTGTCGCGCTCGGCCGCAATCCGGTCGGCGCGAAACAAGAAGAGGGCGACATGAAAACGCCGGAAGGCGTTCACAGGATCGATAGTCGCAATCCGCAAAGTGATTATCATCTCGCGCTTCACGTTTCTTATCCATCGAACGAAGACACGGCGCGCGCGGCCGAACGCGGAGTCAACGCTGGGTTCGACATTATGGTTCACGGAATTCGAAATGGCGGTGGTTGGATGGGCGCGTTTCATCGATGGCGCGATTGGACCGCGGGCTGTATCGCCCTGACCGACGAAGAGATCGAAGAACTATGGCGCGTCACGCCCGATGGAACACCGATCGAGATTCGACCGTAAAGGAACCGTGACTCAGTGTCGCCGGACGGCCGGAATCTGAAATAACTGCGGCGGGCTGGGATAAGTTGGCGGAGCCGTCATCAAAGAAGATTCGGCCACATTGGACACGACGCGTCCGTTCGATTCCCGGCGGAGAAATGCCTTCACGCCGATATCTGAGCTTTCGCAAATCACCTGATACTTCGTGCCCGGTTCCAATTTTGCATTGCAGACTCAACGGTGACGCGGCAACGCGCGCACCCACAATCTTCTTGGACGCTTCGTAGGCGATTGTGAGCCGGCGCACTCCGGGATCGACCCGCAAGTAGTCGCCCTCCTTCACTGCCGTATCGATCGATACCGAGTCAATCGCGACAATGTTGATTTGATCTCCGACACCGAAAGCGTCGTGAAACCGGCATTCGCACCAGGCCGGATTTTTTGAAGCCGGGGTGTAAACCTGCGCGCAGCCAACGATGACAACAATAATTGCGACCGAACAAATGACGCCGCGCATTTCCGTTGCTAAGCTTCGGATGCGAGCTCCGGTTCGCGATCGGCGCGAGTCGGAACAAGGCGCAACCCCGAGCCATTCTTGTCGTCGGAAACTTCGTCGCCTTGCTCGTGATATTCGGCGTCGGCGTTGACCTGCCACAGGTCGTAAAGCTTCGCGTCGGCCAAAATATTCTCGACGCACAACATCGCCGTCATCATGGCGTGGTCCTGATTGTTGTATTTGTGCATCCCGTTGCGTCCGACCAGATGCAAGTTCGGATAATTGGTGTCGAGCTCCTGACGGACGGTGGCGACGTGGCGCGCATAATCGTCGTCGTAAACCGGATAGGCTTTTTTCTGGCGAACGACAGTTCCATCGATCACGTCGCCTTCCTGGGCCAGACCGATCTGGATCAGCTCACGTTTCGCCAGCGCGATCAAATCGGCGTCCTTGCGATTCCCAAAGTCCGTCGCCTTCGAAACAAAAATATTCCAGCCCGTAACAAGCCATGTTCGGGATCCGGCACCATCTCCGGCGACCACGATTTGAAATTTTGGACGCGTCCGACTTTGACGCGCGGATCATGAATGTAGATCCAGTTGTCCGAGAATTTGTTTCGCTCTTTCAGGATTAGCATCACGGTCAGGAAATCCCGGTACTTCAGACTTTCCGCCGCGCGGCGTGCTCGATCGGATACCGGCGGCTGGATTCCGCAAACCAGCTCGCGCATGGGAGCCGATGAAATCACGTGTTCGGCCTCGATCGATTGCTGATTACCGGTGCGATCCTTAAACTGGACCGTCCAGGTCTCCGCGGTCGATTTGTAAGCGCAACCGTTGACTCGCGCGCCCATTTCAACTTTACCGCCCATCGCGTCCACTTTCGCCGCCGCCGCTTCCCACATCATGCCCGGGCCTTTGCGCGGATAACGGAACGAATTAATCAAGGTCTTGATTACTTTGGTGCGGTCGCCATTCGGCGAACGCTGCGGCAAAAGGGCATTTTTGATCGCGCTTCCGAGGGAAAGTCCGCGGATGCGTTGCGCGGCCCAGTCGGCCGAAATCTCTTTGCAGTCCATTCCCCAAACTTTTTCGGTGTAACTCTTGAAGAAGATCTTGAAGAGTCGTTTGCCGAATTGGTTACTGACCCATTCCTCGAAATTCCGCGGGTGTCGGACCGGAAATAATCTCGCCTTTAGCCAGGACAACACGCACAGGGTCGATCTGACAACGCCGAGCTTGATCAATGCCTCGAACGGCTTGAGCGGATAAGTGAAAAATTTTCCGTCGTAATAAATTTTGGACGAACGGGGCCGTTGCAGCATGTCGTTAGGCAAAACTTCCGTCCAAAGATCTTCCACTGCTTTGGATTTGGAGAAGAAGCGGTGGCCGCCGATGTCGAAATGAAAACCTTTGTAAGTGCTGGTGCGCGAAATTCCCCCAACGTAAACTGGGTCGGCCTCGAGCACGACGACGTCGACATTGTTCTTCGAAAGCAGATAGGCCGCGGTGAGACCGGCCGGTCCTGCTCCGATAATGGCGACACGTGTTTTCATTCTTTGGTCAGGCAACCCAGTTTCCGCGGGTAAAATTCCATACATACCAACCCTGCACGCTCAAGCTGACGGCGCAGGCGATCACTACCACTGCGATTCCCAACGCCCGCACCGGCACCGGCGGGAGGCGAAATTGCCGTAAAAAGTGCAAAAAAGCGAGCACGATAAGGGCGTGCATGCAGAATTCGTAGCGCAGCATGCTCTCCATATCGAGCGAAGCGACACCGCTCACCGAGATGTAGTAAGTGACGGCAGCGCAAAAGTAGATCCCGATCCGTGTGCCCAACTCCGTTTTGCGCCGGACCGCGGGCAGCAGCTCTACAACCGCAATCGCGACCAGAAGTAACGCGCCGGCGGTCATCGACATCTGGCTCATCTCTCTCGGGTCGCTCAACGCGGGCAGCAGCCAGCGATAGTTCGAGGGCCGGAACACAGCGAGGTAATCGGGCTCAATATCCCAGCCCGCCGATTGAGTGAGCATGTACAGGTCCCAACGGCCCCAGCGGATTTGGCAATAAGCGAAAAAGAAAATCGCGCCAAAGATCGCCAGGATCGTAATCGCGATTGATCCGCCATAATTTCGGAACCAGCGGCGCGGGTCGCGCAATGCGTTCCATCCTTTCTTAAACAGGTCCCGCACGATTGGAAACGCCGCGCACGCGATGCCGACAATGCGCGTCGCCGACATGACCATCCCATGAAGCACGGCCAGGATTTTCGCGGCGCGGCCTTCGGCGCTACTCCAATAGATAAAGCCCAGTAACGCCATGAGAAAAAGCGATTCCGAATAAGCGGCGATCAAGAAAAATGCCGCGGGATGAGCGGCGATGACGAGTGCACCGAAGAAGCGCAGCGTCGTTGAAAGTTTCCAACGTTCGCAGAAAAGAAAAAAGTAAGTCCAAAAACCCCAGGCGGCGATTTGGGCCGCGATGAGCAAGGCAGTTTCGCTTTCAACCCGAAACACCAATTGCACGAAACTCGCCAGGACTGGATAACCGGGGAAAAAAGCGACGTTCGACACCTCCATCACCTTGTGATTGATCGGAGGAACGATCGTCTGGTAGCCGTGATCGACGATGTTCTCGAACCAAAACCCGTCGTGCTGGACCAAACTCGAATAGCGATACGAAAACGTTCCTTCTGGCGCCAACAGCAACACTGCAATAGCGACCTGCGCCACAGTCACAACAAGGCCCATTAACCATGGCCGGAACAGAAACTTAGATTGGATCACGTCAGCCCCCGGGAGCGCTGAGGAAAGACCAACGGTTTCAGGATTGCAAGAACTAGTCGCCTCCCGGGCGAGCGCAGTCTCAAATGCCATAGATTCAGTCGGAGCGTGCCTTTAGATCCGCCTTCGCCAAGGCTACGGCGGGACAAGGCAGACGTTGGACGGTAGCGTTCGACATTTATTCGCAAACGACACCGAACTCAGTTGTTCGCTTGCTCAGTCACAAGCAGCCTGGCCGTCGCGACGGCTTGAGCACCGCAAATTCCTAGGCCGCGGCTGCCTCGCTGCCAGCAGCAAGATCCCGGTAAATTTGCTCGTAACGGGCGGCCGCCTTTTCCCACGAAAAATTTCGCGTCATTGCGCGGAGCCGCAGTTTTGCCCACAAATCTTGATCGCGGAAAATGTCGCGGGCCCGTTTGATCGCGTCCCAGAAGGCTTCGCTTGAATATTCGTAGCAGAGAAAGCCGTATCCGCTGTCGTTCCAGGGATCGTAATCTTCGATGATTTCCTGGATTCCGCCGGTGGCGCGCGCGACCGGAAGCGCGCCGTATTTCAAGTTGTACATCGAGCTCAAGCCTGACGGCTCGACCCGCGACGGAATCAAACTGATATCCATGCCGGCTTCGAACACGTGCGCACTTTTTTCATCGTAACTCCTGCGATACGCGAACTTGGTCGGGTACTTTCGAGTCGCTACAGCCAGGGCGGTTTCATAGACCGGATCGCCCTCGCCCAAAATCACAAGGCGAACGTCGTCGGTAAGCAGCCGATCGAGCAGCGGCACCAGAATATCGAAGCCTTTTTCACCAACAACGCGCGTGATCATTCCAAGAACGGGTCCGCGTGGTTCCTGGTCGAGTCGCAACCCATTGAGAAGCGCGCCCCGGCAGAGTTCCTTGCCCCAGAGGTCGTCCGGCGTGTAATTCGCCGGGAGAAGTTTGTCGGTCTCCGGGTTCCAACGGGTGTAGTCCGCTCCGTGTAAAATCGCGCTGAGCTTGTGCGCATTTTCCCGCAACACGACATCGAGGCCGCACCCAAACTCCGGCGTTTGGATTTCGCGCCGATAGTGCTCGCTCACCGTTGTGATTTTGTCCGCGAAAACAATTCCGCCTTTGAGAAAGTTCAGTTTTCCAAAAAACTCGACCCCTCGAAGCGTGAAAAAGCGTTCGTGCAGATTGGTCATGCGAAAATCGAGGCCCCAAAAGCTTCCCTGTTCGGCCACGTGATGGATCGAGAGGACAGTCGAAAACGGAAGCCGATGCGCTTTGACATAAACAGGCACGAGGGACGCCGGCCAATCGTGGACGTGTAAAACTTGTGGCGTAGGAGTCAAACGCCTGGCCAGTTCTACTGCGGCTTTGTTGAAAAATATGAAACGAGCGGCGTTGTCTTCATACGGCACGCCCTGCTCTCCGTAGATTCCATCGCGGTCGAAAAATTCGTCGCAGCGAATCAGGAATAATTGGACGCCGCTGGCGCTATGCGCCTGAAGGTATTCGGCGATGTAGGTCTTGTCTCCGACCCGAATATCGACGGTTACACCGGTGTCTTCCTCCTTGAAGGCGGGATTGTCGCGGATCTCTCGATAATACGGTAGCGTGACGGCAACTTCGTGACCACGTTCGCGCAGTTCACGCGGGAGCGCGTCCATCACATCGATCAGCGCCCCGGCATGCAACAACGGCGGGCCTTCGGCGCTTATCATTAGAATTCTCATCGGTTTCTCGTCGTTGGTCACTGCGTCTTCCATGTCAAAGCAAGCGCGGAACGCAATCTTTTTTCCGGGCTTTGCCGTGTCGTAACCCCATTACCCGCGTCCGAGGCCAATGAAAGCCTCAATGACAAATAAGATTTTCCCTTAGGGGCCAAATACAACCATTCGAGCGAGTTGTCCGATTCCTAGAGCATCATGAATAACAATCCCATTCCTCAATCTGGCGCGGTTAACCCCCGCGTTTTTGCCGCTTTCTTGCTTTGCGCGGCGAGCGGCCTCCTGGCCATGCTCAGTTTTGCCTCAACTCCATCAAACGGCACCATCACCCCGGATGCCCCGTCTGCGACATATACGGCTGGTCCGTTTTTTGTGATTAATCCGACCCCGGTCCCCGAAGTCGACGTCGGTCCCGAGTGCAACAGCACTCCTGGTCAACCGTGCGATGACTTCGCTTTGACCGTAACGCTTCCATCGGGCTACGCCGCAGCCCATCCAAGTGCGGCGATCAAAGTCACGCTCAGTTGGACTCCGACTGGCGGATCGAATGGCAAATCGGACTACGATCTTTACGTCTACAAAAGTCCGCGGAACGACTGCAATCCGAATGATTGCACGGTAACAACCGGCTCGCAGGCTGCTGATTTTCAATCAGCCAGCAGCGCCAATCCTGAGATTGCCAGCATTCCGGTAGCCGACGGGACCAATCGCTACACTATTGTCGTCAATCCCTACACGCCGACCGGCGAAACGGTAAACGTGATTGCGGAACTCATCTCGGGCTCCGGTGTCGCGGGAAGTCCGACCTTCGGCATGGCCGATCCGGCCGTTCCGGGACAACCTCGTTTTCAGAATTTTTACGCTCCTCCCGGCTCGGCCAAATCGAGAAGTGGCGAGTTCAATATTGGTTTCAATCCGAAGAGCGGTCGAATCATGACCATGAACGATGGACCGATCTGGCGTTTGACTCCGCCGGAACTGTTGACGCCAAAACAACCGGAATGCTGCGAGGCGCTTTGGGAAGACAAGTCGAACGCGACGCTCAACTTCGGTTTGGACCCGATTCTTTGGACCGATCAAAAAACCGGCCGCACGTTTGCATCTAACTCAACGGTTGGCGCAAATGCGGTCTATGGCTACACCGATAACGATGGTGATAGCTGGATTCCATTTGGAATTGCCGCGCCAAACGGCGGAGCCGATCACGAAACGATCGGCACCGGACCTTATCCCGCGCTCACGAATGTGCTGGCAACGCCGGTCAATCAAGGCGAGGCGGTCTATTATTGTTCGCAAGACATTGTTGGTCCGGCGACGTGTTATCGCAGTGACGACTTGGGCGTTAGCTACGGTCCGTCGGTTCCAGTGTACACCGGCCAGGGACCAAGCGCTCCGAACGGAACATGCGGCGGATTGCATGGTCACCTTCACGTTGCTCCGGATGGCGCAGTCTGGTTGCCGGTGCCGCAATGCAGCGGAATGCAAGGCGGTGTCTTCAGCACCGACTCGGGAATAACCTGGCACACGTTCCAGGTACCCGGCGCGATCTCCCAACGACCGGGCGCCGATCCGTCGATTGCGATCGATGCCGACAGCACGATTTATTTCTCTTACGTTAACGACGAGCCGGTCGCGGCTGGCCAACCACCAGAAGGCCACGCCCGCGTGCAGGTTGGCCACCTCGATGCGGTGAGCAACACCATCACCTGGTCTAACAACTTCGACCTTGGAACGACGCACGGCATCGTCAACGCCGCGGAGATCGAAGCGGTCGGCGGTAGCTCGGGACGAGCGGCTGTTGGATTCCTAGGGACGAATATTTCGGGCGATTACCAGGCCCTGAGTTTCCCTGGCAAATGGTATGCGTTTATCGCCACAACTCATGACGGCGGCAAAAACTGGGTCACGGTCAATGCCACGCCTAACGATCCCGTTCAAAGCATGACCGGTATCTGGCAGCAAGGTGGCGGAAATCTTCAACGTAACCTTCTCGACTTCAACGAAATCACAGTAGATGACAAAGGCCGGGTCCTTTACGGCTACAGTGATGGCTGCGTGAGCACAGGGTGTATTGGCGGAACTGGCCCTAACGACTTCGTCGCTTACATGCGAGTAGCTCGTCAATCGGGCGGCATGAGTCTGTTTGCTAACAATGACGCAAACACCGACACAACAGCAGCAATGCTTCCCAAGCCGGCGTGCTTGTCAGGAATACGCGACGTGACCGGATCTTATCTGACGTGGAAAGCCCCGGATAACGGCGGCGCCGCGATTACCGGTTACAAAATCTTCCGGGGCACAGCATCCGGAAGTGAAGCTCCGACACCCATTGGTCGAACTACTACCAAGACTACCTTCATCGACAAGACAGCTAACCCTTCAGTGAGTGACTACTACTACGTCGTGCAAGCGACTAACTCGGTTGGCTCCGGAGCTCTGAGTAACGAAATAGACCTCAAAGCTGTAACTATCCCGCCTCCGACTCCGGCGACCTCTTGCAGTGGGGCCAATGTTGTCACTGACAACGTCGGCGATGCGATCAATCCGGCGCCGGGTGGACAAGGACCGACCGACGAGGCCGACATCACGGCGATCTCGTTCTCGGCCGACAGCGCAGCCACCACGATTACGACAACGACGACCATTGCGAACTTGAGTAGTACGCCTTCGCCCGGCAACTTATTTACTGTCTACTACGTGGCTTGGACCGCACCGGATGGTAAAACGTATGCCACAGAGGCACAGGTGAGTCCTGGCGACATTGTTACCTATAGCTGGGGTGAATTCGATGCCAGCGGCACCTCAATGATCACCAGCAATTCCACAACCGGAACATTCAATCCTGGAGTCAATGGAACGATCACAGTCGACGTCCCAGCTTCCGGCGTCGGACAGCCAACAATTCCAATCTACGATGACAGCGGTGCAACTCCTGCGGTCAGAAATCCTTTCGGCATCGTCCTCGGAGGCGAGGGCGCCTCAGGAATCGGAGGTGAAATTTGGCTGAGACCTATGGAGCGAGCTCCAGACGCAGATCAAGGCGTGAACGGTACAGGGTTTGGCCAAAGCTGGGCCGTATGCACGCGGCCAAACAATCCGCCGATTGCCGTATTATCAGCCACGCCAACATCGGGTATCGACGGGTTTACTGCAACGCTTAATGGCAGTGGATCATACGACCCAGACACAGCGTATCCACCGGATACGATCGCGTCCTATACCTATAGCTTCGGTGATGGTTCAGCTTCGGTGACGCAAAGCTCTCCAACGCTAACGCACACTTACTATCACAATCAGGCATGCGGTAGTGGCCCATGCACTTATGTGGCATCACTGAGCGTTACGGATTCACGTGGAATGCAAAGCGTCAACAGCGCGCAAGCAGTTATCACGGTAAATCCGGCGCCTTCGCCTACTCCTACTCCGACTCCAACACCTAAGCCGAAAAAGGGGAAATAGCGTCATGACTTTGCAGCCGAGATCCGGTTATACCTTCCCGGGAAGCGGTAACACTGGGAAGGAGAGCAAGACAGTGAGGCCTCCTTCGACCACGCTCACCATTGTCGAGTAACTAAAACCAATCCTTAACCAGAGAGGCGTTCAGCGCGACCGCGTTGAACGCCTGCTCTTTTTCGTTTTGGAGCCGCTTCCATATTCTCGCTTCACCCAATCGAGAGCTTGTTCTCGATCTTTCAATGCGCCTT
This sequence comes from uncultured Verrucomicrobiae bacterium, assembly GCA_963817335.1. GTDB lineage: Bacteria > Verrucomicrobiota > Verrucomicrobiia > Chthoniobacterales > UBA10450 > AV40. Next base: position 141,895 of record CAWFNX010000001.1, on the reverse strand, counting down.
CGAGTTGACGCGTTTCCACCGCTTCCAGAATTTCACCAAACTTCGGACCCGGCTTCATTCCAAGCGCGATCAAATCGTCGCCCCGCACCAGGGGCGGTGGAATGATCGGCTCGTTGGCGAATTCCTCGCGCTTCCGAAGCAGAAATTCGTAATTGTCCATCATCCGATGGCTGCTGGCGCAGTCGACGCGATGAAGTTCGAGTTCTTCTTCGAACGTCGGCCGGGCCATGAAGCGTTTCAGTTTCGCCACCCGCATCTTGGGCACGTCCTTGAACACCATGTGTTGCCTCACCATTTCCACCGCTGCGTCGATCTCCGCGCGGGAAAATCGCAAACGTTCCATGATCGACTCCGTCATTGTCGCGCCGATCCGGTCGTGCTCATTGAACCGAATCCGGCCCGTCGGATCGACGGTTGAGGTCACCGGCTTTGCTATGTCGTGAAGCAACACCGCGAAAACCAGCGGCACCGAAACTTTCTCCGGCAACAATCCCAACATCAATCGGGTGTGCTGAAAAACGTCGCCCTCGGGATGGAATTGCTCGGGCTGCAAACAGCCTTTCATCGTGTCGAGCTCGGGCAGCACAACCCGCATCAGTCCGCTTGCGTCGAGGAGGTCCCAGCCGCGTACCCGATTTGGGGACAGGAAAATCTTTACTAACTCCTCCCGGATGCGCTCCGCGCTGATTTCATTGATCGCGTCTGCGTTTCCAAGCAACGCTTTCCAGGTCTGGTCATCGATCTTGTAATCGAGAACAGTTGCGAAGCGCACGGCCCGCAACATTCGCAACCGGTCTTCGTCAAAGCGGTCGCTCGGGTTTCCGATGGCGCGAATAAGTTTTGCTTCGATATCCGCGCGGCCGCCGACAAAATCGATCACTTCATTCTTCTCAGGATCGAAAAACATTCCGTTAATGGTGAAGTCGCGCCGCTTGGCGTCTTCTTCCGGCGAAGAAAACCGCACCTCGACGGGATGCCGGTGGTCGAGATACGCGCCATCCGAGCGAAACGTCGCGACCTCGAAGTTCATTCCGTCTTCCACCACAACCACGACGCCGAAATGTGCGCCGACGGCGTAAGTATGCGGAAAGATCTTTTGGACGACATCCGGCGTCGCACTAGTCGCAATATCGACATCCTTCGGGACCAGGCCGCGGACCATGTCGCGAACACAACCGCCGGCAAAGTAGGCCATGTGACCGTGCTCGCGCAGGCATTTCGCGATTGCGCGCGCAGTCTTCTCCATGGGCGACATCTTCATAACAGTTAGGGGCGGTTCACCGAACCGCCAGTCCCAGTCAGCATCAGTGAGCGGGCGATTGGGGTCAATCGCCCCTACCTCAAGGCGTTGTTGCGCCCGTTTTCTTCTCCGTTCGAAACGAATGAATGATGAAGAAAATCACCGCGATACAGATGCAGGAATCGGCCACATTGAATGCCGGCCAGGGGTGGGCGAACGGCACGTGCAGATCAAACAGCAGGAAATCTATCACGTGACCGTAAAGAAGCCGGTCGGTCAGATTTCCAAGGACACCGGCTAAGAGCAAGGCGAGTGAGATATCGCGCCAACGATTCGATATCAACCAGATCGATTTGGCATCGGCCGATTGAGCCGATTTTGGTCGAGCGAGAAGAAGGATCAACGCCAACAAAGCGGCAATGCACGAGATGGCGATGAAAAAGGTGTTGTTGTTCTTGAACGACCCGAACGAACCGAACGCCGCGCCCGCGTTGGTGATATTTACCAGGTTGAAAAAATCAGGAATAATCATTTTCGGGTATCTGGGGTCGATCGACTGCAGGACCCAGTGCTTGGTCACCCGATCGAGCGCGTAAAGCGGAAGCGAGAAAAACAAGATGTACTTCATTTCGACGTTACGACTGCTTCACAGCGATCACACAAATCCGGATGTGTTTTGCTCTTGCCGACGTATTCGCGATGCCGCCAACACCGCGCGCATTTTTGATAAAGTGTTTTCGTCACGGTCGCTCCGGCTTCCTTTGCCTGTTCGATGGTCAAATCGCTGAGAATAAAAAACTCCTCGAGCTCGGCTTTGTCCATCTTCGTGGTGACGTCTGAATTCGATTTCAAAACCACCGCGGCTTCCAAGGCGTTGCCAATCAATTTTTCCTGCCGCGCCTTTTCGATCGCCTGGCCGATCACTGCTCGCAGCTTCAGTAACTCGGCGACTTGGCCGATCGCCTCATTGCCGCGATTTCGCGATTTTGGGAACTCCTCCAGGTGAATTGAGCGATCGGTCACGGCGTAGTTCCAAGCTTCGTCTGCGGTAAAGGCCAGCACTGGAGCGAGCAACTGGCAAAGCGCCGTGAAAATTTCGCGCATCGCACTTTGGGTCGCGCGACGACGGGTCGAACCAGTCGCATCGCAATACATTCGGTCCTTGGTGATGTCGACGTAGAGACTACTGAGATCGACTGCACAGAATTGGTTCAAGATGTGATACACCTTGTGAAACTCGAACGCTTCGTAGGCGGCGCGACATTCCCTGATTACTTCATCGAGTCGCTCGAGGATCCACCGGTCTACTAAAGTTAGATCTTCTTTCGCTTCCTGGTTTCCAGATTTGTAGTCGAATAAGTTGCCTAACAAGATCCGCAGCGTGTTCCGGATTCGCCGGTAGGTATCACCCAGCCGGGTGAACATTTCCTCCGAGAACGGAACGTCGTCGGTGTAATCGATGCTGCTGGCCCAAAGCCGGACCAAATCGGCGCCATGTTTGCCAACAAAGTGGCCGGCGTCCATCGGTTTGTCGTAGGTTCCCGACTTTGAGATTTTCTTTCCGTCAACATCGACGACGAACCCGTGAGTCACGCAAGTTTTATAAGGCGCGCGATCTTTCAGCGCGACACTGGTCATGAGCGAAGACTGAAACCAGCCGCGATGCTGATCGGTGGCTTCCAGATACATGTCGGCTGGATCGCGCAGTTCGGGATGAAGCGCGCAAACCGCCTCATGCGAAACGCCGCTGTCGATCCAAACGTCGATGGTATCGTTGCGTTTGGTGGTTCCCGCGGGCAAGCCAAGCGCTTTCGCGAGATCGGTGTCGCTCAATTCGAACCAAATGTTCGAGCCGCGCTCGGCCACGAGATCGGCAAGTTTGCGAATGATTTCCGCGTCCAGAATTGGTTGGCCTTCGGCCGAATAAAAAACCGGCAACGGAACGCCCCAACTGCGTTGCCGTGAGATCACCCAATCGGGCCGCGATTCCACCGTGCCGGCAATCCGGTTCTCGCCCCAGGCCGGGATCCATTTCACTTCCTTATGGATCGCTTCGAGAGCGCGCGGCCGAAGGTCGTCGATCCGAATGAAAAACTGCTCGACGTTACGGAAGATGATCGGCGTTTTGGAACGCCAACAGTAGGGATAGCTGTGGTGAAAATTCTGCGCGCCTAACAAATTGCCGCGGTCGCGAAGCAAATTCACCACGTCCGCGTTCGCGTCGAAAACGTATTTGCCGATGAGACTTGGAACGCCGGCTTCCTCAGTGAGTTTCCCGTGATCGTCGACTGGCGACAGAATTGGCAGTTTGTTTGCGCGTCCGAGATTGTAATCGTCTTCGCCGTGCCCCGGCGCGATGTGGACTGCGCCAGTGCCGCTGTCCATTGTGACAAAATCCGCGATTAACACGACCGCTTCACGATCCAGAAACGGATGACGCGCCTTTATCTGGTCGATCTTTGTGCCCGGAAATGACGCCAACGGTTCGCCGGCCGGCTCAAACTTCGTGTTCGCACAAAATTGGGCGACGAGTTTGTCGGCCAGCAGTAACGTTTCGGAAGCTCCGTCACGCCGAAATTTCTGGACGACGTAAAGCTCTTTCGGATCAACCGCGATCGCGAGATTGGCAGGCAAGGTCCACGGTGTTGTCGTCCAAATCGCAATCGATGTATTCGGGAGGGAAGATCGACACTTCCAACGCCTTCGAGAACGCGTTCCACCGACGATTGGAAATTTCACGTAAACGGAAGTGTCGTCGCGCTCCTGATATTCGACTTCCGCTTCAGCCAGCGCGGTCTGGGCGCCCGTGCTCCAGTAAACCGGTTTTTTCGATTGGTAGACCAGGCCCTTCTCAACGAACACCGCAAACGCACGCAAAATCTCCGCTTCGTATTTGGGATCGAGCGTCAGGTAGGGATGCTCCCAATCGCCGAGCACGCCGAGTCGTTTGAACTGCTCCCGCTGAATATCGACATATTTTCTCGCAAACGCGTCGCACCGTTTGCGGACTTCGAGCGGCGATAGATCGCGCGATTCTTTGACCACTTTGTATTCGATCGGCAAACCGTGGCAGTCCCAGCCGGGAACGTAAGGCGCCCTTTTGCCGAGCATGGTTTGGGATTTCACCACCAAATCCTTCAGGATTTTATTGAGAGCCGTGCCCATATGGACGTCGCCGTTGGCGAAGGGCGGGCCGTCGTGAAGAACGAAAAGTTCGCGGCCTTCGCGAGCTTTTTGGACCTGCTGATAGAGCCCCATCGCCTCCCATTTTTTCAGCAATTCCGGTTCGCGCGCGGCCAGGTTCGCTTTCATCGGAAAATCGGTCCGCGGCAAATTCAGCGTGTCCTTATAATTCTTTTCAGCCATTTCGAAATAGTGCCGGTCCGGCTCCGGACCGCTGCTACCTAGCATCCGCTTCCTGACAAATCAACGGAAGCGCCCCGGGCCGGAAATCTTTGGCTCTGATACGGCCATCCGGCAGCCATTCTCCGAATCGGATGATAATATGATCACCGGAACCAATTTAGACGAAACGACGAGCCCAGTCGTGCGCCCAGCTGCGGTGAAATTGCTCCCGAAGCGTCGAAGCAAGTCTGTTTGCGATGCCCCGGGTGGTGGGCCCGTTCCGGTACCGATCGTCCCCGTTTTTTCACGCCGACCGCGAATGAAACGCTCAGGGTCCATGTCCCTGCAGTGGAGAAACGGTTCCGCGGATCAGGGCACGAACACGGTCCGAATTTCTCCCGAAATTTTGAGTGCTTTTAACAGCGCGATCGGCGCGCTCGGCAAATCGCACGCGGCAGCATGAAGACCCTGGCCATTGCGACATTGACGATCCTGTTGGCGGCAAGCGGTCTTGTGCCGTCACTTCGGGCGACCCCGGTTCAAGGCAGCATCGATTTCGGCGGCGTCGTTACATTCGGGGACAGCACCGGCGCGAACACGACGTCATTAACATCGGCCACAAGGGTGAACCTTTGGAACAGCTCGTTTGTGCTTCAAGACTCGGGAGATTTTTCCAGCATTGCGCCGGGCACCACGGTGACTATGGCAGCTCCCTGGATTTTTAATCCGTCAACGAGCACGCCAAGTTTGTGGAGCGTCGGGGGCTTCAAGTTCGATCTCACGTCGTGCGTAATCGTTTCGCAAAGCTCTACTTTTCTGAATATCACCGGCCTTGGAACGATTAGTGGCAACGGATTTGATTCAACTCCGGGCACCTGGAGTTTTACCTCCAGCGACTCAAATGGCACACCCCAGTCCACCTTCGGTTTTCAGACTCAAACGGCGGCTGTTCCCGAGCCAGGCACGTTCGCGTTACTTGCAGTCGGCGCCGGCGGATTGATTTCTTCACGCCGGCGACGCCCCAGATCTTGACCCAGCAGTCGATCAACGCACCCGGCAAAACCGAATTTCCGGTGGGAACAAAAATTTCCCAAATCGGGGGCGCTTTATTGTAAGATAGAGGTCTTCGTGAAAACGAATCGCAGTCTGCGCATCTGGCTCGCGGCCATCCTCGGCATGGCGAGCGCAGTATTACTGACAGTGAGTTTCCAGCCGGCAAAGCCGCCGACCGGACTTCAACTCGCGCTCAAGAAATTAACTTTTAACCGCGTCAACCCGGATAAGAACAAAGGTCCGTTGCCCGATGGCACGCCGAATCCGAATGTCTCACTTCCGCTCAACGCGCCGACGTTCGGTCATCCTGTCATCAGCGGCATCGGCGGATTTGGTTACGAAGAGAACTTGCGTCCCGACCCGGCAGATCCAACCCGCATTTATACCAGTGTGCCTGGTTCGGCGGCAGCAGATACCAGCTGGATTTGGCGCTCGCTCGACACGGGCAAGACTTTCAAATGGGTGCCCGCCGCGCTGCCGCTCACGGGAAAGGTAACTACCTGCCATGGTGGCGGCGATACAGAGCTCGCAGTCGACTCCGCGGGACACCTTTATTTTAACGACCTGACGCTTGCGAATTTTAGCACGTGGCGTTCGGATGATGCCGGCGTTTCGTTTGGTTTTAATTGCACTAACGTCAGCGTCCCCGACGCAGTGGTCGATCGGCAATGGTACGCCGTTGATGGTGATCCAACGAATGGCGGCACGATTTATCTCGCCAATGACGAGGTCGGCAATGGGGGCGTGCAATGCGGCAATGGCATCGGTGGAACCGCCGGCAATAACGTGCTGGTAATGTATCGCTCGCCGATCACCGGGATGCTCGGCAGCACCGCAGGAATTACGTTCGGGCCGGCAAACCATGTTACCTCGGTCGCCACCTGCGATGAGGGAATTATGGGCAATAACGAAGTTAGTCCGATCGCCACGACGCTCGGCCAACCGAATGGTCTCGGCGGATACACCACGCTGCCCTCGCCGGTAAAACACATCTACGTCATTCACGACAACTTGGACTTGAGCCAAATTCGAATCGGTCGCTGCTTTCCGGTGGCCTTCGGATTGCCCGTAACAAACGTCAGCGACCCGAGCGGATTAAATTGCACGGATCTGGTGGTGAAGGACCTCGGACCCAACGCCAGAACCGGCGCTAATTTTCCGACGATGGCGATCGACAAATCGGGAAATCTTTACGCCGTCTGGGAACAGGCGCCTACCGATGCCAACAGCAATATCATCGGTGATACCGTTTTGATGTATTCGTATTCGCTCAACCAAGGAGATACGTGGTCGACGCCGATTCAAATCGATACTTCCGGATCGCCTGACGGAGTTTTACACAACAACGTTTTTGCGTGGATCGCGGCGGGCGATGATGGGCGAGTGAATATTGCGTGGTATGGCACAACCGGGCTTTCCAATCCGAATGATGCGAACTGCGGTCAAAACGGAGGGCCTGCGGTGCCGCCATCAAGAAACATTAATGGTCCCGACTCAACGACCGGAGCTTTTTGGAGCCTGTGGTTCGCTCAGAGTTTGAATGCACACGATGCCAATCCAACCTTCACCGCGCCAGTCCGCGCGAGCGAGCATTTCAACCATCTAGGAACGATTCAAACGCTTCTTGGAGGCCAATGCGGCGACCGGCAAGATCTCGGCGACTTTTTGCAACTGCGGACCGGCGCTGAGGGCGAAGCGGAAATCAGTTATGCTTATTCAAATAGCATCACCCACACCCTTGCGTCCCACGCCATGTTCGTTAGGCAGAACACCGGATCCGGACTGTTCGCCGGCTCTTCTCCAGTCAATATCGCTGGTTTGGCGCCGTTTGACATAGTCACCGACCCGAGCGGCGACGCCAAATACGAAGCGAACGGGACCAGTAGCGCCAACATGCCGCAGCTAGACATTCTGGCCTCAAGCGTAGTGCTAACAACCAGCGCGCCATGTTCCGCGGGGGCGCCGTGTTACAAAGTTTTCATGCAGTTGAACAATCTCAGCCTTGCGCCAACGCTCGCGCAGGATCCCAACACGGACTTGGTTTGGTCGACGCAATGGTTTGTTCCTTCGACCACGGATTCGAGTGGCGGGCGAAACTTTCACGTCTACGCCGAGTCGAACAGCCCCGATCCGAACAACCCCGGTCCACTTCAATGTTTTACCGGACAGAACGCGGTATTCACAGCTGGCGGCGGGTACACTTCCATGTCTTACCCGGGCGGCTTAACTGCGTTGCCGGCGGACAATTGCCAATCAACCCTCGGCCCCAATGGCACGATCACAATTTACGTTCCGCTTTCGATGGTGAGCGAGCCGGGCGCTATTGATAACCGGTTGCACGAAGTCACTGCCAGTACTATGACGCTCACCCAACCTGCCAACACGAGTCCAGATTTGATTGGCACCGGCCTGGCCGGGTCACTTTTCAATTTGATCGATGTCGCGCAGGGTTACGTGTTCGATCCGATTCTCAGCGGCGCGGTTTCGAGAAAGATCCACGGTAGCGCGGGCGCGTTCGATATCGATTTGTTGGCGGGTGGAATTGAAGACCGAAGCGGCGGCGCGAACGGCGATTATCAGGTTGTCGTGACGTTTGCTTCTCCAGTGACGATAAGCACCGCGAATGTCGTTCCGGGCAACGGAGCGACTGGGTCGGTGAGCGGAGCGCCAACGATCACTGGCAACCAAGTCACGATTAACCTGACCAACGTAAGTAACGGACAGCGGCTAACAATTAATCTGCTCGGCGTAAATGACGGTGCGACCACGCGCGATCTGTCAGTGCCAATGGCGGTTTTAATCGGCGACACGAACGCCGACAATTTTACCGACGCGGTCGATGTTAGTCAGACGAAATCCCAATCGGGTAACGCTGTGACGAACTCAAACTTCCGCGAAGACGTAAACGTTGATGGATTTATCGACGCCGTGGATACATCGTTAGTGAAATCGAAGTCCGGCACGGCCTTGCCCTGATAGTTGTGAGATCGACGATACGCGAACGTCGGCGATAGGAACGAAACGAACACGAACGCCGGCAGCAGCTCTTCTTAATACTTGAGACTGACCGCTTCTGTATCCACTTCAGTGCTTCCAAATGCCTCCTATGAGAATAGATCAGCCGTGGGTCAACGTTCGTCGCGCCGCCCTCATATTTGTCGCGGGTATCATTACCGCATCGTGTTCTGAGAAGTCGGCGCCGGATCGGGACAAGGATGGGAACGCGTCCAAAGCGCGACGCGATATGGTGCGCGAGTCCGAAATGGAGAGGACTGAAGACGGAGTCGAGCCGGAACCCAGCAAAGATGACATCGAGGAGGATTGCGCCGCGTTCGTCCGCTCCACCAAGGTTGTCCCTGCCCGTGCAGCGGCTACCGATTGCCCGGGATGTCCTGCCGGAGGGACGGCGGTCCTGGCCTTTCGCGGCACGAAAACGGATGCGGTCTCCTGCTCCGGCGACACGTGCAGCGTGGTGGTGACGATTCGTGCGGTGTACAATCCCGGTTCGGGTGAAAGATTCGCTGGAGGGCTAACTGCCTGGATTCCTCCGGAACAGCGTAGCGCATATCTGAGCGGGCACACGCCCTCGGGCGAACAGGCCTATCGCGTTAAGATAACCTACAAGCATCGCGGCGGGGCATGGCGGGCAGTCGAATTCGATCAAGCGCCCGTCAAATGAGTCCGAGTTCACCACAGCGAGTGCGGAAGTCGGCAGACCGGACCTGCGGATGATGTCCTCGTGTTTATCAGCCAGCACGCGATATAATATAAGAGATGGGTCACGCTTCGTTTGTCGGTATCGCATCGACGCTAATCGTCTGCATGACAATCCGGGCAGAAATGCCGTCTCCCAACACGAGCGGGATAGAAGGCACTATTGTTGTCTCGCCCAGCCGCCCCGGACCGATCAGGAAAGACGAGGGGCCAAGTGTTGCGCCGGTGGGTAATTCGCAGTTCGTGGTCAAAGCTGGCGATGCGATCATCAGGACATTCGTGACAGATGGCGAGGGTCACTTCCAGGTCGCGTTACCAGCTGGTCATTACGTGATCTTGAGAGAAGGGGTAGCACCCAGGGTGGGTCACTGGCGTTTCGAGGCGGACGTCGTGGCTGGCCAGGTGACTAAGGTAAACTGGACGGCCGACAGTGGCATGCGCTGAACCGTAACGGATCGGCATTTTCTTGAGCTCGGCGTGCCTAAGGTTCCGCTTAGGCTTATTCGAGGGCGCGATACAGCCGGGCGGTTGTCCAAAAACGAAGAGGAGAAGTTTGGTGTGCCACATGGCCGGCAGGTGATCAGCGGGTTCCGGTTTGTGACTCGCCCGGAGATCCTAACTATGAAAACAAAAAATGTCGGACGCTCAGCTTTCGTGATTTTGCGCGCGCTTATTGCATCTCTTCTATGCCTCACCGCCGTGACGCTCGCGCTGTTCGCCTTTGTAGCACTACCACACTTGGGAGAGCGCTCCGTCGGCGCTGGCGCGGTCAAGCTGGACAAATATCCGGCAGAGGCCCCGCCGCGACTGAAATCGAAAAGGGCGAAAGCTCTTCCGTATAGCGGTCCACCAATCGATCTCGGTCCGGTCACTGCAGTTCGCACCGGAAAGTTGCGGGACATGACGCCGATCGATCCGGAGAAGGTCGTGAAAACTTATCATCCCGAGCCGTATTTTCCCCAGATTGCCAAGAAAAGCGGCGGTCCTGACGGGCCGCGCCAAGCTATTGCCGGACCGACCAGCTCGGCACCAACTTCCACCGGCTTAAACTTCGAAGGCATCGGTGAGGGTTTGGCCGGATTTCTGGTTGGCGGTAATCCTCCCGACGTGAACGGCCGCGTCGGCGCAACGCAATTCGTACAGTGGAATAACACCAGCTTCGCCGTCTTCAACAAACTCACCGGCGCGCTCGAGTACGGTCCCGCGGCCGGTAACACGCTCTTTCAATCGCTCGGCGGCGATTGCGCGTCGCACAACGATGGCGACCCCGTCGTCTCCTATGACATCCTTGCGGGTCGTTGGGTGATCTCGCAGTTCGCAGTCGCTGCGACATCCGGCTACTCACACCAGTGCGTCGCGGTTTCCACGACATCGGACGCGACTGGAGAGTACTATGTCTACGACTTCGTGACGGATCAGAACAACTTCGTCGATTATCCGCACATGGGCGTATGGCCTGATGGCTATTACGTGACGACGCACGTGTTCGTGGTTGGACCATCCGGACTACCGGTCGCGGCGCCCAGCGAATTCCTCGCGGCGCGCGTTTATGTCTTCGAGCGGGACAAAATGATCGATGGCCTTCCCGCTCGCATGCAAAGCGTGGATCTGGGCCAGGACTATGGTTTGATCCCGGCCGATCTCGACAGTCTAACTCCTCCGCCAGCGGGCGAGGCGGAGTTTGTTCTCGCTCCTAATCGCGTACTTACCAACCTCACTGATTCGTTTCGAGTGGCGGTGACGTGGGACCCGGCGCCAGTGATCGCGATCGTACCAGGTGAACTCCAAACCGGCATCGGCAATGCACCGTGCGTCAGCGGTGTTAACTCTCCGGCGCGCGACTGTGTCCCGCAACCGGCACCAGCGACTGGGCCGGACTATCTCGATAATCTCTCAGGGCACTACATGCATCGACTGGCTTATCGAAATCAGGGCACGCAAGCCCTGGCCGACGAATCGCTCGTGCTCAGTGCCCTAACGAACGGCGGCGGCTCGCCCTCGCACGGGGCGATCAGGTGGTGGGAGTTCCGCAACGCCGGAAGCTCGACCACACAGCCGACGGTTTTCCAAAACGGTACCTATGATCCAGACACCAGTTACCGTTTCATGTCATCGATCGCGATGGATAAAAACCGCAACATCGCGCTCGGCTACAGCAAATCGAGCACGACGATCAAGCCCGGCATCTACCTCACCGGCCGCCTGGCTACTGATCCTGCCGGCACGATGGGCTCCGAGACGGAAATGCAGGCGGGCATTGGGGTTCAATTGGCTGGAGGAAATCGCTGGGGCGACTACACCTCCATGACCATCGACCCGATCGATCAGTGCACCTTCTATTATACAAACGAGTACTTAACGACGAACGGGGCTTTCAATTGGCACACCCGTATTGCCAGCTTCAAGTTTCCAACCTGCGCCTCGGCCGCCAATTTGTACGGCACAGTTACCGGCACGATTACTTCAGCTGAGACGGGTGCTCCGATTTCGGGAGTGAGGGTGGCATTGAGCAACGATTTCGCGGGCGCCAGTGACGAAAACGGCGTCTATACCATTCTCGTCCCGGCGGGCAGCTACACTGCCACTGCCGCGGACGCGGCTCGCAACTGCTCGGCGGCTTCGCCCGCATCGGCGCCGGTCGCACCGACGGGTGGCGGAACCGTTAACCAGAACTTCACCATGACCGGCGCATCGAAGCTCGAAGCCAACGGCGTCACGACCGACGATTCGTTAGGCAACAATAACGGCGTCGTTAACCGGGCCGAATGCGTGAAAGTGAACCTCGGTATCAAGAACAACGGCTGCGCGACCGAGAGCGCGATCTCTGGCCACCTCACAACCATGACTCCAGGCGTTACGATCGACAACGCGGACGCCGCGTATGCTGATCAGGCGATCGACCAGAGCGGAACGAACCTGACGCCGTACAAGATTTCTGTCTCGAACTCGTTCGTCTGTGGCACGGAGATCGCACTTTCGCTCCAGCTCACTTACGCGAGTGGAACGAAAACCCTCCAATACACAGTCCCGACATGTGCAGGCGGTCCGGATCAAACCATCCCGAGCAGCCAGCTGACGACGAGTGATTCGACCCAGGCGGATCGAATCGGGCGCAATGCCGTCCCGAGCAAGTGCTCCGGCAAAGCGAGTCCAGGAGGCGGTTTCGCCGGAACGCATTACTACAAGACGTTCACGTTTACGAACACGAGCGGCGCAGCACGTTGCTATACCGTGACGATCAACGCGGGCCTGGGCGGACCCGGCGACATTGAAAGTGTTGCTTACGACCAAACCTACGACCCGACGATGCTCAGCACGAACTATCTTGGGGATAGTGGCATCAGCGGACTTGGCACCACTGTCGACACCGCAACCTACTCGTTCACAGTTCCCGCCGGGCATGACTTCGTGGTGGTAGTGAATACCACCGGCGGAGAGCCGACCTCCGGAACCGTGTCCTCTATCTTCAGCGGCACGGTCTCGGGCTTCGTCAACAACAACGCCGGCCCGGGTGACTGCGCGACAATACCAGCAGGGCCGGAACTCACCGGAGCCGCATCGCGATTGACTCACGGTAGCGTCGGGCCGTTCGATGCGCCGATGCCCTTGGACGGGTCTGGGATAGAGCCGCGGAGCCATAATGGCAACTACACCATCGTGCTGCATTTCGATCAGCCGATACAGAGCGGAACTGCGGCAGTCACAGCCGGCACAGGGAGTGCAGGCACCGTTAGCTTTGACGGCAACGATATGATTGTGAACCTGAGTGGCGTAGGGAACGCCCAGAGACTCACCCTCACTGCAACCAATGTGACTGCAGTCGGTGGCGGAGTGCTGAACTCAGCAATCCTCAACGTCGGATTCCTCATCGGTGACACCAACGCCGACAAATTCACCGACTCGGTAGACACCGCTCAGACGAAATCGCAATCCGGCAACGCCGTAACCGAGAGCAACTTCCGCGAAGACGTGAATGTGGACGGATTCATCGATGCGGTTGACACATCATTGGTGAAATCCAAGTCAGGAACGGCGCTGCCCTAAATCGCCACCAGAAGCGAAGTGATTGTTTCCGGTCGGCATCGCGCGCGACTGCGCGCGATGCCGCCTGTGCTTAGCCAAGAAACAAACAGTTTGGAACAGGCGGCCAGCTTCGAAGCGAGTTCCGATTCGTAATTCAACTGATTACCATGAACAAGAAATTCACACCCAAGTCGGGGCTTTTCCGTCCACGTATTTTTCTCTGTTTCATCCTTTGCTCAATAGGAGCGTCGCTTGGCTTTCTGGCAGTTGGAGCAGGCCCGACGAAGCAAACGAAGGCCAACCCCCGCAATCTCTCACTGAACGCGGGCGCAGTCGTTCCGATCCTTTCCCCCGCGCTGCGCGATCTTCCAACGATCACGCACCTTACCACCAAACAAACAGAAATTGGTGATACCGAACGACGTTTGACTGGAAGACAGGTTCAAGATCCGTCAATCCAAGACCCGGTAGTCAAAAACGCCGCTGCGGCTGCTAACATGCCGGCAGTGGGTGTTTCGTTTGAAGGAATGAACATTGACCAGGGCTGCGGCGGTTGTTTGCCGCCGGATACCGACGGAGCGGTCGGCCCAGATCATTACGTCCAGATGGTGAACAGCGCGCTCGCAGTTTTTAACAAGTCGACCGGCGCGATGATTTCCGGTCCGACCCTGATCAACCAACTCTGGTCTTCCGGTGAATGCGCCGCCAACAATGATGGCGACCCGATCGTAGTCTACGATCAACTCGCGGATCGCTGGCTAATCAGTCAGTTCGTTGCCTCGGCCGCGCCGAGCTATGCCCAGTGCATCGCTATTTCAACCAGTCCCGATCCAGCCGGTACGTATTACGCATACGAGTTTGATCAAAGCACGACCGTTTTCCACGACTACCCGAAAATCGGTGTTTGGCCGGACGCCTACTACATGACCAGCAATGAATTTCCGAGTAGCCAGGAAACAAACTCCGGTGCCGGCGAGTTCGCCTTTGAACGTCCGAAGATGCTGTTGGGTCAACCCGCGCGGTTCATTTGGTTCGATTCATCCAACCTGGCCATCGGTGCGGCTTATGTTCCAGGCGGCCAAAATCCGACTAACCTTGACGGAAAGACCCCGCCGCCAGCTGGTGCCCCAAATTACATTGTCGAAGTAGACGCTCTTCCAAGCACGCCAGACCCAACGAACACTTCCGCCGTTCTCGTGATGTGGAAGTTTCATGTCGATTGGAACAACCCGGCAAATTCCACGTTGGGAACCGGTTCGGGAGCTCCGGCCCCGGCCGGGGGCGGTTTGTATACGGCCTCCGCTGGTCACCCCGATTTCCAGATTCCGATTGCGAACTTTGTTCCGGCGCAATGTGTTTACGGCGAGGGACCGAATTGTGTTCCGGAGAAAATCGTTCCGGGTCTCAACACCGCAACGCTCGATACCCTCGGAGATCGTACGATGTTCCGCGTGACCTATCGCAATTTCGGCGATCACGAGTCGATGGTCGTTCATCACACCGTTGTGACTGCAGCGGACGCACCAAACGGAGCCACCCGCACGGGATTACGTTGGTACGAAGTGCGCAATCTCAGCACGACCCCGACGATTTACCAACAGAGTACATTCGCTCCGCTCGATCCGACAAATCCACTCTGGCGGTGGATGGGCAGCGCCGCCATGGACCACATGGGCGACATTGCAATCGGTTACAGCGCGAGTGGGCCTAACTATTATCCATCCATTCATTACGCCGGCCGCCTTTCCACTGATCCGTCTTAACGACCTCACCCAAGGAGAAGCAGTGATGTTCACCGGTCTTGGAATTCAAGGTTTCCCGCTCAATCGCTGGGGCGATTACAGCGATCTAACGGTTGACCCGAACGACGACTGCACCTTCTGGTACACTCAGGAATATGCGCCGACGAATCCGACGCCTTCCTTAATCGATGTCAACTGGCACACTCGGATCGGCACCTTCCGGTTTGCTCAATGCGTTACCGCAAACTCAGTGCCGATCGCTGAGCGTGGTGTCACGCAAAACGCACAGCTTCGCGGGGACGTTCGACGTTCCGCTTCCGCTGACCGGCGGTGGCATCGAAGACCGCAGCGGTGGAGCAAATGGTAATCATCAACTGGTGGTCACATTTGCAGTGCCGGTAACTTTTAGCGGTACGGCAACTAACTGCGGTAGCGTCGCCAGCACGAGCACATCAGGTAACGCCGTTACGATTAACTTGGCCGGCGTCCCGAACGCATCGGTTTGCTCGGTCACTCTAAATGGAGTCACCGACGGCTCGGCCACACCGGGAGACGCGACTTTTCCAGTGAACTTTCTCCTGGGCGACACCAACGCCGACCGGTTTACCGACTCGGTAGATGTGAGTCAGACGAAATCGCAGTCCGGTAATGCCGTCACCAGTTCCAATTTCCGTGAAGACGTGAACGTCGACGGATTCATCGACGCGGTTGATGTGTCGCTGATCAAATCCAAGTCCGGCAAGCGCCCTGCCCTAAGCTGAACTCGCATAAAGACATATCTGTTTAACGTCGACTCATAATAGTTAGGCCCTATCCGGCACATGTCACAACTTAATCAGAAAAAACTAACGGCAACGCATCCACTTGTCGTACGATTTCCGATTGCCTACTAGATCTTCCTACGGCCATGAACAAAAATCTCAATCGGAAATCCGGCTTCGTAATCGCGCGCAACTTATTTGGTGTTCTTTTATGCGTCGCCGGCATTTCCCTGGCGACGGTTAGCCTTTCTGCAAAATCGTCGAACAAAAAATCGACAACAAAGAGACAGGCGAATGTAAGCTCGATATCAGGCGGCGCTGCTAGGTCCGCGCCAGTTCCGGATGCAACGACGCCTTCCAGCGGAACTCTCACATCGGCCAATACTGGTTCCAATAACGCAATTAATTATGCGGATGCCACCGGAAGCCTCGTACCTAATCTGACATTCTTTGCTGGCAATGGGACCTGTGCGGTGCCGATGTCATGCAGCACGTTCACCCTGACGATCGATTCTTCTGTCGGAACGCCTTCGGCAGGCTACGACCCGACTAAATATCAAATTTTTATAGAAGTGGCTTGGGCACAAACAACCGAGGACTACGACGCCTGGGTCTGCTCCGGGAGTGGAAATTGCGCTCAGGCTAATGTCATCGCGCAAAATAATTCGACCGCTGACCCTACGGCGATCATTCTTCCTACGAACATCGCGCCGGGCACCTATACCATCAATCTGGTCATTACCACCGGTGAGGCCGAGCCATACACGGGAACGATATATCTAAGGCAAGTACCAGTGCAGTCAGCTTGCACCGGAAACTGCACCCCACCGCGCTATGAAAACTATCCCGCCGGCCCCGGTCAGGCTGAACCCTCCGGCGAACCGTCGATCGGCGTAGACTGGAACCCGAACGTAGCAAGCCTTAAAGATACAACTTCGTCAGATTTTACGACCGGCACGAAACGGCTTAACACCGGAGGCGTTGTATTTTTTAAAGGAGGAACAGGAGCCGCCCCAATCGGAGATGGGAACTGGCGGGTTAACTTTGACGACTGCTCCTCACCAGCCGTGAACGTGTGGGAAGATGTTTCGGCCACCTTCGATCAGCAATTTGTCCTGACCGATCCCATCGGCTTCGTAGATCATTATAGCTCCGCGCAACTTGGAGTAAGTTATCCACCTCCGCACACGCCGGGGCGGGTGTTCACGCTTGACCTGATCGGTGGCCAGGGTAACAGCCAAGGGGCGTTTTCCGACAATGACGGAAACTCCTATACGCCCGGCGCCAACGGCGGACCTGGCCAGGGTCCTGACCATGAGACGCTCGGGGGCGGCCCTTACAACCCAAATTCGAATCCTCCTCCGCCGCCTCAGGTTATTGCTTACGGATCCGCAGCATCTCCAAATGCCATCTATTATTGTTCGCAAAATATCGCGGCCGAAGCGGAGTGCTCACGCAGTGATGATGGCGGTCAAACCTTTGGTCCGGGTGTAATCATCTACAATCCGACGACCTGCACCGGCAGCATTCATGGGCACGTTAAAGTAGCGCCTGATGGAACGGTGTATGTGCCAAGCTCTTCCTGTGGACAGAACGGAGGCACATCAGGTGTCGCCATGTCGACAGATAACGGTCTGACTTGGACTCAGGGCAACGTGTTCGGTAGTACCAGCTCGCAAGATCCTTCAGTTGGCGTCGGTCAGAATGGTGTTGGCAAACCCGCCGGCAACCTTAACGGTACAAATACTATCTACCTCGGTTACTCAGATGGCGATGGGCACCCGAAGATCGCTCATTCTGGTGACCGCGGCGCCACCTGGTCAACACCGGTCGACGTCGGAGTGACATTTGGTGTTAAGCACGCAGTTTTTCCAGTAGTGGTTGCCGGCGACGATAACCGGGCCGCCTTCGGTTTCCTTGGAACGGGCGACGCCATTCAAACGCCGGGAGCCATGGGCACTTGCGACCCGATTGGCGGTGCGGTCAACTGCTCCAACATCTGGCACCTTTATATCGCGACGACTTACGATGGCGGCACTAACTGGATCACCATTGACGCGACACCGAACGACCCGGTCCAAAAGGGTGTCATCTGCTTGACGGGCACAACCTGCCCAGGGCCCCCAACAGCGCCTGATACTCGGAATCTCCTCGACTTTAATGACTTTGGCATAGACGCGCAGGGACGCGCAGTACTGGGCTATGACGATGGCTGCGTTAACTGCGACAATGATTTCGGTCACGGTGGCCAATCAGCCGATTCTCATGGAACCGTCGCGCGGCAATCTGGCGGACGACGTTTGTTTGCGGCATTTGACCCAATCGAACCAATGCCTCCAGCCGCACCTCAGCTGGTTTCGGCAATCCGACAGAGCGGCGGCGGCGTGCTCGTTACCTGGCTCGAGCCAGATAACGGTGGCTCGCCCATCACTGGCTATAACGTTTACCGCAGCACGACCAGCGGCGCGGAAACTTTCTTAGCTGCTGTCTCCGGAGAGACAACGAACAAGTATCTCGATTCTGCGGCGCCTGCAGGCAGCGTCTTTTACTATGTTAAGGCGGTAAACGGTCCAGTGACCGGCACGATGTACACGGGCGGAGAGGGAAATCATTGCGGCGAACTTGGTGTGTTGGCACCCACGCAATCACCGTGTGTGGTTCCGGGTGTCACCGTGGTTCAAAATAGCCGGCCGGCCGCTGACGACATGCAGGCCATTCACCACATTCTCAGCACATCGGTGGCGTATCCATTTACGACCACCAGCGATCCGGATAAACTGGTTTTCACCATTAAGGTGCAGTCACTAGCCACGCCGCTGACGCCGAATTCGTTTTACTACACGACCTTCACCATTGACGGCGCGGCCCCAGCCGCCGGCACTGTTCATGGTGTCATGATGGTTGTGGACGCTACCGGCATGTCGGCCACCTTCCAGAGTTACGTCGCAGATGCCGGCGGCGCAGGAAGCTATGATGGACGGTTCATCCTGGCGGGCTCAGCCAAACCGGCCCTGGCAGGTAGTAACTTCACGCCAGACGGGACGATCACGATTTTGGTCGCGCCAAGTGATGTGGGCGTTCCGGCAACTGACGGCACGCACACGCTTACGAACTGGAATGGGGCAGTGGCATTAACGGCCGGTGGAGTCATCACCGCGATTGCCGATGCAATGCCCAGCACGGGCGGAACGCCAATTTCGACGATTAACCGCGGCGGCACTTCTTTCACAGTTCAGAGCAATCAGTTCTGCCGTCCAAATCTGCCACCAGTCGCGGTGTTAACCGCTACGCCAAACGTTGGACCTCCTGGAACGGTCGTCCACTTCGACGGTTCAGGTTCATTTGATCCGGACACCGCGCCACCGGCAGATACCATCGTCAACTACCATTTCCTTTTTGATGATGGGGCGAGCGCCGACTGCCCTGGAAATGCCGCCTGCACTGGAACCGGCAAAATCGATCATACATACAATGCTGCTGGCGAGTACCACGCTACGTTGACTGTCACGGAATCCCGCGGCGGACTGATGAGTAGCCCCGCCACAGCCCTGGTTACGATTAATTCAAATTCGATCCAACCGGTCAAAGTTGTATCAAGGATGACGCACGGTTCCATCACACCACCGTTCGAAGTTACCTTACCACTCACTGGTACGCGCGGAATCGAATGCCGCAGCAGTAGCGCATTGGGTGCGGGCAATTATCAGATGGTATTTGAATTCGCTAACCCTCTTACAAGCGTCGGCAGCGCCAGTGTGACCACTGGTACCGGATCCGTAAGCGGCCGCGCGATTGGTCTGAATGATCACGAATATATTGTTAATCTCACCGGCGTTACAGACTCGCAATACATTGCCGTTACTCTGACAAACGTTCAGGATTCAGCGGGCAACAGCGGCAACGTCACTGGTCCCCAGATGGGTGTACTTGTGGGGGACACTAACGCGGATGGCTTCACCGACGCGGTGGATGTCAGTCAGACCAAATCGCAATCCGGTAACGCAATCACAAATTCCAACTTCCGCGAAGACGTGAACGCCGACGGCTTCATCGACGCGGTTGATGTGTCGCTGGTGAAATCCAAGTCAGGCACAGCCCTGCCGTAAGAAACAATGTGATAATGCGGATTCCAACGGACGCATCGCCTCGGCTAAAAAAAATGAGTTGCGATACATCCAGGCTCCGATCAGTCGACGAATCACCAGTCAGAATGAATTTGGAACCAGGAAATTCGGGCGGAAAAATCCGGCTTCCGGCGGTCGTTTCCCTGGCTCCTAAACGCCGATTCCGAGTGATTTTGACAACAAGCCTGCAAACAAACCAGAAGGGCGAATTTCCGACTCCGATTACTTCAGCCTTGCCCCACCTTCCGAGGATGAAAAGAACTGGCCGTCTGAAGATTCAAAGGCACATGGTATGTCAAGCGTCGCCCTCGTCCTTGGCCTATGAATAGCCGCAGAATATGATTGACTTTTGGGCCACTTTTTTCCTAAAAATACGGGCCAAATTGGTCCCTAAGGCAGGCGTTATGAGCGATTTCAGGAATGTTACAGTTTTTCTCAAAATTTCTTCTACGCCATGCATCCAACCTCGGCCGCAAGTCCGAATTCAGGACAATCGAATGCCTTAACAATGAAACCAACCTCGACAATGAAAGCAAAACTCCTCACCACAATCGGCTGCCTTCTTTTGATGGCAGGAATCGGATTAGCTCAAAGCCAATCGATGAATCTCTTCACGTCAGGTAGCACGACGAACACATCCATAATCCTGACGCCGGGAAGCACGTTTAGCCTGGATGCCTACATTCGACATTTGCCGGCTATACCGACCGTCGACGGATTCGTCCCGACTGAAGGCATCCAGCACGTTGGTTCCGCACCTTACGTTGGCGACTGAATCGACCTTCCAGACATTGGGACCCGCAAAGTTCCGGTCCGACCGTCTCGGATTTGCGAACCCCGGGCGCTAACGAGGCGATCCTGAAAGAAACCCTGACCTGGGTGCGACCTCTAATCCTGACCGGATACAAATGCTTTTACCGATCCCAAGTCGCCTGGTACCTTATAAGCTCGACATTGAACTTTTCCCTCGACGCGAGCACTCCGGCTGGCACCTATACGATCGCATTCACCGATCTCAATCCAGTTCCGTCACAGTCGGGATGACGGTTCCGTTAGGCATGATACTTACCAACGGAGGACCGACCGCCGCCATTTACACGATCACCGTCGTGCCGGAGCCGGCCACATTGTCATTGCTTGCTCTCAGCGGACTTGGCTCGTTCGGATTGAACGTCCTCCGCCGTCGTCGCAGCTAATTCACTGTCGAATCTTTCGAGACTGCGCTGATCGTTTGGTCAGCGCAGTTTTTTTGTACTTCGCGGCCAAAAATCGAAAACGAAAGCTGTGCGAAATCCGCATCGGCTGGCTCCGCGCGCCCGCCTCGAACTCTCCCCATTGGTCTTGACATTCAAAAGTCAAACCAAGTAACCTCACCGTCAGGGTTCGGATGAAACGGATACGCAGAATTCTTTTTGTCGGTCTTTGTTTGCTCTCAAGTCTGACCGGCCTACTGGCTCAGGAAGTTCTTCTCGGAACCACAGGCGGAATAACCGGCGACCTGTATCGGATCGATCCAAGCACCGGCCTTCCGACATTAATCGGCCCTCTCATCGATAACGGGTTCAATCCGTATGCGGTCACCGGGCTCGCTTTCGATAGCGTAAACGGCTTGCTCTATGGGTCCACTTCGAACAACTCGGGAGCGGGGGGCAGTAGCTCAAAGGAACTGGTGGCGATCAACCCGAATACCGGCGCGGTCACTGTGGTCGGATCTTTTACAACCGCCGGCACGATGGCCGACCTCACTTTCGACGCCACCACCGCAATTCTTTACGGCACCGGGTCGCTGGATGGTAACCTCTACGTGATCAATACGGCAACTGGTGTGGCAACAGCCGTGGGAAGCGCCGGTTTTCCGGCGAACTCGACCGCCGGTAACGGCGTGGCAGCCAACAGTGCCGGACAAATTTTCGGAACCCCGCTGGGCGCAAATCAGCACCTGGTTCAATTTAATAAAAGCAATGGCTCGGTCACAACCGTAGCAACGCTCTCCGGTGCGCCGTTTTCTTCAGGAGCCATAAATGCAATGGCCTTCAACTCGGGCGGGACCCTCTACGGAGTGAACGTGGATCTCACCAGCGGGGCCCGGCCGACGGATCTTGTCACGATCGATACCGGGACAGGCGTGGTAACTAATATCGGCGCAAGCGTGAACGGCTTGGACGCGATCGTCTTTTTCAATCCGACGGCGGTGCCGGAGCCGGCCACGCTTTCCTTGTTAGGCTTGGGCGCTCTTGGCTCTTTTGGTTTGAACGTGCTGCGACGCCGTCGTCGCCACTAATTCATTGTCGAGCTTTTCGAGACTGCGCTGATGGTTCGGTCAGCGCAGTTTCTTTGTAATTGGCTCGGCCAATAAAACATCGCTTCCCCCAAAAAAGTGCCTGTAGGTGGCAACCGCACGACCACCATTCTCCGAATAAGAGATCAGACCCATTCCAAAAAGGAGAACCCCATGAAATCAAGACTGCATTGGTCAGGATTAATTATTTCAATCATCGCCATGGTCGCTACCGGCGGCCTTTTCTTGTCTAACGCTTTTGCCCGACAGCAGCGCGCTTCCGGCAAAATTAAATCCTCGACTACAATCTCTGCGCCCGTCTACGTGAACGGGAATTTCACCTTCACTGGGCCGCAGGAACTCACCGGCCATCCGCCAAGTCCGGCGTTTTTTCAAGCAGACGCGGAGCCGGAAATCATCGTCGATATTTTTGGCAATATCTATGCGACCGCGATCCAGGGCGTGCCCGGCGGGACGGACTTTTGGAAATCCACCGACAAAGGAAACAGCTTCGCTTACATGGGAGAGCCCGATGGCGCCCAGGACCATTGCAATCCACCCATCGTACAATGCGCGGCCCTCGGCGGTGGTGACGATCAGATCGATGTTTCGACCGGTGGCTACCTTTACGTTTCGAGCTTGTGGTTAGGCAATGTTACTATGTCGACTTCCTACGACGGAGGAACCGGAGGAGCGACGCCCGACCAGCAGTGGCACGTTAATCCGGCTGGCGCCAATATCGTTTCCGACGATCGGCAATGGGTCGCAGCCTACGGCCCTCAGACTGTTTACATGTCGTTCGCGACCACAGCGCTCACCCGACCGCCGGGAAGCATCGGTTTGTTCATCACGAAATCGACTGACGGCGGAAAAACGTTTCCTTCGCTAGCCGAGATCACGGCTCTGCAGCCGCTCGACCAGGTGAATGTGGAGAGCAATCTCGTGGTCGATCCCTACAACGGAAATCTCTACACGACCTACATTCCGAACGCCGCATTAAATACGATCAAACTGGCAAGCTCGACCGACGGCGGCAACACCTGGACAATTACAACGGCTTACACCGGACCGCTCGGAACAACTGCTCGCGGAGTGTTCCCGAACATTGCGTTGGATCGCGGCGGTAATCTTCACCTGGTTTTCACCCAGAGTAATGCGACGGACCACACGAATTCGCACATTCTTCTGACCAGCACCGCAAATCCAAGTGCGCCGTCGCCGAATTGGACGTCTGCAATCCAAGTGGACAGCGGATCCGGAAATGCCAGCGCTTGCGAAGCGTGGGCCGTGGCCGGAAGTCCGGGAACGGTAAACGTCGCGTGGTTAGGATCGACCTCGCCTTCTCCGGACACTGTCAACAGCGTCTGGAATGTTTACTTCGCCCAGATTACCAACGCGCTCCTCGCAAATCCGACGGTCGCGCAAAACCAAGTCGCGACCGGAATTCACAATCACTCCGTTTGCTTGAGTGGTTCGGGTTGCGCGTCCGCCAGCACTGCGCATGGAGAACCGGGCAATCGCGACCTCTTGGAATATTTCCGAATGGCGCTGGATAACGACGGGAACGCCAACATCGTTTTCGCGGACAGCGTGCACAATTGCGATCCAAGCGTTTGCCGCACTAATGCCTGGTACGCAAAACAGAACGGCGGCCCAAGCGCTCTCAATCCACCGGCCGCGCCGGCGCCAGCGACCTTCGCCGCGAGTTTGGTGATGCCAAACTCAGGCGGCCACGCCGAACCGAACATGAGGGTGGATTCACACAATTGTCTCTACTCAGCATCTCCCGGCGGCCCAATCGCGTGGAAATCGGTGAACGATGGAGCGAGCTTTTTCATCCTACCCAATCCGATGGCTGGCGAAACCGGTCTCGTCGGCGGGGATGAAGAGATTCTTCCGTTTACCCAACCGAACGGCGCGCGACCTGACCAAATTTATTTTGCCGATCTCGGTGTTTCGACGGTCCACTTCAGAAAATCGATCGATGGCGGTGCAACCTGGTTTGCTCCGGGACCCGGCGGCGCTGGAGGTGAAGTGTCCGTGTCGACAGATCGCCAATGGATGAGCGGAGATCAAAACGGCGCGGACCAAACGGTCTATCTCTGGGAGCACGAATTCGTCAGCCAAGTCGTGCGCATGAATGCATTGACTGACGACATGGTCTGGGCGCCTCCAGCAAGTGGCATGACCGATTCCGAACTCATCGCTCCGCCCGGCTCCACTCTCGCGAACACCGTGCCTGGCCCGACATTTGTCGATCCAGCCACGCATAAAGTTTACGGCTTCTTAAGTGCGTCGACTGTCACTACAAATGGTATCGGGGCGCCGACCGGAAAATTGCCGAACGTTTGGGAGGCCGATGGCGCAGGAACTTTTACGGCAGGCGTACCTCCTGGACCGTTTACAAATCATCCGGTGTTCAAGGGTGTTATCGATTCCCCGGCTACTCCAGCACCGCCTGCAGGTGGCGCCACCGTTGGCTCGAATACCTCGAACCTGTTCAATGGTGCGACGATTGACGCGGCCGGAAACATTTACGCCACCTGGGCGACACCAAATGCCCGCAACGGCCTCTACGATGTCTGGTTCGCCTCATCACATGATCACGGCCAGACGTATTACGGTCCCTTCAAGATCAACCCGAACGGGATGCAAGGGAACATGCCGTGGATCACGGCCGGCGATAATGGTCGCGTCGAAATTGTCTTTTACGGAACGACCGGCACCGAGGACCCAACTACGTCGACAACTGACCAGTGGAATATGTTCTTCGCCCAATCGCTCAATGCGGCCAATCGCGAGCCAGCGTTCACAGTCACCCAGGCGAGTGATCACGTGATGCATGTGGGCCCGATTTGTAACGTCGGCATCCTTTGTGGAAACGGAACGCGGCAACTCCTCGACTTTTTCCAAGTTGCCGTGGGGCCCGACGGTCTGGCGAATATCATGTACGCCGATACCGGATCATCGAATGGCAGCCCCCACGTGAGTTACGCGCGCCAAATTGGCGGACCGCTCGGTTTGAATAATCCGGTGGCGGTCACATGCCTGGGTAGTTCATCGATCCAGCCGGTGAGCGCGGTCTCGCGCAAGACCCACAGTTTCGCCGGCGACTTCGACGTGAATCTGCCAGTCGTCGGAAATGCGGGCATTGAATGCCGCACTGGCGGACCTAACGGCAATCACACCGTGATCATCAGTTTCGCGAATCCGGTCACCATGCCGCCGAACAGCGTATCGGTCGCTTCAAGTGATGGCATGGCAATGGTCAGTAGCTACACCGTCAACGGTGCGGTTGTAACAATAAACCTGACCAAGGTTACAAACGCGCAAACCATCACGATTTCGTTGAGCAACGTCAGCGACGGCACCAACACCGGCAACGTTTCGCTGCCGATGGCCGTCCTGCTCGGCGACACCAACGCCGATCGGTTCTGCGACGCGGTAGATGTTAGCCAGACCAAATCGCAATCCGGCAATGCCGTTACCAATGCGAACTTCCGGGAAGACGTAAACGTCGACGGATTCGTCGACGCGGTGGATGCCGCACTGGTGAAGAGCAAATCCGGTACAGCACTGCCATAACCTGACTGTAGGGGGCGGCCTCTTAATATAGAGGGGTCGCCCCTAAATTTTCCGAGTTTCGCATAACATAGGACCGCGCGAGGCATCCGCTTCGGGCCTCGTCTCCGATTCTTACTCCAACACTCACCCTGTATATGAAACGTTTATTTATTCTCCCCGCCGTTACTCTTAGCCTTTTTGCCTTTTCCCTCTCCGCTAAACCCGTTCCGGAAAATCTCGGTAACGGATTGGATAAAATCGTCGAAAGCAATTTGATCCTGAAGGGAGTTCTCCCTGCGCCGCCAGCCGATCCGGCCGCGAAGCCAAACGGCAGCACAATCGTTGCCGGTAAAAAAGTGACGACCTATAACGGCTACGCGACGCGCCAGGCCGCGAACTACGCTGCTAACGCGATTACTCAGCCGGCTTCCAAACATTTCATGGTGGACATCCATTTGAGCGGCAATGTCTCGTTCGATGACGTTCAAAACGCGCTCAAAACAAAATTCGGTTCACTTCAAATTACAGCAGTTGATCCAAAGTATCGCGGAGTCGGAGTAATTGAAGGCTACATCTCTACCGATGATCTCGTTGCGTTGTCGCAAACCGATGGCGTTCGTTCGGTCCAGCTTTCTATTAAACCTTATCATAGCCGACATCTTTCACCTCAGCGGGCGCCGGCTGCGCCAGCGGTAGCTGCTCCGCTGGGTCTGGTCGGCACGACATTCGATCAAGGTGTCACCCAGCATCGAGTTGATAAAATCAATCAGCTCTACAATCCAAACGCTCCGGTTAACTGGGACGGCACCGGAATGTCGATTGGTTGCATCTCCGACAGCTTCAACACCAGCGGCACTGGGAGCGCTGCAACCGACGTCGGAACCAAAGACCTCCCCGGACCGGGCAATAACTTTAACAGCCAGCCTGTGGTTGTGTTGCAAGACTTCCCGGGCGGAACCGACGAAGGACGCGGCATGTGCCAGATCGCTTACAAAATGGCTCCGAGAGCCCGGATCGGTTTTGCGACTGCCGACAACGGCGAGGTCGGGTTTGCTAATAACATCCGTGCCCTGGCGGGGTTACCTGGCTTCACTTTTCCAGCCGGAACCCAGCAGGGATTCAAAGCAGACACGATTTGCGACGACGTTGGTTATTTTGACGAACCCTACTTCCAAACCGGAGTCGTCGGTGAAGGAATCAACGACGTTTATGCCGCCGGTGTTTCCTATTTTTCTTCAGCGGGCAACGACATCGGGATCAACGGCTACGATTCCGACCTGCGAGTGGTTCCCAATGGCACCGGACTGACGATGCTGACGAACACCGCACTCAAAAACACGAACATCAACTTGGCCAATGTGCCGACGAATCTTTACGCCGGCGGCTTTCACAATTTCGATCCGAGCGGCGACCCTAACAAGCAGGACACAGCCCAAACCGTCAACGTCCCGAGCGAAGCGGTTCTCGCCCAATTTCTTTTGCTCGATTATTTCCTCGTCTTCCAATGGGACGACCCATACGACAGCGCCTCCCCTACGCTGAACCAGCCGCCGATCTGGAGCAGCTCGGGTTCAGTCGACGGAGTTACCACGACCTCGGTCACGTTCAATGGCTCAAGCACTCCGCCGCTACCGCCGTTTACCGCGAACCAGGAGTATGTCATCACCGAACACGCCACCAGCGGTGATTTTGACGCCATAATCGACATCATTGATCCCAGCGGAAACACCGTTCTCCATCAGGACACCGGGGTAGACGAAACTGTAACTTTCTTCCCCCAAACCACTGGTCAGTACCAAATCAAAGTCTCGGCGTTCTCAAGCGCCCCGGGAATGACCACGAGCGGCTCGTTCAGCATTGTCCTCAACACTGCGAATGGACAGCAATTGGTCACGACCGATCTCAACCTCCTCGTTTTCGATATGGCCGGCAATTACGTCGCCAGCAAATCGTTAACCGCCAACAATCTCTCCAGCAACGAACCGATCGAGCTCGAAGCCATCATGGGCGATAACTCGACCCAATTGCAGTTCGTCATCGCGCGCAGCAACATCCCGACCGCGGCACATCCCGCCACCCACGTGCGTTGGGTCATGCCCGGAAACGGAATTCCAAACCTTGGACCGAACGAATATTTCACTTACGGCTCCCCCACCACTGGCGGACATGCGATCGCCGCAGGCTGCAATGGCACCGCCGCCTATTCGGTTTTTCGTCCAAGCATTCCAGAATATTTCACGTCACCGGGACCGGCCACGATTTACTTCGATGACAATAACAACCGTCTGACTCCGCCACTAATTCGACAGCAGCCATCGGTCGCGGCGGCAGATGGTGGCAATACTTCCTTCTTCGGTGGTGACTCCAGCAGCGATAGTGACTCGGATCCGAATTTCTTCGGAACCAGCGCGGCCGGTCCTCACGCGGCCGCGATCGCCGCTCTTGTTTTACAAGCGCACGGCGGTCCCGGAACGGTAACGCCCGCGCAAATGACAACCATCCTTCACAACACCGCCTTTCCACACGACCTCGATCCCCTCACCGCCACTGGCACCGCAACCACAACGAGTGGTGGGATGGTAACGGTCACAGTCCACAGCGACAATGAGGCAAACGGCGGAGTATTAAGTGGTGAAGAAATTGTTCCGCCACCGACGAATTTGGGCCCGACCGGTACCGGGGAAAATGATCCCAACTCAATAACGGTGAGTTATGTCGGGTCTGGAAACGTCACCGCCCTGACATTCAATCCCAATGGTCTTGCTACCGAAGGCGGAAACGTAACCGGGGGAAACAACGGAGCCGACGCGACCAACACTTATTTCAGTAATGTGTTTCCCGGAGTCGCCTTCCTTCCAGCCAGCGTTCCGTTCACGGTGGGAACGAGTTTGCCGAACAGTTTGGCAATCACAGATGTCGTAGCGGTTCCCAGCAGTCAAGCGCCGGCGCCGTCTACTCCAGGGACCGCGTTTTGGACCTTAGGCCTCCAGTTTCCCACTGGAAACTTCACCAGCGGCAAATCATTGCACTTCACCATCGGCCGCGGCGAACAACATTCATCACAAATTCAGGACCCGAATACAGGCATGGCAAACAACGGTGCCACGATCGACGATTCGACCGGCGATATTTGGGGCGGCGGTGTTCTCATTCCGGAAGGGACGATTACGACCAATGGAATGAAGTTTAGTGGGACCGTAAGCGATGGATCCACTTTCAGCGGCACGATGGTCAACCAAATTGGGCACGGTTACACACCGCTTGATGGTTACGGGTTCATTAACGCGGAGGCCGCGGTCAACGCTACGTTGCCTGCAGTCCAACTAAACAGCGTCGTCTCCAGAAAAATCCACGGGGCCGCAGGCACCTTTGACCTCAATCTTCCGCTTACCGGCAATCCAGCCATTGAATGCCGGAGCGGCGGCGCAAACAACACTTACACACTCGTGTTCACCTTCGCCAATCCCCTCACCAGCATCAGCAGCGCGTCGGTCAGCACCGGCACCGGCTCGGTCGTCAGCAGTTCAATTGGAACCGACGCCCACCAGTACTTCGTCAATCTCACCGGTGTAACAAACGCTCAGCGAGTCACCGTTACCTTGGCGAACCTGAACGACTCTGCCGGAGATTTTAGCGCGTCTGTCTCAGTAACAATGGCCGTTCTCGTCGGCGACACCAACGCCGATAAATTCACCGATGCTGTGGATGTCAGCCAAACCAAATCGCAATCCGGTCAAGCCGTCACCGGCTCTAACTTCCGAGAAGACGTGAACGTCGACGGGTTCATCGATGCGGTCGATGTATCGCTGGTGAAATCGAAGTCCGGAACCGCGCTGCCTTAATACAATTCTTGCTTCGAAAGGCCGCTTCCTCGGAAGCGGCCTTTTTGTGTATACAGTTGGGGTGTGAAGATCCTCGTTGTCGAAGATGAAAAGAAAACCGCAGCCTTTCTGGGCAAGGGCCTGCGAGAAGCCCGGTTTCGTGTCCAGATAGCGCGCGACGGGGCCGCGGCATTGGCAACGGCCCGCGCCGGCGAATTCGATCTTCTGATCGTCGATATTATGCTGCCGAAAAAAGACGGCTGGACCCTGGTCAGGGAACTGCGCGAAGCCGGCGTCCAAACCCCGGTTATTTTCCTCACCGCCCGAGACAGCGTTCGGGATCGGGTAAAAGGACTTGAGCTAGGCGCCGACGATTATGTGGTGAAGCCGTTCGCTTTCTCCGAATTGCTCGCCCGGGTCCGCTCTCTGTTGCGTCGAACTCCCACCAAATCAGATGAAATTCGCATTCAGGACTTGGAAATCGACACGCGCCATCATCGAGCTACCCGCCATGGGGTTGCGTTAAATCTGACTCCAAAAGAATTCCTTCTTCTCACTCATCTGGCTCGCGCTGGTGGCGAAGTCGTTTCCCGCAAAGAGATCGCCGAACATGTCTGGGGCATTCAGTTCAACACCGATACCAATGTCGTCGATGTAGTTGTTCGTCGGTTGCGGGCCAAAGTCGACGACCCATTCAAAAAGAAACTCGTCCACACCATTCGCGGTGTTGGCTATGCTCTCAAATCGAACTGAACCGCGCTCCATCGCGACGCAGTTGGTGCTGCTGTTCACGGTTTGCGCAGTGCTTTTGCTTTCGTGCAGCCTCGGCCTGTTTTACTGGATTGTTGTTCGCCACGCGTTCGAAGAGGACAACGCGGTGTTGGCAGACAAAGTGGCCGCGATTCGCGCAGCCATAAAGCAGCCGGACGGAGTCAACGAGCTCGCCCAGGAATTGAAGAATCCCAGAACGGGCGAAGCTGCCATTTACTGGATTCGAATTATCGGCCCGGACGGAAAGGTTGTTGCCGAAACCCCGGGAATGGACCGCACTCTTCCCGCGTTCGCATTTCCAACACCACAGTCAACCACCGCGCTGCTACCAATGAATTACAGCGTTGGCGGAAAGTTCTTTTCCGTTTCGCCGGTAACTGAAACCGTCGACGGCCGCAATTATACCCTTCAGATTGCCCAGGATCGTTCGACCGACGCACGGTTCAGAAAACAGTTTCGCGCGCTGTTGGCGCTTGTTCTCGGCCTCGGTGCCATTGCCTCCACTTTAATCGCTATCACTGTGACGCGGCGCGGCTTGCGCCCGTTGTCCCAAATGCGGCTCGCCCTTGAACGAGTCCAGCCCGCGCATTTGAATGAGCGAATTGATCCGAAACGTTGGCCGGCTGAGCTTCGGCCTCTGGTAGCGTCCTTCGACGACATGCTCGGCCGCTTGGAGGATTCATTTACCCGCCTTTCCCAATTCTCCGCCGATCTCGCCCACGAATTACGCACACCGATCGGTAACATGCTCGGTGAAGCCCAGGTCGCATTAACTCGGGAGCGCCGGCCCGAGCAATACCGGGCTGTTATCGAATCCGCCGCCGCTGAGTGCGAACGTCTGTCCGGTATTATTGATAATCTTCTCTTTCTTGCTCGTGCCGAGTCTGCCGAGCAGCAAGTCAATCGATCCGTATTCAACGGCCGCACCGCGCTCGAGAAGATTGCGGCCTTTTACGAGGTGGCCGCTGAAGATGCCCAAATCACGATCAAATGTGAGGGCGAGGCTGAAGTCTTTGCAGATCCCCTCCTCTTTAACCGCGCCATCGGGAATTTGGTTGAGAACGCGCTTCGCTTTACCCCTAAAGACGGCGAGATCCGAATCTCTCTCCGGCGTTCTGGAAACGGCAGCGAAATTTCTATTCGCGATTCCGGCTCCGGAATTGCGCCGGAACACTTGCCGCGGGTGTTCGATCGCTTTTATCGAGGGGACGCTTCGCGCAGTTCTGCCGGGACCGGTCTGGGGCTGGCCCTGGTCAAATCAATCGTTAATCTTCACGGTGGCTCGGTCGCGATCGAAAGCACAGTCGGCCGCGGCACAACCGTGATCCTTACGTTTCCCGACCAGAGTCAGCGTTAACCTAGACGATCTAGAATTCGACTGACAGACCGCCGTAACCAGAACGCCGCGGTGCGGGCTCGATTCCATTACCAAAAATCCGGTCATAATATTTTAGGTCAGTCAAATTCGAAATGCCCATAATAATACGGACGTTCCGGTTGATGTACCAATAACCGGACAGATTGACGGTATAATAGGACGGAATGTGGGGTTTGATGACGGTCGGGAACGCTGTGCTCGGCGGCGCCGGAATGACTCGCACCCCAGCATCCGTATCCGACCAGTATTGCTGGGAAACGTACACGGCCGACAGAGTGAGATTGAAGCACTTGTCCTTTTGAAATGAGAGGCCGCCCTTCCACAAAAACTGCGGTGCGAAAGCAGGGGTATTCCCGACAATCGTGTCGGTGGTTCCCGGCGGAGTCGTGCCATTTCCCAGAGGCTGGGGCAGATTGCTGTCGATATATTCCGCGTCGAGATACTGAGCGTTACTGAAAAGGATCAACCTCAGAGGGTGATAGTCCGCCAGAGAGATGCCCGGCACCGGCACAACTTTTGAATCTTTATTGACGTCCTTAGCAGCGCTGTAGTCCTTCGGCTCCGGCGCTTCGGGCACCGGCGGATGCTGAAACGGCGCCAGGAAATCGTAAGAGATCTCGCCTTCGAAACCCCGGTGGCGCGAGCTGCCGGTATTCAGGATAGTGAACTCGGTGTTGCTTCCAGGCGTGTTAAAGGTCTCCGTCCGGTTGTCGAATATCATCCAAAACGCACCGACATCGTACCAAAAGCCTTTGTAAGGCGCCCCATGCACGCCGAGCTCAAAGTCGAGGGAGTGAAATGGATCCGGTACATCCTCTCCGGGCGCGATGGTCCGACTCGTTCCCGCGATATCAAAGTATCGAGTGGGTCGCCAACCGGTTGACGCACTGAAGTAAGTTTCGTTGCGGTCGCCGAAATCGTTGCCCAAGCCGATGCCCCAAAGCGGAACCCAATGATCGGCGCTAATACTGGCCGGTCCGGTAGTGGCGGTTGTGGGCGGGGCCAACGTCGGATTTGGAAGCCACGGTGCCAAATGAGAATCGACCTCGACGCTTTCGTGATCGAGTCGAAATGACGGCACGATATGAAATTTTCCGATCCTGATCAGATCCTCAATGAAGATCGCTTGGTAATCGGCATCGCGATCTTGATCCAGAGGTATCATTCCCGAAGTCGATCCCCGCGGCGCGTACAAGTAATTTGGACCGAAAAAGCCGAGGTTAGCGGGCGCGCCCCCGATCAGCGTGTTGTTTAGAGTATAGCGAGTGAACGGCGCCTCGCCGTGATAAGCCACTCCGCCAAACGTCAGCACGCTACCGTGGAAAATTGTGTCGTCGCCCCAATCTTTTCGGAGACGGATATCGGCGCCCCCATTGTTGAATTCTTCGTATCCAAAAATGGTGCTTGTTGGATTAGTAATGCTGCCGTTCGGATTAACGGCAATATTGCCGGCCGCCCGGGCATCAATCTCCTGGTGAGTGCCCCACCCTTTAACCTGAAGCAGCCAACCGTCGCCAAATTTGTGCTCGTGAAACAGGATTCCGGTGCAACGATCCACCCAATCTTCGTTGTACGGAGTCAGGGTCTGGTCCTGGTCTCGTCGAAACAGACTCACTGAGGGAAAGCGCCCGGGGTCGCCGCCATCAAATCGGCTGGAGTAAAACTGGATGCCAGTCACCTGATTTTCATCAGGCCGGTAAGCGAGATAAAAGTCGATCTGGTAGAGATCGTAATTGGAATTGTCGCGCTCTCCGTCCGAATGCGCGTATCCGCCATCCAAGCGCATCTCCCACGGTCCTGACGCTTCCTCCACAGAACCAAAGGTCGATAAAAACGCATTCGCTCCCGCGAGGGTCTCGACGTAAGCGGTCCAAGGTTCGCCGGGCTTCGGACGTCTTGAAACAAAGTTCACCGCCGGTGCCGGCTCCGGTCCATAGAGCAAACTGCTCCCGCCCCGAATTACTTGGATTTCACTGATCGCCTGCGGGAATGGCAAATAGTAAAGCGTTGGAAATCCGATCCAATCGCTCGCCAGGGGAAGGCCGTCTCGCAGCACAGTTACGAACTCCGATTCCTGAGGATTACCCAGTCCACGATAACTGAAATTGAACTGGCCAGGTGTGTGTTGCTCGGTGATCAACAACCCCGGCGCTTTAAGAAACTCCGTTTGCAGATCGTTATTCGCGATCGGCGGCTGTTGATCGAGCTTAATCACTGTCGCCTTTTTGGTGACCGTGATTTGGGTGCCCGACACTTCCGGCATGATGTGATCCCGCTTGGACGCGTGATCGTCGAACGGAGTCGGTGCGGAAGCCGCAGTGACGGTGACTCCCTGCACGGTGGGGGCTTCAGCACTTGCGGCAACTAACGCTGTCGGAACCGATGTGGTTGCCGAGGGCATCGACGTACCGTCCGCTGTCGTTGCTTGCCCGGAAACCAATGAGGGAAGCGCAAAGACGGCTATCGCCAGGAGAGCGACGGTAGCGGTCCGATTACGCAACAGGTACAAGGAGAGGGTAGAATTCATAGAAGGCGGGTTAAGGTTCTGCGGTTGGCTTTTACCGGATTGGGCCAGAGTATTACAAAATTGTAATAATCTCGTCCATAACAAAATTGTAATGTTGTCCTGTGGGGCTAAACCCTACAGCGCGTTTGGTTTGATAATCCTAAAGGAAAGTTGCAATCTCCCGACAAAGCATTACAAATTCGTAATAATCGGCATCCAGACGCATGCCTAAACACGAATAGAGGAGAAACTTTCATGTGTACAAAACGTTCGGTCGTTGGTGCTTTCTGCCTGTGTGGCAGCTTTTTCGGGCTCACCCATCCCGGTCATGCTCAGGTAGCTGCTTCGCAGCACATAGAAGTAACAGCCGAACCGTTACCGAGTGCATACGGAGCGCCGACCAGTTTTTCGCAATCGCGGTTTTCTCCGCTGACTAACGCCTACGTCCTGCCGCCAGGCGCGGTCTACGCCAGTCTGATCTATGAAGATGACGTGGTTCACTTTCGAAACCCCGATCACCACTTTACCGAGGAATGTGAGATCGGATTGCCCTGGCGCTTCAATGTCGCCTTCGAAAACGACGTCCAGCATTATGACGGAGATACGCAGGACGCGACCTTTAGCGTCGAGGCACGCTACGCATTCGCGGATTGGGACAAAATCCCACTGAACCCAACCATTTTTGCCGAGTATAAAACCGGGATCGGAAACATTCTGCACGACGAAGGCGCGCCTACGCCAGCGCGCAAATTCGGCCCGGGAGGGTTCGACAAGAGCGAAGATATTCCCGACGCTTACGAGTTCAGGTTGTTACTCTCCGAGGATTTTTTCGACAAGATCGAGTGGGCAATGAACACCTTCTTCGAGCAGGAAACGGCTGGTGACCGCGGGCGTGAATGGGGAATTGCCAACAGCATCGTGACGCCGATTCACCTTTTCCATCCGGCGCCGGCCGCCCCGCCGCCGTCCACTGGGAGAAGTCCTCAAGGGAAGAATGTCGAATCCTCTGGCATCGGAATTGAAGCGCCGTGGGAGGAGTTGAAAGTGGGAATCGAATCACAATTTCGTAGCTTCAGCGATAAGACTAGTCGCGGCACGCCTTACAACAGTTTTGTCATTGGACCGACCGTTGCCTGGCGGCCGACCCATTCCACGCGTCTTGATCTATCGCCGCTGTTCGGGGTGAATCATAAGTCGCCTGTGATGGAGCTCTTTGTGGTTTTCTCCTATTATTTCGGCGGCGGCGGGCCCGGTGCAGAAGCAGGCGGCGAAGCCCCGGCTTCTACTCGTAATCGGTAACCTGCGGCTTCTTTCGGCCGCGCTGCTAATCGTCACGTCTCCAGCCTTGCCTGGACAACATTACAAGTATGTAATTGACTAAGATTACATATTTGTAATGATTTAACCGCGCTTCGAGGCGCAAATGGAATGGGTTAGAAGGGCGGTCGCGGCAGGCAAAACCCGCGACCGCTTTTCGTTTTCCCCGAATCGAGTCACTTCCTTCGCCCGCGCCCACTTTTTCTGCCTGTCCCCCGGCTCGCACCTTGACCGCCTCCCCTGACTTCCGTACCATTTTTGCCAGGAAAGGAGCGCACCGGGTGAAAACCGAAGTCTCGATCGAATATTGCGTCGTTTGAAACTACACGCCGAAGGCCGTCAGTTTGGCGACCCAAATTCTTGAACTCGGAGAACGCATCAAAGCGCTCACTCTCATCCCCTCGAGCGGTGGCGCATTTGAAATTCGCGCCAATGGAAAATTGCTCCATTCCAAACTCGATTCGGGCGACTGGCCCGATTTCGACTCCATCGTCAGCCAGATCAAAAAGCTCAAATAATTTTCAGGTTTTCAGCTTTTCAGCTTTTCCGCTTTTTTCTAGCCGGAGAGTGAAGGGTGCCTGGTGGTCCTCGCGGTCTTCAAAACCGCCGTCGCTACGCAAGTGGCGAGATAGGTTCGATTCCTATCCTCTCCGCCCTTCTCTAGCTGTAGCGGCGGCCGTGTCGGCCGCATCCGCAGGCGACACGCCTGCCACTACAATTTTCCGAAAGGAGGTGAATCGTGTCGCGCGAACAAATCCGTAGACTGACGTCGTTATCGACCTGTGCCGGTTGAGCAGCCAAGTTGAGCCAACAGGCCCTGTCGCAAGTCTTGCGGCAGCTACCGACATATCGAAATCGAAATGTGCTCGTGAACTCGAGCACGTTCGATGACGCCGGCGTCTATCGTTTGGACCTCTCCCGCCGTAAAGGCGCGAAGGCGGATTCGTATCGCGCGCTCGTGCAGACCGTGGATTTTTTTACTCCCATCGTTGATGACCCGTTCGCCTACGGACAAATCGCGGCCGCCAATGCGCTCTCGGATGTTTTTGCCATGGGCGGACGGCCGATCACCGCGCTTAATCTGATGGGGTTCCCTCAAAAACTTGTTTCCCCAAAAACAATCGCGCGAATTTTGCGCGGAGGTTTGAAGAAAGCCGCCGAAGTTGGCTGCGCGATCATCGGCGGACATTCGATTCGCAATCCCGAGCCAATCTACGGGCTCGCCGTCACCGGGATCGTCGATCTTCGCAATATTTTGGCCAACGCCAACGCGCGCGTCGGCGATTTACTTGTTCTCACCAAGCCGCTCGGCACCGGAATCGCCACCACCGCCATCAAACGCGGTGTCGCGTCGCGCATGCTCGAGAAAAACGTGATCGCGCTGATGTCTCAGACCAACTCGGTCGGCGCCGAACTCGCCGAGAAGAAACTTGTTCGGGCGGCTACCGACGTCACCGGGTTCGGATTGATTGGGCATCTCGCTAACTTGTGCCGCGCCAGCAAGGTAAGCGCGGAAATTTTCCCGGAGCGCGTTCCCGCGATTAGCGATGAAATCTTTGAACTAATCGACCGGGACTGCGTTCCAGGCGGTACCCAGGACAATTTGAAAGCGGCCGCTCGAACTGCCGACTTGAAATCAACATCTTCAATTCAACGCGCTCTGCTCGTTGATGCTCAGACCAGCGGCGGATTACTGCTTTGCGTTCCCGAACGCTCGTTCAGCAAAGTTTCCGTAATCCTAAAGAAATATCGAACTCCGTGCGCCGTAGTCATTGGCCGGATCACACGCCGCAAGGCAAAATTGATATGCGCGGTAAATTGAAAGCCGGCGCGCGTCGGGCGATCCCGGCCGTAAACAAAGTTCTCGATTCGTTAGGTGCAGAGGCCAGTCCGGCTCGGACCGATTTACCGCGACCGTTAGTTGTCGATGTTGTGCGGCGTGAGCTCGCGGAACTGCGCGAGGTTCGCGAAATTCCCGAGTTTGGCACGATTGTCGAGCGGGTCCGGATCGCAATTCAAAAGCTTCAAACCAGCCGGGTGCAGCCGGTCATCAACGGAACCGGGATCGTTGTTCACACCAATCTCGGTCGCGCCCCGCTTTCCCAAGGCGTCGGCGAGGTCCTCCGCCAGGTCGCTTCCGCTTATAATAATATAGAGCTCGATCTCGGGACCGGCGGCCGCGGCAGTCGAGGCGCCTATCTCGAGCGCGCCCTCGCGGTCCTGTGCGAAGCCGAGGCTGCCACTGTCGTGAACAACTGCGCGGCGGCGCTTTTCCTAACCACACATTTCTTCGTCCACCGGAAACTTGACCGAAAAAATCGGTCGAGTTCAACGGCCTCAAAGCGCGAAGTAATTATCTCGCGCGGCGAGCTGGTTCAAATCGGGAGCGGATTTCGAATTGGCGAAATTCTGGAAGCAAGCGGCGCACAACTCCGCGAAGTCGGCGCGACCAACAGAACAACCCTCGCGGATTACGCTCGCGCGATTGGCAAACAGACCGCGCTCGTTCTGAAAGTGCATCGCAGCAACTTCTTCATGAGCGGATTTGTCGAATCGCCATCGACCTCGGAATTGGCCGCCCTTGCCCGCAAAAAACGAGTTCCTTTCGTCGAAGACCTGGGAAGCGGCGCGCTAATCTCGACCGAGCAAATCGGTTTGCATCACCATGAGCCAACCCCGATGGAATCGTTGAAAGCAGGCGCAGATCTCATTTGCTTTAGCGGTGACAAACTTTTTGGCGGACCGCAGGCGGGAATCATCATCGGCAAAAGACGATTGATCGATACTTTGAAACGCGAGCCTCTTTTTCGCGCGCTCCGTTGCGACAAACTGACCTTCGCTGCGCTCCAAACCACGGTCGACCTTCACCTCAATCAAGTGACCAGCGAAATCCCGGCGCTCGCGTTGCTTCAAATTCCGAAAGACGAATTACGCGCGCGGGCCGCGGCGATTGTGACTCGCCTCCAGGGTTTGCCGGTAAGAATTACTGTCGGCACTGGAAGCGGCAAAGCGGGCGGCGGCGCGCTTCCTAAATCCATTGTACCATCAATTACCATCGATTTGTTGCCGGAAAATTGCGCCATGGAGAAATTTGCGCACGCCTTGCGGCACGCTACGCCGCCAGTCGTGTCTTACATCGGCGGCGGCCGCATCAAGCTCGATCTTCGGACGATTTTTTCACATCAGGACGATCTGCTAGTGGATGCGATTCGCACGGCTGCCACCAACTCAGTTGAACCATGACTACGGTTCGCCCTCACCTCAATCCTCTCCCTGAGGGAGACGAAGTCGCGAAGCGGCAGGTGAGGGCTTTGTCGGCTGTTATTCCATTCCCTGCTCTTTGACCAATGACCGATAAACATTTCATCCTCGCCACCGCCGGACACGTCGATCATGGCAAAAGCGCGTTGGTGAAAGCGTTGACCGGCACAGATCCCGACCGTTTGCCGGAAGAAAAAGCGCGTGGCATCACAATCGATTTGGGTTTTGCGCATCTGCAGCTTTCTGTTCCGCCTTCAACCCTCAACCCTCAACCCTCAACCTTTTCCGTCGGCATCGTCGACGTCCCGGGCCACGAAGATTTCGTCCGCAATATGATTGCGGGAGTCGGTTCGATCGATCTTGCGCTGCTAGCGGTAGCGGCGAACGAGGGTTGGATGCCGCAAACCGAAGAACATCTGCAGATCCTCTCTTATCTGGGCGCCAAACGCCTGGTCGTCGCTTTGACGAAAACGGATTTGGAAGACGCCGGCCTGGCGGCCGATCAGATCCGCGAAAAGTTATGTGACACCGAATTTGCTAACGCTCAAATCGTTCCGACTTCGGTTCGCACCGGAGCCGGCCTGGAAGACCTGAAAAATGCGCTCGCTCGTGAATTCGCTGCGTTGTCAGCGCCGTGCGACATCGGAAAAGCGCGCCTGTTTGTAGATCGCGCTTTCACGTTGCGAGGAATTGGCACGGTTGTCACGGGAACACTGGTCGATGGTCTGTTTCGCGCAGCCGAAGCGGCCTTCGTTCAACCAAGAAACATTTCAGCGCGTATTCGTTCGCTCCATAATCATGGCCGGGAGGTTGATGTTGTTCAGCCGGGAACACGGGCGGCGTTGAACTTGCCGGATCTCCAAATTGGGAATGATGTAAGGCGTGGCGATGTCATGACCAGTCGGTCGTTTGAAGCGACGTCTGTCCTGGACGTTTTCCTCACTCGCTCGAGGCGACTGTCGCATAGAGCGCCAATCAAGTCGGGCAGTTCCGTTTACGTTTACCACGGCACCAACCGCGCGCGGACCAAAGTAATTCTAGCGGATACGGATTCACTTCCACCAGGGGCGACCGGACTCGCTCAGCTTCGATTGACTACGCCACTCCTCGCCTTCGTAGGTGATCGTTTGATCGTAAGAGACGCGTCCGAGCGACAGACCATCGCCGGCGCGCTGGTTCTCAACCTCGACTCAAAGGAGATTCGCCCCGCGCCGGAGCGCGCCCTCCTCGCGTCGCGGGCGGTTGCGCCAGGCGATGTCGCTCTCGCGGTTTGGACGGAAATAGCACGCGGTGAAATTCTGGAACCGTCCCACGTCCTCGAACGCTCACGGTTTAGCGCCGGCGAAATTGCGGCAGCTTTGCAGCGACTGGCCCAGCACGGCGAGATTTTCCTGAATGAAAACGTCGCTGTAAAAATGCTCGTTTGGCGAGATCTGAGCAAGCGCGCCGTAGGATTCATCGACGCGGCCCACAAAAAGCATCCGGAACGACGCGGACTCGAACTGAGTGAGTTGCGTGCGGAGTTAAGTTTGATGCGGCCAACTGCGTTCGACGCGTTGATCGCCGATCTTTGTCAAAGCGAGTTTGTTCGCGCGGGATCGACCATCTCTCGCGCGTCGCATCGCGCCGCTTTGCCGTCACAGTTGCGATTGGCAGCAGACAAAATACGCATCGCCCTGGCCGAAAAGCCATTTGATCCGCCCGGACGCAAAGAGTTCTCAAAAGACCGCGATCAACAGCAGGCGCTCAAGTTTTTGATCGATCAAGGCGAACTTGTTGAAATCAGTGATGAGATCGTTTTGCTTCGAGACGCTTTCGATCGAATGCAAGCCGCCGCGGCAGAATTCATCTCCGCGAACGGCCCAGCCACTGCAAGTCAGCTTCGCGAGAAAATCGGGACTTCCCGGCGGGTCGTCATTCCCTTCCTCGAATACCTGGATCGAACCGGTGTCACTCAGCGCAGCGGAGATTTGCGTAAGCTGCGCGAATCTAAATCGTCCGCCATCGCGCAGTCGTAAAATCTGCTACCGTTCGGAATGCCCCGCCCTAAGGCCAACGCGCGCGAGAACTCTGTCTCACTGCACATTGCGTCCTCGTTTCCGTCAGCATGGGAGAATCTGGTTCTGCCTTGGTTTCAGCGCGTTTCGGTTGCCTCCCTTAAAAGCGGCGAGTCGATTGCGGTGGTCACACCATTCCCAAGCTGCGCCGCGTTCTTACGGAATCGTTTGCTCGAGCACAAAATTCCCATCCTCGGAGTTAAATTTCTAGCCCCGGCCCAACTGCGCGAACTGCTGCTTGACGCCGACGCGCAGACGTTGCCCCTGCGCGAGCATCTTCGCTTGCTTCTCGCCCTGGCTGCAGAATTAACAACCGAGAAGAACTCCAAAGATGAAGATCTGAACGCGATCGCGAAATCAATCTCGCGCGCTCCCGACAATTTGCTCCGCGCTTTTGATCAAGTAAGCGCGGGTGGCTGGGACTTCGACCGCACCGGCCCACCGGCAGCGCGAGAAATCATCAAGCGATTTCGCGGCCTTGTTAAAGAGTGCGGCTTCCAAATGGTGCACGAGGCGGATCGCCTTGCGATGGAAAGCGCAAGGGCGGCGTCGGCCAGATTCAACGAAATTTTGCTGGTCGGCTTCACCGCCGAACACTGGCCGCTGTTGCCTTTGCTGCGGGCAGCCGCGCTTTCGGCCAAACGGGCCGCGATTATTCTGGAATATCCGCGTGAAGCGATGCGCTCCGCTGATGAATCCTGGGTCGGAACCTGGGAGGAAGATTTCGGAGCGGCAGAGCAAATCGACGAACCAACCGCACGCGGGCGCCCATTCGCCGATCTCATCCGGCTGGACACCACCGCCAGCTTCTCAACGAGTTTGGACGGCGTCCATTTTCTGGTCGGCCTCAACGCGACTGAACAAGCGCGGGCGATTTCAGCCGTCGCTCTCAAATTCCTCGGGGACAAATCGTGTACTCGTCTCGGAATCTTTTTCCCGCGCGTCGGCGCGTTGCCGAGACTCGTTTCGGATGGGCTCAGCCGGGCCGGGGTTTTTCACAACGACGCCGTCGGACATCTCGCTCCGGGCCAGTTCGAGCAACCCGCCTGGCGAGTGTGGCTGCAAATGCAGGAAAACCATCAAATCGAATCCGTGCTTCGATTTTTAGAGGTCAACCCGGAATCGCTCGATGGATTGACAATCGAAGCGGTCCGCAAGGTTTTACGTCGTGCTTATCGAGACGTCCTGATCGACGACGTCAACGTGCTCGCCGCTTACTGCGAACGTCTAACCGAACGCGAAACTTCCGTTCGGGTCGCGAAACTTCTTCGTGAGATCAAGTTTCTCCCGGCGCGATCGACTCTTCGGAATTTCCTTGCCGAGACGGAGAACATTTTTTCCAAACTGAAATGGACGAATCGCTGGGCCGAAATAAGTCAGTTCAACGGAAAATGGAGCGACGCGCTGAACAGTGAGTTTTCACGCGCGATCTACTTGCGCTGGCTGGCGGAGGTTTCGAATTCATTTTCCATTGCCCGCGCTCCAAATGGCAGCCACCCCTACAGCCGCGTTCATCTGCTTTCCTATGCCGACGCCGAAGCGCACGAATGGTCGCATCTCATTCTTGCCGGATTGAATCAGGGCGAATGGCCGCAGGCCCAACTCGAGTCCGGCTTTCTACCGGACGACCAAATCGCAGAACTGAACGCGGGCGCTACCCGCCGCGGGCAGCAAGGCGAAGGACATTCTACCCTCGAAAAAGGGAAGACGTTCCTGCTCGGCGCGCAGGACGAACGCAGGATTGCCCTCCGACAATTCGGAGCCGCTATTGAATCCGCCGAACACGGTCTGGCGATCACAGCGAGTTTGCTCCAGGAATCGGCCCCGGAGCGTTTGTGGAATCCGAGCGAGCTTTTCAGCCAGATTTATTTCGCGATCGAGAAAACGCCGCTCTCGCAGCAAACGATGACAATGTTACGCGAGCAAACCCATGCCTGGCTGATTGCCCACGATTCGACGGAGTCTACTCGATCGAAGAATCGAGACGTCGCTCAAACTCGAATCGCCTACCACGAACGGCGGAAAGCGGAGGTGAAATTCGGTGAATATGAATTCGCTTTGCGCGAGCCGATTGAGCGTCAAGTCACTCTGCGCACAACCGAATGGGACAAAGTCGTGAAAACGCCGGCCCTCATTTGGTTGAAAAAATATCTGGGCGTTGAAAACGAGGAGCCGGACCTCAATCAGTGGGCTGTCGCAACGGGCACCTGGGTCCATGAATGGCTCGCCCAAATCGCCGACTCCGCGGAAGGAAATGCTTTTGT
Organism: uncultured Verrucomicrobiae bacterium; assembly: GCA_963817335.1. GTDB lineage: Bacteria > Verrucomicrobiota > Verrucomicrobiia > Chthoniobacterales > UBA10450 > AV40. Next base: position 98,676 of record CAWFNX010000001.1, on the reverse strand, counting down.
CGATTTTCCTACACCAACGCAGATCAACGAGAGAATTTCGCGAGCCGCGACCGAATTTCGACGAATGGTCGCCGATTTATGCGCCAAGACCGGAAACGCAGTGCCCGATTGGTGGACGTCCGGCTGGGGCAACGCGTTTGCGTTGACCCAATGTCTCGCCAGCAAACTCGCCGAAGTAGGAAGCTGGTCGAAATTGGCCGCGGAATGGAATTTGGATTCCGATCAAACCATCTTGTTAAACAACACGAACAAACTTCGCGTTCGGGGACGGATCGATCTGCTTCTCGCCCAGAAATCGCCTGACGACTCGAAACTCGGCGGCACCAATCTCTGGATCGTCGATTACAAAACCGGAAACGTGAAATCGCTAATCCCCTCCGGCAGGACACCCGAGGCGCGCGCAGTCAATCTGCAAAAGAAACTCATTCGTGGAGACGCGATCCAACTCGGCCTTTACGGATTAGCCGCGCGCCAGCTCGGCGCGGTCGACGCGGATCTCAGCATTGTGTCAGTGCGAACGGAGCTTGAACGACCGCAGCTCAAGATCGGCGCCCTAACGGAATTCGCCGATTTTTGGGACGAACTGTTCCAAATGCAGGAAACCGGCGTGTTTGGGCTGCGCGGCGCGATCCGCAACGAATTCGGCTTCAGTCCCGCTTACCCGCTGGCCACCCTGCCCATTGACAAAGAGTTCCTGGACGAAAAATGGGAGCTGACTCATCCAGCATTTGCCGACGACGAGGAGGGTTGGTGAACAAACCGATCGATCAGGGCGAACGCGAACGGTTCGTTTCGGCGCTGGACAAAAACTTCTCCGTTGTCGCCGCCGCGGGCTCAGGCAAAACGCGCGCGATTACCGACCGGATTGTTGAAATCGCAAAGAGTGGGCATGCCCGCGATTGGCTGCCCCAGCTGGTGGTTGTGGCGTTCACCAATCGCGCAGCGGATGAAATGCAACAGCGAGCGCGGACCGAAGTTCTGCGGGCTCGCGTTCCACTGGAGGTGTTGACGGCGTTCAACCGCTCATTTTTCGGAACAATTCACAGCTTCTGCGTCCGTTTGCTCGAGGCCTACGGCCACCATTTGGGTTTGCCGCCGACTTTCGAGGTTATCACGGACGACGAAGAAGTTTGGAATCAATTCATTCAGCAACAAACGACGATCGGGCGATCGCTATCCGATGAAAACCGCCGCGAACTCTTTCGGCATGTGCAGGCGCGCGCATTAATGGAACTCGGCCGACGCGCTGATCTCGCTGTCCTCGATCCGCCAGCAGGAAAATGTCCGGACACCGACTTCAATGCGATCCATAGAATCAGAGCCACCGGCCCCACGATTCAAACAATTCCACCGCTGCAAAAGGAATTGAAGCGCGTGGAACAGACCTGGCGCGAAACAAGCGACTTTGTTCGGTGGCCAACTCGTTCTTCTGAAGCGCAGAATTTCGTCGCGGCGTGGCGCGAAGCTTTCGCCCCGCTTCGGCGCTGGATCGATCAGGCCGCGCTCTGCGTCGCGGCCGAAGTCCAGCGCGATTACCGCGCTTTCCGCGTTGAGCGCGGTGTTTTGACCTACGACGATCAGATCGCTCTCGCGCTACAATTAATTCATCACCCGACAATCGGCAGAAAAATTCGGGAGAAGTCGTTTCGCGTCATTCTCGACGAGGCCCAGGACACCGATCCGCGACAATTTTCTCTGCTATTGGAGTTATCGCGGCCGCCGGATGCAACTGGCCAATGGCTCGAAACGAAACGCGATCATCCACGACCCGGTCATTTCTGCATGGTAGGCGATTTTCAACAATCGATTTACCGCGACCGGGCCGATCTGTCGAAATACCGCCGCATCCACGAGACGCTGGTTGAAACCGGCGCGGCGGAAGCGCTCAAGTTTTCGGTTACGTTCCGACTCGACACTGCACAATTGGATTTCGTGAACGAGACCTTCCGCGAAATCCTCAACAGCAAAGAGGATCAGGTCGCTTTCGTGAAACTCAATCCGCGGCCTGAAGTTTTGCCCGGGCAGGTTTTGCGATTTAATTTGCAGCCGACAGATCTCCGCCCCGATCCACGCGGAAAAGTTTCGGACGCGCGCAAGGCGGCGGAAGAAGCCCGCCAGCTCGGAGGATGGCTTTGCCAGAACGGTCTGGAAAAATTGCGGGCCCAGACGTGGCGGGACGTCGCGATCCTTTGTCCACGGAAAGAATGGCTACAAACATTGCGACGCGGTCTGCGCGCCGCCGGATTTAACGTCCAAATCCACTCGGAAAAGGAATGGAAAGGCGACAGCCCCGCCTATGCCTGGCTGACCGCGCTCTTAATAATAATGGCGCAGCCGAGGAACAGCTACGAGATCGCCGGCCTGCTTCGCGAGCTTTTCGGCATTTCCGACCACGACCTGGCGGTCTTCGCCCAGGGCTACGGCGACCGTTTTCAAATCGAAACCCTCACCGGCGGCGGAGATGTTGTCTCAAAAACATTGAGTCTGCTCGCCCAAATTCGGCTCTCGATCCAGGCTCTGCCCTTGTTCGATGCGATCAGCGAAATGATTGCGCGAACCGAATTACGCGAACGTGTCAATTCCTTGCCGCCGGAAGATTTTGAAGATCTGAATAGCGAGCTTGACGCGATGCTGGCGCTGGCCGGTTCGTCCGAAGCCGAGGGACAAACCTTGACCGAATTTGCGGAGCTATTGCGATCCCATTTCGCTGATGCTCGCGAAGTCCGTCCTTCTCGGACCGACGCGATCCAATTGATCACGTCACAAAAGGCAAAAGGATCGGAATGGCAGGCCGTGATCGTCCCGTTCCTGGCGCGGAAAGTCTGGCCGGCGTCATTCCGTTATCCTCGTTTAGTCAAAAAACGCGCCAAGGACGAAACGATCGTTCTTCTCGATAAATCCGACGTGACACATGAAATCGAGGAGATGCTGGAACGCGAGAACCGTCAGGAAATGGAGCGCTTGCTTTACGTGGCCCTGACTCGCGCGCGCCACACCCTCGTGCTGGTGTTCGACAACGAGCTGTTCGCCAAAACCGGCGGCGACATTCACACACACTCGCAAACAAGATGGCTGAAAGTCGAGAAAGGCGCGGTTAACGAAACCGCATTTGCCGAAGTGACGACTGAACCGAAGTCCTGCGCCCTCACCGCGAAACGGCACCAGGCGATATCGGCGGAAACTTCCACCAATACGACTGCGAAACTTCCGGCGGCAAGAATCGACAAGGCGGCTGTGATTAAAAACGCGTCCGTCTTTATTCGGAAGCTCAACCCCAGCGGCCTCGCTCCGGACGAAATCGCCGCGGTCGAGGAAGCGAGGTTCATTGATGATGCGCCCCGCATTGCGCGGCCGGCCGGCGCGGCCCTGCGTTACGGACTTTGGTGGCACGATTTCGTCCAACGATTGAAATGGAGCAACGGCGCTGCCGATCGTGCGAAACTCTTTGAGGAACATCGACAAATCTCCCCGGACCCGGCCAGATCGGCACGCGAATGGCAGCTCCTGCTTAGCCACCTCGATGGCGCCGACGATTTTCGTAAGATTGTTGGCAGCCATTCGATTACCCATGCCGAGATGCCGTTTCTTTGGCGATTGAACGACGGCGGCAGATGTTTGGAGGGCGTGATAGATCTCGCGTCGTTCGACTCAACCACAGGAAAGTGTCTCATCATCGATTGGAAGACGGACCGCGTGCCCCCAGACAGCACAAAGACATTGCACGATCGTTATCTTCCGCAGCTCGCCGCTTATTGGAAAGCAGTCAGCGCGATGACGAAAATGGAAGTCGAGGCCGCGATCTACTCGACTGCGGCCGGCGCCCTGGTTCGTTATGGGAACGATGAGCTCGAACGCGAATGGAAACGTTTGGAAAAACTGCCAGCCGCCGAGTTGGATTCGGACATCAAACCGGATCCCGATCCTCCACGACAGAAGCCGTCAGATCCGGCAACACAGTTGGAATTTCCGGATTTGTAAATTGTAGGGCAGCCGCATCGGCTGCTGGCAAGCGGAGCACTTGCCCTACAATAGCTCCTGTCTCAATGTCTCAACAACTCAACTTCCGGCTATTTGCGTTTCAATTTTCCAACTTCCGGATTCTTCACGACAAAATCGTACATCTTCTCGTTGTAAGCCCGCGCGTATTTTTCCTGTTTTTCGCGCAATGGAATATCGTTGGTCACGCAGCCAACCCCGGCGTCCGCCCGCGGATACTGTTTCGCGAACTCGAATGGCACGCCCACCGGAAAGATTGCGATGCTGCCCGACCAATAGAACTGAACGTGCTGCGCCTTGATATCTTTGTCGGCGTCTGTAACGGCGTCCGCCGGATTCCAGCTCGGCTGCGCGGCAAGACACGCTGACGCGACAGCCAAACCGACAACAATCAAAAGCCTTCGCATAATGGTCTTTTCGTCTCAACAGCTCAACGGCTCAACAGCTCAACTTCTTTTTCACTTCTCCCTGGCAACATCGATTTGGAGAACCGCGCCGATTGCCGCCATATCCTGACGGATCTCGTCATGTCTCTTTTCCAGCTCGAGTAAAAGGTTCGACATGCGAATCAATCGTGCAGCCGCGTCGTGAATGCGATCCTGTGAAGGAATCAAACGGAACAACCGCATCAGTTCATGAAAAGGCAACGCCGTGATCGCTGATCGCAACCGCGCGGAAAGCTGGCGAAGTTTCTCCGAAATCTCGGCTTGCTCGTCTCGTTTCGAACTCGCCGGCTCGCTGATAATGAGGTTCGCGTAATAGATCAGGGTATACGAAATCTCGGCCAACACTTTGCGATACTCGACATACGGCTTGATCACCCCTTCGGCGACAAGCTGCGCCACGAGAAATAGCGCGCCGACGAGGATCACGGTAAAGAATGCAGTAACCACGGCTTATTTAGAGAATGATCAGTCCACTTTTAAAAATGGCCACTGCTTTTTGGTCTCTTGTTCAACAACGCATTTTACTCGCATTTCTTCGATAGCTTCAAAAGGGAAAAGCGAAGCGAGGGTTGCACAGGGACCAGTGATAGCGCAGTTTTTCTCACGAATGAAACGTGCATTGATAATCACTTGGATGTTAGGGATGGGGCTGGTTGCGCATGCGGCCGACAAGCCAGTGCTAAAGGTCTATGTTGCCGCAAAAGAAGCCGGAAAAGGATTGCACCAGGCCGATTTTCCCCAGTTGCCGAAGGTCGGCTACATTGGCAAAAACCCGAATCTGACAATTTCTCAACTCGAGGGTGTGGAGTATGGACTTGGACCGCGCTACCCGAAACCGGACGGCGGCTATTTCCCGCCTATCAATGACACGCGATCACTCCGGCTTCGTTTGACCGCAAAAGACGCTGAGGCGCTACGGAAGCTTACGGAAGCAAACCTCGGATCGCGCCTTCTCCTGATGCTAAACGATCAACCGTTGGTGGCGCCAGAAATTCAAACACCCATGACGGAAGAATCATTGTATATCAACTCGATGCCGAAGGGCTTCAACGTGGGAGAGTTGAAGACAAAACTCGAAGCGCTGGTTCAAAAACCCAAAGAGTCCCAACCAAGCCTCACACCGTCACCAAAAGTGTGACCTAAGCCTACCGGCGCGGCAATTTCAGCAGGAGCGCGATGACGCGTGTAACTCCGCCTGCACGCGTTCCTTCATGTCGGTGTAGGCGGTACCGATTAACTTTGTTAGAGCCGCAGCATTGACGTCGCGATCGGGCCGGAGCTTCACGTGACGCATAAACTTCCCTGTGCCTTCCAACAGGCCGTTCGGATCGGCAATTTCGGCGCCGCGAAAAAATCCTACATTCACATGAGATTTGAAAACGTTGACGTATCCAAATGCCGCGTCACCTATGCACGCCGTCGGATGGCCATCGTGCAACACTTCGCGCACGTCGTCGCCACAGTTGCGCATAACCTCAAACCAATGCTGCGCGATTGCACCCAATTCCCCGGGATGCGCCTTCATCCAGGTCTCGATGGCTGGATCGCGCTTAACCGAACCGAAGAATCGCAGGAGTTGAGTCATACCCGTTGAGGGAATGCCTCTATTGTGTCACTTGGCTTTTAGTCCGTCACGAAAAGCGATCGATTCCAATTCGACCCGCACAGCGTCTTCGATCGGAATCACTGGACGCGCCTCAAAGACAAACGCCGGGAGCATCGAGCAGAACTTGTGGACCAGCGTCGGATCATCGCAGTCCAGCATCATATAGCCTCCCCAATCCCCCACTCGAATCACAAACAACTCAATCTTGAAGTTAGCGGGGGCCTTCCATTGGGTGAAAACCTCCAGAATCCGCTTCTGAGCGTTCTCGTATTCTATCGGGGATCCTTGTGGACGTTCGGTCCAAGTGAGCATGTATTTCATAGTATTTGTATTGTTGATTTGATGTGAACGGAAACGCAGTTGTTGAAATGGCCTAACGAAACAGAGATTCGCTTCATCGTTTGGTTAGATTGAGCTGCTTCAATTCGCGCTGCTCCCATCTGGAACCCACTTCCAATCTCGAAGTAGCTCCAACTGCTCGCCACACGCGCAATCCGTGCCACTTTCCTTCGGCTGCACTGTGCCGCAGCGGGGACAAATGAGGGACTGATAATCGGGTCGCAGCCACGAGAATTAGACGAAAAAATTTCATCTAATTCTGTTGAAGGGAACACCGAGGGAGATTGGAGTACTACCGGTCGCGCTCGCCCCGAATGAATTGTTCGACGCAGCGGTAGGCTTCGTCGTCGCTCATCTGGACAGGCGGATGCTTCGAAAAATAGGCCGACGGTGAATTGAGCACTCCGCCGATCCCGCGATCGAGCGCGAGTTTGCAGCAACGGATGGCGTCGATGGCGATGCCAGCCGAGTTCGGCGAGTCTTCCACCGAAAGTTTTATGTCGAGTTCCATCGGAACGTCGCCAAAAAGGCGGCCTTCCAAGCGGATGAACGCGATCTTGTTGTCGAGCTGCCACGGAACGTAATCGCTCGGGCCGATGTGAATGTTTTCGTCTGCGAGACGCTCGTTCATGACCGATTGAACCGCTTCGGTCTTGGAAGTTTTCTTCGAGCTCAGTCGGGTCCGGCTCAGCATGTTGAGGAAATCGGTGTTGCCGCCGGTGTTGAGCTGGTAGGTGCGCTCGACTTTCACGCCGCGTTTCCGGAAAAGATCGACAATCGTGCGATGCAGCACGGTGGCGCCGAGTTGCGATTTAATGTCGTCGCCGACGATCGGGAGATTTTTGTCGGCAAAACGTTTCGCCCAGGCGGGATCGCTGGCGATGAAAACCGGGATGTTGTTCACGAATCCAACGCCGGCTTCGAGCGCGCAGCTGGCGTAAAACTTGGCCGCTTCTTCGGAACCGACCGGCAGATAGTTGACCATGATTTCGGTGGCCGAATCCTTCAGCTCGGAGATGATTTGTTCGCGGGTGGACTCTTTTTCCAGGGGCAGGAACGTGCGGAGAGGATCGTGCTCCGACATGTGGTCGGCGAAGCTGTCCATGACCACGCCCATTTTCACGATGGCTCCGGTCAGGCTGACTTTATCGCAGAAAACGTGGGTGCAATTGGGAGGCGAAAAGATGGCTTTGGAGACGTCGAGGCCGACCTTGCGGCGGTCGATATCGAAGGCAGCCACCACCTCAATGTCTCCCGGGCGGTAGGAGCCGATTTGTTTGTGCATGAGGCCGACGGCGGTGCCGTTGGTGGAGGAGCTGCGGTAAAAATTGATCCCCTGGACGAGTGAGCTGGCACAATTGCCTACTCCAACGATGGCGATTCGGATTTTTCTCATGGAAAAGGAAATCCTACCCGGAGCCCTGGGCTACGGGCAAGATGCAATGTAGCAGGTTTAAAGCATTAAGGTTAAGGTGGTCAGTGGAATGTGAGGTTTCGCCTGAGGGAGAAATCACTACCACGATTTGGGCGTGGAAAGTGCCGTAGACAACGCTAGCATGCAAGCATTTTTGAGGATGTTCGTTAGGACAAAACACGCCGTTCGCTTGATAACGATTTTGGGAACCGCTTTGGCCGGCGGTTTTGGCGGAATAACGCTCGCCCAGCCACCCACTTACACGATCGACCAGGGGGTGGCCCTGGCCGACAGCCAAAACCCCGATATCCTGATTGCCCAAAAGAAATTGGAAGCGGCGCGGGGCGGATTGCTCGAGGCGCGATCCGGTTACCTGCCCTCCGTCATCTCAACCGGGTTCGCCGACAAACGCCAAACCCAAACGACGAGCGACCTGCGCGAACAGGATTACAACGCCTCGATCCGGGCATTGGAAAACGTTTACACCGGCGGCGCGGTTTCAAACCAGGTGGGGATTGCCGAGTTGATGATCGAGAAGCAACGCTGCGAGTTGGAGGAAGTCCGCAACAAGGTGGCGATGGATGTGCGAATCGGGTTTTACGATGTGTTGTTGAATCGCGCCAAAGTGCGGGTCCGCGAGAATTCGGTGCGGGTGCTAAACGAAGAACTCAAGACCCAGGAGGAGCGGTTGAAGGCGGGAATCGTCGGAACATTGAACGTTCGGCGCGCTCAAGTCGCGCTGGCCAACGAGCAACCGGAGTTGGCCAACGCCAAAACCGAGCTGGGCAATTCCTATCTTCGGTTGGGCGAACTTTTCGGGGTCGATTATCGCACGCAAGCGAACCAATTCGGATTCGAAGTCGCCGGACAATTGCAATACGCCGCGCTTCATCCCGACTTGAACGAATGTCTCGGCCGGGCCGACGCCAAACGCGCCGAGATCAAAGCCCGCCAGCTAGACGTCGCGATTGAAGATCGACAATATGCGGTCGACCGCAGCGAACTGCGCCCGCACGTTCAACTTTTTTCCGGCTACGAAGTTTACAGTGAACGCGATCCGAACGTAGGACCGGAATTCAACCACGGTTATTTGGTGGGCGTAAACGCGACATGGCATTTGTTCGACGGTTTCGCAACGAAAGGGCGAATGCAGGCGACCCACGCTCGACGTGAAGCTGCGATGCAAGCTCTCGAGGCCGCGCGGCGATCTGTCGCTTCCGAAGTTCGCAGCGCATTTCTCGATCTTCAGCAATCGGACAACGTTCTCGAATCCGAAACCAAAAATGTCCAGACCGCCGACGAGTCGCTTGAAATCACAAAATCAAATCTCGCGGCGGGTCTCGGAACGCAGCTCGATATTTTGCAGGCCGCAGCCGACGTAACCCGGACCCGGACCACGCGACTGAGCGCGATTTATCTGCACAATGTCGCGATGGCCCGCCTGGCCCGAGCTTGCGCCAGCACACCCGAGGCGCTCGATTTCGCATCCAACCGCCTGAATAAACGCAACGAGCAACAAGCGGTCGACGTGGCGCGGCCGCCGGCAAAGATCACCACCCGATGACGCCTCGATTAAGCATCGCGATTTTGTGGGTGTCGCTTTTGCCGGCCGCGCCGGCGATCACTTTGGATGAAACACTCAAAGCGACCTTGGACAACAATCCGGCGATCCAGCAGGCAAAATTAAAACTCGAGCAGGCTGCCGGGCGCCGGCTCGTTTTTCGATCGGTGATTTGGCCGAGTGTGAAATTGAACGTCCCGGGCGGTGTGCAGGGCGGGTATCGCGCAGGCAGCACAACAACCAAACTTTTCGGGTTCGTGCGCGGTGCCTTGACCCAACCGCTCTTAGACGTTGCGATTCCGCACTCACTTCATCGGGGCGACATCGAAGTTTTGATTGCCGAACAACAACTGAACCTGGCGGTAGAAGAACAACTTCACGCGGCAAGAGTCGCGTTTTATTCCGCCCTGTATCAGCGGGACTTGCGATCGCTTCGTGAAAAGCAGCGGTCGCGTCTGGACGAAAACGTCGCCAGTCAAAGCGACCGATATGGCGCGGGCCTGGTCGATCGAAGCGCATTCACTACTGCACAAATCGAAGCGCGGGGGCTTGATCCGATGGTTGAAGAAGCGCAACGGAGTTATGCGGCGGCCCAATTGCAACTTGGACAAGCGATGGCGGTCGATCTGAAATCGGAAGCGCCTCTGCCGGAACCGGAAGGCCAACTAACGTTCGCGACCGTCGATGTCGATTTGAACAAGGAAATAAATACCGCGCTCGAGCAGCGGACCGATATCAAACTTGCGCGGCTGCTGGTTCGCGCCGCCAACGAAGACGAGCGCATCATTGCAGCCGGTTATTATCCTTCGGCGAGCGGCAGCTTGACCGGCGACTACATTCCGGTCACTGGAATTCACCGCGAAGGTTCGACGAGCCGTAACCAGGATTTTGTCGGCTCGGAAATTCGCGAAGGCGCGGCCTACACCTGGCAGGTGATTGATAATGGCAAAGTGGGTGGCGCAGTTTTGAGAGCGCGATCGGCCAGAGAAATTAACGAGCTAGAATTGAAAAAACTGGAAGCGAACGTTGGACAACAGCTTTCGCGCATACGCAACCAGCTCGCAGGAATCGCCGAGCGCCATAACGCGCTTCTCTCCGGCGCCACCAACGCCGAACAGGCCGCCGCCGCAGTTCAACAAAATCTCGGGAGCGGTCTTGCATCTCAACTCGAATACCGTGTGGCCGAGAGCAGTTTTCTGAAAACGCAGAGCGGGTTACTGGAGGCGAGCTACTTGCAAAACGTGGCCCTCGCCGAACGGGACCGGGCCACCGGGCGTTATTTTCAATTTTCGGAAGATATGCGTTAGTTTCAGTTCTTGAAAATTCCGAAATCCAGGCGGCTTTTGTCAGTCGCGGTCGTGCTGCTAATTCTGATTTGCGGTGCGGCTTATTATTTTTTCATGCCGGTGGCGGAAGTCGCCGTGGTCCGGCGGGGGACCGCGATCTCGGCGGTTTATGGAACCGTGCGAATCGAGCCGGCGTTTGTCGTGCACGTCCGGGCGCAGAATTCCGGGTTCATCCAACTCGCTGAAGAATTTTCTGCCGGCCGGGGCGCGATCGGTAAGAGCGTAAGCAAGGGGCAGATACTCGCCACGATCGCCGATGAGGCGACGGCGCGACAATTGAAACAGGCGCGGACTGATCTCCAGGCGGCGACCGAGCGCGGGAAATTGCCTTTGCCGTCGGAGGAGCCACTCAAAGCCGCGGAGGACAATTTGCGCCGGATGGAGCAAGTCGTTGCCACTGGGAACGTCCCGGCAGTGGATTATGAAAAGGCCAAAAGCGAAGTGAATCGTTTGCGCGGTCTGCGCGACAACGAACGGATCGAGCGGGACCGCAACTTGCAGGCCCTCGACGAAGCGCAAAAGAAATTGGAATCGCAAATGCGCGCGTCAGAAATCCGCGCCCCGATGGACGGCCTGCTCAGCGCGGTGTTAACGATCGACGGCGAGCTGGTGAACGAAGGCAATCAGTTGTTCACGATTTCATCGCGCAAAACCTACGTGCGCGGGGAAGTAAACGAAGAAGACGTCGGTGAAGTGAAAGCCGGAATGAACGCGAAAGTGCAACTCTACGCCTATCGCAATACCCTCTTCGCAGCGAAAGTGTCCTCGATTCAACCGGCGGCCGATCCGGACACGCAGCGTTACACCATTATCCTGGAGATGGAAAAACCGCCGGACAATTTGATGGCCGGCATGACCGGCGAAATGAACATCATTACCGGCACGCACGAGAACGTGTTGCTTGTGCCCACGCGCGCCTTAATTGTCGATCAAGCCTGGCTGGTGAAACGTGGCATCGTTCAAAAGCGAACGATCAAAGTCGGTTTTCGGACGCTCGACGTCAGTGAAGCATTGAGCGGCGTCTCGGCCGGCGACCGCATTGTGGTTTCAGATCAGGACAAACTGCGGACAGGCGAACCGGTGCGACAACGCCGGATCGAATTTTCTCCCAAACCGTGACCCCGCCGCTCTACATTGCGCTGCGTTTTGCCACGCACCGCAAACGCGCGCTACTGCTCAGCCTGGTCGGCGTTGTTTTCGGAGTCGGCATTTTCATCTGCACCCAGGCCCAGACCCAGGGGTTCATGCAGTTTTTCATCGACTCGACGATCGGGAGCAACGGCGCGCTTACTTTGCGGGCGCGATTTCTACCCCGCTACGAAGGAATGGTTCTTACGGCCAACACGCAAGCCGGCGTTTCGCAACGCCGAAACTATTTCGAAGGAATTACCAATGTTAGTGAGATCATGCGAGTGAGCCGCCAGTTTTCAAACGTTATCGCTTGCTCGCCCGTTCTTCGCGGCTCGATCAGTGCTCGCGCGGGATTCGAAACGACGACGGCTGATTTGTACGGGATTGAACCCATTTCGCATCTGCGCACGACCGACCTTGCGAACCAGATCGTCAGCGGTTCATTCGATGACTTCCGCAATAACACGACGAGCGTCATCCTCGGTTACCGGCTGGCGGACGCGCTCGAAGTCTTTCCGGGAGATACCGTGCAATTACTTTCTCCGGGTGGGGATTACCAGCGGTTCAATGTTGCGGCCCTCGCGCGCAGCGGGGTCGGCGCGATCGACGCCACCCGCGTCTACTCGCACGCACGCGTCGCCCAACGCCTTTTAAAAAAGTCGTACCAGGCATCGATGATTATTTACAAACTGCGCGACCCGGACCGCGCGCCGGCGTTGGCGACTCATTTTGAAGAACTTTTTCGACACTCGGCCCAAAGCTGGCAGGAACGCGAGGAAGGTAATCTCCAAATCTTTGCCACCCTGCGAATTTCTGCTGCGATTACGGTTTCGCTGATCATCCTCCTTGCGGGATTCGGAATTTTCAATGTGCTGACGATGTCGGTGCTGTCGAAAGTTCGGGAGATCGCGATCTTGCGCTCAATCGGTTATCGCAGAATTGATATCTCGGCGATCTTTCTCTGGCAGGGAGCTCTTATCGCTGCAGTCGGTTCGCTGTTGGGTTGCGCACTTGGAGCGTTGCTCACGTTGGGAATTTCCAAAGTGCCGATCCACATCCGCGGATTGCTTTACACCAATCATTTTTTGGTGGTGTGGGACTGGCGACATTATTTCTGGGCAACGGTGCTTGCGATCGTTGCGGTGTTTATTGCCAGTTACGTTCCGGCGCGCCGGGCGGCGCAACTTCAACCGGTCGACACTTTGCGTGGCTCGAGTCTATGAGAGGCGATATTTCACTCAGTTGCCGGGCGCTCGAGCGCTATCTCGGCGAGGAAGAGGAACGCGTTCATGCGCTTCGCGGCGTTTCACTGGATGTGGAAGCGGGTAGTTTGCACGCGGTGGTCGGTCCGTCCGGCTGCGGCAAAAGCACGCTGCTTTACATTCTGGGCCTGCTTGACAAGCCGGATGGCGGTTCGGTTCAAATTGGTTCGACCCAAATTTCGCATCTCAGTGATGAGGAGCTGGCACGCCGCCGCAACGAGCTCATCGGATTCATTTTTCAGTTTCACTTTTTGATGGAGGATTTCACCGCCCAAGAAAATGTCATGATTCCGATGCGCCGGCTCGGCCAGCTAAGTGACGAGGAAATGGCCGAGCGCGCCGCCACTTTATTGGAAGCTGTCGCGCTCGGCGACAAACTTCGGCGTCAAAGCCGGCATCTTTCCGGCGGCGAACAACAACGGGTGGCCATCGCGCGCGCCTTGGCGAACGATCCTCAAGTCATTCTCGCCGATGAACCGACGGGAAATCTCGACACCAATAATTCGCAACGCGCATTTGAGCTGCTGGCAAAGATCGTGCGGGAACGCGAGAAAGCACTTCTACTCGTGACCCACAACCGCTTTATTGCCGATGCCTGCGATTGGGTGCACGAGATGAAGGACGGCCGCATCGTCGTTTCCCATCCGCACGGCGAGCGAATTATAGTGTCGTAGTTTCAAAACGTTTGTGACGCTTTGAGCGTATCTACGCGAACCCTAACAGCTTCTCTTCCGTGGTCTCTTGGCTCGAAACAGCGCCCGCCGGTTCGAGCTGCTCCGCCGGCATTTCAAGCCAGCCTGCTTCGTCAAAAAACCATGACCACTGTTCAAGTTTAATAAAAAGCGCATGCGCAGGTGAAAAAAGATTAATCGGAACGGTCAGCTCGCCGGTCAAAGCATCGCCTCGATACGAAGCCGAACCAAGGCACGATTCATTTACGCAGTCGAATATTTCGACAAGGGAATCGTGAACCGGAAGTTGCAATCCTAGGCAGCGCAAGTTGGCGTGGCAATCGTGTCCCAAGACATATATAGTTGCTCTAACGCGAATCAGTTTCGGCGAAAGCCGTATCTTTACTCCCAGTAAATTTTCGCGTCTGGAAGCGCGAATAATCGCTCCGTCGGCACGTACATCTTCGCGCTCTCCGATACTCAAGAATCGCTCGGGACGTAACCCGTATGCGAGAAATCGTCGCTTCGATAATTTGAGCTGAGTTTTATGGCAATTGATCGCCCGCAATTTGATTGCCGTTTCGATCGCGGATTGCCGGACAATCTCGGCTCGGTCAAAGAAGGCAGGACTTCTGCCGTGTACAACATAGCTCCAGATCGAGATCGGCTCCCCAAGGGAAACGGGCTTACTCGAGCTAACTCGGAGCATCACCGCTAAACTATTGTGATCAGGATGCGTGTCAGATATTGATGGAACGAACAGATGCGTGGGCCGGCACGAGGCGATGAGCTTTGAAAAACGTCGGATCAGCTCTTGAGAGTGAGATATCAATAAATCGCTCATTTCTTGGTCTGGCAATGCCAAAAAGCTCACGCTCGATGTGTTTATTCCAAGAACGGCTAGCGCAGCCAACGCCTCAGCGCGCCGCAATTTACCCCAACGCTTACGATCGGCGCCCTTCAAACGCCATTTACGTTCGATCACGTGCTGCGGCCAGGGGTTGTTTTCGCCATCTGTGGCGTACACAACACGAATAGCCGCGCCGGCGTCCACAGCGCGCTGCAAAATGACGCTGCACGCAAGTGCTTCATCGTCGGGATGAGGCGCAATCAGCATAACCCGAGAAGTCGATGTAAATGTCAAAGGTCGCAACATAGAAACTTCGTGGGCACGTTGAATCAGACTATCTTCCCAATTGCTGCAACGACTCCTGACGCTAAGCCGATATTTCCAGCTAAAAACCAATAACAGAATTTGCGAGGCGATTCTTTGATGAGCAACGCGTTGAATCCAACTGTGACTGGAAGTAGATCGCGCGTAAAACTCACATCGCTTGTAAAAGGGTCGTCGCCCATCAAACATGATGCGAGTGCAAAGCTCACCGCAATACACCAGTAGAACGACGTGTATTGCGGTCGCCAACCCAGGTAAATGAGTTGCACAACTAACGAGAACGCAGCGATCACAGCATACGTTTTTTTGTGTCTAACCAAGAAAAGAACTCCGTAGATCCAACCTTCAAATGGCCAAGACACGTCTCCGGTGGTGTAAGCGTCAGTCTTAAGCCGCGAGTGCACGTAGATTAACCAAAGCGACAACGGCAAGATAATCGCGGCCAGTGTCGCGATTCGTTGCCATACTGAGTCCGTGTTTCCGGAAAGGTTGGCAAACGGCAACCAAACGCAGACCGCATATGTTTCTTTCGTCAGCAGGGAAAGCGCCAGTAGCGCCGTTCCCGCCGAGCATCCGGTCAGCATCCCCGCGGCCACTAATGCGGTCGTCGCTGGAAGATCGGTAAGCGAACGTTGCAACGACGCGAAGACGCCGCTACTCCACATCGTTGCGCCGACGCACATCCAAGCCTGAGCTGTTTGAGGTTGTACCGACTTAAGAATCAGCCCGAGTAAACAAAACCATGCAACAAAGTTGATTAACGCGTAGCACGTGACGACCCGCGCCGGCTCACCTGTACCGAGGAGCCACGACAGTGCCGGCATCGCGATACGTCGGCTACGATACTCGGCATCGTCCAAAGCCGTGGCAAGACGAGGGTTCCTGAGGAGAGGATCAATCGCCACCTGCGCATAAAATTGTCCATCATATCCTTTACTCGGAAAAGTGATGGGATTCAGCGCTTGAAACTCAGGCAAAGCTCTCGGGAGATGTACCTGCCCAACTTCGAGCAATCTGGTAAACCCATGGCCCGGAGAGAACTGCCGCGCCACAAACAAAATCGGGATCAAACAAATCGCTCCCAAAATCACGATGCGCGTTCGATCGCTAATCTTTCGCGCTAACCATTCTCCGAGTATCTGCATACCGCTCTCCGCACCAGCTCACCAATCGGAATGATGTTTTCTTACAAAGGAACGTCACACAACCTGAAAGTGCGTTCGTTCAACTTTCGTTTGTAGGCTTGCATCCTACGCTGTCAAACTACACTTGTGTCAGCCGCTCGGATCAACTGAAATTGTGTCGATAATTTTCCGAAATCTACCGCGCAAATTCTAGTGTAAAGCTGGCGGTGGATTAGGCGTTAGATCGAGATACGCAAGGAACTTATCGATGTAATCGGACCAAGAACGGAATTTTCGCTTGCGGGCCTCATCGGAAAGTCGCGAACACAAGCTGTCGTCCACAAAAGAGCTTTAATTCCATCCGCTAGTGCGGCGGTCTTCGTTTGATCGACGATCAAGCAACCGCCGCCACGCGCGACTTCGCCCAGAGCGCCGTTACCTCCACAGACGCACGGTTTGCCGTGCCAGAGACTCTCGGCAATCGGGAGACCGAACCCTTCCATCAACGATGGATAAACGGTGAAGGCGCATTCGCGATAAAGCGCGTGCAGCGTCTTGTCGTCGACATGTTTTAGCCAAACCAGCGACCTGCCTTTTGATCTCAGTGCGCGAATCTTCTTCGACACCGCAAAATTCCCCGCCCAAGCGCCGACCAACTTCAATTCAAATGCGACGCCACTTGCCCATAACTGCTCAGCTGCATCCAATAGTGCCAGATGATTTTTGCGCGGCACAAACGTGCTGACACAAAGCACGATCTTCGATTTCGCGTAAGCATCAGACGAAACTCGTTCCCGATCATCGAATTCAAGCGGCCAGCCCTCGACGAATGTTTCCGGCATCTCACGAATTCCGAATTCCTCCCAAAAGGCAATCAGGTCGTCTCGCGACTGTTCCGAGATGCAAATGACGCAATCGAACGCCGCCAGCGCTTTTAGATATTCGCGAAACTTCTTCGTGCTTCGCTTTCCATGCATCCCGAGCCGTTCCATCGCAGCATCATGAAAAATGACCATCGACCGAATCCCGATTTTGCGGATCAGCGCTGGCAGTCGGCGTCGACGCGAATCGCCAAAATGATCCGGCACAAGAAAGACGTCGTCAGGTCGAACCTCGCGTGAAAGATCGAAGCGTTTTGCGGCAAATAAGCCGCCGCAGTTCACCAGGAAGCTTTTCGCCGCGAAATTCCGGCAGAGCAACGGCGCGCTCGTACCCTTTAAACGGCGTTCGAAGGTACATCGACTCAGTGTCGCCCAGCCGATGGTAAAAATGCCCGAGCCGACTCCAACAAAGGGGTGTAACCGAAAGCCGCTGCTCCATCTCGGCAAAAAGACGACGCGTCATTCGCTGCATTCCGGTATTTCGAGGCGACCGGCAGGAATTCGTCACATCGATAAAGACCTTCATTCAGAACAACGACATCTCCCCTCAGGCGTTTCAGTCATAAATCCTTGTCAGCGAGTGGGCATCAGGCAACCCATCCCCATTGTGAAAATACCACCATTGAGACTAGCGCTAGAATCGTTGAAAGAATGAGGTACGCGCGATTGAATGCACGATTCTGTCCGAGTAACGCGAGAGCAATTATGATCGGGAAAATGACCACCCCAAATCGCGGCGCGGAGCGCAGTTCTCCCCAGGAGGTGATAAACACCAGGGAAATGGCAGCATAGGTCGAATAACTTAGCCGCAATCGAAAATAACCGAAGATGGCCAAGCCTAGCAACGCCAAGGTGAAAAAGAACTCAAACGCGCCATGAAATCCTTTGAACGAATTCATGCCGGGGAAAGAATGCAA
This sequence comes from uncultured Verrucomicrobiae bacterium, assembly GCA_963817335.1. Classification (GTDB taxonomy): domain Bacteria; phylum Verrucomicrobiota; class Verrucomicrobiia; order Chthoniobacterales; family UBA10450; genus AV40. The sequence goes on along the minus strand of CAWFNX010000001.1, from coordinate 80,808 downwards.
GAGCGTGTTCCAAGGCATCGTCAAATGGCGATCCCATCCCGGGGTGGTTTCTGCTTTCGACAAAACGCCCCAATCTCCGAATCGCCATCGCAGAAAGGTGAGGTGGCCGGCAACGGCCAGCGGAGCAAGAAGTAGCGCGAGACAATCGGGTCGTATCCGCCGCCATTGAAATTCCTTCTGGGATAAATATTCAAACGCCAAAGGAATAATAACTAGGACACCAGGCGATCTGCACAAAGCAGCGGTCGCTGCTATGCCGCCCACTACAAACCATCGCCCGATGCGTGCGTAATAAAAGGAGCTTACAACCGAGGCGAGGAACAACGACTCTGAATAAACCGCCGACAAAAAGAGAGTTGTCGGAAACACACAGAGGTAAAGAACTGTCCGAGCAGCCGTGCTTCGATCAAAGTCCAAACGCACAAGCTGGTAGAGATAAATTAGCGCAACAATCAAAGCGGAGTTTGATACAATGATTCCGACTAAGAGCCATCCTGCGTCGCGGGATAGCGGAACGACGTAATGCACCAATCGAATCAGGTTCGGATAGAGTGGAAAGAAAGCTACGTTTGATTGTTTTCCAGGGATAAAGGAGTAGCCGTTCTGCGCAATCCCGAGATACCATCCGGCGTCCCATCGAGACCACATATTTATAAATGGATGGGCGTTTGCCGAAAGATGCTCTGCCACAGTGTGGCCGAAGCCATCATCCGCTACTTCCCATTTGGTTCCGTACAAATGGGCGTGAAGGAAATGAAGGCCAAACCAAGCAACTATAATCAAGGCCGCTCGACTAAAGAAAAGTGGAACCAGGATGTCGCGCACGAGCCAGTGAGAAAAACATCGCGAAGCTAAACCGCTCGGCTTTACCACTTCGGCGACTCCTGAGACCACCTTTCGTTGGCCGTCAGGTAAGTTCGATGCAGCCATTGCGTTGATATTTCACCACGCTAGCGGACACTCTCTTCGGGGATCGGCCAAACTGGGGCAAATTAGCAGAACGCTCCCGAGCGACCAGAAGATTGACAACAGAATGTCGCCAGTCTGATACAAATGCTTTCGCGACCGTGCGGAAACCACCTTCAAAGCATGTCTGCCACCGATCCGTCCATCTCGATCATTATCCCAACTCGCAACGAAGTGGAGAATATCCTGGCGCTTGTCTCGCAGATCGTCGCTACGGCTGTTCCGTTTCATGAGATTATCTTTGTCGATGCTGATTCGACTGATGGAACACTCGATATCATTCGGTCACTCGCGGCAAGTCACCCAATTCGAGTGATTGAGCAAGACCCAAATGCGCCAGGTTTAGCCGCTGCGATCACGGCTGGTGCGGCGCTGGCGAGGGGCGAGTGGTTAGTGGTCATGGATGCGGACTTGAGTCATCCACCGGAAAGAATCAATGATTTGCTCGCGCCGTTACGGACCGGCGTAGCTGATCTGGTAATAGGAAGTCGCTATGTCCCCGGGGGCTCAACGCCGGGATGGCCTGTCTGGCGCCGAGTGTTGTCGCGGGTCGGCTCGGGGTTGGCCTATCCACTCACGGGCGTGCATGATTCCATGTGCGGATTCTTCGCGATTGCGCGTTCCCGTCTGCTCGATCTCGCTAAGCCGGCGATTGGGTTCAAGATTGTGTTCGAAATAATTGTCCGCGGACAGCCAACTCTCAAGGTCGTCGAAATACCTATTGTATTTCGGGATCGTACCAGGGGCCGATCGAAGATGTCTATTGGAGTTGCGCTTCGATTTTTCTGGCGTTGGTCGATCGCCGTTTGTCGTCGACTGCTTCACCATTAGTCGGATTTTTGTTCACCACTTGCCAGCAGATAAACTGGGCCCGGGTAAGTTCCACCTCAACGTTCGGATAAAGGCCTTTGATAATAGGAAAATCACGCGCAACGCACGCACCAATCACGGGGGGCTTCGGCGGGTTGCTGCGAATTTCGTCGACTGTGTATTTTGTCACCGGATATCGAAAATTCCCATGAAAGAGATAAAAGGAATCCCACATCAAATCATTCCCAGCCTTGAGCGCTTTGATCAGCACAGTTTTCGTCCCGGCTTGTTGCATCTCTCCAAGCTTTTCAGCGATCAGCTTCTCTTCGAGCCAAGTCTTTTTGGCGCAAGATGATTTGCAACTCCGAGTGAACGAAACCGGCAAATAAGATTACCGCCAGACCTACGACCGCTCGCTTTCTTATTGCCGACCCCTGCTCGAGGAATCTGCAAAAAGTCAACGCGAGCAAAAGACAGAGGCACGGCACAATCGGCAAAACGTATCGAACCCCGCGAAAGTTCGAGATAATCGTGAGAGCGATAAAAAGCAGACTTATAATCGCAAGTTCGCGCAGCGTCGGGTCTGGCCGCACTTTTTTTGAAAATAGAACTACCACCGGCGCCAGTAAAAGAAACAAGCCGGCCGCGCCTCCTGCCAACGGAAGCTTCAGTAGAACTTCAAGATATGGACGCTTGCCCAAATATTCCGGCCCGAGCCACACTGTCACTTCTTGGTGAAACTCAGTCCCAATCGGCATCTCATATTTGATTAGCTGAAGTAACGGCCAAATCGACATCAGCGCGATACCGAGCAACATGCTGCCAATAAGCCACCAGTTCCGCCACGCAGACGCTCTCGCTCGCCGCGATCGGTCAAACGGACAACGAGAATGAGCAACCAGATCAAGAATGGCAATGGAACCTTCTGTAAACTCGCCAGCCAGCATGCAATTGCGACTCCGAGCCACCATGGTGGTCGTTTTCGCGCCAGCTCCGCGAACGCAATCGCCAACGTTGTAAAAAATGTCAGGCCAACGTCGAGCATCGCGCGGCAAGCCTCGGTGGAAAATAAAGGACAGGAAACAAGAATGGCCGCAGTGAGCGGCATCAGCCAGGGCCGGCGGGGCTGAACAAGCGAACTTAGCCAACCGAGGACGATCACGGTGAGCGTCCCATAGATTAGAGGCCAGATGCGAACGGCCACCGACCGATTCTCGAATCGCGGCAGAGTCAAACAACTCAACCAATACTGTAACGGCGGTTTTTCGAACGAGAGATCGAAGTTGTAATGAACGACCCACGGTTCCGTCATTAGCATCTCGCGAGTGCGTTCGGCGGTCAGCAACTCGTCCGTCTGGGCCAGATGTTCCCTTTGGTATCTCGAAGGCAAGCCAACCAGCAAAGGCAAATGCGATTAGGCCGACGACGCCAACTGCGCGCTGGCGCTGAATATGCACGTCTTGATTCGACGTCTTAAGTGACGTTACTGGAAGGACGTCAACTGTCATAGCAAGATCGAAATCCATTCATGGGAAAGCAGTTCGTACAGTTTCTACCAAAATAATTAACTCCGTCCGACGCAGCCCGACAATATCATTAAGAAGACTTTGATATCCGCCATACGCACAGTTTGCAAGCCGACCGCGATTTATCCAAGATGGCAGTCTAGCAGGATTTGAAAGAGCGCCGCCTCGAGGCGGGTCCAAATTTTAATGATCAGGTCAAGATCGTCGGAGCTCGAACTTGTGAACGCTTTAGCGGTGACAGTTCGTAGGGAACAAATTTTTCCACCACCAAACCACGTCACCGCCGAACAAGGTTATCGATGTCCGTAACGAAAAAAATTATCGTCTCGGCGATTTTTTTCATTGAGGCGCTGTTCGCATACTTCGTCGTAACGCAACGATACCCGATTTCAGGAGACGACTATTCATACCTTTATCAAGCAAAGTTATTCGCGTCCGGAAAACTCTGGGCTCGAGACCCGGTCTACGATCCGTCACTTCCATTTTACGATTGTCTCGAAACAAATTGCTTCCGGGACGACCAAGGCCGCAGGTTTTCGAAATACGCGCCAGGCTGGCCAGCTATTCTCGCTCTAGGCGCCCGAGTGGGCGCACCCTGGCTAATTGATCCGCTCCTTGGCGCTATTCTCGTCTTTCTACTGCTCGAATATACCGAGCGAAGGTTTGGCAAAGAACATGTGCGCGTAGTGTCCCTTCTTGTGACGCTTTGCTTATTTCTTTGCTATTATGCGGCTTCTTTTCGAGCCCATTTCGCGACTGCGCTCTTCGTGTTCTCGGCCTTTCTCCTTTACGATTCCTCGGGCCGACAGCCGCGGTCGGCCAAGCCCTGGCTATTTGCGGCCGGCGCCATGCTTGGCTTTTCGGCGATGATTCGTTACGTCGATTGGATTCCCCTGGGTGTCTGGATCGCTTTCGCTTTGATTCGTCGAAAGAGGTTCACTGACATGATTCTCTTTGGCGCCGGATTCGCTCTGCTCGCCTCTGGAAATCTGGTCTACAATGCCCTGATTTCTGGCAATCCCTTGCAAGTTCCTGCTGCGATGCACCGCACATCAGAACTTGGTGATCGCCTCACCATTTCCTGGAGCGGCTTTTTTGTCACAATCGAGCGCCTGGCAAATCTTCTATGGGTTTTCCCACCCGTGGTCCTGCTCGCGATCTTCTGGGTGCGCTACCGACCACGGTTCGAGATAAAAATGTTCGCAACATTGTTCTTGATGATAATCGCTATCTATTTCTTTTACCCGGCCTCCGCTGGAGGACCCGGTCCGCGCTATCTACTCGCTTACTTTCCCTTTCTCATCCTAGCCGTCGCGGACATCTGCCAGCGCCTCTCTCGCGATTCCTGGCCTGCTGGGCGACAGATCTGGAAGTTCGCGATGGTTAGCCTCACCATCTGTAACCTGGTGTTCATGGCAAAGGAGGTTCATACGATGTACGGTCGACGCGATCTCGATCGCACGGTCCGCCAAGTCCAGGGCGGCAAGAATATCTTCATTCTCAAAACCGGGACCTACAAGACGGGTAACCACGATCTCACTCGGAACCCGCCGGCACTGTCGTCCGCCGATAATCTTTATTTTACATCGTGCGAAAAGCCTCAGCTAGATCAGCTTCTCAAACGCTTTCCGGGTTATAACGTTTTTGTCTACGAGTATCCGGGGCACCTGCAAAAACTGTGAAGAAAGTTTTCCTAACTGGCGCCAGTTCGGGAATCGGCCGAGCGATCGCGCAATCGCTCATCGCACGCGGCGACGAAGTTTGGGGAACGTCACGCAATCTCATTCGCCTCGAACGGGTAACTGGATTACGCCCGGTTTTGCTCGACCTGTCTAATTCAACCTCGATCGCGAGCGGATTTCGCGCTGCCCTTTCCGAGGCCGGCCATTTCGACGTAGTAATCAATAATGCAGGCAGCGGTCACTTCGGCGCCGCGGAACATCTGTCGGAAGCGGAGATTGAGAGCCAATTCCAAATTTTAGTGTTCGGACAACTTCAATTGATGCGCCTGGCGATGGTGGCGATGCGCGAGCGAGGGCATGGATTAATCATCAACGTGACCTCCTTGGCCTCGCGACTGCCGGTCCCGTTCATGGCTGCGTACAACGCAGCCAAAGCCGCGTTGGCCGCCTACACCATGTCGCTCCAACTCGAGCTGCCAGATTCGAAAGTGCGCATTGTCGATCTTCAGCCAGCGGACATTTTGACTGCATTCAATGATGCCGTTCCGAAAAAGGAGGAACAGGATCCGCGCTATAAGGACCGCGTAACAAAGACCTGGGCCGCCGTCGACAAGAACATGAAGAATGCGCCTCCGCCGGAACTTGTCGCCAAGTGCGCACTCGAATTGATTGACTCGTCAAATCCCCCGCCCCGGATCACGGTCGGCGACGCGTTTCAATCCAAAGTCGCGCCGCTTATTTTCCGGTTTCTGCCGCAGCGGATCCGCGTTTGGGGACTGAAGGCGTATTACGGGATTTGAGTCCGGCCCGATTCGGCAAGGACGAACTGATCCAGAGCCGAATGATCGGCAGAGAGAGGACCCACCGCGAAGAGAATACGGTCCAACTGTCGCGAAAGAAGTTAATTACTTCGGTATTGCTTCGGATCGCGCCGTTTGGCACCTCGCAGAGCGTCATCGTGCTCCGCTGCGCCCGAACGGCTCGCATCATCGCCGACGCCGGAACGACATATTTTTTGATACCACGTCGATCCAGGCAGCCACTAATCCAGATGTCATCCATATAGAACGCACTTTTTGGCGCGTCGGTATAATCCCACAACGCAGAATCGAAGAACCGCGGCTGAACAAGATAACTTGCAGTGCCGGTAATGACTGCGACTGGTTTGGGCTCGCGAATCTGATTGGCGCGAATCATTTTCGGCGCGAACCAAACAAGGCTATGGGGTATTAATGCGCCACGGAAGCAAAGCACGGCGTCCGGCAGTTGCGCGTGATAATGCAGATATGTTTCCAACGCATCGCGCGGGTAGATGCGGTCGTCATCGACAGCCATAATCAACGTGTTGCCGCGACCGGCAGCCAACTCCTCCTGAATAACTGGAATGAATTTAGTTGCCGGTCCCCAGTCCTGCTCGCAGCGCAAAATGCGGACCCGCGGAATTTTCTCGAGATAGCCGGGGACAACGTACTCCTTTTGCTGCCGATTCGAAAACCGAGGGACCACAACGACGATTTCGTCAGGCGTCCGCGTCTGTTCCAACAGACAACGGAGAGTTGGCTCGAGGTTATCAATCCGATCCGGCAACGTTGAAAGAGAAACGATGACTCGACCGTCGGGCGTTAAGGGGGAATTGGATAACTGTCGCCGAATGAATCGTGCTTGCTGCCGCCCAAAAAGTAGCGAGTAGACAATCTCGGCTGTCCCACTCACCATTTCCTCCACTTTTCGTATGAACCGGCCCATCACTACTGGAACTATACCGTAAATATGAAAAAGCCGATTTCCGATGCAGTCATTCTGATGGCCGGGTCCGGTTCGCGGCTCGTTGCAGGCGGTCACACCTTGCCCAAGCCGTTGATTCAAATCGCCGGGCGCGCGGTTTTTTCCTACATGATCGACGCCCTCCAACGAGCCGGGATCAAAACCGTGCACGTAGTCACCGGACGCAACAGTGACGCTCTGTTGAAGGGACTCGAGCCCTTGATTCCAGCCGAAATAAAGCTTCACCCGATTCATAACCCCGAATGGCAAAAACAAAACGGGATTTCAGTTTTGGCCGCTAGATCGCACGTGACCGCGCCGTTTTTCCTGACGATGGGCGACCATTTATTCAACCCATCGATTGTCGAGGTTCTTCTGCGCGAAGCGGAACCGACTGAGCTCAATGTAGCGATCGATCGGAAGGTAAATTCCATTTTCGATCTGGACGATGCGATGAAGGTGCAAACCCGCGGGGACCGCATTATAAAAATCGGAAAAGCTTTGAGTGATTACGACGCGATCGACACCGGTGCGTTCGTGTGCCCGCTCAGCTTTTTCGATTACCTCGAGCGAGCCAAATCCTGCCAGGGCGGGAGCGATTGCAGTTTGGCTGATGGCGTGGGCGCGATGACTAAGGACGGAAAGGTTCGCGCTATCGAAATCGGAGACGGGTGGTGGCAGGACATCGACACCCCGGAAATGTTGGCCGCGGCTGAAAAAGTCCTGGGCGGTTCACGACATTTTCTCTCGCCCGGCCCGGCCGCGCCATGAAAGCGTCCATGTCGCGACGGCGTAAATAAAGAGGAGATGCAAGATCCAGCGCGCCCCGCCCAGCGCAATCACAATCAGAAAAAGGAAAAACGCGACGTCGCGTTTTGCTAATTCGAACCCCAACGAGGTCAATCGATCACCGAAAAAGCGTCCGCCTGATCGCCGCAACCGTTCGTCGTCCTTTGTAAACACCACTGCGGCCGGTCCGCGGCGAAGAAGGTCGAGAACATGGTCCGGCCCGAGACGCAAAGCGATAAACACAGATGCCAGGACTCCTTCGCTGAGAAAAGCCCACTGGCCGACCAGGTTCTGGTGAGCGCTGCGAAACAGACCAAATCCGAGCCCGATTGAAAACAGCAAGAGCGCGATCAAATCTCCAATCGCATCGACACCAGGGCCTTTCTCAGAATCCAAATACTTCGCGCGTGCGATTTCGCCGTCGCAGCCATCGAGAATGCTGTGCAGGTTAAACAGCAGGGCGCCGATAACGAATCCGGGATAAGTACCGCGGATCAGGAACAGAAAACCGATCACCGGAAAAGCCGTGATCAAGATTGTCCAGAGGTTTGGCGTAATCGACGTTTTGACAAGGAATCGACTGACCGTGCGCGAAATCGGGCGATTCAAGTAACGCGAAACAAAACCGTCTCGCGATTTGCCGCTGCCACGCAAAAGCCAACCCTCCGCGCGGGCAATGTCGCTTTCGTCGCCAATGTATCGCCAACTTTCGCTTTTGTGAGGAGCTGCTTCGATACACGCGTTTTCAAAACGTTGCCAGAGTTTCTGCCAAACAGCGGACTCGTCGCCAATGGTGGCATCGTTTTCCAACGGAACGGAATCGTGGACGAATTGCTCGAGGCCGTGCCGCTTTACCAACAAGTGGGTATTGAACACTCGCTCACGCCCGCCAACGGTAAGTGCATCGACGAACGCACATCGGCTCAGCCGCGGATTTTGCGGGAGCCATCTCTTTTGAGCCACAATGTCTGGTCGCCAGAAGATGAAGATGTCGATCTTGCGCTGGCTTGAAATCGATGTCGCGAGTTCATCGAGCGCGAGCACGAGTCGTTCAAGCTGACGCAGGCCGGCGATTTTCCAATCCGCTGACTCGTCGGCCAGGACGATGACGTGATCAAAGTCGGGATTCATGCCGCGATTGATCGACGATAGATCCGATAGGTTTTGTAACGCTTCGCGCCCATTGCTTCGATGAAGCGATTCACCATCACGTTGTCCTCCAGCGTCATGCTGAGCTCGCCGGTAATTCCGCGTCGAAAAGCTTCATCCATTAACCGGAGGACCAGCATCTCGGCGATGCCGGCTCGCCGATAATCTTTAACCACGCCCAGGGCAATGAGCCGCCCGGTCCGGGCCTTCTTGAGATGATAGAGCAATTTCAGCAACCCAATGGGCAAACCAAATGTGGTGAGCCTGCCATTTATCTTACGCAAAGCCACGTTGACATCCGGCACACCAATCACGAATCCAATCGGGCGTTCGCCAACTTCGGCGATGAGAGCTGCCCCCGGCACGATCAGGGGTTTGAGTTCGTGGGCCATGTGTTCGGCCTCGGCTTCGGTAAACGGAACGAATCCCCAATTTTTTTCCCAAGCCTGGTTGTAAATATCTCGGATCCGCTGTCCCTCTGCGGCAATTTGCTTCAGATCGATCGGACGAATCGTGACCTTCTGCTTGCGCGCGCGCGCTTCAGCGATCTTTCGCAGCCGCGCCGCCGGCTCGGGGAATTCCGAGAACCACCACGCATACCAGTCTTTCGCTTTGGAGAATCCGCAGCTTTCAATCAAAGGCGCGTAATACGGCGGATTGTGCGCGGTCAACAGGGTAGGCGGATGCTGGAATCCGTCGATCAGGAGAGCGCAAACATAGTTGGTGGAATAATCGATCGGGCCCATGACCTCGTTTCGGCCTTTTTCCCGAAGCCAACCCTCGGCTGCTCGAAATAAAGCTCCGGCCACGTCGTGATCATCGATGGATTCGAACAAACCAAAGCAACCGACGTTCGTCTCATGCAGTTTGTTATAGTTCGGATCGTCGCTGGCCATGATCCGGCCGACAATCTTCCCATTCCGTCTGGCGAGAAATAATGCGGCATCGCCGTGGCCATAAAACGGATGTTTATCTCGATTGAGAAAGTCTTTCCGCTCGAGGATCAACGGCGGCACCCACGCCGGATCATTCCGATAAATTTGCCATTGAAACTTTATGAATGCATTGCGGTCGGCGGCCGAGTCAACGCGTGAAACTTGAACGGACATCAAGTGACTACGGCCGCTTCCGGCTGGGTGATGTCCTCGACTAGTGACTGCGACATATTCTCCTGGCGGACGATCAGAAAGAAAAGCAGCAGATTTAGAACGCTGACTTCGAGCCAGAAAAACCACGACGGCCGGTCGACGATCAGAAAAAGAAAAAGAAAGAACATCCGGGTATTTGTCATTAACAATCCCCACCACCGCAACATTGGCCGCGCATTTTCCCGATAATGCTGACGCAAATCCTGTGGTACTTCAGCCGGAAATTCATGTTCGGCGACGTCCCGCAAATGCCGCAACCGCGGTGAAAGAACTTCCTGTTGCCAGGTAAAGTTGATGTAAAGGGCAAGGAGGAACTTCTGCCACGGATCCGTCCGCCATCGCAAACTCCTGAACTCGTGCCGCAAAGCCGCGGACGAATCCCAATCCGCGCGGGCGCGACCCTTAACGAAAAACAAGTAGGCGTTTCGAAAGTAATCCGCTGACGCGCCTTGGGCAGCGTGACTAATTCCGGCCGCGAGCACGAGAAGGGCAATCGACGGTGACGCGCCTTCGGCCAAGCAACGCAGTCCGAGATGCACATAGATGCTCAGGAAAATCAGGTGATCGAACAGACTATCGATCACTCTCCCGGTTCGGCTTTTTTTATTTAACAACCGCGCGAGCTGGCCGTCGGCATTATCGAGCAAATTGGCAAATACATGAAGCGCCATGCCGATGATGTTGATGCGCAGATCCCGATAGAAATACAAATGGCCGGCGAAAATTCCGCAAATTCCGCCGAACACAGTTACCATGACCGGCGTCAGTTTTAACCGGGCACAGAACCGGGCTAACTGAAACGCGACCCGGCGATAGAATAACAAGTCGAGGATTCCCTCGACATCGCGCGCCTTGTAAGTGGCCTCCAAGGTAGAAATTGCCGGGTCGAGCTGCTCTGACATTCTAAAAACGGCCACTAATCGCGTCAGGCGCTCTCAAGCGCAGCTGGAGCGAGGGTATCGGCAAGGATGTTCAACGCTTCGTCGAGATCGGCCCGAGTATGTTTCGCGGTGACACAGGCGCGGAAACAAACACGATTAAGCGGGACGGCTGGATAATCGACCGGAGCGACCCACAATCCGCGGCGCCTCAACTCGTGGCCGATCCGGTACATTCGGCCGCGGTCTCCGATCACGATTGGCATGATGTAGGTCGTGGAATTTCCGGTATCGATCTCGAGACTGCGGAGCTGAGAATGAAAATACTCCGCATTCTCCCAAAGTTGTTTTCGCAATTCCGGTTGGCGCCGGCCGATTTCCAGCGCTTTCAGAATCGCCGCGACCAACACCGGCGGCAATGCGCACGAGTAAACGTAGGGATGGGCGTAAAAGCGCAGGTACTGAATCGTTTCCTTTGAGCCCGCCACAAATCCGCCCAGTGCTCCGAAGGCTTTTGAAAATGTGCCGTAGACCAACGGGACGCGATCCTCTACTCCAAATTTTTCGGCAGCGCCGCGGCCGTTCTCGCCACACGCGAGGATCGAGTGCGCTTCGTCCACGAACACGCTCGCGCCGTGAGACTGCGCAATGTCCATCAATTCCTTAAGATTGCCGAAATCACCGTCCATGGAATAAATGCCTTCGACAACGACCAGTCGTCGTCGCCCCTGATGACGACTTAGCGCGACATCAAGCGACGCGGGGTCGTTATGCTCGAACTTCTCGGTCCGGCAGCGTGATAAAATTGCGCCGTCGCGCAGACTCAAATGAGATCGGTTATCGAGAACAGCGACATCGTTTTTGCGAAGGAGGCCGGAGATCGTGCCAAGCGCGCCGCCAAATCCGCTGTTGAAAAGCATGGCGTCTTCGCGACCTAAAAAATCTGCGACCTCGCGCTCCAGCTCGCGATGAAGATCGGTCATCCCCGACAACACCGGGGCGCCGCAGGCGCCGACCCCGTATTGGCGCAAGCCATCATGAGCCGCGGCGACCACATCGGGATGATTTGCCAGACCAAGGTAATTATAGGAACAAAGATTGATAACGGACTGCGGTTTACCGTCGTATTCGATAGTGGTGCGCGCGTCGGCCGTGGAAAGCATTTCCGGCTCATATAATTCACTGGCCCGCCCGCTATCGCGCACCCATTTGGAAAATGTGGGCGGAGCCTGAAGAGGATCCTGCGTTTCTTTCGCTAGGAAATTGCTGAGACTGAGTTTGAACGGATCTTCGTCCATTGCCTTATGTAGCGCCCCGTCGGGAAGCCAATATTCGGTCCCCCGCAGAGATGCATATCGGGGCAACAACTCTATCCAGTCTGGCGTTGGGGACAAGATTTAAGTGAGGCTGGCGGTCTGAGACCCTTGCCCCTCTAGCGCCGAGGGCGCACCCCAATTCCAGCGTAGGGCAAGGCCCCAAGGGTTCTTCAAATCACCCCAGGGTCCATCGCTGTAAGCGGTTGAACCCTATTTCCGGGTCGTCTTGAAGACGTAGTCCCAAAGGGGCGAACTTACCCCGTAGCCGGCCTGATCGTCCTGGTAATGGTGCCTCAGGTGATACTGCTTGAGCCACTTCCAAACGCCACGCTTCATGGCGAAATGGTGAGTCGCGTAATGGATCGTGTCGTAACAGACATACCCAAAACCGAAGCCGGCCAGCGCCGCCGGGGCGAACCGGCCGAGGGTCAGGAAAAACACGGCATAGAAAACCACCGCCAAGGGAACGCTGATAATGGGCGGCATAACCAGTCGGCTCGCATCATTCGGATAATCGTGATGCACTCCATGCATGATGAAGTGAAGCAGTTTGCCGATCCTCGTTTTCGGTTCGTAATGAAAAACATAGCGATGAATGACGTACTCGAGCAGCGTCCAGGTCAGAATGCCGATCACGAAAAATCCGAGCACCGCCAGAAACGACAAACCTTTCTGCACAAACGCGAGGTAAAGCATCAAGGCAATGATCGGCCCGTAAAGAATTACCGGGGTCGCCGGATGCACATGCGAGAAAAACTCCATGAAGTTGCTCTCGAACATCCGGACCGTTTCGTTCTTGTTGGAAACGTACAGCTTGTTCATGACCTGCTAAACCTTGGCAACTTCGGGCTCACAATAAAGCGTATCGGCATTTGACGGACTAACCGGGACGATGGTCCGGCTCGCTGTTGATTCCCTGGTTCGCTCGATCCTCGAAAACAGAGTGTAGCGCTTGTCGAAAATGAATTGGAAAAGGAGACGCGTCCACGAGGAGTGAAACTTGAGGTTATCGTAAAACTCCGGCGCCGTTGCCTTCAGTTTCGGCAAATTATTCCAGGGAATCGACGGCAGATCATGATGCTCGTTGTGGTAACCCATGTTCAGACACAACCGGTTGATCGGGCCGTAGTAGCTGTAAGTCTCTTGGTTCGGATCGTTGGTATAATGCTCCTGGATCCAGCGCGCGCCTACCGGATGCAAACCGATCGAAAAGAAAAACGAAAACACGAGGTAGAGAAATCCGGCCCAGCCGAAGAAATATACGACGGCCACGTCGTAGACGGCCGCGCAGACAAGATTAAGAACAAACCACCGGTCGCGCATGGTGATCGCCTTCAGGCGGGGCGGCCGGGTGAGCTGAAAAAACGGGAACAACATGAGCCAGATCGCTTTGCGATACCATTTATTGCCGACGAGCCGCGCTTCCCAAAGATTGGCAAGGTCGGCATCGTGCTGGTAATCACCCTGGTGGGAATGATGCTTTAGATGATAGACGCGGAACCCCATCGCTCCGGGCGCGAGATTGGGCAGGTCCGCCAGGATCGCGACGAAAATGTTCCAGCTTCTTCGCCGGAAGATGAGGTTATGCGTCGCATCATGGATGATGACGTAGTTAGCGTGGTTGGCGAAGGCGCCGACAAAATATGCGATGACTAGGCTAAGCCACCAGTAGTGGATCCCGAGCTTGCCCATCGCGAAAGCGATCCCGGTTTGAAAGACAACAATCGACAACGCGAGCAACGCGGTCCAGGGATTGCGCACCATTAACTGGCGAATTTCGGGATGGGCCTTAAGCAGCGCTCGAGCCCGGCCCAGGTGGGGATGTTCGGTTCCGGATTGATAGAAGGCCGCACGCATTTGGCGAGAACGAATTCTAATGGAATACGCGACTTCTTTCAACGCCTTGAGAATGTGGCCTCAACGCCCAAAGCGCAGACGCCACGGCCTGAGGACGGACTCAAAAATTATCCGACGAGACATTTTGGACTGACCTTCACGTCGATCGGTAAACGTAATGGGAATTTCGGCGATCCGCAGGCCGGCGCGCTGAGCACGAAAGGTCGTTTCAACCAAGAAAGCGTAGCCTTCCGCCGCGATTGGCATTTCCAGAAGGACCTGCAACGCGCGGCGAGTGTAACACCGAAAGCCACTCGTGTTGTCGCGCACTTTCAAGCCAGTAATCGTGCGAACATATTGATTAGCAAATCGGCTCAGCAATCGACGACGCAACGGCCAGTTGGCAACGCTGCCGCCAGCGCAGTAACGCGATCCGATGACCACATCCGCCCGACGGGTGGCTTCAACTAATTGGGGTACGATAACAGGATCATGCGAAAAGTCGGCATCGAGCTGGACTAAGCGCGCGTACTCACGGTCCACCGCTATTCGATAACCTTCGAGTAAACTACGCCCGTAACCGCGGTCCGACTTTCGACGAAGAACGGAAAAACGTGGGTGCACTGCGAACAATTGTTCGGCGTGGTCGGCGGTTTGGTCCGGAGAATTGTCGTCGATCAGCAAGACATCGGCGGTCGGCGCGACATTCAGCAGCTGAGGAACGAGGGTAGCGACATTCTCCCGCTCGTTGTAGGTCGGGACGACAATGAGCGTGCGATCAGCGTCCATCATATAAGAAAAGCGACCCTAACGGGATTCGAACCCGTGTTACCGCCGTGAAAGGGCGATGTCCTAGGCCTCTAGACGATAGGGTCAATGAAGCCGCCCAATATTCCATTCGTTGGCGACAAGGCAACCTGACCTGATTTGCTATTGGGCCCGGGTAAGGTCGACCACCATACGGGCGGTGCGCGCAGTTGCCCCGCGATGGATTTCCAAAACCTGGCGCGCGTTGACCACCATTTTTTCTCGCTCGTCTGGATTCGCCAGAAGATGGGTCATCGCTCGCCTCAATTCCGTCGCGGAATTGATCTGGACCGCGGCGCCGCCGGCCACGAGCGAGCTGGCCAACTGTCCAAAATTCTCCATGTGCGGACCGAATAGAACGGGTTTGCCAGCCAGGATCGCTTCGGCGGGATTTTGTCCTCCGCGCGCGAGCAAACTTTTTCCAACGAACACGAGAGTTGCGGCGGCATACCAGTGCCGCAATTCCCCTGTCGTATCGATCAACAGACAATTCAGAAACGGATCGACCGCAGGCGGCTGACTCCGCAGCGCCACTTGGAATTCCATTTCTTTGAGCTCCCGCTCGACCTCGCCGGTCCGCTCAGTATGCCGTGGCGCCAGGACGAGGAGAAGATCGACAAAATCGCGCCGCAACGCACGAAACACCTCGCCTAGAATTTTCTCTTCACCGGCGTGGGTGCTACCGCCGAAAATTACCGTGCGATTTTCGACGCCGAATCCGGCAAGAACCCTGCGCGCCAGTTTTAGATCGATGGGCATGTCCTCAGGGTCGTATTTTATGCTGCCGACATGCGTGATTCTGGCGCGGTCAACGCCAAGCGCTTCCCATCTCTCAACATCCTCCGCGTTTTGAACACAAACCAGATCGAGAAGCCTGAAAGTCGGAACGACGAACGCTCGAAACATTCGAAATCTCTTCTCCGAACGAGGTGACAAACGCGCGTTGACCAGCGCGATCGGAGTCTTTCGGGCTTTCGCTTCCGCCACCATGTTTGGCCACACCTCGGCTTCAACTAGAACGATCTTGGTGGGCCTGATCGCCTCGAACGCGGCGCGCATGATCGGCCAAAAATCGAGTGGACTGTACATTACATCGATCCACTCCGAGGCATTGCGATTAGCGAAAGCGAAACCGGTGGTGGTGGTCGTGGTCAGCACAAAATGCTGGTCCGGTTGCAGCGCTCGAATCTGCTGCGCCAGCTTCAGCGCAATCATTACTTCGCCTACGCTGACCGCGTGGAGCCAGATTGGCTTCTTCCAGTAAAGTCGCGCCCGCAAATGCCGATCGTAAATTCCAAGACGTTCCCCGAACTTCTCCCGATAGCCGCCCCGCCGGAACATCTTGACCAGGTATCCTGGTAGAAAGAGCAACAGCCCAATGGGCCAAAGCAGATTGTAGATGAAACGGATCATGGGTTGAATGGGGAGAAAAACAGAACTTCAGTCGCGCCGTAGGTTTTCTGGCGGATCAATTTCCAGAGTTTCGCTTCCGGGATCTTTTCGGAGGGGCGCTTTTCCAGGATAAAAATTCCGTCCGCCTCGATGAGGGTTGGCAATGTAGGGTCGCTCAAAAGTTTGTCGGTAAAATGCTCGCCCGACTCCATTTTCTCGTAGGGCGGATCGGCAAAGATAAGTCGGAATCTGTCGCCTCCGCTCGTGGCATTTTTTAAAAACAGAAAGACATCAGCATTACGAACGCGTCCTGAAAGCTCCGTTTTTTCGAGATTTCTCTCGATGGCGGCGATTGACTGTCGATCTTCATCAACAAAAACGGCGGATTCCGCGCCGCGACTGAGGGCTTCGATGCCGAGTGCACCGGTACCGGCGAACAAGTCCAGGACCCGGGCGCCGATCACCATTTCCCCGAGACTGGAAAAAATCGCCGCTTTCACCCGATCCATGGTTGGCCGGACACCGGCTTTTGGCGAAATAAGTCGAATGCCGCCGGCGCGGCCGGCGATCACTCTCATGGCGAACCGGCGGGGCTGGGCGCGACCGTTGGCGCGCTTTGGTCGGGCGCTGGCTGCGTCGGCGGCTCTTCATCGGCCTTCACCCCCTTTTTCTTTTTCGGCTTATCGCTTTTTCCGCCGCCAAAGAAACTGTTTACCAGGTCCTTCAAATCGTGTCCGACCACTTTTTCAACGAGGTTCGTTTTCGGTCTCTCCAGTGTTCCCACGACTTCGAAATCAACCGCGGAGTACCCGGGGTCTTCGGTTGGCTGAAAGTTTGCTCGCAATGGTTTGAATAGTTGCGACCGAATTTTCTCGTTAATAGCGAGGCGCGATTTTAGATGCAGTTTCCCGCGAAAACTAACCGTTCCAGTCGCAGAAAGCCGGATATTTGCCGACCGCAAATTGAGTTGGTCCACGTTCACAACCCCCGGAGAAAGACGGTACTTGGCGTCAGCCTGCTCCAGGTGCAGCTGGGTCAACTCTTCGATTTGGAAAATCTGCCCCAACGCGACCAGCAGATCGTATTGTCGGAGCTGGCCGTCGTGCAAAACGACTTCACCAGCGCCGCTCAGCGCGTCCGGGTCGGTCGTTTTTCCGTCGGCCTCAAGGGTCCCCTCCAGCTTTCCCTGAAGAACGCCGCTTGGACCTCCCGCTTCGGCGATAACCTGGTCGGCCTGAACGCCGCGGAATTTCATTTCCAGGTGGAAAGGCGACTCATCAGTCTCTGGATCAATCGAAAATTTACCTGAAATGTCGCCACTACCGACGTGAGCTGATATTTGCGCGAGATTCAGGCCGTCGGCATCATATCGGACCGGA
Organism: uncultured Verrucomicrobiae bacterium; assembly: GCA_963817335.1. GTDB lineage: Bacteria > Verrucomicrobiota > Verrucomicrobiia > Chthoniobacterales > UBA10450 > AV40. The sequence continues at coordinate 63,366 of CAWFNX010000001.1, read as the reverse complement.
GATTTCAGCTGCTCGAGGAAAAGCCGGTCGCGCAGGGAAACCTTCGCTACCCGCGCATTGCCATGCAGCGTGGAAGCGTTAATCAAGTTCGCTCGAAATCCGACGCCTTCAAAATTCGCGACCAGGCCATTGGAGCGATCAAGAAATCGAAAATTTCCGTCAACCAGACTGATCTTGTGGATTTCCGACGCGAACTCGGCGGCCGATTTCAGTTTACTCTCGGGCTGAAGCTTTGGCGGGATTGTGGAGGCCGGTGAAGCGGATTCAACGGGCGGCGATTCGCTTACGCCCTCTTGAGTTGGAGTGACTTCGGGAGTGGCCATTGCGGCGCGCTTCTTTTCCGGATGTCGTTCTACCCGTAGATCCGGCAACCTCCATTTCCCGGCTGCGTTCTGCGGCCACACCACATTGGGTCTGACCAACGAAACTTCTTTGAAAACCAACCGATTAGAAAACAGAGAAAGGAATGCGATTCGCAGGCCGAAATTTTCAGCCTCCAGGAAATTCGCGGCGGCTTTCGGCCCCTGGGCAATCGTGATACCGCTTAGCTTTACCCCGCTCCAAGGCGTGACACTTACCCGTCCAATATTCAGGTTTGCGCCAAATCGCTGTCGGAGTTCGCGCTGAATCCGGGCTTGTGTCCCTTCCGATTGCACATACAAATTCACCGCAAGCAGGGCCACGGTCCCGAGGATTAGCAGTCCCCCAATTAGAATCAGGATCAGGCGGCCCAGTTTTTGCACCGGAAGACGTTACGCAGGGCATGTTTGAAGAAAAGATGAAAGCAGAACGGCTGGGATGAGTAGCACGCTCATCATCTTGAATCCGGCTGCCCGCAGCGAGCGAGCGCAGCGCCTGCGGGCCCGGGTCGAATCCATGGCCCGAAACTGTGTAGTCTGCGCCACAACCCATATCGGCGAGGCCGAGTCAATGGCCCGGCGCGGCGTCGAGGAAGGCTTCGAGAAAATAGTGGCCGCGGGAGGGGATGGCACAATCAACGAAGTCGTTAACGGTCTGGCCGGTTCCCAAGCTACTCTCGGTCTGCTGCCGATCGGCACGATGAACGTTTTCGCAACCGAACTTGGCCTTCCCGTGCACAACCTCGAAGGCTGCTGGGATATCGTGCAAGGCCAGCACACCCGAACGGTTGATCTCCCAAAGGCAAACCAGAAATTCTTCGTTCAACTGGCGGGGGTCGGGCTTGATGCCCAGGTGGTGAAAGAGACCAGCACCCAATTGAAGCGTAACTTTGGACCGCTCAGTTATTTGATCTCCGCCGCCCAAATTGCCGCACGCCAACCGCCGCGGTTATTCATTCAATCGGAAGACGCGCTGATTGACGAAGGCTCGTTCGTTCTCGTCGGGAACGGACGTTTGTACGGCGGTCCGTTTCCATTCTTCAAACACGCTGCGCTCGATGATGGCCTTTTCGATGTGATTGTTTTCAAGCGTCTCGGTTATCTTGAAATGATCAAGTATCTCCAGGATGTCGTATTCAGCTCTGAAATCCGCGTCCCAGAAGTCGAATATTTCCAAACCCGCCAGCTCCGTGTCGAAAGCGATCAAACCGTGCCAGTCGAGCTCGACGGCGAATTGGTGGGAAACTGTCCGGTAGAATTCTCCCTGCAACAGCGCTTTCTTCGCGTTCTCACCCCTCAGTAGGATCGACATCGTCAATTCTGCTGACAATAAAATCGCATTGCGATACCCTCTTCAGGTGCGGTTGTCGCGGGATAAACGATCGGCCGTAGGGCGGCCGTGGTCACAAAAAAGGCACATTGTCGTGCTGGCGCTGGTCAGCGTTAGCGCCGGAGCATTCGTGTTCCAATTATTTCTCGGGTCGGCGCAACCCGGATTCGTTCGTGACTACCTGGCCTTGAGCAATCGCGGAATTCTCGATGCATATTCGTGGCAATTCATCACCGCTCCGCTGCTTTATGGAAGTCCGTGGCATTTTCTTGGGAACATTGTCGTGCTCTACTTGCTCGGCCGCGACATAGAATCAATTCTCGGACAACGGCATTTTTTCTATTTATTCCTTGGCGGCGCCTTTTGCGGCGAGCTCGGGCATTTGTTCTTAATGCCGTCGCAAGCCGCTCTGTATGGCGCCAGCGGCGGAGTGGCGGCCGTTCTCATTGCATATGCCACAATCTTGCCCGAGCTGGAGTTCGTCGCCTGGCAATCCCGATTTTTTGCGGTGCGCCTCAAGGCGAAACACCTTGCCTTTGCCGTGATGTTCTTAAGCCTGGTAATGCTGGTGGTGGACCGCCATGGCGCGCTGACCCACAGCGCAATTCCAGGAGGCATGTTTGCAGGCTGGCTCTACGTCCATCTTCTGGGATTTGGCCATCCTTCATGGTTTGAGAGAAAGTTGTGGCAGCGGCGCGCCCTGGCCCAGCGCATTGACCGAATGACTTTCGACGAGTTCATCGAGACTGAGGTCAATCCCCTTCTGGACAAGATTTCGCGCAATGGAATCGGCAGTCTAAGTCGGGCCGAGCGACGCATCCTCGCCCGGGTCCGCGAAAAAGCCGGCTGATCCGTTCGCGAAATCCGCAACGCGATCCATTAGAAATTAGTCCGGTTTCGCGGCATCTTCCGCGTAATGGAAAGCACCGATTGGATCGACAAGAAGTCGGCCGGATCATTGAATCCGGTGCAGGCCAAAGCCGCACTGATCCAAATAAACGAAGTCTGGCCGGCAGATTATCCTTCGCTGCAAGCACTCGTCGAAAATTTCCCGCCCGGGGAGAACGCGCTGCTCCATCTTCTAGCGTTCTCAAGCATCTCGGTAGCCCGGATCGTCCGCAATCCGGAGCTATTGCTCTGGCTTGCCGAGCCTGAAACTTGCACTCGCGGACGAAGCCGCTCCGAAATGACGGGCGCACTCGACCGACTGGATAAGGACAATATTGCGGCCGACAACTTTCGAGTTCTGCGACGCTGGAAAAGCCACGAGATGACTCGGATCGCGCTGCGGGAACTGGCAAACGCGGCGGACCTCGAAGAAACAACCGCCGAGTTGTCACTGGTTGCCGAGATTTGCATTCGTGAAGTATTCGCTCACTGGAATTCCAAACTGCGCGAGTCACTCGGCTCGCCTGCGGCCGAGTTCGCAGTGCTGGCCCTGGGAAAGTTGGGCGGACGCGAACTGAACCACAGTTCCGACGTCGATTTAATCTTTCTCTACACAGAAGAAGGCGAAGTGTCGCCACGGCTGTCAAACCATCAATGGTTCAACCGATTGGCCGAGAAAATTTTGGAGACATTTTCGACACCCGATTCCGAGGGCGCGCTCTTTCGAGTCGATCTTCGACTACGACCGGAAGGATCGGCCGGCCCGCTCGCCCGCTCCCTCGAAAGCATGGAAAATTACTACGCGGGATTTGGTGAAACCTGGGAGCGTATCGCCTTGATCAAAGCGCGCGGCGTCGGAGGCAGTCGTGAGCTGGCCTATGAATTCTTGCGTCAACATCAACCGTTCATCTATCCGCGGAGTCCGACGCCGGATCTGCTTAACGAAATTGCCGGGATCAAGCGCCGGATCGAACATGATGCCGCCGAAGATCTCGAGCGAGACGTCAAACTCGGCCGCGGCGGAATTCGTGAGATTGAATTCGTGGTGCAGACATTGCAATTCATACATGGCGGGCGTCACGCTTTTCTCCAGGAAACGAATACCCTGAGGGCGCTGGCAGAATTGGGCCGCCTTGAACTCATTCAGCGCGCCGAAGTACTCGACCTTGATCGGGCCTACCGTTTTTTTCGCCAGGTCGAGCACCGTTTGCAAATCGAAGCGGAACAACAAACCCATACAGTTCCACGCGATCCGTCGGCGGTGGAAATGCTGGCGCATAGTCTTGGTTTTGAATCGAGTAGGAAGTTCACCGCGCAGCTGCAAAACACGATGCAGAGAGTGCGATCGATTTTCGATCGAGTTGTCACGGGCCGCCCTCCGGAAACAACCCAACTCGATTTAACAAACTTTAAAGACGAAAAGGCGGTTGCTCGATCGCTAAGCGATTTATTGAAACCAACTTCGGCATCGCACATCGCCCCGCGGACAAAACAGATCTTCGCAAAACTGCGCCCTGCGCTGCTTGCCCAAATCGGAAAAACCGCCGACCCGGATGCGACTCTGAACCAATTCGTTCGCTTCGTCGAGGCCTATGGTTTGCGAGGCTTGCTTTTTGAATTGTTGGCCACCAATCCAACATTGCTCGAACTTGTAACCAAGACCTTTGATCGAAGCCGATTTGCAGCCGACTTGTTGATTCGTCGGCCCCAGCTGCTTGAGGAGATCACCCGGGACAAGAGTTTCAACCAGCCGCGTTCCGTTGCGGAACATTTTACCCGGCTTCGCTCCTTCGGAGCCAGCGCGACCAACCTCGAGTCGATCCGGGCCTACCGGCAACGGCAGACCTTGCGAATCATCATGCGTGACGTTCTTGGCGTCGCCAAGCCGTCCACAATATTCGCAGAATTGTCCGACCTCGCCGAAGCGTGCGTCAGTTTCACAAACCAACTGCTCGGCGGAGAGCACCTAACCATTATCGCGCTGGGGAAATTTGGCGGATGCGAATTGAATTACGGGGCGGATCTGGATGTAATTTTTATTGGCGACGATACTCGCCCGGCCCAGAACCTGATCACTGCAATTACGCAACCGAGCTCGGAAGGAATGATTGCGTCGCTGGATGCGCGCCTTCGTCCCGATGGCGAAAAAGGCGCGCTGGTCGCGCCACTGGCCGCATACGAATCGTATTATCGAGATCGTGCTCAGTTATGGGAAATCCAAGCCCTGACCCGAGCACGACCAATCACCGGACCATTGCAGGCGGCCTATCTCGACAGCATCCAAACGATTTGGCACAAGGTGGGCCAACAATCGGATCTCTTCGCGAAGATCGATGGCATGCTTGAGCGCATTCACCGCGAACGCGGGAGCGGCAATGGATTTCTCGACTTCAAGACAGGCATTGGCGGAATGATTGAAGCCGAGTTTCTGGTCCAAGCCTTGCAAATGCGGGCCGGGATCTGGGAGCCGAACTTCGAATTGGCGGTCGCGCGCTTAGTGGAGAACAGCGCGATCTCGAACCACGACGGTCCCCGAGCTACCGAGAGTTACAATTTCCTCCGGCGGATTGAAGTGGCTCTTCGTCGATTTGAAAACAAAAATGTCGCAGGACTACCCGCGACATCGGAGGAACAGGCAAAATTATCGCAATGGCTCGGCTACAAAGTGGCCGACACGTTTGTAAGCGACTACCACGCCGCACGGGAGGCGATTCACGCGCTCTATGAGCGACATGTTAAGTCGCGAATCAATTAAACGCCCATCAGCAACTTTGCGAGCTCCCGCAAAATTAAAAACGTTGCCACGACTCCGCAGAGAACAACCAGGATGACCAGGCCGAGAATCAGGGCGACGAAAAACTTATCACCCTTTGTCGAGCGGAGCGGCGTATCAAGATGCTGGCGAACTAATTCGTAGTTGCGAGTATTTGCGGTGAACCAAAACGCAAAAATGGACCCGACAATTGGAATGATGCCGACGAGCTCATTGATCAGAACGTTGAGGGCCATCCGGCCAAGTAATATCTTCGGAACGCCACGACGAATGCCGTAAACCAGAACCGACACTGAAACCGCCGCGGCAGCTATGTCGCCAAACCCCGGGACAAGATCGACCAGCGGGTTGAGGCCGAGGCGTTTCTTCAATCCTGGAATCTTGATCAATCGATCCATAACCACGGAGACCAGTCGGAAAACGGATTCGATTGAACTGCGCCGGTGCTTTCGCTCCTCCGGAGGGAGCAATTCCCACTCCAGTATTTTCGATTCTCGATTTTCGATTTTCGATTGCATGGGTTTGGCCCGATTTTCGATTCGAAAATCGCCAATCGAAATTCGAAAGTTGCTAGCCCGGGATCTCTTTCAACATCTGCACGTTGGTCGGAAACTTCTTCACGAACATTAGCAGACGTTGAATCGCCTCTTCCGGCTTATGACCGGCAAGGCCGCGTCGAATCAAATTGATTTTCTCGAGCTCCCAAGGCTGCAGAAGCAACTCTTCCCGTCGCGTTCCGGAAAGGAAAATGTCGATCGCCGGATAGATCCGCTGATCGCTGATCTTGCGATCGAGCACCATCTCCATGTTCCCGGTCCCCTTGAATTCCTGGAAAATCAGTTCGTCCATTCGGCTGCCGGTTTCGATCAAGGCGGTAGCCACGATCGTGAGCGATCCGGCCTCCTCCGTGTTGCGCGCTGCCGCGAAGATTTTTCTCGGAATCTCCATCGCGCGGGCATCGATACCGCCGCTCATGGTCCGGCCGCCACCGGACATCGCGTTGTTAAACGCACGGGCCGTTCGGGTGATCGAGTCGAGTAAAATGAAAACGTGCTGACCAGCTTCCACCAAACGTTTGGCGCGCTCGATGGCGAGCTGAGCGATGCGGGTATGACTCTTGATATCGCTATCGTTTGAGCTGGCGATGATTTCCGCTTTCGGATGCGAGCGCTTGAAATCAGTGACCTCCTCCGGCCGTTCGTCAACCAGCAGGATAATCAGCTTCATCTCGGGATGATTTTTCGTCACCGCATCGGCGATGTGATGGAGCAAAGTTGTTTTGCCGGTGCGGGGCGGCGCCACGATCAGGCCGCGCTGGCCCATCCCAAGCGGCGTCATCAAATCCATGACGCGGGTGGTGTAACGATCCGGAACGGTCTCGAGCTTGATTCGCTTGTTCGGATTGATCGTCGTCAGCTCTTCGTATGGGCGCAGTCCCTGATATTTCGACGGATCCTCGCCGTTAATGGTGAGAAGTTTGATTAACTGCGGTCCGCGATTCCCTCTACGGGTTTCGCCATAAATCCACATGCCGTCACGTAGGGCGAAACGCCGCACGATCTCCGGGGTCACAAAAATATCCTGCGGGGTTTGAACGAAATTACGCTTCGGATCGCGCAGGAAACCAAAGCCTTTACCGGAGATTTCGATGATACCTTCACCAAATTCCGGTTCCCGCTGGGCTTGCTCGCCCTCAGGCGCGCCTTCCAAAGTTTCAGTGCCAACGGGATCGCCAGTGCCGGAGCCGGGTCCGTCGGCGCGCGGCTCGTTGTAGGGCTCGTTGAAATTATCGTTTCGGTCGCCGCGGTTGTAGTAGCGACGCCGTCCATAACGGCGACGCCCACGAGGACGACGCTGCTCGGAAGCAGGAGCCGTCGATTCGGTTTCCAGGGGCGGCTGGTTTTGGTTTTCTTCGTTCATAACTTTGCGGAAAGGCAGATCGTTCGCCGCAGCGAGCGGACCGCCAATTTTCAGCGGAGGAAATTACTTTTTCAGGCTGGCAACTTGGCCAGCATTTCGTCGGAAATATCTAGATTTGAATAGACGTTTTGAACGTCATCGTCGTCTTCGAGGGCATCACACAAGCGCAGCACCTGCCGGGCCACGTCCTCATTGGCCAGCGGCACAGTTGTATCAGGGATGAAGGTAAACTTTTGCCCATCAGTCGTAACATTCGCTTTCTTGAGTGCATCAGCTACAGCGTAGAGCCGATCGTGCGAGGTGGTTATAAGATACTGATCTTCTTCGGTTGTCAACTCCTCGGCCCCGGCCTCCAGGGCAATTTCCAGCAGGCGGTCTTCGTCAATTGCATTGCGTGGAACCACGATCTGTCCCTTTTTGTGAAACATGTATGAGACACTGCCGGCCGATCCGAGGTTACCATTATTCTTAGTGAAAATGCTTCGGACCTCCGCGGCCGTGCGGTTCTTGTTGTCGGTCGCCGCCTCCACGATGATGGCCACGCCTCCCGGCCCGTAGCCCTCGTAGATGATTTCTTCGTAGTTCGCTGCCTCTACCCCTTCGCCGGTACCGCGTTTGATGGCGCGGTCAATATTGTCGTTGGGCATGCTTTGGGTGCGGGCGGTCTGAATGGCGCTGCGCAACCGGGCATTGCCCGCCGGATCGCCTCCGCCGGTTTTCGCGGCGATGCTGATCTCTTTCGAGAGCTTGCTAAAGATCGCACCGCGTTTCGCGTCGATTGCGCCTTTGAAGCGCTTGACCTTCGACCATTTGCTATGCCCCGCCATATCGGGTTTTTCAGATAAAGATTGCCTGACGAGTAAGATTCCAAGAGCACGCCGCGAACTGCGGGCGTGGAGAAATTACCGAGCGATATTCAAGCCGGGAACGGGCCGTTTGTCAATCCCGCTTAAGCCACTGCCGCGGCGGCACTTCGCTTTCGGGTCGTTGCATCCAGAATACGTTTGCGCAGCCGGAGCGATTTCGGCGTTGCCTCGACGTACTCATCGGTATCGATGTATTCGATGGCGCGCTCAAGGCTCATGCGCAACGGCGCTTCCAATTGCACGCCTTTTCCGTCGCCTTGTGATCTCATGTTGGTGAGTCGCTTCGCGCGGCAAGGATTAACCGGTAAATCGTCGGGACGCGCATTTTCGCCGACGATCATCCCGGCGTAAACGTCCTCCTGAGGACCGATGAAAAGCCGCCCGCGGTCCTGAGTCGTGTTCAGCGCGTAAGCGGTGCTAGTGCCGTTTTCCATCGAAACCATTACTCCACGATTGCGTCCTTCGATCTCGCCCTTGAACGGCGCGTATTCAGCAAACAAATGACTCATCAAACCTTCGCCTCGGGTGAGATTGACCAGGTCGGTTTCGAAACCGATCAGGCCGCGGGTGGGAATGATTGCTTCGACCGAAACGCGATTTGCGTGATGGTCCATGTGCACGACCTCACCTTTGCGGGAAGCGAGCGACTGCAAAACGTCGCCTAAATTTTCATTGGGAAGATCGACATAAAGATTCTCGAGCGGCTCAAGCAATTCACCGGCTTCGTTCCGATGAAAAATGACCTCGGGTCGCGAGACCATTACTTCGTAGCCTTCGCGCCGCATTTGCTCGACTAGAATGGCGATTTGCATCTCACCGCGAGCATGAATTTCAAATGCCCCGGCCGTGTCCGTGTCGTTGAACTGAAGTGAAACGTTACCGCGGGTTTCCCGGACGAGCCGATCCCGAATATGGCGCGCGGTCACAAATTTTCCCTCGCGTCCGGCAAACGGCGAATCGTTCACCAGAATGCGCATTCGAATCGTCGGCGGATCGATATCGACAAATTGAAGAGCGGTGCCGTCTTCTCGATCGGTCAGGGTTTCGCCAATATAAGCGTTTTCGAATCCGGCCAGGCCCACGATTTCGCCGGCGCTAGCCTCCTTGGTTTCGACTTGCTCGAGGCCAGAGTGGGTAAAGAGCGCAGTGACCGTAGCGCGTTCGCGATTCCCATCCCGATGGAGACAGACAATCGAATCGCCGACGCTCACGCGGCCGCTAACAATGCGACCGAGAGCGATGCGGCCGATGTAATCATTGTAATCAAGATTCGAAACGAGCATCTGGAAAAAAGGCTCGGACGAAACTTTCGGCGGCGGCACGTGCTGAACAATAGTCTCGAACAGCGGAGTCATGTCTTCGCGCTTGTCATTCAATTCCCGAACGGCAAAACCATCCCTGGCGCTGGCGTAGATGATCGGGAAATCGAGCTGCTCATCGCTCGCTTTCAATTCGACGAACAAATCGAAGACGAGGTCGACCGCTTTGCGCGGTTCCGCGTTCTCCCGGTCGATCTTGTTGATGACGACAATGGCCTTGAGGCGATTTTGGAGCGCTTTACGCAAAACGAAACGGGTCTGCGCTTGCGGACCATCATGCGCGTCGACGACGAGCAAAACGCCGTCCACCATCTTCATGATGCGCTCGACTTCACCCCCAAAGTCGGCGTGGCCTGGCGTGTCCACAATGTTGATGCGATAGCCGTTCCACTGGAAGGCGGCATTTTTCGCCCGGATCGTGATCCCCTTTTCGCGTTCGAGATCCATCGAGTCCATCACCCGTTCCGCGATCTTTTGATTGTCCCTAAACGTTCCCGACTGACGCAATAGCTGGTCGACCAGGGTAGTTTTACCGTGGTCAACGTGCGCGATGATGGCGATATTGCGGATTTTCTGCATGGGATCGGCCGGCGGGGCCAAGGGGAGCGCGGAATATGGCGCGGAATGCGGAAAAATCAACCCAGTCGATCAAAGGATGAGGAGCTGAAGCTTCTCCAAAAAACAAAATGGGCGGGACAGCTTCCTGTCCCGCCCACTCGTAATTAACCGTTAGCTCTTAGTAGAGAGGCAGTGACCACACGCTGAGGCCGTGGGTGGCTGCGTATAGCACGCGCGCATTCGGATTGATCGTGATCTTCGGCACTTCGACGATCGGCATTCCGATTCCCGCGATGTCCCATTGCTGCGTACCAAACTTCATTCGGAACACAGCGAAGTCCGAGCTGGTATATAAATCTCCGGTGAGCGGATCAAACGCCATCGAGGTCAACGGAATGTCCGGCAGGTTGAAGGAGATGTTCGTGAAGGTAGCCACACCAGCGCCGCTCCAGCTGACGCTGAAGACGTGCCCGGGCTGCGATGGCGTAAACGAGCTATACCCCGAGTAAGTTACCCATGCGTGGTTCGTATTAACTGGATCGATTGCAGCACCGGTCGGGACGCGCGTCGGATCATTACCCGCGACAGAGGGTTCCAATCGGTTCCAAACAACGCTGGCAGCTGGACCGTCTATGTTGGTGCTGATGAACAAACGGCCGCCCGTGGTTCCCGCCCATGCGGTAGACGTATTGCTGGTAGTGCGCTCGATGAAGTTCACGTCTCCACCCGTACGGGAGGCGCCATAGAAGGTGCCGATCAAGGATCCTGCGGTGTTACTACCGGCAGGACCACCCAGGCGGACGAAGTCGCCGCATCCGGGCTGAGCCGCTGAGGTAAAAAACTCAGGACAGTTCAGTTCCAGGAACGCCTGATTTCCGCCCCAATCCTGGGTGCGCCACACGCCGAACGAACCTTCGAAGATCGTCTGGCCGGCGCCAGGATGGGGATCAGCAATGACTGGAGGATAAAATAGCGCACCCTCCGGGCTGTTCTCCATGTTCGCGCCAATCACTACCCACTTTGCGGGGTCTCCGTTCTGGAAGTTGGCGTCATTGGCTTGTCCGGTAAACGTGTTGACCCGCAGGTTCCCATTAGTGCGGCTGAAGCCTGACTGGCCGCCGTCACCATAGATTTCCTGGTTCCAGGTAGTCGAACCGAACGTTTGGAACGTTCCGTTGTCCTGGGTTCCACCTTGAACGTTGAACGGGTTGCTCGAGTTATACGAGATGCTGTTAAACTGCAGGGTAGAGAGTCCTGCGTTCATACCGGTGAAGATGGTAGTCGGGACACCGCACGGAGTGGCGCACGGAGGCGCTCCAAGGAGGAAAATGCACTGAGTGAAGTTGCCCGTGCCCGCTGGGAAGGTACGCGCCAGGCACTGCGCCGAGATATCGCTCAGTGTTCCGTTAGAGCGGACAATTCCGCCGTCCGATCCTTCAATGAACTGGAAGGGACTTCCCGGAACAGTGAAGATCGCGTGCTGGTCAGGATGGATCCCGTTTGGCGCGACCGCATTCGGCTGACAGCAGGTCCCGGCGGGAGTGCCATTGTTTTGCGCATCCCAGGTTGCGTCAGACCAAAGTCCGCCGCTAGCACCGGCATCGGTTGCAAAGACAAGGCCTCGGCAATCCGATCCTTCGCCGCACTCGTTGTAAGTGTAGGAACCGCCGACATAAACGATGTCGGGGAATCCAGGCGGCGTGTAGATCAAGTTGTCATACCAGCATTGGCCTGTGCAGTAGTTGAGTGTAAACGGCTGAACTTCAAGCGCGGTCAGGTCGGTGAACGTCGCGGCCGTATTGACATTATCACTACGGAAGACGTGTGCAGCAGCTACACCCTGGTCGCCGCAGCCTGCATACATGCGGGTAACGCCGGCGGCCAAGGGCGGGCCAGTCGTGACATCGAACGAGCATCGAGCAGTGTTGACGGCGTTGGTGTTTGGCGTCTTAATCTGAGCCCAGGTACTGCCGCCATCGAGCGAACGATAGATGCCGCCGCTGGGCGTGGCCGCGCCTGGGAAAGCGGCCGCGTAAACAATGTTGGGGTTATTAGGATCGATCTCCACCTCGGTCACGCCTCGAATTGAAGCCTGCGGGTCGCCGCCAACGCAGGAAGCCGGGCAGTTGTTACCGCCGTCCCAAACGAAGGTAAAGGTGTTACCGCCGTCAGTTGTCTTAAACAATCCGAACGGAGGACGCGGGACCGGCGGATTCGACGTCGGAGCGCCATAGGTCTCATCAACGCCGCGCACACTGCGAACTGAACCAACGTAAAAAACGCTCGGGCTGAGAACAGCAATGCTGTTGACCGCGCGGCCGAAAAACGCGTTACCCGTATACGTACCGTTGGTGCCACTGCCGTTAGAAAACGTAGTAATCGGGCCGATTTGAGCATTCAAAATGGTCCAGCTGTTGCCGCCATCAGTCGATTTCATGATGCCCAACCCTGCTTCGGAGTCGGCTGAGGCATTCCCTTCGCCCGTGCCTACGTAAAGAATGCCGTTAGCGGATCCGTCGTTGAAATAGGTCAAGGCGCCGATCGCGTTGCTCATGACATTCAACGAAGTCAGGAAAGTCCAGCTTGGGGTCGCCGACAGAGCGTTTGTTGTCCTCCAGACGCCACCGCCTGCGGCTCCGAGCCAAACGCGGCAAAAGGCAGCGTTGCATGCGTTGTGCGTATCCAGGGCAAGAGCTGTGATTCGACCGGACGTGGTGGCCGCCGAACCGGTGAAGGTCAGGATATTCGGAAACAGCGCCGTGCTTGGGCCGATTAACGACCAGGTATTGAAGCGAGGCGGTTCTGGTTTCCCCTTCTTGTTTTTCGCTGAATCTCTGCCTCCAATCGTGGTGGTCGCTACGTTGCTCGCCGACGCCGCCTGGAACCGTCTCCAGCTGACTACGCTGTTCAGCTGCGCACTGAACGGAGTCTCAGTAAATGGAAACGCGCGCTTAGCTGCTTCTTCCTCGGCTCTGGTCGCCGGACTTTGGAACGAACCATCCTTATCGGACTTTTCGCTTCCTGAGCCAGAGACACGGTCTTGAACGGAGGACTTGGCCAAGGCCAGACCTTTGGTCGCGCCGACGTTAGGTGTTGTCAGCACGTTCGTTGACGTCGCAACAAACGCGAGCGCCGCTGATACGGCGAAGAATGCACAACCGGCGCCAAAGCGCAGGTACGTGAAGATACGACTGGTATTTGTTTTCATGGATTAGGTTAGAGCAGGGGTTTGGTTAATGGTGTGCAGGCTGCCGATTTTACCACCCCCGGTCAAGAAATAATTTTACGCTCTAAAACAAATGATCGGAAGCGCCTCAGGCCAAGCGCTCAACAACCGGGACAAAAACGCCGGACCGATCACTTAAAAACACGAAATCCGTAAAATTTCAAAGGATCCCAAAACAGTGAACCTCTGAATCGATTTTCTCTTTCTCACACTGCCAGGTCCGCCGCTGGCTAAATAAATGACAATTTTGTAATCTCCCGGAATCAGCCGACGCCATCGACTTTGGCTGCGATCTGATGTTCAAAAATCGCGAAAAAAGAAAGCCCCCGGGAGCAGAAAAAATTCCGCTCACGGGGATCAACTTTCTTGGGGTGAGGGCCCAGCCCTCAAATCAGCACGGCCGGTAATGCCCGTGGATCCAAACCTGGTGGTGATGATGCCAGGACCAATGTCCGGGAACCCAGCACCAGTACGCCCCCCGAGCCCAGTAGCGCGGCCCATAGGTATAATACGGTCGATCGCCAACTTCGATGTTGATTCCAATCGCATTGACGGTCGAAGCAAATCCGCTCATGCAAACGATAGCCGCGAAAAGCAACATTAGTTTTTTCATAAGGTTCTTTTGTGTAGTTCTTAGACGGATTCAAACGTGCTTTATTTAAATGTCGTACGGCAAGCAAAATGTCAGGCTAGAACCGGCTCGTTCGCCGCCGGTTCCGCCCATTTTCCGTGCTCGCGAATCAAATCCTTCAGGCGATCGACCGCCTCGGCTTCGGGAATGTTGAACTTCACCGCCGTTTTGCCGACATAAAGATTCACTTTGCCCGGTGCGCCGCCCACATATCCGAAATCCGCGTCCGCCATTTCTCCGGGACCATTTACGATGCAGCCCATGATTGCGATCTTGACTCCTTTGAGATGAGAAGTGGCGGCTTTGATTTTGGCGGTGGTGGTTTGGAGATTAAACAACGTCCGGCCGCAGGAAGGACAGGCGACGTAATCTGTCTTGAAAATCCGCGACCCCGCCGCTTGCAAAATATTATAGCTCAATCTCAACCCCTGCCCCGGCGCTTCCTCGCCCTGCACCAGAATCGCGTCGCCTATTCCATCGCAGAGCAACGAGCCGATGTTCGTCGCCGCGATTAAAAGCGTTTGAAGGAAGTCTGTCTTTTCATCCTTCATCCTTCTTCCCTCATCCTTCAGCAGAATCGGATGGCGATTCTGCAATTTCGCCGCCAACAAACGGAAAGCCGCAATCACCGGAAGATCGATCTCATCCTTCACCGTCACGAACTGCGGCGCGCCCTCCGAATTGATCTTCGATATCGCGGGGTCGTCGCGCGGGTCCACCTCAATCACCTGCGCGTCTTCGTAAACAATCTCCGGTTTGTAATCGCCCATCTGGTCGATCTTATGAGCGATCTTGTCGTAATTTGCCTTTCGCACGAGGACCCGAATCAGCTCTTCGCCACCCAATCGGACTCCGTCCCGCTCGATTCTTTCGGTCGCACGCCGCTGATAGGAAAATGGATCGAAAGAAAGTTGAGAGTTGAGGGTTGAGAGTTGAGAGCCAGTTCGATTCTCGATCATCGCGACTAACGCCCTTGCCACCGGAATTTCGTGCGGGCTGTCTTCGGTCAGCGAAACCCGAATCGTGTCGCCAATTCCATCGGCCAATAGCGATCCAATTCCAATGGCGCTCTTGATTCGCGCGTCTTCGCCTTCGCCAGCTTCGGTCACGCCGAGATGGACGGGATAATTCCAATCCGAGCCAAGCTCGTTCAATCGCGCCACCAGCAAGCGATAAGCCGCAATCATGATTTTTGGATTGCTCGCCTTCATCGAAAACACGAATGCGTGGTAATCGAGGTCACGGGCAATTCGGGCGAACTCGAGCGCGCTTTCGACCATCCCCAACGGCGTGTCGCCGTATCTATTTAGAATGCGATCGCTCAGCGAGCCGTGGTTGGTCCCGATTCGCATGGCGATGCCGCGTTGTTTACAAAGCGCCACCAGGGGCGTGAAACGCTCCCGGATCCGGTTCAGTTCGCCCGCGTACTGTTCTTCGGTGTATTCCCGGATCACGAACTTCTTGGAATCGGCATAGTTGCCGGGATTGATTCGGACTTTGTCGACCCACCTGGCCGCTTCCATGGCCGCGTCCGGCTTGAAATGAATATCCGCGACGGTTGGCACTTCACAGCCGCGATCGCGCAAACCCTTGACGATATTTTCCAAATTCCGCGAGTCCTTCACCGTCGGCGCGGTAATGCGCACGATTTCACAACCGACGTTGGCCAGTTCGACCGTCTGCTGAATGGACGCTTCGGTGTCCATCGTGTCGCAGGTGATCATCGATTGGACGCGAATCGGATTGTTTCCACCGATGCCGACTTTTCCGACCCGCACTTCGCGGGTCGGGCGCCGACGGTACTGCAGTGGGTTTTCGCAATAGTGCATTCGTTAGGTCGGATTCGGCTCGACCAATACGGCCGTGCCATAACACAAAACTTCCGTTACGCCCTGCATGATCTCGGTTGCGTCGTAACGCAAGCCGATGATCGCGTTGGCGCCGAGATCGCGGGCATGCTTCAGGCAAAGTTCGAGAGCATGCTCCCGCGTCTTCTCACAAAGATCGGTCAGGATCGTGATGTTGCCGCCAACCAAAGTCTGTAGTCCGGCCCCGATGGTTCCGAAGATTGACCGGGAGCGCACAATGATCCCCCGTACGACGCCGAAAGTTTTAACGACGCGATAGCCCGGCAATTCAAATGCCGTCGTAGTCATGGACGGATTCATGAAAGGAATCTAAAAGCTGCGTCCGACCGGCGCAATCCGATCAGGAAACAAAGGATATTCGGCTAGGGCACGTCCTGATCCTTGGCCTTCTGGGACTGCGGCGCGTACTTATCGAGAGCATGCTTCACAAAAGGGAGGTCCTGAAGGTCGAAGAAGGTAATGTAAATGATCACTCCGACGATCAGGAGAGTGCAGACGCCTTGAACGTATTCGAGAACTTTCATGTTTAGCGGCTTGCGTCGGATTGATTCGATCAGGCCAAACAAAATATGTCCGCCATCCAGAACCGGAATCGGAAGCATGTTCAAAATCGCCAGATTCACGTTCAGAACCACGCTCAGCCAAAGGACGAGCTGCCAACCACGCTCACTCTCGAAGAAGAGAAAATAGATCCGTCCGATCCCGACCGGACCGCTCAGGTGTTGTAATCCCACATCGGACTTCGGCGAAATCACCGCGCCAAGCGTGTTCAACGTGCTGGTGACGCTGTTCTGAATCAGTTCCAGCGGGCTGGGATGAGAGTTTGTCAATTTCGTGTCCCAGGCAATTCCAATGCGCGGCCTGGGCTCTTTTTCCCCCTCCAGCTTCATCGGGACAGGTTTCACCTGCACTTCGAACGTCTTGCCATCGCGCTCGACCTGGAGGGTCATCGACTCATCCGGATGACTTTTTGTGTAATCGCTCAATGCACTCGGACTGTAGATTTTCTGGGCGTTGATCGCGCGGATGATGTCGCCTTTTTGCAAACCGGCGGCCGCCGCGGGCGATTTCGGTTCCACTTTTTCAATGCTCGCCGTTTCAGCCGGAAGGATGAGTAATTGTCGAATGCTTTTCCTGCGAAACCAGGCGCGCGATTGGGCTTTGTAGGGCTCCACGTCTACGGTGCGCACCTGACCCTCTCGTTCAAACTTGATCGGAATCGTCTCGCCTTCGCTGCGAACCACCGCCCAACTGACGCTATTGTTCATTCCCAGAAACCGGGTCACGGGCTTTCCGTCCACTTCCAGAATTTTGTCACCGGGTTGCAGTCCGACTTTTATCGCCGGCGATTCGGGCATGATGTAGCCGATCGTGGTCGTCATGTCCGATTCACTTACCGGATAACCCACCACCCAAACGATCGTGGCGAAGACAAAGGCCAGGAGAAAACTGAAGAATGGCCCTGCAATCGCCACGATTATTTTGTCGAGCGCCGAAACCGGCGGCAGCGCTTCACGATCGATGTCGGCTTTCCCTTCGATGATGTCCATCGGGGCCAATTGCGGCAGCGCCACAAATCCGCCGAAGGGCATCGAGCCTAACGAATACTGAACGCCGTTGATTTTCTTTTTCCAAAGCGGCTTGCCGAACCAGATCCCGAATTTTTCGATGTAGAGGCCGCGCCAGCGCGCCGCCAGAAAATGGCCGAGCTCATGGACCACGATCAGCAGATTGAAAATGATCAGGACCTCAAAGAGAACGAGGATGACGCGACCAATGTGAAGAATCATTTAGCTGGCTGATTATTTTTTACCAATGGCGGCGGTCGCTTCCGCGCGCGCCCACTTATCGGCGGCCAATATCGCATCGAGATCGGGATGCGCAACGGTCTGATGCCGGTCCATAACCTGCCCAACCGTCTGCCAAATCTGGGGGAACCGAATCTGCCTGTTCAAAAATGCCGCCACCGCAACTTCGTTGGCGGCGTTCATCACGGCCGGCAACGTGCCTCCGGTTTCGCCCGCCCGTCGCGCCAGGTTGAGCGCCGGGAAATCCTCGTAACGCGGCGGGAAAAATTCCAACTTCGAGAGCGTCGAAAAGTCGAGCGGCGGCAGAGTATTTGGCACGCGCTCAGGCCAGGTCACCGCGTACTGGATCGGGAAACACATGTTCGAGTAACTGAGTTGCGCCAGGGTTGAGCCATCAGCGAATTCCACCATCGAGTGGACAATACTTTGGGGATGGATCACCACTTCGACCCGGTCCATTCCCACGTTGAACAGCCAATGCGCTTCGATCATTTCCAGACCTTTGTTGAACAACGTCGCGGAATCGATGGTGATTTTCGGGCCCATGTTCCAGGTCGGATGCTTCAGCGCTTGCTCGACCGAGACACTTCCCAATTCGCTGGCCCGCGTTTCCCGAAATGGTCCGCCCGACGCGGTCAGAATGATTCGCCGAACGTCCGACGGCCGGCCGTCGAGACATTGGAAGATGGCGTTGTGTTCCGAGTCGACCGGTAGAATTTTGACGCCGCGTTTTTGGGCAGCTTGCGTGACCGCTTCGCCCGCCATCACCAGGATTTCCTTGCTCGCGACCGCAAGGTCTTTTCCGGTTTCAATCGCATCCAGCGCCGGATGCAATCCCGCGGTGCCGACAATTGCAATCAGCACCATGTCCGCGCCATCAAGTTTCGCGATTTCACAGAGCCCGGCTTCGCCGACAAAAATTTTTGGCTCGTATTCCAGCTTCGATCGCAGGATCTCCATTTTGCGCTCGTCCACGAGACAGATCGCGGGAGCGCGCGTCTTGTTCGCGGCGACAGCCAGCTTGCTCGCATTGCTGTTCGCGGCCAATCCGACAATCTCCATTCGCTCCGGAATGTCCTGGGCGACTTTGAGAGTGCTGTCGCCAATCGAACCGGTCGCGCCAAGCAAGACGACGCGTTTACGTTTCATAAGATGCAGACAGGATTTATAGGATTACACCGGATTAAGCCCGATCAAAGTGGTTTGAAAGAATCCTAATCCGAAAATCTTGGTATTCAGGACACCCGAATCACAAGGCGTAGATAGAAAAACAGCAGCGGCGCGGTAAAAAGCAGGCTGTCGACTAAATCCAGCGCGCCGCCGATGCCCGGAAGCAGGTTTCCCGAATCTTTGACGCCAGTGCTCCGCTTGATGATCGATTCGGCGAGATCTCCGATGATTGCTGCGAATCCGAGTAACAAACCGAGCACCGTCGCATGGGTCCAGGTGAACATCGACAAATGGCCCGGCATCAATTTGAACAAGGCGAGGCTGCAGAGCAGCGCGAAAAGCAACGCGCCGAAGAATCCTTCCCAGGTTTTCTTTGCGCTGATGTGCGGGCTCATCAGGTGCCGGCCGATTGCGCTACCGGTCAAGTACGCTCCCATGTCGCTGAACTTCGTCACCGCGATCAGATACAAAACGTAAAACTGTCCAGTCACGATCCCGTTGGCCCCGCGCGGCGTCAGATACAGAATCTTAGTGATGAAATTGAATAACCACAGGACGTAAAGCAGACCGAAAAGCGTATATGCCATCGTCCGTAACGGTTCGTCGTGACGAAGTCGCGCGAACATTTGCCGGGTGAAAACAGTGAGAAGAAAGAACAGCAGAACGGCCACCTCAAAATCGTACGACTCCGCGGGCCCAACCGTTGAGAAATAATAAAAGCTGCCGGCCAGCAGAATCGCGCCGCAGATCAAACCGGTGATCTTGAAATTCGGCAAACGCGCGTGGTCGAGCATCCGATAAAATTCCAGGAGCGCGATCAGTCCAAATGCGCTGATCAAAAACCAGAAGAAGATTTCATATCCTGAGAACGCGATAGCCAGCGCGATCGACCAAAGCACGATGGTGCTGATAAATCGTAAAATGAAAACAGATCGCGGAGTCGCACTCTGCGACGCGGGTTGCTCAACCGTCACGGGCATGACCTCCATTCTTCCCAATCAGACGGAAGTTTGTCCACAGATTACACAAATTTCCGCAGATTTTAGTTTAAAACCCTTGCCTAATTAATCTGTGTGAATCTGCCAAACTCGTCACGCCGCAGCCTTGGCGGAGGCGGATCTACGGATACAATGTCAAAGTGCAGAAAACGATGAAAGCCGTGGTGAAAGCGAAAGCGGAGCCGGGACTCTGGTTGCAGGACGTTCCCCTGCCCGAGGTCCAAGGCGACGACGTCCTGATCCGGGTCCTTAGGACCTCCATCTGCGGGACGGACGTACATATATATAACTGGGATGCCTGGGCCCAGAAAACCATCCCCGTGCCCATGACCATAGGCCACGAATTCGTCGGGGTAGTCGATCGGGTCGGCAATCTGGTCAAAGGTTTTGCCAAAGGCGATCTCGTGGTAGGCGAAGGCCACATCACCTGCGGCCATTGCCGAAATTGTCTGGCGGGGCGGCGTCATCTTTGTCCAAACACCCAAGGCGTTGGCGTGAATCGTTCCGGCGCATGGGCCGAATTCGTCGCCATTCCGCAATCCAATTGCTGGCACGCCGCCCCATCGATTCCGCTCGATGTTCTTTCCTGCTTTGATCCTTTCGGTAATGCGGTTCACACCGCGCTCTCTTTCGATCTGGTCGGCGAAGACGTTCTCATTACTGGCGCCGGGCCGATCGGTTGCATGGCCATTCCTGTCTGCAAACATGCCGGCGCCCGGCACATCGTCATCACGGACGTGAATCCTTACCGGTTGGAGCTTGCCTGGAAAATGGGGATCGACCTGGCCCTCAACGTCCAGACTCAAAAACTTACCGATGCAATGAAACAACTCGGGATGAAAGAGGGATTCGACGTTGCTCTGGAAATGTCCGGTAATCCAAAAGCCTTCGACGATATTTTGCCGAACATGTTCCATGGCGGCAAAGTCGCGCTTCTTGGGATCATGCCCGGAAACGCCGCAATCGATTGGAACACGGTGGTGTTCGACCAACTGACGATCAAAGGAATTTACGGACGCGAAATGTACGAGACCTGGTACAAAATGGAGGCTCTGATCAAAGGCGGCGTCGACATTTCGCCGGTCATTACTCACCGCTTTCCATACATCCAGTTCAAGGAAGCGATCGAGCTGATGAAGTCCGGAAACTCCGGCAAGATCATCCTGAACTGGAGCGAACTGTAGAGTCGACCGCGGATTACGCGCGGTTGAAACGGATTGTCTCTGGGGATCGCTGGCTCTTCCCCAAAGACTATTGAAGCGCGGCCGCTTCCTGGTCGTGGCCTTCGAGCTCGAGCACCATTCGTTTTATGTGCTTGTAGCGCTGATGCGATTGCAGAATCTGCAAACTTTCGTGCGGATCGCCCCAGTGCAGAATCTGAATCGGTTCCTCTCGCGCGCCCCATGCGTTCATGTCGCGCTGGTCCGCCATGTAGAGATCAATCGTGTTCCGGCCGCTCAAGGCCCAGCCATAATCTTCGACCCGGTACATCTGTCCCGTCGACAGCAACCGGAACGTCGTGCCCATCGGCCAGCGCGACCAATCCGCCGCGGCGCTTCCGATTCGCGGCGGAACGTTGCTGACCGCCACCGCGCGCTTTGCGCCTTTCGTCGACACCGTTGCTTTGGCAACTCGGGTCGTCGTCACCGTTGTGGTGACCCGCGTCCCCTTCTTCGGTTTATCCAAAGAAAATTTCTCCAGCTTGGTGTCTTTGCTGGAAATGTTGATTACGTCGGTGTCGTCGCTGTCTGAAATGGCGCGCGCCTGACGAACGTTTTCCGCGCGATGAATCGCCGGGCTGGCGGCGTGCAATTCGCCGCCGAGAGCGTTGCGATTACTAAACTCGAGATGATCCGCCTCGGTGTGGGTGTAGGCGGTGGTGCGGACGTGCTGGAAATCACCCTTTGCTATGGGTGCCTGGTAAGGCGGGAGGGTTCGAGCAGTCCCGCCGGTTTCGCAACCGCTGAAGAGAATGATTGCGAGGAAGGCCGCGAGAACGGCGAGGGCTAGGCTGCGTAGCTCGGCGTGGGTCAAGGCAGATCGCTGAACTTATTAACACTTATTCACAACCTCGCAAGAACTTTTTACGCGAGACCGATTTTCTACCGATATCCCAAGCAATTGCCGCAGATTCGCAGTGCGGAGTCGCGCCAAGTCACCGGTATTTCACCGGTTCTTGCAAACAACCGCGAAAAATTGATCAGAGACGAGAGGTAGCTAATGGCAGTAGACTGCTACCACTCTACCGGTACCACGGTGACCAGGATCGGAGGCATAGCCCGGGTTTGTCTGGACTACGACAATTTCGGGCACATTACCCGAAATATTCGCGCGCGACTTGTTAATTGTGCTGGAGACGACTACGCCCATGTACTGCGGCAGGGTGCCAGGCGGATTGGAGCTATTACCTGGATCGCTGGTCCAAGTATCCGCGCAAACCGGCGGGTTACTACTGATGGCAGAAGCGAAACCCTTAAAGCTAGGCGATGCATTTCCGCCACTGAGTGGATTCTGTGCTGACCAAGTGGCACTCCAAAATGTAACCGTCTGTCCGACTATCGCCGTTGTGTCCCCGATTACGAACGAGCCATGGGTGAGGAACGCGAAGATCAGCGTGGTAGCTGAAGCTGAGGAGGGCAGGTAAAAAGCATCGCCAGCGAAATTATCGGAAACGACTCCCGCGCCCGGAGGTTGGTTTACAAAAATGGTGCAAGCGGCAGTGCCGGTGGCATCAGTTGTGCCGGTGCAAGTCTGGGCAGTACCACCAGTCCCAAGTGTAAATGTCACCGTTCGGCCTGAGATCGGTACGGTACCGTCTTCCAGCAGCACGCCGGAGAAATGCGCAGTAGTATTATTGGCGATAACTGTGTCGCCGGTGTAACTGAGCGTAGTTTCTTCTTTGGTAATAGTAAAAGAGCTGGACGCGCTGCTAGCCTGGTAGTTGCCGTTGGCAGCGAAGCTAGCATTCACGGTGTAGGGACCAGGAACTTGGTCGAGTGTGAGACTGCAGGAGGCTGCGCCGGCTGTGTTGGTCGTACCGTTGCAACTTTGCGAGCCGATGGTGAACGTGATGGTTTGGCCGGACACTCCCGCTGAAGTTCCGCTGAGAGTTAACGTAGCTGAGAGTGTTACCGAATCGTGGTAGTCCCCCGTAGTCGCGCCGGTGTATGTCAGTGTGGTTGGTGTTGAGCCAACAACAAACGAATTAAAGATTGCCCTAACACTTGTTAAACCGGCACCTGAGGCGAACACCGTGTAGAGACGTCCGTCAGTACAGGCGTTGCCATTGTAGTCGCCATACTTTGGGTTGGTGCTAAATCCGTCAGTTTGGCAAGTTTCAGTACCCGGGCAGGTGGTACTTGTGAAGTCACATCGGTTGTTTGACCCCTGGCCCGCCGGGCAGTTGCCACCAACGAGCGCGACGGTGCAGCAATTGCCTGCCAACTGCGGTTGCACGGAACAGTTCTCTGCATCAAGCGTCGAACGCGGCCCTGTTGGCCACAGTGTACATTGTGGGTCCGAAGTTGTTGAGATTTTGAACTCATCATTGTTCGCGACCAAGTTACCCGCGGAAAGCCCGGCGCTCGCCGCAAAGTAGTCGGTCAGGTCGTTACTCGCTGCCGTCTCGGCCCGCCGGTCATACCAGGT
Organism: uncultured Verrucomicrobiae bacterium; assembly: GCA_963817335.1. Classification (GTDB taxonomy): domain Bacteria; phylum Verrucomicrobiota; class Verrucomicrobiia; order Chthoniobacterales; family UBA10450; genus AV40. Next base: position 40,004 of record CAWFNX010000001.1, on the reverse strand, counting down.
GACGAAAGCGTTGCCGTCCGTGGCGCAAACCCACGGCATAAAGCGGCGCGCCGTTGGATTCGTGTTAACAGTAACAGGCGACCGCCAATTCGCTCCACCATCAGTGGAATCGGCAACCAGAACGTTCTCGTTATTTTGGATTGTGTTGTTGTTGTTGGCCGTGTTGTTCGCCCATGCCACGTAAACATGGTTCGAGTTGCTGTCGTCTACGGTTACCGTTGGGCTAGAGAGAATGTTGCCGTCGTTGCACCGATCAAGTCCGGGAAAGCCAGGGTTTCCCGGCGGGGTCCCACTCTCACAGTCGGGAATCGTCGAAAACGCACTTACTGTTTTGGGGAAGATGGCTGAAGCCCTGGTCATTTGGGCGGCAGAGCTGGTGCAGCCATTGAACTTATCGATCCTGATGTTCCCGCCGTTTCGGAAAACTACATAGAAGGATCCGTCTCCTCCAACCGTGACCCTGGGAAAATCGGAGCCGCCCTCGAGAGCTAATGCGGGTGCCCAGTTCACGCCGCCGTCAGGAGAACAAGTGACAAACGCGCCGTTTGTTCCGCAACCACCCTGGCAATTTCTGACAGCGACATAAACGCGGTCGCCTCCGGTGCCGGCATTTGTCCGATCGGCGGCAATGTGTTCCTGGTCGACACTGCACGCTCCGGCGCCAGAGTTTGAACATACCACGGCGTTGGCGCGGTTTGCAGTAGGAAAGGTCTGACCGTTGTCCGTGGAACGCGTCACCTCAATGCAATTGCTATTCGCCGGACAGACGCCTCCGAATAGTCCCGAAACGTAAAAGTTCCCGCTCTGGCCGAACGCCACCGAACTGTCGCCGTCACCAAAACCGAAGCCGCCAGAGTTGGGAAATGTGCCGCCTCCGTCGTTAGAGGAGATAAACGCACCTTGCTTTACCACTACGATGTTCGAACCATCGTTCGAAACGGCGACCTCGAGTTCGCCATTAGTCCCAAGATTGTTCAGTTGCGATGTAGGGAAGATGGAAGCGCCAGCACCAGGAGTGACAACTGGAGAACGACCTGGGGCGGCCGACCTAGGCGGCGCTACACCGCCGGCGGGAGAGCTTGGGCTGCTAGGCGAGGCCTGGAGTCTATTCAGTTCCTGCTGCACCTGGCCCGGATCGCCGCTCGAAATAAACGTGAAGCTCTGACCTATTGCCAACACTAAGTCCTTGAGTGATTGGTCAGCATTAGATGGAAGGTCGCCTTCCAGCCGTACTAACACATTATCCGCCGCGATTGCGGTTGTGACTTGCACCATTTTGGGGTCAGGGAACCGCTCTTCGCCGGGTTGCGGCCTGTCAACGAGCTGCACCCGCTGCAAGGCTGGCCACCCTCCAATGTTGAGAAACGTGGATGGGTTATGTGATTCATGAGCGTATTCTGCGAGCTGGTTCACCGCGTCAGCATGGTCCGGTCTTACTAAATAGCTGATAGCGACTTGAACGGTGGGTTTCGCGGTATCCTTCTGACCCACAGGCACGTTTAAGATCACCCATGAATTCTGAGTCGGCTGACCCATCGACCAGCCGGCCGGATACCGAACCGCAACACCCTTGGCCGGGATAACTACAGACTGAGTCAGTACCGCGCTTAGTTGCGCAGGCTGGTTCTGACCGATCAGTGTATTGACCGCACCGAACGGTATTATGGCCGCTGCTGTCAAAATCATGGCAATACTAAAGAATATGTTTCGGATGATTTTTCTTTTCATGCTTCATGTCTCCTGTGCCTGAATATTTGTCGCCTAACTGAAAACGGATCGGCTCCGTGAATCTGCCGTTCGTGTTGAAATCCGAGTGAACAGAACCGAATCACAATCATTCTCCTACACTTTGGAGCCTCGCCCGAGGAACGAGTCGCGTGGATTTACGCGCGACGATTTAGACGAGTGGGGCCTCGTTTCATTGGATGTTGTCCAAGCCACGTATCCTCGGTCAAGCCAAAAGCCCGTCTTCTATTCACAACCTCGCAACTTTCCTTTTTCCGGACATAATCCGAGTCACCTCATCGACACCCAACTTCCCTAAGTGAATCCGAAGTTCATCAGATACGCCGAGTGGACCATGGCGGTTTTGATCTCAGCCCTGGTGCTGTTTTTGTTGTATGTTCGCGCCACCCACGCCGGCGCCCTCTGGCGTGATGAATGTGATTCGCTCGAGCTCGCTCGAATGCCGACGTTTGGCGACATCGTGCACAATTTGAAATTCACATCGTTCCCGATTCTTTTTCCAACGATTGTCCGCATCTTCACAAATCTCTTCGGAACCAGCGACGGTAGCCTGCGCTGTTTCGGTTTTGCGGTCGGCGCGGCATTGTTGGTGGTTACCTGGTTCAACGCGCGATTTCGTGGGGATGTGCCGTTGATTTTACCGACGCTGGTAGGCTTCAACGTCACCTTTCTCACCGCCGGAACCTGGGTCCGCGGCTACGGGCTCGGTTCGGTTCTGGTCACCCTGGCGTTTGGATTGACCCTGCTGTTCGTCGCCCATCCAACGATGTTTCGATTGATCTCGACGCTCGTTTGCTACGTCGCAAGCATGCAAGCGCTCTACTTTCCCGCCGCAATAATTCCTGCGTTTCTTCTCGCCGCCTTTGCGGTCTGCGTTTTCCGGCGGCAATTCAAGTGGGCTCTGGGGCTTTGCGTCGTGGCCGCAGTTTGCGCGCTTTCCTACATCCCGAAATTCCTGACTTATTTCGAAATCCGCAACTGGGTCGTCGCTTTGCAGAGGAAAACGACGGCGGGCGAACTTTGGCGGGAGTTCATGCTGGCGTGCGGAGATCCTGCTGGTGTCGCGCCCTGGATTTGGCTGGCGATCCTAACCATTTCGATACTCGCTGCCGGTTGGATAATTGCTGACAGGTCCCGCCGCGAATCGGGTGTCGGAGATCTTCTCGCGTTTGCGGTAATCGCAATCGGTCTGGGCACGCCGATGTATTTCATTTTTCTTTGGCGGCTGCACAACATCCCGGAGACGCGTTACTACTTAACCCTTCTTTGTGTGCTCGCCGCCGCCACCGAACTGATCATCGGTTTGCTTATCCAGTTTGCCTGGGTCCGCGTTGCTCGACTGGTCCTGGTGGTCGTTTTGGCCGCAGTGCTGCCGGTTTTCGCGTGGCCAAAAATCACCCAGCGGGAAACCAATCTCGATTTGCTCGCGCGAAATTTGCAAACTTACGCGCACGATGGCGATCTCATCGTCGTGAATCGTTGGTTTCTCGCGCCCGGTTTCAGTTGGTACTATCATGGCCCGGCGCGCTGGATGACCTTGCCCGAGCTCTCCGAGAAGCGAATTCACCGTTACGATTTGCTCATCGCGAAGATGCAAACGCCGGATGCGCTCAGCGACATTCGATCCGCCATTTCAGAAACGCTGCAATCAGGAAATCGAGTGTGGCTGGTCGGCGGCGCCCAACTCGCCCAGGAGGGCGAGCCATTCATTTTGGGACCGGCGCCGGATCCGCAATTCGGCTGGGACTCCGGCATGTATGATTACTCATGGGCGACCCAGCTCGGTTCGTTTCTTAGACAACACGTGGTTGACGGCGAAGTCGTCATTTCGCCGATGCCTGGAATCAACCAAAACGAAAATGTGCCATTGCTGATCGGGCGCGGCTGGCGGGACTGATCTTCCCATGGACAATTGAAAGCGTCGCCACCTTGACACCGCCTGATCGAGTTACTAATTCCCGCCGCATGCGACCCGTCATTTGGATGGCGATATTTTATTTCGCCACGGTTTCTTTCTGTCGATCGTCCGTCGACGAACTTCGTGTCCGATGCGCGTTCGCGACCCAGAACGGACTCGATTTCGTGGCCGCCAGTCAGACTACGACTGGCGGCTTCGTCACCGAGTGCTGGCACATCGACGCCCCGGACCAGAAAACTCCGGTCGACGCCGTCTTTACTGCTTCGCAGGTGCTTTATTCATTGTCGTTTTGTCGGGAATCAACCAGCGCGCGGGGAACCGAAGAACGGGCGACCGCGTATCTCGTCGCCCAAGGCGAATCGCCAGGGATCTGGCACTACTACGGAACCGGCACCGACATCAAAATTTCCGCGGACGTGGACGACACTTCGGTCGCGTGGGCTGCTCTGCAACGCCTCGCCGTGCCAATTCCGCCCGCGGTTCTCGATGCGGTGCGGGCGAGCCGGAACGAAAACGGTTTGTTCACCACCTGGATTGGTCCGCCATCCGGCTGGATGAACATCGACAGCCGCGATATCGACACCGTCGTCAACATCAACGCGCTCCTCCTCTTCGGATTGGCCCACGAAAATGTCGACGCAGTTTGCAAATACGTTGTGGCCCAAATCGAGAACGATAATTTTCGCCGAGGCACGGTTTACTACCGGTCGCCCTTGATGTTCTCCCACGCTTTCTCGCGGGCGTATCGGGAAGGAAATGTGAAATGTCTTCAAGGCGGCGTCGGAAAAATTCGCGATACGATTCTCTCACTGCAAAATGCCGATGGCTCGTGGGGAAACGATCTCGAAACTGCTTTCGGCGCGCTCACCCTTTTGAATCTCGATTATCGCGGCGACGCGCTGGATCGCGCGATCAAAGTGCTTCTGGCGCGACAATCTGCCGATGGCGGTTGGGAGCTGGCGCCGGCTTATCGCGGCGCGGTCCAACCGTTGAACTACGGTGCCCGCGCGCTCACTACGGCAGTGGTCATCGAAGCGCTCGCCAAATATTCCGCGCACCAATGAACACGCCTTTGCACAGCCGCGCGCTCCTTCGCCACATCCGTTTCGACGAAGTCTTCGTTCTTCAGGGAACGCCGCTCATGGGCGCGTTGTTCTCGATCGGAGCGATCAACTCTTCGAGCCTTGAAACGGTGTCGGTATTTTTACTCGGCAGTCTCCTGCTGGTCGCCCATGTTTTTACCCTGAATGACTGGGCCGATATCGCGCACGGCCTGAAAGCGCCGGACCCGCAAGTTTCATCGCGGCGTTTGTTTTGGTTCTCAGTTCTTCTCCTGATCGCAAGTTTGCTCGTTTTTGGATTGATCAGTACTCGCGTGGTAGTCCTTGGCGCGATCGTCGCCGCTCTTGGATTCTTTTACTCACATCCGAAGTTAGATTTTAAAGGAACACCAATCGCCTCCTCGCTGCCGCACTTGTTAGGCGGCATCTTTCATTTTCTACTCGGTTACGCCGTTTTCATGCCGATCGACCAACGCGGCGTTTTCATCGCGCTGTTTTTCGCGCTCACGTTTGCCGCCGGACATCTCAATCACGAAGTGCGCGATTTCGAGCTCGATCAAGAAACCAACGCGCGCACCAACGCGGTGGCTTTTGGCAAACGGGCCACGTTCGTAGCTGGACTCATTGCCTTCACCTCCGCGTATCTGTGCCTTTTTTTACTCGGCTGGTTCCGGTTCGTTCCTCGGCCATTAAGTTTCTTTGCAGCCGTATTCTATCCGCTCCATCTTTATTGGTCGTTAAGCGCACTTCGGGGTCAGCTCCAACCCGAGATCGTCGATCGATTTCAGGTTCAATATCGAGCGCTCTATGCGGTAATCGGAATCGGCATGCTTTGTTTTCTCTTTTACAAGTAGCGACCGATGACTGAAGACGCTCAACCCGGCGCTCCAACGTCTTCCCCGCTTCCCAAGATCGAGCTTCTCGGGCGATTGGAATGGTTCGTCGCGATTTTGCTCACGGCGACGGTTTTATTTTTTTTGACGATCCGCGCAACCCACACCGGCGCGCTGTGGCGGGACGAAGCCGCTACCCTTCAACTGGCCCAATCGCCAACGATCAGCGAGATCGCTGCGAATTTTCAGCACGAAGCCTTTCCGGTTCCGTTTCCCCTTTTGATTCGCGGATATACCGCACTGTTCGGCGGGAGCGACACGAGTTTACGCTGGTTCGGTTTCGTTGTCGGCCTCGCCCTGCTTGGTGCGACGTGGTTCAACTCGCGTTCCGTCGGCGACCGCGGTCCAGTTTTGTTCCTCGCGCTCTTCGGGCTCAACGCGACATTTTTACTTTGGGGAACTTCGTTGCGCGGCTACGGACTTGGCTGCGTCTTTTTGATTCTAACCGTCGGCTTCACCGCGAGAGCGATTCGGCAGCCCACAGTCACAAGTGCAATTCTGGCGACGGTCGCCGCAATCGGTTCCGTTCAATTGATGATCAACGCGGTGCCGTTAGTCGCAGCGATAGGCGCTTCCGCAGTTCTCGCTCTTGCGATTCAAAAACAATTCCGCGAAGCGGCGATCGTTTGTCTGTCCGGCGCAATCTGCGCACTCTCGTTCGTTCCTTACCTCCACTCCTATTTGAGCGCCGACTGGAATATTGTTCTGAAGTATCCGGCCGATCTCGCTTCTCTTTGGGAGAAATTGCAGCTGGCCCTGCAAGAGCACTCTTTGCTCGCGGGAATTTTGTGGTACGTGGCGGCGCCATTAACAATCGTCGCCGCGCTTTGGCAGTGGTGGATCTTGCGCCGGCAAAAGTCGTCCGCTGACGCGCGACTCCTGTTGTTTCTGGTCGCAACGAACGTCTTCTCGATTATTGCCTACTACGCTTTCCTGAAAATCCTGAGCTACGCGACTCGTCCGTGGTATTACCTTCCATTGTTGGGCGTGGTCGCCGGCACAATCGATCTGACCGCCGGCATTCTTTCGCGCACTCAATGGTTTCGGATTGCGAGAATTCTCATTGCGACTGCCGCCCTGTTCTTCCTGCCGCTCAAACTTTGGCCAGTCGCGCACCAGCACCTCACCGACATCGATATTCTCGCGCACAAACTCGAACAGGAAGCCGCGCCAAACGATTTGATCGTGGTAAATCCATGGCATTTCGCGCCGTCGTTTTACCGCTATTACCACGGCCCGACGCCGTGGATAACCGTTCCGACAATGAGCGAGCACCGCATTCACCGTTACGATTTGATGAAATCGAAAATGGTCGACGCCGACCCGCTCAGCGACGTGCGCTCGGCCATCCAGAAAACGTTGCAAGCCGGTCATCGGGTTTGGATCGTCGGCGGCGCGCGCCCGCTTGACCCGGCAATGCCGCGACTGGGTCCCGCCCCAAATCCCTATTTCGGATGGGCCGGTTACATGTCGTATTGGTCGATGGAGATCGGTTCGTTTCTCAATGAGCATGTCGCAAACGGGCGGGTTGTGATCGAGCCAATGTCCAACGTCAATGACGGAGAGAATGTTCCCCTGCTCCTCGCCGAAGATTGGAAAGACTAGTTTTGCATCGGCCGCGGTTTGATTAACACTGTTTCATGCTCGCCGAATTCGAAAAGCAGCTTTCGCAAACGCTCGAGGAAATAAAGTCGCAGGGCCTTTACAAAACCGAGCGCGTGATCACTACGCCGCAGGACGCTCACATTGCCGTCGCCGGCGGCAAACGCGTCCTGAACATGTGCGCGAATAATTACCTGGGACTCGCCGACAATCCCGATCTCATCAAAGCGGCAAAGAAAGCGCTCGACGATCACGGCTTCGGCATGGCCAGCGTCAGGTTCATTTGCGGCACCCAGGACATCCACAAACAACTCGAAGCCGCCCTGACCACGTTCCTCGGGACTGAAGATACAATCCTTTATCCGAGCGCCTTTGACGCAAACGGCGGACTTTTCGAAACCCTGCTCACCGAAAAGGACGCGGTGATCAGCGACGAGTTAAATCACGCTTCCATCATTGACGGCATTCGGCTCTGCAAAGCGCAGCGTTTTCGCTACAAGCACAACGACATGCCCGATCTGGAAGCGAAACTAAAAGAAGCAGACACCGCTCGCTTCAAGCTGATCGCGACCGACGGATGTTTCTCGATGGACGGAACGATCTCCGATTTGAAATCGATCGTCGACCTCGCTGAAAAATATGACGCGCTCACCATGATCGACGACGCGCATGCGACTGGATTTCTCGGGCCAAAGGGTCGCGGTACTCACGAATATCGCGGTGTGATGGGCAAGATCGATATCATCACTGGCACGCTCGGAAAAGCCCTAGGCGGGGCCAGCGGCGGTTTCACCAGCGGCCGCAAACAAATTGTCGCCCTGCTGCGGCAGCGATCGCGCCCCTATCTGTTTTCCAACACGGTGGCACCACCGATCGTGGCCGCGTGCATCAAAGCGCTGGAAATGCTCACCGCGTCGACTGAATTGCGCGACAAGCTAGAGGCCAACACAAAATATTTCCGCGAAGCAATCACCAAGGCCGGCCTCACCATCAAGCCGGGGGTCCACCCCATCGTGCCGATCATGATCGGCGACGCGGCGAAATCGCAGAAGTTCGCGGCCCGCATGCTCGACAAAGGCGTTTATGTCATCGGCTTTTTCTATCCGGTCGTGCCGCACGGCACCGCCCGGGTGCGGGTTCAGGTCAGCGCCGCGCATTCGCGCGAGGATTTGGAATTCGCGGTGAAAGCGTTCACCGAGACGAACGAGGAATTAAAATAACTGTGGCGGCAGCCGTCCCGGCTGCAGAAATACGATGGAGCTCAAGGTCAAGCGCTGTAAAATTCGCGATTGGCGTCTCGACGATGCCGAATCGCTGGCCAAACACGCGAACAATCGCCGGGTTTGGCTCATGTTACGCGACGCGTTTCCGCATCCCTACACGATCGAAGACGCGCACCGCTTCTTGCAGGGCTCAGTCGCTGGAGCGCCGAGGAAGAATTTTTGCATCGAAATTGGCGGCGCGGCGGTTGGCGGCATCGGCCTTCGGCCCGGCGAAGATGTTCATCGACACACCGCAGAATTTGGTTACTGGCTCGCCGAAGAATTTTGGGGTCAAGGCATCATGAGTGAGGTCGTTCCCGCGTTCGTGAACTACTGCTTCGAAGAATTCTGCCTGAAACGGATCTTCGCCGAGCCGTTCGCCAACAACCCGGCGTCGACCCGGGTCCTGGAAAAAGCCGGCTTTGTCTTAGAAGGACGATTGCGCAAAAACGTCATCAAAGACGGCAAAATTCTCGATTCGCTTCTCTACGCGAAGACGAAGTAGAATCGGTCATGCATTACCTGGTGATCGAGAAATTCAAGGACGCGTCCGCGATTTACCAAAGGCTGGCGGACAAGGGCCGGATGATGCCGGAAGGCCTGAATTACATCTCGAGCTGGGTCGATCACAATTTGAAGACCTGCTGGCAAATAATGGAGACCGGCGATTTCGTGCTGCTCGAGCGTTGGATCGACAATTGGAAAGACCTGATGGAATTTGAAATTATTCCCGTGCACAGCTCCGCCGAGGTGCGCGAAATAATGCAAGCGAAAGGAAGTTGAAATGGCAGAGCAAACCGAACCTCATGTGATCGTCCGCGGAACCGCGGCGGACTTTTCTCAAAAAATTGAAATCGGCCCGCATCGGCTCACCGCCGACGAACCGGTCGAGTTTGGCGGGACCGAAACCGGTTCATCGCCTTACGATCTTTTGCTCGCGGCGCTTGGCGCGTGCACTTCAATGACCATTGGTCTTTATGCACGCAAGCGGAAATGGCCGCTTGAGAAGATCGCGGTTTCGCTTCGTCATTTCAAAATCCACGCGGCGGACTGCGAGGAATGCGAAACGAAAGAGGGTCGGATCGACCGCATCGAGATGGAGATTCATCTGGACGGCGACCTGACCGACGAACAACGCGCCAAATTGATGGAAATCGCGGGCAAGTGTCCGGTTCATCAAACCCTCACATCCGAAATCAACATCAAGACCCGCGCGGTTTAGTTCGGGCGTTCGGTCATCGCTCGTGCAAAGCGATGCTGGAGCCGACCCAGGTTTTGTCCTTGTTGAAGTCGACCCCCATCATCTTGCCTTGACTCATTCGGACGAGATTATTGACCAGAATCGGTTCGCCTCGCTCAGACCAAACGAACATCATTCGCAGCTCCGCCTTCGATTTTAGCCCGTCGACCGTCGAAACAAACGACGCGTATTCGACTTTCTTTTGCAGAATCCATTGATGGGGATCTGGCAATGCCGCAATCTTTTCACGCGTCGGCTCCATATCGACGCCGAGACCCGCGAACGAATAAAGCGGCTTCAAAACGTAGCTATCCACCGTTTCACCTTGAGGAAGTTCGTCGGCGAAAAACGCCGGCGAGGTGTGCGCCGTCTTGATAAACGGCAAGGAGTGTTTGCTGATTTTGTAATACCAGTTCGGATGAGCGACCCAGGTAACTTCCAGCTCGTCCTGAAAACTGAAATCTAATTTCAGATCCGGCCTGCGCTCGAGCTCATCGAAGATGACGCGATTATAAATGCGCTCGACGGGCGTTTCGATTCCATTTCGATCGTAGAATAACCGACGGCCGCGCTTCTTAATCCTGGTGACGCAGACTGATTCAATTCCCAGCAGCGCTTCAGTCGCGGCAAAGTCGATCCGGGTCTTTTGTTTTTCCGGCTCGATCTCAAGCAAGATCACGTTCTCCGGCTTCGCCTGCGCCAGGATCGTCCGTCGCAAAATCTCGATATATTGCTCGTCTCTGATTCCTCCAAACGACGACGTCCAATTCGGAGGGATCGCCGGATAGGCTTTGCGCATGCAGCCGAGCAGCATGAATTGAAATCCATACAGGCTCGGGAACGCCTGCATTTCGATTAATCGCGGCACAAGGCGATCGCCTTCACTGCAAACGGCAAGGTCGACGATCAGAAACTCGGGATGCTTTGACTCGTTCGGCACCGCGAGCCCCGGCGGGATCGCAGATGCCGAATGCTTCTTGAATTCCGGCGTCAGAGTCCGGGCGGCGATTTCGTTCGCGGCAAAGACCGCTTCGTCGGCGAACTGGCGGGTCAGAAAGATCGGGGTTTCCGAAATCCGGAAATCTGCCGGCCACTTTGTCGCTGTATTTACGCACCGTAACAACGTCGCGTACTTCTCCGGGGTGAAGTCGGCGTTGAATTTCGCGCGGAGCGTTGGCTCCATCGCCTAAACCAGGAATTTTCCGGCGCGCATGACCGGCTCGCCGTCGAACCAGATATCGAAATCGCGGCCGACACAATCGATATGGGTCTTCGATTTCCAATCGGCGCCGGTGTGTTCGGAATACGGATGACCAAAGGCGATGTGGACTCCGGGGATTTTTTCGTCCTGCAAAATGTTTCCAATGACGTGAGTGCACGCGGTGTTGGTGCCGATCGCGAATTCGCCGACGCGGTTACTATTCGGGTCGGCGCTGGTGTAAGCGCGGAATTCCTCGAGCAACTCCTTGTCCTCGCACCGAAGATCGACAATGCGATTGTCGCGCACCTCGATGGTGAGCGGCGTTTCCTGCAGATCGCCGTACTTCGCGCAGAGGTAATCGCCGACCACGCCGTCGACCACGAAGGTACCGTTCGTGTTCATCGGAGCGGTGAAAATTTCCCCGCCCGGAAGGTTTCCCCATTTTTCAGCGCTGATAATACCGCTGGTCTTCAACCATTTTAGTTTCGGCGAGAATTCTCCTTCTAATTCTGTGCCGTGCGGCGTGCGACAAGTAATGCGGCCGGTGTGACGGGCCCATTCGACCAATCGCTGGCTCAGAGCGTCGACGTCCTGAAAATCGGCGCGCATCCCTTCGCACATGATTTGAGGCGTGATATTCACCATGTGGCCGTGCCGAATGTGGTGCTCGTTCACCACCTCAGTCATTTGCGAACGCGCGCTCAGTTCGCCGCGCTGCGATTGCGCGCAAAAGATCGAAACCTGTGATTGCGCCAAATCTTTCAGAATCACCGGTGGCATGTCGGTCGAAGGCCGCGAACTGTAATCTTCCCACACAAAAACCGCATGCTCGGAGCCGACCTCCTCGACTTCGGCTTGTAACGCCGCGGCGATCTCACGGGTTGCTTCGTCCGTAATAATCGTGATGCGTTCGGTCGGTTGCAGCTTCAGACAAACCCGAACCGCGTTGCGAGCGCCCGGCGCGAGCTCGGCATTAATCGTGTCGATGGTCAGACGGTCGGACATTGTTGGAGATCAGAATGGCGCGAAAAATACTCTTTGTCACGAAACACCAACCGCCAAGCCCTCGTAAGTTTCGGCCACGATTTGGTCGACAACAGCTTTGATGTCCTGGGTTTTCGCGAATACGGCAAGCTGTCGATCGGCCCCGGTGCCCTCGCGCATAATCCGCTCGATGTGAGCCATTTCGCGCTGGCTCCCAAGTTCATGGACCTCGGTTGAAATAAATTCGAGCAGTTCATTGAGCAAACTGCGCGTTTCCACTTCGGTCTCGCGACCGAAATCGATGAGCGTGCCGTCAATACCATAACGCGTCGCGCGCCAACGATTTTCGTCTAGCAAACGGCGGCGATAAACCCGGAAGGTGGTGTTTCGGCGCAGGAGCTTGAACAACTTCGAAATGATGGCCTGAATCAATCCCGCGATTGCCAGGGTGTCGTCCACTCGCGATTGGGCATCGCAAACCCGAAACTCCAGGGTGTCGAACACCGGATGAAGCCGGATGTCCCACCAGATTTTTTTCGGATTATCGATGCAGCCTGTTTTGACCAGGAGTTTGCAGTAGTCTTCGTATTCCGACAGCGATTCGAACGCGTCCGGGATTCCGGTGCGCGGAAATCGCTCGAACACTTTTAATCGATAACCTTTAAGGCCGGTATCGCGTCCCACCCAGAATGGCGAGTTGACCGAGAGCGCGTAAATGTGCGGGAGAAAATAGCGTGCCTGGTTCATGACGTGAATGGCTGCTTCACGGCTGGGGATACCGACGTGGACGTGCAAACCGAAAATCAAGTTGGCCCGGGCCAGGGTCTGCATGTCCCGCAAGATTTGTTCATAACGTTCGCCCTCAGTAATCAGCTGATCGCGCCAATGTGAAAGCGGATGCGTCCCGACCGACGCAATTTTTAACCCGCGTTCGCCCGCGAGTGTTGCCAACTTGCTTCGGAGATCGACCACGTGCTCGCGGGCGCAGTGAATATCGGCACAAATCTCGGTGCCGAGCTCAACCACCGACTGGTGCATCTCGGGCTTGATCTGCTCTTTGAGCAAAACTTTGCCGCCCTCGAGAATTTCCTGAATATGCGAGCGCAGCTCGCGCGTCTCGGGATCGACGATCGCGAATTCCTCCTCGATACCGAGGGTGTAGACGTGCTCCTTGCTCGCCATGGGGTACAAATCTCTCCCAAAAACGCGGGGCTGTCATCCCCTGCGCCTAAGCGCTTCCTTCCGAGCGACCTTCTAAATCTTCGGTGGTGAGATTGCCGTTAAGCGAGCCGCCAACCTGGTGGTGTTTTTCGCCTGTTCAAACTTCACGTCTAACGGTGAATAGACGCCGTTGGAGTAGCCGTCGGCGTTGGAGTCGGACTACCGACCTGGGTCGGGGTTGGAGTGGGCGTTGGAGTCGGTACGTGCACAGGCGTTGGCGTCGGGGTTGCACCGCATCCACCACGTCCACACGGAGTGGGAGTCGGAGTAGGTGCCGCGGTCGGCGTGGGCGTTGGTGTCGGTGTAGGCGTTGGTGCAGGAGTAGGTGTCGCGCTTGATAGCGGAGTTGGCGTTGGAGTCGGGGTTGGCGTTGGGCCGCATCCACCGCGTCCACACGGAGTGGGCGTCGGAGTAGGACTGGGTGCAGCTGTCGGGGTCGGGGTTGGGGTCGGCGTAGGAGTAGGTGTTGGCGTCGGTGTTGGCGTGGTTGTATCGATTACAATATTCTTGTTTGCGCCAAGGGAACCGGCGGCTCCCGGAGCAGGCAAGGTAAGATTGGCCGGATTAGAGCTCGTGTCTTGGATCGTGCCGCCGTTCAAAGTAAGAGCACCGGTAGAGGTATAGTCCAGGTGGGCGCTGTTTTGTCCGGCTGCGACGGTGTAGGTAAAAGTCAATGTGCTGGTGCCGCTACCCGAACTGTAACTGGCCGTTCCGCCGGAGTTGAGGGCCAAAAGGGGAGTGCCGGTGACATTCACCGTTTTGCTGAAGGTAATCGTGATCGAAATAACGGCACCGGTGCCGTATGTCCCGTTCGCCGTCGTCGACGTTACATTCGTTACGGACGCCGGCGTCGTATCGATCACAATGTTCTTGTTTGCGCCAAGGGAACCGGCGGCTCCCGGGGCAGGCAAGGTAAGATTGGCCGGATTAGAGCTCGTGTCTTGGATCGTGCCGCCGTTCAAAGTAAGAGCACCGGTAGAGGTATAGTCCAGGTGGGCGCTGTTTTGTCCGGCTGCGACAGTGTAGGTAAAAGTCAATGTGCTGGTGCCGCTACCCGAACTGTAACTGGCCGTTCCGCCGGAGTTGAGGGCCAAAAGGGGAGTGCCGGTGACATTCACCGTTTTGCTGAAGGTAATCGTGATCGAAATAACGGCACCGGTGCCGTACGTCCCGTTCGCCGTCGTTGACGTTACATTCGTTACGAACGCCGGCGTCGGTGTCGGAGTTGGAGTTGGTGTTGCTGTTGCTGTTGGAGTAGGTGTAGGTGTCGATGTTGGGGTCGAAGTAGGTGTTGGCGTTGGGGTTGGAGTGGGCGCAGTAGATGGTAACGCCATTTCATACATACCACGTCCGTGCGTGGCAATACGCAGCACCCGCTTGACGTTTTGAACCGCCATTCCAAAAACGGCGACATGCGGGAGTCCTGCGCTCAACGGGCTCCAGGTGGCACCCGAGTCGGTTGACTGGTAAACGCCTATGTCTGAGCCTGCGTATAGAACAGAAACTCCAGGGTGCGTCGGGTCATTGATATCAACCGCAAACGCATTGAACGGAACATCCGGTAATCCCGTTGCGCCTGAACCATTGATTGCGGTCAGGGTTGGCGTCGCATTCAAATTAGTGGCTCGCCAAACATGCGATTGCGCGGCGCTGGTGCCACCCATATAACCGCCAAGACAGACGTAGGCCGTGTTTTTGTTACTCGGATCAAATAGAACTCGACCAACGTATGCGTCGGGGATAACACTGCCACTACCCACCGGGTCCAAAACAGTAAGGGTCGAAGACCCGGTTGCGGTAAAGAAGAGTGCACCGCTATCTAATCCAACGAGACGGTAGTTATCGTCTTGTGGGGAAATAGCGATCGAGCTAATCGGTACACCGCCGCCAAGAGGCGCCTGGCTGACAACCGTGTGAGTGACACCTTTGTCGGCCGATCGATAAAGACGATCCGAACCAAAATAGTGGGTGTTGGGGTTACCCGGTCCCAGCGCCATCGGCGCATAGAAATTGACCGAGTCAGTGCAAGTAATGTTGTTTCCTGGAGCGCCGTTGCAACCGAAGAAACCCCAATTGCCATCGGAAGCTGCGGCAACGGTATCGACACGCGCAAAACCGATGAGATTGTTGGTCTGGTTAAAGTACGTGTGATACATCGTTACATTGATCGTGTCGGTACTGTTTTGATCGATGTCTGAGAAGCCGCCGTCGCCAAAATCGATCCGATTCCATGCAATCCCGGAAGAAAGCAGATTGTTCGTGCCGTTATCCTGGGTACCGCCAATGGAAAAATTCTGATCCGTGGGATGTACTGCCATGCTCATGAACTGAGTTGCTCTGAAAGTGGTGTTATTGAGACTGGTCCAGTTGGCGCCGGCGTCGACTGATTTGAAAATACCGCCGTCATCGCCGCGATAGATAACGTTCGCGTTCGAAGGGGCGATTCTAATCACATGCGTGTCGGCATGGACTCCGCTCGTCGCCGAATCGGTAAACGTCGCTCCGCCATCTGTCGAGACGGCGGCCAACCGTTGACAGTTATTTGTGCTTCGAACGTTGCCACCTAAGTAAATCACGTCATCGGTTTGAGCGGTCGTCGCCCCCGGATTGACATCAAGCCCAATGTCGTAAAAGCATTGGCCGTCGCAGAAGCCACCGCTACCGGCGAGCTTGGCTCCGAATGTTACTCCGCCATCGGTCGAGACTCGCATCGCTCCCGATTGGCCGGTTGAACTGCAGGTTGTCCCGCCGGAAGTGTTTGGTTCGCCGCTGGCAATGTAAACCACGGCTGGATTAGCGCCCTGTTTGTAGATTGCGAGCGTACCGCGCCCATTGGATGTGGATGTCGAAGTCGTAATAAACGACTGAGTAAAGGTAGGGCCTGCGCCGTTGGCATTCGTGGAGCGCCAGACGCCGCCATCTCCCGCAACGTTGACGCCGTTCTGCCATACGATCAGAGTATTCCCAGTTGCGTCGCCCGGATCGAAGACCATGTCGTTGACATTACGATTTCCAGTACAGGGAGTGTCGAAACACCCGCCCGGACCGGTTGTAGATACGGCAATCTTTGTTGGGAGGACTCCCGCCGCAGGCCCCGTAACGTTGGTTAATTTATAAAGACCACGAATTCCGAGGGGCGGTAGGTTTCCGCCAAGTGGATTATCGCCGCCAATGCCAATGACACCACCAGCTGTTCCGACGAAAAGCGTTGTCGGATCATTGGGAACGATCAAAATCTTCCCAATGCTGCGTCCATTGAAAACCGGGACTGTTTGCGGATTATTGCTTCCATCGAGATAAGCGCGCGTTGGATTGATTGGCCCAACCAGGGTCGCTGTCGTATTCACGCTATCAATCCGGTAAAGGCCGACGCCCGAAAAACTATCGGCGGAGCCATTAGCCTCTCCGGTGCCGACGTAAAGTCTCCCATTTGCCGCATCAAGAGCCAACGCGCCAATGGCCAATGAATCGGCGGTGTCGAAAATCGGTGTCCAAGTCGTGCCGCCGTCGAGCGAACGGTAAACTCCGCCCTGGGCTGTTCCCACGTACACTTTATTAGAATCGCTTGGATCGATCACCACGTCCGTCACACGGCCACTGACGGAGCTCGTCACACCTTGGGTTTGGCCATTAGGAATCGGCGAGGGCCCAAGTTCCACCCAGGCAGCGCTAACATTACCGTTCATTTCCCCAGCCAATTTATGGGCCGCCTGTACTTGTGCGACCTGGCTATTCATTTGGGCTATCGCACGACTGCGCGCGGCAGGATCAAAAGGTTTGCCAGGTTCAAAGCCTCGCATTCGCGCGATCTGAGCTTCCCTTTGTCTGAGATATTCTCCTTCATCGATGCTTCCACGAAAAAACGCCGGTCGATCTGGATCGGGGTCTTGTTCTGGAAAGCTTTTGAACTGGCTTAGCGCGATACCGGCAAAAGTAAGACCCAAGATGAATAGCGCCGTGACCAGGCTCAATCTCGGCGTAGATAATGAGATCTTGCTTTTTAGCGAGGCGAGAGTGAGGACGATACTACGAATGATTTTATTGAGGCGGCGCATTTGGGAAGTTTCTGGTGACGGGTTAGACTGATTGACCCTGCCCTCGGCGCCCAGCGCGCGGCCCCGCAGCAAGTCCGA
Organism: uncultured Verrucomicrobiae bacterium; assembly: GCA_963817335.1. Lineage (GTDB taxonomy): Bacteria > Verrucomicrobiota > Verrucomicrobiia > Chthoniobacterales > UBA10450 > AV40. Next base: position 22,743 of record CAWFNX010000001.1, on the reverse strand, counting down.
CAAAATACAAGGTTCCTGTCAAGCCCTAGTTGACTCAATCTCACGATACGCAGAGCAAAATCCCGCTTTGGAGAATGACTTCATAACTAATAATTAGATTGTATCAATCAGTCGCTAAGCTGGTCACAATCTTGTCCTAAGAATGAAAAAGTTACCGCTGAGCCAGTTTGTAATTACTGTCGCCTTAACCAGTGGTCTGACGGTTCTAGGGTTTTATCTTTTTGCTCAGACCACCAGTGGGCAAGGCTCCCGACCAGCAATGACTAATAACGAACCGTCTCAATCCCCTTTGGCAAAATGCCTTCCGGCTGACGTCAAACTTAACGATGTAGTTGAAGCGTCAATTGCCGGATACGACCATGGTCAGCACAAAGTAACTGTGGAGAGCAAGCTGAACGAACTCAAAGCAACCTGCGATCACGATAACAAGCTAGTTGATGCAAGTGGAAAGCAGGTAGTTTTTTACCATCTAATCGGTTGCTGGGGCAATCCACCAGCCGACTACCGGGAGCTTCTTGAGAAGCAGCGAGAGGAAATTGACAAGCTTAAACAACAATTTTCTGTTGTGGAGATGACCTGTAATCCTTCAGGTGCCAGCATTCAGTAATTTCCTGACCGCCAACGGTGGCTCACCTGAGTGAATCTGGATGTCGCCCCTGGCCGAGTAGCTGATGCTCAGTCAGGCCTCTCGTCGATCTTACCCGAGTTCGCTGAGTGGACGTTGGGTCACCGCAGCTTGTAAATATTTGCCCCAGCTCAAGTTGTCCCGGCCGGGAATATGTTCGCGCGCTTTGCGGATCGCCATGTCGGAAACGGCTTCCACCACCCACTCGAAATTTCCCTGACCGACTGATGCCGATTCTGCGTCCGGAGCCGGATTGCAAAAATCGATCGCCACCGGAACGCCGTCGCGAATCGCAAACTCGACCGTGTTCAAGTCGTAGCCGAGATATTGATTCAATCGCAGCACGCCCTCTTCGACCTTTTCCAAAACTTCTCTGGGCGCCTGCCATTCGGTTTGATAACGCAAATGATAAGGATGGCGCGGCTCATAGGGCATGATTCGGACGTTGCGTTGGTCGATGCAGTAACAGCGGAAGTACATGTCGAACTTCACTTCTTCCTGCAACATCATGACCAGCTGGCCGGTGTCGTTGTAAGCGCGGTAAAATTCGTCCGGATTGTGCAGACGATAAACGTTCTTCCAGCCGCCGCCCGCGAACGGTTTGAAAAACGCGGGCCAACCGACGTAACTGAAAATCGCTTCCCAGTTCATCGGGTATTCCAGATTGCGAAACGATTTGTCGTTGGTGTCCGGGGGCGGTTGATTCGATGGCAGTAGAACCGTGCGCGGAACCGCCACGCCGATCTTGGTCGCGAGCGCATTATTGAAAAACTTCTCGTCCGCGCTCCACCAAAACGGATTATTCACCACCGCGGTGCCGGTGAGGGCGGCGTTCTTGAGCCACGCCCGATAGAACGGAACATCCTGCGAAATCCGATCGATCACTACATCGTAACCGCACGGCTCGCCCTGCACGACTTTGTCGATCCTGACAAACTCGGCGACGATGTCTTTGCCGCCGGTTTTCTGGTTTACCCGCTCAACGAATGCCGGTGGAAAGCTGTGTTCCTGGCCAAAAAGAATTCCGACTTTTTTCATATCAGTTTTGTGTCGTGTCGAGTCCCGCGGCCGCGGGAAGACATCTCTCGATATTTCCGAGCCAGGCAAGGCCAGACAATAGCAAGAGATTCCTCGACTTCGCTCGGAATGACAAAGCTAAAATCGTTTCGGATGCCAATCCGGATTTTTCAGGCTGCCCTCGCCTTTGTACTCGAACAATTTGTAGACCGGCGTGAGCAGGATGCCGGGACCTTTCGGATCCACCCGCACGTCGAAATCGAGTTTGTCGTCCAGGAAGTGAATATCTCCGTGGCCGACCATTGAAAAAAGTTTTCCGGCCACTTCGAGATCTTCGGTGTGAATCGTTCCGTCCTTGATCGCGAAGCTGGCCGTCGCCTCACGGCCGATGCTGTAGCCGGCGCCCGGAATCATCGCAGCCAAAATTCCTGAAAGCGGACCGAAAACCGGGATCGCGAACACGTCGCCATTGGTCACCTTCACTTTCCCGCTTCCCTGCATCAGTCGCGAATTGTCTCCCACCCCGGTAAAATCATAGGTGCCGCTTAACTGACCGTGCACCGTCTTGTAATTCCAATAAAGATCGGTCAGGCGCGGAAAATCCAGCGCGTCGATCGCCAGCTTGGCCCGATAACGCTGATCGTTATGGGCCAGGGAAATGTCGGCGCTTCCACGAACATTTCCGGAGAGCAATCCGCCGTGAAGCTCGACAATCTGGAGACGGTCGTCAGTGAACAAAAGGCGTCCGGCGATCCGGTTGAAGGGCAGGGTCTTGCCCAGAAACACGTAATCCATTCCAGCCGGGCCATCGACGTTGATTTCGAGCCGGGTGCCTTTGCCCCCGTGAAATCGATAGACGCCATTTGCGGTGACGGTCGGAGGCTGGTGAAATTTGTAAGGCGCAACCGTCTTTGGAAGATCTGGATCGATCCACCACGCGACTTCGGCGGGCCGGACATTTGCTTTCCCATTCGAAACCCGCACTTCGTGATTGGCGAAATCGTAAACGAATGTTCCGGTCCCGACTCCTTCGTCGCGTGTGACCCGAAAATTTTCGTAGGTCACGGCGCCATCGCCGAAATGCACCTTTGCGCTCGCGTCGTTCATCCATTGACCGCGAAACCGGGTGCGGCCGAGGCGAATGTTTCCATCTCCCTGCCAGTTGGCCGGATCTCGGTCCTTTCCGCGAATGACGAGTTGAATCATCGGCGGCCCGGTAAACTCCCATTCACCAAGAAATTCCTGGATCTCCGGCGAAACGAACGGACGCAGCGCGCCGGGCGCGACCGGACCGTCGACATTCAATCGAAATTCGTCAGGCCCTTCGAAAACTTCTGCGCGCAGATCGCCCGTTTGATGACGGATCCGAATATCACGAATCCATGTCCTCTCGCCGTCCCAGGAGAACTCGGCATGGCAATCGGAGAGCGAAAGATTTTTGTAAGCCACCTTATCGGCGGAGAGATGGCCAATTAATTTTATCTGAGGACGCGCGGTGGCGAAGTTCGCCGAACCGGAAACATCAATCACCGGCGGCACGTTAAAACTTACGTCCGCGAGAGGTTCGGTAATGTCCGCGGCATCGAGCAGCGTTTTGATATCGAGACTGCTCCGGGCTTCGAAGTTCGCCTGGTTGGCCTGTCGACTCCAGTTCCCCGTAGCGACGAGACCACCCATGTGATCGTTCCATTCACATCGGGTGAGGTTAAGAGTTTGATCGCTGTACTCGGCCGAAATGATTAAATCGCGCATCTCGTAATTTTTCCGCTTCAGCAACGCGCCCTGAAACGTCGCTTCGGCCCGCGCATCTTCGAGGTTTGCCAGATCTCCGGAGAACTTGATCTGCAACGACGGTGGCCCGCTCGGAAAACTGAATTTTTGCAACTCGGCGACAATCCGGCGCAACAATGCCCAGCGTTTTTCCCGTTCTTCGTCCGACAACGGCGCAGACGGTTGATAATCGGCGCGCTTGATCAATTGACCGGTGGCCGAGATGCGAATCCCGCAAAAAAACCCCTCGGCCTGGCTGATATGGATCTGTTCGGGCGGGAAATAGACGTAAGCATTAAACTTTCTCAGCTGCGGCTGCTCGACCGTTTTTCCGCCCGGCGCTTTTAGCGGCAGGGTGACTTCGGCGTTGCGAACATCGAGCGCATTGAGAAACGGCTGATGATGAAAAAACGCTGCGTAATTAATATCGAGCGCAATCTCACTGATGAAGGCGAGCGTTTCCGTGCGGTCTTTGTAACTGAAAATGCGCACGTCTCGCGCGACCAGACCGCGGAACGGATCGAGAGTGAGGTGGCCGATGGATGCTTCCACTCCGCGTCGATGCAATTCCTCCACCACTCGAGAACGCCATTGTCCGCGAAAGCCTTCGCGCGCGAGGTACCAGCCGCCGCCAATTGCCGCCGCGATCGACACGACAATCAAGAGCCGCAAAATCGAACGCACGACCGGATGTTTCAGTCGCGATTGCCGATCTTGCCGACTTCCGTGAATTTGTGGCTGTTCCAAAACCGGCGGCATTATTTCACCGCTACGCTGTGCGAGCGCCGAAATCAAAATGCGACGGTCATAGACCGCCGCTACAGTAGACGTCGATGACGATTCGTGATCTCCCGGCGATCAATGCCTCGCTGAACGCAGCCAGCACCGTTTTCATCGCCATGGGCTGGTTCTGGATCCGCCGGAATATTTGGCAACGCCACGTGCCCTGCATGATTCTCGCCTTGATTGCATCGACCGGATTTCTCATCGGCTATATTGTTTATCATGCGCATTTTGGCGAAAAATCGTCCGGCTACACCGGTTTCATCGCCTGGATTTATTTTCCGCTGCTGATCTCCCACATTTTGCTCGCGTTTGTCACCCTGCCCCTGGTCATCGTGACCCTGGTGCCAGTGTTCCAGCGCCGGTGGGACAAGCATCGCCAACTCGGGCGTTGGACCATGCCAATCTGGCTTTATGTTTCGGTCACCGGCGTCCTGGTTTATCTGATGCTTTACCATTGGTTTCCCCCGCCATAATGCCAGTCCGGTCCGCCGTCGGACAGACTCGTCCTCTGGCGAGCCCGGACTCTTGCACTTGGGCTTTAGTTGATGTTTGCTGAATAAGGCCGCTCCGAGGCACAATCAGTCTATGGTCACGATTGCGACATTTAATGAGCCGGACAAAGCAAGGCGCCTGAAGCAGCGCCTTCAAGAAACCGGAATCCAGGCGGACATTCACAACGAAGGACATCTGCAACAGATGGCGTTCATGTCCCGGCCGATGGCCAACGCGAAAGTGATGGTGGATGACGCCGACTTTGAGCGCGCGCAAAGCTTGATGATCGAATGGGAAGCCAGCGATCCCGAAATCTCGGCGGCGATGATCCGGTGTCCGCAGTGCGGTTCTTCGAACATTGAGTATCCGCAAATGACCCGGAAATTCATGACACCGGCGTTGATGGGGCTGCTGTGCGCGCTCAGAATCATTCCCAAGGAATTTTATTGCCAGGATTGCCATTATACCTGGAGCAACGCGGAAGAACGCACCATCGGCCGCCTCTGGCACCGTTTCTTCCCGGGAGAAGAAAAAGCGACCTAATCGCGGGTTTCCCTTTGGGGGTACTCGATCCCAACGAGTACTATCTATTCTAGTGAAGAAAACGCCGAACGCTGAACGTCCAATACTGAACTTCGAACTGCCGAGTTCCAGATTCGGCGTTGGACGTTGGGCGTTGGACGTTGGACGTTTCTGCCATCGCCCATGAAGTGGCTCTTCGTCCTTTTTCTCGCAATCATCATTTTCGGCGGCGCCGCCTGGTTCGGTTATAACTTTGTCTTCAAGGAAGACATTCAGGTTGCAAAAGAGCAGCGGGGCGAAACCACGCCCGAGCCGCGAATTGATCTCAGCTTGCCCGAATACGAAGCCGCCGCAAAACTGCGTCAGGACGGAAAATTGCCCGAGGCCCGCGCTGCGCTCGCCGCGTTCGTTCAAAAATTTCCGACCAGCCCGCACGCGGACGAAGCCAAAGATTTGTTGGGCGAAATCAACATCGGCATCTTCCTCTCCCGAACGCCATCGCCGGAGAAAGAGGAATACATCGTCAAACCAGGCGACGTTTTGCAGAAAGTTGCCCGCAAAGTGAAAACAACGCCTGAGCTGATCATGCGGATGAACAACATGAGTGGAACGATGCTTCACATCGGGGAGCACTTGCTCGTCTCGCATCCTGATTTCGCCATCGTCGTTCAGCGCAAACCGAAACTGCTCGTCGTTCTCAACCACGGCGGGTTTTTTAAGCAGTACCACGTTCAAGAGGAAAAATTGCCGTCCAAAGCGCCGTCGAAGGTCACGACCAAAGTCTCCGAAGTGCAGGCGTGGCGAGACGGCAAGCGCGTCGGATTCGGGACCAAGGAATTTATTGGCAGCACGCGCTGGGTCCGCCTCGCCTCGCAAGCCTACACGATTTATGCAGTGCCAGATTCCGCCCATCAAGTCGTCCAGCAGCCTCCCCCGCAGGGAATCGGACTTACTGCAGCCGACGTGGAAGAACTTAGCAGCCTGGTGAATAATAAGACCCCGGTCACGATCACCGATTGATGAATGTTGAAGCGTTAAAGCGTTTAACCGTTGAAGCGGGCGAGAGAACGGACATCGCCGGTGTCGCTTTAACGCTTCAACCCTTCAACACTTCAACGCTTTAACCCAATGGAACTCCAACCGCTCGATTTCGAGAAGCCGATCTTCGAATTGGAACGGCGCCTTCAGGATTTGAAGGAGCATTCCCGCGAGCATGATGTCGATCTTGATTCCGAGGTTAAGGCGATCGAAACCAAGTTGCGCGATACCCGCCGTGCGATTTACGGAAACCTGACAGCATGGCAGCGGGTCCAGATCGCGCGCCACGTGCAGCGGCCGTTCGCGCTTGATTATGTCGAGCGTTGTTTCACCGGCTGGACCGAGCTGCGGGGCGATCGGCTGTTCGCCGATGATAAGGCGATGCCAGCGGGGCTCGCCGTTCTCGACTCCACCCGCTGCGTCGTCATCACTCACCAGAAAGGACGCAACACCAAGGAAAACGTCATGCGCAATTTCGGCTGCGCCCATCCCGAAGGTTATCGGAAAGCGCTTCGACTCATGCGGCTCGCCCAAAAATTCAATATGCCGGTGATTTCGCTGATCGATACGCCGGGGGCGTTTCCCGGCATCGGTTCGGAAGAGCGCCACATCTCCGAAGCGATTGCGGTGAACCTGCGCGAAATGATGAATCTGCGGGTGCCGATTATCGCTGCGGTCATCGGTGAAGGCGGATCGGGAGGCGCGCTTGGCATCGGCGTAGCGGACCGCGTTTTGATTTTGGAGAACTCCTACTACTCGGTGATCAGCCCGGAGGCGTGCTCGGCGATTTTGTGGCGAGACAGAAAACACGCGCCCGAGGCAGCCGAAGCGCTGAAGCTCACCGCCCAGGATTTGTTGAAGTTGGAAGTTGTCGACGAAGTCGTAGACGAACCGGAAGGCGGCGCGCACCGCGATTACGAAACGGCCGCATTCAACCTTGGCAGCGCGCTCCGCAAAAATCTGGCCAAGCTTGTCGAACAGCCGATCGATCAGCTGCTGAAGAAGCGTTACAAGAAATTCCGCGAGCTCGGAAATTTTGCCGAATCGAAAACAAATTCTGGACGTTGATTATCAGTGATGACGCGATTCGGAGTTTGCCTGCCACGCCGTAGCCTCGCCCAGGCGGGTCGACTTTGGGGAATCATTGCCGCCATTTTTGTCGCGCTCTCAGCGGCCGAGGCAGGCTCAGCTGAAGGTTTCAATTACAATCGCGATACGCTTTCCTTCGCAAACTGGACCGTCTTTACGTATGAGAACGGTCACATTGTTTCGCACAAAAACCAGTTCGGCCATCATTACTCCCGTCGCTGTTTCGTAATGACCCGGACGGTCGAGCAGTTTTACAAGTTCGCCCGCTTCGAACCGAAAGCCCCGCGCGTGGGCGATCGCGAGTTGACGAAGCGCATCCGCGACGTGACCCGTCGCCAACCTTGGCATGATCCATTGCCGGCGGAAAAACGCGTCGTGATTCCGGGTTACCGTGATCTACGCGATCTCAGCCAGAACAAAACGGAGTTAATGCAGCGGAACATCGGCCTTGGCTGGGTCGTCTATTTGCGGCCTGGAAATGCGCGAATGTTCTATCTGCACGACAAAAAATATCAGGTGAAAACACACGACCGTCTCGAACAAGCGCTCGGTCGCGGCCAATTCTTCATCGCCTACCTGTCCGATTTTCCAATTCTGCACATCAATCACTCGGTCCTGGTTTACAAACACCGCCGGCCCCGCTCTTCCAACGGCAGCGATCATTATCTGGTTTACGACCCAAACCATCCGGATGGACCGCGCCATTTGGAGTGGTTGTCGGAGAAACAAGAATTCAGTTTCGAGAAAGACCAGGAATTCGCTGGCGGCTTCACCCGCGTTTTTGAAGTTTACGGTAAAGCTTTGCAGTAATTTTTCGAAGAAAAACGCCTCCAAAATAAGTTACGCCCTAGCGGAAACTTGACCGATAATTTCGGTCGAGTTTATCATTAATCTTCGACAAATTGTGCAGCGTCACGTCACCGGCGCAATTCCGGTGGGAACAGAAAACGTAATGCCGGTTCAACCCGGGCGGCCCAGGCCCCTTCATTGTGACCGGCGCCCTCCGCTTCCATATATTTAAGATCGACGTCCGGTCGCCAACCTCGGTCAATCAGCGCATCGCGGAGATCGTGCACTTGTTCCCAACCCGGTTCGGCAGTCCCCATATCGAGCCAGATTTTCAGCGGCGGTTTCTGTCTAACGAATCCAAGGATTTGGATGATCGCAAAGTCGTCCCACCAAACCGACGGCGACATCACCAGCAAACGCGTAAATGTTTCCCAAAAAATAATTCCAATCGCTAACGTCGCCAATCCACCGAGCGACGAACCACCGAGACCGGTAAACTCCGCTTCCGGTTTCGTCCGGTATTTTCGGTCGACGAACGGCTTCAATTCATCAATGAGGAAGCGTCCATAAAGACCGGCCAGGCCACGGCTCCATTTTTTCGGTCGATCATGCGGCGTGATCACTCCCTGCGTTGGCGCGTACTCGTGAATGCGCTCTTCACCCAGATTGGACACCGCCACGATGATGAGTGGCTCGATCAATTTGTGTCGAATCAATCGCTGCGCGGTTTCATCGACTCCCCACTCCACTCCAGCGAATGAAGTTGCAGCGTCGAAAACGTTTTGGCCGTCGTGCAAATACAACACCGGATAACGTCGGCGCGAAAATCGGGAATACCCCGGCGGCAGATAAACCAGCACATCGCGCCGGTTCCCCAGGACCTTCGACGGAAACGCCCGATGGCGTTTAATGTTTCCGGTGAGAGTGTGTTTCGGCATGGAAAACGAGATGCTTCGTTGAAGATGTCGACCTTGTCCACCGCCGAGAGGTTCGACAAAAGCGAAATTATTTTGACAGAACGGACAGAATGAATCGGAATGTCCCCGTCACAGCCCAGTTTCAACAATTTTGTCGATTCTGTCAGAGAACTCTTAAATGAACGAACGTTACATCCGTTGGTACACGCCGTGGCTCAGTCGCGATTTTGAAATGCTCGCCTTCGGAAATGGCGGCGGGCTGCCGTTGATTCTTTATCCGACTTCCTTTGGTCGTTATTACCAGGTTAAGGACTTCGGATTGGTCGGAGCGGTCGCCAGCTTTGTCGATGCCGGCAAGGTCACTGTCTACTGCCCGGACGCGATCGATCTCGAAAGTTTCTACAACAAGGAAATCCATCCAGCTGACCGGATGAAAACGCACAACGCTTACGAACGAGTCATCGTGAATGACGTGTTCGATCTGGCGCGAAAAGAATGTCATTGCCATCGCGTCGCGGTGTGCGGCGCCAGTCTCGGCGCTTATCACGCAGCCAACGTTGCGTTTCGCTATCCGGACATGGTCAGTCATGTCATTTCGTTGAGCGGCTCGTTCGACATCAGCGACTTTTTCAACGGCTACTGGGACGACAACATTTACTTCAACAGCCCCTACCAATATCTGCCGAATGTGACCGACCCATGGAAATACAACCACATGGGCATCATCATCGGCACCGGCGAATGGGACAACACTCGCCACGAATCGTATCGACTCTCCGAGATCTTAAATTCCAAAGGCATTCAGCACTGGCTCGATGACGGGAAATGGCGCGGCCACGATTGGAATTACTGGCGCGACATGTTGCCACAATATCTGTCAAAGATCTGTGGCTGAGGGGAAGCGCCGGAGAAAATCGGCAATCGGCAATTCGAAACTGGAAATTCTGGTCGGCGCGCACATGTCAATTGCCGGCGGCGTGCACACCGCGATCGAGCGCGGTTGCTCAATTAACTGCACCGCCATCCAGATGTTCGTGAAGAACAACATGCAATGGTTCGCGCGCCCGCTCGCGCCCGAGGAGATCCGCGCCTTCCTCGAACATCGACAACGCCGCGACCTGTTGTCGATTTTCGCTCACGCGAATTATCTCATTAATCCGGCAGCCACGAATCCGCAGTTTCTGGCGAATTCGATTCGCGCGCTTTCCGAGGAATTGATCCGAGCCGATCAACTTGAGCTGCCGTTCCTGGTCTTGCATCCGGGCGCACACCTCGGCGCTGGCGAGGAAGCTGGCCTGGAGAAGATCGTGAACTCCATCGATCGGGTATTTCGCAAAATTCCGAAAGTGAAGACGCGGATCGCCCTCGAAACCACTGCCGGTCAAGGTTCCTGTCTCGGGCACAGTTTCGAACAAATCTCTTATATTATAGAGAACGTCCGCGAACCGGAACGGCTTTGCGTTTGTCTCGATACCGCCCACGTTTTCGCGGCCGGTTACGACATCGGCTCCGAAGCGGGCGTTAGACAAACATTTCGGGAGCTCGATCGCGCGATCGGACTAGATCGACTCGTTGCGATTCACGCGAACGATTCCAAAACCGCGCGCGGTTCGCGAGTGGATCGGCATGAGCACATCGGCAAGGGACAGATTGGTCTCGACGCGTTTCGATTCATCATGCGCGATCGACGATTTCGAAAAATCCCGAAAGTTCTCGAAACGCCAAAAGGCAAAGAGATGCGCGAAGACGTCGAGAACCTGAAAATGCTGCGCGAATTAGTAGGTAGCGGCGATTGACCTCAATCGCCATGGCGGCTCGGTGAGCCGCCTCTACCTTAGCTGAAGAACCGGATCGTAAGCGGATAACGGTAGAACTTGCCCTCACCTGTCTTAATTGAGGCAATGATCACCAGCACCGTGTTCAAAACCCAAAGCGCGATCAGAATCGGAATACCGATCAACACGATACAAAGGATCCCGGCGACCACATCGTAGATCAGCATGGAGAGCTGAAAATTCAGTGATTCTTTTCCATTGGCGTCGATTTCAGGAGACAAGTCTCGCTTGATCAACCAGACGATGAGCGGACCGAGCAAATGTCCGAAAAAATGGAAGAACAATCCGAGCAATGCGCTGGCGTGACAGAGCACGCACCAGTTGCGGATTTCGGATGAGGTGGATGACGCTGGAACGGGCGGCGGCGTGGAAGCAGGTTGGGTTTCGTTCATGTCTTACGCTTTTACTCGCTCAATCTCGGCCCCGAGCTCGCTTAGTTTTTCATCCAAGTGTTCGTAACCGCGATCGATATGGTAAACACGGCTGACTTCAGTGATTCCTTCGGCCTTTAATCCGGCAAGCACCAGCGCGGCGGACGCTCGCAGATCACTCGCCATCACCGGCGCGCCCAGAAGTCGATCCACCCCCTCGATGCGAGCGATCGCGCCTTCCAATTCCATATGTGCGCCCATTCGCTTCATCTCTGCGACGTGCATGTAGCGTTGCGGGAAAATGTTTTCGGTGATCGAACTCGAGCCACGGGTGGTGGAAAGCAGGGCGCACATTTGCGCCTGCATGTCGGTCGGAAAGCCGGGGTAACATTCCGTCGCGATGTTTAACGGTTTAGCGGTGCCATTCGGAGAGACTGAAACCGATTTGTCCTCGACCGCGATCCGATATCCGCAGTTCTGAAGCGCATCGATTACCGCGGTCAGATGGGACGGCTCGGCGCGCTTGATCGTCACGCCCTTGCCGCAAATCGCGCCTGCGACCAGAAACGTTCCGGCTTCAATCCGGTCCGGGATGATGTCGTGCTCGGCGCCATGCAGCTCCTTCACTCCTTCAATGATAATTCGCCGCGTGCCGGCGCCTTCAATCTTCGCGCCCATCTTGTTCAGGAAATTTGCCAGGTCGACGACTTCCGGCTCCTGGGCCGCGTCATCGATCACCGTCGTGCCGTCAGCGAGCGCCGCCGCCATTATCACGTTGTCGGTTCCGAGAACGGTCGGCCCAAACTTGCCTTTCAAATCGACCACCGCGCCTTTTAGTTTAGGCGCGAAAACTTTGATGTTGCCGCCTTCCACCCGCACGGCCGCCCCGAGCGCTTCGAACCCCTTCAAATGCAAATCAATCGGGCGATCTCCGATCACGCAGCCGCCGGGCATGGAAACCGTCGCTTCCTTGCAGCGGCCGAGCAATGGGCCGAGCACGCAAACTGACGCACGCATTCTCCGAACGACGTCGTAGGGCGCGATTGAATCAATTTTCGCAGCCGCGATCGTCACCGTGCCGCTGGCGCGTTCCACTTCCGCCCCGAGATGCTTCAGAATTTGAAGCATGTAATTCGTGTCGCTCAAATCCGGGACGCGCCGAATCGTGCAAGGGTCCTTCGTGAGCAACGTCGCGGCCAGGATCGGCAAGGCAGAATTCTTCGAGCCGCTGACCTTGATCGAACCGCTCAGCGGTCGCCCACCGTGAATACGGATCTTATCCATACCTGGCTAAGAGGAAACGTGTGATACCTGAATAATCCTTTTTCGATTGGATGTCGTGATAATTTTTTTGACGCAAAAGGCCGGTTAATCCTTCACTTTGATTGATCCCAATTTCCAAGGCAAGCAAGCCTCCCGCATTGAGATGCCCCGGCGCCTGCTCGATCACGCGACCCACCAGTTCCTCGCCGGTCGGTCCGGCAAAAAGCGCCACGTCTGGATCATGCAGCACTTCGCGGGCGAGAATATGTCGGTCTTGCATGGAAACGTACGGAAGGTTCGCGACGATCAGGTCGAATCTTTCATCGAGATTCTCGAGAAGGTCGCCTTTTCGAAATTGAACTCGCCCACTTAACCCAAGTCGCGCCGCATTTTCCTTCGCGAGCGCCAGTGCATCCTCCGAAATATCGACTGCCAGAATTTCCGCTTCGGGAAATTCCTTCGCCAGGCTCAGCGCGATTACCCCGCTCCCAGTTCCGACGTCGACAATTCTGATCTCTGACTTCCGACCTCTGATCTCTAACCCGAGGAGCTCGACGAGCTCCTCGGTCTCCGGCCGCGGCACGAGCGCGCGTTTGTCGATTGCGAATGTTTGTCCGTAGAATTCGACCGTGCCCAGCAAATGCTGAAGGGGTTCGCCCTGGCCGCGACGTTTCACCAGGTCCCGGAGCGGAATCAGCTCCGCTTCGGAAAGCGTTCGTTCGAACTCTAAATAAAGATCCATCCGGGTCTTCCCCAGCACGTGCCCAATCAAATGCTCCGCATTCAAGCGCGGGCTTTCGACCTTGTGCCTTTCAAAGTAAGCGGTGGTGGATTGCAACACTTCCAGAACCGTTTTGGCATTTATCATGTCCAGCGAAACCCAAACGCCAGGTGAGGGCGATTGACCGTGCCACTCCGGCTCGGAGTCGCCCGCGGGCGGTTCGGTGAATCATGCCGTGTGCGGCAATCCATAAGCGGGCACATTCTGGATGAACTAGCGGGAGCGTAACCGCCCCTACCACTCGGTGGCAAATTCACGTGATTGTAGATTCTTTTAACCGTTCCGCCACGTCGGCCGCTTGCAGCGCCTGGATCATTTCCTCGAGATCGCCATCGATCACGCGATCCAGATTATAAAGAGTCAATCCGATCCGATGGTCGGTGAGGCGGTTCTGGGGAAAATTGTAGGTGCGGATTTTTTCTTCGCGGCCGCCGGTCCCGATCTGGCCCCGGCGCTGGGCGCTGTATTTTTCCTCTTCCTCGCGCTGTTTTCGTTCCAACAATCGAGCCCGCAAAATCGACATCGCTTTTTCTTTGTTCTTCAACTGGCTGCGGCCATCCTGGCAACGCACAATGGTTCCGGTAGGAATGTGCATAACCTGAACGGCCGAGTCGGTGGTGTTGACCCCCTGGCCGCCTGGCCCGCCGGCGCGTGAAACTTCAATCCGCAAATCTTCCGGCTTCAATTCAATGTCGACATCTTCCGCTTCCGGCAGCACCGCGACCGTTGCGGTGGAAGTATGAATCCTTCCCTGGGCTTCGGTTGCGGGCACGCGTTGCACCCGATGGACCCCGCTCTCGTAGCGGAGTTTTCGGAACACGGCTTCGCCCGAAACTTTAAAGATTACTTCTTTCAAACCGCCCAGCTCGGAGGCGCTTGATTCGAGATCTTCGGCCTTCAGGCCGGCCGACTCGGCGTAACGGTGGTACATTCTATATAGATCGGCTGCAAAAATGGCCGCCTCGCTGCCCCCGGTGCCCGCGCGAATTTCGACAATGGCGTCGCGATTCGCGTTTTCGTCCGGCGGCAATAGACCGATCTGCAATTCGCGCTCAAGATCGACGACTCGCTTTTCCAGATCCGGGATCTCATCGTCGGCCATCGCAGCGATCTCGACGTCGCGTGAACTGGCCAACTCGCGGTTGTCATCGAGCTGTTTTCGCGCGGTTTCCAGTTCGTCCCACGTCGCCAGCAAGCCCTTAATGCTCGCGTGCTCGCGCATGATCTCGCCCGCCCGCTTGCGATTATCGAAAAGATTCGGATCGGCAATCTCGCCCTCGAGTTGCTCGAACCGTTCGCGTTTGCGTTGAATGAGAGGCTCAAAGTCCATGATCGTGTGGCGGCGGCCGTATCGGCCGCACAAAAAAGGCGTTCACCGCGGCGAACGCCTCTACAACCAGCTAAGCTTTCTTGACCGCCCGGGTGGCTCTGGTGCTGCCGTAGCGCTTGGTGAATTTTTCCACGCGGCCGGCCGTATCCACGAATTTTTGTTCGCCGGTGAAAAACGGATGACAAGCGGCACAAATACCGATTCTAATGTCGCGCCGGGTCGAACGGGTCTTATATACCGCTCCGCACGCGCAAACCATGTCGGTCTCGTGATATTCTGGGTGAATGCCTGCTTTCATGTCCGAAATGAGCGCCGAATGTAACCGCCCAGGCACGTTACGCAAGCGATGAAACGAAACGATCCATTGCTCGAAAGATGGACCGGAATTCTGGCCCAGAAAGGCCGTTTGCCCGCGATTTTCAATACCGGCGGTGAAGTTGTCCGCAGCTTTCGACAAATCGACGATCGAGCCGGTGATTTCGAGCGAAAACTCGACACTTTTCAAACCGGCAGCGTGATCGCGGTCCAAATCGGGAATGACGAAGATTGGCCATCGACCTTGGTGGCATGTTTGCGGCGAGGCCTGGCGGTCCTGCCACTCGAGCAATCGATCAATGAACAACAACGTGAAATCGCGCTAAAGATTTGCGACGTGGTTGGTCTTGTCACCGGCTCTTTCACGGTTGTGCCGCTGAAGACAGACGCCCCTCGGCCAACTTGGTCAGGAAATGTCCCCTGCCTCCTCAAACTGACTTCCGGCACGACCGCAGCGCCGCGCGCGATTCGGTTTCGCAGCGAGCAGTTACTCGCGGACTGCGATCAAATCTGCGACACGAAAGAAATTTCCGACGCCGATCTTAATTTCGGGGTCATTCCGGTTTCGCATTCCTACGGGTTCAGTAATTTGCTCACGCCTTTGATCGCCCGCGGCGTGCCGATGGTGATGAGCCGGGATCGCACTCCGCGCGCCGTCCTCGACGATCTTGCCCGCACGAATGCGTCGATCTTTCCCGGAACACCCGCGTTTTATCAGGCGTTTTGCGAAATGGAAAACGCGCCGGCGTTGCCGAAGCTTCGCCTTTGCATTTCGGCCGGCGCGCCGCTGCCGCTGGTTGTTGGGAAAAAATTTCTCAGCCGGTTTGGGTTACCGATTCATTCGTTTTACGGCGCATCGGAATGCGGCGGTATTTGTTACGACCGCGAAGGGACCACTGACATCGAGGGTTATGTCGGCCGGCCAATGAATGGGGTCGAACTCGAATTGATCGACCCATCAGCCGACGCCAGTCAGGCCCGAGTCCGCAGCGCCGCTGTCGGTGACGGTTATTTCCCGGAAGCCGATAGTGAGAAATTAAGCGACGGAGTGTTTATTCCGGATGATCTGCTCGCGCGGCACGGCGACGGATTCAAAATCGTCGGCCGGGTTTCGGACGTGATCAATGTCGCCGGGAAAAAAGTGAACCCGGTCGAAATCGAAGAGACGCTGCTGCGCTCTCGAGGCGTTCGTCAGGCAGTTGCGTTTGGGCGTCCGGCAGCTGCCGGACTGCGCAATGAAGAAATCGCCGCCTGTGTGATGGGAGATGAAGACCTCCGCGAAGCCACCCTGGTGGAAGCTTGTCGAAAAGAACTGAGCGCGTGGCAGGTGCCGAAACGGATTTTCATCGTCCAGTCGATCCCGACCAACGAGCGGGGAAAGATCAGCCGGCGCGAGTTGGCAAAGCGATTCAGCGCCTAACTTTTCAGGTCACTATTGGTAAGGGCGAGTCCGGCCTGGACCAAAAAGCCGTTGTCAATTGGCGAGAAGCGGGCAATTGCTACGGAGAGAACAGTAGCGCCCTCCGATTGGAAGAACAATGAAACAGAAGAAATCCAAGCAAACGACCCGGATTTTGGTGTTGGAACCGGATGACCAATTGGCTTCAGCGATCATGTCGGCATTGCAAGAAGCGGCGCCGGACGCTCTGGTTGAGCTCACTCCCAGCCTGGAGGAAGCCCAGAAAATTGTTCTCGGGGTCAAACCGAACCTGTTCATTCTCGATGTCGATGCCACCTACGATCTGGGACAGGATTTCCTTTACGACCTGCGCACCAGTCATCCGAACGCGCGCGCAATAATTTTGACCGGCGCTCATTTGCCGGAACAGCGCGAGCACGTCTCAAGTCTTGGCGCGATCCACTTTCTCGAGAAACCGCTGGCCCAATGGGATTTTGTGGACCTAGTCGAGCGTTTGTTGCGGCCGCCGGTTGCCGCGAGCGAAAAATTTGAGGGCACCCTGCGTGACCTCCAGTTCACCGACATCATCCAGCTTAAATGCATGAGCGGGGCCACGTCGGTGCTGGAGTTTACCGGACCGAACGGCGAAAAGGCGCGCGTCTTTTTTGAGAACGGTCAGGTCCGGCACGCCACCGCACCGGGTCGTCAAGGAATGGCGGCCTTCAACGAAATTGTCCGCTGGAAGGGCGGCACTGTTTCCGAAGTAGCTGGCGCCGGCCCTAGCTCACACACCATCGACATGGACTGGCAACGTTTGCTGATGGAAGCGGTCCGGCAGGTGGATGAAACGCCGGCCGGCACGACAGATCGCGCCAAGTCTGTGGCAAAAAAATTACTGATTGTGGATGACAGCTTGATGCTGCTCAGTTTCGTAAAAGACGTTTTGCTCGACGCTGGTTACGACGTGTCCTCGGCATCGACGGGTGAAGAAGCAGTCCGCGCCGCGCAAACGGATCAGCCCGACCTGGTCCTCCTGGATTTCATTCTGCCGGACATGAAAGGCGACGAAGTTTGCCGGCGTTTGCTCGAAAATCCAGGCACTGCTGCCATTCCGGTTGTTTACATGTCAGGCTACGGCGCCGAACTTCAGGCGAGCCAGGGCCAGAACTCGAATGTGATTGGGTTCTTGAATAAACCGTTTACTTCGGATTTGCTTATAAACACTGTAGAGTCGCATATGCCGAGTCAACCGGACGAGCCCCAGCCACAGCCATATCAACCACAGCCGGCCCCAGCTGAACCAACACAATCGGCAGAGCCGGATTTTCCGGTGGAACATCAACCGTCCTATCAGGAAGCAATTGAGGTCGGTCCGGAAGTACCGCAGGGGCAGGAAACTCCATGGTGGACCGCCCCGCCGACCACCCAGGCTGAAGCGCCGGCCACGTTTGAACCAGCGGCCGAACAAGTTCAGGGTCCCGACGAATCGGTCACCAGCGGTATGCTTTTTTGCGGTGACACCCGGTTCCTTTCCTTAAATCAAGCGCTTCAAATCATCGCCAGCCAAAAATTGACCGGCACCTTGCGGCTTTTTTGGGACCAGTCACCCGTGGAACTTCTTGTCCAAAACGGACAGATCCTGTTTGCCACCTCGCGTGATCCGGATTTGTACTCGCCGGAAGCTCCCGTGACCTTGAGCCACGTCGATCCCGACCGGATTGCGGCCGCGCGGGCGCAGCAACAGGAGACCGGATGCCCGCCTTTCATCTTCCTGATGCAGGAGAATTTGATTTCGCACGAACCCGCGATGCAGCTCGTCCAACATCACGGCCAGAAACTTTTCGCCCAACTTTGGAGCGCGCCGTCTGTCCGGTTCTCCTTTGAACAAGGAAATCTGCCGCAGTTCGCCTCCGCTCTTTCCGGCGATTCCGATGTCGACCAATGGGCGCTCGCTACCCTGCGTTTCGTCCAGTTTCCCCAACTCGGCAGTCGCGCTTATTACGAGCCGACTTCCATCCCTGCTTATACTCGCGATGGATTTGAGCGGATCCAAAATCTTCGCCTGACCGTCGCCGAGGCCCAGTTCGCTTCACAATTCAATGGGGTCCGGTCGGTCCAGCAGATCGCCAAAAATCTGCGGCTCGACTTAAAATTTGCCAGCGTGACGCTTTTCCGATTCCTCGCGCTCGAGATCGTTGAATGCTGGTCGCCCAGCCCCGCCGGCGGACAGGACAAAAAAGGTATCTTCCAGAAACTCGGTTCGGCCATCGGCCTCGGCGAATAACCTGTCTCGCAGGGATCGGGGGTGCGATGAAAAAAACTCTGGTCGTCGATATCGGCGGCACGCGGGTAAAGCTGATGATGCAACGGAGCGAGCATCGCACGTTCGACTCCGGGCCGCGGATGAGGCCGAAGGATTTTGTAAAACAACTAAAAGACACCACCCGCGGTTGGAAGTTCGACAACATTTCGATCGGTTTTCCGGCGCCGGTCTTAGAGGGCAGAATCATCCGGAACCCAAAGCACCTCGGCAAAGGCTGGCTCGATTTCGATTTTCGAAAGTCGTTAGGCAAGCCCGTCCAGGTAATCAACGACGCCGCGATGCAGGCGCTTGGAAGTTATCACGGCAAACGAATGTTGTTTCTTGGCCTCGGCACCGGGCTCGGCTCGGCCTTGTTGCTCGAAAACTTGTTGTTTCCACTCGAGCTCGGTGACCTTCCTTATCGCAACCGCAACATCATCGAAAATTTTCTCGGGATCCCTGGAATCAAAAGGCTCGGACTTAAACGCTGGAAACATGAGGTGATTTTTGCGGTCGATCAGTTGAAAAAGGCATTCATCGCCGATTACGTCGTGCTCGGCGGCGGCAACGTGCATCGTTTCAACCGACTGCCGAAAGGAGTCGAGCGCGGTAAGAATCAAAACGCTTTTCTGGGTGGATTGCGTCTTTGGGATAAGAACCGGCGCACCGGCAAGCGACAGTGGCAGATCATGTGACAAAGCCCAAGTCGGGCTGAGTTAATGATTAAATCGTCCCGCTGGTTTACTGCGGACACGACTCTTCTCAAGAGCCGTCGCCGGAAGCGCGGTTCCGGATTTACTTTTCACCAGAGAAACGTCCACCGCGTCGATGAAGTCGTCGACATTAACGTCTTCGCGGAAATTGGAACTGTTCACGGCGTTGCCCGATTGCGACTTGATTTGACTCACGTCAACGGCGTCAACGAACCGGTCCGCATTGGTGTCGCCGATTAGCACGGCCATCGTTGCGGAAACCGAGCCGCTAATATTGCCGGCGATATCGGTGACATTGGTCAAGGTGACGGTGACATTCTGAACGTTGGTCACGCCAGTTAAGTTCACCACGTATTGACGGGCATCCGTGCTATCAACCCCACGACTGCTGATGCTGCCGGTTCCTGCGGCAACGGTTCCGTCCCCTACCGTGGAAACCGGGACCGCGAATTTGAAAACGATCGTGTAGTTGCCATTGAGCCCACCGCTTCGGCATTCAGTTCCCGGCGTTCCACTGAGCGGAAGATCGATGTCGAACAAAGTGATTCCATGGATTTTTCTCGAAGCCGCGCTCATCAGCATCGGCGAAAGCTTGTAAACATTGCCGTTGGTGATGTCGGTGAGATAAAGCTCGCCTGCCGCGTCTTCGCCAAGCGACGAAAGATTGGCCAGCGAGACATCGCCATCGGTGGTCGGGATCGGAAACAGCTCGCTGGTGATGTCTTGAAAGTTCGAAGCGATGTTCCCATCGTAATTGAGAGTGAAAACTTTCGCCGAGCCACCGCTCGCACCAAGGTAGTCACCGAAAATATAAACCCCTTGCAAGGCGGGAAACTTCGCTCCCCGATAAATGTAGCCGCCGATTACTGTTCGACCGACCGTGTGCGGATAATCAATGATCGGGTCGACTCGCGGCGGACTTGGCGTCGGCGTCGGTGACGCTGTCGGCGTCGGATAGGCCGGGTTCTGAATGAATCCTTCGCGATCTCGCCAACCATAATTCTCGCCGCCGCCAGGATTGGTTTGTTGTTGGACGTTGACTTCCTCGCGGGTGTCCTGTCCGACGTCGCCAATCAACATCCGGCCCGTCCCGCGATCGAAACTATCGCGAAACGGATTGCGCAAGCCAAGCAGCCAAATCTCCTGCTTCAGAGTTCGTGATCCGACGAACGGATTATTGGAAGGAATCGTGTAGGTGCCGGTTGTCGGATCAACATGGATCCGCAACATTTTACCGAGGAGCGTGGTGCTATTTTGGGCATTCCCGCCGGGCTCGATGTGACCAACGCCGCCGTCTTGGTCGTTCGCCGCGCCGCCATCGCCGGTGGCAATGTAAAGATTATGATCGTCGCCCGTTCGCGGACTGAATCCAATCCATCCCCCGTTGTGATTCGTCTGCGGCTGATCGAACGACAGCATCGTTTTGATGTTTGCCGGCGTGGTATCCGCGATGTCCGGATTAGATGAGACTTGATACTGCCGGATTTGGGTGATGCCGGCGTTGAACGCGCCTCCCGGTGCGGTGCAGTTTATGTAAAACTTTCCGTTGGTGGCGTAATCGGGGTCGAACGCCAGTCCGAGCAATCCTTGTTCACCCCCGCTGACAATGTCTCCCACGGTTAAAAACGGAGTCGCATTCATGATCCCTGTCGTCAGATTTAAAATGCGAATCTGGCCGCCCTGTTGAACGATGAAGAGACGGTTGAAATCACCCGGTGGCGCGGTGACAAAGAGCGGCGAGCTCAAACCCGAGGCGACCCGAATGGCATCGAGTCCTTGCACGGCCTGCGCACACAAGTTCGTCGCGACCAAAAAGCAACACGAGAAGAAAGCCAAAACCCGCCATCGAAGTTTCCGTTTGCGCTCCATTCGTTACCTCTCTCTAGAAATCGCACCGCACCTGACAATCGGCGGCAACGACCCCCGCCATTGCGTAATCCGTCATGAAATGTTTACCCTGACTACGTGGTGAACAAGGAAAAGGACGAGAAGGACAGCGCTCAGCCGGATTTCTGGTCACAACGGTATGCCGCCAGACGAACCCCATGGCAGCTTGATCACGTCCCGCCCCGCTTGGACACTTTTATTGGAACGCTTCCGCCGGAGTGCAACGTTTTGATCCCGGGATGCGGTCGGGATTCTCGAGCGATTGACGCGTTCCGCAAGGCCGGTCATGAGGTGACTGCGATCGATTTTTCTCCGGTCGCGGTTGAATTGACAAAGACAACTTTGGCGGGCATCGAAAACAAAATCGTTCTCGGTGATTTTTTCACTCACGATTTCAAAGCCGCTCCGTTCGATCTGATTTACGAACGCACATTTCTTTGTTCACTGCCGCCGTCACTTTGGAATAATTACGCTGCTCGTGTCGCCCAGCTTCTTCGCCCGGGAGGAGCACTCGCCGGTTTCTTTTTTTACGGAGAAGAATCTGACCCCCCGCCCTATCCATTGACCGAACAAAAAGCAGCTGAAATCTTCGCCGATCACTTTGAGCTAAAGACAAGCGAGCCAGTCGCCGATTCTTTGCCTATCTTCGCCGGAAACGAAAAATGGCAGGAATGGCGACTTCGGAAGCGTTGACTTTCATCCGCCGGACTGGAAAGTTTGATTCCCACTCAACCACAGGAGACGAAATGAAAATCGGCGAAACAGCACCTGATTTTGAAGCGGAAACGAGCGAAGGCCGGATCAAATTCCACGATTGGATCGGCAACTCGTGGGCGGTTCTCTTTTCGCATCCGAAAGATTTCACTCCGGTTTGCACAACCGAGCTCGGCTACATGGCCAGGATCAAACCGGAGTTCGATCGCCGGAACGTGAAAATCCTTGGACTGTCCGTCGATTCGACCGGCGATCACAAAGGCTGGGCCAAGGACATTGAAGAGACCCAGGGCCACGCGCCGAATTACCCGATCATCGGTGACAATGATTTCAAGGTCGCGAAACTCTATGATATGTTGCCTGCAGATGTTGCGGGTGACGCGAAGAAACGCACGCCGGCAGACAATGCGACGGTTCGTAATGTTTACGTCGTCGGTCCGGACAAGAAAATTAAACTAATCCTGGTTTACCCGATGACGACTGGCCGCAACTTCGACGAAGTCTTGCGCGTGATCGATTCGCTGCAACTCACGGCGAAGCATCAAGTGGCGACTCCGGTGAATTGGAAACCGGGCCAGGACGTGATCATTGCCGGATCGGTTTCAAACGAAGAAGCGAAGAAGAGCTATCCGCAAGGTTGGAAAGAACCGAAGCCGTACATCCGAATCGTGCCGCAGCCGCAGTAACTGCGCCTCATCTCAACTGCTCAACAACTCAACCTCTCAACTTTTTTGGTGCCAGGGAGGGGACTCGAACCCCTAAGGATTGCTCCACCAGATCCTAAGTCT